>NZ_JBWBBW010000002.1:5620000-9035473 GCF_056106265.1 Nonomuraea sp. IBHARD001
CCCGCCCGCTGGCCGACCTCTGGACGTTGTCCCAGCACATCGACGGGCACTTCCTGCCGTACTACGTGTTCATGCACTTCTGGATGAAGCTCGGGGTGGCCGAGTGGTGGATGCGACTGCCGTCCGCGTTCGCCGTCGCGGTGGCCGCCGGCTTCCTGTGCGATCTGGGCAGGAGGCTGCACGGTCTGCGGACGGGTGTCACGGCCGCGGCGTTGCTGGCCGTACTGCCGGTGGTGTCGTATCACGGGGCCAATGCCCGGTCTTATGCGTTTGCCGCGACTGCGGTGGTGTTGTCGTTCTGGGCGCTGCGGCGGCTCGTCGAGCGGAGGGGCACAGGGGTGCCCTCCGGCAGGCGGTTGCTGGTGTACGGGGTGTCGGTGGCGCTGCTCGGGTGCACGCATCTGTTCTCCGTCCTGGTGCTGCCCGCGCATCTGCTCGCCGTCGCCAGGCTGCCTCGCCGTACCGTGTTGACCAGGGTGTTGCCGGTGATGGCGGCGGGGTTCGTGCCGGCGGCGGCGCTGGGGCTGCTCGGGTTCGGGGAGCGGCACGCGATCAGCTGGATTCCGCAGCGCGGGGTCGAGGTGCTGGCGAAGTTCCCGAAGATGGCCGCGGGGGACGCGGCCACGGGGGCGCTGCTGTTCGTGGTGGCGCTGGGCGGTGCGGCGGCGTTGCTGGCGCTGCGGCGGCGGCCGGTCTCGCGGGTGTGGGTGGCGACCTTGCTGGCCTGGCTGGTGTTCCCGCCGTTGTTGCTGCTGGTGGTCTCGCACACGGTGACACCGGTGTATGTCGACCGCTATCTGTTCGTCACCGCTCCGGCGCTCGCGCTGCTGGCCGCGCTCGCGGTGTCGGCCCCGCTCCCCCGCCTCGGCGCGCTGCCCGGGCTCGTCCTGATCCCGCAGACGACGCTGGTGGTGGCCGCCGGTGTGCTCGCCGTTCCACAACATGCCGAGGTACGCGACTACAACGGGCGTTTCGAGGACTTCCCCGGCGCGGCCCGGCGCATCCTCAACCGGGCGCACCCGAACGACGCGATCATGTACGGCCAGAGCCAGCTGCGCAGAGGGTTCGACTACTACGCGCCCAAGGGCATGCCCGCCGACGTCCTCAGGCTGAAGGCGACACCCGAGCCCCACGGGTTCCGCTTCCTCGAACGCACCGACATCGACGCGGCCCTGCGTACGCGGAGCCGCGTGTGGGTGGTGTGGCGCGGCACCAAGCCGGACGGCCTGGAGGGTAAACGATTCCCGCAGGTGGAGGCGGCCAGGCGCAACGGGTTCATGCTCAGCTGGTCCTGGCATTCGGCCGAGCTGCCCGGCCTGTCGGTCGCCCTGTTCGCCCGCTGACACCCGGCACGCGAACACGGCGAAGGGCGGGCCTCGCCCCGAGGCCCGCCCCGAACGGATGTGTCACGCCGAGGCGCCGACCTCCACCCCGCCGATCGACTTCTTGCCACGGCGCAGCACCAGGAAGCGCCCCTGCAGCAGATCGTCACCGCCGGGCACGTAAGCCTCATCGGTGATCTTCACATTGTTGAGGTAGGCGCCGCCCTCCTTGACCGCACGCCTGGCCTCCGACTTCGACTGCACGATGCCGCTCTCGGCCAGCAGGTCGACGAAGGAGGCGCCGAGCGCGGGCACGTTCGCCCGGGGTACCTCGGCCAGCGCGGCGGCCAGCGTCGAGACGGGCAGCGCCTCCAGCTCGCCCTGGCCGAACAGCGCCTTGGACGCGGCGACCACGGCGGCGAGCTCGTCGGCGCCGTGCACCATCGTGGTGAGGTCGTCGGCCAGCGCGTGCTGCGCCTGCCTGGCGAACGGCCGCTCGGCCACGGCCTTCTCCAGCTCGTCGATCTCCTCACGCCCGCGGAAGGTGAAGACCTTCAGGAAACGCACCACGTCACGGTCGTCGGCATTGAGGAAGTACTGGTAGAAGGCGTAGGGCGAGGTGAGCGCCGGGTCGAGCCAGATCGATCCGCCCGCCGTCTTGCCGAACTTGGTGCCGTCGGCCTTGGTGATCAGCTTGCCGGTCAGCGCGTGCGTGTGGCCGCCCTCGACCCTGCGGATGAGGTCGACCCCGGCGACGATGTTGCCCCACTGGTCGCTGCCGCCGACCTGCAGCGTGCAGCCGTTGCGCCGGTAGAGCTCCAGGTAGTCGTTGGCCTGCAGGATCTGGTAGCTGAACTCGGTGTAGCTGAGCCCGTCGCCGCCGAGCCTGGCCGCGACGGACTCGCGGGCCAGCATGCGGTTGACCGGGAAGTGCTTGCCGACGTCGCGCAGGAAGTCGATGGCCGACATCGGCGCGGTCCAGTCCAGGTTGCTGACCAGTTCGGCCGATGTGGCCGAGTCGTCGAAGGACAGGTAGCGCTCGACCTGTCCCCTGATCCTCGCCACCCATTCGGCGACGACCTCGGCGGAGTTCAGCGAGCGCTCGGTGCTGCGCCCGCTCGGGTCGCCGATCAGGCCGGTGGCCCCGCCGACCAGGCCGATCGGCTTGTGTCCCGCCCGCTGGAACCTGCTCAGGATGAGCAGGGTGGCCAGGTTGCCCATGTGGATGGAGGGTGCAGTCGGGTCGAAGCCGGCATAGACCGTGATCGGACCTTCCGACAGCGCCTTGCGCAGGGCGTCGATGTCGGTGGTCTGCGCGAGGATGTCGCGCCATTCGAGCTCATCGAGGATGTCGGTCACGATTCCGGCTTTCCTAAGTAGACGATGACAGTGGTTACAGCCTGCCCGAACGGCGGACACGGGCGCCACTTGGATAGTGTCGCGGGCATGTGGAAGGTCCGTCGTGAGCTGGTCGTTCTCAAGATCCTAGGGGCTGTGCTGAGCGCCGGTCTCGGGACGTACTGGTGGTCGCAGGGCGACACCCGGGGGCTGATCCTCGCCGTGCCGTCGACGCTGCTGCTCACCGCGATGGCCGTGCGCGACCTGCTGGTCCCCGTACGGCTGGCGGTCGACGAGAGCGGCATCACCGTCGTGCACGGCTACGCGGGCAGGCGGCACGTGCCGTGGGAGGCGATCGAGGACGTCAAGGTCGACGTCCGCACCAGGTGGGGGCTGCGCAGCGAGATGCTGGAGATCGACACCGGCGACCACCTGCACATCTTCAGCCGCAACGACCTCGGCGCCTCCTGCACGGAGGTCGCCGCCGCCCTGCGCGACCGGGGCCGCACCGCCTGAGCCCGGCCTCACCGGCGCCTCGGCACATGCGCACGGTACGGCGAGACGGCCGGGTCGCCGTCGATCCAGAACCGCCACGGGGTGTCGGCGGCGCTGGAGACGCCGGTGCGCGGGCCGCTGCTCACCCGCTCCGGCGGCGGCGGTGAGCCCACCAGGACACGGCCGACGTAGTCCAGGCCGTTGTCGGCACGGCCCAGGCCCATGGCGACCGTGAGTCTGGCGGGGCCTCTGGCCAGGTCGCGGGCCTTGACGGCTGCTCCCCTGCGGGCCGAGGCGTGCTCGGCGCCTTCGATCACCTCTCCGGCGCGCAGCAGCACGCCGTTGCCGTGGCCCTCGGGCATGCAGACGAGGTTGGCGCAGTAGTGCATGCCGTAGGTGAAGTACACGTAGAGGTGTCCCGGTGGGCCGAACATGACGGCGTTGCGCGGGGTGCGGCCCCGGAAGGTGTGCGAGGCGGGGTCCTCGCCCGGCAGGCCGTACGCCTCGACCTCGGTCAGTCTGAGGGCGACGCCTCCGGCGAGCAGGACGCGGCCGAGCAGGTCGGGGGCGACCTCGTGGGAGGGCCGTTCGAAGAACGAGCGCGGCAACGCCTCGGTCCCGGTGAGCGGGTGCCCACCGGGACCTGGTCGTGCGTGGGTCAGGAGCCCGCCGCCCAGGCGGCCTGGGCGTCGACGCTCGCGCGCAGTGCGGCGAGCTGGTCGCGCACGCGGTCGGGTGCGGTGCCGCCGTGTGCCTTGCGCGCGGCGAGCGCGCCGGGCACGTTGAGCACGTCGCGTACGTCGGGCGTCAGGTGCGGCGAGACCTTGGCCATCTCCTCGTCGGTCAGCTCGCCGAGGTCCTTGTCGTTGACCTGGCACCACACGACCAGGTGACCGACGGCCTCGTGGGCGTCGCGGAAGGCCACGCCCTTGCGGACGAGCAGCTCGGCCAGGTCGGTGGCCAGGGCGAAGCCGTCGGGGGCCGACGACTCCAGGCGTGCGGTGTTGACCCGCATGGTGGCCACCAGACCGGCGACGGCGGGCAGGACCAGCAGCAGGGTGTCGACGCTGTCGAACACCGGCTCCTTGTCCTCCTGCAGGTCGCGGTTGTAGGTGAGCGGCAGGCCCTTGAGCGTGGTGAGCAGCGTCATGAGGTTGCCGATGAGCCGCCCGGACTTGCCGCGAGCGAGCTCGGCGACGTCGGGGTTCTTCTTCTGCGGCATGATCGACGAGCCGGTGGAGTAGGCGTCGTCCATCTCGATCCAGCGGAACTCCTGCGAGGCCCACAGCACGATCTCCTCGCCGAGGCGGGAGAGGTGCACGCCGATCAGCGCGGCGTCGAAGAGGAACTCGGCGGCGAAGTCACGGTCGGACACCGCGTCCATCGAGTTGGGCGCGGCGCTGTCGAAGCCGAGCTCGGCGGCCACGGCCTCCGGGTCGAGCGGCAGCGAGGACCCGGCGAGCGCGCCCGAGCCGAGCGGGGAGACGGCGGCGCGCCTGTCCCAGTCGCGCAGCCTGTCGATGTCGCGGGTGAAGGCGTGGACGTGCGCGAGGAGCTGGTGGCCGAACGAGACCGGCTGGGCGTGCTGCAGGTGCGTCATGCCGGGCGCTGCGGTGTCGGCGTGCTCGGCCGCCTGGCTCATCAGCGCGGTCTCCAGCTCCACCAGCCTGGAGACGATCGTGCGCACGTGGTCGCGCAGGTACAGGCGCAGGTCGGTGGCGATCTGGTCGTTGCGCGAGCGTCCGGCGCGCAGCTTGCCGCCGAGGGAGCCGAGCCGTTCCAGCAGACCGCGTTCGAGCGCCGTGTGCACGTCCTCGTCGGCGACCGTGGGACGGAACTCGCCCGACTTGCAGGCCGCCTCCAGGTCGTCGACCGCGTGCAGCATGCGCTCGAGCTCGTCGTCGGTCAGCAGCCCCGCCCTGTGCAGCACCCGGGCGTGCGCCCTGGAGGCCAGCAGGTCGTAGGGCACCAGACGCCAGTCGAAGTGCACGCTCACCGACAGCCGGGTCAGCGCGTCGGCGGGACCTCCTTCGAAGCGTCCGCCCCAGAGCCGCATCGGCTTGCCATCACTCACCGTAGTTTCCCTCCCATTACCCTGCATCCTTGGCCCAGCGACCCTAGCCCACTCAGCCCTGACGGGCGTCCCTCGCCGACGCGATCTTGGACGGCAGACTCCACAACTGCACGAACCCCTTGGCCAGCGACTGGTCGAAGGTGTCGCCGCTGTCGTAGGTGGCCAGCGAGAAGTCGTAGAGCGACTGCTGCGACCTGCGTCCGGTGACGACCGCGCGACCGGCGTGCAGCGTCATCCGCACCTCGCCCGAGACGTGCCGCTGCGCGTCGTCGATGAAGGCGTCGAGGGAGTTCTTCAGCGGCGAGAACCACAGGCCGTCGTAGACGAGCTCGCCCCACCGCTGGTCCACGCCGCGCTTGAACCTGGCCAGGTCGCGCTCGACGGTGACGTTCTCCAGTTCCATGTGCGCCGCGACGAGGGCGACGGCACCCGGCGCCTCGTAGATCTCGCGCGACTTGATGCCGACGAGCCTGTCCTCGACCATGTCGATCCTGCCCACGCCCTGGGCTCCGGCCCGCCGGTTCAGCTCGGCGATGACCTGGTACGGCGTGAGCGGCCTGCCGTCGAGCGCCACGGGGACGCCGCCGGCGAAGGTGATGACGACCTCGTCCGGCTCGCGCGGCACGGCCGGGTCGTCGGTGTAGGAGTAGACGTCTTCGCCGGGGCCGTTCCAGATGTCCTCCAGGTAGCCGGTCTCGACGGCTCTGCCCCAGAGGTTCTGGTCGATGGAGTAGGGGTTCTTGGTGGTGGTCTCGATCGGCAGGCCCTTGTCCTCGGCGAAGGCGATGGCCTTGTCCCTGGTCCAGGCGTAGTCGCGGGCGGGGGCGACGACCTTGAGGTCGGGGGCGAGTGCGGCAAGGCCGGCCTCGAAGCGGACCTGGTCGTTGCCCTTGCCGGTGCAGCCGTGCGAGACCGTGGTGCCGCCGTACTTCTTGGCCGCGGCGACCAGGTGCTTGACGATCAGCGGCCTGGACAGCGCCGAGACCAGCGGGTAGCGGTCCATGTAGAGGGCGTTGGCACGCAGGGCCGGCATGCAGAAGTCGGCGGCGAACTCCTCCTTGGCGTCGACCACGACCGACTCGGCCGCGCCGCAGTCCAGGGCGCGCTTCTGGATGACCTCCATGTCCTCGCCGCCCTGGCCGAGGTCGACGGCGACCGCGATGACCTCGGCGTTCATGCGCTCGGCGAGGAAGGGAATGGCCACGGAGGTGTCCAGGCCGCCGGAGAAGGCGAGAACGACTCTTTCTGACATTGCTTCAGGATCCTTTGGTGCGTGCGTGTGAAGGGCGAACGGGCGGCCCGCGCGGTGGCGGGCTACGTACGTCGGTCCGCGGCCTTCAGCAGGGCCTCGGCGACCGCGGTTCCGCCCTGCGGATCGCGGCTGATGACGAGGATGGTGTCGTCGCCCGCGACGGTGCCGAGAATGGACTCCCAGTCGGCGTGGTCGATGGCGGAGGCGAGGAACTGCGCGGCGCCTGGCGGCGTCCTGACGATCACCAGGTTGGCCGAGGCGTCGGCGGCGACCAGGAGCTCCTCGGCCAGGCGGTGCAGCCGTGCGGCCGGGCTCTCGCCGGTGCCGAGCCTGGCCAGCGGGATGCGTCCGCCGCCTTCGCCGGGCAGGGCGTAGACGAGCGAGCCGTCCTCCGCCCTGAGCTTGAGCGCGCCGAGTTCGTCCAGGTCGCGGGAGAGTGTGGCCTGGGTGACCTCGACGCCGTTCTCGGCCAGCAGCCTGGCCAGGTCCGGCTGGGAGCGCACGGCCTGGCGCTGCAGCAGGTCGGCGATCTTGGCCTGCCGTGCCACCTTGGTCATCGGGATCGTCACGAGGCGCTCACCAGCCAGTGCAGCAGCGCCTTCTGGGCGTGCAACCGGTTCTCGGCCTGGTCCCACACCGCGCTCTGCGGGCCGTCGAGCACCTCCGCGGTGATCTCCAGCTCCCGGTAGGCGGGCAGGCAGTGCAGCACGATCGCGTCGGGCGAGGCGTGCGCCATCAGCGCGGCGTTGACCTGGTACGGCATGAGCGCGGCGATCCGCTCGTCCTTGCCGTCCTGGCCCATCGACACCCAGGTGTCGGTGGTGACGACGTCGGCGCCGTCGGCCGCGGCGACCGGGTCGGCCCCGACGTGGACCGAGCCGCCGGTGGTCGCGGCGATCGCTTCGGCGGCGGCCACGACGGCCGGGTCCGGCGTGTAGCCGCCGGGCGCGCCGATCCTGACGTGCATTCCGGCGGTGGCGCCGCCGAGCAGGTAGGAGTGCGCCATGTTGTTGGCGCCGTCGCCGAGGTAGGTCAGCGTCAGCCCCTCGGTGTAGCCGAACTTCTCGTGCACGGTCTGCAGATCGGCCAGGATCTGGCAGGGGTGGAACTCGTCGGTGAGCGCGTTGACGACCGGCACGCGGGACGCGGCCGCCATGGCCTCGATGCGTTCCTGGCCGGAGGTGCGCCACACGATGGCCGCGACCTGGCGCTCCAGCACCTTGGCGGTGTCCTCGATCGACTCGCCTCTGCCCATCTGCGAGGTGCCGCCGTCCAGCACCAGCGGCAGGCCGCCGAGTTCGCCGATGCCGACGAAGAAGGAGACCCTGGTCCTGGTGGAGGGCTTGTCGAAGAGCACGGCGACGGTCTGCGGCCCGGCGAAGGTGCGGTAGCCGTACCTGTCGCTCTTCATGGCGGCGGCCAGGTCGAGCACCTCGCGCTGCTGGGCGGGGGTGAGGTCGTCGTCGCGCAGGAAGTGCTCAGCCATGGGAGGCCGCCGTGAGGATGCCGGGCAGCGCGTCGACGAACGCCTGGACCTCCTGCGCCGTGATGACCAGCGGCGGCGCGATGCGCAGCGCGTCCGGCTGCAGGGCGTTGAGCAGGAAACCGGCCTGCTGGGCCGCGGCCTGGACCTTGGCCGACGCGTCCTCGGTGAGCACGATGCCCACCCACAGGCCCCTGCCGCGCACGCCCTTGAGCAGCGGGTGCTCGATCGCGCCGAGCCCCTCCCACAGCTGCGCCGCGACCTGCTGGACGTGGTCGAGGTCGACGGTGTCGAGCACGGCGAGCGCGGCGGCGCAGGAGACGGGGTTGCCGCCGAACGTGGAGCCGTGGTCGCCCTTGGCGAACAGCGTTCCCGCCTGGCCGAAGCCGACGCACGCGCCGATCGGCAGGCCGCCGCCCAGGCCCTTGGCCAGGGTGAGGATGTCGGGAAGCACGCCTTCGGCCTGGTGGGCGAACCAGTGACCGGTCCTGCCGATGGCCGACTGGATCTCGTCGGCGACCAGGAGCGCGCCCGCGGCCGTGCAGATGTCGCGTGCGGCGGCGAAGTAGCCGTCCGGCGGTGGCACCACGCCCGCCTCGCCCTGGGTGGGTTCGAGGAAGACGGCGGCGCACTCGTCGGTGACGGCGTTCTTGAGCGCGTCGGCGTCGCCGTAGGGCACGAAGCGCACCTCGACGGGGAAGGGCCCGAACTGCTCGCGGATCGACGGCTTGCCGGTCAGCGAGAGCGAGCCGATCGTGCGGCCGTGGAAGCCGTTCTCGGTGGCGACGAAGTACGGGCGGCCGTTGGCCTTGCCGTACTTGACGGCGAGCTTGTAGGCGGCCTCGTTGGCCTCGGTGCCCGAGTTGCACAGGAAGACCTTGGCGGGCTCGCCCAGCAGGTTCAGCAGCTTCTCGGCGAGCAGCACCTCGGGCTCGTGCAGGTAGAGGTTGGAGGTGTGGGCCAGCGTCGAGACCTGGGTGGTGACGGCCTGGACCAGGGCGGGGTGCGCGTGGCCGAGTGAGGAGACGGCGATGCCGCCGATCATGTCGAGGTAGGCGTTGCCCTCGACGTCCCACACGCGGGCGCCCTCACCGCGGGCCAGGGCCAGGGCGGGCACGCCGTAGTTCGGCATGAAGGCCTTTTCGAACCGCTCGTACAGCGACATCAGGGCATCACCATGGTTCCGATTCCGTGGTCGGTGAAGATCTCCAGCAGAAGGGCGTGCGGCACGCGCCCGTCGAGCACGTGGGCGTGCGGCACACCGCCCTTGACCGCCGACAGGCAGGCCTCCATCTTGGGGACCATGCCGCTGGCCAGGCCGGGCAGCAGCTCTTCGAGCGCTGCGGCGTCGAGCTTGTCGATGACGTCGCTGTCGTGCGGCCAGTTGGCGTACAGGCCTTCGACGTCGGTGAGCACGATGAGTTTCTGGGCGCCGAGCGCCACGGCGAGCGCCGCGGCGGCGGTGTCGGCGTTGACGTTGTACACGGTGCCGTCCTCGGCGCGTGCGACGCTGGAGACGACGGGGATGCGCCCGTCGTCGAGCAGGGCCCTGACCGCGCCCGGCTCGACCTTGACGATCTCGCCGACCTGGCCGATGTCGACGCGTTCGCCGTCGACGAGGGCGTGCTTGCGCTCGGCCGTGAACAGATGGGCGTCCTCGCCGGACATGCCGACGGCGAAGGGCCCGTGCCTGTTGATCAGGCCGACGACGTCGCGGTTGACCTGGCCGGTGAGCACCATCCTGACGACCTGCATGGCTTCGGGCGTGGTGACCCTGAGCCCGGCGGTGAAGGTCGACTCGATGCCGAGCCTGTCGAGGTGGGCGTTGATCTGCGGGCCGCCTCCGTGCACGACGACCGGCTTGAGCCCGGCGTAGCGCAGGAAGACCACGTCCTCGGCGAAACGTTCGCGCAGGGACTCCTCGGTCATGGCGTTGCCGCCGTACTTGACGACGACGGTGGCGCCGTGGAAGCGGGCCAGCCAGGGCAGCGCCTCGATGAGGGTGGCGGCCTTGGCGAGGGCTCCGTTGGCCCTCATGAGCTGTAGGCCGAGTTCTCGTGCACGTAGGCGGCGGTCAGGTCGGTGGTGTGGATGGTGGCCGAGTGCGGGCCCGCCGACAGGTCGACGGTGATGGTGACGTCGCGCGGGCGCATGTCGACCTTGTCGCGGTCGTCGCCGACGGCGCCGCCCCTGCAGATCCAGATGCCGTTGATGGCGACGTTGATGCGGTCGGGCTCGAAGACGGCGTCGGTGGTGCCGACGGCCGACAGCACGCGGCCCCAGTTGGGGTCCTCGCCGTGGATGGCGCACTTGAGCAGGTTCGAGCGGGAGACGGTACGGCCGACGGTGACGGCGTCGGCCTCGCTGGCGGCGCCGACGACCTCGATCGCGATGGCCTTGCTCGCGCCCTCGGCGTCGACGAGCAGTTGCCTGGCCAGGTCGGCGCAGACCTCGGTGATCTTCTTCTCGAACTCCGCGAGGTCGGGCGTCACGCCGCTGGCCGCGCTGGCCAGCAGCAGCACGGTGTCGTTCGTCGACATGCAGCCGTCGGCGTCGAGGCGGTCGAACGTCCTGGCCGTGGCCTTGCGCAGGACGGTGTCGAGCTGCTCGGAGGTGAGGTCGGCGTCGGTGGTGATGACGCACAGCATGGTGGCGAGCGCGGGGGCGAGCATTCCGGCTCCCTTGGCCATGCCGCCGACCATGTAGCCGCCGTCGCCGCGCCTGAAGGAGATCTTGGAGACCGAGTCGGTGGTCCTGATGGCGTCGGCGGCGGCCAGGCCGCCGTCCCTCGACAGCTGTGCGGCGGCCGTCTCGGCGCCGCCGAGCAGGGCGTCCATGGGCAGGCGCTCGCCGATCAGGCCGGTCGAGCACACCGCGATCTCGCCTGCCGAGTCCTGCAGGAGCTCGGCGACCTTCTCGGCGGTGGCGTGGGTGTCCTGGAACCCGGCGGGGCCGGTGCAGGCGTTGGCGCCGCCGGAGTTGAGGATGACCGCGCGCACCCTGCCGCCCGTCAGGACCTGCTGCGACCACACGACGGGGGCCGCCTTCACGCGGTTGGCCGTGAAGACGCCCGCGGCGGCGCGCGAGGGGCCGTCGTTGACGACGAGGGCCAGGTCGCGGGCGCCGCCGGCCTTGATGCCTGCTGCGATGCCCGTGGCCGAGAAGCCGAGGGGGGCGGTAACACTCACGGAGCGACTCCTGTCAGGGGAAGGCCGAGCTCTTCTGGCAGGCCGAGTGCGAGGTTCGCGCTCTGGATCGCGCCTCCGGCCGTGCCCTTGGTGAGGTTGTCGATGGCGATGACGGCGACCACGCGTCCGGCGCGTTCGTCGAGCGTCACCTGCAGGGCGGCGGTGTTGGCGCCGTAGGTCATGGCGGTGGCCGGCCACTGGCCCTGCGGCAGCAGCGTGACGAACGGCTCGTCCTTGAGTGCGGCGTGGTAGGCCTCGCGCAGGCCCTGGGCGGTGAGGCCGGGCTTGGCGGGTGCGGTGCAGGTGGCCAGGATGCCGCGGCTCATGGGGGCGAGCGTCGGGGTGAAGGAGACGGTGACGGCCGTTCCGGCGACGGCCGAGAGGTTCTGCTCCATCTCGGGGGTGTGGCGGTGCACGCCGCCGACGCCGTAGGCGCTGACCGAGCCCATGACCTCGCTGCCCAGCAGGCTGGCCTTGGCGGCCTTGCCCGCTCCGCTGGTGCCGCTCGCGGCGACCACGACGACGTCGGGCTCGGCCAGGCCCGCGGCGAAGGCGGGCAGCAGGGCGAGCGTGACGGCGGTCGGGTAGCAGCCGGGCACGGCGATCCGCCTGGCCCGGCGCAGCACCTCGCGCTGGCCGGGCAGCTCGGGCAGGCCGTAGGGCCAGGTGCCTGCGTGCTCGCCGCCGTAGAACTCCTGCCACGCGGCCGGGTCGGTCAGGCGGTAGTCTGCGCCGCAGTCGACGATGAGGGACTGCTCGCCGAGCTGCTCGGCGATGGCGGCCGACTGGCCGTGCGGCAGGGCGAGGAAGACGACGTCGTGCCCGGCCAGGGTCTGCTCGGTGGTGGGCTCGATGACGCGGCTCGCGAGCTGGGGCAGGTGTGGCTGGTGTGCGCCGAGCGGGTCGCCCGCGCTCGACGCGGCGGTCAGTGCGCCGATCTCCAGGGCCGGGTGGGCCAGGAGCAGGCGCAGCAGCTCGCCTCCCGCGTAGCCGCTCGCTCCGGCAATGGCCGCTTTCATCCCGCCCCCTGCATGTTTATGCACTACATCTCATGTTCTTGCTGAGTGAATGATGCACTCGATCGCAAGAACATGCAAGCCGAATCCAGGCCGTGAGATCGGACAAAACGCCTATCGAATGCATAATCACTCACAGAACATAGATCTAGCGATACCTACCTACCGCTCGGTACTGTGAGGTGGCATGAGTCTCAGTCACGCCCAGGTACAGGCCCAGCTCACGGCGGAAGGCCAGCTCTTCGAGATGGAGGAGCTCGGCTCGGGGACCCGGACCTGGAAACACGCGCCCGGCCACTTCCGGTCGATGCTGGAGATCAGCGGGTTCCACGGTGACAAGGTCTTCATCACCTACGAGGACGAGCAGCTCACCTACACCGAGCACTTCAGGCGGGCGGCCACCCTGGCCAGGCGGCTGATCGACGACTACGGCGTGACCAAGGGCGACCGGGTCGCCATCGCCATGCGCAACTACCCCGAATGGGTGGTGTCCTTCTCCGCGGTGCTGGCCGCCGGCGCCGTCGCCGTACCCCTGAACGCGTGGTGGACCGAGCAGGAGCTGGCCTTCGGGGTGCGTGACTCGGGGGCGACCGTGCTCGTCGCCGACGGCGAGCGGGCCGGGAGGCTGGCGGCGACGGGCGTGCCGATGATCGTGGCCAGGGCGGGCGCCGGCGAGGTGCCGCCGGGGGCGCGGGCGTTCGACGAGGTCATGGGCGAGGTCGAGGACGGGGTGACGCTGCCGCCGGTCGAGCTGTCGCCAGACGACCCGGCGACCATCTTCTACACCTCCGGCACCACCGGCGTGCCGAAGGGCGCGCTCGGCAGCCATCGCAACCTCGGCCAGTCACCGATGACGATCGCCTACGCGCTCATGCGGGCCACCTTGCGCGCGGGCAAGGACCTGGCCGAGTCGGCGGGGCAGCGCAGGGTGACGTTGCTGACCGTGCCGCTGTTCCACGTGACGGGCTGTTTCGCGGTGCTGACCACGACGATGTTCAGCGGCGGCGGGCTGGTGCTGATGTACAAGTGGGACGCGGGCCGCGCGCTTCGACTGATCGAGCGCGAACGGGTCAACACCTTCAACGGCGTGCCGACCAACGCCTGGCAGCTGCTCTCGCACCCCGACTTCGGCTCCTACGACCTGTCCAGCCTCGCCACCGTCAGCTACGGCGGCGCGCCCGCACCGCCCAGACTGCTGGAGCGCATCACCGAACTCCTGCCCGAACGCTCCCCCTCCAACGGGTACGGCATGACCGAGACGACCGCGCTGGCCGTGCTCAACAGCGGCGCCGACTACCTGGCCAGACCGGAGAGCATCGGCCTGCCCGTCGCCGTGGTGGACGTGAAGGTCGTGGGCCCGGCGGGAGACGACCTGGCCACCGGCGAGGTCGGCGAGCTGTGCGTGCGCGGGCCCAACGTCATCCTCGGCTACTGGCAGCGCCCCGAGGCCACCGCCCAGACGTTCGTGAACGGCTGGCTGCACACCGGCGACCTGGCCCGCGTCGACGACGACGGCTTCGTCACCATCGTCGACCGGGCCAAGGACATGGTCATCAGGGGCGGCGAGAACGTCTACTGCGCCGAGGTCGAGGCCGCCCTGTTCGAGCACCCGGACGTGGACGACGCCGCCGTCATCGGGGTGCCGCACGACGAGCTCGGCGAGGAGGTCGGCGCGGTCGTCAGGCTCAGGCCGGGCGCGCGGACGAGCGGTGAGGAGCTGCGCGCCTTCCTCGGTGAGCGGATCGCCAGATTCAAGATCCCGGCGCATGTGTGGTTCCGCGAGACGGAACTCCCCCGCAATCCCGGCGGGAAGATCCTCAAGACACACCTGCGCCGCGAGGTGCTCGACTCCTAGACGGGGACCGGATCCAGGCCGAGGTGTTCGGCGATCACCGCGGTCACCGGGGTGATCGCCGGGAGCCGGTCGGCGGCGAACCAGCCGGGCTTGTGGGTGCGCAGCAGCAGCTCGCCGCTGCGTTCCCACTGGAAGCCCTTGCGGTTGAGCAGCCGGGCGAACACCTGCCCGGCCTTGGCCTCGTCGCGTGCGGCGAGCCTGCGCAGCGGCACCGGTGAGACCGCGTCGCCGCGCAGGTAGGCGGTGAGCACGTCGCGGTAGCGCCTGCGCAGCATCAGCGAGGGATCGGCGAAGGCCGCCTCCAGCAGGGCGAAGTCGGCGTAGTAGCCGAGCCCCTCGTGCTCGTCGAAGATCAGGGCGACCGACTCGGCCGCCGCCACGTGCTCGGGCAGATGGAAGTCGGCGCCCGGCCCGAGGTAGGCGCGCATGCTCTCGGCCACGCGCTCGCCCGGCATGACGACCAGGTCGGCGCCGAAGTGCGCGACGAAGCGCAGCCGCTCCTCCTCCTGACGCCTCCTGGCCCTGGCCAGCGCCTCGGGATTGCGGAAGACGTGGGCCGGGTGGGTGAGCGCGACATGCGCCGCCTCGGCGACCAGGCGCTGCCTGAGCGAGGCGTCGTGCACGGCCGGAGTGCCGCTGATCAGCCAGCTCCCCTCACCGAGCGGCACCAGCCTGCCCACCACGAACATCCCGGGCGAGAGCGGCTCGAAGGCGTCGACGCCCAGGTCGGAGTACGTCGTGTAGGTCAGCTCGTCGATCAGGTTGACCAGCCGCACACCCGCGCCCTCGCGCGCGCCGACCTCGAAGACGCCCTCGACGACGTCCTTCCAGCCCAGCACGAGCCGCCTGTCGTCGTCGCCGAGCCCGGGATGCGCCGCCACGAACCTGTCGACGACCGTGTCGCCGCCCGGCAGCCGGTGCTGCAGGGTGAACTGGTCGACGACCAGCACGGCCGCCGCCTCGTCCGCCGCGGGCCCGTCGGCGTAGTAGCGGGCCAGCACCGCGCGCAGCTCCGTCGCGAACGCGCCCGAGGTGGCGTGGTGCACCAGGGCGGCCTTCAGCTCGCGGGCCCGCTCCAGCAGCGCTTCCATGTCCGACACCTCTCCGTAGTCACCCGAACGCAGACAGACACTAACGGCGCGGGCGTGCCGCCGCGAGCGGTTCGGCGTACTCCACCCGGTCCGGAAGGTGTGCCCGCGCATGACCTGACAGGTAATCGCGCAGGTAAGGGCGCCGATGGCACGGTTGAGCCATCGCAAGGCAAGCACAGCCCGAGGAGCAGAGATGACCGCCATGACCGCCACCGCCGACCGCACGCGATTCCTTCGCCTGGTCCTTCTCGCCGACGCCGTCGTCACCGGTGGCAACGGCCTGGTCTACCTCGTGGCCGCTGGCCCCGTCTCCGGCCTGCTCGGCCCCGACGCCGGCCTGCTGCGCGGCATCGGCGTCTTCCTGATCGTGTACGGCCTGGCCGTCGGCGTGCTGTCCACCAGGCCCGCCCGGACCGCGACCATGGTCGTCGTCGGGCTGAACGTCGTCTGGACCCTGGCCAGCGTCGCCGCGGTCGTGACCGGGGCGCTGGACTTCACCACGGTCGGCGTGGTCTGGGCGCTCATGCAGGCCGTCGTCGTCGGCGCCTTCGCCGAACTGCAGATCGTCGGCCTGCGCAAGTCCGCACGCTGACCTCCCCTCCCCCACGACTCCCTCCCCCATGACTCCCGAAAGGAATCACCCCATGACTCTCATCGACCGCTATCTCGCCGCCTGGAACGAGAAGGACGCCGCCGCCAGGGCCAAGGCCGTGGCCGAGGTGTGGACCGAGGACGCCACCTACACCGACCCGATGGCCGACGTCGCCGGGCACGAGGGCATCGCGGCGGTGATCGAAGGGGCGCAGGGCATGTTCCCGGGGCTCGTCTTCACCGCGGGAGAGGTCTACGACGCCCACGGCGACCTGGTCAGGTTCACCTGGCACCTGGGGCCGGAAGGCGGGGAGCCGCTCGCGGTCGGGTTCGACGTGGCGGTGCTGGCTCCCGACGGGCGCATCCGCCAGGTGCTGGGCTTCCTGGACAAGGTGCCCGGCTGAGGCACCGGCCGCCCGCCACCCCCGGACCGATTCGGTCCGGGGGTAATTAGGTTGCCCTAACTAGATGGCGTGCGCACAATAGGATCTCGTGTCCGGAAAATCGCGCCGATCATGGTTGTCCCTGCTGAGCATGGACCTGCGTCCTCTGCGCGACTCGCGCGACTTCAGGCTGCTGTTCGGCTCCGGCGTGATCGGGATGTTCGGCTCGTTCCTTTCCATGATCACACTGCCGCTGCAGATGAAGGAGCTCACCGGCTCCTATGTCGCGGTCGGTCTGATGAGCCTGGCCGAGTTCGTGCCGATGCTGGTGTGCGGGCTGTGGGGCGGCGCCATCGCCGACGCGCTCGACCGCCGCAAGATCGTGCTCTACACCGAGATCGGCCTGTGCCTGTCGATCGCCGCCCTGCTCGTCAACGCCATGCTGCCGAACCCGCAGATCTGGGTCCTGTACGTCATGGGCGCGCTCACCGCCGGGCTCGGCAGCCTGCAGCGTCCCAGCCTCGAAGCGCTGATGCCGCGCGTGGTCAAGCACGACCAGCTCACCGCCGCCGCCGCACTGAGCAGCTTCCGCTGGAACCTGGGCGCCATCGTCGCACCCGCCCTTTCCGGCGTCATCTTCGCCGTGTACGGCGCCGCCGCGGCCTACGGCATCAATATCGTCACCTACGCGCTGTCGCTGGTGCTGCTGTGGCTCATCCGCTCGGCCCCTCCCTCGGAGGACGCCGAGCCCGCCTCGATCCGCTCCATGATCGAGGGAGTGCGCTACGCGATCGGCAGGCGTGACCTCATGGGCACGTACCTGGTCGACATCGCGGCCATGGTGTTCGCGTTCTCGACCGCGTTGTATCCCTTCATCGCCGACCACTTCGGCGGCGCCGAGGCGGCGGGCCTGCTGTTCTCGGCCAGTGCGGTCGGCTCGCTCATCGCCTCGCTGACCTCGGGCTGGACCACCAGGGTGCACCGGCACGGCATGGGCGTGATCGTCGCCGCCGCCCTGTGGGGGCTCGCCGTGGTGGCCGCCGCGTTCATGCCGACGCTCTGGGGCATCCTGGTCTGCCTGGCGATCGCGGGCGCGGCCGACATGATCAGCGGCATCTTCCGCTCGACGATCTGGAACCAGACCATCCCCGACGAACTACGCGGACGTCTGGCCGGGATCGAGCTGCTGTCGTACATGACGGGGCCGATGCTGGGCAACGCCAGGGCCGGACTGATGGCGCAGATCGGCGGGTTCCGCTTCTCGCTCGGCGCGGGCGGCGTGCTGTGCGTGCTGGCCGTGGCCGGACTGGCGGCCAGGCTGCCCGCCTTCAGGCGTTACGACGCGCGCACCGACGAGCACGCCCTGCGCGAGAAGGCCCGCCGCGAGGCGGCAGCGGCGGCCGCCGCAGGCTGAGAACGCCGAGGGGCGCTCAGGCGGGCTCGCGCCAGCCGTCGTAGCCGTCGAGGAGGGCGTCGATCCTCGGCAGGTCGGCCTCGTCGAGCCTGTCCATCACGACGAGCCACTGGGCGTCCTCCAGGTCGTCCTCGCCCGCGAGCGTCTCACGGACGACGGGCGGCGCCGCGTCGGCGGGATACCACCCGGCGAGCGTCTCGGCCGCCTCCTCGGCGTCCTCGCGGTCGGCGAACACCAGCAGGTGTCTCATCAGGGGCTCTCCATGGTCGTGGGCTCGTGCGGGCTTCGAGACTATCTTCTTGATCATCGATTGCGGTCCCTGCGGATGCCGTGGCCCCGGATCGGCCCGGCCGGTCCGCATGACCGGCACTTCCCCTTCTAACAGGCGCTTTGCCGACGAAAGGCCATTTGACCGGCAGTTGACCGCGTCCGGCGTGTCGCACGCAAGGCGAAGGCCCCGGCGGGAGTGCGCCCGCCGGGGCCTTCGCGATCACCTGAGGACTACGCGCCGCGCAACTGGGCGCCCACGCGGTCGGCGGCCAGCGCCACGGCCGCCTCGCGGGCCGCCGTCGTCTCCTCCGCCGTCAGCGTCCGGTCCGGCGCTCGGAAGCGCAGCGTGTAGGCCAGCGACTTGTTGCCCTCGCCCACCTGCGCACCCGCGTAGACGTCGAACAGCCGCACCGACTCCAGCAGCTCGCCAGCCCCGTCACGCAGCGCCGCCTCGACGTCGGCGACGGACGTCCAGTCGGGCACGATGAGCGCGACGTCCTGCGTGGCGACCGGGTAGGACGACACGGGAGGTGTCTGCACGGGGCCGGGCAGTGTGGCTTCGAGGCGCGACAGCTCCAGCTCCATCGCACACGTGCGCGGGGGCAGGCCGTACGCCTCGATCACCCGGGGGTGCAGCTCGCCCGCGTGGCCGACGAGGGTGTCGGCGACGTACAGGGCGGCCGAGCGGCCGGGGTGCCATGGCTCGTGCGGGTCGGCGCTGATGGCCAGCTCCACCCGCGCCTCCTGGGCGATGAGCCTGGCGGCCTGCACGGCGTCCGACCACGACGCCTGCCTGCCCGGCCCCCACCAGCCGGAACGCTCGAACTCCCCGGCCAGCACCACCGCGACGCGCAGCGGCTGGTCGGGCAGCGCGGCGGCGATCGTGGCCAGCTCGTCGAGCGTCGGCACACGCTCGACGCCGAGCACGGGAGCCGTGGCGGGCGCGCCCTCGCGAGGGCGGTACACCAGGCCCGTCTCGAACAGCGCCACGTCGCCGAAGCCCCTGCCGACATTGCGGACCACGGTCTTGAGCAGACCGGGCAGCAACGTCGTGCGCATGAGCGGCTCGTCCTCCGACAGCGGGTTGGCCAGCCTGGCCGCCCTGCGGCGCTCGTCGTCGGCGGGCAGCTGCAGCTGGTCGAAGTCGCGCTCGCCGATGAACGGATAGGCCAGCACCTCGGTGTAGCCCGCCGCGGCCAGCGCCCTGCCGACCCGCCTGCGCAGCCGCTGCGCCTCGGTCAGCCCGGCGCCCGCGGGGGCCTTGGGCAGCACCGAGGGCAGGTTGGCATAGCCTTCGAGCCTGATGACCTCTTCGGCCAGGTCGTTGGGGTCGGTCAGGTCGGGCCGCCAGGTCGGCGGGACCACGGTGATCATGTCGTCGCCGGTCACGGCCAGCCGTGCGGCCAGCTCCGGCGAGGTCGGCGTCGAGACGCCTCCCGAAGGCTGCGCCGGGTCGTCGCCCGCCCGCACCTCGCACCCGACCTGCTCCAGCCGCGTGACCACGACCTCACGGGAGTAGGGCACGCCCGCGACCTTGGCCGGATGGCCGGTCGGCATCGCGATCCTGGGCCGCGTGACCTCGACCTCGGCATGCGTCACGCCGGGCGCCGCCGTGGCGCCGCCCAGCTCGACCAGCAGCCGCACCGCACGCGCCGATGCCACCAGCGGCAGCTCCCGGTCGACGCCGCGCTCGAACCGCTTGGACGCCTCGGAGACCAGGTTGTGCCGCCTGGACTCGCGGGCGATGCCGGTCGCGGAGAAGTGCGCCGCCTCGATCACGATGTCGGTCGAGGCCGGCGTGATCTCGGTGGCCAGGCCGCCCATCGTGCCCGCCATCGAGATCGGGCCCGAGGCGTCGGTGATGAGGATGTCCTCGGCGTCGAGCTCGCGCACGGCGTGGTCGAGCGTCTCCAGGCGCTCGCCCGGCCGCGCCCTGCGTACGACGATCTCACCCTGCAGCGTGCTCCTGTCGAAGGCGTGCAGCGGCTGGCCGAGCTCCAGCATCACGTAGTTGGTGACGTCGACGGCCAGCGAGACCGGGCGCATGCCCGCCCTGGTCAGCCGGGTGCGCATCCACAGCGGCGAGGTCGCCTCCGGGTCGAACCCGGTGACCTCGCGCAGCACGAACCTGTCGCAGGCGCCCTCGTCGGCGATCGAGGCGGGCCAGGCCTGCCCTTCGGCCTTCGGAAGCGGCGCCAGGGCCGGGTCGTCGAACGGCACGCCGAACGCGGTCGCCGCCTCGCGGGCCACACCGCGCACCGACAGCGCGTAGCCGATGTCGGGGGTGATCTCCATCTCGATCACGTCGTCGCGCAGGCCGAGCAGCTCGACCACGTCGGTGCCGATCGGCGTGCCCTTGGGCAGCACCATGATGCCGTCGTGGTCGTCGCCGAGGCCGAGCTCGCGCTCGGAGCAGATCATGCCCTCCGACAGCCTGCCGTAGGTCTTGCGCGCGCCCACCTCGAACCCGCCGGGCAGCACGCCGCCCGGCAGCACGACCGGCACGCGGTCTCCGGCGGCGAAGTTCGTCGCGCCGCACACGATCTGGCGCGGCTCGGCCTCGCCGACCTCGACCATGCAGTGCCTGATCGGCTTCTTGAAGCCTTCGAGCTCCTCCACCGACAGCACCTCGCCGACGACGACGTTCTTCACGTCGTGGCCGTGCGAGGTGATGCCTTCGAGCTTGAGCCCGGCGGCGGTGAGCTTGTCCGCGACCTCGTGCGCGGTGACCGGCGGGAGGTCGACGAGCTCCCGCAGCCAGGAGAGCGGGACCTTCATCAGATCTCCATTCCGAACGGGAGCGTGAAGCGCACGTCTCCCTCGACCATGTCACGCATGTTCTCGACGCTGTGCCTGAACATCAGCGTGCGCTCGATGCCCATGCCGAAGGCGAAGCCGGAGTAGCGGCTCGGGTCGACGCCGCAGGCCACCAGCACGCGCGGGTTGACCATGCCGCAGCCGCCCCACTCGATCCAGCCCTCGGACCTGCACGTGCGGCACGGCGGGTTGCCGGGCACGGCCGACGCGCCCCTGCACACGAAGCACTTGAGGTCGAGCTCGGCCGACGGCTCGGTGAAGGGGAAGTAGTTGGGCCTGAACCTCGTCGTGATGCCCTCGCCGAACATCACCTCGGCGAAGCGGTCCAGCGTGCCCTTCAGATGCGCCATCGTCAGGCCCTCGTCGACCGCCAGGCCCTCCACCTGGTGGAAGACGGGCGTGTGGGTGGCGTCGAGCTCGTCGGTGCGGAACACCTTGCCCGGCGAGATCACATAGACCGGCAGCCTGCGGGTCAGCAGCGCGCGGATCTGCACCGGCGAGGTCTGCGTGCGCAGCACCTTGCCCGAGTCGGTCGACTCGACGAAGAAGGTGTCGTGGTCGGAGCGCGCCGGGTGGTCGGTGGCGATGTTGAGCGCGTCGAAGTTGAACCACTCGCCTTCGAGCTCGGGTCCCTCGGCCACCTCGTAACCCATGGCCACGAAGGAGTCGGCGACACGCTCCTGCATGGTGGTCAGCGGGTGCCTGGCCCCCTTGGGCAGCCGGTCCCACGGCAGCGTGACGTCGACGGCCTCCTCGACGAGCACACGCGCGTCCCGTTCGGCCTCCAGCTCCGCCTGCCGTACGGCAAGCGCTTCGTTGATCGCCTTGCGGGCCGCGCCCACGCGCTTTCCGGCCTCGGCCTTGGCCGCGGGCGGCAGGGCGCCGATCTCGCGGTTGGCCAGGGCGATCGGCGAGCGGTCGCCCGCGTGGGCGAGGCGGACCTGCTTCAGTGCGTCGAGGCCGTCGGCGGTCTTGATCGCGGCGACGGCTTCCGCCTCCATGCGCGCCAGCTCGTCGGCGTGCAGAGGCGTGACCTCGACGGGGTCGTAGTCAGACAAGAGTGAGCTCCGTATCCAGGGCTTGAGCGGACCCGAGTCTAGTCGGATCGGCATGCGGGCTCGTGCGCTGTGCGCAGCCCACCGGGCGTCAGGCGAAGTCTGGCGTGCCGGTGGGCACGGTAAATCGGAACTCCGCGCCGCCTTCGGGCGCACGCTGCACGGCGATCGCGCCGCCGTGCGCCTCGATCAGGCCCTTGACGATGAACAGGCCGAGACCGGTGCCGCCGCGCCTGCGGCTGTTGCCGCGCCAGAACTGCCGGAAGACGCGCGGAGCCAGCTCGGGCGCGATGCCCTCACCCTGGTCTCGCACGGACACGGCCACTCCCCAGCCTACGGATTCGATGCCTATCGTCACCGTACCCCGTCCGTGGCGCAATGCGTTTTCCACCAGGTTGGCCAGGACCTGGTCCATCTTGTCCTGGTCGAGCCACATCTCGGGGAGGTCGTCGGCCACCTCGACGCGGAAGCGCTCCTCGGCCTCGCCCGCCGCCACCCGGCCCGCGACCACCCGGCGGGTCCTGGCCTCCAGGTCGACGACCTGGCGGTGCACCTCGAGGCGGCCGGACTCGATGCGGGAGACGTCGAGCAGTTCGGTGATCAGCCTGGTCACGCGGTCGGCGTCGTTGTTGACGGTCTCCAGCATGACGCGCTTCTGCTCGTCGGTGAAGCGGCTCCACTTGGCCAGCAGGGTGGCGGTGAAGCCCTTGACACTGGTCAGCGGCGAGCGCAGCTCGTGGGCGACGGTGGAGACCAGATCGGCCCTGCTGCGCTCCAGCCGGGCGCGTGCCCCGCCGTCGCGCAGCGTGATCGTCACCCGCTTGACGTCGCCGCAGCGCTCCGGCTCGCGTACCAGCCTGGCCGCGACGTAGAGCTCCTGGCCGCCGGGCAGGTGCAGCGGCCTTTCCGGTGTCCTGATGCGGGTGCGCAGGCCGGTCTCCAGGTCCAGGCACTTCCACCACTCACGTCCGTCGTGGTCGCGGAAGGGGAAGACGTCGTGCATGTCGCGGCCCAGCGCCTGCCGCTTGGGCACTCCCGTCAGACGCACCGCGGCCTGGTTGACGGCCAGCACGACCCCCAGGTGATCGGCCACGATGAGACCGTCGGGCAGCTCGTCGACGGCCAGCACGGAGGACTGATCGGCATCCCGCTCGTCGCTATCCTCGCCCTGCACGACCCCGCCTCCTCGCGACCTACAAGGCCGACAATAGCGGGTTTCCAGCATCCAAGGGCACCCTCGCCGAGCCGCCCGGCGAGCGGCTCGCACGGCGTTTTCCGAGGGGTTCACAGGGGTTTTCGCAGGCGCGCGACGATGTTCGCGCAGACGGGGCTGAGGGCGGCGCGTGCGGTGGCGTGCGCGAAAGGGACGCCGGGATGCTGGAAACGTAGGGGGCCATAGGGGCGGGTGTGACCGTGAGGGCGCTCGCCCGTGCGAGCGCCCCTCCCTCAGACTCCCCGTTGCGCCCTGGCCGAGGCGTACAGGCACACGGCGGCGGCCGTGGCGAGGTTCAGGCTTTCGGCCTGGCCGTAGATGGGGACGCGGACGACGTCGTCGCACAGGTCGAGGATCTCGGCGGGCAGCCCCCACGCCTCGTTGCCGAACACCCATGCCGTGGGTCCGGCCAGCTCGACGTCGTCCAGCGTGTGCTTGCCCGCGCCGTCGGCGGCCAGCACGCGCAGGCCGCGCTCCTTGAGATGGGCCACCGCCTGGGCGACGGGCACGCCGGTGGTGATCGGCGTGTGGAACAGGCTGCCCGCGCTGGCCCTGACGCACTTGCCGTTGTACGGGTCGACGGAGGCGTCGGTGAAGACCACGGCGTCGGCCCCGGCGGCGTCGGCCGTACGCAGGACCGTTCCCGCGTTGCCGGGATCGCGCACGTGGGCGAGCACGGCGACCAGCACGGCGCCTTCGGGCACCGCCCGGTCGATCGGCACATGGACGAACCTGCACACGGCCACCAGGCCCTGCGGCGTCACGGTCTGGGCCAGTTCGGTCATGACCTCGCCGCTGGCCCGGTGCACGGGCACACCCTGCGCGGTGGCGGCGGTGATGAGCTCGGCATGCCTGAGCTCGGCCTCGGCCGTGCTGTAGAGCTCCGTCGTGACGCCGTCGAGCTTCAACGCCTCGCGTACGGCCTGCGGGCCCTCGGCGAGGAAGGCCTTGTCGCGATCCCTGAAGGCGCGTTTGGTCAGCCGCTTGGCCGCTTTCACCCTCGGCGACCTCACGTTGGTCAGCTCCATGCCCGTCCCCCTGTCGCGAGAAAGCGCCGACCGTACGGCCGGGCCGTACAGGTCGGTGCGTGCCAATGAGCAAGGGGCCCACCGGTGGGTGGACCCCTTGCGTGACGAGCTGGTGCCTCAGCCGGCGACCGGCGCGTTCACGTTCGCGGGCAGCGCCTTCTTGGCGGCCTCGACGAGCGTGGCGAAGGTCTGGGCGTCGTTGACCGCGAGGTCGGCGAGGATCTTGCGGTCGACCTCGATGCTGGCCAGACGCAGACCCTGGATCAGGCGGTTGTACGTGATGCCGTTCTGGCGGGCAGCGGCGTTGATGCGCTGGATCCAGAGGCGGCGGAAAGCGCCCTTGCGGTCCTTGCGGTCGCGGTAGGCGTAGGTCATCGAGTGGAGCATCTGCTCCTTGGCCTTGCGGTACAGACGCGAGCGCTGGCCGCGGTAACCGCTGGCGCGCTCGAGTACGACCTTGCGCTTCTTCTTGGCGTTGAGCGCCCGCTTCACGCGTGCCATGTCAATCTCCCCGGGGGTTCGCGCTACTTAGCGAGCAGCTTCTTGATCTTCTTGGTGTCGGCGTCGGACATGACCACGTCCGGGGCGAGCCGGCGCGTGCGGGTGGACGGCTTGTGCTCAAGCAGGTGCTTGCGGTTCGCCCTGCGGCGAACGACCTTGCCGGTGCCGGTGACCCGGAACCGCTTCTTCGCACCGCTGTGCGTCTTCATCTTCGGCATGTCGCCGTCTCTCCCTATTCGTCCGTGCCGATATCCCGGGCCGGTTCACCCGAGTCAAGGGCATGCCTGACTGCGGAACCGGACCCGGTTCCGGCTTCTTCATCGCGCGGTGGCTGGGGCGCGCCTGTAAGGCTAACCCGAACCGCGAGTCACTCCTGCGCCGCGGCCTCTTCGACCACCTCGGCCGGCGACTCGTCGTCGTCGCGGTGCGCCTTGGCGGCGGCCTTCTCGGCCTTCGCCTCGGCCTTCTTCTTGTGCGGGCCGATCACCATGATCATGTTCCGGCCGTCCTGCTTCGGCTGGGACTCGACGAACCCGAGGTCCGTCACATCCTCTGCGAGCCGCTGCAGGAGCCGGAAGCCAAGCTCGGGCCGCGACTGCTCGCGACCGCGGAACATGATCGTCACCTTGACCTTGTCACCGGCCTTGAGGAACCGCACCACGTGACCCTTTTTGGTCTCGTAGTCGTGCGGGTCGATCTTCGGACGGAGCTTGATCTCCTTGATGATCGTGTGCGCCTGGTTGCGGCGCGCCTCGCGCGCCTTCATCGCGGACTCGTACTTGAACTTGCCGTAGTCCATGAGCTTGCAAACGGGCGGACGTGCCGTGGCCGCGACCTCCACGAGGTCGAGATCGGACTCCTGGGCCAGCTTCAGGGCGTCGTGTATGGACACGATGCCGACCTGCTCGCCGTTGGGGCCGACGAGGCGAACCTCGGGCACACGGATGCGCTCGTTGATGCGGGGCTCAGTGCTGATGGGGCCTCCTAGGTAGCAAATTCCCACTGCGGTCGTCGTGGCCGGAAGCTCTCGCGACAGACGCGAAAAGCCCCGCACGTCGCGCATGCGGGGCCACTGAGCTCGACCGGCCCGATGACCGTAAGCTCCCCGGAGAAGTCCGGCGTGATCCTGGACCCGACCGCCTCGCAGCGAACCAGGTGGGAGGGAGACCTCCGCTTGCGCGTCCAGCAAGCATGCCGGACCGATCAGGGAGTTACGTTACCACAAGCAAAGCAGAGCTCCGAATCATTCCCGCGCCGGGGCGTGGTCGCGCTACCATCTAGACAGACTAGACGGTAAGCCCTGAGTGTGGAGGTGGCGTCATGGCCATGTGGCAGCTGCAGGAAGCCAAACAGCGTTTCAGCGAGGTGGTCCGCCGAGCCCACGACGAGGGCCCGCAGATCGTCACCCGGCACGGCAAGGAGATCGCCGTCATCCTCGACATGTCTGAGTATCTCCATCTGCGCGGCGACGCACCGGACTTCAAGGAATTTCTGCTGTCCGGACCCGATCTCAGCGAGCTCGACCTGACCCGCTCGGACGACATGGGTCGCGAGGTGGACCTCGGATGAGCCACCTGCTCGACACCAATGTCGTCTCCGAGGTCACCCGCCCGACGCCGGACCCGAGCGTGGCCGACTGGCTCGACACCGTGCACGGCCCCAACCTCTACATCAGCACGCTGACGGTCGGCGAGATCCGCAAGGGCGTGGAGCTGATGCGCCGCCGCGACACCCGGCGCGCGCATTCCTTCGACGCCTGGCTGGAGCGGCTGCTGGCGGAGTTCGGCACCCGGGTGGTGCCGGTCAGCACCGAGATCGCCCAGGAGTGGGGCCGGATCCAGGCCCGCAGACCCACGGCCATCACCGACGGCCTGATCGCCGCCACGGCCATCACCCACAACTGGACCCTCGTCACCCGCAACGTCAAGGACATCGAGGCCACGGGCGTGCGCTACGTCAACCCCTTCGAGCCGACCCCCTGACCACCTGACCACCTGACCGTGAGCGCCTGACCGCCCGCCGGGCCGTCAGGCGCTCGCGCGCCGGGCCAGTTCGGCCGCACCCGCGGCCCGCATGACCTCGACGGGCACGTCCAGGCGACCGGTCATCAGCTGGACCTGGCGCACGGCCTGGTGCAACAGCATCGGGAACCCGCCGATGACCGTGCCACCACGCTCCTGTACGGCATGCGCGACCCGAGTGGGCCACGGCGAGTACACCACGTCGAACAGGGCCGGCACCCGGCTCAGCCGATCGGCGAAACGGTCGGCGGCGCCGGAGGGCAGGGTGGAGATGACGAGTTCGACGTCCAGCACGTCGTCCAGCCCGGCGAACGTCGCCAGCGTCAGGTTCACCCGCAGCCGGTCGGCCACCTCGGCCGTCTCCCCCGCCCTGGCCGGATCGCGAACCACCAGGGTGGCCTCGGTCAGGCCGAGATTGCGCAGTGCCGCGAGCGCCGAGGCCGCGGTCGCGCCGCCGCCGAGGATCACGGCCGAGCCCGGCTTGGGCACACCGGCCTCGGCCAGCGCCCGCTCGACGCCGTAGACGTCGGTGTTGTCGCCGTGCCTGGCGCCGACCGAGTCGAAGATCACGGTATTGGCGCCGCCCACCTCGACGGCCAGGTCGGACACCGAGTCGAGCAGCGGCAGCACGGCCCGCTTGAGCGGCATCGTCAGGCTGAGCCCCGACCACGTCTGGGCCACGAAGGCCGGCAGCGAGGCCTCGTCGCACTCGTGCTGCTCGTAGCTCCAGCCGGTCAGGCCCATGGCCTCGTAGGCGGCCCGGTGCAGGAAGGGTGAGAGGGAGTGGGCGATCGGCGAGCCGAGCACGGCGGCCCTTCCCCGAGAACCGCCATCATTGCGCACCACTGCAGCTTCCCTTCCGTCCTGCCGACCACCTCCGGCCGACCGTTCCACGTACACGAGCACTCCCCTGCCGGGAGGGCGCGTCAGGCTTCATGAGGTGAGAGCGGCGCATCGCACATCGCCGTCACCCGGGAATGCCGCAGCACAGCTCGGCGGCACACCCGATGACCGGGAAGCCTAGGCCGCGGCACCCGCATCCCGATAGCCCCCAGCCCGCCCGAGCACCGCCGACTCCCCCGCGGGTCCCCGGGAACGCGCCATCGCCCGGCACACCGCGCGAGAGGCGTCCCGGGCGACGGAGGTGAGCCCCCGGCTCAGCTCCTGTTGCGTTCGAACTCCTGCTTCAGCAGGGCGAACTGGTCCTCGGTCGTGGCGAACTTGGTGATGCGGTTCTTCGGGTCGGTGGTGACGAAGAACAGCCAGTCCCCCTTGGCCGGGTTCAGCGCGGCCTCGATCGCATGGTCGCCCGGGTTGCTGATCGGGCCGGGCGGCAGGCCGAGATAGCGGTAGGTGTTGTACTTGGAGGGCGTCTCCAGGTCCTTGTGCGTGGCCGCGATGCCGTACTTCTTCAGGGCGTAGAAGACCGTGCTGTCCATGGACAGCTTCATCTCCGGGTCGCGGGTCAGGCGGTTGTAGATGACCCTGGCGACCTTCGGCATGTCTTCCGGCTTGCCGGACTCGGCCTGGACGATGCTGGCGATGGTGACGATCTCGTGCGGGGTGCGTCCGAGGTCGCGGGCGGCCGACTCCAGCTTGGCCTCGTCGGCGGCGCGGTTGAAACGCTCCACCATCGCGGTGAGGATGTCGCCGGGCGTCTGCTTCGGGGTGAAGGTGTAGGTCGCCGGGAAGGCGTAGCCCTCCAGCCTGCCCTTGGCGTAGTCCGGCAGGCCGAGCGCGGCGCCGTCCTTGGCCGCCGCCTGGAACTCCTTCAGCGGCTTGCCCGTCGCCTTGGCCAGTACGGCCAGCGTGTCCGACAGGCGCAGCCCCTCCTTGACCAGCACCCGGTCCTGCAGCTTGGCCGCGGGGTCGAGCAGGAGGGTGACGGCGTCGGCGGCCGACATCTGCTTGCGCAGGGAGTACTCGCCCGGGTGCAGGTCGGAGCTCTTGCCCGCCGCCGCGATGGCGTTGGCGAAGGCGCGCGAGCTCTTGACCACGCCCTGCTTCTCCAGGGTCTCGGCCACCTGTGAGGCGGTCTGACCCGCCTTGATCTCGACGATCACCTCGCCGGTTCCGGCGCCGGTGTAGTCGTCGGGGACCATGACGTCGCTGAGCCAGAGGTAGCCGTAGTAGCCGCCGCCGCCGATGATGCCGAGGAGCACGATCAATGCCAGCATCGGGGCCAGGAAGCCGCCCCTGTTGCGGCGTCTGCGTCTGCGCCTGCTGCGGCCGCCGCCGCTGGAGCGCGACCGGCGCCGTGGCTGACCCTCGTCATCCTCGGCGCCGAGCAGAAAGTCCATGTCGAGATCGTTCATAGATGCGCTGGCCAATCTCCCGGTAGGAACGGCCTGGCGTCAAGGGGATGGGCCAAACCGACGGGGGTTACCGAGCCGAACGGGGGAATCCGCCGGTCATGCATCGATGACCAGCGGATATAACTCTGGGTAGCCATGCTAGGGGACGGTCGGAGCGCGAGTGCCCCTTGCCTGATCAGGGGCCTCGGACTCCGCGTCGGGATCGGGTGGATCCCGGGCGGGACGGGGGGTGTCCCGACGAGCATCAATGCGTCCCGAGGTACTCGTTCAACTCTTCCCGGTATCTCACGAACTCGCTCTCTTTGTCGGTGAATTTCGTGATTCTATGCTCCGGATCTGTAGTGACAAACCAGTGCCAGTTTCCCTTGGCAGGGTGGAGAGCAGCCATCAGCGCCTTCTCCCCCGGGTTGCAGATCGGCCCTGGCGGCAGACCCTTGTTGGTATAGGTGTTGTACGGCGAACCGACCCTCGTGTCCTTGTCCGACACCTTCAGCGTCCTGCGCCCCTGGGCGTAGAGCACGGTGGTGTCGAGCTGCAGTGGAGTGCCGGTCCTGAGCCTGTTGTAGATCACTCGGGCGATCTTTGGATAGTCCTCGTCCCTGCCGCCTTCGGCCTGGACGATGCTGGCCACCGTGACCGCTTCGAGCGGCGTCAGATGGACCTGTTCGGCGCGCCCGGCCAGGTCGACCTTCGCCGCCGCGTCGCCGAAGCGCGCCACCATGCTCGCCAGCAGGTCGTGTGGTCCCTGGCCCGGCTCGAGTTCGTAGGTGGCCGGGAACAGGAAGCCCTCCGGGCCCTTCGCATAGCCGGGCAGGCCGAGCTTCTCCTTCGCCGCGGCCTCGAACTGCGCCACCGGGAGTCGCAGGTCCTTGGCCAGGCGGTCGAAGGCCTCGCTCATCCTCATGCCTTCCGGCAGGGTCACCCGCCTGACGACCTTGGCCTCGGGGGCGAGCAGCAGGTCGAGCGCGGCGTCGGCGGCCATGCCCTTGCGCAGGCGGTAGTGGCCCGGCTGCAGGCTGCCCGACTTGTCGCGCTCTTTCGCCACATTCACGAACGAACGCGCACTCGCCACGACCCCCGCATCGGCCAGCACCGCCGCGACGTCACCCGCCGTGCTCCCCTGCGCGATCTTGATCGTCACCGTCCCGTTGCCCGCTCCGTCATAGTCGTCCGGACTGAAGTACGGCTTCGCCACGACATATCCGGCGACCCCGAGCGCAACAACAGAGGCCGCGGCCCCACCCAGCAACACCAGCGCTTTCCGCGCAGCAGGCCGCCGCCCACCATCCTCGGCACCACGGGGATGACCGGAGTCCGCCCCGTCGGCACCGCGGCCGGCCTGGGCCCCGGAGCCGGGCCTCTGGCCGGGGTCGGAGTCGAAGTCCCGGCCGGGGTCGGCCCCCTGGCCCGGGTCGAAGTGCGCTGCGTCCCCCAGGTGCGACTGCGTCTCCGGCCCGGAGGGCGAAGTCGCAACGGGGCCGGAATCCGACCCCTGGGCCTGGCCGGAATCCTGGCCCGCGCTCTCGCCGGAGTCTTCCCCGGACATTCGCCCGCCCGAGGAGTCGCCCGCCGAGGCGAACCGCCCGCCGTCGCCCCCGGGCGAACCGTCCGCCGTCGACGCCCCGGCGCCGAGCGGATCGGCGGCAGACTCCGGCGCGCCGTGCGAGCCCTCAGCCTCCCGAGCACCCTGCGCGTCAGCGGGAGAGCCGGCCTCTCCCCCTTGGAACGTTCCCGCCGCACCCTCGTCCGGCTCCTGGGAGAAGGGGATGATGTCGTCGTCCCGCTCGTCGGCGGGCCCTTCGGTCGGGCCGGTCATCGGGCAGGCCCGTCGTCCGCCGCGGTGGGCGGATCGACGGGTCTGCCTGGTGGCCGATCGGTGGCGCGTTCGGCGTCGAGCGCGGCCTGCAGCAGCACGACGGCCGCCGCCTGGTCGACGATGTTCTTCTGCTTCTTGGCCCGTACGCCGGAGGCGCGCAGCCCCTGCTGTGCGGTGACCGTCGTCAGCCGTTCGTCCCACAGCCGCACGGGCGTGGGCGCGAGCCGTACGGCGAGGTCGAGGGCGAAGGCTCGGGCCAGGCCCGCGGCGGGGCCCTCGCGGCCGGACAGCGAGGTCGGCAGGCCGACGATCACCTCGACCGCCTCGTGCTCGGCGGCCACGGCCGCGATGCGGTCGAGGTCGCCGGGACCTCTGCGCACGGTCTCCACCGGCGTGGCCAGCAGTCCCGAAGGATCACTGCGTGCCACGCCGATGCGTACGGACCCGACGTCGACGCCGAGTCGTGAGCCGAATCTCATGATGTCAGGCGAGCTGCCCGGCGATGGTCTCCTCGACCAGTCGCAGTGCCTCGCCGATCGCCTCTGGACGGGCTCCGCCGCCCTGAGCGACATCGTCCTTGCCGCCACCGCCACCCCCAAGCGCCTTGGCGGCGACGCCGACCAGTTGCCCGGCCTTGAGCCCCCGCTCGCGCCCCGCCTCGTTGACCGCGGCGACCACGACCGGTCGATCGGAGGGGGCACCGGCGATCACGATCACCGCCGCTCGGTCGGTCGGGAATCTGCCGCGCACGTCAAGGGCGAGCTTACGCAGGTCGTCGGCCCCGGTGCCATCAGGCGCGCGGTGCGTCACCACGGAGACTCCGTGCAGGTCACGGGCCTGCGAGGCGAGCTCGCCCGCGATGGCGAGCACCTGGGCCGAGCGCAGCCGCTCAAGATCCTTCTCGGCGGTGCGCAGCTTGGTGACGATCGACTCGACCCGCTCGGGCAGCTCCTCGCGCCGTGCCTTGAGCTGCTCCGACAGCTGCGCGACCAGCAGGCTCTCCTTGGCCAGGAAGCGGAAGGCGTCCATGCCCACGAGCGCCTCCACACGGCGCACACCGGCGCCGACGGAGTTCTCGCCGAGGATCTTGACCAGGCCGAGCTGGCCGGAGCTGTGCACGTGGGTGCCGCCGCAGAGCTCGCGCGAGTAGTCGCCGATCTCCACGACGCGGACCTCGTCGCCGTACTTCTCGCCGAACATCGCCAGCGCCCCCATCGCCCTGGCCTCGGCCTGGCTGGTGTAGAAGGCGTTGACCTGCAGGTCGTTGATGAGGACCGCGTTGACTTCGTCCTCGACGTCGCGCAGCACCGAGGGCGAGACCGCACCGGCCGAGGTGAAGTCGAAGCGGAAGCGGCCGGGAGAGTTCTCCGAGCCCGCCTGGCCCGCCGACTCGCCGAGGAAGTTCTTGAAGCCGCGGTGCACCAGGTGGGTGGCGCTGTGCGAGCGCGAGATGGCCTTGCGGCGCTCCAGGTCGATCTCGGCCTGGGCCTCGTCGCCGACGCGCAGCTCGCCCGAACGCACCTTGCCCCGGTGCACGACGAGCCCGGTGACCGGCGACTGCACGTCGACGATCTCCACCTCGGCGCTCTGGGTCCGGATCAGTCCCTGGTCGGCGAGCTGACCGCCGCCCTCGGCATAGAACGGGGTACGGCCGAGCACGACCTCGACGGTGCTGCCCGCGCCCGCCGAAGGGACCGAGCCGCCGTCGACGATGATGCCGATGATCGTGGACTCGGCGACGGTCTCGTCGTAACCGAGGAACTCGACCTTGCCCGCCTTCTCCAGCAGCGTGCCGAAGACGGAGACGTCGGCATTGCCGGTCTTCTTCGCCTTGGCGTCGGCCTTGGCCCGGTCGCGCTGCTCGTTCATGAGGCGGCGGAAGCCCTCCTCGTCGACCTTCAGGCCCTGCTCGGCCGCCATCTCCAGCGTGAGGTCGATCGGGAAGCCGTAGGTGTCGTGCAGCTGGAAGGCCTGCTCGCCGCCCAGGGCCGCCTTGCCCTTGCGCTTGCTCTCCTCGACGGCCACGTCGAAGATCGCGGTGCCGGTGCGCAGCGTGCCGAGGAAGGAGGCCTCCTCGGCGTCGATGACCGCGTGGATCTGCGGCGCGTCGGCCTTGAGCTCGGGGTACTGCTCGCCCATGACGTCGATGGCGACCGAGGTCAGTTCGTGCATGTAGCGGTCCTCGCCCGAGCCGAGCAGGCGCAGGTTGCGCACCGAGCGGCGCAGGATGCGGCGAAGGACGTAGCCCCTGCCCTCGTTGCCTGGCATGACGCCGTCGGCGACCAGCATGGTGCCGGTGCGGACGTGGTCGGCGACGACGCGCAGGCTGACGTCGTTGCGGGCGTCGCGGCCGTAGCGCGTGCGGGTCAGCTCGGCGGCCCTGTCGAGGATCTTGTAGGTGGTGTCGATCTCGTAGATGTTGTCGACGCCCTGCAGGATCGCCGCCATGCGCTCCAGGCCCATGCCGGTGTCGATGTTCTTGCTCGGCAGTTCGCCGAGGATGGGGAAGCCGTCCTTGTCGCCGCCCGCACCGCGCTCGAACTGCATGAAGACGTTGTTCCACACTTCGAGGTAGCGGTTCTCGTCGGCGATGGGGCCGCCGTCGACGCCGTACTCGGGACCGCGGTCGTAGTAGATCTCCGAGCAGGGACCGCACGGCCCCGGCACGCCCATCGACCAGAAGTTGTCGGCCATGCCGCGGCGCTGGATGCGGTCGAGCGGGACGCCGACCTGCTTGTGCCAGATGTCGGCGGCCTCGTCGTCGTCGTGGTAGACGGTGACCCAGAGCTTGTCCTCGGGGAAGCCGAACCCGCCTTCGGCCTCGGGCTTGGTCAGCAGGTCCCAGGCGAAGGGGATGGCCTGGTCCTTGAAGTAGTCGCCGAAGGAGAAGTTGCCGAGCATCTGGAAGAAGGTGGCATGCCTGGTGGTCTTGCCGACCTCGTCGATGTCGGGGGTGCGCACGCACTTCTGCGCGCTGGCGAGCCGGCTGGCCGGAGGCTTGCGCTGGCCCAGGAAGTAGGGCTTGAACGGCACCATGCCAGCGGGCACCAGCAGCAGAGTGGGGTCCTCTGCGATCAGGCTGGCCGAGGGCACGACCTTGTGCCCACGCTCCTCGAAGAAGCGCAGGAAGCGGCGGGCGATCTCTGCCGAATCCATGTCAGCGGCCGTCCTTTACGTAGTAGGTGTCGTCGGAGGCGACGGGTCAGTCAACGGTGTCGAGCCCGTAACGGGCCCGCAACTCGTTTTCGCGGTCGGCGGCCTCGTCGAGTGCCTCCGACGTAAAGTCTCTCACCTGCGTGAGCATGCCCGCGGCCGAGCCCACGGCCCTGCGGGCAACGTGATCGGGACGAAGTGCCGCAAGCCTGCGCATCGCCCACACCGCGATGAGGGCGCCGAGCGAGATGTAGAACAGCCTGCGGATCATCAGCGCCGCCGTCCCTGCAGTGCGCGTGCCCTGCGCGGGCCCCTGCGGGCCTCGACGGCCCTGCGCACGCCGGTGCCCAGCGCCGACAGCTTGATCAGCGGGCCGGTGACGAGCGTCTGGGTGACGTCGCTGAACTTGGCGGCGTTGCCGCTGACCTGCTTGACGTCCCTGGTGATGGCCTCGACGGCGACGAGTTGCCTGTTGGTCTCGCTCACAGTCATGCTCACGTCGTCGAGCAGGGGCACGACACGCTCGCTGAGGTCGGCGACCATCTTGGTCGTCTGGCCGAGCAGCTTGGCGAGTTTGACGAGGACCACGACGAGAAAGCAGACCAGGATCGCCCAGAACATGGCGACGATCAGGCCGGCGACCTCTCCAGCGGTAAGCATCTGCGGATCCGATCCCCTCGGCGCGTGAATGGAGAAGACCCTATCGTGCCGGATACGGGCGCCTGACGCGGCGAGGTGGCCGTGCCGCCACGCGGTGAAGATCGGCGGAAGTTCAGCCGCCGCCGCGCAGGAACTCGCGGATCCTGGCCCACCGCTCGGCCACGGGCGCCTCGGCCCCGTGCCTGGTCGGCTCGTAGTAGCGCCGCTCGCGCACCTCCTGCGGCGCGTAGTCCTGGCGGACCAGGCCGTGCTCGAAGTCGTGCGGATAGCGGTAGCCGTCGCCGTGGCCGAGCTTCTTGGCCCCCGGGTAGTGACCGTCGCGCAGATGGCCGGGCACCTGGCCGATCAGCCCCTTGCGCACGTCGGCTGCGGCGGCCTGGATGGCCTTGGTCGCGGAGTTGGACTTGGGGGCCAGGGCGCAGTGGATGACGGCCTGCGAGAGGTTGAGGGCGGCCTCGGGCAGCCCGATGAGCTGCACGGCCTGCGCGGCGGCGACGGCGACCTGCAGACAGGTGGGATCGGCCATGCCGACGTCCTCGGAGGCGAAGATGACGATCCTGCGTGCGATGAAGCGGGGATCCTCACCGGCCTCGATCATGCGGGCCAGGTAGTGCAGGGCGGCGTCGGCGTCGGAGCCGCGCATGCTCTTGATGAAGGCGCTGATGACGTCGTAGTGCTGGTCGCCCTGGCGGTCGTAGCGCACGGCCGCCTTGTCGACGGCCTTCTCCACGACGTCGACGCCGATCTCGCCCTGCCCGTCGGTGAGCATCGCCGCCGCCTCCAGGTAGGTCAGCGAGCGGCGCGCGTCGCCTCCGGCCAGGCGGGTGAGGTGATCGAGCGCCTCGGCGGTGAGCGTGGCCCTGCCGCCGAGCCCGCGTTCCTCGCGTACGGCGCGCTCCAGCACCTGACGCACGTCGTCGTCGGTCAGCGACTCCAGCGTGAGCAGCAGCGAGCGTGACAGCAGCGGCGAGATGACGGAGAAGTAGGGGTTCTCGGTCGTGGCGCCGATGAAGGTGACCCAGCGGTTCTCGACGGCGGGCAGCAGGGCGTCCTGCTGTGCCTTGTTGAAGCGGTGGACCTCGTCGACGAACAGGACGGTCTGCCTGCCGTTCATGCCGAGGTCGCGTCTGGCCTGCTCGATGGCGGCGCGCACGTCCTTGACCCCGGCCGAGACGGCGGAGATCTCCACGAAGCGGCGCTTGGTGACGCCTGCGACCACGTAGGCGAGCGTCGTCTTGCCGGTGCCGGGCGGCCCCCACAGGAACAACGACATGGGCGCCTCGCTCTCGACCAGCCGCCGCAGCGGCGTGCCGGGCCCGAGCAGGTGGCGCTGGCCGATCACCTCGTCGAGCGAGCGGGGGCGCATCCGCACGGCCAGAGGCTGTGGGGTGGCCTCTTCGGCCGCCGAGTCGAACAGGCTGTCCACACCGTCGAGGTTACTAGCCCCAGACCGCGGTGGCTCCGGAGTGTCCCGCCTGGAAGACGTAGTACCCGACGACGACGGCCAGCACGACCGTGACGCCCGACAGCACGAGCGAGCCCGCGCGGCCGATCCTGGCCGAGGCGAACACCAGCGCCAGCCCGGCGAGGCCGAGGCCGATCGTGGTCCACAGCAGCGGGGCGGCGAAGCTCTCGTGGGTGGCGATGCGGGCGCCGAGTTCGCCCTCGACGTCGGCGAACGCGGCCTGCTTGAACGCCGATCCGCTGCGCTCGGCCGCGAACACCGAAAGCGGCGCCGCCACCGAGAGCCCGACGAGCGCCCAGGCCATGACGGGCCGCCAGCGGGCCACCAGCGCGTAGACGGCCGCGACAGCGGCCAGCAGAGGCGTGAGCAGGACGGCCGCGTGAATGATCAGCGCGTGGGCCGGCAGGCCGAGTATCTCGTCGAACATGTCACGACTCCCGTTCTCGTACCGACTACGGATCTCATCACGTACGGATCTCATCACGGTCGGGTTCCAGATCTTGTCTACGGCTCGCTCATGAGCGCCACATGAGAACGCGCTTGCTCGGCTAACGTCGTTAGCCTATGGTTGTGGCTAACGCCGTTAGCCACGCCCGGAAGGCCCTCCCATGCGCATCGCCCTCGTCGCCGCCGCCGCCCTCCTGCTCGCCGTCTCCGGCCTGTACGGCTGGACGAGGCTCAGCCCGACCGAGGTACGCGCCGAGATCGAGATCGACGCCTCCCCCGCCCAGGTGTGGAGTGTGCTGACCGACTTCGCCGCCTATCCGCAGTGGAATCCGTTCATCGTCAGCAGCCGGGGCGAGGCCCGGGCCGGAGCCGTGCTGCACAACACGCTGAAGAACGGCGAGGGCGTGATGGAGTTCGCCCCCACCGTCCTGGTCGCCGATCCGGGCCGGGAGCTGCGCTGGGTCGGCAGGTTCGTGCTGCCCGGCGTCGTGGACGGCGAGCACCACTTCACGCTCACGCCGTCGGGCGAGGGCCGCACACGGCTGGTGCAGGGCGAGAGCTTCACCGGGGTGCTGGTGCCGTTCGCGGGGGCGACGCTCGACGTTCAGGACGGATTCGAGGCGATGAACGCGGCGCTGAAGGCCCGCGCTGAGAAGATGGCCGGATGACTCATCCACCCCTGACCACGTCGTCGCCGCGCGTCGCCCAGATCGCGGCCGCAGCCAGGGAGTTGCTTGAGGAGCAGGGGGCCGAGGCCCTGACGATGCGGGCGCTCGCCGAGCGGATCGGCATCCGGGCACCCTCGCTGTACAAGCACATGGCCGACAAGGCCGCCGTCGAGGCGCTGCTCATCGAGCAGGCCCTGCTGGAGCTCGGCACCGCCCTGCACGCCGCGCTCGCCGAGCCCGAGCCCGTGGCCGCGATCCTGCGCGAGTACCGGCGCCTGGCCAAGGCTCATCCCAACCTCTACCGCCTGTCCACATCGGGCGCCCTGGCCCGCGAGCGTCTCGCGCCCGGTCTGGAGGACTGGGCGGGCACGCCGTTCCTCCTGGCCACGGGCGAGCCGTACCTGGCTCAGGCGTTGTGGGCGTTCGCGCACGGGATGGCGATTTTGGAGATCGACGAGAGGTTCACGCCCGGCGGCGACCTCGACCGGACCTGGTCACAGGGGGCACAGGCGTTCACTGTGGTGTGATTTCAGCTCTTACGTGAAGCACATGGCGAGCCCGGTAGCATTCCCCGAGTCAAGTCTCGGCAAACATGCCCGGCAACCATGGAGGACATACCTGTGACCGGCGAGGACCGCCAGAGCCAGCTGGCGCGGGAGCACAAAGAACGGCAGGAACAGCGCGCCGCGCAGTCCGCCAAGGGCAAGCGGAACATCTTCATCGGCGCGGGCGTGGCCGTCGTGGCCGTCGTGGCGGGCATCGTCGCCGCCACCACACTGGTCGGCGGCACCGACACCCAGCCTGCGGGGGCCGCCGAGCAGCCCAGCGCCTCGGCCACGCCGTCGAGCTCGCCCTCCGCCACGGCCGCCATCCCCACGGCGCCGAGCACGGCCAAGCCGAAGACCGGGCCCGTCTCCTGCACCTACAAGCGTGACAAGGTCGAGGGCACGCCGGAGAAGTTCGTCGGCCTGCCGCCCGCCAAGGCGAACCTCAAGTGGTCGACCATGACGCTCGACACCAGCCTGGGCGAGATCGTCATCGACGTCGACCCGAACGTCACGCCGTGCACGGTCAACTCGATGGCCTTCCTGGCCAAGAAGAACTTCTACAACGACACCAAGTGCCACCGCCTGGTCACCCCCGACGTCTCCGGCCTGCACCTGCTGCAGTGCGGCGACCCGCTGGCCAAGGCCGACGGGCTCAACCCCACCGACGGCATGGGCACCGCCGGTTACATCTACGGCGACGAGAACATCGGCATGCCGTACACCAAGGGTGTGGTGTTCATGGCCCAGGGCAGCGGTGAGGCCGGGCAGAACAGCAGCCAGTTCGTCATCTCGCTGTCGGACGACAACTCCCAGCTGCCGGCCGAGTTCACGCCGTTCGGCATGGTGAGCAAGGGCATCGAGCTGATCGAGGGCGTGGCCAAGGACGGCAACGACCTCATCGTCAACGACCACGACGTCACGGGCGAGGGCGGCGCGACCGCGCCCAAGACGCCGATCGTCATCAAGAAGGTCAGCGTCACGGCGAGCTGATCCCAAGCTGCGAAGGGCCCCATGTGATTGTGCTCACATGGGGCCCTTCGGCGTTGACGGAGATCCAGAGTGGAGCCGGTTGCCCATCGGAAGTCAGGAGTCGCGCATGTCCGCAAAACTGCCGTTCGAGTTCCTCTTCTCCCCCGAGTTCGGCCGTGATCCCTACGCCGTGTACGACGCGCTCAGGGCCGAGGGGCCGGTGCACGCCATCGATTTCCCGCCCAACTGCGACGCCTTCCTCGTCCTCGACCACGAGCACGGCCGGGCCGCGCTGGCCGACCAGCGGCTGTCCAAGAGCCTGGACAACGGGCCGCAGTGGTTCCGCGAATCGCTGCTGTCGACCAATCCGGTGCTCGCCGACAACATGCTCATGTCCGACCCTCCCGACCACACACGCCAACGCAGGCTGCTGACCAAGGCGTTCACCGCACGCCGGATCGAGGCGCTGCGGCCCAGGGTGCAGCGCATCACCGACGAGCTCGTCGACGCCTTCGAGTCCAGCGGCGAGACCGAGCTCATCGACGCCTTCGCCTTCCCGCTGCCGATCATCGTGATCTGCGAGCTGCTCGGCGTGCCCGACTCCGACCGCGACCGCTTCCGTGAGTGGTCGGGGCTGCTGGTGACCCCGGCGCTGGACGAGGAGATGGTCGCCAGGCGCAACGCCGCGAGCGGGGAGCTGCGCGCGTACTTCACCGCGCTGATCGGCGAGCGGACCGAGGACCCGCGCGACGACCTGATCAGCGCCCTGGTCGCGGCCAGCGCCGACGAGGGCGTGCTGAGCGGCAAGGAACTGCTCTCGACGCTGGCGCTGCTGCTCATCGCCGGGCACGAGACGACCGTCAACCTCATCGGCAACGGCACGGCCGCGCTGCTGCTCAACCGCGACCAGTTCGACCTGCTGCGCGCCGAGCCCGCCCTGCTGCCGGGCGCCGTCGAGGAGTTCCTGCGCTTCGACGCGCCCGTCGAGCGCGGCACGTTCCGCATCGCGACCGAGGACATGGAGATCGCCGGGACGCCGATCCCGGCGGGCTCGTTCGTGCACGTGTCGATCGGCGCGGCCGGGCGCGACCCCGACGCCCACCGCGACGCTGGCACGCTGGACATCACCCGCGAGGACAACCGGCACTTCGCCTTCGGGCACGGCATCCACCACTGCCTGGGGGCGCCGCTGGCCAGGCTGGAGGGCCAGATCGCCTTCGGCACGCTGCTGCGCAGGCTGCCCGACCTGCAGCTCGCGGTCGCGCCTTCGGAGCTGCGGTGGCGCTTCAGCGGCTCGGTCCTGCGCAGCCTGGCCGCGCTGCCGGTCACGTTCTGACCGGCGGCGCCCGTCCCGCGAAGCTGAGCGCGCCCGTGACGCGCCCGGCCACCGCGGACGCCCGATAACACCCCGGAACGGGTACGGCCGCCGCCAGGGCTGTCCTGGCGGCGGCCGTGAGGACCGCGGGGAGTGCGCTAGAGCTGTTCGGCCTTCGGCTTGGCGTCGACGCCCGCCTCCTTGCGCTGCTCGGCGGTGATCGGCGTCGGCGCGCTGGTCAGCGGGTCGAAGCCGGAGGCCGTCTTCGGGAAGGCGATGACGTCGCGGATCGACTCGCCGCCCGACAGCAGCATGCAGATCCGGTCCCAGCCGTAGGCGATGCCGCCGTGCGGGGGCGGGCCGAACTTGAACGCGTCGAGCAGGAAGCCGAACTTGGCCTCGGCCTCGTCCTTGCCGATGCCGAGCACGTCGAACACGCGCTGCTGCATCTCGGCGCGGTGGATACGGATCGAGCCGCCGCCGATCTCCATGCCGTTGCAGACCATGTCGTAGGCGTAGGCCAGCGCCTCGCCCGGGTGGTCCTGGAAGTTGTCGGCCCACTCCGGCTTCGGCCCGGTGAACGGGTGGTGCACGGCCGTCCAGCCGCCCTCGCCGTCCTCCTCGAACATGGGGGCGTCGACGACCCACAGGAACGCCCACTGCGAGGTGTCGATCAGGCCGCAACGACGGCCGATCTCCAGCCTGGCCGCGCCGAGCAGGTCGCGCGAGGAGGAGCGGGCCCCGGCGGCGAAGAAGATCGCGTCGCCGGGCGCCGCCTTGACGAACTCGGCGAGTCCGGCCGTCTCGCTCTCCGACAGGTTCTTGGCGACGGGGCCGCCGAGCGTGCCGTCCTCCTGCACCAGCACGTAGGCCAGGCCCTTGGCGCCGCGCGCCTTGGCCCAGTCCTGCCAGCCGTCGAGCTCCTTGCGCGTCTGCGAGGCGCCGCCCGGCATGACGACCGCGCCCACGTAGTCGGCCTGGAAGACGCGGAAGGAGGTCTGGGCGAAGTACTCGGTGACCTCGACCAGCTCCTGGCCGAAGCGCAGGTCCGGCTTGTCGGAGCCGTAGCGCGCCATGGCCTCGGCGTAGGTCATGCGCGGCAGCGGCGCGGGCAGCTCGTAGCCGAGCGTCTCCTTCCACACGCGGCCGATCAGCGCCTCGCCGAGCGCGATGACGTCGTCCTGGTCGACGAACGACATCTCCACGTCGATCTGGGTGAACTCCGGCTGCCGGTCGGCGCGCAGGTCCTCGTCGCGGTAGCACTTGGCCAGCTGGTAGTAGCGCTCGAGGCCGCCGACCTGCAGCAGCTGCTTGAACAGCTGCGGCGACTGCGGCAGCGCGTACCAGTTGCCCGGCTGCAGCCGCACCGGCACCAGGAAGTCGCGGGCGCCTTCGGGCGTCGAGCGGGTCAGCGTCGGCGTCTCCACGTACACGAAGCCGTGCTCGTCCATCACCTGGTGCGCCAGGTAGGTGGCCTTGGAGCGCAGGCGCATCGCGTCGGCGAGCTGCTGGCGGCGCATGTCGAGGTAGCGGTACTTCAGCCGCGCCTCCTCGCTCACCCCCGCCGTGCCCTCGATCGGGAACGGCAGCGGCGCCGACTCGCTCAGCACCTCGACCTCGGAGGCGACGACCTCGACCGCGCCGGTCGGCAGGTCGGGGTTCTCGTTGCCCTCGGGCCTGACCCGGACCTCGCCGACGATCTTCACGCAGAACTCGGCCCGCAGGTCGTGCGCGTGATCCTCCTCGCGGAAGACGACCTGCGCCGACCCCGAGGCGTCGCGCAGGTCGATGAAGACCACACCGCCGTGGTCGCGCCGTCGCGCCACCCATCCGGCCAGGGTTACCTGCTGCCCGGCGTGCTCCTTGCGGAGGCTGCCCGCCGTGTGCGTGCGGATCACTGCAATTGTCCCTTCAAGACGTCCACGACCTGGGCCAACGGCACCTCGGTCTGCTCTGCTGTGGTCAGGTCCTTCACTTGTACGGCCTGCGCCTGCAGGTCGCGATCGCCCAGGATCAGCGCGAAACGCGCACCCGAACGATCGGCGCCCTTCATGGCGGCCTTGACGCCCTTGCCGCCGAAGGCCATGTCGGTGGCGACGCCCGCCGTACGCAACTCGTTGACGAGGGCGAACATCCGGCGCCTCGCCTCCTCGCCCAGCGCGACACCGTACACCTGCACGCGGCGCTCGGCGGCCTCGTCGTCGAACAGGCCCTCGGCCTCCATGGCCAGGACCGTGCGGTCGACGCCGATCGCCCAGCCGACGCTCGCCAGCGCGGGGCCGCCGATCAGCTCGCTGAGCCCGTCGTAGCGCCCGCCGCCGCCGACGGCCGACTGCGAGCCGAGGCCGCCGTGCACGAACTCGAACGTGGTGCGCGTGTAGTAGTCGAGGCCGCGCACCAGGCGGGGATCGTCGGTGTAGGCCACGCCCGAGGCGCTCAGCAGGGCGCGGACCTCCTCGTGATAGGCCTTGCACGGGCCGCACAGGTGGTCGACGACGAGCGGGGCGCCTTCGAGCTGCGCCTGCACGTCAGGGCGCTTGTCGTCGAGCACGCGCAGCGGGTTGATCTCGATGCGCGCCCTGGTGGCCTCGTCGAGGTCGAGGCCGCGCAGGAACTCCTGCAGCGATGCCCGGTAGGCGGGGCGGCACTCGGCGTCGCCCAGCGAGTTGAGCAGCAGCGTCACGCCGCTCAGGCCCAGCGAGGCGTAGCCCTCGACGGCCAGCAGGATGGTCTCGGCGTCGAGCGCGGGGTCGGTGGCGCCGATCGCCTCGACGCCGACCTGGGAGAAGTGCCGGTAGCGGCCCTTCTGCGAGCGCTCGTAGCGGAAGTTGTTGCCGGAGTACCACAGCTTCACCGGCAGCGGCCCGTTGTGCAGGCCGTGCTGCAGGACCGCGCGCACGACGGCCGCGGTGCCCTCGGGGCGCAGGGTGATCGAGCGCCCGCCCTTGTCCTCGAAGGTGTACATCTCCTTGGAGACGATGTCGGTCGACTCGCCGACGCCGCGCGAGAACAGCGCGGTGTCCTCGAACGTGGGCGTCTCGATGTAGCCGTAGCCCGCACGGCGTGCGGGAGCCGACATCGCCTCGCGGACCAGCAGCGCGCGCTCCGAGCGCGGCGGCAGCCAGTCGAAGGTGCCCTTGGGTGCCTGGAAACTCATTACATCCCTCGCTTGGGACCGGCGTGCGGCGCGGCCTCCGTGAGATACGGATTGGTGGCGCGCTCGCGGCCGATCGTGGTCTGCGGTCCGTGTCCCGGCAGGACGACCATCTCGTCGGGCAGCGGCAGGACCTTGTCGGCCAGGCTGCGCAGGATGGCCGGGTAGTCGCCGCCGGGCAGGTCGGTGCGGCCGATGGAGCCGGCGAACAGCAGGTCACCGGCGAACAGCACCTGCTCGCCCGGCATCCTGAAGGTCACCGACCCCTTGGTATGGCCGGGCGTGTGGTCGACCACGAGCTCAAGGCCCGCCAGCTTCACCGTCTCCCCGTCGGACAACTCGCGCACGTCGCTGGGCTCGCTGAGCTCGATGCCGCCGAAGAGCGAGGCGGACTGGGGGCTCCATCCGGCGGACGGATCGCTCAGCAGGTGCCTGTCGTCGGGGTGGATCCACGCGGGCACGTCACGCGCGCCGCACACCGGGGCCACCGACCAGACGTGGTCGAGATGCCCATGGGTGAGCAGGACCGCGACCGGCTTCAGCCGATGCTCTCGCAGCAGGTCGTCGAGGTCGGCGACGGCGTCCTGACCCGGATCGACGATCACGCATTCCTCGCCCGCCGAGGGCGCGACGACGTAACAATTTGTCTGAAAGGCCCCAGCGGGGAACCCTGCGATGAGCATCTGCCTCAGGTGATCTCGTCAAGAATGCGGATGGGAATGTAACCGAAGGGTACCGGTGCGGTCCGCCGGGCTGCGAACCATTACCCGTTGGCCGATACCATTTCGCCCACCTCAGTTGATTCGTTAGGGAGGCAAGCGGTGGCCACGGGCAAGGAACGCCAGAAGCAACTGGCGCGTGAGCACTACGAGCGGCAGATGAGCCGTCGCGCCGAGCGCGAAGCCCGGACCAAGCGCGTCGCCGTGATCGGGTCCACGGTGGGCGTCGTGGTGGTCGTCGGCGGCATCGTCGCCGGCATCGCCCTGCTGGGCGGCAACGACTCCACCAGCAACGCGGCGGCCGACCCGACCACGTCGGCGACTCCCGAGGCGTCCGCACCCGCGGTGACGCCCTCGCCGATCGACCTGGCGACGGTCTCCTGCGCCTACAGCGGGGACGCGCAGGGCAAGTCCAAGAAGGTCGGCACGCCGCCGAAGAAGCCCAACCTCAAGGCCGAGACCATGACGGTCAAGACCGGTGAGGGCGACATCGAGATCAAGCTGGAGCCGACCAAGGCGCCCTGCACGGTCAACTCCTTCGACTTCCTCGCCTCGAAGAACTACTTCGACAACACCAAGTGCCACCGCCTGGTCACCCCCGACACCGGCGGCCTCGCGGTCCTGCAGTGCGGCGACCCGCTGGCCAAGGCCGACGGCAAGAGCGCGGGCGGCGACGGCGGCCCCGGCTACCAGTACGCCGACGAGAACCTCGGCGGCATGCAGTACAAGCGCGGTGTGGTCGCCATGGCCAACGCCGGGCCCGGCACCAACGGCAGCCAGTTCTTCATCGTCTACGGCGATGAGACCGCTTCGTTGCCTCCCAGCTACACCCCGTTCGGTACGGTCACCAAGGGAATGGAGATCGTCGACAAGGTCGCCAAGGGCGGCTTCCTGGAGGACAACACCGCGCCGAAGGTCGGCGTGGACATCAAAGACGTGACAATCTCTGGCAAGAGCTGACGTAATACAACTAGGGACGATAGTCCCGAAGGGTCTGATGAAAGTGCGGGAGGACACGGTGAGCACCGACCCGTGGGGCCGGGTAGACGACGACGGCACCGTCTACGTGCGTACGGCTGAGGGAGAGCGGGCCGTCGGGTCCTGGCAGGCGGGCGAGCCCGAGGAGGCGCTCGCCTACTTCCACCGCAAGTACGACGAGCTGGCAGGCCAGGTACAACTCCTGGAGCAGCGGGTCAAGGGCACCGACCTTGCCCCCGCCCAGGCCGAGGCCAGCATCGTCAAGCTGCGCGAGGCCGTGGCCGAGGCACATGCCGTCGGCGACCTCGACTCGCTGGTGGCAAGGCTGGCGGGACTGTCCGAGCTCGTGGCCAAGCGCCGCGAGGAGGTCAAGGCCGCCCGTGACGTGGCGCGCGCGGAGGCCAAGGGCGTCAAGGAACGGATCGTCGACGAGGCCGAGCGCATCGCCGACGAGACGACGCACTGGAAGTCCGGCGGCGAACGGCTGCGCCAGCTGGTGGAGGAGTGGAAGGCCGCCGAGCGCATCGACAGGGTGACCGAGGCCGCCCTGTGGAAGCGGCTCTCGGCGGCCCGCACGGCCTTCGCCAAGCGTCGCAAGTCCTACTTCGCCGGGCTCGACGAGCAGCGTGAGGGCGTTCGCGCCACCAAGGAGCGCATCGTCGCCGAGGCCGAGGCGCTGGCCACCTCGACCGACTGGGGTCAGACCGCGTCGATCTACCGCGATCTGATGCAGCAGTGGAAGAGCGCCGGTCGGGCCTCGCGTGACGCCGAGGACGAGCTCTGGAACCGTTTCAAGGGCGCGCAGGACCAGTTCTTCCAGGCGCGTTCGGCGGTCTTCGCCGAGCGTGACGCCTCGCTCGCGGCCAACGCCGAGGCCAAGGAGGTGCTGCTCGTCGAGGTGGAGAAGATCCTTCCCGTCACCGACGCGCGGGCCGCCCGCGGCGCGCTGCGTGCGCTCCTGGAGCGCTGGGAGGCCGTCGGACCGGTGCCGCGCGAGCAGCGCGACCGGCTCGAAGGCGGGCTGCGCAAGGTGGACGACGCCGTGCGCAAGGCCGAGGAGCAGGAGTGGAAGCGCTCCAACCCCGAGGCCAGGGCCCGCGCCCAGAGCACGGTCGACCAGCTCCGCAAGTCGATCGAGCAGTTGGAGACCAAGCTCGGCAAGGCCCAGGCGGCCGGACGGGCCAAGGACGTCAAGGAGGCGGAGGAGGCGCTGGCCGCCCGCCGCTCCTGGCTGGAGGAGGCCGAGCACACGCTCGCCGAGTTCAGCTGACGCCGCTCGGGCCGGCCTCGCGCCGGTCGTCACCCTGCGGAAGATGGGCCTTCGCCGATGCCGGCGGAGGCCCATTCGCGTGTCCGGAGGCGCTGGACCCCACCTTTGCTGGCAAATAGCAAGAACCATGACACGTCGCGCAAATGACATCACCAACGGTCATTGGGTCTTCCCTTTTCTCTTTCTCTTTCTTTACTCTTCGAAGGCGCCATCTCTGCTGTCGGCCTCTCGGGAGCCTTGCCCATGCCTCGGATTCAGGTGAATCCGGCTTTCCCCCTTTTCCTCGACGATTCGCGGCAACTGGCGCGACTCGGGGACTTCCCACCGACAGGGCGGATCCTGGAGCCCGCTCAGGCGCCGCTGCGGCAGCTGCTGCGGCTGTGCGCCGACACCCCGCGCGAGCGGGCCGAGCTGCGCGAACTCGTCGTCGGCGCGACCTCTCAGGAGATCGACGCGGCGCTCGACCAACTGCTCGACGCCCGCGTGCTGGTGATGGAGTGCGACGTCGCGCTGCTCACCGCCGATGTGCGTCAGTCCAGACAGGCGTTGTTCCTGTCGATGTTCCTGTCTGCAGAAAGGACCGTCAGCGTGCTGCGTGAGCTGTACGGCACGCGTGTCACCGTGCTCGGCATGGGGGCGATCGGCGGCGCCGTCGCCACCCACCTGGTCACCGCCGGAGTGCGTCACCTGCGTATCGTCGACGACGACAGGGTCGAGCTGTCCAACCTGCACCGCCAGCACCTCTACACCGCACAGGACGTCGGCGCGGTGAAGGTGGCGGCGGCGGCCAGGAGGCTGCGCGCCCACCACCCCGACGCCAGGATCGAGCAGCTGGAGCGCCGGCTGCGCGGGCCCGAGGACGTGGCCGACGCCATCGTCGGGGCCGACCTGGTGATCAGCACCGTCGACACCCCGCAGCCGCACATCCGCCGCTGGGTGAACACCGCGTGCATGGCCGCGAGCGTGACGTTCGCGACCGGTGGGTTCAGTCAGCACGTCGGACTGGTCGGACCGCTGGTCGAGCCCGGCAAGACCGGATGCCTGGCCTGTCAGGAACGGCAGCTCGGCGAGCGCATGCGCACCGCGATCATGCCGGAGTGCGACAATGCCGGCCGTACCATTCCGGCGTTCGGGCCGTTGTGCGGTGTGGTGGGGTCCTTACTGGCCTCGGAGGTCATTCGTTATCTGACCGGGCTGGGGGCTTCGGCGATCGAGGGGCGTACGGTCTGGCTGGATCTGCTGAGGTTGAGTACGAAAGTTACGGAATTCAACAAACTCGCCGACTGCCCCACATGTGGATAAGGGGCGCTATCACATAACTTCGGGTTTCTTTTGGGCCCCCTGTGCCGGTCGTTGCTTGATCGTTATGGGATCCGGTCCAACGCATGAGGGGTTTCGGCCGTCTCCTATGGAACGCACCACACCTCTGGGAGCACACCGTGAACACCCTCAAGCGAGCGCTCGCGTTCGCCACGGCGGCCGCCTGCGCCGCCGTACACATGACGAGCGTCCCCGCGGCGGCACAGGTCGCCGCACCGCTCGGCATCGCCGACATCACCCCCATGGGGGAGAAGGTGGAGAAGGTCGGCGTCGGCTTCCCGATCATCGTCCTGTTCGACCGGGCGGTCGCCGACAAGGCGGCGGCCGAGGCCTCGCTGGTCGTCACCGCGGACAAGCCGGTCGAAGGGGCCTGGCGCTGGGTCTCCGACCGCAAGGTGATCTACCGCACCCGGACGTACTGGAAGCCGCACCAGAAGGTGCTCCTGACCGCGAGGCTCAGCCAGATCCCCGGCAACAAGCAGGCCAAGGACGTCACCAGGCGCTTCGCCGTCGGCACGGCCAACATCGCCGTCGTCGACACCAGGAAGCACGTGATGAAGGTCAGCAGGGACGGCAGGCACGCCAAGACCATCCCGATCAGCGCGGGCCGCGGCGGGCTCAGGCGCGGCGGCGTCGATGTGTACCTCACCACCTCGGGCGTGCACCTGGCCATGGGCAAGAAGCCGGTGGAGACCATGACCTCCGGCTGGCTCGGCGTCACCGACCCCAAGGACCCGCTGTACTACAAGCTGGAGATCCCCTGGGCCGTCCGCATCTCCGACAGCGGCGAGTACGTCCACCAGAGCGCGGGCGACTACCAGTACCTCGGCAAGTCCAACCAGAGCCACGGCTGCGTCCGGGCCACCCCGGCGGGCGCCAAGTGGTTCTACGGCATCGCCCAGCGCGGTGACGTCGTCAAGATCACCGGCACCAAGCGCAAGCTCGACTGGCGCAACGGCTGGAGCTACTGGCAGCTGACCTGGAACCAGTGGAAGAAGGGCAGCGCCCTGCCCCCCGGCTACACTCCCACCGCCACCCCGACGCCGACCCCGGTCCCGACGACCGGCGCCTAGCCGCCCGCCTCGGTGCGGCCCGCTCCTGGGGCTGCACCGGTTCAGCTGCCCGCGCCGCTCACCCGGTAGACGTCGTAGACGCCCTGGATGCTGCGCACGGCCTTCAGGACGTGCCCCAGGTGCTTGGGGTCGCCCATCTCGAAGGTGAACTTGCTGACGGCCACACGGTCGCGTGAGGTGGTCACCGAGGCGCTCAGGATGTTGACGTGCTGGTCCGACAGCGTGCGGGTGACGTCGCTGAGCAGACGCGGGCGATCCAGCGCCTCGACCTGGATGGCGACCAGGAAGACCGAGTCGTCGCCCGGCGACCAGCTCACCTCGACCAGGCGGTCCGGCTGCTCCTTCAACTGCTGGACGTTCGTGCAGTCGGCCCTGTGCACCGAGACACCGTGGCCGCGCGTGACGAAGCCGACGATGTCGTCACCGGGCACCGGCGTGCAGCAGCGCGACAGGCGCACCCACACGTCGGCGTCGCCCGCCACCACGACGCCCGCTCCCCCGCCGCCCCTGGGACGGCCGCGCAGGCGCGTGGGCAGCGAGGCCTCGGCGATGTCCTCCTCGGCACTGTCGACGCCGCCTATGGAGGCCACGAGCTTCTGCACGACCGCCTGTGCGGCCACGTGCCCCTCGCCCACGGCGGCATAGAGCGCCGAGACGTCGGGGTAGCGCAGGTCGCGGGCCAGGGCGAGCAGGGACTCCCCCGACATCAGGCGCTGCAGCGGCAGGCCCTGCTTGCGCATCGCCCTGCCGATCGCCTCCTTGCCCGCCTCGATCGCGGTCTCGCGGCGCTCCTTGGAGAACCACTGCCGGATCTTGTTACGGGCCCGGCCCGACTTGACGAACTTCAGCCAGTCGCGCGAGGGACCGGCGTCCGGCGACTTGGAGGTGAAGATCTCCACGGTGTCGCCGTTGCCCAGCCTGGACTCCAGCGGCACCAGCCTGCCGTTGACCCGGGCGCCGATGCAGCGATGGCCCACCTCGGTGTGCACCGCGTAGGCGAAGTCGACCGGCGTGGCGCCCTCGGGCAGCGCGACGACCTGGCCGCGCGGGGTGAAGACGTAGACCTCCGACACCGACAGGTCGAAGCGCAGCGACTCCAGGAACTCGCCCGGGTCTGAGGTCTCCTTCTGCCAGTCGAGCAGCTGGCGCAGCCACGCCATCTCGCCGCCCTGCTTGACCTTGCCGCCCTGGCCGGCGCCCGCGCCGACCTCCTCCTTGTACTTCCAGTGGGCGGCGACGCCGTACTCGGCCCTGTGGTGCATGGCGTGCGTGCGGATCTGCAGCTCGACCGGCTTGCCCTCGGGGCCGATCACCGTGGTGTGCAGCGACTGGTACATGTTGAACTTGGGCATCGCGATGTAGTCCTTGAACCTGCCGGGCACGGGGTTCCATCGCGCGTGGATCGTTCCGAGTGCCGCATAGCAGTCGCGCACCGTGTCGACGAGCACCCGGATGCCCACCAGGTCGTAGATGTCGTCGAACGCGACGTCGCGGGCGATCATCTTCTGGTAGACGGAGTAGTAGTGCTTGGGGCGGCCCTTGACGGTCGCGCGGATCTTGGCGTCGCGCAGGTCGGCCGACACCTTCTCGATCACTTCCTGCAGGAACAGGTCACGCCTGGGCGCGCGCTCCGACACCATGCGCGCGATCTCGTCGTAGCGCTTGGGGTAGAGCATGGCGAAGGCGAGGTCTTCGAGCTCCCACTTGATGGTGTTCATCCCGAGACGGTGGGCCAGCGGGGCGAAGATCTCCAGCGTCTCGCGCGACTTCTGGTGCCGCTTGTGCTCGGGCAGGTAGCGCATCGTGCGCATGTTGTGCAGCCGGTCGGCGAGCTTGATCACCAGCACCCTGATGTCGCGCGACATCGCCACGACCATCTTGCGCACGGTCTCGGCCTGCGCGGCGTCGCCGAACTTCACCTTGTCCAGCTTGGTGACGCCGTCGACGAGCAGGCCGATCTTCTCGCCGAAGTCGGCGCGCAACTCGTCGAGGCTGTAGGCGGTGTCCTCGACGGTGTCGTGCAGCAGCGCCGCGCACAACGTCTCGTCGTCGGTGCCGAGCTCGGCCAGGATGGTGGCGACGGCGAGCGGGTGGGTGATGTACGGGTCGCCGCTCTTGCGCTTCTGGTCGCGGTGGTGGTGCGCGGCCACGTCGTAGGCACGCTCGATCAGCCGCAGGTCGGCCTTGGGGTGAGTGGCCCTGACCGTGCGGAACAGCGGCTCCAGCACAGGATTCATGGTCCCACCCCCAAAACGCCTTCGACGCGTCCCAGGGACGCCGGACACAGCCTCGTTACTGCCGGTGTCGGCTACGTCGGGCGCGACCACATCACGGGGCACACAGACTCCTTGTCTTCGAGTCCAGATCCTTCAGTGTATCCACGTGGTGAAGCGCCGGTCAGCGCACCTGGTGTTCCCGGCCCAGTCAGACGGTGATCAGGGCGTGTACGTCGACGTCGGTGAGGCGGTCCCTGCCCTTGAGGAAGGACAGCTCCATCAGCACCGCCACGCCCGCGACCTCGGCCCCGGCCCTGCGCAGCAGCTCCACCGTGGCCGCCGCCGTACCTCCGGTCGCCAGGACGTCGTCGACGACCAGAACGCGTTCTCCCGGCTCGAAGGCGTCGGCGTGCACCTCTATGACCGCCGAGCCGTACTCCAGGTCGTAGGCGGCCTCCAGGGTCGCCGCGGGCAGCTTGCCCTTCTTGCGTACGGGGACGAAACCGGCACCCGCCTTGTAGGCGACCGGGGCGGCCAGGATGAAGCCTCTCGCCTCGATGCCGACGATCTTGTCGACCTCGTACAGCCCGGCCAGCGTGTCGACGACCTCGGCGAAGGCCTCGGGGGCCGCCAGCAGCGGCGTGATGTCCTTGAACAGCACACCCGGCTGCGGGTAGTCGGGGATGTCACGGATGTGGGCGAGCACCAGCTGCTCGTTCATGGGGGCTCCTCAGCACGTTCGGCGGTACGGCAAGCGCCCCCGGTCCCGCGCCGGGGACCGGGGGCGCTGACAGCGTGGACCTACTTCTTGGCCGCGGCGGCCGGACGGCGTCCGCCCGTGGTCTGGCCGGTGGAGGCCAGACGCTTGGCGATCGCCTTGTACCTCGGCTCGCGCTCCTTCAGCGTCACCAGCAGCGGCGTGGCCACGCACAGCGAGGAGTACGTGCCGACGACCATGCCGACGAACAGAGCCAGGGCCAGGTCCTTCAGCGTTCCGGCGCCGAGCAGCGTGGTGCCGATGAACAGGATCGCCGCCACCGGCAGGATCGCCACCAGCGAGGTGTTCAGCGATCGGATCAGCGTGTGGTTCAGCGCGTTGTTCGCGGCCTGGGTGTAGGTCATCTTGGAGGTCGTGCCGAGCTTGGCGGTGACCTCCTTGATCATGTCGAACACCACGACCGCGTCGTACAGCGAGTAGCCGAGGATGGTGAGGAAGCCCAGCAGGGTCGCGGGGGTCACCTCGAAGCCCGACCACGCGTAGACGCCCGCGGTGATCACCAGGTCGTGGATCAGGGCGACGATGGCGGCCAGGGCCATCTTCGGCTCGAACGCCATGCTCAGGTACAGAATGATGGCGAGCATGAACACGCCGAGGCCGATCCAGGCCTTCTGCGAGACCTCGCCACCCCACGAGGCGCCGATCGACTGGATGTCGATCTGGTTCTCCGGGACCTTGTAGGTGGCGGCGATCGTCTTCTGCACGTTGGTGATGCTGGCGTCGCTGAGCGACTCCGTCGTCACACGCCAGCGCTCACCGGCCGTCTGCACGATGACCTGGTGCGGACCCGCCTCCTTCACCGTCGCGCGTACCTCGGTGACCGAGGCCTGCGGCGCGGCGAAGGAGAACACCGAACCGCCCCTGAACTCGACGCCCAGGTTCAGGCCGTTGAACAGCAGACCGGCGATGGAGATGACCAGCAGGGCTGCCGACAGGCCGTACCAGAGCTTCTGGCGGCCGACGAAGTCGACATCGATCTCACCTCGATAGAGGCGGCGACCCAGTCCCATCTCAGGCCTCCTGGGGGGTGGTCGGGCGGGCGGGCTCGGTCGCCATGCGCTCGGCGTCGAGACCCGACAGCTTGTGCCCCTTGGCGAAGAACTTCATCCGCGCCAGCAGAGCGATGAACGGCTTGGTGAACATGAACACCACCACGATGTCGATCAGCGTGGTCAGGCCCATCGCGAACGCGAAACCGGCCACGCCGCCGACGGCCAGGAAGTACAGCACGAGCGCGGCGATGAACATCACGGCGTCGGCGATCAGGATCGTGCGCCGGGCGCGGACCCAGGCCACCTCGACGGCCGCGCGGAGCGTCCGTCTGCCTTCCTTCATCTCATCACGAATACGTTCGAAGTACACGATGAAGGAGTCGGCTGTGATGCCGATCGAGACCACCAGGCCGATGATGTGCGGCAGCGAGAGCCGGAACCCGGCGTTCTCACCGAGCAGCACGACCGCCTGGTAGGTGATGATCGAGGCCACCAGGAGGCTCAGCACCGCGACGATGCCCAGGCCCCGGTAGTACAGCAGACAGTAGACGACCACCAGGCCGAGGCCGATGGCTCCGGCGATGAGGCCGCCCATGAGCTGGTCCTGGCCGAGCGTCGAGGAGACGGTCTCCACCGAGCTGCGGTTGAACTTCAGCGGCAGTGCGCCGAACTTCAGCTGGTCGGCCAGTTCCGTCGCGGTCTGCTGGGTGAAGCTGCCGGAGATCTCGGCGCGACCGCCGGGGATCGGCTCGGTGATGTTCGGCGCGGTGATGACCACACCGTCGAGGACGACGGCGACCTGGTTGCGCGGCGGCTGGGAGTTGAAGGCGGTGGTGGTGATCTTGCGCCACTCCTCGGGGCCCTTGCCCTTGAAGGAGAGCTGCACGATCCACTCGCCCGTGCCCTGGCGGACGCCCGCGGTGGCCGAGTCGATGTCGGTGCCGACGACCGCGGCCTTGTCGAGGATGTACTTGACCGAGCCGTCGTCCTGGCAGGCCACGAACTGCTTGTTCGGGTCGTCCTGGACGCCGAGGCCCTTGTCCTTGGTGCAGTCCAGGTCGGTGAACTGCTTGAGCAGGGCCGGGTCGATGCCGGTCTTGTCGATTCCGGCGAGCGGGTCCTGCGGCTGCTGCGGCTGCGAAGGCTGGGCGCTCGGCGCGGTCGACGCCTCGCCCGTGGCCTTCGGCTCGGCCGACGCGCTGGGTGCCGCCGATGCGCTCGGGCTGGGCGCGGTCAGCGCCGACGACAGGGCCTTGCCGGTCGGGCTCGCGCTCGGCTTGACGGCCGAGGCCGTCGGGCTCGGCTGCTCGGCCGGGGCCGAGGTGGTGGCCGACGGCGAGGAGCCCGGCGTCGGGGCCTGGGTGGCGAGCTCGCCGGGCGCCTGGTTGACCGCAGCGGCGAGAACCTGGCGGAAACGCATCTCCGCCGTGGTGCCGACCAGCTTGATGACCTCCTCCTGGCCGGCGCCAGGGACGGAGATGACGATGTTGCTGCCGGACTTCGCGACCTCGGCGTCAGAGATGCCGGTGCCGTTGACACGCTCGCGGATGATGGCAACCGCGCGGTTGAGGCTCTCCTCGGAAGGAGGCGAGCCGTTCGGCGTGATCGGCGACAACGTCACCGTCGTTCCGCCTGCGAGGTCGAGTCCGAGCTTCGGCGCGAACGCCTTCTGCAGGAACATCGCCCCGCCCATGGCGAGGATGAGCGCCAGGAGCGCCAGGAGCATGCGCCCCGGTCGGCTCTGGCCGCTGGTCGGTCGGGCCACTGGTCGTCAGTTCTTTCGGGTTAGGGGTTTCACGCAGAGCCTAGTCAGGACTTCTTCGTGCTCTGGTCCTGGTCGTCGTTGAGCTCCGCGATCTCGGGGGTGCTGTCCTGCGCCTCTTCGGCGGCCGTTGCGGAGCCGCCCTTGAGGTCCTCGTCGCCCGCGACCGGAGTGATGACACGGCCGATGGCCGCCTTGACCCAGCGGGTCTCGACTCCGGGCGCGACCTCGAGGATGACGTCCTCGTTGTCGACGCCCACGACCGTGGCGAGAAGACCGGTCGTGGTCATCACCCTGGCGCCGGGCGCCAGGGAGTTCTGCATTTTCACGGCTTCCTGCTGGCGCTTGCGCTGCGGCCTGATCAACAGGAAGTAGAACACCACCACCAGCAGGATCAGTGGGAGGATGTTCATCAAAGTGCCGCTGTTCACGAGGGCCACCTTCCATACAAGAACCGGCCCTGAGAGCCGGACGAACGATGCGTCACGTCACGGGCCGCGCCGCTCAGCACGTCAGCCTACACAGGCAGCCAAGCCACGGAGTTTAGGCGAGCGTCACGAAACCCGGCAACGAACCAGCGATCCGGCGCGCGGGGAAGTTCCCATTTTGCAACGCTTGCAACCTATCTGTGATTCCTCGTGTAGGTCGAACAGAAGTGGTCAAGTTTTAGCGCCGGTTCCCTTTGAGAAGTCACCGGCATCGCGCCGAGGGATGGGAGGGGTACGCGGGGGCGGTGCGACGGGGCCACACGGGACCAGACGGCCACCATGGGGCACCACGACAAGCCCAGGCGAACTGAGCGCGGGCACACGAAGCGCAACGCGAGCCAAGAGTCGGCACACACCCGGACAACGCAGACACAAACAGGCCACAGGCCCAAAGACGAGCACGAGCACGAGCACGAGCACGAGCACGAGCACGAGCACGAGCACGAGCACGAGCACGAGCACGAGCACGAGCACGAGCATCGTCAGCGTAGGCAAGCGCACGCACACCACGAGCGCAAGCACATACGCCCAAGCCCCCACGCACCCCAGGCGCCCAGCCCCTCAGCGCGGCACCCCGCCTACTGCGTCAAATCAAACAACCCCGCCCCAAACGCATCCGGCGGCGGCTGCATCCCCAGGTGCATCCAAGCGGCAGCCGTGGCCACCCGCCCCCGAGGCGTACGCGCCAGCAACCCCTGCCTCACCAGGAACGGCTCCGCGACCACCTCGACGGTCTCAGGCTCCTCCCCCACGGCCACGGCCAGCGTCGACAACCCGACGGGCCCCCCGCCGAACTTCCGCAGCAGCGCGCCGAGCACGGCACGGTCGAGACGGTCCAAGCCCTCGCCGTCCACCTCGTACAGGTTCAACGCGGCGGAGGCGATCTCTCGGGTGATCATGCCGTCGGCCCGGACCTCGGAGAAGTCGCGGACGCGGCGGAGCAGGCGGTTGGCGATGCGGGGTGTGCCCCGGGAGCGTCTGGCGATCTCGTGGGCGCCCTCGACGGGGAGGGTGACGCCGAGCAGGCGGGCCGAGCGGTGCAGGACCTGTTCGAGCTCGGCGGTGTCGTAGAAGTCCATGTGTGCGGTGAAGCCGAAGCGGTCGCGCAGGGGGGCGGGCAGCATGCCTGCCCTGGTCGTGGCGCCCACCAGGGTGAACGGTGCGATCTCCAGCGGGATCGCGGTCGCGCCCGGGCCCTTGCCGACGACGATGTCGACCCGGAAGTCCTCCATCGCCAGATACAGCATCTCCTCGGCGGGTCTGGCCATGCGATGGATCTCGTCGATGAACAGCACCTCGCCCTCGGCCAGCGTCGACAGGATCGCGGCCAGGTCTCCGGCGCGTTCGAGCGCGGGACCCGAGGTGATGCGCAGCGGCGCGGACAGCTCGGCGGCGATGATCATCGCAAGGGTGGTCTTGCCGAGACCGGGCGAACCGCTCATCAGAACGTGGTCGGGCGGCCGGTTACGACGCAGCGCGCTCTCCAGCACCAGCGACAGCTGCTCGCGCACACGTGACTGGCCGATGAACTCCGCCAGCCGCTTGGGCCGCAACGCCGCCTCGAGCTGCTGCTCGTCGCCTTCGGGCTCGGGCGAGACGAGCTCCCTTTCGTAGTTCACCAGGCCCTCCTGGCGGTGGTGCTCATCGGACGCTCAGCGCACGCAGCGCGGCCTTGAGCAGGGCGGCGACCTGGGGCGCACGGCCTTCGACGAGCTCGGACTCGGCCTCGGGCTCGATCACGGCGATGGCCTCGTCGGCGTCCTTGGCCGAGTAGCCCAGGCCGACGAGACCGGAATGCACCTGGTCGCGCCAGACGGGCGCCTTGCTCTTGCCGTTGAGCGCGGCGTTGACCGCCTCCTCCGGCGTGCCGAGCTTGTCCTTGAGCTCCAGCACGATGCGCTGGGCGCCCTTGGTGCCGATGCCGGGAACCCTGGTCAGCGCCTTGAGATCGGCGGCGGCGACGGCCACGCGCAACGCGTTGGGCGTGTGCACCGCGAGCATGGCCAGGGCGAGCTTGGGCCCGACGCCGCTCGCGGTCTGCACGAGCTCGAACACCACGCGCTCGTCGTCGGAGGCGAAGCCGTAGAGGGTGAGCGACTCCTCGCGGACCACGAGCGACGTGGCCAGCCTGGTCTCCTCGCCGACGCGTAGCGTGGCCAGGGTGCCGGGGGTGCAGTGGGCCATGATGCCCACGCCGCCGACCTCGACCACGGCTCCGTCGGGCGCGATCGCCGCGACCCGGCCCGCCACTGACGCGATCACGATGCGCGCCCCTTCCACGTCGTGCGGGCGCCGGCCTTGGCCAGCGCCTCGGCCAGGCGATGTTGGGTACCGCCGCGCCACACATGGCAGATGGCCAGGGCGAGCGCGTCGGCGGCGTCGGCGGGCTTGGGCATCTCGGTGAGGCGGAGCAGCCTGGTCACCATGGTGCCGACCTGCTTCTTGTCGGCGGTGCCGCTGCCGGTGATGGCCGCCTTGACCTCCGACGGCGTGTGCAGGGCGACGGGCAGCCCGCGCCGTGCGGCGCAGAGGATCGCGACGGCCGACGCCTGCGCCGTGCCCATCACGGTGCGGACATTGTGCTGGGCGAACACCCGCTCCACCGCGACCGCGTCGGGCCGCACCTCGTCCAGCCACTGCTCGATGCCCGCCTCGACGGCCACCAGCCGCGCGCCGAGCTCGGCGTCGGGGGGCGTGCGCACCACTCCGACGGCCACCAGCGACAACGCGGCCCCAGGACGGCCTTCGACGGCCCCGACCCCACACCGGGTCAGCCCAGGATCGACCCCCAGCACCCGCACCGCCACCCACTTTCGCCGAACATCTGTTCGGCAGCAGACTCTACCCGCATCCCCCCGCCACCGCACCGCGAACACGCCCCGCTCCCGAAGGATCCCCTTTACGACAGCCCCGCCCCCCTTCACGGCAAGCCCACCCCCGGCCTCCCGCCGTCCATGGCCGCCCTCCCTCACTCACGCGTCCGGAGCAGGACTCCGGCACAGCGCCGCAACGACGCCCGCTACCCCACCACGCCCTTCCCCAGCCGCTTCGCGCGCAGCCGCTCGGCCACCAGCCGGGCGAACCGCAGACTGTCGTACGCCGAGTCGACCACCTCGACCCCGACCATGAGCCGTCCCGAGACGACGAGCACATGGGTCGGCTCGCTCGACATCCCCCGGCTGGGACGCGTGTACAGGCCGCCACCGACGGCACGCATCGTCCCCAACCGACCCGCCCGCTCGGCACGCGCCAGCCGTTCGGCCTCGTCGGGCGAGTCTGCCAGCCATTCGACCTCGACCCGGACCAACGGATACCGATCGTCGACGGGCACCAACTCACACGCCGTCGCCCGTACGGCCGGCAGCCCGAACCCCTCCCGGCCGGGCACGAGCGTGTAGCCGTCCGCCCCGCCCGGCAAAAGCGCCGCGGGCAACACCGAACAGGCGTCGGGCCAGTCCCCGAGCGGCGCGTGCACGACGCTCGGCGCCGCCCCCGCAGCACGCCCCTCCAGCCTGAACGCGCTGACGCCGATCCCCCGCGCCCCGTACCCGCGCACCAGCACCACGTCCCCGTACCCGCCGATGATCTCCGCCTGCGAGGCGTGCAGCGGCAGCGGGAACACTGCCCTCCGCCCGTCGGACAGGGCGACGACGTCGAGCAGCAACGGACCGCTCGGCCCGCTCGCGAGGGCGACGGCGAGATCACCCGCCACCCAGTCATGGCCGGACCGCGCAGTGGTGATCCCCTTGGCGACCGGACGACTCCACAGCTTCTCGCCCGATTCGTCATAGGCGGAAAGAGTCCCCTTCGTGCCCACGTAGTGCGTCAGGAACGCGACATCCCCCATGCCGCCGCGCACCACCCGCTCCACCCGCGCCCCAGACCCGGCCCCCGCCCCGAACGCCCTGACCACCCCTCGACCGCCCGCGAGACGAGGCCCCTTGAGCAGCACGCCGTCCCCCAGGGCCACCGCCTCAAGGAACGGCTCCACCTCCGTCGGATCGGTGGCGTCGGTGTCGACCTCCGGCGAGCCGGTCGCCGCGTCCAGGGCGAGCAGACGGGAGGGCTCTCCGCCCGCACACCGGTCGAACAGCAGCAGCAACCGCCCGGACACCCGCGCGTCACCGGCGCACCGCCCGGCGAAGAGCCGCTCCCAGACCTGCCGGCCGGTACGCGGGTCCAGCGCTCTGATCACGGGGCCGTCGCTCACGAGCACCAGCCCGGCCGCGGCGCGTACCCAGGGCCGCCCTTGCCAGGCAGGCGCCAGGTCTCGCTCCCAGAGGTGCTCCATCGTGGCCGCCTCGTAGCCCAGCACCTGCTCGGGGCCGCCGGGGCCGTACCCGATGTGTGCCACCAGCGTCGGTCCGAACCCGTACAGCCCGGCGGCGGAGGACGGCGGTGTGGGGTCGAGGATCGGGCGTCCGGTGACGATGTCGTGGGCCAGGGTCATACCGGGATCGCTGGGCAGCAGGACCGTCGCGCCCACGACCGCCGTGGGACTGGGCGGGAATCCCATGAGGCGAGGCAGCGGCAGCGACCACAACATCCTGGCCCGCTCGGGCAGCGCCGAAGGCGAAGCAGGCGTGCCGCCGCCGGGTGTGAGCACGGCCGCGACGAGCAGCAGCGTCACGAGCAGAGCGCCCGGCCGCCGGATCGGCGTCAGCACCGGGGGAACCAGTCGAGCTTGAGGCTCTCGGCGTAGGCGCACAGGTTCCCTGGACGCACGGCCCGGTACCCCTGCCCGACCGGCTGGTAGACGACGCCGTAGTCACGTGGGCTCGCGGGCACGCCCGTCACCCTGAAAGGCGTACCGTGGTCGTCCACGAGCTGTTTGCCCGGTTTGCCGTCGACCGTGTAGTCGACCTCCAGGACGAACGTGTAGGAACGGCGTGCGGTCGTGCGTACCGCCAGTTCGAGGGAGACCTGCTCGTTGCGGGCGAGTGCGATGTCCTTGTGCTGGAAGTAGCGTTCGGCCGGGTTCGCGGCGGCGCGGAACTCGGCGGGCTGCCGGTCGAGGTCGGCGACCAGTGTGATCTTCTCGCGCTCCCCCTGCGTCCCGAAGGCCACGAAGGCCCCGGCGACCGGAGGACCTGAGGAGCGTATGACCGGTCTGACGCCGTACACCGTCACGCGATCACGCCCACCGGTCAGCAGCAGGCCGATGCTCGCCACACGCACCTGCGCCGCGCCGAGCGACCCGGCCACCGCGGCGAACCCGCCCGGCGGGGTCCCGGTGAGCAGGGCGACACGGTCGGCCGTTCCGGTCGGCGGGCTCGCGAGGGCGAGGTGATCATCGAGCGGGTCGCGGGGCAGTACCTCGGCGACCAGTACGGGACGCCCCATCAGCGTGTCGGCCGTCTTCGCCGGGTCGGCGACGAACCGCCAGACGTCGCTGAACCAGACCCCCGCCACCACCAGCAGGAGCGCGGTCGCCTTGGCCCACCACGTCTGCCACCACCTCACACGCGCCGGTTCCTCCCGGCTGCCGTCCGCGGCCCCGGCGGTGGCCGAAGACGAGGCGGAGGCGAGCGGCCGCGCCTGAGAGCCCGCTCGGCCCGCGCCCTTCGGCCGCCCCTTCCGACGCGCCACGCCGCCCCCTAGCTTGTCCGCTTCCCCCTCCGCCCCAGCGAACGACCAGCCGGAAGCGATGATCCTTTATCCCCGCATTCCACCCCCAGCACAAGCCCTCAGAAGTAGTCCAGCATGTATGCCTTCGCCGCGAAAGCCGTCTCCAGAGCCTCGTCCCCGTCGGACGGCCCTTCGAGCAACCCGGCCAGCCGCAGAGCCGATGCCGCGACCCCGGCGTACAACGCGGACAGCCCGCCGATGCCCATCCGGGCCACCCCGCCCCGCCCCTCGCCCACCCGCACGGCCGACCCCGCTCCGCCGGACACCTCGACACGCCACACCCCGGCATTGGCCGCCCGTACCGGATCGGTGATCTCCACCTCGGCCGACAGCGACACCCCGGGCGCGTACCCCCGGCGGGACACGGCGTCGGCGACGTCGATCACGCGCAGCATCCAGCGGGTCTGCCTGACGGTGTCCTTCGCCCGTTCGCGCAGCAGCCACAGGACCGGGTCGTCGGGCGAGACGGCGGCCACGACCGTGGGGGCGACGGTGGAGGCGGTGCCGACCAGGGACCACAGGGCCCGGGTGGTGGCCTCGGAGGCGGCGACCAGGTTGTCGACCTCGATGTCGCCGTTCTTCCAGCGATAGACGACATAGCCGTCGTCGGCGAGGTAGAGGAAGTCGTCCTCGTCGGCGAGCCGGCGGCGCCAGGTGCGTTCGTCCCAGGTGATGGGGCCCGACGCCCTGGCGCCCTCGTGCGCCCGGCCCAGTACGGCCGGCAGTTCGGCGGCGTCGCCGGGGCCCATGCGCCGGAGTTTGACCGGCTCGCCGGCCGGGATCGTCCGCAGGTGCTCGGCGGGCAGGGAGGCGACGTACTGGGCTCCGGCGTGTTCCCAGCCGAGCGAGCGGTAGATCGGCGTCGTGGCCGGGTACAGCACGGAGATCGCGTCGCCGACCTCGGCGGCCCGATGCAAGACGGCCTCCATGAGGGCTCGGCCCACGCCCTTGCCCCGCTCCTCCGGCGCGATGGTGACGCCCGCGACCCCGGCCATGGGCTGCGGCCTGCCATGCCACCACTGGGTGAAGGAGCGCAGCCGCGCGGCCCCAACCAGGCGATCGCCGTCGAAGGCGCCGAGGTAGCGCCGTTCGCCCAGCGTCGGCGTCACCAGGTCGCGCCAGCGCTCGACGGCGGCGGCGGACAGCGGCCCGAAGGAACGCTTGCGGATGTCGTAGGCGGCGTCGAGATGCTCGGCGGTCAAGTCGCGAATGTCCACAGTCCACCAATCTACGCAGTCCACCAATCTACGCAGTCCACCAATCTACGCAGTCCACCAATCTACGCAGTCCACCAATCTACGCAGTCCACCAATCTACGCAGTCCACCAATCTACGCAGTCCACCAATCTACGCAGTCCACCAATCTACGCAGGTCACCGATCTACGCAGGTCGCCGACCTCCGGCAGTCACCGACCTCCGCCGGTCAGCGATCCACGCGGGCCTCACGCGGGCCTCACACCGGCTTCACGAAGGCCTCACGCGGGCTCCACCGCCCTGGCCGCCCTCGCGATGTTCCCCGGCATCCTGCCGAAGATCACTCCGTGGAACGGCGCCAGCGCCCACCAGTAGAGGTGCCCGAACAGCCCGCGAGGATGAAAGATCGCCCGCTGCCCGTAGACCGTACGCCCGCGCTCGTCCTGCGACACACGCAGCTCCAGCCAGGCCAGCCCCGGCAGTCGCATCTCCGCGCGCAACCTCAGCAACCGCCCCGGCTCGACCGCCTCCACCCGCCAGAAGTCGACCGAGTCCCCCACCCGCAACCGCACCGGATCACGACGCCCCCGGCGCAGCCCCACCCCTCCGACCAGCCGGTCGAGAAAGCCGCGAAGACGCCAGGCCAGGGGCAGCGAGTACCAGCCGTTCTGGCCGCCGATGCCCTCGACGACCGTCCACAGCGCGCGCGGCGAGACGGGGACGACGCCGCCGCGTTCGTCCTTGTACAGGCTGCCTCCGGCCCAGTCGGGATCGGTCGGCAGCGGGTCGCTGGGCGCGCCGGGCGTCGAGGCCGACGACCAGCGGGTGGCGACGTCGGCCTCCTTGATCCGCTGCAGGGCCAGCTCCACCGCTCGGGCGAACCCGATGAGCCCGCCGGGCGGGTCGGGTACGTATCGTGCGATGTCGTGCTCGCGGCACACGGCCTCGTTGCGCAGCGACTCCACCAGCGGCCTGGCGATCGAGGCGGGCACGGGGGTGACGAGGCCGACCCAGTGGCTGGACAGGCCGGGGGTGAGCAGGGGAAGCACGATGACCAGCCGCCTGGGCAGCCCGGCGACGGCGGCGTAACCGTGCATCATGCCCTCGTAGGTCAGGACGTCGGGGCCGCCGATGTCGAACGCCCTGTTCACCTCGCCGGGCTCGCCCGCCCAGGCGACCAGGTAGCGCAGGACGTCCCTGATGGCGATCGGCTGGGTACGGCTGCGCACCCAGCGGGGCGTGGTCATGACGGGCAGGCGCTCGGTCAGGTGGCGGAGCATCTCGAACGACGCCGAACCCGAGCCGATGATCACCGCGGCCCGCAGGACCACGGTGGGCACGGCGCAGGCCAGCAGGATCTCGGCGACCTCGGCCCGCGAGCGCATGTGCGGGGACAGCCCTTCGCCCGAGGTCAGGCCGCCGAGATAGACGATGCGCCGCACGCCAGCGGACTCGGCGGCCGAGGCGAACGTCTGCGCGGCCTCGTGGTCGGCGGCGGCGAAGTCACGGCCGCCGCCCATGGAGTGGATGAGGTAGTAGGCGACCTCGACGCCCTGGAGTGCGGCGGTGACCTGCTCGGCGTCAAAGACGTCGGCCTGCGCCTCCTCCACCCGCCCGGCCCACGGCTGGTCCCGCAGCCGCCCTTCGCCGCGCACCATGCAGCGCACGTCGTGCCCGGCGTCGAGGAGTTCGGGCACCAGGCGCCCGCCGATGTACCCCGTCGCCCCTGTCACCAGGCAGCGGCTCATACGCGGCCCCCCACGTTCGTCGCTTTCCGTACAGCCAGTCTCGGACACCGCTTCCCCCTGCCCGCCCCCGGCCCCCGTACAAGCGGAACGGCCGCCCGGCGCGAGCCGGACGGCCGTCACACGACGGGACAGGGAACGACGATCACTCGTCGTCGTCCCAGAGCCCCTCCACGCCGGAGGCGTCGAAGTTGGCCCAGACGTTCTGCACGTCGTCGCTGTCCTCAAGGGCGTCGATGAGGCGGAACACCTTGCGCGCGCCGTCGGCGTCGACCGGGACGCTCATCGTGGGCACGAAGCTGGACTCGGCCGAGTCGTAGTCGATCCCGGCCTCCTGCAGCGCCTTGCGTACGGGGACCAGGTCGGTGGACTCCGAGACGACCTCGAACTCGTCGCCCAGGTCGTTGACCTCCTCGGCCCCGGCGTCGAGCACGGCGGTGAGCACGTCGTCCTCCGACAGCCCGGCCTTGGGCACGATGACGACGCCCTTGCGGTTGAACATGTAGGAGACCGAGCCGGGGTCGGCCAGCGAGCCGCCGTTGCGGGTCAGGGCGACGCGCACCTCGGAGGCCGCGCGGTTGCGGTTGTCGGTGAGGCACTCGATGAGCACCGCGACGCCGCCGGGCGCGTAGCCCTCGTACATGATCGTCTGCCAGTCGGCGCCACCGGCCTCGAGGCCGCCGCCGCGCTTGCGCGCCCGCTCGATGTTGTCGTTGGGCACGGAGTTCTTCTTGGCCTTGAAGATGGCGTCGAAGAGGGTCGGGTTGGCGTCCGGGTCAGGGCCACCGGTCCGGGCCGCCACCTCGATGTTCTTGATGAGCTTCGCGAACAGCTTGCCGCGCTTCGCGTCGAGCGCGGCCTTCTTGTGCTTCGTCGTCGCCCATTTGGAGTGGCCGGACATCGCCTAGAGCTCCCTCACCATGTCTACGAAGTATGAATGCACGCGCGTGTCCCCGGTCAGCTCGGGGTGGAAGGACGTCGCGAGCAAAGGTCCCTGCCGGACCGCGACGATCCTACCCCCGGGCTCGGCGGTGGCCAGCACTTCGACCTCGCGTCCGACCGATTCGACCCAGGGAGCCCTGATGAACACCGCGTGCAGGCGCTCACCGGCGAAGTCGAGCCCGGCCTCGAAGGAGTCGACCTGGCGGCCGAACGCGTTGCGCCTGACCACCATGTCGATGCCGCCGATGGTCTGCTGGCCCTGCGCGCCGTCCTCGATCCGGTCGGCGAGCATGATCATGCCCGCGCACGAGCCGTAGGCCGGCATGCCGGACTTCACCCTGGCCCGCAGTGGTTCGAGCAGGTCGAAGATCTCCGCCAGCTTCCACATGGTCGTGGACTCGCCGCCGGGGATGACCAGGGCCTGCACCGCGTCGAGCTCTTCGGGCCTGCGCACGGCGGTGGCCGTGGCGCCCACCGCCTCCAGGGCGCGGACGTGCTCGCGCACGTCACCTTGGAGAGCGAGAACCCCGATGTCTGGCACAGTCTTCCCTTCGATCGATCCCGGCCGCCTACGGGCCACCGGGCCGCGTAAAGCCTAAACCCTGCCGTTCAACGCCAGGAAACCGGCGCTTCATCCGGCTGACGGGCGCAGAGGTCGTTCGCGGGATCGGATGGCCGGCCGGGTGACGCGCTCCGCACAGCCGTGGACGTCGCACCGCGCACGCGAGCGGCGCGACCCGTCGAGCGGCCACCGATCCCGTGAGCGAGCCTGCCCTCGCCGGACGAGAACCGGACGACAAAGGCGACACCCGCGATGGATGTCGCCTTCGAGAAGCTCACGACCCGACGGCTACCAGCCGCGCTCGGCCAGGCGGTGCGGCTGCGGGATCTCCTCGACGTTGATACCGACCATGGCCTCGCCCAGACCGCGCGAGACCTTGGCGATGACGTCGGGGTCGTCGTAGAACGTGGTGGCCTTGACGATCGCGGCGGCGCGCTGGGCCGGGTTGCCCGACTTGAAGATGCCGGAGCCGACGAACACGCCTTCGGCGCCGAGCTGCATCATCATCGCGGCGTCGGCCGGGGTGGCGATGCCGCCCGCGGTGAACAGCACGACGGGCAGCTTGCCGGTCTTGGCGACCTCGGCCACCAGCTCGTACGGCGCCTGCAGCTCCTTGGCCGCGACGTAGAGCTCGTCCTCCGACAGCGAGGTCAGCCGCCGGATCTCGCCCTTGATCGTGCGCATGTGCGTGACGGCGTTGGAGACGTCGCCGGTGCCCGCCTCGCCCTTGGAGCGGATCATGGCCGCGCCCTCGGTGATGCGGCGCAGCGCCTCGCCCAGGTTGGTGGCGCCACAGACGAAGGGCACGGTGAAGCGCCACTTGTCGATGTGGTTGGCGTAGTCGGCGGGCGTGAGCACCTCCGACTCGTCGATGTAGTCGACGCCGAGCGACATGAGCACCTGCGCCTCGGCGAAGTGGCCGATGCGCGCCTTGGCCATGACGGGGATCGAGACGGCGGCGATGATGCCGTCGATCATGTCGGGGTCGCTCATCCTGGAGACGCCGCCTTGGGCGCGGATGTCGGCGGGCACTCGCTCGAGCGCCATGACGGCGACGGCGCCGGCGTCCTCGGCGATCTTGGCCTGGTCGGGCGTGACGACGTCCATGATGACGCCGCCCTTGAGCATCTCGGCCATGCCGCGCTTCACACGGGCGGTTCCGGTCGCGGCGGTCTCGGTGATTTCGGGCGTGCTGGACACGGTCATCCTCACAAGGCGGGGTGGTAAGTTCTCAAACCCATCGTAGGTCCTGCGGTGTCGCTCTTCCGACCCGCCATCCTGTCAGCGCTTGTCGCGAAGTTTGTGCATCATGGCGTAACCGGCTTCCTGCTGGCCAGCACCACCCAGACCTGGCCGGGCGCGAAGTTCATCGGCTCGCCGGTCTCGGTGGTGAACGTGGTGCCCGACGCCTCGTCCTCGCGCGACCACTTGGCCTTGTAGGCCTTGCCTTCGCGCAGCACGAGGGCCGTGCCCTTGCCTGTGGAGTGCACGAGCGGGGTGTAGCTGCCCATGAAGTCGTGGAACTGCGAACGTTCGGTCTTGGTCCACTGCACGACGATCGTCGGGGCGCCGAGCTGGCCGCCTTCGGCCGCCATGTCCTTCTTGCCGTCCTGCCAGATCAGCCACTGCTTCTCCTCCTCGCTCCAGGCGAAGGTGAAGCGGGCGCCGGGGTACTTCACCGTGGCCGACTTCTTGGCCACGCCGCCGCTCTCGGGCGCCGGACCGAAGGTGAAGCCGATGTCCTTGGCCTTGCTCGCCTTGGGCGCCGCCGCCAGCAGCTTCTTGGTGGTGGCGAACAGGTTGTAGGGCGCGTAGCGGCCCGGCTGGCGGAAGTAGGCGCCGGGCGCCCTGCTGTCGGAGGCGTCGTAGAGCGAGGCCTCGGCGATGAGCGGCAGCATCTTGGTCTGGGCGCCCGAGTAGGCGAAAGCGGGCTTGCCGAACTGCGGCACGATGTGCAGGTCGGAGACGCGGGCACTGCGCACGGGGCCGACCTTGGCCGGAATCTTGGAGGAGAAGATCGCCATCAACCGGGTCAGGCCGGCCTCGACCTGCTCGACGTAGACGATGTCGGCGCTCTTCAGGCCGAGCTGCGGCTTGCCCGCGGCGGTGTTCTCGATCTTCACGGCCAGGACGGGCCTGCGCTTGGCGTCTGGCAGGCCGGTGAAGGGGTGGGTGGGCTCTGCGGTGGGGGTCGGCGAGGCCGTGGCCGCCGCCTGCGGGTCCTTGGTCGGCGCGCCGCTGGCTCCGGACGACGAGCAGGCCGCCACCGGGGTCAGAACGGCCAGCGTCAGGGCGATCATTCCTGGAACCCGCACGCGCAAAACAACTCCTCCGCTTGGCCAAGAAATCGGGAGAAGCTTACCCGCGACCGTCAAATCAGCTTATTCAGGTGCCATGGTCGCAGGCGGGTCATCGTCGATCTCAAAGAAGTCCGGATAGTCAGTATGCCCAGCAAGACGCAACCTTCGTGCGAGCCAGCGCCTTTGTGCGGTGCGTGTCACGCCTACGGCGTTGTTGTAGAAACGCCGTGAGTACACGACCTTGGTCACCGCGGCGTCGAGTTCGTCGAGCAGGTCGGGACCGCCGGGCGCCTCGGCCAGTTTCTCCCTGAACCGCTCCTGGTCGAGTGCGGCCCGCAACGCCCTCGACAGGTCGCTCTCGGCGTGCTCGCGCTCGTCGGGGCCCGCCGTACGGGCCTCGTGCGCGGCGGCGGCCAGCAGCAGGGACGTGGCGGGGTCGAGCAGGCGTGAGCCGGCCAGCTCCAGCACCACCGCCGCCCTGCGCACGAGCGTCACGTCCAGGGCCTCTTTGGCCAGTTCGAGGCGGATGTGCAGCCGGTCGAGCCGGCCCGCACGCCAGGAGATGTAGACGGCCGTCAGCACGACCACCACACCGACGAGCAGAATGATCACCGCACTGCTCACGAGCCGCCCTCCCCGCCGTCCGTCGTCTCGCCGCTCACGAGACGTCCTTCCCGCCGTGTGTCGTCGCGCCGCTCACGAGACGTCCTCCATGACCACGCCGCCCGCCACCGTCTCGTAGACGCGGACGACGTCGCGCGCCACCGTCGACCAGTCGTACTTGCGCACCGCCGCCAGCGCCTCGCGCGACAGCTCGGCCCGCAGCCGCGGATCGGCCAGCAGCCTGCGCGCCTGCTCGGCCAGCGCGGCGGCGTCGCCGTTGCTGAACAGCGCGCCCGCCTGGCCGTCGCCCAGCACCTTGCGGAAGGCCGGGATGTCGCTGGCCAGCACGGGCAGCCCGGCCGACATCGCCTCGGCCAGCACGATGCCGAAGCTCTCGCCGCCGGTGTTGGGCGCGCAGAACACGTCGACCGAGTGATACGCGCGGATCTTGTCCTCTTCGCTGACCATGCCGAGCACCGTCACGCGATCGTGCAGACGCTTGGGCACCTTGTCGTAGACGTCCTTCGCCTCGCCAGGCCCGGCGATGAGCAGCTTCAGCCCCGGCCGCTCGTCGGCCAGCAGGACGAACGCCTCCAGCAGGATCGGCAGGCCCTTGCGGGGTTCGTCCATCCGCCCGAGGAAGCCGATCGTGTCGCCGTCGGGGCCCCAGCCGTCCAGCGGCTCGGCCTCGGTGTAGCGGCTGACCGTGACGCCGTTGGGGATCAGCACGGTGTCGCCGCCGAACTGCTCCACCAGGCTCTTGCGCGCCGCGTCCGACACCGCGATCCTGCCGCTGATCTTCTCGATCGCGCTCTGCAGCATCGGCTCGGCCACCGCGATCGCCCGCGATCGCTTCCACGAGGCGTGGAAGGTCGCCACGATCGGCCCCTGCGCCACCCAGCAGGCCAGCACGCCCAGACTCGGCACCAGCGGCTCGTGGATGTGCAGCACGTCGAAGGCGCCCTCCCGCACCCACCTGCGCACCCGGGCCGCCGACAGGAACCCGAACGACATCCGGGCGATGGACCCGTTGTACGGCACGGGCACGGCACGGCCGGCGCCGGTCACATAGGCGGGCAGTGCGGAGTCGTCGAGGGCGGGTGCGATCACCGAGACCTCGTGCTCCTGCTCGATCAGCGCCTCGGCGAGGTCGCGGATGTGCTGCTGCACGCCCCCGGGCACGTCCCACGAATAGGGGCAGACGATGCCGACTTTCATCGCCGCAGGTCCTCCAGCCACAGCCGTTGCAACATGTGCCAGTCCTCGGGGTGCTCGGCGATGCCCTTCTCGAACACCGACACCAGGCTCTGCGCCACCGTGGCGATCCGCTCCCGGCGCTCACCCTCCTGCGGCACCACGATCTCCTCGTGGATGCGCAGGCCCCAGTCCTCGCCCTCGAACCACATGATCGCGGGCAGCAGGGCGGCCCCGGTCTGTACGGCCAGCAGCGGCGGGCCGGCGGGGACCTTGGTCCTGGCGCCGAAGAAGTCCACCTCGATGCCGGAGCTGGTCAGGTCGCGCTCGGCGGGCAGGGCGACGACGCCGCCTCGCCGTACGGTCTGGGCCAGGGTGCCGAAGTTGTGGCCGTCGCCGCCGGTCAGCGGGAGCACGGTCATGCCGAGGTCCTCGCGGAAGCGCTTGTAGGCCAGGTACAGCGACTCGGGCTTGAGCCGTTCGGCCACCGTGGTGAACGGCGCGCCCTTGCCGGTCAGCCAGGCGCCCGACTGGTCCCAGTTGCCCATGTGCGGCAGGGCCAGCACCACACCGCGCCCGGCGGCCAGGTTGTCGAAGATGTGCTCCTCGCCGCTGACGTGGGTACGGGCGACGACCTCGGCCCTCGGCATGCTGCGCAGCCGGAAGACCTCGTGGAAGTAACGCATGTAGGAGCGCATGCCCGCCCGGCTGAGCTCGCGCATCTCCTGGCTGTCGGGGTCGAGCCCGGTCACCCTGGCCAGGTTGTGCTCAAGGCGGCGGACCGAGGGGCCGCGCTTGCGCCACGAGCGGTCGGCCACCATGCGGAACGCCCCGGCCGTGAGGCCGTGCGGCAGCTTCGGGACGAGCTTCCACCCGGCGGCGAAGCCGGTGGCGACCAGCCGGTCCTGCAGCGAGGTCATCGCGCTCCCTGAGTCTGCTCGTAGACGTGCGCCACACGCTGCACCACGGTGATCGTGCTCGCCAGGGCCAGCACCCACATGCCGAGCGGCAGGATGTAGGGCACGCCGAGGCCGCTGATGCCCGCCGCGACCAGCCCGATGACCAGCCGCTCCGGCCGCTCGGCCAGGCCGACGTCGCAGGTCAGGCCGAGCCCTTCGGCCCTGGCCTTGGCGTAGGAGACCACCGCGCCGGTGATCAGGCAGTACAGGGTGACGACGGCCATCAGCGTGTCGCCGACACCGGTGAAGTAGAACAGCAGCCCGGCGAAGATCGCGGCGTCGGCCACCCGGTCGAGCGTGGAGTCGAGGAAGGCGCCCCAAGGGCTGCCCGCTCCCCCGCCGAGCCTGGCCACGACACCGTCGAGCAGGTCGAACAGCACGAAGAAGGTGATCACCAGCGTGCCGCCGAACAGGACGCCGCGCGGGAAGAACCACAGCGCGGCGGCGATCGTGCCGAGCGTGCCGATGGCGGTGACGGTGTTGGGGCCGATCCCCAGGCGGACGAGTGCCCTGCCGATGGGGGTCAGTATCCGGGTCATGGCGGGGCGAAGGAGTTTGAGCATGGCGGTCCGATCGTAGGCCACCGGCGGCACATGCTCACCTTCAACGTGCCGTGACTTCTTTGGCCGCTTCCTCTTGTGATATTCGCCACACGGGTATTTGGTGAACACACCGCGTCCTTGCGGTAAAACCCCGCGGGCGCGGCGCCGGGACTCACCCGACCCCGAACGACGACGCGCGGGAGGCGATGTGGCTGACAAGCACACTATGGGAGCCGCGGGCAGGGCACCAGCGGCCGACAGTGCGGACACGATACGCAATGTCGCACTGGTCGGCCATTCAGGAGCGGGAAAGACGACGCTGGTCGAACATCTCCTGGCCGCGACCGGCGCCATCCAGCGCACGGGCCGGGTCGAGGACGGCACCACCACCACCGACTTCGACGAGGTCGAGGTACGCCAGCAACGCTCGGTCAACCTCACCCCCGCCCCCACGGTGCACAACGGCATCAAGATCAACCTTCTGGACACGCCGGGCTATGCCGACTTCGTCGGCGACCTGCGGGCCGGGCTGCGCGCCGCCGACGCCGCCCTGTTCGTGGTCTCGGCGACCGACGGCGTCGACGGCCTGACGCAGATGCTCTGGGAGGAGTGCGCACTCGTCGGCATGCCGCGAGCCGTCGTGATCACCAAGATCGACCACCAGCGCGCCGAGTACGACGAGGTACTCGCCACCTGCCAGGAGGTGTTCGGCGACGGCGTGGCGCCCCTCTACCTGCCCGTCGTCACCAACGGGCACGTCGCGGGCCTGATCGGGCTGCTGACCCGCAAGTTCTACAACTACGCCACGGGCGCCAGGCTGGAGAAGGAGCCGGGCGCCGAGTACGAGGCGCAGATCGAGGAGCACCGGGGCGTGCTCATCGAGGGCATCATCCAGGAGAGCGAGGACGAATCGCTCATGGAGCGCTACCTGGAGGGCGAGGAGCTCGACGCCAAGGCGCTCATCGACGACCTGGAGAAGGCCGTCGAGCACGGCACGTTCTTCCCCGTCCTGTGCACCGGTATGAACGTCGGCGCCGTCGAGGTGCTCGAACTCATCACCCAGGGCTTCCCCTCGCCCCGCGCGCACCCGCTGCCCGAGATCACCACCATCGACGGCAGGGCCGCGCCGGGCATCGGCTGCGACGCCGAGGGCCCGCTCGTCGCCGAGGTGGTCAAGACGACCAGCGACCCGTACGTCGGCAGGATCAGCCTGGTGCGCGTCTTCTCCGGCACCCTGCGCCCCGACATGACCGTGCACGTCTCGGGGCACGGCCTGGCCGAGCGCGGGCACGAGGACCACGACGTCGACGAGCGCATCGGCGCGCTCAGCTCGCCGCTGGGCAAACAGCAGCGCACGGTGGCCAAGGCCGTGGCCGGTGACATCGTCGCCGTGGCCAAGCTGTCGCGCGCCGAGACCGGCGACACGCTGTCTGAGGTGGAGCGCCCGCTGCTGATGCAGCCGTGGACGATGCCCGAGCCGTTGCTGCCGGTCGCCATCAGGGCCAGGTCGAAGGCCGACGAGGACAAGCTCTCGCAGGCCCTGTCCCGCCTGGTCGCCGAGGACCCGACCCTGCGCCTGGAGAACAACGCCGAGACCAGGCAGCTGGTGCTGTGGTGCATGGGCGAGGCGCACAGCGACGTCCTGCTCGACCGCCTGGCCAAACGGCACGGCGTCGAGGTCGAACGCGTCACGCTGCGGGTGCCGCTGCGCGAGACGTTCGGCGGCAGGTGCCAGGCCATGGGCCGCAACGTCAAGCAGACGGGCGGGCACGGCCAGTTCGCCATCTGCCATCTGGAGGTCGAGCCGCTGCCGTCGGGCGCCGGTTTCGAGTTCGTCGACCGGATCGTCGGCGGCGTGGTGCCCAGGCAGTTCATCCCTTCGGTGGAGAAGGGCGTGCGGGCGCAGATGGAGAGGGGCGTCACCGCCGGGTACCCGATGGTCGACGTCAGGGTCACCCTCTACGACGGCAAGGCGCACTCAGTCGACTCCTCCGACATGGCCTTCCAGATCGCCGGCCAGCTCGCGCTCAAGGAGGCGGCGGCCAAGATCCCGACCCTGCTGCTCGAACCCGTCGACGAGCTGTCGGTGCTGGTGGCCGACGACTTCGTCGGGCCGGTGATGTCGGACCTGTCCTCGCGCAGGGGACGTGTGCTCGGCACCGAGCCCGTGGGCACCGGCCGGACGCTGGTCAGGGCGGAGGTGCCCGAGCTCGAGATCACCAGGTACGCCATCGATCTGCGGTCGATGTCGCACGGCACCGGCACCTTCCAGCGCGCCTTCCTGCGTTACGAACCGCTGCCGCAACATCTGGCGGAGAAGCTGACGGCATCGGCGTGAGCCCGGTGTGAGTTCGGTGTGAGGCTGACGTGAGCTCGGGTGGGGGGCCGGCACGCCCCGGTTCCCCACCCGTCACATCCGTCTCGTTCATCACACGTACATCACGAATCGATTTCTTTTTTTCGACCAAAGCACCTCAGGGGCGATGCCAGACTGAGGAACCATGCGAACCGGACGTCCTCTCCTCGCCGCAGCCGCCCTCGCCGTGGTCTCCACGGGCGCCGCCTACCTTCTGGGCAACGGCGCCCCGGAGGCCAAGTCGGCGACCTCCTCGACCGCGAAGGCGCGCAAGGCGGCCACCGAGCAGACCACGACCGCCGCCGCCTGCGAGACCGACCCGCGCTACCCCAAGCGGCAGCTGCGCGGCGTGTGGATCGCCACCGTCAAGAACATCGACTGGCCCTCGCGCACCGGGCTGAGCGTCGCCAAGCAGAAGGCCGAGTACGTCAAGATCCTCGACAGTGCCGTCAAGCGCAGGCTCAACGCGGTCTTCGTCCAGGTACGCCCGGCCTCCGACGCGCTGTACAAGTCGTCGCTCGAGCCCTGGTCGGCCTTCCTGACCGGCACGGCGGGCAAGGACCCCGGCTACGACCCGCTGACCTTCCTGGTCGCCGAGGCGCACAAGCGCGGCCTGGAGTTCCACGCCTGGTTCAACCCCTACCGCGCCGCCTACGACACGCGTACCTCGACGCTTCCCGCGAGCCACCCGGCGCGCGTGCATCCCGACTGGACGGTCAAGTACGGCGACCGCCTCTACTACAACCCGGGCCTGCCCGCGGTGCGCGAGCACGTCACCAAGGTCATCAAGGATGTCGTCGGCCGCTACGACATCGACGGCGTGCACTTCGACGACTACTTCTACCCCTACCCGGTCAGCGGCGCGACGTTCGACGACAGCGCCGCCTTCGCCAAGCACCGTTCGGGCATGAAGCTCGCCGACTGGCGCCGCGACAACATCAACAAGCTCATCCGCCAGGTCGACGACGCCGTGCACACGCTCAAGCCGCATGTGAAGTTCGGCATCAGCCCGTTCGGCATCTGGCGCAACAAGGGCCAGGACCCCGCCGGCTCGGCGACGGCGGGCATGTCGGCCTACGACGACATCTACGCCGACGCCAAGGCCTGGATCAAGGCGGGCTCGGTCGACTACGTGATGCCGCAGCTGTACTGGCCGCGCGGTCTGAAGGTCGCCGACTACAAGGTGCTGGCCCCCTGGTGGGCCAAGGCCGTCAAGGGCACGGGCGTCGACCTCTACATCGGCCAGGCGCTCTACCGCGTGGGCACGACCGACACACCCGCCTGGACCAAGGCGGGCGAGCTGCCCGCGCACCTGACGCTCAACCGCAAGCATCCGCAGATCACCGGCGATGTCTACTTCAGCGCCAAGCAGCTGCTCAGCAATCCGCTCGGCGTGATGGACCTGCTGGTCAAGGAGCACTACAGCCGTCCGGCGCTGATGCCGCTGATCAAGGAGCGCGGCGGCGCGGCCCCGGCGGCGCCCACGGCGGTCAAGGCGGCCGGCACCGCCGTCACCTGGACCGCCTCGCCCGGCGCGCGTTCCTACGCCGTCTACAAGGTCCCGGCCGACGGCCAGACCTGCGAGCAGAGCGACGCGCGCAACCTGATCGGCGTCGTCGGCACGCCGGGCTTCACGGCGCCGTCGGCGGGCTCCTACCTCGTCACCGCACTCGACCGGCTGCACAACGAGAGCAAGCCGGTCAAGGCGGTGGTCCGGTAAATAACCCCATAGCTTGGCCGGAAAAGCGGGAAATCATATGCTGGCCCTCGTGAAGGTCAACTCCGTGGACTGGCACGACCCCTCGGCACAGACGTTGCGCGAGGCCATGGACGCCGAACTGGGCGCCCGCTACGCCGACAAGATCACCAAGCTGCCCGAAGGCATGTCCGTGGAGCCGGACACCGTCGTGTACACAGGTGTCGCCTACACCGGCGAGGGCGAGCCCGTCGGGCACATCGCACTGCGCAGGCACGAGGGCGAGATCGAGCTCAAGCGCATGTACGTCACGCCGCGACAGCGCGGCAACGGCGTCGCCAGGGCCCTGCTCGCCGCCGCCGAGGAAGCCGGTCGCGAGCTCGGCATACGGCGGATCATCCTGCAGACCGGCGACAGACAGCCCGACGCCGTGCGGATGTACACACGCGAGGGCTATCGGCCGATACCCGTCTATCCGCCCTACCACCTTCTCGAAGGCAGTTTCTGCTTCGAGAAGGTCTTCCCCGGCGAGTAGTCGCATCCGGTGGACCCGAAGGCCGATCTTCCCCTACGGTGCCTGCGACGAGGCTCGACGCGGGAGGTCAAGGGTGAGAAGAACACTGGTCGCACCGGCTGTCACAGCCGGTGCGATCATGCTGTCGCTGGTGGTCCTGCTCATGACATCGGGCGGCGCCCTGGCCTCACCCCAGCAGGCACAGGCTGAGGCACAGCAGGCGCAGGGCGGCAGAGTGGCCCTCATCGGTGTGCCCGGCCTCCAGTGGTCGGACGTGAGCGCCGAGGCCACGCCCAACCTGTGGGAGCTGGCGGGCCACAGTGCGATCGGCTCGCTGTCGGTGCGCACGGTCGGCGGCGTCACCTGCCCCTACGACGGCTGGCTGACGGTCTCGACCGGCAGCAGGGCGGCCGTTGGCTACCGCTGCGGCGCGCCGCCCTTGCCCCAGGCGCGTGGTGAGGGCGCGTTCATCCCCACCTACGACTACCTGCACAAGGTCGCCGAACAGAAGCACGCCGGGCTGCTCGGCGAGACGCTCAAGGCGGCGGGCGAGTGCGGGCTGGCCGTAGGGCCCGGCGCGGTGCTGGCGCTGGCCGACCGCTCGGGCGAGGTGGCGCACTACGCGAGCTCGCCCCTTCAGGTGCGGGCCGACACCGCGACCCGCTGCCGGGTGATCGCACTCGATGTCGACGACCTGGTCAGGCCGTACCTCGACGACGACGACAAGCTGGCGCGCGTGCCCGAGGCGCTGGAGCCCGCGCAGCGGGCCGCGGCGCTCAGGCTCGCCGACGCCAAGGCCGGGGCGCTGCTGGCCGTGCTTCCCGCCGACACGACCGTACTGGTGGCCGGGCTCGGCGACCACGGGTCGGTGCCGCACCTGCGGGTGGCGATGATGCGCACGCCCGAACCCGCCGACGGGCAGGGCAGGGCGCTCGGCTCGGCCTCGACCAGGCGTGCCGACATCACGATCCTGCCCGACCTGACGGCCACCGTACTGGCGGGCGTCGGGCTGGCGATCCCCGACGCGGTGATCGGCGTCCCGGCGAAGGCGGAAGGCGCCGCGAGCGCGGCCGGGCTCGCCGCCGACGACGAGGCCACCCAGACCGTGCGCGCGGTCAAGGGGATCTACTTCTCCGCCGTGGCCGTGCTCCAGGTCGCCTTCTACCTCGTGGCCTTCCTGCTGCTGCGCAGGCGCAAGGGGCTGGCCGGGGTGCGGGTGGCGGCGGTGACGCTGGCGGCGATCCCGGTCTCCAGCTACCTGGTCAACCTGCTGCCCTGGTCGACGGTGCCGCAGCTGGTCGGCGGCGTGCTCGGCTGCACGGCGGCGATCGCACTCGTGGCGTTCGCCGGGCCGTGGCGGCGCGCTCCGCTCGGGCCGCTGCTGGTCGTCTCGGGCGTCACCGCGCTCACCCTGGCCGCCGATCTGCTGACCGGGACGACACTGCAGCTCGGCAGCGTGATGGGGTACACGCCCGAGGTCGGGGCGCGCTACTACGGGCTCGGCAACATCCCGTTCGCGCTGCTGGCGACCGGCACGCTGCTGAGCGCCACCGTGATCGCCCACCGTTTTCCCGGCAGGATCGGCGTGACGGCCGTGGCGGTGCTCGGCACGTTCGCGATGGTGCTGGGCGGGTCCGGCATGGGCAGCGACTTCGGCGGTGTGATCGCATTCGTGCCCGGGATCGCGGTGACCGCACTGCTGCTGCTCGGGCGGCGGGTGTCGCTGGTGAAGCTGGGGCTGTTCTGCGCGGTCGGCGGTGTGGTCGTGATGGGCTTCGCGATCCAGAACTACCTGCGCCCGCCGTCGGAGCAGTCGCATCTGGGCAGGTTCGTCGGGCAGATCGTCACCGGCGAGGCCCTCGACGTGATCGGCCGCAAGCTCGGCGCGATGCTGGGCACCCTGCTCAGCCCCAACCTCATGCCGATCGTCATCGTGTCGGCCGCCTTCCTCGTCTACGCGATCATGCGGCCGGGCCAGGCGACGGCCGGGGTCCTGCCCGCCGCCTTCGGCCACTCCCCCGCGCTGCGGGCCGGGCTGATCGGCACGCTGGTCAGCGGCGTGGTGGGCATGCTGGTCAACGACTCGGGCGCGGCCGTGCTTTCGATGGCGCTGGCCCTGGCGATCCCCCTGGTGCTGTCAGCCGGGATCGCCGCTTTGCCCAATGGCGCGACACAGCCGCAGGAGCCGGTCAGGCCACTGGTCAACACCTGAGGGCGGCCTCGGGTCGGGCTTCCTTCCAGGCGTCGGCCAGCATCGGGGCGGGCCGTCGGGTCAGGCTCATGACGATCACGCTACGCAGCACCCGGCCGGCTGCGGAGCCCGACACGCGAACGACGTGTCCAAGAACCTGTTCGGTAGAGCCTGCCCGCCGCGGCCGCCGGTGAGTACGTCTGGCACTGCTCCCTGTCGCTGCACCCCGACGAGCCCGCCCTGCCCGACGAGACGTGGGCCGCGATCGCCGCGGACATGGTGGCGGCGATGGGATCCGACGCCACCTCCGGCAAGGCGTCCTGCCGGTGGGCGGCCGTCCACCACGGCCCGTCCGGGGGCGGCCGCGACCACATCCACCTGGTGGTCAGCCTCATCCGCGATAACGGCACCCTGGCCTCCGACTGGCGCGGCCGTACCAAGGCCGGCCGCGCCTGCGCCCAGGCCGAAGCCCGCTACGGGCCGCCTACGGTGGAGGGGCGGCCGGGCGGCGGGATGCCCGGCCTGACCCGCGCCGAGATCGAGCGCGCCGCCCGCACCGGCGCCGTCGAGCCCGACCGCACCCGCCTGGCCCGGCTGGTCCGCGGCTGCGCGAGCGCCGCGGCCGAGTTCGGGTGCCGCCTGTCCGCCGCCGGGATCTTGGTGCGTACCCGCGCCGCCGGGCACGCCGCTGGTGCGGTCCTCGGCTACAGCGTCGCCGTCCGCCCGTCTGGTACGGCGGCGCCGCTCTTGGGCGCGATCTGGGTCTGGGCCGTCTGCGCTGGCGCTGGCAGGGCGCGGCCGCCACCTCCATCGCAGACCGGTCGGGCCCGGCATGGGGGCTGACCGGGCCCGCCGGGAGGGAAACGCTGACCTACCTCGGGACCGGGTGGGCGCGGGCCGCCGCCGCGGTGGCCGGTGTTCGTGAGCGCCTGGCCGCGGTCCCCGCCGCCGAAACGTCGCCGAAACGTCGCCGACAAACCTCCCGCACGCACGCCAGCCCATCTAACGTCCACCCGAATCACCCCAAACAGCACAAACAGCCCCTTTCCGAGAACCAAGCTGCCTCGAATGCCGTCGCGCACCTCTCCGGGTCAAGTTCCTTCGCTCCCCGGCATACCGGCAGAACAACGCGGGCGATCACCGGGCAATGGCCTGAGCAGCCGGCCCCACCGGCCCGGACGACTGGGTCAAGGCTCAGGCCATCGCGGCTGGCCTCCTACGGCTGACGGTGGTGGCCGGGGCGATGGGAGGCGAGCGTGGATCGCGAAGGGTGATCGAGGCGTTCGACGTGCCGCAGACGGGTGAGGACCGGGTGTGCGGAGAGGGGTTGGTCTTCGCCGCCAGGGCGGGCGTAGGGTCGCGTCTCTAGGTTCGATCGTGGAAGGCGGTCCCTGGTGCCGATTGAATCGTCGCTCGTCGGGCGAGAGGCCGAACTTCGCGACCTGATGGAGCTGCTGGAGGGCACCAAGCAGGGCTGCGGTGGGGCGCTCGTGCTGAGTGGCACGGCCGGGGTCGGTAAGTCGGCGCTGCTGGAGGCCGCCACGGCCGAGGCTGCGATCGGCGGTGCACGCGTGCTTGCGGTGACCGGCGTGCCCGTCGAGGGGCAGGTCCCCTATGAGGGGCTGCGCAGGCTGCTGGCCGGGACCGATCTCGCGCCCGGTGACCTCGACGGTGGGCCGTTGCGCTCTGCGGTGTCCGTGCTGCACCGGTTGTCGGCGCTGGCGGGCCGGTCGCCCGTGGTGCTCTGCGTCGAGGACGCGCACTGGCTGGATGAGCCCAGCTGGGAGGCGCTCGCGTTCGTCGGCCGCCGGTTGCGCGCCGACCCGATCGTGCTGCTGGCGTCCTCACGCGATGACGACACCGCCTCGCTGGCCAGGCTCACCGCCTCGGGGCTGCCCCTGCTGGGTGTGTCACCGTTGAGCGAGCAGGCGGCGGCCCGGCTGCTGGAGGCGGCCGCTCCCGCTTTGAGTATCGGGTTGCGCGCCCGCGTGCTGGCCGAGGCCGAAGGCAACCCGCTGGCGCTGCTGGAGTTCGCCGCGCAGGCCGCCCGGCACGGCCAGGACATGCTCACCTCCAGCAGGCTGCCGCTGACCGAGAGGCTGGAGCGCGCCTTCGCCCGCGACCTCGCCGCGCTATCCGCCGACACCAGGGCCCTGGTGCTGGTGGCCGCCGTCAACGAGGACGAGGGGATCGAGGAGAACCGGCGAGCCGCGTCCCTGCTGGCGGGTGTGCCCGTCGACGCCACCGCGCTGGCCCCCGCGACTCGGGCGGGCCTGGTCGTGGCCGACGGGGTGCGCGTCAGGTTCCGGCACCCGCTGATCAGGTCGGCGATCGCCCAGGCGGCCGGGGCCGACCTGCTGCGCCAGGCCCACGCCGCGCTCGCCGCCTGCCTGCCTGCTGATGACAGTCGCAGGATCTGGCATCGGGCAGCCGCCACGACCTCCTATGACGACGAGGTCGCCACCGGGCTGGCAACCGCTGCGCTGCACGCTGAGAGCAAGGGGGCGCCGGGGCGTGCGATGGAGGCGCTGGAGCGCGCCGCCTACCTCAGCACCGACCCGGTCCGCCGCGGCGCGCGGCTGGTCGACGCCGCCATCATGGCCTTCGACCTCGGTGACCGGGCCGCCCTGGAACGGCTGGTCGGCCGCGCGCAGGATGCCGATCTCGCCCTGGTGGACCGCTCAAGGCTCACCTATTTCCGCGACATCGCCCTGAACTACGTGTGGACCGGCGTGGATCGGATGTCCGATCTCGCTGAGTTCCTGGATGAGATGCGCGCTCGTGACGGATCGGCGCTCGCGCTGCGCTGGCTGGCCGGGATCAGCATGCGCTGGTTCTTCTCCAACCCCGCACCGCACAGCCGCGCGCCCGTGCTCGACGCGATCGAACGGCTGAGCGTGCCCCAGGACGACCCGCAGATCGTCTCCTCCCTGGCCACGATCGCGCCCGTCGAGCGCGGCCGGCAGGTGCTGGCCCGGCTTGAGGCGCTGAGCACGGCCAGCTGGATCAGCGCGCGTAACCTGGAGCTGCTGGGTATGGCGGCCAACTCCGTCGGCGCGTTCCCCCTGGGCGCACGCCTGTATGCGGAGGCGGTCGCGGGGATGCGGCTGCGAGGCCCGTTCGGGTCGCTGGCGCAAGCGCTGGTCGGGCAGGCGACCTCGGCGGCCCGGCTTGGCGACACCCGGCTCGGGAGCGTGCTCGCCGCTGAGGCCAGGGAGCTGGCACTGGAGACCAGGCAGCCGCAATGGGTGGTCACCGTGGACGCCGTCGCCGCCGAGATCCACGCGCTGCGCGGCGCCACCGACATGGCGCGCGACCTCGCCGCGCAGGCCGAAGGGGCGTTCCTGTCCACGGGCGCCCACCCGATGCTCGCCCTGGTGCAGCTCGCCCGAGGGGCCGCGGACCTGGCCGATGGGAACTTCGGCGCGGCCTGGGAGGCGTTGCGCCCCGTCTTCACCCCCAGCGAGGTCAGCTACAACCAGAACATGCGGGCCTGGGCGCTGCCGCACCTGGCCGAGGCGGCGCTGCTGGGCGGACGCCAGGCCGAACTACGTGCGCTCACCGCCGAGCTCGCCCCGATGCTGCAGGAGAGCGGGGCGCCGGTCGGGCAGATCGCGCTCGCCTACATCGAGGCCGTCACCGCGCCTGAGCAGGACGCCGAGGAGCTGTTCGCCCGCGCGCTCGATGACGATCTGGTCGGCTGGCCGTTCGAACGAGCCCGGCTCCGGCACGCGTGGGGGGCGTGGTTGCGTCGCCGGCGGCGCGCCTCCGAGGCCAGGGCTCCGCTGCGCGCGGCGGCCGAGGCGTTCGACGCGCTCGGCGCGGTGCCCTGGGCCGAGCGGGCGCTGCGGGAGTTGCGTGCCAGCGGCGAGCGGATCCGCCGCAGGCACGACGCCCGCGACCGGCTCACCGCCCAGGAACTCCAGATCGCCCAACTCGTCGCCGACGGGCTGAGCAACCGCGACATCGGCCAGCGGCTGTTCGTCTCACCCCGTACGGTCAGCACGCACCTGTCGCGCATCTTTCCCAAGCTCGGCATCACCACCCGTGGTGAGCTGAGTCATCTCATGGCCGCCCGGCAGGGCGATTACATCATTTGACGTACGCGAGCCGAGTGGCCTGATTCCTAGCGTGGGGGGTGTTTCCCTCCCCTCTACGAAGGAGTGACATGATCCGCAACATCGTGCTCGTCCATGGTGGGTTCGTCGATGGCTCCGGCTGGCAGGCCGTCTACGACCTGCTGGTGGCCGACGGCTTCCGGGTGTCGGTCGTGCAGAACCCGACGCTGTCGCTGGCCGGTGACGTCGCCGCCACCCACCAGGTCCTCGACGCGCTCGACGGATTGGCCGTGCTGGTCGGCCACTCCTACGGCGGGGTGGTCATCAGCGAGGCCGGCACCCACCCGAACGTGGCGGCGCTGGCCTACATCGCCGCGTTCGCCCCCGACAAGGGCGAGTCGGTCAACTCGCTCATCGCCGACCCTCCGCCAGGGGCGCCGGTCCCGCCGATCCTGCCCCCGGTCAACGGGTTCCTCCTGCTGGACCGAGACAAGTTCGCCGCCTCCTTCGCCGGCGACCTGCCCGCCGACCAAGCGGCGTTCATGGCCGACTCCCAGGTGCCCTGGGGCGTGGACGCGCTGGGCGGGACGGTCACCGAACCCGCCTGGCGGGCCAAGCCGGCCTGGTACCTGGTGGCCACCGACGACCGGATGATCCCACCGCCCGCCCAGTACGCCATGGCCCAGCGCGCGGGAGCCAGCGTCGCCGAGACACCGGGCAGCCACTCGCTCTACCTGTCGCAGCCGGCTGCGGTCGCCGACCTCATCCGCCAGGCCGCCGCCTGAGCCAGGGGCTGCGCCGGTCGCTGCTCTTTGATTCTTCCCGTCCCGGGCGGCGCCTGGTGCCGCCCGGGCGACTGCTCTGGTTGGGGCCCCGGCCTTCGCGATCAGCGCGTCATCGCCGCCGATACGCCCCTGCAGGCCGCCGACGGCACCGGCGGCCGGTTCGGGATCAGCGACATCGTCAGCACCGACGACAGCGATCCGGTACGGCGGGGCGAAGCCGAACGGCGGGTGGGCTGCCCGGCCGGAACGCAGCCGGTGGGCGGGTACCGGCGGCTGCTCCAGGAGGCCGGTTTCGTCGGCCTGTCGGTCGAGCTCACCGCCGAGCACGGCGGCGGGGTGTACTCGGCCATCGTGCGGGCGTCCAAGCCGAAGGCCCCTCCCGGCATGCTGATCCGCCCCATGAGCGAGCAGGACGCCGATCAGGTGCTGGCCATCCACCAGGCCGGACTCGACACCGGCAACGCCGGCTTCGAGACCACGGCGCCGACCTGGCCTGCCTTCAGCGACGGCCAGGTCTTGCGCTACGTCGCCGAGGACACCGCGACCGGCCAGGTGCCCGCCGGGGTGGCCGCCTCGCCCGTCTCCAGCCGGAGCGTCCATGCCGGAGTGGTCGAGCACGGCCTCTGCGTCCATCCCGGCTGCCAGGCGCACGGGATCGGCCGTGCGCTGATGACGGCGTTCATCGCGGCCGACGAGGATGCCGGGGTGTGGACGATCCAGTGCGGGATCTTCCCGGAGAACGCGGCCAGCCTGTGCCTGCACCAGGCTCTGGGTTTTCGTCTGGTCGGTACCCGGGAGCGGATCGAGCGGTACCTCGGTCGCCGGCGGGATGTGCTCGTGCTGGAGCGGCGCAGCTTCGTCACCGGGACCTGACCCGCCTGCCCGGTGGTGGGGGCGGGCCGACGATGAGCGGGGCATGGCCCTTCCCACAGCGCGCGGATCTCACGGCCTGGTGCCCAACCGATGCGGTGAACTTACGAGAGGGGCCGCGGCGCCCGACCTCGGATGAAGACGACAAGGATCAGGCCGACGGCGATGATGACCAGGTTGAAGGGCGCGGCCAGCGAGAGCAGGGCATTGTGCGCGGCATCGGCGGCGGCCTCATCGACACCGCCGCTGGCCAGGATGAGCGTGGGGTCGGTCAGGCCGTGCAGCACGATCGCCACCCACAGGCTCCTGGTCACCCGCATTGTCAGGTACATGCACAGGCCGAAGGCGAAGGTGTACAGCAGCGTGACCGCGACCGTCGTGGGCGTCATGCCGCTGAGCAGGTTGACGCTGTGGAGTAGTGCGAAGACCAGCGAGGACAGCGCGGCCACGGCCCATTCCGAGTATCCGGCGTCCCGCAGCATCTTGACCGCGATGCCGCGGGTGAGCACTTCCTCGACGAAGCCGATCAGCAGCCCGGTGGCGAACAAGAGCGCCACGACGGCGATGCCGTATCTGCCGTAGTCGATGCCGAACAGTCGCAGCATGATCGGGATGGCGACGACCAGGGGAGCTAGCCACATCCACCAGGAGCCCTCGACAGGCTGGCGGCCGAAGAGCGCGGGAAACCAGCCTGCGGCACTCAGAAAGACGATCAGAGCCACCGCGCCGACCGCGAGCGGGACGGTGAGACCGAAGAACACGCCTCCGGCGCTGCTGAGCAGGCCGCCTTCGATGGACGAAGCGCCCAATTGTCCGGAGATCCAGCCCGCGCCGAGATAGATCGCCATGTAGAGCAGGATCACGGGCAGCAGGCGGATCAGCCCGCCGGGCCGGAGAAGGGCTTGGAGACCATTCATCTGGGCTCTCTCATGGATTCCAGTCACGATCGTCCAATCACCGGGTTGAGGTTGTCGGCGACCTGATCATCGCCCGATTCATGTCCGTTTCTACACCCAAAGCGAGTATTTGGCTCGTTGATCAGATCGTCGGCGTCTGAAACGGCCTCTTGTCTCGAAGGTGACGCCGGGCCGTCAACCGGCGTAGAGAAGCCGGACCTCCAACGTATGATTTCGAGGGGGTCCGGGCCTGGCGGCCCATGTTGCCGATGCGATCACACGCGCAGCTCGCCACCGTACGGGAGCGGCAGGGCGTCGTTGACACGCGGCGTGCGGCCGGGCCCCTCCTCTCCTGCTCGCGCCGCCGGGCGCACGCCGAGCCGAGCGCATCCCCAAACGGCGCGGCGGCTACGCCGGGCCAGGTCCGTGAGGTGAGGGCCTACCCCGGGCTGAAGATCCAGCGCTCATTCGCCTCCCCCCTGCGCGGTGTGGCGGCCGATGCCGCGCACGTCATGGCACCTCTGTCCGCGCGCGTCCACCATGCCCCGGCCCAGGTGGGCCTGTTGAGCCCGGCCGATGGATCGACCCCCATCTGATTTGACAGATCTCTAATCAGGAGAGCAGGATGACTACTACTTCGACAAACTTCTAAACAGGGGGTGCGGGATGCGCGCTCTGCTGGAGCGCCTCGCCCGGATCCGTCACGCCGAGCCGGGACGGGGATCACTTTCGACGAGTCCCGCGACCTGGTCTGCGAGACCGCCTGCCGCGCGAACGCAACCGTGGAACGCGTCCGCACCTGCGCCCTCTCCTTCCGCTGCCCCCATCCCCCTCCGTCCTCAAGGAGCCTCATCATGAGCGACAGTTGCTGTGACACCACCGTTTCCCTCGATCTTGAGCAGCCTGTCACCGCCGTCACGGCTACGGCTCTGCCGGTCGTCGTCATCGGCGCGGGGCCGGTCGGCCTGGCCGCCGCCGCCCATCTGGCCGAACGTGGCCAGGACTTCCTCGTCCTCGAAGCCGGCGAGCAGGTGGCCGCCTCGGTCGCGCAGTGGGGTCACGTCCGCGTCTTCAGCCCGTGGCGGTTCAACCTCGACGCCGCCGCCCAGCGTGTGCTCGAAGCCGACGGCTGGAGCGCGCCCGACGCTGACTGGCTGCCCACCGGCGCCGAACTCATCAGCGACTACCTGGCCCCGCTGGCCAAGTTGTTCGGCGACCGCGTCCGCCTCGGCGCTCGCGTGAGTGCGATCAGCCGCCTCGGCTACGACCGCGTGCGCACCAACGGCCGGGCCGACATGCCCTTCCTCATCCGCCTCGACGGCGGCGAGGAACTCCAGGCCCGCGCGGTCATAGACGCCTCCGGCTCCTACACCACCCCGAACGTCCTCGGCGCGAGCGGCCTGCCCGCCCACGGCGAAGAGGCCGCCGAGATCGACCACGCCCTGCCCGACGTCCTCGGCGCCGACCGCGACCGCTACGAGGGTAAGCGCGTCCTGGTCGTCGGCGCGGGCCACTCCGCCGCCACCACCCTGCTCGCCCTGGCCGAGCTCTCCACCGACACCCGCATCACCTGGGCCATCCGCGCCGGTGGCGCAGTCCGTACCTACGGCGGTGGGGCCGCCGACGCCCTGCCGGCCCGCGGTGCGCTCGGCACGCGGCTGCGCGCCCACGTCCAGGAAGGCCGGATCGAGCTGGTGACCGGCTTCTACGTCCACCGCATCGAGGGCGACACCGTGATCAGCCGCGCCCCGTCCGGCCACGAACAGGCCGTCGTCGCCGACCGGGTCATCAGCGCCACCGGCTACCGCCCCGACCACACCATCGCCTCCGAGCTGCGCCTCGACCTCGACCCGATCCTCGGCTCCACCCGTGCCCTGGCCCCGCTCGTCGACCCGAACCAGCACTCCTGCGGCACCGTCCCCGGCCACGGCGTGGACGAGCTCACCCACCCCGAGCCCGGCTACTACGCCGTCGGCGTCAAGTCCTACGGCAGAGCGCCCACGTTCCTCATGGCCACCGGGTACGAGCAGGTCCGTTCCGTCGTCGCCGCCCTCGCCGGCGACTGGGAGTCCGCCCGCGAAACCCACCTCGACCTGCCCGAGACCGGCGTCTGTTCCTCCAGCCTGGCCGAGGCCCAAGAGCAGCGGGTCGGCCTGGCCACCGGTATCAGCGGCGGCCTGCTTTCGGCTCCGCTCCCGCTCGCCCCCCTCTCCGCCTCCGCCGAAGGCGGCTGCTGCGGCTGACCACACTTCGTCCCGCCCGAGCACGGAGTCGTTCCCCGAGAAGGAAGCACGGACATGTCCGACGGCCACCCCACCGCCGCGCAGAAGCAAGCGTTGCGCCTGGTGAGCGACCACGCCGGAGTGGGCACCGATCGCTGTCCGGGCGGGCCCGCGTGAGCTCCGGTCCTGCGACCGCCGTACCCGACCCGCGGGGCGGCGGTCCGCCGCACTCGTTGTACGAAGCCGCCTTCGCCGTCGTCGTCGCCTGGTACGACGGCGACGCCCGAGGTCGCGCGGGCGCCATCCTCGCTCTCACCGTCGTCGCAGGGTTCGCCTCCTCGATCTTCATCCCGCTCACCGGCCTGCTCGTCGACGCCTACGGCTGGCGCCACGCCCCGCTGGTCCTCGGCCTCGGCTACGGCCTGGCGGCCGTCCCGCTGCACGCCCTGGTCATCCGCAGCCGCCCGGCCGCCTCCCGCGCCCGCGAAGCGGCCGCAGAACGAGCCGACCTGGTCGAGGCGGCGGTGCGGAGGCGTCCGTTCTGGCTACTGGTGCCCGCCTTCACCGCCAACGGCGGCGCGGTCGCCACCGTGATCTTCGCCCTGCAGGGCGTCGCCGCGCTGCTGCTGCCCGCCTTCGGCTCGACGGCGGGCGGGGCGATCGGCTGCGTGCTGCTGTTCGGCCTCGGCTTCGGCATCGCCTCCACCACCCTGCCACACCTGCTCATCCAGCGGTACGGCACCGCCGCCTACACCACCCTGTCGGGCCGGATCGCCGTCTTCTCCGTCGCCGACAAGGCTCTGGCCCCGCTCGGGGCGCTCGCCCTGGCCCAGGTGGCCGGCCATACCTGGGTGATGAGCGCGGTGGCCGTGCTCAGCGCCGTCGCCGCCTTGGCCCTGGTCGCCTACCACCGCCTATGATTTGAGGAATGTCGAATCAAGGAGGCCGGGATGACCGCCGTGACGATCCAGTGCTGCGCGCCGATCGCGCGCGAGTCGCTGTCGGAGCACGACGCGGCCGGCCTCGCGGTGCTGCTCAAGGCGGTCGCCGACCCGGTGCGGCTGCGGCTGCTGTCGATGATCGGCTCGCATGCGGGCGGCGAGGCGTGCGTGTGCGACCTGACCGGCGCCTTCGACCTGAGCGCGCCCACGATCTCCCACCACCTGAAGATCCTGCGCACCGCCGGGCTCATCGACGGCGAACGCCGCGGCACCTGGGTCTACTACCGCATCATCCCCGAGGCGGTGAACAGGCTCGGCGCCCTGTTCGCCCCCCTGGCCGAAGACCCCGGCCGCCTCGACGTGGTGGCCGCCGATCTGGGGCCCTCCCGCGATTGACGATGTACCAGGCGTTGTTGAGCTTGGTCCTCCACAGCAACGCCAGCGTGAGCACGGCGATCGCGGCGGTGAGCGGGTCGACGATCGCGTCGGCGCCCAGTTCGAAGGACACGCCCGCCATCAGAGCCAGGGCCGCGGCGTTCAACCCGTCCAGCAGCGCCGAGGTCCAGTCGCTGGAGCGCAGCTTGTCGGTGAGCCGGGTGAGCAGCCCGACGAAGACGAACGACGGCAGGAAGATGGCGATGGTCGCCAGGAGCGCGCCGATCGGGCCGGCGATGAGGTGTCCGATGAAGGTGGCGGTGGTGAAGACCGGGCCGGGAGTGACCTGACCGATGGAGACGGCGTCGATGAGCTGCTGGTCGGTGATCCAGCCCAGCCGGTCGGCGAAGTCGCCGCGCAGGAAGGCCAGCAGCACGTAGCCGCTGCCGTACAGCACCGAGCCGATCTTGAGCATGGTCAGGAACAGCTGGTGAGCTCGCCGCCACCCGGGCCGGGCAGGATCGGAGCGGTCATACCCAGCAGAGGAAGGCTCAGCAAACCGTGGTGCCCGCCGCGCAGCGGCCGCGATCACGGCACCGGCGGCGAGCACCAGCAGCTCGTTGACGCCCAGCAGACAGGCGCCCAGAGCGGCGACGGCCAGGACGCCCAGCCACACATTCTTGATCACGGTCGGCAGCAGGCCGAAGGATGAAGCACACGCCCGCGACCAGGAGTCCTTTGCGGCCGGCGCGGTCGTGACCGAGGTGGATGGCCAGTTCGGTGGAGTTGGGGCCGGGAATGAGGTTGGTGGCGCCCATCAGGTCGACGAAGCGCTGGTCTGAGACCCAGCCGCGGCGGCGCACCAGTTCGTCGCGCATCATCGCGGTGTGCGCGGCGGGGCCGCCGAAGGCGATCGTGCCCAGCTTCAGAAACAGCAGGGCCACCTCGCGCGCCGATCCGCCTCGCTGCCGGAAGGAGGACCGGTCCGGCGGTTGCCCGGCGGGGTCGTGATGAGCGTCCACCAAGTCCTCACAAGTATTGCGGGCGGGCTTCGGGTGGCCTGAAGGGGTGTCGTTCGCGGCCTGGCGGACCGATCGTCGCGGCCGAATGCCGGTCGCTGCCGGGCAGGCTCAACCCAGCAACTCGGCCATCAGCTTCTCCACGCGGGCCCTGATCTCCTCACGGATCGCGCGTACGGCCTCGATGCCCTGCCCGGCGGGGTCGTCGAGCTTCCAGTCCTCATACCGCTTGCCGGGGAAGATCGGGCAGGCGTCGCCGCATCCCATGGTGATCACCACGTCGCAGGCCTGGACGGCGTCCGCGGTGAGGACCTTCGGCTGGGCGGCGCCGAGGTCGACGCCGGCCTCGGCCATCGCCTCGACGGTGACCGGGTTGATCGCCTCGGCGGGTTCGGACCCGGCCGAGCGCACCTCGATCCGGTCACCGGCCAGATGGGTGAGCCAGCCAGCGGCCATCTGGGAGCGCCCGGCGTTGTGGACGCAGACGAACAGGACGCTCGGCTTACTGCTGGACATGGGTGAGCTCCTTGCTGAACAGGCGCCGGCCCCACAGGCTGACGTAGACCAGGGCGACCAGGACGGGCACCTCGATGAGCGGGCCGACCACCCCGGCCAGCGCCTGCCCCGAGGTGACACCGAACACGCCGACGGCGACGGCGATGGCGAGTTCGAAGTTGTTGCCCGCCGCGGTGAACGCCAGGGTCGTGGTCTTGCCGTAGCTCAGGCCGATCGCTCGTCCGGCCAGGAACGCGCCGCCCCACATGAGAAGGAAGTAGACCAGCAGCGGCAACGCGATCCGCGCGACGTCGAGCGGCCGCTCGCTGATCGTCTGCCCTTGCAGGGCGAATAGGATCACGACCGTGAACAGCAGCCCGTACAGGGCGATCGGCCCGATCTTCGGCAGGAACCGCTGCTCGTACCAGTCCCGCCCCCTGGCGCGTTCGCCGAGTCGGCGGGAGGTGTGCCCGGCGGCGAGCGGGATGCCGAGGAAGACCAGCACGTAGAAGGCGATGTCCCAGGCCGAGACCGCCAGTGTTTCCTGGGGCAGGCCAAGCCAGCCGGGCAGCAGGTCGAGGTAGAACCAGCCGAGCACCCCGAACGCGAGTACCTGGAAAACCGAGTTCAGGGCGACCAGGACGGCGGCGGCCTCCCGGTCGCCGCAGGCCAGGTCGTTCCAGATGAGGACCATGGCGATGCACCGGGCCAGCCCGACGATGATCAGCCCGGTGCGGTACTCCGGCAGGTCGGGCAGCAGCAGCCAGGCCAGGGCGAACATCAGCGCCGGTCCGAGCACCCAGTTCAGGACCAGCGACGACAGCAGCATGCGCCGGTCGCCGGTGACGGTGCCGAGACGGTCGTAGCGGACCTTGGCCAGCACCGGGTACATCATCAGCAACAACCCGAGGGCGATCGGCAACGAGATCTGCCCGATCTTCACCGCCTCCAAAGCCGTGTCCAGGCCAGGCAGCAGCCGCCCGAGCAGCAGCCCTGCGGCCATCCCCAGGCCGATCCACACCGGCAGGAATCGATCCAGGATGGACAGGCCCGCGACGACCCCGGAGCGAGAAGACGTGACGCGCGGCCCCATGCTCACACCGATGCCGGGGTAGCGAGGATGGCCGACAGTTCGCCCAGCGTTTCGGGAACGAGCCGGTAGTACACCCAGGAGGCCCGCCGCTCCGAGGCCAGCAGCCCGACCTCTTTGAGGACCTTGAGGTGATGGCTGATGGTCGGCTGCGACAGCTCGAAGGCGCCGGTGATGTCGCACACGCACACCTCTCCGCCCTCCCGGCTGGCCACGATCGACAGGATGCGCAGCCGCACCGGATCACCCAGGGCCTTGAACACCCGGGCCACGCCCGCGGCCTGCTCTTCGTCGAGCGGCTCGCGCGCCAGCGGCGGACTGCACTCCAGGATCTGCAGCAGATCCATCCCTACCCCTCCTATATCGATACTCATCGAAATCGAACCCAGTCTATATCGATATCTGTCTATGACCGGGTGGGGACCTGCAGCCCGGCCAGCAGGGCACGCACCCGGCGCTCAATCTCGTCGCGGATCGGCCGCACCTCCTGCACCGCCAGCCCGGCCGGGTCCTCCAGCTCCCAATCGAGGGAGCGCGTGCCAGGAAGGACAGGGCAGGCGTCCCCGCAACCTATGGTCACCACGACGCCGGCGGCCCGGACGATCTCCTCGGTCCACGGCTTGGGGTACTCGCGGGAGATGTCGATACCCCGTTCGGCCATCGAGGCCACCGCCGCCGCCTTGAGCTCGGAGGCGAACTGCGACCCACCCGACCAGCCCACGGCCCCCTCCCCGGCGAGCTCGGCAAAGAAGCCGAGCGCCATCTGCGAACGCCCGGCGTTGTGCACGCACAGGAACAACACGATCGGCCGCCCGTCACCGCGGCCCTCGACGCGGGCCAGGGCGTGCAGCCGCTGGCGGGCGAAACGCTCGGAGATCAGCGGCAGGAAGTGCGGCACCGCAGCCGAGGTCGCGGACTGGTCGTAGCCGGTGTGCGGGAACCGCTCGATCGTCTCGGCGGAGAAGACGCCGATGAACTCCTCACCCAGCCGGCGCGCGGCCGTGCTGAGCGCGAGCCGCTGGTCGATGGACAGGTCGTCGCGCTTGTAGGTGCTGGACATCGGGCTGCCCCTGACTACGCCCAACATATTGACGCATGTCTATTTCGATGAACACCGATATTGGCATGCGCCGGTGAAGCGGTGCGGGAACGGCGGATGAACAACCGGCGCCGGGCTGCCCGGAGCGCCTCGGGCGGGGGCGCCCGCTCGCCGTCCCCGGGTGTGCGGCCGGGCTCAGTGCCGGCGGCGGTAGCTCTGCACCATTTCACCTGCCCATGGCGGCCTGCCGACATCGAGCAACGCGAAGGCCGCATCATCCGCCAGGGCAATCAGAACCCGCAGGTGCGCATCCTGCGCTACGTCACCGAACGCGGCCTGGACGCCTACTCCTGGCAGACCGTGGAGCGCGAACAGCGGTGCATCAGCCAGGTCATCGCCGGAAAAGGCGTCGGCCGTGAAGCCGAGGACGGCTTCGGCCAGGAAGCCCTCACCTACGCCGAGGTCAAAGCCCTGGCCGCCGGTGACCCGCGGCTGCCGGCCAAGGCCACCTGCGACATGGAACTGCCGAGACCGTCCAGACTGGAGCGCGCCTGGCACCGAACCCGGCGGCCACCTCAAGGCTTCCCCGTCGAGCCCCTCCAGCACGCCCCTCACGGCCAAGGGCGCAACGTCAACCCGGGCCGTCGGATCAGGCTTCCTTCCAGGCGTCGGCCAGCATCCGGCGGGTGTCGTGCAGGAGTTGCGGTAGGACCTTGGTGTGGCCGACGACCGGCATGAAGTTGGTGTCGCCGCCCCATCTGGGCACCACGTGCTGGTGCAGGTGGGCGGCGATGCCCGCTCCGGCGACGTGGCCCAGGTTCATGCCCACGTTGAAGCCCTGGGCGCCGCTGGCCTTGCGCAGCGCCCGCAGGGCCTTCCTGGTGAAGTCGCCGAGCTCGGCGACCTCCGCGTCGTCGAGCCCGTCGTAGTCGGACACGTGCCGATACGGACATACGAGGAGATGGCCGGAGTTGTAGGGATACAGGTTCAGCACGGCGAAGACCACCTCGCCCCTGGCGACGATCAGCCCCTCCTCGTCGCCCATGTGCGGAATCTCGCAGAACGGACAGCCGTCGCCGGGCCCCTCGCCGGTCGGTTTGTTCTCGCCCTTGATGTAGGCCATGCGGTGAGGGGTCCACAGACGCTGGAAGTTGTCCGGCGCGCCCGCGCCCACCTGCTCGATCGGCTCGCTCTCCTGCATGCCTAGCAGCATAGGGCGCACCGCCCGCCGCCCCGACGGCTGCCCGCGCGGATGGCAGACTCGGCAGGACGTGTACCACCCCTGGGAGGACCCATGGCCGAACACCTGCAGCCGATGCCCGCCGACTGGACCAGAGCCCTGGCCATCGTCGCCCACCCCGACGACATGGAGTACGGCGCCGCCTCAGCCGTGGCCGTGTGGAGCGACGCGGGCAAGAGCACCGCCTACGTCCTGGCCACACGCGGCGAGGCGGGCATCGACGGCCTCGAACCGGCGAAAGCCGCTCCCCTGCGCGAGCGCGAGCAGCGGGCGAGCGCGGCCGTGGTCGGCGTCACGCGGGTGGACTTCCTCGACCACCCGGACGGCGTCGTCGAGTACGGCACCGCCCTGCGCCGCGACCTCGCCCACGCCATCAGGCGGCATCGGCCCGAGCTGGTGCTGACGCTCAACCACCGCGACACGTGGGGCGGCGTGCTGTGGAACACGCCCGACCACCGCGCGGTCGGCCGGGCGGCGCTCGACGCGGCGGGAGACGCGGGCAACCGCTGGATCTTCCCCGCCGACGGCCTCGACCCGTGGGACGGCGTGCGCTGGGTGGCCGTTGCGGGCACCGACCACCCCACCCACGCCCTGGACGTCACCGACGGCCTGGAACGCGGTGTGCGCTCCCTGCTGGAGCACCGGGCTTACATCGAGGCCCTCACCGACGAGGACCCCGAGACCTACTGCCGCACGCTGCTGACCCAGCTCACCACCCAGCACACCGAGCGCCCGACCGTGACCTTCGAGCTCTTCACGCGCTGACCCGGCCGCCACGGGCCTCAGACCTGGGTACGGTCCTCCACCGCCGCGACGATCTCGGCGACGGCCTCGTCGACGGGGACGCCGTTCTTCTGCTCGCCGTTCCTGAAGCGGAAGGACACCGCCCCGCCCGCGATGTCGTCGTCACCGGCCAGCAGCATGAACGGCACCTTCGACTTCTGCGCATTGCGGATCTTCTTCTGCATGCGGTCGTCGGAGGTGTCGACCTCCACGCGGATCCCGCGCTCGCGCAGTTTCTTGGCCACATCGAGCAGATACGGCGCGTGCGCGTCCGCGATCGGGATGCCGACCACCTGGACGGGCGCCAGCCACGGAGGGAACGCACCCGCGTAGTGCTCGACCAGCACACCGAAGAAGCGCTCGATGGAGCCGAACAGCGCCCTGTGGATCATGATGGGCCGCTGCCTGCTGCCGTCGGCCGCCTGATACTCCAGCTCGAAGCGCTGGGGCAGGTTGAAGTCGAGCTGGATCGTGGACATCTGCCACGAACGCCCGATCGCGTCACGCACCTGCACCGAGATCTTGGGCCCGTAGAAGGCGGCGCCGCCGGGGTCGAGGACGAGCTCCAGCTTCTCCGACTCGGCGACCTCGCGCAGCGTGGCCGTGGCCTCCTCCCAGTCCTCGTCGGTGCCGACGAACTTGACCGGGTCCTTGGTCGACAGCTCCAGGTAGAAGTCGTCGAGGCCGTAGTCGCGCAGCAGGTCGAGCACGAACCGCAGCAGCGAGGTGAGCTCGTCGCGCATCTGCTCGCGGGTGCAGTAGATGTGCGCGTCGTCCTGCGTCAGCCCGCGCACCCTGGTCAGGCCGTGCACCACGCCCGACTTCTCGTAGCGGTAGACGGTGCCGAACTCGAACGTGCGCAGCGGCAGCTCACGATAGGACCGCCCGCGCGCCTTGAAGATCAGGTTGTGCATCGGGCAGTTCATGGGCTTGAGGTAGTACTTGGCGCCTTCGAGCTCCATGGGCGGGAACATGCCGTCGGCATACCACTCCAGGTGGCCCGAGGTCTTGTAGAGCTGGTCCTTGGTGATGTGCGGGGTGTTGACGAAGGAGTAGCCCGCCTCCTCGTGCCTGCGCCGCGAGTAGTCCTCCATCACCCGGCGGATCGTGCCGCCCTTGGGGTGGAAGACCGGCAGGCCGGAGCCCAGCTCGTCAGGGAAGGAGAACAGGTCGAGCTCGGCGCCCAGCTTGCGGTGGTCGCGCTTCTCGGCCTCCTCCAGCATGTGCAGGTAGGCGTCCTGCGCCTCGCGCGTCTCCCAGGCGGTGCCGTAGATGCGCTGCAGCTGCGGGTTCTTCTCACTGCCCCGCCAGTACGCGCCGCCGGTGCGCATCAGCTTGAACGCCGGGATCACCCGGGTCGTCGGCAGGTGCGGCCCCCGGCACAGGTCCTTCCACTTCAGCTCGCCGGTCTTGGCGTCGAGGTTGTCGTAAATGGTCAGCTCGGCGCCGCCCACCTCGACACTGGCCCCGTCGTCGTCGGCCCCGGCGCCGCCCTTGAGCCCGATGAGCTCCAGCTTGTACGGCTCGGCGGCGAGCTCCTCGCGGGCGGCCTCGTCGCTGACCGGCCTGCGCGAGAACAGCTGGCCCTGCTTGACGATCTCACGCATGCGCTTCTCGATGCGCTTGAGGTCGTCGGGCTGGAAGCCGCGCTCGACGTCGAAGTCGTAGTAGAAGCCGTTGTCGACCGGCGGGCCGATGCCCAGCTTGGCCTCGGGGAACAGCTCCTGCACGGCCTGGGCCATGACGTGGGCGGCGGAGTGGCGCAGGATGGCGCGTCCGTCGTCGCTGCCGATCTCGACCGGCTCGACGACGTCGCCTTCGGCCACCTCGGCGGCCAGGTCGCGCAGCTCGCCGCCGACCCTCGCGGCGACGACCGTGCGCCCGTCGGCATCGAGGGCCTGGCCGTACGTCGTGCCCGCCGCGACCACACGCTCGGCTCCGGCGAGGGTGATGCGAAGGTCGGCTGACACGGTGACTCCCTGGGAAGACGGCTGAGTGTGCGGACTCCCGATGTTATCGGACCCGCACACCGCCCCAGGCGCTCAGTTCAGCAGCAGGATGGCCGCGTTGAGCCCGGCCGCGTAGGTCACCCACACGAGGTAGGGCACGAGCAGCAGCGAGGCGGCACGGCTGATCCGCCAGAACATCGACAGCGTCACCGCGATCGACGCCCACAGCAGGCAGATCTCCACCAGCGCCAGGCCGTACTGCCCGGCGGCGAAGAACAACGGCGTCCATCCGGCGTTGAGCGCGAGCTGCACCGTGTAGACGCCGAGCGCCCGGTTCCACCCGCCCGCCCGCCACGCCAGCCAGCCGGACAGCGCGATCATGACGTAGAGCGTGGTCCAGGCGGGGCCGAACAGCCATTGCGGCGGCGCCCACGCGGGCCGGTCGAGCATGAGGTATTCGCCCGTGGCGTCGATCGCACTGATCGAGCCGATCGCGGCGACGGCCACGACCGCCACCACGAAGAGGGGCAGCGCCGCCCAGGGGTGGCGAGGGTGCGTGATGAGCATGGTTCCTCCCTGCCCTTCCCTTCGAAGATCATGGCTGGAAGGTTACAGACCGCAGGTCAGCCGGGCCTGCGGCCGAGCCTGGTGAGGCGCTGGCGCGACCCTCTGAACACGTTGAGGTCCAGTGGGCTGTGGGCGTGCTGGTGGATGGTCCAGTCGCGCCACGGCCCCGGCACCGACGGCTCCCCCTTGGGGCTGTCCGGCGCGGCCAGCCACAGCGGGTAGCCGCCGAGCCCCTCGCACGCGCCCTTGGCCGCGAAGTGCGGGAAGGTGTAGATGAACGGCCTGACCTGGGCGTGCCTGACGAGGTACCTGCACCAGCGCCTGGCGAAGGCGGCCACGGCGTCGGGCCGTCTGCCGTCGTCGGTCTCCAGGTCGAGTGCGACCAGGTCGCCCCTGCGCAGGCCGCCCGCCGCCCTGACCGTGTTCAGGAAGTGCCTGGCCTGTTCGACCGGGTCGCCCTTGGGCCTGGCGAAGTGGTAGGCGCCGCAGACGATCCAGCTCTCCCGCATGCCGTTCCAGTTCCGGGCGAACCATGTGTCGGCCCAGCCGGTCCCCTCGGTGGCCTTGGCGAAGGCGAAGGTGACGCCCGAGCCCGCGTGGCCCGCCCAGTCGACCGCTCCCTGCCAGTTCGACACGTCGATGCCGTTCAGGATTCGCTTCACGCTGCCGGAGTCTAGGAAGGCGATCACCTCACGTACCGTTGCCACGCCGTCACTCATGGTTTCAATTCGCCGCAAAGGAGTAGAGATCAGGATGTGGACCTGATCAATCCGGCTTCCGGCGTATGGGTGGACGACAGTGACGACGACGAGCCCATGCTGATGCATGCCGACGGCACGCCCGTCGACACCTGGCGCGAGCACTACCCCTACGAAGAACGCATGACCAGACCGGAGTACGACAGCTGGAAACGCCTGCTGCAGATCGAGCTGCTCAAACTCCAGTACTGGATGAAAGCCGAGGGCGAGCGGCTCGTGGTGCTGTTCGAGGGGCGTGACGCCGCGGGCAAGGGCGGCACCATCAAACGGTTCACCGAGCACCTCAACCCCCGCGGCGCGACGGTCGTGGCCCTGGAGAAGCCGAGCGAGCGTGAGCGCACGCAGTGGTACTTCCAGCGCTGGATCAAACACCTGCCCGCCGCCGGGGAGATCGTGCTGTTCGACCGGTCCTGGTACAACCGGGCGGGCGTCGAGCGGGTGATGGGCTTCTGCACGCCGCCTGAGTACGACGAGTTCATGCTGCAGGCGCCCCTGTTCGAGCGCATGCTGGTCCGCGACGGGATCCACCTGGTCAAGCTGTGGTTCTCGGTGTCCAGGAGCGAGCAGCGCACGAGGTTCATCATCAGGCAGGTCGACCCGGTGCGGCAGTGGAAGCTGTCGCCGATCGACCTGGCCTCCCTGGACAGGTGGGAGGACTACACCAAGGCCAAGGAGGACATGTTCCTCAACACCGACACGGCGGAGGCGCCGTGGACGGTCATCAAGAGCAACGACAAGAAGCGGGCCAGGATCGAGGCGATGCGGCACGTGCTGAGCCGCTTCGACTACGAGAACAAGGACGCCGCGGTGGTCGGCTCGCCCGACCCGAAGATCGTGACGTCGGCCAGCGACATCCTGGAGGAGGACAAGGGGCCTAGCCGGCCAGCTCCCTGAGCAGGTCGCGGGTGCGCTCGCCGCCGGCGAAGACGGCGGCGGCGAAGTCGGTGACCCCGGCCTCGGCCAGCGCTTCGAGCTGCGCCTTCACCGACCGCTCGTCGCCGACGACCGCCACGTCGCCCGGCCCCTGCGCGCCCTCCCTGTCGAGCATCGCCCGGTAGGAGGGCAGCTGGCCGTAGGTCTCGTAGACCTCGTCGGCGCGAGCCCTGGCCGATGCGGGGTCGTCGGTGACGCAGATCGGCAGCCCGCAGACCACGCGGGGAGCCGGGCGGCCCGCCTGCCCGGCCGCGGCGGTGATCGCGGGCACGACGTGCTCGGCGACGGTCTTCGGGCCGGTCATCCAGAGCACGGTGCCGTCGGCGAGCGCGCCCGCCATGGCCAGCATGCGCGGGGCCAGCGCCGCCAGCAGGAGCGGCATGTCGCCCGAGCCGGGCGTCGACAGGCCGATGTTGGCGCTGATCGTCTCGCCTTCGGCTGTGGCCTGTTCGCCTCGCAGGAGCGGGAGCAGCACGTCGAGGTATTCGCGCATGTGCCTGGCGGGCCGGTCGAAGGGGAGTCCGAAGATCTTTTCGATGATGAACCGGTGGGACAGGCCGATGCCGAGCGCGAGCCGGCCGCCGAGTGCGGCGTTGGCGGTGAGGGCCTGCTGGGCCAGGGCCGCCGGGTGACGCGGGTAGGTGGGCACGACGGCGGTGCCGAGTTCGATGCGCGGGACGCCGCCTCCCGCCACGGCCAGCGCGGTCAGGGCGTCGAGTCCGAAGATGTGCGAGAGCCACGCGGTGGCGAAACCGTCGGCCTCGGCCGAGGCGATGCGGTCGTGCAGGACGTCGAGCGCGTCCGGGCCCTGGGGCTCGTCGAGGAACAGTCCGACTCGCATCAACCGAACTCCGTTCTGGTGGAAGACGCGAGTCAGTCTAGCCCGCCGTACCCTGTCGCGCAGGGGTACGGCGGGCTCGCGACGGGCTCAGTCGAGGAGCTTGGCCAGGTCGGGCAGGACGGCGTCGGCGACCGTCACCTTCCTGTCGATGAGGCCGGCGGCGTGGAAGAGGTCGGCGGCGCGCTGCTGCTCGGCGACGAACTCGTCGGTGACGGGCTCGAGGCCGAACGGGCGGCGGCGCAGCGCGTTCTCCCAGTCGTCGACCGATCCGCCGTCGTCGGCCGCGAACAGCTCGGCCGCCTCACGCGGGTTCTCCTTGATCCAGGCGTCGGACTCGCGCAGCGCGGCGACGATCGCGGCCAGCTTCTCCGGGTGCTCGACGGCGAAGTCACGACGGGTGAACCACAGCGAGCGGTGGCTGAAGAGCCCGTCGGTCTCCACCAGCGTGCGCGTCTGCGACTCCACCCGGCTCAGCGCCGGGTACGAGCCGACCCAGGCGTCGACCTCGCCCGAGACCAGCAGCTCGGCCGCGTTGCCGCCCGCGTCGACGGGGATGATGTCGGACCAGGTCAGGCCCACCTTGTCCAGTGCGAACAGCAGCAGCGTCGTCTGCCACGAGCCGTGCCCGAGCGCGACCTTCCTGCCCTTCAGATCGGCGGGCGAGGTGATGCCGGACCCGGCGAGCGCGACCAGGCGGCCGTTCTCGTGGCGTGAGCCCGACACCGCGACGTACACGATGTCGTGCCCCTTGCCCTGCGCGGTGACCGGCGGGGTCGAGCCGGTGCCGATGAAGTCGTAGCCGCCGTCGAACAGGTGGTCGCCGTGCAGCGAGGGCAGGTCCCTGGTCGGGTCCGGCCGCTCCTGCGACGGCAGCTGACGCAGGTCGACCCATTCGACGTCGGGCAGCGCCCGCTCGAGGACGCCGCGGTGGCGCAGCACCCACAGGGAGTTGTTACTGGGGAAGAAACCGACGCGGACGCTCACAGGGACCGGCCTTTCGCTAGCAAGGGGGATTCGATGGACAAGTCATGACCGCGCAGGAGGGGAAGGACCTCTTCCCCGACCCGATAGGCCTCTTCCAGGTGCGGCACCCCGGCGAGGATGAAGGAGCCGACGCCGAGCGAGATGAGCTCGTCCAGCCGCTCGGCGACCTGGCGGTAGCTGCCGACCAGGCCGAAGGCGGGCCCGCCGCGCAGCAGGTGGAAGCCGCCCCAGACGTTCGGCTGCACCTCCAGGTCGCGGTAGCCGGTCACGGCGCCCGTGACGAAGGACTGGCTGCGCTGCCAGCCGATGGAGTCGCCGGTGGCGCCGCGCAGGACCGAGGGGTCGATGTTGTTCCAGCCCCTCTCGATCTCCGCCCAGGCCTCCTGCTCGCTCTCGCGGGCCACGACGTCGATGCGGACGGCGAACTTCGGCTCGCGGGTCAGGCGGGCGGAGTGCTCGCGCACCTGGGCGAACTTCTCCGCCAGCGGCGCGAACGGCTCCAGCCACGACAGGTAGTGGTCGGCGTGCCTGCCCGCCGCCTCGATCGCGGCCTTGGAGGAGCCGGAGAAGTAGATCTCGGGGAACGGCTGCCCGGCCAGGGCCGCGGGAAGCGCCGCGCCCTCGACCCGGTAGAAGCGGCCCTCGTAGTCGAAGGACTCGCCCCGCCACACGCCCTTGAGCACGTCGAGGAACTCCGAGGTGCGCGCGTAGCGGTCGTCGTGGTCGACCTTGTCGCCCCACCACAGCTGGTCGGGGCCGCCGCCGCCCGAGATCACGTTGTAGACGACGCGCCCGCCGGTGGCCCGCTGCAGGCTGGCCGTCATCCTGGCCGCCTGCACCGGGTGCAGGAAGCCGGGCTGGAAGGCGATCATGAACCGGTACGTCGAGGTCTCGCGGGCCAGCGTCGCCGCCGTCGCCCACGGGTCGTCGGTGTTGGGGAAGGAGGGCAGCAGCCCGCCCACGAATCCGGCGCTCTGCGACGCCCTGGCCACGTCCGCCATGTGCTCGACATAGCTGTAGCCGTCACGCCGCCCGTCGCGCACACCCGGGGCCAGGCTGCCCGGCACGACCGGCGCCCACTCCCCCCTGCTGGCCACGCGCCTGCGCAACGACGGCTGGTCGCCGTGCGTGCCGATGCGCCAGTAGATGTCAATGGACACCGACGCCCTCCTTCGCCAGCAGCGGCAGCAGATGCTCGCCCAGCCGGTAGGTCTCCTCCAGGTACGGCCTGGCCGTCAGATGGAACACGCCGATCCCCCGCTCGGCGTAGTCGCGCAGTTCGCCCGCGACCCGCTCGTAGGAGCCGACCAGCCCGGCGAACCCGCCGAGCGCCGCCGCCGCCCGGAGCGCCTCGTCGTCGTCCTCACGGGCCAGCACGTCCACCCGCAGGCCGTAGGCACGGCCGGGCAGGCTCGCGGCGACGGACTCGATGTCGTCGCCCGGCTCGAAGACGTGCACGTCGGCATGCTCGGCCGACAGGGCGACCGCCTCGGGCGAGGTCCCCGACAGGTGCACACGGGGGAAGGCGCGACCGGCGAGCGGCGACTGGAAGCCTCCGGCCAGCACCTGGTAGTAGCGGCCTTCGTAGGTGTAGCCGGGCTCGTGCCACACGCCCTTGGCGATCGTGAGGAACTCCGCCGCCCGTGCGTAGCGCTCGGCGCCCGTCAGGAAGTCGCCCTGCGACCTGGCCACGGCCGGGTCCAGGTCGACCTCCAGGTGCCAGTCGAGCCGGTCGCCGGAGAAACGCTGCAGCGAGGCCGCGACCTTGGCGGCGTACACGGGGGTGGCGATGCCGGGATGGAACCCGGCCGCGACCCGCAACCACCTGCTCTGGCGCAGCAGCCCGGCCGCCACGACGAGCGACTCCTCCCCTTCGGCGTCGAAGGGCGCCAGCGCCCCGGTGAAGGCGGCCAGCTCGGCCGCCCTGCCGATCTGGGCCAGATGGTCGAAAGGCACCACCTGGCGGGGATCGGTGACGAAGGAGGGGAAGGGCCGGTGCGCGTCGGGATGCCAGGCGCCACGCCTGCCGTCCCCACGCGTGGGCAGGGTGATGTAGAACTCCGCCATCACGCCACCGCCGCTGCCGAGCGGGCCAGCCGCTCGCGCGCCTCGGCCAGCGGCTCGTGCGCCGCCCACGCCTCGATGTCGATGTCGGCGGCCAGGAAGCCGTGCACGCGCAGGAACTCCTTCTGCAGGCCGAGCAGCTCGAGGCGTTCGGCCGACAGGTCCGGGTGCAGCGAGGTGTGGAAGTCGCCCCGGTAGGCGGTCACCACGCCGCCCGCGCCCGAGCGCACCTCGCGGCCGAGTATCGCCCGCACCTCCTCCAGGTTCGCCGCGGCCCACTCAGCCGCGCGCAGCGTCTGGGTGAGGAAGCCGACGACCAGGTCGGGCCGCTCGGCCAGCAGGTCCTCGTGCACGGTGATCGGCCTGGGGGTGCCGTTGTTGACGCGGGTACGCGGGTCGGGATGGGCGTCGAGGTCGACGGCGACGACCGCGCCGATCTCGGCCGCCTGCTCGGCCGCCCTGGCGCCCTTGACGTACACGGCGTCGACGAGGCCCGCGGCCAGTTCGGTGACGCCCGGCCACGCGCCCTTGCCCGCATCGGCGCGCACGTCGACGAAGCGCACGTCGTCGAGGGTGAGGCCGCCCTGGGCGAGTGCGCCCTTGGCGCCGTGCAGCGCCATCGCGCGGGGGAAGCTCTGCCCCCGCGTCTTGGCCCAGCCGGGCAGCGCGAACCTGGCGCCGCGCAGGTCGGCCGCACTCCGGATGCCCGAATCCGGGCGGACGAGCACCGACTGCCACTCCTCGATCCAGGTCAGGCCGATCAGCCTGGTCCTCGCGCCTTCGGAGCGCGCGGCCAGCGCGGGCACGTTGCCGCCCTCGCGGAACAGGCCGAGCAGCTCGTGGTCGTAGTGGCGCTCGGCCAGCTCCGGAGGCGCGTCCTGCAGCACGCCGATCTCGCCGAGTTCCTCGGCCAGCCAGCCCAGGTTGTGCGCCAGGCCGCTGGCCGTGGGCACGGGGCAACGGGTGTACCAAAGCGATGTCATGACACTCCCAGATGTGAAAGGAAAAGCCGTCTGTAGGCGATGAAGGCCGGGTCCCCGGTGTCGCGGGGATGCGGCAGGTCGATGCGCTCGTCGACGGCGAGCCTGCCCTCGCGCAGCACCACGACCCGGTCGGCCAGCCGTACGGCCTCGTCGACGTCGTGGGTGACCAGGACGACGGCGGGCCGGTGGCGTGCGCAGAGCTCGGCGACCAGCTCCTGCATCTGCAGCCTGGTCAGGGCGTCGAGCGCGGCGAACGGCTCGTCGAGCAGCAGCAGTTCGGGCTCGCGTACCAGGGCTCTGGCCAGCGCGACCCGTTGTGCCTCGCCGCCGCTCAGCGTGGCGGGCCAAGCCCTGCCGTACCCTTCGAGGCCGACCTCGGCCAGGGCGCGTTCGGCGGCCTCGCGTGCGGTGCGCGGCAGGCCGATGGTGACGTTGGGCAGCACCCTGCGCGCCTGCACGAGCCGGGGCTCCTGGTAGACGGTGGTCCGCCGTTCGGGGGCGAGCACGGTGCCGGTGTCGGGGCGTTCGAGCCCGGCCAGGATGCGCAGCAGCGTCGTCTTGCCGGTGCCGCTCGGGCCGAGCAGGGCGAAGAACTCCCCCGGTTCGAGCTCCAGGTCGAGGCCGTCCAGGACGGACTTGTCGCCGAACGCCTTGCCGACCCCCGCGAGCGTGACCGCGCTCATCGGGCGGCCACCTGGGCACGCCAGGGCATGGCCAGCCGCTCGACGCCTCTGATCGCCAGGTCGATGGCCAGGCCGAGCACCGCGTAGATCACCACACACAGCACCATGTAGTCGCTGCGGTAGTACTGCTGGGCCAGGGTGACCAGGTAGCCGATGCCCTCGGTCGCGCCGATCTGCTCGGCCGCGATGAGGCCGGTCAGCGACACCGACAGGCAGATGCGCAACGCCATCAGGATGTTGGGCAGCGCGCTCGGGATGATGACGCCGAACGCGAGCGCCGCGCCCCGCAGCCCGAACCCGCGCGCGGCCTCCACGACCTTGCGGTCGACGCCGCGCACCCCGAGATAGGTGTAGGCGTACATCGGCCCGGCGGCCGAGACGGCGATCAGCACGACCTTGAACGTCTCGCCGACCCCGAACCACGAGATGAACAGCGGCACCAGCGCCAGGAACGGCACGGCGCGCTTCATCTGCATGGTCGGATCGACGAGCTCCTCGCCCAGCGCCGACAGCCCGGACACGACGCCGAGCAGCAGCGCCACCCCTCCACCGAGCAGCACGCCGAGCCCGGCCCTGCCCGCCGAGGCGGCCAGATACTCGGCGAGCTGCCCGGTCGAGGCCAGCTCCGCCAGCGCGCCGAGCACGGCGGGCGGCGAGGCCAGCACATCGGAGGCGACGATCCCCGTCCCGGTGCCGTACCACCAGGCGGCCAGCAGCAGGAGAGGGACCGACAGGCGCACGGCGAAGGAGGCCGCGGGCCCGCGCCTCGCCGTGCCGAGATAGCGCGGAGGCCGCAGGACCGGCGGGGCCTTGGAGATCTCCGCGAGCGTCATGACGCCTTTTCCAGCTCGAAGATCACATCGGTCGGGCTCACGTTCGCCGGCAGGACGGCATGCTTCTGGAAGACGCCGAGCACGTCCTTGACGTAGGACTCGTCGGCCTTGGCGGAGTAGCGCGGCACGCCCGCGTAGCGGGCCTTGGCCAGCTCAAGCTCGAGGCGCGGGCCGGACACGGCGGTGGGGCCCTGGGCGAGGAAGACGTTCTGGAACTTGGCCGGGTCCTTCTTGGCCTCGGCGGTGAGCTCGCGCAGCACCTCGAAGTAGACCCGGACCGCCTCGGGGTGCTCGGTGAGCAGTTCGGTGCGCGCGGCCGACATGTTGAGGTCCTGGTCTGGCAGGTCGCGGCTCTTGACGATGACCTTCGCGCCCTTGGCCACGGCCTCGGGGAAGGCTCTGACGATGGCCCACCAGGCGTCGACCTGGCCGGTGGCGAACGCGGATGCGGCCTGGTCGGGGTTGAGGTAGACGCGCTTGACCTGGTCGACGGGAATGCCGGCCTGTTCGAGGGCGAGCAGCAGGAGGTATTCGCCCCTGCCGCCCTTGTTGACGGCGATCTGCTTGCCGACCAGTTCCCTGATGTCCTTGATCGGGCTGTCCTTGGGCACGATCAGGCCGTCGGTCTCGGGGGCCGCCGGGTCGGTCACCCGGTCGGTGAAGGTGAAGATCTTGATGTCCTTGCTGTTGGCCAGGTACCCGAGAACCGGCGAGATGGCGCCGTCGAGGACGTTGACCGAGCCGGAGCGCACGGCGTCGATGGTGGCGGTGAAGGAGGCGTAGGTGCCGCCCCACTCGACCTTCGCCCCGACGGCGGCCAGGCGCTGCTGCAGCAGGCCGCTCTTCTTGGCGTAGGCGATGGGTCCTGCGTTTCCCGGGTCCTTGAGCTTGAGCACGGCACCGGTGGTGTTGGCGGGCTCTCCGGCTGCGGGGGTGGTCGAGCACGCGGCGGACAGGGCGCAGAGGGTGAGCGCGGCGGTGGCGACCGCCAGGCGCCTGAGACGGAGGGTCATATTTCCTATATTTCAGGTAGGTTTAGTCAAAGTCAAGCGCGGAACCGGCCGCGAGATACTGGGTGGTATGACCCATGAGCGCGCGGGCCAGCCCGCACAGCCGACCGACCTCGTGGACGTGGCCCGTCTCGTGACGGCCTACTACGCGTTGCACCCCGACCCGGCCGAGGTGTCACAGCGCGTCGCCTTCGGCACCTCGGGCCACCGGGGATCGGCGTTCGACACCGCGTTCAACGAGGACCACATCGTCGCCACCAGCCAGGCGATCGTCGAATACCGCACGGCCCAGGGCATCACCGGGCCGCTGTTCCTCGGCGCCGACACCCACGCCCTGTCCGAGCCCGCCCGCGTCTCCGCACTGGAGGTCTTCGCGGCCAACGGCGTCAGGGTGCTGGTCGACTCGCGCGACGGGTACACACCGACGCCGTCGGTCTCGCACGCCATCCTCACCCACCCCGGCTCCGACGGCGTCGTCGTCACGCCCTCGCACAACCCGCCGCGTGACGGCGGATTCAAGTACAACCCGCCCAACGGCGGGCCCGCCGACACCGACGCCACCTCCTGGATCCAGGACCGGGCCAACGAACTCATCGCCGACGGGCTCAAGGGCGTGCGCCGGGTGGCCTACCGGGCCTCGCTCGGCGAGCCGTACGACTTCCTCGGCTCCTATGTCGACGACCTGCCCTCGGTGCTCGACATCGACGCGATCAGGGCGGCCGGGGTACGCATCGGCGCCGACCCGCTCGGCGGCGCCAGCGTCGCCTACTGGGGGGAGATCGCCGAACGGCACCGCCTCGACCTCACCGTGGTCAACCCGCTGGTCGACCCCACCTGGCGGTTCATGACGCTCGACTGGGACGGCAAGATCCGCATGGACTGCTCGTCGCCGTACGCCATGGCCTCGCTCATCGAGCGGCGCGACCGCTACGACGTCTCGACCGGCAACGACGCCGACGCCGACAGGCACGGCATCGTCACACCCGACGGCGGGCTGCTCAATCCCAACCACTACCTGGCCGTCGCCATCTCCTACCTGTACGCCCATCGGCCCGGCTGGCCGCAGGGGGCCGGGATCGGCAAGACGCTGGTCAGCAGCAGCATGATCGACAAGGTCGCCGAAGGGCTCGGGCGGCGGCTGGTCGAGGTGCCGGTCGGGTTCAAGTGGTTCGTCTCCGGGCTGCTCGACGGGTCGCTGGCCTTCGGCGGCGAGGAGAGCGCCGGGGCCTCCTTCCTGCGCCGCGACGGCTCGCCCTGGTCCACCGACAAGGACGGCCTCATCCTCGCGCTGCTCGCCGCCGAGATCATCGCCGTCACCGGCCGCACCCCCAGCGAGCACTACACGGACCTGACCGCCAGGTACGGCGAGCCCGCGTACGCCCGGGTCGACGCGCCCGCCACCCGCGAGCAGAAGGCCGTCCTGGCCAGGCTGTCGGCCTCGCAGGTCACGGCGTCCACACTGGCGGGGGCGCCCATCACGTCGATCCTGACCGAGGCGCCGGGCAACGGGGCGGCGCTGGGCGGTGTCAAGGTCGCCACGGCGGACGCCTGGTTCGCGGCGCGGCCTTCGGGGACCGAGGACGTGTACAAGATCTACGCCGAGTCGTTCAAGGGGCCGGAGCACCTGGCCGAGGTCCAGCAGGAGGCCAGGGCGGTGGTGTCGGCGGCCCTGGAGAGCTGAGCGCTTTCCGGAAGGCTCAGCCTCGGGTGAGTGCTTTCCCGGAAGGCTCAGCCTCGGGTGAGTGCTTTCCCGGAAGGCTCAGCCTCGGGTGAGTGCTTTCGGAAGGCTCAGCCTCGGGTGAGGGGGGAGGCGGGTGGGGTGGGGACGCCGGGGCGGCCGAGGTCGGCCCGGCGGCCCGCTCTGACGCCCTCGCCGTAGCCGGTGCCGCTCGTCCTCGGGACGCTGGTGCGGATGCGCGGGTAGTGCTCGGCGACCGCGCGTTCCACCTCGGCGTGCCGGTCGGCCAGCACCAGTTCGGCGCCAGGCGCGCCCGCCTCGGCCTCCTGCTCGGCATGCGCCTCGGCCTCGCTCAGCAGGCGGTGCACCTCGTCGGAGAAGCCCAGCAGCCACGAACGCCGATAGGCCCTCGGGCTCTCGCCTTCGGGCACGCCCGCCTTCGCCAGGCCGGTGGCCATCTGCAGCAGCAGCGACGTGGCCAGCACCTCGGCACGCTCCAGGTCGGAGGCGAACCCGAACACGTGCACGCGCTGCCCCTCCGCGCCCTTGCCGATCAGCAGCGGCCGGCACCGCGAAGCCTGGGCCACCAGGTAGATCAGCCTGGCCTTCTCCCTGGCCCAAGGGTCGCCGACGGCCACCACCCTGTTGGCCGGGCCGCCCCTGCCGCGTCCGCGCAGCATCGCCTGCTCGATGCCGTGCTTGCTCATCAGCGCCGTGGCCGCGCCCATGAACGCGGCGCGCTCGTGCTCGTTGTCGGTGCCCTCGGCCTTGGCCAGGAGCTTGCGTACCCGGTCGAGTGTGCGGCTGTCGATCGCCATCGGGCCCAGGTTAGGATAAAAGAAAGGGGATCCGCGATGCCGCGCCGCACCTCACGCCCGCCGGGCGCACCGTGCTGGATCGAGCTGCACACCTCAGACCCGCACTCCGCCCTCCCGTTCTACGGCGAGCTCTTCGGCTGGACGTTCACCGCCGAGCACGACGCCCGCGTGACGGCCGCACTCGACGGCGAGCCGGTGGCCGCGATCGTCGGCTCGTCCGGGCCGCCGCGCTGGATCACCTTCTTCGCCTCGGACGACCCCGCCGCCACCGCCGCGCTGGCCGTACGGCCGGGCGGGGTCCCGCTCGCGTCCCTCGTGGCCGACCCGGCGGGCGTGGTGCTGGGGCTGCGGCGGCCGGGCGCCTGGCTGACGCACGAGCACGGCGCCTACGTGTGGAGCGAGCTCATGACCGGGGAACGGGAGCGTGCGGCGGCGTACTACCGGCTCGTGCTCGGGCTCGGCACGACGACACTCGACCTCGGCGGATCGCCCTTCACCGCGTTCACGGCGGGCGGCGAGACGGTCGGCGGGCTCATCGCGCCGCCGTCGTCGCAGGTCGAACCGCGCTGGATCGTGTACTTCTCGGTCGCCGACACCGAGACGAGCACCGCCGTCGCCCGCTCGCTCGGCGCCACCGTCGCACACGGCCCCCTGCGCACGCCGGTCGGGCCGCTGGCCGCGCTGCGCGATCCGCAGGGGGCGGCGTTCAGCGTGTGGACGGTCGCGGGGCCCGGCTGAGCCCCGCGGGCACGCCTGCTACGGTGGCTCGCGACGCGGGGTGCTCCGGAACGGCCGGAGCTGAGATCACACCCGTCGAACCTGATCTAGTTCGGACTAGCGAAGGGACGTCATGTTCTGCGACGACGTCTGGGACCGCACGGCCCCACTGCTGCGAGCCATCCACCAGCACCCGTTCAACACCGCGCTCGGCGAAGGCACCCTCGACCGGGAGCGCTTCGCCTTCTACATCGTCCAGGACGCGCGCTACCTGGAGGCGTTCGCCAGGGCGCTGGCCACCGCCGCCGTGCGGGCGGGCGAGCCGGAGGAGGCGGCGTTCTGGGCGTCGAGCGCCCACGGGGCCATCGCCGCCGAGCGCACCCTGCACGAGGGGTACATCGAGGCCTACGGGCTCGGCGCCGCCGACCTCGACGGCATCCGCACCTCGCCCACCTGCCTCGGCTACTCCTCCTACCTGCAGGCCACCGCGCTCGCCGCGCCGTACCCCGTGCTGGTGGCGGCGCTGCTGCCGTGCTTCTGGGTCTACCAGGACGTCGGTACGGCGCTGCTGGAGCGCACCGGAGGCGCCGAAGGGCATCCGTACCGCGCCTGGATCGACACCTACGCCGACCCCGACTTCGCCAAGTCGGTCGAGCGGGCCAAGGAGATCGCCGATCGGCTGGCCGACTCGGCCGACGACGGGGTGCGTGCGGCGATGGCGGAGGCGTTCGTGCAGGCCACCGAGTACGAGTGGCTGTTCTGGGACAGCGCCTGGCGGCGTGAGGGCTGGCCGACCGAGCCGTACCTCGGCGGCTGAGGCGCTCACGGTGGAATGTCGGGGGCGGCGGGTAGGGTCCGAGGCATGTGCCGAAGCATCAAGACGCTGCGCGAGCCCTACACCCCTGAGGTGACGCACGACGACGTGCACGCCGCCGCGCTGCAGTACGTCCGCAAGATCTCCGGCTTCCGCGCCCCCTCGGCGCGCAACGCCGAATCCTTCGACCGCGCCGTCGCCGCCGTCGCCGCCGCCACCCAGGAACTCCTCGACACGCTGGAGGTCCGCCCCGCCCCACGCCAGCAGTCCGCCTGACGGCGAGGCGGCCTTTCGAGGGCGGGGCTTCGGGCTATGGCCCTGGCCATGGGCTTGCGACGCCTGTTGACCACGGGGTGCCTTCTCCGAGGCGCGTGTGCCTCGCCTCTGCGGCCCCGGGCCTCGGGCCGCCGGGCTGCGCGGCCTCGCGGCAGCCCGGCTGGACGCCCTCCCGAGGGCCCGAGAAGACCTCAGCGGTGGTCGGCGGAGGAGCCGTTGACGGTGAGGATGGGGTCGGAGGTGACGATGGCGGGGAAGGTGCCGGTGTCGACGATGCCGTGTTCGTTGTACGCGGCCTCGATCAGGGCGTGGGCGCGTGGCTCCAGCTTCCACAGGGCGCGGTACTCGCGGGCGGTGATGAGCGAGATGCCCGCCTCACGTGCGATGTCGGCCGCCCTCGGCACGAACTTCACATCGATCTGGTGATCCCAGTACTCCCTGGCCTTGCGCATCAGCGCCGCACGCTGTGCGGTGTCGACGACCGGCGCGAAGGACTCGACGACCTCGAACTCCTCCTCCTCGCCCTCGTCGAAGGCGACCGACCGCGACAGGGCGGGACGCCTCGACTCCTCGGGCGCCCACGGCACCGGCGGGGTGAGGTCGATGAGGTTGCTCGTGTTGTACAGCGCGCCGATCTGGGCCAGCAGCGCCTCCTGGCGTGCCTGGTCGACCGCCAGTCCGGCGTGCTCGACCGCCTGGTCCATGGCCTGGTCCAGCTTGAGCAGCGCGGCCCGCATCTTGCGGTCGGAGGCGCCGCCGTCGCGCAGGGCGCGCGCACGCTTGGCGGCGAGCGCCACCCTGGTCAGGCGCCGGTGCGCGTCGACCTCGCTGGCGGTGCGGTCACTGACCTCCGCCAGGCCGACGCGGACGAGGACACGCTCGGGCGTGAGCCGCCAGTTGATGCGGTGGCGACCGGTGATGCGGTGCCGTTCGATGGCCATGCCGCGCTCCCAGAGCCAGGCGGCGACCAGCGGGGCGGCGAGGCGGAAGATGGCCTCGGCCAGGCTACGGGCGTCCATACTGGACAGCACGGCGGTCAGGCAGGTCAGCGCCCATACCGCGATGCCGTCGATGCCGGCCGAGTAGTTCTCGCGCATGTTGCGCCTGGCCCGCACCGCCGAGGTGATGATCGCGACCTCGATGAAGGCGAACAGCAGCAGGCGCAGCGGGCCGTCGAGCCCGAGCACGTCGCCCGAGAAGCGCCACATGCCTTGGGCGGACACACCGGTGGCGATGGAGGCGGCCACGATGGTGAGGACGTCCTCGATGGGGCGCGGGGTGACATAGGTCTGCCACAGCCGAGCGCCCACCTTGAGCCCCGACCGCAGGAAGAACACGGCGACGCCCAGCAGGGCGAGGCCGACGACGCAGATGATCACCGAAAAAACCGGGCGTTCGGCCGCGAAAGTCGTGATGTTATCGATGGGGGGCATCCGTCACTGTCCGTCAGTCTCGATATCCGACAGTACCTCCACGCGATCATTCCAGACTGTTGCCCTTGTTGTGCACGAAACACGCGTTCACGCGTGGGGCTCCAGCGTCACGGGAGGCGTCGTACGCCCCTCCTGGCGGGCGCTGCCGCAGCTCAGACGGCCGCTCCGGCGTCGATGGAACGCCAGGCGTCGGCCAGGGTCGGATAGATGTCAAAAGCCTTGTCGGCTCCCGTCACGCTGAACACCTTCGCCCTCAACCCCCGCAAGCCGGACAGCGTCACCCTGGCTCCCCGATCCCACGCCCGGCTCCTGAGGTCGAGCAGGAGCCGTACGCCCTCGGAGCCGAGGAAGCCCACCTGCTCCATGTCCACCACCATGTGCCGCGTGCCGGGCGTCAGCAGCGGGATGAAGGCCAGGCGCAGCACAGGTTCGGAGGCGATGTCGATATCTCCTCTGACATGGGCGACAACCCGGTCTTCATACCGCCAGACGTCCACTGCTGCATTGTTCGTGTATTCGGCCACCTGAGCATGAAATCAGGACATTTGCTGGAAATACTCAACGCTTACTCCACATTCGGGTAAACCCTTACGCCCCTTGGTAAGGGTCACGCCGCACCGAGACCGCGGCGACCGAGCCGAGCAGCGAGATGACGGCCACGCCGACCACCAGATTGATGCCCGCCGTGGCCAGCGCGGACGGCATCCACCCGCCGCTGGTCAGCGGGAGCAGTACGGCGACCGCGGTGGCCAGTCCGCCGATCCAGCCGAAGAAACTCATCGGCCTGGGCGTCAGCAGCATGAGCAGATGCATCAGCGCCGTGGCCAGCAACGCCGATCCCGCGGCCAGCAGGGCGTACTGGGTGGTCGGCAGCCGACTCGACATGCCGTCGTCGTCGACGGCCAGCAGCGGGATCTCGAAGACCCCGCGCACGACGAGCACGCCGACGACGACCACGAGGGCCGCGACCAGCGCGGTGGCCACACCGCCCGCCCACAGCCTGCCCGCGTTCACCTGCGGGCGTGTGGGCTGCGGGGGCGGCGGCGGATATCCATAGGACGGTCCGGTCAAGGATCTCCCCCTTTGTGGCCTGATGCGGTTATCGCCGTTCTTCGCCTGGTCCAATGCCCGGCAACACCACGACCGGGTTCGCGAATGGCAAAACCGGCGAATGACCGGCAGATGTCGGGAAGGTGATTTTCGGCTTTCGGTACGAAGTCCTGCCGGGATACGGTCGGTTCGCGACCAGTATGCAATATATTTGAGCTGACGTTTCGGCACGGGCCCTATTCGCAGGTAGCTTCTTGCGAAAGCGCTCGCCAAGAGATCAGGATCCCGATATATTGCAGGCCGGGAGGGATCATGCCACTGCCGCAAGTGAAGTCGCTCAGGCGCTACTCCAGCGCGCAGCAGTTCGCCTATGACGAGGTGCGGGCCTGGATTCTCAACGGAGTCCTGCAGCCCGACGAGATCGTGCGCGACATCGAGATCGCCCAGTTCCTCGGCGTCAGCCGCACGCCCGTGCGCGAGGCGCTGATCAGGCTCGGCCAGGAGGGTCTGGTCGAGGCCAGCGCCAGCCGTATGACCAGGGTGGCCAGACTGCCCCTCGACCGGGCGCCGCATCTGTTCGAGGTCGGCTCCACCCTCGACGCCCTGGCCGCAGGCCGCGCCGCGCCGCACATGACCGAGGCCGACCTGCTGCTCATGGAGGGACTGCTGGACTCGCTGGCCCAGACCACGGCTCCCGATCGGCTCAGTGCGATCGACGAGGAGTTCCACCGGGTCTACTACCGGCGGGCGGGCAACCCGGTGCTGATCGAGATGCTCGACTCCATCGACGAGCAGCTGCGCCGCATCGAGCGACATGTGTGGGGCTATGCGCGCATCCACGAGGAGGCGCGCGAGGAGCACGGCATCCTGCTGGACGCCCTGCGCAAGGGCGACTCCGAAGCCGCCGCCGAGGCCGCCCGCAGCAACTGGGTCCGCTCCTGGCGCCGCGACGACTGACCGGAGACGCGGGGTCGGTCGAAAGCGCGGGACGGTCGAAAGCGCGGGTCACGCAGAGCGCGGGTCGCACAAGGCGCGAGAGTGACGCAACCGCGACCACCGCACGCGTGGGCGCGCGGGTGGCAGCGGGTGACAAAGGCGGAGGTTCTAGGCTGGCGCCGTGAGTGTGCTGATCGATCCCCCGAACTGGCCGGGCCCGCGCGGGCTGCTGTGGTCGCACCTGGTCAGCGACCTGTCCCTGGCCGAGCTGCACGAGTTCGCCGCCAGGCTCGGCGTGCCGCCGCGTGCGTTCGACCGCGACCACTACGACGTGCCCGAGACCGTGCACGCCCAGGCGGTCGCACTCGGCGCGGAGCCGGTGGGCTCACGCGAACTGCTGGCCAGACTGATCGCCTCAGGCCTACGCCGACGCAAACGCCGTCAGCCCTGAGCCACCCGCACGACACCGAGGGCATTCGGTCTCGCACCCCAGATCAACCCCATCCCCCGGCCTACCCCTCAAGCTGCGCGATCTCCCGCTCCAGGTTCGCCCTGGCCGCCTCCTCCCACAGCGCCCGCCCGAGCTCGGTCCGGAACAGCGATGCCCCGCCCAGCAACCCCCGCAGCACACTCGCACGCCCCGCCCGGAACAGCTCCTCGGGCACGTGCGCGTACTCCAGCCGCACCGCATGCGCATAAGCCGCGTACTCCCCCGCATCCCCGCCCAGCACCGCAAGATCGGCGTCACACAACACGGCCCCGTCGACGTCACCGGGCTCGGGCGCGTGCGAAGCGGTCAGCCGTACCAGCCTGGCCACCTCGCGCACCCGGGAGGCGGGCAGACCGCAGGCGGGCAGGCGGGCCTGGGCGAGCTGGGCGCTGCGCTCCTCGTCGCGGCCGGGCTGCCCGTCGTAGACGGCGTCGTGGAACCACGCGGCCAGCCGTACGGCCTGCGGATCGGCGGCGGTTCCGGCGAGCAGGTCGAGGGCGGCCAGGACGGCACGCAGGTGGGTGAGCGTGTGGTAGCGGCGGTGCGGCTCGGCCCAGCGGGCGACGAGTTCGGCGCCGAGCGCCCGGGAGGCGGGCGAGTCGGGAAGAACGCTCCAATGGTCGATCACAGCGGGAGCTCCCCACCCGGTTTGAGGGCTTTCATAGCTATCTGGGAGGTGAGTTTGTCGAGACCCGGCAGGCGGCCCAGCTTCTCCAGGCACAGCTGCCCGTACGCCTCCATGTCGGCCACCGCCACCCGCAGCACGTAGTCCGGCCTGCCGAACATCCGCAGGCACTCCACCACGTCCTCGACCTCGACGACCGCGGCCTCGAACGCCTCGACGGTCTCGGCGTCCTGCGCCTCCAGTTCGACATAGGCCAGCACCTGGAATCCCCTGCCGACGGCGGCCGGATCGATGACGGCGCGGTAGCCGCTGATCACCCCGCTCTCCTCCAGATTGCGTACACGGCGCAGACACGGGGAAGGGGTGAGCCGCACCCGTTCGGCCAGGTCAAGGTTGCTGAGCCGGCCCTCGACCTGGAGCAGGCGCAAAATTGCGCGGTCAGTGGCGTCCATAGCTGTTGATGCTAACAAGCAAGGAAATCCCGGTGAATGTTGACATCGGATTCTGGACCCCCTGACATAACCTTGCGGCAATCGAAGGGAGCCTGTCATGACGATCCTCGCCGACAGCTATGTGCTCGAGGAGAGCACCGTGTTCATGACCGGCACGCAGGCCCTGGTCAGGCTGATCCTCGACCAGATGCGCGCCGACCAGGCCGCGGGCCTGGACACCGGGGCCATGGTGTCCGGCTACCCGGGCTCCCCGCTCGGCGGTTTCGACCAGGAGCTGGCCGCCAGGAAGGCGCTCGCCGAGCCGCTCGGCATCGTGCACCGCCCCGGCCAGAACGAGGAGCTCGGCGCCACCGCCGTCTGGGGCAGCCAGATGGTCCCCTCGCTGCCCGGCCCGCGCAAGCGCGGCGTGCTCGGCGTCTGGTACGGCAAGGCTCCCGGCGTCGACCGGGCGGCCGACGCCTTCAGGCACGGCAACTTCGTCGGCGCCCACCCCGACGGCGGTCTGATCGCCCTGTGCGGCGACGACCCGACCTGCAAGTCCTCCACGCTTCCCTCGGCCACCGAGAGCGCGCTGGCCGCGCTCGGCATGCCGATCGTGTTCCCCGGCACCGTGCAGGAGCTGCTCGACCTGGGCAGGCATGCCATCGCCGCCTCCCGCGCGAGCGGCCTGTGGGTGGCGATCAAGGCGGTGTCCAACGTCGTGGACGCCTCCGGCACCGTCCAGGCCGGTCCGGGCCGGATCCAGCCGGTCATGCCCGTGGTGGAGTACCAGGGCAAGCCGTACGTTCACCGGCCCGACGCCACGCTGCTCACGCCGTGGTCGCTGGAGATGGAGCGCACGCTGGTCGGCCCGCGCACCGAGCTGGCCAGGGCCTACGCCCGCGACAACGGCCTCAACACGATCACCTCCGACCCCGGCGGCGCCACCTTCGGCATCGTGGCGGCGGGCACCGCCTACCAGGACCTGTGCGAGGCCTTCCGCAAGCTCGGCGTCACCCCGCAGGAGGCGGGCGTCAGACTGCTCAAGATCGGCATGCTGTGGCCGCTGGACGCCGACATCGTCCGGACGTTCGCCAGGGGCCTGCGCGAGATCCTCGTCGTGGAGGAGAAGTACCCCCTGCTCGAAGGCCTGGTCAAGGACGCCCTGTACGGCACGCCCGACGCCCCGGCGGTCGTCGGCAAGCGTGACGGGCGCGGCGCCGCGCTGATCCCCCAGGCCGGAGGCGTGGACGCCGATCTGCTGGCCAAGGTGCTCGCGCCCAGGCTGCCGGAGACCGTGCGCGAGCGGGTCGCCCCGGCGCTCAAGGTGATCAACCGCCCGGCGCCGCTCAAGCTGCTCGGCCCCTCCCGCACGCCGTTCTTCTGTTCCGGCTGTCCGCACAACCGCTCGACCGCGGTGCCCGAAGGCTCGGTCGTGGGCGCGGGCATCGGCTGTCACACCATGGTCGTGCTGAACCCGGAGAACAAGGGCGACCTGGCCGGGCTCACCCAGATGGGCGGCGAGGGCGCGCAGTGGATCGGCCAGGCGCCCTTCACCGACACTCAGCACATCTTCCAGAACCTGGGCGACGGCACCTTCCACCACTCCGGCTCGCTGGCCGTACGCGCGGCGGTGGGTGCGGGTGTCAACATCACCTACAAGATCCTCTACAACAGCGCGGTCGCGATGACGGGCGGGCAGACGATCACGCCCGCGCTCAGTGTCGCCGAGCTCACCCGCTGGCTGCAGACCGAAGGGGTGCGCCGGGTGATCGTCACCACCGACGAGCCCGAGCGCTACAAGCGGATGCGCCTGGCGCCGATCGCCGAGGTACGGCCGAGGACCGCGCTGGAGCAGGCGCAACGCGACCTGGCCGCGGTGCCGGGCGTGACGGTGCTCGTGCACGACCAGCAGTGCGCCGCCGAGAAGCGCCGCCTGCGCAAGAAGGGCGACCTGCCGGACCCGGCCATGCGCGTGGCGATCAACCAGCGCGTGTGCGAGGGCTGCGGCGACTGCGGGCAGAAGTCTGAATGCCTGTCGGTGCTGCCGGTCGAGACCGAGTTCGGCCGTAAGACCGAGATCCACCAGTCCTCGTGCAACAAGGACTACTCCTGCCTCGAAGGCGACTGCCCCTCGTTCCTGACCGTGCTGCCCGCCAAGGAGGGCAAGGGCGCCAAGCCGAAGGCCAGGAACGCGCCCAAGCCGCCCCGCCTGCCGCTGCCCGACATGCGCACCGGCGAGACGACGATCAGGCTGGTCGGCATCGGCGGCACCGGCGTGGTCTCGGTGGCGCAGATCATCGGCAAGGCCGCCATGCTCGACGGCCGCCAGACGCGCGGCCTGGACCAGACCGGCCTGGCGCAGAAGGGCGGCACGGTCGTCTCCGACATCCTCATCTACGACGGCGAGGGCTCCGACCGCTCCGGCCAGGCCAGTGCGGGCAGTGTCGACGCCTACCTCGCCCTCGACCTGATCGGCGCGACCGACCCCAAGCACCTGGCCACCGCCGGACGCGAGCGCACGGTCGCGGTCGTGTCGACCAGCCTGGTGCCGACCGGCGCGATGGTGGTCGACCCCTCGCGTCACTCCACGGAGATCGGCTCGCAGGTCGCCGCCCTTGAGGCGCGTACCCGCAGCGAGCTGAACGTCTATGTGGACGCCGAGCGGCTGGCCCTCGATCTGTTCGGCGACCACATGGCCACCAACACGATCGTGGTCGGCGCCGCCTGGCAGCGCGGGCTCATCCCGATCGGGCTGGCCTCGATGGAGCAGGCGCTGGGCAAGCGCGGCCTGGCCGCCTTCCACTGGGGCCGTGCCGTCGTGGCCGCGCCCGAGGCCGTCGCCGCCGCCTCGGGCACTGCGCCGAAGGCCGCGGCGCCCACGGCCAAGGTGCGGGCGCTGATCGCGTTCGCGGATGGCGACGAGGCCCTGCACAAGCTGCTGGCCGTACGGGTGCCCGACCTGGCCGCCTACCAGAGCCCTCGCTACGCGGTGCGCTACGCCGATGCCGTACGTGCGGTGCACGAGCGGGCGCCCGGGGCGATCGCCCTGGCCTATGCCACGCAGCTGCATCGGCTGATGGCCTACAAGGACGAGTACGAGGTGGCCAGGCTGCACCTGGACCCGGCCGAGCGGGCCCGCGTCGAGGCGGAGTTCGGGCCGGGCGCCCGCATCGCCTACAACCTGCACCCGCCGGTCCTGCGTGCGCTCGGCATGAACCGCAAGATCAAGCTCGGCCCGTGGTTCGACCCGGCCTTCAAGCTCCTGTACGGCATGCGCCGGGTACGCGGCACGAAGCTGGACGTCTTCGGCATCGGCGAGGTGCGCAAGGCCGAGCGCGACCTGGTCGGCGAGTACACCCGTGACGTGCGGGCGGCGCTCACGGCGCTCGGGCCGGGCACCGAGGAGCAGGTGCTGGAGCTGGCCGGACTGCCGGACGTGATCCGCGGCTACGAGCACGTGAAGCTGCGCGGCGTCACCCGCTACCGCGAGCGCGCGGCCGAACTGCTGGCGGCGCTCGGCGCGACCGGCCGCTGATCAGTCCCCGGCCCGGACCAGCGCCATGCCCGCCACGCCGATCGCCATCGCGATCAGGCGTCCGTAGCCTCCTGTCAACCGCGACGGGAGGCTGCGGCTCCAGGCTGCGGCGCGTGCGGGCCTCAGCGCACGCCCCTGGGCCGGAACTGGATGCTGATCCTCGGTCCCACGGCCTTGGCCGTCTTGGGGATGGCGTGCTCCCAGGTGCGCTGGCAGCTGCCGCCCATCACGATCAGGTCGCCGTGGCCGACGTCGTGCCTGACCACGGCGCCGCCGCCGCGCGGGCGCAGCAGCAGCGAGCGCGGGGAGCCGAGCGAGACGATGGCCACCATGGTGTCGTCGGTGGCGCCTCTGCCGATGGTGTCGCCGTGCCAGGCCACACTGTCGCGGCCGTCACGATACAGGCACAGGCCCGCGGTGGTGAACGGCTCGCCGAGCTCGGCGGCGTAGTGCCGGTCGAGGGCGGCGCGGCCCTGCTCAAGGGCGGGCTCGGGCAGTTTCGCGCCGTCGCCGTAGAAGCACAGCAGCCTCGGCACGTCGACCACGCGGTCATACATCCGCCGCCGCTCGGCCTGCCACGGCACGGCGTCGAGCAGCCGCTCGAACAGGGCGTCGGCGCCGGAGATCCAGCCGGGCCGCACGTCGACCCAGGCGCCGTGCGCCAGCTCGGTGCGGCGTACGCGCTCGCCGAGCGGGCCGGGCGCGGCCTCGTCGCCCAGGTCGAGCAGCGAGCCTTGAAGTGCAGCTCTCATACCGACGAGTGTACGCCACGATGGGAACACATTTTCGATGATCGGCCGCCCGGCCGTCGCGGACGCGTCCGGCCGGGCGGCCTGCGGATCAGCGTCCGGCCCGCAACGCGTCCACGATGCCGGCGCCGTAGAAGCCGTTGCGGCCCCTCGACCCCTCGCAGGTGTGGGTGGCGGTGACGGTCGAGCCGTCGGGCAGGACACGCGTGTAGGTGTAGGCCCTCGGGTTCGGGCACGCCGTGTCGGTGGCGGTGGACTTCAGCACGTCCTCGACCACGTCCGGGTCGAGCGTCTTGCCGCCGCGGTGCCAGTCGCGGTGCCCGAGACGGCTGACGATCAGCGCGGCCACGCCGACGGCGCGGGGCGAGGCCATCGAGGTGCCCTGGCTGTAGCGGTAGTACGCGCAGACGGTGCCCTTGCAGTCGCGCACCACGCTGGTGGTGTTCGGCGTGCCGTCGGGGTTGAGCTCGCCGCGTGCGACCGCGAGCGACTGCGGGTAGGCGGCCAGCGTCGCCCGTGTCACGTCACGGGTGTTGCCCGGCGTGTCGTAGACGTCTCCGCCGGGCGAGGCGACGGCGATGTAGCCGTTGCCGTAGTCGGAGAAGTACGACTTGCGCTTGCTGATACCGGTCGAGGAGACCGCGATCACGTGCTTGCCCTCGCTGGGCAGCGAGACGCAGTTCGGCGAGATCGTCCGGCTGTAGGGCACCTCGCCCGGCACGCTGGCGAAGTCGGGGCTGGAGGCGTCGGTGAGCTCCTTGGTGTAGTCGGTCGCGCCGTTGCCCGCGGCGGCGACCAGCGTGACGCCCTTGCGGTGGGCGTAGTCGAGTGCGCGCTGGGTGGCCTTGATGATGGTGGCCTGCTCGGCGCGGTCGGCGGGTGAGTCGGCCGGGTTGTTCGTGCAGTTGAACAGCCACGGGTCGATGTAGTAGCTCATGTTGGCCACGTCGACGCCGATGTCGCCCGCGTAGGTGAGCGCGTCGACGCTCGCCTGCAGGAAGAAGTAGCCGGAGTCCTGGCCCACGCGCAGGTTCACCAGGGTGACCTTGGGCGCCACGCCCGCGATGCCGAGCTTGTTGATCGGCGAGGCGATCGAGGAGGCGACGTGGGTGCCGTGGCCGTTCTCGTCGACGTCGTTGGCGTCGTTGCACGACTGGTCGGGCTCGGCCGCGCACGGCCCGTCGACCTCGCCGCCGTCGGCGTCGACGGGGATGTCGACGGTGAAGTTACGGCTCTTGGCGCGGTTGAAGTTCGGCGCGATGTCGGGGTGGGAGCCGTCGACGCCGGTGTCGAGCACGCCGACGAGCACACCGGGGTCGCCCTGGTTGTGCTTGTAGGAGCCGTCGACGGTGGCGTTGATCTGCTTCAGGTCCCACTGCAGCTCCGACAGCGGCTCGGCCTGCGGCCTCGGCCTGCCGAAAGTGCTGGCCGCCGGGGCGCCGTCACCGGCCTGCTCGACGGCCCTGGACTCGATCGCCTTGCGTACGGCCGCGCTCACCTTGGCGCCTTCGGCGGGCACGCTGCCGATGGAGCGGTTGTGCGCGACGCCCTCGATGACACCGCCCGCCGTCGCCTGGGCGGTGAAGGCCGGGTTGGTCGTCGTCACGGTGGCGACGCCCACCGCGGTGTTCTCCTTGACGAGGGTGGCGCCCGCGGCCCGCAGCGCCTGCTGCGCCTCGGCCGGGCTCACGCCCTCCTTGTACAGGACGATGTACTCGGTCTGCTCCGCCCGCTCGGCCAGCGCCGGCGGCCCGAGTCCGGCTAAGACGAGTGCCGCCGCGGCGCTGAAGATGATCGCGCGTCTCACACACACCTCCGTGTGATGAAAGGGTTTGATCATCAATGTGGCCACGGCGTCGTGAATAGTCCAGACATTTGCCGATATGTGCCAACGATTTATGCCGACATCGAGTGCAGGACGCAGTCAGGGGTCAGGCGATGTCCGTCCCGGTGCCCGCCTGCTCGTCAGGGCCGTGCAGCGATGCCAGGTCGACGATCTCGGCCACGTCCTCGATGTCGCGGAAGTAGCCGGGCCCCACGGCCTCGCCCCTGCGCGTGATGAGGTACCAGGTCTCCCCCTCGGCGGCGTCGGCATGCGAAAGGCGGGCCAGGACCAGGTGCGAGCCGGTCAGGAGCACGGGTTCGACCCGGAGCCCGCCGGGACCGACGAGATAGCGCGACACACGTGTGGTGTACCCGGAATACGACAGCCCCTCCCGTTGCTTACGACGACAACGGTTTTCATAACCGCCAAGCGAAAGGACCAGCCGCCATGCAGAAGAACCTCCACCCCGCCTACCGCCCGGTCGTCTTCCGCGACGCGAGCGCGGACTACGCCTTCCTCACCCGCTCGACCGTGAGCAGCGCCAGGACCGTCGAGTGGAGCGACGGCCGCAGCTACCCCGTCGTCGACGTGGACGTGTCCTCGGCCAGCCACCCGTTCTACACCGGCAGGAGCCGCGTGCTGGACACGGCGGGCCGCGTCGAGCGCTTCAACCAGCGCTACGGCCGAGGCTGAGGCCCCAACGCGAGACCATGTGTGATCCAGTTTCCGGCGTCGTGCCGTCGCGGCTGAGCCACGGGCCGCCCGTACCCTCCTAGCGTCACCCCGAGGAGCACCGAATCGGGGGCATGGGATGAACAACGGGATACGGGCGGCCCTGGCGACGGCGCTGGCCGCGTGCTGCCTCACCGGCCTGCCGGGCCAGGCCCAGGCCGCGTCCGGCTCGCTGCTGCTGGCCGAGAACTTCACCGGTGCCTTCGTCGCCGACCCGGGATTCGTGCCGCTCGGCGACGCCTGCCTGACCCGCGCCACGGACCCGCCGCCCGCGGGTACCTCCACGCTCGGCCCCTGCCCACCCGTGCAGACCGGCCCGGTGCCCGCGACGGGAGCCGCGCCCGGCTACCTGCAGCTCACCGACAGCCGCTTCGGCCGCACGGGCGGCGTGCTCTACAACCGGCCGCTTCCCGCCAACGGCGGCGTCCAGGTGAGCTTCGACCAGTACCAGTACGGAGGCACCGGCGCCGACGGCATCGCCTTCTTCCTCGTCGACGGCGCCGCCGACCTGGAGCGCACCGGCGCGTACGGCGGCAGCCTGGGATACGCCCAGCGCGGCGACGAGCCCGGTGTCGCCCACGGCTACCTGGGGCTCGGGCTCGACGCCTACGGCAACTACGCGGTGGACTTCGAGGGCAAGGGCACCGGATGCCCGGACGGCCAGACCTCGCCGGCGCAGTATCAGGTCTACGACCGCCCGCCGAACAATGTCACCCTGCGCGGCCCGGGCGACGGCACCACCATGTACTGCTACCTGGCGGGCACCGGCACCGGCGCCCAGATCGGCGTCGACCCCGACGGCAACAAGCTCTACGGCAGCACGCTGCCAGGCAGCCTGCACTCCCCCACGCTGGCCGGGGCCTGGCGCACGGTGACGGTCACGGTCAGCCCCGACACCAGGCCGACCGTGACCGTGGCCGTCGACTTCCACGACGGGGCCGGCTCCCAGCAGGTGCTCAGCGCCACCATGCCGACCGATGCGCCGCGCACGTACAAGTTCGGGTTCGCCGCCTCGACCGGGTCCGACGACGACGTGCACCTGATCACCGGGCTGCGTGTGTCGTCCGAGGCGCCGCTGTCGCGGTTGAACCTGGTCAAGCAGATCGACATGAGCACCGAGCAGCCGGACGCCTACCGGCTGGGCGACCGCGTGCCGTACGAGTTCGTGGTGACCAACACGGGCGCGACCAGGCTGACCGGCGTGGCGGTGTCGGACCCGAGCATCGGCGCCGTGTCCTGCCCGGCCACCACGCTCGCACCGAGCGGGGAGCCGGGCGCGAGCATGCGGTGCACGGCCGTACACGTGCTGACCGGTCCGCAGGTGCGCGGCGGCCGTTTCACCAACACGGCCGTCGCCCGAGGCAGAGCGCCGAACGGCACCGCCGTCACCTCCAACCGCTCGACGGTCACGGTGCCGGTGACCGGCGGCGTGCTGCGCCTGGCCAAGAAGGCCTCCCGTACGACGGCGTCGGCGGGCGACGTCGTGACCTACACGATCACGGCCGCCAACGCCGGGGACCTCCCGCTCGACGACGCGCGATTCGCCGACGACCTCACCGGCGTGCTCGACGACGCCGCCTACCGGGGCGACGCCGAGGCGAGCGGCGGCAGCGTGTCCTACGCCGCGCCCACGCTGTCCTGGCAGGGCACGCTCGAACCCGGACAGCAGGTCGAGGTCACCTACTCGGTCAAGGTCACCTCGCAGGGCGACGACGAGCTGCGCAACGCCGTGACCTCGGCCACGACCGGCTCCAACTGCCCCGGCGAGGAGCGCTGCCGTACCCTGGTGAAGGTCGGCCACGGCCGGCTGACGCTGACGAAGAAGGCCGACACCAGGCGCCCCAAGGTCGGCTCGACGCTCACGTACACGATCAGGGCGGTCAACACCGGCGACGCCCCGCTGCCCGCGGCCACCTTCACCGACGACCTGACCGGCGACCTCGACGACGCCCGCTACCGCGCCGACGCGAGGGCGAGCAGGGGCACGCTCGGCTACCGCGCCCCGGTCCTCACCTGGACGGGCGCGCTCGCCCCCGGCGAGTCGGCCGTGGTGACCTACTCCCTGCGCGTACGGCCGGGCGGCGACGGGCGTATGCGCAACGCCGTGGTCTCACCGGCCGGGCACACGAACTGCCCGCCGCGCTCGCGCGACCCCCGGTGCGCGGTGACCGTGATCAAGATTCCGAAGCGCCCGGAGAAGCCGCCTCTGCGCTGAGCCCGTGCTGCCTGCGCTCGTAGAACACGTCGGCGACCGCCGCCACCAGCGCGGCCACCACGAACCCGAGCACGATGAGCAGCCCGTGCCTGAACGCCGCCGCCCAGCCGAGCGGCAGCGCGCCGAAGAAGACCGATCCCGCCGCCGCGATCCCGACGGCCGAGCCGAGACGCTGACCGGTCTGCAGCACCCCGGCCGCGCTGCCGCCCTGCACGGGAGGTACCTCCGCCAGGGTGAGCGCCTGGTTGGGCGCGATCACCAGGCCGCTGCCGACCCCCGCGACCAGCAGCGGCAGCGCGGTGGCCGCGCCCACGCCGTGCCCGGGCACGAGCTCGGTCGCCAGCAGCGTCGCGCCGAGCCCCACGACGACCGTGACCAGCCCCGCCGCGACCAGCGGCCGGCCCGCCCTGGTGACCAGCCGCCCGCCGACGGCCGCGGCGACCGCCGAGCCGAGCGCGAACGGCGTGATCGCCAATCCGGCCAGCAACGCGCTGTAGCCGAGGCCGTTCTGCAGATAGAGCGTGTAGATGAAGAAGATGCCGGTGAACCCGGCGAAGTACAGCAGCCCGATCGCCGCGCCCAGGCTGTAGGAGCGCTTGGCGAACAGCGACAGATCGACCAGCGGCTCCCTGCGGTAACGCCGCTCCCAGCCGACGAAGACCAGCAGCACGAGCAGCGAGGCCGGGATCAGCAGCCACTTGAGGTCGCCCTCCCACTGGTGCTGCTGGACGAAGGGCAGCAGCAGCCCCACGACCGCCGTGCCCAGCAGCAGCACGCCGATCGGGTCCATGCTCTGCCGGGGTCCGCGCACGCCCTGCGGCGGGGGCAGCAGCCGCCAGGCGAGCGGCAGCAGGACCAGTCCGATCGGCACGTTGACCAGGAACACCCAGCGCCATCCGTGGTCGGCCCCGAACGCGGTGACGAGCAGGCCGCCGATCAGCGGCCCCGCCGCGGTCGCCAGCCCGATCGTGGCGCCGAGCGCGCCGAAGGCCCGGCCGCGTTCCTTGCCCTGGAACATCTGCTGGATCAGGCCGGACACCTGCGGGGTCAGCACTCCGGCCGCCATCCCCTGCGCCAGCCTGGCCACGATCAGCGCGTGCATGCCGGGCGCGAACCCGCACGCGGCACTGGCCAGGGTGAACAGCGCCGTCCCCACCACGAAGACGGTCCTGCGGCTACGCGCGTCGCCCAGGCGTCCGGCGGGCACCAGCAGCAGGCCGAACGTCAGCGCGTAGCCGGAGACGATCCACTGCAGCCCGTCCTCGCTCGCGCCGAGCCCCTCCTTGATCGAGGGCAGCGCCACATTGACGATGCTGACGTCCAGCCCCGACATGAACGCCGCCACCAGGCACACGGCCAGGGCGGGCAGCCGGTTGTCGCGCTTGTCCATCCGGTGGCTCTGCTCCCGTATGCGTCAGGACAAACTCCCCATCCGGTCGAGGAACGCCGCTCGGGGCCTGGACTCGGGTGTCGGGGAAGGGCCGACATACAATCGAATTCGACCACTTAGTACGTTCCATCCCGTAATCCGGGGAGCACAGCCAGGCGTCTTAGTCACATCGGTACCTCCCACCACCCCAGCCACTCCTGGAGTCCCAGCCCATGAGCGCCCGACGCGTGGCAGGCGGCCTGAGCATCGCCGTGGTGATCGGCGTGACCGCCGCCTGCGCCCCTGAGACTCCCGTCCCCGTCGTGCCCAACAGCCTCGCCGCCACCGACAAGGCCAAGGGCCGGGCGTTCACCCCCGCCCAGGTCGCCTTCATCAAGGCCGTGCGCAGGCAGGTGCCGCCCGGCTTCGCCACCTCGACCGACCGCGAGATGGTCAAGTACGGCCGCGACTTCTGCGGCATCAGCAAGAGCTCCCCGAACGTCTACGACAACTACGGCGGCAACCCGCCCACGGTCAGGGGCCTGCTCACCAACAAACACCTGCTCACCCGCCTGGAGAAGGCGGCCGTGGTCTACCTGTGCCCGAAGTACACCTGGGTCTGGCAGCAGGCCATGTACGGCTTCGCCGACGACACCGGGCAGAAGGTGGGCAAGGACATCAAGCCGGGCCAGTACCGCACGCTCGACAAGAACGTGAAGGGCTGCCGCTGGAAGCGTGTGGCCAAGACCGGCGAGATCATCGAGACGGCCTACGAGCCGTTCGCGCCGGAGGGCATCACGGTGACGGTCCTGCCGACCGACGGCTCCTTCGGCAGCAACGACCGCTGCGGCTTCTGGATCCCCACCGCGCCCTTCACCCGGGCCACCCCCACACCCACGCCCACGCCGTCTTCCACCGTGAGCGCCACGCCGAGCCCCTCGCTCAGCGAGTGAGCCACCACACAGCGACCACGACCGCCCCGGCGACGAGCGCCAGGCCGTACCCGAGCAGCGCCCTCCCCACCCGCCTGCGCACATAGCCGGGCCGATGGCGATCGGCGGTCACCGCTCCACCCGCCCGCTCCGGCCCTGGCCGAACAGGTCGAGTTGGCCGTCGCAGTCCCAGCCGCCGCCCAGTCCCGTGATCCTGATCGGTCTGCGCGCGGCCAGGCCCAGCCGGGCGGCGCACTCGCGCCCGAGGCCGAGCAGCCGCGACTCGGGCGAACGCAGGGCGTGCTTGCAGGCGGCGCACCTGACGACGTGCTCACGGGCCTGCGGCTCGGACAGGTCGAGTTCGAGCTCATCCATGGCGCTCATCGTGGCACAGCCGATCGCAGGGCCGTGTCGAGCAGCGAGTCCAGCACCTCCTGCGAGGTACGCAGCTCGGTGATCGCCTCGGCGATGCGGGCGCGCTCCTTGCGCAGATTGGTGATCATCACCGGGCAGGCCGAAGGCACGATCCGCTCGCCCTCGTCGTGCACGCAGTGCAGCAGCCCCGCGATCACCGTCGTGGGCAGCCCCGCGGCCAGCAGCGCGCGGATGTGGCGCACCGCGGCGACGTCGGAGTCGGCGTACTCGCGATAGCCGTTGGCCCGGCGCACCGGGCGCAGCAGCCCCTGCTCCTCGTAGTAGCGCAGCAGTCGCCGGTTGACCCCCGTGGCCGCCGTCAGGTCGCCGATCCGCATGAGCCGCCTCCCCGACTTGACCTTCACATCAATGTGATGGCTTACCGTCCCATTGTCGCTCAACCCATACAAGGAGTCCGATATGCCCGGTGTAGTGGTCATTGGAGCAGGTCCCGGCATCGGCAGGTCCGTCGCCCTGAAGTACGCCAGGCAGGGCACCCCCGTCGCCCTGATCGCACGCACCGCCGCCACCCTCGACGCCACCGCCCAGGCCCTGCTCCCGTACGGCGTGCCGATCGCCACCGCCGAGGCCGACAGCACCGACGAGAACGCCCTGCGCGCCGCACTCGACGCGACGGCGGACGAGCTCGGCCCGCCCGACGCCGTGGTGTACAACGCGGCGCTCATCCAGGCCGACAAGCCCGGCGAGCTGTCGCTGCGCGCCCACCTCGACGCCTGGGCGGTCAATGTCGGCGGTGCGCTCGTCGCCGCCGCGCACGTCGCACCCGCGATGGCCGAGCGCGGCGGCGGCTCCTACGTCATCACCGGCGGCATGCCCGAGCCCGTGTCCGGCTATGTCAGCCTGTCGCTCGGCAAGGCCGGGGTCAGGACGCTGGTCACCCTGCTCGACCAGGCCTACGGCGCCTCGGGCGTCCACGTGGCCAGCGTCACCGTCGGCGGCGCCGTCGCGCCCGGCACCGCCTTCGACCCCGACGACATCGCCGAGCACTACTGGCGCCTGCACCACCAGCCCCAGGACGCATGGGAGCACGAGGTGCACATCGGCGCGGCAGGCTAGGCCGTGAGGCCGGCCAGGTAGTCGTCGAAGCGGTCCAGGCTGGTGGCGAAACCGGCCTGCGCCTCGGCGGTGAGGTACATCTCGGGCACGTTCGTCTGATGGGTGGTCACCTCGGTGCGCCCGTCGCCCAGGTCGGCGAACGTGACCGAGGTCCGCAGCCCGCCCTGGACGTCCGACTCGATCCACACCAGCCGCCACGGCCTGCTCACCTCGGCGAACACGGCCTTCATCACATAGGTCGACCCGTCGGCCTCGCTCACCATGGTGGTCTCGAAGGCCCCGCCGGGCCGCAGGTCGACGGTGATGCCGTCGAGCGGCGTGGTCGAACCCTTCGGGCCCCAGAAGTGCGTGAGGTGCTCGGGCGTGGTCATACAGTCGAACAGCAGCTCCGGCGTGGCCTTGTGCACACGCCTGAAGGTGAGCTCCCCTGTCTCGGTCATCAGGTCTCCTCGTCGTCGGGCCGCCCCGCACGCAGGGCCGCCAGATGGTCGTCGAGACGGTCGTGACGATCGGCGAGCATGCGCCGGTGCACGGCGATCCACCCGGCCGCCGCGTCGAGGCGCTCGGCGTCGAGCGCGCACGGCCTGGCCTGCCCCGCCCGGGTCCGCGAGATCAGGCGGGCCCGCTCCAGCACCTTCACGTGCTTGGAGATCGCCTGCTGGGTCATGGCGAACGGCTCGGCGAGCTCGTTCACCGTCGCTTCGCCCTGGGTCAGGCGCTCCAGGATCGCCCGCCTGGTGGGATCGGCCAACGCCGCGAACACCAGGCTCAACTCGTCTTCGACGACTGCCATACCCACGACCTTACCTACAACTAGGCGGTTGCACAACCATTCGGTTGTCTATCAAGGACAGCCCCCCTCCCGGCGCACCACCGGCCACGATTGACACCCCCTGCGAACCGAAGGACGCTGACGCCGTACCCCGCCCTCCCCGAACACGACGGAGAACGCATGGACATGCGGCGAAACCGGTGGTGGTGTCTGCCGAGCGAGGACGACGAGGACGTCGACTTCGGGCCGTGCCTGCCCGAACTCCTGCCCCGAACGCCGCCGCTCCTGCCGAAGATCTGGATGCAGGAGGAGGAGTAGATCTGACGCAGGAGGAGCAGTCAGCCCTCCGACACGATCCGTCGCACGAGCTCCCGCACCTCTGTCTCGAACAGTGCGCCCGGGTCGGGCACCATGGCGGCCAGGTGGCCGTTCAGCTCCAGGACCAGCAGGCCGTGGCAGGCGGCCGCCAGCCGTACGGCCAGCAGGAACTCGGGGTCGGCGCTGGGCACGGGGGTGCTGGTCCAGGCGGCGTCCGGGGCGGCGGGCGGGGTGTTTCTCGCCTCCTTGACCAGGCCGGTCAGCAGGGACATGAGGCCACGGGCGGCGGGCCCGGTCTCGGCGGGTGCGCGGTAGCCGGGGACCGGACGGCCGTAGAGCAGGTCGAACAGCTCGGGGTGGGCGAGCGCCCAGGCGCGGTAGGCGCGGGCGTAGTGCCGGATGCGTTCGGCCGGCGGCTCCCCGCGCTCCCCCGTCTCGGCCACGGCACGGCCGACCGCCTCGCCGAGGTCGGTGTAGGCGTCGAGGAGCAGTTCGGTGATGAGCGCGTCGCGCGAAGGGAAGTACCGGTACAGCGACGGCCCCCGCATGCCCAGATCGCGCGCGACGGCGTTGACCGACAGCTGTCCCGCGCCTCCCAGCTCGGCGAGATGGCGCCGGGCCACGTCCTTGATCTCCTGACGCAGCTGGTCGCGGTAGCGCGCCCTGGGGGTGCCGTTCACTGCCATGCGCCCTATCTTGACATCCTCCCGCTTTAGCTACAGGCTCTAGCGAAAGCTACAAGCTCTAGGGAGATGACGATGATCGAGCTGTTACGCCGTCGATCGGTCCAGGTGACGGCGGCGCTCTGGGTACTGGCCTGTGCGGCCGTGTTCCCGCTGGCGGGCGAGGCGCTGCCGTTCACCCGGGGGGCCGAGCCGCTGCCGGTCGCCACCGAGGTGGTCAACGGGCAGCTCAACCTGCTGATCGCGATCGTCCTCATCGCGGTGGCCGTGTTCATGACCCGCGACAGGCCGCCCGTCGACCTCGCCGCCCGCGCCCCCGGCCGCCGGACGTCCGGCCTCGAGGTCGCCGCCCTGATCGGGTACGGCGTCGCCGTCAGCATCGGAGGGCTCGTCGTCGGGCGGCTCGCCGGGGAGCACGCCTACAGCCTGCATCTGCCCGGCACGATCTACGGGCTGCACCACCAGGCCGCACTGCACCCGGGGTGGGTGGCCGGCTGGGTCGCCTACAACTTCGTGTTCTTCGCCGTCGTGCCGTACCTGGTGTTCAGGAGACGCGGGTACAGCAATGCGCAGCTCGGGCTGCGCTCGGCCGATCGGCGCGGGGACGCGCTGCTCATCGTGGTGATCCTGGTGATCGAGAGCGTCGCGGAGCTGGGCGGGGTGAGCCATGCGCTGCTGGAGCTGAGTCCGGGCGAACTGCTGATCGGGGTGCCGCTGGCGTTCACGGTGAACTTCTTCGGGGCCGTGCTACCGATCATGGTGTTCATCTACGCGATCCTGCTGCCGCGTTTCGCCCGGCTCACCGGTTCGGCGGTGACGACCACGATCCTCGGGGGAGTCGCGTACTCGGTGATCCACGTCTTCGAGTCGTGGGCCGTCTACGACAGCCTGGACGCCGGGGTGCTTACGGTGATCTTCCTCTTTCTGCAGTACATGGGGCCAGGCATGATCAAGGCGGTGCTCACGCTGCGTACCGGTAGTACCTGGGTACACGTGTGGGCCTACCATGCCGTCGCCCCGCACGTCACCCTCGACACCGCCACCTTCCTCGACAGCCTGAACCTCAGGGGGCCCTCCTGACGCCGAGCTCCAGGTACACGGTCTCGCCCGTCGCCCGAGCCGCCAACGCCGCCCGCACCCGCCGTCCCAGCCGTTCGATCAGCACGCCGCCCTCCGCCAGCTCCCGCATCCCGTAGAAGCCGTGGGCGCTCAACTCCGCCTCCGGCAGTCTGATCCGCTCCCGCGCCTCCCGGTCGAGCACGCCTCCGTCGAACACGAACATCACCCGATCGCCGTACACCGGATGCGGCGCCCAGTCCACCACCAGCAACCGCCCGACCGGCGGCGCGATCCCCAGTTCCTCCCCCACTTCCCTCACGCACGCCTCGTACGGCGTCTCGCCCGCTTCCACACACCCGCCCGGGATCTCCATCCCCGGCTTGTACGTCGGCCGGACCAGCAGGACCCTGCCGTCGTCATCGAAGAACAACGCCCCCGCAGCCGCCCCCACCTGGGGCGCCGGAGGCCCTTCAAGATCACTCATACCCCGGAAAATACGCGATTCCCGCCGCCCGCGCCGCTTCCCGGCCTCTAGCTCGTCTCCGCCGTCCGGCAGACGGGGCAGGGGGCGACGACCATGGTCCGGGTCGGCTCGTCGATATGGCTGACCTGGCGGGCGTCGAGGCAGTAGCGGCAGGAGATCGCCCGGGCCACCTCGGGGGTGCGCCAGGTCGGGTGCTCCCAAGCGGCGGGGTACGGGGGCGGTGGGGCCTCGCCGCGTTCGGCCGGTTCGTCGTCGCCGCCGACCCATCCGTGGCCGTGACAGAACCGGCAGGCCAGGAACATGGGGCCGATCTGCTCGCCCTTGCGGCCTTCGCATTCGGGGCAGGTGATGGGGTCACTCACCGCTCCGCCGCCGCCCTGTCCCTTTGCATGGCTCGCACGCCTTCCATGTGCGCTGCGCGCCCGGTGCGCCGTTCTTCTCCTCCCAGTGCCCCTGCTCACCGAGGCAGACCGGGCAGGCGGTCGGGTCCTTGCCCGGGTCCTTGGCCATATGTCCACCGTAGGTCAACCAGTGGCCACTGTCAGTGCTTTCGCCGCTTGCGCGCCACGTCGAACAGCAGTCCCGGCAGGCTCGCCGCCACGGGCAGCGAGCCGTCGGCGGCCGCGTCTCCCAAACCTCTCCCTCAACAGCGAAGAGGCCGGTTCCGATGACACGGAACCGGCCTCTGACCTGCGGTGGGCGATACTGGGATCGAACCAGTGACCTCTTCGGTGTGAACGAAGCGCTCTCCCCCTGAGCTAATCGCCCGCCCTGTCGGCGGCTTGCGGTGCCGACGTGGAAAACCATACCGCAATCTCGGAGCGCTCGCGAAGCGAAGCGGCACGCCCGGGCCGATCTTCGGAAGCTTCCGGCCGGAAAGATCTCCCAACGATCTGCATCCCCTTCCCCGTCTCGCACGAAGGCGTGGACGGTCGTCTCGACAGAAGGTCAAAGACGGGTGTTGCCGGTCAGCATGACGCCGGTTGGCATACCATCAAGCTGTCCCGGAAGGACCCTGAACGTGATCATTCGCCCGAAAGGTCACAGAACAAAGGCCGGGATCGGCTCTGTGAGGCGCAAAACCCTCGCAAACACCACCCGGTTGATGATGTTTAGCCAGGTAGATGCCGAAATGTCCTGCTGTGATGTGCGTTACAGAACGGCCTGGGAGCGGAATCTTTCCTACAGGTTCCTTCGTTCCGCGTCATAGCTCAGGACGAAGTCCGTTAGAGCAGTGAAAGCCCCGAAGAGGGGACCGTACGACGAAAAGGTTTGGCTGACGATGAACAGCACCACCGTCTCCGCCGAGCTTGGCCTTCGGCTTGTGGTCCCCGACCGTACCACCGTCCCCCTGCTTGCCGGACTGAGCTACACGGCCGACGACCCGTATGCGATCCGGATGGCCTTCCACGTGGGGAACGACGAGCCGGTCGAGTGGATCTTCGCCCGCGAACTCCTGACCGTCGGGATCGTGAGGCGTGTCGGCGACGGCGACGTGCAGGTGTGGCCTGCGCGCGCCGACGGCGAGCGCACGCTTCACATCAGCCTGACGTCGCCGTTCGGGCAGGCGCTCTTCGAAGTCCCGCTCGCTCCTCTCACCGAGTTCCTGCATCGCACCTATGAACTGGTGCCGGCAGGCCGGGAGACCGATTTCATGGATCTGGACGCCGAGCTCACCAACATGCTCTGGAGCTCCTGACCACCGCCGACCGCCCGCGCGCAGGCTAGTCGAGCCTGCGCATACGGGCGATCTCGATCGTCTGGCCGGAGTACACATCCTTGGCCAGCAGCAGCATGCGCCGGTCCCGCCCGGCGGCCAGTTCCTCCGACGCCATGCGCAGCGCACCCTCGTGGTGCCTGATCATCAACCGCACGAACATGCGGTCGAAGGCCGTGCCCCTGGCCGAGCGCAGTGCGTTCAGCTCCTCGGCGCTCGCCATGCCGTACCCGCCGGGCCCGTGCGCGCCGTGCTCGGGGGCACTGCGACCGAGGCCGCGCAGCCAGGTCGTCATGAGGTCGATCTCGGGCCGCTGGGCCAGCGAGATGCGCCCGGCGAGTTCGGTGACGGCTGCCGTGGTCGTGCGTCCGGCGACCATGCCGGTCATCTCCAGCGCCTGACGGTGATGCGGCACCATGCCTTCGGCGAAACGCACGTCGGCCGCCGTCTGCGCGTTGACATCGCCCTCCACCGTTTCGCCGGGCTTCGCGGTACGGGCGGGTGAGCCGGGTGTGCCGGGGACCAGGACGGGGGCCTCGGTGCCGACGGTGGTGGGCTGGGCGGCGGAGGACGGACTGCAGGCGGCGAGCGGCAATGTACTCAGAACTGTGACAATAACCCCGCACACAACAGACCTTCCTGGCATAGCTTCCATACTGGGCCATGTTCTAGGGGGACGTGCATGAGGAAGTGGGCTACCGCATTCGCGGGGGTCGCATTGGTGCTGGTCGCGGCCTGTTCCGGGAACGATCCAGAGGCAGTGCGGACCCCTACGGCCCCCTCCCAGAGCGCCAAGGGCAGCACGGCCCAGGGCAAGGCCGGGGACGACGCCAGGATGAGTGCGAACATCACGCATGTCGTCAACGTCCCGCGTACGGCTCCGCTCAACGACGAGGAAGCCTGGAACTCCGACCTCGCCTTCCAGGGCGACTACGTCTATGTCGGGAACTTCGCCGGTTTCGGGGTCTACGACATCAGCGACCCCACCCACCCCAAGACCGTCTCGCAGGTCTCCTGCCCGGGCGCCCAGAACGACGTGTCGGTGTACGGCGACCTGCTGTTCCTGTCCATCGACGAGGCCCGCTCCACCGACACCTGCGACTCCGACCGGGGCAGCCCGATGGACGACACGGCGTGGGAGGGCATCCGGATCTTCGACATCAGCGACAAGGCGGCGCCCAAGTACGTCTCGTCGGTCCGGACGCAGTGCGGCTCGCACACCCACTCGATGGTGCCCGGCGACGAGGACACGCTCTACGTCTACGTGTCGTCGGCGGGGCCCGAGCCCGACTCCAAGACCTGTCCCGCGCCGCACGAGCTGATCCAGATCGTCGAGGTGCCGCTGAAGGACCCGGCGGGCTCCAAGGTCGTCGCCGCGCCCGACATCTTCCCCCAGGGCCAGCAGCCCGAGGGCGCGGGATCGGGATGCCACGACGTGACGGTGTACCCGGAGAAGGGGCTGGCCGCCGCGGCCTGCTTCGGCGACGGCGTGCTGCTCGACATCTCAGACCCGGTCAGGCCCACGGTGTTGCAGCAGGTCAGGGATACCGAGAACTTCCAGATCTGGCACTCGGCCACCTTCAACAACGACGCGACCAAGGTCGTGTTCACCGACGAGCTCGGCGGCGGCTCGATGGCGACCTGCGACAGCGGCACCCCGGTGACCAAGGGCGCCAACGCGATCTACGACATCGTCGGCGGCAAACTGGAGCGCCGGGCGTACTTCAAGATCCCCAGGGAGCAGGAGGAGTCGGAGAACTGCGTCGCGCACAACGGCTCGCTGCTGCCGATCGCCGGTAAGGACATCATGGTCCAGGCGTGGTACCAGGGCGGGGTCTCGGTGTGGGACTTCACCGACTCCGACGCGCCCAGGGAGATCGGCTGGTTCGAGCGCGGGGCCGAGAAGGGCGACTCGCCGATCGCCGGGTCGTGGTCGGCCTACTACTACAACGGCTACATCTACTCCAGCGACATCCTGCGCGGGCTGGACGTCCTGGAGATCAGGGACCCGCTGACCGATCCGGCCAGGTCGGTGCGGATGGCGGATTTCAACGTACAGACCCAGAAGTCCTACTGAGTCTGGGTGAAAGGCCCCCAGCCCGGTCCGGGCTGGGGAACGACGGACGTCAGCGCGGGTCCTCGTCGGCCGCCGCGCGCTCGGCGAAGACCTCCATGGCCTTGGCGGTGATCGGGCCGGGAGCCGCGGGCAGCACGGTGGAGTCGACCAGCTTGATCGGCTGTACGTCGCGCGTGGTCGAGGTGAGGAAGGCCTCTTCGGCCTCGTACAGGGCCGACAGCGGGACGTCGGACTCCTCGCCGCCGCACCACTCCAGGGTGAGCGCCCTGGTCACCCCGGCCAGGCAGCCCGACTCCAGCGTCGGGGTGAGCAGGCGCCCGCCGAGTACGACGAAGATGTTGGAGCCGGTGCCCTCGCACAGGTTGCCCGCGAGGTTGCCGAAGATCGCCTCGCCGCCGCCACGCGCCTTGGCGTAGGCCAGGGCCTTGGCGTTGTCGCCGTAGGAGGTGCTCTTGACGCCCGCCAGCGCGCCGCGCTCGTTGCGGGGCCACGGGACGACGGTGACGTCGGCGCTCGCCGGGAAGGGCTTCTGCTCGTCGACGATGACGATCGCGGTGGCGCCCTGGTTGCCCCGGTCCGAGCCGAGCGGGCCGTTGCCGCTGGTGTAGGTGATGCGGATACGGCCGAGCGGCCATGCGGGTGCGGCGGCCAGGCAGGCGGCGACGCCTCCGGCGATCGCGTCCACGTCCGGCTCGGGCAGGTCCATGCGCTGGGCGGAGAGCCTGAGCCGGTCGAGGTGCCTGGTGAGCGCGAACGAGCGGCCCTTCACGAACTTGACGGTCTCGAACACGCCGTCGCCGACCATCAGCCCGTGGTCGAACACCGACACCGTGGCCTGCGCCGGGTCGAGCAGTGCCCCGTTGACCCAGACGGGAACGTTCATCACAATCCTCCTGAGGAAGCCAATCCAATGAGCCGGGATGCCTTGAGTTCGGTCTCCAGCCACTCACGCCGAGGGTCGCTGCCCCAGGTGATGCCCGCTCCCGTGCCGAATCTGATCTCCGCTGACGAGATCCAGAACGTGCGGATGCCCACGGCGAGCGCCGCCGTGCGCCGGTCGGCGTCGACCCAGCCCACGGCACCACAGTACGGCCCGCGCGGCTCCGGTTCGAGCTCATTGATGATCCGCAAAGCGGAAGATTTGGGGGCACCGGTCACCGAACCCGGAGGAAATGTGGCAGAAAACAGTTCCGGCCAACCGATTCCCGGCGCCAGCCGAGCGCGCACGGTCGAGACCAGGTGGACGAGCCCCGGATGCTCCTCCAGCACACACAGCTGCGGCACCTCCACCGACCCGACGGCCGCGACCCGGCCCAGGTCGTTGCGGACAAGGTCGACGATCATCACATTCTCGGCGTAGTCCTTCTCCAGCAGGTCATCGGCCGTCGCACCGGTGCCTTTGATCGGCCCGGACTCGACCATGTCGCCGGAGCGAGACAGGAAGAGTTCTGGTGAGGCCGAAACCACGTCCAGACCCGGCACCCGCACCACGGCCGAGTACGGCGCCGGATTGCCCTCGGCCAGCCGTACGGCCAGCGCGAGCGGATCGGCGCCGGAGGCGAGCGGCGCGGTCAGCACACGGCACAGGTTGGCCTGGTACACCTCGCCGAGTTCGATCTGGTCGCGGATGCGCTGGACGCCGCGTTCGTATGCCGCCTGGTCGAGGGAGCTTCGCCACTGCTCGGGCCTCGGGCCGTGCCATGCGCCGGACCTGGGCAGGGGGGCCGGACGCACCTCGTCGAACCGTGCGCACGTGACCTTGCCCTCGTAGTCGACCACCACGGCCCACCAGCCCGTGCCGTCGAGGGCGGACAGGTCGGTCGTGAGGTCCCTGAGCCGGGTGGCCAGCAGACCTCCGGCATAGGCGAAACTGTCGTGCACTCCCCCATTGTCCCAGCCGAAATCCCCTCATCCCGCCCACGCCCCCTGCGTGCGCCCGAGCTCCTGCACCAAGGCCAGGGCGGAGGGCAGCGGCACGTCGGGCAGCGCCGCGTACACATGACGCCTGGGCGCGAAGCGGGCCAGCCGCCGCAGCACCAGCGCGGCGGGCACCGCGGAGGCGGCGAGTTCGGGCACCAGCGTGACGCCGAGCCCGGCCGCGACATAGCCGAACTTCCCGCTCCACTCGGCCACCCGAAGCCCCACCTTCGGCTCGAACCCGGCCGAAGCGCATGCCGCCCGCAGCATCGTCGCCCTGCCCTGCGGCGCGGCCTCGATCCACTGCTCGTCCGCCAGGTCCTCCAGATGCACGACCTCACGCCCGGCGAGCCGATGCCCCGCGGGAAGGGCGAGCAGCAGTTCGTCCGGGCGCAGCAGGACGGTCTCGGCCTCGTCAGGCAAGCCGGAGGGGTAGTCGCTGACCACGGCGACGTCCAGCGAGCCGGAGCGCACCCGTGCGGCCAGCGCCGAGCTCAGCCCCTCGACCACGCGGATCTCCACATCCGGCCTGGCCCGTGCGAACGCCCGCAACGCCTGGGGCACCAGCTCCACATGGGCCGTCGGGAACGCGCCCACGCGCAGGGTGCCGCCGGTGCCCGCGTGGATGGCGGCCAGCTCGTCGGCCGCCGTGGCGAGCCGTTCCAGCACCGCGACCGCGTGCCGGTGCAGCGCCACCCCGGCGGGCGTCAGCCGCACGCCCCTGGCCAGGCGTTCGAACAGCGGGCCGCCCGCACTGCGCTCCAGGGCGGCGACCCGGCGCGAGACGGCCGACTGGGTGTAGTCGAGCAGCACGGCCGCGGCCGTGAAGGAGCCGCTGCGCGCGACGGTGTCGAACAGGCGCAGGGTGTCGGTGTCGAAGGCATTCGTGTCAGGCATGGCTGCCATGCAATCTACTCGCTGGTGGAATGCCTCCGTCCGGGCTTGAATCGCTGCCGTGATCGCATTTCTCGGACAGGGACGCATGGGCGTACCCATGGCTCGGCGGTTGGCCGAAGCCGGATATGACGTGACGACGTGGACGCGTAGCCAGGGCGGCGATCCCGCCAAGGCGGTGGCGGGCGCCGATCTGGTGCTCACGATGCTGAGCGACGGCGAGGCCGTACGTTCGGTGCTCGAGGCGGCGCTGCCCGGGTTGCGGGCGGACGCGACCGTGGTCGATCTGTCGACGATCGGGCCTCGGGCCGTGCGCGAGGTACGCGCGCTGCTGCCCGCATCGGTGGGGCTGGTGGACGCGCCGGTGCTCGGCAGCGTGGGCCCGGCCGCCGACGGCACGCTGACCGTGCTGGCCGGAGGCGACCTCACCGCGTGCCGCGAGGTGCTGTCGGTGCTCGGCGAGGTACGCCACGCCGGTCCGCTGGGCGCGGGGGCCACGCTCAAGCTCGCGGTGATGGGCGCGCTCGTGCCCGCGCAGGTCCTGCTGGCCGAGACCTACGCCACGGCCGAGGCGAACGGCGTCGACACCGCGCTGCTCACCGACGTGCTCTCCGGCACCGCGCTCGGCGCACTGGCCGCACGGCTGACCGCTCCCCCAGGGCGTACGAGATATGCCCTGGCCCATGCCGCCAAGGACGTCGCCCTCGCCACCGGGCCCGGCGCCACCCTGGCCACCGCCGCCCTGGCCAGACTGCGCGCCGCCGAGCACGACGGGTACGGCGGGCACGACCTGACCGCGATCGCCGGGCACGTGCGCGGGGCCGCCACGCCGGCCAGGGTGCAGGCGGTGACCGCACCCGGCGTTCCGCCGACCAACGGGTACTACTCGCATGCCGCCAGGGCCGGGGACACGCTCTACGTCTCGGGGCAGGCCGCGCTCGACGCCGAGGGGCGGGTGGTCGGCGAGGGCGACATGACGGCGCAGGCCGAGCACATCTTCGCGTGCATCGGGCACATCCTGGCCGATCAGGGGGCGACGTTTCAGGACATCGCCTTCATCAGGACGTATGTGACCGACATGTCATCGCTCGACGCCTACGGGAGCGTACGGAGCAGGTACCTCACCGGGGCGCCGCCCGCCTCGACGACGGTGGAGGTGGCGCGGCTGTTCAGGCCCGGCCTGCTGCTGGAGGTCGACCTGGTGGTCAGCCTGCGGTAGCGGCGGCCGGGCCTGCGGGGGCGGGAGGTCAGGCCAGCGGGCCGGTGACCGACTCCACGGCGGCCAGCACCGAACCGTCGGCGACCAGGCGCACGACGGACTCGATCTCGGGCGCGAGGAACCTGTCGGGCCCCGGGCCGGGCACACTCCCGCGCAGCAGCGCGACGACCGCGCCGGTCGCGGGGGCCGGCGTGAGCGGAGCGCGCAGGTCGAGTCCGCGTGCGGCGGTGAGCACCTCGATGGCCAGCACCCGGCCCAGCCCGTCGACGGCGCGACGCAGCTTGCGGGCGGCCGACCAGCCCATCGACACGTGGTCCTCCTGCATGGCCGAACTCGGGATGGAGTCGACACTCGCGGGCACGGCCAGCCGCTTGAGCTCCGACACGATCGCCGCCTGGGTGTACTGGGCGATCATGTGGCCGGAGTCGACGCCCGGGTCGTCGGCGAGGAAGGCGGGCAGGCCGTGGTTGCGGGCCACGTCCAGGAAGCGGTCGGTGCGCCGCTCCGACATCGAGGCGACGTCGGCCGCGACGATCGCCAGGAAGTCCAGCACGTAGGCGACGGGCGCGCCGTGGAAGTTGCCGTTGGACTCCACCCGGCCGTCGGCCAGCACGGCCGGGTTGTCGACCGCACTGGCGAGCTCCCAGCCCGCGACGTTGCGGGCGTGCTCGACGGTGTCACGGGCGGCGCCCGCCACCTGCGGCGCGCATCGCAACGAATAGGCGTCCTGCACCCGGGTGCACGTGCCGTCGCGATGGCTGGCCATGATGCCGGAATCGGCCAGCACGCGGACCATGTTCGCGGCGGCCAGCGCCTGGCCCGGCTGCGGGCGCAGGGCCTGCAGCTCCGGGGCGAAGACGCGGTCGGTGCCGAGCAGGCCCTCCACGCTCATCGCGGCGCTGATGTCGGCGGTCCGCAGTAGCCTGGTCAGGTCGGCGATCGCCAGCACCAGCATGCCGAGCATGCCGTCGGTGCCGTTGATCAGCGCCAGGCCCTCCTTGGCGGCGAGTTCGACCGGCTCGATGCCGTGCCGCTTGAGCGCCTCGGCGGTGGGGACCGTACGGCCTTCGGCGTCGCGCACGACGCCCTCGCCCATCAGCGCCAGCGCCACGTGCGAGAGCGGGGCCAGGTCGCCCGAGCAGCCCAGGCTGCCGTACTCGTGCACGGTCGGCGTCAGCCCCGCGTTCAGCAGCGCCGCGAGCGTCGCCGCCGTGGTGGGCCGTACTCCCGTGTGCCCCGTGGCCAGCGTGTGCAGGCGCAGCAACATCAGCGCCCTGACCACCTCGCTCTCCACCTCTGGCCCGTTGCCCGCCGCGTGCGAGCGCACCAGCGAGCGCTGCAACTGGGTACGCAGGGAGGGGTCGATGTGCCGGGTGGCGAGCGCGCCGAAGCCGGTCGACACGCCGTAGGCCGGGGTCGGGCTCTCGGCGAGCTCGTCGACCCGCTGCCTGGCCGCTGCCATCGCGGCCACGGCGTCGTCGCTGAGACGCACGGCGGCGCCGTGCCTGGCTACCTGGATGACGTCGGTGAGGGTCAAAGGCGCAGGCCCGACGATCACGACTCCGTTGTCGCTCATGTGTCACTCTCTCGCTTGGTAACTGCCACAAGGCATGTTAGCCCCTTACATGTCATTCTGGTTTGGGGAGTCGGCCGGGATTCGCTAGAGTTACCCCCGTCGCCGCACGACGGCTACGCGGAAGTGGCTCAGTGGTAGAGCATCACCTTGCCAAGGTGAGGGTCGCGGGTTCGAATCCCGTCTTCCGCTCTGCGGTATCCCGGACGATTAGCTCAGCGGGAGAGCGCTTCCCTGACACGGAAGAGGTCACAGGTTCAATCCCTGTATCGTCCACCAGCTCCGACTCGCTCGGACAGGACATAGAGCCCCAGCTTGCGGTTTAGCCGCGGGTCTGGGGTTTCGTGTTGTTGGCGATTGATCCCGGTGGTCACCGTTTTGCGCACCGACATTGTGCTGACTCATATGACGCCTTCGGGCACAGGCCCTTGACCACGCCATAGTCCGCGTTGATGCTCCTCCAGTACGGGACAACCTCAAGCGACTCCTGGGCAGGACTCATGAAGCGGTTGGATTTCGTAGGCGTCGACCCCACGAACGAGACGGACGACTGCCCCGCAGTCTTCGTCGATCCCGAGACTGGAGACTTCTTCTTCCAGGGTGACACGGTCAGCGACCCCGACATACTGGCGTGGATCAACTCCGACAGCCGGATCAAGGACTCGGAATCGGTGGTGCGACTTCCCGCCGCAATGGCGGACATCATCATGGAGGCAATCCGTGGCAGCTACGAACAAGGTAGGCGTCGATTCACTCCCGCCACACACCCCAGGCCCGATGAAGATATTCGGACACGACTCGAAGAAGCCGACCTTCGCTGAACTGCTGGGCAGCTGCACCACATCGGCCGTGCATCTGGAGATGCACGATCAGCACATGACGTCCAACCCTTCCTTCCAAGCCTGGAAGCTTGGAAAACCCTTCGTGGATGCCAGCAAGGCGGAAGCGTGGGTGAGTCTGGTGTCGGGTGCCGTGGCGCGTGGCGTTACGGTGCGGCGAGTGCGCATCGTCTCTGAGCCGGTGTCGGACTATGTCCGCTGGGAGTACGCCGTTGTTCCCGTCTTCCAGCTTCCGGCAGGCGAGGAAGTGCGCTGGCTGCCTCGCGCGTTCACTTCCGGGCTTGCACTGCCCGGCAATCCCTACTGGGTCTTCGACGGGCGATTGGTGCGCTTCTCACTGTTCGACGGCAACGGAGAGCTTCAGGGACACCAGTTCACGGAGGACCCATCTGTGGCCGGCCTCTGCGCTTCAGCGTTCGAGACCGTGTGGGATGCGGCCACGCCGCATGAGAACTACCAGGTCTGAACCTGCAAGCCCATGCCTTCGTCAGGCTCTTCAAGTGCCATGCACGCACGGCAGGTACTCGCCGATCAGCTTCGAGAGGCTCGTACAGATGCGGGGCTGAGCGGAACAGCGTTGGCGGAAGCGGCGGGCTGGCACGGGGTATCCAAGGTATCCAAGATCGAAAATGCGATCCGGCCTCCGTCCTCAGAGGACATCCGCATCTGGTGTCGCGTCTGCGGAGTACCTCCGGAGCGCACGGCCGAATTGCTGGCCAGTCAACGAGCCGCGGCCGGAATGTGGACGGACTCTCGGCGGATCAACCGGGCAGGACTTCGAGCGGCGCAGAAATCTGTACGACCGATCTTCGAACGGAGCGCTCTTGTCCGCGTCTATCAGCCAAGGATGATCCCCGGGCTCCTGCAAACACCGGGCTATGCCGGGGCGGTTCTCCACGCGGTCCAACAGCGACACAAGGTACACACGAATGACATCGACGCCGCCGTGAAGGAGCGTATCCGTAGGCAGAGCATCCTTCACAAGGCAGGACACCGATTCATATTCCTCATCGAGGAAGCCGCTCTGCGCTTCCAACTCTTCGAACGCGGCGTGCTTCGAGACCAGCTCAGCGCCCTTGAGCGGGCCATCGCCCTTCCATCGACCTCACTAGGAATCATCCCCCTGGGCGCGGTCAGAGCCGCGTCGCCTCACGCGGCTCCCGTCGAGGGGTTCACGATGTTCGACAACGACATGGTCAGCGTGGAGCTGGTCTCTGGCCACTTGAAGTTGAGCCAGGCATGGGAAATCGCCCTGTACTCGGAGCGCTTCGCGGCTCTTGCAGCCATCGCAGTTCACGGAGATGCCGCACGACGGCTCATCAAAGGAGCCCTCCCGGACTGAGTGAATAGGGGCCCAATATGGGCAAGATCGTTGAGCCTCAGAATCCTCCGCTCCTACCGTCGAGGCATGCTCCCACGTCAGGCGGTCCCACGCCGTCAGAGACATTGCCTCAAGCCCGAGAAGGCGTTCCTGATAGGGCCGCTCACCGATGCCGAGTTGGACGAGCTCGGTCGTGAGCCAGTCCCTGTACCTCCTCCGTCATGGACATGCGAGGAGTACAGGGTGCAGATGCTTCGGCGGGGTGTGCGGGAGAGCGGTGATCCCGGCACGCTGGGGATCGACGGCTACCTCGCCCTTGCCGAATCCAACACCGTGCTGGAGAAGCGGCCCAACACCCTGTGGGACATAGGCGGTTCCACCCCCTCGCGGTCGCATCCTTCCCGCCACGCGCCGAGCAGACGGGCGTGCGCGGCATGAGCGCCCCAGCGGGACGGCCTGAGCCCGCCGCTGCCGACGAGGCTCTGACACAGCAGTCGGCCGATCCCCTGTACGAGAACGCACGGACGTTCTCGCTCGCCGACTTCGGGCCTGTGCTGGCCGCGTGCCTGGATCCGGAGTTCCGGCATCGGGGACCGGCGTGAGCGACTTCGAGATGCCCTATGTGGTCGGACACGAAGGCGAGGCGGTGTCCCAGCGCCTACGGATGGTCCGCCACCCTGAGGGCGGAGTACGGCTCTCGCACCGCGATCCCGTTCCCGGGGACTGGCGGCACGGGGTGTTGCGAGCTCGGATGCTCGACAACCGGGCAGGACGCCCGGATCTGAAGACCGTGAACGTGGTCCGTCAGTGGCGGTGCATGGATCAGGCGTTGTGCCAGGCGTGCGCACGCCCGGCGCGTGATTCGGACAGTGGCCGGGTGTGGTGGCTGCTGTCTCGCGAGGAGACGTGGGAAGAGGGCGGGGCGAGCTCGGGGTTCACCAATGCCCCTCCCACCTGCCTTTCATGCATTCCCAGGGCAATCGCCCAGTGCCCCCACCTGCGGCGCTCGGCCGCCGTCTACAGCGTGGGGGGCTATTCCCGGTACGCGGTGATCGCCGATCTGTTCGAGCCACACGGCAGGAGACCCCGACTGGTGGAACGCGGCGCCCAACTCCGACTGGACTCCTCCCACCTACGCTACGCACTGGCCAACCAGCTCCTCGTGCGCCTGGACGATGTCGTTCCCGTGCCGTGGGATCTCCGGACCAGGCTCCTCCCGTCGAAAGCGGCACCCGCCCCCTCCTGAGGCATCACGGCTCGCGATCGGCATAGGTCTCCAGCCAATCGCGCCCGCCAAGGCACCAGCCCGCATCACAGGCCTGGGTTGGTGATTCCCGGACCTTCCGAACGCCCTGGGAAGAGGACACATGCGGCACTGGCACGCCTGCCAATGGATCGGCCAGGGTCGGGAACGCGAGCAGGAGGCGCTGCGCCGCCCATCCGTGGACGTCGACAAGGCCGTCGCCTGGCTGCGAGTCCAATGGGAGGAGCACTGCGGGCAGATGCTCGACGGTCGCCAGGGTCGGCAGGGGCATCGGGCGCGCCTCGACAATGCGCGGGCTGCCCCGTCACCACACGCCGGCGTACCCGTGTCCGGTGACGACGGCCGCCTACCCCCGGTCCACGAAGCCCGTTCGGTAAGCCCACACCACTGCCTGGGTGCGGTCTCGGACCTCCAGTTTGCCCAGGAGGTGTTTGATGTGGGTTTTGACCGTCTCCACGGAGACGTGCATCGAGCGGGCGATCTCGGTGTTGGACTTGCCGCTGGCCAAGGCGCGGAGGACGTCGGCCTCGCGGTCGGTCAGGCGGGTGGCGTAGGCGGTGGTGGCGTCGTCGGCGGGTTTGCGGGTGGCGGCCAGGGTCTGCAGGAGGCGGCGGGTGACGGAGGGGGCGACCAGGGCGTCGCCGCCTGCGACCGTGCGGATGCCGGAGACGACCTGCTCGGGGGTGGCGCGTTTGAGCAGGAAGCCGTCGGCGCCCGCGGCGATGGCGTCGTCGACCACCTCGTCCAGGTCGAACGTCGTCAGGACGAGTACCCGGGGCCTCGGCTGCGGCCATGAGGTGATCTCCCGTGTGGCCTGGACGCCGTCGTAGCCGGGCATCCGGACGTCCATGAGCACGACGTCCGGACGACAACCGCGTACGCCGTGCACCGCGTCCAGGCCGTTGGCCGCCTCCCCCACGACGGTGAGATCGGGCTCGGCGTCGAGCAGAGCACGCAGGCCACCCCTGACCAGGGCGTCGTCATCGGCCAGAAAAACGCGGATCATCCGCACACCGGACCGGACCGCCACACCGCAGAGCCGATCATGCCCGCACCCCGGGAAGCGGCAACCGCGCTCGTACCAGGAAGCCGCCTGCGACCGGCCCCGCCTCCAGGTCGCCGCCTTCGAGGCGAGCCCGTTCGCGCATGTTGACCAGCCCACGACCGGGTACCGGCGCCGGGAAGTGCTCGCCCTCGTTGCTGACGTCCAGCCGGATCTCGTCGCCGACCGTGGACAGCCGCAGCCGGATCCGGCCGTGCGTACTGTGACGCAGGGCATTGGTGACGGCCTCCTGCGCGATGCGGTAGAGCGCGGGCGAGGCGTCGAGGGTGAGGTCGGCGTCGCCGGTGTCGAGGTCGAGGACGCGGCCTGCCGCCTTGACGCGTTCGGCCAGCTCCTTGAGACCGCCCGTGTCGCCGGGAAGGTCGCGGGGAAGGTCGCCGGGAAGCGCGCCTTCTGTCGTGGCGCGAACGGCAGCGTGCGGAACCCGGCCCGGAAGGTCGCGGGGAAGCACGCCTTCCGTCCGGCCCTCGTCCGGCGGGTGCAGTACCTTGATCAACCGGTCCAGCTCGTCCAGCGCCCCGCGCCCGACGGTCTCGATGTGTCCCAGTGCCTCGTGCCCGAACTCCGGATTGTCGGCGAACACCCTGCGCCCCACCCCGGCCTGGATCACCATGACGTTCACCGCGTGGCCCAGCGCGTCGTGCAGCTCGCGGGCCAGGCGGGTGCGCTCTTCGAGCTGGATGCGTTCGCCGAGCATGGCGCGTTCGCGGGCCTCGCTCAGCACCCTGGCCTCGGCGGCCTCGGCATAGGCACGACGGCTGCGGGCGGCGTCGCCGCCGATGGTGGCGATGAGGAAGCACATCACGATGCCCGCCATCTCGGACGCGTCGACGGGCTGCCGGTCGAACACCATGTAGCCGCCGATGGCCAGAACGGTGGTCACCACGCCGGTCACCCGTCTGCCCTGCCCCACCGGCAACGAGAACGAGGTGAACAGCGCGATCCAGGCCGGCCACTGCACCACGGTGACGGCGTAGCCGAGCGCCGCGTTCACGACCAGGACCGTGCCCGAGACCAGCAGGACGGGCACCGGCCAGCTCTTGCGCCACAGCAGGGACGCGGGCGCGATCACGGTGAGGACGACGCTGACCAGGTCGACGCCGCGATAGGGAGGGCCGTACGGAGCCAGCACGGTTGCCGCCACCGACAACGCGGTGAGGCCGCCCGCCAGCCAGGCGTCGGTCAGCGGGGGCCGTAACGTCGCGAGGCGGCCCCTGGGGATGCGCATGTCTCATCCTGCACCGTTCCCCTGTTCGGCGGTCAACCGCGCGGCCCCGGCCTCACTCGAATGAGGGAGGCCGCCTCCCTTGTCCGAGTGGCGACCGGGCCAAGGCCGCGATCCTAGGTTGGGGCCCGACCGAGGAGTCCAGCGGGAGGGCGTGTGCGAGATGGTGACCCAGGAGCGTGTACGGCGCGGCAGTGTGGGCTGGTGGTGGTGGATCGCGCTGAGCGCCGTCGGCATCACGGCGCTCACCATCCTGCCGTACTTCAGCGGATCGCTGCAGGAGCTGGCCAAGGGCGACAATCCGATCGCCTCGAACTTCGCCGCCCGCCCGGCGTGGGTGCATGTGGCGTTCTATCTGCACATCGGGTTCGGCGCCGTGGTGCTGGCGCTGTCGCCGCTGCAGTTCGCGGCCAGGGTACGGGCCAGGTGGCCACGCCTGCACCGGCTCACCGGACGTGTGACGATGGCCGGCATGATCGTCGCCGGGGTGTGCGGGGTGCTGCTGGCGCCGATGAGTGTGGCCGGGTGGATGGGCGGCGCGGGGTTCGGGCTGCTCGGGGTGTTGTGGGTGGCGTTCACGGTGGCGGCGTTCCTGGCGATCAGGCGTCGTGAGGTCGCCGCGCACCGGCGCTGGGCGATCAGGGCCTTCTCGCTGACGTACGCCGCGGTGATGCTGCGGCTGATCGTCGGGGCCGGTGTGCCGATCCAGGGGCTGGTCGCGGGGGTCGATCCGGAGACGGCGTTCGAGCGGGTGTACGCGCTGGTGCCGTTCCTGTGCTGGGTGCCGAACCTGATCGTGGCCGAGCTCATCCTGCGCCGCGAGAGCAGAGGAACACGCAGGGGCGTACGCGGCGGCAGAGGCGTGCCGCAGTCGGCACTGCGCTAGGGCTCCCGATAATCGCGCCGCAGTCGGCACGGCGCTGACGCCCCCGATAAACGCGCCGCACTCAGCTCTTCGCCGAAGGCCCCCGATATGGCAGCGTCTGGCTGTAGACGAGGTTGGTCGTCGTGCTGCCGAACACGGCCAGCTCGTCGACCAGCTGCTCCAGGTGCGGCATCGACGTGGCGGCCACCTTCAGCGTGTAGCAGTCGTCGCCGGTCGTGCGCAGGCACTCGATGATCTCCGTGCGCTCGGCCAGCAGGGTGTGCAGCGGCCCGTGCCTGCTGCCCGGGTACTTCAGCCGCACGACGGCCAGCACGGCGAAGCCCGCCTTCTCCAGGTCGACCACGGCACGGTAGCCGGTGATGACGCCCTGCGTCTCCAGCCGTCTGACCCGCTCGGCCGTCGCGGAGGCGCTCAGGCTGACCCGTCTGCCCAGCTCGGTGATGGGCAGACGGCCGTCGCGTTGCAGCTCGCCCAGGATCGCCCAGTCGATCGCGTCAAGACTCTCGGCCATCACGCCAATCTACCGGGCTTTCCACGGCAGATCGCGTCGTTCACCGTGACGATCGCCTTCAGCCGGGCCCGGGCCACTGGATAGCCTTGGTGGGTGCAACTAGGAGTCAATGTCCCGAACTTCGGCCCGGGCACCGATCCAGGCGTGCTGCGCGCCTGGGCCCAGACGGTCGAAGGTCTCGGCTACGGCCTGCTGATGGTCTCCGATCACGTCGTGGTGACCCCGGACGTGGCCGCGCAGTACCCTGCGCCGTTCTACGAGCCCTTCACCACGCTGTCCTGGCTGGCCGGCATCACCACGAAGGTACGTCTGGGCACGACCGTGCTCATCGTGCCCTACCGCGAGCCGCTGCTCACCGCCAGGATGGCGGCCAATCTCAACGACCTCAGCGGCGGCAGGCTCGTGCTCGGCGTGGGGGTGGGCTGGGCCAGGCAGGAGTTCGAGGCGCTCGGCGTGCCGTTCGAGCGGCGCGGCCGCCTCACCGACGAGTACCTCGTCGCGATCAGGAAGGCGTGGGCCGACGCCGGCGACTACCGCAGCGGCGACATCCCGTTCTGGGTGGGCGGCAACAGCACCATGGGCATGCGCAGGGCCGCCAGGTACGGCCAGGCCTGGCACCCGCTGCGTTTCACGATGCCGTGGCTGCGTGCGGCCGTGGCCGAGCTGAAGGCGGTCACGGTGGCCGAGTCCCTGCCCATGCCGGGCCTGGTCCCGCGCATCGCACTGCGGCTGACCGAACGACCGGTCACCACGGCCGGGCGGCTGGCCGGAGAGGGCACGCTCGACCAGGTACGCGCCGACCTGGAGGAGCTGTCCGCACTGGGCGCGAGCACGGTCGTGCTCGACCCCTTCGGCGGGGACCCCGAAGAGACCCGCACCCCGCACCGGGCCTGGCACGCGCTGGCGACGATCGCGGCCACGACGAGAGGAGAGGGCGATGACGCCTGAGGAGGAGCAGCATCTGCGCAGGGCCGTTGAGCTGGCGGCCGAGGCCAGGAGGGGAGGCGACCCGCCGTTCGGCTCGCTGCTGGCCGGGCCTGACGGCGTCGTGCTGGTGGAGGAGCGCAACACCACGGTCACCGGTGACGACATCACCGCGCATCCGGAGCTGAAGCTGGCCAGATGGGCGGCCCAGCACCTGGACGCCGAGGCGGCCGCGGCCACCACGATGTTCACCAGCTGCCAGCCGTGCGGCATGTGCACGGGCGCGATCGAGCGCTCGGGGCTCGGCCGGGTGGTGTTCGCCCTGTCGACCGAGCAGTTCGGCACGCTGAAGCCGGGCGGCGGCGGGTGGCCGGCCGTACCTCAGGAAGGGCCGGCGCTGCTGGAGGAGGCGAGCGTTCCGGTACGGGGTTACTACACCTGACCCAGGGCTGCCCGGCGCGATGCACACTGGGTGTGGGGGCTCGGTTCCTCGCGACACTGGGGGTACCTGCCATGAGCCGAGATCGGCTCGCCGTGCTCGTTCTGTGGGGTGTCATCTGGCTGCTCAACGCCACCGAGTTCCTGTTGGCGATCTGATCTTCCGCGCCCTAGAGTGCGGATGTCGACCTTCGGCGGAGGAGGCCCGGTTTGAGTTCGGTCGTGGCGATCAGCGATCTTCACATCGGTTATCGGGAGAACCGGGAGATCGTCGAGGCCCTGCGACCGGCGTCGCCCTCCGACTGGCTGCTGCTCGCCGGTGACGTCGCCGAGCGCCTTTCCGATGTGGAGTGGGCGCTCGGCCTGCTGGCCCGCAGGTTCGCCAAGGTCGTCTGGGCGCCGGGCAACCACGAGCTGTGGAGCCATCCGAGCGACCCGGTGCAGGTGCGCGGCGTCGAACGCTACGAGCGGCTGGTCAAGACGTGCCGCAACCTGGGAGTGATCACTCCCGAGGACCCGTACCCGATCTGGGAGGGCGAGCAGGGCCGGGTGGTGATCGCACCGCTGTTCCTGCTCTACGACTACTCCTTCAGGATGCCCGGCGTGCCGACGGCCGAGGCGGCGCTGGCGCTCGCCTACGACAAGGGCGTGGTGTGCACCGACGAGATGCTGCTGCACCCCGACCCGTACCCGAGCCGTCAGGCGTGGTGCGAGGCGCGGGTGGCCGAGACCGAGCGCAGACTGCTGGAGCGTCCCGACGGACTGCCGACGGTGCTCGTCAACCACTACCCCCTGGTACGGGAGCCCACGCTGGTGCTGACCTATCCCGAGTTCGCCATCTGGTGCGGCACCGAGCGCACCGCCGACTGGCACGTGCGCTTCGACGCGGTCACCGCCGTGTACGGCCACCTGCACATCCCCCGCACGACCTGGTACGACGGGGTGCGCTTCGAGGAGGTCTCGCTCGGCTACCCGCGCGAGTGGCAGGCCCGCGCGACGCCTCCCCGCCTGCTGCGCACGATCCTCCCGGCCCCGCTCGCATGATCGAGAAGATCCTGCCGTCGTGGGTGACGGCACACGAGTGCCTCGACGACCCTCCCGGCGTACGGCTGTGGCCCGAGGAGGAGGAGCTGATCGCGAGGTCGGTCGACAAGCGCAGGCGTGAGTTCACGACCGGACGGCACTGCGCCCGCGAAGCCCTGGCCGGGCTCGGGATCGCGCCGGGGCCGATCGGCCGGGGGGAACGCGGCGCGCCGGTGTGGCCCGAGGGGGTGCGGGGCGCGATCACGCACTGCGACGGCTACCGCGCCGCGGCGGTGTCGCTGCGGGCGCGTTCGGTCGGCATCGACGCCGAGACGCACGCGCCGCTGCCCGACGGCGTCTTCGGCCTGATCTCGCTGCCGCGGGAGCGCACGGAGCTGGCCGGGCTCGGCGGCGAGGTGCACTGGGACAGGCTGCTGTTCAGTGCGAAGGAGAGCCTGTACAAGGCGTGGTTCCCGATCACCGGCCGCTGGCTCGACTTCGCCGAGGCGCATGTGCGCGTCGAGCCGGACGGCACGTTCGTCGGCAGGCCGCTGGTGGCGACGCCGGTGGCGGAGTTCCACGGCCGTTGGCTGGTGGCGGGCGGCCTCGTGCTCACCGCCATCGCCCTGCCCGCGCCCTAACGCCTGACCGGTGTCTCGATCGGCAGCACGGGCACGTCCGGCAGGTCGAGGCCGAAGCACTGCGCGTAGAAGGACAGCTCGGCCTCGAACGACCTGACGATGGTGTCGGCCTTCCTGAAGCCGTGCGACTCGCCGGGGAAGGCCAGGTAGGCGTGCGGCACACCGGCCTCCTGCAAGGCCTCGGCGAACCGCGCCGACTGCCTCGGCCTGACGATGGGGTCGTCCAGGCCCTGGATCAGCAGCACGGGACAGGCCGCGCTCCCGGCTCTGGCCAGGGGCTCGCGGGTGGCGGGGTCCGCCGAGCCGATCAGGCCGTCGACGTACCTCGACTCGAAGTCGTGCGTCTCGTCCCTGAACCCGGCGACCGTGCACAGCCCGAAGTAGGACGTCGCGGCGGCGAACACCGGTGACGAGGTCACCGCGGCCAGCACCGTCCAGCCGCCCGCGCTCGCTCCCCTGATCGCCAGCCTGGCGGGGTCGGCCAGACCCGATGCGGCCAGCTCGGTCGCCACCGCGATCACGTCGTCGACGTCGGCGACGCCCCACTGGCCGCGCAGCCGTTCGCGATGCAGGCGGCCGAAGCCGCTGGAGCCGGTGTAGTTGACGTCGGCGACGCCGATGCCGTGGCTGGTGAAGAACGCCTTGCCCAGGTCGAGCCCGGTGCCCGCGTGACCGGTGGGCCCGCCGTGCACCCAGATCACGTACGGCGGCGCCTGGCCCGACGGCGAGGGCGTGGTAGGCGGGTAGACGAAGGCCGAGACCGGCAGGCCCGCCGTGTTGCGTGCGTGGATCTCCCTGGGCCTGGGCAGCTGGGAGCGGTCGGGCGGCCTGGGGATCGTACGGGCGAGCACCTCCCAGCTGCCGGTAGCGGCGTCGGCCCACACCAGCGACCAGGGCAGGCCGGGCCCGCCCGCGATGCCCGCGACCGTGGTGCCCGAGACCGACAGGGCGGGCTGCCAGGTGGTGAAGGGCAGGTCGAGGTCGTCGAGCACGCCGCTCTCCGGGTCGAGCACGCCCAGGCGCATGTCGCCGCGCCCGTGCAGCACGGCGAGCCGCCCGTCGTCGAGCCTGCCGTAGGTGGCGCCGCCGAGCTGCCACAGCGGCTGGGCGAACTCCTCCTGCGCCGGGTGCAGCGGCCTGCTCGCCGAGCCGTCGGCGGCCAGTTCGTACAGGTTCCACCAGCCGGACCTGTCGGAGACGGCGTAGAGGGTGTCGTCGTCCTTCCACACGGGCGTCAGGACCGACTCCTCGGGGCCACCCGCGAGCACGGCTGCGGGGCCGAGCGTGCCGTCGGCCGCGACGTCGGCGACGCGCAGCTCGGTGCCGTCCCACGGCATGCGCGGGTGCTCCCAGGTGACGAAGGCCAGCCTGCGGCCGGACGGCGACAGCGCCAGGCAGGCGTAGAAGGCCGAGCCGGTAGCCAGCACGCGCACGGCGGCGGGGTCGGAGGCGGCCACGCCGGTCAGCGGCAGGGCGACCAGGGCCCGGGTGACACCGCCGTCGGCGTCGAGCTCCTCACGCACGCACCACAGCTCGCGGGCGTCGGGCGACAGGGTGAGCTCGGCGTAGCGCAGCCCTGCGGGCACCGACGGCATGGGGCTGATCGGCGCCGGGTCGTCGCCCCGGGCGTGCCGGTAGACGCGCTGGTCGGCTCCGTGCACGAAGATCAGCTCGCCGGACGGCAGGGCCAGGTAGGAGCGTCCGCCGTACTCGTGCACGCGGGTTCTGACATTCCAGCCGTAGTCGTGGACGCGGGTCCTGATCTGCCAGCCGCCGGTGTCGTTGAGCGGCTCGCGCAGCACACCCGGGCCCGACGCGTGCACGACCGTGGTCCTGCCCCCCTGGGCCGGGCGGCTCTCCTGCCACCACACTCCGCCTTCGATCTGCGGGAAACCGAACGACAGCCGGGCTCTCGCCGCGTCGCTCGCCGTTACCGGTCTGGGGATCGAACCTTCGGGGGCCTGCTGCACTACGTGTCTCTCCGCTCTTGTCCGGCACTTTCTTCGCCGAAATCACACCGTTGCCGTGAAGATGAGATGAACGTATGCGGACGGCGGCCCAAAACCCCACTCCGGGAAAGTCCGTATCTCACCGAAGAAGGGGTGACAAACCGCTGCACTGCGTTACGAGATGCGATCCGGTGGCCGTGAAAGTGCTCGACGAGGCGGTGTCCACACGGCGTTCGCCCAGGTGGGGATGCGTTCTCCGGGCAGCCCGAACACAATGCACGACATCATCCGGGCCTCTCGTCGCGTGGGGTCGACCTCAGGGGTCACACGATGCGCAGCTCTTTCCCATCACTTATTACCCCAGCTTTCTTACCCGATCTTTTGCGGTCCGTCGAGTCCTGAGCAATATCGGCGTCCTATTATCCGCGCGAAGGGCACTCAAAGCTGCTGGCCCGCCTCCAGATACCGGCCGGAACCCAGTGCGGCCGAGTGCCTCGGCCGTTCGACGGCGACGACGGGCACGCCGGTCTCCCTGCGGATGCGCCCGGCCAGCCCGCCGAGCAGCGAGCCGCCTCCGGTGACCACGATGCCACGCTCGGCGATGTCGGCCACCAGGTCGGGCGGGCACTCGGTGAAGGCCGCGCAGATCGCGTCCACCACGGCCGTCGCGGGCCCGGCCATGGCCTCCTGCACCTGCTCGTACGGCAGCGCGATCACCTTGGGCAGGCCGGTGCCCGCGTCCCTGCCGCGCAGCCGTACGCTGGGCCGGTCGCCGCCGACGGCCATCTTGGCCTTCTCGGCCGTCGCCTCGCCGATCACCAGTTGGTGCTCCCTGCGCGCGTAGCCCGCGAGCGCCCGGTCGAAGGCGTGGCCGCCCACCCGGACCGAGTGGGCGACGACCGTGTTGCCGAGTGTGATGATCGCGATGTCGGTCGTGCCGCCGCCGACGTCGACGACCATGTGCCCGCGCGGCTCGCGCAGGGCCAGGCCGACGCCGCTCGCGGCGGCCGACGACTTGTCGACCAGGTCGACGTGCCTGGCCTCGACCTGGTAGCCGATCTCGATCGCACTGTGCTTCTCCACCGCGGTGGCGGCGCCGGGCACCGCGATGACCAGGCGCGGCCTGGCGTAGCGGTGGCCGTGCACCTTGGCCACGAAGTGGCGCAGCAGGTGCCTGGCGGCGTCCTGGTCGGCGATGGCGCCTTCGCGCAGCGGCCTGACGATCGTGACCTCGTCGGTCGTACGGCCGGACAGCAGGGCGGCCTCGGCGCCGACGGCCAGCACCCGGCCGGTGGCCTTGGCCTTGGCCAGCATGGAGGGCTCGTCCAGGACGATGCCCTTGCCTCGGACGTAGACGACGGTGTTGGCGGTGCCGAGGTCGACGGCCATGTCGTGACCGAAGCGGGACAATGGGCGTGGCCAGGGCATCGTTCCCCCCGTGTTCCGTCCGGCCGGGGGTGCCGGGCTGTGGTGTGAGTCAGATCCTGTTAGATCACCATTCCGGACATGCCCGTCCATATGATCATAGAAACTCTTATTCGAGTGGAAGTCCGACGTAGTTCTCCGCGAGCGAGGCCGACGCCGCCCGCGAGGACGTGACGTAGTCCAGGTGCGAGCGCCGCAGCCGCCGCTCGTAGGCGTCCTCGCCGTCGAAGGTGTGCAGCAGCGTCGTCATCCACCAGGAGAAGTGCTGGGCCCGCCACACCCGGTCAAGGCATGCCCGCGAGTAGTCCGCCAGCGCACTCCCGTCCCCGCTCTCGTAGTGCGCCCGCAGCGCCCTGCTGAGCACCAGCACGTCGGCGACCGCCAGGTTCAGCCCCTTGGCCCCCGTCGGCGGCACGATGTGGGCGGCGTCCCCCGCCAGGTACAGGCGGCCGTGGCTCATCGGCTCGACCACGTGAGCGCGCATCGGCGTGATCGAGCGCTCGACGATCTCGCCCGTGGCCAGCGCGAAGCCGGGCACGGTCTCCAGCCTGGTCCTCAGCTCGGCCCACACGCGCTCGTCCGGCCAGTCGGCCAGCCGCGCGTCCGGCTCCACCTGGAGGTAGAACCTGCTGACCTCGGGCGTGCGCATGCTGTGCAGTGCGAAGCCGCGCTCGTGGACCGCGTAGATCAGCTCCCGCGTCGAGGGCGCCACCCTGGCCAGCACCCCGAGCCAGGCGAACGGGTACACGCGCTCGTAGGAGCTGAGCACGCCTTCGGGCACCGAGGCCCGCGACACCCCGTGGAACCCGTCGCACCCGGCCACGAAGTCGCAGTCGAGCCGCTCGCCCCCGAAGGTGAGGTACGGCCCGCCCTCCAGGTCGTGCAGGGCGACGTCCTCGACGCCGAAACGCAGGTCGCCTCCCGCGGCGAGCCTGGCGGCGACGAGGTCCTTGACCACCTCCTGCTGGCCGTAGACCGTGACGGCCCGGCCGGGGACCAGGTCGTCGAAGGCGATGCGGTGGGCGGCGCCGCCGTACCTCAGTTCGATGCCGGTGTGGCGCATGCCCTCGCGCAGGAGGCGCTCGCCGAGCCCGGCCGCGACCAGCGTGTCCACCGTGCCCTGCTCCAGCACGCCCGCCCTGACCCTGCTCTCCACATGGGCGCGTTCGCGTCGCTCCAGGACGACCGAGGTGATGCCGCCGCGGTGCAGCAGGTGGGACAGCAGCAGGCCCGCGGGCCCGGCTCCGACGATCGCGACCTGGGTACGCATGGCCCCATCTTCGCGCGGGGGCTACGGCTTGCGTGCGATGCCGCCGTACATCAGTCGCTGGCCGACGGTCAGCTTGGCCTCGTCGCCCTCCTCGCCCTCGTCCGGACGCCACTGCGGCAGCGGGACGACGCCCGGCTCCAGCAGGTCCAGGCCGTCGAAGTAGGCGCCGATCTCCTGCGGCGTGCGGAAGCGGCCGGTGCCGAGCAGGGCCAGGAACTTCTGCTCGGCCTCGCGCGCGTCCTGGCTGGAGTCGCAGAAGTGGGTGACGAACAGATAGCTGCCCGACGGCACCGCGTCCAGGTAGGCGCGTACGATGCCCGCCGGGTCCTCGTCGTCGTGCAGGTGGTGCAGGATGCCGACCAGCATGACCGCGATGGGCCGGGTGAAGTCGAGCTGGTCGCGTAAGGCCGGGTCGGCGAGGATCTCGGCGGGTCTGCGCAGGTCGGCGACCACGACGGCGGTGCGGTCGTTCTCCGCCAGGTGCGCCCGGCCATGAGCCAGAACCATGGGGTCGTTGTCCACGTACACGACATGCGCCTCGGGGTTGGCCCGCTGGGCGACGTGGTGGGTGTTCTCCGCCGTCGGCAGGCCCGAGCCGAGGTCGAGGAACTGCGTGACGCCGAGCTCGACCAGATGGCGCACGCCCCTGCCCAGCATCTGCCGGTTGTAGGCGGCGACGTCGTAGATCTCGGGGACGACCTTGACGACCTCGGCGACGAAGGCCCGGTCGACCTCGAAGTTGTCCTTGCCCCTGAGCACGACGTCGTAGGCCCTTGCGATGCTCGGCCTGCTGGTGTCGATGCTGCTCAGCCACTCGGCCGATCTGTCCCTCATGACGGAAAGCATAGAACTGATTGATCATCTAAAGATGTGAAATTTCCGAAGTGAAGCTTTTTCGGAGGTCGCCCACGACCTGGCCGACAGGGCTGCCGCGCGCATGGACGACCCCGACCGGCTCGGGTTACGTTCCGATCATCGCTATCGGAAGGGCCTTCATGCGACTGCTACGAGCACGTGCGTTCCTGGCCGCAACCGGAGCCGTGAGTCTCCTGCTCACCTCCCCCGCCATCGCCGCGGGCGCGGGACCGGGCGCTCCCGGCATCGGCGACCCCTACTTCCCCGCGCACGGCAACGGCGGCTACGACGCCAGGCACTACCAGCTGCGCCTGGACTACCAGCCGGGCGCCGACCGGCTGCAGGGCAGGGCCACCATCCAGGCCACCGCCACGCAGAGCCTGACCCGTTTCAACCTCGACTTCCTGCTGGCCGTGCAGTCGGTGCGGGTCGACGGCAAGAGCGCCGCCTTCACCAGGAGCGGTGTGCACGAGCTTGAGATCACGCCCGCGCGCAAGCTGGCCAAGGGCAAGGCGTTCACGGTCGAGGTGACCTACTCCGACACGCCGGGCTCGGTGCCCGTGCCCGCCGAGGTGGACGGCACGCCGTGGATCGCCACCCCCGACGGCGCGCTCGCGCTCGGCCAGCCGTGGGTCGCCTGGTTCTGGTTCCCCGGCAACGACCATCCCGCCGACAAGGCCACCTTCGACATCGAGATCACCGTGCCCAAGGGCGTCCAGGCCGTCAGCAACGGCGTCCTGGCCGCCAAGCGGACCGGTGGCCCCAAGTCCGTCTTCCGCTGGGTGATGGACAAGCCGATGGCCACCTACCTGGCCACGCTGTTCATCGGCGACCTCGACGTGCGCCAGGCCCGCTCCTCCGGCGGCCTGCCCGTCACCACCGCCTACAGCAGGAACCTGGGCCGCTACGACGCCGCCGCCAGGCACAGCGTCGAGCAGACCGCCCCGATCGTCGACTGGCTCGCCGACCAGGTCGGGCCCTATCCGTTCCGGTCGATGGGCGGCTCGGTCACCAGCTCGCTGCCCGGCTTCGCGCTGGAGACGCAGACACAGCCGGTGTACGACCCGAGGTTCTTCGCCGCCGGGCCCAACACCTATGTCGTCGTGCACGAGAACGCGCACCAGTGGTTCGGCGACAGCATCGCGCTGAAGAGCTGGCGTGACATCTGGCTCAACGAGGGATTCGCCACCTACGCCGAATGGCTCTGGTCGGAGAAGATCGGCGAAGGGACCGCGGCCGAGATCGCCGACTTCTTCTACGGCGACATCCCGGCCGACGATCCGTTCTGGCAGGTCAAGCCCGGCGATCCCGGCGCGGCCCTGCTCTTCCACGACTCCACCTACACCCGGGGCGCCCTCACCCTGCACGCCTTGCGTACGGAGATCGGCGACGCGAAGTTCGCCAAGCTGGTCACCACCTGGACGAGGTCCAAGCGGCACGGCAACGCCGACACCGCCGAGTTCGTCGCCCTGGCCGAGCGCATCTCGCGCAAGCGGCTCGACGCGCTGTTCACCACCTGGCTCTACACCCCGGCCAAGCCCGCGACCGGCCCGAACGGCGCCGCCGTCGCCGCCAAGGCCGCCGTCGCGCCGCCCGCCTCGATCGCCCAGATCAAGGCCACGCACGACCTGCTCCAGCACGGCAAGGGCTGACACCGGCAGGCGCCCGGCGCCGGGCGCCTGCCTCAGGAGCACTGCGCGATCATGACCCGTCTGTCGGCGGGCGTGACCGGCAGGCCGTACTTCAGGGCGACCTGGGCGAACCTCACCACATAGGCGCAGCGCACCCGGCGCACGGGCGGCAGCCAGGTGGCCGGGCCCGAGCCGTCCTTCTGCTCGTTGGCCCTGCCGTGGACCGGCAGCAGGTTCAGCGGGTCGTTGGCCGAGCGGGTGCGTTTGGCCTTGGACCAGTGCCGTGCGCCCATGCGCCAGGCGTAGGACATCGGCACGACGTGGTCGACCTGTACCTCGTCGGCCCGGCGTTTGGTCCAGCGCACGGTCTTGCCTGTGTAGGGGTCGCGCAGGGTCATCGAGGTGACCACGCAGGCCGAACCGTCGCGGTAGACCAGCCGTTCGCCGTCGCGGGCCAGCAGGTCGTTGCGCGTGTCGCAGCCGTTGCCCGCCAGCGGCACGCCCGACGCCCGGTCGCTCCAGTTGGCGCCGAAGCGCTCGCGCGAGTAGCCGGCCTTGCTGCGCATGGGGGCGGTGCGCAGGTTGCGCAGCAGGCGCACGGCCGCCGCCCGGTCCTTGCGGCTCGTGATCGGGGCCAGGCCGGGCAGCACGCCCTCGGGGTTGCGCAGGGGCGCGGCGATCGCCGCCGCCGCCTTCGGCGTGCCCGCCCTCACCTCGCCCTGGGCGGCAAGGGAGACGACGATGACCGCCGCCGCCAGCAGGGTCACCAGGTCACGGGTGCTCGTCGCCACCTTTCGACTATGACCGATATCCCGCCCGGTGATCCAGAGCTCAGGGACAGGTCCTGACATAGGCCAGGTTCGGCACCTGCCTGGCCCACTCCTGCTCGCTCAGCCCGCCGCCCGCCAGCGCGCACACCCTGGCCGCCGCCGCGTCGCCGTCGGTGAGCAGGACCGGCCTGCCGCCCGCCAGCAGCCGCCCGCCCACGAACGCGGGAGCCCCCGACACCCCCTGTACGGCCTGGCCGAGCGGCTGCACGCCGACGGCGTCCCACAGTCTGAGCGTGGCGTCGTTGCCGGTGGTGGCGACGGTGGCGCCGTCGGCCGAGAACGCGATGGCCTGGATGTCGTCGGTGTGCCCGTCGAGCGCGGGCCCGGCCCTGCGCCAGGTCCTGGTGTCGACGAGCAGCAGCCGCCCGTCGGCGTCGCCCACGGCCACCAGCCTGCCGTCGGGGCTGAAGGCCGCCGCGCTCATGTAGTCGACCGGCAGCACCGTGCGCCGTCCGGTGCCGACCTCGACGGCCTCGCCCTGCCCGCTTCCCGGCGTGCCGTTGGCCAGCACCACACCGCCGGGCCCCACGGCCACGATCTCACCGGCGGGCTCGACGACCCGGCGACGGCGTTCGGCGCCGAGATCCCATACCTCGCCGCCGATCGCGAGCGTGCGGCCGTCGGGAGCGAAGGCGGCCCTGGCGCCCCGCGTGTCCAGCACACCGGCCTCGCGCCTGGTGCGCGTGTCCCACAGCCGCATGCCCTTCCCCTCCAGCGTGCCGTAGGCCACCAGCGCGCCGTCACCGCTGACGGCGACCATGGGGGCCGCGTCCTTGTCGCCCAGGCGCAACCGGCCGAGCACGGCGCCGTCGCCCTCGTCGGCGACGACGAGCACACCGCCGGGCGTCGCGGTGACGAGCGTGCCGCCCGCGCTCCACGTCTCGGGCGGCGGCTGCGGGCCGGCGAGCGTCTGCGGCGAGAGGTCGAGCGTGACGACCGAGCCCGAACGCGTCAGGTAGCGGGCCAGCCGCCCGTCGGCCGACAGGTGCACCGACTCGGCCGACTCGTAGCCGAAGCCGTGCGTCAGCAGCGACCGGTAGGTCTCGGCCGGTCGCCACAGGACGAGCGCCTCGGTGCTGTGCCCGAGCGAGTCCGAGCGCAGCACCAGCAGGTGCCTGCCGTCGGCGCTGAAGGCCAGGCCGGAGCCGCGCGCCTGGCCCAGCGTCATCTCCTCGCGCCTGGCTCCCGTCTCGGGGTCGTGGAAGCGCACCTCGTTCCTGCCGGTCACGGCCAGCAGCCCACCGGGTTCGAAGGCCAGCGTCAGCACGTCGGCCGCGGGCGTCGCGCGGATCAGCGCGCGGGTGCGCAGGTCCCACCACTCCAGCGTGGGCGAGCTCACGCCGTCGTCCGCCGTGGTGTGCAGGGCCAGCACCCGGCCGTCCGCGCTGAGCGCCGCCGCGCCGGTCGAGACGGCACGCCGTTCCAGCAGCACGGCGCCGTCCTCGGCCGAGCGCACCCGGAAGCCGGTGCGTTCGCGGACCAGCAGGACGCCGGGCCCGGCGAAGGCCAGGGTCTCCACGTCGGCGAGCAGCGGGCCGATCGCCTTGCCCGTGTCCGTGTCGTGCACCTGGACGCCCTCCTGGCGCACGAGGGCGAGCCGGGAGCCGTCGGTGCTCACGATCACCGCGAGCGGGTCGTCGCCCTGGTAGGCGAAGCCGCCCTTCCTGCGGTGCGTGGCCACGTCCCAGGTCGTGACGGCTCCGCCGCCCGCGCCGACCAGCACGCCGCCGTCGCCGGTGAGCGCGCGCACCGTACCGGGCACGGGGTCGGGCTCGGCGAAGACGTCCCGCTCGGGCTGGGTCTGCGCGCCGTACAGGGCCGATCTGGCCTCGGTGACGGGGGCGACGCGCCAGGCGGCGACGCTCAGCCTGCGGGCGGTGACCGGGTCGCTCGCGCGCAGGCCGGCGGCCCTTCTGGCCAGGTCGCGTGCTATCGCCTGGTCGCGCTGACCGGCGGCGACCCGGCGCTGGTACTCGGCCAGGCCGACCGCGCCGAGCGCCACCACGAGCAGCACGGCGAGGGCGGCCGACAGCGCGCGCCTCCTGGCCGCACGCCGCCTGGCCAGGCGGGCGCCCGCGTCCAGGAAGGCGCTCTCGGCCGTGTTGAGCGTCAGGTGCCTGCGGCCCGTCGCCGCCCACTGCAGCGCCTGCTCCAGCGTGGAGCCCTGGTAAAGGTCGCCGTCGCGCCTGCCGCCTTCGGCCCACTGCCTGGCCGACGCGCCGAGCCTGTGGTGCAGGGCCAGGCCCTCACGCTCGGCCTCGACCCAGGTACGCAGCTGCGGCCAGGCGCGTACCAGGGCCGGATGGGCGATGACCACCGAGTCTCCGTCGGTCGTCAGCAGCCCGGCCCCGGCGAACGCGCCGAGCAGCCGTTCGATGGGCGCCCTGCCGTCGACGAGTTCGGCCCGGCTGACCCGGCGCACCGAGTCGGCGCCGTCGGCCTCGACCATGCGCAGGAACATCTCCGGCACCAGGTCCCTGTCGTCACGGTCGAGCCGCTCGTAGACCTCTTCGGCCAGCACCCCCAGCGAGCGGTCGGGCAGGCCCGGCCCGCCGAGCGCCGCCGCGGCCCTGCTGCCCCTGGCCAGGTCGTCGCCGCCGACCAGGCCCCACAGCAGCTCCGACGCCGACGGCCTGGCCTGCGGCTCCTTGGCCAGGGCGGCCAGCACGAGTGCGCGCAGCGGCTGGCGCAACATGCCCGCGTCGGGGGTCACGCTGAGCACCCTGTGCATGACCGCGCCCAGGCTGTCGGCCTCGAACGGATCGCGGCCCGTGGCGGCGAACAGCACGACCGCCCCCCAGGCGAACACGTCGGCGGCAGGCTCGGCCCGCTGCCCGGCGAACACCTCGGGCGCCATGTAGGTCGGCGTGCCCGCCACCATCGCCGCCGTGGTCAGCGACATCTCGGCCGTCCTGGCCACCCCGAAGTCGATCACTCGCGGCCCGTCGGGGCCCAGCAGCACGTTGTCCGGCTTGAGGTCGCGGTGGATCACGCCCGCCTGGTGGATGGCCGACAGCGCGGTCGCGATCCCGGTCGCGAGCCTGCGCAGGTCGTCACCGGCGAACACACCGTGCGCGCGTACGGCGGCGCGCAGGCTCGGTCCCTCGATGAAGTCGCTGACGATATACGGCCTGGCCGCCTCCAGCCTGGCCTCGACCACCCTGGCCGTGCAGAACGACGCCACCCGCTGGGCGGCCTCGACCTCCTTGCCCGCCCTGCCGGTCAGGCCGCCGTGCAGTACCTTGATCGCGAACCTGGCTCCGGCCGCGTCGTAGGCCTCGTAGACGACTCCCTGCCCGCCCGAGCCGAGCCTGCCCGCCAGCCAGTAGCCGTCGATGCGCTGCGGGTCACCGGGTGCCAACGCGGCCATGCGGTCCTCGTCTCTGGGAGAGCCTGACATCTTAGACGCCGCCGGACGGCCCGGGGTTCTGGCACGCACCGGCCGGAACCGGCGCCTTCCGGGTGTGCGCCCGAGCACACGGTCGGGCCCACCGATGTCCGCGCCGTGGCCGGACGGCACTGGTGGGATCGAGGTATGAACGCCCTCCTCAACAGGGCCGCGCGCGACGTCCTCATCGCCTGCGCCGTCAGCGCCCTCGTGCTCGTCATCGCCGCCGTCAGGCTGCCGCACCTGCTCGGCGGATCCTCGCCGTGGGTGGTGCGCGCCGCCCTGCTCACCCTCGTCTCGCTGCTGCTCCTGCGGGCGGTCGCGCTGGCCGTGCACGCCAGGGTCGTCCTGCACAGGCGGCTCGACGTGGCCAGGCGGCTGATCGGCGCGCCGCACACGCCGCAGCCGCCGTGGCCGACGTTCCTGCCGGCCGCGCCGGTCACGGCCGAGCACGCCGAACTGCTCGCCGACGGGCTGCGCACCCTCGCCGCCTCCTCCACGGGGGCGGCGCACGCGGCGATCCAGGCCGCCGTACTCATGCTGTTCTCGTTCATCACTTGATGATCAAGTGCCGCGTCGCACACACTTGCGGGTACGTGGTTCCTCGCGAGTGCCTCCGATTCCCGATGGAGTCACAGGTATGACAGAGACCCCTTTCGACCGGCTCGGCCCCGCCGAGCAGTGCGCCGAGATCGCCGCACTGCTGCTGAGGTCGACCCACGAGCTGCGCCTGGCCGCCCTGCTCGACGGGGTGGCCGCGGTGCTCGGCGCCGGAGTGCTCCTGCCCTCCGCGCTGATCGTGGTCCCGATGGCCGCCTTCGTGTGCGCGCTCGTCTCGGCCTGCTACCTCGCCGCCGCGGGCAGTGCGGGCCGTACCCCGGGCGGCGAACTGCGCACGACGCTGGCCGCCGCCCGCCTGCGCTGGCACCGGGGCATGCGCGCGCTCTTCTGGGCGGGAGGCGCGCTGCTGCTGGCGGTCGCCGCCACGCTCGCGAGCCCCATGCTCCTGTGAGCACCGCACCCCACGACGAGGAGAGCGGATGACCGCCCCCACCCCCTTCTGGCACCTGCTCCCCTCCGCCGTGCAGGACCGCATCCGCGCCGACCACCAGATACTCGGCCAGGACGACCGCGTCTACGCCCAGGGATTCGTCGCGGCCGACATCACGATCGTGGTGACCGGCCATCTGGTCGAGACGCACACCGCCATCGACGGCACCCAGACCGTGCTGTCCATACTCGGGCCAGGCGACGTCGAAGGGCTGGCCGCACTGTCGGGCACGCCGCAGCGCGCCTCGGTGACGCCGCTCGGCGGCGCGGAGCTGATGCGCATCACGCTGGCCAGGTTCAGGCGGCTGGTGGCCACCTACAAGGAGGTCGCCGCCGCCGTGCTCGCCACCCAGGACGCCAGGCTCACCCACGCGGGCGTCAGGCTCGCGCTCGCCCAGGGGCCGAGGGTGACCGCCGAGCCGAAGCTGGCCGCCTGCCTGGCCGAGCTGGCCGAGCGCTTCAGCACACCGCAGGGGCCGGGCGCCGCCCTGGACGTGCAGCTCACCCAGGAGGAGCTCGGCGCCTACGCCGGTCTTTCGCGTGCGGTCGCCTCCAGGACCGTCAACGCGCTGCGCAGGCAGAAGCTGCTGCATCCCGACTCGCACGACGTGGCCGACCTGGAGGGGCTGCGCAGCCTGGCCATGCCGTACCACGACCTGTGGAGCACGGGCGCGCGGCCCGCCCCGGCCGAGGACCAGGACGTACGGCTGCCGCTGACCGGGCTGGGCAACCGCTCGGCCGCCGAGCCGAAACCGGCCAAGCTGCCGCCGGACGTGCCCGACTTCGTGGGACGCGAGCAGGAGTACGACATGCTGCGCATGCTGCTGCTGGAGTCCGGGCCCGAACGCGTGGCGGTGATCAGCGGCGAGGCGGGGTCCGGCAAGACGGCGCTGGCCGCGCGGTTCGGCCACCGCACCGGCGAGTACTTCCTCGACGGCCGCATCATGGTCGACCTCGAACTCGGCGACGACTCCATCGTGCTGGGCTCGATCCTGCGCGACCTCGGTGTGCCCGGCGAGTCGATCCCGCGCAGCGAGCAGGCGCTGACCGAGCTGTACCACACCACGATCGCCGATCGCAGCATCCTGCTCATCCTCGACGGCGCGCGCGGCTCGGCCCAGGTGCGCAGGCTGCTGCCGGGCAACGGCTCGTGCGCGGTGATCGTCGTCTCGCGCCGGTCGCTGGCCGAGCTGCGCATGCCGGAGATCCGGCTCAAGCGCCTGGCGCCCGACGACGCGGTGTCGCTGATCGGCTCGTTCGTCGGCGCCAGGGCGGGCGCCGAGCCGGGTGCGATGCGCGAGCTGGCCAGGATGTGCGCGCACAACCCGCTCGCCCTGCGGGTGGCCGCCGCCCACCTGTCCAGGCACCCCGACGGCGACCCCTCCCCCTCGGCCGGCGCCCGCGACACCCCTCCCGGCTCCCCGGTCCGCGAGCTGTTCCCCCAGGTACGGCAGGCGCTCGGCCTGGCCTACGAAGGGCTCGACCCCGATCTCAGGCAGGCCTTCCGCTTCATCTCGGTCATGGTCGGCCCGTCGTTCTCGGTCGCGGCCTACGCGCACATGCTGGGTGTGCCGCAGAGCACGTGCTACCAGTGGCTGGCCGAGCTGGAGCGGGCCCAGTTCGTCACGCTGGCCGGGCCCGGCAGGTTCAGGCAGCACGCCCTGCTGACCAGGTTCGCCGACGAGCGCATCCAGCTCGACACCACGCCCGCCGATCGGCGTGAGGCGGGGCGCAGGCTGCTGACGTACTACCTGGAGCAGGCCAGGGAGCAGGGCGACCTGCTCGGGCGGCATCGCCGTACCCTGCATCGCGACACGCTCGACCACGCTCCGGCGCAGAGTTCGGCCAGGGCCGAGGCGCTGACGTGGTTCGAGCACGAGCGGCGCTGTCTGGTGGCGGCGGTGCGCAGGGCGGCGCAGACCGATCTGCACCAGCTCGCCTACGGGCTGGCCGACGCCTGCTACGACTTCTTCGAGCTGCGCCGCTACGGGCGCGACAACATCGCCATGCACAAGATCGGCATGCAGTCGGCGAAGATCGCGGGCGACCAGCGCGCGGTCGCGTGCATGGCGCTGCACCTGTCGGTCGTCGAGCACGCGCTGGGCCAGAACGTCACCGCGATCGGCTACGCGACCATGGCGGGCGAGATCTTCGAGTGGTCGCGCGACGACTACGGCATCGGCGTGGTGCAGGGGCATCTGGCCGTGGTCTACGGCGTCATGGGGCGCTACGACGACGCCATCAGGCATGCCAACGCGGCGCTCGGCTCCCACCATGTGATCGAGCATCCGCGTGGCGAGGCCGACGCGCTGGAGTCGCTGGCCAACAGCCTGCTGCACCAGGCCAAGTACGACGAGGGGCTGACCAAGGGCAAACGCGCGCTCGACATCCGCAGGTCCATCTCCGACCGGCGGGGCGAGGCCGCCGCGCTCATCATCCGCTCGCGCATCCTCTACGAGCAGCACAAGTGGACCGAGGCCACCCACGACGCCGAGCGCGCCCTGTCGATCAGCGAGGCCGAGGGCGACACCCGGGCCGAGGCCGGGGCGCACATCATCCTGGCCAGGCTGCACGGCGTGCAGGGCTCGTGGGACGCCCAGCGCATGCACGCGGGCGCGGCGCTCGACACCTGCAGCGCGGCCGGCGACCTGCACAACGAGGGGCAGGCGCGCATCCTGCTCGGCGACCACCTGACGGCCGTCGCCCGGCTCGACGACGCCTTCGAGCACTACACCGAGGCGTTGCGGCTGCAGCGCGAGATCGAGTACCCGAGGGGTCAGGTCGGGGCGCTGACCGGGCTCGGCAAGGTGTCGTTCTGGCGGGGGCGCTACCACGACGCGCAGGAGCCGCTGCGTCAGGCCATCGCGCTGGCCAGGCAGATCGAGCACCCGCGCGGGCAGGCCACGGCGCGCGAGTGGCTGATGCGGGTGCTGCGCCGACTGGACCAGCTCAGGGACGCGCTGGAGATGGGCCAGCAGGCGCTGGAGATCTGGCGGGCGCTCGACCATCTGCTGGGCCAGGCCTCCACCCTGGGCGGCATCGCCAGGGTCAGGCTGAGGCTCGGCCAGTTCGACCTGGCGCTCGACGCCATCAGGGAGTCGATGGACCTGCGTGAGCGGCTCGGCAACGCGCACGGCCTCGGTGTGCTGCACGACACGCAGGCCAGGGTGCTGGAGCGGATGGGCCGTCACCGGGAGGCGCTGGAGAACGCCGACGACGCCCTTCGCCATCTGGCCCACACCAGGCCGCTGTTCTACGAGCCGGACGCGCGCCGGGTCAGGGCCAGGATCCTGATGGGTCTCGACCGGGTCGACGAGGCGCTGAAGGAGGCGGGCATGGCGCTCGAAGGGGCGCAGCGGCTGGGCAACTACCACGGGCAGTGGACGGCGCACGTGGTGATGGCCCTGGTCCTGCAGCGCCTGGGCCCCGAGCACGACGAGCCGCGCCGCGACCATCTGCGCAGGGCCGAGGCGATCCTGCTGGAGATCACCGATCGGCGCAGCTACGCCACGGTACGGCGGCTGCTGGAGGACGAGGCGTTGCAACGGCAGCACGACGTCGACTGGATCTCGGAGTGACCGGATCGGGAATCCCGCAATTCGGACGTGGATCCCCGCGCCATTTTCCCGGGATTTGCTGGGAAATTATCTGAGCTGTCCGGCACACCCCATTCCCTCTCGGCATGGTGTGTCGCCGGGCACAACGCCGTACGGGCGGGCGTGGTCGGCTGGGAGCATGACACAAACGGGCTTCTGGGGCGGGATCTCCGAGCAGACCCGCCTCGACCTCATCGCCGCGGCGAGGTATCTGTCCTGGCCGCGCGGCTCCCACCTGATGCGTCAGGGCGACGCCTGCGACGCCGTGCACGTCGTCCTGGCCGGATGGGTACGCATCTGGTGCGACGACCTCGACGGGGAGCGGGTCCTCGACCTGCTCGGCCGGTGCGAGATCCTGGGCGACCTCGAACTCGCCGACGAACGACCCCGCCTGGCGACGGTCACCGTGATGGAGACCCTCACCACGCTCACCCTCCCCGCCACCCGCTTCAGGGCGATGGCCGTCGACCATCCCGACCTGCTGTGGGCCCTGCTCGCCACCCAGGCCACCCGCCTGCGCGACGGCAACGAACTGCGCATGGCCGGTCAGGGCAGACGCCGCCTCGGCCTGCTCCTGACCCGCCTGGCCGACAGGTACGGCATGCCGGCGGGCAAGGACAGGACGGTCGTGCACATCCCGATCAGCAGGGGACGCCTGGCCAGCTGGGCCCGGCTGACGACCAAACAGACGACGCAGCACCTGCGCCCGTTCGCCGACGACATCGTCTTCGAACGCGACCGCCTCCTGCTCCGCCCCTCGGCCCTGGCCGCCCTGCTGAGACCCGATCCGGCCCTGACAGCGGTGCCCGCGCTGTCGGCCTGAGGCTCAGCCCCGGCCGAGATCCCCCAGCGCCGGGCCGAGACGGTACCCGGCGCCGGGGGCGGACTCGACCAGGCCCTCGGCCCGCAAGGTCGCGCACAGGGCGTGGACGGTGCTGCGGGGAATGCCGGTGCTGGTGGCGAGCTGGCGGACCGAGAGGGCGGCGGGTGCGGCGGCCAGGGCGCGCAGGACGCAGGCGGCCTTGGCGACCGAGCCGACTCCGGTGGGACGGTGGGGTGGGCGCATGGAACCTCCGCGCCCAGTCTCACCACCCCGCTCCCCCGCACTCAACCCACGGGACCGCACGGTGGAACCTTGTTCCGGAGCCACAGGACTCCCGCAGCCACAGGACTTCCAGTGCCACAGTGCCTCCGGTGCCACAGGACTTCCGGAGCCAGGGCCTCCGCGACTACCTGGGCGCCGCACGACGGGGCAGGATGAGCACTGCGAGCACGCCGAGCACGACCACGCCCGCCATGGCCAGGAAGACGTTGTGCACGGCCGCGGTCAGCGCGGCGCGCATGGGGGCGTCCAGCGCCACGGCCGCCTCGTCCACCGAGACGCCGGGCCCCAGCCGCGCGGTGAGCGTGGCGTGCGCGATGGCGGCGAAGGCGGCCGTGCCGAGCGCCCCGCCGCCGATCCTGAAGAAGACCACACCGCCGGTGACCACACCGCGTTCGGCGAACCCCACCCGGTTCTGCGCGCCGAGCAGCATCGACACCGAGACCAGCCCGAGCCCGGCCCCGTTCACGAACGCGCTCACCCCGGCGTACAGCAGCGACGAGGACGCCGACATGAACGAGAACAGCACGGCCGAGACCGCGACCAGCGCCAGCCCGGCCAGGGCCGTGTCGCGGAAGCCGTGCCTGAGGTACAGCCTGGCCGAGAACGCCACCGAGATCGGCCAGCCGATCGACTGCACGGCCAGCGCGAACCCGGCGGCCACCGCGCCCGCCCCGAGCACCGACTGCGCGAACGTCGGCAGGTAGATGGTGGGCGCGACCAGCACCATGCCGACGATCGCACTGCCGAGGAACGAGCCGAGCAGCACGCGGTCACGCCACATCCACGGCGGGATGAGCGGCTCGGCGGCCCGCCGCTCCCACCAGGCGAAGGCGACCAGCAGCACCACACCGGTGCCGACCAGCACCCACGAGCCCGGCTGCAGCCCGAGCATGACGGTGACCACACCGCCGGTCAGCAGCGCGGTGCCGAGCAGGTCGAGGCGGTGCGGACGGCGTTCGACCGACTCGCGCAGCCACAGGGCGATGATCACGACGGCGATCACACCGATCGGCAGGTTGAGCAGGAAGATCCACCGCCACGACACGAACTCCGACAGCACACCGCCGAGAGCCGGTCCGACCAGCGCCGACACGCCCCACACCGACGACAGCAGACCGCTGATGCGGCCGCGCTCCTCCAGCGGGTACAGGTCGGCGGCGACGACCTGGGTGATCGACTGGATCGCTCCCGCGCCGATGCCCTGTACGGCACGCGCCACGATGAGCGCGGGCATCGACCAGGCGAACCCGCCGAGCAGCGAACCGGCCAGGAAGATCAGCATGCCGCCGATCAGCATGGGCTTGCGCCCGAACAGGTCGGCCAGCTTGCCGTACACGGGGGTGGAGACCGCCTGGGTGAGCATGTACGCCGACAGCACCCAGGGGAAGAGGGAGAAGGAGCCGAGGTCGCGCACGATGGCGGGCACGGCGGTGGCGACGATCGTCTGGTCGATCGCGGCCAGCGCCATGCTGGCCATCAGACCGGCGGCGACCGGACCCCTGCGGCTCACCACGAGCCGGGCGAAGCGGGGGTGGTGAGCCGGGCCCGTTCCGGGACGGGCGGGGGGAAGTCGGAGGAGGTGGCGACCCTGATCATGTGCGGCATTCTCCCGAATCCGGAAAAACGAACGTCACGCGGGGGTGGCCCGAGCCTTGCGGCGGGGCTTGCCCGCCGGTGGGCGTTCGGCCTGTTCGAGCAGGACCTCGACCAGCTTTCTCGACACCTGGTCCAGGTGCGCCCGCAGGTGCTCCTCGGCCTCGGCGATGTCGCCCCTCGCCACCAGCCTGGCCAGCTCGCGGTGCCCGCCGTCCTGGTGGCCGACGGGCAGGCCGAGCAGGTAGCGGCCGACCGTGTTGCGCAGGTCCTCGATGATGCCGACGGCGACCGGGTTCTCCTCGGCGTCGTAGAGCTCGCGGTAGAAGGCGACCCGCTCGTCGACGAGGGAGTTGCTGTCGTGCGGCTCGTCGAGCGCGGTGCCGAGCTCGCGCAGCCTGCCCGCCCTCGCCGACGTCATCCTGGCCACGGACCTGCGCAGGGCGTGCGTCTCCAGCAGCGCCCTGATCTCGTAGATCTCGCGCACCTGCTCGACGGTGAGCGTGCGCACGACCGCGCCCTTGTGCGGGTTGAACGAGACCAGGCCCTCCGCCTCCAGCTGCATCAGCGCGGTGCGGACCGGGATGCGCGACACCCCGATCCGCTCGGCGAGCTCCTCCTGACGCAGGTGCTCGCCGGGCGCGAGGACGCCGGAGATGATGGCCTCACGGATGATGTCGTAGGCCATCTGGCCGACCGTCTTGTATCCGGCCGACATCCGGCCGACAACGGCGGCGAACGCGGGCTCAGCGGCGCCCTTGGCGCTGACCATTCATGGACTCCTCTGCAGGTTGGATCCAATCCAAGCACAAAGTGTCCCGCATGGCCGGACACCCTTCAGCGAAGCCGGGGCAGAACCTCGGTCCCGAGCAGCTCGATCTGCTCGAACCAGCGGTGGAACTTGAACCTGAAGTCGAACACGATGTGCTCGACCCCGGCAGCCTCGAACTTCTTGACCTCGTCGACCACATCCGCGGGACTGCCCACGATGAGCTGGCCTTCCAGGTCCTCCACCGTCTCGAACGTGCCGGACGGCGGGCGTACGGCGAACTTGGCCTTGTTCGCCCACGCCAGCAGTCCGGGCACGTTGACGTCGCGCAGCGCCTCCTCCCGCGTGGCCTCGATCGAGGTCGGCGGGATGACGGCGACGGTCGGCATCGCTCTGCCGTTGGCCGCCACGATCTCACGCATCGCCTCGGCGCGCTTGACGATGCCGCCGAGCGAGATACGACCTGGCATCCAGCCGTCGGCGAACTCGGCCGCGAGCCTGGCCGAACGCGGGGTGGCTCCGCAGTACCAGAACGGTACGGGACCGCCGACCGGCCTGGGCTCGATCGTGATGTCGGTGAAGGAGAAGTTGGCGTCGGAGTAGGTGACCTCGCTCTCGGTCGCCACCCTGCGCAGGATCTCGGCGTTGGAGCGCACGAGTTCCACGCGGTCGCGGTCGCCCCAGCCGATGGCGTCGAACTCGTGCTGGAAGGTTCCGGCGCCGAATCCGAGGATGAGCCTCGGCCCGACGAGCTGGGTCATGGTGCCCAGCTGCAGCGCGGTGGTCAGCGGGTGCCTGAACGGGATCAGCGAGCCGGTGCCCAGCTGGATCCTGCTGGTGACGGCGCCGATCGCGGTCAGCGTGGTCAAGGCGTCGTAGAACTCCCTGTTGGGCGACTCCATCTCGCCGTGCGGCTCGAAGACCAGGTGGTCGCGTACCCAGACGGAGTCGAATCCGAGCTCCTCGGCCATGATCGAGCCGCGCAGGATGCGGTCGGCGGAGGCGAACTCACCGAAATGGGGAAGCAGCAGTCCGAACTTCATCTCACTCCTCAGCAGGAAAGAAAGGGGGGTGTTCAGGCCAGGCGGCCGTGGCCGGGGCGGCCGGTCACCTTGCCGTCGGCATAGACCTCGACGCCGCGCACGAGCGTGCGCTCGATGGCGACCGAGCAGGCCAGGCCGTCGTAGGGGGTCCAGCCGACCTTGGACAGCACGCCATCGTTGGTGATCGTCCAGGAGGAACCGGGGTCGGCGATGACGAGATCGGCGTCGCGGCCGGGCAGCAGTGCGCCCTTGCGGTCGAGGCCGAAGTGCCTGGCCGGAGCCTCGGCCGCCATCTCCACGACCCGCGCGAGCGGGATGCGCCCGGCCATGGCGGCGTCCAGGAGCAGCGGGTAGAAGTACTGGATGCCCGGCGTCCCGGTGTGGGAGCTCCACATCTGGGTCCAGCCGATCTCCTTCTCCTCGCGGGTGTGCGGGGCGTGGTCGGAGGCGACGACGTCGATGGTGCCGTCGAGCATGCCCTCCCACACGGCCTCGCGGGCGTCGTCCGGCACCCAGTACGACAGCGCGTAGGGGCCGAGCCGCTCGACGTGCTCCCACTTGGACAGGAACGGCAGCCAGTGGTTGACCTCGCAGGTCACGTCCACTCCCCTGGCCTTGGCCCTGCGCACGGCCTCGACCGAGCGGCGCGTCTGCATGTGGGCCAGGTGCACCGGGCAGCCGGACGCCTCGGCCAGGCGCAGGACGACGTCGATGGCGGTGTCCCAGATGACGCCCTCGCGCGCGGCGTAGGCGCTGGCGTAGCCGGCCGGGGTGTTCTCGCCCCTGGCCAGGTAGTCGCCCTCGATGTAGTCCATCAGCGCCTGGTCGTGCGGGTGCACGATGAAGCGCTTGCCGGTGGTGGCGATGGTGTCCATCATGCGCAGCAGGTCGCCGTGGTCGTGCATGCCGGTGCCCGCGGGGTGCGGGTAGGTCCTGCCGGTGTCGACGACCATGTAGACCTTGAACGCGCGCACCCCGGCGGCGGCCATCTTGGGCACCTGGTCGGGCAGCGTGGCGGCCGGGTTGTGGTTGTAGTCGACGAGCGAGCTCGCCGCGTACATGCCGAGCACGTCCTGGAGGGTCTCCAGCGTGGTGGTGGGCGGGTCCAGGTTCGGCATGCCGAACATCGTGGTCACGCCGCCCGCCGCCGCCTGCAGGGAGGTGGTGTGGATGTCCTCCTTGTGGGTGAAGCCGGGCTCGCGGGTGTGCACGTGCACGTCGACCATGCCGGGCAGGACGAGCTTGCCGGTGGCGTCGATCTCGGGGGCGTCGGTGGGGACGGCCCGGTCGACGAGGCCGGCGACGACACCGCCGGAGATGAGGACGTCGGCGGCGAGCGCCCCGGCCGGGGTCAGCACGGTGCCGCCCGACACCCGCAGGTCGATGCTCATTCGGCGGCCTCGATCCGGTGTGCCCCTTCGGGGGTGGTGATGACCAGGTTGGCCGGGCCGAGGTGGCGTTCGAACCAGCCGACGATGCGCGGCGTGACCTGGGTCCAGTAGCGGTCGTATGCGGCGTAGTGCGTGGTGTGGCGCTGCATCACCAGCTCCTTCGGCCCGCGCGCCGCCGCGTAGATCTTCTCGGCGTGGTCGGTCGGCGTGGTCGCGTCGCCCTCGATGCCGACGACGAGCAGCGGCGTGTCCAGGGTCGCGGCCGCGCTGACGGGCGAGTAGGCGAGGATCTCCTCCACGGCGGGCGCGAAGCCGACCGAGGTCGGGATCCGGTCGTCGACGTCGGCCTTGACCTTGGTGTTCCTGCGTTCCTGGGTGGGAACCATGATCTCCTCGCGCGGGTGCACCTGGCGGCCCTTGCCGGTCAGCGTGCGCTCGCTCCTGTCGGCGGCGACGGAGGCGAGGAAGTCCAGCCACTCGTACTCGCTGCGCATGCGGTGCAGCCAGTCGGCGCCGTCGGCGACGGGCAGCTGGCTGACGGCCGCGCGTACCCTCGGGTCGGCGGCGGCCAGCAGGACGGCGTTGCCGCCGCCGGTGCCGCCGCTGCCGAACACCCCGATGCCGTCGGCCACGACGTCGTCCCTGCTGCTCAGGTACGTCACGGCCGAACGCAGGTCCTGGAGCTGGCGGGCGGGCGAGAGCACGGTGCGGTCGCCCTCGGAGTCGCCGAACCCCCGGTAGTCGAACACGAGCACCGCGAATCCGGCCGCGGTGAGTGCCTCGTGGTAGCGGACATAGAGCTTGGCGTCCTTCAGCCCGAGCCATCCCGGCCCTTGCACGACCGCCCGGTACGGCCCAGTCGTGTCGTCAGGAGTGCGCCACAGCGCGCTGATCCGATCGCCTTCGCTGAACCAGCTGACCTCTTGAGTGCGCATAGACCCTTCTTCGCTCTCAGCCGGGCCTCACGCCCGGACGGCCCCCTCAGGCTGAACTTTGTATCCAATCTTGTCAACAGCTTCTCTGAACTGACCTGAAAGCACAGGATTTTGGGGGTTGACCATGAATTCAAGCGATGAATAATGTAGCCATTCCTGCCGCAGGCGGTCCGTACTGAGGACGGAGAGCGCATGGCGAACGGCTCGGCCCCCCTGACATCGGCCCACGAGACCCCGGCCTCCTCCCGCGATCCGGTCATCCGGATCCGGGACCTGACGGTCGGCTACCACGTATCGAGAACCGGAGAATGGCTCACCGCCGTCGACGGCGTCAGCATCGACGTGCACGAAGGCGAGTTCCTGACCGTCCTCGGCCCCAGCGGCTGCGGCAAGACCAGCATGCTCAACGTCGTCGCCGGTCTGGTGCCCGCCGCGTCGGGCGAGGTGCTGGTCGACGGCAGACCCGTGACCGGGCCCGGCCCCGACCGCGCGGTCGTCTTCCAGGACTACGCGCTGCTGCCCTGGCGTACGGTCACCGACAACGTCAGGTTCGGCCTGGAGATGCAGCCCCGGCTGCGTCAGGGGTCGGCCGAGGCGGTGCGGGAGGCGATCAGGCTGGTCGGCCTGGCCGGGTTCGAGAGCTCCTACCCGCGCGAGCTGTCGGGCGGCATGCAGCAGCGCGTCGGTCTGGCCAGGGCGCTGGTCGCGGCCCCCCGCATCCTGCTCATGGACGAGCCGCTCGGCGCCGTCGACGCCATGACGCGCGAGGTGATGCGGCTCGAACTCGAACGCATCATCGCCGCGACCGGCGTCACCGTCATCTTCATCACCCACAGCATCGACGAGGCCATCCAGCTCGGCGACCGGATCGCGGTGTTCAGCTCACGGCCGGGACGCATCCGCGAGGTCGTCCAGGTCGGCCTGCCCAGGCCGCGATCGGGCGACGGCAAGTCGACGGAGTACCTCGACCTGCGCCGCCACCTGTGGGAGTCGCTGGAGGCCGACGCCAAGGCCGCGGCGCGAGGGGTCGCCGAGTGAGCACGGCCACCCCCGTCAGGCCGAAGGCGGCGGCCGTGCGCTCGCCCAGACGCCGGGCCACCCGGCGCGCGGTGCTGTTCGCCCTCTTCGACCTGGCGCTCTTCCTGATCCTCTGGCACGTGGCCGTCGTCGGCCTCGAACTGGTCAACAGGGTCTTCTTCCCCTCACCCGGCGACGTGCTCGCAGCCCTGGTCGAGCTGACGACGTCGGGGCAGCTCGGTGTCCACCTGGCGACCAGCGCGCAGAGCTGGCTGATCGGCTACACGCTCGGCGCCGTCGCCGGAGTGGCCACCGGGCTGCTGACCGGGACGAAGGTATGGGCCAACCGGCTCCTCATGCCGCTGCTGTGGTCGTTGTGGGCCACACCGCTCATCGCCCTGCAGCCCACGCTGACCGCCTGGCTCGACTACGGCTCGGGGCCGATCATCGTGCTCGTGTTCCTCAGCACGATGATTCCGGTGGCGCTCAACACCGCGACGGGCGCGGCGCTGACGCAGCGCTCGCTGCTGAACGCCGCCCGGGTGTTCGGCGCGACCAGGCGGCACCTGTACTGGAAGATCCGCGTGCCGTGGGCGATGCCGTACATGGTGGGCGGGCTGCGGCTGGCGGTGCCGACCAGCATGATCGGGCTGCTCGTCGGGGAGATGGTCGGCTCGCCGAGCGGGCTGGGGTCGGTGATCGTCAACGCGACCAGCAGGTTCCGCACCGGTGAGGCGTTCGCGGCGATCGCGGTCTACGTGGTGCTCTCGGTGGTGCTGGTGCGCCTGTTCGACCTGGCCGAGCGCCGGGTCGGGAGCTGGAGGACCGGTGACTGAGACCCGGTGGAAGGCACTGGTCGCCCTGGAGGTCGTGGGGCTGTTCGCGGTGTGGGAGCTGGCGATCTCGGTCTTCGAGCTGGCCTCGCCCGCGTTCGTGCCGCCGCCTTCGGCCATCGCCTCGGCGCTGGTGGCGATGGCCTCGGACGGCACCCTGGCCGGGCACGCCTGGTTCAGCACGCAGAACGCGCTGGCCGGGTTCCTGCTCGCGGTCGTGGCGGGCATCGGCTGCGGGCTGGCGCTGGGGACCTCGCGCTGGGTGCGCGACCTGGCCGGGCCGCCGTTCTGGACCGCCTACTCGCTGCCGCGCATCGCCTTCCAGCCGCTGCTGGTGCTCTGGATGGGCTTCGGCGCCGGGCCCAAGATCCTCATCATCTTCCTCATGGCGGTCTTCCCCATCGCCATCAACACCATGGACGGCATCAGGGGCGTGGACCCCTCGCTGGTCAAGGCGGCCAGGGTGTTCGGCGCCGGCCGGCTCACCGTCTTCGTGAAGGTCCAGCTCTGGGCCGCGCTGCCGCTCATCCTGACCGGCGTCCGCATGGGCGTGGCCAGGGCGATGGTCGGCATCGTCGTGGGCGAGTTCATCGGCGGCAGCGAAGGACTCGGCTATCTCATCTTCCGCAGGTCCGCCGATTTCGATCTGGCTTCGGCGCTCGCGCTGACGCTGCTCCTGGTCGTCATCGCCAATCTGCTGATGGCGCTGGTCACCCTGGTCCGCAGGATGATCGCGCCGTGGTTCAAAGAGGGCGTCACACCGATGTGATTCCGGGGGCCCTCAATCTCGTGCACTACCCCAAGGAGTGTCCATGCGGCGAACAGCAGCCCTCCTCGCGACACTGACACTGCTCACCACACTGGCCGCGTGCGGCGGAGCACAGGAGGCCGCGACCCCGTCCCCTGCCGCCCAGGCCACAGGGCCGGTCGGCGCCCCCGAGAAGACCACGATCAAGGTCGGGATGCGTCTGCCCAACCTCGACACCAACGCCCCCATCGAGATCGCCATCGACAAGGGTTTCTACAAGGAGGAGGGCCTGACCGTCGAACGCGTCGAGGTGCAGTCCATCCGCGAGGGCCTGGTCGGCGGCAGCCTCGACTTCGGCGCCGAGGCCTCGCCCGACGTGGTCGCGGCGGCGGCCGCGGGGACAGGCCTGCGGATCGTGGCCGGGTACCGCAACCGCGAGCCGTTCGTGGTGGCCGTGCAGCCCGACGTCAAGACGCCCCAGGACCTGGCGGGCAAGCCGATCCTGCTGGGCGCCAACCCCGGCACGATCGAGTACGACGTGCGGGCCGGCCTGTTGAAGGAGGCCGGTTTCGACATCACCGGCGTCGCCGTGAAACCGGTCAACCTGCCCGGCGGCTCCAACGCCTGGGTGGAGCAGTTCAAGCAGAAGAAGCTGGCCATGACCGTGCTCTTCCCCCGGCACAAGACGCTGGTGGAGCAGGCGGGCGGGCGGTTCGTGCTGGACGTGATGAAGGAATGGCCCAACGACAGCATGACCGCGACCGAGGATTTCGTGGCCAAGAACCCCAACACCACCGCCAGGTTCATCCGCGCCACGATCAAGGGCATCAAGGTCTTCAAGGACCCCGCCCAGCAGAAGTACGTCCAGGACATGATGACCGCCAAGGGCTTCACCGTCTCGCCCGTCGAGGCCGACCCTGCGGTCTACGCCAACGGGCCGCTGCTCTACGACGAGGACATGGGCCTGGTGGCCGACACCTTCACCGACCTGCTGGCCGTGCTGAAGCTGCCGCCCGCCGACTTCGCCTCCTTCACCAGCCTCGCCCAGCTGCACAGGGCGCAGGCCGAGCTCGGCATCGGGAAGCGCCCATGAGCGCGATGCGCGCGGCACGGTTGCGGGACGGCGCGCTCCACCTTGAGCGGATCGCGCCTCCCGTGCCCGGGGAGGGCGAGGTCCTGCTCCAGGTGCACGCTGTAGGGGTGAACCAGCTCGAACGGCAGATCATGGCCGGGGCGCCGCTCGGCGGGCGGCCCCCGCTGCTGCCGCGCACGGTCGGCCTCGACCCGGCGGGCGTGATCGTCGCGGTCGGGCCCGGCGTGCCGGACTCCAGGATCGGCGAGCGCGTCGCGGTCAAGCCGAACGTGCCGTGCCTGACCTGCGCGTACTGCACGGCCGAGCACGAGGCCGACTGCGCCGCGCAGTACGTGCTGGGCGTGCACACCGACGGCGGGGCCGCCGACTACACCGTCGTGCCCTCGCACGTGGCCTTCCGCATCGACGACGAGGTGTCGTTCGACGTCGCCGCCGCCGCCGTGCACAGTGTGCCGATCGCCCTGCACATGATCAGGCGGGCCTACCGTGCGCCGTGGGGGTTCGCGCCTGGCGCCTCGGTGCTGGTCACGGGGGCCACCGGTGCGCTCGGGTGCGCCGCCGTACAGGTGGCGGCGGCGCTGGGCGGGCGGGTGATCGCCGGAGTGCTCAAGGGCGAGCCGGTCGACAGGCTGCCCGAGCTCGGCGCGGCCGAGATCGTGGAGTACCCGATCGACGGGGCCGACGAGCTGGAGAGCGCGGTGCGGGCGCTCGCCCCCTCCGGCGTGCCGCTCGCCCTCGACTGCACCGGGAGCGGCACACTGATCGGCGCGGCCGTACGGTGCGCGGCGTGGGCCGGGCACGTGGTGGTGGCCGCGCATCTGCCCGAATCGGCCTTCACGGTCGACACCCGTGCGTTCTACACCCGGCGCGTCACGCTGCACGGCTGTGCGGCGGCCGACTACGAGGACGTGCGCGACGGCTTGGCGCTGGTGGCGTCGGGCCGGGTGCGTCCGCCGGTGTCGGGCAGGCTGCCGCTGGAGGAGATCGAGGCCGCGTTCGAGATGACCAGGCGACGCGACCATCTGGGCAAGGTCGTACTGACGGTGAGAGCGGAGGAGCGATGACGCCACTGGACGGGGTCAGGGTGGTGGAGCTCGGGCAGTACATCTCCGGGCCCTATGCCGGGAAGCTGCTGGCCGACCTCGGCGCCGATGTGATCAAGGTGGAGTCGCCGGACGGCGATCCGATGCGCCGCTGGCAGGGCGGCGGAACGTTCAGCCCGCAGTTCGGCGCCTACAACCGGGGCAAGCGCTCGGTGGTGCTCGACCTGAAGACCGAGGAGGGCCTGGAGCACCTGCTGGGCCTGGCCGACTCGGCCGACGTGCTGATCGAGAACTTCAGGCCGGGCGTGGCCGAGCGGCTCGGCTTCGGCTGGGAACGGCTCAAGACACGCTGCCCCCGGCTCGTGTACTGCTCGATCACCGGGTTCGGGCCCGGCGGGCCGTATGCGAGACGACCGGCCTACGACACCGTCATCTCCGCCATCGGCGGCATGTACGCCCATCTGGTGCCGCTCGACGACCCCAGGCCGACCGGCCCGGCCTTCTCCGACCTGCTGTCGGGCATGTCGGCCACCCAGGGCGTGCTGGCGGCGCTGCACGCGCGTGGGGTGAGCGGCCAGGGGCAGCGGGTCGAGGTGTCGATGCTCGGCGCGGTCGCCGACTTCCTCACCGAGGCGATCTCCACCTATCTGGAGACCGGCTCGGTCGTCCAGCCGGGCACCAGGGCCGCCCGCGCCCAGGCCTACGGCTGCGTCGGCTCCGACGGGCTGCCCTTCGTGATCCACATGTCGGTGCCCGAGAAGTTCTGGCTCGGCCTGCTGGGCGTGCTGGAGCGGCCCGACCTGGCCACCGACCCGCGTTTCGCCGATCGCGAGCTACGCTTTCGCCACTACGCGGCGTTGGAGGAGGTGCTACGGACCGAGACGGCCAAACGCACCCGCGAGGAGTGGTTCGAGAGGCTGACCGCCGCCGACATCCCGCACGGGCCGCTCAACACGGTGGCCGACCTCGTCCAGGACCGCCAGGTGCTGCATCTGGGGCTGGTCGACGACATCGGCACCAGGCCGGGCACGAGGTTCTCCACACACGAACGACGGGTGCCTCGCCGTACCCCAGGACCCGCCCCCGAGCTGGGCGCGCACAACGAGGAGCTTTTGTGAAGGCCGTGGACGTGCACACGCACCCGCAGACGGAGGAGTTCCTCGCTGCGATGGGCCGGCGGCGCGGGCAGATGGGGACCCACTTCGGCAAGGAGCGCAAACCCGTCTCCTTCGCCGAACAGGCCGACATGTACCGCGACCGCGACATGATGGCGGTCATCGTCAACTCCGACGACGAGACCCAGTCGGGCGTGCGCGGCGCCCCCAACGACCTGCTGGGCCGGGCCCAGGCCGAGCACCCGGACGTGTTCATCGCCTTCGCCGGGATCGACCCGTGGAAGGGCCGGGCCGCGATCGAGGAGATCAGGCGCTGCCACGGCGAGTACGGCATCAAGGGCGTGGGCGAGCTGAACCCGGGCCGGCAGCGCTTCCATCCCAACGACCGGCAGTTCTACCCCATCTGGGAGGTCTGCGCCGAGCTGGGGCTGCCGGTGATGTTCCATGGCGGCTTCCTCGGCGCCGGGGCGGGCACGCCGGGCGGCATGGGCTACAAGCTGGAGTACGCCAGGCCCATCCCCTACCTCGACGACGTGGCCGCCGACTTCCCCGAGCTGACCGTGATCGCCGCCCATCCGTCGTGGCCGTGGCATCTGGACAACCTGGCGGCGTGCTGGCACAAGTCCAACTACTACATCGACCTGTCGGGCTGGGCGCCGCGCTACTGGCCGCCGGACGTCGTGCACTACGCCAACAGCATCGTCACCGACCGGGTGCTGTTCGGCACCGACTGGCCGGTGCTGACGCCCGAGCGGTGGATGAAGGAGTTCGACGAACTGGGCTTCAAGCAGGAGTCGAGGAGCAAGATCCTCCTGGAGAACGCGAAGAGGGTGTTCGGCCTTGGCTGAGCTCGTCGGCGTCTACGGCACCACGCACAACCCGCTGCTGTGGCGGGCCAGAGGAGAGGACCTCGACGACACGCACGCCGGGTTCGCCCGGCTCGGCGCGCGTCTGGAGGAGGCCAGGCCGGACGTTCTCGTGGTGGTCGCGACCGATCACCTGACCCAGTGGTTCTACGAGAACATGCCCGCCTTCCTCATCGGCAAGTCGGCCTCGATCCCGGCGACGTTCTGGAACGAGGAGCGGGAGTTCGGGCTGCCGCAGCGCACCCTGCACGGCGACCGCGACCTGGCCCGCGACCTGCTCGCCCAGGGCATGGACCACGGGGTCGACTACGCCGCCTCCGACGACTTCCGCGCCGACCACAGCGTGCTGGTGCCGCTGCTGCATCTGACGCCGTCGCTGGACATCCCGGTGGTGTGCCTGTTCACCAACTGCATGGCGCCGCCGCTGCCGACGGCGCGCAGGTTCTTCGAGGTCGGCCAGGCGTTGCGGCGCTCGATCGAGGACTCGCCGCTGCGGCGGCGCGTGGCGGTCGTCTCCAGCGGGCATCTGGCGACCGAGGTGGGCGGGCCGAGGCACTTCGCCGGGTCGCCCGATCCCGGTTTCGACGAAAGGGCGGTCGGCTGGATGGCCGACGGCGACGTGGAGGGGGCGATCGGCGCTTTGTCCTACGAGCGGCTGCGTGACGCGGGGAACGTCACCCACCAGTTCCTCAACTTCATGCTCACGATGGGGGTGGCCGACGGCAAGCCCGCCGTCACCGCCGAGGGCGCGGTCTCCCGCTTCGCCACCTCGCCCTTCTTCGAGTGGCCCGTCGCATGAGCGTCTATGCGATCAACGCCTTCATGCGCGAGGTGAACATGGACCCGACCGCGTTCGCCGACTACCTCGCCGACCCCGCCGGGTACGTCGCCGCCTGGGACTACGCCGAGCTGACCGGGCCGGAGCGCGAGGCGTTCGCCGCCCGCGACTACGGCACGCTGTACGGCATGGGCGGCCATCCCTACCTGCTGTGGAGCTTCTCCGAAGCGGTCTGGGTGCCCGAGGTGACCCGGGCCGAACTGGTCGAGGACTTCCGGCGCAAGAGCAGCGCGCACGGCTATCCCGACTGTTCGACCTGAGCTACCGCACGGCGGCCAGATGTCCGGCGACGGCCAGCACGGTGGTCTTCCAGATCGGTGCGCCGGGGTCGATGACGGCGAAGTGGTCGCCCGACATCTCCAGGTAGGTGAGCTCGTCGCCCGCCTCCTGGGCGGCCCTGGCGTAGCGGCGGCCGAAGTCGACCAGGTCGAGGTCGTCGCCGGAGCCCTGGACGACGAGCTGGGGCACGCCGAGCGGGAGGCGTTCGAGCGGGCTCGACCGGGTGTAGAGGCCGGTCGGCTCGCCGTCGGAGGCGTCGCCGAGCGCGGCGGGCACCGCACCCGCGCTGATGTGCCTGCGCTCGCCCTCGACCAGGTCGAGCACACCGGCGAGCGAGACGGCCAGCGCCACGCCCGCCTCGCCGGACTCGCGCAGGTCGGCGGCGGCGCGCAGGGCGAGCTGGCCGCCCGCCGAGTGGCCTGCGACCGCGATCCGCCGTCGGTCGAGCGGCGCGTCGAGCGTGGCCAGGGCGGCGAGCGCGGCCCGGACGTCGGCGGTGGTGGCCTGCCAGCCGTGCAGGTCCGGGCGGCGGTACTCGACGTTCCAGGCGGCGAATCCCCTGGCGACCAGGTCGGCGCAGAGCGCGTCCATGAGATCGGCGGCCCAGATCGAGCGCCAGTAGCCGCCGTGCACCAGGGCGAGCACGGGGAAGGGCCCTTCGCCTTCGGGCAGGTGCAGGTCGGCCCACTGCTCGTGGTGCTCGCCGTACGGGATGCGGGTGGCGGGGTGGCGCAGGCGGTTGACGGCGTGCCTGATGGCCCAGGTCAGGCCGCCGACGCCGCGGCCCTGGACGTGGGCGACGCCGGGTGCGGGCGTGGTGCGGGTGAGGTCGAGCCAGACGGCGCGTGAGGCGCTCGTGCCCGTCATGAGGGCCCTGCTGGGCGCGTCCGGGCCGGCGATGACGACCAGGGCGATCGGCGGGCCGTCGGGGCCGTAGCCGTCGAGCTCGGCGGCGAGTGCGGCGGTGTCGGGCGCGTGGCGCAGGCTGCCGGTCACCCCCAGGGCGGCGAACTCCCTCTCGGCGACCTCGCCCAGCAACGCCCTGTCGGCGACCACGCCGGGCCCGGCGAGCACACGCACCACGACATCCCTCATGAGCTATGACATTACAGACCTTTCGCCTCGTCGCCACCAGGCCCACACCAGGAGCCACACGCTCAATCCGAAGATCGTCATGCCGAGCGGCACGTGCACCAGCACCGCGCCCGTCCCCCCGGTCATCGACTGGAGGAAGCCCAGCAGCAACACGCCCAGCGCGACCAGCGCCGGCCATCCGGCGCCACGTCCGGGCCGCCAGCGCAGCACCGCCGCGACCAGCAGCGCGAGCCCCGCCAGATGCACCGCACCGGCGCCCGCCCCGTGCGCCGCCGCGCCGCCTCCGTCGATGAGCTGCCCGGCGGTCACCGCCTGCGCGAGCACCGCCGCCGCGTTCACCGTCACGACGGCGACGAAGGCCGTCTCATACCCTTTGGCAGCCATTCGGCTCCCCTCCACTGCACCGCGTTCGACCGGACCGTCACAGGATCGCGGGAGGGGAGCACGCGGACATCCCACGCAGGGTGCGCGACCGCATACGTCACGAGGAGTAGCTACAGCCGCATCTCCGACGGCAGCAGCTTCCAGGCGTCGAGCAGTTCGAGCCCCAGCAGCTCGCCGTTCGCGCCGAAGTCGAGCACGACGCCCTCAGCACTCGCCTGCCGTACGGCCTCGCCGGGCACGATCTCGCGCTTCAGGGCGACATAGGCGACGTTGTCGCTCTCGTCCCAGCTGAGGTAGGCCGTCTGCTGGGTGACGCCCTCCTCGTCCATGCGGCCGAGCAGCCCCTCCCTGGCCTCGTGCGAACCGGTGAGCGCACTGCGGACCATGGCGAGCGCCTGCTCCAGCGCGCCGAGCGAGTCGGGCCCCGTCACCTTGCGCTCGTGCTCCCAGCCGTCGAGCCCGTCGATGCGGTACGGGCACGACCAGTCGCCCGACGTCTCCTCGTACGGCAGGCCGATCGTGACCGTGACCTCACGCGGCGGCTCGGTGTGCAAGTGCAGCGTGCGGAGCGCGATCTCGTACATGAGGATGATCTACCCAGCGAAACCTCGTCTGATCATCGCCGGGCCCGGCCGGGAGTCGTTGATGGCGTGCGAGCCGCCGGGATACCGTGCGTTCACCCCGCCCACACCGAGGAGTGCCCGCCATGCACATCGTCGCCCCGCACCGCGATCCCGGACCCCGCGGCGGCTCGCCGCGCACCCGGCGGCCGTAGGTGTCGGTCACCGAGCAGACGATCGCCCGGGTCAGGGAGCTCATCGTCTGCGGCGAGTTCGAGCCGGGCCAGCGGCTGCCGACCGAGCGCGATCTGGCCGCCCGGCTCGGCGTCTCGCGCAACACCCTGCGCGAGGCCATCAGGGCGCTGACGCTCGGCGGGGTGCTGGAATCGCGCCAGGGCGACGGCACGTACGTGACCAGCCTGTCACCGGCCCGGCTGCTCGACTCGTTCGGACTGCTCATCGAGATGTCGCGCGACGCCACCGCGCTCGATCTGCTCGGCGTGCGCAGGGTGCTGGAGGCCGAGGCCGCCGCACTGGCCGCCGTGCGCATCACCGAGCGCGAACTGGCCGAACTGGCCGCCTGCCTGAGTGCCATGCGGGCCGCGGCCGAGGGGGACGGCGCCCAGGTCGTGGCCGCCGACACCCGTTTCCACCTGGTCGTCTCGACCGCGGCGGGCAATCCCGTGCTCGCCGCCCTCATCCAGGCGCTCAGCGGCCCGACCTCGCGGGCCAGGGGCTGGCGCGGCCGTGCGTCGTTCGCCAGGGCGGTGGAGGAGCACCAGGCGGTGTACGAGGCCCTGCTGGCCCGCGACCCCTCCCGCGCGGCGGCGGTGATGGCCGCGCACATCGCGGCCGTCGAGACGGGCATGCGGGCCGGGCGCGCGCCCGATATTGCTTCGGCGCGTCTGCCGCACATCGGGACAGACAGCTTTCCCGAAGTGGCACAATAGCCGCACATTGTGGGAACGCTTGGGGTTGGTTCATGAGCGGGTTCGCGCGTCGCCTGGCCGAACGACTCGACGCGCGCGGGCCGCTGTGCGTCGGGCTGGAACCGAGCCCCCGCCTGCTCGACGCCTGGGGCCTGCCCGACTCGCCCGCCGGGCTCGACCGCTTCACCGCGATCGTCGTCGAGGCCGTCGCCGACCTCGCCACCGCCGTCACCGCGCATCCCGCCTGGTACGAACGCTGGGGCAGCAGGGGCATCGCCGTGCTCGAACGGGCGCTCGCCGACCTGCGCGCGGCCGGGGCGCTGACCATACTCGACGCCAGGCGCGGCGACGAGGCCGCTGTGATGGCCGCCTACGCCGACGCCTACCTCACCGAGGGCAGCCCGCTGGCCGCCGACGCCGTGACCGTCGCGGCGCGCCTGGACGCCGAGTCGCTGCACGGCATGCTCACCCTGGCCAGGGGCAACGACGCGGGCGTCTTCCTCCCGGCGGGCACGGCCGGGGCCGTCGAGGCGATCAGGCAGACGGGCGAGCCCGCGGCCGTGGCCTGGTGGCACGACGTGCCGCCCGCCGCCGCGATCGGCATGCCGCTGCTGGTGCTCGGGTCGGGCGCACGCGGGGTCGTGCCCTCGGGCCCGCCCGGCGCGCTCGTGCTGCTGCCCGGCGACGTGCTCGACGACCCTGCCAAGATCAGATCGCGACTGCTCGCCCTCTCATGAGGCCAGGTGCCCGTCGATCTCCGCCCGTGTGGGCATCGACGTGCTCGCCCCCTGCCGGGTGACCGAGAGCGCCGCCGCCACCCCCGCGAACCGCAACGCCTCCTCCATCGCCCTGCCCTCCGCACGAGCCACCGCCAGCGCACCCGCGAACGTGTCGCCCGCCGCCGTCGTGTCCACCGCCCGCACGGGTACGGCGGGCACGTGCAGGCGGCCGCCCGTGCGCGAGCCGTACAGGCAGCCTGCGGAGCCGAGGGTGACGACGACCTCGGGGACGGCGTCGAGCAGGGCGGTCAGGGCGTCGGCGGGATCGGCGTGACCCGTCAGGGCCTCGGCCTCGTGCTCGTTGGGCAGCAGCAGGCTCACGGCCGCCAGCAGGGCGTCGGGCAGCGGCCGGGCGGGCGCCGGGGTGAGGACGACCGGGACCGGCGAGGCGGTCGCGGCGGCGAGCACGGCCTCCATGGGGAGTTCGAGCTGCAGCAGGAGCATGCTGGAGCGGGCGATGAGGGCCAGGTCGGCATCCGTGGGACCGCGCACCGAGCCGTTGGCGCCCGGGACGACGACGATGGAGTTGCCGCCCGACTCCTCGACCACGATATGGGCCGTGCCGGTGGCGACCCCGGCCGTGCGCAGGGCCGAGACGTCGACCCCGGCGCCGGTGAGCGCGGCACGCAGGTCCGCGCCGAAGGAGTCGTCGCCCACCGCGCCGATGAAGGCGACCGCACCGCCCGCGCGGGCCGCCGCGACGGCCTGGTTGGCGCCCTTGCCGCCCGGCACCGTGCGGAACGCCGTGCCCGCGACCGTCTCGCCCAGCCTCGGCGAACGGGGCGCGTAGGCCACCAGGTCCATGTTCGCACTGCCGAATACCGAGATCACATGCCCTCCTCGGTGTCCATCATCGCCTGTGTCCTGCGGGCCAGCTCCTCCAGGGTGACGCCGTCGAAGCCCGGCAGGCTGCTGGCCAGGCGCCCGCCCAGCCGCCACCGCTCCGGCACACCCGCGTTCAGCGCGCCCGCGATCGACCCGGCCGTGGCTCCCGCCGAGTCGGTGTCCCAGCCTCCGGCCACCGCGCCCGCGATCGAGGCGGTGAAGTCGCCTTCGGCATGCACGAGGGCGGCCGCGATCAGGGCGGCGTTGTTGACCGTGTGCACCCAGTGCAGCCCCGCGTGCCGTGCGTGCAGCCGGTCGAGCACACGCTCGAAGTCCGGCTCGGCGCTCGCGTCGGCCACCGCCTGCCGTACGGCCAGGGCCAGTCTGGAGTGCGGCGGCACCACCGACAGGCCCGCCTCGACCACCTCGCGTGCCGCCGACCGGCCGCAGGCCACCAGCGACGTCGCGCACATCGCGGCGGCGAACATGGCGCCGTGCACGCCCGAGGCGGTGTGGCTGAGCCGGGCGTCACGCCAGGCGAGCTCGGCCGCGGCTCCCGGATCGCCCGGGTTGACCCAGCCGTACACGTCCGCCCTGATCAGCGCGCCGATCCACTCCCTGAACGGATTGCGGTACGTGGCCGTGCCCGGCGGCTCCAGGCCGAGCAGCAGGTTGCGGTAGGCGACCCGCTCGGCGGTGAACGTACGGCCCGCGGGCAGCTCCTCCAGCCACACCCTCGCGACGTCGTCGGTCGTGAAGCCCCTGCCGTGCCGCTCCAGCACGGTCAGGGCGAGCAGGGCGTAGTTGAGGTCGTCGTCCTCCGGGATGCCGTCGATGGTCTCGGCCAGCGAGGTGGGCGCGCTCCTGCGGTTCCACGGCCAGCGGGCGGCCAGGTCGGCGGGCAGCCCGCGTGCGGTGAACCAGCCGGAGATCGGCCAGTTGCCCGTGGCCTCGGCGAGCCGCCTGACGCCCTCGCGCGGGATCTTCTCCACCGGCTTGCCGAGCACGCATCCCGCCGCCCTGCCCTGCCAGGCGCCCAGCAGCCGTGCGTGCAGGTCGGGCGGGGGCTTGGCGGCCTGGGTTGGCCGGTGCTGGGTTGGCCGGTCCTGTGTGGGCCGGTCCTGTGTGGGCCAGGACGGGCAGGAGGCTCTGATCGCGGCCAGGTCGGTGGGCTCGGGCAGGGGTGAGGGCATCGCGCCGAGCTCGTCGAGCAGCTCTTCGGCCAGACGGCGCAGCTCCGGCACGGCCTCCGGGGAGGCGCCCGCGCGCGGCGGCGCGGCGTGTCCACCTGCCTGCGCCCAGCGGGCGGCGATCCGGCTCACGTCGCGGCCGTCCTGCTCGGCCTGGCGCAACTCGTGCCCGACGAGATCCTCGGGCTGCACCCAGGTGAGCCTGATCACACGCTGTCCTTCGGGGGTGCGTGCGTGGGCTCGGTCGCGCGCCCTGTGCCGTGCGGTCGTGCCCGCGTGAGCCCGGTCATGCGCCGTCCTCGACCAGGTCGGCGAAGGCCTGTTCGTGTGCTCTTCGGCGTTGGACGTCGCGGTGGTGGACGCGGGCGGCGACGGCGGCCAGGGCGCGGCCGGGGGCGACCAGGTCGACCCTGCTGGCCCTGGCCACGTCCTCGGCCCAGTCGGGCGGCACACAGGCCTGGCCGCCGAGCGCGCCTGCGATGGCGCCGCCCATGGAGGCGATGGAGTCGGCGTCGCGGCCGTAGTTGACGCCGCCGAGCACCGTCTCGCGGTAGTCGCCCTTGGCGATCAGCAGGAAGGCCAGCGCGAGCGGCAGCTCCTCGATGCTGTGCACGCGCGACGGCCGGCGCGCACCGAGCCCCTGGTCGCGGTAGGTGTCGGCGACGGTGTCGAAGGGGCGTACGGCCGTGCGCAACGCCTCGAAGGAGCCGTCCCAGTGGCCGAGGTCGCGGGCGCGTGAGCACACGGCGTCGATCGCGGCCCTGGTGCCGTCCTTGGCCAGGCGCAGGCACGCCGCCACGACCGAGTCGGCGCTGGCCCCTGGCCGCATCGCCTCGGCCACGGCCGCCGCCATCACGCCCGCCGCCTCACGCCCGTAGCTCGACTGGTGCGCGCCCGCCAGGTCCACGGCCTCGGCGTATGCGGCGTCGGGGTCGGCGGCGTTGACCACGCCGACGGGGGCCATGTACATGGCGGCGCCGCAGTTGACGATATTGCCCACGCCCGCCTCGCGGGGATCGGCGTGCCCGTAGTGCAGGCGCAGCACCAGCCACTTCTCGGCCAGGAACACCCGCTGCAGCGGCAGCGCCTCGCTCTCCAGCTCCGGGATCCAGCGCGGCTCGCCGATCATCTCGGGCACCAGCAGCTCGGCCGCCGCATAGGCGTCAAGATGGCCGCCCGCCCGCTCGTACACCCTGATCAGCGCATGGGTCATCAGGGTGTCGTCGGTGACGTGCCCGTCGCCCTTGTGGTACGGCGCGATGGGCCTGGCCGTGCGCCAGTCGGGGAAGTACGGCGGGACGATGCCCGCGACCTGCCCGCCGTACCTGTCGACGATCTGTTCGGGCGTCCAGCCTTCGGTCGCGCCGCCGAGCGCGTCGCCCACCGCCGCCCCGACCACGCAGCCGACGGCCCTGTCCTCAAGCGGCGTCATGCCCTTCCCTTCCGCACGATGTCCAGCAGATCTGCTCCACGAAACTCCGGCAGGCAGCACCCGGCCAGCCTCGACGCCGCCGTACGCCAGGGCACGGGCACGGCCGCGAGGCCGCCGCACGCGCCGGTCAGGGCGCCGGTGAGCGCGGGGGCCGAGTCGGCGAGCGAGGCCAGGCACGCGGCGGCGGGCACGGCCGAGACCAGCGCACCCCCGGCGGCCTCGGCCAGCGCGAGCGCGACCGGCACGGTGTGCGCCGCGGTGACGCCGTAGCTGTAGACGTGGTCGAGCAGCTCGGCGTCGAGCGCGGGCACGGCGGCGAACGGCTCGCCCGCCCGCCGTGCGACCTTCAGCGCCGCCCGCGCGTTGTGCCCGATCGCGGTGTCGGCCGGCAGCACCTCCAGCGCCGCGGCCACCGCCGCCCGGACGTCGCCCGTGCGTACCGCCGTGCCGATCGCCTCGGCCATCGCGTGCGCGGCCAGGACGCCGTCACCGGCGTTGGTGACCCGGGCGTCGGGCAGCGGGTCGCGGCCGAACGCGCCGAACGCCACGGCTCTGACGGCCGCGGCGTCGTCGAAATGATGCGGGTTGTCGTGCCCGCTGGCCGGAGGGCCGACGCCCCTGCGCAGGTTGTCCAGCGCGCTCGCCACCGAGATCCTCGCCCGTACGTCGGTGCGCACGGCCAGTGCGCCGAACGCCTCCGCCCGGTCGGCGTCGATGGTCCGCAGCGTCCAGGCCAGCCATTCGGCGTCGTCCGAAGGGCCGGTCGCCAGCGGGGCCACCGGCTGGTTGAGTGCGAAGGGCACCGGCAGCGTGGTGATCGCGTGCTCCTCGGCGAACGCGTCGAGCTCCCTGTGCAGCCGCCTGCTCCACGGCGCGTGCAACGCCGCCCGATGCCTGGCCGCGGGCCATCCGGCGGCGTCCCCGACCGCGAGCCCCAGGAACGCGCCGTCGATCCGGTCACCGGCTCCGGCGTCCATCTTCTGCCCGGTCATGGGCCGCTATCCGCCTTTCCCGAGTTCGGTCGGTCCGTCGCCTTCGGCTTCGGTAGGTCCGTCGCTCTCCGTTTTGACAGGTCCGTCGCCCTTGGCTTCGGTGGGTCCGCCGCCCTCAACTTCGACAGGTCCGTCGTACTCGGCTTCGACAGCTCCGCCGCCCTTGGCTAGGTCCGTGGCCGCGTCCAGCACGTGCATGCCCTTGACCGCGGGCAGGCAGGCGCCCGACACCGGCCCGATGCGCGCCGCCCACCTGCGTGGCACGCCCTTCTCGCCCTGCCCGGCCCCGGCCAGCGCCCCCGCGATGGCCGCGGTCGTGTCGGCGTCACGCCCGAGGGCGACCGCGCGCACGACGCTCTCCTCGACGTCTCCCTCGCCCCGCAGATACGCGGCGAACGCCAGCGCCACCGCCTCGGGCGCCAGATCGGTCCACGGGTAGTGCCGTGCCACCACGGCCGCGTGCAGTTCCTCGGGGTCGTCACCCGCCGCCAGTGCCCGTTCGATCGACCGGTATGTCCACGAGTCGACGGGCACGACCGACACACCGGCCGCGACGACCGCCTCGGGCGGCGCGCCCGTCATGGCCATCGCCACCGCCCCCGCCACCGCACGCCCGCCGAGCACGCCCTCGCCGCTGTTGCTCACCCGGCCGTCCTGCTCGGCCAGCCGCGCCGCCTCCCACGGCTCCCCCGCGCAGAACACCCCGTACGGCGCCGCCCGCATGGCCAGCCCGTCGGACCAGCCGTGCGAGTGCGCCAGGCCGGTCAGCGGCGGCTCCAGGCCCCTGCGCAACGCCTGGACGGCGCCCAGCTCGGAGAACCCGGCGCCCCGCATCGGGCCCACGGCCGCGGGCACGATCTCGGCCCGGTAGGCGGCGGCCACGTCGGCCGAGGTGAGCGCCCTGCCGTGGCGCAGCAGCAGGGTGGCGGCGAACAGGGCGTACTCGGTGTCGTCGGTGCCGCCGCCCTCGATCTCGGTCAACCGGCCCCACCGATCGGCGATCTGCGCCGGTGTCATGTTCTCCGCCGGTCGCCCGAGCGCGTCGCCCGCCGCCAGGCCGAGCAGGCACCCTCTGGCCCTGTCGATCCTGGCGGCCGGGCCCGGCTGGATCACTTGTAGCGTCCCAGCACGGCGTTGCCGTCCTCGACCAGGACCGCGGCCACCTCGTCCAGCGTGAGCTCGTCGGCGAAGTACTTCTGCAGCGCCGGGGTCGCGACCTTGCTCTTCCACTCGTCGAACCCGTTGACCTTGAGGTACGGCGCGACGACGAGGTTCTTGGCCGATGCGGTCGCCACGTCCCAGCCGTTGTCCTTGGTGGTGATGGCGGGGTCCTGCGCCGCGGCCAGCGAGGTGGGCAGCAGCCAGTCGCCCTTGGCGAGCTTGGCCTGGTTGGCGCCGTTGAGGAAGAAGGCGATGAACTTCGCCGCCTGCTCGGGGCTCTTGCTGTCGGCGGCCACCGAGAGCGTCTGCGAGACCGCGCCCTGCTCGGCCGTCGTGCCCTTCAGCGGCGGCAGCGTCACCCAGTCGAACCCGTCGGGCGCCTGCTCGGCGATCTGCTGACGCAGGTAGACGCCTCCGGCGACCATCGCGTACTTGCCGCCGAAGAAGCTCGGCAGCGGCTCGGCGGCTCCCAGGCCGAGTGCGGCCGGGTCAGCGGACTTGTCGACGTACAGCTGGTCGTGCACCCGCTTGAGCACCTCGCGCTCCTCGGGGCCGACCTGGACGGTGGTGGTGCCGTCGGGCGCGGTCCTGAAGAACGTGCCGCCGAAGTTCAGGGCTAGGTTGAGCATCTTGTTGACCGGCGACTTCATCGGCCAGGCGACGCCGTAGGAGCCGTTCTTCGTCAGCCGCCTGGCCGCGTCGGCGAACTCGTCCCAGGTCCACGGCTGCTCCGGCGTGGGGGTACGCGCCTTGACCTCGTCGAGCAGTTTCCTGTTGGCGAACAGCACCTGCGACTCCTGCAGGAACGGCACGCCGTACACGCCCTGTCTGCCGCTCTTGTCGCTGAAGGTCACGGTGTCCCAGGCGGCCTTCGGGATGTCGCTCGACAGCTCCTGCGGGAGTCGGCCGGTCAGGTCGAGCAGGAAGCCGCGTGCGGCGAAACCGGCGAGGGCCGGGGAGTCCTCGTGGATGACGTCCGGCGGGTCGCCCGCCTCGAACGCGGTCACCAGCTGGTCGTTCACATTGTCCCAGCTGCCCTGGACGTACTTCACCTGGATCTTGGGATTGGCCTTGTTCCAGGCGGCCACGATCTCCTTGTTCGCGGCGATCGCCTCCTTCTGCCAGGCGAGGCTCTGGAAGGTGATCGTCACGGGCTCGTCCTTCGGCGCCTCCTCGGCGGCGCCGCCCCCGCACCCGGCAGTGGCCAGGGCGAGCAATGCTACGGCGGCCACGATGCGTCTCATGACACTTCTCCTATCAAGGGTGGTACAAGGTGGGGGTGGTTCATCCCTTGACGGCACCGGCCATGAGGCCGGACTTCAGCCGCCGCTGGATGAGGGCGAAGAACACCAGGCTCGGGATCGTGGCCAGCAACGAGGCCGCGGCGAGCGGGCCGAGCCTGACGACGCCCTCGGCGCCGGTGAACTTCACCAGCGTCAGCGGCAACGTCTGCGACTCGGGGGACTTCATCACGACGAGCGCGAAAAGGAACTCGTTCCACGAGGAGATGAACGCGAACAGCAGTGTGGCGACCACACCGGGCGCCAGCAGCGGCGCGACCACGCTCACGATCGAACGCCAGCGCCCGGCCCCGTCGACGGCCGCCGCCTCCTCCAGCTCCCTCGGCACCGCCCGCACGTAGCCCTGCAACATCCACAGCGCGAACGGCAGGGTGAACGTCACGTGCACGACCGTCAGCCCGGCCAGCGTGCTGACCAGGTCGAGGTTCTTGAGCACCATGAACAGCGGAATGATGATCAGGATGAACGGGAAGACCTGGCTGACCAGCACCCACCCGTTGGCCACCCGGGCCACCGCTCCCCTGTGCCTGGCCAGCGCGTAGGCGGCCGGAAGCGCGAGCACCACGGTCAGCACCGCGCTCGCCACCGCCACGACCAGGCTGCGCGTGGCCCCGCCGAGCACGTCCTGCTCGGCGAAGGCGGCGGCGAAGTTGTCCAGCGTCGGCTCGCGCGGGATCCACGTCGGATCGAGCAGCGCCATCTCCTGGGGCGTCTTGAACGCCGTCGACAGCAGCCACAACAACGGAAAAGCCAGGAAGAGCACATACCCGGCCAGCGCGAGGTACTGCCCGGCCCTGCTCACACCGCCTCCCGCATCTGCCGCCACAGATAGACCCCGAGTACGGCGAGCACCACGATGACGATCGCGACGCCCAGCGTGGCCGCGTAGCCGAAGAAGCCGTACTTGAACGCCTCCTCGTAGGCGAACAGCATCGGCAGCCTGGTCTGCCCGCCTGGCCCGCCGCCCGTGAGCACCCAGACCAGGCCGAACTGATTGACGTTCCACACGAAGTCGAGCGAGGTGATGGCCACGATGACCGGTCTGAGCTGCGGCAGGGTGATGTTCCAGAAGCGCCGCCAGCGTCCGGCGCCGTCCACCTCGACGGCTTCGTAGAGCTCCTTCGGCACGTTCTGCAGCCCGGCCAGCAGGACGACGGTGGTCTGCGGCATGCCCGACCAGACGCCGACCACGACGATGGCGGGAAGGGCGAGGGAGAAGTCGGCCAGCCAGTTGACGTCGGTGCCGAGCAGGCTGTTGAGCAGCCCGGCGTCCGGGTGGTAGACCAGGCGCCACATCAGGCCGACCACGACCGGCGGCATCGCCCACGGCACCACGGCCAGCACCCTGGCCAGGCCCCGGAAGCGTAAGCGCTCGTTGAGCAGCAGGGCCAGGCCGAGCGCCGCGGCGAACTGCAGCACGGTCACCGAGACCGCCCAGACGAGGCCGATCCTGAAGGAGCTCCAGAAGTCGGCGTCGCCCAGCAGCCTGCCGAAGTTCTCCAGGCCGGTGAACGACGTCACCGCATTGCGCCCCGACTCGGCGTCGGTGAAGGCCAGCGAGATCCCGTACAGGAGCGGTCCAGCGCTGAACAGCACCACGGGCACCAGCGCGGGCAGCAGCAGCAGGAAGGTGCCGCGTCCCTGCCCCCGCGCCGCACGTCCCCGGCCGGGCGGCGGCGTCGTGCGCCCGGACCTGGGCCGGGTGACCGTGCTGGTCACCCGGCATCGCCCCCCGTTGAGCCCCCCGTTGAGCCCCTGACGACCAGCCTGGGTGGCACGGCGATCACGCGCGGGTCCCTGTCGCCGTTGAGCAGCCGGTCGAGCAGGAGTTCGGCGGCGGCCCTGCCGCGTTCGGCCGAGCCGAGCGAGACGCTGGTGAGCGTCGGCCAGGAGGCGGTGGCCAGGTCGGTGTCGTCCATGCCGACCACGGCCACGTCGTCGGGCACCCGCCGCCCCGCCGCCCTCAGCACGTCGAGCGCGCCGAGTGCGATGAGGTCGTTGGCGCACATGAGCGCGTCGACGTCGGGCGCGCGCCCCAGCAACGCGCTCGCCGCCGCGGCGCCTTCGGCGCGGTAGAAGTCGCCGATCTCGACCAGGTCCTCGTCGTAGGGCAGGCCGAGCGCCCGCAGCGAGTCGGCGTAGGCCGCGCCCCGGGTCGCGCCGGGCACGGTGTCGGTCGGGCCGTTGAGCAGGCCGATCCTGCGTCTGCCGAGCGCGTGCAGGTGGTCGATGGCGAGCCTGACGCCGGTGCGGGAGTCGGCCCTGACATTGTCGACGTGCGTGCCTTCGGGCACCGAGCCGATGATGACGACCGGGGCCCTCGCGGTGGCGATCATCTTCAGGTGCTCGTCGGTGACGCGCAGCGGGCTCATGATCAACCCGTCGACGTAGCGCTCGCCCAGGCTGTGCAGCACGTCGATCTCGTCGGCCGCGATGGCATCGGTGGAGTGCAGCAGCAGCCGGTACCCGGCGGCCTTCAGCACCGGCTGGATCTGCCTGACCATGGCCAGGTAGACCGGGTTGCCGATGTCGGCCATGGCGAACGCCACCTGGTACGTACGGCGGGACTTCAGCGACCTGGCGACGGCGTTGCGCACGTAGCCGAGCTCCTCGGCGGCCGTCAGCACCTTGCGCACGGTCTCCTGCCGGGTGGGCAGGCCGTTGAGCACCCGTGACACCGACGCGATCGAAACACCCGCACGTTCGGCGATCGTGTTGATCGTGGGTCCGTCGGCCAAGGCAGCACCCTTTCGCGAGAACGGTAAACGTTTTCTGTAAACGTTTACCGTGATGGAATCATGAAACAAGCACGCCAGTTCGACGTCAAGTCACAACCGAATAACTCCCGGCCCCCGCGCCCACTCCCCCGAAAGGTAGCGCTCGGCCAGCTCGCACGTGCCACGCGTGTAGCCTGCCCCGAGCTCCCGTGCCACGTCCACCCCTTGGTGCGAGCCGATCCACGCCGTCAGCAACAACCGGCGGAAGAGGATGAACGTCCAGATCTCCCCCTCGTCCTCCCGCGACCCGTACCCGCGCAGCCACGCCTGCACCAGAGCGGGCACCCGGGGGTCGTCCTCGATGAAGCTGAGCGCCGCCGCCAGGTCGTAGAGGTACCAGCCGAAACCGCAGTCGTCGAAGTCGATGACCTGGGTGCGCTCGCCCTCGACCAGCAGATTGGCCAGCCGCAGATCGGCATGGATCAGCCCGTATCTCTCCGGCCCCGCGCCGAACGCGGCCAGCCTCGCGCCGAGCTCCTTCTCCAGGCGTCCGAGCAGCGCGACGGCCTCCGCGTCGACGCCGACGCCGTCCCGCCATCGGCCCCACCTGGCCTCGCCGGTGAAGGCGGCGTCCATGTCCCAGTGGAAGCGCGTGAACGCCTCGGGCCTGCGCCAGCGCCTGGCGTGCTCGTGCATGCGCCTGGTGATCTCGCCGAGCCGTTCGAACTCGGGCTCCAGCCTGTCGTCCGCCGGTTCGCCGCCCGGCAGGAACTCGAAACGCACGCAGTGCCGTGCCCGGCCGCCGCCCTCCGGCCGCACGACGACCACGCGCCTGCCGTCGAGCGCGGGCAGCACCCTGGGGGTCCTGACGCCCGCCTCGCGTCTGAGCGCGGTCAGCCAGTCGAGCTCGGACTCGATCGCGGCCGGCGCGTGGTAGCCGAGCCGGTGCACGCGCAGGATGGACCGCTCGCCCGTGGCCGGGTCGTTCACCTCGAAGGTGGCGTTCTCCGAGACGTTGACGAGCGTGACGGCGGCGCCCTCGGGCAGGCCGTACGCGTCGAGGGCACGCCTGGCCACCTCGGCGACCCGGTCGAGCACGCCGCCGCCCGCAGAAAGATCATGAAGCTCCACGCGCCCCATTCTTCCGTCCCTGTCCAACCGTTGAGCATGATCTTGCGAGAAGGCCTCCCGAGAAGGTACGAACAAGGCACATCCCGAAAAATCATGAAAGCAGGAGTCCGTGAACCTAGAACTCGCCCTGCGCATGTGTGAGGCGGCGCTCAAGCAGGCCGCCCGCGAGGGGGCGCTGATCTCGGTGGCCGTGGTCGACTCGGGCGGGCACCTGGTGAGTTTCATGCGCATGGACGGCGCCGAGATCGCCGGACCCGCCCTGGCTCCCGGCAAGGCCTACACGGCGGTCGCCCACCGCATGTCCACCGCCGACCTCGCCCCCCTCGTGGCACCCGGCGGCGAGCTGTACGGCCTTGCGGGCGGTGCGTACGTGTGCTTCGGCGGGGGCGTTCCGCTGTGGGCGGACTACGGCGAGGGCGAGCGCGTGGTCGGCGCGATCGGAGTGAGCGGCGGGACGGTCGTCCAGGACATCTCCTGCGCCGAAGCCGCAGCTTACGTATGGCGGGCCAACTGACGACCCGCCGTACTCCCCCCGATGCCGGGATCGGTCCTCGGGGCTTCGCATCTCGCCGGATGTGACGTTACGCACGCGACACGCGGGTGCGACAAGACGCACAAACCGCTAAAACCCGGCAAGATGGCCTAGTCAGGGCGCTATGCGCCAGGTGCAGGAGAGTCGGGGGAAACGCATTCCGGGTCCAATCCCCCTTGCTCCCTGACTCACCCGGACATGACCCGCTGTTGTCCGCCATGATTAGCCGCGGCACGACGGGTAACAGAGTCCCGGATCCTAAACTCCCCAAGGAGAGAAAACAGATGGCACTTCCCACTCTCACCCCCGAGCAGCGCAAGGCAGCGCTGGAGAAGGCAGCGGAGGCCCGCGCCGCCCGCACCGCCCTCCTCGCCAAGGTCAAGACCGGCGAGCTCACCTTCGCCGACCTGCTCGAGCGCGACGACGACATCGCCAAGAAGATCAAGGTGTCGCAGGCGCTGCGCGCGGTCAAGGGTGTCGGCCCCGCCAAGGCGACCGCCCTCATGGAGGAGGCAGGCGTCGACGACAAGCGCCGTCTCGGCGGCCTGGGTGCCCAGCAGCGCCGCAAGCTGGTGGACGCCCTCTCGGGCTGACCCGTGCTGCCGGGTCCGCCTCGGTAACCCCAGGCGGACCAGCGGCACCCCGTACGGCGCCGCACCGCCGTACCCACCCTCCTCGCCCTCCGGCGAGCAAACAGCACCACAGGCACGCGCACGGGCCCCCTTCCCTCCTCCGGCCCGTCCCCGCCCACTTCGTGCCTGGTGTCTGGTGTTGAGGGGGTGCTTGTGGGGTGGTTGGGGTGCGGGGTTGGCGGGTTTTGAGGGGGCGTGACGGGGCTGGACGGTGCGAGGGCCGTCCAGGGGGCGAGCGTTGCCGGGGGCTGGGTGCTGGGGGTGGGCGCGGTGGGGTGTGGCTGGCTGCAGGCCTTGCAGGCGCGCAGGCTTTGAAGGGCGCGAGCTTGGGAAGCGCACAGGCTCTAGGCGCGCAGGTCATGCAAGGCTGCGAGCTCCAAGGGGGCGTGAGCCCTCAGAGTGCTTGAGCCCTCGGGGCGCGTGAGCCCTCAGAGTGCTTGAGCCCTCGGGGCGCGTGAGCCCTCAGAGTGCTTGAGGCCTGGAGATGCACAAGCCTTGGAAGTGCCGCCCCATGCCATCGTCTAACCGCATATGACGGGATATGGCCGGACTTGATTCGATCCTGCACGTCAACGTCAACCCGCCCGCCACCACGTCACCACGTCACCACGGCCGAGCGCCACGCTAAGCCAGCCCCAGGCCCAGGCCCCACATCCCCGCTTTACCGGGTACTACGCCCATTCCCGGCCTGCGCCACTCCTGGCCCAGCAGCACGCCGATCGCCGCACACATCACTCCTTGGCCCAGCCGCACACCTGGTCCGACCTCAGTCCGGTCTCAGCCCGGCCGCACCCCCTTCCGCGCTCCGCACCACCCCTGGCGCGGCACCACACCCATCTCGCGTCCCGCCCAAACCCTCCCGGACAGGGGCGCTACGCCAGCCCGGACCAGCCCTGCCCCACGCCCCTCCCCCGCCTCACGTGCGCCGTTCGGGGGCTCAGCCACGTCCTGCTGGAGGGCGCGCCGGGGACGGAGCTCGGGCGGAGTCCCCAGGGCGGCGCTGGGGGCGGCTTGCCGTACCGGGAGCCGGGCTTGTCGTGCGGCCGCCCGGACGCCTGCCGTGTGAGGCATGCCGGACTTCCCGCGAATCACCGCGCTTCCGGGCGGGTCAAGCGCCTCACCCGGCAGCAGGCATCACGTCCGCAAATATGCCAGTACGGCAAGGACGCGGCGGTGTTGGTCGCTGTCGTCGGCGTAGAGGCCCAGTTTGGAGAAGATGCTGCGGATGTGCTTTTCGACGGCGCCGTCGCTGATGACGAGCTGGCGGCCGATGGCGGGGTTGGAGCGGCCTTCGGCCATGAGGCCGAGTACCTCGCGTTCGCGGGGGGTCAGCTGGGCCAGGGGGTCGTCCTTGCGTCTGCGCACCATGAGCTGGGCCACCACCTGGGGGTCGAAGACCGTGCCTCCGGAGGCCACCCTGCGCAGACCTTCGAGGAACTCCTCGACGTCCACGACGCGGTCCTTCAGCAGGTAGCCGACCGCGCCGCTGGCGTCGGCCAGCAGGTCGTCGGCGTAGGAGACCTCGACGTACTGGGACAGGATCAGCATGGGCGCCCCGGGCACCCGGCCGCGTGCGGCGACGGCGGCGCGCAGGCCCTCGTCGGTGAAGGAGGGCGGCATCCGCACGTCGACCACCGACACGTCGGGACGGTGCTCGGCGACGGCCTCGACCAGCGCGTCGCCGTCGCCCACGGCCGCCACCACCTCGCAGCCGAACTCTTCGAGCAGCCTGATCAGGCCCTCTCTGATCAGCACCGCGTCATCGGCCACGACTACCCGCATGGAACCTCCGCCACAATCACCGTCGGCCCGCCCACAGGGGAGTCGACGACGAACTCGCCGTCGACGGCGCGGAGCCGATCGGCCAGCCCCGCCAGGCCGTGTCCCTTGGCGACGTGCGCGCCGCCGACCCCATCATCGCCGATCGTCAGCATGAGCTTGCCACCGGACTTGGTGAGCGTGATCGTGCACAGTGTGGCGCGGCTGTGCTTGGCGATGTTGGTGAGCGACTCGGCGACCACGTAGTAGATCGTGTTCTCGATCGCCGCCGTGTAACGCTCGACGGTCTGCACGTCGAGTTCGACCGGCACCGTGCAGCGTCCGGCGAGCGCCGCCAGCGCGGGCGACAGGCCGCGGTCGGACAGGATGGGCGGTGCGATGCCGCGCGAGAGGGCCCGCAGTTCGTCCAGGGTGTCGCGGGTCGAGACGATGGCCTGGGAGATCATCGCCTGGGCGGCGTCGGGGTCGCGCTCCATGTGACGCTGGGCCCGCGACAGCTCCATCGCCAGCGAGACCAGCCGCTGCTGCGGCCCGTCGTGGATGTCGCGCTCCAGCTTGCGCAGCGCGTTGGCCTCGGCCGAGACGGCGGCGGCGCGGCCCTGGGCCAGGTCGTCGATCCGCTCGCGCAGGTCGGCGGCGCCCACCAGCAGCGCACGGCCGAGCCCGGCCTTGAGCATGGCGCCTCCCCTGGTCACGAACGGCAGCAGCACCGCGGCCAGCACGCCGATGAACATGTAGAAGACGGAGTTGACGATGTAGCTGTCGTCGAAGCCGAGCAGCTGCGGCACCTCCTGGTTGCCGGGAATGCGCATGGTGATCCATCCGTACAACGGCCAGGAGAGCCCGCCGAGTGCCAGCGCCCAGAACGCGACCGCGAAGACGAACGTCACGATCGCGATGGGGAACATCACGATGCCGTGCAGCACGTCCAGCCACGACTGACCGGTGAACAGCGGGTTGGCCGCCCGGCGGAAGAACCCGGCGTTCTCGGGAGCCTCCTTGTACCGGGGCCTGGCGACGGGACGGCCGAGGATCTCGGGCAGCCACCCGCGTTCGGCGTCGGCGAAACCGCGTGCCATCAACAGCGTGCCGCCGAGTATGGGCACGCCGATCCACACCACGGCCAGCCCGAGCCCCGCGGCCATCCCGGCCACGAGCATGCAGAAACAGATGACGGCCGTGGGAAAGCCGATGAACAGATATCTCGTGTCGGTCAGCACGCGACGCAGCATCAAACGCATGCCCTCACGCTACGAGGCCCGCGAGGGGGTACGCGACCCGGCGCACATGCCTATGGGGGTAGGGCCAGCCCTACCCTCCCTGGTGGGGGGATCTTCCCGGTAACAGGGCAGTGAGCGTCACTGTGCTCGTGAGCCCCGCACGGAAGCCTTGAACACGTCACCGAACGGACGAAACGAGGCACTCCGATGACGACGATGCTCCAGGAGCGAACGGCGCTCCAGACGCCGCCCGCCCCCAGGCCGGCCCCTGCGGGCACCGGCGTCCCGCGCAGGGAGCGCGACTCGTTCATCGACCTGCTGAGGCTGTTCGGCATGGCGCTGGTGGTGCTGCAGCACTGGACGATCCCGGTGCTGGCCTTCGACGGCGACCGGCTGTCCACGGGCAACGCGCTGGCCTCGCCCGGCGTGTGGGTGGTGACGTGGCTGAGCCAGGTGATGCCGCTGGTCTTCTTCGCCGGAGGCGCGGCCAATGCGATCAGCTTCACCCGGGCCAAGGGCTCGGCCCCCGCCTGGCTCGCCGTACGGCTGCGGCGGCTGGCCTGGCCGCTGCTGCCGCTGGCGGCGGTGTGGATCCCGCTGCCGCAGATGCTGGCGGCGGCCGGTGTGCCCGCGCAGCCGCTGGAGACGGGGGCGCGGCTGACGGGGCAGCTGCTGTGGTTCCTCGCGGTGTACCTCATCGCGGTCACCGCCACGCCGCTGCTGACCAGGCTGCACGAGCGGTGGGGCTGGCGGGTGCCCGCGGTGCTAGCGGCCGGGGCGGTCGGCACCGATCTGCTGAGGTTCTCGCTGGACACCGACATGATCGGCTACCTGAACATCGTCTTCGTCTGGCTCGCGGTGCACCAGCTCGGCTTCTTCTACGTCCAGGGCAGACTGCGCAGGCCCGCCCTGCTGGCGCTGGGCGGGTTCGGCGCGGCGGCGGCGCTGGTGGCGTTCGGCCCCTACCCCGGCAGCATGATCGGCCTGCCGGGCGCGGAGATGTCCAACGTGGCGCCGCCGACGCTGGCGATACTCGGGGTGGCGTTCGGGCAGATCGGCCTGGCTGTCCTGCTTCGCCCTCTCCTGGTACGGCTGCGCACCGGGCGGCTGGTCGCCTGGGCCGGGCCGCGGATCATGACGGTGTACCTCTGGCACATGCCCGCGCTGTTCACGGTGACCGGCGTGGTGGTCGTGGCGCTCGGTGTGAACACCCCCACGCCCGGCAGCATCGGCTGGCTCGCGGGCTGGCCGCTCTGGCTGGCGCTGCTGGCCCTGGTGATGTGGCCGCTGCTCACCTGCTTCGCCAGGTTCGAGGAGCCGCCCGCGCTGCCGTACGGCAAGGCGACGTGGCCGGGGGTGCTGGTGTCGGCCGCGCTGGTCGGGGGCGGGCTGCTGACGCTGACCGTGTTCGGGTTCGCGCCGGGCGCGGCGCCGGTGCTGGCGACGCTGGCCCTGGTGGCGGGGCTGCTGCTGACCGGCCCCAAGGCCAGGGTTCCGGCCTGACCTCGGCGCCGGTGCGTTCAGCCGACCGTGTCGGTGGTGCCGGGTGAGCCGGTGGTGCCGGGTGAGCCGGTGGTGTCGGGCGAGCCGGTGGTGCCGGGTGAGCCGGTGGTGTCGGGCGAGCCGGTGGTGCCGGGTGAGCCGGTGGGGCTGGTCGTGCCGACCGGCTCGGGGAAGTCCTGGCGCAGGTGCGGGGCCAGCAGGGTGGTCCAGGAGCGGGCCATCTTGTCGTACTCGGCCTCGCACCGCGCCGCACGCTCGACCGGCAGCTCACCGCTGGAGACGAGCGGCAGGAACGCGTTGTGGTTGGAGCCGTACAGGTAGCACATCATGTTGTAGTACCGCTGGCCGCTGAGCGAGTGCTCGTCGGCGAAGACGTCCTTGCCGATCGGCCCGCTCTCGGTCTGCTGCGACATCCGGCCCCACGTGTCGATCGTGCTGATGATCGCGCCGTAGTCCTTGTCCTGCTCGGCCTGCGAGATGAGGACGAGGGCGGCGAGCTGGTCGACGGCGTCCTCCTCCTTGCCCGTCGTCGGCAGGTCGTAGAAGTCGATCAGCGCGTGCCCGAGCTCGTGGTAGTAGATGCCGTTGAGGGCGCCCTCGACCGCCTGGTCCACCTCGGCGGCGTCCGGCTTGGTCTCGCCGTCCTCGGGGGTGGCCAGCAGCTTCATCAGATAGGCGGTCATCTCGTAGCACATCGTGATCGACTTGTTCTCGGGGTCGTAGAAGGCGTTGACCGTGTCGCACTGCTTGGCCACGACCGGGATGTCCGCCGGAGGCACGAACCCGTCGTTGGCCGCCTGCGCCCACTGCTGGACCAGGTCCTCCTCACGCATCAGCCGCTCGGCCCCCAGCAGGTCCCTGTCCACGGGCGCGTCGTAGGAGGGGACGAAACTGTGCCCGGGACTGGGTACGGCGGCGCCCCCCACGGCCTCGTCGGTGGGCGAGGCCGTGGCGCCGGGCGCGGGCTCGGTGGCGGCGACCGGCTTCTGCGGCGTCAGCGAGCACGCGCCCAGCGCGGCGAGGAGAACTCCGGCGGCGAGACCGGACACGATCATCTTCATGAACCGATAGTAGTCACACGAATACGTGAAGTAATGGACGGTCGGACCTGGCCCGTTTCTTCGGCACTATAAGAGGGTGACCCTTCTCGACTTCCTGCCTGAAGAGATCGACGCCGATCCCGATGCCATCTTCGACGCGTTCGTCAGGTGGAACACCGAGCGAGGCCTGGCGCTGTACCCGCACCAGGAGGAGGCGCTCATCGAGGTCGTCTCCGGCAACAACCTGATCATCGCCACGCCCACGGGCTCGGGCAAGAGCCTGGTCGCGGCGGGCGCCCACTTCACCGCGCTGACCCGCGACGTGCGCACGTTCTACACCGCGCCGATCAAGGCCCTGGTCAGCGAGAAGTTCTTCGACCTGTGCGAGATCTTCGGCACCGAGAACGTCGGCATGATGACCGGCGACGCGAGCGTCAACGCGGGCGCGCCGATCATCTGCTGCACGGCCGAGATCCTGGCCAACGTCGCCCTGCGCGACGGCGCCGCCGCCGACATCGGCCAGGTCGTGATGGACGAGTTCCACTTCTACTCCGAGCCCGACCGGGGCTGGGCCTGGCAGGTGCCGCTGCTGGAGCTGCCCGGCGTGCAGTTCGTCCTGATGTCGGCCACGCTCGGCGACGTCACGATGTTCCAGGAGGACCTCACCCGGCGCACCGGGCGCGAGACGTCGGTGGTGAAGAACGCCGAACGGCCGGTCCCGCTCATCTACTCCTACCGCATGACGCCGTTGCACGAGACGCTGGAGGAGATGCTCTCCACCCAGCAGGCGCCCGTCTACGTCGTGCACTTCACCCAGGCCGCGGCCATGGAGCGGGCCCAGTCGCTGATGAGCATCAACATGGCCTCCAAGGCGGAGAAGGAGGCCATCGCCGCCCTGATCGGCCATTTCCGCTTCAGCACGAAGTTCGGCCAGGCCCTGTCGCGCCTGGTCAGGCACGGCATCGGCGTGCACCACGCCGGAATGCTGCCCAAGTACCGCCGCCTGGTCGAACGGCTGGCCCAGGCCGGGCTGCTCAAGGTCATCTGCGGCACCGACACGCTGGGCGTCGGCGTCAACGTGCCGATCCGCACCGTGCTGTTCACCGCCCTGTCGAAGTACGACGGCAACAAGGTGCGCAGGCTGCGCGCCCGCGAGTTCCACCAGATCGCCGGAAGGGCGGGCCGCGCCGGTTTCGACACCATCGGCTATGTCGTCTGCCAGGCCCCCGACCACGTCGTCGAGAACGAGAAGGCGCTCGCCAAGATCGGCGACGACCCCAAGCGCAGGCGCGGCTACGCCCGCAAGAAGCCGCCGGAGGGATTCGTCGGCTGGAGCGAGGAGACGTTCGAGAAGCTCCAGGAGGCCGAGCCCGAGCCGCTCAACTCGCGTTTCAAGGTCAGCAACGCGATGCTGCTCGCGGTCATCAACCGCCCCGGCGACTGCTTCGCCGCGATGAAGCACCTGCTGACCGACAACCACGAAGACCGCAAATGGCAGCGGCGCCACATCAGCCAGGCCATCGCCATCTACCGCTCCCTGCTGGCCGGAGGCGTGGTCGAGCAACTGAGCGAGCCGGACGAGCAGGGCCGCAGGGCCCGCCTGACCATCGACCTGCAGGAGGACTTCGCCCTCAACCAGGCGCTGTCCACCTTCGCCCTGGCCTCCTTCGAACTGCTCTCGCCCGAGTCCCCGACCTACGCGCTCGACATGGTCTCCATCGTGGAGTCCATCCTCGACGACCCGCGCCAGATCCTCTCGGCCCAGCTGAACAAGGCCAAGGGCGAGGCCGTCGCGCAGATGAAGGCCGACGGCATCGAGTACGAAGAGCGCATGGAGCTGCTGGCCGAGGTCATGTACCCTATGCCGCTCGCCGATCTGCTGCTCGGCGCCTACGAGACCTACCGGCGTGGTCATCCCTGGGTCGGCGACTACGTCGTCAGCCCCAAGGGCGTCGTGCGCGACATGTACGAACGCGCGATGACGTTCACCGAGTACGTCCAGTTCTACGAGCTGGCCAGGTCCGAAGGCACGGTCCTGCGCTATCTGGCCGACGCCTACCGCACGCTGTCGCGCACGATCCCCGAACACCTCAAGACCGAGGACCTGATCGACCTCATCGAATGGCTCGGCGAGCTGGTCCGCCAGGTCGACTCCAGCTTGATCGACGAGTGGGAGAAGCTGGCCAATCCGAGCGAGGCGCTGGAGACCCGCGAGACCCTCGACAGCGCCACCAGGCCGGTCACGGCCAATCCCCGCGCCTTCCGCGTGCTCGTGCGCAACGCCATGTTCCGCCTGGTCGAGCTCGCCGCCATCGAGAAGGAGAACGAGCTGGAGGAGCTCGCGCCCGACGTCGACTGGGGAGCCGCGCTCGACGCCTACTACGACGAGCACGAGGAGATCCTCACCGGTCCCGACGCCAGAGGCCCGGCCAAGCTGCAGATCACCGAGGAGCAGGGCCTGTGGCGCGTACGCCAGGTCATCCTCGACCCCGCCGGAGACGGCGACTGGGGCATCTCCGCCCAGGTCGACCTGACCGCCTCCGACGAGGAGGGCCGCGCGGTCGTCCACGTCACCGCCTTCGACCGCCTGTGACCCCGGCCGCCCCGCCGTACCAGGACGGTACGGCGGGGCGGCGGCGGTCAGGCGGCGCAGTCGGCTACGGTGCAGATCTTGGCGAGCATGCGCTTGGCCAGCTTCGTCTGCGGGACGAAGTCGCCCTTCTCCGGCTTGCTGTACTCCCCGCCTTCGGCGTAGACGAGCACCGCGTTGCCCTTGCGTACGACGAGGGCACGCTCACCGCCGATGGCGGCCTGCTTGCCCTGGTAGAGCTGGCCGGTCGCGGCCAGGGCCTCGTCGCCGAGCGCGACGGCCCTCGCGCTGAAGCGGTAGTTCGCCTGCCCGTCCTTGGTGCTGGCGCACTTGCGTACGGCCAGGCGCAGCTCGGCGACGGCCGCCCGGGCGCTCTGCGCCGAGCTGTAGAGCACGACCTGCTCCGACCTGGAGAAGTCGGGCACGCCGGTGTAGATCACGGTCCGCGCGCCGATCCGGCCCGCGGTGGCCAGCCGGGGCTTGCGGCAGGGGTTCACCACGAACTCGGCGTTCTTGCGGCGGTTGATCTCCCAGTTGGTCTCCGGGTCCTTGTCGTCTTGGCCCGCGGCCTTCTCCTGCAGCAGGAAGCCCTTGGGGATCGTGCCCGAGGGGGTGGCCGACGCGGGGAGCGCGGGCACGAGAGTCGCACCGGCGAGTACGGCGGCGATCAGGATCTTCTTCATCACGTTGATCAGACGCCCGAAGCCCGCCAAAGGTTCAAAATGGAGGGCATGAGCGACGAAGAGATGCGGCGGGTGCTGGGACTGCTCTATCAGGAGGACACGCTGAGGGAGCTGGCCGGGCTCGTGCTCGGCGTCGACTCCGGCCTGACCCCCGAGGCCAGGCGTATCGCCCTGGACCGCCTGGAGCGCGGCGGCCTGGTCGTACGCGAGGAGGGGCGCGACTGGCGGGCCAGGCCCGAGCGCTTCCGCGAGCTGCTGCACATGGCGGCCAAGCCCGAGCCCGCCTCCTCGCCCGAGGAGAAGCTGCTGCAGAGCTTCCTGGTCGAGGGCCGGTTGCGCGCCCTGCCCACCAAACGCGACAAACGCCTCGTCGTCCTGAGATACGTCTCGCGGGTGTTCGAACCCGGTGTGCGCTATCCGGAGAAGGACGTCAACGTCGCCCTGCGCGCCTTCCACGACGACTTCTCGGCGCTGCGGCGCTACCTGGTCGACGAGGAGTTCCTCAGCCGCGGCGACGGCCTGTACTGGCGCAGCGGCGGCCCCGTGGACCTCGACACATGAGCGTCTACGTGGTTTCGCGGGTGGCCGTGCGCGACCGCGCGGCCATGACGCGCTACGTCGAGCAGGCCCCCGCCACCGTCGAGGCGTACGGCGGGCGCTATCTGTTCAGGGGCGGGGCCGTACAGGCGCTGGAAGGGGCGTGGGAGCACGATCGCCTGGTGCTGCTGGAGTTCCCCGACCGGGCCTCGGCACTGGCCTGGTACGACTCGCCCGCCTACCGGCCGCTCAGGGCGCTGCGGCACGACAGCGCCGACTCCGTCATCCTGCTGGCCGGGCCTCAGCCGCCCGAGGTGTCGGACTCGGCCTCCTCGGCGACCACGGCGTCGTAAGGGTCGTCGAGCCAGCCGTCGGGCAGGTGCACCCGGTCGCGCACGCCCGACTTGCCGCGCGGGGTGTCGGTGTTCGGCGGCCAGGGCTGGTCCAGGTCGAGCCGGTCCAGGCCGGAGCGCAGCCCGTCGAGCGACTCCGACGTGGCCAGCTCGCGCCGCAGCCCGGACCCGACCGTGAAGCCCTTGAGGTACCAGCCGACGTGCTTGCGGAAGTCGGCGATCGCATAACGCTCGGTGTCGTAGCCGTCGACCAGGCCCTTGGCGTGACGCATCATCGTGTCGGCCACCTCGCCGAGCGAAGGCAGCGCGCGCTCGTCGCTGCCCTCGAACGCGTTCTGCAGGTCGCGGAACAGCCACGGCCTGCCCAGGCAGCCGCGCCCGACCACGACGCCGTCGCAGCCGGTCTCCCGCACCATGCGCAGGGCGTCGTCTGCGCTCCAGATGTCGCCGTTGCCCAGCACCGGGATCTCCGGCACCGCCTCCTTCAACCGCGTGATCGCCGCCCAGTCGGCGACGCCGCCGTAGTGCTGGATCGCCGTACGCGCGTGCAACGCGATCGCCGCCACGCCCTCCTCGACCGCGATGCGGCCCGCGTCGAGGTAGGTCAGGTGCTCGTCGTCGATGCCCTTGCGCATCTTCATCGTCACCGGCAGCCGCCCCGCGTTGCCCACCGCCGCCCGCAGGATCCGCCGCAGCAGATGACGCTTGTACGGCAGCGCCGAACCGCCGCCCCTGCGCGTCACCTTCGGCACCGGGCAGCCGAAGTTCAGGTCGATGTGGTCGGCCAGGTCCTCCTCGGCGATCATCTTGACCGCCTTGCCCACCGTGTCCGGGTCGACGCCGTAGAGCTGGATGCTCCTCGGCCGCTCGCTCGCGTCGAACCTGATCATCCGCATCGTCTTCGGGTTGCGCTCGACCAGCGCCCTCGTGGTGATCATCTCGCACACGAACAGCCCGGCGCCCTGCTCACGGCAGAGCACCCGGAACGGCGCGTTGGTGATCCCCGCCATCGGCGCCAGCACCACCGGCGGCCACACCTCGATCGGCCCAATCTTCACCTGTTCAGTTGTAGCGCAGCTCGGGCCGTGAGCGTTATTCGCCGTTACTCTTGGGGCCGGGGCAGGGGGCAAGGGGAGAGGTCACCTGGTGAGGACAGCCTTGTGAGGACATCCGACGGGAGGGGCCGCCATGCTCCTGAAACTTCGCCTGGCACTGCCGGACAGGCCCGGTGCGCTGGGACGGGTCACCCGGGTGCTGGGCATCGCCGGGGCCGACATCACCCAGGTCACGGTCCTGGAACGCGGCGGCGGCAGGGCCGTCGACGACATCACGGTGTTCTGCCCCGACGCCACGCCCAAGGAGTCCCTCGTCACGAGCCTGGCCACGGTGCCCGGCGTGACGGTCGAAGGCGTCTGGGCCACGCGGGAGGCGCCTGGCACCTATCCCGAGCTGGAGATCCTCAAGTACCTCACCACGGCCGGCGAGCGCGCGTTGCACACGCTGGTCGACTCCATGCCGGTGCTGTTCAGCGCCGACTGGGCCGCCGCCGGGACCGAGAAGGAGCCGCGCGAACTCCGCTACGCCAGTTGGCGCGCCCCCGCCGAGGTGCCGCTTCCCGACCTCACCCCGCCACGGCCCACCGCCTCCACGCACGCCTCCGGGCTGCACGTCATCACGGCCCCGCTGCCGCCGCTCGGCCTGACCGTGCTGCTGGCGCGCAGCGAGGGCCCCGCCTTCCACCGGATCGAGGTGCACCGCCTGACCCGCATCCTGGAGATCTTCCTGACCCTCCCCGCCGTCGAGCGCGGCGCCGCACGCCTGCTCCGCAAGGGCGCGGGATGACGCATCCGCTCGGAAAACCCGATAGAGTTCTCTTCGTCGCCCCACAAGAGCGACAACGCGGAAGTGGCTCAGTGGTAGAGCATCACCTTGCCAAGGTGAGGGTCGCGGGTTCGAATCCCGTCTTCCGCTCGGAGAGGCCGTAACTCCGGCCTCGCTCGGTGGAGTGGCCGAGAGGCGAGGCAGCGGCCTGCAAAGCCGCGTACACGGGTTCAAATCCCGTCTCCACCTCCAAGGACGATTAGCTCAGCGGGAGAGCGCTTCCCTGACACGGAAGAGGTCACAGGTTCAATCCCTGTATCGTCCACCAGCTCCGACTCGCTCGGACAGGACCTAGAACCCCAGCTTGTGGCATATGCCACGAGCCTGGGGTTTCTTGCTGTCGGCGGCCGACGGTACGCGTGCCGACTCGGATGGAGCTCTGATTCGCCTCACGGTCTTGACGTCTTCGCGCCACACGTTCAGGATCGAGCAGTCTGCAACATGAGCAACATCGAGGAGTCCCACGTGGCTATTCGTCTGCTCGGAGGCCCGAGTGGCAACCAAGGATCACCCACTCTGTACGAAGACGGGGAAGACATCCTCATCCAGGGGTATGCGCTGAGCCCCGAGGAGATCGCCGCCATCCCGTTCCCCGCCGGACGCTCGCTACCGGACGGCGAGGTCGTCACCCGCGTCCCGAAGGCGCTCATGGCCTTCCTGCCCGAGGAGTGTCGTGGAGCTTCTGAGGCCTGAGCAGTGGGAAGAGTTGTTCACGTCCTTCAAAGAAACCGCGTGGCACCTGGAGCTACGTGATTCTTATGCCGTCGGCGAGGAACAAGAGTTCGTCGATCAATGGCGAAAGGGGCAGCTCGATCTGGAGAGATACAAGGATTCGCGACGCTGGTGGCTGGATCTGATGCGCCGGGCCACACTCTCCGGAAGGCAGGTTCGACGCGCTCGAATCGTGTGCGAGCCCGTCACCGAGTACATCGCATGGGAGCATGCCGGCTCGTACCAGAACGTGGAGGCAGGCGAGGAGATTTCCTGGCTTCCACGACATCGGGCCGGGGCAATTCCCTTGCCTGCCAACGACTTCTGGCTGTTCGACCGACACACCGTTGTCCTGAACTACTGGACCGGGTCCGGAGAGTGGCTGGGCAATGAAGTGACCACGGATCCCGCAATGGCCGAGCTGTGCGCCACGGCCTTTCGGAGGGTGTGGAGCATCGCCGTCCCCCATAGCGAATACCCACTGACGTAGCGTGCCGCCACAGTCCGTCAAACAGGCGAGAGAAGCACTCGGAGCCCGCCTGCTGGAGATCAGAAAAGCCGCCCGCCTGTCTGGCCGCGCACTGGCCGGCCAGGCGGGCTGGCATTTCACGAAGATCTCAAAGATTGAGCACGGCACAATCATGCCGTCCGAGGACGACCTCTACCTCTGGTGCTTCCATTGCCATGCGCTCGCCGATCTGCCCGAGCTCAAGAGCATGCGCAGCAATACCGAGAAGATGTATGTCGAGCTTCGCCGACTGATGAAGGTCGGTTCTTCCGCCTACCAGCAGGAGCTGAAGGACAGAGAAGCCGAGAGTCGCACCATGCGGGTCTTCAGCTCATATCTGGTCCCCGGCGCTCTTCAAACACAGGCCTACGCGACGTTCAGATTTGCCGAGTTCTCAGACATGACCGGCATTGTTCCTGATGTGGCCGAAGCAGTGGCTGCAAGACTGGAGCGATCAGCGCTCCTGCTGACCGGCCGAACCCTCTTTCACTTCGTACTGTGTGAGACTGTTCTCATTTCCGCCATGGCTCCGCCGAACGTCATGCTGGACCAGCTTCGGCACCTGGCCGAGGCAGCGAAGCTTCCCCGCGTGCACTTGGGCATCATTCCGCTCGGCACCCCGCACTATCCACCGCTATGCGATTTCTGGATCATGGACGATCGCGCCGCGGAGACCGAGACGTACACAGCCTTCATCAGGGTTACCCAACCAGCCGAGGTAGCCATGTATGCGAAGGTCTTTGACAGCCTCTCGCGAGTGGCCCTCTACGGTTCACAGGCGCAGACGATCATCCAGCGGCAGATCGACAAGCTCGTGCAACATTGAGCAACACTTTGGACTTGGGTACCTGGCCCTGCCTACCGTCGAGGCATGCCCCCACGCAAAGCGAGACGCTGCCCCCAGCCTGAGAAGGTGTTCCTTGCAGGCCCGCTCACCGATGCCGAGTTGGACGAGCTCGGTCGTGAGCCAGTCCCTGTACCTCCTCCGTCATGGACATGCGAGGAGTACAGGGTGCAGATGCTTCGGCGGGGTGTGCGGGAGAGTGGCGATCCCGGCACGCTGGGGATCGACGGCTACCTCGCCCTTGCCGAATCCAACACCGTGCTGGAGAAGCGGCCCAACACCCTGTGGGACATAGGCGGTTCCACCCCCTCGCGGTCGCATCCTTCCCGCCACGCGCCGAGCAGACGGGCGTGCGCGGCATGAGCGCCCCAGCGGGACGGCCTGAGCCCGCCGCTGCCGACGAGGCTCTGACACAGCAGTCGGCCGATCCCCTGTACGAGAACGCACGGACGTTCTCGCTCGCCGACTTCGGGCCTGTGCTGGCCGCGTGCCTGGATCCGGAGTTCCGGCATCGGGGACCGGCGTGAGCGACTTCGAGATGCCCTATGTGGTCGGACACGAAGGCGAGGCGGTGTCCCAGCGCCTACGGATGGTCCGCCACCCTGAGGGCGGAGTACGGCTCTCGCACCGCGATCCCGCTGCCGAGGACTGGCGGCACGGGGTGTTGCGAGCTCGGATGCTCGACAACCGGGCAGGACGCCCGGACCTGAAAACCGTCAACGTGGTCCGCCAATGGCGGTGCATGGACCAGACGCTGTGCCAGGCATGCGCACGCCCCGCCCGCGACCCAGACAGCGGCCGGGTGTGGTGGCTGCTGTCACGCGAGGACGGCGGGGGCGCCTCGGGATTCACCAACGCCCCGCCCACCTGCCTGCCATGCATCCCCAAAGCCATCGCCCAGTGCCCCCACCTACGCCGCTCCGCAGCCGTCTACACCGTAGGCCGCTACTCCCCCTACGCGGTGATCGCCGACCTGTTCGAACCACGCGACCACAGGCCCCAACTGGTGAAACGCAACACCCGACTACGGCTCGACTCCTCCCACCTGCGCTACGCCTTGGCCAATCAACTCCTCGTGCGCCTGGACGACGTCGTACCGGCCCCCCTCAAGCCGCCGAGCGATCCTCGACAGCACGACGGCGCAGGTGAGAATCGGTGAGGGAAGGAGGGCGCCAGGCGCCGTCGGGGGTGTAGAGGTTGGTGCCGGGTGGGACGAGGGTGTCGATGTGGTCCAGGGTGGCGTCGTCCAGGGTGAGGGGGGCGGCCTTGATGAGGGTGTCGAGGTGGTCCATCGTGCGGGGGCCGGTGATGACGGAGGTCACGGCGGGGTGGGAGGCGGCGAAGGCGACGGCGAGGCCGGGCAGGGTGGTGCCGAGGTCGGCGGCTAGGTCGGCGAGGCGGGTGGCGACGGCGAGCTTGACGGCGTTCTCGGGTATGGCGGGGTCGAAGCGCCGGGGAGTGAGGGCGGCGCGGCCGCGGGAGAGGTCGACGGGGCTGCCCTCGCGGTACTTTCCGGACAGGTAACCGGAGGCCAGGGGGCTCCAGGTGAGCACGCCCATGCCGAGCCTGCGGCACACGGGCAGCACGTCCGCCTCGATGCCCCTGGCCAGCAGGGAGTACGGCGGCTGCTCGGTCCTGAAGCGCTGCAGGCCACGGCGTTCGGCGACATGGTGGGCCTCGACGATGTCGGCCGGAGGGAACGTCGAGCACCCGAACGCCCTGATCTTGCCCTCGCGTACGAGGTCGGTCAGGACGGAGAGCGTCTCCTCGATGTCGGTCGTCTCGTCGGGACGGTGGACCTGGTAGAGGTCGATCCAGTCGGTGCCGAGGCGGTGCAGGCTGGCCTCGACCGCCTGAAGGATCCAACGGCGTGAGTTGCCGCGCCGGTTCGGCCCGTCGCCCATCGGGAAGTGCACCTTGGTGGCCAGGACGACGTCCTCGCGCACGCGGTCCTTGAGCGCCTCGCCGACGATCGCCTCCGACTCCCCCGCCGAGTACATGTCGGCGGTGTCGATGAAGTTGATGCCGTTGTCGAGCGCGGTGTGGATGATGCGTACACATTCGTCGTGGTCGGGATTGCCCGCTGCGCCGAACATCATGGCGCCGAGGCAGTGCGTGCTGACCTCGATGCCGGTGCCGCCGAGTGTGCGGTAGCGCATTGTGCCGTCCCCCTGTTCAAGATCGTTCGGCTAGCACGATAGGGGCTGGAGTCCGCTCCAGGTCAAGCTCCGGGGTAGTGTTCGCCGCGTGTGGCCGAAGACGATCTCCGAAGCCGAGGCCGAGCAGGAACGGCTGCGCCCCCTGGTCCTGCTCGACGATCCCGCCGGACCCGAGCGCGAGGTCGAGTTCGTGGCCGGGCTCGACGTCGGGTACGCCGCCGACGGCGAGCGCGTCACCGGGGCGGTCGTGGTGCTGCGTTACGCGACGCTCGAGGTCGTGGACCAGGCGGTGGTGCGCGAGACGGCCGCCTTCCCGTACGTGCCCGGGTTGTTCGCCTTCAGGGAGTTGCCGCCGCTGCTCGGCGCGCTGGAGCGGCTGTCGGTCGCGCCCGACCTGCTGGTGTGCGACGGGTACGGCATCGCCCACCCGCGCGGGTTCGGCCTGGCCTGCCACCTGGGCGTACTGACCGGGCTGCCCACCATGGGCGTGGCGAAGACGGCGTTCGTCGGCGCGAACGCCGATCCGGCCCCGCAGCGCGGAGCATGGTCGCCGATCGTCCTGAACGGCGAGGTCGTGGGCAGGGCGCTGCGCACCCGCGACGGCGTCAAGCCGGTCTACGTCTCGCAGGGGCACCGCATCGGCCTGGACCGGGCCTGCGCCCACGTCCTGCGCCTGGCCCCCGACTTCCGCCTGCCCGAACCGATCCGCCGAGCCGATCGCCTGTCGCGTACCTGAGCCGATCGGTTTGACCGGCCCGCCGCGAGCCGATGTACAGGGTGAACATGACAGGCAATGTGGTCACCGAGGCGCTCGGCGACGTCTGCGCCAGGCTGGCCGGCCTCGGCGAAGGGCGCATCGCCGACTACATCCCGCAACTCGCACTCGCCGAGCCGGGCTCGTTCGGCCTGGCCCTGGCCAGCATGGACGGCCACCTCTACACCGCGGGCGACGCCGACGTGCCGTTCACGCTGCAGTCGGTGTCCAAGCCGTTCGTGTACGGCCTGGCGCTGACGGAGTTCGGCCTGGACGAGGTCAGCAGATGGGTCGGCACCGAGCCGAGCGGCGAGGCGTTCAACGCCATCAGCCTGGAGCCTGGCACCGGCCGCCCGGCCAACGCGATGATCAACGCGGGCGCCATCGCGGTGACCGCCCTGGTGCCGCCCGAGGAGCGTTTCGCCCGGATCCTGGCCCTGCTCAGCGCCTGTGCGGGCCGCGAACTCAGCGTCGACGAGGAGGTCTACGCCTCCGAGAGCGCCACCGGCGACCGCAACCGCGCCCTGGCCTATCTGATGCGCGGCTCGGGCTCGCTGCCCGGCGGGCGTACCGAGGTCGTCGAGACGTACTTCAGGCAGTGTGCCGTCCTGGCGACGGCCGCCGACCTCGCGGTGATGGCGGCGACCCTGGCCGCGGGCGGCGTGAACCCGGTCACCGGCGTGCGGGCGCTGCGCGAGGAGATCGCCGTGCAGGTGCTCGCGGTGATGGCGACGTGCGGGATGTACGACAGGGCGGGCGAGTGGCTGCTGCGGGTCGGCCTTCCGGCCAAGGGCGGCGTGTCGGGCGGGCTGATCGCGGCCAGTCCGGCGAGGTTCGGCGTGGCGGCCTACTCCCCTCTGGTCGACGGGGCGGGCAACTCGGTGCGCGGTACGGCGGCGCTGCGGGAGTTGTCGGGCAGGTTCGGGCTGCACATGATGCGCAATCCGGGCCAGGCGGCGCCGACCGTGCTGGAGGTCCGCACCGCCTCCGGCGACGGGCCCGCGCTGGTGGCGGCGCAGGGCGTGCTGGACTTCACCGCGGCCGAACGCGTCCTGCACGCGCTCGGCACGGCCTCGGCCGGACGCCCCGGGCCGCTCGTCGTCGACCTGGAGCGGGTGACACAGGTCGACGAGATCGCCGACGCCATGCTGAGCGCCACCCTGGCGCACCTGTCGGCGCTCGGGCATCGCGTCGCGCTGGTGGGGTCCGCCTGTCGGACGGCGGGGCGGGTACGGCGGTTCTCCGGCAGGGGTGAGGCGTTGCGGGCGGGTGGGTGAGGTGGTGTGGACCTGTTGGGTGCGGCCGCCCACCCTGGGACCTGGCACCGCTCCTCTTGCGACAGTCGCGGCAGGAAGTACGGCATGCGCCCACCGGCTCACGGTCAGCTGCACCTGAGTCTGCGGGCAGGCGCGGGCACGGCCGTGCAGATCGGTGAGCTCATCGTCACGATCGAGGACCAGCCGCACCGGGAACACACACCCGACCTGCCGCTCAGAAGGGCGCAGGGCTTCTCGGGCCGCACACGCGAGCTGGAGGCGATCACCGCCATCGCATGCGCCGACGGCGGCCCGCGCGGCATCGTACCGAGCGGCGCGCCGGACGTCGGCAAGACGGCGCTGGTCGCCGAGGCCGCGCACCGGCTGGCGGGCCGCTACCCGGGTGGCAGGCTGCTGGCCGAGATGCGCGGGCACGGCGGCGGCAGCCCGCTCACCTCGGGCGCGGTGCTGCCCGGCCTGCTCAGGGCGCTGGGGCTGGACGACTCCGACATCCCGCGTTCGGCGCGCGACAGGGTGGGGACCTACCGGTCGGTGACCGAGGGGCTGCGGCCCTTGGCCGAGCTCGACGTGATGGTCGCCGCCGACACGCCGTCCGGTGCGGTGATCTCCGGGCCCGCCGGGTCGGGCAAGACGGTTGGGGTGCCCGGACGCCCGGCGCCCGGACCGCTGCAGGAGCGTACGGCGGTGCTCCGGCGACTGCTCAACCGGCGACGCCTCCTGCTGGTCCTCGACGACGTGACCGAGGAACGCCAGGTACGCGACCTCCTGCCCGACCCCGGGACCTCGTTCGTCATCGTGACCAGCCGCGACGCACTCGGCGGCCTCGTCGTGGACGGCCTGCGACCGATCAGGCTGAACAACCCGGCAACCAACGTCCCGAGCGAAGGGGGGTCGGAGTTCCGGCCGGCCTCTCGTGGACCCGCATGGCAGGGCATCACGGTCACCGGCCCAGGTGACGACAACGCCCCGGGCGTCGTGATGCTCATGCTTCGGCCCGCTCTCGATCAAGCCCTCCGCACGGCCGATCACCCCCTGACCGCCAAGCTCGCCCTCCACCTGACCAAGGCATGCGTACGCGAAAAGGCCACCGCCCAAGCCCTGGCCCCGGCGGCCGAGCAGGCCCTGCGCACGCGTCTGGACGACCTGGCGAAGGAGCACCCCCATGACCCCTGACCGTACGGCGGGCCGCAGGCGGCTGTGTGTGGCCGTGGACATGGAGGGGTACAGCACGCGCGTGGACGCAGGTCAGGCCGTCGCGCAGCACCGGCTCGCCGCCCTGATCGGCGCGGTGCGCGGCGCCCTGGCCGGGGTCAACGGCGAGTTGCGCGCCGAGTCCCGCATGCGGCTGCGCCTGGCCGCGCACTACGGCGTCGGCTGGCACGGCGAGCAGGGCTTCGTCGGCCAGGCGGTCGTCCGGACGTGCCGGATGCTCGACGGCGAGCCGCTCAGGCGTGCGTTGCGCGCCTCCCCTGCGACCCAGCTGGCGGTCATCGTGTCCGACAGCCTGTACGAGGACGTGGTGCGCGGGCTGCTGCACGAGTTCCCGGCGCCGCCGTTCGAAAGGGTCAGGGTGGCGGCCGACGGCAAGGACTTCGCCGCCGACGGCTGGATCTGGGCCGTGCCTGCGCACACCGCCGCCGACCACCCCCAGGCCCCTGATCGCCTCGGTCAGGTGACGCCGATGCGGGTGGAGGTGCGCGACGGCGGCAGCGTGCACATGGTCGTACAGGTGGGCGAGGTCAGCGGCGGCCTGGTGATCAACCCGCCGGGGACGCCGGGGACGCCGGGGACGCCGGGCGAGGACGACGTCAGGAGGCCGGTTCCTCGTCTTCGTGCCGTCCCAGCGCCACCAGCCGGTCCTGATCCATGATGACGATGCGCCGGTAGCTGGTGGAGACGATGCCCTCGGCCCGCATCGCGGTCAGGCCGCGCTCGACGCTGGCGCGCTGGACGCCGACGAAATCGGCCAGTTCCTGCTGGGTCAGCGGCACCCGGATGCGCACGCCGCCGCCGTCGTCCGGCACGCCGTGGTCGCGGGCGAGCTGGATCAGGCCGCGTACCAGGGCGGTCTTGGCCCCGACGCCGTCGACCTCGATGTGGTGGCGTGCGCCCGCCCTGGTCTTGAGCGTCATGTAGGCCAGCGTGCGCCGATGCGCCATCGGATGGCTCTCCAGGAAGCCGGTGAAGGCCGATGCCGCGATCACCCTGGTCGTCATCCCGGTCAGCGCGAGCACCGACGCCGAGCGCGGCATGCCGAGTATCGCCGCGAACTCCCCCACCAGGTCGCCGGGCGCCCTGATCGCCAGCAGGACCTCGTGCCCGGCCGACGACATGCCCGACACCTTGGCGTAGCCCGACATGATCACGTAGATGTGCGTGCTGTCGGCGCCCTCCAGGATGAGCCGTTCGCCCCGGTGGAAGCGCCTGGCCCGGCCCAGCGCGCACAGCGCGTCGCTGTCGGCGGGATCCAGCGTCTGCAGCAGCCCGCTCCAGCGCTCGTCCTCCGGCATCGGCGCAACTCCTTCAGGTGAGGGAATCGACGGGCCAACGAATCGTCACCGTGAGCGCAACGGCATCGAGTCGAGGGGAGAGGCCGATGGCGCACCGGCCGGTCGTCGCAGTGCTGGGTGCGGGGATCAGAGGAGCTCTGGTGTCTGCGTTGCTGACCGCGTCGGACCAGGTGGAGGTCGTGCTGGTAGAACGGGCGACCCCGGGCGCCGGAGCGACCTCCACCAACCACGGGCGCCTGCACAGCGGGACCTGGAACTACCGCTACAACGTCGACCCGCTCTCGGTCGCCAAGACGGTGGCGGCCAACACGCTGATGCGCCGTGTGTTCGACCTGCCCGCCTCCTCGCCGCCGGGCCACTATCTGGTCGAGCGCGCCTCGCACGTGCGCCCGTTCGAGGAGTACTGCGCCGCGCACGGCATCACGATCCGCCGCACGGAGGCCCCGGGCTACGCCGCGTGCTTCGAGGTGCCCGAGTACCCGTTCAACCCGGCGGCCGTCGCGCTGGCCGCCACCCGCCTGTGCGCCAAGGGCGAGGCGTTCGCCTACGTGCCGCAGGCGGCCGAGGCCCTGGACCGGCGCAAGGGCGGCGGCCTGCGCGTGCGCCTGTCCGGCGGGCCGCACCTCGACGCCGACCTGGTGATCAACGCCATGGGCGCGTGGGCGGGCACGCTGCGCTCGCCGATCGACCTGATCGGCGTCGACCTGGTGTGGAAACGCTGGCGGCTGCTCGCCATGGACAACAGCCGCGTCCCCGAGTACGGCAGGCCCTCGCGCGTCACGACGGTGGAGGAGGCCGACCGCTCGCTGTGCGCCGTGCCGCATCGCGACTGGACGGTCTTCGGCTGCGACGTGCCCGCCGAGTGGCTGCCGACGGCCGAGAACACGCCCGCCGGGCAGCGCTGGCGGCCCTTCGACCCCGGGCATCCCGTCGACGCCGAGCTGCTGGCCGCCCATCTGCCGCACTTCGGCTGTCTGGGCGACAGGCAGGCGTTGTGGACGTTCTCCGGTGTGCACGCCGATCTGCGGGCCCAGGACGAGCTGCTCACCTCGGCGACGGGCCGCGCGCCCTACCCCGAGGCGCTGACGCGCAGCAGTGCCTCCTGTCCCGGGTACTGGCTGCTGTTCGGCGGCAGTGCGACGACCGCGATCCTGGACGCCTCCAGCGCGGCCACGACCCTGCTGGCCAGTGTGAGCGACGTCCCCGCGGGCGATCTGGTCGAGCGGATCGCCCCTGGGCTCAGGAGTCTGACGGTCGACGAGGGAATGGTCTGGCACACGTCCTCCATGCCGTCCATCCGGGGATAGCTGACCTCGCCCCTCCCATCGAAGTGATCGGCGGGCCCGGGCACAACCCCCTCGGGCATGCGTACTGGGGCGCCGCCCCCGCTGCGGTGAGGGCGGCGCCCCTGCCTTGCGGCGTCCTCGTCAGTGCCGAGCCTGGCCGGGCAGCACGACCAGGGCGCCTTCCGGCACGTCGAACGCGACGCGTGTGCCCGTGGGCGAGCGCACGTCGACGGCCGGACCCGCCAGGACGGCGAAACCGTCGCCGACGGGGGTCAGGGGGCCCTCTCCGGGGTTGAGCGGCAGGCGGGTGAGCCGCCTGCCGGTGTCGTCGAACACGACGACGGTGGTGAGGTCGGGCGCGACGGCGTAGAGGCGTTCGCCGCGCGCGTGCACGCTGGGGCCGCCGTCGGCCGTGACCAGCGGGGTGGAGCCGCCGTCCAGGACGAGGGTCCGCCCCGTCGCGCCGATCCTGAGCTCCACCCGTGTGGCCCGCCTGCCGTACGCGGCCAGCGGGAAGAGCAGGGGTTTGCCGTCGGCGGTGAGGCCGATCGGTTCGTAGTCGCTCGGCGCGTCCACCGTGACGACGCTTTCCTCCTCCGGGCCGACCTCGACGTAGGAGCGCACGACGCCGCTCGCGTGCAGGCCGAGCAGCAGGGTACGGCCGTCGGCCGACCAGGCCCACGGGCTGTAGAGCAGGGAGGCGTCCGCGCCCTGCGGCCTGTCGACGCGCTGGGCGCCGCCGCCGAGCAGGTCGCGCAGCTCGTAGCCGGTCTCGGTCTGCAGGCCGAGCCAGCGGCCGTCGGGCGAGAGCGTCAGGTTGCCCGGCGGGGGCGCGGTCCTGGCGCCGATCACGTAGTGCCGTCCGTCGCCGCCCAGCAGGTAGGTGGGGCAGGCGTGCGCGCACGGGCTGTAGACCAGGGCGCCCGCCGTGCCGATGGGGCCCTGGGGCAGGGGCGGCGCGTCCGGCGGTGGCGTGACGGTGACCTTGGGCGGCGGTCCCGGCGCGAATCCACCGCCGGTGACGTGGGCGCCCCCGGCCGGGTCGTGTCCGGCGCTCGCCGTCCAGGGCGAGTACTGCAGGCCCGCGGCGGTGGCGAGGGCCAGGACGACGACGGCGGCGCCGATCGAGGCCTGCCCGGCCCTGCGCCTTCGGGCGCCCGTCACGGCGCGTACCGGGTCGGCGTAGTCGCGTGCCTCGTTCTCCAGCTCCCGGTAGGCGGCGCGCAGCGCCTCAGCTTCCGTGCTCTCCATGGACCCGCCCTCCTCCTGATCTGTACGGCGATCGCCGCTTTCGCCCCCGGGTCACGAGCGGGCGTCCTCGGGGGTCCCGAGCAGGGCCGGCGCGTGTTTGCGCAGTCTGGCCAGCGCGTCGTGCGCGTGCCGTTTGACGGTGCCGATCGTGCAGTCGAGCCGCTCGGCGACCTGCGCCTCGGAGAGGTCCTCGTAGAAGCGCAGGTAGAGCACGGCACGCTGGCGCGGGGTGAGGACGGCGAGCGCGCTCGCGAGCATCACCTTCCTGTCGCTGTCGCCCGATCCGTCGGCCACCGTCGGCTCCGGCACCTCGGCCGCGGCGAAGAAGGCGAGCCTGCGTGGCCGCCGCCAGGTGCGGAGCTGGTTGAGCATGACCGTGCGCACGTAGGCCTCGGGGTTGCCGCCCGCCGAGACCCTGCGCCAGCGGGCAGCCGTCTTGACCAGTGCCTCCTGCAGCAGGTCGGCGGCCGTGTGGTGGTCGCCGGTGAGCAGGAAGGCGGTTCGCGACAGCGCAGGACCTCGGGTCACCACGAACTCGTGGAACCCTGCGGGATCTGTCACGGACGCCCCTCCGCCTCGCCGATGCTCTTATCCGCTTAACCGATCGAGGGCGGGGAAAGGTTGAGGGCTTGGCGGGATTTATCCGGAGATCGTGTGATCGGGCAACCGGCCCGTCAGACGCCCGCGCCGACCCTCAGCACCTCACGCCGCTCCTCCCCCGACCAGAGCCTGACCGACAGCCAGGCGATTCCGGCCGCCGCGAGCACCAGCCCGCCGAGGTAGACCGGCAGCGGCACGAGCGAGCGCAGCGAGCCAGGCGTCATGCCCGCGACGAAGAGCACGACCGCGGCCACCGGCAGCGCCCGCGAGCGCGCGGCGGCGAAGCCGAAGACGAACACACCGGCCAGCAGCACCGCCGACGTCACCAGGAACGCCCGTCCCGTGCCGCCCGCCACCAGCGCGACCACCGTCGCGGGCGGCAGGTAGGGGAAGACGAAGTGCAGCGTGTACTCCACGGCGAAGGCCCCGGCCAGCCCGGCGGCGGCCAGCACGTAACCGGTCAGGCCGACGCGCCCGGCCACCCCTCTGATGAGCAGGTAGAGCCCGGTCACCGCGAACAGCCCGCCGAGCGCGGCGAAGGGCGCGACGGCGTGGGTGAGCGCGGTCTCGGGCAGCAGGCCGCCCCGCCGCGCGACGTTGACGAGCAGCAGTGACGCGCAGCCGAACCCGGCCACGGCAGTGAAACGGATCAAGGACATGAAAGGCCTCCACGAGGAGATCGGACGGGATGTGAACGCCATCCTGATCGCCGCCGGATGCCGTGTGGAGGGCTGCGGCGGGGACGTAAGAACCTCGCAAGACCTAGCGATGTGCGAAATATGTCGTGGATCTCCTCTAGTCTCCCGACCAGTCGATCAACCCCGACACATGCGAACGGATGCTGACATGACCTACCTTGAGCTGTCTGAGGACGACGGCGGATCGCACAAGTTCTACGACGTGGCGGTGTCGGGAACCCAAGTGACGATCACCTACGGCCGCATCGGGGAGTCCGGCCAGGTCAAGGTCACCTCCTTCCCCACCCTGGAGAAGGCCCAGGCCGCCGCCGCCAAGAAGATCGGCGAGAAGGTCCGCAAGGGCTACGCCCCCGCCGTCCGAGGCGTACGGCAGCGCCGTACCGTGACGCGCAGGGCGATCAGCAGCACGCGCTCGACCGCGCAGCAGGCGCCGGTGTTGTGGCGTTTCGCCAGTGGGGCATCGGCGTTCGGCATCTTCGTCGACGGCGAGCGGTGCTGGGTGGGCAACCAGAACGGCGATGTGTACACCGTCAGCCACACCGGCTCGGTGACCGGGCGCTTCCGGCTGCCCGACGGCGTCAAGTGCATCGTCGCCGACGACTTCTGGATCTACGCGGGCTGCGACGACGGCAAGGTGTACGACCTGAGCGGCAAGGTGCCGAGGGCGGCCTACGAGATCGCGGCCGATGTCGACATCTACTGGCTCGACGTGCACGACGGTGTGCTCGGCGTCTCCGACCGGGCCGGGCGGATCACCACGATCGACTACGAGGACGAGTTCCAGTGGGCCCGTACCGGCCAGGGCGAGGCCGGGTGGATGGTGCGCTGCGACGAGGACGCCGTCTACCACGGCCACTCCAAGGGCGTGGCGCGCTACGCCGCCTCCGACGGGGCCCCGCAGTGGCACTCGCGGGTCGAGGGGCAGGTGCTGTTCGGCTGGCAGGAGGCCTCATCGGTGTACGCGGGCACCTCGGCCTCGACCGTGCACAGGCTGGCCAAGGCCGACGGCGCCACCGAGGGCGTCTACCGGTGCGACGCCTCCGTCTTCTCCTGCGCCACCGCGCCGGGCGGACGCTACGTGTTCGCCGGGGACAGCCACTCCTCCATCTACTGCTTCGACGCCTCGGGCGAGCGGCTGTGGAAGCTCGGCACCGGGTGCGGCTCGGCGTTCTCCATGCAGTTCCTCGACGACAAGCTCTACATCGTCACCACCGACGGCACGCTGGCCTGTGTGGACGCCAGTGAGGCGGCCATCGCGGCGGCCAGGTCGGGCACCGTGCCCGAGCCCGTCGACGTCAAGGCCGCCGCCTCTCTCGCGGTCGTCGAGCCCTCGATCGTGCTGGAGACCGTCACGCACGCCGACGGCGACGGCGTGATCGTCGAGTGCGTCATGGAGGGCGAGCGGCTCAGGGTCCGCGTCGTCACGCCCGGCTACGAGGGCTGGAACGTGCAGTTCCCCAAGGAGATCAGGCAGGCGGGCGCGCGCTACCTGGTCGACGGCGTGCGCTCCTCCGGCCGGGGCGGCTTCTACCGTACCTTCGGCGAGATCAGGCGCATGGTTTAGCGAAATGGTCCAGGACGGCCCGCGACCTGGGCATACGCTCGACCTCATGATCGAGGATGCGGCCGCCGACCCGATGGTCAGGGTGCGGGACGCGCGTGAGCACAATCTCCGGCACGTCGACCTCGACGCCCCGCGCGACCGGCTGGTCGTCTTCACCGGGGTGTCGGGGTCGGGCAAGTCGTCGCTGGCGTTCGGCACGATCTACGCCGAGGCGCAGCGCCGCTACCTGGAGTCGGTCGCGCCCTATGCCAGGCGGCTGATCGAGCAGGTCGGCGCGCCCTCGGTCGGCGACATCACCGGCCTGCCGCCCGCCGTGGCGCTGCGGCAGGCCAGGGGCGGCGGCAACGCGCGTTCCTCGGTCGGGACGGTGACGCGGCTGTCGAACGTGCTGCGCATGCTCCTCTCGCGTGCCGGTGACTATCCGCCGGGCGCGCCCCGCCTGGACTCCGACGCCTTCTCCCCCAACACCACGGTCGGGGCCTGCCCGCACTGCCACGGTCTCGGGCGGGTGCACACGGTCAGCGAGCGGAGCCTGGTCCCCGATCCGGGCCTGAGCATCAGGCAGGGCGCGGTGGCCGCCTGGCCCGGCGCCTGGCAGGGCAAGAACTACCGCGACATCCTGGCCGAGCTCGGCGTCGACGTCGACATCCCGTGGGAGCGGCTACCGGCCGAGCGGCGCGAGTGGATCCTGATGACCGACGAGCAGCCGGTCGTCACCGTGCACCCGGTGCGCGAGGCCGGGCGCATCCAGCGCGACTACCAGGGCACCTTCTCCAGTGCGCGCAGGTACGTTCTGCACACGTTCGCCACCACCAAGAGCGCGGCGCTGCGGGCCAGGGCGGCCCGTTTCCTCGAGTCGGAACCCTGTCCGGTCTGCCACGGCCGCAGGCTCAAGCCGGACGCGCTGGCCGTGCGTTTCGCCGGGCGGGACGTGACCGAGCTCGCGGCGCTGCCGCTGACCGGCCTGGCCCGGGTGCTGGGCGAGCACGTCGCGGCGACGGGTGCGCCGCCGTACGACGAGGCCAGGCGGGCGGCGGCGGCGCTGGCGGGCAACCTGGTGGAGCGGATCGCGACGATGGCCGAACTCGGGCTCGGGTACCTGAGCGCCGACCGGTCGACCTCGACCCTGTCATCGGGCGAGCTGCAGCGGCTGCGGCTGGCCACGCAGCTGCGTTCGGGCCTGTTCGGCGTGCTCTACGTGCTGGACGAGCCGTCGGCCGGGCTGCATCCGGCCGACACCGAGGCGCTGATGACGGCCCTGCGACGGCTGCGCGAGGCGGGCAACTCGATCTTCGTCGTCGAGCACGACCTCGATGTGATGCGGCAGGCCGACTGGATCGTGGACGTGGGGCCGGGTCCGGGCGAGCGCGGCGGGCGCGTGCTCTACAGCGGCGAGGTGGCGGGCCTGGCCGGGGTCGCCGAGTCGGTCACGCGGACGTACCTGTTCGGCGGGCGCGCCCCGCACCGCGACCCGGCGCGCACGCCTTCGGGCTGGCTCGACCTGCACGGCGTCACCTGCCACAACCTGCACGCCCTGGACGTACGGCTGCCGCTCGGCGTGCTGACCGCGGTGACCGGCGTTTCGGGATCGGGCAAGACCACCCTGGTCGGGCACGTGCTCACCGGCGTCGTGGCCGCCCATCTCGGCCAGGAGCGCGAGCAGGAGGACGGCGACGACGGCGAGGGACGCCGCGTGCCGGAGGGTGTGCTCACCGGCGTCAAGGGCCTGGAGGCGATCAAGCGGCTGGTGGTGGTCGACCAGCGGCCGATCGGGCGTACACCGCGTTCGAACCTGGCCACCTACACCGGCCTGTTCGACGCGGTGCGCCGCCTGTTCGCGGCGACGCCGGAGGCCCGGCGCAGGGGCTACGACGCCGGGCGTTTCTCCTTCAACGTCGCGGGCGGGCGTTGCGAGGAGTGCCAGGGCGAGGGCGTGATCTCGATCGAGATGCTGTTCCTGCCCGAGGCGAGCGCGCCGTGCCCGGTGTGCCACGGGGCCAGGTACAACGCCGAGACGCTCCAGATCGAGGTCGACGGCCGCTCGATCGCCGACGTGCTCGACCTGACGGTGGAACGGGCGCGCGAGGTGCTGGCCGCCGTGCCGCAGGCGGCGCGCAGCCTGCGGGTGTTGGAGGAGGTCGGCCTCGGCTACCTGCGTCTCGGGCAGCCCGCGACGACGCTGTCGGGCGGCGAGGCGCAGCGGGTCAAGCTGGCGGCCGAGCTGCAGCGGGTACGCAGGGGGCACACGCTCCACGTCCTGGACGAGCCGACGACCGGGCTGCATCCGGCCGACGCCGATCTGCTGCTGGCCCAGTTGCGCGGCCTGGTCGCGGGCGGTGACACGGTGGTGCTGGTCGAGCACGACATGGACGTGGTGGCCTCGGCCGACTGGGTGATCGACCTGGGACCCGGCGGCGGCGACGCGGGCGGGCGCATCGTGGCCGAAGGCACGCCGCGCGAGGTGGCACGCGGCGACGGCGCCACCGCCCGCCACCTGCGCCGCAGGCTCGACGCCTAGGCTTGCTGGCTCTCCTTGGCGGCGTCGTGCCGCTCGCGTGCGGCCATCACCTCGGGCATCTGCGCCTCGGTCCACTCGATGAGCCGCATCAGCCTGACGGCGGCCTCACGGCCGATCTCGGTCAGGGAGTACTCCACCTTGGGCGGAATGCTGGGCTGGGCCTGCCGGTCGACCAGGCCGTCGCGTTCGAGCGCCTGCAGCGTCTGGGCCAGCATCTTCTCGCTGACCCCGTCGACCCGGCGGCGCAGGGCGTTGAACCGGTAGGTGCCGTCGAGCAGGGCGGCGAGCGCCAGGATGCCCCAGCGGCCTGTCATGTGCTCCAGCGTCTCGCGTGAGGGGCAGGCGCGCATGAACACATCGAACAGGATCTCGTTGTGCTCGTCTTCCATAGCGCCATGGTATCCAACGCTGCACTATCGAAAGGTTTGCACTGTCGAAAAGTTAGTACTAACCTCTGGCCTGTTAGTTTCATGCGCATCGTGAGAGGGATCAGCCGAGATGATCGTCGTCACCGCCGCCACCGGGCACCTGGGCCGCCTCGTCGTCGAGGAGCTGCTCGGCAGCGTGCCCGCCGACCAGGTCGCCGTCGTCGTCCGCGACACCGCCAGGGCATCGGACCTGGCCGCCCGAGGGGTCACGGTGCACCGGGGCGACTACGACGCCCCGCAGAGCTTCGCCGACGTCTTCGCCGAGGGCGACAGGGTGCTGCTCATCTCCGGCAACGAGTTCGGCAAGCGCGCGGCCCAGCACGCCGGGATCGCCGACGCGGCGGCATCGGCCCGGGTCGCCCTGCTGGCCTACACCAGCATCCTGCACGCCGACACCTCGCCCATCGGCCTGGCCGTCGAGCACAAGGCGTCCGAGGAGCACATCAGGACGACCGGCGTGCCCTTCAGCCTCCTGCGCAACGGCTGGTACACCGAGAACTACGTGTCGTCGGCGCGCACCGGCCTGGAGTACGGCACCATCTTCGGCGCGGCAGGCGAGGGCCGGGTGGCCAGCGCCTCGCGCGCCGACTACGCCGCCGCTGCCGCCGCCGTCCTGACCGGCGAAGGCCACGACGACACCGTCTACGAGCTGTCGGGCGACGTGGCCTGGAGCCTGCCCGAGCTGGCCGCGGCCGTCGCCGAGATCGGCGGCAAGAACGTCGCCTACCAGGACCTGCCGCACCAGGGCTACCTCGACGTCCTGCTCGGCGCCGGCCTGCCCGCCGAGTACGCCGCCGCGCTGGCCGACGCCGACGTGCGCATCTCCGAAGGCTGGCTCGCCTCGACGCCCGGCGACCTGGCCAAGCTGATCGGCCGTCCGACCACTCCGCTGGCCACCGGCCTGGCCGCCGCGCTGCGCGGCTGAGCCTCGCGGAATCTCCCCGGCCCTCAGGCGTTGCACCTGAGGTGAGCCCATCCCTGCACGACACCAGGCTGTCCGTACTCGACCGGTCGCTCGTGCGGCGGGGGCGCTCGCCCGCGCAGTCGCTGCGCGACACCGTGGCCTTCGCCGCGCAGGCCGAGGCGCTCGGCTACCACCGTTTCTGGGTCGCCGAGCACCACGGCGTGCCGGGTGTCGCCGGGTCGGCGCCGACCGTGCTGGCCGCGGCCGTCGCCGCCGCGACCTCCCGCATCAGGGTCGGCACCGGCGGGGTCATGCTGCCCAACCACCGGCCGCTGGTGGTCGCCGAGCAGTTCGGCGTGCTGGAGTCGCTGCACCCCGGCCGCATCGACATGGGTCTCGGCCGCTCGGTCGGCTTCACCGGCCGGGTACGGCGGGCGCTCGGCGCCGACCTGCGTGCCGCCGACGGGTTCGCCGACCAGATACGCGAGCTGCTCGGCTACTTCACCCAGGAGGGCGAAGGCACCTCGGTCAGGGCGATGCCCGCACAGGGCCTTCGGGTGCCGCCGTTCGTCCTGGCGATCGGCTCGGGCGCCGAGGTGGCCGCCGAGCTCGGCCTGCCGCTCGTCATCGCCCGCACCCGCGACGAGGACCGGATGCTGCGCGCGATCGACGGCTACCGCGACGCCTTCACGCCCTCGGCGTGGTCGCCGCTCCCCTACGTGGTCGTGGCCGTCTCCGTCGCGGTGGCGGCGAGCACGCGGCAGGCGCGCGACCTGCTCGTGCCCGAGGCGTGGGCCACCGCCTACTCGCGTACCCACGGCGTCTTCCCCGCCCTGCTGCCCGCCACCGAGGCGCTCGCACTCGACCACTCCCGGCGCGAGCGCGAGCACCTGGAGCAGGCGCTGTCCGGCCAGATCCACGGCACCGACGAGGAGGTCGCCGCCGCACTCGACGACCTGCTGCGGCGCAGCGAGGCCGACGAGGTGCTCATCACCATGAACACCTTCGACCTCGGCGAGCGGCTCGACTCCTACGGCAGGCTGGCCCGCCTGGCCGCAGCCGGTGAAGGGCGCTCTACGCTGGTCGGATGCTGAGCAGCAACCGTCTGCGCGTCCTGCTGGAGGTCTTCCGCACCGGGAGCATCGCCGGTGCGGCGCGCGCGCTGAAACTGTCGCCGTCGGCGGTCTCGCACCAGCTGTCCAAGCTGGAGGAGGAGGCCGGGGTCGGCCTGGTCGAGCGCAACGCGCAGAGCCTGCGCCTGACCGAGTCGGGCAGGCGCCTCGCGCTGCGCGCGCAGGAGGTCGTCGACATCATCGAGGCGGCCGAGAAGGACCTGCTGGCCCAGGCCAGGGTCGACGCGGGCGAGCTGCGCATCGGCTTCTTCGCCTCGGCGGGCTACCGGCTGCTCCCGCTGGCCCTGTCGCGTTTCGCCTCGCGCTATCCGCAGGTCTCGCTCGACCTCGTCGAAGGCCAGCCGCACGAGCTGCTGCCCGATCTGGAGCGCGGCGCGCTGGACGTCCTGGTGGTCTTCGAGCACGCGCTCGACCCGTGGAGCTGTCCGGAGGGCGTGGAGATCCTGCCGCTGTTCGACGAGCCGCAACTGCTGGTCGTGCCGTCGGGGCACCCGGCGGGCATGCGGCCCAAGGTGCGTCTGTCCGACCTGGCGGACGAGCCCTGGATCACCACCTTCGGCACCGAGCACCCGGTGTCGATCCTGGAGCGCGCCGCCGCCATGGAGGGCTTCCAGCCGAAGATCCGCTGCCGCAGCGACCACTACGAGGTGACGGTCGGCCTGGTACGCGCCGGGCTCGGCGTCGCGCTCGTGCCCAGCCTCGGCCTGCACGGCGTGGCGGGCATCCGCACGTGCAGGCTGGCCACACCGCAGCTGTTCCGCAGGATCGGCGTCGCGGTGCGCCCGACCAATCCGAACCCGGCCCTGCGCTCCTTCCTCGCCTACATGCGCACGGCCTCGGCCCAGCTGCGCAACTCGCTGGACCCGGCGCTGCGCTAGAGGAGCCCGCCGATCACCGCGCCCGCCCGGCGCACCGCGTCGGCCAGGCCCTCCTCCGAGCCGGGTGGGCCGTTGGCGACGACCGCGTAGGCGAGCACGCCGTCCATGACGCCGACGTCGGCCCTGACGCCCTCGTCCGTGCCGGTCTTGTTGGCCAGCCAGCCGGACTCCGGGTCATGCCTGACCAGGGCGGGGACGAGCGTGTGGTCGGTGCAGGCGCGCATCCAGCCAGCCATGATCGGCTGCCAGCCGCCCTCGCCCGCGACCATCGCGGCCAGCCTGGCCAGCTCGCCCGCCGTACCGAGTGCGAAGGTCGGCGGGTGCTGTGGGCCCCTCGGCTCCCTGATCCGGTCCAGCAACCTGGTCCTGGGCAGGCCGAGCGCCGCCGCGGCGGCGTTGACCCGGTCGAGGCCGACCCGGCGCAGCAGCGCGTTGGTGGCGGTGTTGTCGCTGACCGCGGCGGTGAGCAGCGCCAGGTCGCCGAGCGACCAGACGCGCCCCGACAACGACGGCAGCAGGCCCGAGCCTTCGCTGTAGTCGTCGTCGAGCAACTCCCAGGGCTCGCTCAGGTCGAGGATGCCGCCTTCGGCGCTCATCGCCACCTCGGCCAGCAGCAGCAGCTTGCCCACACTGGCCAGCGCCAGCTCCCGCTCCTGGCCGACCCCGAGCGCGGGGCCGCCGCGCAGGTCGCGTACGGCGACGCCCAGCGTGCCCGGGCACGTCCCGGCGATCGCCTCAAGGGCGGCTGCGGCGTTCACAGTGTGATGATCCTTCCGGGACGGTCCTCGGTCAGCTCGCCGCCCCGCACCGCGACGCGTCCCGAGACGACGACGGCGGCGATGCCCTGTGGCGGGAGCAACGGCTCAGCATAGGTGGCGCCGTCGGCGATCGTCGCCGGGTCTAACACGACGAGGTCGGCGTGTGCGCCGTCGCGTACCACGCCGCGGTCGCGCAACCCGAACCGTTCGGCTGCCATGCCCGTCATCCGGTGCACGGCCGTCTCCAGCGACAGCAGGCCGAACTCGCGCACATAGCGGCCGAGCACACGGGGGAAGGTGCCGGCGAGCCTCGGATGGGGATGGCCAGGCTTGGGCACGCCGTCGGAGCCGATCATCGTGAACCCGGCCGCGAGCACCCGGCGCACGTCGTCCTCGCGCATCGAATGGCTGATGATCGTGACCTCGCCGCGTTCGCTGAGCAGCAGGTCGGCCACCACGTCCATCGGGTCGCCCGATCCGGCGAGCTCCTGGATCGTGCGGCCTTCGGCCTCCGGGTTGCGGGTGGCGCAGGCCACCGAGATGCGGTCCCAGCCGCCGTTGCCCACGGTGTTCTCCCAGCCGGGCACGCCTTCGGCGATGGCCTCGGCCATGCGCCCGCGCTCGGCGGTCGAGGTCAGGCGCTCCAGCAGGGCGTCGGCGCCGCCGTCGTTGGCCCACGGCGGCAACATCGCGGCCAGCGACGTGCTCGCCTCGGTGTAGGGGTAGACGTCGCAGGTCAGGTCCATGCCGGAGGCCCGGAGTCCGGTCATACGGGCGAGGGTGCGTTCGGTGCGGCCCCACGCGTGCCTGCCCGCCGTCTTGTGGTGCGACACGTGCAGGGCGGCGCCGCTCCGTCCGGCGATCTCGACCGCCTCCTCCAGCGCCTGCTCGACATTGGCCATCTCGTCGCGCAGATGCGTGACGTACGGCCTGCCGTACCGTGCGGCGACCTTGGCCAGGGCGACGACCTCGTCGGTGCCGCCGTAGGTGCCTGGGGTGTAGATGAGGCCGGTGGACAGGCCCGCGGCTCCGGCTTCGAGCGCCTCGGCGAGCAGGCCGCACATGCGGTCGAGCTCGTCCGGCCGTGCGGCCCTGTCGTCGTAGCCGACCACTCCCGCGCGCAGCGTGCCATGGCCGACCAGCGAGGTGAGGTGGTTGGAGCGGGGGACGGCCCGGTGCGCCTCGGCGAAGCCGTCGAAGCCCGCGAAGACGGGCACGTCGCCGCCGAACCCGGCCCGGCTGGAGCGCCGCAGCCCGGCCAGCCGTTCGGGCAGGGCGGGAAACAGGCTGGAGCCGCAGTTGCCGCAGATCTCCACGGTCACGCCCATCAGCACGGGCGCGGCGGCCAGTGCGGCCGCGACCGGGCCGAGCAGCGACACGGCGTCGGAGTGGGTGTGCACGTCGACGAAGCCGGGCGCGACGACGAGGCCGGTGGCGTCGAGCACCTCGGCGGCCTCGGGCCTCGCCTCCGGCGGGAGCAGGACCAGCCGCCCGCCGCGCACGCCGACGTCGGCGCGGCGTCGTGGCGCGCCGGTGCCGTCGGCGACCAGCCCGCCGCTGAGGAGCAGGTCGAGGCTCAAAGGGGGTGCTCCATCCTGTGCTGAAGTGGGGAGGGCACTACGCGGACCACCCCCGGGCAAGGGACATCGTGTCCGCAGCACCGGCGGAGCCCAACAATCATGAAGGCTTGTGAGCCTGAGCATCGAAACCATCGGCGCTCACCCGGCCAGGGCGACGACGCTGCCTAGGCTGTCGCGTCATGACCATGGTGAACGTGTGGCCGCGTACGGCGGCCTGGCAGGACGGCGAGCTCAGCGTCGGCGGCGTCGGCGTCGCCGAACTCGCGCGCACGCACAGCACGCCGCTGTACGTGCTGGACGAGCACGACTTCAGGTCACGCTGCCAGGACTGGCTGCAGGCCATGGGCGACGGCGACGTGCACTACGGCGGCAAGGCGTTCCTGTGCCCGGAGGTCGTGCGCTGGCTGGACCAGGCGGGCCTGTCGCTCGACGTGTGCACCGGGGGCGAACTGGCCGTCGCCAGGGCCGGTGGCATGCCGCCCGGCCGTGTGGTCTTCCACGGCAACAACAAGTCGCCCGCCGAGCTGCGCCAGGCCGTCGCCTGGGGCGTGGGGTGCGTGGTCGTCGACTCCTTCGAGGAGATCGCCAGGCTGCGGGAGATCACGGCCGGGCTCGGCGTGCGCCAGCCGGTGATGGTCAGGGTGACGCCAGGCGTCGACGCGCGTACCCACGCCTCGATCGCGACCGGCGGCGACGACGCCAAGTTCGGCTTCTCGCTGAACGCCGGGCTGGCCGCGCGTGCGGTGGAGGAGGTGCTGGCCTGCCCCTCCCTCGAACTCGTCGGGCTGCACTCCCACATCGGCTCGCAGCTGCTCGAACTGACCGGCTTCGCCACCGCCGCCGCGCGCATGGCCGCCTTCGCCACCGAACTCGAACTCGCGCACGGCATCACGATCGGCAAGCTCGACCTCGGCGGCGGCCTCGGCGTCAGCTATCTGGCCGACCAGCTCCCGCCGACGCCCGCCGAGCTGGTCACCACGCTGCAGAAGGAGACGGGCGGGTTCAGGCTGGCCGTCGAGCCCGGCCGTTCGATCGCGGCGCCCTCGACGGTCGCCCTGTACGAGGTCGGCACCGTCAAGGGCGTCTTCGTCAGCGTCGACGGCGGCATGAGCGACAACCCACGCCCCGCCATGTACGGCGCGCCGTACACCGCCGCCCTGGCGGGCCGCTCCTCGGCGGCGCCCCTGCGCCCCTTCACCGTCGTCGGCAAGCACTGCGAGAGCGGCGACGTCCTGGTCCGCGACGTCCCCCTGCCCGGCGACGTACGGCCCGGCGACCTGATCGCGATCGCCGCCTCCGGCGCCTACCAGCGCGCGATGGCGAGCAACTACAACCACGTCGCCAGGCCTGCCGTCGTCGCGGCCCGCGACGGCGCGAGCCGGGTGATCGTACGGCGCGAGACCGAGGAGGACCTGCTGCGCCTCTACCCGCCGCAGGAGGCGTAGGTGTAGGTGTCGGCCAGGACCGTGTAGGAGTCGCGTACCTTCGTCACGCCGGTGGCGACGTCGAGCTGGATGACGGTGACCTTGGTCGGGCCGCTGTCGGGATAGGTGTCCAGGTGCAGGGTGAGCTGCGTGTCGCCGGTCCAGTCCGCCTTCTGCACGCTCGCCCCCTTGGGCGCCTTGACCGGCAGGCTCGCGGTGATCTGGTCGCCTTCGAGGTCGTACAGGACGACCTTGAGCCTGGGTGAGCTCACCACGACGGCCAGCGTGGCGCCGTCGGCGTGCAGGGCGTAGGGGGAGTTGCGGCCGACGAGCTGGGGCGGGACGGCGCTGACGACCGCCTCGCCCGAGACCTTGTGCACGTTCAGGCCGGTGACGCCCTCGTCGTCGTAGGTGCTGGTCAGCACCTCGCCCGCGTCGCCGCTCAGACCGACGAAGGACTCCTTCTTCCCGACGGTGCCGAGCAGGGCGCCCGAACCGGTGTCGAACAGCCGCGTCCAGCCGCGATCGCCGTTGGAGAACACCGCCAGCACACCGCCGTCGTCGGAGAGCTGGAAGGTCAGGTCGTAGTCGTTGGTCCCGGCGGGCAGCGTGCTCTTGGGCAGCAGCTTGACCGAGCCGCCGAGCGTGCGGACGGCGACCCTGCCGTCCTTGCGGAGGTAGACGACCTTCTGTCCGTTGCCGCTCACCGCGATCGGCGTGACGCCTCCCGATTCGCGGCCGTCGGCGCCACGGGGCAGCCTTCTGGCGTCGGTGAGCTTGATCTGCTTGCCGCTGTGCAGGACCAGGCGCCACGGGCCGCACGGCTCGGTGCCGCCGTACTTGTCCGGGCAGCCCGCCATCGAGGCGTAGCGGATGTCGTCCTTGCCGTGGTGGTGCGGATCGGCGTGCGCCGCCGTACCGGTGGCCGTGGCCAGGAGGGCGGCCAGGGCGGCCGAGAGCGCGATCGATGTCCTGTTCATGTCCTTCACTCCCCCGCCGCGTACCAGGTGAAAGCCGATGATGTGATCGTGTACCTGTCGTTCTGCCGTGCTGTCCCGGTCTCGGTGTCGACGGTGAGCACCCGTACCACCGTCGGCCCGCTTTCCCCTCCGGACTGCGTCTTGACCGTCAGACGGCCCTCGTCCGCCCACTGGGCCTTCCACACGGCCATGCCCGGCTTGAGGCCGAGCGGGATCCGCCTCGACAGCGCCCCGCTGTCCAGGTCGTACAGCCGCAGCGAGACCGGCCCCCTGCCTTCTCCCGCGGTGTTGCCGATCGAGGCCAGCGTCGTGCCGTCGGCCGCCAGGGCCCAGGGCTCGTTCACCGCGACGACCTGCGGCGGTACCCGCCTGGTCGATCCCCCGTCGGTGAGCCGGTGCGCGACCAGTTCGGTGACGTCCCCGGCGCGTTCGCGCGTGGCGAGCACCTCGTCGCCGTCGGCGCTGAAGCCGCGCGGCACGTCCTTGCCGGGCAGCGTGCGGATCACGCCGGTGGCGACCGTGACGACCTTGGTCGACCGGCCCTTGTCGTAGTCGTAGTCGATCAGCACCCTGGTCCCGTCGGGCGAGAGCCAGATCCGCAGGCTCTCGGTGCCGTGGCCGCCTTTGGTCAGCGAGACCGGAAGCTCGCGCACGGCTCCGCCGCTCGCCTTCCTGACGACGATGCGGTGGTCGCGTGCCCGCTCGTAGACGATCCAGCGGCCGTCCTCGCTGATCGCGAACTGGGCGATGTCGGAGCCCTGCCTGCCCTGGCCCGTGATGTCGTTGCGGGCGGCGTCGGCCACGGTGAGTGTGCGGCCGTCGCGCATGAGCAGGCGCCACGATCCGCACGGGTGGTCGACGTCGTCCTTGCCGGTGCAGCCGGCGATCCAGGCGGCGCGGGCCTGCGCGGGGTCGCCGGTGGGCATGAAGGTGGCGGTGGAGGTGATGACGAGGGGCGGTGCGGGGTCGGCGGCTGCCGGAGCCGCCGTCGCACCGATGGACGCGGCCGCGAGCAGAGCGGCGGCGGCCATGGTGGTGGTGCGTGAGGTGTGCCTCATGGGCGTTTTCCTTTCAACTCGCCGTGTTAGACAGCCGCCTTTCACCTCCGGTTGATCACAGCTCAGCCACAGATTGTCCCGCTCTGTCGGTGAGGACGAGGCTCCGGCGCGCGGGAGGGTGAGCCTCTGATGTCCGCCGGGCGAAGTCCGGGCGACCGGGCGGGGGGAGGCTCCGGTGTGCGGCGGTCATTGAACGGCCCGAGTGTCCGGATGCCCGGAAAACACTGAGGTTTGTGATGGAATCGCGCCCGATTTCGGTGATACGGGTGGGGTTTTAGTCATAAATTTGCCCCGTGAGTCTGCCTGTACGTGAACGATCCCCCCGGCCCGGTGGCGGCCGCCATCGGCGGCCCGTTCCCTCCTCCCTTCCCTCGGACGCCCCGGTGCTGCTGCTGGTGACCCCGGGCGAGGCTCAGGGGGTGTCCGCCGAGATCGCCGAGATGGTCAGCGTGGACAACCCCCAGATCGAGGTACGGCTGGCCGCGCTCGGCGCACTGGCACAGGCACTGCCCGAAGGCCGCTCCGCCGTCATCGTGCCGCTGCTGACCTGGCCGGACCCGGCCGTGCTCACCGAGATCGGCAAGGTCGTGGCCTCGGCCGGAGCCGACGTCACCGTCGCCGAGCCGCTCGGCCCGCACCCGCTGCTGGCCGAGGCGCTGCACATCAGGCTCGCCGAGCGCGACCTGGCCAGGCACGACCGTGTGCGCCTGCTCAGCGTCTCCACCCCCGTCGACGCCGTCATCCTGGCCACCCTGGGCGGCGGCCGTGCCGTACACGCCACGCAGGCCACCGCCGTACTGCTGGCCTCCCGGCTCACGCTGCCCGTCGTGGCCGCCTGCCTGGACGGCGAGCCCGGTGTCACGGTCGCGGCCGAGCGGCTGCGCGCGGCCGGTGCCGCCCGGCTGGCCCTCGCGCCCTGCCTCATCGGTCCCGAGGGTCCGGCGGACCTGGCCGAAAAGGCGGCGCAGAGCATCGGCGCCGGATGCGCTCCCCTGCTGGGCTCGCACAGCACGGTCGCCGAGCTCGTCGCGCGTGCTTACGGTAGTCAACTGGCCATCTGACCACTATTGGCAAGATCGTCGCTCAGGCACTAACGTTCGCCCATGAGCAGGGTGGAGTACGCAGGCAAGAGGCTGGGGCTGCGTGATGTCACCCCCCAGGACGTCGACGCCCTGCACGCGGTGTACGGCGATCCGGCCGCGACCGAGCACCTGCCCTTCGATCCGCGCAGCCGTGAAGAGGTCGAACGCATCGTCGAGGAGGCCATCTCCGGCGCCTCGGCCCGGCCGCGCAGGCTCTACGTGCTGGCGGTGCTCGACGGCGACGACGTGCTCGGCGTGGCCAGGCTGCATGTCGAGCACGACCATCCGCACAGCGCCGAGATCGCCATCGGCCTGCGGCCCGACCTGTGGGGCCGGGGCATCGGCACCGACTCCTTCCGGCTGCTGCTGCGCTTCGGGTTCAAGCATCTCGGCCTGCATCGCATCTGGGGGGCGCGTTCGCCCTCCAACACCGCTGCGCAGCTCGCCATGCTGGTCGCCGGGATGGTGGAGGAGGGGCGTATCCGCCATCACGTGTCCACTCCGCTCGGGTGGCGCGACTCCATCGTGCACTCGGCGCTGGAGGACGAGTGGGAGGGCGACCGCTGACCCGCCCTGCGCCGCGGTCGCCGGGTGAGGTCGACGGGTGAGGTCGACGGGTGAATTCGTCGCAAAGAGTCACCGCGAAGGGCGATGCGAGGCCCGATAACGGGTAGGCGCTCCACATGCTTTACGGACCCGAACACGTGCGGCGCTATCTGGAGACCGACGGCGCCGAAGGCCACGACTGGAACGGCACCACGGTGCTCCTGCTCACCACGCTCGGCCGCAAGAGCGGTCAGGAGCGGACCACACCCCTCATCTACCAGCGCCACGGCGACGACCTGGTGATCGTCGCCTCCAAGGGCGGCACACCGGAGAACCCGGCCTGGTACCTGAACCTGCAGGCCGATCCCGAGGTCGAGGTCCAGGTCAAGGGCGACCGCTTCCGGGCCAGGGCGCGCACGGCGGACGCAGACGAGAAGCCGGAGCTCTGGGAGCTGATGGTCAAGACCTGGCCCGCCTACGACGAGTACCAGACCAAGACCGACAGGGACATTCCGGTCGTCGTCCTCACCCGCGACTGAGGCCCCATACGAATCGGGCAAGGAACCCGCCCTTTGCCCGATTCGTTACCCGGATATGGCAGACATCGCGTACGACCGGCGGGAGCAGCTCCAGCAGATCCAGAGCGGCCTGCTTCCCGGCGAGCAGATCATCGCCGTCTACGACGCCATCGGGGCCGGAACCGGGTTCCTCGGCCTGACCGACCGGCGGGTCATCGTGCAGGACAAGTCCTTCGTCGGCAAGAAGATCGCCATCACCAGCATCCCGTTCTCCAAGATCTCGGCGGTGAGCGTGGTGAGCAACAAGTCGTTCGCCGGCTCCTTCTTCTCCTCGGGCGCGATCGCCATCCACGTCGGCACCCACACCTACGAGGTCGAATTCCGCGGCGAGAACAAGGCCCACCACGTCCACAACGTCATCCTGCACTACATCTCAGCCTGACAGCCAAGAACCGCAGCGCCGCACTACCGCTCACCCCGCCCCCGTACCAGGAACGGCGCCAGCAGTCCGGGCACCACCTGTTCGGCCAAGGCCAGGCCGTCGGCGACTGCGACGTCTCGCACCTTGTACATGCCCTTGCCTGCCGCCGTCGTCGCGCCGAGGGTGAGCAGGCCGGTCCGGCGTTGTGAGGGTGATCTGCTCACCGTCCAGCCCACCACGGCGTCACGACTGAGGGCGGCCGTCCGGCGGCGGAGGGAGCCGTGGCGCGTGACGAGGTACGGGCCGGCCAGGGTGTGGCCGAGGTTGCGGTAGGAGTCGAGGGCGTAGGTCAGGCCGAGGGCCAGGGCCACCGGGGCCGCCGCCCAGGCCGCGACGGGCAGCCAGGCCGTCGACACCGCCAGTACGGCGAGCACGGCGGCGGCCGGCCACCAGGCCCGTCCCAGCCTGCGGCGCAGGGCGGAGCGCGGATGCGGCACGAGGGGCGTGTCGAGGGAGCGGCCGAGGAGGTCGGCCGCCAGGCGGTGCGCGCGGGCGCGGGGGGCCGGAGGGAGCAGCGCCGTCGACTGGTCCTCGTCGAGGCCGGTCGCGATGGCGTCGAGCCTGGCCCCGTGGCCCCAGCGCAGCGGGATCGGCTCGGCGATCTCTGCGCCGCGCAGCCTGCCCTCCTCCAGCGAGAGCGACCTGGTCGTCAGCAGTCCGCGCCTGACCAGCAGCGAGCCGTCGCTCTGGCGGGCCAGCCGGAACCGCCACCAGGTCTCGACGTGCAGCGCCAGCGCCCCCGCGAGGCCGACGAGCACGACGACGAACGCCCCCAGCAGGACCGCGGTCACCGGATCGGCCGCGACGACCTGCCACAGGTCGGCCAGGAAGCCCACCTGGCCGGGGTTGATCCCGAGCGCGTCCAGCACCCGGAAGAAGGCCGCGAACGGCGTCAGCCCGATCAGCAGCGCCCAGCTGCTGAGGAAGGCGTAGCCGATCCAGGCGGGTCTCAGCTCGGCCATCGGCGTCTCGGCCTGGTCGGTGCCCGCCAGCAGTCTGGCCCGCAGTTCCCGCGCGTGCCCGGCGGAGATCGCGTCCAGGCGCAGGTCGCCCTCCTTCCTGCCGGTGCCGATCCTGACGACGCTCAGCCCGAGCAGGCGGTGCAGCGGCGGCGCGGTGAGGTCGACGCTGCGTACCCGCTCCCGTGGCGCCGAGCGCCGCCGTCTGAAGATCAGCCCGGACGACAGTTCGACCCGCTCGTCGGTGACCACGAACCGCGTGGTGAGCCATCGGCTGAGCCGGATCCAGCCGAGCACGCCGAACGTGGCGAGCAGGCTGCCCCCCACGATGGCGGCCCGCAGGTCGAACCCGTAGGTCAGAGCGGTCACCAGCAGCGGCGCCAGCGCCCCGAGCAGCCAGGCGACCGCCAGCCAGAGCGTTCGGGGATGCAGTCGCCGGGTGAGGGGGACGGTGGGCGTCATGTCGCGTCTCCGGGCGTGGACTCGGTACGGGTGGACAGGTGGGCGGCCAGGTCGGCGGCCGTCCGATGGTCCAGGGCGGTGATCTTGACGGCGCCCGCGGCCGAAGCGGTGGTCACGGTGACGGCGGCCAGGCCGAAGAGCTGCTGCAGCGGTCCGCGTACGGTGTCGACGGTCTGCACGCGTGACATCGGCGCCACGCGCCACTTCTGCCAGATCCAGCCCGAGGCCGCGTAGACCGCCTCGTCGGTGCTCTCCCAGCGATGCACGCGGTAGCGACGCCTGGGCATCACCAGCACGTAGGCCAGCCCGGGCACGGCGATCACCGCGGCGGGCCACAGGAACCAGGCGGCGGCCACCGGGATCAGCAGCGCGAGCGCCGCAAGCACCAGCACCGGCGGCGCGACGAACACGAGCGCCTGTACGGTCCACCACCCGACGGCCCTGCGGTCGATCGCGTGCCGAGGCGGCCGCAGCTCGTAGCCGTCGAAGTTGGCCTCATCATCAGAAATATATCCAGCTGGCTGATTTTTTGACCGCATGGCCAGATATTAGCATTCGTCACGATTTCCCGTCCCCGGCCGAGCGGCGGGTTGTCCGTTCGGCGCCGTGGCGGGACCCTGGTTCGGCGGGCCGACGGCCCCGGTGGCGGGAAGAAGGGGTGACATGCGGCGTTTCGTAGTGCCTCTGGTGGTCGGCACGAGCCTGGTGGCGGGCTGCTCCGCGGCGATCGGCGCGCCGGAGAGCGCCGGAGCCGACCGCGACGGCCGGGCCATGGCGGACTCGCCCGTGCCGTCGGTGCCGCCGTCGCCTTCGCCGCCCACACCGCCGGGCCGCTCCGCACGCCCGACGCCCAGCCCGATGGCCGCCGCGGCGGGCGCCCTGCTCCCGGTCCCCGTGCCCGGCCTCTCGCAGGCCGCGCTGCCCGCCGTACCCGGGCGGTGTCCCGCGCCGGTCGAAGGGGACGGGTGGCGGGTGCGCGAGGGGGCGGCGCGGTGGCGTGGCGTACACGTGGAGAAGGGGTACGGCGACTACGCCACGCCCGCCGTGGCGGCCGACGGGAGCGTGTGGACGCTCAGGTGGGAGCAGCGCGAGGAGGGGGCGGCGCTGGAGAGCCAGGCGGGTGGCGTGGCGCGCTGGGACCGCGGGGCGCTGAAGGTGTTCGACGTGCCGAGCGTGCGGGGCGAGGGCGCCGACCAGCTGCTGGCGCTGGCCGCCTCCTCGCGCGACAAGGCGTGGGTGGCGGGCGGCACCTACGCGAGCGACAGCAAGGACATCGGCCTGCTGGGCACGTTCGAGAACGGGCGATGGCGCACGACCAGGCTCGCGCCTCCCGCCTCATTGGTGATCGGCTATGCGGGCACCTCGGCCTACGCCCTGCCGGACGGCGGGGCCTGGGTGCTGAACGGCGGCACGGCGCTGCGGTGGACGGGCGCGCGGTGGGAGTCGCACGCGCTTCCCGTGCCCGTCGGCGCGGTGGGTGGCGACGGGGAGCGGGTGTGGGCGGTGTCGGGGCCGCATCCCACGCCGGGCGCGGTGCGGTGGCAGGCGGGCGGCTGGCAGGCCGTCGGGGTGCCGGGGCTCGGCGCGGCGGTGCCCGTCGGCGGGACCTCGCCCCGGATGAGCCTGATGGACGTGGCCGTGCTCGGCGAACGCGAGGTGTGGGTGCTCGGACAGGTGTCGTGGCTGGAGATGGGCCGCCTCAACGAGGAGAACGAGCCCCTTGAGCCCTACCGTGCGGTGCTGCTGCGTTTCGACGGGGCCGGGTGGACGTGCTCGTGGGGGCCCGAGCGGCGCACCTTCACCGAGATCGAGCCGGACGGGCGCGGCGGGCTGTGGCTGCTCGACAGGGGACGCCCCTTCGAGCCGGACGGCGACAGCCTGTGGCACCTGCCGCGCACCGGCGCCTGGGTACGCGAACGCCTGCCCGCGCCGCCCGGCCACCGCTCCCGCATCGCCGGGCTGGCCCGCAGGCCGGGCACGTCCGAGGTCTACGCGGTGGGCTCGGTGACCACGGCACGCGGCGAGGAGACCCGCGCCTCACGCGCGGCCCTCTGGCGCAGCCCCCGAAGCCCTCGCTGACTACCGCCGGAGCAGTTCCTCGTACAGGGCGTGGGTGCGCTCGGCGATCTGGGGCCAGGAGAAGTGCTCGACCGCCCTGGCCCGCCCGGCCCTGCCCAGCGCGTCGGCCCGCTCCGGGTCGGCGAGCAGCGTGTTGACCGCGTCGGCCAGGTCGGAGGCGAAGCGTTCGGGGTCGTGCGGTGTGCCGTCGGCGCCCTGGTCGATCGGGACCAGCAGACCGCTCTCGCCGTCGGCCACCACCTCGGGAATCCCCCCGGTCGCGGTGGCGACGACGGCGGTCTCGCACGCCATGGCCTCCAGGTTCACGATGCCCATCGGCTCGTACACCGAAGGGCACACGAACACGGTCGCGTGCGTGAGCAACTGGATCACCTGGGGCTTGGGCAGCATCTCCCTGATCCAGAACACCCCCGCGCGACCGAGCCCCTCGACCAGCCCGCGCACCTCGTCGGCGATCTCCGGTGTGTCCGGCGCGCCGGCGCACAGCACCAGCTGCGCCTCCGGCGCGAACGACCTGGCCGCGTGCAGCAGGTGCACCAGCCCCTTCTGCCGCGTGATGCGCCCCACGAACAGCACGTACGGCCTGGCCGGGTCGATGCCGTGGCGCAGCAGGACGTCGGTGCCGTGGTCGGGGAGGTACTCGGTGGTGTCGATGCCGTTGTGCACGACCGAGACCCGCTCGGGCGCGATCTCGGGATAGGCGGCCAGGACGTCGCGGCGCATGCCCTCCGACACCGCGATCACCGCGTCGGCCGAGGCCAGGGCGGTGCGCTCGGCCCACGACGACAGCGTGTAGCCGCCGCCGAGCTGCTCGGCCTTCCACGGGCGCAGGGGTTCGAGGCTGTGCGTGGTCACCACGTGCGGCACGCCGTACAACATCTTGGCCACGTGGCCGGCGAAATTGGCGTACCAGGTGTGGCTGTGCACGAGGTCGGCGCCCTGGCAGCCCGCGGCCATCTCCAGGTCGACGCCGAGCACCTGCAGGGCGGCGTTGGCCGCGCCGAGCCCTCCGGGTACGGCGTAGGCGGACACGCCCGGCTCGGTGCGCACGGCGCCGAAGCAGCGCACACGCACGTCGGCCAGCGCCCGCAACTCCTTGGCGAGGTACTCGACATGCACCCCCGCTCCCCCGTAGACCTCGGGCGGATACTCACGGCTCAGCAGATCGACTCGCACGGTGCCGACCTTAGTCGAACTGCGCGTCCGAATGCTGCCTGGTCGTGGCGTTTCGGGGTAGCGTCTGCGCATGACGACGCCCAGGGTTCTCGCAATCGTGCTCGCCGGTGGAGAGGGAAAGAGGCTGATGCCGCTCACCGCGGATCGCGCCAAACCGGCGGTGCCTTTCGGCGGGATGTACCGGCTGATCGACTTCGTGCTGTCGAACCTGGCCAACGGGCACTATCTGAAGATCGTCGTCCTCACCCAGTACAAGAACCACAGCCTCGACCGGCACGTCTCGCGCACGTGGCGGCTGTCGGCGATGCTCGGCAACTACGTGACGCCCGTGCCCGCGCAGCAGCGTCTCGGGCCGCGCTGGTTCGCCGGGTCGGCCGACGCGCTGTTCCAGAACCTCAACCTCATCTACGACGAGCTGCCCGAGCACGTGATCGTGTTCGGCGCCGACCACATCTACCGGATGGACCCGCGGCAGATGGTCGAGCAGCACGTCGACTCCGGCGCCGACGTCACGGTGGCCGCGATCAGGCAGCCGCTGTCGCTGGCCGACCAGTTCGGCGTCATCGAGACCGACCCGACCGGGCGGCGCATCGTGGCCTTCAGGGAGAAGCCCAAGGACGCGGTCGGCCTGGCCGACTCCCCCGACGAGGTGTACGCCTCGATGGGCAACTACGTGTTCAAGACCCAGGCGATGATCGACGCGCTGCGTGAGGACGCGCTCGACCCGGCCAGCAGGCACGACCTCGGCGGCGACATCATCCCGATGCTCGTCAAGTCCGGCAGCGCCCAGGTCTACGACTTCGCCGACAACCTGGTGCCCGGCTCCACCGAGCGCGACCGGGGCTACTGGCGCGACGTCGGCACGCTCGACGCCTACTACGAGGCCCACATGGACCTCATCTCGGCCCATCCGATCTTCAACCTCTACAACGAGCGCTGGCCGATCTACACCGGGCACGACCCGCTGCCTCCGGCCAAGTTCGTGCACAACGACGGCGACCGGGTGGGGCACGCCATCGACTCGCTGGTCTCGCCGGGCGTCATCGTCTCGGGCGGCACGGCCGTGCGCTCGATCCTGTCGCCCCGGGTGTTGCTGCACTCGCACGCGCTGGTGGAGGACTCGGTGCTGATGGAGTCGGTGAAGGTCGGCAGGGGCGCGATCGTCAGGCGGGCCATCGTCGACAAGAACGTGATCATCCCCGACGGCGCGCGCATCGGCTTCGACCTGGAGTACGACCGCACCCGTTTCGCCGTCACGCGCGGCGGCATCGTGGTCATCGGCAAGAACGAGATCGTCGAGAGGTGAGCACAGGTCACGTCCACTCGCGGCCGATGGCAGGCTTGGGGCGTGCGTGTGCTGCTGCTGGGGTCGTTCGAGGTCCATGACGAGGACGGGCGTTTGGTCGAGGTCCCGGGGGCCAGGCTGCGCGCCCTGCTGGCCAGGCTGGCGCTGGAGCCGGGCCGGGTGGTGCCCGTCGACGTGCTCACCGCCGCCGTCTGGGGCGACGAGCCGCCCTCCGGCAGCGCCAACGCGCTGCAGTCGCTCGTCTCGCGCACGCGGCGGCTCGTCGGCTCCTCGGTGATCGTCTCGCACCCTGCCGGGTACCTGTTGGCGGTCGAGCCCGGCGCCGTCGACGCCGTGCGGTTCGAGCGGCTGGTCGGCGCCGGCACGCTCGCCTCGTTGCGGGAGGCCGAAGGGCTGTGGCGGGGACCGGCGTTCGGGGAGCTGGCCGAGCTGCCCTTCGCCCGTCGCGCGGGGGCCAGGCTGGACGAGCTGCGGATCTCGGCCGCCGAGGACCGGCTTGAGCTGGAGCTCGACGGCGGCGGCGACGTCCTGGCCGAGCTGGGGCCGCTGGCCGGGGCGCATCCGCTGCGCGAGCGGCTGCAGGGCCTGCTGATCAGGGCGCTGTATGCCGCCGGGCGGCAGGCCGACGCGCTGGCCGCCTTCGAACGCACACGCGCCACGCTGGCCGACGAGCTCGGCGTCGATCCGTCGGCCGCGCTGACCGAGCTGCACCTGGAGATCCTCAGGCACGACCCCAGGCACCTGGCCAGGCCCAGGACGCGCCCGAACAACCTGCGGGCACAGGTCACCAGCTTCGTCGGCAGGCAGGACGACCTCGCCCGGGTCGGCGCGGCGCTGGCCGAGGCCCGGCTGGTCACCGTCGTCGGGCCCGGCGGTGCCGGCAAGACGCGCCTGGCCGCCGAGGTCGCCCAGCGCGCGGACGAGCTCTCGCCCGACGGGGTGTGGCTGGTGGAGCTGGCCTCGGTACGCGAGCCGCTCGACGTCGCGCACGCGGTGCTGACCGCGATCGGCGCCAGGTCGGAGTACGGCGACGCCGGTGACGCGCTGGCCGAGGCGCTGGCCGGGCGGCGGGCGCTGCTGGTGCTCGACAACTGCGAACATGTCGTGGCCGCCGCCGCCGAACTGACCGACCGGCTGCTCGGCCGCTGCCCCGGGCTGCGCGTCCTGGCCACCAGCCGGGAGTCGCTGGCCGTACCCGGTGAGCGGTTGCATCCGATCGGGCCGCTGCCGTGGCCGGCCGAAGGCGAGGCCGACCCGGGCGCCTATCCGTCGGTGCGGCTGTTCGCCGAGCGTGCCGCCGCGGTGCGGCCCGGGTTCGAGCTGGAGGCGGGCAACGCCGCCGCCGTCGCCGAGATCTGCGCCAGGCTGGACGGCATGCCGCTGGCCATCGAGCTGGCCGCGGCCCGGGTCAGGGCGCTCAGCCCGCAGCAGATCGCCGCCAGGCTCGACGACCGCTTCCGCCTGCTGAACAGCGGCAGCCGTACGGCGCAGCCCCGTCATCGCACGCTGCTGGCCGTCGTGGAGTGGAGCTGGGAACTGCTGTCGCAGGAGGAGCGCGAGCTGGCCGAGGCGCTGGCCGTCTTCCCCGGCGGCGCCACGCTGGAGGCGCTGGAGGCGGTGTGCGAGCTCGCGCCCGCCGATGTGTTCGACGCGCTGGCCGGGCTGGTGGACAAGTCTCTGGCGGAGTTGTCAGGCGAGCGCTATCGCATGCTGGAGACCGTGCGTTCGTACGGGATGCGGCGGCTGGCGCACAGCGGACGCGACCAGCGGGTACGCCAGGCGCACGCCCGGCACCACCTCGCCCTGGCCGAGCACGCCGACCCGCTGTTGCGCGGAGCCGATCAGCTGCGCTGGATCGCCAGGCTCGGCGACGAGCACGACAACGCCCTGGCTGCCCTCCGCTTCGCGGCCGAGCACGGCGACCCCGAACTCGGGGTACGGCTGGCGGCGGCGCTGTGGTGGTACTGGCACCTGCGAGGCATGACCGCGCAGGGCCTGCGCTGGGCGCGCCCGGTGATCGACCTGCCGGGCGAGGTCGCGCCGGGACGCCGGGCGGCACGCCTGGTGCTGCGGGGCCTGGCCCACCTGGAGGACGGCGAGGCCGACGCGGCCGAACACGCGCTGGCCGAGGCCGTCACCTCGGCCGAACCGCCGGACGCCCCGTCCGGGCGGGTGCTCGTCCTGCTGTTCGCCCCCGTCCTGCTCCGCGACCGGGCCGCGGCCGCGCTCGCCGCCGAACGCGCGCTCGCCGGACCGGCCGGCTGGGAGCGTGCGATGACGCTGGTGGCGATGGCCGGGCACGAGCAGGACGCGGCCAGGGCGTTCGAGCTGCTGAGCACGGCCGTGTCCGAGCTCGGGCCGCTGGGCGAGCGCTGGGCGCTGGGCTCGGCCACCCGCATGCTGGCCGGGCACCACGCCCGCAGGGGTGACCCGCAGGCGTCGATCGCGGCCGATCTGGAGGCGTTGCGCCTTTCGCGTGAGCTCGGCGTGCTGGAGGACGAGGCGGGCATCCTGGCCGGGCTCGCCCGCACCCATGCCCGTCTGGGCGAGCTCGGCACCGCCCGGGCGTATGTGCGCACGGCGCTCGACCAGGTCGCCAGGATGAGCCCGCACGAGGACATCGCCCACATCAGGCTGGCCGCCGCCGAGGTCGCCCTGCTGGCCGGGGACAGGCGGGCGCTGGCCGCCGAGCTCGACGCCGCCGGGCGTGCGATCGGCGGGCGCCCGCCCGGCAGCCGGGTGCGCGGCTGGATCGGCTTCCACCGGGCGAGCGCCGCCGTGCTCGACGGCGACGCCGTGCTCGGCCGTGCCCTGCTGTCCGGCGCTCTCGCGCTGGCCGAGGAGGCGGGTGAGCCCGATCTGCAGGCGGGCCTGGCGCACGTGGGCGCGGCGCTCGCCCTGCTGGACGGCGACGCCGGGCGGGCCGCCGTCCTGCTGGGCGCCGCGTCCGCGATCCGGGGGCGGGAGGACCTGAGCGGTTTCGACGCCTCGCTCCGGCCGGGTGAGCGCGCGGAGACCGCACTGGGCGCCGACGGTTATGCCTCGGCCAGGGCGCGGGGGGCCGCCCTGGGACGTGAGGAGGCGCTCCGGCTGGTGCGGGCGTCGGCCACGGGGTGAGCAGCGTCAGTCGTTCGACGCCTGGCGTGCGGTCGTCCAGAAGCGCGAGCTGTCCTGCGCCCTGTCAGTCGTTCGACGCCTGGCGTGCGCTTTTTCTGAAGGCGGCCAGGAGTTCCAGGGTTCTGGCGCGTTCGGTGGCGTCGCCGTACGCGCTGGCTACGAACTCGGTGGCTCCGGCCTTGGCGTAGGCGGTCAGGACGCGTTCCACCTCGCTCTCGTCGCCCGCCACGACGGTCTCGTGCACCCCGGCCCGGCCCTGGCGCTCCAGCACGGCCCGGTAGGCGGGCAGGTCGTTGGCCATGGCGTACTGCTCGGCCACCTTGGCGCGTATGCCTTCGGGGTCGGAGGTGACCGAGACGACCGCCGTGACGACCACGCGCGGGGCCGGGCGTCCGGCTTCGGCCGCGGCCCTGGTCACGATGGGCACGACATGGCCTTCGATCGTCTCGGGGCCGGTCCACACGGTCACCACGCCGTCGGCGAGCTCTCCGGCCAGGCCGAGCATGACGGGGCCGAGCGCCGACAGCAGCACGGGAGGCGCGCTCGCGCCGGGCACCTCGACGCGCCCGACGGCGGTGAGCGCAGGCCCGTGGTGGTCGACGGCCTCGCCGCGCAGCAACGGCCCGAGCACGCCGAGGTACTCGCGGATGTGCGCGGCCGGTCTGGCGTATGACAGGCCGAACAGCCCCTCGACCAGCGGCCGGTGGCTGGGGCCCACGCCGAGCACCAGCCTGCCCCTGCCCGCCGCCTGTGCGGTCAGCGCCTGGCCCGCGAGCACCAGGGGATGGCGCGTGAACGTGACGGTGACGGCGGTGCCGACGTCGATGCCGGGCACCTCCCTGGCGGTGAGCCCGGCCAGGTCGACGGCGTCCCACGCGATGAGCTGGCCGTAGTAGGCGCTGTCGAGCCCGGCGGCGGCGACCCCCCGGGCCTGCTCGACGAGGGCGTCGACGCCGAGCCCTTCGCCGTCGATGTGCATGCCGATGCGCATGTCCCGCTCCTAAAGTGAATCGGACCTTCATCTTCCGGATGAGGACCATACACTAACCTGAATCCGGGATTCCGAAAGGCGGTCCGACCACATGCGTGCGGACGCACGACGCAACAGGGAGCTCATCGTCGCCACCGCGATCGAGCTGTTCACCGAGCACGGCCCCTCGGTCTCGATGGAGGAGATCGCCAAGGCGGCCGGGCTCGGGGTCGGCACGCTCTACCGGCACTTCCCCGATCGGCAGGCCCTGATGGAGGAGATCGCGGCCGACAGCCTCACCCGGCTGCTGGCCGCCGCCGGCGAAACCGGGCACGGCACCGGCTGGCAGGCGCTGGAGGCGATCGCCGAGCGCTGCGCCGACCTGCCGCTCGCCCTGACCAAGTCGCTCGACGCCGCGAGCGCCTCCCACACCGACCTCGGGAGGCTGGCCGACGAGGCGGGCGCGATGTTCGCCTCGCTCGCGGCCAGGGCGCAGGCCGAAGGCTCGATGCGCGACGACCTGACACCCGCCGAGGTCGTCGACCTGCTCAACGTCGCCCTGTGCCGCCCCGGCGCCAGGCCCGGCGACGCGCTCACCACCGTCATCCTCGACGGTCTGCGGAAGCCGCCGCTCTAGGGCCCGCCGTCCGCAGCGGGTGCGGGCACGGGCGGCGGCGCGCCTGGACGTCGTAGGCGTAGTACGGGCGCTCGTCGTCGGTCTCGGGCTCGTGCGGCGTGGCCGTACAGGATTCGGTGTGTGCTCTCATGCGCGTTCCTTCGATGTGGGGTGGAGGATGAAGATCGCGAGGACTGCACACCCGCGACTGCTTTATGTGTAGCTTTCGGCGTGTTGTCCGGCAGCGGTGTGGAGTGCCGGACAATCAACTGCGGTCAACGAAAGCCATGTGAGGGGGCGTGATGGGCCGGCCGGAAAGGCCAGTGGACCCGGAGGCCGGTGCGGTCGAACGCCTGGCCTGGGAGCTGCGGCGCCTACGCGAGGCCGCGGGCAGGCCGAGCTACCGTCGGCTCGCCACCATGGCGCACTACTCGGCCAGCACCCTGGCCGACGCCGCCAAGGGCGAGCGGCTGCCCTCCCTTGAGGTGACGCTCGCCTACGCCCAGGCCTGTGGCGGCGACGCGGCCGAATGGCGGTTGCGCTGGCACGCCGCCGCCGAGACGCCCGCTGAGCGGCCGCACGACCACGCCGACGAGCACCACCCCTACCCCGGCCTGACCGCGCTGCAGCCGGAGCAGGCCGACTGGTTCTTCGGGCGCACGGCCCTGGTCGAACGGCTTCGCGACCTGATCGCCTCCGCGCCGGTCGTCGCCGTGCTCGGCGCGTCGGGCAGCGGGAAGTCCTCGCTGCTGCGGGCGGGGCTGCTCGGCTCGCTGGCCGCAGACCCGGCCTGGCGCACGATGCTCATGACGCCCGGCCACCACCCGATCGCCGAGCTGTCGGACCAGGTGGCGAAGATGTCGGACGCGAACGTGTGCGAGGTCGCCGCCGAACTCGGGGCCGGGAGCACGGCCCTGGACGTCGCGATCCGCGGGGCGCTGGCCGCCGGGCCCGCCGACACCAGGGCGCTGCTCGTCGTCGACCAGTTCGAGGAGCTGTTCACGCTCTGCGCCGACGACGCGGAACGTTCCCTGTTCGTCGCCTCGCTGCTGGACGCCGCACACGGGCAGGAGCGGCGCACGACGGTCGTGCTCGGCGTGCGGGCCGACTTCCTGTCCCGGCTCACGCAGCTTCCCGGGCTGGCCGAAGGGCTGGACGCCCAGGTGCTCGTGGGGCCGATGACGGCGGCCGAGCTGAAGGAGGTCGTCCTGAAGCCCGCGGCGCGTGCCTCGCTCACCGTGCGGCCCGACCTGCTGGCCACCCTGCTGGCCGACGCCTCGGCCGAGCCCGGCGGGCTGCCGCTGCTGGCGCACGCGCTGCTGGAGACCTGGCGGCGGCGCGAGGGCGCCGACCTGACCCTGGCCGGGTACCAGGCCGCGGGCGGCATGCGCGGCGCCGTCGCCACCAGCGCCGAGCAGGTGCACCGCGACCTGAACCCGGCCCAGCGCGAGACCACCCGGCGGATCTTCCTGCGCCTCACCGCGCTCGGCGAAGGCACCGACGACACCAGAAGGCCGATCGCCCGCACCGAACTCGACGGCGTCGAGCACGCGGGCGAGGTGCTCGACCGGCTCGCCGCCGCCCGGCTCATCGTGCTCGGCGACGGCCAGGTCGAGGTCGCGCACGAGGCGCTGATCAGGGCCTGGCCCCGGCTGCACCGCTGGCTCGGCGACGACAGGGCCGCCCTGTTCACCCATCGCCGCCTCACCGAGGCCGCGCACGCCTGGCAGGAGCTGGCCCGCGACGAGGGCGCGCTCTACCGGGGAGCCAGGCTGCAGGCCGCCCGCGCCTGGGCCGATGAGCACCCGGCCGAGCTCAACGCCCTGGAGGCGGCGTTCGTCGAGGCCAGCAGCGCACACGAGCGGGCCGAGGCCGACCGGGCCAGGCGCAGGGCCACCCGGATGCAGCGCATGCTCGCCGCCGTGGTGTGCCTGCTGGTCCTGGCCGCGCTCGGCGGCGTCGTCGCGGTCAGGCAGGGCCTGGAGGCCCGCGACCAGCACCGCCTCGCGCTCGCGGCCGAGAACGCGCTGCAGGCGCGCGGCCTGCTCGCCACCGACCCGCTGCGGGCCGGACGGCTGGCCGCCGACGCCTACGCCCAGGCGCCCGGCCCCGAGACGCTCGGCAGTGTGATCAGCGCCGCCGCCGTCTCCCCCCGTGTCGTGCTCAACGCCGGAGGGCCCACCGTCCAGCAGCTCGCCTTCGCGCCCGCGCCCGGCCGCGCGCTGCTCGCCTCGGCCAACGGCGACGGCACCGTCACACTGTGGGACGCGGCCACCGGGGCCCGCAGCGCCCTGCTCGAAGGACACCGGGGGCGGGTCTGGACCGTCGCCTTCAGCTCCGACGCCACCCGGCTCGCCTCCTCGTCGGTCTCGGGCGCGTCCGGCTCGGTGATCGTCTGGGACGTGCGCACGCGTCGGCGCACGGCCGCCTACGACGTCGACAGGCCCAGCAGGGGCATGGCGTTCAGCCCCGACGGGCGGCGGATCGCGGTCGGCACCACGAGCGGCGACATCGAGCTCATCGACACCACGACCGGCGCGCGGCGCGTGCTCAGCGGGCACAGACGGCCGGTGACGTCGCTGGCGTTCAGCCCCGACGGCGCGCTGCTCGTCTCGGCCAACGGCGCCGAGCCCGCCGTCGCCTGGCGGGTGGCCGAAGGCGAACGGCTCGCCGAGCTGCCCGCCACCAGGACCGACAGCGTCGTGTTCGCCCGCACCGGCCGTCTGCTGGCCGCCTCGGCCGACGAGAGCGGGATGAACCTGTGGGACCTGACCGGCGACAAGGTCAAGGTCCTGCCGACGCCCGACCTGCGCGGCTCCTACGGCTGGGCGGTCTCGGCGCCGGTCGGCGAGCGCATCGCCGTGGCCGACGAGAGCGGCGCCGTCACCGTGTGGGACCTCGCCGGGCGCATGCCGTTGCAGGTCTTCCAGGACCGGGGGCGCAGCGAGACCGGCTCGGTCGTCCTCAGCGCCGACGGGCGGCTGCTGGCCTCGGCCGGGTTCAACGGCAGCATCGTGCTGCACGACCTCGGCCGTGACGCCTTCGCCGGGTCGGGGGCCGCCGTGCACGACGTCAAGGTCGCGCCCGGCGGGGCGCTGGTCGCCTCGGCCGGGGGCGACGGGATGGTGCGTCTGTTCGACGCGGCAGGCGCTCCGGCCGGGGTGCTCGGGCCGCATCCGGACGTCGTGCAGTCGGTCGCCTTCAGCCCGGACGGCGCCGTGCTGGCCGCCGTCACCCGCACCCGCACCCTCACGCTGTGGGAGGTGCGCTCGGGCCGCCGCCTGCTCGCGCCGATCGCCGTGCCCGGCATCGGCACGGCGACCGACGTGGCGTTCACACCCGACGGCCGGTACGTGGCCGCCGCGACGTTCGGGCACGCGGTGTGGCGGATCGCCGATCCGGCGAAACCGGTCGAGGTGCCGTTCGAGCATCCCGGTGTGATCGCGACCACGCTCGGCTTCTTCCGCGACGGGACCCGCATGGTCTCCAGCAGTCCCGGCGGGTACCTCAACATCACCGAGCCGTCCACCGGCCGGAGCCTGGCCAGCCTCCCGACCGGCCAGGGAGCCGTGCAGGACCTGGCCGTCGATCCCGCCGGGACCCTGCTCGCCACCGCCGGTGACGCGCGTACGGTCAAGCTCTGGGCGTTGAAGGACGCCAAGGCCACCGAGCTGGCCACGCTGAGCGGCCACACCGCCTCCATCCAGACCGTCGCCTTCAGCCACGACGGCCGCCTGCTCGCCTCGGCGGGCGACGACCGCACGATCCGCGTGTGGGACGTGCGCGCCCGCCGCCTGGCCGCCACGCTCAGCGGGCACACGGCGCGGATACGGGGACTGGCGTTCACGCCCGACGGCGTGCTGCTGTCCGGCGCGGAGGACGGGCGGGTCGTCAGGTGGCCGCTCAGCCCGGCCTCGGCCCTCGCGACGCTCTGCGCGCGCGACCCGGCAGGCGTCAGCGGGTGCGCGGCCCGGTAACCTCGCGGGCGTGCCCTACGCGACCACCTCCGACGGCGTCACCCTGGCCTACCAGACGGCGGGAGCCGCCGACGGGCGACCGCTCGTGCTGCTCGCCGGGCAGTCCAACCATCACCACTGGTGGGACGGCGTGCGCGAGGACTTCGAGCAGGCCCATCGCACGATCACCCTGGACTGGCGTGGCACCGGCGACAGCGACAAACCCGACCGGCCGTACAGCACGCGGGGGTTCGCCGACGATGTCGTCGCCGTGCTGGACGAGCTCGGCGTCGAGCGGGCCGACGTGTACGGCACGTCGATGGGCGGCCGGGTGGCCCAGTGGCTGGCCGCCGGCCATCCGGACCGGGTCGGCGCCCTCGTGCTCGGCTGTACCTCGCCCGGCGGCCCGCACGCCGTCGAACGCGACCTCGCCGTCCGCAGGGCGCTCGGCCAGCGCGACCGCAGGGCCGCCGGGCGTGCCCTGCTCGACCTGATGTACACCCCCGCCTGGCTGGCCACCCATCGCGGCCCCTACCGGACGACCGGCGATCCGGCCATGCCGTCGTTCGCGCTGCGCCGACACTACGCCGCGAGCGCCGAGCACGACGCCTGGGACGCCCTTGCGACCGTCACCGCCCCGACCTTGATCGTCCACGGCACGGACGACCTGTTCAACCCGTCGGCCAACGCCGCTCTCCTGGCCTCGCGCATCCCCCACGCCGAGACCTGTCTGATCCCGGGCGCACGCCACGCCTACTTCGAGGAGTTCCGCTCGACGGCGGGCCCGGCGGTGGCGGACTTCCTGGCGCGCCATCCGGGTTAGCCGCCTCAGGCCAGCGTCGCCTTGGTGAACGTGCCCGGTTCGGCGCCCGCCCGGGTGCGGACGGCGCCGTCCGGCGACCAGACGGCCGAGCCGCCCGCCGCGTGCGTGTAGCCCTCGCCGGTGGATCCGGCGAAGCTGGACAGGGCCACCCAGACGTGGTGCGTGGTGGCGATGCGACGGCCGCGTTCGTGCTGGATGTCGCTCTCGTGGGCGTGCATGAGCGTTCCGGCGACATAGGCGTCGATGCCCAGGGCGGCGGTGTCGGAGGCGTGCTGCGGGATGCCGGTGTCCTTGCAGATGGCCAGGCCGAGACGCCAGCCGTCGACCTCGAGCACGGCGGGCGCGGCCCCGGGCGTGAACCGGTCGATCTCACTGCCGTCGAGCCAGACCTTGCGGTAGGCCAGGGCGACTCCCGAGGCGTCGACGGCCGCGGTGGCGATGTAGGCGTGCCCGTCCTGCCCGGCCAGGGCCAGCCCCACCAGCGCCACACTGCCCGTCTGGGCGCACGCCTCGACGATGGGCCGCAGCCGGGCGTCGTCGAGGTCGACGGTCGGCGCGTCGAGGTGGTACCCGGTCAGGGAGAGCTCGGGAAAGGCCACCACCCTGGCCCCGGCCGCCCGCACGAGCGCCGCGTGCGCCTCCGCGTTGGCCTCGACGTCGTACGGCTGGCAGAGCGGCTGGGCGACGGCGACGATCAGCGGAGTACGCATAAGGGACTCTCCCGTGATATCGGACACGACAGAGCATTCTGACAGGGACCGGCACGGCCCGCCGTTCCGGGGCGCGGCAGGCGGCCCCGGCCGACTCACCCCTCCCGGGAGGAGAACGGAAAAAGCGGCGGACGGCGGGACAGGAAGGCCGACACCCCTTCGGCCTGCTCGCCGCTCTCCCTGGACACCTTCTGCCACTCCCGCACCCGCCCGTCGCCCGAGCGGCCGTCGACGACCTCCTTGGCCGCCGTCAGCGTGAGGCTGGAGCGCGTCGTCATCGTCGCCGCCAGGGCGTGGACCCGATCGGCCAGCCGGTCGGCCGGATGCGCCTCCTCGACCAGCCCCACGCGCAGCGCCCACGAGGTGTCGAACAGATCGGCCGAGTACAGCAGCAGCTTCGCCGCCCCCGGCCCGACCAGATCGACCAGCCGCCGCGTCGAGGAGTACGGGTAGACGATGCCGAGCTTGGCGGGAGTGATCCCGAAACGTGTGCCTTCGGCGGCGATGCGCAGGTCACAGGCCAGGGCGAGCTGACAGCCGCCGCCCACGCAGAAGCCCTCGATCATGGCGATGACCGGCTTGGGGCACTCGGCGATGGCGCGTTCGGCGCTCACCGTGAGGGCCGTGTCGTCGCCGTCGCGGCTGAGCGCGGCGATGTCGGTGAGATCGGCTCCCGCGCTGAACACCCCGCCCGAGCCGGTCAGCACGACGACGCGCACGGCGGGGTCGGCGCCGAGCGCGGCGAACAGCGTCGGCAGGCTCGCCCACATGTCGGCGGATATCGCGTTGCGTTTGTCGGGCCGGTCGAGGCTCAGGGTGGCCACGCCGTCCGCGAGGTGCTGACGGATCACGCTGACGATTGTGCAGGGCGCTCCCGCGCAGCGGCGCTCCGGGGCCCCGGCCAGCGCCTAGAGTTCCCCCTGTGCGTAGATCATCGCAAAGCCGTACCGAACGTGACCTCACCCCCGTCGAGCGGCGCATCTGGCGCGCCTACCCCAGCGGGCAGTGGGTGGACCTGCGCGAGGGCGACGACGCCGGGGACGACCCGGCGCAGGCCGCCTCCTGGGGGCCCGAACGCGAGGTGCGGGCCGAGGTGCTGGCGGCGCTGCTGCTGGGCGCGGTGGAGCGCAAGCCGGGCCAGGTACCTGGCGTACGGGTGGCGGGCGCCAGGATCGTCGGCAAGCTGAACCTGTCGGACTCCACCCTTGAGGCCAAGCTGCACCTGCTCAACTGCGCGCTGCCCGGCGTGCTGGAGCTGACCGACGCCACGACCAAGGGCGTGCGCTTACGCGGCTGCGACATCCGGCGCGTGCGCGGCGCGCGGGCCACGATCGACGGCCTGCTGGAGCTGGACGGCACCCGGGTGCACGCGGGCGTACGCCTGGACAACGCCCATGTGACCGGCCAGTTCCGCCTGTCGATGGCCGAGCTGTCGGCCCCCATGGCCAGCTCCTACGCCAGCGAGGATCGCATGGCCGACGTGCGCAGGCCCTACAGCGAGCACGACCTGGTGGAGCGCGGCAGGGCGCAGGACGAGTGGGCGCTGTGGGCGGGCGGCCTGGTCGTCGACGGAGGCGCGTTCATGCGGGGGCTGCGCACGCGAGGCGGGCTGCGCCTGGTGGGCGCCAAGTTCCACGGCGGGCTGTGGCTGGAGCGCGCCACCCTGGTGGCGACCGGCGTGCACGCCCTGCAGGGCGACTTCATGGAGGCCACCGCCGCCGAGCTGAGCAGAGGCTTCACCGCACACGGCACGGTACGGCTGCGCAGTGCGAAGATCAACGGAGTGCTGTCCTTCCACGACGCCGAACTGGACGCGACGGGCGGCCGATGCCTGCACCTGAGCCACGCCCAGGTGGAGGAGCTGATCCTCACCCCCGCCGCCCTGCGCGGCGAGGTGAACCTCAACTACTCCCGGATCGGCGTCCTGCTGGATCGGCCCGGCGCCTACCCGGACGGCGTGCAGCTCAACGGCCTGACGTTCGAGTCGTTGCGCGGCGACTGGACGCTGGCCGAACGGCTCGCCTGGCTGTGCCGCGACCCCAGCGGGTACAAACCGCAGCCGTACGAGCAGGTCGCCGCCTGGTACCGCCGGATCGGCGACGAGCCGGACGCCCGCAGGGTCCTGCTGGCCAAACAGCGCGAACGGCGTGAGACGCTTCCCGCTCCCGGCCGGATGTGGGGGCGGCTGCTCGACCTCATGGTGGGATACGGCTACCGCTCGTGGCTGGCCGGGCTGTGGGCGCTGGCCCTGCTGGTGACCGGCTCTGTGGTGTTCGGCGCGGTTCCGCCCACGCTGGTCGACCCCGGCGAGCAGCGCACGTTCAACGCCTTCGTCTACACGCTCGACCTGCTCGTGCCGGTGAGTGTGTTCGAGGTGCGAGGGGCGTGGGAGCCCGCGGGGTGGACGCAGTGGGTGGCGTGGACGCTGGTGGTGACCGGCTGGGTGCTGGCCACGGCCCTGGTCGCGGGCGCCACCCGGGTGCTGCGCCCCTCCCAGGGCGCCTAGGGCATCCGGCCGCCGAACGCGCCCGGCTGCGGCGGCGTCTCGATGCGGAAGCGGGGCAGCGTCTCGGGGTGCCTGGTCCTGATGTACTCCACCAGGTGCTCGCGCACGTCGCACTTGAGGTCCCAGGCCGATGCCGAGTCCGCCGCGCTCATCAGCGCCCGCAGCTCCACCAGCCCGTTCGGCAGCAGATCGGTGACCTGCAGCGTCCAGTCGGTCTGGTCCCACAGCGGGTGGTCCTTGATATAGGTGTGCAGCTCCTCGCGCAGATCGGCCACCGGCACCGACCAGTCGACCCGCAGGAACACCGCGCCGATCACCCTGCTGCCGTGCCGCGTCCAGTTCTCGAACGGATTGGTGGTGAAGTACGAGACCGGCAGCACGACCCGGCGTTCGTCCCACGAGCGCAGCACCACGTACGTGAGCGTGAGCTCCTCGATCCGGCCCCACTCGTTGTTGACCACGACGACGTCGTCCAGGCGCAGCGCGTCGCTGAAGGCCAGCTGCAGCCCGGCCAGCAGGTTGCCCAGCGTGGACTGGGCGGCGATGCCGACGATGGCTCCGGCGATGCCCGCCGAGGCGAGCAGGCCCGCGCCGAGCGTGCGCACCTGCGGGAAGGAGAACAGCATGGCCCCGAGCGCCACCACCACGATGACCGCGGTGGCGACCCGGCGCACGAGCGTGATCTGGGTCCTGATCCGCCTGGCCCTGCGGTTGGCGTCGCCCTCGATCTGCACGAGATGGTCGAGGACGACGTCGGTCACCGCGTAGGCGGCCTGGATGACCAGCCAGGTCACACTCGCGATCAGCATGAGCGTGAGGATCCGGTCGAGTACGGCGCCGCCGGACACCTCCCGGTCGTCACCGACGAGCGAGGGGGCGTAGACCGCGTTGAACGCCACCAGACCGGCCGTCACGAAGCCGGGCCACGTGCACCGCCGTACCAGGTGCCTGGCCAGGTTCCACTTGCGGCCCGCCCGCAGCAGCGCCCGCCTGAGCAGCTCGACGCCGATGATCGCGGCGGCGACCACGGCGATCAGAAGCGGCCAGCTCGGTGACGACACGTTCATGCCCTCCTTGTCTCAGAATGACTCGTCGAAACTCACATTTCCCTCGACGGCCACCTGATATGCGGACACCCGGCGCTCGAAGAAGTTGGCCAGCTCCTGGACGTCCTGCAGCTCCATGAAGGCGAACGGATTGGCCGTGCCGTACCTGGTGGGCATGCCGAGGCGGCGCAGGCGCTGGTCGGCGACGTACTCCAGGTACTGGCGCATGTGCTCGACGTTCATCCCGCCGACGCCGTCGCCGCACAGGTCGCGGGCGAAGGCCAGCTCGGCCGCCACCGCCTCCTCCAGCATCTGGGTGACCTCGGCCGCCAGCTTGTCGTCGAACAGCGAGGGCTCCTCGGCCCTGACCGTGTCGACCACACTGAAGGCGAACTCCATGTGCATGGACTCGTCGCGGAAGACCCAGTTGGTGCCCGTGGCCAGGCCGGACAGCAGGCCGCGCGAGCGGAACCAGTACACGTAGGCGAAGGCGCCGTAGAAGAACAGGCCCTCGATGCAGGCGGCGAAACAGATGAGGTTGAGCAGGAACGCCCTGCGGTCGGCCGCGCTGTCCAGGCTGCGCAGGCCGCCGAGCGAGTCGATCCACTTGAAGCAGAACTCGGCCTTGTCCCTGATCGAGGGGATGTGCTCGACCGCGGCGAACGCCTTGACGCGCTCGTCGGGGTCGGGCAGGTAGGTGTCGAGCAGCGTCAGGTAGAACTGCACGTGCACCGCCTCCTCGAACAGCTGCCTGCTCAGGTACAGGCGGGCCTCGGGGGCGTTGACGTGCTGGTAGAGGTTGAGCACGAGGTTGTTGGCCACGATGGAGTCGCCGGTGGCGAAGAAGGCGACCAGCCGGTTGATGAGGTGGCGCTCCTGCTCGCTCATCCTCGCCAGGTCGGCGAGGTCGGTGTGCAGGTCGACCTCCTCCACCGTCCAGGTGTTGCGGATGGCGGCCCGGTAGCGCTCGTAGAAGTCCGGGTAGCGCATCGGGCGCAGCGTCAGGTCCATTCCAGGGTCGAGCAGCATTACTGGCACGCCTCGCAGATCTCGGGGTTCTCAAGGGAGCACGCGATCGCGTCCTCCAGGGGCTCGGCGGGTGCGGGCACCGCGGCGACCGTGGTCTGGGCGATGCGGGTCGCGGGGCGCGAGCGCAGGTAGTAGGTGGTCTTCAGCCCGGCCTTCCAGGCGTAGGCGTACATCGACGACAGCTTGCCGATCGTCGGCGTGGCCATGAACAGGTTCAGCGACTGCGACTGGTCGATGTACGGCTGGCGGGCGGCGGCCAGGTCGATCAGCGCCTTCTGCGGCAGCTCCCACGCCGTGCGGTAGAGCACCTTCAGATCGGCCGGGATCCCGGCGACGTCCTGGACGGAGCCGTCGGCCCGCTTGAGCGCGTCGCGCATCTCCTGCGTCCACAGCCCGAGGCGCTGCAGGTCCTGCACCAGATAGCGGTTGACCTGGAGGAACTCACCGGACAGCGTCTCGCGCTTGAACACGTTGGACACCTGGGGCTCGATGCACTCGTAGCACCCGGCGATGGAGGCGATCGTCGCGGTCGGCGCGATGGCGATCATCAGCGAGTTGCGCAGCCCGTTCTCGGCCACCTTGGCGCGCAGCGCCTCCCACGCCGCCGAGTCCGCCGCGCCGTAGTGGTCGGCGTGCAGCACACCGCGCGCGGCCCTGGTGTCGTCGTAGGAAGGGTGACGCCCGCGCTCGACGGCCAGGTCGGCCGAGGTGTCGTAGGCGGCCAGCGCGATCTCCTCGGCGATCCGCGTGGACAGCGCGCGCGCCTCCGCCGAGTCGAACGGCAGGCGCAGGCCGAAGAACACATCCGCCAGGCCCATCACGCCGAGCCCGATCGGCCGCCACTTGTGGTTGGCGCTCTCGGCCTCGGGCGTCGGGTAGAAGCCCAGGTCGATGGTCTTGTCCAGGAAGCGCACCGCGGTCCGCACGGTGGCGCGCAGGCGCGGCCAGTCCATGCTGTCGCCCGACAGGTGCGCGGCCAGGTTGACCGAGCCGAGGTTGCACACGGCCGTCTCGCCGTCGCTCGTCACCTCCAGGATCTCGGTGCAGAGATTGGACAGGTGGATGACGTTCTCCGGCAGCGCCGTCTGGTTGGAGGTGCGGTTGGAGGCGTCCTTGAAGGTCATCCAGCCGTTGCCCGTCTGGGCCAGCGTGCGCATCATCCGGCCGTACAGCGTGCGCGCCGGGGTCGTGCGCGACGCCAGGCCCCGCGCCTCGGCGGCACGGTAGGCGGCGTCGAACTCCTCGCCCCACAGGTCGACCAGCTCGGGCACCTCCTTGGGGTCGAACAGCGACCACTCCTGGTCGGCCTCGACCCTGCGCATGAACTCGTCGGGGATCCAGTTGGCCAGATTCAGATTGTGCGTACGGCGGGCCTCCTCGCCGGTGTTGTCGCGCAGTTCGAGGAACTCCTCGATGTCGGCGTGCCAGGACTCCAGGTAGACGCAGGCCGCGCCCTTGCGCCTGCCGCCCTGGTTGACGGCGGCCACGGAGGAGTCGAGTGTGCGCAGCCAGGGGACGATGCCGTTGGAGTGCCCGTTGGTGCCCTTGATCAGCGAACCCCGGGAGCGGACCCTGCTCCACGCGATGCCGATGCCCCCGGCGTACTTAGAGAGCCTGGCGACCTGGCCGTAGCGGTCGTAGATGCCTTCCAGCTCGTCCCGGGGCGAGTCGAGCAGGAAGCACGAGGACAGCTGCGGGCGGCGCGAGCCGGAGTTGAACAGGGTGGGCGAGCTGGGCAGGTACGACAGCGTCGACATCAGCGCGTAGAGCTCGGCCGCCTCGGCGACGGTGGCCGACAGGCCGCAGGCCACCCGCAGGAAGAAGTGCTGGGGGCGCTCCAGCACGGCCCGCGTCTCGGGATGGCGCAGCAGGTAGCGGTCGTAGACCGTGCGCAGGCCGAAGTACTCGAATCTGGCGTCGGCCCCGGTGTCGACGAGCGCGTCGAGCTCGGCGGCGTGCAGGGCGACGAACTCGGCGAGTGAGTCCTGCAGCAGGCCCTCGGCATGACAGGCAGCGACGGAGTCGGAGAAGGAGCGCACACCGTGCGCGGCGCTCTCGTCGGCGATCTCCTCGGCCAGCAGCGCGGCGGCGATCCTGGAGTTCTGCGGGTCGGTGATGACCCTGGCCGCCGCCTCTTCGATGGCCAGCCTGCGGTCGGCCTCAACGATCTGTGTCACGTGCTCTCTCCTCGCGAGCTCTTCCCCCGGCAGGGCACGCGAGAGCATGACGGCATGGATCCACCCCGGCCGTCACCGCCCGCGGACCCTCCCTCGAGGCCCTGGACATTCATCGATCGCCGGCAGGTCTTCGGACTCGCGGGCATGGTGCCTCGGCCTACTGGCCGTCGCTTCCCGGAGAGTCGCCTCTCCAGTGCTTGATGACGGCGGTCGTTCCCGCTCACCGCTGCGGGGCAGTCTCAGATTCGCACTGAGTTCCCTATTGCTCCGCCCCTGCCGGGGCGAACCAGCGACGAGCAGGATCCTACATCTAGTGGCCGTTCCCGCAACTACCCCAACAAGTTGTGTCGGGCGTGTTGAGAAGTCCGAGATCGCGCAACACCGCGCGCAGCCTGTCCGTCTCGGTGCCGAGCCAGGCGGCGAAGTCGTCGCCGCTGAGCGTGATCGGCGTCAGGCCGCCGTCGGCGCAGGCCGTGCGCCAGGGGTCGGAGCCGGTGACACTGTCGCACATCGCGACGGCGTCGTCACGTTCGGTCTCGCTCATGCCCGCCGGGCCGAGCAGGGCGCACCAGTCGGCGAAGTCCAGGCGCACCCCGCACTCGTGCAGGGTGGGGGCGTCGATGCCGGGCAGGCGCTCGGACGAGGATACGGCCAGCGCCCGCACCTTGCCCTTGTCGATGCGCGTGCGCCACTCGCCGACGCCGCCGCAGGCGACTCCGGCCTGGCCGCCGAGCAGGGCGGCGACGACCTCGCCGGTGCCCGGGTAGCCCGCATAGTCGAGCAGGCGGGCATCGGCGCCGACCCCCTGGGCGAGCAGCCCGAACAGCAGGTGGTCGGCCCCGGCCTGCGGCCCTCCGGCCAGCAGCACCCGCCCGGGGTCGGCACGCAGGTGCGAGGCCAGGTCGTCGAACGTGGCCAGCCGCGAGTTGGCGGGCACGACCAGCACCTCGGGTTCGCCGACTAGCCTGGCGATGGGCGTGCTGACGTCCAGGATCGAGCGACCGGAGTTGATCTCGGCGGCGGTCAGCGCGGGCAGCCCGCTGACGGCCAGCTTGGTGGCGGCGTCACGCGCGGCGAACGCGGAGGCGACCGGCGGCAGGTGCCCGGTCCTGCGCATGGCACGGGTGAAGGCGTAGGCGACCGAGCCGAGCTCCTGCTCGCCGGGCACGACGGCGAACTGCCCGAGCGCACGCGTCGCGGGAGCGCCCGCACTGCTCGCGGTGGCGCACCCGCTCGCACACGCGGCCAGTCCCAGACCGAGCGCGAAAAACTGCCGACGGCGCATGGGTGCCCCTCCCCCGAAGTTCCCCCTATACGAGAGGTTATCGACATGTCACTACGTGTCACATATCGGGGGTCTTATTAGCTCATAGGTCGTCGGCTGGCAGTCCGAAAAGCCGGATGTACAGGGGTCTGGCGTCCTCGGTGGCGTTCTCGGCCAAGCGCTTGTGCTTGTAGAGCAGCTCGATGTACTCGTCGAAGAAGGCGGCGAACCCCTCCCTCGTCATCCGGGCCGACCCGCGCGAGAACTTCGCCCAGTCCGGGTCGCGCCGGTAGGCCTCGGGGAAGGCGTCGAGCAGGGCGCGGTCCTCCTCGTAGGACACGCGCTGGAACTCGGCGAGCACCGCCCGGTCCCGCTCGGGCACCTCGTCCGGCGTGGGCAGGCGCACATTGTGGCCCGGCTCGACCTGGCGCCACCAGCGCTCCCTGCCGGTGGACAGCTCCGGGATCTCCTCGATGAAGCCGTGCTTCTCCAACTGCCGCAGGTGGTAGCTGGTCGTGCCGGTCTTGGCCTGGAGGATCTCGCCCAGCGTGGTGGAGGTGGCGGGGCCGTGCACGCCGAGGTGGCGCAGCATCGCCCTGCGCATGGGATGGGCCAGGGCCTTGAGCCTGCCGGGATCGCTCAGCGTCAGCGTCGTCAGGGTCGGCGACATCGAGGGCGGCGGTATCAGGGGCGGCGTCAGGGGCGGCTCATCCTTCATGAGGAGCATCCTATCCACCTGCCGAACGAGTTCTGCAGAGACTTGTTTGCCGAGAGTTCTCTGCAGACTATTGTCGGTCATATGAGAAGAATCCTCCTCCTGGCCGTCCTCTGCGCCGGCCTTCTCGCCGCTCCCGCCGCCTCCGCCTCGGGCGTGCCGCCCGCCGTACCCTCCGATCTGCGGGCGAGCGAGGTCGCCTTCGCCGGGGCCGGTGGGGTCGCCCTGCACGGCACCGTGCTGCGTCCCGCCTCGGCCGAAGGGCGGCTGCCCGGTCTGGTGCTCGTGCACGGGGCCGGTGAGACGCCCCGGACGAAACTGCTCGGCGAGGCCGTGGCGTTCGCCAGGCAAGGGCTGGCCGTACTGGTCTACGACAAGCGCACCGAGGGGTACTCGCTGTTCGAGCGCTCCTACGACCTGCTCGCACTCGACGCCGTCGCCGCGCTCGGCGCGCTCAAGGCGCAGCCGGGCACCGACCCGGCCAGGCTCGGCCTCTGGGGGCTCAGCGAAGGCGGCTGGGTGGCGCCCAACGCGGCGGCGCGCACGGCGGACGCGGCCTTCCTCGTCCTGGTCGGGGCCAACGCGCACGCGCCGCTGCGCCAGCAGAGCTGGGCCGCCGAGTCCGGCCTGCGCCGCGCCGGGGTCTCCGGCTCGCTCATCGGCGCCGTGCGCACCATGCACCGCTTCGTCGCCTCGGCCGGGATGTTCCCCGTGCCCTACTACGACCCCACGCCCGTCCTGCGCTCGGTACGGCAGCCGGTGCTGTCGATCTGGGGTGTGCACGACCTGCTCACCCCGCCGCAGGAGAGCCCGCCGCTGATGGCCGCCGCCCTGGAGTCGGGCGGCAACCGGCACTACACGTTCAGGTACCTGGAGGGCGACCACGCCGCCCACCGCACGCCAGACGGCGGCGTGAGCAGGCTGCCCGACCTCTCCCCCGGCTACGCCGACCTCGTCGGCTCCTGGATCGCCGACGTCACATCGGGCCGCCTGCCCACCGCCGACGTGCCCGCCCGCACGCCCGTCCAGGCCATCGCGACCGTGCCCGTGCCGCCCCTCGCCGGGTGGGAGTCGCCCGCCGTCCAGTTCGGGGTGCTCGGGCTGCTCGTGCTCGCGTTCGCCGCCTACCCGGTCACCGCGGCGGTACGGCGGGTCAGGGGGCGGGGCGTCAGGCCGGTCGGGGTCGCGGCCCGGTGGCTGGCCGCGGGCGGGCTGGTGGTCTCGCTGACGCTGTTCGGGTATCTCACCTCCGTCATGATGTCCAGCGGGAAGCTGGCCTCGCCCGGCCCGATGCTGGCCGGCCGGCCGATCGCCTGGCTGGCCCTGCAGGCGCTGACGCTCGGCGCGCTCGTCGCCACCGCGCTGACCGCACTGGCCTGGCGTCGCGCGGGCACGGGAGTCGCGCGCGGCGAGCGGGTCAGGCTCGGCGCGCTCGTCACCGGGGGTGTGCTGCTGGTGCCGTGGGGGGTGTACTGGGGGCTGCTGCTGCCGTGAGTGCTTTGCCTCGCTGCACGTCACCACGCGCTGCTGCTGCCGTAAACGCTTTGCCCCGCCGCACGTCACCACGTGCCGGCCTGCGCCCACGCCAGGCTGGCGCCGCCGTAAATGCTTTGCCCCGCCGTACCCGCCGGGGTTAGGTTCGCCGGCATGGCGGAAGTCGAGCGATTCCCCTTTCCCGCCGGGCCTCGCGGCTGCCCTTCGGGGCAGTACGCCAGGCGGCTGCGGGAGGACCCGCTGGGACGGGTCAGGCTGCCGAGCGGTGACGAGGTCGTCCTGGCCACCCGCTACGACGACGTCGTCGCCGTACTCGGCGACCGGCGCTTCAGCAGGGACCTCGGGCACGAGGGCGCGCCCCGGATGAGCGACGGCTTCGACATCACCACCCAGCCCGGCGGGCTGATCGGCAGCGACGGCGCCGAGCACGCCAGGCTGCGGCGGCTGCTGTCGGGCGCGTTCACGCCTGCCCGGGTGGCCGGGTGGCGGCCCAGGGTGCGCGCCCTGGCGCACGACCTCGTCGACGCCCTGCCCGGCTCCTTCGACCTGGTCGCCGACCTGGCCTTCCCGCTGCCCGTCCAGGTGATCTGCGAGGTGCTCGGCGTCGAGGGCATCGACGTCGAGAGGGTACGCCACTGGTGCGACGCCGCCCTGTCGACGTCGGCGCTGACGGCCGACGAGCGGTGGGAGGCGACGGCCGAGTTCTATGAGTATGTCGGCGACCTCGTCGCGGCCCACGCCGCCGAGCCGGGCGACGGACTGCTGGCCGCGCTCATCGAGGCCCGCGAACAGGACGACGCGCTGAGCACGGGCGAGCTGACCGGCATCACGTTCACACTGTTCTTCGCCGGGCACGAGACGACGGGCTCGGCGCTGTCCAGGATGGCGCTGCGGCTGCTGGACCCGCGCGAAGGCTACGCACGGCTGGTCGCCGATCCCTCGCTGATTCCCGCGACCGTCGAGGAACTGCTCCGGGTGGAGATGCCGGGCGAGACGGCGCTGCTGCGGGTGGCGACCGACGACGTCGACCTGCCCTCCGGCCGGGTGGCGGCGGGCGAAGGGATCATCGCGGCCCTGGTCGGGGCCAACCACGATCCCTCCGCCTTCGCCGACCCCACGACGCTGGCGCCCGGCCGGGAGCGGCCGCATCTGACGTTCGGGCGGGGGCCGCACTTCTGCCTGGGGGCCAATCTGGCCCGGATGGAGCTGCAGGAGGTGCTCGGGGTGCTGGTCGAGCGGCTGCCCGGTCTGGCGTTGGGCGAGCCGGGCGACGCCGTGCCCTGGACGAGCGGCAGCCTGGTGCTGCGCCCGCTCAGGCTGCCGGTGCTCGGGCGGGCAGCCGAGGTCTGACCGGGGCTCGGGCGGGCAGGGCGTCGAGGGGTGACCGCTACTCGACCGTGACGCTCTTGGCCAGGTTGCGGGGCTTGTCGACGTCGCGCTCCAGGCTGACGGCGGCGTGGTAGGCCAGCAGCTGCAGCGGGAGCGTCAGCAGGATCGGGTCGAGCTCGATCTCGTTCTTCGGCACCACGATCACGTCGTCGGCCAGCTTGGAGTCGGGCTCGCGGTGGCCGACCATGAGCACCCTGCCACCCCTGGCCCGGATCTCGCCGAGCGTGGTGAGGTTCTTGTCCAGCAGTTCGTCGTCGGGGACGATCGCGACCGTGGGCATCTCGGGGCCGATCAGTGCCAGCGGGCCGTGCTTGAGCTCGCTGGCCGGATAGGCCTCGGCATGCACGTAGGAGATCTCCTTGAGCTTCTGCGCGCCCTCACGGGCGACCGGGTAGCCGCGTACCCGTCCGACGAACATGATCGACGGGTGCCCGGCGTACTTCCTGGCCAGCTCCGCGATCTCCTCACCCTTGGCCAGGATCTCCTCGATCTGGCCCGGCAGCCTGCGCAGCCCCTCGCAGATGCGGCGGCCGTCGGCGGGCGAGAGGTCGTGCACCCGGCCGAAGTGCAGCGCCAGCAGCGCGAACGCCACGGCCGTCGAGGTGAAGGCCTTGGTCGAGGCCACCGACACCTCGGGCCCGGCGTGCAGGTACATGCCGCCGTCGCACTCGCGGGCGATCGCACTGCCCACGGTGTTGACGATGCCGAGCACCCGGCCGCCCTTGCGCTTGAGCTCCTGCACGGCGGCCAGCGTGTCGTAGGTCTCGCCCGACTGGCTGATCGCGACGTACAGCGTGTCGTGCTCGACGACCGGATTGCGGTAGCGGAACTCCGACGCGGGCTCGGCGTCGGCCGGGATGCGGGCCAGCTCCTCGATGAGCTGGGCGCCGATCTGGCCCGAGTAGTACGCGGAGCCGCAGCCGATGATCTTCACACGACGGAAGGCCCTGGTCTCGTGCGGGGTGAGGTTCAGTCCGCCGAGGTGTGCGATGTGGAAGCGGTCGTCGAGCCTGCCGCGCAGGGTGCGGGCCACGGTCTCGGGCTGCTCGGAGATCTCCTTCAGCAGGTAGTGCTCGTAGCCGCCGGTGTCGTAGTGCCCCGCGTCCCAGTCGACGGTCAGCGGCTCCTTGGCGGTCTCGCGTGCGTCGCTGGTGAAGGTGTGGAAGCCGTCGGCGGTGAGCACGGCCAGCTCGCCGTCCTCCAGGTGCACGACCTGGCGGGTGTAGCGCACGAGGGCCGCGACGTCGGAGGCGGCGAACATCTCCTTCTCGCCGATGCCCAGCACGATCGGGCTGCCGTTGCGGGCCACGACGACCTCGCCCGGCCGCTCGGCGTCGACGACCGCGATGCCGTACGTGCCCACGATGCGCTTGAGCGCCAGCCGTACGGCCTCCTCCAAGGAGCCGGTCTCCTCGACCGTGCGGGCCAGCAGGTGGGCCAGGACCTCGGTGTCGGTCTCGGAGGCGAACACGACGCCGTCGGCGGCGAGCTTGGCGCGCAGTTCGTCGGCGTTCTCGATGATGCCGTTGTGCACGACGGCGATGCGCTGGTCGGCCGACAGGTGCGGGTGGGCGTTCTCGTCACTGGGTACGCCGTGGGTGGCCCAGCGGGTGTGGCCGATGCCGAGCCCGCCCTTGAACCTGGCGGGCACCACCTTGGCCAGGTCGGCGACGCGGCCCTTGACCTTGCGCAGCTTGAGGCCCTTGCTGGAGACGACGATCCCGGCCGAGTCGTAGCCTCTGTACTCCAGTCGCTGCAGCCCCTCCAGCAGGATGGGGGCGGCGTCCTTCGGCCCGACGTAGGCCACGATTCCGCACATGGTCGACTTCTCCTCTGACTAGCCGTAGACGATCCTTCTGAGCTGCCGCGCGGACAGCTCGGGCGCCGCCACCCTGCGCAGGGGCAGCTCGGCGGTGATCCTGGGGAAGATCTGGTCGTTGGTCAGGCCTCTGGCCTTCAGCTCGGCGTGCCTTCGCCTGACGAACTCCGTGACGGGCTCGGAGAAGTAGGCCAGCACGTCGGCCACCACCCTCGCCGCCTCACCCGGACCGAGCGCGCTCGTCCTGGCCAGATGGGCGATGAGCTCCGCGTGAGGGTGCGACACATCGCAGGACACTACGCAGCCGTCTGCTGTCATGCCAACATCCTGCCCGAAATCGGGCAGGAATCGCGAACTTCGGGTGGCGGTGAGTTTTGAGGCTGTGCGCTTCGGGTCGCGCCGAGCTCGCGGCGGCCGTGTTTCGGGGCCGAGGGCCGGCTCTCGGCGATCTTCACCCCCCACGTGTGGGGCAGATGTGACGGTTGATTACTGTGAGTAGCGATCTGTTCTCTCACCGTGGAGGTGCCATGCTCGCCCTGGTCGTGGCCGTCACCCTGTCCACCGGACTGCTCACCGCACCCACCGCAGCCCGAGCGGCGCCCGCCGGTCGCGAGGGCGACTTCCAGGCCGCCGCCGCCCAGTACGGCGTGCCGATCGGCGTGCTCAAGGGCGTCTCGTACCTGCAGTCGCGCTGGGACGCCAACGACGGACTGCCGAGCACGGCCGGAGGGTACGGGCCGATGCACCTGGTCGACGCCGTGCCCGCCGTACCCAGCACCCATCACGTCGGCGATCCGCGCGGCGACTCGGCGCGGCCCCGCCGTACCGTGGTGCCCGACGTGCCGCCGCCCGTCGTGGACGCGACGCTCGCGCGGGCCGCCCGGCTCACCGGGATCGCGGCGGCACGCCTGCGGCGGGAGCCGTCGGCCAACATCAGGGGCGGCGCCGCCCTGCTCGCCTCCTACCAGCGGGCGCTCGGGCGGCCACGCGGGGGCGAGGCGAGCGCCTGGTACGACGCCGTGGCGCGGTACTCGGGCGCGGCCGACGCCGGGACGGCACGCGCGTTCGCCGACGAGGTCTACGCGGTGCTGCGCGACGGCGCCGCCCGGCGCACCGACGACGGGTACCTCGTCACCCTGCGCCCCTCACCCGGGCTGCCACCCAGGCGTGCGGCCGCTCCTCCGCAGGGCGTGCGCAAGGCCGAGTGCCCGGCGTCGCTGCCGTGCGAGTGGATGCCCGCGGCGTACAAGCGGCTCAGCGGCGGCGACTACGGCAATCACGACCGGCTGGCGGGCAATCGCAAGATCGACTTCATCATCGTGCACGACACCGAGGGCTCCTACCGGGGTGTGCCTTCGATGGTGGCCAATCCTTCGTATGTGAGCTGGCACTACACCATCCGCTCCCAGGACGGGCATGTCGCCCAGCATGTTCGCAATCGCGATATCGCCTGGCATTCCGGCAACTGGGATATGAACTCCCGTTCCATCGGCATCGAGCACGAGGGGTACCTGGCCAAGGGCGGCACCTGGTACACCGAGGCGATGTACCGCTCGTCGGCCAAGCTCGTGCGCTACCTGTCGGACAAGCACGGCGTGCCGCTGGACCGGGCGCACATCATCGGGCACGACAACGTGCCAGGCACCTCGCCCTCCACCGTGCCCGGCATGCACGAGGACCCCGGGCCGTACTGGGACTGGGAGCGCTACTTCAGCCTGCTCGGCGCGCCCATCACCGGGCCCGGCGTCGGTCAGACCGTGCTCATCAAGCCGCGATACGCCCGTAACAAGCCCGTCTTCACCGGGTGCTCCTCGCGCAATCCCGGCAAGGCGTGCAAGGCGCACGGCGCCTCCACCGTGTGGCTGCGTACCCGGCCCAAGGCCACGGCACCGCTCGTCGACGACATCGGCAAGCGCGTCGGCGCTCCCTCCTCCTACAGCGTCTACGACCACAGCGCCCGTGCGTCGGCCGGGCAGCGTTACGCCCTGGCCGGGGTCAAGGGCGATTGGACCGCCATCTGGTACTTGGGGCAGAAGGCCTGGTTCCACAATCCTGTCCGTCGTCCGACCGCCGTGCTGAGTCCCGGGTACGTGGTGACTCCCAAGAGGGACCTCGTTCCGGTGTACGGGCGCGCATATCCCGAAATTTCGGCATATCCGACCGGCGTGCCGTATCAGCGTCATGTGGCATTGCAGTACAAGCTCCGCCTGGGCGAAAGGTACGCCGTGGGGCAAACGCTGACCGGGACCTACCAGTGGACCGGCGGCTACTCCCCCACGGACAACGTGACGGTCGTGGGCAAACTGCGGTATCGGCAGATCCAGCTTGGACACCGGATCATGTACGTCCGAACGAAGGACGTGAACTTGATCAAGGATCCGAGCGCGTCTCGGGGGGTTGCGCCCGTGGGCACGCCGGGTGAGGCGGGGGCTGGGACGGCGAGTGCCGGGACCGCGGAAGCCGGCCTGACTGGGTCCGGGACAACCGAGACCTCGACAACGGGAACCACGGCGACAGGCGCTGGGGCCGAGGCGACAGGGGCCGCGGCGTTGGGGGCTGCGGCGACAGGAACCGGAGTGGCGGGAACCGGCGGCCCAGGCGCATCCGGCGCAGGGGCAGCCAAGGTGGTCGGGGTAAGCGCAACAACATCCGCCACGACGACATCCCGCCCGCCGACCCCCCGCACCCCCACGACCGGAACCGCCAAGCCAACACCCAGGCCGACAACACCCGGCCCCTCAACACCCAAGCCCCCAACGAAAACCCTCACCCCTTCCCCCTTCACAACCTCACCCACAAGAGAAGGCCACCAAGCACCAGCCACCGCAGACATCGAGGGCATCCTGGCGACGCCGATCGCTACCTAGAAGCGCCCATAACCACCATCCCCCCATCCCTCATCCACTCCCCCCGCCCTTCATCCACTCCCACACGCCCACGCGGTAGGCCTCCCATCACCCCACGCCCATGCGGTATCACCCTCCCAAGATCACCCTCCCCAGCGATTTCCCACTCCCCGCCCACGAGCCACCCGCATGCGCATGCGCACGCCCACTCCCGGAACACGCTATGGTTTTCCCCGTGACCGACGGAGTTCCCGCCCGGTTCACGCGGAAGTGGCTCAGTGGTAGAGCATCACCTTGCCAAGGTGAGGGTCGCGGGTTCGAATCCCGTCTTCCGCTCGGAGACGTCCTGGTGGAGTGGCCGAGAGGCGAGGCAGCGGCCTGCAAAGCCGCGTACACGGGTTCAAATCCCGTCTCCACCTCGCAACAGCTTGGACTACGGACCCGGTTGGATCCGCTAAGGTAAGACAGGTGTCGCCGCGCAAGCGGACACACGCGGAAGTGGCTCAGTGGTAGAGCATCACCTTGCCAAGGTGAGGGTCGCGGGTTCGAATCCCGTCTTCCGCTCGGACGATTAGCTCAGCGGGAGAGCGCTTCCCTGACACGGAAGAGGTCACAGGTTCAATCCCTGTATCGTCCACCAGTTTCTCCGCAGTTGATCGGGCCTGACCTGGTGAGCTGGAGACAAAGCCCCAGCTCACGGCCCATGCCGAGGGTCTGGGGCTTCTTGCTGTGTGCGGCTGAATTGCTGTGTGCGGTTGATTCCCGGCCATCGTCATCACCGGTACGCATGCTGCTGTTGTGCTGACCTCCCAACAGCTCGGTCCCACAGAAGGGCTTGACCCCTCCGGCAATCAGGGTGATGGTCATTGCGAGCGTTCACCGGACGACGGAGGCCGCAACGTCATGCAAACCCCGAAGCCTGCTGACGGCCTGAGCCTCATGTTCTACTGCAAGGATCCCGACTCCGTTCCAGGGGAGGACTGCGCAACCTTCTACCAGACCAACCGGGACACCTGGGTGGTCCAGGGGGATCGCCGAGAGGAAGCGCAGGTGGTCGAGCAACTGGTGGCCCTGAAGGCCTACGAAACCTCGGTCGAGGTTCCCGGGTCTCTGATAGACCTTCTGGTTCGCAGATTCGCCAAGGAGCGATATGGAATTGATCTCGGCTGAGGAGCGCGGAAAGCACTTCGCGAGCTTCAAACGCGAAGCTGTTCACCTGGAACTGCGCGATGACTACGCCACCAGCGATCTGGAGAGGGAAAGATTCGCAGCGTGGAAGGCGGGCATGCCGGACGATCTCAGCTGGATGACGCCTTGGTGCGATCGAATCCGCACGGCCGTTGCCGAAGGCAAGCGCTACCGGCGGGCTTGTGTCGTGTCCGAGCCCTTGTCGGAGTATCGCCGCTTCGCATACGACGTGGTCGGCCCCAGCGTGGCAGCGGGTGAGGAAATCCATTGGGTTCCCCGGCATCTCGTGTCGGGGATTGCGCTGCCGGGCAACGATTTCTGGATGTTCGACGAAGAGGTCGTCGTGTTCGCGGTGTTCTCCGGAAATGGCGAAGTCGTTCAGCGTCAGCGCTGTACGGACCCCGCAGTGATCAGGCTCTGCGCCGACGCCTTCGAAGCCGTATGGGAGTTGTCCATCCCGCACCAGGACTACCGGCCTGCCTGATCGCTCATGTCCGAACAAGCGATATCGGCCAAGAAGGCATTTGGGGCCAGGCTCCGCGACCTGCGCAAGGATGCGAGGCTCACAGGACGTCAACTCGCCCAAACGTCCGGCCTGCACAACACCAAAATCAGCCGCATTGAGCACGGGCAGCAGAACCCCTCGGAGGACGACATCCGGGCCTGGTGCATTGCGTGCGGCGCCGCCCGGATGATTCCTGAACTCATAGCCGTGCAGCGAGAAATCGAACAGATGTGGGTGGAGTGGCGCAGGCATCTTCGAGCCGGACAGCAGCACATCCAGTCACGAGCAATGTCGCTGTACGAGAGCACGGCCCTGCTCTGCGTGTACGAGTCCACCCGCATTCCAGGGATATTGCAGACCGTACGCTATGTCAAAGCCCTCTTCGAGTCGGCGAGTACTCTCTACGGCTTGCCCGAGGGCGAGGCCGACGCGGCAGTAGCGGCCCGCCTGCCCCGACAAAAGCTGGTCACGGCTGGGAATGGACTGAATTGCTACAACTTCCTCATTGAGGAGTCAGCGCTTGACGTTGTCATCGGCGGCACAGGCGTAATGTTGGAGCAGTACGAACTCCTGCTTGCCGTACTGGGCTTGCCTCACGTGTCCCTAGGGATAATTCCGCGCGGACGCGTACGCTCCCTGTACCCCGGGGAGGGTTTCTATATTTTCGACGGCAAGCTTGTGCGTAGCGAGTTGTGGTCCGGTGGATTCAGGACCAACCAACCCGAGGAGATCGACACCTTTCTGAAAGCGTTCGCCCTGCTGAGTGAGCAGGCGGTCCATGGCGCGTCGGCCCGTGCGTTGATCGAGGCCGCCAGCCTGAGGCTGCAAACCACAGAAAACTTCTAGCCACTGGGCACAGGGGCTTTCTACCGTCGAGGCATGCACCCACCCAAGGCGGCCTCGCGCCGTCCGAGACGTTGCCCCAGGTCTGACAAGGCGTTCCTTGCAGGGCCGCTCACCGATGCCGAGTTGGACGAGATCGGCCATGAGCCGGTCTCTGTGTCTCCTGCGTCGTGGACACGCGAGGAGTACAGGGTGCGGATGCTTCGGCGGGGTGTGAGGGAGAGCGGCGATCCCGGCACGCTGGGGATCGGCGGTTACCTCGCCCTCGCCGAAGCGAACACGGTCCTGGAGAAACGGCCCAACACCGTCTGGATCATCGGTGGTACGACTGCTCCCGCTCCGACCACCCTGTGCTCACAGGAGCCGGCGGCATGACGGCTCAGACCGGGCTGGCTGAGCCCTCGGCTGAAGAAAGCCTGACGCAAGCGCCGGCCGAACCACAGCACAACAACGCACGGGCGTTCTCGCTCGCCGACTTCGGACCTGCGCTGGCCGCGTGCCTGGACCCGGAATTCCGGCACCGGGGACCGGCATGAGCACCAAGGCCGACTTCGAGATCCCGTACGTCATCGGGCACAGGGACGAGGTGATGTCCCAGCGACTGAAGATGAGCTGCCACCCGGACGGCGGCCTACGCCTCGCCCACCGCGACCCCGTTCCTGGAGACTGGCACCACGGGGTGCTCCGGGCTCGAATGCTCGACAACCGGGCAGGACGCCCGGATCTCAAGACCGTCAACGTGGTCCGCCAATGGCGGTGCATGGACCAGACGTTGTGCCAGGCCTGCGCGCGCCCGGCGCGAGATCCCCGCAGCGGCCGGGTGTGGTGGCTACTGTCACGCGAAAAGACAGGGGAAGACGACGAGGCGACCTCGGGATTCACCAACGCCCCGCCCACCTGCCTGAACTGCATCCCCAAAGCCATCACCCAATGCCCCCACCTACGCCGCTCCGCAGCCGTCTACAGCATCGGCAGCCACTCCCGCCACGCGGTGATCGCTGACCTGTTCGAGCCACACGACAGGAACGCACGCCTGGTGGAACGCAGCACCCACCTACGACTCGACTCCACCCATCTGCGCTATGCACTGGCCAATCAACTCCTCGTACGCCTGGACGACGTGATCCCAGTGCCGTGGGAGTCCTTGGTCGAGACCGTTCCCGCAGCGTAGACGTCGGCATCGGCCGCGCGCTGAGGAAAGAGCCCCCGTCCGAGTCGCAGGCGGGAGCTCACCGGCCCTTTCCCTCACCACAAGGCAGGACACAGCAATGAACCTCTACATGGCCGATACCCACAACACCATCCTGGTCCCGCTGTGCGGAGGCAACCAACAGGAGGAGGAGGTGGACTCCTGTGTGACGGCCGCACGTATCCCCGGTGTCGAGGACGCGTTCCTGCTGGGTGACTCCAAGCTGCCCGGCGCGAGCCTGCGTTTCACCGGTGCCGAGCTGCGCGCGGCGGGCATCGACACCAACCGCGTCTGAGTCACTTCCGCCACACCGACGCCTCCACCGAGGGGCGGAGGCAGCTTCACAGGGGGAAGCATGCAGTACGTCAGGGACGGCAGGGGGTATCACTGGCACGCCTACCAGTGGATCGGACACGGCCGAGAGCGGGAACAGGAGTCGTTGCGTCGTCCGTCGTCGGACGCGGCGGCCAACGCCGCCTTCCTGGCCTCGCCCCTGCCTCCGAACCGGACCTGCGACTGGCTGCTCAAAAGCCCAGCGCAGATCAGGCACACCTTCCGCGAGCCAGACAGAGCCGTCGCCTGGCTGAGTGATCAATGGGACGCCCACGTCGAACTCATACCGAACTACATCGGGAGGCCCGTGGCGGCCGGGCGACACAAAGGGGTTCGCCTGAAGAACGCCCGGACTGCTCTGCCCGCCGCCGTTGACGTCGTGTGGGGCAACTGGCTGCTCGGCGGCCGGTTCGTCACGACCGCCGTGATCTGCTGCCCGAACCTCCACGCCTCCTGTCGGTGCCCCCTGGCGGTCAGATAGAACGTCGTACACCCCGAACAGGTGCCGACGCGGCCGCCCCCGGCCGCGTCGGCTGGACCCCCGGCGGAAGGTGGGTCCCGTGTGGTCGCGCCGATGTGCGCTTCGTGGGGAAGCGCACAGCCCCTGCGATGGCGCGGACCGGGCTGACGGTTACAAGCGTGCGCCATGGCGTTATATCCGATGTATATTGCCGTTCCCCCAGGTCAGGGACACACAGGAGTCACGTCATCGTCGGGCAGGAAGCGGTGGCGTTCCTGGGGGGTGAGGTCTCGGGCGACCTCGGCGCAGATGCGGTGGACGGCGGCGGCGGGGTCGAGGTCCCAGGCGATGACGCGGTTCTCCTCGGCGCCCGAGATCACGGTGCCGCCGGGGCCGAACGCCAGCGCCTGAATGCGCGTCTGGTGACCGGTGAGAACGGCGAGCGGCGCGGTCGAGCCGGTCGTACGCCATACGGTGACGGCGTTGTCATGGCCTCCGGCCGCGATCGTGGCGCCGTCGCGGCTGAAGGCGACGGTCCGGATCTGGGCGGTGGGACCGGTGAGCGTGGTACGCAGGCGGCCGGTCGCCGCCTCCCACAGCCTGACCGTGGTGCCTCCGGCGGTGGCGATGACGGCGCCGTCGGGGCTGACGGCCAGGTCCGTCGCGCCGCCCTGCCCGGTGTCGAAGCGCAGGTGCTCCGCGTCCGTACGCATGTCCCAGACCAGGACACTGCCCCCGGGACTCGCCGAGACGAGATAACGCCCGTCCGGGCTGAAGTCCAGCGTCACGGTGAGCTGCGCATAGGTGAAGGGCGCGGCCTTCGGGCGAGCGGGGTCGGCCGCGTCGACGCGGTAGCGGCCGAGCGCGGCGGCGGCGATCACCGTGCCGGACGAGCCTGGCTGGAAGGCGACGTCGGTGGAGGTGCCGATGGCCTCGTAGTGGGTGGCGCCCTTGCGGGTGCCCGTGGCCACGTCCCACACGCTCACCCGGTGGTCGCGGGTGACGGCGGCCAGCAGGCGGCCGTCCTGACTGTAGGCGACGGCCTCGACGTGGTCGCCGTGCCCGTCGAGGGTACGCAGCGGCTCACCTCCTGGCGTCCACAGCCGGACCGAGCCGTCACTGCTCGCGGTGGCGACGCTGCTGCCGTCGGGTGCGAGTTCGACGTCGTTGACGGGGCCGGCGTGCCCGGCGAACGGTGTGCCCCCACGCTGCCTGATCACGATGGAGCCGTTGAGCCCCGAGGTGGCCAGCATGCGCCCGTCGGGACTGAGCGCCACGACGATCGTCTCGGCCCGCCCCCGGTCCTGGTAGGTCTCGATGGGTTTGCGGCGTTCGGTGTCCCAGACGGTGATGAGACCGTTCTCGTCGGCGATCGCGAGCCTGCCGCCGACGGGCGCCGACACCGACCACTCCCACGGCTCCTGGTACGGCAGGCCGCCCGCCTTGGTGGCCCGATCGCCGGACATCGTCCAGAACTCGACGCCGTGCCGTTCCATGGCGACCACGAGGGTACGGCCGGTGGCGTCGAAGGCCACCGACTCCGAGTGCAGCCCGCCGATCAGCACCCGGCCGGGCCCGCCCTTGTCGACGTCCCACCCGACGACGCCGTCGAGCTGGTCGGAGCCGATCAGGCGGCTGCCGTCGGGGCTGAAGGTCAGCGAGCTCAGCCGCCCGCCCTTGCGCGCCAGCACGCGCAGCGACCCGTCGGGGATGCCGACGAGAAGGGCGTGCCCCTGGTCGGTGCCGATCGCCACGTGCCTGCCGTCGGGTGACATCGCCATCGTGTCGGCCACCATGCCGACGTCGCGCTTGACGATCGCCCGGCCGGTGCGCATGTCCCTGACGACGAGCGTGCCGTGCGGCTGCGTGCCGCGCAGCGGTTTGGCTAGGGTGGCGAGATAGGAGCCGCTCGCGTCGAACGCCGCGTCCCAGACGTACGGCAGCGCCTCGCCCTTCGTCATCTCCACGTGCTCGCCGTACGTGACGGTCCTGGTGCGGGTGCGCAGGTCCCACAGGGTGACCAGGCCTTTGGTGTCACCGGCCACGAGGTGGCGGCCGTCGGGGCTGAAGGCCAGGCCGAACACCTGGGGGCCGCCGACGTTGAGCACGTCCTTGCGCCTGGCGGCGGCGGCGGTGCTGAGCACGGCTCCCCTGGTGTCGGCGTCGGCGTGGCGGCGGTGCGCGGCGACGGCGAGCAGTCCGGCGAGGTCGGGGTCGGTGGCGGCCAGCGACCTGGCCTGCAGCGCGAGCTGGTGCGCCTGCTCCACCTCCCTGGCCTGTACGGCGCCGCCGCGCTGCTGCAGCGCGACGACTCCCCCGGCGACCGCGGCGACGAGCAGGGCGAGCACGGCGACAAGCAGGCGGCGCAGCTGGCGGTTGCGGCGCAGCTGGTCGGTGTGTTCGGAGCGCTCTCGCGTCCTGCTGGCTTCGAGGAAGGTGGTTTCGAGGTGGTTCAGCTCGCCGGGGTGGTCGCGGCCCCACTCCAGCGCGGCGCGCAGCGGCTCGCCCCGGTAGAGCACACCGGGGTCGTGCTCCAGGCTGAGCCAGTGCTGGGCCGCCTGGGTGAGCCTGCGGTGCACGACGAGTTCGGCGCGGTCGTCGGTGAGCCAGCCGTGCAGGCGTGGCCACGACCTGATGAGCGCCTCGTGCGCCACCTCGGCCGTGCTCTCGTCGAGGACGAGCAGCCTGGCGGCGGTGAGCCGGTCGAGGACGCGGTCGACGACGTCGGGGTCGGCGATGCCGTCGAGTTCGGCGCGCCGCATCGGGCGCCGGGTGTCCTCGCTGCCTTCGCCCAGGGTGGTCAGCCGCAGGAAGATCCGTCTGGCGGCCTGCCGTTCGGGAGGCGAGAGCTCGTGGTAGGCGCCTTCGGCCGTCTGGGCGATGGCGCCGCGCAGCCCGCCGATGGCACGGTAGCCCTCCAGCGTCAGGTCGTAGCCCAGGCGGCGCCGCCAGGTCTCCAGCAGGGCGTGCGACAGCAGCGGCAGCACGCCGGGCTCGGTTCCGGCGTCGGCGAGCAGGACGGCGATCAGTTCGGCGTCGACGGCGAGCCCGGCTTTGGCGGCGGGCCCGGTGACCATCGCGCGCAGGTCGTCGGGCGAGGGCGGCCCGACCAGCAGGGTGCCCTCGTCGGCCAGCGCCTCCACCAGGGCGGCATGACGGCTGACATGTCCGAGGAAGTCGGCCCGGATCCCGAGGACGAAGGCCACGTCCGGTATCTCGGAGGCGGCCAGCAACTCCTCGGCGAACGCCGCGCGCACCGCCTCGTCCCCGCACAGCGTGAAGATCTCCTCCAGCTGGTCGACCACGACGACGACCCGCCCGTCGGCGGGCAGATCGGCCAGCAGGGTGCGCAGGGCGAGGACGCCCTCGCGCAGCGAGACCAGCGGATCGGCGCCGGGCGTGAGCAGCAGCGTGCGCCACTCCTCCTGCGGCGCGGACGTGCCGAGCAGCCCGGCGCGCAGCAGCGAGGACTTGCCGCTGCCCGAAGCGCCGACGACCGCCGTGATCGGCCGTTTGGCCGCACGCTCGGTGAGCCGTTCGAGCAGGACGGCACGGCCGAAGAACCAGGCGGCGGTGTCGGCCTGGAAGGCGGCCAGGCCCTGGTAGGGGCAGACCTCCCCCGAGGGCGGCAAGGCGGGCGCTCCCGGCGAGGAGGCGGGCGCCAGCAGGGAGGGGTCGGCGCGCAGCATGGCCTCGTGCAGGCGGCGCAGGTCCGGGCCGGGCGCGATGCCGAGCTGCTCGTCGAATGCGGCCCTGGTCTGCCGGTAGACCTCCAGCGCCTCGGCCTGCCGCCCGCCCCGGTACAGCGCGAGCATGTGATGGCCGACCAGCGGCTCCCGGAACGGATGGGCCCTGACGATCTCGGCGAGCGCGCCGGGCAGCTCGGCGACCCTGCCGACGGCCAGCTCGCTCTCGGCCCACAGCTCGAACGCGCTCAGCCGCAGGCGCTCCAGCCTGCGCGACTCGTCGGCCAGCGGCTCGCAGTCGGTGAACTCCTCGTAGGCGGGGCCGCGCCACAGGTCGAGCGCCTGTTTCAGCGCCGTGCCCGCCGCCCGCGCGTCCCCACGGCCGAGCTCGGCATGCCCCTGGGCGACGAACCCGGCGAACCGCACGGCGTCGAGCCCGTCCTCGACCTCGATCGTGTAGCCGCCCGCGCTCTTGCCGACCAGGTCGAGGCCGAGCTGACGCCTGAGTTTGTGCACGTACAGATAGAGGTTGCGCCTGGCCGACATCGGCGGGTCGTCGCCCCAGACGGCGGCCGTCAGCCAGTCGAGCGAGACGTGCCTGCCCGGCCTGGACAGCAGCAGGGCCAGGACGAGCCTCGTCTTGTACGCCCCGGTGAGCGGGACGACCTCGCCGTCGCGCAGCACCCGCAGGTGCCCGAGTACCTGGAACTCCACGCCTGCTCCTCATGCTTTGCCCATGGCTGGGGCCGCCAATATGGCACATTCGGGAGCTCCGGCTCCCGTTCATGAGGGATCGGGTGAATGCCGCACACTGTACGGATGCGGATGAACCTCGTGGTGATCTACACCGACAGGCTCGACGAGTGCCGGGCGTTCTACACCGGACTCGGCCTGGAGTTCACCCCCGAGCAGCACGGGAACGGGCCCGCGCACCACGCGGCCGTCCTGCCCGACGGCACCGTGTTCGAGCTCTACCCGGCCGGACGCAGGCCCGCGACGGGATCGCTGCGTCTGGGGTTCGAGATCGCCGCGCGGCCGTACGGGCGGCAGGTGCTGACCGACCCGGACGGCCGTGCGATCGAGGTGTACGGCCGGGCGCGAGACTAGCCCGCTCGTGCGCTCTTCCAGCGGAAGGTGAGCAGGCACAGGATGAGCCCGCCCACGGTCCAGGCGCCGAGCACCAGCGCGACCCGCTCCATCTCGTAGGAGCCCGCGACCTCCAGGACGGCGGCCTCAGGACCGAGGAAGACCCCGCGCATGCCCTGGCACAGCCACTTCAGCGGGAAGATCCCCGACAGGTTGAGCAGCCAGTCGGGCACGTCGGTGTGCGGCAGGAAGGTGCCCGAGACGAACTGCAGCGCGACGAACGGCAGCGTGATGACGGCCGTGGCGCTGCGGTGCGAGCGCGGCACGCTGCTCGCGGCGATGCCGAGCATGGTCATGGCGCTGAGCCCGAGCAGGAACACCCAGGTGAAGGTCAGCCAGGGCCCGATCGTCGAGGGCAGCGTCAGGTCGTAGAAGATGACGCCGATCGCCAGCAGGATCGCGATCTGGATGATCGCGATGACCAGCACGCTGCCCATCTTGCCGATGAAGTACGCGCTGGGCGGCATCGGGCTGCCGGTGAGCCTGCGCAGCCCGCCGAGGTCGCGTTCGACGGCGATGGCGATGCCGAGGTTCTGGAAGGAGACGGCCATAATGCCGGTGCCGATCAGCCCGGCGACGTAGACCTGGGAGACGGTGACGTTCAGGCCGCGGTACTGGGTGGTGAAGATCGAGGCCAGGATGATCAGCATGACGACGGCGATGGAGAAGACGAAGGCGATCTGGTCCTTCTCCCTGAAGAACATCTTCAGCTCCATCACCGTGCGCAGCAGCCCCAGCCGCAGCGCGCGGCGCGGCTCCAGGCGTCTGGCGGGGGCGACGGGCCGGGGTTCCCGTGGTGCGGTCAGGGTGGCGCCGCTGGTCGTGTCAGTCATCGCTCGCTCCCGTTGTGTCCGCTGATGCGCCGTCGTCCGCCAGGTCGTCGGTGTCGCCGATGAGACGCAGGTAGACCTCTTCGAGGGTGGGCCTGGAGACCGCCAGGCCGGGGATCTCGCCGTCGAACCTGGTGGCCAGGTCCAGGACGAACTCGGTCGGCGTCTCGGTCTCGACGGACTTCGGCCCGTCGTCGGCCACCCAGCGCACGGTCGAGACGGCCGTGGCCCGCCCGCCGAGCGTCTGCGGCAGGCCCTCGGCCACGATCTTGCCCCTGGCGATGACCGCGAGCCTGTCGGCCAGTGCCTCGACCTCCTCCAGGTAGTGCGTGGTGAGCAGGATCGTGGTGCCCTCCTTGGCCAGGTCGCCGATGAGGGCGGCGAACCTGCGGCGGGCCTTGGGGTCGAGGCCGGTGGTCGGCTCGTCGAGGAAGAGCAGGTCGGGGTTGCCGATGACGCCGAGCGCCACGTCGAGCCTGCGCCGCTGGCCGCCCGAGAGCCGGTAGACGAGCTTGCCCGCCTGCTCGGTCAGGCCGACCTGCTCGATGACCTCGTCGGGGTCGCGGGGCCGCTGGTAGTAGTGCGCGAACCCCCTGACGATCTCGGCGACCGTCAGTTCGGGGGTGTCGGCCGTGCTCTGCCACACGATGCCGATGCGGTCACGCCAGGACGCCGTGGCCTTGCCCGGGTCGACGCCGAGCACGCTCACCTCGCCGGAGTCGCGGTACCTGTGCCCTTCGAGGATCTCCACCGTCGTGGTCTTGCCCGCGCCGTTGGGGCCCAGCAGGCCGAAGACCTCGCCCTGCTGGATGTCCAGATCTATACCGTCGACCGCGCTCACACCGCTGTACTGCTTGCGCAGTCCTCGCACGCGCACTGCCGTCATGTCCGTTCTCCTCTCACCAGGTCGGGCCCGCGCGTCACCAGATCGGAGACGCGGGACCAGGAGACAACCGTTTCGAGTAGTGCCTGACAGCCCAGGACGAGCTGCCGGTCGGGCGTGTGCTCGGCAGGGGCGTGGCTGACACCGCCGGTGCTGGGCACGAACAGCATGGCCGTCGGTACGGCGCGGCTCAGCACGCCCGCGTCGTGCCCGGCGAAGCTCACCATGCTGGTCCAGGGGACGCCCAGGCGACGGCACGCGTCGCCCAGGAGATCGCGGAGTCCGGGGTCGAACCTGGACTCCGGCTTGTGGGAGAGCTGTTCGACCTCGGCCGTGCAGCCCTCCTCGGCGGCGACGGCGTCGGCGTGCTCGCGCAGTCTGGCCGCGGCCAGGTCGAGCGCCTCCTTCGTCGCGGCGCGGAACTCCACCACCAGGCGGGCCTGGCCGGGGATGACGTTCGGGGCGCCCGGCACGACCTCCACGCAGCCGACATTGGCCACCATGCCGGTCGTGGCCAGGTCGCGCACCGCCACCAGGACGCGGGCCGCCGCCCTGGCCGCGTCGGCGCGCTGGTCCATCGGCGTGGTCCCGGCGTGGTTGGCCTCGCCGTACAGGGTGACGGTGTGGCGGTCGATGCCGACGATGCCCTCGACGACGGCCAGGTCGAGGCCGGCCTGTTCCATCCGGGGGCCCTGTTCGATGTGCAGTTCGACGAAGGCGGCGATCTCGCGGGGGTGCTCGCCCTGGCAGAAGGCGGTGGAGCCGACCAGTCCGCCGGTGGAGGTGGGCGCGGCGCCCTCCTCGTCCCAGAAGTTCACGATCTCCAGCGTGCGTGCCGCCGGGTGACCGCTCTCGTGCAGGGTACGCAGGACCTCCAGCGCGGCCAGGACGCCGTAGGCGCCGTCGAGGCGTCCGCCGCCTGGCACCGTGTCGGTGTGCGAGCCGGTGAGCAGGCGTGGGCCCGATCCGCCGGGCGACCTGCCGAACAGGTTGCCCGCGGCGTCGCGCCAGGCCAGGCAGCCCGCCTCGGTGATGCGTCCGGCCAGCCAGTCGCGTGCGGCCAGGTCGGCGGGCGAACCGGCCAGCCGGTCGATGCCGCCGTCCGGTCTGGCGCCGAAGGCGGCGAGTGCGGCGATGTCGGCCAGCAGCCGCTCACCGCGGATCGAGGTCACGACCGCCCACCTCCGAGCGCCCACTCCAGGACGGCCATCGCACTGTGCATCTTGGTGTGGGCCTGGTCGAAGGCGATGCTGGCCGGGCCGTCGAGCACCTCGGCCGTGACCTCCTCGCCCCGGTGCGCGGGCAGGTCGTGCATGAAGCTCGCACCCGGGTAGCGCTCCATCAGCTCGGCCGTCACCTGGAACGGCGCGAAGGCCGATCGCCATTCGGGGTCCGGCTTGACCGTGCCCGTGGTCTGCCATCGGGTGGTGTAGACGACGTCCACCTTGTCCGGCAGGTCGTCCATCGTGTGCTGCTCGTCGAGGCCCGTCGTGTTCAGGCCGTAGCCGGGCGGCGTGCGCAGGTACAGCTCGGCGCCGGGGAAGCGGGGCAGGGCCAGGGCCAGCGCCGACGCGGTGTTGTTGCCCTCGCCGACATAGAGCACGCGCAGGCCTTCGAGGCTGCCGAAGCGCACCGCCATGGCGGTGAGGTCGGCGAGCGCCTGCGTGGGGTGCTCCTCGGCGCTCATCGCGTTGACGACGGCCATCCGGCCCTGTGCGGCGAGCGCGGCCATCTCGCTGACGGGTCCGGCCGTCCTGACGACGAGCCCGTCCAGCATGCCCGACAGCACCTTGCCGGTGTCCTGGAGGGTCTCGCCGGTGTTGAGCTGCAGGTCGTTCGGGCCGTACGCGACGACGCCCGCGCCCAGCCGCAGCGCCGCCGAGGAGAAGGCGGTGCGGGTGCGGGTGGAGGTCTTGGTGAAGTAGACGCCGACCACCCGCCCGCGCAGGGTGTCGGCGGGCCCCTGCCCGGCGGCGAGGGCACGACCGCGTTCGACCAGGGCGGCGAGGTCGGCGTCTGACAGGTCGGCGACGGTGAGCAGGTGGCGGATCATGAGGTCACCTCGGTGAGATGCTCGATGTAGGGAGGATGGAAGACGCCTCTGTGACTGCAGCCGAGCCGCTTGACCGTGAGCCCGCCTCCCGCCAGCTCGCGCCAGCGCTCCAGATAGGTCTCGTACGGCAGATGCCCCGTCACCGAGTGCTGGCCGCTGGCGCAGTCGTCGCTGGCGACCAGGTGCACGGGGATGGGCAGGGGCTTGAAGCGGTAGGCGGCGCTCGCCCGGTCGAGGGTGCGCCACAGCGAGATCTCGGCGGCGAGCCCTTCGAGGTCGTCGCGCGCCGCGGCGATGCCGAGGTCGGCCAGCAGCCTTCTGGCGCGGTACCCGGCGAGCCCTCTGGTCAGGCGGCTGCCGCCGCGCTGGCCGAGCAGCCCTTCCAGCAGGTCGAACGTCTCCTCGCCGACGTCGCTGCCCGGCAGGTCGGCCATCGGGTCGACGAGCGTCAGGCGCGGCGCCGAGTACCCGTCCGCGATCAGGCGCAACGCCATCTCCCAGGCGACGACGCTGCCCGACGACCAGGCGAGCACGTCGTAGGGCGTGCCGTCGTCGAGCCCTTCGGCACGCAGGCGCGCCAGGTAGTGCGCGGCCAGCGTGCCGATGTCGGCGGCGACGTCGAGGCCGGGCACGGCGAAGGCGGCGACCGGCCTGGCCAGCCGGTCGGCCAGCGGCAGGTACCAGTGCGAGCTGCCACCGGCCGGGTGCACGACGAGCAGCGGCCTGGTGTGGTCGGCGCGTTCGCGCAGCCAGATGAGCTCTCCGGGAGGGGCCTCGGCCAGGGCGGGGTCGACGCGCCTGGCGATCGCGGCGATCGTGCGCAGTTCGAGGATGTCGCGCGCCCTGACCGACAGCCCGCGCTTGGCCGCGATGGCGACGACGCGCAGCATGAGCAGCGAGTGGCCGCCCAAGTCGAAGAAGTCGTCCTCGGCCCCGATCTCGTCGTGCCCGAACGCCTCACGCCAGACGGCGGCCAGCACGATCTCGGTGGCGGTGTCCGGCTGGCGCGAGCGCCTTTCGGCGCCTTCGCCCGGCGCCGGGAGGGCGGCCTTGTCCAGCTTGCCGTTCGGGGTGAGCGGCACCGCGTCGATGTCGACGACCCGCCACGGCACCAGGTACGAAGGCAACCGCTCGCGCGCCCACTCCAGCACATCACCAGGACCGCGGCGCACGACATAGGCGACCAGCCTGCCCTCGGCCGCCACCACCACCGCCTCCACGACATCCGGGCACGCGGCCAGCACGGCCGCCACCTCACCCGGCTCGACCCGATAACCCCGGATCTTCACCTGCTCGTCCACCCGGCCCAGCAGATCCAGATCACCCGACACCAGCACCCGGCCCACATCACCCGACCGATACAACCGACTCCCCGGAGCACCGAACGGATCCGGCACGAAACGCTCCGCCGTCAGACCAGGACGCCCCCGATACCCGCGAGCCACCCCGGCGCCGCCGATCAGCACCTCGCCGGGTGTGCCCGGCGGGCACGGCTCGTACCAGCGGTCGAGCACGCGCAGGTCGGCCCCGGGCATCGGCCTGCCGATCGGCACGCGCTGGCCCTCGGCGTCCGGCCCGGCGGTGAACACCGAGCAGGCGACGGTCGTCTCGGTCGGGCCGTACTCGTTGATCACCGTCGTGCCGGGCGCGGCACGCAGCCAGCGCCGTACGAGGGAGGGGCTCAGCGTCTCGCCGCCGACGAGCCAGGTCGACGCCTCCACCGGGCGGCCCGAGCGTGACAGCAGCTCCAGGTGGGAGGGGGTGAGCTTGACGAAGTCGTAGGGGCCGCCTTCGGCCAGCAGTCCGGCCAGGTCGTCGAGGTCGGGGTCCGGCGGCAGCAGGTGCAGCCGGTGCCCGCCGGTGAGCGGGCCGAACAGCGCGGTGACCGCCAGGTCGAACGCCGCCGACGACAGCAGGACCGAGCTGCCCCGCCCACTGGCGTGCCCGAGGTAGGCGGCCAGGTTGGCGTGCGTCACCTCCACGCCCTTGGGGCGGCCGGTCGAGCCAGAGGTGTAGACGACGTAGGCGAGCGTGCCGGGGTCGACCGGCCTGGGCTCGGCGGGGTGGGCTCCGGCGCAGTCGGCCGGGGTGACCAGCGTGACACCACCGAAGACGCCCGGCTCCGTGATCGTAGGCGTCACCCCGGTGTCCGGATCCGCGATCAGCAGCCTCGCCCCCGCGTCCGCCAGGAGAGACGCCGTGCGCGCCTTCGGCCACGACGGTTCGAGCGGCAGGTAGGCGCCTCCGGCGTACCAGACGCCGAGCAGCGACGCCACCAGGTCGGGGCCGCGTTCCAGGCACACGCCGACGACGGTCTCGGGCGCGAGCGCGCCGAGCCTGCCCGCGACCCGTCTGGCCCGCAGGTCGAGCTCGCGATAGGTCATGACCTCGCCGCTCCCCCACGACAGCGCGACCTCCTCGCCCCTCCTGGCCGCGATCGCCTCGGGCACACTCGCCCAGGCGGCGGCGCCGGCCCGCGCGAGGACGGGCGCGGGCGCGGCGGCGTCGGCGGGCAGCCGTACGGCCAGGGCGTCGCCTTCGGGGTCGGCGGCCATGGCGTCGATGACCAGCCGGTAGGTCGCGGCCAGGGTGGCCGCCGCCTCCTCGCCGATGACGTCGCGGTGCGTGGTCAGGGTGAGGGTGCCGCTGAGCGTCGTCACCTGCAGCGGGAACTCGTTGGGCACCTCGCCGCCGCTGTCCATGAGATCGACGCTCCCGGCGTCGACCACCCGGAAGTCGAGATAGTTGAAGAACGCGGGCAGCAGATCGCCGCCTTCGCCCCATCTGCGCTGCATCTCGGGCAGTGGGTAACGCCGATGCGGCCACAGCGCCACCTCGTCGTCGAACACCTGCCTGACCAGCTCACGCCAGGTCGGCGCGCGCAGTTCGAACGGGAAGGGCACCATGTTGAGGAACATGCCGTGCACCCGGTCGGCCCCGGCGACCTCGGGTCTGGCGTCGACGAGCAGCCCGGTGTGGAAGCGCGTGTCGCCCGCGAAGGTGTCGAGCACCTTCAGATGCGCCGCCAGCAGCACGCTCTTCAGCGGCACGCCAGCGACCGCCGCCAGCCGCAGCAGCCCCTCGTAGGCGTCGAGCAGGTCGACCCTGGTCTGGTCGATCTGCTGACCGGCGCCCGCCCAGTGCGCGGGCGGCTCCCAGCGCGGCCTGCCCGACAGCGTGCGCTCCCAGAAGCCGATGTCGGGCTCGGAGGCGAGCGAGGCCTGCTCGGCCGCGACGAAGTCGGCATGCCGGACGGCCGCCGTCCTGTGCTCGGGCGGCGCGAGGCCGTCCCTGATCGCCCGGTAGTCGGCCACCAGCTCCATCAGCAGCAGGTGCTGGCTCCAGCCTTCGATCATGACATGGTGCAGCGTCATCCCCAGGTGCCAGCGCTCGTCGCTCTCCACCAGGGCGAACAGCCTGAGCAGCGGCGCGCGCTCCAGCTCGAAGGGCCGCTCGCGCTCCTCGTCGGCCAGCCGCGCCAGCGCCTCGGCCCGATCGCCTTCCGACAGCCCCCGCAGGTCGCGCACGTCGAGCGGCACCTCGGCACGGGCATGCACGACCTGCATGGGCACCGAGTAGGAGGCCAGGTCGACGGAGGTGCGCAGGTTCTCGTGCCGTCCGGCCGCCAGGCCGATCGCCGCACGCAACGCCTCGGCGTCGAAGGGCCGGTCGTCGGGGATCGCGAAGGAGAACAGGTCGTGGTAGTAGTGCCTGCCCGGATGCAGCAGCGACTGGTAGACCATGCCCGCCTGGATCCGCGACAGCGGGTAGACGTCCACGGCCCCCTCGGGCACCAGGTCCCTCTCGCCCGGCCCGAGCAGCTCGAACGGCGCCACGGGGGCGGCCTGCTCGGCGGCGGGCCGCCCGTCGGCGAGCGCGGCCAGGGCGGCGACCGTCCTGCGTTCGAACAGGTCGCGCACCGACACGTCGAACCCGGCCGCGCGCAGCTCGCCCACCAGCGCCACCGCACGCAGCGAGTCGCCGCCCAGGACGAAGAAGTCCTCGCCGACGCCGACGGCGGCAAGCTCGAGCGCCCTGGCCCAGACCGCGGCCATGAGCGCCTGGGTGCGCGTCTCGGGCGGAAGCACGCCCTGCCCGCCCGAGGCCTGGGCGGGGGCGGGCAGAGCGCGTCTGTCGAGCTTGCCGTTGCCGGTCAGCGGCAGCGCCGCCAAGCTCACGAAGATCGCCGGAACCATGTACGACGGCAGCCTGGCGGCGCAGTGCTCGCGCAGATCGGCGGGCGGCTGCCCGGCCTCGCCCGGCGTCACATAGGCGACCAGCCTGCCGTCGCGCACGACGACAGCGGCCTCGCGCACGTCCGGATGCCTGGTCAAGGCGGCCTGGACCTCGCCGGGTTCGATCCGGTGTCCGCGCAGCGCGATCTGGTCGTCGATGCGCCCGAGGAACTCCAGCGTGCCGTCGGCCCGCAGCCTGGCCCGGTCGCCGCTGCGGTAGCGCCGCGACCCCGGCGGCCCGTCGGGATCTGGCACGAACCGCTCGGCCGTACGGCCGGGCAGCCCGAGGTAGCCCCTGGCCACGCCCGCACCGCCGACGTGCAGCTCACCGGCAACCCCCACGGCCGCGCCGTCGCCGTAGCAGTCGACGACGACGGCGCTGAGGTCGTCGAGCGCCCGGCCGATCCTGCTGCCCTCGCCTTCGGGCTCGCCCGCGGTCGCGGCCAGGTCGTGCCGGGTGACGTGCACGGTCGTCTCGGTGATGCCGTACATGTTGACCAGCTCGACGCCCGGCCACCGCGGCAGGCCCGAGGTGTCGAGCCGTTCGCCCGCGAAGATCACCAGACGCAGGTCGCCCGGTCCTTCGGCCGCCTTGGCCAGGCCGTAGAAGGCGGACGGCGTCTGGTTGAGCACGGTGACGCGTTCGGCGGCGAGCAGGTCGCGGAACTCCTCGGGCGAGCGCGAGACGCCGTAGGGCACGACGACGAGCCTGCCGCCGGTGGCCAGCGCGCCCCACATCTCCCATACCGAGACGTCGAAAGCGGCCGAGTGGAAGAGCGTCCAGACGTCGTCCTCGGCGAAGGCGTAGCCGGTGCGGGTGACGCCGAGCAGCCTGGCCAGGTTCGCATGGGTGACGGCGACTCCCTTGGGGCGGCCGGTCGAGCCCGAGGTGTAGATGACGTAGGCGAGGTTGTCCTCGTGCACGGGGGTGATCGGGCCGCGCTCGCCGCCCTGCTCCTCGACCGTCAGCACCGGCAGGCCGGCGAACAGCCCGGCGTGCGCCTCGTCGGTGACGACCAGGCTCGCGCCGCTGTCGTCGAGCATCATGCGCAGCCTGGCCTGCGGGTGGCCGGGGTCGAGCGGCACGTAGGCGGCTCCCGCCTTGCTGACCGCCAGCAGCGCGGGCACCAGGTGCTCGCCTCGCGGCAGGCACACCGCGACCCGGACCTCGGGCCCGGCGCCGCGTTCGCGCAGCCGCCAGGCCAGGCGGTCGGAGCGCTCGTCGAGATCGGCGTAGGTGAGTTCGGTGCGCGTCTGACCCGAGCCGGGTTCGGCGGGCACGACGACGGCGACCGCGTCCGGACGCAGCCCGGCCTGCTCGACCACCCGGCCGACGAGCGGCGCGGTGTCGGGGCAGGGCACGGGGGCGGGCACGGTGAGCTCGCCAGGCGAGACCAGGGTGAACGCCGACAGCGGCCGGTCGGGGTCGGCGGCGACGGCATGCAGCAGGCGGTGCAGGTGCCCGGCCATGCGCGTGGCGCTCTCCCGGTCGAACAGGGCGGTGGCGTAGTCGAGCACACCGGACAGGCCTCCGGCCGAGGTCTCCTCGAAGTGCAGGTTGAGGTCGAACTTGGCGACCGATCCCTCGGTGAGCAGTGTCTCGGCCTTCAGCGTGCCGTAGTCGCCCTCGCCCGACTCCTCGTTGTGCAGGCCGAACATCACCTGGAACAGCGGGGTGCGTGACATGTCCCGTTCGGGTTCGAGGTCGTCGACCAGTCGTTCGAACGGCACCTCCTGGTGGTCCAGCGCGTCGAGCACGGCCGTGCGCGTGCGGTCGAGCAGGTCGGGGAAGGCCGGGTCGCCGCTCCAGGAGCCGCGGATCACCAGGGTGTTCACGGTGAAGCCGATCATGCGGGCCAGCTCGGGCGGCGTGCGCCCGGCGACCGGCGTGCCGACGGCGATGTCGCGCTGGCCGGTGTACCTGGACAGCATCATCTGCAGTGCTGTGATCAACACCATGAACAGCGTCGCCTGCCGCTCCCTGCCGACCTGGCGCAGCCGCTCGGTCAGCTCGGGCGTCACCGCGAAACGCACCTTGGCGCCCGCCCAGTCGCGCACCGCGGGCCTGGGCCGGTCGGTGGGCAGGTCGAGGGCGGGCAGGCCGGCGAGTTGCCCGTGCCAGTAGGCCAGCTCGCGCTCCTGCAGACCGGAGACGCGCCCGCGCTGCCAGGTCGCGTAGTCGCCGTACTGCACGGGCAGCGGCGGCAGGTCGGCGGCCGGGTCGGCCTGGCCCAGGGCGTAGCCGAGATAGAGGGCGGGCCACTCGGCGTCGATCACGCCGAGCGACCAGCCGTCGAAGGCGATGTGGTGGTAGACCGCCACCATCACGTGGTCCTCGGCGTCGAGCTCGGCCAGCCAGACCCGCAGCGGCCACTCCTTCGCCAGGTCGAACGGCGTGCGCGCCTCCTGCTCGAAGCGCGCCATGACGGCGGGCAGCCGTTCGGACGGCGGCAGCGCGCTCAGGTCGCTCTGCCTGACCGGCACCGGCGCGACCTCGTCGACCACCTGCACGGGCTCGCCGTCCACGACGACATACCGGGTACGGAGGATCTCGTGCCGTCCGGCCATGGCGTCCCACGCCCGCCACACGGCGGAGGTGTCGAGCGGGCCGCGCAGCCGCATGGCCATCGGCACGAGGTACTCGGGGCTGTCGGGGTCGAGCTGGTTGAGCAGCCACAGGCGCCGTTGGCCGAACGACAGGGGCAGCGGCCCACTGCGGTCGACGGGCGTGATGCCCTGCCGTCTGCGCCGCGATCCGGCCAGCCGCCGCTTGATGAGGTCCTCGCGCAGCGCCGCCGCGGCCGCTGCCGCCGCCTGGTCGGTGGTGTTCGTCATGACTCCTCGCCGTAGGCCACGAGCTCGTCGTAGGACATGCGCTCGATGTCGGCGCGTACGGCCTCCTCGACCTCGACGGCGAGCACGGCGATCGTGGGACCGGCGAAGAAGGTGCGGAACGGCAGGTCGATCTCGAACGCCTCCCTGATGCCGGCGATCATCCGGATGGCGCTGATGGAGTCGCCTCCCGCGGCGAAGAAGTCGTCGTGCACGCCCGGGTTCGCGACGCCGAGCACCTCGGTCCACACCTCGGCCAGCACCTCTTCGGTCTCAGTGCCCGGCGGCTGGAAGAGCGTGGCCGCGCCGGGGCCGGGTGCGGGCAGGGCGGCTGTGTCGATCTTGCCGTGCGGGGTCAGCGGGATCGCGTCGAGCACGGCGACGTCGGCGGGGACCATGTAGTCGGGCAGCCGCAGCCTGCAGTGCGCCAGCACCTGCTGTGCGGTGCCGGCGTCGCCTTCGGCCGTGCGCGTGACAGCCGTGAGCGTGACATAGGCGAACAGGCGCAGGCCGCCCTGCTGGTGCTCCCTGGCCAGCACGACCGCCTCCCTGACCTGCTCGTGCTCGCGCAGCACGGCGGCGATCTCGCCGGGCTCGATGCGGTAACCGCGGATCTTGACCTGTTCGTCGGCCCGGCCGAGGAAGCGCAGCACGCCCTGTGCGGAGAGCACGGCCAGGTCGCCGGTGCGGTAGAGGCGTCCGCCTCCCGGCGCGGGCACGAACCGTTCGGCCGTCAGGCCCGGTCTGCCGAGGTAGCCGCGTGCCAGGCCAGGCCCGGTGACGCACAGCTCGCCGACCACGCCCGGCGGGACCGGCTGCAGCTCGTCGTCGAGGATGTGCGCGCCGACGCCGGGCAGCGGCACGCCCACCGGGACGATGCCCTCCTCGACGCCTCTGATCTGGTGGTGCGCGCAGCCGACCGTCGCCTCGGTGGGGCCGTACTCGTTGTAGAGCGGCGTGTCCGGGTCGAGCTCGCGCCAGGCCTCGATGTGGGCGTAGGGCAGTGCCTGGCCGCCGAGCACGAGCAGGTGCGAGAGGTTGGCCGCCTCCTCGGCGCTGAGCTGGTGGGTCAGCAGCTCCAGGTGGGAGGGGGTGAGGTCGATGAAGGCGTGCGGGCTGTGCCTGACCAGCTCCTTGCCGAGGTCGGCCAGGTCGAGGTCGTCGGGCAGCAGGTGCACGGGCCTGCCGGTGATCAGCGGCGGCCACAGGGCGGGCACGCAGATGTCGAAGGCCACCGAGAGCAGGGCGGGCACGCCGCCGGTCGGGCCCATGTAGCGCGCGGAGTGGGCGACGTACCCGGCGAGCGAGCCGTGGCTGATCATGACACCCTTGGGACGGCCGGTCGAGCCGGATGTGTAGATCACGTAGGCCAGGTGGCCCGGGTCGGTCCGCCGGGCCGGCGCCACGTCCGGCATGCCTTCGGCGGCGCGGGGATGCACCGCCTCGACGCCGCTCTGCTCCGCCTCGGTGAGCACCAGGCGGGCGCCCGCGTCCTGGAGCATCAACCGGCGGCGCTCGTCGGGGAAGGCCGGGTCGAGCGGCAGGTAGGCGGCTCCCGCCTTCCACACGCCGACCAGGGCGGGCATCAGGTGCTCGCCCCTGGGCAGGCAGACGCCGACGACGGACTCGGGCCCGGCGCCGCGCCCGCGCAGCAGGTGCGCGATGCGGTTGGCGCGCACGTCGAGCTCGGCGTAGGTCAGGGTGAGCTCGCCCGCCGTGACCGCCACCGCCTCGGGGCTCTCGCGCACCCTGGCCTCGAAGTCGTCGAGCACGAGCGGCCCCTCGTGCAGCGGGCCGCCGTCCAGCTCGCTGGGCTCGTCGAAGATCTCGGCCAGGCCGACCAGGCCGGTGGGGTCGGCGGCCAGCAGGCCGAGCAGGCGCACGTACTGCTGGGCCATCCGGGTCACGGTGGACCTGTCGAAGATCGCGGTGGCGAACTCCAACCGGCCGAGCAGCGCGCCGTCGGCCTCGTCCTCGACATAGGCGCTCAGGTCGAACTTGGCCGCGGGCGAGTCCGGCACCACCTGGGTGGCGGCCAGCTCGTCCAGCTCCACCCGCAGCGAGTCGTCGGTCTGCGAGCCGAACATCACGTCGAACAGCGGCATCCGCGACGGGTCGCGTTCGGGCTGCAGCTCGTCGACCAGCTGCTCGAACGGCAGGTCCTGGTTGTCGAGGGCGCCCAGCATGGCCGACCTGGTCAGGCCGACGAGTTCGGTGAGCGTCGTGTCCGGCCGCCAGCTGGTCCTGATGACCAGTGTGTTGACCAGGAACCCGACCATGCGGTCCACCTCTGGCCTGGTCCTGCCGCACACGACGGTGCCGACGATCACGTCACGGGTGCCGCAGTGCCGTCCGAGCAGCCCCTGGAAGGCCGAGAGCAGCACCATGAACAGCGTGGCGTCGTGCTCCTTGGCCAGGTCGCGCAGCCGGTCGGCGACCTCGGCGGGCACCCTGAACGGCACCGTGCCGCCGGTGCCGCCGCGCACGTGCGGCCTGGGGCGGTCCAGCGGCAGCATGAGCCTGGGCTTGCCGTCCAGGCGTTCGCGCCAGTAGCCGAGTATCCGCTCGCGCAGCTCGCCGGTCAGCCGCTCGCGCTGCCACACGGCGTAGTCGGCGTACTGCACCGGCAGCTCGGGCAGGCCGTGCGGGCGGCCTTCGGCGAGCGCGGTGTAGATCGTGCCGAACTCCTCGCCGATGACGCCGTTGGACCAGGCGTCGCAGGCGATGTGGTGCAGCACCACGACCAGCAGGTGGTCGCCGCCCGGCAGTCTGGCCAGCCGTACCCTGACCGGCCACTGCTCGTGCAGGGCGAAGGGCTGGCGCGAGACGGCGTCGGCCCACAGCAGGGCCTCGTCCTTGTCCATCACGCGGAAGTCGAAGTCGACCTCGCCCTCGGTGTCGATGACCTGCATCGGCTCGTCGTCGACCAGGACGTACCTGGTGCGCAGCGCCTCGTGCCGTTCGACGAGCTGCTGCCAGGCGCCGCGGACCAGCTCGGGTTCGAGCGAGGCCGGCATCTGCATGACGGTCGGCACGAGGTACTCGGCGCCGTCGGGGTCGAGCCGTTCCAGCACCCAGAGGCGCCGCTGCCCGAACGACAGGGGCAGCGGGCCGCCGCGCGGTACCCGGGGGATGGCGCTCTGCCGTCCGGTCCGGCTGCCCGCGAGCCTGGCCTGGATCAGCTCCTCGCGCAGGATGTCCGTCATGACCGTTTGCCTCTCTGCTCCGCGACCTCCGCGTCGGTGAGGTCCTCCACCTGGGCGCGAATGGCCGCTTCGACCGCTTGGGCGAGCCCGGCCACGGTTGGCCGCTCGAAAAGAGTCCGGAATGCCAGCTCCACCTGGAAGATCTCCTGGATCTTGGCCAGCAGCCTGACGGCCATGATGGAGTGACCGCCGAGGGAGAAGAAGTCGTCGTGCACACCGGGTTCGACGCCGAGCAACTCGGCCCAGACCTCGCTGAGCAGGCGTTCGGCGGCGCTGCTCGGGGGGGCGTGCCCCACGGGGGCGACGGGCGCGGGGAGGGCGGCCTTGGCGAGCTTGCCGTTCGGGGTGAGCGGCACCGCGTCGATGTCGACGACCCGCCACGGCACCAGGTACGAAGGCAACCGCTCGCGCGCCCACTCCAGCACATCACCAGGACCGCGGCGCACGACATAGGCGACCAGCCTGCCCTCGGCCGCCACCACCACCGCCTCCACGACATCCGGGCACGCGGCCAGCACGGCCGCCACCTCACCCGGCTCGACCCGATAACCCCGGATCTTCACCTGCTCGTCCACCCGGCCCAGCAGATCCAGATCACCCGACACCAGCACCCGGCCCACATCACCCGACCGATACAACCGACTCCCCGGAGCACCGAACGGATCCGGCACGAAACGCTCCGCCGTCAGACCAGGACGCCCCCGATACCCGCGAGCCACCCCGGCACCGCCGATCAGCACCTCGCCCTGCGTACCGGTGGCGACGCCGTCGAACCACGGGTCGAGGACGTGCACGGCGGCCCCCGCGATGCGCGCGCCGACGGGGGTGCGGGCGGCGGTGGGCGCGGGCAGGTCGCGGTCGTGCGCACGGTGGGCGGTGCAGGCGACGGTCGTCTCGGTCGGGCCGTACTCGTTGACCACCGTCGTGCCGGGCGACGCCTCCAGCCAGCGCCGTACCAGGGACGGGCTCAGCGCCTCGCCGCCGACGACCAGGTGCCGGGTGGCGGGCAGCGGTCCCGGCCTGGAGGCGAGCATGGCCTCCAGGTGCCCGGGGGTGAGCTTGACGAAGCCGTAGGGCCCGGCGTCGGCCAGCAGTCTGCCGAGCCCGGCCAGGTCGAGGTCTGCGGGCAGGACGCAGACCCGGCCGCCCGCCAGCAGCGGGGCGAACAGCGCGGTCACCGCCATGTCGTAGGCGACCGAGGAGAAGACCGCTGAGCCGAGCGCCGCGTCGTAGCGCTCGGCGGCGTCGGCCAGGTAGGCGTGCAGGGCGGCGTGGTCGATCTCGACGCCCTTGGGCACGCCGGTCGAGCCGGATGTGTAGATCACGTAGGCGAGCGATCCCGGGTCGGGCGAGACGGGCTCGATCTCCTCGCCCGCCAGGCACTCCTCCAGGGTGAGCGTGCCGGGCCCGGCCGGATGCGCGGTGAGCAGCACGCCCGCCCCGGCGTCGGCCAGCAGGGCGGTGCGCCTGGCGGCGGGCCAGGCCGGTTCGAGCGGCAGGTAGGCGGCTCCGGCGTACCAGACGCCGAGCAGGGCCGCCAGCAGGTCGGGGCCGCGCTCCAGGCACACGCCGACGACGCTCTCCGGGCCGGCGCCGAGTGCGGACAGGCCTCCGGCGATCCTGCGGGCCTTCGCGTCCAGCTCGGCGTAGGTCAGCTCGCCGTGCGCCGGGCTCGCGCCGGTGACGGCGACGGCGTCGGGGGTCAGCCGCGCCCAGGCCGCCACCGCGTCCGGCACGGTCGCGCCGTCGTGCGTCCCGGCCTCGACGGCGGGCGCGGCGGCGACCTCGGCGGGCGCGTTCGGCACGGCCAGGCGCGACAGCCTGGCGCCGGGGTCGGCCGCGATCTGCTCCAGCAGGGCGAGCAGGTCTTCGGTCAGGCGTTCGGCGCTCGCGCGGTCGAACAGGCCGGTGGCGTACTCCAGGATTCCGGCGAGCGCGTCGCCGTGGTCGTCCAGGTGCAGGTTCAGGTCGAACTTGGCCACCGCGCGGTCGAGCACGACCGGGGTGGCCCCGGCGAGATCCCAGGTTCCCCTCGTCTCCGCGTGGTCGAGTGCGAACATCACGTCGAACAGCGGGTTGCGTGACAGGTCGCGCTCGGCGACGAGCTCCTCGACCAGCGTCTCGAACGGCACGTCCTGGTGCTCGATCGCCTCGGCCAGCGTGCGTCTGGCCGCCCGGACCAGGTCGGTGAACGCCGGGTCGCCGCGCAGGTCGCCCAGCAGGACGAGGGTGTTGACCGTGCATCCGACGAGTGCGGCCAGGTCGGGGTGCTCGCGTCCGGCGGCCGGAGTGCCGATCGGCACCCGCACCGCGCCCGTGCGCCTGGCCAGCAGCACCTGGAAGGCGGCCAGCAGGGTGACGAACAGCGTCGTGCCCTCGGCCGCCGCGATCCGCTGCAGCGCCCGCGCAGTGGTGTCGGGCACGGTGAACGGCACGGCGTCGCCCGCCCAGTCGCGCAGGCCGGGCCTCGGCCGATCCAGCGGGAGCGGCAGCGGCTCGGCGTCGGCGAGCTGGGCACGCCAGTACTCCAGCGCGGCCGGATCGGCGCCCGCCGCCTGCCAGGCCGCGTAGTCGGCGTACTGCACGGGCGGTGGCTGCAGCTCGGCACCGGCGTACAGTGCGGCGAACTCGCGGCCGAGCAGCCCGGCCGACCAGCCGTCGCAGGCGATGTGATGCAGCACCGCCACCACCAGGTGATCGTCGGGGCCGAGGCTGAGCAGCCTGACCCGCACCGGCCACTCGCCCGCCAGGTCGAAGGGCTGCCTGGCCGCGGCGAGCGCCAGCCGCCAGGCCTCTCCGGTGCCCGCCACCTCGACGTGCTCGAAGGAGATCTCCCCCGCCGGGTCGACGACCTGGACCGGCTCGCCCGCCACCACGGCGTAGCGGGTGCGCAGGATCTCGTGCCTGGCCACGATCGCCTCCCACGCCCGCCGCACCCCGGCCGGGTCGAGCGGGCCGCTCAGCCTGACGGCCAGGGGGACGAGGTACTCGGGGCCCGCCGGGTTGAGCCGGTCGAGCACCCACAGGCGGCGCTGGGCGGGTGAGAGCGGGATCGGCGCGTCGCGGTCGGCGCGCGGGATCGGCTCGGCCGCCCTGCCCTTGGCCAGCAGCGCGGCCACGCCCTCGACCGTGGGCCGGTCGAACACCGCGCGCATCGGCAGGGCGACGCCGAACAGCTCGCGCAGCCTCGACACCATCCTGACGACGGTGATCGAGTGGCCGCCGAGCGCGAAGAAGTCGTCGTGCACGCCGGGTTCGAGGCCGAGCAGGTCGGACCACACGCCCGCCACCCGCCGCTCGGTCTCGGTGCGGGGCGCCTGCCTGACCCGGTCGTCGTCGGCGGGCTCGGGCAGCGCCTTCCTGTCGACCTTGCCGTTGGCGTTGAGCGGGATCGCGGCGATCGCCACCGCACGCCAGGGCACCAGGTGCTCGGGCAGCCGCAGCCGGCACCAGGCCAGCAGGTCGAGCTCCCCCGCGCCGGGCTCGGGCACCCAGTAGGCCACCAGCCTGTCGTCCCTGGCCAGGACGAGGGCCTCGCGCACGTCCGGGTGACCGGTCAGCACGCTCTGGATCTCGCCGGGCTCGACCCGGAAGCCGCGGATCTTGATCTGGTCGTCGACCCGGCCGAGGAAGTCGACGTCGCCGCCGGGCCGGACGCTGCCGAGGTCGCCGGTGCGGTACAGCCTGCTGCCCGGAGGGCCGTAGGGGTCGGGGACGAAGCGTTCGGCCGTGCGGCGTGGCATGGCGTTGTAGCCGCGCGCGACGCCGTCACCACCGATGAAGATCTCGCCCGTCACCCCGTCGAGCACAGGTTCGAGCCAGCGGTCGAGGACGTACATCGAGGTGTTGGGTATCGGCACGCCGATCGGGACGAGGTCGCCCTCGATCGGGCCGTCGATGGCGTAGGTGCTGTTGGCGACGGAGATCTCGGTCGGGCCGTACTCGTTGAGCGACCTGGTCGTGCCCGCCACGGCCAGCCAGCGGTCGAGCACGCCCGAGGGGAAGGCATCGGCGCCGATCGCCAGCAGTTCGGCCAGGGAGGCGGCCTCGCCGGGTGCGAGCTGGTGCACGAGGATCTCGACATGGCCGGGCGTCAGCTTGACGAAGCTGTAGGGCGCGGCGGCGGCCAGCAGCCTGCCCAGGTCGTCCGGGTCGTGCCCGGGCGGCAGCATGTGCACGCGCTGGCCGATCATGAGCGGGGTGAAGAGGTTCGGCACCACCATGTCGAAGGCGATCGAGGAGAACAGCGGCGCGCCGCCGCACCCGTGCTCGGCGTAACGCTCGACCGTCCACCACAGGTAGTTGGCCAGGCCCCGGTGGCCGATCAGCACGCCCTTCGGCCTGCCGGTCGAGCCCGAGGTGTACATGATGTAGGCCAGCCCGTCGAGGTCCGGCCTGCCGGGCGGCCTGGTGCGCGGTCGCCCGGTCCACGCGCCGGTCTCGACGACCTGGCCCGGGTACACCTCGCCCAGCGCCTGCGCGTAGCCGGGATCGGCCACGACCAGCAACGCCCCGGCGTCGGCCAGCACCGCGGCCCAGCGCTCGGCCGGGTGCGCGGGTTCGAGCGGGGTGTAGGCCGCGCCCGCCTTCCACACACCGAGCAGCACGGGCAGCAGGTCGGCCCCCCTGTCGACGCACACGCCGACGACGCTCTCCGGCCCGGCGCCGAGCTCGCGCAGATGCCTGGCGACCTGGTTGGCCCGGGCGTCGAGTTCGGCGTAGGTGAGCGAGCGGCCGTCCCAGAGGGTGACGGCGACGCCGTCGGGCAGCAGTCTGGCGCTCTCCTCGATCACCTCGAGGGCGGTGGCCTGCGGTCTGGGCAGCTCGGGGGCGGGATCCGGCCTGCCGGTGCCGCGGAGGGCGTCGCCGTAGGGGTCGGCCGCCATGGCGCCCAGCACTTCGGCGTACCTGGCCACCAGCCGGTCGGCATGCTCGCGGGCCAGGACGTCGGGGCGCGAGGTGAGCGTGAGCAGGCCGCCGAGCACGGTCACCGACAGCGGGAACTCGGTGGGGCTGACGTCGATGCTGCCCGCCAGGTCGACCAGCGCGGTGTCGACGACGGTGAAGTCGAGGTAGTTGAAGTACACCTGCACCAGATGCGGCCCGCCGCCGAGCTCACGCTGGATCGCCGGGAGCGGGAACCTGCGGTGCGGCCACATCGCGGTCTCGGCCGCGAACGCGTCACGCGCCAGCCCCCGCCAGTCCGGCGCCTTCAGTGTGAACGGGAAGGGCACGGTGTTGATGAACATCCCGTAGAGCCGGTCGGCGTCCAGCGCCTCCGGCCGGGTGTCGCAGACCAGCCCGGTGTGGAAGGCGGGCTCGTGCGTCAGCCCGGCCATCACCTTCAGATGCGCGCCGAGCAGCACGCTCTTGAGCGGTGTGCCCGCCGACTCGGCCACCCGCCGCAACCCGTCGTGCAGGTCGAACAGCGGCAGATGCACCTGGTACGGCTCCCGCCCGCCCGCCGGGTCGGCCCACGCCTGCGGCACGGCGACCTTGGCATGCGTCTCGACGACGTCCTGCCAGTGCCTGCGCGTGTCCTCGTCCGCCAGGGTGGCGAGTTCGGCCGCGACGAAGTCGGCACTGCGGATCGCGACCGGCCGGTGCGGCGGGGGCGGCACGCCGTCCCGGATGGCCCGGTAACAGCCCAGCAGCTCCATCAGCAACGAGTGGTAGCTCCAGCCTTCCAGGATGGCGTGGCACTCGGTGAGCGACAGCCGCCAGGTCAGCTCGCCCGTGCGATGGGCGAACACCCTCAGCAGCGGCGCCCGCTCCAGGTCGAACGGCGTCTGGCGCTCGGCCGCGAGGAAGGCGGCGAGCACGGCCTCCTGGTCGGCCTCCTCGCGCAGATCGGCGAAGCCGACGCTCATCTCGGCACGCGCGTGCACGCGTTGCAGGGGTTCGGCGTGGCCGTCGAGGTCGATGGAGGTACGCAGCACCTCGTGCCTGTCCACGATCACGGCGACGGCCTGGCGCAGGGCCGCCTCGTCGAAGGGGGCGTCGTCCTTGAGGCTGAAGCTGGTGACGTTGTGGTAGTTGCCGCGCTCGGCGTCGGCGAGCATCTCGTAGACCATGCCCGCCTGCACCCTGGACAGCGGGTAGGCGTCGAGCACCCCTTCGGGCAGCGCGGCGCGCACCTGCTCGCCGACGAGGGCGAACGGCCGCACGCCCTCCGCCTGGCTCACGGCGTCGCGCCCGGCGACCCTGACGGCGAGCGCCTCGACCGTGCGGTCCTCGAACACGTCGCGCACGGCCAGGTCGAAGCCTTCGGCCCGGAGGGCGCCGACGAGCGCGACGGCTCTGATGGAGTCGCCGCCGAGTGCGAAGAAGTCGTCGCGCACGCCGACCGTGTCCCGGCCGAGGACCTGCTGCCAGATCTCGCTCATCCGGTGTTGCGCAGGCGTCGAGGCGGGCACGTGGGCCGCGCCCGTACGGCCGGACGGTCTGGGCAGTGCGGCCGTGTCGAGCTTGCCGGTGGCGGTGCGCGGCAGTGCGGGCACGGCGAGCACGGCGTGCGGGACCATGTGGTGCGGGAGCGTCGTGCGCAGATACGCGCGCAGCGCCTCCCCCTCGACCGGGGAGACCGTGTAGGCCACCAGGTGCCGCACGCCGGGTGTGTCCTCGCGGGCGACGACGGCGGCGTCCGCCACGTCGGGATGCGTGAGCAGGGCCGCCCTGACCTCGCCGGGCTCGATGCGATAGCCCCTGATCTTGACCTGCTGGTCGGCGCGCCCGGCGAACTCCAGGCCGCCGTCCGGCCGCCACCTGGCCAGGTCGCCCGAGCGGTAGAGCCTGGAGCCGGGCGGGCCGTAGGGGTCGGGGACGAAGCGCTCGGCGGTCAGGCCGGGCCTGCCGAGGTAGCCTCTGCTGACGCCGTCGCCGCCTACGTACAGCTCGCCAGGCACGCCTTGGGGCGCCAGGTCGCCGAACCTGTCCAGGACGTGGGTTCGCATGTCGGACAGGGGGCGGCCGATCGGGCTGCCTGACTCCCCGGCCGTGAGGTTCGCCCTGGTGACGTGGACGGTCGTCTCGGTGATGCCGTACATGTTGACCAGCTCGACGCCCGGCCAGGCGGGCAGGGTGGCCGCGTCGAGGCGTTCGCCGCCGAAGATCACCATACGCAGGTCCGCGTGCGGGGTTCGGGCGGCGAGTGCGGCGAAGGCCGTGGGCGTCTGGTTGAGCACGGTGACGCGTTCGTCGGCGAGCAGGCGGGCCAGGTCGTCGGGGTCGCGTGCCACCTCGTGCGGGACCACGACGAGGGTGGCGCCGTGCACGAGCGCGCCCCACATCTCCCATACCGAGAAGTCGAACGCCGGGGAGTGGCACATCGCCCACACGTCGCCGGGGCCGAAGGCGAAACGGGCGGCGTCGGCGGTGAACAGCCTGGCCAGGTTCGCATGGGTGACGAGCACGCCCTTGGGGCTGCCGGTCGAGCCCGAGGTGTAGATGACGTAGGCGAGCCTGGCCGGATCCCAGGCGGCGGGCGGCCCGGCCGCTCCCGCGTCGAACGGCGGGAGCAGCAGCGGGCCGGGGATCGAGGCGGCGTGCTCGGGTGCGGTGACGGTGAGCTCGACGCCCGCGTCGGCGACGAGCGCGGCCAGCCTGGCGGCGGGCCAGGCCGGGTCGAGCGGCACGTAGGCGGCTCCGGCCTTGGCGACCGCCAGCAGCGCGACCACCAGGTCGGCCCCCCGTCCGAGACACACGCCGACGCGGCTCTCCGGACCGGCGCCCGCCTCGGTGAGCCGGTGCGCCAGCCGTCCGGCCCGTTCGCCGAGCTCGCGGTAGGTCAGGCGGTCCTTCCCCGCCACCAGGGCGAGCGCGTCCGGCGTGGCCCGCGCGTGCGCCTCGAACCTGGCCACCACGTCGGGCGCCTGCCGCTCCGGCTCGCCCTCGCCGCTCCAGCCGAGCAGCGTGCGCCGCTCCGCCTCCTCCAGGACGCCCAGCTCGCCGATGCGCGCCTCGGGATCGGCGGCGACCGCGTCGAGCAGCCGGGCGAAGCGTGCGCCCATCGACTCGGCCGTGGTGGCGTCGAACAGGTCGGTGGCGTACTCCAGCGCGCCCATCAGGCCGCCGTCGGGCCCGCGCACGAGGGTGAGCTGCAGGTCGAACTTGGCGGTGCGCGAGGCCACCGGCAGCACCTCCGGCCCGCCCTGCCCGCCGCCCGCCGCCTCCTCGTAGGCGAACACGTGCTGGAAGAGCGGATTGCGCCCCAGGTCGCGATCGGGATGCAGCTCCCCCACCAGCCGCTCGAACGCCAGCCCCTGATGGGCGAACGCGGCCAGCGCGCACTCACGCACCCGGTCGAGCAGCTCGCCGAACGTCGGCTCCCCCGACAGGTCGACGCGCAACGCCACCATGTTCACGAAGAACCCGACCACGTCGTCGAGCTCGGCCCGCGTCCGCCCCGCGACCGGCGTGCCCGCCGTCACCTCGCGCCGCCCCGACAGCCGGGCCAGCCACAGACAGTAGACCGCCAGCAAGGTCATGTACGGCGTCGCACCACGCTGCCTGCCGAACGCGGCCAGCGCCGTGGCGCTCGCCTGTCCCACCTCGAACACGGCCATCGCACCGGCGCCGCTGCGCCGCGCGGGACGCGGCCGATCGGCGGGCAGCTCGACGGGTGTGAGATCGGCCAGCCGCTGCCGCCAGTAGTCCAGCTCGCGCCCTTCGACCGGCAGGGCCGCCTGCCAGGCGGCGAAGTCGGCATAGCGTGCGGCGGGCGCGGGACCCGGCTCGCCTCCGGCCAGCAGGACGGCCAGCTCGCCCGCGAGGATCTCCAGCGAGCGCCCGTCGCATGCGATGTGGTGCACGGTCAGCACCAGCACGTGCTCGTCCGCGCCCTCTCGCAGCACCAGCGCCCGCCACGGCGGCCCCGAGGCCAGGTCGAAGCCCCGCCACACCTCGTCGGCGATCGCCGTCTCCAGCGACCTGCCGCCGAGCTCGGCCATCGGGACGCGGATCGGGCCCGGCTCGTCGATCACCTGGTGTGGTTCGCCCGCCACGACCAGGTAGCGGGTGCGCAGCGTCTCGTGCCTGGCCACCAGCGTGGCCAGATGCCCGCGCAGCGCCTCGGCGTCGAGCGCTCCCCGCAGTCGCAGCACCAGCGGCACGGCGTAGAGCGCGCTGCCGGGGTCGAGCCGGTCGAGGAACCACAGCCGGCGCTGCCCCGGCGAGAGCGGCACCGGGCCCGAGGTGTCGGCGCGTGGCAGCCGCCTGCCCGTGCCCTGCGCCCCGGCCAGTCGCCTGCGCAGCAGCTCGCGCCTGAGCTCGGCCGAGCGTGCGGCCTCGGCGACGGTGTCGCGTGAGGTGTCATGAGTCATCGCGGGCTCCCTGGAACAACAGCGTCTCCACCTCGGCGTCGGACAGACCGGCGATCTGCGCCTCCAGCTCGCCCTCGACGGCGGCGGCCAGCGCCGCCACCGTGGTGGCCTCGAACAGCAGGCGGAGCGGCAGCTCCACGTCGAACTCCTCGATCAACAGGTGATGGGCGCGCACGGCCAGCAGCGAGTGCCCGCCGAGTGCGAAGAAGTCCTGGTGCGCGCCCGGCTCCAGGCCGAGCAGCCCGGCCCACACCGCGGCGATCCGCTTCTCCGCAGGGCTGCGCGGCGGCCTGTCGCCCTCGACGGCCACGGGTTCGGGCGCGGGCAGCGCGGCCCGGTCGAGCTTGCCGTTGCGGCCGACGGGCAGCCGCTCCAGCGGGATCCACACGGCGGGCACCATCGAGGCGGGCAGCCTGCGCGCACAGTGCGCGACGAGATCGGGCGTGCGCGGCGGCTCGCCGAACGCGGGCACATAGTAGGCGACCAGCCGCTCGCCGACCGCGCCGACCACGACCTCGCGCACGGCGGGGAAGGTGACGGCGACGGCGGCGATCTCGCCCGGCTCCACCCGGACGCCGTGGATCTTGATCTGGTCGTCGGTCCGCCCGAGGTACTCCAGCTCGCCGCCGCCGTTCCAGCGCACGACGTCGCCCGTGCGGTAGGCCCGCGCGCCCGGCCCGCCGCCCGGGTCCGGCACGAAACGCTCGGCGGTCAGGCCGGGCCGGTTGACGTACCCCCTGGCCACGCCGACGCCGCCGCAGTGCAGCTCACCCGGCACGCCGATCGGCGCGAGCTCGCCCGAGCCGTCGAGCACGAACGCCCGCATGGCGTCGATCGGCACGCCGATCGGCACCGGGTCGGCCTGCCGTGTCGTGTGGTGGGTGACGTCGACCGACACCTCGGTGGGGCCGTACAGGTTGTGCAGGCGTGCGGCCGAGCGCTCGCGGAAGGCGCGGACGGTGGCGGCGGTGAGGCGTTCGCCGCTGCAGTACACCTCGCGCACGCTCGGCGGCACGCGCGCCACCACGGCCAGCAGCGCCTCCAGCATGCTCGGCACGAAGTGCAGATGCGTGACGCCCTCGCGATCGGCGAGCGCCGCCAGCTCACGCGCGTCGCGGTGCACGCCGGGCGGCGCCATCACCAGCGTCGCACCGGTGGCCAGCGGCCAGAAGAACTCCCACACCGAGACGTCGAACGTCACCGGCGTCTTCTGCAGCACGCGATCGCCGGGCCCGAGGGCGTAGGCGCGGCTCATCCAGCGGATCCGGTTGACGATGGCGGCGTGCTCCACCATGACGCCCTTCGGCGTGCCGGTCGAGCCCGAGGTGTAGATGACGTAGGCCAGGTCGCCGGGCAGGACGGGCGGCGGGTCCTGCCACACGCCCCGGTGCTCGGCGTCGGGCGCGACGACGGGCAGCCGGGAGGGCAGCCGGTCGGGCAGGTCGGTGACGACGGCGGCGGCGTCGGTGTCGGCGAGCAGCCAGGCCAGCCGTTCCCTGGGGTCGTCCGGGTCGAGCGGCAGGTAGGCGGCGCCCGCGAGCAGCGTCGCGAGCAGCGCGGGCACCAGTCCCGGCCCGCGCGCCAGGCACACGGCGACCACGTCCCCCCTGCGCACCCCCACCGCGCGCAGCCTGGCCGCGAGCGCCTCCGAGCGGGCGAGCAGCCCGGCATAGGTGAGCTCGCCGCCCGCCCAGCGCACCGCGACCGCGTCGGGCGTGCGCGCGGCCTGCGCGGTGACGAGCTCGTGCAGCAGGCTCGGCGGCTCGGGCACGGGCGTCGCGCCCCGCCCGTGCTCCTCCAGCAGGGCGATCTCGGCCGCGTCCAGCATCGGAGCCGTGGACACCGGCCCTTCGTGTACGGCGAGCGCTTCGGCCAGGCGGGTGAACCTGGCGGCGAACCTGGCGACGGTCGCGGCGTCGAAGAGCGCGGTGGCGTACTCGAACCGGCAGCTCAGTGTGCCGTCGCCGCGCAGCCTGACCATGAGGGTGAGGTCGGCCTTGGCCGTGCGCCAGGCGTCGAGCGCGCCGCCCTCGTCGGGCCCGCCGTCGGGGTCCTGGCCGCTCTGCAGGTCGAACAGCACATCCACGATCGGGTTGCGCGACAGGTCGCGTCCGGGTCGCAGCTCGTCGACGAGCAGTTCGAACGGCAGGTCGCGATGGGCGAGCGCGTCCAGCGTCAGGTCGCGCACCCGGCCGAGCAGCGTGCCGAACGAGGGGTCGCCGCTCAGGTCGGCCCGCAGGACGAGCGTGTTGACGAAGAACCCGGCGACGTCGTCGAGCTCGGGCCGGTCCCGCCCGTCGACCGGCACGCCGATCGGCAGGTCGTCGGCCCCGGTGTGCCTGGCGATCAGCACGCCGAATGCGGCCAGCAGCGTCATGAACGGGGTGGCGCCCGCCAGGCGACCGCGTTCGAGCAGCCCGGCGGCGGGCACGTCGAAGGCGAGCATCGCACCCGAGGCGTCGCGCAGCGCGGGCCTCGGCCGGTCGGCGGGCAGGTCGATCCTGGCCACGCCGTCCAGGCGCTCGCGCCAGTGGGCGAGCAGCCGCTCCAGGTGTTCGCCCTGGAGGGCCTGCCGCTGCCAGGCGGCGAAGTCGGCGTAGCCGAGCCCGCCGGGAGTCGCGGGGAGCGGCCCGCCCGCGCCCAGGTCCGCGGCCATGACCCGCAGCGAGCGGGCGTCGCAGGCGATGTGGTGCACGGTGAGCAGCAGCAGGTCGCCGCCGTCGGGCAGCACGACGAGCAGGGCCCGCCACACCGGTCCGGCCTCCAGGTCGAAGCCGCGCCGCAGCTCGGCCCCGGCCAGCGCCGTCACCTGCTCGGCCGAGTCCGCCGCGCACTCGGCGAGCTCCACGCGCGCCTCGACGTCGACCACGGCGTACGGCTCGCCGCCGCCGGAGACGTACCTGGTGCGCAGGGCCTCGTGCCGGAGCGCCAGCGCCCGCAGCCTGGCCAGCACGCCCTCGCGACCGCCCGGCCCGGCGGGCACGGCGAGCGGGACGACGTACTCGGCGCTGTGCGGGGTGAGCCGGTCGAGGAACCACAGCCTGCGCTGGCCGAAGGAGAGCTCGAGCGGGCCGGTGCGCGGCACGCGGGTGAGCGGCGTCTGGCGTCCTTCGCCGTGCTCCCGCAGCAGGGCGGCCTGCGCCCCGACGGTGGTGGCGGCGAACAGCTCGGCCAGCTGCACCTGGCTTCCGGTGACCTCGCGCAACCGGGAGGCGAGCCTGGCGACCAGCAGGGAGTGCCCGCCGAGCCGGAAGAAGTCGTCCTCGACCGCCGCCCCGCTCACCCCGAGCAGCTCCGCCCACACCTCGGCGACGGCCAGCTCGGCCCGGGTACGCGGGGGTGTGCGCGGTTCGGTGTCCTGCGGCAGCTCGGCCGAGGCGAGCGCCTGCCTGTCGACCTTGCCACTGGTGGTCCTCGGCAGCGCGGCCAGTTCGACGAACACCGAGGGGATCATCGCCTCGGGCAGTCTGGCCCGCAGCCGCGTCCGTAACCTGGCCGCAAGCTCGTGCGGGTCCGCGGCCTCGTGCACGATGACGTGGGCGACCAGCCTGGTGGCACCCGCCGGGATCCGGCGTGCCGTCACCACGGCCGCGCGCAGGTCGGGGTCGGCGGCGAGCACCGCCTCGACCTCTCCCGGCTCCACCCTGACACCGTTGATCTTGATCTGGTCGTCGGTCCTGCCGAGGAACTCCAGCACGCCGTCGCCGTTCCACCTGGCCAGGTCGCCGGTGCGGTACAGGCGTGAGCCGGGCGGGCCGTAGGGGTCGGGCACGAAGCGCTCGGCCGTGCGCGCGGGGTCGCCGAGGTAGCCCCTGCCCACGCCGACGCCGCCCGCGTGCAGTTCGCCGACCGCGCCGGAAGGCGTCCTGGCGCCGTCGGACAGCACGAGCACGCGCATGTTGTCGATCGGCGTGCCGATGGGGACGGGTCCCGCCTGCTCGACGGCGTCGTGGAAGGTGACGTCGATCGAGCACTCGGTCGGGCCGTAGGTGTTGCACACGGCCGTGTCGCTCAGCTCGCCCACCCGGGCCCGCAGCTCGCCGTGCAGCGCCTCCCCCGCGCAGAACAGCAGCCGCAGGGCGCCGCACCGCTCCCAGCCGGGCTCGGCGACCAGCATGCGCAGCAGCGCGGGCACCACCTGCAGCACCGTCACGCCGTACTCGGCGACGGCCGCGACCAGGGCGCCGGGGTCGCGTTCGGCGCCTTCGGGTGCGAGCACGACGCTCGCGCCGCACACCAGCGGGGCGAAGAACTCCCAGCCCGCCGCGTCGAAGGTGACCGGCGTCTTCTGCAGCACCCTGTCGCCCGCGTGCAGCCCGTGCCGTCGCACGGTCCACAGCACGCGGTTGGCGATGCCGCCCTGGGTGACGACGACGCCCTTGGGCCTGCCGGTCGAGCCGGAGGTGTACATGACGTAGGCGGCGTTGCCGGGCCGCAGTCCCGGGTCCGGCGTCTCGCCCTCGGTCCACGCCCCGGCGCCGGGCCGCACGACGTGGCGTTCGCCGAGGTCGAGCGCGTCCCGCAGGTCGGGCGACGTGACGACGACGCCGACGCCTTCGAGCATGGCGGCCTGGCGCTCGGGCGGCTGGCCGGGTTCGAGCGGCACGTAGACGCCGCCCGCCTTCCACACGCCGAGCAGCGCGGCGGGCAGATCGGCCGTGCGGCGCAGGCACACGCCGACGAGGGTCTCGGGGCCGACGCCGCGTGCGCGCAGCCCCCTGGCGATCGCGTCGGCGTCGGCCTCCAGTTCGGCGTAGGAGACGTGGCGCTCGCCGTCGATCACCGCGGTGGCGTCGGGCGTGCGCCTGGCCTGGTCTGCGACGAGTTCGTGCAGCAGGCCCGGGTTCGCCCTGCGCGGCCCGGACTCGGCGTGGTGCTCGTCCTCCGGCGTCATGGGGATGCGGGCGACGGGCTCGTCGGGCGCCTCGGCCAGGCCTTCGAGCAGGAGCAGCAGGTGGGCGCTGAGCCGCTCGACGGTCGCGGCGTCGTACAGGTCGCTGGCGTACTCGAAGGTCAGCCTGATCGTGCCCGCCTCTTCGATCATGTGCAGGGTGAGGTCGAGCTGCGAGCCCCTGTGCGTGATGTCCAGCGGGAGCGTGCTGCCGATCGCGGGCAGCGCGCCCGCCTCGGCCGGCATGTTGTAGGCGACGCGCACCAGCGGCGGCGCCGACCGGTCGAAGTCGCCGCGCAGCTGTCTGACCAGCCGTTCGAACGGCACGTTCTGGTGGCTCATCGCACCGAGCAGCGCCTGCCTGACCCGCGCCACCACCTCGCGAAAGCCCGGCTCTCCGGACAGGTCGGCCCGTACCACGATCATGTTCGTGAACATCCCGATCAGGTCGTGCAACTCCGGCTCGGTGCGTCCCGAGACGAAGGCCCCGAGCGCGACGTCACGCGTGCCCGTGTACCTGTGCAGCAGCACGCAGAAGGCCGCGAGCACCGTCATGTACGGCGTCGCGCCCGCCGCCCTGCCGATCGCGCACACCGCCGAGGCGAGAGCCGGGTCGAGCAGCACCTGCAGCGAGTCGCCCCGGTAGCTCGGCCTGGCCGGGCGCACCCGGTCGGCGGGCAGTTCGAGGGGTTCGAGCCCGGCCAGCCGCTCGCGCCAGTAGGCCAGCTCGGCGTCGAAGCCGCCGCCCTCGACCTGGCCGCGCTGCCAGGCGGCGAAGTCGGCGTACCCCACGGGCAGGGGCGGCTCCTGGATCCCGGCGAGCTCGCGCAGGATGAGGGTCAGCGAGGTGCCGTCGATCGCGATGTGATGCGCGGCGATCACCAGCACGTGGTCGGCCGGGCCGAGCCGTACCAGCTCGACCCGCCACAGCGGCGCACGCTCCAGCCGGTAGGGCCGCATGCCGGTGTCGTAGGCGTGCTGGAAGGCCAGCCGCTCGGCCTGTCCGGGCTCGGCCCCCGACAGGTCGACCAGCGGGATGCGCACGGGCACGGCGTCGGCGATCCGAAGGTACGGCTCGCCGCCCGCCTCGGTGACCGACATGCGCATGGCGTCGTGCCTGGCGACGACGGCGGCCAGCCGCTCGCTCAGCTCGGCGTGGTCGACCTCGATCGGCAGGCGTCCGGCGATGACCAGGTTGAACAGCGGCAGGTCGCCGGCCAGTCCGTCCATGAGCCAGACGCGGTCCTGGGCGTAGGACAGGCGCACGGGGGAGCCGTCCGGCCTGGGCGTGACCCTGGGCGGCGGCGGGCCCGACTGCGCCCCGGCGGCCAGGCGCGCCAGCAGGCGGCGCTTGACGTCCGACAGCGGCGGCGGTGTCGTGGTCATCGGCGGGTCACCGCCTCCTCACGCGCGTCGGCCAGGTCGGCGGCGACGGCGCGGACGATACGGCGGCGCTCGGCGGTGAAGAAGGAGTGGTCGCCGGGGAAGACCCTGAGCGTGAACCTGCCCGAGGTGCGCTCACGCCAGGCGGCCAGTTCCTCGACGGTGACACTGGGATCGGCGTCGCCGCCGAGCACGGTGATCGGCACGGGCAGCGGCTCGCCCGCCCGGTGCGTCCAGGTCTCCATGACCTCGTAGTCGGCCCGCACCCCGGCCTCGAACATGGTGAACAGCCCCCTGTCGGCCAGGATGACGTCCGGGATGATGCCGAGCCCGCGCAGATGGGCGGCCAGCTCGTCGGCGGGCAGGGCGTGCACGCTGGTGGGCTCGACCAGCGCGGGCGCCGGGAAGGCGCACACGGCCAGCAGCTCGGGCGCCCTGCCGACGGCGCTCAGATACCTGGCCAGCTCGTAGGCGACCAGCGCACCCGAGCAGTAGCCGAGCAGCGCGTAGGGCTCGTCGAGCACGTCGGCCAGGCCTTCGGCGAGCGCGGGCACGAGCTCGTCCATCCGCACGTGCGGCTTCTCGCGCAGCCTGCTCTCCCTGGCCGGGAGCCGCACCCCGCACAGGTCGACCCCGGCGGGCAGCTCGTCGACCCACTCGCGGAAAGTGGCGGCGCCGCCGCCCGCGTGCGGGAGGCAGATGAGCCTGGTCGCGCCGTCGGCCGCCGGGCGCAGTCTGGCCAGCCAGGGGTTCCTCGGATCACTCATCGTCTCTCCAGCCAGCTTCGTGCGACCTGCTCATCGCGTGCACGGTCGGATGGTCGAACACCCAGCTGATCGGCAGGTCGACGGCCAGCTCGGCCGAGAGCCTGCCGACCAGGACGGGGGCGAGCAGGCTGTGCCCGCCGACGTCGAAGAAGTCGTCGTGCACGCCGACCGGCCTGCCGAGCTCGGCCGTCCAGACGGCGGCGATGCGCCGCTCCAGGTCGGTCGCGGGTTCGTCGCCCGTCCGGCTCGCGTGCTCGGGCGCGGGGCGGGCCTCGGCGAGCAGGCGTCTGTCGATCTTCCCGGTCGGGGTACGGGGCAGCGCGTCGCACGCGGTGAACGTCGCGGGCACCAGGTGGGAGGGCAGGCGCCTGGCCAGGGCGGCCTTGAGCTCGCGCGCCGGGCCGCCGCCGGTGCGGACGACGTGTGCGGCCAGGCTCGTCCGCCCCTGGTCGTCGTGCACGGCGACGACCGCCGCCTCGCGCACGCCCGGCAGTTCGGCCAGCACGGCCTCGACCTCGCCGGGTTCGACCCGGGCACCCCGGATCTTGACCTGGTGGTCGCTCCTGCCGATCAGTTCGATCTGGCCGTCGGCCCTGACCCTGGCCAGGTCGCCGGTGCGGTACATGCGCTCGCCCGCCGCCGCCGGGTCGGGCAGGAAGCGGTCGGCGGTCAGGCCCGGACGGTGCAGATAGCCTCTGGCCAGGCATCGGCCGCCGACGTAGAGCTCACCGTGCACGCCCTGGGGCACCGGGTTGAGCGAGCGGTCGAGCACCTGGGCGCGTACGCCGGTGATCGGCGCGCCGACCGGCACGCCCGCGGTCGCGCCCGGCGCCAGGTCGGGGTCGCCCTCGGTGCACAGCGCGTCCCACGCCTCGGAGGAGCCGTAGAGGTTGAGCAGCGTACGGCCGGGCATCCGCTCGGCGAAGGCCGAGGCCAGCTCCCTGGTCAGCGCCTCCCCGCTGCTCACCCAGGTCGTCAGGTGCGCCAGCCGGTCGGCCAGGTCGGGTGTCACGCGCAGCAGCACCCGCAGCAGCGAGGGCACCAGCAGGATCCTGGTGACCCTGCCTTCGGCGAGCTCGTCGACCAGCCTGCGCGGGTCGCGTGCGGCGTCGGCGCAGGCGATGTGCGTCGGCATGCCGCCGATCAGCGGCCCGAACAGCTCCCACAGCCCGTCGACGAAGGCGATCGAGGTCTTCAGCACCGACACCTCACCCGGCCCGAACGGCACGGCGGCCGTCATCCAGGTCAGGCGGTTGAGCAGCGACCTGCCGGTGAGCGCCACGCCCTTGGGCCTGCCGGTCGAGCCCGAGGTGTAGATCACGCAGGCCAGCGCGTCGGGGTCGGCGGCCCCGATCTGCTCCAGCCCCTCCCCCTCTTGGTCTGGCTCCAGCGTGCGCACGCCGTCCGGCAGCACGGCCGGCCGGTCGGTGACGACGAGGGCCGTGCGGGAGTCGGCCAGCAGGTGGGCGATGCGCTCGTGCGGCAGCGCCGGGTCCAGGGGCAGGTAGGCGGCTCCGGCGTACAGGACGGCGACGGCGGCGACGGCGAGGTCGAGGCCGGGCGGCAGGTGCACGCCGACGGGCGACTCGGGCACGGCGCCGTGCGCGCGCAGGACGGCGGCCAGCGCGCGGGCACGGCGGTCGAGGTCGGCGTAGGTGAGCCGTTCGGTCGCCGTCGCGAAGGCGATGCGCTGCGGTGTGGCCACCGCCTGGGCGGCGATCAGCGTGGCGATCGTGCCGTCCGTCGCGGCCGACCGGCCAGTGAGCGGTCGCGGTGCGGCCAGCGGCAGGCGTGACAGCGGCGTCGAAGGGTCGGCGATGCCCGCCTCGACCACCCGGTGCAGCGCGTCGGCGAGCCCTTCGACGCTCGCCCGGTCGAACAGGTCGGTGGAGTACTCGACGAACCCGTCGAGCCCGCCGTCCTCCTCCGGCCACACCTGGATCGACAGCTCGAACGCCGCCTTGTCCACCGGCATCGACACGGCCTCGATCACGATGTCCTCGTCCAGGCGCCCCAGCCGCTCGGGCGTGTTCTGCACGACGAGCGCCACCTGCACGTACGGCGTGACGCCCGCGATCCGCTGCGGCGCGCACTCCTCCACGACCCGGTCGAACGGCACGCCCTGGTGGGCCAGCGCCCCGACGGCCGTCTCGCGCGAGCGGGCCACGATCTGCGCGAAGCCGGGATCGCCGCCCAGGTCGGTGCGGAGCACGACGGTGTTGACGAAGAATCCGATGAGCTCCTCCAGCTCCGGCAGCACCCGGTCGGAGGTGAACGTCCCGACGACGACGTCGCTCGTGTCGCAGCACCGGGCCAGCACCGCGTTGAGCGCGCCGAGCAGCCCCATGAACACGGTGGCGTCGGCGCTCCTGCACACCCGTTGCAGCCCCGCGACCACCTCGGGCGCGAAGCGCAGCGCCACCCGCCCGCCCGCGCCCGTGGGATGGGCGGGCCTGGGCCGGTCCAGGGGCAGCGCCATCACGGCGGGCGCACCGGCCAGCCGGCCACGCCAGTAGGCGAGCCCGGCCTCGGGGACGCCGTTCTGCCTCTCCCAGATCGCGTAGTCGCCGAAGCCGACGGTCAGCGGCTCCAGCTCCTCCCCCCGGTACAACGCCGCGAGATCACGCACCAGCACCGACTCCGACCACCCGTCGAACACGATGTGATGCACCCCCACCACCAGCACATGCACGTCCGCCGACTCCCGCACCAGCCAGAACCGCACCACCGGACCCACCTCAAGATCACCACCCACCACCTCCACATCACCCACACCCCCCTCCACCACCTCAACCACCACCCCACCACCCCCCTCCACCACCATCACCGGCTCCCCCTCCACCCCCACAAAACGCGCACGCAACACCTCATGCCGCCCCACCACACCCGACACCGCACCCACCAAACGCCCCACATCCAAACCACCCACCAAACGCAACCCCACCACCACCCCATACGCCGACCCACCCAGCCGATCCACGAACCACAACCGCCGCTGACCGAGCGAGAGCGGCACCGTGCCGTCGTGCCCGGCGGGCAGCAGCGGCCTGGTCTCGCCCTCAAGGCGCTGTTCGACGAGCGTGGCGAGCGCCGCCACGGTCGGGGTGGCGAGGAAGTCGGCGAGCGGCACCTCCCGTGCGAACGTCCTGCGCACCCGGGCCAGCAGCCGCCCCGCCAGCAGGCTGTGCCCGCCGACGTCGAAGAAGTGGTCGTGCACGCCGACCCGGTCCAGGCCGAGCAGGCCCGTCCAGATGTCGGCCAGCGCCGTCTCCACCGGCCCGCGCGGCGGCACGTAACCGCCTTCGAGGTCGGGCCTGCCGGTGCCGGGGTCGGGCAGCGCCGCCCTGTCCACCTTGCCGTTGGGGCTGACCGGCAACGCCTCCAGCGTGACGAAGACGGCCGGGACCATGTAGTCGGGCAGGACCGCTCTGCAGTGCACGAGCAGGTCGCTGGTGCCCGGCCACGGCCCGGCGGGCACGACGTGTGCGATGAGCCGCCTGTCGCCGTCGTGGTGCGGTGCGGTCACCACGACGTCCTTGACCGAGGGGTGCCTGCGCAACACCTGCTCGACCTCTTCGGGCTCGACGCGGAAGCCCCGGATCTTGACCTGCTGGTCGGCGCGGCCGAGGAACTCGATCGTGCCGCCGTCGCGCAGCCGTACCAGGTCGCCTGTGCGGTACATGCGGGAGCCCGGCCTGCCGAGCGGGTCGGGCAGGAAGCGTTCGGCGGTCAGCGCGGGCCTGCCCAGGTACCCTCTGGCCAGTCCTTCGCCCGAGACGAGCAGCTCGCCGGCGACTCCCGCCGGGACCGGCTCCTGCCGCCTGTCGACGATGTGCGCCCCGGTGCTGGGCAGCGCGTGGCCGATCGGCACCCTGCCCTCGTGGCCGTGCGGTACGGGGAAGACGGTGCTGAAGATCGTGGCCTCGGTGGGGCCGTAGCCGTTGACGACCCGGCCGCCAGGCACCAGGTCGTGGGCCCTGCGCACGTGGTCGGCCGAGAGCTGGTCGCCTCCGGCGATGAGATGGCGCACGGCGGGGAAGGGGCGTTCGGCGCAGTCGACGACCGCGTGGAACAGCGCCGCCGTCAGCCAGGCCACGGTGACCGGCTCGTCGGCGAGGAAGGCGGCCACCCGCTCGGGCAGCGCCTTGCCCGCCGGGAGGATGGCCAGCGTGTGCCCGTTGACCAGGCAGCCGAACAGCTCCAGCACCGACACGTCGAACGACAGCGGCGTGGCGAGCATGAACACCTCGTGCTCGCCGAGCGGCAGCCACGCCGGTTCCAGCACCCGGCACGCGACCGCGCGGTGCGAGACGGCGACGCCCTTGGGCCGTCCGGTCGAGCCCGAGGTGTAGATCACGTAGGCCAGCGACTCGGGGTCGGCGAGCACCGGCTCACCGGGCGCGTGCGGCGCGGTGTCGCCGGGCGCGAGCGTGAGCAGCCCGCCGGGCACCCGCTCGGGCGCGTCGGTCACGACGATCTTCGCCCCCGAGTCGGCCAGCATGTACGCCAGGCGCTCCTGCGGGTAGTCGGGTTCGAGCGGCAGATAGGCGGCTCCCGCCTTGAGCACGGCCAGCAGCGTGACCGGCACGTCGAGCGAGCGCCGCAGGCACACGCCCACGACGGACTCGGGCCCGACGCCTTCGGCCCGCAGCCGCCCGGCCAGCGCGTCGGCCCGCGCGTCCAGCTCGGCATAGGTCAGCTCGTCGCCCGCGCAGGTCGCGGCCACGGCGTCCGGCCGCAGCCGGGCCCGCTCCGCGATCAGGTCGTGCAGGCAGTGCGCCAGCGGCGGCGGTTCGTCGGCCGCGGCGCCAGGCGGCGTCAGCGGCAGCCTGGAGTACGGCAGCGCCGGATCGGCCGCGCCCGCCCGCACGACCTGACGCAGCGCCGTGGCGAACCCGTCGACGGTGGCCTGGTCGAACAGCTCGGTGGAGTACTCGACGAACCCGTCGAGCCCGCCGTCCGCCGTACGCCACACCTGGAGCGACAGGTCGAAGGCGGCGCTACGCACCGGCATCGGGACGGGCTCGACCCGCACGTGCTCGTCGAGCCGCGCGGCGGGCTCGGGCGTGTTCTGCACGATGACCGCCACCTGCGCGTAGGGCGTGACGCCCGCGATCCGCTGCGGCGCGCACTCCTCCACGACCCGGTCGAACGGCACGTCCTGATGGGCCAGCGCCCCGACCACGGTACGGCGCGACCTGGCCACCACGTCGGCGAGGCCGGGATCGCCGCCCAGGTCGGTGCGCAGCACGACGGTGTTGACGAAGAACCCGATCAGCTCTTCGAGCTCGGGCAGCACACGGTCGGACGTGATGGTGGCGACGACGACGTCGGTGGTGTCGCAGGAGCGGGCCAGCACCACGTTCACCGCGCCGAGCAGCCCCATGAACAGGGTCGCGCCCGACGCCGCGCACACCGAGGTCAGCCCCTCGACCTCGCCCGCCGACAGCCCGAACGCACTCCTGCGCCCCGCGCCCGTCCGGCGTGCCGGTCGCGGCCGGTCCAGCGGCATGCCCATCAGCGCCGGCGCCCCGGCCAGCCGTTCCCGCCAGTAGGCCAGGCCTTCGGGGTCGACGCCCTGCTCGCGTTCCCAGGCCGCGTAGTCGCCGAAGCCGACGCTCAGCGGCTCCAGCTCCTCCCCCCGGTACAACGCCGCGAGATCACGCACCAGCACCGACTCCGACCACCCGTCGAACACGATGTGATGCACCCCCACCACCAGCACATGCACACCCGCCGACTCCCGCACCAGCCAGAACCGCACCACCGGACCCACCTCAAGATCACCACCCACCACCTCCACATCACCCACACCCCCCTCCACCACCTCAACCACCACCCCACCACCCCCCTCCACCACCATCACCGGCTCCCCCTCCACCCCCACAAAACGCGCACGCAACACCTCATGCCGCCCCACCACACCCGACACCGCACCCACCAAACGCCCCACATCCAAACCACCCACCAAACGCAACCCCACCACCACCCCATACGCCGACCCACCCAGCCGATCCACGAACCACAACCGCCGCTGCGCCCACGACACCGGCAGGACCCTGGCGCGCTCATCGCTCATGACCGCTCACCCCCAGCTCGCGCAGCAGCGCGTCCAGCTCGGCGCCCTCGCCGACGGCCGAGCGCAGTGCGTTGCCCGTCGACACCGTGCCGATGCGCGAGGCCGTACGCGCCGGGGCGGCCCGGTCGACCGCCGAGGCCAGGTCGGCGAGGCGGGGGTGCTCGAAGACCAGCGCGACACCCACCGCCACCCCGAAACGCCGTCGCAGCCTGGCCGCGACCTGCCCGGCGAGCAGTGAGTGCCCGCCGAGTGCGAAGAAGTCGTCGTCCGCGCCGACCGCCTCGACGGCCAGCACCTCCCGCCAGATCTCGGCCAGCGCGTGCTGCGTGGCGCCGCTCAGCTCCCGGGGCGGCGCCGACCGCCTCCCGGGATCGGGCAGCGCCGACAGGTCGACCTTCCCGCTGCCCGTCCTCGGCACCTCCGGTATCCACACGTGGACGACCGGCACGAGATGCCTGGGCAGCAGTGCGGCCACGTGCTCGCGCAGGGCGTCGGGGGAGGCGACCGGCTGACCCGGTGCGGCGACCAGATAGGCGGTCAGGCGCTCCTGCCTGACGGTCACGACGGCGTCGGCGACCGACGGGTGCGTGCGCAGCGCCGCCTCGCTCTCGCCCGGTTCGATGCGCAGGCCGTGCAGGCCGATCTGGCGGTCGAGCCTGCCGACGATCTCCAGCGACCCGTCGGCGCGGCGACGGCCCAGGTCGCCGGTGCGGTAGAGGCGGCCTCCGGCGGCGAAGGGATGCGGGACGAACCTCGCCGCCGTACGGCCGGGCTCGTCCCGGTAGCCCCTGGCCAGGCCCGCGCCGCCGATGTGGATCTCGCCGGGCATGCCGTCCGGCACGGGTTCCATGCGGGCGTCAAGCACGTGCACCTCGGTGCCGGCGATGGGCGTGCCGACGCTCACCCGGCCGCCGTCGGCGTGCACCCGGCCGAGCGGGGCGATCGTCGAGACCATGCTCGCCTCGGTGACGCCGTAGACGTGGGCCAGCCGTACGCCGGGGGCCGCCGCCTGCCAGCGGGCCAGGGAGGCGGGGTCGGCGGGCTCGCTGCCGATCACGACGAGCCTGAGCGTCGCGGGCACGCCCGACGCCTCGGCGGCCTCGGTCAGCGAGACGAGGAACGACGTGGACAGATGCGCCACCGTCACACCGAGCCGTTCGACGGCCCGCAGGAAGGCGGCCGGACCGTCGAGCATGTCCGGCGAGCCGATCACCAGCGTGGCGCCCGCCGCCAGGCACGGGAAGATCTCCTCGGCGCTGAGGTCGAACCCGAGCGAGGCGAACTGCAGCACCCGGTCCCCGCGTACCAGCCCGTGCGCCCGGCCGTGCGCCGACGCGTACGCCGCCACCCCGCCGTGCGTGACCTCGACCGCCTTGGGCCCGCCGGTCGAGCCCGAGGTGAACATGACATAGGCCAGCTCGCCCGGATCGACGGCGCAGGCGGGCGCCGAAGCCGCACGCCCTTCGCCCAGGCACACGAGCAGCGGGTCCCAAGCGGCGAACGCCCCCACGTGGGCCTCGGTCGTGACGACGGCGGCGGGCCGCGACGCCTCCAGCAGGGCGGCCAGCCTGGCCTGCGGCTGGGCCGGGTCCACCGGCAGGTAGACCGCGCCCACCCGGTGAATCGCCCGGATGGCGACGATCGCCTCCGCGGACCGCCCGCACCCGGACGCCACCAGCGCGCCTCGCCGCACGCCCTTCGCGACCAGTTCGGCGCCCAGCGCGGCCGAGGCCGCCTCCAGCCCGGCCCACGACAGCGACACCCCCTCCGCCTCGACGGCCGCCCCGCCCGGCACCTCGACACCGGCCCCGCCCACGACAGGCCCCCCCGATCCCAGGCCGATGACCCGCTCGCGCGTCCGCTCGTCCAGCAGCGGCAGTTCGCCCACCGCCCGATCGCGCTCGGCGAGCACCGCACGCGCGAGCGTCCCCAGGCACCGGGTGAGGGCGTTCACGGTCGAGGCGTCGAACAGGGCGGTGTCGTACTCGCAGACCAGCCCGGACGACGTCATCGTCAGGCTCAGGTCGAACAGCGACACCCGCCGGTCCAGCACCGTCACGGGCCTCGCCTCGACGCCGGGCAGCTCGAGCCCGGCGCCAGGCTCCGCGTCCAGCATGACCTGGAACACCGGATGATGGCCGAGTCCCCGCACCGGATTGACCGCCTTGACGACCTGGTCGAACGGCGCTCCGCCATGCTCGTGCGCCTCCCGCACCACATGGGCGGCCCGCCGCACCAGCGCCCCGAACCCTTCGTCCGGCCGTACGGCCAGCCGCAGCGGCAGCGTGTTGGCCAGGCAGCCGACCACGCGCTCGGTGCCCGGCCTGTCCCGTCCCGCGTGCACGGTGCCGACGACCACGTCGCGCTCCCCCGTCAGGCGGTGCAGCCACAGCCCGAACAGCGCCAGCGTCACCGCGAACGGCGTCGCCCGCTCCCGTACGGCCAGGGCGGCCAGCCCTTCGGGCAGCGGACCGAGCTCGACGAGCGCGCCCTCGTTGCGGCCGACGCGCGGCCTGGCCCGGTCGAACGGCAGGTCGAGCACGGCCGGAGCGCCGTCGAGCGAACTCCTCCAGTGCGCGAGAGCGGCGTCGAAGGCGCCACGCCCGGCCTGCTCGCGCTGCCAGATCGCATAGTCGGCGTACTGCAGGGCGGGCGCGGGCGGCGGCTCGCCCCGGTAGTGCGCGCCGATCTCCGCGAGGATCAGCCCGAGCGACCAGCCGTCGCACACGGTGTGGTGCACGGTCAGCGTCAACACATGGCGTTCGGGCCCGACCCGCAACAGTTCGGCGCGCAGCAGCGGCCCGGCCGCCAGGTCGAACCTGCGCCTGGCCTGCCCGGCCGCCCGGCCCGCCACCTCCTCCTCACGCACGTCCACGACCTCGAACGGCACCTCGACGGTGTCGGCGATCACCTGGTACGGCCGCCCGCCGATCGTCCTGAACGTCGTGCGCAACGCCTCGTGCGCCTGGACGACGGCGCCCAGCGCGGCCCGGAAGGCGGGCACGTCGAGCGGTCCCACGAGCTCGGTCGCCAGATGCAGGTTGTAGGGCGCCGCGCCGCCCGCGAGCTGTTCGGCCAGCCAGAACCGCTCCTGCGCGAAGGAGGCGGGCACGGCGACGGCCTCGCTCATCGAGGCGCCTCCCCGACCTCGTCGAAGGCGTCCCAGGACACCAGGAAGGCGGCCCGGTCCACCACGCCCGGCCCCTGTTCGGCCGCCTCGTCCATCGCGGCCACCCGCCGGGCGAGCGCCGCCACACTGGGCGCGGCGAGCACGTCGCCCGCCGACACCGCCCTGCCGAGCGCGGCCCGCAGCCTGACCCCGGCGCGTGCGGCCAGCAGGCTGTGCCCGCCGAGTGCGAAGAAGTCGTCGAAGGCGCCGACCCGCGTGCCGAGCACCTCCGCGAACACGGCGGCGATCAGCCGCTCGGTCTCGTCCCTCGGCTCGACGTGCCGCGCGCCGCTCCCCTCCGGCCTGGGCACGGCGAACGCGGACCTGTCGATCTTGCCGGTCGGGGTGCGCGGGAAGGCGTCGAGCACGGTGATCGTCTGCGGCACCAGGTGCGCGGGCAGCCGCGCCCGCAGCCAGTCGGTGAGCGACTCCCCCCGCACGCTCCCTTCTCCCAGGACGAAGGCGGCCAGCGACTCCAGCCGCCCGCCTTCCTCCCCGGCGGGGAGCACGACGGCGTCCCGTACCCCTTCGGCCGAGCGCAGCACCGTCTCGATCTCGCCTGGTTCGATCCGGAACCCGCGTACCTTGACCTGCCGGTCGCCTCGTCCGAGGAACTCGATCGCCCCGTCGCCCCGCAGCCGCCCCCGGTCCCCGGTGGCATACAGCCGCTCACCCGGAGCCCCTTCGGGATCGGGTACGAAACGCTCGGCCGTACGGCCCGGCATGCCGTGGTAGCCCCTGGCGAGGGTCGGCCCGGACAGGTGGATCTGCCCGGCGATGCCGGGCGGCACGGGCCGCAGGCAGGCGTCGAGCACGCGGGCCCCGACGCCGGGCAGGCCGCCGCCGACGGGCAGCCAGGCCGAGCCGCCGACGGGCTCGCCCTCCCACAGCGTGCTGCCGACGGTTGCCTCGGTGACGCCGTAGACGTTGAGCACCCGGGTGCCTGGCCCGGCGACGCGGCGCAGTGCGGCGTGCTCGGCGGCGGTCCACGGCTCGCCGCCGACCGCGATCAGTGTGAGGAAGCCGAGCGACAGGCCTTCGGCCTCGCAGTGGTCGACCAGCAGCCTGGCCACCGAAGGCAGCAGTTCGGCGTAACGCACGTCGTTGTCGCGCAGCGCCTCGTACAGCCTGCGGGGATCGAGCACGACGTCCTTCGGGCAGATGACCAGCGTGCCGCCCGAGGCCAGGGCGCGGACCAGGTCGCCCGTGCACACGTCGAAGGCGAACGAGGCCAGGCTGGCGTGCGCGGCCGGGGTGAGCGCGTAGGCCTCGGCCCAGGCCCGGTACTCCGCCGCGAGTGCGCCACGGCTGATCACCACGGGCTTCGGCTCGCCGGTCGAGCCGGAGGTGCCGATGAGATAGGCGGCGTGCCCCGGCAGCTGCGGGCCGCCGTACGAGGGACCGGGATCGCCCTCCAGGTCGTCGAACAGCACCGCGCCCGCCGCCTCGACCAGCGACGCGATCCGGTCGGCCGGCCAGTCCGGGTCGAGCGGGAGATAGGCGGCTCCCGCCTTGAGCACGCCGAGCACGTGCTCGGGCAGCCGCAGGTCGCGCTCAAGGCACAGCGCGACGACGTCCTCCGGCCCGACGCCCTTGGCCCGCAGCACCCGCGCGACGCGCTCGGCCCCGGCGTCCAGTTCCCCGTAGGTGAGCGCGCCCCCACCGGCCAGCCGTACGGCCGGCCGGTCCGGGTTGGCGGCGGCATGCCCCTCGAACAGCGCCAGCACGGGCGTCGGCGTGGACGACGGGCGCCTGCCGGGTGCGCTCGCACCGCCCAGGGGCAGCTCGGCGATCCGCGTGCCGGGGTCGGCGAGCGCCGCGGCGAGCAGGAGTTCGTACTGCGCGGCGAGCCTGGCGACGCTCCCGGCGTCGAACAGGTCGGAGCGGTACTCCCAGATCATCGTGATCCGCCGGTCGCGCTCGTCCGGCGGCAGCCCGGTCTGCCGTTCGGCCCTGGGCACGGCCAGCACCGACAGGTCCACCTTGGCCGTGCCGTTGTGCCGCTCCAGGTACGTGCCTTCGACCTCGCCCAGGTCGATGGGGCCGAGCGGCGCGTCGTCCATGTTGAACATGGCGGCGAACAGCGGATTGCGGCCCGGTGTCCTGATCGGCGCGAGCGCCTCGACGACCCGGGTGAAGGCGACGTCCTGGTGGGCGTGCGCGCCGAGCGTGACAGCGGCGGCCTGCTCGACCAGCGCCCCGAAGCCCGGCGATCCGGACAGGTCGAAGCGCAGCACGACCGGGTTGACGAACATGCCGATGACGTCCTGGGTGCCGGGCGCGGCCCGATTGGCGAAGGCGGAGCCCACACAGAGGTCCTGCCTGCCTCCGGCCCGGTGCAGCAGCGCGACATAGGCGGCCAGCAGGGTGGCGAACAGGGTGACGCCGCTCGCCCTGCTGCGTTCGCGGGCCAGCTCGCACAGCCACGGCGGCAGCTCGACGCGGTGCACGCCGCCGGCGTAGGCGGCCTCGGCCGGGCGCGGCCGGTCGAGGGCCAGGCCGAGCTCGTCGTCGGCGCCCTTCAGCCGCTCGCTCCAGTACGCCAGGCGCTCGCCGTCGGCCCGCGCGCGCTGCCTGCGGGCGAAGTCGGTGTAGCGCAGCCGCCCGCCCGCCGGATCGCCCGGCTCCTCGCCCCGGTAGAGCGCCGACAGCTCCTGGGTCAGCAGCGCGAACGACCAGCCGTCGTGCACGAGGTGGTGCTCGACGAGCACGAGTTCGTGCAGGCCGGGCGCGAGCCTGAGCAGCGTCCAGCGCACCAGCGGCAGCCTGGCCACCTCGAACGGCGTGCGCGCCTCGGCCAGCACCAGCGCCTCGACCTCGTCGGCGCTCGACTCCACGACGGGGATGCGCACGGCGTAGGGCGGATGCACCCGTTGCACGGGCACGCCGTCCGCGCCGGTCTCGATCGTCGTGCGCAGCACCTCGTGCCGTTCGACGAGCCTGCTCACCGCGTGTTCGAGCCTGGCGTGCTCCAGCGGGCCCCGCAGGGTGAACGTGGTGGGCGCGTTGTAGGCGATGTTGCCGGGCGAGGACTGCTCGTGGAACCAGATCTGCTCCTGCATGAGCGTGAGCGGCGCCTCGCCGTCGGCGCTCGGCGCCTCCCGCTCCCCCGTGCAGGGCGTGCAGGCGTCGGCGACCGCGGCGAGCGCCTCGACGGTCCTGCCGGTGAACAGGTCGTGCAGCTCCAGCTCGGCCCCGGTCGCGGCGCGCAGGGCGGCGAGCACCCTGATCGCGCCGATCGAGGTGCCGCCGAGCCGGAAGAAGTCGTCACGCGTGCCGACGCGCTCCAGGCCGAGCACCTCACGCCAGATGCCGGTGAGCAGGTGCTCGGTGGGCGTCTGCGGCTCGCCCACCGACTCGGACTCGATCGGCGAGCGCGGCAGGGCGGCTCTGTCGATCTTCCCGGCCTCGGTCAGCGGGAGCCTGTCGTGCGCGTGCCAGCCGGTGGGGATCATCCACGGCGGCAGCCGCAGCGCCAGCCAGTCGCGCAGCTCGCCGACCCCGGGCGGGCTGGTGGTGTCGGCGGCGACCAGATGGGCGACCAGCCGCCCCGACTCCAGCACGACGCAGCACCGCGTCACCTCGGGATGGGCGTCGAGCGCGGCCTCCACCTCGCCCGGCTCGACGCGGTGCCCGTGGATCTTGGCCTGGTCGTCGGTGCGGCCGAGGAACTCCAGGCCGTGCGGGGGGCGGCGCCGTACCAGGTCGCCCGTGCGGTACATGCGGGCGCCCGGCGGGCCCGCCGGGTCGGGGACGAAACGTTCGGCGGTGAGCGCCGGGCGGCCGAGGTAGCCCCTGGCCAGCAGGTCGCCGCCCAGGTGCAGTTCGCCGCCCGCCTCGCCTCTGACCTCGCGCAGCTCGGCGTCCATGATGGCGAGCCTGCGCCTGCCGACCGCACGGCCGATCGGCACCCTGTCGCCGTCGGGCGTCACCCGGTGCGTGGTCGCGGTGATGACGGCCTCGGTGGGGCCGTAGGCGTTGAGCAGCGTCAGCGTGTCGGTCGACCACCGCCTGGCCGCCGCGGACGGGAACTGCTCGCCACCGACGCTGAGCAGCCGCAGCACCCCGGTCGGGAAGGGCCGCTCCTCGGCCACGAGCTCGGCGAACAGCGCCGCCGGCAGGTCCGCGACGGTGATCTCGTCCTGGTCGAGGGTACGGCGGAGCTCGGTGACCCCCCACGGCCGAGGCCCGCGCATGACGACGGCCGCGCCCGCGAACAGCGCGGTGAACAGCTGCTCGACGGCGACGTCCACCGACTCCCCCGCCAGCTGCAGCACGGTGTCACGCCTGCTGAGCCCCAGCTTGGCGGTCATCGACCTGATGTGCGCCGACGCGGGCCGGTGCGGCACCACCACGCCCTTCGGCGTGCCGGTCGAGCCCGATGTGTAGATCACGTAGGCGGCGCTGAGCGAGTCGACGGCCATCGGGGCCGGCGCGGCGTCCTCGCCTTCGAGTGCGACGGCCGTCAGGCCGGGGAAGCGCCCGGCCGTCTCCTCGGTGGCGACGACCCTGCGCACACCCGCGTCCTCGGCCACGGCGCGGGCGCGCGAGGCGGGAAAGTCGGCGGGGATCGGCAGGAAGGCCGCGCCCGCCTGCAGGACGCCGAGCAGTGCGACCGGCAGCCCCACGCCTCGCGGCACGCAGACCGCCACCACGTCCTCGGGCCCCGAGCCCGCCGCCCGCAGCCGCAGGGCCAGCCCCGAGGCCCGCGCGCCGAGCTCGCCGTAGGTCAGGCGTTCGCCGCCGCACACCACGGCGACGGCGTCGGGCGCCCGCCCGGCCATGGCCAGCACCGGGCCGTGCAGCCCGCAGTCGGCCCCCGGCCCGCTCGACGCGGCGCAGGCGCCCTCGTCCTGGGGCTCGGCGCCCAGCGGCTGCGGCGTCACGGGGCGACCAAGGCTTCGACGGTACGCGCGAACAGGGCCCTGTCGTTGTGCGCCGAGGCCATCGGCGTGATGACGACCTGGGTCGCGCCCGCCTCGCGGTAACGCCGTGCCATGGCGGCCACGGCCTGCTCGTCGCCGAGCACGGCGATGCCGTCGAGCATCTCGTCGCCGACCACGCCGCGTTCCAGGTCGGCGCCGAAGCCGCTCCTGCCGTACATCGTGCGGTAGGTGGGGACGCGGGCGTACGCGGCCAGGTAGCGGCGCAGCAGTTCGCGGTCGCCCGGCAGGTCCTGAGACACCGCGCCCGGCACCATCGCGACGACGGGGAAGCCGTCGAGTGTGCGACCGGCCTTGCGCAGGCCCTCGCGCAGCGCCGGCATGACGACGTCGCGCAGGTAGGGCGCCGTGCACATCCACAGCATGAGCCCGTCGCCGAACTCACCGGCGAGCTCGGCCAGTCTCGGCCCGAAAGCGCCGAGATAGACCGGCAGCTCAGGACGCCTGGGCGCCGCGTACACGGCATGCGCCCTGAACCACGAGCCGGTGACGTGCGCCTCGCCCTCGCGGATCAGCGAGGTGACGATCGAGAGGTACTCCCGCATCGACTCCACGGGCGGGCCCATCGGCACGCCGAGCATCCACTCGCCGGTCACCCGGTGCCCGCCGCCGACGCCGAGCACGAAACGCCCGCCCGACAGCTCGTCGACGGTGAGCGCGGTCTGGGCCATCGTGACAGGTGGGCGGGTGTAGAAGGGCAGCACGCCCGCCCCGATGGTGACGCGCTCGGTCGAACAGGCCAGTGCGGCCAGCACGGCCGCACTGTCGCGCAGGCTGGGCAGCTGCACCAGCCACACCGCGTCGACGCCGATCTTCTCGGCGAGCCTGGCCCGCTCGATCATCTCGGCCACGGGCAGGTCCTGCCCGTGGATCACCACCCCTGTCTCGAAGGACATCGAGGTCAGCCGCCCATCCGCTCGCGCAGGCTCTTGGGCCGCATGTCGGTCCACACCTCTTCGATGTAGGTCAGGCACTCGGCCTTGGGGCCGGTCCTGCCGACCTCGCTCCATCCGGCGGGCACGGTTCTGTGCACCGGCCAGATGGAGTACTGCTCCTCGTGGTTCATCACGACCGTGTACTCGCGGTCGTCGTCGTCCTCGAACACGCCTGTCTCCTCTTGCTCACGGGGTGAATGCGGTGCGGTGGGTACGGCGGGCTATTCGAGCGTGGCCAGCAGGGCCGCGGCCTCCTCGTCCGACATCCCGGCCACCTGCTCGGCGAGCGTGGCCTCGATGTCGGCGGCGAGGTTGCGCGTGGTCCTGCACTCGAACAGCACGGCGACGGCGAGTTCCGTCCTGAAGTGCTCCCTGATCCTGGCCACGAGCTGGACCGCGATCAGCGAGTTGCCTCCGAGGTCGAAGAAGTCGTCGTCGACGCCGACCTTGTCGACGCCGAGCGAGTCCTGCCAGAACTCGGCCAGGGCCCGCTGCGCCGCGGTGACCGGCTCCACGTACGGGGTGGCGAGGTTGCGCGCGGTGACGGCGGCGGCCCGTTGCGGGGCCTGGGCCATCTGCTCGCGCAGCGCCTCCCTGGTGACGCCCGCCGCCCTGCGCAGCCGCTCGCCCAGGCCGTCGGGGCACATGATGAGCTGCGGGTGCACACCGCTGTCGAGGATCTGCCAGAGTGCGGCCGATCCGGCCTCGGGGTGGATGCCGAACTCCAGGTCGGCCTCGCGCAGCAGCCGCAGCTCCAGGTCGGCGGCGGCGGACGCGCCCGCGCTCTCCTGGCCGTCTGCGGCGATGACGAGCCCGCTGTCGGAGCCGGTCGGCGCCATCGCCTCGGCCGCGCCGCCCGAGTCATAGGCCAGCAGCGTGAAGCCTTCGACCAGGACGAGCTCGCGGCCGTCCGCGTCCATGATGGTGATGTCGCTGCGGGTGATGTCGCCCGTGGTGTCGTCACGGTGGCGGATGTGGCTGAAGATCCGTCCGGGCAGCTGCCCGCGCACCACGATGCGGTCGTAGCCGAACGGCAGGAAGCGGGCGTCGGCCGCGATGGCCTGGCCGAGTGCGTTGGCGCTGTCCAGCATCGCCGGGTGCAGGCCGTAGCCGGGCAGCTCGGCCACGAAGGCGTCCGGCTGCTCGACGAGGACCAGTTCGGCGTCCTCGCCGCGCCACCTGCCCCTGATGTTGTCCCAGTGCGGGCCGACGGTCAGGCCGCCGATCGCCGGGTCGTAGGAGGGGGTGTCCAGCACGTCGCACAGGATGCGCAGCGTGCCCAGGTCGTGCACGGGGGCGGGCTCGTCGGGCGCGCGCCTGACCCTGGCCCTGGTGTACTCGGTCCCGCCTCCGCCGTCCTCGGCGTCGGCGACCGTGACCAGGTAGCCGCCGTCGCCGTCGGGCCGGTAGACCACCTTGACGTTGCGGCTGTGCTCGAAGGTCAGCGGACGCATGAACACCACGTCCTTGATCTCCATCAGCGCGTGGCCGGTGCCGAGCTCGAACCCGGCCCTGATGATCTCCACGAGCCCGGTGCCCGGCATGGTCGGCAGGCCTTCGAGGCGGTGCTCGTCGACCTCCCAGTCGGCCTCCGACAGCCGCTTCACGAACACGATCTCGTCGGAGTAGAGCTGGTGCAGCCTGCTGTCGAGCAGCGGGTGCTCGACCGCCTCGTACCTGTCGCCGCGCTCGAAGTCGGTCAGCAGGGCCGGCGCGTAGGTGTCGTGCGCCATGCCGATGTTGAACCAGATCGGCCAGTTGATCGACAGCACACGGGTACGGCCGCCCGCCCTGGCATGGGCGTAGGCGTCCATGACGGCATTGGCCGCACAGTAGTCGCCGAGGCCGAAGTCGCCCGAGATGACGGCGATCGAGGAGTACAGCACGAGCAGGTCGAGCTCGTCGCCGAACACCTCCTCGATGGCGTAGAGGCCGCCGACCTTCGGGGCGAACACCCCTTCGGCCGCCTCGGCCGAGCGGGTCTCCAGCATGCCGCCGCCGGAGACGCCCGCCGCGTGGAAGACGCCGTTGACCGGCCCGAACGCGGCCTCGGCGCGGCGCCGTACCTCGCGCATCGCCTCGGGGTCCGCCACGTCGGCGGCGACGACCAGCACGTTGTCGCCGAGTTCGCGCACCTTCAGGATGCGGCGGGCGACCGGGTCGTCGTCGCCGTGCGCGGCCAGATAGCCCGCCCACGACTCCCGCTCGGGCAGCCCGCTCCTGCCGACCAGCACCAGCCTGGCGTCGACCCTTTCGGCCAGGTCCTTGGCCAGGACCAGGCCGAGACCGCCCAGACCGCCGGTGACGACATAGACGCCCTGCTCGCGCAGCGGAGGCGGGCCCGAGGGTTCGAGGTCGATGCGGTCGTAGCCCCACACCCAGCGCTTACGGCCTCGGTAGGCCACCTGGTCGGCGGCGTCACCCGCGACGATCTCGGCCTCCAGCCGCACGGCGTCGGCCGCGGCGTCGCCGGAGTCGGTGAAGTCGACGCCCTTGCACGAGACGCCGGTCAGCTCCTTGGGCACGAGCTTGATCAGGCCGAGCAGTGCGCCCTTGGCCGGTTCGACCGGGTCCTGGCCGGTGACGTCGTTCATCGCGGTCGTGGCGAGGAAGAGGTCGGCCTCGGGCGCGTCCCTCCTGCGGGCCAGGGCCTGCAGCAGGTTGAGCACACTGTAGAAGCCGAGGTCGAGCCAGCCGTTCGGGCTGCCGGCCGTGCCCGGCCGCGCGGCCGACCAGCCGTGCACGACGGTCAGGCGGCCTTCGCCCGCGCCCGGCAGGGCGAAGACGGCGTCCAGCGCCGCGGCGTGTCCCGCCGGGTCGCGTGCCTCCACCGCCAGGTCGCCTTCGCCGGGCGACGGGGTCACCGCGACGACCGGCAGCCCGGCCGCGCGGCGGCGCCGTACCAGCTCTTCGGCCGGGCCGTGGCCCGGGGTGAAGACCAGCCACGGGCGCGTGTCGGCGGGTGCGGACGGCGGCGGGGCCGTCTCGCGCCAGACCGGCACGTAGTAGGGGCCGGTGTCCTTGGGGCCGGCCGCCGCCGCGGTGAACGACTCGGGGTCGGGTTCGGCCCAGCACCGCTGGCGTTCGTAGGGGTAGGTCGGCAGCGGCACGCGGGAGCGCGGCTCCTCGCCCCAGAACGCCTCCCAGTCCACCCTGCCCGCCGCCTGCCAGACCTGGCCGACGGCCGTCAGCAGCGCCTCGACGTCGGACTGACGCCTTTGCGGGTGCCGCATCGCGGGGACGACGAGCCCGGCCATGTCGGCGTCGAGCCGCCTGCGGGCCAGCGTGGTGAGCGTCTGGCCCGGCCCGACCTCGACCAGCACCCGGCGCCTGCCCTCGGTGAGCACGCCGACCGCGTCGCCGAAGCGCACGCAGCGCCGCAGGTGCTCACTCCAGTAGCCGGGATCGGTCGCCTGCTCGGCGGTGATCCACGTCCCCGTGACGTTCGAGACGTACGGCAGGCCCGGCGCACGCGGCCCGGTCTCGGCCACCTTCGCCGCGAACTCCTCCAGGATCGGGTCCATCGCGGCCGAGTGGAAGGCGTGCGAGGTGTGCAGCGGGCGCCCCTCGACGCCCTGCAGCGACAGCACCTCGCGCAACTCGGCGATCGCCTCGGCCGGTCCCGAGACCACGCACTGGTCGGGCGCGTTGACGGCGGCCAGGTCGACGCCGGGTCCGAGCATGGGCCTGAGCAGGTCCTCGCTGAGCGGCACCGAGAGCATGTCGCCGCGCGGCAGGTCCTGCATGAGCGCGCCCCTGGCGACGACCAGGGCCAGCGCCTCCTCGCGGGTGAAGACACCGGCCAGGCACGCGGCGACGTACTCGCCGATGCTGTGCCCGACCATCGCCGCCGGTCGCAGGCCCCAGGAGCGCAGCAGCGCGGCCAGGGCGTACTCGACGGCGAACACGGCGGGCTGGGTGACGGCCGTCTCGTTCAGGCCTTCGCCGCCGAAGAGCTTCTCGCGCAGGTCCCAGCCGGTGATGAGCTCGGCGCAGGCGTCGATCTCGGCCCGGAAGACCGGCTCGGTGTCGTAGAGGTCCTTGCCCATCCCGGCGTACTGTGCGCCCTGGCCGGGGAACATGAACACGACCTCGCGCGCGTCGCCGCGCGGCGGTGTCAGCGCGGGATGGCCGGGAACGATCCCGGCGGCGAGCCGCTCGACGGCCGATGCGGCGTCCTGGGCCACGACGAACCCCCGGGCCGCCCTCGGCGTCCTGCCCTTGGCCAGCGTGCTGGCGGCGTCGGCCAGGTCGGCCGGCTGGTCCTCCAGGTGCCTGCTCAGGTCGGCGCCGATGGCGTCGAGCGCCGTCGGCGTGCGGGCCGACAGCGGGATCAGGTGGTAGGCGCGTTCCGAAGGCGCCACGACCCTGCTGGGCCCCTCCTCCAGGATGACGTGCGCGTTGGTCCCGCCGACGCCGAACGAGCTCACCCCGGCCAGCAGCGGATGGCCGTTGGCCTTCCACGGCATGAGCTCGGTGTTGACATAGAACGGCGAGGAGTCGAAGTCGATCGCCGGGTTCGGCTCGTCGTAGTTGAGGCTGGCGGGAAGCGCCCTGCGGCTCAGGCAGAGCACGGTCTTGATCAGACCGGTGACGCCCGCCGCGGCGCCCAGATGGCCGACGTTCGACTTGACCGAGGCGATCGGGCAGTCGGCGACCCTTCCGGTCTGGGCCCTGAAGGCCTGGGTCAGGGCGGCGACCTCGATCGGGTCGCCGACCAGCGTGCCGGTGCCGTGCGCCTCGACGTACCCGATGTCCTCCGCCCCGACCCCGGCCCTGCGCAGGGCGTCGGTGATGACCGCGACCTGGCCGGGAACGCTCGGCGCGGCGAAGGCGCCCTTGGCCGCTCCGTCGTTGTTGATCGCCGAGGCCCTGATCACCGCGTGCACGGTGTCGCGGTCGGCCAGGGCGTCGGCCAGCCGCTTGAGCACCACGATGCCCACGCCGCTGCCGAAGATCGTGCCTCTGGCCTTGGCGTCGAACACGCGGGCGTGGCCGTCGGGCGAGAAGATGCCGCCGTCCTCGTAGAAGTAGCCCGAGATCCTCGGCAGGGGCTCGTCCACGCCGCCCGCCAGCGCCATCTCGCACTCGCCCGCCAGCAACGCCCGGCACGCGGTGTGCACCGCGACCATGGAGGTGGAGCAGGCGGTGAGCGTCGTGAGCGCCGGGCCGCGCAGACCGAGCCGGTATGCGGTCTGCGTGGCGACGTAGTCGCTCGTGTTCGACAGGTCGATCGCGAAGTGGCCCATCAGCCTGATCGCGTCGGCGTTGCGGATGACGTTCAGCTCGCGGTAGCGGTTGATGCCCACGCCGCCGAAGACGCCGATGCGCGCCTCGTAGCGCGAGGGGTCGTAGCCCGCGTGCTGCAGTGCGGTGTCCGATGCCTCCAGGAAGGCCCGGTGCTGCGGGTCGAGGATCTCCGCCTCCCGGGTGGACATCCCGAAGTAGGCGGGTTCGAAGAACTCGGTGTCAGGCGCGATGGGCGCCGCCCTGACATAGGTCGGGAACGCGAGCAGCTCGTCAGGCGTGCCCGCGGCGCGCAGCTCGTCGTCGCTGAAGAACGTGACCGACTCGACCCCGGCCACCAGGTTCTGCCAGAACTCCTCGATGTCGTGAGCACCGGGGAATCTCCCGGCCATACCGACGATCGCGATGTGATCTCTCTCCACTGCTGCGCTCCTGATGTGATCATCCGGGCACCGGCAAGGTCAAGGCTGCAAAACGGCGGGGTGCCCGGCAAGGCCATGAGCTGCTGTTGGCGACAAGTCGCCAGCGCCGTTGACGTGCGGGCCCGTACACGGTGGCCTGAGGGACGGTCCCCGCGGAAGGAGCGCCGACACGTGGTGTCGCCGACGAGCCCCAGCCTGCTCAGCGGACGTCGCAGGCTCGGTACGGGCTTCTGGATGTTGTGGGCCGCCTTCGTGGTGTCCAATCTCGGCACCGGCATCAGCGCGGTGGCCTTCCCGTGGCTGGCGACCTCGCTGACCAGGGAGCCGATCCTCATCGCGCTCATCGGCGGCGCGGCCGAGCTGCCGTGGCTGCTGCTGAGCCTGCCGATCGGCGCGATCGTCGACCGGGTGGACCACAGGCGGCTGCTGGCCGTGACGCACTGGGGCCGGGCGCTGCTGGTCGGCGCGGTCGCGGGCGCGCTCTACGTCGGCCACATGTCGCTGCCCGCCCTGTACGTGGTGGCGTTCGCGCTGGGCACGCTGACGGTGGCCAACGAGAACGCCTCGCAGACGATCCTGCCCCGGCTGGTCAGCAGGCCGATGCTGCAGAAGGCCAATGCCAGGCTGACCATCGCCGACACGGTCGCGGGCGTCTTCGTCGGCCCGTGGGTGGGCGGGCTGCTGGTCGGGGTGATGCTGGCGGTGCCGTTCACCGTGGACGCGGCGCTGTTCGCGGTGTCCGGGCTGCTGGTGCTGCTGCTGCCGACGGCCAGGGTGGAGCGGCCCGAGGGCGAGCGGTCGATGCGCAGGGAGCTGGCCGAGGGGCTGCGCTTCTTCTGGGAGCATCGGGCGCTGCGTTCGCTGGGGCTGCTGCTGGCCCTGGTCAATCTGGCGGGCGCGCTGGCGCTGGCCACGCAGGTGCTGTTCGCCCAGGAGGTGCTGGGGCTGAGCGCGCTGCAGTTCGGGCTGCTGTTCATGGTCGGCGCGGTCGGCGGCATGGTGGGCGCGCAGTCCACGCCGTGGCTGGAGGCCAGGCTCGGGCCGCGTAAGGTGCTGCTGCTGTCGTTGATCGGCAGTGCGCTGGCGCTGGTCGTGGTGGGATTGTCCTCCAGCGGGATCGTGGTGGCGATCGCCCTGTCGTTCAGCGCCGGGCTCGGCCTGGCGTGGAACATCATCACGATCAGCTACCGGCAGCGCATCGTGCCCGAGCGCCTGCTGGGCCGGGTCAACAGCATCTACCGGCTCATCTCGTGGGGCCCGTTGCCGCTGGGCTCGCTGCTGGGCGGCCTGCTGGTCACGGTGGGCCAGGGCGTGGGCGGCAGGGAGATCGGGCTGCGCACACCGGTGCTGGTGGCGGCGGCGGTCATGGCGGTGCTGTTCCTCGTCGCCCTGACCAGGATGACGACAGGTCTGTGGAGCAAGACGGGGAGTGCCGATGCCGACGGTGGCGAGTAACGGGATCAAGCTGTCCTACGAGGAGCAGGGGTCCGGCCCGCCCGTCCTGCTGATCGCACCGGCCGGGTCGCGCTCCAGCGTGTGGGGCATGCACCAGGTGCCCGCCCTGCTGGAGGCCGGCCATCGGGTGATCACCTTCGACAACAGGGGCACGGCGCCTTCGGAGTGCCCGCCCGGCCCCTACCTGCTGAGCGACATGGTGGCCGACACGGCCGGGCTGATCCGCGAGCTCGGCCACGGCCCGGTCAGTGTGGTCGGCGCCTCGCTCGGCGCCCTCATCGGCCAGGAGCTCGCCCTGGCCCATCCCGAGCTGGTCACCGCGGCGGCGCTGCTGGGCACCAGGGCACGCGCCGACGCCTTCCGTACGGCGATGACCGAGGCGAGCGCCGAGCGGGTGCGGGCGGCGGGCGCGCTCTCGCCGCATGCGAGTGCGGTCGCGCTGATGGTGCAGCTGTTCTCGCCGCGCACCCTGGCCGACGACACGGTCGCGACCGACTGGCTGGACGTGCTGACGGCCTTCCCGATCAAGGGAGAGGGGGCCGCGCTGCAGTACGAGGCGACGCTGGTGGGCGATCGACGGGCCGCGCTCGGCGGGGTGCGGCGGCCGATGCTGGTGGTGGCCTTCTCCGACGACCTGCTGATGCCGCCCTCGCTGGTCAAGGAGGCGGCCGAGGCGATGCCCGACGCCACCTACGCCGAGCTCCCGGGGTGCGGCCACTACGGTTTCCTGGAGCGGCCGCACCTCGTCAACCGGGTGCTCGTGGAGTTCCTCGCCAGGGTCAGAGCCTGACCCAGCCTCTCTTGATCACCTCCGCTCCGGCCTGGAACCGGCTCTCCACGCCCAAGTGGTCGAGCAGCTCGGAGACCCTGCGGCTGTAGGTCCTGGGCGAGATGCCCAGGCGATTGCTCGCAGCCTGGTCGGTGGCGCCTGTCATCAGCTGGAGCAACACGACGTGCAGGTGGTCGGGAAGTACGCGTCGGGGAATGGCATCCATCTCCGGTTTCCTTGTGGTGACCCCGTCTGAAGGACCCGTTCCGCCACCGTAGGGCGATATCGGCACACTGTCCTCTTCGTCCTCTCTTCGCCCGCTCTATCACAGCTCATCGATCGCCTGCTTGCTCCGCGCCTCCCACAGGGCGAAGCCGATGTCCTGCCAGAGCCTGACCGCCTGGGCCAGGCAGTCGCGCGCCCACGTCGCCTCGCCCTCCTCGGCGTATCGCACGCCGAGGTGGTGCAGCGTCAGCGCCCTGCCGTACCTGTCGCCCGTCACCACGAACAGGTCCAGCGCACGCGACAGCGCGCGGTGCGCCTCGGCCTTGTCGCCGTCGGCGCCGTGCAACGCGCCCAGGTGGACCAGCGTGAAGCCCTCGCCCACCGCGTGGCCGCAGGCGCGGAAGATCACCAGCGCCAGGTCGAGCAGCGGCCTGGCCGTCTGCGTGTCGCCGCGTTCCAGGTGCAGTGCGCCCAGATGGCGTACCACCAGGCCCCTGCCGAGGTCGTCGCCCAGCTCGGCGAACAGGGCCAGGCTCCGGTCGTAACAGCTCGCCGCCGCCTCGTAGCGTCCCAGGTCGCGATGGACACACCCGAGCGCGTGCAACGCCCTGGCCTCCCCCGCCCGGTCCACGCACTCCACGAACACCGCGAGCGTACGGCGCAGCGTGCGCAACGCGGTGCCCAGCCTGCCGGTCCTGGCATGGGCGAGCGCCGACGCGCACCGGACATGGGCCGCGCACCTGACATTGCCGAGCTCGGTGAACAGCTCGGCGGCCTCGTCCAGACAGCCGATCGCCTCGGCGTACCTGTCCAGGTCCAGGTAGCGCTCGCCGAGCGAACGCAGCAGGTGCGCCTCGCCCAGCGTGTTGCCCGCCTCGCGCACCGCCCGCAGCGCCCTGGCGTGCACGCCGAGCCAGACGTCGGCATACCAGCGCACCTCGAGGAACCTGCTCAGGCAGCAGCACAGCTCCCAGGCCGCCTCGTCCTGCCCGCGTGCGCACATCTGCTCGCACACGCTCACCAGCGTCTGCCACTCGGCCTCGAACCAGGCGACCGGATCGCCGAGCACCCGTTCGAGCCCGGCCCTGGCCATCGCCACCCTCGGCGTCGTGCCCCTGCCCAGCGGTGCGACGCCGCCGGGCAGCCTGGCCTGTGCCTGCTCGGTCAGGTGCAGGAAGCGGCCGAACACCCTGCGCATGGCCGCCTCCACCTCCTGCGGGCACTCCTGCGCCGCCGCCCTGTCCCTGGCGTACAGGCGCAGCAGGTCGTGGATGCGATAGCGGACCGTTCCCGTCTCCTCCTCGACCTGGGCGACGTCCACCAGCCTGGCCTCGACCAGGCGCTCCATCACCTCTTCGGCCCTGGCGTCGTCGAGGTCGAGCAGCGGTCCCGCCACCCACGAGGCGAACGTCGGCGCCTCCAGCACGCCCAGCAGCCGAAACAGCCTGGCGGCCGGCTCGTCGACGCAGTCGTAGCTGAGCGCCAGGCTGGCGCGCACGCCGACGTCCCCGGCGCACAGCGTGTCGAGCCGGTTGCGCTCGTCCTCCAGCAGGTCGATCAGCCTGGCCAGCCGCCAGTGCGGACGGCCCGCCATCCTGGCCCCAGCCATCCTGATCGCCAGCGGCAGCCTGCCGCACAGCTGCGCCACCCTGCGCGCCTCCTGCGCCGAGCCGGCCCGCTCGTGCCCGACGATCGAGACGAGCAGCTGCGCGGCCTCCGGCTCGGTGAGCACGTCGAGGTCGAACGAGCGGGCGTTCTCCAGGCCGCCGAACCTGCGCCTGCTCGTGACGATCACCGTGCAGCCGGGCACGCCGGGCAGCAGCGGGCGCACCTGCTCCTCGCTCCAGGCGTTGTCGAGCACCAGCAGGATGCGGCGCTCGGCCATGTGCGCGCGGTAGAGCGCGCCGCGCTCGCCGGTGTCGGCGGGGTTCTCGCCCTCCTCGACGCCGAGCCGGTGCAGCAGTCTGGCCAGCACCGCGGTCGGATCGGCCGGGCGATGACCGAGACCCCGCAGATCGACGAAGAACTGCCCGTCGGGGAAGCGCTCGCACAGCAGATGCGCCACGTGTACGGCCAGCGCGGTCTTGCCCGTGCCCGCACGTCCCGAGATCACCCCCACCGAGGGCACGGCCGCGCCGATGGTCAGGAAGGCGGTCAGCTCCTCGATCACCTCCTGCCTGCCGGTGAACCCGGCCACGTCGGGCGGCAGCTCCCGGCGCCTGGGCGGCCCCTGCGTCCTGACGGCGGCGAGCGGCTGGTCGAGTCCGGGCGCCGAGGTGAGGATGTCGCGGTGCATGTCCTGCAGTTGCCGTCTCGGTTCGAGGCCGAGCTCGGCGACCATCAGCCGGTGCCCCTCGCGGTAGCTCTCCAGCGCCTCGGCCTGCCGTTCGGAGCGGTAGAGGGCGAGCATGAGCTGGCCGCGCAGCCGTTCGTTGAAGGGGTGACGTGCCACCAGCTCCTGCAGTTCGGGCACCAGCTTGCGGTGACCACCGAGTGCCAGCGCGGCCTCCATGCGCTCCTCGACGGCCAGCAGCCGCAGCTCCTCCAGCGTGGCCGCAGCCGAGCGCACGCCGACGATCTCGACGTCGCTGAACGCGGGCCCACGCCACAGGGCGAGGGAGTCCTCGAGCAGCCTGGCCGCGGCCTCGGCGCCGCCTTCGGCCAGCAGGGTGCGGGCGCGGTGCACGCCGGTCTCGAACCTGGCGAAGTCCAGCGCCTCCCTGTCGGCCTGCAGCATGTAGCCGCCCGGCCTGGTGACCAGCGCCGAGCCGCCCGACTTGCCCCCGGCGCCGTTGAGCATCGTGCGCAGCTTCCAGACACGGGTCTGGATCTGGCCGAGCGCGGTGTCGGGCGGGTCCTCCCAGAGCTCGTCGATGATCTCCCTGACCGGGACGACCTTGCCCACGTTCAGCAACAGGATCGCCAGCAGCGCACGCTGGGTACTGCCACCGGGGGAGCACACCCGGCCGTCGATGGAGATCTCCAGCGGTCCGAGGGCGCCGAACTCTATGCGGCTCACGTGATCAATGTTCACAAAACATGACAACCTGTGAAGACCAAGAGTGCACATTCCCAAAAAAGCCCCAGGGCATTAATCGCTAGTTTCCCTACTGGCGACAACTCGCCAAGGCCCTTCCGCAACCTCCGGCCCGGCTTGATCCTGCTGGTGAACCGTCGAGGACTGGTGAGGTAGCGCTGATGCCGCCGACCGCGCAGGAGGTGCTCAGAGCGGCGATCCCGGGCACTCCCGTGGTCCCCGTCGAGGTCTGCGTACGCGACCGCACCCACGTGATGCTGCTGAAGCTGGAGAGCGGCAACCCCACGGGCTCGGTCAAGGACCGCACGGCCGCGGGCCTGCTCATGTCGCTCGACCGGCAGTCACCGCTCGTGCCCGGCACGGTCGTCGTGGAGTCCACGTCGGGCAACCTCGGACTGGCGCTGGCCGGACTGCTGCGCGGACTGGACTGCCGCTTCATCGCCGTCGTCGACCCCAACACCCCGCCCGTCACCCGCCGGACCATGGCCGCGGCGGGCGGCGAACTGCACGAGGTACGCGAACCCGACGGGCGCGGCGGCTACCTGCTCACCCGCCTGCGCGAGGTCCGCCGGCTGCTGACCGAGCACCCGCACTACCGATGGACCGACCAGTACCACAATCCGGCCAACCCGCTCATCCACCACGACACGACCGGCCCGGAGATCGCCGAGCAGGGCGGGCCCGGCCTCGACGCCGTCTACGTGGCCGTCTCCACCGGCGGCACGCTCGCCGGGGTGGCCGCCCACCTGCACACGCTCGGGCGCGGCATCCAGGTCGTGGCCGTCGACGCCGAGGGCTCGCTGGCCACGGGGCACTCCGCCGGGCCGCGCCTGATCAGCGGGTTCGGCGCGAGCCGCCGATCGGCCTTCCTCACCAGGGCCACCTACGACCGGGCGCACCGCGTCTCCGACGCCGAGGCCGTGGCGCTGTGCCGGGTCTTCCGCGCCGACACCGGGGTCGCGCTCGGCGGCTCCAGCGGCAGCGTCGTGGCCGCCTGCCTGCGTGACCTGGGCGGCGCCCAGCCGCCACGCCGCCCGCTGTGCCTGTGCGCCGACGGCGGCCTGACCTATGCCGACACCCTCTACGACGACGTCTGGCTGGAGCGCCACCGGCTCACCCGGCTCATCCTCGCGGCCGAGTCGCGGCTGCGGGCCGAAGGCGTGCGTTTCCATCTGACCGGCGCGGGACCGTGACCCTTGGAGCCCTCTTGCCCGTGACCTTCGACGAGTACCCTCCCGCCGAGCTGCGCTACCTCTCACGCGAGGCGGTGCTGGCCTGCTGCGCCGAACTCGACCTCGTCTCGCTGGTACGCGACGCGCTCACGTGCGCGCGCACGATCCTGCCCGACGAGGCCTACCTCGGCTGGCAGACCTCCGCCGGGCACGCCGCACGCTCCCTGGCCATGCCGGGCGGGCTGTGGATCGACGGGCGGGCCGCGCTCGGCCTCAAGACCATCAACGGCAGCCTCGGCAATCCGGCCATGGGCCTGGCCCGCTCCCAGGGCCTGCTGATGATGTTCGACCCCGAGACCGCCCGGCCTCGTACGATCATGGAGTCGGCCTATCTGAGTGCCGCGCGCACGGCCGCGGTCACCGCCGTCACCGCCGCCGCGCTGCTGCCCGCGCCGCCCTCGCGGGTGGCCGTCATCGGCTGCGGCACCCTGGCCAAGGCCCATCTGGCGCTGCTCGGCCCCGCCGAGGTCGTGCTGTACGACCTCGGCCGCGAACGCGCCGAGCGCCTGGCCGAGGCCGTACAGCTCGACGGGCTCACGATCGGCGTCGCCGACGACCCGCGCTCCTGCGTGGAGGGGTGCGACCTCGTCGTCACCACGACGACCACGACCGAGGGCTACATCCCCTTCGATTGGCTGGCGCCCGGCTGCCTGCTCGCGCACGTCTCGCTCGACGACGTGCTGCCCGACGTGGTCGAACGCGCCGCCCTCGTCGTCGTCGACGACTGGAACCTGGTACGGCAGGACCACCGCCGCCTGCTCGGACGCCTCTACCGCACCGGCCACCTGCTGGCGCCCGGCGGCGAGGCCTGTCCCGGCGTCGAGCCCGCACCCGGGGCCCGCGCGGTCGACGCGACGCTCGCCGAGGTGCTCACGGGCGCGCACCCCGGTCGCGGCGCGCACGACGACGTCGTGCTGAGCAATCCGTTCGGCATGTCGATCCTGGACATCGCCCTCGGTCACGCCGTCGAGGCCGTCGCCCGTCGCGACGGCGCCGGACGGCTCCTGCCCGTGTAGACACCCCCAACCAGAGGAGGTCGCCATGACCACTCCAGCACCCGCACGCGCCGCCGGGGCACGTCCCGTGATGTGGATCATCGCCTCGATCAACATCGCGGTCACGCTCGTCACCACCATCATGATCATCTCGGCCAAGGGCTTCGACACCGGGGCCGTCTTCATCGACGGGCTCAGCAGCCTGCACGAGTCGACGGAGATGAGCGGCAAGGCGGTGGACGCGGGCGAGGTGTGGCGCCCGCTCACCAGCATCTTCCTGCACTACGGCGTCGCACACCTGCTGGCCAACCTCGTGCTCCTGCTGCTGGCCAGCTGGCGGCTCGAACCCGTGCTGCGCTCGCTGCCGTACCTGGCCGTCTACCTGCTGTCCGGGCTCGGCGGCTCGCTGGCCGTCTACCTCGCCGACCACGACACACTGACCGCCGGGTCGTCCGGGGCGGTGTTCGGGCTGTTCTCCTCGTTGCTGATCGTCTCCATCAAGCATCGGCTCGGGCTGACGCTGCCGATCGCCCTGCTCGTGTTCGGCGTCGCCAGCACGTTCCTGATGCCCGGTATGTCGATCACGGCGCACGCGGGCGGTCTGCTGGTGGGAGCCGTCGCCACCGCGGTGATCGTGGTACGCAGCCCGGGACGCGCGCCCGCCGAGGTCTAGCGTGCGCTCCTGGCCAGCTGCCACAGCAGGAAGGGAGCGCCCAGCACACCCGTGACGACGCCGACCGGCAACACCGAGTCGCTCAGCAGGCGCTGGCTGATCAGGTCGGCGACGAGCACCACGGTCGAGCCGGTCAGCGCGGCGGCCGTCAGCGGCGGGGCCGAGGCGCGGGCCAGGCGCTGGGCGATCTGCGGAGCGGCCAGCGCGACGAACAGGATCGGCCCCGCCGCGGCCGTGCCGAACGCGGCCAGAGCCGCGGCGCAGAGCAGCAGGACCAGGCGCGTGCGCTGCACGCTGACGCCGAGGCCGGTCGCGACCTCGTCGCCCAGGTGCAGCCCGCGCTGCTGCCTGGCCATGAGCAGGGTCAGCGGCGTCAGCACGACCAGCGCGCCCGCCAGCGGCCACACATGGGTCCAGCCGCGTTCGTTGAGATTGCCGACCAGCCAGCCGAGCGCCTTCTGCGCCTGGTACAGCTCGGCCCGGCTGAGCAGGTAGCTGGTGACGCTGACACAGATCCAGCTCACGCCGATGCCGACCAGGACGATCCGGTAGCCGGTCGTGCCCCTGTTCCAGGCCAGCGTGTAGATCAGCGCTCCGGCCGCGAGCGCGCCCGCCAGGCCCAGCGCCTGGGTGCCGAGTCCGGTCAGGCCGAGCACGATGCCCGCCGCGACCGCCGTACCCGCTCCCTGGGTGATGCCGAGCACGTCCGGGCTGGCCAGCGGGTTGCGCGTGACGGTCTGGAAGAGCGCGCCCGACAGGCCGAACGCGGCTCCCGTGAGCAGGGCGACCGTGGCCCGGGGCAGGCGCAACTCCTGGACGACGAACACCGCCGCCGGGTCGTCGCCCGCACCCCACAACGCCTGTACGGGCACCGTGTAGTCGCCGGAGCCGATCGCCAGCGTCAGCCCGAACGCGAACACGGCCAGCAGCGCCAGCACGCACCAGATCACCACGAGCCTGGGCCTGACCGCGCCGGAGACGGCGGGCCTGGCCCACCGGAAGACGAGCATGGACATCGGTTCAGAGCTCCGCGAGTCGTCGGCGCCTGGCCAGGGCGATGAAGAAGGGCGCCCCCAGGAAGGCGGCGACCAGGCTCACGTCCAGCTCCTGCGGTCTGATCACGATCCGCCCCAGGACGTCGGCCGCCAGCAGCACGCACGGGGCCAGCAGCATGCAGCCAGGCAGCAACCGGCGGTGGTCCGGCCCCGTGACCATCCGGACGACGTGCGGGACGACCAGGCCGACGAAGACGATCGGTCCCGTGAGGGCCACCGCGGCCCCGGTCAGCACGGTGACGGCGACCGCCGCCCGTATCCTGACCCGGCCGAGCCTGCGACCGAGCGCCACCGCGACGTCGTCGCCGAGCGACAGGCTGTTCAGCGCGGGCGCCGTACTCAGCGCGAGCGCGGTCCCCGCCAGCAGGAACGGCAGCACCTGCGCCACCGTGGACAGCTGATGCCCCGTGAGCGATCCGGCCGACCAGTACCTGAAGCGGTCGAGCGCCTCCGGATCGGTGAGTGCGATGCCGCCGGTGAGCGAGTCGAGCAGGTACGTCACCGCCACACCCGCCAGCGCCAGCTTGACCGGCGAGGCCGCCCTCCTGCCCCTGGTCCCCAGCAGGAACACCACGACAGCGGCCAGCGCGGCCCCGCCGAAGGCGAACCAGATCGACGCCGTCAACGCCGTCAGCCCGAGCGGCCCCGCCGCCACCACCGTGCCGAACGCCGCGCCCGCACTCACACCCAGCAGTCCCGGATCGGCCAGCGGATTGCGCGTCACCCCCTGCATGACCGCCCCCGCCAGCCCGAGCGCCACCCCCACCAGCACCGCGACCAGCGTCCGTATCACCCGGGTCCCCGTCACGATGGCCACCACCTCGGGCTCGGCCGCCTCCGGGTCGACCAGCGCTCCCACGACGTCCCCCAGCGCGATCGGCCTGCTGCCGACCGCCAGCGAGAGCAGACAGAGCAGCGCCAGCACAGCCGCGGCCGAGACGAAGAATGCCGTGGCGCGTCCTGATCGGGTCCTGACCGATGGGAAGTTCTGGGGTGTCACTAGGATCCGATCATGCGACATTTTAGGCGAGGCATACCTTACTAGGGTGCTTGAACTTAGGTAAGCCTTGCCTTATCATGCCACTTTGTGTCACGGGTGTCACGGGTGTCACGGGTGCCACGGGTGCCACGGGTGCCACGGGTGCCACGGGTGCCACGGGTGCCACGGGTGCCACGGGTGCCACGGGTGCCACGGGTGCCACGGGTGCCACGGGTGCCACGGGTGCCACGGGTGCCACGGGTGCCACGGGTGCCACGGGTGCCACGGGCGTCACGGGCGTCACCTGCACTTTGCCCGCACGACGCGCATCACCTCAACCTTCCGCACCGTCCGCACCACCCGCATCTCCCGCACCACCTGTACGTCTCGCACCACCTGCACCACCGCACTTTTCGCACCACCCGCACCACCCGCACCACCCGTACGTCCTGCACCACCCGCACCACCTGTATTTCCCGCACCACCCGTACTGCCGAAGAGGAACACATGCCCCACCCCTTGACGACCGGCCGACTGCTGATGGCGATGGCCGCACTGGCGCTGACTGCGATGACGGCTGCCTGCGGGGGTGGTACGACGGCCACCGAGACCGCATCGCCTCAGCCGGATGCCACGCAGGCGTCGGCCGCCGCGCCTGCCGCCTTTCCCGTCACGGTCGAGCATCTGCTCGGGACCACCGAGATCGCCAAGAAGCCCGAGCGGATCGTCACGATCGGCCTGAGCGACCATGAGCCCTTGCTCGCACTCGGCCAGCGGCCCGTCGGTGTCGTCGACTGGTTCCAGCGCACGCCGTTCACCGACTGGCCGTGGGCCAAGGAGGCGTGGGGCGGCGTGGAGCCCACGGTGCTCGGCCTGCGTGAGGACGGCGTCAAGATGGAGAAGGTCGTCGCGCTCAAGCCCGACCTGATCTTCGCCATGTACTCGGGCATCCAGAAGGAGCAGTACGACCAGCTCTCGAAGATCGCCCCCGTGGTGGCCCAGCCCAAGGGGTACGACCCCTACGCCGCCCCCTGGCAGGACATGACGCTGCTGGCCGGCAAGGCGGTAGGCGAGGAGGCCAAGGCCAAGGAGCTCATCGCGGGCATCGGCGCCAAGTTCGCCTCGGCCCGTGAGGCCAATCCGCAATGGAAGGGCCTGACCGCGGTCGCCGCCGACAGCTTCAAGCCCGGCACGTACTTCGCCTTCCAGAAGGGCGACCCCAAGTCGGCCTTCCTCGCCGAACTCGGCTTCACCATCCCCGAGACGATCAACACGAAGGCCGGAAAGCTGAACGGCGTGGAGTTCGGCTCCGAAGGCCTGAACATGCTGGAGGTCGACCGCCTCGTCTGGCTGACCACGGGCAAGGAACCGTGGGCCCGCATCAAGGCCGACAGCGTCTACAAGGAACTCGCCGTGGCCAAGGAGTCCCGCGACGTCTTCATGACGTACCAGGACCCGCCGATCGGCGCCGCCCTGTCCTTCAACACCGTGCTGAGCATCCCGTACGCCATCGACCAGGCCGTACCGCTGATCAAGAAGTAGTACTAGGCATCGTCGTAGCCGGGGCGCACTCCATACAGGGGTGCGCCCCGCGCACGTTTACGTGGGTTTCGTCCCGGAGTCCTCCAGGCCGTTCGCGAGAGCGGCCACATCGTGCGACCTCCCGCCCGGCCCTCCGGCAAGCCCCCACACACAGCGCACACCCGCCACTCCAGCCACACCAGGCGTCCTCCGAGCCACACCAAGCGCCCCCCGAACCCGAAACCCGCCTCCCGGCCGAGCCCGACCCCTCTTCGGACCCGGCCGGAAAGGGCCCTACAGCCTTGCCAGCAAAGCCTTGAGCTGGGTGACCTCAGCCTCCTGAGCCGACTCCACCGCAGCGGCCAGCGCCTTGACCACCGGAGCAGTACCCTTGGACTGCTGTTCGCGGGCCATCTCGATCGCGCCTTCGTGGTGGGCGATCATCAGCTCGGCGAACCGCCGGTCGAAGTCCGCGCCCGTCGAAGCCTTCAGGTCGGCCATCTGCCGGTCGGTCATGAGGCCGGGCATCCCATGGCTCATGTCATGCCCTCCCGTGACGCCCCAGGCCGTGAGCCAGCCCTTCATCGTCTCGATCTCCGGCCCCTGGGCACCCTTGATCGTCACGGCTAGCGCCTTGACCTCGGCATCGGCCGCACGGGTCGAGGCGAGGTCGGCCATCTCCACGGCCTGCTCGTGGTGCGGGATCATCATCTGCGCGAACATCACGTCCGCGTCATTGAACACGGCTGCCGTGGCCGCCTCCTGGGACGCCCCCGCCGCCGCAGGAGCCGAAGCCCGAGCCGAAGCTCCGGAAGCATCGGAAGCGCCCCCGCCGCACCCGGTGAGCAGCACGACCACCGCCACCCCCGCCACGCCGTACCCGAAAACCCTGCCGAACCTGCCGGACCCATCGAACGTACTGAACGCCATCTGCCTGAACTCTCTCTCGGTCGTCGCCTCATCAGCCCTTCGCCTACGCACGCGAACCCCGCGCGCAAGAACGAACGGCCCTATACGCGAAGAACCGACAACCGCGCCAGCCGTACGGCGATGCGTTCAGGAGGAGGCCTGGCCAAGCCCTCCACCCAAACGGCCACGCCGGACGCCACCCCACCCCCACAAGGCACGACAAACGCCCACGAAGCTCCAAGCCCAACCAACACCGAGGAGGAGGCGAGAACGGCCACGCAAACCGACGCCGGATCAGGGGCCGGATCAGGGGCGGGATCGGCGGCGCCCATGGTGTGACCTGGGCGGACATGCCCGAGTGTGTGCATACCGGCGACGCCGAGCACGAGCGCGACGAGCAGCACGAGTGACGCCACCCGCCCGCCCCTCGTCGCCATCGCGCCTCCCGCCAGCATCCGGCCATTCTACTATCTAATCTAGTAGCCCTTTCGCCGGTACTATCAAGGCACTCGCACGAGAGAGGACCAGCACATGGCGCGCCGCCTGGGAGAGCTCGAGTCCACGATCATGGACCGGATGTGGTCGTACCACCGCCCGGCCTCGGTCAGGGATGTGCTCGAAGATCTCCGCACCGAGCGGGAGATCGCCTACACCACGGTCATGACGGTGATGGACAAGCTCCACACCAAGGGCCTGCTCAAGCGCCAGCCCGTCGGCAGGGCCTACGTCTACGAGAGCGTGGCGACCAAGGAGGCCTACACGGCCGAGTTGATGCGCGAGTCCCTGGCCAGGAGCGGCAACCAGGCCGCCACCCTGGTGCACTTCCTGGAGCGCCTCACGCCCGAGGAGGCCAGCGCGCTGGAGGCGGCGCTGCAGGTGTTCCCGCCGAAGGGACGCCGCTGATGGTCGTCGCGGCGGTCCTCGCCGCCTACGCGGGTGTGGCCGCCGTGCTGCTGCCCAGACTGCTGGGCATGGCCACCTGGGCCGAGCGCGCCCCGCGCCTGGCGATCGTGCTGTGGCAGGCGGCGAGCGCGTCGGTGGTGGTGTCGGTGCTGCTGGCGGCGTTCGCGGTGGCGGTGCCCGCCTCGGTCGTCGGCCACGGGCTCGCCGGGTTCTTCGTGGCGTGCGCGGCGATGCTGTCCGAAGGCGCGCCGCTGGCCGGTCCGGGCACCGAGGTCGCCCTGCTGATCGCCGCGCTCGTCCTGGTCAGGCTGGCCTACACCGGTTCGGCCGTGCTGCTCGGGGCCAGGGCGGAGCGCCGCCGCCATGCCGCGCTGCTGGCCCTGCTCGGCCGCCACGACCACACGATCGACGCCGTCGTGGTCGACTACGACGAGCGTATGGCCTACTGCCTGCCCGGAAGGTACGGCCGGACGGTCATCACGACCGGCGCACTGCGCACCCTCGCCCCCGAGCAGGTCGCCGCCGTGCTCGCACACGAACGTGCGCATCTGCGCGGCCATCACCATCTGGTGCTCGCAGCCGCCGAGACGCTCGCGCTCGCCTTCCCCCGGGTGCCGCTGTTCGAGCGCTCCCGCACCGAGATCACCCGCCTGGTCGAGCTCCTCGCCGACGACGTGGCCGCCAGCCGCCATCCCCGCCTGCACATCGCCACGGCCCTGGTCCAGCTGGCGACCGGCCGAGCCCCCGCCTCCGCGCTCGGCGCCGGTGGCGAGACCGCGCTGACCCGGGTCCGCCGCCTGCTGCACCCCGAGATCCCCCTGCGCCCGGCCGAGCGCATGACCGGCCTCCTCGCCGTGGGCCTCCTCCTGGCCGGCCCCTCCACCCTGGCCGCCTTCCCCGGCATCACCGCCTTCCTGGCCCACCACTGCCACTCCCTGTTTACCTGACACGAAGCACCTGAACACGAAGCACCGAAACACCACACACACCACACCTCACCCCGCGCCGAGAACCACCCCACCAGCCACCCCCAACAGCACCGACACCCCAGCCGCCCCACAAGCCACCCAGGCCGCCACCCCCTCCAGGGAAGCACCCCCCTCCCCCGGCTCGAACAACGGCCGCACCCACCGCAGGTAGTAGAACAAGCTGGCCACACTGTTGACCACGGCCACCACCGCCAGCCACCCGTACCCCCCGTCCCAAGCCGCCGCCAGCATCAACGCCTTGCCCAGAAACACCCCGGTGGGCGGCGTCCCCACCAGCCCCAGCACACACACCACCAGCGCACACGCCAACAGCGGCGCCCGCCGCGCGACCCCCCGATACCCGTCGAGCGAGTCCCTCCCCACAGCAACCACCACCGCGAACGCCCCGAGATTCGTCACCGCATAAGCAGCCACGTAAAACAGCAATGCGGGCACCGCAAGCCCACTCACCCCCACCACGACGACAGGCACCAGCAGATACCCGGCCTGACTGACGGTCGAGTACCCCAGCAGCCGCCGAACGTCGTCCTGCCGGAAAGCGGCGAGGTTGCCCAGGGTCATCGTCGCCACCGCCACCACCGCGACGACCAGCCGCCAATCGGCCGCCACCCCGCCCAGCGCCTCCTCCCCCAGCCGCAGCAGAGCCACGAACGCCCCGGCCTTCGGCACCGTCGTCACGAACGCCGCCACCGGCCTCGACGCCCCCTGAGCCACATCCGGCACCCAGAAGTGCCCGGGTACGGCTCCCGCCTTGAACACCAGCCCGGCCAGCAGCAGCACCACGCCGATGCCGCCCGCCACACCGCCCCCGACCCCACCCCCGAGCACGTCGTAGGCGGTCCCCCCGGCCAGGCCGTACAGCAGGGTGACCCCGGACAGCATGAGCACGCCGAGGAAGGCCCCCATCAGGTAGTACTTGAGCGCCGCCTCGGTCCCGGCCGCGTCCTTGGCGAACCCGGCCAGCGCGTAGGCGGGAATCCCGGCCACCAGGTACGCCGCGACCAGGACGAGCAGATCGGCCGACCCGGCGAGCAGCACGGCGCCGAGCGAGGCGAGCACGATCAGCGCGTAGACCTCGGCCTCGCGCTCGGCGCCCCGCGCCCAGGGCCGGGCGAGCGGCAGCACGCCCAGGGTGGCGACGATGACGACGACCCTGGCCACCTGGGTGGGCAGATCCACCCGGTAGGAGGCGAACGCCGTGAGGTCCACCCCGGGCCCGGCGGCCAGCGCGGCCACGAGCGCCGCCACGAGGCCGCCCGCGCACACCCACGCCACCACCCCCTGCCGTTCCCGCGCGACGAACATCCCGGTGAGCAGCCCGGCCACCGCCGTCACCACCATGAACATCTCGGGCAGCAACGCCAGCGGATTGTCGTCCATGGCCGCACTCATCGCCCGACCAGCCCGACCGACCCGACCAGCTCCACCAGCACCGACGACGCCGGTTCGATCACGTCGAGCAACCACCGCGGCGCGATCCCGATCACCACGGACAGGACGAGCAGCGGCAGCACCGCGGCCGTCTCGTGCCCGGCGATCTCCCCGACCGCGCACTCGCCCGGCGGCCCGAGGAACACCTTGTGCAGCACCCGCAGCAGCAGCGCCGCCGTGATGAGGATGCCGACGATGCCGAGCCCTCCGGCCACGACCGTCCAGGGCGCCTGGGTGCCGATCACCCCGGCGAAGATCTGGAACTCGGCGATGAACCCCGACAGCCCGGGCAGCCCGAGCGAGGCGAACAGCGCGACGGCCGTCAGCGCCGTGAGCACGGGCGCGGTCGCGGCGACGCCGCCGAACCTGGCCATGTCATAGGTCGCGGCCCGCTCCCACAGCACGCCGACGAGCAGGAACAGCGCCCCGGTGACCAGCCCGTGGCTGACCATCTGGGTGATCGCCCCTGACACCGCGAGCGTGCGCGCGGCCTCGTCTCCGGCGACCAGCCCGGCCGCGCCCAGCGCCAGCACGATGTAGCCCATGTGGTTGACCGAGGTATAGGCGATGAGCCGTTTGACATCGGTCTGCGCCAACGCGACGAGCGCCCCGTACAGGACGCCGACCAGGCCGATGACGACGATCACCCAGGCGTGCCGCTGCCACGGTCCGGGCAGGATCGGCATGGCGATCCTGGCGAAGCCGTACACGCCCATCTTGAGCAGGACCCCGGCCAGTACGGCCGAGCCCGCGGCGGGCGCGTCGGTGTGGGCGGGCGGCAGCCAGGTGTGCACGGGCACGACCGGCGTCTTGATCGCGAAGCCGATCCCCACCGCGAGCAGGACCAGCCCCCCGGCCTGCGGCGGCACGGCGGTCAGGTCGACGATGTCGAACGTACGCGGGGCCGAGCCGAGGTAGAGCCCGATGAAGCCCAGCAGCAGCACCAGCGACCCGAGAAACGTGTAGAGGAAGAACGTCAGCGCCGAACGCCCGCGCCGCCCGTGCCCCCACCCGGCGATCACGAAGTACATCGCGACGATCGACAGATCGAAGAACACGAAGAACAGCAGCAGGTCGAGCGCCGCGAACACGCCGAGCGACACCGTCTGCAACGCCAGGAACAGCGCCGCGTACGCCCGGGGCAGGACGGTGGCGCGCAGCGAGTACACCGCGCAGACCAGCGACAGCAGCGAGGTCAGGGCGATGAGCGGCAGCGACAGCCCGTCGACGCCGACGTGGTACCCGGCGCCCGCCGAGGGGATCCACGGCAGCCGCGTCTCGTGCGCGATGCCCTGGCCGCCGTACCCGGCCCACATCGCCGCCACCAGCGCCAGGTCGACGCCCGCCGCGACCGCCCAGACCAGCGCCGCCCTGCGCCCGCCCAGGACGGGCAGGACCAGCAGGCACGCGGCGGCCAGCGGCAGGAAGATCACCAGATTGAGCACGCTCACCTCACCAGCGCGATCACGACGGCCAGGACGACGAACACGACGGCGGCCTGGGCGAAGTAGGTGTGGACCTGTCCGGTCTGCGGCCTCCTGGCCACCCCGCCCAGCCATCCCGTGACCGAGGCCACCGCTCGCACCACGCCCTCGACCCCACGCTCGAACGGCGAGCGCGCCAGCCTCGCCAGTGCCGTCCCGGTCCTGGGCACCCCCAGGACCGCCCGGTGCACCACCCGATCGTCGAACCAGGCCAGACCCCGGCCCACCCCCAACAGGGGCCGCCACACGCACACCGCGGCCGCCCGCTCCAGCCCGAGCCATCCGGCCGTACGGAAGCGAAGGCCGCCGCGGGCGTACACGAGCACCGCGACCAGGCAGGCGAGCGCGGCCAGTCCTCCGGTGAGCGCCAGCTCCCCCGCCGACGGCCCCTCCTGCGCGACGCCGAGCAGCCCGGCCCACGCGGCGAACACCGAGGGCACCCCCACCACGCCCAGCGTGGCCGCCCCGAACGCCAGCACGAGCAGCGGCCCCCGCACGAGCGCCCCGACCGGCCGGCCGTTCCCGCCGCCGGGCGCCCACACGGCGGCCACCGCCTTGCCCGCGTACACGGCCGCCAGCACCGCCCCGAGCAGCGCCACCACGCCGATCGGGCCGGAGGGCACTTCGGCCAGCACACTGTCCTTGGTCACCCACAACGCCAGCGGCGGCACCCCGGCCAGCGCGACCGCGCCGATCGCGAAGCACACCCCGACCACGCGATTGCCGCGTGCCGCGCCCCGCAGCCCGTCCAGCCGTCTGGTCCCGAGCACCGTGAGCCACACCCCCGCGCACAGGAACAGCAGGCTCTTGACCGCCGCGTGCGCCACCAGATGCGCCGTCCCACCGGCCACCGCGCCGACGCCCGCGCCGAGCACGACGAAGCCGACCTGCGCGCACGTGGAGGCGGCCAGCAGTTGCTTGAGGTCGTGCTGGAGGACGGCGACGGCCCCGAGCAGCAGTGCGGTCAGCGCCCCGGCCCAGGCGACGACCCCGGCGGCCCACCCGGTGGCGCCGAGCACGGGCTGCACCCTGAGCAGCAGGTACGCGCCCGCGGCGACCATGGTGGCCGAGTGCAGCAGGGCGGAGGCGGCGCTGGGACCGGCCATCGCCCGCGACAGCCAGAAGGAGAACGGCAGCTGCGCCGACTTCCCGAGCGCCGCGACGACGAGCCCGCCCGCCACCAGGTCCAGCCAGGGCCGTGCGGCCGAGCCGAGACCGGCGAGCATCGGCGAGCCGGTGCCCGCGATCGCACAGCCCGCCGCGAGGTAGAGCCCCATGTCCGCGCCCCTGGTGGTGACGAACGCCACCCCGGCCGAACGCACCGCCTCCGGATCACGCCACCGCATGCCGATCAGCGCGTAGGACGTCGCGCCCATGACCTCCCAGCCCATGAGCAGCATCACCAGATCGGCGGCCGTCACCGTGAGCAGCATCGCGCCGACGAAGACGAGCATGAACCCGAAGAACCTGGCCGTGTCCTCGCGCACGTCCCAGGCCGCGAACACCAGCACGGCGAGCGCGACGAGCGCCACCATGACCACCATGACGGCCGAGAGCCCGTCCACACCGAGCCCCGAGCGCACCCCGGCGAACACCTCGACGTCCGCCCTGGGCCGCACCACCGCCGCGGCGACCGCGAGCCCCAGCGTGACCACGGCGACCGGTACGGCGAGCCAGGCGGCCCACCGCCGCGGCCCGGTCACCAGCAGGGCGACACCGGCCACGGCGGGCAGACCGGGCAGGGCCGGAAGCAGGAGAGAGGTCATCCCTTGAGCTCGCCCGCCCCGTCCGTCATGTCCACCTCACGCGCCCTGAAGATCGCGGTGACGACGGCGAACCCCATGGCCATCTCCAGCGCCATGACGGTGACGGCGACCAGCACGAGCACCTGCCCGTCGGCCTCGGCCGGCGCGAGGAAGTACCAGAACGCGCCGCCCGCGACGACCACGGCATTGATCATGAGTTCCAGCCCCATCATCAGCATGACGATCGACTGCTGCGACAGCGTGCCGTACAGGCCGATCGCGAACAGGGCCGCGCCCAGCAGCAGGAAGGCCTCCAGGGTCATCGCGAGTAGCGTCCCCTCTGGGTGGCCAGGACGACGGCGGAGACCATGGTGGCCAGGATCGCCACCCCGACGACGATCATCACGAGCATCTTCGGCCCCATGATCGACAACCCGAGCGCGTGCGTCGGGTCGGCGGGCGGCACACCCTTGCGCGCGGGCCACGGCACCAGGAAGACGCCTGCGGCGAGCAGGACGAACACCGCCGTCGCCGTGACCGCCGCGCCGCGGCCGTTGTGGATCATCTTCATCGGTTCGAGCCCAGCCGGGTTCATCATGAACATCACCATGAAGACCGCCATCACCAGCATCTCCATGACCATCATCAAGATGATCAGCACCCCGAGGTACTGCAGATCGATCAGCAGGAACGCCAGGCCCACCGCCAGCAACGACGCCAGCAGCGCGAACGTCGCCCTGGCCATCGAGTCGACGACGAACACGGCCAGCGCCGAGCCGACCGAGACGAGCGCGAGCACCCAGAACGCCATCAGAGCACCACCACCCCGACGACCAGCAGTTGCACCAGCGTGAGCGGCAGCAGCACCAGCCAGGACACCTGGGTGAACCTGTCCATCCTGACCAGCGGCAGCCGATGCCCGGCCCACACCAGCAGGGCCAGCACGGCGACGGTCTTGACCAGGCACCACGCCCACCCGGGCAGCACCGGCCCGGCCCCGCCGCCGAGGAACAGCGGCACGGCAGCGGCGGCGGCGACCGTCAGCAGCGCATAGCGCCCCGCCTGGAACACCAGCCGATCGGCCCCCGACAGCTCGGCCCCCACCCCTCCCGCCAGATCGGCCGCCACCGGCTGGCGCATCGGCCCCCAGAACGCCATCGCCAGCGCCGAGACGACGTACACGGCGAACGCGGCGGGCATCCACACCACGAACCACACCTCGCGCTGCGCCCGTACGGCGGCCGTCACGCTCAGCGACCGGGCGCCGAGTGCGACCGTGATGAGCGCGAACATGTGCGGCAGCTCGTAGGCCAGTCCCTGGGCGACGAAGCGGTAGGCGCCGACCAGCGGGTAGACGGAGTTGGCTCCCCAGCCGGTCAGCCAGAGCGCTCCCCAGACGCACACCTCCATGGCGTTGAACCACACGATGCCGACGGGCAGGTCGAGCACGGGCCGTTCGCCGATCGGCAGCACGACGGCGGCGAGCAGCGCGGCGGACGGCAGGGCGACGACGCCGAGGCGTACCAGCAGCAGGTCCGGCCTGGCCGTACGCCTGCGCTGGCGTACGAGCAGCGCCGCCACCCGCCGCAGCGGTTCGCCCGACGCCACCGCCCTGCGCTCGGCCCCGGCCGCCCGCAGCCCAGCGGCGAGCACGGCGGCCCCGAGTGCGAGCAACGCCAGCACGACCGGCAGCAGCACCACCTCAGCCATGGGCCACCCGGTCACCGGCGAGCCGGTCGAGATCGGGGTCGAGGCTGGCCACGATCAGCCGCGCGGCCGCGAGTTCGGCCCCGGCCAGCACCTCGGGCAGCACCGCGAGCACGTCGCCCGACGAACGCGGCGACGCACCGGGTTCCAGCGGCGAGCCGTCGTCCGACGCCCCGACGGCCGCCGTGCTCGCCGCCAGCCACCACTCCACCCGATCGGCGACGTCCCCCGCACCGCCGGGCGGCAGCCTGCCGGGCGCGACCGGGCCGAGACCGCGCAACATCCACCCCAGCAGCCGCGACCGGCGCACCCGGCGGGCGAGACGAGCATGCGCCGGACCGAGCCGTGCCCGTCCGGCGCCGCCGAGCGCCAGGTCGCGCAGCCGCCCCGCCTCCAGCGCCGCCTGCGGCCAGCCCGCGAGCCACAGCAGCGAGGCCAGGCTGTCGAGGTGGGCGGCGGCCCTGCGGCGTTCGGCCGCTCCCCTGGTGACCGGCTCGCCCCTGGCCGCCGCCAGCCACGGTTCGTCCCAGAACCTGTGCACCGGCCCCGCGCCCGAAGGTGTCTCCACCTCGGCCCGCTGGATCACGTCGCCCTGCATCACCGTCCGTACGACCAGCCCGGCGGGCCAGTACGGCAGCACGGGGCCGAGCGGCACGTGCAGCCGGTCAAGCCGCAGTCCGTCGCGGTCGTCGCCCCGGGAGGCCATCATCACCTCGCCGGTCGAAACGCCGGGCCCGCCCCTCGCGGCGGCGTCGGCGTCCCTGGCCCGGACGTCGCGCAACGCCTCGGCCCCGGCGTCCAGCGCGGCACGCACCCGCACGGCCGTGGCGTCGCCCGGCAGGTCGATCCGGGCGCGGGGGGCGGGCATCGCCTCCCACACCCTGTCCACGGCCTCGGACAGCCGTGCGCCCGGCGTGCCGCACACCACGAGCAGTCCGGCCTGGCCAGGGGACCCGGCGCGGCGCCAGCCCCTGCGGGTGAGGTCGGCCTCGGTCGCGAGACGGGCGGCGGTGCCGTACACGGCGGTGACCACGAGCGGGCGCGGGGCGGCGGCGGCGCGGGCCAGGAGCCAGGAGGTCAGGCCCATCGCAGCGCTCCTTCGCGCCAGGCGTAGAGCACGCCGGTCAGCAGCAGCGCGAGGAAGACGAACATCTCCACCAGCGCCGCCGCCCCGACCTCCGCCACCACGACCGCCCACGGGTACATGAAGACCATCTCCATGTCGAAGGCGAGAAAGACGAGCGTCACGGCGTACCAGCGCACGTGGAAGCGCGACAGCGCGTGCTCGGCCGGAAGATGCCCGGACAGGAACGGCTGCGCGCTCAGCACCTGACGCGGCGTGAGCACCCACGCCACAGCGTGTACGGCGAGCACGCCGACGAGGAGCCCGCCGAGCAGGCCCAGCACCGCCGCCCATGGCTGCATGACCGCACTCCCGGGTCGAGATCGTCCAGGGAAGTACAGCCCACGGGCGGCGGGGCCGGGCGTCGCGACCGGCCGTGAGCGCCGATTCGGAGCGCGATCTTTCCCGGCCCTTGGCCTGCGGCGGGAGCCGCCCTCAGTCGCGCGTGACCCGGCGGCAGGCCAGTCTGCGGAAGCGGCAGCGCAGGTCCTCGACGGAGTCGCCGACCAGCAGCGCCAGCGGGGCGAAGTGCTCGGCCACACCGTCGGGCTCGCGCCGCGCTGGACCGTCGGCGTCCTGCGGCCAGCTCACGTCGCCAGTGGCGGTGCGTGCCGGGATCAGCCAGAAGTCGCCGCTCACGTAGTCGCCGTCCGGCTGGAACTGGATCTGCACACCGTCCTCCAGGTCGATCCAGCCCGTCGTGCTCTCGGCGACTCTGAGCGCGTTGTCGGGGCCGAGCTCGGGCCCCGGGGCCCCGGGCAGCGGTTCGCGCTGGTCCCAGCGTCGCAGGTAGGGATGCAGGGCGGGGTCGCGGCCGGTGGTGGTGTCCGGTTCGTCGTCGAAGGTGACCGACCAGTCGACCGGGTCGACGCTCTTGATCCGCAGCAGCTTCTCCGGCTCGCCGACGCGGGTGCGGTGGTCGTCGGCGAGCTCGACCCAGTCGCCCGGCGACAGACCGAGCCGGGGGTCGCGGCCCAGGGTGGCCAGCCGGGCGCGTGCCCCGTCGAGCTCCAGGATCGGGAACACGACACTGCCGTTGTCGCGCGACCAGGTGAAGGTGGCGTCGGCGGCGTCGCCTCCGGTGTGGATCTCGACCCGGTACAGCTGGTTCTCCGCCCCACGGAAGCGCGCCTCGGGCGAGACGACGCACGGCGCCTGGTCGGGAGCCGGTGTGCGGCCCCTGGCCCTGAGCCTGGCCGTCTTGGGCACGTTCGTACGCCAGGCGTCCTTCACGGTGTCGGCGTCGGTGTCCGCGCCGACGACCACGTCGGTGCCCGGCACCCGGTCGGCGACCACCACCTGCCACACCACCTGCGCACGCGCCGCGGTGTCCGGCCCGTTGTCGCCGAGCGCCACCTCCCTGATCGACGGGTCCTGCACAGCCGTCACCAGCCGCTCGAACACCCGCAGATACACCAGGTACGGCACCGCGGGCAGCGGCTCGCCGACGGCGTCGGGCTGATCGGCATAGGTGTGGGCGGAGCCGTCGTTCTCCACCAGGATGCCGTCCACGTAGTAGCGCCCCTGGCCGATCTCCAGGTCCTCGACGGCGCCCGTCGAGTCGCGCACGGGCGTGACGAGGAAGCCGTCGCCCTCGGGGCCGCCGTGCGGGCCGATGATGTCGGCGGTCGTGGTGCGCAGCTGGTGCAGGAAGGCAGCCGTCTGCTCGTTGAAGTCGGCGTCGAGCTGGACCCTGCCCTGCTGCAGCACAACGGCCGAGTAGTGCTTGGCCGGGTCGAAGGTGACGCGGGAGAAGTCGCCGTGCACGAGCCACCTCCTAGGTGACGAAGAAGAGGCCGGTGTCGAGCCCGGCCGGGGTGTACTGGTCGAGCCTCGTGCGCAGGTTGGCCGTGCGCTGAGGCTGGTAGAGGTCGTGGAAGAGGCCCATCTCGGACTCGTCGTGCGCCCCCCTGACGATCTCGGCCGGGCAGCCGTCGGCCAGCCTGGCGTAGTGGGGCGTGCCGTACCTTCGCGAGGCGAACGCCGGGCGCACCCGGGCGCGTTCGCGCTCCTCGTGCGCGGGGGCGTGTGCCGGGTCGAGCAGGCCGAGTTCGACCTGCCGTGCGACCTCGGCGAGCACCAGGTCGGGCTGGCACTGGAAACGCCTCGGCGTCCACGAGCACGGCGTCACCGAGCAGAACCGCAGACACCCGCCCGACCTGCGCGAGACGCACAGGTTCCCGGCGAACACCGTGTCCTGCCCGAGGTCGAGCACGCGCACGTGGACCTTGCCGAAGACCGTGCACCGCTCGAACACGGCGTGCGCGCGGGCGGCGCGGCCGTCGGAGCCGCTGAGCGCGTGGTGGTCGGGTCCGGTGGCGTCGAGCACGCTGTCGGTGGCGGTGAAGGCGATCGGCTCGGTGTCGAAACGGTTGTCGTGCACGCGCACGGGCCCGACGATGCTGTGCTCGATCCGCAGGTCGGCCGTGGTGTCGCCGAGGTCGAGGCTGGGCTGGCCCTCGCTGTCCGGCTCGCAGTCGGCGCCGACCGACCAGCCGGGCACCAGCGTGCAGTGCCGTAGCGTCAGCGCGCCGACCAGGCCGGTGACCCGCACGCCCCTGCCGGTGACGAGCAGGCCGTCCAGCAGCAGCCTGGGCGCGTCGGCGCCGTCGCAGTCGTCCTCGGTGAGGTGACGGCCGCGCACGCGCATGCTGTCGGGCCGGTTGCTGTACCAGTTCATCAGCCGGATCACCGGGCGGGCGCCGACGGCCGCCCTGATCTCCAGGCGGTCGCCCGGTTCCAGGTCGATCTCGATCGGCTCCTCGTACACGCCGCTGTCGGCGATCTCGATGACGGCCCGGCGCAGGCAGGGGTCGTCGTCGCGCTCGCGCTGCCAGCGGCGCACGGCCTCCATGAGCGTGGGGTCCTGGCCCTGCTGCCCGCCCACGGCGTAGAGCGGCCTGCCGTCGAGCGGTGTGACGGGCCTTTCGTACTCGCCGCCGCCGATGTGGTCGGCGAAGGCGTGGCAGTAGCTGACCCACACGCCGGACTCGGGCGCCCCGCGCGGCGCGAACGCGATGCGGCCGAGCACCGGGTCGATCGCCACCTCCTTGCCGCGCGGCCGGTACGCCCAGGAGCTGAGGTCGGCGGCCACGACCTGGTCGAGTGCGACGGGATGGCGTTCGGCGTCCCGCCAGACGAACAGCGAGCGCGCGGGGCCGTAGTAGTCGGGGGTGCGGTCGTCGAAGACGCGCCTGCCGATGAAGGCGGGCACGTTCATCTCGCCCGCGATGTGGGTGGGCTCGGGCTCGGCGACGGGCAGGGTGACCAGCGGCGTGTCGTTGCCGAGGATGCTGAAGGTGTAGTGGCCTCTGGCCCGGTCGATGCAGTGCGCCGGGGCCTCGCTCACCCGCATGGGGACCAGCCGCCAGACGTACAGTCCGGCCGACGGCACGTTGGGCCTGCCGATCGTGCGCGGCGAGACGACCCGGCCGACGGCGGCGGTGTGCGCGAGTTCGTCGAAGGGCCCGTCGAGCCGGTCGAGCGCGTCGCCGTCGCGCAGGTCGGCTGTGCGCCCTCTCGTCATGCGGCGCGCGTCGGCCGACGGGCCCGTGCCGTACAGGCGGACCGGCTGGGTGAGGCCGAGCAGCGTGTGGAACTCGACCGCGCGGGCGGGCCAGCCCGCCACGTCGGCCGCGAGCTGCTCCAGCAGGGCCAGGGTGCCCTTGCGCCGCCTGGCCGCGATCGTGCCCGCCACGTCCCGCCTGGGCGTGAGCACCCTGCCGAGCCCGCCGCCGGACCCGGGCTGCTCGTGCAGCGGCTGGTAGCCGATGAGCTCGGCCAGGTACGGCACCGCCCAGTCGTCGCACGTCTCGATGAACCAGTTGTCGTACAGCCGCCGGATGTCGTCCTCGACGACGTCCACCTGTTCGGTGATCACCCGGAGCAGGGCGCGCAACGGCTCGCCGAGTTCCGCGTCGCGCAGCCGGTGGACGGCGGGCAGCAGGTCGTTGAGCCGGTCGGCGGGATCGGTGGCCACGGGATCAGCGCTCCTTGATCATCAGCGTGTCGGGCACCGCCGGGGACAGTACGGCCAGCCGGGCGGGCAGCACCCGGCCGAGCCCCGTGTCGTAGTGGGCGAGGTCGACCTCGATGCGGTCGGGCACGGCCCGGGTCAGCGCCTGTTCCAGCTCACCCAACTGCTGCGGCGCGAGCTCGCCCGGCACCAGGGCCATGGCCGCGACGCCCGCACCCGTCACGCCGCGCACCCCCTGCACGGTGGCCAGGACCTCGCCGCGCAGCAGGTCCTGGCCGAAGTCGCGCCGCCCGAACCCGAACCTGTCCAGCAGCGCCGCCCGCACCAGCGGCTCGACCAGGTCGAACCGGTGGTCGGGATGCACCTCGACCCGCACGTCGAGCACGATCAGCGCCAGGTCGCGCACGGCCAGCACGACGGGCTGCGCCGGGTCGCCGAGCCCGGCGAGCGCGGCACGCAGCCCGGTGAACAGCGCCGAGCCCTCCTCGATCGGGATGTCGTCGCTTCCGGCGATCGTCAGATGCACCACCGAGCGCACACCGTCGCTGAGCTTGCGCGCGCTCGCCTTGCCGATGCCCGAGCGGCCCCTGGCGAAGTCGGCGTAGTCCGATACCGACACCAGCCGGTCGAGCGCCAGCACGCCGAGCGGCACGTTGCGCCTGGCCTCGGCCAGCGTGTCGCGGTCGGCGCCGCCGGAGGCCCGCACCGGGTTGACGACGCCGTTGACGCCGAGCGGCCTGGTCTGCAGCTGGGTGATCTGCCCGCGTGCGACGTTGCCGCCCTTGCCGATGCCGGTGCGGTAGGCGGCGCTGACGTTCTCCTCGCCGCTCGGCAGCCTGGCGCCGTGCACGCCGTCGCCGAAGACGACCGTGGTGCTGTCGTCGTCGCCGGTGAGGGTGAGGTAGACGTGGGCGTCCGGGCCCTGGGCGAGCAGGTCGGCGCACTCGTGCCAGCGCACGCCGTCGACGCGGATCTCCAGGCTGGAGCGGGTGCCGCTCGCGGTGTCCGCGGCCAGGTGGGTGAGGGGGGCGCGGCGCAGCGTGAAGGCCTGGCGTGCCCTGGCGCCGTTGCCGCTGCCGAGGATCTCGCCGCCGGACTCGCCGTGGTCGGCGGGCACCACATTGCCCCAGATGCGCACGGTGTCGCGCCGGTAGCTGTAGGCGAGCTCGCGGGCCAGTTCCACGGTCGTGTGCACGGTGTCGCCCGCTCTGCCCGGGTCGACGCCCTGCCGTACTGCGGCGATCATGACGATCTCGGTGCCGGTGACGCCGGTGACCTTCGGGATGTCGGTGCGCTCGCCCGACACCGCGAGCAGCCTGCCGGTGCCGAGCCCCTCGTACAGGGCGTCCAGTTCGATCTCCTCGCCCTCGACGTCGTCGGTGCGCGGCTCGGGTACCAGGTCGAGGCGTTCGGCCTGGGCGTAGACGCTCACCTCGCGCACGTCCGACAGCAGCGTGTCGCTCGACTCCAGCCAGGGTTCGTCCAGGGTGAGCCTGGTGACGGTCGCGGGGAAGCCGTAGGAGGTGAGCGCGACGACGTCGACGGCCTCGACCAGTCTGACCAGGGGCAGCCTGCCGGGCCGCTCGATGACGACCATGGTCTGCGGCACGATGGTGTCGTAGACGGCGTCGAGCGGCAGCAGCCTGCCGTTCACCGGTGGGGCGGGCTGCTCGTAGACGACGGCGAGCGTTCTCGGGCGCGCGCCGAGCGTGACGGAGATACGCCGCCTGCCGTCGTCGCGCCGCAGCGCCTGGCCGGTCTCGGGGCGCCAGGCGAAGCCGGGCTCGTCGTCGAAGTACACCGGCAGCGGCCCGTTGCCGGTCCCCGATGCCGCCTGCCTGTCGCCGATCGGCTCGGGCGGGTCGCCGATCCTGATCGTGCGGGTGACCGGCCCTTCGTAGGTGAGCTCGATCACCCCGCTCGACTGGCCGTCCACCCCTTCGTCCAGGACGCGTACCGTGCCGAGTTCGGGCAGGTCGAGCCTGGTGTCGCCGGGGACGGGCGCGGTGGCGGTCGCGGTGCGCCTGCCGTCGCTCACCTCGACCGTGACCCCGAGGGCGACATTGCCCCGGTAGGCGACGCGGGCGCTGATCGTGGCCGACGACTCCAGCGGCCACTCCTGCGTGCCGATCACGACGCCGCCCTCGCCGAGCACCGGCTTGGGCGGCGCCAGCGCACCGTAGTGCGAGGCGCGCAGCCGCTCCACCTGCACCCGGTCGGCGCGGGGCCTGGGCGCGATGGCGGCCGACGACCACGCCTGGTACAGCATGGGACCGATCGCCGGATTGGTCGCGGCCAGCAGCTGCGGCCCCAGGTCTGAGCCCGCCCCGAACAGCTCGGCCGGGTCGCGGGCGGGCGCGGCGGGCGGCGTCGAGGCGGCCCTGCCGAGCGCCCCCATGAGCTCACCGAGCCCGAGCACGGCCGAACCCGGCTCCTTGCCGCCGCCCGGCACGCTCACCCCGTCGTCGCCGCCGTCGCCGTCGCCCTGCGGCGCGGCCTGCAGGATGATCCGGGTGCGGTCCTCGAACGCCTCGGGTACGGCCGATGCCACCACCCTGACGTCCGGCCCCTTCGGCCCGGTCCTGAGCAGCAGCCTGTCGTTGGGCCTGACGCCGGTCGCGATCCCGGCGGCGTACAGCACGCCGACGTCGCCGTCGAGTCTGGTCGGCCTGGTCAGGCGGGGTCGCAGCGTGTTCCAGGACGAGCGGCCCTCCAGTTCGGCCGAGGTCTCGAACGTCTGCGGCAGCTCCCCCGGCCCCGGCACGCTCTGGGCGCGCGATCCGGCGGGGACGGCGGCGATCGTCTCGGTGCCGGGCACCACGTCGATCAGGTACGCCAGATGGGTGCTCGCCGCCACGCCCGGCCTGAGCCGGTGGCCGACCAGCCTGGCCAGTTCCAGGACCGATCGGCGCTCGGTGGCGGTGCGCAGGTAGCCCTCGTTGGCGATGCGCTCCTGGTAGAAGGTGAGCACGTCGGCCACCGTGGCCCAGGCGTCGAGCAGGGCGATCGAGGCGTCGTCACCGGCGCGCACCCGCAGCCCGGCGAGCGGTTCGCGCCCGTCGAGCCGGAAGGCGGACAGGCGTGCGAGCATCGCCCTGAGGAAGCCGTCGTGGGTGGCGACCCGGTAGCGCAGCGCGTCGCGTCCTGCCGGGTTGGCGATCGGCGAGCCTTGCTCGCAGGCCTGGCAGCACCCGCTGTCGTGGGTCATCGCCCGCCTCCCATCCGCAGTTGGAGCCTGCCGTTCTCCGGTTCGGCCGGGTCGTCGTCCAGGCGGGGGATCTCCATCGGGCCGGTCAGCAGGTAGCCTCTGGCCAGCTCGCCCCTGTCGCCTTCGCCGAGCCGTTCGAGCAGCAGGACCTGGGCGCTCTCGACGCCTGGCACCGCGTGGGCGAGCGCGACCAGGACGCTGACCTCGATCCGCGAGCCGAACGTGAGCGCGTCGGGATGGAACAGGCCGCGCCCGCCGCCGGGCAGCGTCCCGGTGCCGAGCACCGCCCTGAGCTCCGCCTCGACCTCGCCGCGCACGTGGTGCGGCGACACGCACACGCCCATGCGCACCAGCAGGGGCACCTGGCGGGCCCGCTCGACGACCAGGTCGTGGCCGATCCTGCGGTAGCGGTGAATGCCTTCGCGTACCCGCTCCAGCAGGTCGTCCGGGCTGTCGAAGGTGCCCGCCGGGTCGACGGCGAGCTCGGCCTCGTACCAGGAGCCGTTCCAGCGCAGCCGGGCCGCCGCGCGCTGCAGGCCGGGCAGCGCCTGGGCGAGTCGCGCGTAGTCGTCCGCCGTGACGGCCCTGTCCAGGCCACGCCGGTAGGCGCCGGGTGCGGCCAGCTTGACCTCGGCCGACGGCTGCGGCTCGACGCCTCCCTGTGCGGGCAGCGGGTTGTGCACGGCGGTGACGATGCCGGGATCGCCGCGGTGGAAGACGACACGGCTGATCGCCCCGGCCCCGACATTGCCCGCCGTGCCGTTGCCGACGCGGTAGCGGGCCCGGAAGGCGGTGCCGAGATCGGGCGCCCGGCCGAGCACGCCGTCGCCGAACCGCAGGTGGACCACGCCCTCGTCGTCGCCCTCCGCGACGAAGTGCCGGTCGGAGCGGCCACTGGCCAGCAGGTCGTGGCGTACGTGCCACAGGGCGCCTTCGGGTTCGGCCAGCAGGGTGACGGCGGCGAGCGCGTCGCGCGGGTCCTGGCGCAGGGCCGTGCTCGCCGGTCCGGCGAAGGCCGGGTTGCCCGCCTGCAGTCCTTCGGCGTACGCGGGGCCCCAGGCCTGGGCGATCTCCTCCAGCTCGTCCGGGCCGAGCACCAGTCCGGCCCGCGCCCTGGCGGCCAGGTCGGCGAGCCAGCGGGTCTTCCTGTCCAGCAGCCTGGGCGTGTCGATGAGCAGGCGCAGCGCCGCCGCCTGGGCCGAGGCCGAAGGCGTCTGGCGTGAGCGTGGTCTCGGCATCGGGAAACGCACGCGTTCGAGCGCCCTTTCGCCGTACACGAGACCGATCTCCTCGACCTGGGCGGCACGCAACGCCTTGCCGTGCCTGGCCTGGCGCCACAGCTTGAGCATGCGGTCACGGACCAGGCCGGGGATCGGGCCGAGCCTGGCCGCCTGCGCGGCGCCGACCTGCCCCGGCCCCGGGTAGGCGGCACACCTGGTGACCGGTGTGCCGGCGAGACGGCGATCGGTGTGCCTTTCCCTGCCGACGCGCTCCAGCGGGTCGCCGGGCCCGGCGCATCCCGGCCACTCCCACACCACCTCGGGCGCGGGGATCTCCTCGGCCGCGAGCGTGCGGCCGTGATCGGCGAGCACCACGTTGCCGCGCGCGACCGACGGCTCGATCTCCGCGCAGCCGGGCGGCCCCGCCACCGTCGCCAGGCACAACGCGAACGTCAGCGCGTCCTGCGCCGCCCACGACACGCGCAGCACCGGCTGCTCGTACAGGTCGTCGATCTCCTGGCGCACCTCGGTCAGCCGTACGGCCTGGCGGTGCGCCGGGTCGGCGTCGGCGCGATCGCCGGTGCGCACGCCGAGTACCTCCTCCAGGATCAGCACGTCACCCGGCCGAAGGTCGAGCACCCTGGAGCGCCTCCCGTCCTCCTCCTTGCCCCGCGCCCACCCGTCCCGCAGAGTCGCCCCCGTAGCACCGATGCCGAGACGACACTCACGCCCGCCCCACGTCCAGAACCTGATCAGGTTGTGCGCCTCCCGCACCCGCACGTCGTGCGAGCCGATCGGCTCGAACACCGCGTGCCCTTCGTCCTCGCCGGTGGTGAAGTGGAAGGAGCCGGGTTCGAGCGAGGCGGTGTGCGTGACCTCCAGCCGCACCCACGCCCTGGCGTTGCACCCGTCGTGCATCGGGTAGCCGACCAGCCGCACGTGCCTGCGGACCGAGATGCGCTCACGAGCGGTGTCCAGGTAGGCCTCGGTCGCGACCGCGTCCTGGTGGTAGCTGAGGTGGTCGCCGACGTAGGCCAGCAGTTCGACCAGCGTGACGCCCAGGTCGGGGGCGTGGCGCTCGGTCCAGTCCGGCATGATCAGCGACAGCCGGTCGAGGATGAGCCGCCTGAAGCCGGCATAGTCCTTGGCCAGGTAGGAGATCTCCGGCTCGGGCCCGGCCTGCGGCTCGCAGGGCACGACGGGCGCGCAGTCGAGCTCGCCCGGACAGCCCGCCGCGAACGAGAACTCCCGCCGCGCGTAGACCGGGTCGAGGTCGTCGAGCACGTCGTCGCCGGTGTCGGCCAGGGCCAGCGTGTAGGCCGACAGGTCGCCCCGGCGGTTCAGCGTGACCTCCACCTCGTGGTCGAGGTCGGGGTCGTCGAGCGCGCACGGCCGGACGCCGACGACCTTCAGGCCGGTGATGCGGCGACCGCCCTCGATCCGCACGTGCGCCGCGGTGATCGCGGGGGCCCTGCCGATGAAGCTCACCCGGAGCACCGTGCCGTCGCCGCCGACCTCGACCGCGTCGATGCCGTTGCGTCCCTCGTGCCTGACCCGCCTGCGTCGGGGCGTGTCGTCGAGGCAGCCGTACCCGTTCATCACGCACCCGGCCCTTCGAGCACGTCGCTGCGGCGCTCGCCGGTGCGCCTGACCGTGTACACCAGGCCGACGCGCAGGGTGGAGTCCTCACTGCGCACCTCCAGGGCCTCGACGTCGATGAGGTCGCCGAGCCAGCGCTGCAACGCCGCCTGCACGGTGAACTGCAGCGCCGCCGCCAGCTCCGGGCTGTTGGGCGCGAACACCAGGTCACGCAGCCCGCCGCCGAAGTCGGGCCGGTTGACCCGCTCGCCCGGATGGGTGAACAGCAGCTGCTCGATCATGTCGCGGATGTGGTCGTCGCGGCCCGTCCTGGCCGTACGGCCCCGCTCGTCGAAGCGCAGCGGGTAGTCGATGTCCACCGCGCTCACACCCCCTGCGCCTGGATCTGGGTGAACTGCACCTGCATCGGCGTCCCCGTCGGCGCGCAGAGCGAGGCGCCGCCGGCCAGGATGACCGGGAAGCCGTTCACCTTGATCGTCAGCGACGCCGTGAGGAACATCGCACTGACGCACGGCCCGTTGGCCGCGGGCGGCGGCGGCAGCGCACACCCCGCGATCTGGTACGGCCCGCGCTGCGTGACGACCGGTTTGCCGCCGACCAGCACCTTGGGATCGACGGCCGTCGGGGTGGCGCGGCCCTGGTGCGCGCACACCACGACCGCACCCTGATGCACGATTGCCGGCATGGCGACCTCCTCAACCCGTGACCGTGAGCGACGTGCCGTTGATGCTCACGGTCTTGCCGATTAGCTGGATGGACGCCAGGCCGACGCCGAGCGACAGCGTGATGCCGGTCGGGCTGATCTCGATCCTCGGTCCGAGCGGGCCCGCCGCGGTCTCGATGGCGATGCCCTCGCCCGGCGTCGAGCTGATCACGATCTGGTTCAGGGCCTGGCTCTGGATGACGATCGGCGGGTTCGTCGGCAGCGCCCTGGTGGCCGCCTGCGGCACGTCGGCGATCGAGCCGCGCCAGCCGCCTGTCCAGATGGCGTAGTTCGGGTCGCCCTGCTGGAACTCCACCCACACGCCGGAGTTCACCGGGGGGACGAACGACAGGCCCATGCCGGTGCCGGTGAGCGGGGTGGCGGGCTCGGCCCAGATACAGGAGTCGTTGCCGAGCACATCGGGAACACGCACCATCAGCCGGCCGAGCTGCTTGGGATCGATGTTGATCGCCACGGTGCCTCGGTATCTGCCGTAGTACTTCTTCCTGCCTGCGGCGCTCATATGGGGTCCTCGCTCAGCTGTCAGGTGGTCACGGGTTCATTTGGCGGGAGTGCCTGCGGCGCTCATATGGGGTCCTCGCTCAGGTGGGTCGTCTTTGGGATGCGCTGAGTGCTCGACGTGGTGTCATGTGTTCACCACCAGGGTCTGGGAGATGAGGCCGTCGCGGCCGAGGGTGAAGTTCTGCTTGTACTCGCCGCGTTTGAGGTCGTGGGTGACGCTCTTGACGTAGTAGAGGCCGTCGTAGGCCAGACCGGCCCCCCGTACGGACACCAGCCGCCTGGCGTGCAGGATGTGGCCGTAGCGCAGGACGTCGAGGCGGCCCTGGCCCGAGATGGCGTCGGAGGCCTGGGCGGTCATCGCCAGGCCGGTCAGGGCGGCGCCGATCGTGGTGAGTTTGGCGGTGTCGGGCACGGGAGCGCTGCGCAGGGCGACGGCGGGGCGCAGGGCGAGCGGCGGGCGCAGCAGGCCGACGTCGGGGATCGGGATCGGGATGGAGATCTTGGTGATCGGCTCGGTGACGTTCACCGTCATCTGCGTCCTGGCCCGACCGTCGAAGCTGAACCCGAGCGACTCCACATTGCTGGCCGCGTCCATGTTGACGCTGAGCGCCGGCTGCGGCACGCCGATGCGGATCTCCGGCCCCCAGTAGGCGATGTTGGCGCCGGGCAGCGGCCCTGGGTCGACATAGAAGACATAACCGGCGTCGCTCGCCAGGGCCCTGATGTGGTCGAGGTCGGTGCCCGTCTGGATCTCGATGCGCTCGGTCGGCGGCTTGATCTCCATCAGCACCGGCGGGATCGCCAGGGGCAGCAGGCCGTACACGGCGTACTTGAGGCAGATCAGGCGGACCTGCATGTCGCCGGACAGGGCGGGATAGCAGGCGTACTCCTCCTCCAGGTCCATCAGCGCGGTGAGGTCCTCGCCCGTCACGGTCAGGGTGGCGGCGCCCGGCTCGTCGCTCGCCGACAGTTCGTGGCGTACGACGATGCCGTCCATCAGCACGGTGGGGGTGCCGTTGAGCAGCACCATGAGGATCACCCGGCGTTTGGGGTCGAAGAAGCCGGTGGGCAGCAGCACCCGGTTGATCACCGAGTTCTTGCTGACCGCGAACACCAGCTGGAAGCCGCTCGCCTGCCCGGCCGTGGTGGTGACCTGGGCGCTGACGAGCGCGTCGCTGAGCTCCTGCGGGACCGGAACGGCGATCGTCGGCCCCATCATCAGCGTGAGCGTGACCCGCCCCTCAGCCATCGGCCACCCCCGGGAAGCCCTCGGGCAGCGTGATCCGCAGCCGCCTGCCCACCCGCTCGGTCAGCTCGTCCGGCCGCATGGCCCCGTTGGCGTCGGCGATCCGCCAGAACAGCTCGGGATCGCCGAGATGAGCGGCCGTGACGTTGTCCAGCCTGTCCCCGTCGACCACCACGTGCTCGCGCAGCAGCGCGAACACCCCGGGATCGGGCACGAAACGCCGCCGCAGGTACGGCACGAGCCGTCCGGGCGACACCTCGGTCTCGGCGATCTCCACATGGGCGTATCTGCTGGTCGGCGGGAACATCTCAGCCTCCGGGAATGGTCGTGATGCCGAGCCCGCTCAGCGCGCCCGAGGCGTTCATGGCGGCCAGCCGTTCCTTGTTCTGCTGGTGGAGCAGGTAGAGACTGCCGCCCCTGTGGCCGAAGCCCAGGTCGTTGACGGTCAGCACCCGCATGCCCAGCCCGACCTTGGCCCTGATCGGATTGAGCGAGGTGTCGAAGGCCTCCTCGGTGACGCTGAACTCGGTGAAGCGCACCGGCACGATGCGATGCCTGCTCCAGACGAACAACGTCAGCGGCCCCTCGGCGGGCACGATCTCGATGGTGCCGAGCCTGGCGTCGGCGTCGTTGGCGAGCAGCTGCCCGCTGGTGGGGTAGACGACGGTCTCCAGTGCGGCCAGCACGGGATGCAGCCCGAACGCCGCCTCCGTGGGGTGGCGCCTGGGGAACTCCAGCTGGTCGGTCACGTCGAGCTCGATATCGACCTTGATCGTCTCGTGCGGCGGCCCCTTGAGCCGCAGCGCCTCCAGCCGGTCGCCCGGCTCGGCGCCGATGCCCTGGGCCTGCAACGTCCTGGTGATGGTGTCCGGGTTGTACTGCAGCGAGATGACCCGGGTGACGGCGGACGTCTTCGGGTCGAGCAGGACGATGCCGCCTCTGGTCAGGCGCGGCGCACCGGGGAAGGTCGTCATGTCAGTGCGCCTCCTGCAACACCGGCACGGACTGCGCGATGATCCGGATCAGCTCGTTGATCATCGGCATCAGCCTGGGCCCGAGTGCGAGCACCGCCCCTCCGGCGGCGACGGCGAACTCACCCGCCGCGGCCAGCGCCGCGAGGATCTCGGGCAGGAACACGATGATCGCCACCACCGCCACGATGACGAGCACCGCGACGGCGATCGTCGTCACCACCTCCCTGACCAGGGCCATCACCGCCGCCGCCACGACCGCGACCACCGCCTCGCCCACCAGCCTGCCCATGTCCTCCGACAGCCGTTTGAGCAGTTTGGCCACCGAGACCGACCCTCCGACCAAGGCCGCGGCGCACGCTGCCGCGTAGTACTCCTGCAGAGAGGTCCGCAGCCGCTCCTTGATGTGCCGCCTGACCTCGGTCAGCAGCTTGGCCTTGACCTGCAGCAGGTAACCGCGCACCAGCTGCTCCACCTGCGGCCCGAGGTCGCGTTGCAGCCAGCGGGCGGCCTGGGCGACGAGCTGGTCGTCGGGCAGCAGGTCGACCAGCGCACCGCTGCCCGGCCCGGCCTGCCTGTTGAGCATCTCGCGCAGCACGCCCCTGCCGTACCTGGCCAGCATGGTGAGCCCCTCCTCCAGGCTCAGCGTCTGGATCCTGCGGGTCAGCAGGGCGTCGAGGTAGGTGTCGAAGTAACGGTCGACCACGCCCTGGGCCCGGTCGAAGGCGGAGTTGAGGAACTTGTCGACGGCCTTCTGGTCGGACACGCCGCAGATGACGGTCTCGGCCTCCTCGTCGGTCAGCGGCCGGTAGCCGACCACGCCGGGCAGGCACCACCCGGCCGCGATCCGCCTGCCGTTGGAGGTGGTGAGCATGCCGGGCCAGGTGACCCTGGTGTTGGGCATGGCGATGAACGAGGTGATGCGCCGCCTGCCGCGCCAGCCCCGGTTCTCGTCCGACATGCCCTTCTCGATGTAGTTGGCGAGCTGGGCCTGGCCTTCGACGAGCCCGCCGAAGGGGCCGTAGTGCAGGATCGCCGGTTTCACCTCGGCCAGTTCGACCACGCCGCCCTGCCGGTAGCCCAGGTCGGGCGTGCCCGGCCCGGCCTGACCGCCGATCGTCTGCGACGGCGCCTGCTCGCTGTCGCCGTCCGCACCGCGCGCCCGCTCGTCCCTGTCCTCGCTGCGGTAGGGGGCGAAGGAGGCGTCGGGGATGCGCTGCTTCCAGAAGGCCGAGCCCACCTGGCCCCTGAAGTACGCCTCGATCGCGTTGTGCGCCGGATTGCCGATGCCGCCCGCGACGCGGGAGTCGCTGGGGTCGATGAGGTCGGGGCAGCCGATCTGCCGCCTGATCTCGTGCCCGTCGCCGCCCTGGACGACCTCGGCGTGCTCGCCCCTGGTGACCAGGTCGGCCGTGCGGTCGGCCTCGTGCTCGGCCGCGCTGCCCGCCTCCCCGACCGTGAGCTTGGCCTGTGGTCCGGCGTTCGGGCTGCCGCCCTGCTGGACGACGTGGGTGAGCTCGTGTGCCAGCAGCCTGCTGCCCGGCGAGGCCGCGCCCTGCTCCCCGGGGCCGAGCACGATGTGCGAGCCGACGGTGTAGGCGCGTGCGCCGACCTCGGCCGCCGATCTGGCCGCCCTGGCGTCGGAGTGCACCCTGACCGCACTGAAGTCGTGGCCGAACCTGGGCTCGAAGAACGAGCGCACGCCCGGGGCCAGGGGCGATCCGGTCGAGCCGAGCACCTCGTGCACGGAGTCGGGCACGCCGCCTCCGGGGCCGGGGCCGACGGCGCTGCGCCTGATCACGCCGTCGTCGTCCTTGTCGCCGCACCCGCCGCAGCCGCCGGGTCCGCAGCGTTGCAGCAGGCCGTGTCCCTGCGCGCCGCGCAACGCCGTCGGCGCGGCGACGGGCTCGGCCCGCCGGGGTGCGGTCTCGGTCATCGGCTCAACCCCTGGTGTACGGCTCCGGCGATCCGCCGTCCGAGCGCGCCCGCCGCCGCCAGGTGCGGTGTGGTCAAGGGAGGTGTGGTCAGCCTGGGCAGTGCGCCGCCGCCCGCCAGGTCCGGGCCGAGGCCGCGTGCGGTGAGCAGCCGGGTGAGTTCGGCCGCCAGTGCCTGCCGTACCTGGGGGGCGTGGCCCGGGGGCAGGTCGAGGCCGTCGAGGACCAGCCTGTCGATATGGACGTGGATGTTCACGGGCCCACCGCCTCTGAGGATGGCCAGACGAAGTCGCGATCGCGTACGGGGATCTCCAGCTTGCGGAACTCGGTGCGCGCCGCGTCCAGCAGCAGCGTCATCGTCACCTCGCCACCCGCGTGCGCCGCGGCGAAGGCGGCGTTGAGACAGATGTTGTGGATCATGCCGCCGGTGACGGGAAGCGCCGCGAGCCGGTCGAGGTCCAGTGCCGCCGTCGGGGTCGCGCCGGGGAGGGCCCGTTCCCAGATGGCCCTGCGTTCGGCCGCTCCCGGCGCCTGGAAGGAGACGACGAACCGCAGCCTGCGCAGGAAGGCCTGGTCGAGCGAGCCGCGCATGTTCGTGGCCAGCACGGCCAGGCCGCGATAGCTCTCCAGGCGTTGCAGCAGGTAGCTGGTCTCGATGTTGGCGTACCTGTCGTGGCTGTCCTTGACCTCGCTGCGTTTGCCGAACAGCGCGTCGGCCTCGTCGAAGAACAGCAGCGCCGATCCCTCCTCGGCCGCGTCGAACAGGCGGCGCAGGTTCTTCTCCGTCTCGCCGATGTACTTGCTGACCACGGCCGACAGGTCGATCCGGTAGAGGTTCAGCCGCAGCTCCCGTGCGATCACCTCGGCGGCCATCGTCTTGCCGGTGCCGCTCGGCCCGGCGAACAGGGCGCTGATGCCCATGCCCCTGTTCATGCGCTCGCCGAATCCCCAGCTCTCGTAGACGGTGCTGCGCCCGCCGACCTGGGCGGCGATCTGGCGCAGCAGGCCCGACTCCTCGGACGGCAGGACCAGGTCGGCCCAGGTGGCCTTGGGTTCCAGGCGCTGGGCGAGCGCGTCCATGCGCGGTCTGGTCCCGGCCAGGCAGGCCTGCCACAGGCGTGCGTCGCGGTCGGGCGTGTGCGGGGTACGCAGGGCGATCTCGTCTATCGCCTCCAGGTTGAGGTCGAACTGCCCGGCGAGCGCGTCGGCCGCGGCGTCGGCCGACGGATGTCCGCGCAGCGAGGCCGCCCAGGTCGCACGCTGTTCGGCGCGGGTGGGGCGGTGCACGTCGAGGGTGCGGGCCGAGACGTCACCGGTGCGCCAGGGCTCGTCCACGGCGAGGAACAGCAGGCCTTCGGCCCTGGCCAGCAGGCGGGCGAGCGAGGCGGCCCGGCCTTCGCCCTCCAGGTCGTGCGCGTCGAGGTAGAGCGCCGCGCCGAGCAGGAGCCGCTCGCGCGACCACAGTCTGGCCAGGCTCTCCAGCTCGGCGGGCAGCACCGGCAGTGCGTCCTGCGGCAGCCGGTACAGGCGCAGGCCGAGCCTGGCCGCCGCCTCGGCCGCGACGAGTTGCTTGCTGCGGGCGTCGGAGCCGAGCAGTTGCACCAGCGAGCGCTCGCGGGCCCGGGCCCAGCCCGTCCACCAGCCGGTGATCTCCTCGACGCGTTCGAGCTGGGAGGCGGGAAGCGGCGTGCCGGGCGCGGGCAGCGCGGTCAGCAGCGGCTCCAGCCTGTCGTCGAGCTCGTTGAGCCCCTTGACGTAGTTCACGATCCGCTCGTCGGCCCGCAGCGCGCTGGTCACCAGCGGCCTGCCCGCCGGTTGGCTGATCTCCACGAGCCGGGCGCGGCGCAGGCCCCGGTGCGGCGAGAGCACGTCCCACGCCGGGTCGGGCAGCGCGCTGAGCGCCAGGGCGAACGTCGGGTAGGCCATGCCCGCATCGCCGTTGGCCCGCGCGCATCTGGCCGCCATGCTCGGGTCGAGCTCCATCGCGACGCACATCAGCAGCGTGTGCCGCTCGAACGCCGACAGCCCGAGCAGCTCGCCCAGCCTCAGCAGCGCGGGCGGCTCCTCCTGGCCGACGGCCGCCTCCATGGCCGCTGCCGCCGCCCGCTCCTCGGCGTCGCGCGCCGCGGGCGGCAGTGCGATCGGCGTCGCGGCCGTGAGCGCGGGCCGCTCCACCTGCTCGGCCGTACGGCGCAGCCATCGGGATCCGGCCCTGGCCTGGGGCTCCTGCTCGGCGCTCTCGGCCGGGCGGGGTGCGCTCTGCGGTTCGGGCAGCAGGGTCTCGGCATGTGCTTCCAGGCGCAGGCGCAGCCACTTCAGCGCCGCTCCGAGGAACACGTCGTCGGCGCTCATCGCACACTCACCCGCTGGGTCCGGTCGAAGACCGGCGGTGTGACCCGCCTGTTCTCCAGCAGGCTGTCGACGCCGTCCACCCGCAGCCTGACCAGGAAGCTCTGCCCCGCCCGCACCCCCGTGACCACGAAACGCAGGTGGTCGGCGGGCGCGGACACGGCGGGCAACGGTACCGGCCTGTCGCCGAGCAGCAACGCCACCTGCTGCCCCACCAGTACGGCGGGCTCGCACACCAGGTCGAGCGTCACCGTGCCCTGCGCGCTCGCCGGGAGATCGGCGGGCAGGCCCGACAGCACACGCGGCGCGACGGCCAGCGCCTGGCCGTTGCTGGCCCGGCCGGGCTCGGCGAAGAGCACGCTCACCGTGCACACGCCCGCCGCCACGCCGTCGGGCACGACGACCTTGACCTCGGTGTCGGTGACGGCGCTCGGCGTCGCGGCGGGCGGCGTCAGCAGCGGGTGCGCGAAGCTCACCCCCGTGGCCCCCAGCAGGTGATGCCCGACGAGCGTCACCTCGTCGCCGGGCGAGGCGGCCGCCTGCCCGCCTTCGGGCACGACGGCGAGCACGGTCGGGAACGGCGCCAGCACGCCCGACTGGGCGACCACGCCGGTGTCGTCCTCTCCCCTGGTCAGCACCGGCAGCGGAGTCACCGCCGGCCGGGTGCTGGAGACGAGCACGACCGAGACCTCGTAGCAGGCCGAGAGCCTGGCGTTGGTCTGGAAGGCGGTCCACAGTTTGGTCATCTCGTCGACGTTGAGCGGCTGCGGCGTGATGCGGACCCGTTCGACCTGCTCGTGCAGATCGGCGCCGGTCAGGATCCCGGCGAACTCGTCGGGCCCGAGCACCGGGTGGTCGTGCAGGACGCCCATCGCATGGCCGAACACCGTGTGCGCCTTGACGTCGTCGTCGCCTTCGCCGTACGCGGTGATCAGGTAGTGCAGGACCAAGGGCAGAGGCGGGTAGCCGCTCTCGCCCGGTTTGACGCCTGGCATGTCCTGGTTGCGCCAGGCCGGGTCGAGGGTGGTGTGGTAGAGGAAGACGTTGAGCTGGTTCTTCGTGCCGAAGGGCGCCTCGCGGGCGCGGTCGGGCGGGCGTGTGGTGATGTCGGCGCCGCCCTGCACGTCGCGTACGGCGGCCGTCAGCAGGTGTTGCAGGGCCATCGTCACGGTGGCCACCGAGAGCGGGCCGCTCATCGTCCCGCCTCCCTGGCCTTCAGGTAGTCGGCCAGGCTCATCGTCGGCCGCCGCTCGGCCGCACGCCTGGCCGCCGGCGCCGGCGCGGGGGCCGCCCGTACCTCGATCCGGCCGATCGTCACGTGCACGGTCGGGGCGGGCTCGGCGGGCGGTTGGGCGGCGCTGCCGCGGCGGGCGTCAGGGGGTGCGGGGCGGGCGGGGATCGGGGGTGGGGGCAGGAGGGGCTGGATCGCCTGGGCCGGGGGCGGGGGGTGCGGGGAGGCGTCCGGCTCGGTGGCAAACACGTGTTCCCGGGGTGCGGGCGGCGGTGGTTGCGGGGAGGGGGCGGGGTCGGGCTGGGTGAAGAGCAGGCGTTCGACGATTTCCCGGGCCGGGATCACCGGTGGCGCGGGCATTGCCGCCTCGGGCGCTGTCGTGTCGGGCGCTGTCGTCTCGGGCCTCGCCTGTTCGACGATCACCTCCCGGGCTGCCGGTGCGGCCTCGTACGCCGCGAGCTCGGGCACGGGATGCCTGGGTGCTCTCGCGTCGTGGGTTTCCGGTGCGGGAGCCGTCGGCGAAGGCCGTTGCGCCGCCGGTGTCACCGGGATCGGCGCGGGCGTCCTGGGCGCGACCGGCTCCCTGACGGCCGTCGGCTCCGCCCTGGCGACCGGTGGCGTGTACGGCTCCGGCTGAGGCGCGTCGGCCTCCGGCGGCGGTCCCTCTCCCGACGGTTCGAACAGCGATGCCACGCGGGGCCGTACCGGTGGGGCGAGGCTTGCCGCCTGGCCGGCCAGGGCCGTGAGGTAGGAGGTCATCGGCCCACCGCCTCCAGGTAGAAGCGCCGTCTGGCCGGGCCGAGCGCGAGGATGTCGGCCTCGCGCCAGCCGTACGCGGAGGCCAGCAGATGGATGTCGTACAGCTGGCGGGCGGCCCACGCCTCCAGCTCGGTCCACAGGAAGGCCCCGATGTCGAACGGCGCCTCCCACTCCAGCGCGCACCCCGGACAGGTCAGCGCGAGCCGTACGTCGGCCTGGGGGTCGGCCTCGGCCAGGGCGGCGTCGATCCCGGCCAGTACGGGGGCGGGCAGGGCGGCGGGAGCGACGGGGGTGCCGTCGAGGGTGGCCCCGACGACGACGCGTTCCAGGAGGGCCTGCCTGGTGGCCGCCAGGTCGCCGGGCCTGGCGCTCGCGGCGAGGTCGTCGAGCGTGGGCACGCGCAGGACGATCTCGTGGCCGGTCGAGGTCAGGGTGAGGGGGGCGGCCCCGGCGTCGGACTGCTTGACGCGGACACGGTCGAGGTCGAAGTCGAGTTCGAGCTGCTCCTCGCACGACGGGCAGGCCGCGGCGGCGACGACCCGGCCGCCGAACACCTGCTCGCGTATGCCGAGCAGCAGCCCGTCGCGTTCGCCGGCGCTCAGCGCGCCGAAGCCGTCGTGCCCGCCCTCCCCCGCCAGGAGGAGCAGCGCACGTGCCCGCGCGGCGGGCGCCAGTCCGGTGCCCGCCTCCCATGCCCCGAGCAGCTCGCTCGCCGATGGCCGCCGCATCGTCACGCCGGATCGTTGAACGTCGGTTCCTTGGGCTCCACGACGGTGACGTCGCGCTGCCAGCCCTCGTTCTCCAGCTTGATGTGCTGGATGGCGATCGCATTGGCGTTGGCGTCCAGGTCGGACAGCGACTGGTACTCCGACACCCAGCAGCGGAAGACCTGGTAGGAGATCACCTTCTGCCCCGCCTCGTTGAACACGTCGATCACGATGTCCTTGCGGAAGTCGGCCAGCGACACCTCCTGGACCCGCTGGTCGGGCGCGGCCTGGGCGTTGGCGTAGTCCCAGACCTTGTTGGCCCAGCGCTCGAACTCCAGGTCGTGCGTCACGCCGCGTTCCAGCGTGATCGCTTCGTACTCGGTGCGGCCCGGCGATTTGCGGCTGCTGCTCTCGTCGCCACCGTCGCGGTGCTTGACCACTTCGGTCGTGCGTTTGAGCGCGCCCACCTTGCTGAGGCCTGCGACATAGCGTCCGTCCCACTTCACCCGGAACTTGAAGTTCTTGTACGGGTCGAGGCGGGTCGCGTTGACGGCGAACTGGGCCACGGTGTTCTCCTCAGACCTGGAGTGGTGGGCTGAGCTGCTGGATGTGGATCAGCACGAACTCGGCCGGTTTCAGCGGAGCGAACCCGACCAGGACATTGACGATGCCCCGGTCGATGTCGTTCTGCGGGTTGTTCTCCCTGTCGCACTTGACCAGGTACGCGTCCTGCGGCGTGCGGCCTTGGAACAGGCCCTGGCGGTAGAGGGAGTTCATGAACGCGCCGACGTTCAGCCTGATCGCCGCCCACAGCGGCTCGTCGTTGGGCTCGAAGACCACCCATTGGGTGCCCCGGTAGAGGCTCTCCTCGATGAAGAGCGCGGTCCTGCGCACGGGGACGTACTTCCACTCGCTGGTCAGCCTGTCGGCTCCACGCAGTGTGCGCGCGCCCCAGGAAACCGAGCCGATCACCGGGAAGGTACGCAGGCAGTTGACGCCGAGCTGGTTCAGCCTGCCGTTGTCGAGGTCGGTGAGCCTGACCGTGAGCTGGCCGACGCCGCTGAGCGAGGCCTCGGTGCCCGCCGGGGCCTTGGCCACATTGCGCTGCCCGTCGTTGCGCGCCCACACGCCCGCGACGACCCCGCACGGCGGGAACGCCTGGACCTGTCCGTTCTGGTCGGGCAGCCTGACCCAGGGGAAGTACAGGGCGGCGTTGCGCGCCTCGTCGCCCTTGGGCTGCAGTGCGCCGAACCCGTCGACGGCAGCGTCGACGTCGCCCCAGCTCGCGGGCGAGTCGACCAGGAGCATCGCCCGGCGCTCCAGGCACAGTGTGGCCGCCGCCGTCATCAGGCCGTCGTCGTAGGCGCTCTCCCTGGTCAGCGGGGGTACGCACAGGATGGTGAAGATGTCGGTGTCGCGCAGGGCGTAGATGCCGCTCTTGCGCGCTCCGTCCTGGCCCTGGATCTCGCGCTCGATGACCGGCGGGCCGTCGCCGCCCGCGACGGTGACGGCGACGGGGGTGGTGGTGGCGTTGGGCCTGGCGGTGAGGGTGGCGCCCTGCCTGACGCGGACCAGCCTCGACTCCTCCAGCACCCGGTCGAGGCGGCGGGGCGAGGCGGCGTCGGCCTCGATGTTGCGCCAGGTCTCGGCCGAGCCCCTGATCGGGTCGCGGTCGCGGATCGTCAGGTTGTAGAGCTTGGCGTCGCCCGGCTCCCTGGTGTCGTAGTCGATCACCGCCTCCAGCTCGTTGCCCCACACGCCGGGGTAGCGGGCTTCGAGCGCCACGACGCCGCCGCTCTGGCCGGTCGGCAGGTCGAGTGCGGCATGGGTGGCGCCGTCCCTGCCGCCCTTGCCCCTGGGCAGGGCCGGGTCGCCGAAGGGGTCGGCGCCCGCCGGTGGGCTCTGCGGCGGTTTGCCGCGTGCCGTCGGCTTGCCGAGCCGTACCTTGGCCGAGGCGCCGATCTGCTTCTCCAGGCTCTCGGGCTTGTCCGCGGCGGCCGAGACGTCGATGGTGAAGCTCTCCTCGCCGGAGCCGTCCTTGATGCGCAGCGTGTAGAGGTTGGCGTTGTTGGGGTCGTGGTCGATCCTGGCGCGCAGGTCGTCGCCCGCCTTGCCGGGCTTCTTCGCCTCCAGCACGACGCCGCCGCCGAGGTCGACCACGGAGGCCGCCGCCTGGGCCGCGACCCTGACGATCTCGGCTTCGGAGCCGCCGTTCTGGTAGTAGTGGAAGACCGCGTAGCTCATCAGGCTGCCCGCCGACAGGCCGCCGTACACGCGGTCGAAGTCCGACCAGCTGGTGATGTGGCGTGCCTCGTTCACGGGTCCTCGCGCGGCTGGGCCCACGAAGGCGGCGACCGCCGTGGGCACGCCGACGATCGTGCGGACGCCGCTCGCCACCTCGGTGACGTACACGCCTGGATAGGTCGGGTTGACGGCCATGGACGGTCCCTTCGTTGCGTCGCTGCCTAGCCCCGGTCTTCAGATTCCAGCCACGCCCGTAACGTGGGCACCAGCGACTCCCAGTTCGGGAATCGGATGCGGACCTGCCCAGAGGCGTTGACGATCTCGCCGTAGGACAGGCGGCCGTGTCGATCGCTGACGAGCCGCAGGACCACCGCGACGGTGCGCATGCGGCCGAGGTTCTCTTCGCTGCATGGTTCGGACACCAGTTCCTCGAAAAGTTCGATGTCCTCCCGTTGTAACCGCCGCCGCACAGGGCGTACGCGGCTGGGGGTCAGCGGGCGAGGGGCGGGGGCGTCAGTTCCCGGTCAGTTCTCACTCAGAAAGCACGCAGGCCGGACGAGGGCCGCTCAGATGGCGCCCGGGTCGAGGCGGATGCGGTCGAAGAGGGCCTCGGTGAGCGGCTCGGGCTTGGCGTCGAACTCGGCGAGCAGGATCGCGCTGCACGTGCGGTACTGCCGCATGGCCTGGGCCCGCTCCCCCAGGCGTACGTGGCAGCGCATCACCATGCGGTGGGCGTCCTCGCGGCACGGGTCGTGCGTCAGCAGCCTGCGGGCATGGCCGAGCGCCTCGGGGTAGTCGCGTCTGGCGAAGTGCTCGTCGGCCAGCCGGCACAGCAGCGACAGGTACAACGCCCGCAGCCGCTCACGCTCCACCAGCGCCCTGATGTCGTCGGCGGCGCAGATGTCACCCTGGTAGAGCTGTACGGCGTGCGCGGAGGCGTGCATGGCGCCCACGGCGTCGCCCGACCTGGCGCGGCGCTCGGTCTCGTTGGCCCAGGCCTCGAAGTGCGCGGTGTCGACGCCGACCCCGGCCCCGACGTTCAGCTCGTAGGACCCGGCCGCGAACAGCACGGGCGGCGCACCGGCCAGCACGTCGCCGAGCGACTCCCGCAGCGAGTGGATCATGCTGTTCAGCGAGTGCGAGGCCCTGGCCTCGTCGGCGTCGGGCCACAGGCTGCTCAGCAGTGTGCGGCGCGAGGCCCGGTGCCTGTCGCCGAGCGCCAGGCTCGTCAGCAGCGACGCCGTCTTGCCTCCGGCGCGCATCCGCACGTCGGATCCTGCCTTGATCACGCGGAAGCTGCCGAGCAGGCAAATGAGAACAGGCCGCTCGGCCGCAAGCGCGAGACCACTCCCCCCGGTCACCATCGCAACTCCCACCCACGGCTCGTGTCACCGATCACCGACATGGCCGGGACCGCACCGGTCACCCCGCCCGGCGTCCCCCGTGAACCTTTTTTCTATGGCTTTGACGCCATATCGCCAGTGTGTTGTAACGGTCCACCGACAAGCAAGGATGCTAAACCGCAGGCCACGCTCCAGAAAGGGCAGAGATTCGTCACCGGGCGCGCTGGGGCCTGGCCCGCACATGCATGCGCTCACCCTGCCTGCCGAACAGGCTGAGCACCTCGACGGGCGCCTCGCCGGTGCTGCCGAACCAGTGCGGCACCCGCGTGTCGAACTCGGCCGCCTCCCCCGCCGGCAACACCAGGTCGTGCTCGGCCAGCATCAGCCTGAGCCGCCCCGCCAGCACGTAGATCCACTCATAGCCCTCGTGCGTCTGCGGGGAGGGCGTGCTCCTGCTGGTCGGGATGACCATCTTGAACGCCTGCAACGGCCCCGTGGCCCTGGTCAGCGGCAGCACGTTCATCCCGTTGACCTCGCGCGGGGCCAGCCGCACGCGCGGGTCGCCGATCTCGGGTGCGCCGACGAGCTCGTCGAGCGGCACCTGGTGCGCCTGGGCGAGCGGGAGCAGCAGTTCGAGGCTGGGGCGGCGACTGCCCGACTCCAGGCGCGACAGCGTGCTCTTGGAGATGCCCGTGACCTCCGACAGCGCGGCCAGCGTGACACCGCGCTCGGCTCGCAGCCTGCGCAACCTGGGCCCCACGTCGTTCAGCACGTCGTTGACGGCCGCTGACCGCTCCATAGTCCAGATAGGACCACATTGTTCCCTGAAACGGCAACTCGGCTTGCCAGGTTGTCATGTCACCACGCCGAGTGATGTAGCGTGGCGTGCTGTGATCATCGCAGCCGGGGGCAGGGTTCCGGCCCGGTCCAGGCTCGTGGCAGCCTGGCTCGGGCTGTTCGCCGCGCTCCTGGTGATCCACGTCCTGGCCTGCGCCGTCGCACCGCACGGCCATGCCGACGCGGGACACGCGTCCGTCTCGCACGGCTCTGTCTCTTTCGGGCACTGCGATCAGCAGCCGCAGCAGCAGGAGCCGGGTGAGTCCTGCGACGCACCCGCCTGGCTGCGCCCAGGGCCCGGCGATCATCCGGCGGACGTCACCGCCTCCTGCGCACGGGTGTGCGTCGCGACGCCGTCCGCCTCGCCCGTTTCCCTTCCCGGTGCGGGCGGCCTCGCCGTACGCACTACCGTCTCGCCGAACCTGCGCGTGTAGAAGCGCACCGCCGCCCGCCGTACCCCCTGGTCTTCAGGCCCGGTACGGCGGGCGGTCGCGTGTGCGGACAGGGAGGCGACGAGCGGCGAAGGACGATGACATGGTCGAGATGGGCACACCGCAGGGGCTGGTCGGCGGTACTCCGGTGTTGTGGGTGCCGGAGCTCTGGGGCGGCGGGGAGCGCGGCTTCTGGGCGAAGCTGGAGGGCTACAACCCCGGCGGCATCAAGGACCGACCGGCCCTGCACATGGTCGAACAGGCCAGGCGGCGCGGCGAACTCGCGCCGGGCGCGCTGATCGTGGAGTCGACGAGCGGCACCCTGGGCCTCGGCCTGGCGCTGGCCGGGATCGTGCACCGCCATCCGGTGCACCTGATCGGCGATCCCGGGATGGAGCCCCTGGTACGGCGGCTGCTGCTGGCGCACGGCGCTCGGGTGGAGTGCGTGCCGACGCCGCATCCGGAGGGCGGCTGGCAGCAGGCCAGGCGTGAGCGCGTGCGGGAGGTGCTGGCGGCCAGTCCTGGGGCGTACTGTCCCGATCAGTACACCAATCCCGACAACGCGGGCGCCTATGCCGGGCTGGCCGGGGAACTGGCGGCGCGGCTCGGCCGGATCGACGTCCTGGTGTGCAGCGTGGGCACCGGCGGGCACAGCGCGGGCGTGACCAGGGCGCTTCGCCGCAGCAGTCCCCGCGTCCGGCTGGTCGGCGTCGACACGATCGGCTCCACGATCTTCGGTCAGCCCGCCGGGCCCCGGCTCATGCGCGGTCTCGGCAGCGGCATCCGGCCGCGCAACGTGGCCTACGAGGAGTTCGCCGAGGTGCACTGGGTGGCGCCCGGCGAGGCCGTGTGGGCGGCCAGGCGGCTGGCGAGCGGCCGGTACGCGACCGGCGGGTGGAGTGTCGGGGCGGTCGCACTGGTGGCTTCGTGGCTGGCCAGGACCCTGCCGGGTGGGACGAGGATCGCCGCCGTGTTCCCCGACGGGCCGCAGCGGTACTTCGACACGGTGTTCAACGACGCGTACTGCGCCGAGCACGGGGTGCTCGACGGAGAGCCGGAGGCGGAGCCGGACGAGTTCGGGCATCCGGGGGAAGGGCGGGCGGAGCGGTGGACGCGATGCGTGAAGGTGGTGCGGCCTGCGGAGGTGTCTGGGGGGTCGGAGGTGTCTGGGGGGTCTGTGTTGCCGGGGTTGGAAGAGGCGGACGTCCGGGGTGCGGGGGTGCAGGGGTGATGGGGACGGTTGTCCCGGCCACAAAGGCGATGGGGACGGTTGTCCGGCCTGCTGGGGTGTACGGGTGATGGGGACTGTGGGGGCGTTTTGGTCGTTTGATCGGCCGATTCGGTTGTTGCTGGTCAATCAGTTGACGATCAATATCGGGTTCTACATGTTGATGCCGTACCTCGCCGCGTATCTGTCCGGGGATCTCGGGATGGCCGTGTGGACGGTCGGGCTGGTGCTCGGGGTGCGCAATCTCAGTCAGCAGGGGCTGTTCCTGGTCGGGGGCAGCCTGGCCGACCGGCTCGGGTACAAGCCGATGATCATGGCGGGACTGCTGGTCAGGACCGTGGGGTTCGGGCTGCTCGGTGTGGCCGACTCGGTCGCGGCCGTGCTCGTCGCCTCGGCGCTCACCGGGGTCGCGGGCGCGCTGTTCAATCCGGCCGCGCGTGCGTACCTCGCCGTCGAGGCCGGGGAGCGCAAGGTCGAGGCGTTCGCGGTGTTCAACGTGTTCTACCAGTGCGGCATTCTCGTGGGTCCGCTCGTGGGGCTGGTGTTGCACGCCGCCGCGTTCAAGGTGATCTGCCTGGTCGCCGCACTGCTGTTCGCCGGGCTGGCCCTCGCGCAGGTCAGGGCGCTGCCCGCACGGCCCGGCGGCAGGGCGGACGCGACCGGCTCGATGCTGGCCGACTGGCGGCACGTCGTGGGCGATCGGCCGTTCCTGCTGTTCTCGCTGGCGATGATCGGGTCCTACGTGCTGACGTACCAGGTGTACCTGGGGCTTCCCCTTGAGGTACGGCGGGCGACGGGCGGGGAGGCCGGGATCACCCTGCTGTTCGTGGTGTCGGGGGGCCTGGCGATGTTCGGGCAGGTGCCGCTCACCGCCTGGGTCCGGGCCCGTTGGAGTGCCAGACAGGCGATGGCCGTGGGGCTGGTCGTCATGGGGGCGGCGTTCGTGCCGTTGGGGGTGGTCTCGCTGATGCCTGGCGCTTTGCCCGGGTTCGCATTGGCCATGGGGCCTGTGCTGGTTGCCACCGGGTTGCTGACGTTGGGGATGATGATCGGCTATCCGTTCGAGATGGCGACGATCGCGGCATTCGGCGGGGATCGGCTGACCGGGACGTACTACGGGCTCTACAACACGGTGTCCGGGGTGGGAATCGCCGCCGGGAACGTACTGACCGGGGTGGCTTTTGACTTCGGGGCACGGATTGGGGTGCCTGGGGTGGGGTGGTGGGGGTTGGTGGCGGTGGGGTGGGGAGGCGCTGGGGCCGTGTATTGGGTGATGCGGGACGGGGTGAAGGCCGGCGTCAGTGGGGGTGGCGGTAGGGGCGGGTGAGGAAGGCGATGCTCCTCCGGTCGACGGCGTCGTCGTGGCGGGCGGGGGCATCGGGTGGGGGCTTGGGGGTGTTCGAGGCTGCGGCGCGGACGGCATGGAGGGCATGTGGCGGGGTGGGGGCGTCGCGGATTGCGATCTGTGCGGCTTCGGGCGGGCTTGCGACGTCGGAGGCTGCGATGTGCGCGAGGTGAGGCGGATTGTGGCTTTCTTGGGGGTCGACTGGAAGGGAAGGGGCTGGCCAGCCTTGGTCGGTGCGGCACCAGGTGAGCCAGGCGTCGACGAAGAACCGGGCGCGGCGCTGGGTGGCGGGGACGCACGTACCCCAGAACGCGACGAGCAGCGCGCCGACCTCGTCGCCCGTGATGTCGGCCAGCGGCCTTTCGGCACCGAGACGCTTGGCGACCCGAAAGAGGACCGCGGCACAGGCCTGCTGGGTGTTGGGGTTCGTGATATCGCCCTTCCAGACAAACCGCCGCGCCGCCTTCAGCACACCGACCTCATGCACACCTGCCTTGCACGCACCGTCCTTGCACGCACCTGCCTTGCACACACCGTCCTTGTGCGCACCGTCCTTGTGTTTGTGCGTACTCCCCTTGTGCGCATTCCCCTTGTGTGCACCGGCCTTGTGCACGCCTGTGCCACCCACTCGCCCCACGAGCACGCCGTCTCGCGGATTCGCGGCATCCGACTGGCCTATCGCTGACCCGTCGCGGGAACCCAGGCCATCCGACCGGCTCTCCGCCGCGCCGTCGCGTACACCCGAACCGCCGGAAGTGGACGGCGTGACCGGTTCGGGGTACGAGACAGGGAAGCTGGGATGCGCGGCAGACATGCCCGCGACGATATCCCTCGCCACGGTCTCGATCCCTCCCAATGCCACATCCCTCGCGACACGCGATCCCCCGACACGCGCGATCCCTCCCCATACGCGATCCCCAGACACACACGCCATCTCTTCCCGCGCGAGTGAGCCCTCTTCTCCCGCAGGTCAGCCGCTTCCTACGCACGTGAGCCTCCGTCACGAGGAAGAATCCCAACGCTCAGCACAAGACCGCCTCACAGACGCAACTCCCGCGAAAGCCCCCTACCCCACCATGATCAGCACCCCCACCGCCATGAACACCGCAGGTACCACCCATCGCCCGTACCGCTCCACCAGGGTGACGACCCTGCGATGGGAGCCCAGCCAGGATCCGGCCAGGCACCACACCGCCACGCCTGCGGCGAAGACCGCCACGGTGAGGGCCGTGGCCGTGGGGGCGATCGTTCTGAAGACGGGGGTGTAAGCGGACACGTTGTCCGCTCCGTTGGCGATCGTCACGGCTGCCACCGAGAGCACGCCGGTCGCCACGGCGGGGGGATCGTCGTCGTGCTTCGACCTGATCGCCTGGACCAAGGCCTTGACGCCCAGGGCGAAGGGCACCAGGCCGAGGAGGCGGATCCACTGGTCGGGGATGATCGTCAGGCCGAGGGCGGCGAGCAGGGAGACGGCGACGAGTACGGCGATTCCGGCGTACTGGCCGGTCCAGACGTGCCAGGTGCGGAGTTTGCCGGGTGGTTGGGTCCGCGCGGTGAGGAACAGGACGGTGAGGACCAGGAGGTCGTCGATGTTCGTGCCGGCGAACAGGGCGGCGGCCGTGGCGAGGGTCTGGCCCGTGGTCTGTCCCATGTCGGCCGAACCTATCGCCTCCTCCCACCGGCCACCCTGGCCCCCGCGGGCGCCTCCTTCGGCCCATGTCGGCCGAACCTATCGCCTCCTCCCACCCCACCTACCGCCGCTCAACACGCCCGAAGCCCCACCACCCCACCCACCGCCCATCCGCACGAAACAGGTCCAACCCCTCACCCCAGCTCCCCGTACCCCACCCCGCCAGCCTCCCACCGAGCCTCCTGTCCCCGTACGCGCGCCTCGAACGCCGCCCAGTCGTGCGAAGCGCGAGGCGACCAGCCGATCTCCGCGATGGCCGTCAAACGGGGGAACGCCATCGACTCGACCTGGGCGATCTCGGTGAACGTCTCGCTCCACATGGGGGCCTCGACGCCGCGTACGGCGGACTCGGGGACGCCTTCGACGACGTCGGCGGGGTCCCAGGCGTAGGCGTCCTCCAACTGGATGTGTCCGGCCCATTCCAGACCGAGTTCGGTGTGATCGCCGTACTTCATATCCAGATATGTGGCGTTGGCGGGAGACATGACGACCTTGGCGCCGCGCCGGACGGCGGCCTGGACGGGTTCGGCGCCGCCGGGGCGTGGGGTGGTGAAGTCCCAGTACTGCAGGGTGGTGTCGGCGGGGAGGTCGGCCTTGCCGATCTCGTGCCAGCCGATCGGCTTCTTGCCGTGCGAGACGACGATCCCGGTGACGCGCTCGACGAAGGCGGCGTAGTCCTCGTCGCTTGTCCGGTCGGCCTCGTCGCCGCCGATGTGCAGGTACGGCCCGGGCGTCATCTCGGCCAGTTCGCCGATCACGTCGTCGAGGAAGCGGTAGGTGGCCTCGTTCTTCAGGCACAGCGTGCTGAAGCCGACGTCGGTCCCGGTGTACTTCTCGGGCGCGACGCCGTCGCAGTTGAGTTCGGCGTAGGAGGTGAGGGCGGCGTTCGTGTGGCCGGGCACGTCGATCTCCGGTACGACCGTGACGAAACGCTCGGCCGCGTAGGCGACGATCTCGGCGTAGTCCTTCTTGGTGTAGAAGCCGCCGGGCCCCCCGCCGACCTCGTTGCCCGCGCCGATCTCGGTGAGCCGGGGCCGCTTGTCGATCTGCACACGCCAGCCCTGGTCGTCGCTGAGATGCAGATGCAGCATGTTGATCTTGTACGGCACGACGAGGTCGATGTAGCGCTTGACCTCGGCGACGGAGAAGAAGTGCCTGGCGACGTCCAGCATGACGCCGCGCCAGGCGAAGCGCGGCCTGTCGGTGATCGACACCCCGCCGATCGGCCACGGCCCCTCCTGGCGGGAGGCGCTCTCCACCTTGGGCGGCAGCAGCTGCCTGAACGTCTGCACGCCGCGCAGCAGCCCTTCGGGCGTCCGCGCGGTGAGCGTGACCCCCTTGGCCGCGACGTCGAGCCGGTACTCCTCCTGCCCCATGGCCTCGGGACCGTCGAGCGAGAGCGTGACGCCCTGACCGGTGGCGGCGACGGGCAGCGGGTACCCGGTCGCGGGTCGCAGCAGGCCGGCCAGGTAGGCGGCGACCGGCTCGGCGCCCTTGGCCGCGACGATGGTGCTGGCTTCGGTGAGCGCGTAGCCCTCGCCGGTGGCGCGCAGGTCGACGGGGACGGGGACGAGCTGGGGCACGGCCGGGTCGTGGGCCGCCTGCTCCTCGCCCGCGCATCCGGCGCCCGCGGCGAGCACCGTCAGTGCGGCACATGCGGCGACTGCCCGTTTCATGACTCCCAGAGGTCTCACGGGTGAATTGTCGATCATTAGCGGTCTGCCCCGCAACGACGCTTCCTTGGAGCGGCAATCGTTTTAATCGTAGACTCCGCGAGATGACCGCAGTGAGCATCAAGGAGGTCGCCGCGCGTGCGGGGGTCTCGCCCGGCACCGTGTCCAATGTGCTCAACCGGCCCGAGAAGGTCGCCGAGCCGACCAGGGTCAGGGTCGAGGAGGTGATCCGCGAGCTCGGCTTCGTCAGGCACGGCTCCGCCTCGACCCTGCGGGCGGGCCACAGCCGTACGATCGGCCTCTCGGTGATCGACATCGGCAACCCGTTCTTCACCGACGTCGCCGCCGGGGTCGAGGAGGCGGCGAGCGAGCGCGGCTATGCCGTACTTCTCGGGAATGCGGGGGGCAGTGAGGCCAAGCAGGAGCGCAACCTGCTGGTGTTCGCCGAGCACCGGGTCAGGGGTGTGCTCATCACACCGACCGGCGAGGACCTGTCTGGGGTGCGGGCGCTGCGCGAGCGGGACATCGCGGTCGTGCTCGTCGACCGGGGCGCCGACGAGGCCGGGCTGTGCGCGGTGGCCGTCGACGACGTGACCGGCGGCAGGACGGCGCTGGCCCATCTGCTGGCCGGTGGCGCCGGGCGCCTGGCGTATGTGAGCGGCCCCGACTCGGTGCGCCAGTGCAGGGACAGGCGGATCGGCGCCGAGCAGGCGATGGCTGCGGCGGGGCGGTCACCGGCGGAGCTGACCGTGCACACGGTGCCCGCGATGACGGCCGAGGCGGGCCGTACGGCTGCCGCCGCGTTGCTGGCCGATCTGCCGGACGCGGTGTTCTGCGCCAACGACCTCATCGCACTCGGCGTGCTGGGCGGCCTGCTCCAGGCGGGTGTGCGGGTGCCGGAGCGGGTACGGCTGATCGGCTATGACGACATCGACTTCGCCTCGGCGTCGGCCGTGCCGCTGAGCTCGGTCAGGCAGCCGACGCGGCGGCTGGGCCGGGCGGCGGCCGATCTGCTGCTGGAGGAGTGCGAGGCGCCCGCCACGCATGTGCACAGGCAGGTGATGTTCCAGCCTGAACTGGTCGTCAGGCGGTCCAGCCGATAGCACCCATGGGGGTGGATTCATAGTATCCAGGTCGGAAATGTATAGTTCTGGCCATGCGTAAGACCCCCACCAGGTTCCTCCTGCTCGGCACCACCGCCCTGCTCGCCCTCAGCGCCTGCTCCAACGGCGACACCGGCACCGCGACGTCCTCCCCCGCCGCCGCTCCGGCCAAGTCCGTCATCCTCGTCACGCCCAACCCGGTCGGCGCCAACAGCTTCCTGCGCCTCAGCGTCAAGGGCGCGCAGGAGGCGGCCAAGGAGATCGGCGCCTCGTTCAAACTCTTCGAGAGCAAGGACCCCAGCAGCATCGCCCAGAACGTCGACGCGGCCGTGCGCGCCGAGCCGACCGTCGTGGTCGGCGTCGGGTTCAACTTCGACGACGTGTTCGCCACCGTGCCCAAGCAGCACCCGGGCCAGCAGTTCCTCCAGGTCGACTCGTGCGCCAAGGACCAGGCGGCCAATCTCACCTGCGTGTCGTTCAAGGAGCACGAGGCGGCCTATCTGGCCGGGGTCGAGGCGGGGCTGCTCAGCACCAAGGGGAAGATCGGCGTGGTCGCCGCGCTCGACACGCCGTTCGTGCACCGCTGGATCGAGCCGTTCTTCGCCGGGGCCGCCTCGGTCAACGCCAAGGTCGCGGGCACGCCGCTGTACGTCGGCGGGTCCAATCCCTTCAGCGACCCGGCCAGGGCCAAGTCGCAGGCCCAGACGCTCATCGACGGCGGGTCCGACATCGTCGCCGCCGCCGCGTCCGGCGGGAACCTGGGTGTGTTCGAGGCCGTGGCCGCCTCCGGCGGGGCCAAGTCGTTCGGCGTCGACGTCAACCAGTGCGCCGAGAGCGCGGGCAACATCATCGACAACGTCCTCAAGCACGTCGACGTCGCCGAGGCCGCGGCCATCAAGGAGATCGCGAACGGCAGGAGCGGCGGCCGCAAGGTCTACGGCCTGGCCGAAGGCGGCGTCGGCGTCAACGCGCTCGGCGACGACCTGGCCGCCTCCCGGTGCACGGTGGCGGCCAGCCCCGATGTCGTCACCAAGGTCAAGCAGGTCAGGGACGACATCGTGGCCGGCAAGATCACGGTGGCCGACCCGCTGGCGAGCTAGTCATGACCTACGCGGCCGAACTGCGCGGCGTCACCAAGAGGTTCGGCGCCGTGCTCGCCAACGACGGCGTCGACCTGGCGATCGCCGAAGGAGAGGTGCACGCCGTCGTCGGCGAGAACGGCGCGGGCAAGTCGACGCTGATGTCGATCCTGTACGGCCTGCACCGCCCCGACGCCGGTCAGGTCCTGCGCGAGGGCAGGCGCGTACGGCTGCGCTCCCCCGCCGACGCCATCGCGCACGGCCTCGGCATGGTGCACCAGCACGTGCGCCTGTTCGGCTCGCTCACCGTCGCCGAGAACGTGGTGATCGGCGCCGAGCCGCACCGCGGCCCCCTCGTCGACAGGCGCACGGCCGCACGCGAGGTCGAGGCGCTCGGCACGAGGTACGGCCTGCGCGTCGACCCCGCCGCACGGGCCGGTTCGCTGCCCGTCGGGGTCAGGCAGCGGGTGGAGATCCTCAAGGCGTTGTACCGCGGCGCCCGCGTGCTCATCCTCGACGAGCCGAGCGCCGTGCTCACCCCGGGCGAGGCGAGCGCCCTGCTGACGATGCTGCGGGCGCTGGCCGCCTCCGGCGTCTCGGTCGTGCTGGTCACCCACAAGCTCGGTGAGGTGCTGAGCGCCAGCGACCGGGTCACGGTGCTGCGCGACGGCCGGGTCAGCGGGCGTTTCACCACGTCGCGCACCGACGCCGCCGAACTCGTCGAGGCGATGATCGGCCGCCCGCTCGGCGTCTCGCCCTCCGTCGCGGGCCGCGTGGCTGCGGCCGGGCCGTACCTGCTGGAGGTGCGTGGGCTCGGCGTGCGGGACGGGGACGGGGTCGATCGGCTGGACGGGGTGTCGTTCGGGGTACGGCCCGGCGAGATCGTCGGGGTGGCGGGCGTCGCGGGCAGCGGGCAGCGGGAGCTGGCCGACGCCGTGACCGGACTCGGCGGACCCGTACGCGGCCAGGTCCTGATCGACGGCTCCCCGGTGCGCCGTGGCCGCGACCCCCGCGTCGGATACGTGCCCGCCGACCGTCCGGGCAGGGCGACCGCCCCCACCATGTCCCTCGCCGAGAACCTCCTCATGGGCGACCACCGAACACCGGGCGCGAGACGAAAGGCGAGAGGCAGGGCCAGGGAGCTGGTCGAACGCTTCTCGATCAGGGCGGCCTCGGTCGACGCCCCCCTGTCCGCGCTGTCGGGCGGCAACGCGCAGAAGGCGGTGCTGGCCAGGGAGCTGTCGCGGCGCACACCGGTGCTGGTCGTCGAGGAGCCCACCCAGGGGGTCGACGTGGGCGCGCAGGAGCAGATCCACGCGCTGCTCACCGAGGCCAGGGACGAGGGCACGGCCCTGCTGGTGCAGTCCAGCGAATTGAGCGAGCTGCGGGCGCTGGCCGATCGCGTCCTGGTCCTCTTCGAGGGCTCGATCGTGGCCGAACTGCCGGTGGCCGAGGCCACCGACGAACGTCTCGGCGCGGCGATGACGGGCACCGGCCCGGCCGCACACCGGCAGGAGGAGCGGTGAGCCGCGCTCGCGCCGCGACGACGACGGCAGGAGGCCGGGTGATGAGTGCGCTGATCGCGGCGCGTGGTCCGGCGGCGGCGAGGGGCCGGGGCAGGCGGGTCGTGGGTGCGGCGCTGCCTGCCGTGGTGGCCGTCGTGGGGGCGCTCGGGCTGACGACGCTGGTCATGGTGGTCACGGGGGCCGATCCGCTGCTCGCCTATCCGGCGCTGGCCGGCGGGGCGCTCGGGGCGGGCAATCTGGAGTACACGGTCGGCGCGTTCGTGCCCGCGCTCGGCATGGCGCTGGCGTTCGCGATCCCGCTCCGGATCGGCGAGCTGAACCTGGGCGGCGACGGGCAGCTCGCCGTCGGCGGGGTCGCCGCCGCGGCGCTGGCCCTGTACGTGCCGCTGCCGCCCGGGGTGGGGCAGGCGCTCACGCTGGTGGTGGCGGCCGTGGCCGGCGCGCTCGTCGCGGGGATCTCCGCGCCGCTGCGCAGCAGGCTCGGCGTGCCCGCGATCGTCAGCACGCTGCTGGTCAGCACGCCCGCCGTGGCGCTGACCTCCTACCTGGTGCGCTTCCCGCTCGCCGAGCAGGGCACCGGCCTGGCGCAGACTCCCGTGCTGGGCGACGCCTTCCATCTGCCCGCGCTGGGTGGCAGCGGATATGTGACGCTCGGCCTGCCGCTCGTCGCGGTGATCGCGGCCGGCTGGATCTGGTTCGACCGGGGCAGTGTGCTCGGTTACGAGGTGCGGGCGGGCGGGGCCGGCCAGGAGTTCGCCCGCTACGGCGGCATCGACGTCGCCAGGCTCGGCGGCGTCACGCTGGTCGCGGGAGGGGCGTGTGCCGGGCTGGTCGGGGCGCTCATCGTGCTGGCGCCGCCGTACCGGTTCGTCGACGGGGCGTTGACCGCTCCCGGGCACACGTTCACGGCCATCGCGGCGGTGCTGCTGGCGGGGGCGCGGCCCGCTGTGGTGCCGTTCGCGGTCGGGCTGCTCACCGTGCTGCAGGTCGGCGGGCAGGGCATGGAGCGCGAGGCCGGGGTGCCGAGTCAGCTCACCCAGATCGTGCAGGGACTCATCATCGTGCTGGTCGCCGTGCTCGCCGTCGCCCGGAGCGCGAGAGCCGGGAAAGGCGGGCGGGGATGAACGTGGTGTCCGCGGCGTTCGCGGCGGCCGTGCTGACCGCGGCGGCGCCCGTCGTGCTGGCCGCGCTCGGCGGGCTGATCAGTCAGGCGTCGGGTGTGTTCACGATGGCGCTCGAAGGCTTCCTGCTGTGGGGGGCGTTCACGGCGGTGCTGTTCAGCCAGGTCAGCGGCAGTGCCTGGGTGGGGGTGGCCGGGGCGGTGGCCTCGACGACCGCCTACGCGGCGCTCATGTCGGTGCCCGTGGTGTCGCTGCGGGCCGATCCGGTCGTCGTCGCGGTCGGACTGAACCTGCTGGCGCTCGGCCTGACCGCCTATCTCATGCGGCAGGTGTTCGGCAGCGGCGGCACCTACGCCGATCCTGATCTGGCGGGGCTGGCGACGCTGGCCGAGATCGGGTTCGACGTGCCGGTGCTCGGGCCGCAGTCGCCGCTCGTGCCGCTCGCACTGCTGCTGGCGCCGCTGGCCGCGTGGTGGCTCGGCGCGACCAGGTCGGGGCTGCGGCTGCGCGGCATCGGCGAGGACGCGCAGGCGGCCAGGTCGCTCGGGCTGCCGGTGGCGCGCTACCGGCACGGCGCCGTGCTGCTCGCGGGGGCGCTCGGCGGGCTCGGCGGGGCGCAGCTGTCGCTGGGCAATGTGACGTTGTTCGGGGAGGGCATGAGCGCGGGGCGCGGCTGGGTGGCCGTCGTCGCCGTCATGCTCGCCGGTTCGAGGCCGCTGCTGCTGCTCGGCGCGTGCCTGCTGTTCGGCGCGGCCGAGGCCATGGGCTTCCGGCTGCAGGGCGCGGGGCTGCCGCAACAGGCCGCCGACGCCGCGCCGTACCTCATCACCCTGCTGGCCCTGCTCGCCTACGGACTGTTCGGCAGGCGGCGTACCGATCGGTTGGAGTCCCTCACATGAGCACGACCCTTCCCCTGCTCGCCGACTCGGTCAGGCTGACCGGCGACGGCGTGGAGATCCTCGACCGGCGTGTCTACCCGCTGCAGGTGCGCTGGGTGCACTGCGCCGGCAGCGAGGACGTCGCACGGGCCATCGAGACGATGGTGACGCAGAGCTCCGGACCGCTGTACGCGGCCACCGCCGCCCTGGTGCTGGCCGCACGCGAGGCGGCGGGCGACTCCCCGCAGGAGGCCGCCGAGCGGTTGCGCGCCGCCGGTCGCAGGCTGGTGGCGACCAGGCCGACCAACAACCACATCAGGGACGCCGTCGCCTCCGTGCTCGGCGCGCTCACCCCGGGCCTGTCGGGACCGGCACTGGCCGACGCGGTGACGTCGGCCGCCGCCGCGCACGACGACGCCTACCGCGAGCGCAGCCGCTCGCTCGGCTACAACGCCGCCGCCCTGCTGTGCGACGGCGACCGGGTGCTGACGCACTGCTGGGCCGACGCCTTCCTCATCGCCACCGTGCAGGCGGCGCAGGCGGCCGACAAGCGCCTGGAGTTCGTCTGCACCGAGACCAGGCCCTACCTCCAGGGCGCCAGGCTGACCGCCTCCACCCTGGTCGAGATGGGCTACACGCCCACGCTCATCACCGACGGCATGGTCGCCTCGGCGCTGGCCGACGGCCTGGCCGATGTGGCGTTGACCGCCGCCGACCGCGTCACCCTCGACGGCCACGTCGTCAACAAGGTCGGCACGCTCGGCGTCGCCCTGGCCGCCAAGGCCTACCGCGTGCCGTACTACGCGCTCATCGACTCACCCGACCCGCGGGCCGCGACGATGTCCGACGTCGTCATCGAGGAGCGCGACGGCGACGAGGTGCTGAGCGTGCTCGGCACCCGTACGGCGGCCCAGGGCGTGCGCGGCTACTACCCGGCGTTCGACGTCACCCCTCCCCACCTCGTGACCCGCATCGTCACCGAGCACGGCGCCTACGAGCCCGCGCTCGTCGCAGAGCACTTCAAGGAAGGCTGAACCACCATGACCGTCCGCAGCGTCGTCGTCGACACCGACACCGGGGTCGACGACGCCCACACCCTGCTGTACCTGGCCGGACGCCCGGACGCCGAGATCGCGGGCCTGTCGTCCGTGTTCGGCAACTGCGAGGAGGAGGACGCCGCGCGCAACATCGGCTACGTCACCCGGCTGCTCGGGCTGGACGTGCCGATCGCCAGGGGCGCCGCCGCGCCGATCGCGGGCGCGGCCCACATCGCCGGGCACGTGCACGGCAAGGACGGACTCGGCGACGTCGGCTACGACCGGCCGCTGCCCGCCGTGACCGGGGAGAGCGGGGCCGAACTGCTGGTCAGGCTGGCCGGCGAGCGGCCGGGCGAGCTCGACCTGCTGGCACTCGGGCCGCTGACCAACCTGGGGCTGGCGCTCCGCCTCGACCCCGAGCTGTTCCTCAAGTATCGTTCGGTCGTGATCATGGGAGGCTCCGGCCCCTATGCCGAACCCGGGCGGCTGCTGATGATCGACGCGAATGTCAACAACGACGCCGAGGCGGCCAGGGCGGTGTTCGAGGCGCCGCGCAACGAGCTGGTGATGGTCGGCGTGAACGTCACCCAGTCGACGATCCTCGACGAGCGGGCGATCACCGCACTGCGCGTGGCGGGCACGCCGCGCACGACGTTCGCCACCGAGATCCTCGACGCCTATCTCGACTTCTACCAGAACGAGTGGGGCCGCCGTATCATCCCGCTGCACGACCCGCTCGCGGCCGGGATCCTGCTCGACCCGACGCTCGCGACCGCCTCCGAGCTCGGCCCGGTGAACGTGGTCAGCGACGGCTTCCTGTCCAGGGCCAGGCTGATGCGCACCCACGACGGCCTGCCGCCCTCCTTCCCCTACGTGCGCACGCCGCCGACCAAGGTGGTCACCGCGGTCGACTCGGCCAGGTTCGTCGGCGAGTTCGTACGGGTGCTGGCCGCATGAGCGACTGGATCGTCCTCGACATCGAGGGCACGACCAGCTCGACGGCGTCGGTGCACGTCGGGCTCTACTCCTATGCCAGGCCCCGGCTGCTGCCCTGGTTGCGGGCCCATGCCGACGACCCCCTGGTGGCCGCGATCGGCGGGGACACGCCGGAGGAGGCGGCCGCGATCCTGCACGCCTGGATGGACCACGACGTGAAGGCGCCGCCGCTGAAGGCGGTGCAGGGGCGAATCTGGGCCGAGGGCTTCGCCGCCGGTGAGCTGAGCGCGCACTTCTTCCCCGACGTCGCGCCCGCGCTGCGGGCCTGGCGTGCGGCGGGCGCGCGGCTCGCGGTGTTCTCGTCGGGCTCGGTGTCCAGCCAGCGCCCGTGGTTCGCGCATGCCGCCGACGGCGATCTGTCGGCGCTGGTCGAGCAGTACTTCGACACCGTCAACGCCGGGCCCAAGCGCGAGGCGGCCTCCTATCGCACGATCGCCGCCCGGCTGGACGCGGCCAGGCCGCTGTTCCTGTCCGACGTGCCCGCCGAGCTCGACGCCGCCACCGAGGCGGGCTGGCGCACGACCGGTCTGCGCCGTCCCGGCGAACCGAGCGAGCACGACGACTTCGGCGCGCACCCGGCGGTCGCGTCGTTCACGGAGATCGACCCCTTCCAGGAGGACAGGTGAGCACCGTGCTGAGAGCCGACCGCGTCTTCGAGGCCGGGGCCAGGCTGGCACGCGAGTCGGCCAGGTACAACTCCTTCGGCTGGATGCGCGGCACCTCGGGCAACCTGTCGGAGGTGCTCACCCGTGAGCCGCTGCGCCTGGCGGTGACGGCCAGCGGCCTGGACAAGGGCGAGCTCGCCGCCTCCGACGTCGCGGTCGTCGGCCCGCACGGCGAACCCGTGGCCGTCGAGGGCGTCACGCCGTTGCGGCCGAGCGCCGAGGCCGGGCTGCATGCCAGGATCGCGGCGCTGACCGGCGCGGGAGCCGTCGTGCACGTGCACGCGATCAACGCCGTCGTGGCGGGCGCGCGCTGGCCGGACGGTGTGGCGTTGCGCGACGTCGAGACGCTCAAGGGCATCGGCAGGGCGGCGCACGACGACGAGGTGGTCTTCCCGGTGATCGCCAACAGCCAGGACATGACCGAACTCGGCGACCGTTTCGAGGCCGCGCACGACGCCGGGGTGCCCGCCGTGATCGTCGCCTCGCACGGCCTGTACGCCTGGGCCGCCGATCTGCGCGCGGCCAGGCACGTCACCGAGTGCGTGGAGTGGCTGCTGGCCTACAAGCTGGCCTCGGCGACCTAGAACTCGTGGGCGAGCAGGGCGGCCACGTCGCCGCCCTGCTCCGGCTCGGCCTCGCGCAGGCGTTCGGCGAAGGCCATCGCCCAGGCGAGCTGGTCCTCCTCCGGCAGTTCGTAGAAGTCCTCCGGCACCCGCATGTGGAACCGCCGATCAGTCACCCGTGCCTCCTGTGGAGATCGTCCGTGTTCTGCGCACGTCGTAGACGGCTTCCTGGTTCTCCGCGATGCCGAGCCGTACGGCGTCGCGGCGGTTGTCGAAGCGCTGGGTGATGTCGAGGTAGACCCGGCCCTGGCCGTTGTCCCAGCCGCCGAGGTAGCGGTCCGGTCTGCCCCTGAAGGTGTCGCGGTGGCGCATGAGGAAGGCGATGATCTCCGCACTGTCGCGTTCGAGGCCGTCGCCCGCGCGTCTGGTGTAGATGTGGCTGGTGTCGCGGAGCGCCGCCATGTAGCCGTCGACCGGCACGTCGCCCGTTCTCGGCTGCCAGCTGAAGCCGCCGGTCGTGCGGAGCTGACCGGGCAGATGGCCCAGGTTCGGGCGGATGATCGGCGCCGGTCTGGCGAACAGCGCGGCGGCCCTCCTGGCGAAGAAGCCGCCGTCCGACGGGATGTGCCTAGGCATGCAGCACCCTGGTCGCCTGGTCGAAGGAGCGGTCGATCAGCAGGCCCGAGATGCGCTTGAACACCGGGATCTCCAGCAGCGAGGCGCCGTACGTCACGCCGGACGTGGCCAGCGCCCGCACGATCTGCACCAGCAGCACGGTCAGCTGCACGATCAGGGCGATCTTGAGTGCCAGGACCAGCGCCGAGCAGACCAGAAGCAGCGCGCCGACCACCCAGGTCCCCCTGCCGCCGTCGGCCACGACCTTCGCCGGGCCGTGCTCGCCCGTCCAGTCCGCCTTGAACGCGCTGACGGCCTCGCCCTCCCCGTGCCGCCACACGCCTGCGGCCGCGGCGTCGGCCTGACGCCAGGCCCGGCGCAGGTCGTCGCCGAGTGCGATCCACGGCATGGCCGTCGCCGCCGTGTCCTCCTCGTCGATCTGCGGCCACAGGAAGCCGGTCTCGGCCAGCAGTGCGGCCATGGCGGGCGGCAGCATGAGACCCATCGGCTCAGCTCACCGCCACGGCGCGCTCGGCGGCCCGGTCGGCGGCGCTGTAGCCGGCCTTCATCGCCAGCACCCCTTCACCCCGCTCGACCAGCCCCAGTACGGCTGATCGCACCGAGTCCATCGCGTGCTCGTGGATGACCCGGTAGGCGGGGCCGATGAGCAGGCTGATGTCGTCCTGGCCCCAGGTGAGGCCGATCGCCCGTACCTCGGCCTCGAACCTCGCCGTCCTGGCCAGCAGGTCCTCGCCCGTGGCGGCCAGGCCTTCGCCCGCGCTCTTCAGGCTCGGGTGGTGCACCTCCATCAGCCTCTCCTGTCGATCCTGGCGAGCACGCCCTGGAGCGACTCGCCGAGCCGGGCCAGGTCCCGCACGGCGCGTTCCTGCAGCTCGCGCAGCTCCTCCTCAAGCCCTTCGGGTACGGCATGCGGCCGCGGGGCGCCGGGCAGCACCGCGTTCACGGCCTCGGTGACGGCGTCGGCCAGGCCTTCGGAGCCCAGGCGCATGGCACGGGGGTCGATGGCGAGGGCGTCGATCAGGCCGTCGGCGCCCAGCCGTACCCGGACCAGGCCGCCCGCCGACTCGGCCTGGCGGATCTGCGGCTGCGCCGCGAGGGCGGCCTGCCTGGTCGTGCGCAGCAGGTCGTGCGCGTCGCCGAGCAGGCGGCCGAACGACTCGGCGCCGAGATCGGCCTGGCCGGCCCGCGACTCCTCGCTCATCGGCGCACCTGCCCGCACAGCACCTGGCCCGCCCGGTCGAACAGCACGCCCGGCCGGTCGAAGGCGACGCCCGCCACCAGCAGGAACCTGGCCACGGCCAGCACGCCTCTGATCGCGGTGACGCGTTCGGGCTCGGGGAGCGTCTCGATGTCGCTGACCCGGGAGAAGCCGATCACCCGGCGGGCGGCCTTGGCCGCGGCGAACGCCACCGCGTCGGCGTACACCTTCGACAGGTAGGCGTCCCTGACCGCATCGCCGAACACCCGGGGGTCGGCCCGCCGCGGCCACAGGGCGGTGAACTCGGCCTCGAACGCCTGCCAGGTCTGCTCGGCCAGTCCCAGCACCCAGGTGGCGTGCGCGTCGTGGCCAAGGACGCTCGCCCTGGCCGCGGCCAGCACGTAGTTGCCCCACAGCGCGCCCACGTCGAAGCCGACGGGCCCGTAGAAGGCGAACTCGGTGTCGAAGGCCCTGGCCGAGTGCGGCTCCTGGCTCACCAGGACCGAGCCGGTGTGCAGGTCGCCGTGGATGAGCGCCTCGGCGTGCGTCATGAACGTCAGCTTCGCCGCGCCGATCGCCGCCCGCACCCTGGGGTCCTCGACGTAGGCGGCCACGTCGGCGGCGTTGCCCGGCAGGATCAGGTTGTGCTCGTGCTCGATGTACGGCTCGGTGAAGACCAGGTCCTCGGTGATCTCGCACAGCTCGGTGTTGACCGAGGCCGCGGCGGCCCGCTTGTGCTCCTTGGCGCCGAGTCCGAACACGGAGGTGCCGAACGCCACCTGGCCCAGGTAGCGGCCGAGGTCGGCGGCGACTCCCTCGTGCCTGAGCCCCTCGTTGAGCGCGCCCCGCCACACGCGGTGGCCGGACAGGTCCTCGATCGCGATGACGTGCCTGCCGGGGTCGGCGTCGTAGATCTCGGGCACTCGGCCCGGCGCCACCCTGCCGTGCGTGCGCAACGCCTGCGCCTCGAACCCGTTGCGCAGCGGCGTCATCGGCCAGGCCGGGTCCACCCTGACGTACGGCAGGGCCTGCTTGAGCACCAGGCCTGGCCCTCCGTCCACCTCGACGACGAACACCAGGTTCAGATTGCCGTCGCCGATCTCCCTGACGCCGGTGACGGCCTCCGGGTCGACCAGGGCGCGAAGGGCCTGCCGCCCCGCCAGATAGGCGGGCACGGTCTCGGCGGTGAGCAGCTCGTAGGCGCTCATCGGTGTGTCCTTTCCCCGCGTCCGAGCGTGTAGCTCACCACGAGTGAGCCGACGAGCAGTGCGCCCTGGACGAAGGTCTGCGTGTAGTAGGGAGCGTCGAGCATCGTCAGGCCATTGATCATCACTCCGATGAACAACGCGCCCACGACGGTGCCCAGTGCGTTGGGCCGGTTGGCGCCGAGCACGGCGAACCCGATGAGGGCCGCCGCCACCGCCTGCAGGAGGTACGGCTCGCCCGCGCCGACGTCGCCTCGGCCGAGCCTGGCCGACAGCAGGATCCCGCCGACGGCGGCGCACAGGCCGGACACCGCGTAGGCCAGGGCCCGGTAGGCGGCCACCCTGATACCGGCCAGCCTGGCCGCCTCGGCGTTGCCGCCGATCGCGTACAGCGCCCTGCCCCAGCGGGTGTGGCCGAGCAGGCCGTACACGAGCACGGCCAGGGCGGCGAACACCATCACGGGCACCGGGACCGGGCCGATCGTGCCGGAGCCGAGCCAGGCGAAGCCCTCGGTGTAGCGGCCGGGCGCGGGTGCGCCGTCGACGGTCATCCCGGTGGAGACCGACTGGCCGGAGGTGAGGATGAGGGCGAGGCCCTGGAAGACGAACATCGTGCCGAGCGTCGCGACCAGGTCCGGCACCTTGGCCACGACGGTGAGCAGGACGTTGACGCCCGCCACCACCAGCCCGGCGAGCAGGCCGAACGCGATGGCGGTGGCGCCGGTGAGGTTGTACCTGACCATGGTCAGCGCGGTCACCATGACCACGGTGCCGACGCACGCGCCGACCGACAGGTCGAAGCCGCCCGTGGTCATCGAGACCGTCACCCCGAGTGCGACCACGCCGACGACCGCGACCGACTGCAGCACGATGAGCGCGTTGCCGAACGTCGCGAAGGCCGGCTCGGCCACCGCGAACACCACCAGCATGACGACGAGCGCGACGACCAGCCCGAACCGGTGCCCGGCCCTGGCCAGCAGCCGCAGCGCCACGACGGGCGCGTCCGCGCTCATCGGGCGCCCTGCCCGGCCATCAGTGCGGCGACGCGCTCGGGCGAGGCGTCGGCGGGACGCAGTTCGCCGGTGGGCACGCCCTCGTGCAGCACGATGACGCGGTCGGCGACCTCCAGCACCTCCTGCGGGTCCGAGCTCGCGACGAGCACCGAGACGCCCGACTCGCGAAGGATCGCACCGATGTCGGCCCTGGCCCCCACGTCCACGCCGCGGAACGGCTCGTCGAGCACGAGCAGTCTGGGCGAGGCCGGGAGCCAGCGCCCGACGATCACCTTCTGCTGGTTGCCGCCCGACAGGGTCTCGATCGCCGCCTCGGGCCCGCCGCCCCGCACCCCGAAACGCGCGACGACCTCGGCGGCGGAGCGCCGTTCGGCCGCGCGTGAGAGCAGTCCGGCCCGGCTGTGCGCCCGCAGCCTGGGCAGGGTGACGTGCGCCCGCACCGACCAGCCGGGGACGACGGCCTGCGCGGCCCGTTCCTCGGCGCAGTAGGCGACCCCGGCGGCGATGGCGGCATGCGGGCCGCGCGGCGCGTAGGGCGAGCCGTCCAGCAGCATGTGCCCGGCGACCAGCGGCCTGGCGCCCGCGACCTGGCCGAGCACCTCGCTCTTGCCCGCGCCGACCAGCCCGGTCAGCCCGACGATCTCCCCCGGCCCGACCTCGAACCCGAACGGCGTGCCGCGCTCGTCCGCCCTGACGCCGACGGCCGCGAACACCGGCTCACGCCGCTCGTCCGCGGCCGGGCGGGCCGGGCCGACCGGCCGCTCCCCTCCGGCCAGCATCGCCGCGACGACCGCCGTACGGTCGAAGGGAGCGGGGAGGTCGCGCCTGACGCGCCCGTCGCGCAGGACCACCACCCGGTCGCACACCTGCTCGAGCTCGGCCAGCCGGTGCGACACGTACAGCACCGCGACCCCGGCCTCGGCCGCCTCCCGCACGCGTGAGAGCAGCACCGCGGACTCGGCCTGCGACAGCGTCGAGGTCGGCTCGTCCAGGACGAGCACCCTGGCGCGGCGGGCCAGCGCCCTGGCGATGACGATCTGCTGCCTGACGCTGGCGGGCAGCGTCTCGACCTTGGCCTCCAGCGGCACGTCCAGGCCCGCCGCGACCTCGGCCGCACGCGCCCGCAGCCGCGCCCTGGTGACGAACCAGCCCGGCCGCCCGGCCGAGCCCGAACCCAGGTCGTCGAGGACGAGGTTGTCGGCGACCGTGGTCCCGAACACGACGCCGTCGTCGATGTTCTGGTGCACGGTCCGCACCCCGGCCCTGGCGGCCTCGACCGGCCCGGCGAACGCGACGGGCCTGCCGTCCAGGAGCAGGCGTCCCGACGTGGGGGCGCTCACGCCGGACAGGATCCTGATGAGCGTCGACTTGCCCGCCCCGTTGGCTCCCGCCAGGCCGACCACCTCGCCGCCCGCCAGATCGAGCCACACGTCGTCGAGCACCGTCGTCGTGCCGTACCTCTTGGTCAGGCCTTCGAGCGAGAGCACGCTCACCTGCCCGCCCACGGCACCTTCGCGACGTCGGGCGTGGTCAGGGCGGGCACGGCGGTGGTGAGCTGCTCGATGCTGGTGATGGCGGCCGAGCGCAGCTGCGCCTGGGTGATGAGCGCGGGCGGCACGGTCAGCGCCTTGTCGACGGGCTGCCCGGCCACCAGCAGCGCGGCGGCGCGTACGGCGACGCGGCCCACATTGGCGGGGTCGGCGGCCGAGGTGGCGACCCAGGGGCTCGCGGCCTCGGTGATGACGCCGATGTCTGCCGTGGAGACGTCGGCGCCGTAGATCTTGACCTTGTCCTGGAGCTTGAGCTCCTTGACCGCGAGCACCGCGCCCTTGGCGAACTCGTCGTAGGGGGCGAAGATCGCCTTCACCCCGGGGTTGGCCAGCAGCGTGGCCTTGGCCTGGTCGGCGACGGCCGACGCGGTCGAGCTGTTGACGACGCCGATCTGCGCGACCTGCTTGATACCCGGGTTGTCGGCCTTGAACTGCTTCCACACCGCGTCACGCCGATCCAGTGGCGCGAACCCGGCGACGTACACGTAGACGACCTCGCCGCTGCCCGCGGTGTCGGTCTTGAGCGCGCCCAGGGCCTGCTCGGCGATCAGCTTGTCGTCCTGGGAGATGGTGACGGCCTCGGGCGTGCCGGGGTCGACGTCGAAGGCGACGACGGGGATGCCGGCGGCGACCGCCTTCTTGACGGCGGGCTGCACGGTGTCGGCGAAGCCGTGGTCGACGATGATCGCCGCGGCCTTGGCGCCGACCGCCTGCTCCAGGTTGAGCGCCTGCCTGTCGTTGTTGCCGTCGGCGCTGGAGACGTCGAGGTCGATGTTCAGCGCTTCGGCCTCGCCCTTGGCTCCGGCGAGCCACTGCTCGGCGTAGTCGCCGGACGACAGCTGCCGGACGAGCGAGACGCGTACCTTTCCCGCGGCGAAGACGGCCGGTACGGGGGCCGACGGCGCGGCGGTCGAGGCGGCGGGAGCGGGGGCCGCGGTCGAGGGAGACGCGGCGGGCGTGCCCTGGGAGCATCCGGCGAGCGCGAGCACGCCCAGACCGGCGACGAGAAGTCTTACGGAGATCACAGAGGGGATGGTAGGACGTCTGAGACCCTATTGTCCACTTTTCGTGTAGGAATAGGAGGATTTGCATATAATGGCGATATGACTTACCTGACCGTCTACACCGACGGAGAGCGCCCCGAGACCCTGCTGGAGACCCAGGACACCGACGAGATCGCCGCCGCGCTCAAGGAGATCGACGTGCTGCTGCGGCACTGGCGCGTCGCCGAACTGCCGGAGGGCGCGGGCCAGGAGGAGATCCTGGCCGCCTACCGCGAGGAGATCGGCAAGGTGACCGCCGATGAGGGCTACACCTTCGTCGACGTGGCCAGGCTGCGCCCGGACGACAGCCCCGACTGGCCCGAGCGCGCGGCGGCGGCCCGGCAGAAGTTCCTCGCCGAGCACACCCACGACGACGACGAGGTGCGCTACTTCGTCGACGGCTCCGGCATCTTCTACCTGCACGTCGGCGGCAAGGTGCACGCGGTGCTGTGCGAGGCGGGCGACCTGCTCAGCGTGCCGAGGAACACCACGCACTGGTTCGACATGGGCACCACACCCGACTTCACCGCCATCCGCTTCTTCCACGACGACGACGGCTGGATCGGCGACTTCACCGGCGACACCATCGCCTCGCGCATCCCCGGCTACGACGACATCGCCGCACGCCGCGCAGCTCTCCGGCCCGGCGGGCCGTACACGGTCTGAGTAGGGGGCTACTCATTCGCCGGGCCCCGTAGCGGGGTCACCATCGTCACGCATGCCAGCTTCACCGACGGCGGGAGCGTGACGATGGCGGACTCCTTCGTGATCAAATTCGGCGGCGGCGAGGACGACTTCGCCCCCGTTCTGCCCGACCTTGATCTGCCCGACCTCACCCTGCCGGTGGGACCCGACCTCGAACAGCCGGGCCCCACCGTGATCGGCGTGCCGCTGCTGCCCGAGGACCAGCTGATCGTCAAGCGGCTGCCGACGCCCGACGTCTTCCCCCAGCGCGATGTGACGATCGACGACCTGTTCAGACCGGTCAAGGTGCCGCACTTCGACTGGCTCGACCTCGACCGCGACCGGTTGAGGCCGATACCGGACGAGGGGCCGCCGATCATCCCCGAAGAGGAACTGCCCAAGTGGTGGCAGGACCCCTTCGTACCCGACCCCGGCGTCATCTGGCCGCCGGACGTGCTCGGCCCGCCCCCGGTCGACCCCACCGTCGACGGCGTCCCGCGCGATCAGCTCAATGTGCCGATCGCCCTCAGCGCCACCCCTTCCGACATCGACGTGTTCGAGAGCCCGGACGGCCAGACCGGCTACGCCCTGCCGATCTACGACCTGATCTTCGACAGGGTCGGGGCGATCGACGAGCCGCGCGTGCTGATCGTCGACCGCGACGGCACCGCGACGCTCTCGCTGAGCTTCGTCGAGGTGGAGGTCAATCCCGGCTTCAGGGAGTTGCCGCACGTCATCGCGGTGGCCCTGAGGTACCGGGTGCCCGTGCACGGCGGCGGCAGCATGACGGTCGAGCTGCCCTTCCCGATCATCACGCTGGACGCGAGCCAGACCGTGCTCACGGCCGAGCTGCCGCTGACCACACCCGGCGTGCGCGAGCAACTGCTGGCCGCCATGGGCTCGCTGGAGGCCGCCGTCGAGCTGGTGATCAAACGCGGGGTGGTCGTCGGCCTGCCGACCGGCGCGGTCGACGGCATGGGCAACCTGCTCTACCGCGAGAGCACGCTGATGATGGAACGGGTGGCGCCGCCGAGCCCGCTCATCCTGTCCGAGGCCCAGCGGGTACGGCTGGGCGGCGGCGCGGCGGGCGGCGCCCTGCAGCCGATGAGCAGGGTACGCATCCCGCACGGCGACCGCAGCCACTCCTACTGGCAGGACCCGGTCAGGCCGAACCGCTTCTACTTCCTGCCCGACAGGTTCCTGCTGGCCAGGATGGGCGAGTCGCTGCGCAGACCGGCCGTCAGGGTCAGGGCGACCAGCGCCGCCAGCCAGGACGACCTGCGCATCACGACCGAGTTCCTGGCCCGGCCGATCTTCGTCCCCGAACGGCTTGAGCTCGCCGTCCCCCGGCTGGAGCAGGAGGCGGCGCTGCGGGGCGGGACCGGGGCGGTGATCATGGAGATCCTGCCGGACGCCCAGCCCGTGCTGCGGCTGGCGCTGCCGGTCGGCGGGGCGCCCTCGGCCGCGCTGACCGAGCGGCCGGACGCCCAGATCGACCTGGAGCTCGGCGTCACGCACGCGGAGACGTTCGCGCTCGAGGACTTCAGGCTGGTGCACGAGGCGCTGTTCGGGGCCTCGCTCAGCCTGCTGCGCGGTGAGGTGCGGGTCAGCGCGGGCGGCGGGCCCGTCGAGGACGTGCCGCTCGAACTGCGCCTGGAACACACCGCGGGCGACGTGCTGACCCTGACCCCGCTGCTGGCCGACGCCACACGGATCAGGGCCAGGCTGACCAACGCGGTGGAGAGCCCGGTCAGACTGGACCGCCTCGCCGCCACCGCGCTCGTCGGCGCGCAGCGGGTGGCGCTGGCGGTGCAGGGGCTGCCCACGGCCAAGCTGCTGACGCCAGGCGAGTCGCTCGACATCGACCTGGTGCCCGCCGCGCCGCTGGCCGGTCCGGCCGAGGCCGTGCTCCTGGACCAGAGCGGGCTCGTCGTCCTGCTGGACAGGGAGGCGGTCTGGACCTCGATCTTCGACGACAGCGCCAATCCCCGGCTCACCCGGCAGATCGTCGTCGAGGCCGTGCCCGGCCAGTTCGAGGCGCCTGGCGACCGGGTCGCGGCCTTCATCGTGACGATCGACGGCGCGTCGGCGTCGGTGCGGCTGACCGAGGCCGAGCCGCGCGCGGTCGCCACCGTCCTGGTGCCGATCAAACCGCTGCTCGTCGGCGCACCGCTGCCCCCGCTGCGCTACCGCACCGAGACCCTGTGGACCTCGGGCGGCATCGGGGTCAGCCAGCCGCGTACGACCGACGCGACGATCCTGCTGCCGATCAGGACGGCAGCCGGAGTGGGAGAGCAATCATGACCGTACTCAGCGGCCTGCCCGACCTGGCGTCACCGGTCGGCACGGGATACGCCGCCTTCGAACGCGCCGGACAGGTGGTGTCGGTCCCCGACCGACTCGACCTGGAACGGCAGGCGGACGGCTCGGCCGAACTGCTGCTCACCCTGGAACGCAGCCTCGTCTTCGAGCCGATCGGCAGGCTGGAGGCCGGCTTCGCCGCGGTGACGGCCGAGGCGGGCGACGGGAGCGTGGCGGGGGCGCGTGTGGTGCCCGCCGATGTGCGCGAGGGCGTGCTGGAGGTGACCGCGCTGCTCGGGCCCGCCGCCGAGAAGCAGCTCGTCCCTCCGCTCGCCCTCGCCCCCGACGAGGTGAGCAGGGCCAGGATGGCGGCTGTTCTGAGCACACAGGCGGCCGTGCTGGCCGCCAAGCTGATCGAGGACGCGACGCTCCCGGTGACGGCGGCGCTGCGCCTGTCGTTCAGGGCGGTGGCCGAGCGGGTGCCGTTCGCGACCGGCTTCGACCCGGCGGAGCTCGCCCTGCGCCTGGCCGGGCGGCTCGGCGAAGGGGCCAGGGTCAGGCTGGAGGAGCTGGGCGAGGCGCTCGACGCACTGCTCGAAGGCCAGGCCGACGGGTCCGAGGTCGCACGGCGGCGGACGCTCGCCCGCCGGATCGCCCCGCTGCTGGCCGTGCCCGCGCCCGGCGCCTCCCTCGACCTCGTGCTGCTCGACCCGGCGTCGGTCCCCTCCGGCCGGGTCGAGCTCGATCTGGCCGTGCCCGCGCCCGTCATCGTGCACAGGCGGCTCACCCTGGACCCGTTCGCCACGGCCAGGGGGCAGGCGGGCGGCTCGCTCGACAGGTTCGTCCGCAAGATCACCCTGCCCGAGCTGCCCACGGGGCACGTGCCCGTGACGGCGGTGGCGAACCTGCCCGAGCCGGTCGCCGGGCTGCTGCGGCTCTTCGCCGACCTGAAGGCGCCTCCCGCTCCGCCGCAGCGCCCGCAGCAGGTCAGCGTGTCCTTCCCGCTCACGACTCCGCACCGCACCGCCTCGGGCACCGTCGTGCTGGCCCCCGGCGAGACGCTGAGCGGCGAGGCCCGGCTGCGGGCGCTGGTCGACTCGGCCGACGGCCCGGTCGAGCTCGAAGGCCCGTGGGAGCCGGCGAACGCCAGGCACCTGCTGCTCGGGCGTGCCGCCTTCCCGCTGCCGCTGACCGTGCTGCGCGCCTCCGACGCGCTGCTCGCCCTGGCCACGGCCGCGGTCCTGACCACCTCCGGGCGTACGGCCGGGCTGCTCGCCACCGGCACCCCGCACCTGGCGATCCCCGAACACCCGGGTGACCGGGCGACCCGCGTGGTGCTGACGCCGCTGGGTCCGGGCCGGCCGATCGAGATCGCACTGGACGGCACGGCCAGGCACGACCTGGACCCGGCGCTGCTGCCCGGCTTCGGCGCGCACCGCGCCACCGTGGCCGCCCTCACGCCTCCCCTCACCGTCGAATGGCATGCCGAAGGCGGCTCCCCCGAAGAGCTCCAGCGGGCACGCCTGACGGTGGAACGTTCCTCGGCCGAGATCGGCTGGGTCGCCACCTCGCCCTTCCAGCCGGGCGTCGTGTGGCGCGTCGTACGCGGAGGCACGACCGGGCCCTGGTCCGCCCCCGTCGCGCCGGTCCCCGGCCTGGTCATCACGGTGGACGAGCCCGAGTCCGTCGTCGTGGACGGCCTGGAGCTGCGTCCGGACCGGCGCGAGCCCGGCACGTGGAACTACGTGCCGCCCGGCCCCTTCCTCGAACGCGACCAGCACGGGCGTCCGGCCGTCGGCCTCATCGAGGCGGGCGAGCTGGCCTTCCTGCAGCTCACCACCAGGCTCGACCTGCCGCAGGACTCCAGGGACGGCGTGCTCTCGGCCCTGCGCGGCCGTACGGCTGGCGACGCCAGGCAGGTGCGGCCCGCGGACGTGAGCGTGACCCGGGTCGCCGTCGAGGCCAAGGACGCCGACGGCACGTGGCGGCCGATCGCCGAAGGCGGCTCCTCCGGCCTGCCGCCGTGGACAACCGCCCTGTCGGCCACCCTCACCGCCGGGCAGCGCGCCGCGGTCAAGGCGGCGCTCGGCGGCGAGCGCGAACGGCTGCGGGTGGTCGGCGAACTCACCGAACGCGGGCCCGGCCGGGCCCACACCCGGGCCAGGGACCTGGCCGACCTCGTCAAGACCGACTGAAGAAAAGCCACAGAACGGGAGCAGTCATGCTGCAACTCATGGGCGCCATCGACACCGACCACGCCACCGTCTACCTCGACGACCAATCGGACCTCGACTTCTACGTCCTGCCCAAGGTGCCCATCATGCGCCGCGACGACCAGAACAAGGCCGTCTTCAAGTACGTGAAGTACCGCACGCCCAAGCCGCTGCCCAACGGCGACGTCGGCGCCGCGCTCGTCTTCATGGACATCGAACTGGCCCTCACCGACGCCCAGGACGCGGCCTTGCGCCAGCGGCTGGCCGAGCTGGTGCAGAGCCGCCGGGGCCAGGGCGCGCCGCCCGTCGACCCCAAGACGCTGGTGCTGTCCAAGCCGCAGGTCAACGATGCCACCGTGAGCGTCGAGATCCTCGCCGACAGCGGCAACCTGGTGCAGAAGGTCAACCACGCGGGCAAGCCGTCGATGTTCGGCGACAATGTCGTGGCCGTCTCGGCCGAGCTCACCCAGTTCGGCGCGCCGGTCTTCGAGGCCGTCATGAAGAGCGAGGGCGCCGGTGGCGTGCGGGTCGTCTACGACCTGACCTTCAGCGCCAGGATGCCGCCGATCAGGGCGTTCGGCCACTGGACTGCGACCAAGTTCTACAGCTTCGTCCAGCAGGTCGACTTCGAGGAGAACTTCTGGAGCGCCGACGACTTCAGCGAGCGGGTGAACGAGACGTTCGCCAACTCCGAGTCCCGGTTCGTCGAGGTCGACCCCGGCGGCTCCGTCAGCAGCGACCCGGCCAACGCCAAGGTCATCGACACCCTGCGCGAGGCCGTCACCAAGCAGCTCGACGAGGCGGTCAAGCGCAACCTGCTGGAGGCCATCGCGCCGGAGAACCGCGACTTCTCCAAGATCCGCGACGAGGACTTCGAGCACATCAAGCGCGACGTGACCGTCAACAAGTCCTCCGACGTGCACATCGAGTTCAGGGAGCGGCAGGTCACCGAGGTCGAGGTGCACCCGCAGGCCAACATGCAGTCGGTGGTCTCCCAGGGCTTCACCTGGGAGGACTACGCGATCGAGGTGGACGTCAACGACCCCTTCTTCGACATGTTCACGCTGCCGATCCAGGTCAACGCCGAGTTCGAGGTGCTGCCGATCTTCAGTGTGGACGTGAGCATCCACTACCCGCCCAGCCCGGTGCAGACCTTCACCTTCCGCAACGCCAACGACCTGCACAAGTTCCAGGTGTTCCGGGACGGCAGGCCGAGCGCCTTCAAGTACCGCTACGTCGTCAACTACAAGGGCGAGAGCCGTACGTTCGACAGCGGGCTGCTGGACGGCGAGGGCACCGACCTCAAGATCAACGTCGATGAGCTGGGCCTCTGGATGGTCGACGTCGAGATCGGCGACATGAACTTCGACCAGGTCACCAGGGCCGTGCTGACCCTGGAGCACCCGGAGATCTCGCCCGGTGTGCCGCCGGTGGCGACCTTCCAGATCAACAAGGACACCAAGACGCTCAAGGTCAAGGAGGTGCTGCTGCAGCCGGTGCAGGCCTACGGCGGCTCGATCAAGTACTTCATGAAGGACGGCCGCGAGTTCGTCAGGAAGTTGTCCGGGCTGAGGGGCCCGCGCTACAACGTCGACGACCCGTTCTCGGCCACCAAGGTCGTGCAGATCCGCAGCAGGGGCGACTTCGAGCGCAGTATCGACTCGATCTTCGTGGACTTCACCTACGTCGAGGCGGGCAACGACTTCAGGCAGACGCCGTCGGCCGTCATCACCAAGGACGGCAGGTTCAAGGACATCTCCTTCCCCGTCATCGACGAGAACGCCGGCGTCTTCACCTATCAGGCCATCACCACCTTCCGCGACGGCACCACCAGCGACAGCGGCGTCAAGCCGGTCGAGGGCCGGACGCTGATCCTCGGCGAGAAGTCCGAGACGCTCACCGTCAGGCTGGTGCCCGACCTCATCGACTGGACGCTCGTCAAGCTCGTCACGTTCGAGCTGCACTACCTGGACCAGGTCAACCACATCGACGAGCGCGAGACCTTCACCTTCCGCAAGGGCGCGGGCGATGCGGTGTTCGAGCTCGGCCTCAGGGAGAACTCGCCCAAGGAATACACGTGGAGGGCCAAGTTCTTCATGGTCGACGGCACTCGCGTGGAGAGCGAGTCGCCCGAGCGCGTCACCGACGAGACCCTCGTCATCGAGCCCCCCGCCTAGAGGAGCCGGACATGCTCATCGAGGCACCGCCGTACTTCATGATCGACGGCGTGCTGGTGCTGCCCGACCATGTCGACAGGCAGCGTTACTACTACATGCCGCTCGCCCCCTCCTTCGTCACGCGGGAGCAGGGCGGGCGGCAGGTGCCGCAGTTCAGCCTGCTGAAGTTCCGCTCGGCGACACGAGCGGGCGGGTTCGCCGACTTCGACGTGCATCTCGGGATGCCGGCCGAGCGGCAGGCCCGGGTGGCGGGTGAGCTGGAACGGCTGGCGGGGCTGCCCGGCACGCCGACGCTGGCCCCCGTACCGGTGATCGACGGCAGTGTCAGCCTCATGCTGTTCGGCCAGGCCAGCGGCACGCCGGGCGGCGGTGGCTCGCCCGGCGCCATGGTCAGGCAGATCAGGCACGCGGCCAAGCCCGCGCTGTTCGGCGACAACATGGCCGCCTTCTCCGTCGAGCTCGACCCGCAGGGCGTCACGCTGCTGGAGGCGGCGATGGAGCAGCTGGCGATGTCGCCGATCGGCGTCGTGTACAGCCTGGACTACCTGGCGCTGCGGCCCGCCTACCACGTGCGGCTCAGCATCGACTGGAACAGGACGCAGGAGATCCTCGACGAGAGCTTCGGCCACGAGGGGCAGTTCACCTCCGTCCAGATCCAGGACGTGATGGAGAAGCTGGAGGACGAGCGGGCCATCCGCTTCGAGGTCGACACCACGATCCCCGAGGACGAGGAGAACGGCTCGTTCACCTCGCGCAGGGACGCCGCCGTCGCCAGGGCGCGCGACATGATCACCGATGCGTTCTTCGAGAGCTCGCTCGACCCGCTGCGCACACCGCCCGACGGCTGGGACCGGGCGCGCGAGGTGATCGACTCCTTCTCACCGCAGCGGACGACGCCGCTCGGCGTCTTCAGCTACAAGAAGACGCACTTCACCAGGATCGACGTCAAGCGCCTTGACGTCGACATGTCCGAACGCATCACCGTACGGCGCACCATCTATCCGCAGGGCCACCTGGGCGGGCTGTTCGGCTCGGTCGAAGGGGCCGACTGGAAGGAGCACGTCCGAGAGGTCGACGTCGACGACGCCTGGTTCAAGCGGCGCAAGGTCAAGCTGATCTCGCATGCCGACTTCGAACGCGACCCGATCAGGTCGATGACCGCGACGCTGACCTACCACGGCACCACCAAGACCGTGCACCTGGACAAGAGCACACCCGTGGGCGAGGCCGAATGGCCGTCGGCGATCGTGGCGGGCAAGATGATCGAGCCGGTCGATCTCAGGTTCCACGTCGACCTGCTGCCCGACGGCGCGGGCGAGCGGCCGACCCGGCTGCAGTCGCCGAGCAGCCAGATTCTCGGCGAGACCGAGGGCATCGAACCCCGCACGCTGTTCGCGCGGGAGGCGCTGCCGGTGCTCACGCTGCCCGGCTTCCCCTGGCACCGCTACCCGCTGGTGGAGGTGGAGCTGCGCTACGACGATCCCGCGCACCGCATCAGGCAGCACGACGTGGTCAGACTGACCCAGGCCCAGCCCGACGCCGTGTGGGAGAGGTTCCTGGTCGGCGAGCCCGCGGGACCGGCCGTGGCGAAGATCACCTACCGGGCGGCCGACAACCGCGACCACGTCACCGCGCCACTGCCGGTGCTGCTGCCGCAGATCGACGTGTTCGACCCGTTCCCGCTGCGGCTCAAGGTGGCCATCGTGCCGCTGCTGGACTTCACACTGGTCGATCGGGCCTTCGTCGACCTGGTGTACGAGGACGCGGCGCACGGGATCAGGGTCGAGGACTCCATCGAGGTCGTCCAGGGCCAGCAGCCGAGGCCGTTCCTGGCCGACCGCGTCGACCCTTCGGCCAGCCGGGTGTCCTACCGCATCACGCTGCTGATGAAGGACATGACGGTCATCGAAGGGCCGAAGTCGAGCACGCTGGCCAACCGCATCATCGTCAAGACGGAGGTACGCGGGCACCGCTCGGTCACCCTGCGGGCGCCCGCCGACTTCGCCGGGCAGGGGCTGAGCCGGATCAAGGTGGAGGCGCGGGCGCACGACAGGCTGACCGGGATGTCGTTCGCCGACTCCTTCGAGTTCGACGCGCCGGGTGCGAGCGGGCTGTTCGAGTTCGACTTCGCCGATCCTTCGGCCGACGGGTTCGAGCTGCGGATCCAGCGTTTCTTCAGCAACGGCCTCGACGCCGTGCAGGACTGGCGCCCCTTCGACGCCGACGTCGTCACCGTCTGACCTCACCACCACTGGGCTTTCCACCACTGCGCAGGGAGACGCGCGATGCTGCAGTTCACTTCACGCTCCTTCGAGGTCGACGGCGTGCACGTCTTCCAGGACCACGAGGACAAGGACCAGCTCTGGTACCTCGCCACCGAGGTGCAGTTGCGCGAGCGGGCCGACGGCAAACCGGCCTTCACCTTCATCAAGTTCAGGCCCGAGGTCAACGACGCGGGCGTCGAGGGCGGCGGCTTCCTCATGTTCGAGTCCGCCGTGGTGCTGCCGCCCGCGACCCGGGGCCGGATCATGGCCAAGGCGGCCGAGCTCAGCTCGGCCCCACGCCTGGCCCCCGTGCCCGTCGAACGCGGCACCGTGCGCTGCCTGGCCCTCAACCTGGAGGGCAGCGGCGGCACGGTGGCCGCTCCGGCGCCGCCCGGCTCGTTCACCGCGGTCACCAAGATCCTCGGGGCGAGCAAGCCCTCGCTGGTCGGCGAGGAGACCGCCGCCTTCTCACTCGTCCTCGACCAGGCCGGGGCGATCATCCTGGAGCAGGCGTTCGACCAGCGCACGGCGCCGATCGGCGTGATCTACGACCTGGAGTACTCCGGGCTGACCCCCGACCTGCACGTGGAGATCACGGCCGACCTCGAACGCGTCTACACGCACTTCTCGGCCGGGCTGGACGCGCAGATCTACTGGTTGCGGGTGGGCATCGACGCCGGGTTCGAGGAGCTGGTGCAGAACGGCGCCATCCGCATCAAGGTCATCGACTTCGAGGGCGACGCCGACAAGGACGCACAGGAGAGGTGGGCGCTGGACTTCTTCAAGACCGACCTGCTGGCCAAGTGGTTCGAGCCCTCGCTCGACCTGGGCAAGCTCAAGGGCGAACAGCAGCCTGAGGGGCTCGACGCCGTGCTGGAGCGGCTCAAGCGCCTCGGTGCTCCCGGCGGGGGGACACCGGGTGGGGGGACACCGGGTGGAGGGGCGCCCGGTGGGGGGACGCCGGGCGGAGGTGGTGGGACTCCCGGCGGTGGCACACCGGGAGGAACGCCCGGCGGCACCCCCGGGGCCCTGCCCGGCGCCGTGCTGACGATCACGCAGACCACGCCCACGCCGCTCCCCCCTGGGTTCGGCCTCACCCTGACCCCCGGCACCCCGGCGAGCACGACCGAGACCCTGCACGTCACCGGCCCGGCGGGAGCCGTCGTCACCGTGGACGGGCAGCCGCGTCCCGTCGGCCCCACCGGCACGCTGACCGTCGACGTCCAGCCGTCGAGCACGCACCCGATCACCGTCGACTGGCCGGCCGCCCCGCCCGTCACCGAGACGTTCAAGCTGTTCTTCACCTTCGACCGGCCGCCGGAGGCCGGGTTCTCGCCCACGCCCAGCAATCCGATCTTCAACTCCTATCTGCTGGGCAACCCGCTGCCGCAACCGCCAGGCGACCCGCGCTTCGTCGCCAGCACCGCACCCGGTCGTACGGCTCCGCCGTCCGGCGCGGCGGCGTTGCGCGAGTGGCTCGACCGGCTGGCCGTACCCAAAAGCGTCGCCATCGAGGCGCACTGCAGCTTCGAGGGCACCGACACGCCCGCGATGGCCGCGCTCAACCAGTCGTTGTCGGAGCGCCGGCTGGCCATCGCCAGGGGCCTGGTCGGCAACCGGGCGGTGATCAGCTCGGGAGTCGCACTCGGCTTCACCCGCTCGCGTACCCGTGTGCTCGGCGGCGATCCCGGCAACCTGGAGGAGGACCGGGTCGCCGAGCTCACCGGCCGGATGCCGGGCGCCACCCCGGCCGTCGGCATCAGGGCCACCCTCACCCGGGCCGCCCGCCCGGTCACGCCCACGCCGACTCCCACGCCCACTCCAACCCCGACGCCCACTCCAACGCCCACACCGACACCGACACCGACGCCTCAGCCGGGTGGCGGCGGCACGCAGACGCCCGCGCTGGTGTCCTTCCAGCTCAAGTTCGTCCGCCAGGAGGAGCGCAAGAAGCTCACCTTCGTCTACGAGCGCAAGAAGGCCGTCAAACGCACCTACGCGCCGCAGGGCTTCGTCGGACTGCTCGTCGCCCCGCTCAACAGGAGCGAACACTTCGTCGAGGTCGACCTGGACGACCCGTTCTTCCGCGAGCTCACGGTCGACGTCCAGACGCCCGTCGACTTCGAGGCCATCGGCCTGTTCGCCAGCGACGTCACGATCGAGTACGGCGATCCGGGCGACGCCGAAGGCCATCGGCTCCAGGACTTCAGGCTCGCGCCCGGCGATGCGGGGCCCAAGAGGTTCGCCACGTTCCTGAACAAGGAGCACGACATCGGCTTCCAGGTCGGGATGCAGCATCACTTCCACGCCAACTCGGGCTGGATCGGCGAGCGGCTCAGCTACGAGATCCCGCCCCGGGCGAGCAAGGACCGCACGCTCAAGGCCGATCCGCACGACGACCTCGGCTTCCTCCGACTGCAGATCTTCCCCAACCGGATCGATCCCGGCATCGTCGAGGCCGTCGACGTCGAGATGCGCTACGACGACCAGGCCGGCTTCGCCCGGCGTGACACCTTCCGCGTCAAGCCCGGCGAGGCGCCCCAGCTGTGGCGGCTGCGCCTGAGCAGGCCCGAACGCCGTACGTGGAGCGCGCATTTCACCCATCACCTGAAGAACGGCACCCGCCGTACCTCTCCCGTCGTCGAGGGCGACGCCTCCTTCCTGCCGGTCGACGATCCGTTCGCCGACTCGATCGACATCGTCGCCGTGCCGCTCTTCCCGGCCGGGACGGTGCGTACGGCGTTCCTGGACGTGGACTACGACGACGACGCCAACGACTACCACCGCAGGGAACGCATCGAGATCCCCGGCGACGCCGTGCGCCCCGTGCCGTTGCGTATCGCGCTGCTCGATCCCGCGCGGCGGGAGTTCACGTACCGGATCACGCTGGTGACCTCGGACGGCAGGCTGGATCAGCGCGCCCACGTCACGGGCGAGGAGACACTGATCGGGATCGGGCCGTGAGCGAGGCGAGGGCCGCGCTGCTGCGGCTCGTCCCGGACATACCTCCACATCTGGCGGCCGTGCTCCGCCGCCTGGAGTCCAGCGCCTGGCCCGAGGTCGCCTGGACCTGGAGCAGGCTCACACCGTCCGGCTTCCCGGTCGAGGTGACCGCCGGTCCGTACGGCGATCGGCCCCGCTGGACGGCCGAGGTGGCCGGGCCCGAGCTGGACGACCACGAGCGACTGGCCGGCGCCGTCGAGATGCTGCGCGCGGCCGGTCAGGCGCCGCCCGCCGAACTGGTCGACCGGCTCGCCGCCGGGCAGAGGGGTGGCGATCTGCTGTTCGGCGCCTGGATCGGCGGTCGGGGGGCGGGCGGGCTGAAGATGTACGCCGAGGTTCGCCGCCTGGAGGACGCCGGGCCGCCGCCGCACATCTCGGCGCTGTGGCGGACGCTGCCCGCGGGGAGCGTGCCGCTCATGGCGGGCATCGAGCCGGGCAAGGGGCGTACCGAGGTCTATGTCGCCCTGCCTTCCGGTGATCCGCTCGATCTGGTGCCGTTCCTGCATGCGAGCGGGTACGCCGGGGCGTTGAACGCCTTGGCGCGGCGGTTGCCCGACGGGCTGGATCGGCTGCGGGGGCGCAGGCTTGGGGTGAGCCTGGCGTGGGGGGAGGTGGCAGGGGTTGAGGTGGCAGGGGTTGAGGTGGCGTTGTTCGTTTCCGCCCGGACGTTGTTTCCCGGGGCGTCGGAGTTGCTCGGGGGGGTGATGCCGGGGGTGGTGGTGCCTGAGGGGGTTCGGTTGGGGCTGGTGGGGTTTCGGTTGGATCCGGCCGGGGGTGCGCCGCTGGTCAGCGTGGGGCTCGCGCCGGTGGCGGCGTCGCGTCGGCCGGTCGAGGGGGCGGCGCTGGTGGCGGGGTGAGGCGGTCTGTGCGTTATGCCCCTGGGGTCGCGCTGACTTGCGTTATGCGCCCGGGGTCGCGCTATGCCCCTGGCTTGCGTTATGCGCCCGGGGTCGCGTTATGCCCCTGGCCTGCGTCATACCCCCGGACTCGCTTCATGCCCCCGGGTTCCAAGGGTCGTAGTCCGACTCCAGGGGCTCCTGGACCGGGCGCAACTCCTCGGGGACGTGCTGCAGGTTCACCCTGATGCGGGTCCAGGTCGAGCTGCGGCCCCGCATCGAGTCGACCAGGACGTCGGCGGGCCGCAGGTGGCGTGCGGCCTCCGGATGGCGGGACTTCCAGCGTTCGAGTCCGGCCAGCGCCTCGGCCTTCCCCGCCGACCTGGCGATCTCGACGAGCGGCATGGCCGAGCGGCGGCGGCCTTCGGCCGAGGCCCCCCTGGGCGCCTTGGGCGCGGGGCCGAGCTTCTCGGCGAGCTCCAGCAGCCCGGTGAGCGATCCGGCATGCCCATCCATGTCAGCCCAGGGATCGCCGATCTCCGCGAAACGGGCGGGAACCGTGGCCACGGTGAACGCCGCGGGGTCGCAGCCGGGTACCTCGTCCCAGGTCAGCGGCGTGGACACCCTGGCATCCGGCACCGGCCTGACGGAGTAGGCGGAGGCGACCGTACGGTCATAGGCGTTCTGGTTGTAGTCGACGAACACCCCCTCGCGTTCCTCCTTCCACCACTTGCTGGTCGCGATGTCCGGCGCCCTGCGTTCCACCTCGCGGGCCACGGTCTCGGCGGCCTTGCGCACCTCGGCGAAGCCCCACAGCGGCTCGATACGCGCATAGACATGGAAGCCTCGCGAGCCGGACGTCTTGGGCCACGAGGTCAGGCCGTACTCGCCCAGCACCGCGCGGACGACCTGCGCGGTCTGCAGCACCTCCGCCCACGGCACGCCGGGGATCGGGTCGAGGTCGATGCGCAGCTCGTCCGGTCTGGCGAGGTCGTCGGCCTGGACCGGATGCGGATTGAGGTCGACGCAGCCGAGATTGACCGCCCACAGCAGGGCACGAAGATCACGCACCACCACCTCGTCCGCACTGCGCCCCGAGGCGTACCTCAGCTCCGCGACCTCGATCCAGTCCGGCCGCTTGGCCGGGGCCCGCTTCTGGAAGAAGGCCTCCTCCTCGATGCCGTGCACGTAACGCTTGAGGATCATCGGGCGGCCCTCGACGCCGCGCAACGCCCCTTCGGCGACCGCCTCGTAGTAGCGGATCAGATCCAGCTTGGTCAGCCCCGCCTGCGCGAACACCACGCGGTCCGGGTTACTGATCCGTACTTCGTCCGGCATATCGCCACGATACGCCTCGCCTCTGGTTGATCTACGCGCTACCGTGCCGTCAACGACGAACGGGGTGGAACCTTGCCACGGGGATTGCTCATCTGCCTGCTCGCCCTCACCCTCACCGCCTGTACGGCCGAGCCGCCTCCCACGGCCGATCCCCTCCCCTCGCCGGTGGCGACCGTACCTGCCGACCCGCCCGGCCGTGCGATCGCCGCCGACGACGTCGCCGCCTACGAGGCGGGAGCCAGGTCGAGCCCGAACCTGCGCCTGATCGCCAGCGTGACCAAGCGCCCGCCGTTCAACACCGAGGCGGCGCTGGGCACCGACCTCGCCTTCACCGGCCACTACGCCGTGGCGGGCAACTACGAGGGCTTCACGATCTACGACATCGCCGAGCCCGCCAAGACCGCGATCGTCGCCGAGGTGTACTGCCCCGGTGTGCAGAACGACGTCACCGTCAGCGGCGACCTGCTGTTCGTCTCGGTCGACAGCCCCAGAACCGGCGAGAGCTGCCAGAGCCCGCCCTACACCGGGGACGGCGAGAGCCGCTGGGAGGGCATCCGCATCTTCGACATCGCCGACAAGTCGGACCCGCGCTACATCGGCTCGGTCGCCACGCCGTGCGGCTCGCACACCGCCACCCTGGTGCCTGGCGACGCCGAGCGCGTCTACCTGTACGTCTCGGCCGCGCCGAGCCGGGCGGCCTCCCCCGCGTGCGAGGAGCAGCGCGGCAAGATCAATGTGATCGCGGTGCCGCTGGCCGAGCCGTCACGGGCCGAGATCGTGTCCACACCCACGCTGATGGCCGACGGCGGCACCGATCCCGGCACCGACTTCGGCTGGGGCGGCTGCCACGACATCACCGCCTTCCCCGCCAAGAAGATCGCCGCCGCCTCCTGCATCGGCGACGCCCTGCTCCTCGACATCGCCGACCCCGTACACCCCAAGGTCCTCGACCGCATCCAGGACGACGAGCACTTCGGCTACTGGCACTCGGCCGTGTTCAACGCCGACGCCACCAGGGTCGTCTTCTCCGACGAGTTCGGCGGCGGCCGTACGACCGAATGCGACCCCGCCACCGGCCCGTCCTGGGGCGCCAACGGCATCTTCCACATCCGGAACGGCAAACTGCGCCCCGCCGGGTACTTCACCATCCCCCGCGCCGCCCTGGCCCCCAAGACGTGCAGCGCGCACAACGGCTCCCTGCTCCCGATCAAGGGCCGCGACATCATGGTCCAGGCCTGGTACGAAGCAGGCGTATCGGTCATCGACTTCACCGACCCGACCTCGGCCAAGGAAATCGCCTACTTCGAACGAGGCGTGTCGCCGTACTCCAACGCCGAGGAGTTCGGCGGCTCATGGTCGGCGTACTACTACAACGGCCACATCTACTCCAGCGACATCTTCAAAGGCCTGGACATCCTCGAACTCTCCGGCCTTCCCCTGACCCCCGCCCCCCTCCCGGAGTTCAACGCCCAGACCCAGCCAGGCTGACGCGGGAGGCTGTCAGCTTTCCTTGGTTTTGGCTGCCTGGCGGCGGAGGTCGGCCTGGAGGGAGCGTTCCTGGCGGAGCCAGGTGGGGTTCTCGGTCTTCAGGGTGTCGATCTGCTCGGTGGTCAGGGGCTCGGTGATGCCGCCTCTGAGCAGGCCGGACAGGGAGACGCCGAGCTTGGCGGCGACGACCTGCTTGGGGTGGGGGCCGTTGCGGCGCAGGTCGGCCAGCCAGGTGGGCGGGGTGGCCTGCAGTGCGTTGAGCTCATCCCTGGAGACGAGGCCCTCCTGGAACTCGGCGGGCGTGGCCGACAGGAGGACGCCCAGCTTCTTGGCCGCGGTGGCGGGCTTCATCGTCTGGGTCGTCTTGGGCTTGAGCGAGGTCATGGGTCAAGGGTAGTCAGTCGGGAGCGGTCGTCCGGACATCGATAGGCTGACGGGGTGAGCGACGAGCAGAGCCCCGCAGCGTTCCGCCTGGCCTACGCCCCGGGTGTGACACCCGCCAAGTGGGCGGGCATCTGGGCCGAACGCATGCCGGACGTGCCGCTCGCCCTGCTGTCCGTACCCGCCGCCGAGCTGCCCGGTCTGCTGCGCGCGGGAGGGGCCGACGCCGCTTTCGTGCGGCTGCCGGTGGATCGGGAGGGGTTGAGTGTGATTCCGCTGTACGTCGAGACGACCGTGGTCGTGCTGCCCAAGGACCACGACGCGGCCAAGGCGGAAGAGGTCGGCGTTTCGGGGGTGTCCGACGAGGACGTTCTGCATCCGCTGGACGAGACCATCGTGTGGGAGACCCGGCCGGGGCAGCCCGCCTTCGAACGGCCTGCGACCACGGCGGACGCCGTCGAGCTGGTCGCGTCCGGGGCTGGGCTGCTCCTCGTTCCGCAGTCGCTGGCCCGGCTGCACCATCGCCGCGACCTCACCTACCGCCCCGTGCCCGACGCTCCCCAGTCGCAGGTGGCCCTGGCCTGGCCCGCGGGTGAGACGAGCGAGCTGATGGAGGAGTTCATCGGCATCGTACGCGGCCGTACGGCCAACAGCTCCCGAGGCCGCACCCAGCCCCCGCCCCGCCCCGCGGCGAAGGCGGCCAAGCCCACGAAGAAAGCGTCGAACCGCAAGGCGATCCCTCCCAAGAAGGGCGGCCGCAAGCCCCGCTGAGCCGCCCTGCGGCGTCAGGTCGCCTCGATGAGCCGAGCCAGCTCCTCGGCGAGTGGATAGGGCCGCTCGTCCAGGTGGCGGGTACGCAGATCGCCGGTGATGTCGGTGATGGCGACGGTCCACTTGTCGACGTAGCGTTCGACGGCCTCGCCGGACAGGCCGATCTGGATCGACCGGTACGGCAGGGCGTTCAGGTGGGCGTCGCGTTCGGGGTCCCACTGGATGCGGACCGGGCTCTCGCGCAGCCGTCGCCTCCACGCGCCCGGATCGGTTCCCGGTGGGGAGTGGCTCAGGCAGGCGTGGGTCAGCGCCCACTCGAACCCTTCACGGGTGAGGTCGATCGCCAGTACCCGGGCCTGGCCGGGCTTGGTGGCCCAGCCGCAGCGGTACATCATCCAGTGGAACGACGGCTTGATCCACGTCATCCGCTCCCGCTTGAACGGCGGGACGAACCGCTGCGCGGCCACGGCGGCATCGGCGACGGCGGCGTCGTAGGCCTGGTAGACGGTGATCGTGGTGTCGGTGTGGGCGGCACGAATCTGCCGATAGGGGATGTCCATCCGGCCCAGCGTCGCAGGGCTGGACCTGACGGATCAATCGGATTTGCCGGCCCCACACGCGACTCCACCAGGACCCGGAGATGAATACGTCAAAGTGCTCCAGCGGCCGGCAGCTGGAACTCGGCGTCGAGGAGACCTACCTGCGGATCATCCGCCTCCGGGCCGAACAGATGATCACCCGTCCCTTCGGCACTGATCTGGCTTCACCCTCGTCAGGAGCCTGCGCGGCGACGCTGGAGATGGTCAGTCGCCGCTGAGCACACTGGTGTTCTGGCAGGCGGCCAGGCGCCACTGCCCGTCTTCCCTTGCCATGACAAACAGGGGTGTGCCCACCTCCTCCGTCCCGTCGGGGTTCCGATAGACCTGGCGCACCTTCACGGCTGCAACGTCAGGACGGATGAACAGCACGTGTTCGACCTCGAACGTGACCGTGGTGTCCTTCATCCCTCCGGGAAGCACCTGGTGCGTGAACGCCGAGATCGCATCACGGCCGAAGAGCCGCTTGCCGTGGCCCGTTGTCCAGATCGCGTCAGCTCGGAACAGGGCAACGAACTCGTCGGCGAGCTCGTTGTTCTGGGCGTGCTCAACCGCGGCCACCACCTGTTTGATCGCTTCGATGTCGGTCTGGTGCGTCCGGTCGGCCATGTTCATTGTGCTCATGAGATGGACGGTAGAACCTCAATCTCGCTTGAGGTCAAGCGCCTTGATGATCCAATCTCAGACGACGAGCGTGCCCGAGACCAGCTCGTCGAAGCGCTCCATGTCCTCCGATGGACGGTCGATGCCACGCAACGGGCCATGCTCCACGAGGTGCGCCTCGACGTACAACCGCGCCACCAGCGCCTTGCGCGTGCCGTACCCGGAGCGCTCCTCCCACCCGGCCTGCTCCAGCAGCAGCGCCCCCGCATAGACGTCCGCCATGAACTGGGCCAGCGGAAACAGCCTCGCCTCCGCGACATCGGCGGGCAGCGACGACCACGCGGTGATCGCCTTGCGGAGGTCTTCGATCCGCTCCCGAACGACACCGTCGGAGCCGGATGGAGCCTGATCAAGAGCGGCGGACAGCCGGTCGAGGAACGGCTCGTGGGCGTGCTCGCGGAGCATCGCCCGGCGCACGTCCAGGCAGAGGATGTTGTCGCCGCCCTCCCAGATGGGGTTGTTTCGGGAGTACGGCTGACGCTGCCGCAGGTCAGCACACCCGCCCAGGCTGAAACCTAGCCTGACCTGCGGTTTTCTCGTTCGCTATTGATCAATTTCTTTCGGAGCCTTTCAAGCTCTGGCGGAACAGCGGCGGAACAGACGAGGTCAGAGCCGTGCACACTGCGTAATGCCTGCGGCAGATTCGCCGTTCCGGTTGCACGGCCGCGCAACCTCCAGTGCGCTGAGCCCATGCGGAAATGGTCTCCTCTGAACGACCGGCAGTTGAGCGTACTGCGGCGAGTCGGCGACGACACCGATCCGGTCACCGCACGCGACTCAGCGCTGGCCAACACCGTCTACGCGCTCAGAAACCGCGGTCTGGTCGTGACGCCCCGGCAGAACGGCGTCTGGCAGGCCAGAATCACCGAGGCCGGCCGGTTCTATCTTGAGCACGGATACCATCCCGACCGTCCCACCGCCGAAGAAACCGATCTCAAGTCAGCGCCGAAGGATCTCCCGGCTGACCTCATTCGGAGACTTCAGCTCGAAGATCACACCATCCAGTTGGATGACCCCACCGACGACGTCCGTGCCGCCTATCGCCGGGCGATCAGCGCAGTCAAACGCCGGGGACTGATCCCCGAGGGCTTCCAGCTCCTACACACCGGGCGCGACAAAGGCCCGTTGATCATCAAGCTCGCTCCGGCCGGGCGTGACGTCGAGACCGAATGGAACCGGATCCGGCTGGCGGCTCGCGACGAACTCACGGGTGCCGACTTCTTCGCCAGGCTAGAGACAGACTCCGGAAGCATTAGCGTCAGCGATGCCGTCCTTCCGCGCGCCCTACAACTGTTCCACACCCTGTCTCAGGCGGCAGACCGCCGCGGCCATGTGTTCGGCATGTCCCGCAAGACAGGGCGTCTATACATCCGGGTGCGGGAGCACTTGTACACGATCGGCATCTCCGAAGGTGCGGATCAGGTTCCGAGACCTCTGGCGCCGGATGACTGGCAATTGCGGGAAGGCTACTCGTGGCAGCGAGTCACGCCACGCGAATACGACTCCGTCCCCAACGGCGTGCTGCACCTCACGCTCGGCACTCCCCCGAATGTCCACCGCAGCTGGAAGGACAAGGACCGGAGCAAGCTGGAGAACCGGATCAAGGAAATCATCGACGCGGCCGAGCAACTGGCGGACCACGCGGACGAACGCCGGCGAGAGGCCGAGCGCGAACACCAGAAGTGGCGCATCGAGTTCGAGCGGCAGCAGGCTGAGCGTGAGCGTCGCGACGCTGAGGTCAGAGCTCGGTGGGAGGCCGCCATGGCCGGAGCACGGGTTCTCGCCGTGGAGGACCTTCGAAAGAAAGCGTTCGAGGAGGCCCTGGCCGACTGGCGCGCCGCCGCCGAGATCCGAGCGTTCTGCTCAGCCTTGGAAGAGGCAATGGATGGAACGGCTGCCTACGACTGGCTCGCCTGGGGCCGGGCCTGGGCGGACCTCCTCGATCCAGTCCAACATCCAGCTGATTTCCTGGAGAGCTTCTCTCCCGAACCCCGAGCAGATGATCTACGTCCGCACCTCGGCGAGTGGAGCCCCAATCGACCAGAAAAGGAGTATCGCCCCGCACCGCGTCCCGCTCCGAGTGCTATGAGCGTCGCTTCGGAGGCGAGGGCCTCAGGCTGGAGATGGGGACGCCAAGGTCCTTTTCCATGGTGGCGGCGATAGCGTCCTGCCCACAGCGCCGGAGCTCTCGAATCGCTCTCTCCATGAGCATCCCGAGGCGGATCACTTCCTTCCTCAGTGCCTCGAGTTCGTCGTAGCGCCGGATCGCCTTCCTTCCGCACCACTCCCGGATCTGCACCATGGCCAGCTCCGACCTGGCGCGGCGCTCCTTGGTGTACTCGGGATGAATGGTCGTCACCTCACCGGTCCGGGGATCACGACTGGTACGGCCGTGGACCGCTTCCAGTTTGAGGGAGTACTCCTCGTCGACAACCTTCTCCATGATCGCGTCTCCGTTGAGTTCCGCGACCTGCCGGGCAATCTTGACCGCCAGCGACCACGGTGCGATCACCACACCGTGACGGTCCACGTACGTCAGCGGCTCGGCGAGCAAGGCGTCGCGATCCCAGCCAAGCGCCTGGGATACGACGGTTGGATTCTCAATCTGGACCGAGCAGCATTCACGCGCGTTGTAACCCAGCTCGACGCCGTCGATCAGCTCCCATTCAAACAGCAGGTAGGAGACAGCCTCATACTGCGGCGTGTCTTCGGCGTGGTAGGAGACTTCGACTACCGCCGCCATCTTGCGCTCGTCCGCCAGCCACGGCTCGCGATCCGCCCAGGACACGATGAGGCGCCCACCGGGAACCGTGTCCTCACGGTCGCCATCATCAACAAACCGGACCACGTACTTGTTGGCGCCGGCCACCTTCTCGACGATCTCCACCCGCTCGACCCGGCATGTGTGGTCCCGCGCCTTGTTCCGGTAGGCCCAGACATCTCCCGCCTGCATGGCGCCATTCAATTCCACGCCCGACTTCATGTCCGGCAATCTCGACAATCTGCCGAACCCCTCACCTGTCGCTGGCTGCGGATCCCCGATCGTCTGGGCAGACACGTGACACCCCCAACGTCAATGCCGAGTTCGAGCGTGGAGGCGGCGGCACAGTCGTGAGCCCTTGGAAAAGCCTGCTCCGCCCGGACGTACTCCTTCATCGCCCGGGACACGCGAGACAGGACGGCCGTCACGGGGAACTCCCGCAAAGTGATGGACACGCTGACGCTGGATCTTGCTCAGTCCAGAGGAAACGAGAAGGCCGCCGATGGCGTTGAAGGACTACAGCAACGAGTTCAGGGCCGTGCCGTAACAACTCTTACCTGCTTCAATACCGATGGCAGCCATCCTGTGGACCTACGACTTTGTCGGCAGCCGCCAGTTTCCGCCTACACCTTGTGGATCTTCAAGATGAGGGCCGAGGCCTCGTGACCGTTGATCCCAACCCTGCGGATTCCGGTTTGGGAAGGCCGGGCAACCAGTCGGCGGCCAGCCACACGCCAGGGAGACTCTCCGATGGGGCCTATCCTTGATCCCCTACGATCTCGGCGGCTCGAATCCGGAGACCCACGTGGTGCGCTACAGATCCCGCAGGTTGCAGACACTGCTTGGCGTCGCCATCCATGAAGCCGAGTACCACCATTTCGCCGCGCTCCTCGGCGACCAGGAAGCCCGTGAGGCTGACGACCTGGATTACAAGGCCACCTACAAGGGGCCCAACATGAGCGACGACGTCGCGGTCGATGTGGCCACCTTCGCCAACGCACGCGGAGGGCTGATCGTGGTGGGATTCGGCGACGCGAACGGGATACCGAAGGCTTCGTCTCACCTGCCACTCACCGATGCGTTCGAGCGCGATCTTCAAGTGGCGATTGCGAATCGGGTTCACCCCGTACCGATCTATGACATGAAGCGGGTCATGGATCCATCCAGCACCGGCAATCCGCGCGAGGGGTTGCTCTTGATTGCGGTCCCCGCCAGCGCGAACGCCCCCCACGCCGTCTCCGACCCCACCGCCCAGGACCGCCCTCTCCGCTATCCCATGCGGGTTGGATCGCGGAAGGAGTGGATGACCGAGAACCAGGTGGCCGCCGCTTACCGCCGTCGATACGCCCGGGCAGTAGATGCGGGCGGGCGCGCCGCGAGCGTCGAAGCAGCTGTCCTCGCACGGGTTGCCAAGTCTACCCAGTACTCGCCGATCCCTCGGCCCATCTTGACCATTACCATCGCGCCGGACCTGCCCGGAGACGCGGCGATCAACCAGGAGAGCTTCGAGGCGTTCCAGAAGGGGCTTCCTCAGGAATCTTTGCTCCCAGGATCAACCGCTCCGTTCTTCGGCAAGTCCGGTGTAGGCGCTCGCCACTTCTGGGCGAAGGGGTACATGTCCGGCGACTATGCGTGGACGGAGCTTCACACCGACGGCACGGGTTCCATCGCAGTTCCCCTTGGGGGAGCCAATCGGATTCCCTCGCACGACGATGACGCACGAGAAGTCCTTGACTTCGACATTGCCCTGTTCACGATCGCCAGCCTTCGGTTCCTCGCACGATTTGCGACCGAGCGCTCAGGAGCATCGGGAACAGCGATCATGCGGACACGGATCCTTCCTGATGTGCTCGCCTTCGACCAGCCGACCGGACCACTTGCACGCGAGATCCATCGGCAGCTCGCCGACGGCCCTTCGGTTTTCGATCCGTCTTGCCCGTACAACCCCTCGGCCATGACTGCACTCACGACTATGTCATCGAGCGGGCTCGGTTTCATCGGTAGCTGGGTGGGACCGGACCCTGTGCGGGACGCCTACGCCGAAACCGTCGGCTTTCTCGATGACTTGGCCGGCGGAGGCGAACCACTCGCTATCGCAACAGGTCAACTACTAAACGCCCAGTTCCAGGCCTACGGAGTCGCGGCGGCCTCACAGATCGGGCCGGACGGAACGTTGAACATCAAGTCGTGGGGCCCGTACGGCACCAAGGTCGTCCAGTGGATCAAGGACCGGTAGTAGGCAGCGATGTAGCCGCAAGCAGTAGCTGGACATGATGGCCCTCAACTTTCGGAGTCCACCGGGATACCGACGACTTCGACCGCTACGCCGTGGTCTCGCCGAAGCGTGTCAGCCAGGGTCACAAGACCGATCTGGGCGAACGGGTAGAGCGACTCGGCGGTAAGCTCCTTGCCTTTGAGCAGGATGGCGAGTACGACCTTGCGCGGGACGAAGTCCTCCGGCACCTCGACCTGGCCGCCACTCAGCTTGGCGACCTTGGCCCGGAAGGCAACCCTCGCCTCCGGTTCGAGGAAGAGCGCTCGGACAGAGGCGAGCGCCTGGCCGAACAAGTGGTTCAGCGGCGCGGTGCTGTCCGCGGCCTTGACGTGCACCAGCACGTGATCGGCTGTGAATCCGTCGCAGGCCTCGAAGCCGCGACCACGGCTGTGGTGCGGACTCCTGATGAACTTCTGGTCAAGACAGATGTACCGGCGACGCCCCAGGATGTCCTGCATCCGCTGGTTGTAGTCCTCCTCTTCCTCTCCGGGGCGCCAGGGCAGCATCGTGACCGAGGGGTCAGGGGTGACGAGTTCGAGCATGCTCCGCCTGACGGAGCCCAGATAGGCGGCGCCGTACTCGAACCAGTCGCCGTCGATCAGCTCGTAGACGCGAGGTCCGATAGCCACAGTGGCCTCAACCCACCGAATCGCGCGCATCCGCTCGATGACTTCCTTCCCCTCCCGGTCGGAGCACATCTCCACGTGCCCGGCACGAAGGGCAGCCGTCGGCCTCGTACCGTTCAGCACCTTGCACCGCCAGCGCAGGTCCTCCAAGTCGAGCTCCTCCCGGACGATGGAGCAATTGCCCACCTTGATCCGGTATGAGCGACTCTCGTGACGACGGCTGACCAGTTCGGCGGGCACGACGACCCGCACCCGCATGTCGCCCTTGCCCCGAAGCCCTTCGTCGAGCAGTGCGTCGAGCTCAGCGTGCAGATCGGAGGTGACCGGCTGGATCGCCTCCAGCCCAGCGAACTCGGGTGGCACGTCCCGGCCGCTGATCTCGTTCAGCCGGTGGAGCAGCCCCAGGAACGCTCCCGGCTCCAGCGGAACGGCGAGCCGGAGACCGTCGCTGCCGTCGATGGAGACCTCCTCGCGGTGGTTGAGGCCGAGGTCGGCGGCCTGGATCAGGCCGCCGAGCCGCTTGACCAACTCGGCGTACTCCCGGATGCCGATGCCGCCGATGTGGATGCCCTCCGGGACGTAGGTGGCGTCGTGCCGAGAGACACCGCCCAGGGAGCGGCGGTCCACGTCGCGCACACGGCGCGGGTCAATGGCGCGCAGCACGCAGCGGAAGCCGAATCCTCGCTCCTTCGTCCCGGCGATGGCGAGATAGCCCTGGCCGAAGGTCAGGCAGTAGACGTACGGTCCGGCGGCGACGACAAGCACCGCCTCGCCGTCCTGCCTGATCAGACCCAACGGCACTCCGGTGAGCTGGGACAGCCCAGGACACCAGCCGACCTTGGCGGGCGGGATCTGCCGGTGGTAGAGCAGCGCGGGAGCTCCGGCGATGGTGAGCGGCGTGACGTCGACGCCTGCGGCTGCGAGACGGCCGGATGAGGTCGCATCGAACATCGCTTCTTCGGTGGGCTCGATGCCGGTCAGCCGGTAGACGGTGGCGGGCAGGGTCTCGGATGCCATGGCGGTCCTCCAGGGGAAGTGGGCGCAATTTTGCGCCGAGAGCGTCGCTTGCACCGAGTATGACTGAAAGCACTGTCAAATAGTTCCCCATTGTCGAAGGCTGCTTTTCCCGGCTACTATCGAAGCTGTCGTCAAGCGAAGGAAGACGTTGTGGCTCAGGTCCAGGCGCACGTGACCGCTGCGGAGATCTCCCGGCTCGCCGGAGTGACGCGTGCCACCGTCAGCAACTGGCGGCGTCGACACCCCGACTTCCCCTCCCCCGTAGCTGGCACCGAGGCCAGCCCCCTCTACGATCTGGAAGCCGTGCGCGCCTGGCTTGCCGAACGCGGCCATACCGGCAGCGGCTCCAGGCTCAACGAGTTGCGCACGCTGCTGCGACTGCGGCTCGGGACCGCCGTCGCCGCCAGGCTGCTGCCGTTCGTGCTAGCCGTCGCGCAGGAAGATGAGGTACGGCAGGCGGAGTGGTCGAAACTCTCCGATGAGGATCTCCCCGCCATTGCCACCCAAGCGGTCGTAGGCGGACCGTTCCCCGAATCCGAGCCCTATTCCGCTGACGACACGGTCTTGCTCCGGGCCATCGTCAACGCCGTCCTCAGCGAGGGCGGCACCGCCGTGGTCGACGTCCTAGCCGAGCGAGAGCTTACCGACCTCCACTCCCCAGGCTCAGTCAGCACGCCGCACGATCTGGCAACCCTGATGGCCGCACTGCTCCAGATGGGCGAGTCCTATCCGCAGACGGTCTTCGATCCCGCCTGCGGCGGAGGCTCGCTATTGGAGGCAGCCGGACAGCTCGGCGCCCAGCGACTGGTCGGCCAGGACCATCTGGAGATTCAGGCACTCCGCGCTGCCGTACGCCTCACGATTTCCATGCCCGATGCCAGCGCCACAGTGAAGGCCGGCGACACTCTGCGCGCTGACGCCTTTCCGGAACTGATGGCTGACGCGGTGCTTTGCAACCCTCCCTTCGGAGATCGGGACTGGGGACACGACGAGCTCGCCTACGACCCGCGGTGGACGTACGGCACGCCTTCACGCGGCGAAAGTGAGCTGGCCTGGGTGCAACACGCCCTCGCCCACCTCGTTCCAGGCGGCCATGCCGTCGTGCTGCTTCCACCCTCCACTGCCGCGCGCACGCCGGGCCGGAAGATTCGCACCGAGCTACTCAAGGCCGGTGCGGTGCGAGCGATCATCGCTCTGCCACCGGGCCTCGCCGTACCTCTCCACGTCGGTCTGCACATCTGGGTGCTGCGCCATCCGAAGCCGGACACTCAGGCAGGCCCCGTCCTGATGATGGACGTGGCGGGCGATTGGGACTCGATCACCGCATCCGCACTGGCATCCTGGCGCTCCTTCGCAGCCGATCCGGCAGGGTTCGCTCCCGTTTCAGGTTCGGTGCGAGCCGTACCGGTGATGGATCTCCTCAGCGACACCGTTGATCTCACGCCCATCCGGCACCTGCACCGTGTTCCCATCGATCCCGCCGAAAGCTCCCGCCGTGCCCGGCTACTGCTGGATCAGCTCGCCGAGACCCAAGATCGGCTCGCCGACGCCGTGCGGGCACAACGATGGACCGCGTCGGAGACGCTGAGCACGTGGCGCACGGCTGCGATCGCCGACCTGGTCAGGGGCGGTCTAGTCACAGTCCATCGTCCGGGCCCTTCCCCCAAACTGCTCCCGGAGGAGCATCTGACGCGCCCTGTCCTGACTGGAGGGGATATAGCCCGCGGCGAGCACGCCAGCGGGAGCACCTCCGACGAGCAAGTCGGCACACCCTTTATCGTGGCCGAAGGCGACGTGCTTCTTCCCAAAGTCATCGCCTCCCGCGAACGCGTCGTCTACCGAGTCGCCGACGACCAGGACGCCGGATCGCTGCTGGGCAGCAGCGCCGTCGCGCTCCGGGTAGACGCCGCCCGTATGGACCCCTGGTTCCTGGCGGGCTTCCTGATGACCGACGAGAACCTGACTGCCGCCTCTGGCCTGCGGGGCACCATCGCCGTCGATCCCCTGCGCTTCAAAGTGCCCCTCATGCCGCTCACCGAGCAGGCCCGGTACGGCGCAGCGTTTCGGGAGATGTTCTCTTTGGATCAGTCGGCCCGCCAAGCGCAGCAGCTCGCCGCGGACCTGGTCCGTACCGTGGCCGACGGCCTCACGGGCGGCGGCCTCGCTCCTCCCTGACACGAATCCCCACTGTGACCGGCCAGCTTCCACCAGACTAGAACCTTGACCATCACACGACAAAGGACTCCCGTTGGACCTCGGTACGCACTCCAAACTGTCCAACCATGCCTGGGCCGTCGCCGACCTGCTGCGCGGCGACTACCGACGGCACGACTACGGCAAGGTCATCCTGCCGTTCACGGTGCTGCGCAGGCTCGAATGCGTGCTGGACAAGACCCGTGACGCGGTCGCCGATCTCGCCGAGAAGGGTGAGGATCGCGAGTTCTTCCTGAAGAAGGCCGCCGGACACGGCTTCTGGAACACCGGCCGCCTCACGCTAGCGAAAATCGCGGGCGACCCGGAGCATGCTGCATCGCTGATGAACCAGTATGTGGCCGCCTTCTCCGAGAACGCCCGTGAAGTACTGGAGAGGTACGACTTCGCCCAGCAGATCAAGAAGCTGGACGAGGCGGACCTGCTTTATCAGGTGGTCGGCAAGTTCGCCGACCTGGATCTTCGGCCGTCCTTGGTTTCCAACCAGCAGATGGGCTACGTCTTCGAGGACCTGATCAGGCGCTTCGCCGAAGCCTCCAACGAGACCGCCGGTGAACACTTCACGCCGCGCGAGGTCATCGAGCTGATGGTCGAGCTGCTCATCGCACCCGATGCCGATGTGCTGACAGACGGCGTGGTCAGGACCGTCCTTGACCCCGCCTGCGGAACCGGCGGCATGCTGAGCGCCGCCGAAGAGCACATCAAGCGTTTCAACAAGCATGTGACGGTCAAGGTCTTCGGGCAGGAGCTCAACCCTGAGTCGTGGGCGATCTGCCGCTCCGACCTTCTGATCAAGGGGCAGGACCCCGGCAACATCGCCTTCGGCAATTCCTTCACCGACGACGGCTTCCTTCGGGAGAAGTTCGACTACCTGTTGGCCAATCCGCCGTTCGGTGTCGAGTGGAAGAAGATCAAGGCGGAGGTCGAGAAAGAGGCCGCCAGCGACCCGGGCGGCAAGTTCCACGCCGGTCTGCCCCGGATCAACGACGGGTCCCTGCTCTTCCTGCAGCACATGATCTCCAAGATGAAAACGCCCGCGCTCGGGGGCAGCCGGATCGCGATCGTCTTCAACGGCTCGCCGCTCTTCACGGGCGCGCCTGGCTCCGGCGAGTCGAACATCCGCCGCTGGATCCTGGAGAACGACTGGCTGGAGGCGATCGTCGCCCTGCCGGACCAGCTCTTCTACAACACCGGGATCTCGACCTACTTCTGGATTCTCAGCAACCGCAAGCCTGAGGGCCTGTGGGGCAAGATCATCCTTCTCGATGCCCGTGACTACTGGCAGAAGATGCGCAAGTCCCTCGGCGACAAGCGCAAGATGATCGGCGAGGAGCAGATCAGAGAGATCACGAGACTGTACGGCGAGGCGCTCGTGGCGGTTGCCGATCCAGAGCATCCGGTGCCGGAGAAAGTGAAGCTCTTCCGCAACGAAGAGTTCGGCTACCGGCGGATCACTGTCGAGCGACCGCTCAAGCTCCGGTTCGAACTGACCGAAGACACGCTGGACAAGCTTCGGATCGCCTTCATGGTCCACAATGCCATCGCCGCCGGGAGCGACATCGGCGTTGCCAGTCAGGTCGAGGCCGTCCGGCCCCTACTCGGCACCACCTGGTGGACCAAGGCCGAGGCGTTCGCCGCTCTGCAGGAGGCGATCGCCGGGTCCGGGACCATCTGGCCGTCGAAGGCCCCCTTCCTCAAGTCGGTCCGTGACGCCATCGGTGTGAAGGACCCAGCTGGCGAGGTGCAGTACAAGAAGAAGAGCGACCCGTACCCAGAACCCGACCCGGACCTGCGCGACTTCGAGAACGTGCCGTTGGAGGAGGATGTGGAGGAGTACCTGAAGCGGGAAGTCCTTCCTCACGTGCCCGACGCCTGGATCGACCACGATAAGACCAAGGTCGGCTACGAAATCCCGTTCACCCGCAATTTCTACGTGTACACACCGCCCCGGCCGCTAGCTGAGATCGACGCCGAACTCAAGGCTCTTGAGGCCGAGATCCAGGCTCTTCTGAGCGAGGTGACCGAATGAGCGATTCCGGGATTCGCCTTCGCTACTATCTACACCCCAAAGAAGAAACAAATCAGCCCGACTTGATGGTTCTGTCCGTATATCGGGACTATGGAGTAATACCCAAAGATTCAAGGGACGACAACTTCAACAAGACGCCAATGGATGTCTCGCGGTACCAGGTCGTCCAATCCGGAGATCTTGTTGTTAACAAGATGAAGGCATGGCAGGGCTCCATTGCTGTGTCACGGTACTCAGGAATCGTAAGTCCGGACTATCTGGTGTGCTCGGTATCGTCTTCAGTTTATGCGCCCTACCTTCACTATCTACTCCGCTCGAAGCCACTCATTGCAGAGTACGCTAAACGCTCCAAGGGAATCCGACCCGCGCAATGGCGTCTCTACTGGGAAGATCTAGCCGATGTTCCCGTTAACCTTCCGTCGCTGGATGAACAACAGCGGATCGCGGATTTCCTCGACGCTGAAACCGCCCGCATCGATCGCCTCATCGATCTTCGTCGCTGCCAGTCAGCTAATATCGCCGAACGGTATACTGTCGCGATCTCTAATATAACTACTCCGGGGATCAGCGCATCCGATGAACAAAATGCTAAGTGGCCATGGCTTCCCAAGGAACTGAAAACAGCGCGACTCGGCTACTGGGCGCAGGTTCAGTCAGGAGTAACAGTTCACAACGCACGAATCAGATCTCCAGAAGATGCAGAGTTCCCCTATCTACGGGTGGCTAATGTCCAGGGCGAAAACGTCGATCTCGGCGAGATCAAAACTATCACCATCCCCAGATCGATGGCGGAACGGTCCATGCTTCGAACGGGAGACGTAGTGATGACCGAGGCGAACGGGAATCCCGACAATCTAGGCCGCGGAGCAGTCTGGTACGGAGAAATCCCAAACATGGTTCACCAAAACCATGTTTTCGCTATCAGGGTTAATCGAGAACGCCTGCTACCCGAATACATTTCTGCCCTGCTCGCCGCAAGCCATGGTCGCCGATACTTCCGTTTCACCTCGTCACAAGTGGGCATTGCAACGACTAGCAGCAGCAAGGTACTCGACTTTCCGGTCCCTATAGTTTCTCTGGCCAGGCAAGCAGAGATCGTCACAGAGTGCGAACAATTGCGATCATGGATGGGTCGTGCTAACAGCGCCTTGAATCGCCAGATCGACCTGTTGTTGGAGCATAGACAGACGCTCGTCACGGCGGCGGTGACCGGACAGGTCGATGTGTCCGCCGCCAGCGGACGAGGGATTGAAGTGTCATGAGGAACAGAGCTCCGGAGGGCAGGCGGCCGTTCGCCGCCCGGTGCGGATCCACGGCTACAAGGCGACTCGATCCTTCGATCAGGCCCGCCTGGCCGCGCAGCTCGCCTGGCCCCTGCGAGGGTGACGCGCCGTCATTCGACAAATTCCGGCGTGACGTCGAGTATCTGATCACAGGAACGAGGAAGAACCGGTGAAGGGCGCACACAGCGAGCAGGCGTTCGGTGACGCGATCGTGGTGGCGATGCGTGATCACGGCTGGGAGGTGGGCCAGCTCTCGAACTACCGTGCCGATCTGGGGCTGGACACCGCCGAGCTGTTCACCTTCATCGGCGCCACGCAGATCGACGCGTGGAACGAGCTTCTGTCCCTCTATGGCGACGACGCGGACGCCACCCAGCAGGGGTTTCTGAAGCGGCTGAACCAGGCGATCGCCACAGAGGGCGTGCTTGCCGTACTGCGTGGTGGCGTGAAGGACCGGGGCGTCAGGTTCCGGCTCGCGTACTTCAAGCCCAATCTGATCCTTTCAGACGACGTACTGGCCAGCTACCGGAAGAACCGGCTGACGGTCACTCGTGAGATCGCCTACGCGACCAAGGCCGGCGACACGGGTCACCGCCTTGACCTGGTGCTCTTTGTCAACGGCATCCCGGTGGCGACAGCGGAGCTGAAGAACCCGCTGACAGGTCAGGGCGTGGAGCAGGCCAAGAAGCAGTATCGCGAGGAGCGCGATCCCACCGAGCCGCTGTTCTCCCAGAAGGTCATCGCGAACTTCGCGGTCGATCCCGACCAGGTGTTCGTCACCCCCAGGCTACGAGGCAAGTCCACGCCGTTCCTGCCGTTCAACACCGGGTCGGAGGGGCCGGGCGAATCGGGTGGCGAGGGCAACCCCCACGTCACCGAGGAAGGCAAATACGCCACGTCCTACCTGTGGGAGCAGGTCTGGCAGCGCGACAACTGGCTGGATCTGCTCGAACGTTTCGTGCATCAGCCCAGGGACAAGAAGGGCTCGGGTCGGTCGGTCATCTTCCCGCGATACCATCAGTGGGACGCAGTCAAGCGACTGACCGCGCATGCCGTACGGCATGGCGCGGGCCACAACTACCTCGTCATGCACTCGGCGGGCTCAGGCAAATCGAACACGATCGGCTGGCTGGCGCACCGGCTCAGCTCACTACATACACCGACCGACGTCCGGCTGCTCGACTCCAAGGCGGTGGCGAACGGGCTTCAGCCCGGGGTGCCGGTCTTCGACAAGACCATCATCATCACCGACCGGCGCAACCTCGACTCCCAGTTGCGCGAGACGGTGGGCAGTTTCGAGCAGACCGCCGGGCTCGTCGTCAAGATCGACGAGCGGAAGGGTATCAAGTCGGCGCAGCTGGCCGCCGCACTCTCCAGCGAGGCCGGGAAGATCATCACTGTGACGCTGGCGACATTCCCGGTGTTGATCGAATATCTGAAGGAGAACCCGGCCGAGATCAAGGGCCGGACCTTCGCCATCATCGTGGACGAGGCGCACTCCTCCCAGTCGGGCGAAGCCGCGAAAGCCGTACGAGCGGCTCTGCGTGACCTGGGCCTGGACGCCGACGACGAGGAGCAGGGCACCATCAGCGTCGAGGCGAAGCTGAAGCGGAGCGCCGAGGAGCGCAGCAAGGCGGCGAACATCTCCTACTTCGCCTTCACCGCCACGCCCAAGGCCAAGACGCTGGAGCTCTTCGGCGAGGTCACTCTGGTCGGCGGTGAGCCGAAGTACAAGCCGTTCCACACCTATGCGATGCGCCAGGCCATCGAGGAGGGCTTCATCCTCGACCCGCTGCGCTCCTACGTCACCTACAACACCTACTGGAAACTCGTCAGCAACAACCCCAACGACCGGGAGGTCGAGAAGTCCAAGGCTAGCTCCCTGCTGGCCAAGGGCGCTCTCACCCACGACGCGACTGTCGCCCAGCAAGCAGCCGTCATCGTCGAGCACTTCCTCGCCCACACACGGACGAAAATCGGTGGCCGGGCCAAGGCCATGGTGGTCACCGCCAACCGGATCAGCGCCCTGCTGATGTCCCGCGCCATCAAAGACGAGTTGGAGATCCGGAGCGTCGACCTCGGTGTCCTGGTGGCCTTCTCCGGCAGCCTCGAGTACGAGGGCGACAAGGACATCACCGAAGTCAAGGAAAACGGTGGGCTCAGTGAGGACGCACTGCCGAAGGCGTTCGCCTACACCCGCGCCGATGACCCGATCGTGAAGGCGGGCGGCAAGGGCCGGCCCGAGTACCGGATCCTGGTAGTGGCCGAAAAGTACCAGACCGGTTTCGACGAGCCGCTGCTGACAACGATGTACGTCAACAAGAAGCTGGCCGGGATCGCCGCCGTCCAAACCCTCTCACGGCTCAACCGGACCGCCGAGCGGAAGTCGCAGAGCGACCTGGCGGTCATCGACTTCGTCAACGACGCCGAGCAGGTCCAGGCCTCATTCCGGCCCTACTTCGAACTGGCGATGACCTTCCCATCTGACCCGAACCTGCTCTACACGGCTCAGAGCAAAGTCCTGGGGCACGACCTGCTGTACAAGCAGGAGATGCTCGCTTTCGCCGCAGCATTGTTCCAGGCGGAGGAGTCGAAGGTCTCCCGTGAGAAGGTCCACGCGGAGCTCTACCGGCTGCTGGCTCCTGCTGTTGGCAGGTTCAGGGAGCTGCTCGACAGTGAGGATGAATACGAGCGGAAGGCGGCCGAAGACTTCCGGGCCGATCTTGACAGCTACGTCGGCAAGTACGGCTTCCTCTCCCAGGTCATCCCCTACCGGGACGATGATCTGGAGCTGCTCTACGTCTACGGCCGCTACCTGCTGGCTCGGCTGCCGCACGGTCCCCGGGGCGACGTGGACCTCGGGGAGGTCGACCTCACCCACGTCAGGATCGAGAAGACCGGCGAACACGACCTCGCTCTGCGGCCCGAGGGCGCCGCGGATCTGAAGGGCTTCGGGGACGGCTCCGGCCGCGCCAAGGAGGAGGAGAAGTCGCTCCTGTCGGAGCTGATCGAGAAGTTCAATGACAAGTTCGGCACCAACTTCACCGAAGAGGACTTGATCGTCCCTTTCAACGAGACGGTCGCCGACCCGAAGGTACGGCAGGCGGCGGTCGCCAATGTCGACCCGGAGAACTTCGGCCACGTCTTCAACGACGTCTTCGAGGAGAAGGTCGCCAACCACGTCGACAGCCTGCGCACCCTCGGCGACAAGTTCTTCGACAAGGACCCGGCCTTCAAGGTCGCGCTCACCAAAACGGCCCGCCGGGCGGCATGGCGTCTCATCCGAGAGCAGGAGCTCGGCGACGTAGCTTGATCGTCTGATAGCTGGACAACGGAGAGTCGCGCTGAGCACACTTGTTGCACAACGCTCACAGCGCGACTCCCGGAGCCAAAGTGTCATCTGAGCCCGTCGCCGGACGGTACGAGCTGACCGAAAAGATCAGCACGGGCGGTATGGGTACCGTCTGGCGGGGCTACGATGCCGTGCTCGACCGCGAAGTAGCGGTCAAGGTAATCCGGACGGAGATCGCCACCTCCGCCTGGGCCGCAGACGAACTCGCCGAACGCTTCCGGCGCGAGGCCCGCATCACCGCGCGCATCCGTCACCACGGTGTTCCCCAGGTATACGACGCCGTCCTGGCGGAGCCGTACGACCAGCTGTATCTGGTCATGGAATACATCCACGGCACTACCCTGCGAGGGTATCTCCAGCCGGGGAGTCTGCTGCCGGTCCCGTGGGCTGCCGCGGTCGCGGCCCAGATCGCCACCGTACTCTCGCACGCGCATGCCGTACCGGTCGTCCACCGTGACCTCAAGCCCGACAATGTGCTGATCACCTCCGACGGCACCGTCAAGGTGCTCGACTTCGGCATCGCCGCCATCATGCGACCGGATGCCACACCGCTCACCCGGCTCGGTATCCCGCTCGGGACCGACCAGTACATGTCGCCCGAGCAGACCCGCGCTAGTCAGGTCACGCCCCAATCCGACCTCTATTCGCTCGGCTGCATGCTGCACGAATTGCTGTGCGGGGAGCCGGTCTTCGCAGGCCCCGCCGAGGAGGATTTCTGGGACCAGCATCGCCACGTGCGGCCGAAGCCTCTGCGCAGTCTCCGCGCCGAGATCCCGGAGGAGCTCGAACGGCTCGTACTCGACCTGCTCGCCAAGAAGCCCGAGCAACGCCCACGCGACGCATATGCGGTCTACGTGAGTCTGCTGCCGTTTCTCCCCCAGCCTGGCTCGTCGGCTCCCGAACGAGGGCCTGCCCTCACCGGCTGCCCCGATCCAACTCAGATGTACCGGCGGCCCAACGCGCCGCGCCCTCCGGATGCACCACCGGCCGTCTCAGGTCCGAGTGTCCTGCCAGGGCCTGCCACAGCCCTGGACACGCCACTGAGGAACGCGATCTCGCTCGTCGAGCAGCATGTCGATGCGCTCCTGGATGACGACCGTTTCATCCAGGCGGCCGACAGTCTTGCGGAGTTGATCGCTTCTGCCCCGCTCGATGCCACGCACCCGCGCATTCTCGGGCTCCGCAAGAAGCGGGCGGCGATCCTGTTCGTCGGCGGTGACTTCCGCCGTGCTCTGCCCGAGTTCGATGACCTGGCGGCCATCTACGAGAATGCGGAGGGCCCGGCCTCCAAGAATGTGGTCAACTGCCGTCGGCAGGCCGCCGACTGCCGAGCTGAACTCGGCCAGGGAACCAGCGCGCTACGGCAATACCGAGAACTGCTCGCCGTGGTCAGCTCAGCGGAGAGCGACACGTCGCAGAACGCCATCGAGCTCCGCCGCAACATTGCCGCAGTCCTGGCCGGTGAGGGGGATATTCCGACTGCGCGTGAGGTGCTCACTGCGCTCCTTGATGATCTCCTCATTCTCCATGGTCCCGATCATGAGGAGACCCAGGAGGTAGCCGCGCTCCTGAGCTACCTCGCGAGCCGCTGATTCACTGCGATGGTCGTTTCTGGACGGCCGGGGGACGGTCATGCGCGAGATAGCCGGCGAGACTGTCTGCGGGATTCCCGGCAACTGGCGCCAGGGCCTCACGGATGCGAAGGGCATCCTCTTGCGGCAGCCGGAGCAACGGTCGACGCAGCATGATGCTCCACGTCGCTGGATTAGGGAAGACCGACAGATCGTCCACCAACTTGTGCAGTTCCACACCGGTCCCCCAAGCGGCGAGTGCCTCCAGCCTGATCGCGCATCCCGTCGCGAACGTCCTGTCGGCAAAAGTAACCGGCACGTCGAGGGACTCCGGCTTCGTCGTCACCACGGCTTGTCCGACGATTCGGCCCCGGTCTCGCGTGGGGTTCCGGTATGCGCCGCGTGTCGTGTAGATCAGCAGCTCGTCCCCCGCTTTCAACGCGGCCACTTCCGCGCGGGAGGTCGTAGGGAAGGCCATCCGCTGCTCACGTAACACCCAGGCGATCGCCTGCCGTTCTCCCAGAATCAGCAGATAGGAAGCGGTGTTTGACACGAGGGACACGGTAGCGAACCTGCCGCCCAGCTGCGTGATCCAGGGCAGGCGGACCACCAATTCAGCGGCGAAGGACATTGACACGTTCGGCACCGAGCAGCGGAGCATTCTCGGGTCCCGCGATGTATGGCGCGATCCAGATCGGCTTGTGGTCCTGGCGGGAGGGGAACCAGTGGTTGCGCCAGTGACCTCGGACAACCCACTGATGGTGATAGTTCCGCCCCACCTCGGCGCCCAACGGCTCGGCTCTCTCCGGGCGACGGGCCCGGCGCAACGTCAGCAGCCGGATCGGCTGGACAACCGCCCCCTGCCGCACCAGCCTGCGGCGAGTTCCGCGATCAGGGTCCAGTCGTTCTTCGGTCGCGATCTCCTGACTCGCCAGCAGCCAAGTGGCAATCATGGTGCGCCCCAACGACTCCAGATAGTCCATATCCTCCGGGCGAGTGTCCGCCCCGAAGTCCAGCCCCGCCCAGTCGGGCTCCTCCCGGAAGGTGAACACCGCCTCGGAGGTCATCGAGAGCCGCCCAACACCGAACATGTTGCGGTGCCCGCGTAGATACGCACCCCCCTTCTCGATCACTTGGGTGTAGAGGGCAGTCTCCGTATGGTCGTAGTAGAAGCTCACCCCTACCGCGTCCCCGTCAGGAGCCCAGGAGGCCGCGACGACCGGCGCCTCGCGGGGATTCCTCTTGGCCCAGGCGATCGGGCTGCCCCACACGATGAATCCCTGCGGCGCGGGCAGATCCTCAGGCATGAGCCGAAAGGCCGGCAAGCTTGCTCCGGCAGCCACCGCGACTTCAGTCATCGCATCGGAGACATGGAACAGCTCGGCATCCCGCACACGCTTGATCGTTTCGACGGTCAGGTAGGCGGCCAGCTCCTGCTCCGTGAGCTCGGACGTCTCGCGGGCGCTTGCCTCAAGGAGGCGTGCGTCAGTCGGATGGTCCCGGATGAACCGGAGCATCTGCTCAGGTCCGATGCGGAAGAGATCCTCAACAAGGCTCTGCCGAACCTCGGGAACCTGCCGGGCCTCGATGGGGTTGCCCACGTTCCTCCTCAAGCCGCGGCTGAGCGGCGACCGGCGGTGGGGAAGGCGTCGCCGACGGTGGCGGCGAGCACGAGGTAGGCGTCCCGGGTCTCCTCGGCCAGGCGGTCGAGGTCGACTTCGGAGTCCTCCTCCAGGTGCGGGTCGAAGGGGACCTCGACGACCGCGCGGCATCGCTCCCCGAAGTAAGCGCGCAACGCGTCCAGGTCGACGGTCGACTTGCTGCGCGGCCGCACGCTGGAGAGCACCACGGTCGCCGTTTTCACGAGGTCGGAGTGGTCGTGGGCGTGCAGCCAGTCCAACGTCGCCTCCGCCGATCGGGCTGCGGCCACCGATGGGGAGGTCACCAGCACAATTTGGTGCGACAGCGTGAGGATGCTCGACATCGCCGAGTGCAGCAACCCGGTGCCGCAGTCGGTGATGCTGATCGAGTAGTACTGCTCCAGCAGACGGGCGACCTCGCGGTAGTCGTCCGCGCTGAACGCCTCGGAGACGGCGGGATCCCGCGCGGACGCCAGAATCTCCAGCCGGTTGGAAAGCGACTGGGAGGTGAAGGCGCGCACGTCGGCATAGCGGGGGTTGGAGAAGGTCCGCAGCTCGGTCAGCAGTTCGCGGACCGTGGCGGCGGTCTCGACCCTGACCCGGTCGGAGAGCGTGCCCCTGTCCGGGTTTGCGTCCACCGCGATCACTCTGTCGCCGCGGATGGTGGCCAACGTGGCGCCGAGCCCGACCGTGGTCGTCGTCTTCCCGACGCCGCCCTTCAAGCTCAGGACGGCGATGCGATGGTGGCCGTCGGAAACGGGCGCCATCACCCGTCCCTTGAGATCCCGGTGCCGCAGCGCCTTCGGGGACTCCCCCGGATGGATCAGCCCTCCAGTCGAGCGGTAGACGAGGCGCCGCCATCCGTCAGACGGAGCGTGCCGCTTCCCGCGCAGCAACATCTCGGGCGAGAGCCGATCGATTGTGCTCGGTCGCGGGAGCCCCACCGTCGGGTCATCGTCCTCGTACGGCGAGACCGTGCTGTCCTCTGTCATCCGGCCTCCCGGCGGCTACGGAGCGTATGCGAGCCAGGAGTACCGCCATTCAAAGATTGATAAACATCTCTCCATCTGCGGTTATCCAATGGACACCCCTTTGCGTCTCCGAAAATCCCCAGAGCATCAAACCGAGCAATTAAGGATTAACCGCCCTAAAAGTCACGCCTCCAAGCCTGCTCTCTAGAGAGTTTAGTTACGTTCTGAAATACATGCTGGTCAGGACCATCCACCCTCTTGCACTTTGTCCGACTCCCGACTTACTCTCCCCATGCATGCGACTGACTACTCAGAGTCAAATATGGGGTGATTACGGTGACTCGCCCGGCTGTGAGACGACAGGCGACTCTCCTGGTATTGCTGAGCATCGCCTCGTTGGCGAGCTGCTCCACTACCAAGGGCGCAGTCCTTCCACCCCGTAGTTCGCCCCCACCAGCCATCCCCGAGAGCAGCAGCCCTTCCCCTTCGCGCCCCCACGACGCGGCACTCGCCGCCTACACCGCCTACTGGTCCGCCTCCGACCAGGCCGCCACATCGCCACCCGACAAGGCCCGCGAGCTGCTGGAGCCGTACACCGCCAAGTCCTACCGCGACGCTGAACTCAAGGGCATCCAGCAACTCCAGAAAGCACGCCGCGAACCATGGGGAACCGCCGAGGTCCGCGTCTACGAGGTCGCTATCAACGGCAAGCGCGCCCGCATCCGCGACTGCCAGGATGTCTCCGGCCGCGGCCTGGCCCACGCCGACACCCACGAGGTCATCCCGGAGTCCACCCAGGGGCCGGCCACCCGGCACGTGGAAGCGCGGCTCGACCAGGATCGCGCGGGCATCTGGCGGCTCATCCGCATTACGGCTCTGGACACACCATGCACTCCCCCCTCGTCCTCGTAACAGCACTCCTCCTGTCGCTCCCCGGCCCCGACGACGATCGCGGCGTCGCCCAGGGCCGCGACCGCTGGCTCCCGTGGGCCAACGACTCCACGACCACACCGGGCAGCGGAGGGCGCTCTGGCTCTGGAGGCGGCGGCGAGCCGTACTGGGACCGTTGCAGGTACACCCCCGGCCCGCACGGCAACACCTACCTGGAGTGCACCGGCGGACAAGCCGGCGGCCCGGACGCAGCCTTCGAAGGTGTCGTCCCAGAGAACCCAGCCACAGCCATCACCCCCGAGATGCTGCTGGAGCAGGCCCTACGCCAGCTCAAGCCGCCACTACCGCAGGTCAAGACCGCTCCCCCTCGCGGAAAGAACGGCTTGGTCGGCCTGGCGCACTACTACTGGATGGAACGTTCCCAATGGCGTCCGATCACCAGCCGCGCCCAGGCCGGAGCCGTCTACGCCGAGGTCACCGCCACCCCCACCAACCTCGTCATCGCCCCCGGAACAGGCCAGCCCACCGTCACCTGCCAAGGGCCAGGAGTGCCGTACCAGAAGGACCGGAAAGGCTCGTGCGCCCATACCTACACCCGCTCCAGCGCCGGACTCGCGAACGCGAGCTACCAAGCCACGGTCAGCGTGGTGTGGAGCGCGACCTGGGTGGGCTCCGGCGGCGCGGGCGGCCCGCTCGCCCCGCTGACGGTATCGACCTCCTTCCCCGTCCGGATCGCCGAGGGACAGGCGTTGATCCAGAGGAGTAGCTGATCGTGGCCCGCAAGACCTCCCCCGACATCCCACCTGTCAAAGTGCCGAAGCTGCCCCACCAGCCGAGGCACCGACGCCCCGGCATCGCGATCGTCGCTGTCGCCATCGTCATGGGCGGTGGCGTGCTGGCCTTCCACACCCTCCAGCAACTCGACGACCGCTCCCCCGCCCTCGTGGTCACCCGCGACGTCCCGATCGGTCAGCAGCTCACCAAGAACGACCTGGCCGTCGCCATGGTGAACGCCGACGACAACGTCGCCACCATCCGCGGCAGCCAGCTCGCCCGCGTGGTCGGCACCCGCGCCGCCCTCGACCTGAAGCAGGGCATGCTTCTGGTGCGGCAGGCGATCACCGATCAGATGAGCCCCGTCCCTGGCCAGGAACTCGTCGCCGTGGCCCTCAAACCCGGCCGCCTGCCCGCCCGCGGGCTGCGTCCCGGCGACGACATCCGCGTGGTCCCCGCCCCACAGACCAGCGCCAAGGCCCCGAAGGTCACCGCACGCGTCGACCAGGTCAGAGCGGCCGACACCGACGGTCTGGTGGTCGTCGATCTGCTGGTCAACGCCGCCGACGGCGACCGGCTGGCTGAGGCGTGTGCCGAGGGCCAAGTGATGCTCGTGCTCACTTCGAAGGGGACGTGAGTGGCCCTCTACTCGTTGATGAGCCCCGGCGACTCTCCCGGCGTCACGACCACGGCCCTCGCCGTCACCTACGCCTGGGGAGGCAAGGCGCTGCTCACCGAGTGCGATCCCAAGGGCGGCAATATCCTCCACGGCTTCCTTGCCGGACGGCTCGGCAGCCTCAACGGCGGCCTGCTGGAGCTGGCCATCGCCATCGCGCACAACCCCAACCCCACCGTGCTGTGGGAGCACGTCATCCCACTCGACCAGGACCTCCGCGAATGGCTCCTCCTGCCCGGCATCCGCGATCCCCGCCACGTGCCCCAGCTCGACCTGGCCTGGGACTCCCTGATCGATGTCCTCACCGCGGCTACCGGAGACGCCGTGGACATCGTCGCCGACGTCGGCCAGATCGGCCGCCCCGACACCCCGATGAAGCTCATCGCCCATTCCGACCTCGCGGTGATGCTGCTACGCCCCACGATGCGTCAGGTCGCCGCCGCCAGACCTCGCCTGGACGCGCTCGGCCGTTACGTCGGCGCCAACGTCCCGGTGGCGCTCGCGCTGGTCGGCGGCGGCGAGTACACCGACAAGCAGATCAGCCAAGCCCTATACGGCCTGCCGATCATCGCGAAGCTCCCCTACGATCCGCGCTCGGCCGCCCTGCTCTCCGACGGGAAGCGCACCCGGCGGCTCGTCCGCGTCTCCTCGCTGATGCGCGCCAGCGCCCGTTTCGCCACCGCGCTGCGCGCCTTCCAGATCGAAGATCCACCACTGGAGGTCGCCGGATGACCTGGCCCCCGAAAGGCGACTGGCAACCGAAGATCATCCCGGCCCGCCGCCCCGACAGCGCGGCCGAGCGACTGCTGATCGTGCCGCCCAGCCGTACCGAATCCGACCTGGGCGACAAGGCGTTCCGCGAGGCGGTCCTCGCTCTCACGGCCTCGGTCGCGGAGGATCTCAAGGACACCCGCGATCGCGAAGAGGCCCGCCACGTCATCCGGGCCCGCGTCCAGCGCTGGGCCCAGGACCAGATCGTCAGCGACGGCCCGCTCGACTTCGCCACCCAGCGCCGCTTGGTCGACGCGGTGATGGATGAGCGATTCGAGGTCGGCGTGCTCACGCCGTACATCAAGGACGGCGACGTTGAGAGCATCGACCTCAACGGCTGCGACGAAGTGTGGATCACCTACAAGGACGGCACCTGCGTCCGCGGCCCGGCGGTCGCAGCTACCAACGACGACCTGATCAAGATGATCCAGATGTGGGCACTGCACCGCAGCTACAGCCCACGCGAGTTCTCCGCAGCCAACCCTCTGCTCAACGTCGCGCTCAAGCCTGCCGAAGGCGAGGAAGGCGTCGGAGTACGGCTCAGTGCCACCATGGCCGTCACCGAACGCCCTCACGCCAGCATCCGCTGCCACCGCCTGGTCGATGTCACCATGAAAGACCAGCTCAAGCTGGGGACGGTGAACGAGAGCCTGCGGGCCTTCCTCAGCGCAGCCGTACGAGCCCGGTTGAACATCGTGGTGACCGGCGGCACTGCGGCGGGCAAGACGACGCTGCTGCGCGCGCTCGCCTCCGAGATCGACCCGATGGAACGCGTCGCCACTCTGGAGTCGGACTACGAGCTGTTCCTGAACAAGCTGCCGCACCGGCACGCCAACGTGATCGCCTTCCAGGTACGGCAGGCCAACTCTGAGGGCGCGGGAGCGATCGGCCTGGATCAGCTCATCCCGCACTCGCTACGCAAGCACATCAAACGGATCATCGTCGGCGAGGTCCGTTCCGACGAGATCATCGCGATGTTCGAGGCGATGAACACCGGCCACCCCGGCTCGATGTGCACCATCCACGCCGACGGCACTGAGGAGATCTTCAACCGAATCGTCATGCTGTGGACCCGAGGCACCCAGGCGAACACTCCGGCCTCGGTCATCCACCTCAACACCGGCGAGACCGTCGACCTGGTCGTCCACCTGCGAATGGACCCGGCGACCAACGTCAGGTTCGTCTCCGAGCTCTTGGAAGTGCTGCCGCCGGGTGACAGCGAGCTGCCCAGCCGCAACCACGTGTACCGGGCTACCGGACCGGCGGGACGAGCGATGCCCGATATCACCCCGCAGTGCCTGCCGAAGCTCAAGGCCGCCGGGTTCGATCCGAGTTTCCTTGATCCGCATCGTGCGACGTGGGAGGTGGGATGACCGCGCTCCTTGGCGCACTGAGCGCCTCGATGATCCTCGGTGGTGGCCTGCTGTTCGTCGCCGCCGTCATCGGCCGTCCCGCCGACGCCCCGATCCGTCCACCGACGCGCTGGGCCCTCTTGTGGGCTTCCCTTGTACGGCAACGCCGCCAACTGTCGCTGGCCCTGGGCGGGGGCTTCGGCGTCTTCGCTCTGACCGGGTGGCCGGTCGCAGCCATCGCCGGAACGGCAGCCGTCTTGGGCATCCCCCGCGTGATCACCAACCGAGCCTCCAGCCAGCGGATCAAGAAACTCGAAGCGCTGGAGGTATAGACGCGGCGCCTGGCCGACCTGCTGACCGCCAGCCGCGCCTTGGAGCAGGCCCTGGAACACAGCGCGGTCCGCAACGTTCCCGCTGCCATCGCGGGACCGGTGACCGCCCTCGCCCGGCGGCTCAGCGCCACGAGGATGCCGACGGAACAGGCGCTGCGTCTGTTCGCTGACGAGGTGGACGATCCCATCGGGGACCGGATCGCCGCCGCGCTCATCCTGGTCGCCCGGCGTCGGGGCAGCGGCGCGGTCGTGGTGCTCAACCGTCTGGCCGAACTGGTCGCCAAGGACGTCGCCGACCGCCGCGAGGTCGAGGCGGCCCGCGCTGAGCACCGGACCTCCATCCGCTGGATCATCGGCATCCTCGCCGCACTGTCCACGGTCGCGGTGCTGCAGAAGTCCTATGTCGCCCCGTTCGGCACCCCGCTCGGCCAGGTCGTCCTTGCCGCTGTCGCCGCCTTCTACGCCTCCGGGCTGTGGTGGTTGCACCGGCTGGGCACCGCACCCGCAGGTCAGAGGTTCCTAGGAGGAGATGATCATGCGCATAGATCGCTATGACTGCAGAAACTGGATCGTCTTCGGGGTATCCGTGCTGCTCAACCTGATCGTCTGCCTCTACCTCGACGCCCGGATCATCCCGTGAGCACCCTGGCGATCGCCTCCGGCTGTCTGATCGGGCTTGGTCTGGCCATCCTCCTCATCAGGCTGTTCCCCGGACCGCCGCGACTCGATACTGCCCTGGACGACACAGCCGTCCAGCCGAACGTGCTCGGGCGCTGGCTCCGTCGGCTGCCCGTCCCCCACGACGATCTGGCGCTCCTGGGCATCAGCGTCCGGCGGTTCACGCTCCAGCGGGTCAGCTTCACCCTGCTGGGGCTCTTCCTGCCCAGCCTGCTCCACCTGGTCTCCGCCACCGCCGGAGTCGTGTTGCCCTTGGCCGTACCCCTGGGCGCAGGCGTCGTCCTCGCAGTCCTCTTCGCCCTGGTCCCCGACATCGCCGCCCGGAGGCAGGCACGCGAGCGCCGCAGAGAGTTCCGCGCCGCCCTGTCGACCTACCTGGACATGGTCGCCCTCGAACGCGCCGCCGGCGCCGGTCCCGCCCAGGCGCTCCAAGCTCCGGTGGACGTGTGCGACGGCTGGGTATTCCGGCATCTGGCCCAGGTCCTGGACCAGGCCAAACGAGCCGGAGAGCAACCCTGGCGCGGCCTGGCCTCCCTGGGAGAACGCGCCGGAGTCTCCGAACTGACCGAGCTGGCCGACATCGCCGAAGACGCCGGATCAGAGGGCACGCAGGTCCTGTCCACACTGCTGGCCAAGGCCCAGTCGATGCGGACCACCGCTCTCTCCGACGCGCGTGCCCGCGCCAACTCCCGCACCAGCGAGATGCCGGTGGCCATCGGACTGTCGGTATTCGGCTTCCTGGTACTCGTCTGCTTCCCCGCCATCTACCGGATCATGAATTGAGAGGGATCCACTATGTCCAAGCTCCTTCCCCCGGAGGCTGCCTACTGGCTGACTCTCATGCGACTCCTGCACGACCGCTTGGAGAAGGCCCGACAGAATCCGGATAGGGGCGGCATGTCCGCCGAAGCGATGATCATCATCGCGGCGCTTGTTCTCGTGGCCATCACCGTCATGGGCATCGTCACCGCGAAGATCGCCGCCAAGGCGGGCGAGATCGACCTTGGCTGAGTCCGAGCGCGGGTCGGCGACCGCCGAAGTGGTCATCGTCCTGCCCGTCATCATGCTCGCGATCTTGGCGTGCATGCAGGTCTGCCTGCTGTTCTTCGCCCAATCCATCGCGCTCGCCGCCGCCCAGGAAGGCGTTCGTGCCGCCCGCGCGGATGGCGCGTCCCGTACGGCGGGGGCGACTGTGGCGCAGCGATACGCCGAGCGTACGGCGAGCGGATTTCTGGGTGCGATCAGCGCGTCGAGCACCGCGAGCGCCACCTCCGTGCGCGTAGTCGTGCGCGGGGAGTCGTTGTCGTTGGTGCCGTTCCTGCCCGCGATCACCATCTCGGAGGAGGCAGCCGGTGCCGTCGAGCGCTTCACCGTGGAAGTCCGATGATCATGGCGGTGTCACTGCCGAGGGCATCTTCGCCATCACCGCGGTGATGCTGGTGCTGCTGCTCGGCGCGGCTGCCGGACGGGTGATGGTCGCGACCTTCGCGGTGGAGGCAGCCGCTCGGGACGCGGCCCGGCAGGCATCCATCGCACGCACGGCCGCCGAGGCCCGCGCGGACGCACTCGCCAGCGCCGCCACCTCCCTCAGCAGTAGCGGCGTTGCCTGCGAGGCAGTGGACGTGCGCGTGGACACCGCGAGTTTCGGCCGTCCGGTCGGAAGTCCGGCGGCCGTGCAGGCCACCGTCCGCTGCACCGTTCCGCTGGCGGATCTGGCCTTCCCTGGACTGCCAGGGAGTGTCGTACGGCAGTCGAGCGCGACCAGCCCGCTCGACCCCTACCGCGGCCGAGGTCTCGGGTTCACGATTCCCGACGATTCCTCGGAGATTCCATGAGTCAGCCGAAGATCGACCTGACCGATGATCGCGGATCAATCACCGCGTACGCGCTGATCTTCATCACCGTCCTGCTGCTGTTCGTCGGGTTGGCCGTGGATGGCGGAGCCAAGTTGAGGGCCGGGTGGGAGGCCGTGGGCGCGGCGGAGGAGGCAGCCAGAGCCGGGGCCGGGATGGTCGACCAGGATGCCGTCTATCGCGGAGACCGCTTCACAGTGGACCGCGGCGCCGCCGTACGAGCTGCGCGGGCACAGTTGGCCGCCGGAGGACACGCCGGGTCGGTCAGCCTATCCGGGCCTGAGTCGATCAGGGTGCAGGTGACCGTCACCAAGCCGACGTGGTTGTTGTCGCTGGCGGGGTTGTCATCGGTCAGTGCCACAGCGACGGCGACCGCCGATCTGGTCTCCGGAGTGGAAGGACCTGGCCGATGATGCTTCGCCGCCTGTTGCGTTCCGTGGCAGCCACGCTGGTCCTGCTCGCGCTCGTCATCGGCCTGCCGCTGCTGCTGTACGGGGTAGCCGGCTCGCCACTGCCCGACCGGCTACCGAACTGGGAGGAGATTCTCGACACCCTGACCAGGCGCGACGACGGCACCCTGCTTGTCTGGGTGATGGAGGCGGTCGCCTGGGGTGCGTGGGCATGGTTCACGTTCACCGTGGTCGCCGAGACGATCGCCAGGGTCACGGGTGCCGGGTTCGGCTGGCTGCCGAACGTCTTCGGAATGCGCCACCTGGCCGTCTACCTGATCTCGTCGGCCACCGTCGCGGTCAGCGCCCATTCCGCCATGGCGGCGACCACCCCACCGACGTCGGTCGTTGCGACCGCGCCGTTGCGGCCCGCCGCCGTACCCAACCAGATGGTGTACAAGGTGCAACAGGGCGACACCTTGTGGGGCATCGCGGACGACCAGCTTGGCAACGGACGACGCTGGCCACAGATCTGGAAGGTCAACGCGCACAAGCCGCAATCCGACGGCCGGGTCTTCCATAACCCCGACCTCATCTATCCCGGCTGGAGACTGCGCATCGTCCTCCCTCCCAAGCCGAAGCCACCCGCCCAGGTGACTCCTACTCCCGCGCGCAGCGCCCCGCCCACGGCACCACCTGCCGCCTCAACCGCCGACGAGGCCCAATCCGCCGTCATCATCCGCCTGCCGTCGGGCTCCATGGTCACCTTGGCCTACGTGGCGGGCATCACCACTGCCCTGGCAGCAAAGAGACTGCTCCAACGGCGCTCAGCACCCGAAGAGATCGCGCCGGCCGTACGGCAGGCCCGGCGAGCACACACGGGTGCCCACGTCGAGCGCTCCCAGCCCGTGCCGTCCGACCGCGACCTGCTACGGCACCGCCACGAGGCGCTGGACGTCCCCGGACAGGTCACCATCGCGGTCGACGCCCTGGGGCAGCCCATCCGCCTGAACCTGGGCGGACTCGAACTCGGTCTCGCGGGCCCAGGCGCTGATGATGTCGCCCGTTATCTGCAATGCCGGTTAGTTAAGGTCTGGCTGCTGGTGGTGAGGGTTTCGGCTGAAGTCCGGACATGAGAACGGAGATCCAGTAGAACGGGTGATCTTCTACCACCGCCCGCACAGACTGGATCTCCGTTGGCTCGTCAGTCTGCCAGGTCTGCCCTGGCCTCCGCTATCTGTTCGGTGACGCACACGGTTCGGGTGGGTATGGGGGTGTTCGCGCCCGGTCATCTGGGCGAGCTGACACAGATCGTGCCGTTCGAGATGGTCGATGAGGTGCTGGCCGAGACCGGTGCGACCGAGCGGCGGGTGCGGGAGTTGCCCTCGCGTGTGGTGGTGTACCTGCTGGTGGCGGCGGGGTTGTTCGCCGAGCTGGGGTATCGGCAGGTCTGGTCGCGGTTGGTGGCGGGGCTGGAGGAGGGCGGGCCGGTGCCGTCATCGTCGGCGCTGGCCCAGGCCCGCAGGCGGGTGGGGGTGGCGCCGTTGAAGGCGTTGTTCGAATTGCTGGCGGGGCCACCTGCGGGGGCGGCGCGGTGGAGGGGGCTGCTGGTGTGCGCGATCGACGGGACGACGATGAGCGTGCCGGACAGCCCGCAGAACCTGGCCTGTTACGGGCGTCAGAGCGGATCTCATGGCGGATCGGGGTTTCCGCTGGTCCGGTTGCTGGCGGTGGTCGCCTGCGGTACCCGCACTGTGCTGGGGGCGAGGTTCGGGCAGTTCAAAACCGGTGAGAGCACCTATGCGCCGGACCTGTTCGGCTGCCTGCGGCCGGGAATGCTGCTGCTGGCCGACCGGAACTTCGCGGTCAAGGACCTCATCACCCAGATCGCCGCGACCGGCGGCGGCCTGCTGATCCGCTGCAAGAACAGCCGGCCGCTGCCCCGGCTGGCGGCCCTGCCGGACGGGTCGTGGATCTCGGTACTGGGCGGGGTCACGGTCCGGGTGATCGATGCGCAGATCACTCTTGGCCTCTCGGGTGGCGGCTGCCGGAGCGGTCGTTACCGGCTGATCACCACCCTGCTCGACCATCGGCGTTACCCGGCGCCCGACGTCGTGGATCTGTATCACCGGCGGTGGGAGATCGAGACGGCATACCGGGAGCTGAAATCGGCCCTCCTGGGCGGCAGGGTTTTGCGGTCCCGTACTCCTCAGGGCGTCGAACAGGAGATGTACGCCCTGCTGGTCGGCTATCAGGTGCTGCGGACCGCGATGGCCGGCGCCACCGGTCCCGACCCGGCCGTCCTGGACGACCGGGCCAGCTTCACCGTCGCTTTGTACGCCGCCCGCGACCAGATCACCGCAGCCGCCGGGATCATCACCGAGCCCGCCGGCCTGCCAGGCCGGATCGGACGGGCTGTCCTGGCCAGCCTGCTCCCCAAGCGCCGGAGCCGATCCAGTCCCCGCGTCGTGAAACGAGCGATCTCCAAACATCGCGCGAAAGGCCAGATAGACCGCACCAATCACCGCACGACCATCAACATCGACATCCTCACCGAAGCCATGTTGACGACCACCGAAGACCCTTAACTAACTGGCATTGCCGTTATCTGGTCAACGATCTGGTCCAGCAGGCACACAACTTCCGCACCCAGGTCATCGTGAGCTCAGCCGTCGCCTCGCAGCTGTGGAGCGGTTCGGCGCCAGCCGTACCAGGGCTGACCATCGCGAACAGCGAGTGCTTCGAAGAGATCGTCTTTGGCCGCCAGCGCATGCTCATGGAACGCGACGTCGACTCCATCGACAAGCTTCGTGAGCTGGATCCCGGCGAAAGCCTCCCAGCGGTGATTCTCGTCGCCGGATCCGCACCCATCGCGCCCTCCGATGCCACCGGAACCGGCGTGGTCATCCTCGGCCGCTGCGAGACCGGCACCAACCTCCAGATCGACGACCACCACCGCGTCGCCGACGCCTCAGGGCCGCTTACCGCGCTCATGACCGGCGCCGAACTGTGCCACCTCCAGGACGCCGAGTCCGCCCAACACCTGGGCGTGCTGGCTCCTCCCGAGACTGAGCAGCTCGATGACCTACCTGACGAGGAGATCTGGAACGGCCCCGCGCTCATCCGCCTGTCTATCCTCGGCCCGCCGCTCGTCCAGGTACGAGGCAAGCCCAGCCCGCTCGATCTGAGTTGGCTCCAGCTCAACACCCTCGCCTATCTCGCTCTCAATCCCGAAGGGGCAACCAACGCCGAGCTGACCACCGCCCTCTGGCCCGACGAGGTCGGCAAGGCAATCCACAACACCCTGCGCCACCTCCGCGAGGCTCTGGTCAACGCGACCGAATACAGGAACCCCGATCCGAAAACCGCGCCCTTCATCAGCGCCTCAACCACCAAGCGCAGCGCGATCTACCGGCTCGACCAACAACTTGTGAGCATCGACCTGCACGAGTTTCAGACCGCTCTGAACGAGGCGAGATCAGCCCGCTCCGACGATGCCCGCACGCAGGCTCTCGAACGGGCGGCTACCTTCTGCCGTGGTGAGCTCATGAAGGGCTTCGATGCCGAATGGATCGACGAACACCGTTACATCGTCACCCGCTCGCAAGCTGACACCCTCACCCGGCTCGCTGACCTCTACGCCTCCCAGGATCCGGAACGCTCCGTGGATCTCCTTGAGCGTGTCCGCGCGCTGGAGCCGGGGACGGAGGAGACCTATCTTCAGATCATCCAGCTCCAGGTCTCCATGGGGCGGCAGCAAGAAGCCCGCCGAACCGTGGAACTGCTGCGACACGATCTCGACGAGCTCGGGGCCCGGCCGTCGCGCCACGCCGAGCAGGTGATCGATCGCCTCCTCCCCGCTGTCCGAAGATCGTAAGCCGTCAGCTCAGTGGGGCGGTCGCTGCGCGAAGCCATGCGCGGCCTCAACCGCACTACAGCTACCCTCCCAGGGCATCACCTGGACCCTCGACGGCCACCACACCTCGACCAGCGGCGGCCTCACTCGGGCGAACAGGCATTCACCCGGCCCTTCTCGCAGCGCCACCCCGATCGCCCCGTTGACCTCAGCGATGTCTTGGCCTATCCGGTCGTCCAGGTCCAGCTCCTGTACGGCACGCCGCACCGCCTCCATGTCCAGCGTCTTTGGCAGCCTCTCCTTCAGCCACTCGAAGGCGCGCTCGGGCAACTCCGCGGGCGGACGGAACGTACGCGGCTCTCCATCTGGGCAGTCCACCTCATCCACGCCAGCATCCGAATAGGAGATCTCGATCTCGAAGCAGATCTTCACCGCAGGCATCGGAGTCGGTTCGACCGCCGTCCAGAAGCCGCCCCCTACGCTGCCCTGACCTCGGATCCGGATCAGGACCAGGGCAGGATCACTCACACTGAACTTCGTCCCGGTGCTGCTGAAGACCTCGACGTCCTCGTTCCTGCTGAGGGTGTGACCCACGTTCTCCGGATTCCACTGCAGATAGCGGGCCAGATCTTTCGCGATCTGGTCGGCCCGCGCCCTGGCCGCGCGGGCCGATGGATTCTCAGCGCAGGAGACGAGGACCAGCAGCAGGCACAGCATGATCGGTAAAAGGCGGCGCATCCCTCATCCCTACCTCGGCGCCCCTCGGACGTGTCCGGCAAGAAATCCAAGTGCAAGCAGATCGTCGCCTATCCGACAATCACCTCCATGACCATCACCCGCCTCAGTCCCGACACCCTGCATCCCACCCCCGGATACAGCCACATCACCGTGGTCGAGGCTGGTCGGCTGGCGTTCCTGGCCGGACAGTGCCCGCTCGATGCAGGCGGTGCCCTGGTCGGGAAGGGCGATGTGGATGCCCAGGTGGACCAGGTCGTGACCAACGCCTTGACCGCCCTGGCCGCCGTCCACGCGGGCCCCGCAGACGTGGTCCGCTCCGTCATCTACGTGGTCAGCCACGACACCCCCATGCTTGGCGGGGTGTGGCGACGACTGCTCGCCTCCCCGCTGGCGCCGGCCTTCACCACCGCCAGCACCCTGCTCGGAGTGGCGACGTTGGGCTTCAGCGGGCAGCTCGTCGAGATCGACCTCACCGCCGCGCTCGGAGGCCAGCGATGAAGCGGACCCCCTTCGACCTATCCTCCTACACCCACCGGGCGCGCTCCGGCCCCTGCTTCATCTGCGCATACCTGGCTGACGACCCGGACTACCGACATGAGCTGCTCGCCGAGGACGAGGCGCACGTTGCCTTCTTCGACAAGTATCCGACCCTGCCGGGCAAGGTCATCGTCGCAACCAAGGCACACGTCGAGCACGTCGTCTCTGGGCTGTCCGAGACCGACTACTTCGCGATGATGAGCTTCGTCCGGCGTATCGCCCTGGCTGTGGAGGCCAGCGTCCCGTGGGAACGCACCTACCTGCTCTCCCTCGGCAGCCAGCAGGGCAATGCCCATGTGCACTGGCACATCGCCCTGCTCCCGCCCGGCGTGCCGTACGAGGAACAGCAGTTCCACGCCCTCATGACCGAAAATGGGGTGCTGTCTCAGACTTCTGAACAGCTCGCCGCATTGGCACAACGAATCCGGGACACCCTGACTGTCAACGGCTCCGAGGCCGCGTTGAACCTGCAGCTCGCCGCCGCCCGCTGGGGCGGTCACCTGGGCACCGGCGGGCACGTGGTCCAAGCCGCCTGCGACGCCCTCGTCGCCGGACTGGACACCCCGTCGTTGCGCATCCTGGCCGGGGTGTCGCTGCGCGACCCCGGCTACGACGTCCACGAGTACCTGCCAGCTGCGATGCACGAGCTGCAGCTGACTTTCCATGCCCGTGACAGCTCCGAAGCCGCTGATGTGGGCACCCGGGCTATCGCCGTGCAAGTCCTGGCCGGTGATCTGGCGCCTCGTGACGCCGCCGCGATGATCCACTCCACCTTCGGACATGGACTGCCGCTGGCCGAACGGCTGGCCGACCTTGACGACGAGTACGACACCCTGGAGTTCAGCGCGCGGAGCGCAGCCGAGGTGGATGCCGACGTGCTGGCCGATTCCCGGCGCATCGTGGACATCACCCCCGACCCGATCGCCCAGCTCCGGCCGTTCTGCACGCTGTGGTAGCAGCTCTCCGACCTGTTCGCGATCGATGACGGCTCATTGCCCGAGGTCGAACTGCTGGAGCTGAGCAGGGAGGGGGCAGCGGCTATCTGGGCGCACCTGCTGAGCTACGCGGCGCCTCTGGAGGACAAGTGGCTGTTGTGGGCCATTGACTCCGACGAGAGCTTCCAGCTCAACCAGGTGTCCGATCCAATCGGCCGGATATTCACGGACGACCTTCACGCCGGTCACGTGGTGCTCACCGGCGTCACCTACGAAGGTGTAGCCATCCCTGATCTCGGAGTGTTCGTCTCGCCCGGAGGAATCAGCCTCAACTACCGCATGGGAGACGGTTGGGGGCCCATCACTCTGGGGTCCTTCGTCACCCTGCTGGCCGAGTTGCGTACCCTCGCCCCTGGGTGCCGCCTCACTTATTGGGAGCAGGTTCCGCCTGAGCTTCGAACCCGATTCGCCCTGGCCACTGATCAATTTCTGATGCGCAAGCGATAGGGTCGATCGGTACGGGCGCCTCGGAGGTGGGAATACGGTGGATCACCGATGGGTCTGGGACCATGAGGCGCCGCTGCGCTGGTTGCTGATCGACGAATACACCGGCGACCTGAACTCCCTCGGCCTCCCGATGGCGGTCTGCACCGAGATCGACGGCTTGTTCGTCGACCCCGAACCGCCTCCGGCTGCCGAGAAGTCCACACTTCTCGGCAGCACGCCGACCGGCCCGCTGCTCAAGGCACTGCAGCATGTCGGGACCGACGGTGCCTGGCTACCCCGAGTGATTCTGGACCCCTTACACGACTCCCACCGGCCGACGCCCGCAAACTGTCATCCCTACGCTCGCGGATGTTCGTGTGCCGTGGAACTCATGGACGTTTGGGTTACCGGGCATCGCCCCTCTGACCTTGGGCCCAACCTGATCGACATCGACCTGCACGGGCATCCGCTCCTCTTGCCGGAGCATCGATGGCCACCCGAGAAGCCGATAGAAGGGACGACCGGGTTCCTCATCAGCACTCAGGACGATCAGGACATGGGCCGCTGCGAAAGCACCCTCGGAGTCTTCAGAACGCGCCCACCTGCGTACGTACACCCGATAACCCTGATCGGCTGCCAGCCCGAGCCACCGATGCGCGCCCTGCTGGAGCGGCGATCACCCAAGCGACGCCGCTTGCAGGTGGCGATCCACTCCATCGACAGAACCGGGCTGGCCGTCCCGGCGCATGTGGGCTTCTTCGCCAATGTGTTGGAGTCGCGCCCATCCAGCCAGGGCAATGGACTGCTTGACATCACTCTCGACGGTGGCATCGAGGACGCGCCCTTCAGCGCCGCCACGCGAGAGATCTGGCAGATATGGTACGACGGCCGCCCGAGCCAGCCCAACCTGTGGGCCGGTTATGACCGGGCGGTGCGGGATGAATGGGTAGCGGCAGCCTCGTGTCACCACCGCGCCCCTATGTCGGATAGGCCCGCTGGGCACACCTACCACCTGGATGGTCGATTCGTCACCGACATCGCCGGTTTCTACTGCGCCATCGGTGAGGCGATGAATGGCCCCGGAGGCTACTTCGGCTCGAACCTCGACGCATTGGCCGACTGCCTTAGTGGCCGGTGGGGAGCCTCCGCCCCTTTCGACCTCGTCTGGAACGACGCGGAGGTCGCTCGTCAGCACCTTGTCCCCGGCTACGATCGTTCAGCCCACGATCGGCGAAGTTGGGGACCAGCCACTACCCTGCACGACCTGCTGGAAGTCTTCGACGAAGCTGGGATAACCATCGACATGCGATGACTCGTCTACTCGGCTCTCATGTGGAGATCAGCGTCCCGAGTTCCTTGTGAAGATCGTCCCAAGGGAAGGTGACGGCTCCAGGTTCTCCAGAGCTGGGAGCCGGGAGCCGGTCCAAGTCGAGGATTACTCTCACACCCCATTCGCGCAGGAGAGCCACGCTGTTGGCGAAGGCGGGATGACGGGCGAGGGCAACATTGGGCCAGGGCACGGCGACGATCGGCAGCCCCAAGCCGAGAGCTTCGTTGAGAAGTCCGAGGGCCAGGGTGTCGCTGATGCCATGGGCCCACTTGTTGATCGTGTTGAAGGTGGCGGGCACCACAGCCATCGCGTCGGCGGGAGGAAGGACGTCGGGCTCCTCCGGGCGCTTGTAGTCGCTGCGCACTGGGTAGCCGGTCAGCTCTGCCAGCTTAGGCGCGTCCACGAACTTCGTCCCGGACGGCGTGGTGACCACGCAGACAGTCCAACCCTCGGTGTGAGCGTGCTCGACGAGAGCTGGAAGGTGTGCAGCGGGACGCCCGCCACACGCGATCACGTACAGAACCGGCATATGCCCCTGCCTGGATAAATAACCCGCCGTCATCCTCCGATAACCGACGGAGAAAGCTACTGTGGTCCAAGGCGAACCCTACGTCCGAGGCCCGAGGTCGTGCCATGGTGACGCGTCATGAAGATCCAAGCGAGGCGGACAGGCGCATCGGCCAGCGTGTCCGCACGCTCCGGCTCCGCCGAGGGCTCGGCTTGAGGGCTTGTGCGGAGTTGTGCGGGCGCACCGAGGAATGGCTTCGCCAGGTCGAGCGGGGAGAACAGCGGCTCGACAAGCTGTCCACGCTGGTGAACCTGGCCAGAGTGAATCGCCCCGGCTTCGGTGGAGACTCGTTTCCTTGAGAGGATCGAGTCATGGCACGTCCGTCCCCCTACCCTCCCGAACTTCGTGAGCGCGCGGTGCGCATGGTCGCGGAGATCCGGCCGAACTATCCGACCGAGTGGGCCGCGATGAAAGCGGTCGCAGCAAAGCTCGGCATCGGGACGGCCGAGACAGTGCGCAGCTGGGTGCGCCGGGCGCAGATCGATGCAGGACGGCGGCCCGGGACCACGTCGACCGAGGCCGAGGAGATCAAACGGCTGAAGGCGGAGAACGCCGAACTGCGGCGGGCCAACGAGATCTTGAAAGCGGCGTCGGTTTTCTTCGCGGCCGAGCTCGACCGGCCACACAAGCGCTCGTAGCGTTCATCGACGCTCATCGCCAGGTGTTCGGGGTCGAGCCGATCTGCCGTGTGCTGACCGCGCACGGGTTGAAGATCGCAACGAGCACCTACTACGCCGCCAAGAATCGCACGCCGAGCTTCCGCGCTGTACGTGACGCCGAGCTCAAGCAGCACATCAGCCGAGTGCACGCCGACAACTACGGCGTCTACGGCGTGCGCAAAGCCTGGAGGCAGCTGGGCCGCGAAGGAATCGTCGTAGCGCGCTGCACTATCGCCCGGCTGATGGGCGAATTGGGGCTGGAAGGCGTCCGACGGGGCAAGAAGCTGCGCACCACCGTGCGCGACGCCGGACATGAGCGTGCCGGCGACCTGCTGAATCGCGACTTCACGGCCTCGCGCCCCCACCAGCGGTGGGTGGCGGACTTCACCTACGTGATGACCTGGGCCGGCGTGGTCTACGTGGCGTTCGTCGTCGATGTGTACTCCCGCGCGATCGTGGGCTGGTCGGCGGCCACCACCAAACGAGCCAAGCTTGTCTTGGATGCCCTGGACATGGCGCTGTGGCGACGCGCGCGGACCGGCATGCCAGCCGGGTGGGGTCTGGTTCATCACTCGGATGCGGGCAGTCAATACACCAGTTTCGCTTTCACCGCCCACCTGCTCCAGGCCGGGATCGACGCCTCGATCGGCAGCGTCGGCGACGCCCTGGACAACGCCCTGATGGAATCGCAGATCGGCCTGTTCAAGACCGAACTGATCAAACCCCGACCACCATGGAAAGGCCTTGCCGACGTCGAACTGGCCACCGCCGAGTGGGTCGACTGGTTCAACCGTCAGCGCCTGCACACCGCCATCGGCGACGTCCCGCCAGCCGAACACGAAGCCGTCTACTACGCTCAACACCAGCCCCAACCGGCGGCTGGAGTCAGCTAATAGAGTCTCCACCGATCCCGGAGCGGTTCAGAGGCTGCTTCGGATTTCCTTGTGTCCCTCGCTAAACAGCCAAGCGCGCTGTGGCTCCATCGCGGATTCAAGTCGATCAGCAGACCGCTGTCGGGCAAGAATAGATCGAAGCGGTCCTCTCTCCTACCCGCCAGTCGAACACGGTGATCCAGCTCTACACCACCGCCAGAGGCAGCCTCCACCAGCATGGCCACCTTGCATTCGAAATATGATCGCCCATGCCCCGAGCAGTCAGGGCACTCACGTCCGTTAGTTCGATTCGCAACCGTGGCGATGTTCTTATGCCCCTGCGGGCACTCCCATTCACACCGGTCATGGCTCTGAGGCCTTACGCGATCTGGGCCACGATGCGGCCTAGTGAGATTTCTCCGGAACTGCGCCGCGAGACCTGGATTCAGGTCGGCCAGGGACTCTCCAAGCCCTGGAGCCCGGTTCCGTTCCTTCCAACACCCTGGGCACCCCGTCGGCTTCCGTCTGCGACTGCGGAACACGAATCTCGTCGTCCACTCGTGCCCGCACTCCGAACACCTCCAGAGACACCGATCCGAAGAACTCGGCGTCATGTCGGCAAGCCCAACGCCTGGGCGCGTCAAGTTTGCGACGAACTCCAACGTGAGCAATGCCCATCTGTCTGATTCCGCCCTCGATCGCGATCCCGTCATAGCGGCGAATCATGGCAAACGTCGCCGACAGAAATAACCGCCAAAGCTGCGCCAACGGTCCGCCAAAGGTGGCTGCTCACCTGTAATCGGCGCACCCGCTTGCCGGGAGCGCTGCGGATCTGAGGCCCGCCCCAACCGGCGATGACCACACTCATCACCACCCCACCCACCAACATCTCCCCCACCGAGGCAAGCGACCCGCCAGGACCGCCGCCCTACAGGACCACCACCGCGGTTGGCGACGCCAGGCGACTCGTCATCGTCCCGATCACGCTGCGCACTGCCAAAGCGTTCATCGCCTGGTCCCACCGGCACCTGCTGCCGCCGCCCGGCGCCAAGTACGCCATCGGCGTCAGCACCGAGGACGGCACCCTCGTCGGCGTCGTCGTCGCCGGATGCCCGGACGCCCGGCACTTCGACGACGGCCTCACCATCGAGGTCACCCGGCTGTCCACCGACAGCACCCCGAACGCCTGCTCCTCCCTGCTGGGCGCTGCCTGGCGGGCGGCCAAGGCGATGGGCTACCGCCGCCTGATCACCTACACCCGCGCCGACGAACCCGGCACTAGCCTGCACGCCGCCGGACTCCAGCGGGTCGCCGACCGCCCCGCGCGCGCCGGATGGGACACCCCCAGCCGCCCGCGCACCGATCACGGAGCCGACGACATCGCCCGCGTCCTGTGGGAGATCACCCGATGAGCGGCCCATTCCTCGGCCCGTGGATCGGGTCGACATGCACCGGATACGGCGGCCTCGACCTGGCCGTCATGGAGGTCTACGGCGCCCAGCTGGCCTGGTGCGCCGACAACGACCCCCACGTCAAAAAGATCCTCGACACCCGCTACCCCGTCATCCCCAACCTCGGCGACCTGACCAGCGTGGACTGGTCCGCTATCCCGCGCGTGGACATCGTCACCGCCGGATTCCCCTGCCAGGACATCAGCTACGCCGGCCGCCACGCCGGAATGAGGAAGGACACCCGCAGTGGACTGTGGTTCACCATCGCCGACGCCCTTCGCGTACTTCAGCCCGGCCTCGTCATCGTGGAGAACGTGGCCGCCCTCCGCTCACGAGGACTCGACCGCGTACTCGGGGACCTGGCCGCGCTCGGGTACGACACGGCATGGACATGCCTACGCGCCAGCGACGTCGGAGCCTGCCACCGCCGCGAGCGGCTCTTCGTCCTTGCTGCCCACCCCGACCGCCCGCGACCACCACGGCGCCTCCACACCGAAAGCACGCAAGGAGGGCGGCCATGCGGTGAATCTGCCGGACGTGGCTTGCGCCTATCTGCTGCCGACTCCGGCGGCGTGCAACCCCAACGACGGAGAGAGCCCGGAGACCTGGCTGGACCGCCGAGCCCGCCAGCAGCCGCACCGGGCGATGCCACTGGCGATCGCGGTCAAGCTGCTCCCCACTCCGAGGGCGAGCGACACGGGTACGGCCGGCCGACAGCCGGGAGCGGGCTTCCGACCTCCCCTGTCGGCGGTCCTGCTTCCGACGCCGAAGGCCTGCGATGGGGAGAAGGGCTCTCAGCGCCAGACCGACTCCAAGGGCAACCCGACCCTACCGGGGATCGCCAGCCTGCTTGGGGTCCCTACGAGCCCGCCATCCGACGCTGGGAGCACATCCTCGGCCGCCCCGTCCCCTCCCCCACCGAACTCGGCACCCGAGGCCAGCCCCGGCTGAGCGCCCGCTTCGTCGAGTGGCTCATGGGCATCCCCGACGGCTGGGTCACCGGGATCGACCTTCCCCGCATCGCGCAGATGCGGGCCCTCGGCAACGGCGTCGTCCCCCAGCAGGCCGCCACCGCAATCCGCCATCTCGACGAGATCCTCTACGGCGAAGCCTCCCAAACGGGAGGTCTCCGGTGACCAAGGCGACACATCACCCCTCGTCGGGGGCTCCCACCGAGCCCTGGGCTCCCTACCATCCAGCTGGCCTGCGGATTCCCGGGCCGAACGAGCCGAAGTACGAACGTCTGTGGGGTGTGCAAGAGGTGTCTGAGTTCCTCGGCGTGCCGGTGGCCACGCTCTATGTCTGGCGGCACCGCCGCACCGGGCCGCAGGGCCGGAAGGTCGGCCGCCACCTGCGATACCGCCCTGAGGACGTCCACGCCTGGGTTCAGGAGCAGGAGTAACTGGTGGCCTACGTCAAGGACCTGTGGACCAAGCAGGTGAAGCGACCCGACGGCTCAGCTGAGCGGGTCAGGACGCCGCGGTACGGCAAGGGCAAGCGCTGGCTGGCCGTCTGGGACGACCCGGACGGCCGGGAACGTTCCGAGGCCTTCGCCCGGAAGACCGATGCCGAGAAGAAGGCGTCCGCCGCGTCGGCGGACGTGGCACGGGGAGACTACGTCGATCCCCAGGCGGGGAAGGAACTCTTCCGCGACGTCGCGGCGCGCTGGATGGCATCGCGGATGATCGACCCTGCCACGATGCTGCGCTATGAGAGCGCCTACCGCCTGCACGTGATCCCGACGTTCGGAGGCAAGCAGCTCAAGAGCATCCTGCCCTCTCATGTCCAGACCTGGATCAAGGACCTGAGCACCCGTGTCGGTCCCTCCACGATCCGCACCGCCTTCCTGGTTCTCCAGGGAATCCTGGAGCTCGCCGTCGCCGACGAGGCGATCAGGAGGAACCCAACCAAGTCCCCCATCATTCAGGTCCCCAAGCTCGACAAAGAGGAGATCACAGCATGGACCGACGAACAGGTCCACGCCGTGATCGACGCACATTCCGATCGGTTCCGGCTGATCCCCATCGTGGGTGCCGCCTGCGGATTGCGCCGGGGAGAACTGTTCGGGCTGGCCCTTGAGGACATCGACTTCGACGAGATGACCGTCAAGGTCCGCCGCCAGATCAAGAACCTCAACGCGAAGTACGTCTACGCCCTCCCGAAGAACGACCGAGAACGAATCGTTCCACTGCCCGACTGGGCGGCCCAGGCGATCCGCATGCACATCGAGAGGTATCCGCCCCTGGTCTACTCCCTCCCCTGGGAGAAGCCAGAGGGCAAGCCTCGTACCCACAACCTGCTCTTCAGCACGAACGACGGCGGGTTCATCAAGCAGCGCAACTTCAGCGAGAGCTTCTGGAAGCCAGCCCTGGTCAAGGCCGGGCTCATCCCCGTGCCCAAGAAGGACAAGAGGCGTCGCAAGCGCTACGCGACCACCCGAAGGGAGGGCATGCACCAACTGCGGCACTACTACGCGAGCGTCATGCTCGCAGGTGGCGTTTCCGTCCGGGAACTGGCCGAATACCTCGGCCATCACGACCCCGCCTTCACCCTCCGGGTCTACGCCCACATGCAGGCGTGCTCCCACGAACGCGCACGCAGAGTGATGGACGATCGGCTGTTCCGTCCGCGTGCGGTCATGCGGCCGGTCAGAGAGTCCGCGCAGTGAGCACCCATCCCGTTTCACCGGCCCCGCGACGTGCGTCCACACGCTCGCGGGGCCGCTCTCGTTCCTCCAAGCCGAAGGTTACGCAGGCCATGTCCGACCGAACCGCTGCCGCACCGGCCGCTCCGGGTGACGCGTTCACCCGGAGAACAGTCACCGTCACGCTCGTCCTCATCGCCGCGCTCACCTTCGCATTCAGTTTCGGCAACATCTGGAACCTCGGGCTGCGGCTGGGAGTCGAACCGTGGCTGGCCCCGCTGATCGGGCCCGCCGTCGACCTGTCAGTAGTCGGACTCCTCGTGGGCATCCGGTACTGCACCATCAACGGCGCCAGTCCAGTCCGACTTCGACCCGCCCGGGTCCTGCTCGTCTTCTCCGGCCTGACAACGCTGGCCCTCAACGTGGCCGAGCCTGCGCTCAACGGCGAATACGGCAAAGCGTTGTTCGACTCAGTCGGACCGCTCCTTCTTATCGGCTGGAGCGAAGTCGGACCCAATCTCCTCCGCGAGATCCACGCGCTCCGATCGGGCGCACCCCGGCTCCAGAGTGTCGAGTCCAAGGCGGACATCCAGCAGCGTGAACGACTCGCCTCTCAACCCGTTGATGAGGAGCACCTGGTAGCGCTCGCTCGTCTCGCGGACCAAACCCATCGAGAGACGTACGGCAGGCCGATCTCAGCCGACACACTGCGTCGTGAACTCTGCATCAGCACCGCCAGAGCCAGAACCGTGGCAGCGCAACTTCGTGAGAGTCACGGAGCCTCCGCTGGATGAGTGCGACTTGCCATTCGGGAAGTCCGACTGCCCGTACCACGATTCGATTATGCAGCCGCCCGTAGCGCCTTCGAGACTTGTCGGCCCTGCGATGTAGCGTGCATCAGCATGGTCGTCGATCGCTCCGAATGCGGCTGGTTAACCGACCGCAGGCGTCCCTGTCAGGCACAATCCGTGGCGGAGTGGCATACCCATTGGCCCAAGCAGGAGAATCCCGGCCGATGCAGGCGCCACCTCAGCGACGCTGATCGTGCCGTCTACGAGCGCTGTAAGGCAGAGGACGAACAGGTAGCGGACGCAGAGTGGGCAGAACGCGAACCGGCGTTCTCGTCATGGCCGGTTCCCGATGAGATCGCGCGTGTGGCCCAAGAGGGCAGGACGGCGGAAGACCCAGAGTCGGCAGCCGAGCGAAGCCCGCAGAGTTGGCATAACGGAAGGTGTGCGATTTGCGATTCCAGCCCGCGAGCCCTGGTGTGCGATCATGATCACGAAACAGCACTGGTTCGAGGGTTCCTCTGCCCTCAGTGCAACGCGATCGAGCCGCGCCGAGGCGGGCCCTTCGACAAGTACCGCGAGCGGCCCCCGCCGAGATTCTCGGAGTGAGGATCAGATACTACGACCCTGTCCGAGGTGAGCGTCTCGATCCGCCTGGAGACTTCCGGCCGTGGGAGGGTCATCGTCCCGCCCGCTGTCAGGCGTGTGGTGCCCCCGCTGGTTACGAGTGCGACTGCCCACCCATCTTCCGTCTTGACCCGGACACTCTTCTCTGGGACTTCATCGGCACAATCGTCAGCGCCGCGGCACTTCAGGTAAACGGCATCCAGCATCACATCCGAACAAACTTGAAACCCGCCGACAGTCCTGAGACGCATTTCGCTAGGGACATGATGCTCAACCCGAAGTTGGACTTCGTCGCCAGCCGCTGGTTCGGGGGACCGGATCAGGTGTCGGCACTTGGGCCACGTTTTCCCCGTTCTTCCTGGGCGGCGTCCAACTACCGACACCTTCTGCCCGACACGGAATCGGAAGTCACCATTCACGTTTCAGCCGACCTGATCGGCTCGTTGGTCGCGGCCTTGGGAGAGGCCGGGCAGTTCGCTATGGCAGCCAAGGATCCCGAGCTAAGTTATCGCTGCCTGACTGCGACGTCGGGGTTCGGGACTGCTCTCGCCGAGCGTGCAGGCACGCGATGGCCGGACGTAAAGGTCCCTGCCTCGGTCCTGTATCAGGCTCGCTACGTGCTGCATCGCGTCGCCGATCACATCCAGCTCAACGAATGGACCCGCAGCACTAACGAGCGCCAGGAGTTAAACGAGGAACTTGCGAGGGCGTTTCGCCAGGATGCCATGCGTATTGATGTTCTTCTGCAATCCCTCCCTGAACCGCGACCGCCCGACCTGCCAGATGCGGCGTAGCTCCTGGTCGAGAGGCGTAGTGCCACCTGGGCCACTCTCCATAGATCGTGACCCTGAGTAGTCGAACTCCTTCTGGTCTACGCCCCACATCCACACCGCTCCATCTCTCTGGCGGAACAGCGGCGGAACAGGGCCGGATTTGATGATCCAATCTCAGGCCGCGAACGCTCCAGAGACCAGCTCGTCGAAGCGCTCCAGATCCTCCGAGGGGCGGTCGATGCCACGCAGTGGACCATGATCCACGAGGTGCGCTTCGACGTAGAGTCGGGCCACGAGTGCCTTGCGTGAGCCGTACCCGGCCCGCTCTTCCCAGCCCGCCTGCTCCAGCAGCAGAGCCGCCGAGTAGACGTCAGCCATGAGCTGGGCCAGCGGAAACAGCCGTGCCTCCGCCACCGAGGCGTCCAATGAAGACCAGGCGGTGATCGCCTTGCGGAGGTCGTCGATTCGGCCGCGGACGAGGTCGGCCGTGGCCGAATCGCTCGACGGAGCCTGGTCGACAGCAGCGGCCAATCGATCGAGGAATGGCTCGTGGGCGTTCTCGCGGAGCATCGCGCGCCGTACGTCGAGGCAGAGGATGTTGTCGCCGCCCTCCCAGATCGGGTTGACCTGGGCGTCGCGCAGGAGGCGGGCCACGGGCCACTGTTCGATGTAGCCGTTGCCGCCGTGGATCTCGATCGCGTCGACGGCCGCGGTGAGGCCGACGCGGGCGCAGCGGAGTTTGACGAGCGCGGGGGCCAGGCGGAGCGGGGGGCCGCAGTGGCCGTCGAAGGCGAGGGCCTGGGCGGCTTCGGACTCGACGACGAGTTCGGCGAGCTTGCGGCGCATCAGGGGCTGGTCGGCCAGGGGCTTGCCGAAGGCCTCGCGGGTACGGGCGTAGGTGAGCGACTCCACCAGGGCTCTGCGGGCGATGCCGGCGCCCATCATGGCGATGCCGAGCCTGGCGCCGTTGGTGAGCGCCATCATCGCGGCCAGGCCGCCGGAGCCGTCGGCCCCGACCAGCAGGAACGCCTCGGCGTCGTCGAACTCGACCTCGGCCGACGCGACCGAGCGTGTGCCGAGCTTGTCCTTCAGCCGCCGGATGCGCACACCGTTGCGTGAGCCGTCGCGGCGCTCCCACAGCACCAGGAACGGCGCGACCCCGCGCACGCCGTCGGCCGCGCCTTCGGGCTTGGCCAGCACGACGAACGCCGAACCGCCCGCGTTGGAGGCGAACCACTTCAGCCCGGAGAGCGACCACGCCTCTCCCTTGCGTACGGCCGTGGACTCCATGGCGCCGAGGTCGGAGCCGCCGGTGCGTTCGGTGAGGAGCTGGGCGGCCTCGCCCGAGTGGTACCCGGCGGCGAACAGCTCGCGCACCCTGGCCTTGACGTCGTCGGGCGCGTGGCGCTCGGTCAGTTCGACGACCATGTCGCCGCCGGTGCCGAGCGCGCAGGCCATGCCGATGTCGGCCTGGTCGAGCAGGTAGCTCCAGGCCGCGCCGATCGCCACCGGGTCCGCTCCGGCGGCTCGGGCCGCGGCGGCGTAGCCGGGCGAGGTGACGCTGTCGGCGAGGATCGCGCTTCTCGCCCGCTCGAAGGAGTACGGCATGACGACGCGGCTGACGTCGCGGCCCCATCGGTCGTACTTCTCCAGCTGGGGCGGGTTGCGGTCGGTCTCGCGTGCCGCCGTCTCGACCTCGCCGCTCATCAGGGCGCCGAGCCGTTCGAGGTGCGGCGTGGCCCAGGCCAGTCCGGCCTCGCCGAGGTGGCGGTGCATGAGCCGCTGCAGTGTGGGGTCGCAGTGCCACCAGTTGAGCCCGGCGGCGCCCTGGTAGCGGTCGGTGTCGTAGCGCCTGGCCTTGCCGGGCGTCGCGAAGGGCAGGCGGTCGGCGGGTTCGAGGAGATAGCGCGACATACTCCGGAGTGTTACATATAATCGACACGCGATGGAAGAGCGTAATACGAGGCCGCTGACGGCCAGATCGGTCGTGCTGAGCACCCTGCTCGGCTGCCATCCGCCCAGGCTGCGGGCCCGTGCGCTGGTCCGGGTCGGCGAGCTGTTCGGCATCGCCGAAGGCACCGTGCGGGTCGCCCTGTCCCGCATGGTCGCGACGGGCGACCTGCGCCAGGACGAGGGGCACTACGCGCTGACCGAGCGGCTGCTGCACCGCCAGGCGCGCCAGGACGAGAGCCTGTCGCCGCACACCAGGGCGCACTGGGACGGCTCCTGGGAGCTGGCGATCGTCACGGCCGAGCGCAGGGCGCCCGCCGACCGGGCCGCGCTGCGCTCGGCGATGACCGCGCTACGGCTCGGCGAGCTGCGCGAGGGCGTGTGGATGCGTCCGGCCAATCTGGTGCGCGAGTGGCCCGAGATCGTGAGCGAGCAGTGCACCCTCGTCGAAGGGCGTCCGCACGACGACCCCGCGGCGCTGCTGTGGGACCTGCCGGGCTGGGCGGAGCGCGCACGCGGGCTCGGCGAGGCGTTGCGGCGGGCGGGCGGCCCGGCCGCGAGGTTCACGGCGGCGGCGGCCGTGCTACGGCACCTGCTCGCCGATCCGCTGCTGCCCGCAGCCCTCCTGCCCGGCGACTGGCCGGCCGACGACCTGCGCGAGCGCTACACCGCCTTCGAGACAGACCTACGCGAGATGCTCAGAGCATCACAGCTTGCTTAGCTAGCATCACAGCTTGCCCAGCGAGCATCACAGGGGCATCCCGTAGATCACCCTTCTGTTCCTGAACTCGGTGACGCTCCACAGCCTGCCCGCCTTGACCGTCAGGTCCTCGGGCCCCACCGGGTACGGCCGGACGGTCCTGCTGCCGTCGGGCGAGCACACGACGAGCTTGCCGTTGGCCCCGGCGCCCGCCGCCTGACTGAGGTACCAGTGGCCGTTCTGCGAGAGCGCTCCCTGGATCTTGGCGTCGGGCAGGGTGAAGGCGTCCCTCGGCGTGCCGGAGGCGGGCTCGCCGCCGGGCGTCAGGTTCCAGCGGGCGACACGGCCGCCGGGCGCGTTCTCCAGGTACTCCCCCGCCACCAGCGCGTGCCCCTGCAGCGTGCGGTCGACGGCGACGAAGGAGAACCTGGCGCCTGGCGTCGTCACCTTCCACGCGTCGACCTGCGGGATGGCATAGCGGTAGCCGAAGCAGTGGAACTTACCGCCCTGCCTGCCGATGATCGTCGGATCGCCGAGGTCGTTCTGGCCGGTGCGCAGGTCGTAGATCTGGTTCATGTCGAACACGCGCAGGCCCCTGAGCGTGTCGGCGACATAGAGCAGGTCCCCGTACCAGGCGATGCCGCCCGCGTGGATGTCGATGGGGCCGTAGGAGCCGTCGGGCTTGGCGGTGACCAGCAGGGCGTGCTGGTAGCGCAGCGACTTGGGGCTGAGGAAGCTGATCCTCGCGCCGCGCTCGCCCGCCTCCGGCTTGTAGTACCAGCTGATCGCGAACACCGGCACGCCGACGGCGCCGGAGTCGGCCTCGCAGGTCAGGCCCTGCGGGTACCAGTCGGCGGTGTCGTTGTCCTTGGCGTCGAAGCCGTACCACTCGGCGGGGCGTTGCCTCATCGAGCCGAAGGCCGTGGTGGCCGGTCTGCTGAGGGCCTTCCTGTTGGCCTGTGCGAGCACCGCGTGGACAGGAGCCGCCCCCAGCTCCTTGCCCATCGTCGACGCGCCCTCCGCGAGCGTTCCGGTGGCGCGCTTCAACGTGAACGCCGTCCCGTCCGCCGCGACCATCCCCCGTGCCATGATCCGCCCTCCTTTGCCGACTTATGGGGACAGCTTGACGGAAGGGATGGGTCATCGCCACTGATGCACGGGTTCTCCGGTCAGCGCGTGCTCGCGGTAGGCGCGTACCAGCTTCTCCCGGTCGCCGCCGAACCTCTCCAGCGCCTCCCGCTGCCACACGGCCCCGGTACGGCCGAGCCTGGTCCGCTGGGCGATCACCTCCAGCGCCGAGTCGACGTCGCCGGGCTCCACGCCCGCGGCCAGCAGCGCGGCACGCGCCTCGGGCAGCAGGCTGAGCACCAGGTCGGCGGCGCTCATCTCGCCCTCGCGGCCGGGCCAGGTCATCCGCGCCTCCATGCCGTGCATCGCGGCCCGGTAGAAGTTGCGGTAGGCGTGCTCGAAGGCGTAGCCGGACAGGTCGCACGACTCGGCCGCGAGGGTGAGGCCGAGCAGGAAGGCGCTGTTGGCCGCCATGTCGGCGCAGGTCGGACCGGCGGGAAGGGCGCGCATCTCGATCCGCAGGTGCCCGCCGTCCGCCGGGTCGTACACGGGCCTGTTCCAGTGCCAGACCGTGCCCTGGTGCAGGCGCAGCTCGGCCAGTTCCGGCACCTCGCCCCGCCGTACCTGCTCCAGAGGGTGCTCCTCGCCCGCGACGACCGGCATGATCGGGCCGTACTCGCGCACGTAGCGTTCGAACAGCTCGAAGGCCCCCTCACGCACCCAGCCCGAGCCGAAGGTGACGCGGCTTTCGGTACGGTGCAGCCGTTCGATGTCGCGGTCGTCGGCCGCCTCCTCGAACAGGGCGATGCGCGTCTCCTCCCAGAGCCTGCGCCCGAGGAAGGCGGGCGAGTTGCCCGAGACGGCGAGCACGGGGCCGATGGCCAGCTGCGCGGCGTTGTACAGCGCGGCGAACCTGTCTGGCGGCGTGCGCAGATGCAGCTGCCAGGAGGTGTTGGCGCTCTCCAGGATGACGTCGGCCACCTCCAGCTCCAGCTCGTCCTCGGCGCCTTCGATGCGCACCACGAACGGTTCGAGGCGAAGGCGCCTGATGCCACGGCTGAGCGCGCGGTAGCGGCGTTCGTCGGTGATCGCCTCCCGGGTGAAGTCGCCCGCGACCAGCGTCGGCAGGATCCCGATCGGTACGGCGCCGCCGCCCAGCCCCTCGGCGGCCTCGTCCACCCGGTCCAGCATCATGGCCATCTCCTCGCCCATCGCGGCGAAGGGACGGCCCGCCAGCGGGAGCGGGGTGAGGTTCACCTCCAGGTTGAACCGGCCGAGCTCCAGCACCACCCGGGGGTCGTCGACCGCCTCGCGCACCTCGGCGTTGCGGGGCATCGGCAGGCCGTCGGCGTCGACGAGGAACAGCTCAAGTTCTGCGCCCAGCGTCGTGGGCCCCTGGCCGAAGCCCGGCCTGGCCAGCAGTTCGCGCAGGGCCACCAGCGATTCGTCCAGGCGTTCGGCGAATCGGGCGTACTCCTGCTCGGTGAAGCGTTCCTTGTCCAGTTCCTCTCCCATAACCCGGCTTCTGTCCCGTTGAGGGCCATCCACACCTGCATTACGCTCGGCAGATGCGCGCGGTGGTGTATGACGAGTTCGGCGGGGCCCTCGAATGGCGTGAGGTACGCGATCCGAAGCCGCCTGCGGCGGGTGCGGTCATCAAGGTCGAGGCGACGGGGCTGTGCCGCAGCGACTGGCACGGCTGGCGCGGCCACGACCCCGACATCAGGGTCTTCCCGCACGTGCCCGGCCACGAGTTCTCCGGTGTCGTGGAGGCCGTGGGGCCCGATGTGCGCCGCTGGCGTGCCGGTGACCGGGTGGCGGTGCCGTTCATCTGCGCCTGTGGTTCGTGCGCGGCCTGCGCGACGGGCGACCAGCAGGTCTGCGAGCGTCAGACGCAGCCCGGTTTCCACCATTGGGGGTCGTTCGCCGAGTTCACCGCGATCGACCATGCCGACGTCAATCTGGTCGCGCTGCCCGAGGAGCTGTCCTACACGACGGCCGCGGCGCTGGGCTGCCGCTTCGCCACCGCCTTCCGTGCCGTCGTGCACCAGGGCGCGGTACGGCCGGGCGAGTGGGTGGCGGTGCACGGGTGCGGCGGCGTGGGGCTGTCGGCCGTGATGATCGCGGCGGCGGCGGGGGCCAGGGTGGTGGCCGTCGACATCTGCTCCGACGCGCTGGCGCTGGCCGAGCAGGCGGGCGCGACCCACTTCGTCAACGCCTCCGACGGCGACTCGGCCGCCCAGGTACGCGAGCTGACCAGGGGCGGCGCACACGTCTCGCTCGACGCGCTCGGCCACCCGGCCACCTGCGCCGCCTCGATCGAGGGGCTGCGCCGCCGGGGCAGGCACGTCCAGGTGGGCCTGCTGCCCGGCGGCCCGACCGGCGTGCCGATGAACCTGGTGATCGGCCACGAGCTCACCCTCATGGGCAGCCACGGCATGGCGGCGCACGCCTATGGGCCCATGCTGGAGCTGATCAGGGCGGGCACGCTGCATCCGGACCAGCTCGTCACCCGGACGATCGGCCTGCGGGAGGCGGGCCCGGCCCTGGCCGCGATGGGCTCGGTGCCGGGCGTCACCATGATCGTCCCCTAGTCGTCCCGCCCGTCCAGGCGGCGTACGTTCAGGCCCGTGCCCCAGCGCTCGACGGCCAGGTCGTCGGCGAAGGCGAGGGCGCGCATCATGTTGCCGCCGTCGGTGGCGTCGACGCTCTCGCGCAACCGGGCGCGCAGCGGTTCGGCCATCTTCGCCGTGCCCGCCTCGATCGTGTCGCCGTAGTGCGGCGCGCAGGCCAGGGCGGCGAACCCGGTGCGCCCGAGCAGCGCCGGCAGCGTACTGGCCGAGTAGAACATCAGGTGGTTGCGGGTGAACCCGCTCCAGCGCTCGCCGTACGCCTTGAGCAGCAGGGACTCGGCGTTGACGGTGAGGATGAGCAGCACGCCGCCGGGCGCGAGCAGCGAGCGGAACCGCTCGAAGTCGGCCAGCGGCCTGGGCAGATGGGCCAGTACCGACCACAGCGTGATGACGTCGAACCCTCCGGCCGCGATCTCGGGCACGTCCTCGGGCGCGCCGAAGTACGTGCGCGCCCGCTTCAGCCTGGCATTGGCCGAGGCCACCGAGTCGGGCGACAGGTCGACACCGTAGGCGTCGAACCCTCTGTCCTCGGCCAGTTCGAGGAAGAGCCCGACGCCCGAGCCGAAGTCGAGCAGCCGCCTGCCGGACCCGTCGGTGAACACCTCGCCGAACGCCTCCATCGTCAGGCGGTAGCGGCGCTGCCTGCTGAGGGCGTAGTCGCCGGTCAGGAAGGCGCTGTAGCCGCCGGCGTAGAGTTCGCCGAGCCGCTCGGGCCTGATGTTGGGGTTGCGGTAGAGGAAGCCGCAGGCCGGGCAGCGCACCACCCGGTAGGTCCAGGTCCTGCGGCCTTTGCCGCCCGAGGGGCGAAACAGCGGCTGCTGGCGGGTCTCGCCGCACATCGTGCAGCTGAGGAACTCCTCGATCGGCTCGGCCCTGACCTTCTCCCGGTACTCCTGAAGGCGCAGCACCGGGGCCCGGCGCAGCAACAGGCGCCATTGGGCCTCGCGGATGCGGCGCTCGCCGGGCCGGACGTAGACCCGCTGCCCCCAGGGGACGTCGTCGTAGCGCGAGCCGTACAGCAGGCGTCCTGCTGTTTTCTTGATGGAGAGCATGGCTACCTCGCAGGTTCTGTCCCCCCGAGCGTTTGCCCTCCTTAGATGGCGTTATGCCGGTAATTGTTCGGCTATGTCGCGGGTTTGGTCGGCGATCTCGCGTTCCTCGTCCGTTGGAACGCGCAAAACCGAGATCGGGCTGTCGTCGGCCGACAACACCGTCTCGCCCCTGGCGTTGCGGCCCGCGTCCAGGCGCACGCCCATGCCTTCGAGGCCGCGCAGGGCCAGCGCCCTGATCCTGGCGTCGTTCTCGCCGACGCCCGCGGTGAAGACGACGGCGTCCAGACGGCCGAGCACCGCGAAGTACGCGCCGACGTAGCTCCTGACGCGGTGGCAGTACACCTCGACGGCCAGCCGTGCCCGCTCGTCGCCCGCCTCGTGCAGCCGCCACACCTCGCGCAGGTCGCTGGCCCCGCACAGGCCCAGCAGGCCGCTGTCCCTGTTGAGCGCGTCGTCGATCTCCTCGATCGTCATCGACCGCGTCCTGGCCAGGTACGCGGGGAGCGCCGGGTCCACGTCGCCCGACCTGGTGCCCATGACCAGGCCCTGCAGCGGCGTCATGCCCATCGAGGTCTCCACACTGCGCCCGCCGCGCACCGCCGTGGCGCTCGCCCCGTTGCCCAGGTGCAGCACGATCGAGTTCACCTCGGCCAGCGGCCTGCCGAGCAGGTCGGCGGCACGGCGCGAGACGTAGGCGCATGAGGTGCCGTGGAAACCGTACTTGCGCACGCCCGGCCAGGCCGGCACCGCGTAGGTGTAGGCGGCGGGCGGCAGGCTCTGGTGGAAGGCGGTGTCGAACACGGCGACATGCGGCACATCGGGCAGCGCCCGGCGCGCGGCCCTGATCCCGGCCAGGTTCGCCGGGTTGTGCAACGGCGCGAGCGGCGACAGCTCCTCGATCGCCCGCTCGACCTCGCCGTCGACGAGCACCGGATCGGCGAACCTGTCGCCGCCGTGCACCACGCGGTGCCCCACCGCGCCGATGTCGCCGAGCGACAGCTCCGCCAGGGTGCGCCGGATGCCCTCGTCGTGGTCGCCGACCTCCTCGACCAGCCCCTTGGCCAGCACCTTCGCACCGTCGAACACCTGGTACTTGATGGAGGAGGAGCCCGAGTTCAGGACCAGGATCTGCATCAGCCCTCCTGGGCCTGGATCGCGGTGATCGCCACCGTGTTGACGATGTCGTGCACGGTCGCACCCCTCGACAGGTCGTTGACCGGTTTGCGCAGCCCCTGCAGGACCGGCCCGACGGCCACCGCGCCCGCACTGCGCTGGACCGCCTTGTAGAGGTTGTTACCGGTATTGAGGTCGGGCACCACGAACACGGTCGCCCGGCCCGCCACCGCACTGCCCGGCATCTTGGCATGCGCCACATCGGCGTCGACGGCCGCGTCGTACTGGATCGGCCCCTCCACCAGCAGGTCGGGCCGCTTGGCCTGGACGATGGCGGTCGCCTCCCGCACCTTGTCGACGCCGCTGCCCGAGCCCGAGGCGCCGGTCGAGTACGACAGCATCGCCACCCTCGGCCGCACGCCGAACTGCGCCGCCGTGGCCGCCGACGAGATCGCGATCTCGGCCAGCTGGTTCGCGTCCGGATCGGGCACCACCGCGCAGTCGCCGTAGACCAGCACCCGATCGGCCAGGCACATGAAGAACACACTGGAGACCAGCCCGAGACGGAGCACCTCGAACGAGGGCCTGATCGTGTGCGCCGTCGTGTGCGCCGCTCCCGAGACCATCCCGTCGGCCAGGCCCTGCTCGACCATCAGCGTGCCGAAGTACGACACGTCGGTCACCGTGTCGCGGGCCAGCTCCACCGTCATCCCGCGATGGGCCCGCAGTCCCGCGTACGCCTGGGCGAAACGCTCGCGCAGCCCCGGGTCGAACGGGCTCAGCACCTGCGCCTCGTCGACCGCCGCCAGGCCGAGCTCGGCCGCCTTGGCCCTGATCTCGCGCTCGTCGCCGAGCAGGGTCAGCTCGGCCACACCGCGCCGCAGCAGGATGTCGGCCGCCCGCAGGATACGCGGCTCGGCGCCCTCGGGCAGCACGATGTGACGCCGGTGCGCCCTGGCCCGTTCCAGCAGGTCGTACTCGAACATCAGCGGGGTGACCGCGATGCTCCTTGAGATGTCGAGCCGTCGCAGCAGCAGGTCGCCGTCGACGTGCGCGGCGAACAGCTCAAGGGCGGTGTCGATCTTCACCTGGGCGTCCGGGGTGAACCTGCCCTCGACGCCGGACAGTGTGATCGCGGTGTCGAAGGTGTCGCCGTCGGTCGCGATGATCGGCACCGTCGACGCCATTCCGGCCAGCAGTCTGTCCACCGAGTCCGGCAGGTCCATGCCGCCCGTCATGACGATCGCCGCCAGGGACGGGAAGCCCGGCGCGGTGTGCGCGGCCAGCAGACCGGGCACCACGGCCGCCGCCCGGTCCGACGGCACGATCACCGCTACGCCCTCGCTCAGTCTGTCCAGGATGTTGGGCAGCGACATCGCGCCCACCATCAGCGCCTCCACCTCACGCCCGACCTGGCGCGCGTCGCCGTACACCAGGCGTCCGCCGCACGCGGTCTGCAGGTCGCGCACGGTGGGCGCCTGCAACCCCGCCACCTCGGGCAGCACGAACACCGGCGTCGCGTGCTCGATCGCCGGACGCGACGACGCCCTCGTCACCACGACCGCCACCTCCCACGCGTGGTCCTCGGCCAGCTCCTTGGCCGACACCTCCACCGCGGCGGCGATCTCCTCGGGGGTACGGCCGAGCCCGCTGACCACATTGAGGACGGGCGTGCCGAGATGGGCGGCCAGATTGGCGTTGAACTCGAACTCGGTCGGCGCGCCAACATCGGTGTAGTCGGTGCCGATCACCACGACGGCCGCGCACTTCTCGGCCAGCGCACGGTAGCGCGCGACGATCTCGCCCACCGCGCGCTCGGGATCGGCGTGCACCTCCTCGTAGGTGACACCGGCACAGTCGGAGTACGGCAGGTCGATCTTGAACCGGGAGCGGGCGGTGTTGATCAGGTTGTCCTCCACGCCGCCCCGCACGACCGGCCTGAACACCCCCACCCCCCGCACCTGCCTGGACAGCAGCTCCAGCACCCCGAGCGCCACCGTGCCCTTGTTGCTCCGGGCATCACCGGCCGCGACATACACCGCACGCGTCATGCCCCCATTGTCCTCCGGCTCGCGCTTGACCTTGACCCTTACGTCACCCTCTGGCTTCGGCGGCATGAACAGTGTCGGGATACGCCTCGTCAGACCCGTGCGCGGGCGGCCGCGCCTCGCGGACTTCGCCGTCGCCGACGTCGTGCTCCCCGAGCCGGGGCCGGGGCAGGTGCTGGTACGCAACCGGGCGTTCGCGTTGCGGGCGGCGATGCGGACGTTGATGACGGGCGCGGGATACCAGGCGGGGGCGGCGAGGTGGTGGCCGGTGACGGGGAACCGGGCACGCTGGTGGCGCATGAGCTGGGGTGGCGGGATTACGCCCTCGCCGACACAGATACGGGCGCTGCCGGTGGACGCCGATCCCGTGGCGCACCTGGCACAGCCGGATGTCGCCTATGTCGGCCTGGTGGCGGCGGCGCGGCTCCAGGAGGGCGACACCGTGCACGTCACCAGTGCGGCCGGGTCCATCGGGTCGGTCGCGGGGCAGCCGGCCAGGCTCATGGGGCCGGGCGCGTGGTCGGCAGCGCCGGATCGGCGGCCAAGGTGCGCTGGCTGACCGACGAGCTCGGCTTCGACGCCGCCTTCGACCACCACGACGCCGACGGGCTGAGCACGGCCGCGCCCGACGGGATCGACGTGTGCTTCGACACCGTGGGAGGCGCCCAGCTCCGGGCCGCGCGTCCCGGCGCCAGGTTCGCGCTCTGCGGGGCGCTGGCCGCGCAGACCTCGCCGGACGGGCCGGAACCGGTCGAGCTGGACCCGTTCGCGGTGATCGGCGAACGCCTCACGCTCACCGGGTTCACCCCCGCCGACCATCCCGACGTCGTATGGCGAGGCCGCGAGGAGGTCGCACGCCTGCTGGCCGAAGGGCGTCTCGTCCTGCCCGTCACCCGGGCCCCCGGTCTGCGGGCGGCTCCGCAGGCCCTGCTCGCCCTGCTCGGGGGCGCGTACCGGGGTACGGTGGTGATCCAACTCGATCCGTCGTGAGCGGAGTCCCGGCATGATGTTCGCCGACCTGCTGGACCGCGAACTCCCCGCCCGCTTCGCCGTACGGGGACCCGACACCTGCACCGAGGCCATGCAGGTCGCCACCGAACGCCTCCGCACCCTGAACGACCGCATCCAACACCTGACGGCCCTGCACGACCGGTTGGCGGAACGGCTCGCCTCGTACGGGCTGGGTATGTTCCGGACGAAGCACCGCCTGCCCCGTGAGGAGGTGGTGGCTCTAGGCTCGGAGTATGGAATATGTGCGGCTCGGTAGGACCGGGATGAAGGTTTCGCGGGTCTGTCTTGGGATGATGAGCTACGGCGATCCCGGCAAGATGGCGTGGACGTTGCGGGAGGATGCGGCGGAGCCGATGGTGCGCAGGGCCGCCGAGGGTGGGGTGACCTTCTACGACACGGCCGACATGTACTCGGCCGGAGTGAGCGAGGAGATCACCGGCAACCTGCTGCGCAAGATCTTTCCCAGCCGTGAGGACTACGTGCTGGCCACCAAGGTGTACTTCCCGGTCGGCAAGGCGATCAACGACGGCGGCCTGTCGCGCAAGCACATCCTGGCCGCCATCGACGCCTCCCTCGCCCGGCTGGGCACCGATTACGTGGACCTGTATCAGATCCACCGCTGGGACGACGAAACGCCCATCGAGGAGACGATGGAGGCCCTGCACGACGTCGTGAAGTCCGGCAAGGCCCGCTACATCGGCGCCTCCAGCATGTACGCCTGGCAGTTCGCCAAGGCCCAGCACGTGGCCGAGCGCAACGGCTGGACGGCGTTCGTCTCGATGCAGAACCACCTCAATCTTCTGTACCGGGAGGAGGAGCGCGAGATGAACCCGCTCTGCGTCGACCAGGGCGTCGGGCTGATCCCGTGGAGCCCGCTGGCCAGGGGCAAGCTGGCCAGGGCCGGTCGGCAGGAGGGCGAGGCCACGGCGCGCAGCGGCAGCGACGGGCGCATCGACGCCCTGTACGACGCCGACAACGACGCGCTCATCCTGGAGCGGGTGGCCCAGGTGGCCCGCGAGCACGACGTGCCCCCGGCCCAGGTGGCCCTCGCCTGGCTGCTGCGCCGGCCCGGCGTGGACGCGCCGATCGTCGGGGCGACCAGGAACGAGCACGTCGACGACGCGGTCGCCGCCGTGGACCTGCGTCTGACCGATGACGAGATCGCCTTCCTCGCCGAGCCGTACCTGCCCAGGCCGGTGCGGATGTAGCCGTCGGCATTCTGGGCGGAGCCGTTCGGCCGCTACCTTCTTTGGCATGCGCTGGCGAGGGATGTGGCTCGATGCTCTGTTGGCGGTTTCCGGCGTCGTTCTCGATCTGCTCGTGGCGGGCAAGGCGGGCGGGCGCGGGGCGCTTCCCGACGTCTGGGTGCTGCCGGTCGCGCTCGCGGTGGGCGGGTCGATGGGGTTCGTACGGCGTTGGCCGACGCCGGTCGCGTTGTACCTGGCCGGGTTGCTGGCCCTGACCGACCAGTTGGGGTGGTTCACCTCCAACACCGTGCAGATGCTGACGTGTGTGGCCGTGGGGGTGGTGGCCTTCACGCGGGGGTGGCGTGAGCTGGCGGTCGTGGCGGGGGCGGCGCTCGGCGCGACGACCCTGAACCTGGCCGCTCCGGGCGTGGTGCCCGGGGTCGCCCCTCTGGCCTCCAGCGCGGGTGTGGCGCTGCTGCCCGCCGTCGCGGGGCTGTACCTGCGCAGGCCGGCGGCGCGGTGGGCCGAGCGTGACGTCACCGCGGATCTGGCGCTGGCGATGGGCGGTGTGGCCCTGGCCGTGCTGAGCACCTGGACGCTCTGGGACGAGGCCAGCCAGCCGGTCTGGGTGGTGGGGCTGTTCGTGGTGCTGAGCGGGCTGTCGCTGGGGGTGGCCAGGCGCTCCCCGGCGGTGGTGTTCGTACTGCAGGCGGTGCTGCTGCTGGCCGTCGAGCGCTATCTGCCCTCGGCGCTGCAGACGTGCATGGTGATGACGCTGATCTCGGTGGGCGTGTTCGCGATGCGGGTGGGATCGTGGTGGTGGACGGCGCTGGTGTACCTGGCGGCGTGCTTCCTGTCCGCCGCGGCGGTGGTCGACGGGCAGACGACCGTGACGCCGTTCCGCGTGGTGGTGCTGATGGCGCTGGTGGCCGCGCCGGTGGCGATCGGCAGGTACGCCGGGGCCAGGCAGGCGGCTGCCGAGGCCGAGCGCGCGCATGCCAAGGCCGCGGCCGAGGCCGAACGCGCCACCGCCAGAGCCGCGACGGAGGCCGAACGGGCCAGGGCCGAGGCCGCCGTCCAGCAGGCGCTCGCGGCCGAGCAGCAGGCGCTGGCCCAGGCCAGGGCCGACCGGCTGGCCGAACGCGAGCGCATCGCCCGCGAGGTGCACGACCTGGTCGCCCATCATGTCGGCGCGATGGTGATCAGGGCGGGCGCGGCCGGCTACGCGGTGCCCGAGGGCCCGGCCGCCGAGGCGCTCAGCGACCTGCGCGCGACCGGGCGGCACGTGCTGGAGAGCCTGCGCGGCCTGCTCGACACCCTGCACGAGCCCGGCCCCGTGCACGAGGCCGACCCTTCGGCCGCGATCGGCGAGGCCGCCGCCCGGATGTCGGCGGCCGGGCTGCTGGTCGACCTCGACCTCGACCCGGCCGCCGAACGCGCTTCGGCGGCGGTGCGCACGTCGGCGGCGGGCATCGTGCGGGAGGCGCTCACCAACACGCTCAAGCACGCGGGGCCAGGCACCCGGGTCGGTGTCGCCGTCACGGTCGCGGCCGGGTGCGTGCGGGTGCGCGTACGCAACGACGCCCCCGCCCGGCCGGGCGACCGGCTGCCGTCGTCAGGCCGAGGCGTCCCCGGCATGACCGAACGCGCCCACGCCCTCGGGGGCACCCTGACCGCGGGCCCGACCGAGGACGGCGGCTGGCTCGTCACCGCCACCCTCCCCTGCCCCGACCTGCCACCCTGCCCGGACCTGCCGCACCCCGCCCCGGCACACACCGGCAAGCCATGCGCTGACCTGCCATGCCCGGATCCCGCACACACCGGCAAGTCGTGCACCGACCTGCCGCGCCCGGATCACCCCCGCGCCGACCAGCCCGCCACGTCCTGAGCGGCGTATGAGCCGCGCCTGGGCGCCCCGCCGGACACCCCGCCGTGCCGCATGGGCACGGCGGGGCGGCCGGGGGGCGCCGCCCCGCCGTACGCGGGGGTGCCGCTGGGGACAGCAAGCTGTCCTCGGCGCCGCTGCTCACCTACCCGGCTGACGTCGATCATGCGTGCGGGCAGGCGGGCGCGGCGTCACGGCCGGGTCGCCGCCGGGGGGCCCGAGGTGGAGGCGCTCCAGTACAGAGCCTTGGCCACCTGGGCGAACTGGCCCTTGGGATGGTTGCGGAACAGCGGTTCGGTGCCGAACAGCACGACGGCGGCGCCGCGTTCGTCCCGCCCGCTCACCACCGACGCCTGGCCCCTGGCCTGCTCCTGGCCACCCGACCCGTTGGCGTTGGCCCGCCAATGGCCCGACACCAGCGGCCCGGCCGAGGCGTAGCTCTGCTCGACGCGTACCTCGGGACCGAGCGCGGTGAACCAGCGCGGCGAGTACACGAACGCGTGACCCGGAGCGCCAGACCCCACCGGACCGGCGCCCGCCACGACGCCCACCACGCCGTTGGCGTCGGAGCGCCCCGCGACCGATGTCGTGGTCAGCAGCCCGGCCGCGGCGTTGAAACTCGCCCCGGTCGAACCCCTGGTGACGACGCCGCCCGTGGCCAGGTACCCGTCGAGCGCCGTCCTGGCCGCCGGGTTGAGCCCGGCGAACGACAGGCCGGAGGAGACGTAGAGCACGTCGCTCGCACTCCAGTCGAACCCGGCGTTGAGCACGGCGGTGGACACCGGCGTCACCTGGAAGCCGAGTTCGCGCAGTGTGAACAGCTCGTCGGCCGAGGCGGCGGCGGCGATCCTGACCGGCGCGAGCGGCGTGCCGGTGGCGTTCCGCGTGCGTTCGAACCGCACGCCGTACCTGTCGGAGACCGTACGGGCGGCCTGGCGGGAGGAGGCGGGGACGACGACGGCGCCGTCGGGCGCCTGGGTCAGGCCGACGCCCTGGGCGAGCAGGTCGTTGACGGCCTGGACGTCCTTGCCGTCGGCGACGGGCAATGCCAGCGGGCCCTGCCCCCACGGCACCGAACCGGTCGGCGCGGCGGCCTTGACCGGCGCCGAGACGACGTTCAGACGGCCTTCCCGCACCCGTTCGACGCTCGCGCCCCAGAGCAGGGCGTGGCTCCAGCCGGAGATGTCGTACATGGCATCGACCTTGGGCGTGATGTCGGCGCCCGCCTCCAGCATGACGTTGGCCAGGCCGCGCTTGGGCTGGTGCATGTCGACGAGATAGGAGCCGGCCGGGTGCACGACGCCTCCCGCTCTGAAGGGCAGGAGCGCGCGTTCGACCTTCACGTCGTTGGCGACGAGGTGGTCGACGAGCCGGGCCGCGGCGGTCGCGGAGCGCTGGCCGTCGCCCGAGGGGATCACGTACGCACGCGGGTAGGTGGTGTTGTAGACGTCCTCGGGGCCGAAGCCGGGCACGATGCCGAGCGGCACCTGCTTGGAGGCCTCCCCAGCCGCGCCGCGCCTGAAGACCTCGATCTGGTCGGCGATCAACCGGCTCCGGCCGGTCCTGACGAAGGTGTACGTGGCGCGCATGGCGGCCGCGGCGATGTCGACGTTGATCTGCGCCCTGCGGCGCAGCTCCTCCACCGGCAGGTTGACATAGTTGGAGCCGTTGACCGCCATCGGGAACTCGATCGTGTGCGAGGCCACCGCGCCCTGGAACGGCGCGTACTGCGGGGTGAAGATCGGCGGCCAGTCGTCCCAGCCTTCGGGGGTGTCCCTGAACGGGATCTCCGGCTGGAACACGCCGTCCTTGTCGGGTGTGTACCCGAGTGCGTTGATCGCCGACTCCATGCCGAGCGCGTTGGCGTAGGAGTTCTTGATGAACAGGTCGTACTCGTAGTTGGCGCCGTGCGGAGGCGTGGTCGGCTCGATGAGCGTGCCGTTGACATAGCCGTGCAGGTCGATCATGGCGACGGGCTGGGTGTCGATCATCACCTGGCGCATGGCCTTCACCTCGGGCTGCGAGGCGGTGATGAAGTCGCGGTTCATGTCGAACCCGGCGCCGTTGGCCCTGACGCCGTTGACGCGGCCGTCGGGGTTGGCGGTGATGTTGAAGTACAGGCGCGTGCTGTTCAGCAGGTCGGCGATCTCGGGCGTCCGGCCGGTGGCCAGCTCCTCGATCACGCGCAGGGCGGCGTCGGTGCCCTCCCACTCGTTGCCGTGGATGTTGTTGTTGATGAAGATCGGCGCCTTGTAGTCCTTGCGGATCTCGCGGTCGCGGGCGGCGTCGGCCGGGTCGTTCTCGATCTTCTCGCGCATGCGTTCCTGCCTGCGCGCCTGGCTCGCGCTCTCCGGCGCGGTCACGGTGACGAGGTAGAGCTCCCTGCCCTGATGCGAGCGGGCGATGACCTCGACGCTGACCCGGTCGCCGAGTCGCTGCAGGTCGTTGAGCCTGCCCGCGAGCGCGTGGTGCGGGACGAGGCCGAGCTTGATGGAGGCGTCGGCCGGGTTCTCCGCCGGGATCGGCAGCACGGTCCTGCGCGGGTAGCCGCGCTCGCGGTCGCGCCCGCGCGACAGGTCGGCGCCCTCCTGGCCGGGCAGCGCCCTGAGCGTGGCCGCCACCTGCGGGTCGTCGGCCTCGGCCGCGATCTCGTTGCGCTCGGGCCCGTTGCCGAAGTCGCGTACGGCGGGCGAGGGCGGGCTGAGGGGGCCCGCGACGGCCGCGCCCTGGGGGATGAGGAGCGTCGCCGAGACCGCGAGGCTCAGTAAGGAGAGGGACATTCGTGCTCGCACGGATACCTCCGTAAGAGTAGAGACAGTCCCGTTCGTACTGATCACACATGAAATGGCACAAGAGGTGTGATCCGAGAGACGCGCTTTCCACGCCGATCCGTGATCTGCCGCGAGCGGCCCCTCGGCCTCGCCTTCCTGTCGGTGCCGGGCTCTAAGCTGGCCTTATGGCACGGGCAAACGACGAGGCGGCCGCCGCACTCGAGGAATACGCAGAGCTGTTCGCGCTGACCGGCGGCGACGCCTTCCGCGTGCGCAGCTACCAGAAGGCCGCCAAGGCCATCGCCGGCTTCCCCGAGGACATCTCGGTCGTCGACGTGCGCGAGGTGCCGGGCGTGGGCGAGGCCATCGCCAAGAAGATGGAGGAGTTCCTCCAGCGCGGCGGCTTCCGCCAGCTCGACGACCTGCGCGCCCGGGTGCCCGACGGCGTGCGCAGGCTGACCAGGGTGCCGACGCTCGGGCCGAAGAAGGCCGTCTTCCTGTTCGAGGAGCTCGGCATCGACTCCCCCGCCGCGCTGGCCGAGGCCATCACGCAGGGCAGGCTCGCCGGGCTCAAGGGCTTCGGCGCCAAGACCGAGGCCAATCTGCTCAAGGGCATCGAGCAGATGGAGCAGGCGGGCGCCCGCGTGCACATCGGCAGGGCCATGGACCTGGCCGAGAAGGTCATCGCCTCCCTGCGCGACGCGACCGTGCGCATCGCATACGCCGGGTCGCTGCGCAGGATGAAGGACACGATCGGCGACATCGACATCCTCGCGGTGGCCGACGAGTCGATCATGGAGTCGTTCCGCGCCCAGCCCTATGTGGCCGATGTCATCGCGGCGGGCGACAAGAAGACCTCGGTGCGCACCACCTCCGGCATCCAGGTCGACCTGCGGCTGATCCCCGAGGGCTCGTGGGGGGCGGCGATGCAGTACTTCACCGGCTCCAAGGAGCACAATGTGGCCATCCGCGAGATCGCGGTGAAGAAGGGCTGGAAGCTGTCGGAGTACGGCCTGTTCGAGGGCGAGCGCGTGATCGCCGCGGCCGACGAGGAGGAGATCTACACCGCGCTCGGCCTGCAGTACGTCCCGCCGCCGCTGCGCGAGGACGGCGGCGAGGTGCGCGCCGCGCTGCGCGGGGAGCTGCCGGTGCTGGTGGAGCTGGCCGACCTGCGCGGCGACCTGCACACCCATACCGACCTGACCGACGGCATCGCCTCGCTGCAGGACATGGTGGCCGCCGCGCGGGCCCGGGGCTACTCCTACTATGCCGTCACCGACCACGCCCCCGACCTGGCGATGCAGCGCATGACGCTGGACAAGGCGCTGGAGCAGCGCGCGGCCCTGCGCCGGCTGCAGGAGTCGTGCCCGGACATGCGCCTGCTGCACGGCAGCGAGCTCAACATCGCCCCGGACGGCTCGGTCGACTGGCCGCTCGACGTGCTCGACGGCTTCGACGTGTGCGTGGCCTCGGTGCACTCGCACTTCAACCAGTCGCGCGAGGAGATGACCAGGCGTTTCATCGCGGCCTGCGAGAATCCGGGCGTCGACGTCATCGGCCATCCCACCACGCGCAAGATCGGCAAGCGCCCGCCGGTCGACGCCGACTGGGAGGCCGTCTTCCGCGCCGCCGCGCGCACCGGCACGGCCATGGAGATCGACTCCTTCCCCGACCGCTCCGACCTGCCCGCCGATCTCGTCCGGCTGGCCAAGCACCACGGCGTGAAGTTCTCCATCGACAGCGACTCCCATGCCATCCCGCACCTGGACAACCAGCGCTACGGCATCGGCATCGCCCAGCGGGCCTGGCTGACCACCGACGACGTGATCAACACCTGGCCGCTCGACCGGCTGCTGGCGTTCTTCGACAAGGGCTGACCGGTGGGCAGGTCGATGCCCTCCAGGTGATGAAAGGTGACGTAGAGGGCACATCTCTGTAATGGAGAGACGCACAGGCGGCGACGACTCACCCAGGCGTTCCCATTTTATGGTTTATTGGTAGGGATTAAGGGATTCAAGGAGAGGTGGTCCGATGGAAGGCATCGGCCAGGTGACCAAGACGATCGTCAAACCCCTGCCGCCCGATCTCTACGTCGAGCGGGACGGCAGCGCCGAGATGCGCTGGGAGGCGATGCGAGGCCAGGGCTACCACACGCCGACCGACCGGTTCTTCGTCCGCAACCACACCGCCACGCCGATCGTCGACGCCGACACCTGGTCGCTGCGCCTGCACGGCTCGGGCGTGCGCAGCCCGGTGAGCCTGTCCTACGAGCAGCTGCTCGCCCTGCCCGCGCGCACGTTCGACGCCGCCATCGAGTGCGCGGGCAACGGCCGGGCCTTCTACGACACCCAGCAGGGCGAGCACCGGCCCGGCACCCAGTGGCGGCTCGGCGCGGTGGGCGTGGCGCGCTGGCGTGGAGCGCTCCTTTCCGACGTGCTCGACCTGGCCGGACTGCGCCCCGACGCCGTCGACGTGCTGGCCACCGGCCTGGACGCGCCCTTCGTCTGCGACGGCGCCGACCTCGGCCACGTGCGCAGGCCGCTGCCCGTCGCCAAGGCGCTCGACGACGTCCTGGTCGCCTACGAGATGAACGAGCGGCCACTGCCCGCCGACCACGGCTTCCCGGCCCGGCTGGTGGTGCCCGGCTGGGCGGGCATCGCCTCCATCAAGTGGCTGGGCGAGCTGGAGGTGTCGACCGAGGCGCTGCACTCGCCGTGGAACACGCTGTTCTACCCCGGCGTCACGACCACCCCGGTCCGCAGCGCGTTCGAGCTGGAGTGGGAGGCGATGATCCCCGCCGGACGCCACCACGTGCTGCACGGCCGATCGTGGTCGGGCACCGGCAGGATCGCCAGGGTCGAGGTCAGCCTCGACGGCGGAACGACCTGGCGTACGGCCGAGCCGAGCAGGAAACACCTGGTCGGGGCGTGGGCGACCTGGCACATCGACTGGCTGCCCACCGAGCACGGCCCGCACGTGCTGATGGCCAGGGCTACCGACGAGCACGGCCGTACCCAGCCGCTCACCGCGGCGGCGAACGCCTTCGGCTATCACTACGACGGCGTGGTGCGCCATCCCATCTGGGTGACCCCCAGATAGCCAAATCTCACCAATTTTCTGCACACCTGGCTCGACGTGCGCAAACGCGACCTAGCAGTGCTCGATCACAACTGAATCACGAAGCGACAAGCAGCTCGGTGACGAAGTCGCCGATTTCATCTGAAAGACTCTCGCGGTACGCCTGTGGAAACGCCCAGGAAACGAACCGGCGTGAGGATGGACAGCACGCCGACACGGAAGACCGGGCCGACACGGAAAGCCAGCACGGGAGAGGCCGCATGTCCCAGCAGTTGACCGCACTCGACGCCCAGTTCCTGCACGCCGAATCGAGCACGACCACCGCCCATGTGGCAGGGGTCGCGATTCTCGACCCGAGCTGCGCGCCGTCCGGTGTGGTCACCCGTGCGGCCCTGGTCTCGCTGCTGCACGAGCGGCTGCATCTGGCCCCCGCCCTGCGCATGCGCCTGAGCGAGGTGCCCTTTGGCCTGGACCGGCCGTACTGGGCCGAGGATCCGGACTTCGACCTGGACAACCATCTGTTCGAGCGCACGCTGGACGAGCCCGGCGGCCTGGCCGCCGAGGTCGCGCGGCTGCACGAGGTCGGGCTCGACCTCGGCCGGCCGCTGTGGGAGATGTACCTCATCCACGGCCTGCCGCAGGGCCGGGTCGCGCTCTACACGAAGGTCCACCACGCGGTCATCGACGGGGTGTCGGGCGCCGAGACGCTGGCCGCCCTGCTCGACCTGTCGCCCGAGCCCCGCCTGGTCGCCCCCGCGCCCGACCCCGTCCCCGTACGGGAGCCGGGTCTGTTCGGCAAGCTCACAGCGGCGCTGAGCGGCGCGGCCACCCATCCGTTGCGCGCGGCTCGCGCGCTGGGCAGGATCGCGGCCGACCTCGACGCCGTGCCCGTCGCCTCCGCACTGCCGGGCGCGGCCACGGTGGCCAGAACCGCGCGCTACCTGGCGGGCGACCAGCGGCCACGGCCGGAGCTGCCGGTGCTCGCCGCGCCCCGCACGCCGTTCAACGGGCCGATCGGTCCCGAGCGCGTCTTCGCCTCGGGCTCGCTGCCGCTGCACGAGGTCAAGCGGGTCGCCAGGTCGTTCGGGATGAGCGTCAACGACGTCGTGATGGCCCTGTCGGCGTCGGCGCTGCGCAGCTGGCTGCGGGAGCGCGACGCGCTGCCCGGCACGCCGCTGGTGGCCGCCGTGCCGGTGGCGGTGCGCACGGCGGGCGCGAAGGAGGCGGTGGGCAACCAGATCTCGGCCATGGTCGTGCCGATCGCCACCGACGTGGCCGACGCCCGCGACCGGCTGCTCACGGTCAGGGCGAGCATGCGCACGGCCAAGCGCCGCTTCGCCCTCGCGCCCGCGAACTGGCTGGGCGAGCTGTGCTCGATCATTCCGCCCTTCGCCGGAGGGCTGGCCACGCCCGCGCTGTTCCGGCTGGCCTCGCTGGCCTTCCCGCCGGTGAACCTCATCATCAGCAATGTGCCGGGGCCGCAGTTCCCGCTGTACCTGTGCGGGGCCAGGGTGGAGTCCTACTTCCCGCTGTCGGCGCTGACCGACCTCAGCGGCGGCCTCGCGATCACCTGCTTCGGCTACGACGGCTCGCTCGACTTCGGCCTGGTGGCCTGCCCCTCCCTCATGCCGGACGTGGAGCGCCTGATGGACGCCCTGCGCGCCGCCCTGGACGAACTCCTCGCCCATACGGAGCCCGCCCGCACCGAGCCGGCCCGCGCGTCCGAGCACGAGCGGCTGTCCGCCTGACTGGCCAGAAGGTACCCATGTCACGAGATTGTGGTCATTTCACGGACAGGTAGGAGACGCCCGAAACGCGAAAATAGGGTACTTTCGTGCCATGAAGCATCGTGTGGTGGCCGTCGTGGGCTCGATCCAGGAGATGTACCCGGTGACGTGCGCCTCGGCGATCTTCGGCTACCACGGTCCCGACATCCCGCAGCACTACGACTTCACGCTGTGCACCGAGAAGCCCGGCCCGGTACGCACCACGATGGGCGTCGACATCGTGGTGGAACGAGGGCTGGAGGCGCTGCGGGAGGCCGACACCATCCTGCTGGCCGGTTGGTGCCTGTGCCCCGACCTCATCGCGGGCCTGTCCGACGGCGTGCTCGCCGCGCACGCGCGTGGCGCCCGGATCATCGCGATCGCCGGAGGCATCTACGTGCCCGCCTCGCTCGGCCTGCTCGACGGCCGGACGACGGCGGCGCACTGGGAGCTGGCCGACGACCTGACCAGGCAGTACCCGAGGATGCGGCTGGACACCTGCGTGCTCTACACCGACCACGGCGACGTGGCGACCGCAGGGGCCACGGCCACCACGATGGACCTCTGCCTCAACCAGGTCAGGCAGGAGCACGGCGCCGCACTGGCGATGCGCATCGGCCGCCAGCTCTCGGCCGGGCCGCACCGCGAGGGCTGCCAGCGCCGCAATGCCGAGCCGCCGACCAACGGGCCGCTGCCCGCCTCGCTCGCACCGCTGCTGGACTGGATCATCGAGAATCTGGAGCGCCCGCTCACCATCGAGGACATGGCGGCCAGGACCGGCATGTCGCCCCGCACCCTGAGCCGGCACTTCACCGAGCAGATGGGCCTGTCGCCGGGCCGCTGGCTGCTCGACCGGCGCATCGCCAGCACGCTGTCGCTGCTGGAGGAGACCGACCTGCCCGTCGAGACCATCGCCCAGCGCGTGGGCCTGTCCTCGGCGGTCAACCTCAGGCGCCGCTTCCACAAGGCCACCCACACCACGCCCGCCGCCTACCGCCGCCAGTTCCGCTGAGGGGCCGGCCTAGAGGCTGGCGGCGATGAGCTCGGCGACCTTGTCCGGGTCGATCTGGTGGCCGGTGAGCTGGCAGAGGTTCTCCTGGTAGAGCAGCACGGCGGCGAACGTCGCCGCCGCCACCTCCAGCCTGGCCGCGTCGCCGCGCGCGGTGGGCGAGGCCAGCTCAAGGGCGAACCTCGCCCGGCCGATCAGCTCCCCGTTGAGCCTGCCCAGCCGCTCGCGCACCGAGCCGTGCGTGTCGGCCTCGCGGAACAGGATGCGCCGCATCGCCGGTGAGGCACGCAACGGCAGCCGCCTGGCCAGCTTGGACAGCGTGCCGGCCGCGTCGCCGGGCACCGCGTCGACCTCGGCGCTCTCCTCGACCAGCGTGCGCTCGTCGACCAGGGCGACCAGCACGTCGATCTTGCGCGGGAAGTAGTGGAACAGCAGCCCCTTGGGCACCCTGGCCAGCTTGGCGATCAGGGCTGTCGGCGTGGCGTCGTAGCCCCCGCCTGCGAACAGCTCCTCGGCCGCGTCCAGAATCCGCGTGCGTGAATCTGTGGTGTCCTCCGCGCTGCTCACAGACGAACCTTAGCCGCAGGTCCTGCTGGTATTCCATGCCGTCAAGGGAAGACCACGGTGAGCAAGCCCTGATGCGATCATGTATCGTTTGCAACATTGTTGTCTCATCTGCGACAGGAAAGCATCATGGCCATCGCCAGGGAGCAGATCATCACCGCGGCTCTACGGCACCTCAACATCGCCCCCACCGCCTCGATGGCACAGCTCGCCGAGGCGGCGGGCGTCAGCAGGGCCACCCTGCACCGCCACTTCACCAGCCGCGAGGACCTCATCACCGCACTCGGCCACCACGCGCTCGGCGACTGGGCCCGCATCCAGCACGAGTGCGGCCTGGCGCAGGCGCTGGCCGCCGACACCCGCGAGGCCGTGGAGTCGACGCTGCTGCGCCTGCTCGACGTGCTCGCCGTACACGCCGGGGACTACGGTTTCGCGCTCACCGACCACTCGCTGGCCGCCGATCCCGCCCTCACCGCCGAGGCCGAGAGGCTGGAGGCCAACGAGATCGCCCTGTACGCCGCCGCGCAGCGCCACGGCGTCATCCGGGCTGACATGCCGGCCCGGTGGGTAAGTGACAGTCTGTACGGCCTGCTCATCGCCGTGCGCGAGAGCCTGCGACGCGGGGACGTCGCACGCCGGGACGCCTCCCGGCTGATGCTCGAGACCTTCATGCACGGCTGCGCCACCCGGGGGAACTCATGACGCTCGCTTCCACGCCCGAACCTGGCACGGTGCCACCGCCGCACCCACGCCGCTGGGCCGGGCTCGCCGTCCTGTCGGCCAGCCTGCTGCTGGTCGTCATGGACATGACGATCCTCAACGTCGCCCTGCCCGCCATCTCCGCCGACCTGCGGCCCGACGCCATCTCGCTGCTGTGGATGGTCGACGTCTACGCCCTCGTCGTCTCCGGGCTGCTGGTCACCGTCAGCGCGCTCGGCGATCGGTGGGGGCGCAAGCGCATGCTGCTGACCGGCTTCACGGTGTTCGGCCTGGCCTCGCTCGCCATCCTGTGGGCCGACAGCGCGGGGGCCGTGATCGTGGTGCGGGCGCTGCTCGGCGTCGGCGGGGCGATGATCATGCCGTCCACGCTCTCGATGATCCGCAATCTGTTCACCGACCCGAAGGAACGTGCCACCGCGCTCGGCGTGTGGGCCTCCATGGCGGCGCTCGGCGGCGCGCTCGGGCCGATCCTCGGCGGCGCGCTGCTGGAGAAGTTCAGCTGGCACGCGGCCTTCCTCGTCAATGTGCCCGTCATGGTCGTCGCGATCGTCGCCGGGCTGTTCCTGCTGCCGGAGTCGCGCAACCCGAACCCGGGCTCGTGGGACGCCCTGGCCACCGTGCTGTCGATCGTCGGCATGGTCGCCCTGGTGTACTCGATCAAGCATTTCGGCAAGGAGGGCCTGACCGACACCGCCGCGCTCATCGCGGCTGCCGTGGCGGCCGTCTGCCTGACCTGGTTCGTCAGGCGCTGCCTGACCAGGGAGAACCCGCTGCTGGAGATCAGGCTGTTCGCCTCCAGGCCGTTCAGCGCGGGCACGATCGCCGCGATCACCACCTCGATCGCGATGGCGGCGATGATGTTGCTGATGGCGCAGTGGATGCAGCTCGTCATGGGCTACTCCCCGCTGGAGACCGGCGTGCGCCTGCTGCCGACCGCGGTGGGCGCGGGCATCCTGTCCCCGCTGGCCCCCGCGCTCGCCGCCCGCATCGGCGCGCGTACCGTGCTGGCGGGCGGCCTGCTGGTGGCCGGGCTCGGCTTCGGCATCCTCTTCGTCGCGCCCAGCCCGCTGACCTACCCGCCGGTCGCGCTCGCGCTGCTGCTCATCGGCGTCGGGATGGGCTCGCTGGCCATCGCGTCGGCCGTCATCATGGCCGGTGCGCCGCCCGAGAAGTCGGGAAGCGCCGCGGCCATCGAGGAGACCAGCTACGAACTCGGCGGCGCGCTCGGCGTCGCGGTGCTCGGCAGTGTGGCCGCGATCGTGTACCGGGCCGCGCTGCCGTACTCGACGCTGGCGGCCGAAGGGGTGAGCGGGCAGGCGGCCGAGGTGGTGCGCGAGTCGATCGGCGGGGCCCTGGAGGTGGCCAAGGAGGCCGGGGCCGCCGGTGCGCAGCTGGCCGCCCAGGCGCAGACGGCCTTCAGCGACTCGCTGGCCGTCACCGGGGCCGTGGGGGCCGCGCTGATGGGGGCGGCCACGGTGGCGGTGTGGCTGCTCACGCCGCGCAGCCTCGACCTGGCCAAGCTCGACCACTGAATTCCCGACCGGCCGCCCCTGGATAGGCTCCGCGCATGAGATCTCTTGGCAGCACCGACCTGTCCGTCTTCCCGCTCTGCCTGGGCGGGAACGTGTTCGGCTGGACGGCCGACCGCGACCAGTCGTTCGCCGTGCTCGACGCCTATGCCGAGGCCGGGGGCAACTTCGTCGACACCGCCGATCTGTACGGCACGTGGGTGGCGGGCGAGTCGCTGTCGGAGCTGATCATCGGCGAGTGGATGGCCGAGCGCGGCAACCGCGACCGTATCGTCCTGGCGACCAAGGTCGGGATGAAGCCCGGCCTGGAGGGCACCTCGCCCGCCACCGTGCGCACCGCCGTCGAGGCGTCGCTCACGCGGTTGCGCACCGACCGGATCGACCTGTACTGGGCGCACGTCGACGACGCCGACACGCCGATCGCCGACACCCTGACCGCACTCGACGAGCTCGTACGCGAAGGCAAGGTACGCCACGTCGGCGCCTCCAACTACGGGCCGCAGCGGCTGGCCGAGGCCATGACGATCTCGCGTGACAAGGGGCTGGCCGCCTATGTCGCGCTGCAGCAGCACTACAACCTCCTCGAACGCGACTACGAGGGCGAACTGCGGGACGTCGTCGCCCGTGAGGGGCTGGGCAGCACGCCGTACTTCTCGCTGGCCAGGGGGTTCCTGACCGGTAAGTACGCGGGGGGCGCGGCCGTCGATAGCCCGCGTGCGGGCAAGGCCGCGCTCTACCTGGAGACCGAGCGCGGGCCGCGGGTGCTCCAGGCGCTGGCCTCGGTCGCCGCCGCGCACGGGGTCGAGCCCGCGACCGTCGCGCTGGCCTGGCTGGCCGCCCAGCCCACCGTCACCGCGCCCATCGCCAGCGCACGCGACACCGCCCAGCTCAAGCCGCTGCTCGCCGCCGTCACGCTGGAGCTCACGCCCGGCGACCTGGCCGCATTGGACACCGCCTCGCAGCCGTGAGGCTCACCGGGCGCACCCGGCCCCGGCGCGTTCGCCCGACGTCAGGGCCGCACCGGTCAGCGCGCACGCCCTGGCGCGTACCCACGGCTCGGTGAGGCTCCACCAGCGCAGGGACCGGTCGTCCCCCGCGGTGACGAGCGTGCGCCCGTCCGGGCTGAAGGCCACCCCCCACACCGCGGCCGTGTGACCGGTCAGGGTGAGCTCGACCCGGCGGGTGGCGGCGTCCCACAGGCGTACGGCGCGCTCGTCGCCCGCAGTGGCGATCATGCGCCCGTCGGGGCTGAACGCGGCGCCGAGCACGGCGTCGGACCGGCCGCCCAGCGTGCCTTCGGCCTTGCGCCCGGCGACGTCCCACAGGCGCACGGTGCGGTCGTCGCCGGTGCTGGCCAGCCTGCGGCCGTCGGGGCTGAACTCCAGGCCGAACACCACGCCCGTGTGCCCGGCCAGCACGCCCGTGCGAGCGCCGGACGCCACCTCCCACAGCCGCACGACCCGGTCGTCGCCCGCCGTGGCCAGCGTGCGCCCGTCGGGGCTGAACGCCAGCGCGTAGACGCCTCCGGCGTGCGCGTCCAGACGACCGGCGACCGTGCGGGAGGCGACGTCCCACACCGTCACCACACCGTCGTCGCCCGCCGTGGCCAGCAGGGCGCCGTCGGGGCTGAAGGTCAGGCTCCACACCAGGCCGCCCGTGCCGGGCAGCACACGGGCCCGCCCGGTGGCGAGGTCCCACATCCTGACCGTGCGGTCGTACGCGGAGGTCGCGAGCACGCCTCCCCCCGGTGCGAACGCCACGCCGAGCACGGCGTCGTCGTGCCCGTCGAGCGTGCTCACGATCTGCCTGCCCGCCACCTCGCGCAGCCGTACGGCACGGCCGCCCGCGGTGGCCAGCAGGCGGCCGTCCGGGCTGAACGCCACCCACCTGGCCTCCTCGCGCGGCTCGCTCAGCCTGGCCAGCGGGCGCCCTGCCGCACTCCACAGCCGCGCTCCCCTGTCCTCGCCCGCCGTGGCCAGCGTGCGGCCGTCGGGTGCGAACGCCACGCCGTAGACCGGTCCGGCATGCCCGGTCAGCTCGGCCCGCTCCTCGCCTGCGGCCACGTCCCAGAGCTTGACGACCTGGTCGCGGCCCGCGCTGGCCAGGGTGGCGCCGTCGGGGCTGAAGTCCAGGGCCTGTACGGCGTCGGCGTGCCCGCGCAGCTCGGCGACCGGCCCGCCGCCTTCGGCCCGCGCGGGCCACAGCCTGATCACCTTGTCCCTTCCCGCCGTCGCGACCATGCGGCCGTCCGGCGCGAAGGCCACCGCCTGCACGGCTTCGCCGCCGCGCCCGCGTGCGCTCAGGCGGCGCCTGCTCGCCGCCTCCCACACGCTCAGGACTCCGTCGCCACCCACCGCCGCGATCAGGTCGCCGTCCGGGCTGAACGCCACACTGTGGAACCCCGCCTCGCGCGGGCCGTGCAGCCCGGCGCCGCGCACCGTCCCTACGGCCGTCGCCGTCAGCTCGCCCAGCGGGGCTCCGTCCGGCACGCGCCACAGCAGCAGCCGTCCTTCGCGGCCGGCGGCGGCCAGCACGCGGCCGTCCGGGCTGAACGCCAGCGCCTGCACCGCCTCCCGCATGCCCTTCAGCTCGCGCAGCGGCCTGCGGGAGGCGACGTCCCACAGCCGCACGCCCCCGTCGGCTCCCGCGCTGGCCAGCACCCGGCCGCCCGGTGCGAACCGTACGTCGAGCACCGCGTCGGTGTGCCCCTCGAACGTGGCCAGCACCTTGCCCGCCGAGCCCGTGTCCCACAGTTTGACCGTGCGGTCCCTTCCGCCGGTGGCCAGCAGGCGTCCGTCGTCGCTGTAGTCCACGCCGAACAGCGCGCCCGCGTGCCCGGCGTGCTGCCCGGCGGTGTACTGGGCGTAGGCGCTCAGCAGGCTGCCTCTCGCCTCCTGCGTGCCCGCCCGGCCGAGCGCCCGCAGCGCCAGCGCCATCGCGTCGCCCGGCCTGGCCGACGCCAGCGTCTCGGCCCTGGCCGCGAGCTGGCGGGAGAGGGCGACCTGCCGCTGCTGGTCGGCCAGCCTGCCCTGGTGCACGGCCATGGCCCCGGCGAGCGTCGACACCACCAGCAGCAGGCCGAGCGCGACCGTGAGGCGCTGCAGCCTGGTCGTGCGGCGGCGTTCGGCCTCGCGCCGGTCGTCCTCGTGCCTGCGGCTGGCCTGGAGGAACTCGGCGGCCAGCGGCCCGGCCTTGGGCAGGTCGGCCTCCTGCGCCCACTCCGTCGCCACCGCCAGCCTGGTGCCCCGGTACAGTGCCGACGGATCGCGGCCCTCACGCCGCCAGGTCTCGGCGGCCTCGGCCAGCTGCCTGCCGACCAGCAGTCCGCCCCGGTCGGCCTCGATCCAGGCGCGCAACCTGGGCCAGGCGCGCAGCAGCGCCTCGTGGGTGAGCTCGGCGCTGTCGTCGTCGACGGTGATCAGTCTGGCCCTGGTGAAGTCGTCGAGCACGGCCGCCATCGGCCCGGCGCCCAGCCGTTCGCCCAGCAGGTCCCTCCTGCTCATGCGGCGTCTGGTCTCCTCGGTGCCCGGCGCCAGGTGGACCAGGCGGAGCATCAGCGTGTGCGCCGCCCTTCGGGCCTCCGGGTCCAGGCGCAGGTACACGCGCTCGGCCGTGGCCGCGACCGCGCCCCTGATGCCGCCGCTGCGGCCGTAGCCCTCGACCGTGAGCGTGCGCCCGCTGCGCCGTTGCCAGGTCGCGCGCAGGGCGTGGGCCAGCAGCGGCAGCGCGCCCGGCGATGCCGTACGGGCGTCGCCCGCCGCGCCGAGGTCGGTCAGCAGCAGCTCGACCAGCCCCGGTTCGAGCTCGAGCCCGACCGCTCGCGCCGGTGCGGCGATCGCCTCACGCAGCTCCTCGGGCGTCATCGGGCCGACGGCCAGCTGGCGGTGCTGCATCGCCTCGGCCAGCTCGGGATGGGCCAGGCAGTGCCCGTAGAAGTCGGCCCGCACGCCCATGACGACGACCGCCCGCCGACCGCCCGCCCCCTGCGCCAGGGCGTGCAGCGCGGCGACGAACGCGGCACGCTCCTGCGGGGAGTCACACAGTGCGAAGGCCTCCTCGAACTGATCGACGACCAGGACGAGGCCACCGGAAGCGGGTGGGGTCGTGGGGGTGAGGGCGGTGTGGAGGGCGTGGAGGGGGGTGGAGGTGGGGGTCATGAACGTGACGTGCCAGGGGCCCGGGCCGGGGAGGGGGACCTCGGATCCGGCCAGGGCGGGCAGGAGGCCGGCGCGCAGGAGGGAGGACTTGCCCGAGCCCGATGCGCCGACGACCGCGACCAGGCCGCTGCGGCCGGCTTCGGCCACCCGTTGGACCAGCGCCGCCACCAGGGCCGACCGGCCGAAGAACCAGCGCGCGTCCTCGGCCCCGAAGGCGGCGAGCCCGGGATAGGGGCACAGCCCGGCCTGCCGCCCCGACCCGCCCGCCAGCACCACCAGAGTGCCTCCGGCCGCCAGCGCCTCGTCGCATCGGCGGGCCAGGTCCGAGCTGATCGGCTTGCGGCCGTTCTCGATCTTGCTGAGGTAGCCCTTGCTGTAGTGGACCATGCGGGCGAGCTCGGCCAGCGACACTCCGCGTTCGGCGCGCAACGCCCTCAGCCGTTGCCCGAAGGCTCGGCCCTGGTTGTGTTCGCCCTGGTCGGCGGGGGTTTCCCGTTGCCCGTGGGGCAAGGAGACGGTCACCTCCTTGGCCGTGCGGGCCCGGAGCCGCACGATCGGAACGAACACGCTGTGTAGCCAACAGGTTACGAGCTTCCCTCTCCCGGGGCGAGTGTTCGCCTCGGTCCGTTCAAGGAGTTCCCATGCGCGTCCGACCTCTGGCCGCAGGCGCCGCCCTCGCCGCCGCCCTCGCCACCGTGCTCGTCGCCCCCGCGTCCGCCTCCTCCTCGGCTGCCGCCGAGTGCGGGGTGCGCGATGACGGGAAGTTGTGGTGCGGCAACGCGCCGGACTCGCTGCTGCGGGTCGACGGCGCCTTCCACGTGGAGGAGTCGGGAGTCCTGATCACCGACTTCAGCTGGTTCGAGTGCTGGATCGACGCCCAGTACCACTCCGGCGGCAACAGCATCTGGTACCTCGCGGCAGGCGACAAGGCCCTGGGCGGCTACAGCGGCTGGGGCTTCCTGCCCGCATCGCAGGTGAGCACGATCGTCGACCCCGCCCCCCGACTGCGCCAATGCACGAACGAGGACTACGACCGCATCTGACGCCGCACCCGTCCGACGAAGAGATTCAGCGCGAAAGGCACCCGCCCGATGTCCAAGCACCTGCGCCTCCTGGCGCTCACCGCCCTCTGCGCCGCCGCGCTCGGCATCCCCCTGACGCCCGCCTCGGCCGCGGCCTGCGGCGTCGACCCGCACGACGGACGCCTGCACTGCACCAACGACGCGCCCGTCACCCTGCTCCACCTGCCCGGCGCCGGAGGCGAATGGGTCGACGTCCTGGAGACCACCGAGAGCTACTTCACCTGCTGGACCAAGGGCGACCAGCACTCGGGCGGCAACAACACCTGGTACGGCACGCATGGCGACCACTGGGGCAACTTCGGCTACGTGGCCGCGGTGAACGTCCACACCCCCAGCTGGTTCGACGCCGACCCGGGACGCTACGGCCTGCGCGGCTGCTGACCCGGGCCAAGTCCCGGGCGACGGCACGACACCGGCACCCCACGAGCCCCCGTCGGCCGTGGGGTGCCGGCATACGGCGCGAGCACCCGGGGCGGCGCCTAGTGCGCCGCGTCCAGCCGTTCGCGCTGGTCCCGGGTCAGCTCCAGGTCCACCGCGGCCAGGTTCTCCTCGAGCTGGGCCACCGACGAGGCTCCGGCCAGCGGGATCACCGGCAGGTCGCCGCCGATCTGCCAGGCGAGCACCACCTGGTCGACGCTCGCCCCGCTCTCCTTGGCCACCTCGCGCAGGACGGCGAGCCGGGCGGCGGTGCCGGGGTGGTCGTAGTCGGACGGAAGCGGCTTGTCCGCCCTGGAGTAGGCCCCGCCGAGCAGCGGCGAGTACGCCACCAGCGTGAGGCCGGGCTCGGCCCGCAGGTAGGTCCGCAGATCGGCGCCCGCACTGCCCAGGCTGCCGTCCTCGAACAGCGGGAAAGGCACGTCGGAACGCGGACGCAGCAGGCTGTGCTGGTACTGCAGCACCTCATAGCCCGCCACCCCGGAGGCGGCGGCCAGCGCACGGGCGCGCTCCACCCGCCAGACGGCGTGGTTGCTGACGCCCAGCAGCCCGACGCTTCCCTCGGCGACCAGTTCGCCGAACGCCCCGACCGTCTCCTCAAGGGCGACCGCACGGTCCTCGATGTGGGAGTACAGCAGGTCGATCTTCTCCACGCCGAGCCGCTCGCGGCTGCGCTCGGCCGACTCCCTGATCACCTTGGCCGACAGGCCCTCGGCATTGTCGGTGTACCCGGTGCCCGGCGCCAGCGGCCTGGCGCCCAGCTTGGTCGAGATGACGATCTCGTCGCCCACTCCGCGGCTGCGCCGCCACCGGCCGAGCAGTTCCTCGCTCTGCCCGCCCTGGCCCCCGTCGACCCAGAAGGCGTAGTTGTTCGAGGTGTCGATGAACGTGCCGCCCGCTTCGGCGAACCGGTCGAGGATCGCGTACGACGTCGCCTCGTCCGTGGTCGAGCCGAATCGCATGGCGCCCAGTGCGAGCACGCTGACCTGCCGCTGAGTGGCCGGATCACTGCCAATCGTCGTGTACTTCACAGCACTCCCCTTCGTTCCCCCTGTCGGGCTGAACGAAAGTCTGCGAGATGGAGCGCACTCCAGGTCAAGCCCGTGCGACGTTCGGTTCCGGGCCGAAGTCGGCTCGGGTGCCGTCGAGCGGCAGAGGCGAGCCCCGGACCGCCTGGGAGCGTTCCGGGGCCTGCCGTACTGGGGCTGGCGTACTGGGGGCTGGCGTACTGGGGGATCAGTGCGGGGTGGCCTGTTCGGCGCCGACGCCGGTGAGGCTGCGGACCTCGATCTCGGCGTACTTGGCCGCGTTGTACTCCTTGCTGAGCCTGGTGCCGATCCACCCGGCCAGGAAGCCGAACGGGATGGAGACCAGACCGGGGTTGCTCATCGGGAAGACGGCGAAGTCGACGTCCTTGAGCAGCGAGGCCCCGGTCCCGGACACGACCGGCGAGAAGATCACCAGCACCAGCGCCGACACCAGGCCGCCGTAGATGGCCGAGACCGCGCCGACGGTGTTGAAGCGCTTCCAGAACAGGCTGTACAGAATGGCGGGCAGGTTGCCGGATGCGGCGACGGCGAAGGCCAGGGCCACCAGGAAGGCGACGTTCTGCCCCTGGGCCAGGATGCCGAGACCGATCGCGACCGCGCCGATGACGAAGGCGGAGATCCGGGCGACCAGCACCTCCTCGCCCTCGCTGACCTTGCCGCGCTTGAACACGTGCGCGTAGAGGTCGTGGGCGAAGCTGGAGGAGGAGGCCAGGGTGAGCCCGGCGACGACGGCCAGGATGGTGGCGAAGGCGACCGCGCCGATGAGCGCCAGCAGGACCGTGCCACCGACCGAGCCGAAGAACTCGGTGCCGATCGCCTGGGCGAGCAGGGGCGCGGCGGTGTTGCCCGCCTTGTCGGAGGCGGCGATCGTGCCACTGCCCACCAGGGCCGCGGCGCCGAATCCGAGCACGAGCGTGAGCAGGTAGAAGGTGCCGATGATGCCGATGCCCCAGAGCACCGACTTCCTGGCGTCCTTGGCGGTGGGCACGGTGTAGAAGCGGATGAGGATGTGCGGCAGTCCGGCCGTGCCCAGCACGAGGGCCAGGCCGAGGCTGACCAGGTCGAGCTTGCCCCAGATGCCCTGCGCCTCGGTGCCGTACTTGAGCCCGGGTTCGAGGAAGGCCTGGCCCTTGGGGCTCTGCGCGGCGGCCTCGCCGAGCAGGGCGGAGAGGTTGAAGCCGGACTTGGCCAGCACCAGGATGGTGATCAGCGCGGCGCCGCCCATGAGCAGCACGGCCTTGACGATCTGTACCCAGGTGGTGCCCTTCATCCCGCCGACCACGACGTAGATGACCATGAGCACGCCCACGCCGACGATCGTCAGCGCCTTGCCCCTGGCGTCGGTGACGCCGAGCAGCAGGGTCACCAGCGCTCCGGCGCCGACCATCTGGGCCAGCAGGTAGAAGATGCTGACGGTGATCGTGGAGACGCCCGCCGCCGTGCGCACGGGCCTCGGGCTCATCCGGAAGGCCAGCACGTCGGCCATGGTGAACTTGCCGGAGTTGCGCATCAGCTCGGCCACCAGCAGCAGCGCGACCAGCCAGGCGACCAGGAAGCCGATGGAGTACAGGAAGCCGTCGTATCCCGACAGGGCGATGATCCCGGCGATGCCGAGGAAGGAGGCGGCCGACATGTAGTCGCCGCCGATCGCCAGGCCGTTCTGCACGCCGGTGAACGAACGCCCGCCCGCGTAGTAGTCGGCCGCGGTCTTGGTGTTCCTGCTCGCCCAGAACGTGATCACCAGCGTCAGGACGACGAAGGCGAGGAACAGCACGGTCGCAAGGAGGTGTGAGCTCATTCGGACTTCTCCTCCACCTGGCGACGGAGCTGGTCGGCGAGCGGGTCGATCTTCCTGCCCGCGTGTCTCGCATAGGCCCAGGCGATCCAGAACGTCGAGACGAACTGGAGTAAGCCGAAGATCAGCGCGATGTTGATGTTGCCGATCACCTTGATGCCCATGAAGTCGCGCGCCCAGCCCGACAGCACCACGTACAGCAGGTACCACACGAGGAACGCCGCGGTCATCGGGAACGTCCAGGCGCGGAAGCGGCGCTTCAGCTCCTGGAACTCACTGCTGGCCTGCACTTGCTCGTACACGGACGAGTCATGTTGTCGCGTTGTCACCGGGCCTCCTTCGTCGGCCGAGCGGGCCGGGTGCCTGGACCCTCGACCTACCGCGGGTGTGATGCGGATCACGCACAAGGTAAGAGGGCAAACTACCCGGCGAGGAGAGGCACAGTCGGAATGTTCGGTGAGCCGCCGCCGGACCGCGTTTAGTTGGTCCAGGCTTGCGGCGAAAGGTCCCTCTGCCGCGACGAACGGTCACCGCCTGTCCGCTCCTCGTACGACGAACGGTCGATGTCCGGCGATACGCCACGACACGTCCGTAACGCGAGATTTTCTCAGCCGCGGGGGCGCCAGTCGCCCCTGTTGAGGTCGAGCGTCTCGGGCGTGTGCAGGCGCACCATGATGCGCGCCACGCCCTTCGGCACCCGTTCGGGCGTCAGCAGCGACACCACCACCATGACGCAGAACGCGATCGGCACCGTCCAGGCGGCCGGCTGGGCCAGCAGCGCCCCCATCAGTCCCTCGTGCGGCCCGCCGGTGATCGTCGCCAGCACCGCCGCGCACGCCAGCCCGCCGCCCACGAACAGCCCGGCCAGCGCCCCCGTCGAGGTCAGCCCGCGCCACCAGATGCCCAGCACCAGCAGCGGGCAGAACGAGGAGGCCGCCACCGCGAACGCCAGCCCCACCACATCGGCCACCGGCAGCGCACGCGCCCACATCGCCAGCGCCAGCGGCACCACCACCGCCAGCACCGTCGCCACCCGGAACGAGCGCACCCCGCCCCGCAGCAGGTCCTGCCCGATCACCCCCGCGACCGACACCGCGAGCCCCGACGACGTCGAGAGGAACGCCGCGAACGCCCCCGCCGTCACCAGCGCCGTCAGCACGTCGCCCAGCGTCCCCCCGACCAGCCGCCCCGGCAGCGTCAGCACCACCGCGTCCGTGCGCCCGGCCGCGATCAACTCAGGGGTGTAAAGCCGCCCCAGAGCCCCGTACACCGCCGGAAGCAAATAGAAGGCCCCCAGCAACGCCAACACCACCAACGTCGTACGGCGAGCCGCCATGCCATCCGGATTGGTGTAGAACCGCACCAGCACGTGCGGCAGCCCCATCGTGCCGAGAAACGTCGCCAGGATCAGCGAATAGGTGGAATACAGCCCGTAGTCCCGGCCGCTCAGCGGAAGCGCCCACGTCGCGGCGTCGTGCGCGCTCAAGCCCGGCGCCCCGCGCCCGTGCCAGGCGATCAGCAGGAACACCACCGGCACCGCGAGCGCCGTCAGCTTCAGCCAGTACTGGAAGGCCTGGACGAAGGTGATCGAGCGCATTCCTCCCGACAGCACGTTCACCGCCACCACGACGGCCACCACCAGGCCGCCCACCCACACCGGCGCCCCCGTGACCGTGCGCAGCACCAGCCCGGCGCTCTGGAACTGCGGCATCAGATACAGCCACCCGATCGCCGCCACCAGCACGCTGGCCGTACGGCGCACCGCCATCGACTCCAGCCGCGCCTCGGCGAAGTCGGGCAGCGTGTAGGCGCCCGAACGGCGAAGCGGCGCCGAGACCAGCACCAGCAGCACCAGGTACCCGCCCGTCCAGCCGACCGGCAGCCACAACATGTCGGCCCCGTAGGCGAGGATCAGCCCGGCGATGCCCAGGAACGAGGCCGCCGACAGGTACTCCCCGCCGATCGCCGAGGCGTTCCACAGCGGTGTGACCGTGCGCGAGGCGACATAGAAGTCGGACGTGGTCCGCGAGAGCCGCAGCCCGAACGCGCCGATGAACACCGCCACCAGGACCACCACGACGACGGCGGCCAGGCTCACGGCGACCTCACTGGCGCTCCACCAGGTCGGCGAAGTGGCGCTCGTTGCGCTCGGCCTGACGAACGTACAACCACGCGCCCGCCACCATCGCCGGGTAGATCAGCCCGGCCAGCACCGCCCACGGCAGCGGCACCCCCAGCACCAGCACCTCGCGCAGCCCCGGCACCAGCAGGAACAGCACCGGCAGCCCGCCGATCACACACGCCAGCACCGTGCACACGAACACCGCGAGCCGGAACTGCGTGCGCAGCAGCGAGCGCATGTAGACCTCGCCCAGCCTGGTCTGCTCGTCGATCTCACGCGAGACCGGGTAGCGCGGGCGGCGCGCGGCGGCCGTGCGCGGGCTGGTCACCGTCACTCTCCTGCTCACGGCTGCCTGCCTTTCCTGGCCCTGCGCACCAGCAGGTCGCGCAGTTCGCGGGTGTGCCTGCGGCTGACCGGGATCTCGGTGTCGCCGACCCTGACCGTGCACCGGCCCGAGTCGATGTGCAACTCCTCGATGTGCTTGACCGCGACCAGATGGCTGCGGTGCACCCGGACGAACCCGGCGTCGGCCCAGCGCTCCTCCAGCGTCGTCAGCGGGATGCGCACCAGGTGGCTGCCGCCGAGCGTGTGCAGCCTGGCGTAGTCGCCGTGCGCCTCGACGTACACGACGTCGGCGCTGGAGACGAACCTGGTCACGCCGCCGAGCTCCACCGGGAGCGTGTCCGGGTCGCCGGTGTAGAGGGGCACGTCGGCCGACAGGCACACCCGCCTGATCGCCTCGGCCAGCCGTTCCGGGCGCACCGGCTTGAGCAGGTAGTCCTCCGCCTTGATCTCGAAGGCGTCCACCGCGTGCTCCTCGTAGGCGGTCACGAACACCACCCGGGGCGGATTGGCGAACTGCGACAGCAGCCGGCCGAGCACCACGCCGTCGAGCCCGCGCATCCTGATGTCGAGGAAGACCGCGTCGATCGGCCGCCCTTCGGCGATGGCCCGGTCCAGCAGGCGCAACGCCATGGCCCCGTCGCGCGCGGTCGCCACCTCCCCGATGCGGGGGTCGGCCCGCAGCAGGTAGGACAGATCCTCCAGCGCGGGCAGCTCGTCGTCCACCGCAAGGACTCGCAGGGCGGCCACAGGACTCCTCACCTCGAATGCCTCAACACAGTGCCCGACAGTCGAATGCCTCGACAGTGATGAAAGCGACATCAGACGTCAAGGCCGTCACGGCGCGGTCACAGGTATGCGATGTCCTTCCCGGCCCCTTCACGGCATCGTAAAGTCGCTAGGGTGCGCGTCCAGCCGAGAGTCGACCGCTCCGTCGCCACCGCCGACCTGCTGCGCGAGCAGGCCGCCGCCTGGTTCGCCCCCCGCGCCTGCCTGCGCCGCCACGCCCGGCACCTGTCGACCCTGCGCGAGGCCGCCGACGTCATGCTGGGCGCGATCCGGGCCGAGCTCGACGCCGTGCCCGTCACCGGGTCGAGCGCCGCCGCCTACGCCCGCTGCGCCGAGCTCGACGCCGCGACCGAGCGGGTCAGGACGCTGGTGGAGTGGTACCACTCCCGCATCGGCCCGCGTGAGGACCCCGCGCAGGCCGCCGTGCTGATCGCCGCCGACGAGGTCGTGCGCAGTTGCTGGCACCAGCCGCTCGCCCTGCTCGGCGACGCCCCCTCGCCCGCTCCCGTGCCCTACCTCGACCCCGCCTACGCCTTCGGCCCGGCCGCGCCCGAGCTCGCCGGCCTGATCCCGGTGCCCATGGTGGCGCTGCCCGCGTGGTCGGCCCGCGAGGCGTGGTGGCTGGTCGCCGCAGCCCGCGAGAGCGGGCGGCACGCGCTGCGCCGCCTGGGGCCCGGCGTGCGGGCCTCGGTGGCAGCCGTGACCGGGCAGGAGCGGGCCGAGGAGGTGTTCGCCGACGTCTACGCCACCCTGCTGACCGGCGACGCCGCCGTCCTGCTGCTCACCGAGCTCCGGCACGGCCACCCCCCGGACGGCGACCCGCGCCTGGCCGTCGTGCACGCCGTCGCGGGCAGCGCGCCACCGGACCCGGACGACGACGCCGGACGCGAGGGCGCGCGCGTCGCCGCCCTCCTGACCGGCCTGGAGATCGGCGGCAGCACGCTGGGCGCCCTGGCCGCGACGCTCGACCACCGCCTGCTCGCCGCCTGGACGCGGATGCTGCCCACACGCTCGCCCGCCATCACCAGACTCGGCGACCACGCCTCGGCCCGCACCCTCACCGCCGCCGCCGTCGCCGCGGCACAGGACGAGCGGTCCGCCGCACACGTGCACGCCAACCTGCTCGGACTGCTCCCGGCCTGCGGCCCCCAGGCCACGATGGGCGCCACCCCGGCCAAGCCCGACCTCACCCGCCTGTCCACCGACCTCCGCACCGCACTCCTGCACACGCCGCGGGCGCGCCCGGCGCCGAACGCCGCTCCTGCCCCGGTGCGGCGCGGGCAGCCGTGAGCCTGCCGCGCGTCGTGGTCACCGTGACCGGCCCGGCCGTCACCACGGACGTGGGCGAACACACGCTCGGCCCCCTGCCCGACCCCGGCACCCCCGCACGCCCCTACGGCCAGGCCCTGCTCAGCGCCCTGCTCGGCCCGCTCTGGCCGAAGATCGCGCACCTGCCCGCCGTACTCGCGCGCCAAGGGGTGGAGCTCGCCCTCGACCTGCCGCCCGAGCTGCACGCGCACCGCTGGGAGGCCATGCACGACGACGAACACCCGCTCGGGGCCAAACCCGGCCTGCTCGTCGCCGTCACCCGGCTGCTGCCCGGCGCCGCACCGCCCCCCGAGCCGGTACGGCGTGCGCCCCGGGTGCTGTTCGCCTCGGGGGCCGAGCTGACCGACGCCGACGTACGGCCGGGCGCGATGTTCCTAGGGCTGTTGCTGCAGTGCGAGTCCGAAGGGCTGGCCCTGGCCGACGTCGCCGACGCGCTCACCGCGCAGGCACTCGCCGAACGCTGCGCACGCGGCAGGCCCGACCTGGTGCACCTGGTCGCACACGGCGTGCTCGACGAGGACGAACGACTGCGCGTGCACCTCGGCGGCGAACAGGTCGGCGCCGACCGGCTCGCCGCCGCCCTCCTGCCCGGCCCGCACCGGCCGATCGCCATCGTGCTCAGCGTCTGCCACAGCGCCGGGCTCAGCCCCGCCTCACTCGCCGGAACCCTCGTGCGCGCGGGCGTGCCGATCGTCGTCGCCATGGACGGCGAGATCGGCGAACAGGCGTGCAGACTGTACTGCAAGCGCCTGGTCGCGGCCCTGCTCGGCGGCCAGGGCATCGCCGAGGCCGCCGCACACGGCCGCAGGGCCGCCCTGCTCGGCGAGAGCGACCCCGGCGACCGCCACGACTGGGCCATGCCCACCGTCTTCACCGCGTCCGCGCTGCCCGCCGCCTTCCACCCCGTCGAGCCGGGCCAGGCCCGACGGGTGCGCGAACTCGCCCGCGGGCTCGACCTCGTACGCGACCCCGTCCACATCGGCCGAAGGGACGTCCTCGACGCCGTCGCCGACCTGTTCGACCAGCGCCGGGCCCTGCTCGCCGTCACCTCCGAAGGCGGCTTCAGCGGACTCGGCGCCACCCGGCTGCTGCGCGAGATCGGCTTCAGGCTGCTGCACGCCGGGCACGTGCCGCTGCTGCTGGCGCCCATGACCAGCTCCAACGCGCCCGCCTCGCTGCGCCAGGTCGTGGCCCTGCTGCTCAAGACCCTGCTCGGCACCGCCGAACGGCTCGGCCTGCCGCCCGCCGAACTGCTCACCCTGCCCGCCTCCGGCTCACCGCCACCCGCGGACGTGCCCGCGCTCGTCCGCAACGACCTGCGCAAACGCATCGCCGCCTACCACCACGGCGACGACGGGCCGATCACCCCCGACGACGTGCGCGACCTGCTCGCCCATGACCTCGGCGCACTCGCCGCCGCCGCCTCCGCGCTCGGGCCGCCCTTCGGGCCGCACACCAGGGCCGTCGTCCTCGCCGAAGGCCTGCACCTGTGGCCCGAGGCGCTCGGCGTGCTCGACGGCAGGCCACAGGGACTGCTCGACCTGCTCACACCCGACGGGCTCGGCGCACCCGCCAGCCCCGTCCCGCTCGTCGCCACCGCCGCGCTCGACGCCTGCGCGCCGCTGCGGCTGTTCCGCGACTCCCAGCCGGGCAACCGCTCCCACCGCTTCGTCAGGCTCGCGCCGCTGCGGGCCGAGGAGGCGCTGCTCGGCTTCCAGTGGGTGCTGCTGCATCCCTGGCACGACGAGGACGCCTACCGCAAGGTGTGGGTGCTGCGCAGGGGCCTGACGCACGAGCAGCACATGCGTGCCTTCTTCGAGCAGCTCAGCGGCAGGCCCGCCCGCGTCGCCGACCTGCTGTACGTGTTCGTCGAGGCACTGGCCAAGGTCGACCACTTCGCCGCGCACGACGACGAAGGGGCCTGGCGCGCCTACGCCGACGAACACAGGCTGCCGTCATGACGGGCATCGAGCACCACCTCGACGCCCTCATCGGCCGCAGGTTCGACCGCCACGACCCGCACACCCTGGCCATGCTCGTCCTGCTGCCCCAATGGACCGACGGCCTGGCCGAAGCGCTCGGCCTGCCGCCCGTGCCCGACGCCGGACTCGTCGAACACTCCACCACCCTGCACGAGGACGGCGCCGAAGAACGCGTGTTCTGGGTGCGCGAGAGCCTGCGCCCCGACCTCGGCGCCCACCTGCGCGCCGAGCACCGCGACCTGCTCGACCGCACCCTCACCCGCCTCGTCGCCGCCCTGTCACCCGGCGCGGACGCCACACCCGCACCGCCCCCGGACGTACGGCGAGCCCTGGGCGCCTGGCTCATCGCAGGCGCCACCCACCGCGAGGACCCCACCGGCCTCAGCCTGCTCAACCGCACCTCCGACCTCATCGACTCCGGCGCGCACGCCGAAGCCGCCCAGCTCGTCGCCGTCGCCAAAGGCCTCGGCGACGTCGTCGGCGGCCACCTGACCGGCTCGGCACGGCGAGCCGCATGGCGCCTGGCCAGGGCGACCCGCGAGGCCGAGGACGCACACCACCTGCGCCACTACCTGCCACGCCACGACGCCGAACAGGCGCTGGCCGCCGTCATCGGCTCCACACACGGGCACTGGGCCGTGCACCTGCTCGGCGCGGGCGGCGCGGGCAAGACCATGCTCGTCAGGCAGCTCACCTCCGGCGCCTTCGCCACACGCGGCGGCTTCGCCCCCTTCCCCGTCGCCAGGGTCGACTTCGACCACCTGGACCCCAGCTTCCCCGCCGACCGGCCCGGCGAGATCTTCCTCGCCCTCGCCGTCGACCTGCTCGGCCACCTCGACTCCAGGAAGGCCGAAGGCGCCTACCGCGTCTTCCTCGCCACCGTCGAGCGCCTGCACACCGAACTGGCCAGACGCCAGCGGCTCGCCTCGCAGGCCGGACCGCTCATCGAGCAGATGGTGCTCAGCTTCGCCGCCCTGCTCACCGGCCTGCCCACCCCGGCCGTGCTCGTCCTCGACACCTGCGAGGAACTGGCCAAGCTCTACCCGCCCGGCGCCGAGGCGCCCGCCATCGACCTGACGTTCCAGATGATGGAGGAGCTGCACCGCCATGCCCAGGGCGTGCGGGTGGTCCTGGCGGGACGCCGCTGGCTGGTGCCCGCGCCGCCGGGCGCTCCGGCCGGGCCGCTGCTCAGCGCCAGGCCGTACCTGAGGGTGCACGCGCTCGGGCCCTTCACCGGGCAGGAGGCCGAGGCCTACCTCGGGCAGCGGCGGGTGCCGCCAGGCGTCGTGCCCGCCGTGCTGGAGCGGGCGCGCAGCGCCGACGGCGGGTACAACCCGTTCGACCTGGCCGCCTACGCCGAATGGGCGCTCGGCGCTCCCGGGCTCGACCCGGCCGCGCTGCGGGAGGCGCCAGGCGACCCCTACATCGAGCAGCGGGTGCTCGGCCGGGTCCGGGATCGGCGGGTCGCCCGGTGTCTCGGGGTGGCGGCCGAGCTCGGCAGGTTCGACCGGGCGCTGGTCTCGGCCGAGTTCGGCAGGCTCGGGGTGCCGCCCGACACCGTCATGGACGAGCTCGCCGCCCAGGAGTGGGTCAGGGTCACCGAGGTCGACGCCGAAGGCCGTCCCTGGGTCGTCGAGGTACACGAACACCTGCTGGAGCGGCTGCGCGCCGCCACCGCCGCCGCGCCCGCCGACTACCCGCTCAACCGCGACCGGCTCGGCCACGACGCCGCCGCCGTCGTCGACCGTGCGCGCGACATCACCTCCGTCGCACTCGCCACCGTCCTGGCCGCCCTGCGCCTGCTACCCGCAGTGGAGGCGCTGCGGCTGTGGCAACGCATCGAGGAACGCGTCGTCGAGCAGGACGCCTGGGGCTGGGCCGAACACGTCAGCGCACGCGCCGCAGCCGAACGCGGCGGCGGGCAGAGCGCGCCACGGGACGAGCTCGGCGCCGCCGTCCTGGCCACCCATGCCGCCGCCAGGAGGCACACCGGCGGGGCGGGCGCCGCGCAGGTGTGGCGCGATGTGGAGCGCCTGGCCGTCTCGCCCGGCCTCAGGACCAGGGCCGCGCTGGCCGCCGTCGCACTCGGCGAGCGGCGGCCCGACTCCTTCGTCACCGCACTGCGCCGCATCGTCGCCTCCGGCGAGGCCTCGGCCGGGTCGGTGGCCGCCGCCGTCGACGGCTGGATGACACACGACGACTGGGGCGGGCTGCGCAGCCAGGACGTGGAGGCTGCGGCCGACCTCACCGGCGACCCCGCGACCAAGGCCCTGCTGCTCAGCCAGGCCGCACTCACCGCCCTGCGCGAGGGCGAACCCGGCCTGGCCGCCGCACGCGACCTGGCCGGCCGTGCCGTCCTGCTGGCCAGGGACGAGGGCGGGCCCGCACGCTGGGCCGATCTGCCCGGCATCGACGTGCCCGCCCGCTGCGACCTGGTACGCCTGACCATCGCCTGTGCGAGCGGCGAGCACGACCTGATCGAGGAGTGGACCCGCCGCCCGCCCGCCCACAGCCCCGCCCCCAGAAGGGCGCACGGCTCCCCCGACCTCGACCGCCTGCACGGCCTGCTGCTGAGCGCCGACCCCGCCACGCCCGTCAGACGCGAACGCGACGCCTGGCAGCAGATGCAGGGCGCGCACTGGCTGCACCGCGCGCTCATGCCGCTCGCCCTCGTCCGGGTCGAACGCCTGATCGGCGCCGGAGCGCTCGACGAGGCGGCGGACGAGCTCAACCAGGCCCTCGACGCCGCCCTGGCACGCGGCGGCAGCCCCGAGAGCGCCGAACGCATCACGATCGCCCTGCTGGCGCTCTGCCGCCGTAGCCGCGACCTGGGCCACTGCCCCGACGCCCCCGTACGCGCACGCGCCGGGCCGCCGCTCGTCCGCGCCGAGGCGTGGATCACCCTCACCCTCGTCACCGGCGCCAGGCCCGCCGACCCCGCCGAGGCCGGATCGTGGTACGGCTGGTGGCAGTGCCAGGACCTAACGGCTCTCACCGCGTCCGCGATCACGCCGCCGCCCTCGGCCGAGCCCGGCATCCCCGAGGCGTTGAGCAGGGCCGCCCTCCGCGAGTACTACGCCCTGCGGCACGGCGGAACGCCCGGGGTCTCGCCTGACGAGCAGGTCCCGCACTTCGTGGTGGCCCGGCCCGCATCCGACGAGCGGGGCCTCGCGTTCGGCGAGCGCCTGCCGTGGCTGCGCGGGATCACGACGCTGGCCAGGGCCGAGGTCCTGGCCCTGCGCGACCCACGCCGGGCCGCCCCCCTGCTGGACCAGGCCGCGACCGACCTCGCCGACGACGACCCCGAGCGGGCGGCCCAGGCCAGGCTGCTGGCCTTCATCGCCCGCGTGCGCGACGGCGAGCCGCTCAAGCCGCTGCTCGCGCCGCCCGCGCCGTCGGGTGACGGCTGGGTGCGCCGCCGTACCCTGCTGCTCACGCTGGAGGCGGGCCGCCACCGGCCGGGCACGCTGCCCGAGCTGTCGCAGGCGGACGCGGTCGCCGAACAGGACGAGGAGCCGGGCGCCACCGTGATCGCCGCCACCGGCCGTCGCCGTGCCGAGATCGCGCTCATCGTCGCGGCGGGCGTGACCGCGTTCGTCGGCGCCTGGGCCTCCTCCGCCCTGTCGTGGCTGTCGTCCCTTGGCTTCGCCGTCGCCACCGCGATCCTGACGCTCGCCGAGCGGTTCGCCGCACCGGTGCGGCTCCCGCTCCGCCGCAACGGGCCGAAATCCGTACGGCTGTCGCGCATCTCCGACCGCCGGGCCAATATGGAGATCACCCCCTGGCGACCGCACCTGGCCGGAGCGGCCTGGCGGCGGCGACCGCGCGTGCTCTCCGTCCCGCGAGCGGGCGCCGTGGCCACCGGCCGGGTGAGCTTCGACCCGCCCCTCCTCGACGCCTCCGCCCTCGAAGGCGTGCGTGTCGTGAGGCTCGGCGGGCTGCGCCACTTCGACGCGCACGGCGTCGAGCACGCCCTGTTCGGCCATCTGGACGACCCGCCTTCGGTGTTCCGCTCCACCCACCGCACGGCCGCGCTCGGCGCCGGAGCCCTGGCCTACACCGGGCCCGGCCATCTGGCCCCGCAGCCGTGCGAGCTCCCGCACCGGGTGCGCATCGTGATCGGCCTGCCGGTCGAGACGGCCGCGGGCTGGCGGCTGCGTGTGTTCGCCGAGGACGGCGCCGCCTGGCACGACGTGCCGCCCGGCCTGCCCGCGGCGTTCTGGGTCGTACAGGCGAGCCCGGCCGACACCAGGCCCGAGCCGCTCGCCGGGCATCGGCGTGGTTTCACCGGGTTCGCCAGGGCGGTGTGCGGGGCGGGAGCCGCGGGCGCGATCATCGTCCCGCCGCTGCCCGACACGACCGCCGCCGAGGTCGCAGGGCTGTGCGCCGGATGGCCGGTCGGCAGGCGCGGAGTGATCGACGGCCATGCCGTCCTGCGGCTGCAGCGCCGGGTGCGCGAGACGATCGGCCGGGCGGGAGGCGACACGGCCGCCGCCTGCGACGTGATCGTCTACCTGCCCAGCGACGACGCGTGAGCGCTACCGCGCCGAGACGCCCGGATGGTACTTCGGCAGCCTGACGTTCACCTTCGTGCCCACGCCCTCGCCGGTCTCGACCACCAGCCCGTACTCGTCGCCGTACACCTGCCGCAACCGCTCGTCGACATTGGCCAGCCCGACGCCTCCCGCGCCGGAACGCGCGTCCGGCTCGCCCGCCAGGATGGCGCGCAGCCGTTCGGGGTCCATGCCGAGACCGTCGTCCTCGACGCTGATACGGCACTCGGCCCCGGCGTCCTCGGCCAGGATGGTGATACGGCCGATGCCCGGCTTGCTCTCCAGGCCGTGGCGCACGGCATTCTCCACCAGCGGCTGCAGGCACAGGAACGGCACGGCGACCGGCAGCACCTCGGGCGCGATGCGCAACGTCACCTGCAGCTGGTCGCCGAAGCGGGCCCGTTCCAGGATCAGGTAGCGGTCGATGGAGCGCAGCTCCTCCGCCAGCGTCGTGTAGTCGCCGTGCTTCCTGAAGGAGTAGCGCGTGAAGTCGGCGAACTCCAGCAGCAGCTCCCTGGCCCGCTCGGGATCGGTGCGCACGAACGAGGCGATCGTGGTGAGGGAGTTGTAGACGAAGTGCGGCGAGATCTGCGCCCGCAGCGCGCGTACCTCCGCCTCCATGAGCAGGGTGCGCGAGCGGTCGAGCTCGGCCAGGGCCAGCTGCGAGTCCACCCACCTGGCCACCTCCTGCGCGGCCCGCACCAGCCCGGCCGAGGCGTGCCCGCCGTAGGCCGCGAGCGACCCGACGATGCGTTCCTCGGTCGTGAGCGGGACCACGACGGCCTGCCTGATCGGGCACTCCGGCCTGCCGCAGTCCAGCGTGAGCACCTGGGTACGGCCGTCGGTGAGCGTGGCCTCGGCATGGCCGAAGGCGTCGCGGGCGTGGTGGTCGCCCTCGCCGTCGTAGACGAGCAGCCGTTCGCCGTCGGTGATGGCCAGCGCGGGCGAGCCCAGCAGCTCGCGCAGATGCCGCGACGCCTTCTGCACCCCGGCCTCGGTCAGCCCGGCCCGCAGCGGGGGCGCGGCGAGCGAGGCGGTGTGCAGGGTCAGGTGCGTGGCCCGCTCGGCCGGGCTGCTGCCCAGGTCCCTGCGCCCGCGCAGCACCTGCCAGAGCACGATCGCGGGCACCCCGACCAGGGCGGCGACGACCAGGACCACGACGATCTCCACGGCCGCCGAGCCTACCGCCCCGACGCCTTTACAAAGTAGATCAAATCATCGCAGCGCGGCCGAGACGCGCTCGCCGTACGCGATGGCCTCCTCGTCGGAGTCGTAGCGGGTGCGGGGCCAGAAGAAGCCGCGCAGGCCGTCCTTGCGGTTGCGCGGCACCACGTGCACGTGCAGGTGCGGGACGCTCTGGCTGATGCGGTTGTTCATCGCGACGAACGTGCCGCCCGCCTCCAGGCCGCGTTCCACCGCACCGGCCATCGCCTGGACGCGTTCGAAGAACGGCCCCACATCGCTCAGGTCGGTCAGCGTCTCGGCGTGCGCGCGCGGCGTCACCAGCACGTGGCCCTTGAACACGGGCCTGGTGTCCAGGAAGGACACCGCCACCTCGTCGGCGCTCACCACGACCGCGGGCCGCTCCCCCGCGACGATCTCACAGAACAGGCAGGTCACCAGCCGACCTTAGCGTCCCCCGAGATCAGCGCCCTGGCGATCACCAGGCGCTGCACGTCGTTGGTGCCCTCGCCGATCGCCATCAGCGGCGCGTCGCGGTAGAGCCGCTCCAGCACGAACTCCTGGGAGTAGCCGTAGCCGCCGTGCACGCGCATCGCCTCCATGGTGGTGCGCAGTGCGACCTCCGATGCGAAGTACTTGGCCATCGCCGCCTCCGCGTTGACCGCGCCCGCCTGCGAACGCGAGGCCGCCCAGTACGTCAGCAGCCTGGCCGCCTGGATCTCGGTGGCCATGTCGGCCAGCTTGAGCTGCACGGCCTGGAAGTCGGCGATCGGCCTGCCGAACGCCTGGCGCTGCTTGGAGTAGGCGAGCGCCGCGTCGTAGGCGCACTGCGAGATGCCGACCGCCCTGGCCGCGATGTTGACCCGGCCGAGTTCGAGCGCCGACAGCGCCTGCTGCATGCCGCGCCCCTCCACGCCGCCCAGCAGCGCCGAGGCCGGGACCCGCACGTCCCGCAGTACGATCTCGCACGTCTCGGTGCCCTTGTAGCCGAGCTTGGGCAGGTCGCGGCTCACCGTGTAGCCGGGCGTGCCGGCCTCGACGAGCAGGATCGACATGCCCTTGTGCGCGGGCGTCTCGGTCGAGGTCTTGACCAGGACCGGCATCGGGTCGGCGTGCCTGGCATTGGTGATCCACGTCTTGGTGCCGTTGACCACGTAGTGCTCGCCGTCGCGCACGGCCCTGGTCCGGATGCCCTGGAGATCGGTGCCCGCCTCCGGCTCGGTGAGTGCGATGCCGGTGCGGCGGGCCCCGCTCGCCAGGTCGGGCAGGTACTGCTCACGCTGTTCGGCCGTGCCGTGCACGGCGATCATCCAGGCGGCCAGCGAGTGCGAGCCCAGCACGCCCGCGACGCCCATCCAGCCTCTGGCGATCTCCTCGAAGACCAGGGCGAACGACACGCGGTCGAGGTCGAGCCCGCCGTACCCGGCCGGGATCGTCATCCCGAACAGGCCCATCTCCTTGAAGCGTTCGACGATCTCGGTGGGATAGCGGCCGGTGCGCTCCCACTCGGAGGCGACCGGGACGATCTCCCTGTCGACGAACTCCCGCAAGGTCGCCCTGAAGAGCTTCTGGTCCTCGTCGAGCTCGAAATCCATGCCTGGAGGCTAATCATCAGACCTTTAGGCGGTCAATCGTTTCCTGAACGCCGTCCAGCTCGTCTCATTGGGCGCGCTCCACTGCTCGGGCGCGTGCGCGTAGTGCTCGCCGACGTGCTCGCGCAGCCGCCGCGGCACCTCGTCGAAGCCGCCGAGCTTGGCGCCCCTGCAGTGGTAGACCAGTGCGCCCGGCCGCTGGGCCATGCCCATCCACGGCAGCCACGGCGACACGCGTACCCAGGAGAACGTCGAGGGCACCGAGTCCGCCTCCCCCTCCACGTCGGAGGCGGCGGCGAAGAACTGGAACAACTCCATCGCCCGATAGGTGTCACCGGCCGAGTTGTCCGGGAACTCGGCCACGGGCAGCGGCGAGGGGTAGGCCAGCAGCACGTCGGCATTGAAGACGACCTGCCCGCCCAGGCGTGTCGCCGGGATCGGGAAGTCACGCCACTTCTGGTTGACCGGATCGTTGAACACGTGCTGCACCTCGACGCTCTCCCCGGTGTACGGGTTGTCCCACACGTCGATCACCTCGCGGGACTTCGGATCGAGATAGGCCGCCGCTTCTCTGGTCAGCACCTCCCACAGCCCCTCCCCCTGGGTTGCTCTGGCGACATTGACCCCCTCGAACCCGAACAGATGGTGCGGTCCGTCGTCCGGCTGCCACGCGTAGACGTCACCGCTCCACCACGAGGTGGCCTGCGTCCCGTCGGCACTCGCGCGTACCCGGACGAAATCTCTGACACTGCCGAAATCTCTGACACTGCTCATGACACCGACCTTCTCGCGTCAGTCGTGTCAGCCGCAAGATCCTTTAGCTCTCCCTGCCCAGCAGTCCCAGAATCCTGTCGAACTCCGCCGCCCCCTCGGGCACCTCCCGCACGGGCCCGAACGCCGCCCCGCTCGCCAGCCGTGCCGCCCCCGCGGGCACGGCGAGCGCGATCGGCAGCGCCGCCGCGACCAGGCCCGGCTCCGGCCGGTACGGCACGCCGATCGCGGTGGCCACGTCCCAGGCGTGCACCAGGTAGTCGGCGAAGTGGAAGCCGATCGCGCTCGCCGCCGGGATCGGCACACCCGGCGCGATCTCCGGCAACTCGAACGCCACGTCGTCCCCCACCTGCCCGAACGCCGCCAGCACCTCCCGCGCCGCCTCCGCGTGCAGCCGTACGGCATCGTCGCCGTAGGGCCGCACCTGCCAGACGTCGAGATCGCCGCCGTGCCCTCGTGCGGCGGCGGCGAAGCCGTGGTGCTGTGCGGTCATATGAGCCAGCAGGTCGCCCACCGTCCACCCGGCGCACGGCGTCGGCCTGTCGAGATCGCCCGCCGCGACCTTGTCCACGACGACGAGACACGCCAGTACGGCACGCCGGTCCCACTCGACGACCTCATTGATAAGCATGTGCATACCATCTACGCGTGTAGATTATTTGTCAATCCCTACACTGGGTGCCTGTGACCGACGACCGTCCCGACCTGGCCGCGATGATCGTGCCGCTCGGCCGCGCGCTGATCGACGCCGAGCTGCCCGTGCTGCGCGCGCACGGCCTGACCATGTGGGCCTACGCGGTGCTGCTGGCGCTCGGCGAGCGACCGGCCGGGTCACAGGCGGCGCTCGCCCAGGCCATCGGCGCCGACAAGACACGCATCATCGGCGTGCTCGACGACCTACAGGCCAGGGGCCTCATCGAACGCACACCCGACCCCGCCGACCGGCGGGCCAGGCTGCTCGCCCTCACCCCCGAAGGCCGGGCGCTGCGCACGGCGGCCCAGGCCGGGATCAGGGAGAGCGAGCGCGGGCTGCTGGCCGGGTTCGGCGAGGAGGAGACGGCGGCGTTCCTGCGTGTGCTGAAGGCCCTTACGGAGCGCGCCGTCGAAGGGTGAGGCGGGTCAGGGAGTCGCGACGGTGATCCTGAAGGTCGCCTGGCCGGAGTTCTGCCTGCTCTGCTCGTCGCCCGGGACCCGGTCGGCCGGGCAGCGCCAGCAGTTGTCCAGCACGACCTCGGTCGCGCCCTCGCCCTTGGCGTTGAACACGAAGTGCGCCAGGCCGCCGGCGCCCGGCTGGTCGCCCGAGGATTCGTACTCCTCGCTGATGTAGGAGGCGACCTTCGGGTCGGGCACCTCACGCAGCACCCAGTCGTCGCCCACCGAGGCGTTGTCCGCCACGACGAGCGAGAACCGCTGCCCCGGTGCGACCCGGACGTCGACCGTCGTGCCGAGCGCGCCCCGCACGCTCTTGCCGTAGCTGGAGACCGCGCCGCCCTGCGCGCATCCGCCCAGGCTCGCGCCCAGGAGAAGGGCTGCGACGACGGGGGCGAGGGCACGGATCTGCACGCCGCCAGTGTAGGCCCCCACCCTTCCGCCCTCCCCCGCGCCACTTCACCTGCTTGTTCGCCTGCTACTTCGCTCGGGGCCAGCCCTTGCTCGCGCTCTTCTTGACGTTCTTCTGGACGTTCTTCTTGGCGTCCTTCGCGGCGCTCTTGAGGTCGTCGGCGGCCTTCCTCAGGTCGGCCTTGGTGGGCTTGGCGGAGGACTTGCCCTTCTCGGCCTTGCCCCGGGCCATCAGGCGCCGTACGACCAGGGCGGCCAGGGCCACACCTGCGGCGATCATCCACTTGGGCCGGGCACCGCCCTGGGGGTCGGCGTCCTGCGGATCCGTGGGGAGGGAGGCGCCGGGGTTCACGGCAGCATCCGGGTTGTGACCTGCGACCAAAGGGGCACTGACTTTGGGAGATTTTTCGGATTTGTCGGACCGGCTGGATTTGTCCGACCGGTCGTTCCGGTCGGCCCGGCTGGCCGCGCCCACATTTCCAGATTCCGCCACCGTCTTCGCCCCCATAGCTGTCGTCGCCCCTACCTCTGTCGTCGTCACTGCCGCCGTCTTCGCCCTCGCCTCGGCCGCAGCCCTCGCCTCGGCGGCCTCCTCGGCTGCGATGGCGGCGGGCTTGATGGGGGCGACGTTGATCGACTCCGGGTCGATGGCCGCGCCCACAGTCGCCCGGTGCGCACCCACGTCGCCCGCATGCAGTTCCCCGGCTGCGCGCAGGCCCCCGTCCGCCTGCCAGTCCTCGTCCGCCTGACGCTCTCCGCCCGCGTGCGGTTCCTCAGTCGTGTGCCGTCCCTTGTCCGTGTCGCCGGTTGTCCGTGTGGTGCCCGGATCGCGCTCGGTCATCGTGCGGCCCTCGCTTTCTGTCCCGCGTTCGGGGAGTACCCCGCCTACCCTCGCCTCTTACCCCGACACTCCTTCCGGGCACTTCGCACCACATGTGGCGATACACACCATCACCGACTCTTGTCGAGATCGCTGCCTTCTCTTGGCCCGTACGGCAGCAGCATCGAGAACGGAACACTTCGAGAATGGAGCGATCATGTCTGTTCGGAACGTGGTGCTCGTCCACGGCGCGTGGGGCGACGGCTCGCACTGGCGTGGTGTCATCCCCACCCTGGCCGCCAAGGGCTTCAACGTCACCGCCGTACAGAACCCGCTGACCTCGCTGGCCGACGACGTCCGCCGTACGACCGCGCTGGTCGACGCCCAGGACGGCCCGACGCTGCTGGTGGGCCACTCCTACGGCGGCGCGGTCATCACCGGAGCGGGCCACGCCGACAACACCGCGGGCCTGGTCTACATCGCCGCCTTCGCGCCGGACGAGGGCGAGAGCCTGGGCGGCCTGCTGGCGCGCGACAGCGGCCCGACGCCCGAAGGCCTGCTGAAGCCGGACGCCGATGGCTTCCTGTGGATCGACTTCGACATGTTCCACGGCGCGTTCTGCCAGGACGTGCCCGAGACCGAGGCGCTCGTCATGGCCAGGGCGCAGAAGCCGATCGCCGCCCGCTGCTTCGAGGACGCCTCGGGCGCTCCGGCCTGGCGCGACCGGCCCACCTGGTACCAGGTCTCGGCCCAGGACCGCATGATCCCGCCGGTCACCGAGCAGTGGATGGCCGAGCGCATGAAGCCGCGCGACACCGTCACCCTGGACGCCGGGCACGCCTCCCTGGCCTCACACCCGGACGAGGTGAGCGCGCTCATCGTCGAGGCCGCCCAGAGCCTGTAGCCGGAGCCGGGCACAGTCGAGGGCGCAGGTCCGGAATAGGCGGCATGTCCCTGGGGCATGATCCCCGGATGCGCAGCATGTCGACAGGCAGCACATCGGGAAGCGGCATCTCGGGCGACGGCATGACGATGAGCACGGCCGTGGAGGTGGCACGCGCCTACCAGCTGGGCGAGGTCCTGCGCCCTCCCGTACCGGTGGCGGGCGGCCAGAGCGGCCGGGTGCTGCGCCTGGACACCACCAAGGGCTCCTGGGCGCTCAAGGAGCTGTTCACCGCGCGGGAGGAGGCCTCGGCCGCCGCCGGCGCCGCCCTGCAGCGCCAGGCCGCCGCACTGGGCGTGGCGCTGCCCGAGCCCCGGCTGCGCCGCGGCGGTGAGGTCCTGCTGTCGCTCGGCGAAGGGCGGCAGGTACGCGTGCACGCCTGGGCCGAGCTGACCGGCGGCGAGCCCACGCCGGCCGAGCTCGGCACGCTGACGGCCGGGCTGCATCGCGCGGGCCGCCCGGCCGACGGGGAGGCGGAGGCGCGCTACACCGAGCCGCTCGGCGAGAGCGGCTGGACGCATGCGGCCGACCTGGTGCGTGCGACGGCCGAGCAGGCGGACGCCGACGCGTTCGACCGGCTGCTGCCCGGCCTCATCGCCCTGGACGGCCTGGTCGAGCCGCAGGACGCGACGCTCGCCCGTACCTGCCATCGCGACCTGACACCGGACAACGTCAGACGGCAGGCCGGGGGCGGAGTCGTCGTGCTGGACTGGGACGACTGCGGCCCCTGCCAGCCGAGCCGCGAACTGGCCGCCGTGCTGGCTGCACTACCGCTCGACGACGCGACCGAGGCCTACGCCGCCTACCTGCGGGCGGGCGGCCCCGCGAGGATCACCGGCCCGGCCGACTTCTCCACCGCCATCGCCGTACAGGGTGAGGTGCTGCGGGCCTGCGCCGGGCATCCGGGCGCCGCCGCCAGGCTCGCCGCCGTGCTGGCGGCGCCGCTCACCCTGCCCCGGGTGGGCGACCTGCTGGCCAGACTGACCCTGCTGCCGCTCTGAACATGGCGCTCAGCTGTCCTCGAACGCAGCCGGGACCATCACGCGCACGCCGTTGGGCACCACGCGCAGCCGGATGGGCGTGCGCAGGCGCACCTCGCCGTCGACGTCGGCCGCCATCGGCGGGTCGGTCTCCAGGAGCATCTCGCGACCGGTGACGAAGGGGCCGCCGGCCAGCGAGCGCCAGCGGCCCGTCGTGGCCCTGGCGAGTGTCTCCAGCAGCAGCCTGACCTTCTTGCCCGAGCCGAGCTGGTAGGCCACCAGCATGCCGTTGTCGATGCTGATGTCCTTGGCGACCTGCCAGCCGCCGTGGAAGCGCCCGTTGGCGATGTTGAGCTGGTGGGTGAGCAGCTCGTGGCGCTGGCCGTCGCAGGTGATGAACGCGCGGAAGGGCTTGTGCCCGGGCAGGATCGTCAGGGCGGTCATCGGATAGGCGGGGCGCCCGACGATGCGCTTGAGCCACGGCTTGACCTTGCCCGCGACCTCGACCGACACGCCGAAGGAGGCCAGGTTGGCGAACGGCCGGTCGTCGGCCATGCCGAGGTCGATGTCGGCGACCTTGCCGTCGGCGAAGACGCCGATCGCCCCGGCCAGGTCAAGCGGCAGGCCGAGGCTGCGGGCGAAGTTGTTGGTGGTGCCCAGCGGCAGCACGCCGAGTGCGACGTCGCGGTGTGCGACGTGGCGTACGGCGGAGGACAGCGTGCCGTCGCCGCCGCCGACGATCAGCAGGTCCGGCTTGGCGGCCAGCGCCTTGTCCAGGTGGTCGCGCAGCCGCTTGGGGTTGACCACGGAGTACTCGGCCAGCGGCTCGATGCCGAGACCGTGGATCTGGTCCAGCACCTCGAAGTAGTGCCGCCTGCCCCTGCGGGAACGTGTGTTGATCACCACGGCGACCCGGCGATCTCGGTGGATGGCTTCGGTGTGCTCCGCCTTGGAACGAAGAAGTTCCACGCTGCCTCTCTCGGGTCGGTTGCTCCCGCTACATCGTAGGGCCGCCGCGGCACATGCCACGGCGGCCCCATGATCGAGATGCGGTGTTACCTCTTCTTCGGAGCCGTGACGTAGAGCGTCACGGCCGTGTTGTCCGGCTGCGCGTTGAGCAGGCGGATCTGGACGCCGAGCGCCTTGCCCTCGTCGCCGGGGTTACCGGTGCCGAGGATGTGGCCGCCGCCCACGTCCGTGCCGTACAGCTCGGGCGCCGGGGTGCCGTCCGCGTGCACGACGCGGGTGCTGTAGGGCTGGTCGCCCTTGGCCGGGACCACGGTGGAGGCGTCGAAGTCGCGGTAGCCCAGAGCGCCGTTCAGCAGCTCGAAGCCGGGGTACCAGGTCTTCGCGTCGGTGAAGCTCGACACCTTGTTCAGCGAGGGCAGGTTGGTGCAGTACTCGCTGAACGGCTCGCCCGCCGCCTCCAGGCACTCCTTGAACGGGTAGGTGCGCTCGAAGCCGAAGGCCGCGTTGGAGGTCTGCGCCCTGCCGTCGAGGTTCTTGCGGAGCGTGGTGTCCTTCGTCGCGGCCACGCCGGTACGGCGAAGCGGCTCGTAGTGCGAGTCGACCAGCAGCAGGCTGCCCTTGGAACCAAGGGACGGCGGCAGCTGCAGGTTGTTGACGATGTTGTTGTTGGTGTAGGTCGAGTCGCGGTACCAGACGAGCAGACCGGGCGCGTTGTACTTGACCTTCTCCACCTTCCAGGCGCCATCGCGCTGGTAGGTCGAGTCGTAGGTGTACTGCAGGCCCTTGTCGAACCCGTCGAAGTTACGCCACTCCGCCAGGTAGAAGCGGGAGACCTCGCGCGAGCCGTTGTTGATCGTCCAGCCCTGGCCGCTCGTGTTGGTGAACGTGCCGCCGGTGGCCTTCCAGCCGTTCTCGCCGCCCTCGACGTCGTCGCTCCACACGGTGGTGGCGCCGTTGGTGACGGAGAAGTCGTCGGCGTGCCAGCCGCGCGGGGTGAAGGCCGCGTCGGTGTTGTAGGCCAGGCGCAGCTTGATGTTCTGACCGGCGAACGGCGTCAGGTCGGTGTAGTCGTGGCGCCAGCCGTGGGTGTCACCGGTGATGCCGTACTTCTTGTTGCCGAACGCGGTGAGGTTGTTGTTCGGGTCCGGGTAGCCGTCGGGCGTGGTGATCTCGGCGCCGGTGGAGTCGTAGACCTTGCGCTGCGTCCACGTGTTGCCGCCGTCGGTCGAGATCTCGATGAAGCCGTAGTCCCAGTCGGCCTCGATCTCGTAGTTGTTCCACAGCCAGAAGCGCACGTCGGTGCCGTTGGGCACGGCGATGTCACGCGTGACCTTGACGTTGGCCCACTCCTGGTCCAGACCGGACCACCAGGCCTTCGTCCCGCTGTGCGCCTGCACCATCTGCACGGGCGCGCTCGGCAGGTTGATCCGGACGCCGTCCTCGGTGTTCTTCGGCGTGCGCGAGGACTGGCCAAGGGTGAACAGGGCCTCCTTGTCGCCCGGGTTGATCACCTTGGGATCGGCCCAGCCCAGGACCCACTTGTCCCACAGACCCATGTGGGTCGGCATCGACTGGAAGATCGGGCCGGAGTGCGAGCCGCTGGACATCAGGTCCCAGAAGTCGACGGCGGAGCTGCCCTGGCCCGAGGTGTCGTACAGGTCGGGCAGGCCGAGGTCGTGGCCGTACTCGTGGGCGAAGACACCGACGCCGGAGTCCTCGGGCTGCACGATGTAGTTGGAGATCTTCTTGTTGGTGCCCGGGATGGTGTAGCCGCCCGCGACCGCGCTGGAGTGCGCCCAGATGGCGTAGGTGCCCTCGGCGCCGCCGTCGGAGGACTTGTCCTTGCCGGCGTGCACGAGCACGAGGTGGTCGATGACGCCGTCGGGCTCACTGGTGTTGCCGTCGCCGTCGGCGTCGGACAGGTCCTCGATGTCGTAGTCGGCCCAGGGGAAGTTGGGCTGGGCCGCGGCGAGCGCGTTGACGGTGTCGATGGGCAGCTGGGCGTTGCCGCGCGGGTTGTCCGGGTGACCGGACATGTCCTGCACGACCTGGCCACAGGCCGCGGCGCCGTACCACGCCTCGGAGTGGGGGACCTTGATCCAGCCGATGGACTGGCCGGCGACCGAGTAGGCGCCCTTGGACATCTCCTCGTACATCTTCTTCATGGTGTAGCCGGAGATGTCGATGCCGGGCTTGCCGTCGCGCGGGTCCTTGAGGTCCTTGCGCACGCGCTCGGTGATGCCGGTGTCGCTGTAGAGCATCTTGTCGAAGTGCGAGGTGCTGAAGTCGGGCACCCAGAAGGTGTTGTTGTCCTTGCCGCCGCCGGCCAGCGTGGCGGGGTTGGGGATCTTGTTGTGCAGCGGGCCGTTCTTCAGCGTGCCCGGAGGCTCGACGACGCACTCGGTGGGGGTGGCGCGCGGGTGCGCCAGGCGGTTGAAGCCGGAGAAGTCGTCGTTGGCGTTCTCGTTGAACTCCACGAGGATGGTGAGAAGCTTGGCCGTCTTCTTCGTCGGCGACTTCTTGTAGATGAAGTCGGCCGGGTTCTGACCGGTCTTGATGGCCTGGTTCTCACGCGCGGCGAGCACCCTGGCCGCGGCCGGGTTGCCGGAGACGAACTTCTGGTCGTACTTCTGCGCGGGGGTGAGGCTGCTGCGCTTGGCCTTGCCAGGCACGGCGGGCTCCTCGGTCGGAAGTTCGACCTGCGGAGGGGTGTAGTTGATGTAATAGTCTGCCGCGGTCGGCTGGTAACGGGCGACGGAGCCGTCCGACGAGGCCGCCGCCCCGGTGACGGCCAGTCCCGCGGCCAGCAGACCGACTGCGGGCACGATCGCGAAGAGGCGCTTTCTGCTCGGCACCTGTAACCCTCCCTGCCCGGGTTGACCGGGCGAACGTCCACGGCGCGCCGGGATGGGCGCGCCGATACAAGCGGACGCTAGATGGACGGTAAAGGACCCGTAAAGCCCGTTGTTGAAATGTGATCAATTTAGAATAAAACCCCAGCAGCACCACAGGTCCCGGCTATAGCACCGCCATAGGCGACCAGTGCTATGGCCGGATCGAACCTTCGAATTCCCGCTATTTCCTCACTGGTAAAGCGGATGCGATGCGCCGCGTGAAAGAAACACAGCCCCGCGACCACCACGAGCACGGCCCGCACGGGCCACGGATCCAGCAGTGCGCCCAGCCCCTGCGGCCACTGCAGCACACCGAGCGGCATCAGCACCCCGAACAGCACGACCAGCACGGGAAGCGCCAGCGCCGCCACCACTCCCCCACCGCTGAACAGCAGCCACAGGTACGGCTCCGCCCGACGTCTCACGCCGCTCACCTCAGTACGAAGAAGGCCAGGACCAGGGAGGCCAGCGCCCACGCCGAGTGGTTGCCGCCCTGGATCACGAACGCGGGCACCCGCCAGCCGTCCAGCCTGATCACCGTGGCCTTCGGCGCGAGGTTGAGAAAGGTCACGGAGTGGAACAGCGTGGCGGCCAGCGCGACGACGTTCAGCGCGACCAGCCACGGCTGGGCGGCCGTCACGGCGAACGCGGCCAGGTCGCCGTCGAGCACCGCGTCGCACACCATCAGCAGGTACACCATCGACCAGGCGACGAACACACTGGTCAGCTCGCGCAGCACGAACACCGTGTAGGCCCGGCTGCGCAGGAACCACAGCCGGTCGCGAGGCGGCCGGTAGAGCGCGCTCATCGCCTGCTCCACGGCAGCAGCGAGCGCATCGCGGCCGTTACCTTCAGCCGCTGGATCGCCTCGGCCGGGTCGACATGCTTGGGGCACGCGCTCGTGCACTCCCCGACGAAGGTGCAGCCCCACACGCCCTCGTCGCTGTCGAGCAGGTCGAGCCGGTCGCCCTGGTCGCGGGAGTCGAGCGAGTAGCGCTGGGCCAGCGCCAGGGCGGCGGGACCGAGAAAGTCCGGGTTGAGCACGTAGACGGGGCAGGCCGAGTAGCACAGCATGCAGTTGATGCACATGCTGTACTGCTTGTAGGCCTCCAGCTGGGCGGGCGTCTGGGCGTACTCCGCCGTCAGCGGCAGCTCCTCGCCCTCCCTGATCAGCCAGGGCCGCACGTGGGTGAGCTTGGCCAGGAAGTCGTCGATCTCCACGACCAGGTCCCTGATCACCGGGAAGCCCTTGAGCGGCTCGATCCTGACCGGGCCCTCGCCGTACTCGGTGAGGAAGGCGCCGCAGGTCAGTCTGGGCTCGCCGTTGACGTTCATGCCGCACGAGCCGCAGATGCCCATCCGGCACGACCACCGGAACGACAGCGTGCCGTCCAGCCTGTCCTTGACGTGGGCCAGGCCGTCGAGGACGGCCCAGTCCTCGTGCAGGGGGACGTCGTAGGCCTGCACGTACGGCTCGTCGTCCTGTTCGGGGCGGTACCTGGCCACCTCCAGGCGTATCGTGCGCTCCGCGCTCGCCGTCATCGGCCGTACACCCTTTCTCCAGGAGGCCAGCGGGTGATCGTCACGGGCAGCGCCCCGACCGAGGGGGCGCCGTCCGCGTCCCTGGTGACCAGGGAGTGCGCGAGATGACCGGCGTCGTCGCGCTCGGGGAAGTCGCTGCGCTGGTGCGCGCCCCTCGACTCGCGCCGCAGCAGCGCGCATGCCACGATCGTGCGGGCGATCTCGATCATCGAGGTGAGTTCGAGCGCGGTGAGCAGTTCGGTGTTGAAGGCGCCGCTGTGGTCGTCGAGCCCGGCGCGCGTGGCGCGTTCGCTCAGCTCGCCCAGCGTGTCGGCGGCCTCGGCCAGGCGCTCGCCGGTGCGGTAGATGCCCGCCGCCTGCTCCAGCGTCTCCTGCATGCGCTCGCGCAGGTCGGCGATGCGCTCGCCGCCCGCCCGCGCGTCCCTGACCCGCTCCAGCCTGCGCAGCTCGTCGGCGCCCTGGGTGCGCAGGGCCGACGCCTCGCCCCGCCTGTGCTCGCGCGCGTAGGCCGCCGCCGCCCGGCCCGCCCTGGCGCCGAAGACGAGGATCTCGGGCAGTGAGTTGGAGCCGAGCCTGTTGGCCCCGTTGATGCTCACGCAGGCCGTCTCGCCCGCGGCGTAGAGCCCGGCGATCGGGGTGGCGCCGTGCACGTCGGTGTGCACGCCGCCCATCATGTAGTGCACGACCGGCCTGACCGGGATGAGGTCGACGGCCGGGTCGAGGTTCTGGTAGCTGCGGCACAGCTCGCGTACGAACGGGATCCGCGCGTCGATCTTCGCCTCGCCGAGGTGGCGCAGGTCGAGGTAGACGACCGGGCCGTACGTGGTCTGCGCGGTGCGGCCCTTGGCCTGTTCGCCGACGAACGCCTGCGACAGGCGGTCGCGCGGGCCGAGTTCCATGCTGCGCAGCCTCGGCTCCCTGGTGGGCGTGCCCAGGTCGTAGTCCTGGAGGTAGCGGTAGCCGTCCTTGTTGATCAGCCAGCCGCCCTCGGCGCGTGCCGCCTCGGTGATGAGGATGCCGGTGAACGGCAGGCCGGTGGGGTGGTACTGGACGAACTCCATGTCCTTCAGCGGCGCGCCCGCCGTGTAGGCCAGGGCCATGCCGTCGCCGGTCTTGATGGCGGCGTTGGTGGTGAAGGGGAAGACCCGGCCGCAGCCGCCCGTGGCCAGGATCACGGTCCGGGCGGCGATCGTCTCGATCCTGCCCGTCCTGATCTCGACGGCGACGACGCCGTGCACCTTGCCCTCGTCGACCACGAGCCTGGTGACGAACCACTCGTCGTACCTGATCACGTCGGGCAGGCGCAGGGTCGTCTGGAAGAGCGTGTGCAGCAGGTGGAAGCCGGTCTTGTCGGCGGCGTACCAGGTGCGCAGGCGTTTCATGCCGCCGAACGGGCGCACCGCGACCCTGCCGTCGCGCTCCCTGCTCCAGGGGCAGCCCCAGTGCTCCAGCTGGATCAGCTCGCGCGGCGCCTCGGCGACGAACGCCTCCACCGCGTCCTGGTCGCACAGCCAGTCACCGCCCGAGATCGTGTCATAGGCGTGCTCGTCGAGGCTGTCGTCCACGCCGATCACCCCGGCGGCGCCGCCTTCGGCCGAGACCGTGTGGCTGCGCATCGGGTAGACCTTGGAGACGACGGCCACCGATAACGAAGGGTCCGACTCGGCGACCGCGATGGCCGCGCGCAGTCCGGCTCCGCCTCCTCCGACGACAAGTACGTCGATCATCGTTGCCCTCTCACCAGCCGCGGTCGGGGTCCTGGCGCTCCTTGACCTTCTTGCCGTCGTGCCTGACGGCGCCCAGATGGATGCTGCCGTCGTGGTACTCGTGCCTGATGCGGCGGCATCCGCAGTCGAAGTACTGGTCGCGGATGAGCAGGCCGTAGCCGTCGTCGTCGAAGAAGTGCTCTCCGTCCGACCTCCGGCCGCAGGGGGCGGGCTCCGCGGTGAAGGGGGTGCGAGTACCGCTCATCGGCACTCCTCCCGTGTGATGTGGATCACAGGTGGGCCTTGCTCTCCACACAAGCACCGCGAGCGGCTTCTGAAAAGGTCAGTTCGCCTGATTCAGCTGCCGATGCAGGGATCGGACGTGCCCCTCCTCGCCCAGCAGCACCAGCCACTCGGCCCCGAACTCCCGCACGCACCTGGCCATACGGAAGCGCACCCCGCGCCGGTCCTCCCGCCGCCGCAGCACACTCTTGTCCACCAGCCCGGCCAGTACGGCATGCACGTGCCCGGCAGGCAGGCCGGGCCCCAGGCAGACCTTCTCGGCCGAGGCCAGGTCGAAGTCGCCGGGGAAGACCGAGGCCCTGGCCCACAGCAGGCGTTCCTCGGCCGAGCACAGCTCGTGGCTCCAGCCGATGGCCGTGCGCATGGAGCGATGGCGCCTCGGGCCCTGCCTGTGCGGGTCGGCCAGCAGGTCGAGCAGGCCGCCCGCGAGGCCGAGCCCGGCGTCGCCGCCCTTGCCCGGCTTCGTGACCGGCGCGCAATGGCCGCTTTCGGCGAGGCGTTCGGCGGCGAGCCGCTCGGCGGTCAGGGCGGCCGCGGCCAGTTCCACCGCCAGCGGCAGGCCCTCACAGGCCGCGGCCAGCGCCGGGTCAAGCGTCAGTCCGGCGGCGAGCCTGCCGAACAGGGTGGCCGCCTCCCCCTGCGGCAGGCCGTCGAGCACACGCACGTGCTCGCCCAGCGTGCCGAGCGACTGCCTGCTGGTGGCCAGCACCCGCAGGCCCGGCATCGCCTTGAGCAGCGAGCCCGTGAGCGTGGCGATCTCGGCGAGGCCCGCGTCGCAGGTGTCGAGCACGAGCAGCATCCGCCGGGTGCCCAGCCAGTCGGCGAGCTCCTCCGGCCCGGTCGCGCCGACGCCCAGGCACTCGGCGATCAGCGTGAGCATCTCGGCACGCCCGCCGACCTGGCTCAGATCGGCCACGGCCACGCCGTCGGCCCACTCCTGCGGTGGTTCGGCGCTCGCCCGCTCGGCGATCCTGGCCGCCAGGTGCGACTTGCCGACACCCGCGGGGCCGGTGAGCGTCACCAGGCGAACATCTCTGAGCAGGGCGAGCGCGGCGGCCATCTCCGCCGACCTGCCGATGTGGGCGCGCATCGCCACCGCCTCAGCCAGGGGATTCGTCTCCCACCGTAGCCGAAAAACCACGGCACGTCGCCCGGCCGATGCGCTTGCCCTGAGCGGCCCTGCCCCGCTTCCGTCAGGGAAGGGCCGGGCTCGACGGCGCCGGACGCCCGCCGCGTGTGGCCGCCGGGCGGCGCAGCCACAGCACGACCTCGTCCGATCCGTGTACCTCGGTGCCGGGTCTGGGCGACTGGCCCACCACGACCCACATGCCCGACACCACGCCGCCGCGCCCTCCGACCGCCCGCTCGGCCACCGTGAACAGCCCGGCCTGCCCGAGCCGCTCCTTGGCCGTGCGGCCGTCCAGGCCCCTGACGTCGGGCAGCAGGACGAGCGGCGTGCCTTCGGGGCTGCGCAGTTCGACGGCGAGCGCCTCGGCCGCGGGCGGCGTGACGGCGGCGGGCACCCGGGGCGCGGCGGCCTGGTCGCCCTCGGCCAGGGCGATCACGCCGAGCACGCCGAACCCTCCGGTCAACGCCCCGAGCACGACCAGCACGGCCACGAGCGACGACGGCGCCCTGCGTGCGGGCGGCCAGGACTCCTGATCGGGGTGAGAGTAGTCCACGACAGTCCCTTCTCCCCCCGAAGTCGACTGTGCCGGATCGTAGTGCGCCCCCGCCCGGAAGTCCGCCAGACGGATGACGGTTCTGTCACGTTCCACACGACCCGGGTACGGCCTGGCCCCGGATCGGTCGGAAGCGCCGGGCGCACGGCCGGTATCCTCGGAGGTCCGACCCCGAACCACACGACCCTGGAGCCCCCGTGACCTCGACTGCCGAGCTGACCGCCCAGCACGAGCAGGCCAAGCGCGACTACGACGCCCTTCGCGAGCAGGGCCTGGCCCTCGACCTCACCCGGGGCAAGCCCTCGCCCCGCCAGCTCGACCTGGCGGCCGAGCTGATCACCCTGGATGTCGGCCACCGCGCCGCGGACGGCACCGACACCCGCAACTACGGCGGCCAGCAGGGCCTTCCGGAGATCCGCGAGATCTTCGCCGGGGCGTTGCAGGTGCCGGTCGCGCAGCTCGTCGCGGGCAACAACTCCAGCCTCGCCCTCATGCACGACGCGATCGTGCACGCGCTGCTCAGCGTGCTGCCCGGCGGCGAGCGCCGCTGGGTCGACGAGCCCGAGATCGTGTTCCTGTGTCCGGTCCCCGGCTACGACAGGCACTTCGCGCTGGCCCAGCGGTTCGGCATCAAGCTCGTCGCGGTGCCCATGGACGACGAGGGCCCCGACATGGACGTCGTCGAGCGCCTGGTCGCCGAGGACGCGCGGGTCAAGGGCATCTGGTGCGTGCCGAAGTACAGCAACCCCTCGGGCCTGACCTACGGCGAGACCACCGTGCGCCGCCTGGCGACGATGGCGACGGCCGCGCCCGACTTCCGCATCTTCTGGGACAACGCCTACGCCGTGCACCACCTGACCGACTCCCCCGCCGAGCTGGCCGACCTGCTGGCCGTCGCGACCGAGGCGGGCAACGGCGACCGGGTGTTCGTGTTCGGCTCGACGTCGAAGGTCACGCTGGCGGGCGCGGGCGTGTCGTTCTTCGGCGCCTCGCCTGCCAACGTCGCGTGGTTCCTCGGCCACTCGGGCAAGCAGAGCATCGGCCCCGACAAGGTCAACCAGCTGCGTCACGCCGCGTTCCTGCGGGACGAGGACGGGGTGACCAAGCACATGGCCAGGCACCGTGAGCTGATCAGGCCGAAGTTCGAGGTCGTGGAGCGGGTGCTGACCGCCGAGCTCGGCGGCACCGGCTTCGCCACCTGGACCAGCCCCGAAGGCGGCTACTTCATCAGCCTCGACGTGCCCGAGGGCTGCGCCAAGGCGGTCGTGGCCAGGGCCAAGGAGGCGGGTATCGCCCTGACCCCCGCGGGCGCCACGCACCCCTACGGCGACGACCCCGCCGACCGGACCATCCGCATCGCGCCGACCTACCCCGACCTGCCCGAGCTGGAGCAGGCCATCGCGGGCCTGGCGGTGTGCGTGCGCCTGGTGGCGACGGAGAAGCTGCTCGCGTCCTGACCGACCGGCCCGGGCTCAGCGGCGCTTGATGAAGCCGAAGATGTACTCTCGCGTCTCCCGGGGGTGGAAGGTGACACCCACCCCCGGCTCGAACACGACGTTGTCGCGCGAGCAGTAGTACAGGCTCTTCCACACCTCCAAGGCCTGCGCCCTGGCCGGAGCCTCGGCCTGGTCGCGCCGCCTGGCCGCGTACGACGAGCCGACGAACAACGCGCCGACGCCCCAGAACAGCCCGGTGAAGCAGAAGGGCGCCACCAGGACCCCCCACACGCTGGGGTCGTCGCCCATGCCGAAGAACAGTGCGGCCACCAGGTGGGCCAGCGCGGCCACACAGAGCACGACGATGCCCTGGTGCCGGGTACGCGGAATCTCGTGCGGATGCGGGAACGACAGCCAGATCGCCAGCTGTGTCCTGGTCATCGGCCGTTTGCCGGTGCCGAAGAACGTCATCGGCGGCACGTCGGCCAGATCGCGGTCGCGCGCCACACGGGTCCAGCCCATGCGGAACGTCGTACCCGAGGCCACGACTCCGGGCACCGACGTCGCCCGGTCCGACATTTCGCACTGAGGACAGGAAGGTTCCATTTGCACCCCGGCCAGTGTCGTGCCCTCGTCCTATGGACGCAACTCGAAGGCCGCGGGACGGCACCGGCTATGGTCCCTGTGTGACAGCTATCGAGGCGCTTGTCGGTTCCCTGCCCGAAGGACGGGTTCTTACCGATCCGGAGGTGGCCGACTCCTACGCCCGCGACCGTACCTTCCTCGAACCGGGCAAACCGCTCGGCGTCGTCCTGGCGGCCGATCGCGACGACGTGGTGACGACGATGCGCTGGGCCACCGAGCACCGGGTGCCCGTCGTGCCGCGCGGCGCCGGCACGGGGCTCGCGGGCGGCGCGACCGCCGTCGAGGGCTCGATCGTGCTGTCGCTGGCCAGGATGACCGCCATCAGGGAGCTCTCGCCCGCCGACGAGATCGCGGTCGTCGAGCCCGGCGTGATCAACGCCGACCTGGACCGGGCCGCACGCGCGCACGGCCTGATGTACGCCCCCGACCCCTCCTCCTACGAGATCTCCACCATCGGCGGCAACCTGGCCACCAACGCGGGCGGCCTGCGCTGCGTGAAGTACGGCGTGACGCGCGACTCGGCGCTCGGCCTCGAGGTGGTGCTGGCCGACGGCCGGGTCCTGACGACCGGCAGGCGCACGATGAAGGGCGTCACCGGCTACGACCTCACCGGCCTGTTCGTCGGCTCCGAAGGCACACTCGGCGTGATCACCGCGGCCACCGTACGGCTGCGGCCCGTGCCGTCGGCGCCGCCCACGACGATCGCGGCCGAGTTCGGCTCGCTGCACGACGCCGCCGCGGCGGTCTCGGCGATCATGGCGGCCGGGTGCGGCCCGTCGCTGATGGAGCTCATGGACAGGGCCACCCTTGAGGCCATCGACGACTACCGCAGCATCGGCCTCGAGGCGACCACGTCGGCGATGCTGATCGGCCAGTCGGACGCGGCCGACAGCGCGGCGGTGGGCGAGCGGATGGCGGCCCTGTGCGCCGGGCACGGCGCCTCGTTCGTCGCGGTGTCCACCACACCCGCCGAGGCCGACGAGCTCATCGCGGTGCGGCGCATGGCCTACCACGCCAAGGAGCGGCTGGGCGCGCTGCTGCCCGAGGACGTCTGCGTGCCGCGTTCGAAGCTGGCGGCGATGGTCACGGCGATCGAGGAGGCCGGGGCCAGGCACGGCGTGCGGATCTGCACGGTGGCCCATGCGGGCGACGGCAATCTGCACCCGGTGTTCATCTTCGAGCACGGCCTGCCCGAGCCGCCGCCGAACGTCTGGGCGGCGGCCGACGAGGTCTTCCGCGCCGCCCTCGACCTGGGCGGCACGCTGACCGGCGAGCACGGCGTCGGCCTGCTGAAGAAGCGCTGGCTGGGCCTGGAGACCGGGTCGCTGGTCGACGAGGTGTCGCACGGGATCAAGGCGGTGTTCGACCCGCTGGGCCTGCTCAATCCCGGCAAGGGGATTTGACAGCGATTGCGGCATTTCCGACCGGCGTCGGTAAGAGGTGGGACGTAACACACGTCCCACTGGTAGCGTTTCGCCCCAATAACAGGATTAAACCGGGGGTTAGACGTGACGCCATTCCAGCCTCTGGCTGCGGATGATCCGCGCCGGCTGGGCGTGTTCGACATCGAGGGCAGGCTCGGGGAGGGCGGTCAGGGGGTCGTCTACCTGGGGCGCGCCGCGACCGGCCAGCAGGTCGCGGTCAAGCTGCTGCACCAGGCGCTCGTCGCCGACGCCGACGCACGCCAGAGGTTCCTCGGCGAGGTGGCGGTGGCGCAGCGGGTGGCGCGCTTCTGCACCGCGCCTGTCCTGCACGCCGACCTCGACGGCAGCAGGCCGTACATCGTCAGCGAGTACGTGCCCGGGCCGTCGTTGCGCCAGCTCGTCGACCGGGAGGGGCCGAGGCGGGGCGCGGCGCTGGAGCGGCTGGCGATCAGCACCGCGACGGCGCTCGCCGCCATCCACCGGGCCGGGATCCTGCACCGCGACTTCAAGCCGGCCAATGTGCTGATGGGCCCCGAGGGGCCGGTCGTGATCGACTTCGGCATCGCCAGGGCGCTGGACTCGCCCGGCGCGACCGCCACGGGCATGGCGATGGGGACGCCGTCGTACCTGGCGCCCGAGCAGCTCACCGGGGAGAAGGTGACGCCCGCGGCCGACGTGTTCGCGTGGGGCGTCACGATGGTCTTCGCCGCGACCGGGCGACCGGCCTTCGGGTCCGACTCGATCCCCGTCGTGATGAACCGCATCCTGCACCAGGAGCCCGAGATCGGCCCGCTGGACGGCGTGCTCGGCGGCCTCGTCGCCGCCTGCCTGTCCAAGGACCCCACCCGCCGCCCTTCGGCCGAGGAACTCGTCACCCGCCTGACCGGCCAGACCACCGCCGTGGGCATCGCGGCCGCCGGTGCGTCTGCGAACAGCGGCGTCGCCCCCGCCGGGCAGCAGGCGCCGAGCGCCAGCGCGCCGGTCTACGACAACCCGCCCGTTCCTGGCGCCCCCGCAGAGGCTCCCGGAGCTCCTGAAAGCACGCCCGCCGACCCCGAGGACACCCCGGCCGTCCCGACCGGCTACGGCGCGCCGCCGGCCGTACCCAGGACGCAGGGAGCGCCCGCGCCCCACGGCGGCCACGGCGGAAAGCCCCGCGCCACCCCCGGCGGGCGGCGACGCACGCTCGCCGTGGTGAGCGGGATCGCGGTGGCCGGCGCCCTGGTGGTCGGCGGGACGGTGCTGCTCGCGCAGCCGAGCGGCCCGGCCAAGGAGGTGGTGCTCGCGGGCAACGCGAGCACCGCGCCCGACCCGCAGACCGAGGTCGTGCCCACGCCGGGCGACGACGTGGCCCAGATCCAGCCGCCCGAGGTCGTCGAGGACAGCCCGAAGCCCAAGGCGACCAGGACGAAGAAGCCGCAGCCCCCCGCGGACCCGATCGACGTCGTCTCCCCGCCGCAGGAGCGCCCGGCGCCCGACGAGACGACCGGCAAACCGGCGGCCAAGCCCACGGCCAAGCCGACGCCCCCCGCCAAACCGGACGACGACCTCGTCGAGCCCGAGGCCGGGCCGACGACACTGAACCCGGTGGAGCCGCCCCCGGCCAAGGCCACGCCCAAGCCGACCCCGAAGGCGACGGTCAAGCCTCCGGCCAAACCCGCGCCGAAGCTGAACCCCTACACCCCGCAGGCCGTGTGCGGCTCCGGCTTCAAGGTGCTCAACTCGCGCGCCCTGACCAAGGAATCGACCGTCTACCTGCTCTACCACGCCACCAGCAAGCAGAACTGCGTGGTGACGATGTCGAAGTACGTCCGCACCACCAAGTACCGGATGGCGGCCGTCCTGTCGGTCAAGGGCGGCAGCACCAAGACCGACAACAACCTCTACACGGCGTACGCGGGCCCGGCGAAGCTGACGGCGGCCAAGAAGTGCGTCTCGTGGGGCGGCACCTACGGCTCGGTGTCGTGGAAGAGCCCCTGGCAGCACTGCGGCTGACGGGCGTCCGGTAGCGGACAGCCCCTGGTCGCCCGGCTACAGTACTTGACGTGAGCGTCAACCCGGCGCCCCTGACCTCCAGGGGCCGCCGCACCAAGGCCGTGCTCGTCGACGCCGGAAGGCGCGCGTTCGCCGAGCACGGCTACGACGCGGTGCGCATCGACGACGTGTGCGAGCTGGCCGGGGTCTCGCACGGCACCTTCTACACCTACTTCGCCTCCAAGCAGGCGCTGTTCGGCGAGGTCGCGGCGACGGTGGTGGGCGAGATGTTCGCCGCGAGCGTGGTCGGCCCGGCCGTGCCCGACGACCCCTACGCCAGGATCGAGGCCGCCAACCGCCTCTACCTGCGGGCCTGGGCGGCCAACTCCCGCCTGGTGCGCATGATCGAACACGCGGCCGGCACCGACGACACGTTCGCCGGCCTGCTCCTCGAACTGCGCGAGGTCTTCGTACGGCGAGGCGCCGACGGCCTGCGCAGACTGCAGGAGCAGGGCCTGGCCGATCCCGCGCTCGACCCCAGGATGACGGCCGTCATGCTCGGCGGCATGGTCGAGCACTTCGCCCACGTGTGGCTCGACCTCGGCGAACGCGCCGACGAGGAGACGGCGGTCCAGGCGCTGACGGTGTTGTGGGCCAGGGCCATCGGTTTGACGATCACGTCGACTTCGCGGCCCCAGGAGGAGACCTGATGATCCACAGCAGGCTGGACACCGGCGGCGAGGAGTACCTCTCCAGGCGTGCGGCGATGCTCGCCAAGCTGGCCGACCTGGAGACCGAGCAGGCCAAGGCGGTCGCGGGCGGCGGCCCCGCCTATGTCGAACGCCATCGCGCCCGGGGCAAGCTGACCGCGCGCGAACGCGTCGAACTGCTGGTCGACCCCGACTCCGCCTTCCTCGAGCTCTCACCGCTCGCCGCGTGGGGCAGTGAGCGGTTCCAGGTCGGCGCGAGCGTCGTCACCGGGATCGGCGTCGTCGAGGGCGTCGAGTGCGTGATCGTCGCCAACGACCCGACGGTCAAGGGCGGCTCCTCCAACCCGTGGACCCTGCGCAAGACACTGCGCGCCGCCGACATCGCCCTGGTCAACCGCCTGCCGCTGGTGAACCTGGTGGAGTCGGGCGGCGCCGACCTGCCGACGCAGAAGGAGATCTTCATCCCGGGCGGCCGCGTCTTCCGCGACCTGACCCGGCTGTCGGCCGCGGGCATCCCGACCATCGCCCTGGTGTTCGGCAACTCCACCGCCGGAGGCGCGTACGTCCCCGGCATGAGCGACCACGTGGTCATGGTCAAGGGCGGCGCGAAGGTGTTCCTCGGCGGCCCGCCGCTGGTGCGGATGGCCACGGGCGAGGAGTCAGACGACGAGTCGCTCGGCGGCGCCGAGATGCACGCCAGGGTCAGCGGCCTGGCCGACCACCTGGCGGCCGACGAGCACGACGCCCTGCGCATCGGCCGGGCGATCGTCGCCTCGCTGGCCTGGCGCAAGCTCGGCACGCCTCCCGGGCCGGTGCGCCCGCCGTCCTACGACGAGGAGGAGCTGCTCGGCGTGGTGCCGGAGGACCTCAAGATCCCGTTCGACCCGCGCGAGGTCGTCGCCAGGATCGTCGACGGCAGCGAGTTCACCGAGTTCAAGCCGCTGTACGGCGCCAGCCTGGTGACCGGCTGGGCGACGCTGCACGGCTATCCGGTCGGCGTGCTGGCCAACGCCCAGGGCGTGCTGTTCAGCGAGGAGTCGCACAAGGCGGCGCAGTTCATCCAGCTGGCCAACCAGTCGCGTACTCCCCTGCTGTTCCTGCAGAACACGACCGGCTACATGGTCGGCAAGGACTACGAACAGGGCGGCATCGTCAAGCACGGCGCGATGATGATCAACGCGGTGTCCAACTCGACCGTGCCGCATCTGACCGTCGTGCTCGGCTCGTCGTTCGGGGCGGGCAACTACGGCATGTGCGGGCGCGCCTTCGAGCCGAGGTTCCTGTTCGCCTGGCCGAGCGCCAAGTCGGCGGTGATGGGCCCGGCGCAGCTGGCCGGGGTGCTGTCCATCGTCGGGCGGGCCGCGGCGCAGGCGCGTGGGCAGGTCTACGACGAAGAGGGCGACGCGGCGATGCGGGCGATGGTCGAGGCGCAGATCGAGACGGAGTCGCTGCCGTTCTTCCTGTCGGGCAGGCTCTACGACGACGGGGTCATCGATCCTCGGGACACGCGGACGGTGCTCGGGCTGTGCCTTTCGGCGATCAACAGTGCGGCCGTTCCGGCGCCCGCCGGGTTCGGGGTGTTCCGGCCGTGATCACGCGACTGCTGGTGGCCAACAGGGGCGAGATCGCCCGCCGCGTCTTCCGCACCTGCGACGAGCTCGGCATCGAGACCGTCGCGGTGTTCTCCGACCCCGACGCCGACTCCCCGCACGTGCGGGCGGCCGGGCAGGCGGTCAGGCTGCCGGGGGCGCGGCCCGCCGAGACCTACCTGGACGTGGCCGCGCTCGTGCGGGCCTGCCGCGTGTCGGGGGCCGACGCCGTGCATCCCGGTTACGGCTTCCTTTCCGAGAGCGCGGGGTTCGCCGAGGCCGTGCTGGCCGCCGGGCTGACCTGGGTGGGGCCGCCGCCCTCCGCCATCGCGGCCATGGGGTCCAAGGTCGAGGCCAAGCGGCTGATGGCGGAGGCGGGCGTGCCGCTGCTGCCCTCGCTCGACCCCGGCGAGCCCGGCCTGCCGTACCCGTTGCTGGTCAAGGCTTCGGCCGGGGGCGGCGGGCGGGGGATGCGGATCGTACGGGAGCCGGAGCGGCTCGCGGAGGAGCTGGCCTCGGCCGCGCGGGAGGCGCTGGCGGCGTTCGGCGACGGGAGTGTGTTCGTCGAGCCGCTGCTGGAGCGGGCCAGGCACATCGAAGTACAGATCATGGCCGACGCCCACGGCGTGGTGTGGGCGCTGGGCGAGCGCGAGTGCTCGATCCAGCGCCGCCACCAGAAGCTGATCGAGGAGAGCCCCTCACCCGCCGTCGGCCCCGGCCTGCGCGCCCGCCTGCACGAGGCGGCCGTGAACGCCGCCAGGCGCATCGGCTACGTCGGCGCGGGCACGGTGGAGTTCCTCGTCAGGGACGACACCGTCGCCTTCCTGGAGATGAACACCCGCCTCCAGGTCGAACACCCGGTCACCGAACTCGTGCACGACCTCGACCTCGTCCGGCTGCAGCTGCGGGTGGCCGAAGGCCATCGCCTGCCCGAGCACCCGCCGCCCGCGCGCGGCCATGCGATCGAGGCACGCCTGTATGCCGAGGACCGCGCCTTCGTGCCGCAGAGCGGCGTGCTGTCGAGGTTCGAGGTGCCGCCCGGCGTCCGGGTGGACTCGGGCGTCGAGTCGGGCACACGCGTGTCGGCGCACTACGACCCGATGCTCGCCAAGGTCGTCGCCCATGCCGAGACCAGGGCCGAGGCGATCAGGAAGCTGGCCGCCGCGCTGGCCGGGGCCAGGATCCACGGCCTGACCACCAACCGCGACCTGCTGCGCGACGTCCTGACGCATCCGGAGTTCCGGGCCGGCCGCACGCACACCGCCTTCCTGGACGAGCACGCCGCGAGCCTTGAGCCGGAGCCCGCGCCGCTGGAGCTGTCGGCGCTGGCGGCGGCGCTGGCCGGGCAGGCCGCCAGGCGGGCGGGAGCCGCCGTGCAGGGCTCGCTGCCCAGCGGCTGGCGCAACGTGCGCTCCGCCCCGCAGCGCATCCCGTACGCGGAGATCGTCGTCGAGTACTCCCTGAGCAGGTCCGGCGCGCTCGAAGGGCCGGTCGTCCTGGTCGAGGCCACGCCCGGCCGGGTCGTGCTCGAGGAGGACGGGGTGCGCAGGACGTTCGAGGTCGCGGCCGGTCCGGACGTCGTGCACGTCGACTCCGTGCTCGGCTCCGTCAGGCTCACGCCGCTGCCCCGGCTGCCCGAGCCCGCCGAACTTGCCGCCCCGGGCTCCTTGCTCGCGCCGATGCCGGGTAGCGTGCTGCGGGTCGAGGTCGAGCCCGGCGACCGCGTGGCCAAGGGGCAGCCGGTCCTGGTCCTGGAGGCGATGAAGATGGAGCATCGGATCGTCGCCCCCGTGACGGGACTGGTGGCCGAGGTACTCGTCACGGCCGGACGGCAGGTCGAGGCCGGGACCGTGCTCGCGGTCATCGAGGAAGGAACGAACACATGACGCGCCTGGTGCACAAGGAGCTCGAAGCGGGCATCGCCACCATCACGCTGGACTCCCCGCCCAATCGCAACGCCCTGTCGGTGCGGCTGCTCGGCGACCTGGAGGACCGGCTGAACTGGGCGCTCGGCGAGCCCGGCGTCAGGGTCATCGTGATCACGGGCACCGGGCCGGTCTTCTGCTCGGGCGCCGACCTGAAGGAGCAGCGGATCGAGCCGAGCAGAGGCGCGAGCGACGCGCCCGTGACGGCGTCCTTCCCCGAGATACTCGGCCTGATCTGGGAGTCGCCCAAGCCGGTCATCTGCCGCCTCAACGGCACCGCACGCGCGGGCGGCCTCGGCCTGGTGGCCGCCTGCGACTTCGCCGTCGCCCCGCTGACCGCCTCGTTCGCCTTCAGTGAGGTACGGCTGGGCGTGGCGCCCGCGATGATCTCCGTACCGGTGCTGCGCAGGCTGGAGTCGCGGGCCGCGGCCGAGTACCTCATGACCGGCGAGGTGTTCGACGCGGCCAAGGCACAGCAGATCGGCCTGCTGACCAGGGCCGTGCCCGAGGACAAGCTGGACGCCACCGTGGCCCACTATGCCGAGATGCTGGTCAAGGGCGGCCCGGAGGCCCTGGCGATCACCAAGCGACTGGTACGCGAGGTGCCCGCGCTCTCCTTCGACGAGGGCCTGCGCGAGATGGCCGCCCTGTCGGCCCAGCGCTTCACCTCCGAGGAGGGCCAGGAGGGCATCTCCGCCTTCATGGACAAGCGCCCCCCGAAGTGGACCGTGGTGTGAGGGTGACACGGGGGCACGGGGCGGTGCGGCATCTCGGGCTTCACGGACAAGCGCCCACCGAAGTAGACCGTGACGTGAGGGCGGCGCAGGCGCACGGGGCGGTGGTGTAGTGGTGCTGCGGGTGGCCAACTGCAGCGGTTTCTACGGCGACCGGCTGTCGGCGGCGCGCGAGATGGTCGAAGGCGGCCCGATCGACGTGCTGACGGGCGACTGGCTGGCCGAGCTGACCATGCTCATCCTGGCGGGCAACCGGCTCAAGGGCAGACCCGGCTACGCCTCGACCTTCGTCGAGCAGCTGGAGCAGGTCATGGGGACCTGCCTGGAACGCGGCATCAAGATCGTGTCGAACGCGGGCGGTCTCGACCCCGAGGGATGCGCCTCGGCCGTGTCCGAGCTGGCCGGGCGCCTCGGGCTGTCACCGTCGATCGCGTATGTCACGGGCGACGACCTCACGGGGTGGGGAGTTGACGGTCGCGGGGATGCGGGCGGTCGCGAGACGACAGGCGACGGCCTCGCGGGGAGGGCGGCGGCCGGGCGTGGGGGGCTCGATCTGGTGAATCTGGATACCGGTGAGCGCCTGAGTGCGCCTCCGCTGACCGCCAACGCCTATCTCGGCGGCCGTCCGATCGCCGCCGCGCTCTCCGCCGGGGCCGACATCGTGATCACCGGCAGGGTGACCGACGCCGCCCTGGTCACCGGTCCCGGCATCTGGAAGTACGGCTGGCGGCCCGGCGACCTCGACGCGCTGGCCGGGTCGGTCGTCGCGGGACACATCATCGAGTGCGGCTGCCAGGCCACCGGCGGCAACTACTCCTTCTTCGAGGAGGTGCCCGACCTGGCGCACTGCGGCTTCCCGATCGCCGAGCTGAGCGCCGACGGCTCCAGCGTGATCACCAAGCATCCCGGCACCGGCGGCCTCGTCTCGGTCGGGACGGTGACTGCCCAGCTCCTGTACGAGATCGCCGGGCCGCGCTACCTCGGCCCCGACGTCGTCGCGCACTTCGACACCGTCGCGCTCGAACAGCAGGGCCCCGACCGGGTACGCGTCTCGGGCGTGAAGGGCTCGCCGCCGCCCGACACGCTGAAGGTCGCCGCGACGTACATGGGCGGCTACCGCAACACGATGACGCTGGTGCTGACCGGCCTGGACCTGAAGGCCAAGGCCAGGCTGGCCGAGGAGGCGATCTGGGCGCGGGTGCCGCGTTCCGGCTTCGACCAGGTGGACGTCTCGCTCACCCCGCTGGGCGAGACCGCGCTGCTGCGCATCACCGTGATGGACGCCGACCGGCACAAGGCGGGACGCCGTTTCTCCTCCGCCGTGGTGGAGACCGCGCTGGCCGGGTACCCCGGGTTCTACGGCCTCACGCCGCCGGGTGACGCCTCGCCGTACGGGGTGTACTGGCCTTCGCTCGTGCCCGCCGCCGAGGTGGACGTGCGGGTGGTGGTGGACGGGCGGGAGCTGCCCGGCGAGCCCGCCGCCACGGTGACCGGGCCGCCGGTGGTGTCGAAGCCGAAGCGTGCCGTACGGGCGGTGGCGGCGGGGGCGAGGCGGGGGCCGCTGGGGGAGGTCGCCGGGGCCCGGTCGGGGGACAAGGGCGGCAACGCCAACCTCGGGGTGTGGACGCGTTCGCCCGGCCATTACGGCTGGCTGGCCGCCTACCTGACCGTCGACGAGCTCAAGCGCCTGCTGCCCGAACTCGCCCATCTCCGTGTCGAACGCCACGAGCTGCCCAACCTCGGCGCGGTGAACTTCGTCGTACACGGTCTGCTGGGCCGAGGCGTGGCCTCAAGCCCACGCCTGGACGCCCAGGCCAAGGCCCTGGGCGAGGAACTCCGAGCCTGCGTGGTGGCCCTTCCCGAGACATAGGAGCGCCCGCCCGCGTGGCATCCCTTCCCGAGACGTCAAGACGCCTCTACGGCCGAGCTCCAATCCCGCCCCCTACCCAACGCCACGAGCGACGAGCCCCACCCCAGCCCGGCCGCCCTCCCCAACGCATCCCCCACCCCCACCTCCCACTAGCCCACCAGCCGCCAAGCCAGCAGCGAAGCCCCCAGCACCCCGCCCCGATCTCCCAGCGCCGACAGCACCACCTCGGGCGGCGGCCGGAACGCCAGGCGGGCCGCGAGCCCGGCTCGCAGCGGCTCAAGGAGGGTGTCGCCGGTTTCGGCGAGGCCGCCGCCGATCACCACGAGGGAGGGGTCGAGCAGCATCGTGTGGGTCGCGAGGGCGTAGGACAGGGCGTCGATCGCCTCGCTCCACACCAGCCGGGCCAGCGGATCGCCCGTACCTGCTCGCCACACGACGGTCTCGGCCATGCTCTCGCCGCAGCGCCCGGCGATGGCCGAGGCCGAGGCGTACGCTGCCAGGCAGCCGAGCTGGCCGCACACGCACGGCAGCCCGTCGGGTACGACTGGGATGTGGCCGATCTGCCCGGCCCATCCGCGTGCGCCGCCGTACGGGGAGCCGCCCAGCACGAGCGCTCCGGCGATCCCGGTGCCGATGGCCAGGACCAGGGCCTCGCGTGTGCCCTGCGCCGCGCCGTACACGGCCTCCGCCTCCCCGGCGGCGCGCACGTCGTGGCCGAGTACGACCGGCACGCCGATGCTGGCGAACGCCGAGGCGGGCACGTCACGCCAGCCGAACGTGGCCGAGTACACCGCCGTGCCCTCGCTCACCAGACCGGGCACCACCACGCCGACCGCCTCGACCCGGCCCAGACCGGCGAGCGACAGCACGAACTCCCGCACCGCGCCGAGCACCCGGTCGGGCGACTCCTCACGAGGCGTGGGCCGCCGCTCGAAATGCCGTACCTCTCCCTGTCTCCCGACAACAGCACCCTTCATCGTCGTCCCGCCGACATCCACCGCGATCACCACACTCATCGGGCCATAGTCGCGCATATCCCCCCTTCCTCTCACCGCTTCCCCCGATACGGCAGGCCCTCCCACGCTCCCCCGTGAGCACATGGCCGGGCTCCCCCGCCCGACGCCCCTCAAGCCGACTTCGCCCACCCGCCGTCACGTCGCCCGTCCGGCTCTCTGCCAGGATGAAAGCATGGCTACGGTGATGACCCCACGACGCCTCGACACGGCCGATCTGCCCGCCTGCCTGACGCTCGCCCAGAGCCGGGGCTGGGCGGTCGAGGGCGACAAATGGCGCTTCCTGTTCGAGATCGGCGAGGCATACGGCATCGACGCACCCGACGGCGACGGCCTGGCCGCCACGGCGGTGCTCGTCCGCTACGGCAGCTCGGCCGCCGTCGTCAGCATGGTGCTCACCGCACCCAGGTACGGCAGGCAGGGCCTGGCCACCCGCGTGATGGAGCACGTCCTGCGACAGACGGGCGACGCCGTCGTCTCCCTGCACGCCACCGAGTACGGCAGGCCGGTCTACGAGCGGCTGGGCTTCGAGGTGGTCGGCAGGGTCGACTCCCACACGGGCCGCTTCACCGGCTCACCGTCGGGCCTGTCGCGCCCGGCCACGACCTCCGACCTCGCCGAGATCGTCAGGACCGATCCCGAGATCTTCGGCGCCGACCGGTCGAACATCCTGACCCGCATGCCGGACTTCCACGACCGCGTCCACGTGATCGACGGCGGCGGCTACGCGGGCGCGTGGCACAACGACGACACGCTGGTCGTCGGCCCGGTCGTGGCCAACGACGTCGAATCGGCCAAGGCACTCATCTCCGACCTGGCGGCGGGCCACCAGGGCGTCGTACGCCTCGACCTGGACGTCACCCTGGAGGACCTCGTCACCTGGGCCAAGGCCAACGGCATCACCGACAGCTTCGCCAACGCCGTCATGGTCCTCGGCGGCCCCCTCCCCGGCGACCGCACCCGCCTGTTCACCCCCACCATGCTGGCCCTGGGCTGACCCCCGTCCCTGCCGTTCTTGCGTCCACCTCACCTTGGTGCGCTTGGGAGGGGGAGATGGGCGCAAGGCTGGAGTAGAGCGCGGGGTTGGGCCTGAGGCTGGAATTCGGGGTGAGCGCAAGGCCGGGGTGAGCGCCAGAGAGTGAGCGCAACGCTGGGGTAGGGCCTGAGCCCAGGGTTGAGGTAGGGCCTGAGCCCAGGGTTGGGGTGGGGCTTGGGCCACTGGGGTGGGCCTTGGGACCTTGGAGTGGGGCTTGAGACGTCGGAGGTTAGAACTTGGGGGCTTGAGGCTTGGGCTTGGGTGTGGAGCTTCGGGCTAGGGCTTGGGCTTGGGGTTAGGGCTTCGGCTTGGGGTTGGGCTTGGGGCTTCGGCTTGGGGTTGGGGCTTCGGCTTGGGGCTTGTGGTTGGGGCTTGAGGCTTGAGGCTTGGGACTTGTGGTTGGGGTAGGGGCTGGGCTGACCGCCTGCCCCCTGGCCACGCCTGCGCGTGCGCCTGCGCCTGCGCCAGCGCCAGCCCACTGCGCCTCACCCCGGACACCCCCAGCGCGCCAACCTCACCCCACCGCACCTCCCCCGGACACTCCCGCGCAATACCCCGCAACCCCGCCCCACCGCAACCCCACCAGGCCCCACCCCGGCCCCGACACAGCCCCCACCCCCAAGACCGCTCTCACCCCGTTTGCCCGCCCACGGTGCCATATGTGACATTTGTAGACGAAGATCACCTCACCCCTCTACAATTGCGCGCAATTGCAACATGAGGAAGGCTCGGGGAAGGATCACCATGCGTATGCGTTTTCTCGGCTCCACTTCGGAGGCGGGGGCGTGTCCGACGCTCTACGAGACCGACCGGGGCACTATCGTCGTCCAGGGCATGCAGGTGACCGATCCGGAGGCGCTCGCGGATCTGCGCGACGTCCTCGAAGGGGAGGTCGCGGTCGAGGTTCCGCGCGAGTTGCTCACCGAGATAGCCAGACGCGTGCTCGCTTGATCACGATTGCGGCAGGGGCTCTGGCCTGATTCACGCGTGGGGGTCTAACCTCTAGCGCACTGGAGGTGGGGCCTTGAGCGGTTTTCAGCAGCAACGCATCGACCTCGGCCTGCACCTGCGCCAGTTGCGCGAAGCCGCGCATCTGTCGGGCAAGGAGCTCGCCGAGCGTCTGCGCTGGCAGCCGTCCAAGGTCTCCCGCCTGGAGAACGCCAGGCAGACGGCCACCGAGGACGACGTCGTCGTCTGGGGCCAGGCGGTCGCCGCACCGCCGGAGACCGTCGACCTGCTCATCGCCCAGGCCGTCGCCCTCCTCGAACGGCACGACGACTGGCGTCAGCGCCACCGCAGCGGCCTGGCCGCCATCCAGGAGGACATCCGCGACCTGGAGGCCAAGACCCGGGTGTTCAGGGTCTTCGAGCCGGGCCTGATCATCGGCCTGCTGCAGACGACCGAGTACGCCAGGCACGTCTTCCTCAAGGTCAAGCGCCTCTACAGCGCACCCGACGAGATCGACGCCGCCGTGCGCGTGCGGATGAAACGCCAGGACATCCTCTACGACCGGGGCCGCACGTTCCGCTTCGTCGTCCCGGAGGCGGCGCTGCGCACGCGGCTCGCCCCGCTGGACGTCATGCGCGGGCAGTTGGATCGCCTGCTGGCCGTCAGCACCCTGCCGAACGTGCAGTTCGGCGTGATCCCGTTCGAGGCGGAGCTGCCGTCGGCGCCGACCACCGGGTTCTGGATCTACAACGACGCCCTGGTCGGCGTGCCCACCCGGACGAAGGACCTGCTGCTGCGCGATCCGGACGACATCGCCTTCTACGTGCGGGCCTTCGAGGAGTACTGCGAGGTCGCAGAGTTCGACGAGTCGGGCAGAGCGGTCATCATCCGAGTTCTTGCCGAATATGCGAAACAATCCACACAATAAACCCCTGCAATTGCTTGCTTCGCCTCACAAGATCGTGCAATTCTGGCGCGATAGCGATGCGGAGGTGACGCACGATGCTGGACCCTACGTCCTGCCTTGAGCGATTCGCCTGGGCCGCCGGTCGGCATGCCGATCTGCTGGTCCAGAACCTCGCTCTGGCCAGCGAGCCGGTATACGTATCGGTGCGCAACAGATTCTCCCGTACTCTCGCCGAGACCGTCACCTGCAGCGAATCGGGGGCCTTCGTGACCTCCTGGGGATATCGGCTCGGCGACAACGACGACGTGGAAGGCGCGGCCGCCAGGCTCGCCTATCTCCTGGCCGCACTCCCCATCACCGACACCCGCCTCTAGGCCAGGCGCAACGCGTGGGCGACGCGGCCGTCCCTGCCCTGGGTGGTGCGGGCGGCCAGCAGGCCGTTGAGCACGGACTCCTCGACCACGTCCATCGCCGCGGTGAACAGCGGCCCGAGAGCGGCGTCGTCGAGCACCGCCGAGCCGCTCGTCGCCGTCGAGAAGGCCAGCGCGTAGTCGCCGCTGCCGTGCGAGTACGACGCCCCCACCCTGGCCAGGGCGAACACCGCACGCCGTGCGACACGCGTGAGCCGGCGGGCGTCCAGCGGCGCGTCGGTCGCGACCACGATCATGCAGGAGCCGTCGTCCGAGATCGGCGCACCGCCCTCGCCCGCCGCCGTGAACCCGGGGGGCAGCCGCAGCGTCCCGCCGAAGTTGGCCTGGACGAGCGCGCCCACCGTCACGGCGGAACCCGCGACGCTCACGACACGTGAGGCCGTGCCGATGCCCGCCTTGTACCCGAGTGCGGTCACGCCCGCTCCCGCGCCCACACAGCCTTCGGCGACCGGGCCGCCCGCCGCCGACTCCAGGGCGTCGAGCACGTGGCGTTCGGTGATCGGGCGCGACCTGATGTCCGACAGCAGGCCGTCGTTGCACTCGCCCACCACCGGGTTGACGCTCAGCAGGCCGGGGTCGCGCGCCATCGCCCAGCTGACGAGCGCGTCGGCCGCCCGGAACGCCGACAGCGTCGCGGTCAGCACGATCGGCGTCTCGATCAGCCCGAGCTCGGCCACCTGCGTCGCGCCGACCAGCTTGCCGTACCCGTTGCCCGCGAACAGCCCGGCGGGCACGGGCAGCGCGGCGGGGACGATCGCGGTGACGCCGGTGTGCAGGACGGGCGGCTCGCACACGGTCACCTGACCGACCCGCACGCCGGGCACGTCCGTGATCGCGTCGAGCGCGCCCGGTTCGTGCACCCCGACGAGCATGCCGAGATCGCGCGCCCGGGCGGCGGCGGACTCGCGCGTCATGCGCTCAGCGTCCTCGGATCCACGCCGACCTCGCGGGCCGCCGCCGTCCTGGCGTGCTCCAGCAGGCGCCCGCGCGAGAGCACCGTCGGATGAAGGGTGTAGCGGATGATGAGCCCGTCGAGCATCGCGTCGATGCGCTCGGCCGCACCCGGCGGGTCCTCACACGTGAACTCCCCGGACGCGACGCCCGCGGCGATCACCTGCTCCAGCGCGCCGATCCAGGTCGTCTCCAGCTCCAGCACGATCTCGCGTACGGCGGGCTCGCGCAGGGCGGTGTTCCACGCGTCGATCCACAGCAGCCAGCTCTGGTCGGAACGCGACTGCGGGATGTAGAAGCGCAGGACGCGGTCGAGGCGTTCGACCGCCGTGCCGGGTCCCACGCTGAGCTCGGCGAGCCTGTCACCCTCGGCCTGCAGGGTCGCGCGCAGCATGGCCGTGATCAGGTCGTCCTTGGTGGCGAAGTGGTAGTGGATGAGCCCGCCGCTGACATTGACCGCCTTGGCGATGTCGGCGACCCGGGTGCTGGCCAGGCCGCGCTCCAGCACCACGCGCCTGGCGGCGTCCATGATCTCGGCCCTGCGCTGGTCCGCCTGGTCGGCCCGGCTGCTCCGTGGCCCTTCCGCACTCTGCACCGGGCCAGCGTACTTGACCGCGCACACGGCCCTACCGGCCGCAGCTGTAGAGGCCGTCGTGGCCGCTCACGGCCGTGCACCGCGCCTCGACCCACGCGCTCACCTCGCTGTCGCCCCTGCCGGGACCGCCTCGGTCCTGACCTGTCATGACGAAGCGCAGCCTGCCGGACCCGACCAGCTCGCCCAGCCGTTCGACGGTCATCGCGCGATCGCCTCCCGTGAAGCCGCCCATCGCGATCACCGGCTCGCCGGTGGCCAGGATGATGCCCGACGCCTGCTGCGCGCTCGCCACCGCGACCAGCCACTCGGCCGCTCCCCTGTTCGCCTTCAGGTAGGCGATCAGCCCGTCGTCGGCCCGCCCGGCGCCCCTCCCAGGCGGCCCGCCGGGCATGCGTCCGAAGCCGCCGCCCATGCCCCTGCCCGTCGAGGGCCCGGCGGTCGGATTGGTCCCGTTGACCTGCGACCCCGCCGCCGACAGGGCGTACGCCGCAGGACCGGCCAGCCCGGCCACCACGGTCGCGGCCAGCGCCAGTACGGCCAGCCGCATCGCGACCGCCCGCCGTACCCTGGCCAGCGCCAGCCCGGCCACGGCCACCGCCCCGGCCACCGCGACCGCCCACGCCAGCCACGGCACGAACGAGGGAGTACGGCCGAGCACCGCGAACGACCACGCGGCGGTCAGCCCGACGGCCAGCGGCAGCACCCACGCCCACGCCCTGGAGCGCCGGTAGGCCCGCCACATGAGCACACCGCCCATCCCGGTCACGGCGGCCACGGCCGGAGCCATCGCGGTCGTGTAGTACGGATGGAAGGTGCCGCTGGAGAAGCTGAACACGGCATGGTGCACGACCAGCCAGCCGCCCCACACCAGCCACGCGGCCCCCGCCTCGCCCCGCCGCCCGCGCCACACGGCCGCGAACACCAGCGCGACCGCGCAGAACGGCAACAGCCACGAGATCTGCCCGGCCATCGTGTCGTTGAACAGCCGCCAGGCCCCCGAGGCCCCGCCGAACGACGCGCCACCACCGCCACCGCCGCCCTGGCCGAAGATCCGCCCGAGCCCGTTGTAGCCGATCACCAGGTCCCACACCGTGTTGTCGGCCGACCCGCCCACATAGGGCCGATCGGCGGCCGGCCACAGATCCACGACGACCATCCACCACGCGCTGGAGACGACCAGCACGACACCCGCGACCAGCAGCCGCGAGGCCCGCCTGAGCACGGGCCCGTGCGCGCACACCAGGTACGCCAGGGCGAAGGCGGGCAGGACCAGGTAGGCCTGGAGCATCTTGGTGTTGAAGGCCAGCCCGACCAGCAGTGCCGACAGGGCCAGCGTGCGTGTCCTGCCGTTCCGGATCGCCTCCAGGCAGCACCAGGCGGCGGCGGTGAGCAGGAACACGAGCACGGTGTCGGGGTTGTTGTCCCGGTTGATGGCCACCGTGATCGGCGTCAGCGCCATGACGACGGCCGCGACGAGCCCGGCCGCGTGCGCCGAGTGCCCGCTCAGGCTGCGCCGTACGGCGGAGAAGACGAGGGCGACGGAGGCCACGCCGGCCAGAGCCTGCGGCAGCAGCATGCTCCAGGTGGAGAAGCCGAACACGCGGGCCGAAAGGCCCATCACCCACAGCGCGAAGGGCGGTTTGTCCACTGTGATGAACGAGCCCGAGTCGAGCGCGCCGAAGAAGAACGCCTTCCAGCTGTGCGTGCCCGACAGGATCGCGGCCGAGTAGTACTCGTTGGCCATCCCGCTCAGTCCCCACGCGTACATCGCGAAGGCGGCGGCGAGCACGGCCAGCAGGGCGGGACGCGACCAGCGCGGGTCCTGCGGCGCGCCGAGGAGCAGACGACGGAGCCTCACCGGCCCACCCGCTTCGGGTGGAACACCCACACCCGCAGCAGCAGGAACCTGACCAGCGTCGCCGCGGCGTTGGCCGCGATCACAGCCGCCAGCTCCACGCCGTGCGAGACGCCCTGCGGCAGCAGCGCCAGCACGCCCGTGGTGAGCGTCAGCCCGACCAGGAAGGCGATGAGCCCCTCGACCTGCTGGCGCAGCGCGCCCGCCGGCCCGGTCAGCCCGAAGGTGAAACGCCGGTTGGCCGCGGTGTTGGCCACGGCGGTGACCAGCAGGGCCAGCGCGTTGGCCGCCAGCGGGGGCAGCGCGCCGCGCAGCAGCGAGTACAGCAGCAGGTAGGCGGCCGTGCTGACCACGCCGATCACCGCGAAGCGGGGCAGCTGCCTGGCCATGCCCTGGGGCAGCTCGGCCGCGCCGATCCTGGCGGGCACGGGGACGCGCGCCGCGCCCCACACCGTCTTACGGGCCACCCTCGCCATGCCGCGCAGGTCGTCGAGCGCGGTGCGCAGCACGTCGACGCGGCTGTCGGGGTCGTCGACCCAGTCGACGGGCACCTCGTGGATGCGCAGGCCGTGCCGCTCGGCCAGCAGCAGCAGTTCGGTGTCGAAGAACCACTCCTGGTCCTCGACGCCGGGCAGCAGCGCCTGCGCCACCTCGGTGCGGGCCGCCTTGAACCCGCACTGCGCGTCGGTGAAGCGCGCGCCCATGACCGAGCGCAGCAGCAGGTTGTAGGAGCGCGAGACGAACTCGCGCTTGGGCCCGCGCACCACACGCGAGGCCCTGGCCAGCCTGGTGCCGATGGCCAGATCGCTGTGCCCGGACAGCAGCGGCGCCACCAGCGGCAGGAACGCGTCCAGGTCGGTCGACAGGTCGACGTCCATGTAGCTGACGACGTCGGCGTCGCTGGCCGCCCACACCTGGCGCAGCGCCCTTCCCCTGCCCTTCTGCGGCAGGTGCACGACGCGCACGCCGTCGAGCTCGGCGGCCAGCTCCCCGGCCAGGCGCAGGGTGTCGTCGCCCGAGGCGTTGTCGGCGATCGTGATGCGGAAGCCGTAGGGGAAGTGCGCCGTCAGGTAGTCGTGCAGCCGCCTGATGCCGGCGGGCAGCGCCCGCTGTTCGTTGTGCACCGGCACCACCACCTCGACCAGGCGTGTCCGTGTCGCTGTCGTCATGTCCCAAAGATCGAGGTACGGACTTGGAAGCGGCTGAAGCCCTGATGAACGCCCGATGAGAATGACGTACGCCCTGCTCAGGACGCTGCCGGACCGCCCGGGATGACGACTCGGGCCACGACGCCGCCGCCCTTGGCGTTCTCCAGCGCGACCGTGCCGCCCGCCTCGCGCACGGCCTGGGCCACGATCGACAGGCCGAGCCCTGAGCCGGGCAGCGCGCGGGCCGACGGCGAGCGCCAGAACCGCTCGAAGACGTGCGGCAACTCCTCCTCGGGGATGCCCGGCCCGTGGTCGCGCACGCTGAGTTCGCCGTCGCGCAGCACCACCTCGATCGGCGCCTTGCTGAACTTGGCGGCATTGTCCATCAGGTTGAGCACCGCGCGTTCCAGGGAGGCGGGGCCGCCCTCGACGTACCAGGGCGACAGGGCGAGCGCGACCTCGGCGCCGCGCAGCCTGGCCCGTTCGGCCGCCGCCCTGACGACGTCGTGCAGGGCGACCTGCTCGCGCGGCTCCTGCTCGCCGTCGCCCCTGGCCAGTTGCAGCAGGTCGCCGACCAGTGTGGACAGCTCGGCGAACTGCGCCTTGAGGTTGACCAGCAGCCTGGCCTTGGCGTCGGGGTCGAGCGGGCGGCCCTGCTGCTCACTGCGCAGCAGCAGGTCGATGTTGGTCCGCAGCGTGGTCAGCGGGGTACGCAGTTCGTGGCCCGCGTCGGCGACGAGCTGGCGCTGACGGTCGCGCGATCCGGCCAGCGCCGAGGTCATCGCGTTGAACGACAGGCTGAGCCTGGCGATCTCGTCCTTGCCCTCGACCGGGATCGCGGTGTCGAGGTCCTCGGTCCTGGCGATGTGCTCGACCGCGCCGGTCAGCCGTTCGACCGGCCGCAGCGCCGAGCGCGAGATGAGCCGTCCGGCGTAGGCGGCGCCGAGCACGCCCAGCAGGCACACCGCGCCGAGCACCCAGGCCAGTCCCGCCAGGGTGGAGTCGATCTCGCCGAGCGGGCGCGACTCCATGAGCGCCACGCCGATCTTGATGTTGACGGTGTAGACGCGGACCTTGACGCCGTCCTTGGTGTAGCCGGTGCGGAAGTCCTCGCCGCCGCGCTCGACGATCCGCATGTCCTCGGGCGCGACCACGACGGCCGCGTGACCGGCGTAGCAGACCCGCTCGTCGGCGAAGACGACCTGGACGAGCGGGGTGTAGCGGTCGTCGTTCGGCTCGGGGCGGCAGTGGTCGATGGCGTACTTGAAGTCGTTGCCGCCCTGAAGGAACCGGTCGACGTCGTTGTAGAGCTGGTTGCGCATCACCACCCACGACACACCGGCGCAGATCGCGATGGCCAGCGCCACCGCGACGCTCACCAGCAGGGTGAGGCGCGAGCGCAGGCTGAGCTGCCTCATGGAGCCGCTCTGAGCACGTAGCCGACCCCGCGCACGGTGTGGATCAGCCTGGGCTCGCCCGCCGCCTCCAGCTTGCGGCGCAGGTACATGACGTAGACGTCGAGGGAGTTGGAGGTGGGCTCGAAGTCGAAGCCCCACACCTGGGCGAGGATCTGGTCGCGGGTGAGCACCTGGCGCGGGTGCGCGAGCAGCAGTTCGAGCAGGAGGTACTCGGTCCTGGTCAGCTCGACGGCGCGCCCCGCCCTGCTCACCTCGCGGGTGACGGTGTCCATGCGCAGGTCGCCGAAGGCCAGCGCGTCGCCGCCGGGCAGCGCGGCGGCCAGCGAGCTGCGCCGCAGCAGCGCCCGCACCCGGGCCAGCAGCTCGTCCAGCTCGAACGGCTTGGGCAGGTAGTCGTCGGCGCCCGCGTCGAGTCCCGAGACCCGGTCGCCGACGGCGTCGCGGGCGGTGAGCATGAGCACGGGCACGTGGTTGCCCGTCGCCCGCAGCCTGCGGCACGCGGTGAGGCCGTCGAGCCTGGGCATCATGACGTCGAGCAGCACCACGTCGTAGGACTCTCGGGCCAGCACGTCGATGGCCGCCTGCCCGTCGGAGGCGACGCCGACCCGGTAGCCCTCGAACTCCAGGCTGCTCTTCAACGCCTCACGCAACGCCGGTTCGTCGTCGACGACCAGCACCTTTGCCGCTTCCCCCTCGCTCACCCGGCCAACGCTAGCGCGCCTAGATGAGAGGACCCTGAACGCCGAGCACCTTCATCGCCGCGTTGTGTCCCGGGATGCCGCTGACCCCGCCTCCCCGTACGGCTCCGGCCCCGCACAGCAGGATGCGCTCGTGCTCGCTCTCCACGCCCCACGCGCCCTGCTCGCCGTAGGGCCAGCTCAGGTCGCGGTGGAAGATGTGGCCGCCGGGCAGGCCCGCCTCGCGTTCCAGGTCGAAGGGCGTCTTGGCCTCCAGGCACGGCCTGCCGTCCCGGTCGGTCAGCAGGCAGTCCCGCAAGGGTTCGGCCAGGACGGAGTCGATCGAGGCGAGCGTCGCGGCGACGGCGTCGGCCTTGCGCCTCGGGTCGGTGAACAGTCTGGCGGGCATGTGCAGGCCGAACAGCGTCATGGTGTGCGCGCCCGAGTCCCGCAGTTCGGGCCCGAGGATCGAGGGGTCGGTGAGCGAGTGGCAGTACACCTCGGCGGGCGGCACGTCGGGGATGCGGCCGGCCGAGGCCTGGCGGTGGGCCAGGGCGAGCTGGTCGCGGCCCTCGTTGACGTGGAAGGTGCCGCTGAAGGCCGCCGCGGGGTCGACGTGCGGGTCCTTGAGCCTCGGCAGCCTGCTCAGCACCATGTTGATCTTCAGTTGCGCGCCTTCGGGCGGCTCGACGCCGGTGCGGCCGAGCAGCCGGTCGAGCACGGCCGGTGGCAGGTTGACCAGGACGTGCCCGCCAGTGACCGTGTGCTCGCCGGAGGCGTCGCGGAAGCCGACCTCGCCGTTCGGGTCGACGGCGAAGACCTCGGCGCCGGTGCGGATCTCGGCCCCTGCCGCGCGCGCGGCGTCGGCGAGCGCGCCCGACACCGCGCCCATGCCGCCGACCGGGACGTTCCACTCGCCGGTGCCGTCGCCGATCACGTGGTAGAGGAAGCACCGGTTGGCCAGCAGATCGGCGTCCGGGTCGGCGAACGTGCCGATGAGCGCGTCGGTCAGCACGACCCCGCGTACGGTGTCGTCGCCGAACCACTCGGCCACCGTACGGCCGATCGGCCTGGTGAACAGCTCGCGCCAGGCCTGCTCGCCGACGAGGTCGCGGATCGCCGCCTCCGGGCGCAGCGGCTCCAGCAGCGTCGGGGCCAGGCGGCGGGCCACGTGTGCGGTCAGGTCGTAGAAGCGCCGCCAGGCGTCGTGGTCGGCGTCGCCGCCGGTGACGTCGCGGAAGGAGGCCCGGGTGCGTTCCTCGTCGCCGTTGTCGACCAGCAGGCCGCGTGTGGTGCCCGCGAGCGGCGTGTAGGAGGCGTAGCGGCGTCTGCGCAGCTCCAGGCGGAGGCCGAGATCCTTGACGACCTTGGTGGGCAGCAGGCTGACCAGGTAGGAGTAGCGCGAGAGCCTGGCCTCGACGCCGGGGAAGGCCTGGGCGGACACGGCCAGGCCGCCGACGTGGTCCTGGCGTTCGAGCACGAGCACACTGCGCCCTGCTCGGGCGAGGTAGGCGGCGGCGACGAGGGCGTTGTGCCCTCCGCCCGCGATGACGGCGTCGTAGCGCATTCGGGGTCCTTGGTGTCGTAGGGCGCGGGGCAGGGTTCGTCGGCCGCGCTACAGGCCGGTCTGCCAGTGCGGTTCGGGGCGCAACACACCCTTTGACACCATGTGGGGGACCTTACCCGGCCGCACCGGGCTTTGGAAGGCGGCCTTCGGCGATGCCCAGCAAGGTCGCGGCGGGACCGGTCAGCGCCCGGCCCTTGCGCCACACCGCCCGCAGCCTGCGCGCCAGGTCGAGCCCGGCCAGCGGCACCTCCACCAGCCGCCCGGTCGCCAGCTCGCTCTCCACCGCGTAGCCGCTCAGCACGGCGGGCGCGGCCCCCGCCTGCGCCGCGCCCTTGACGGCCGAGTTCGACCCGAGCTCCAGCCTCGGCGAGGCCTGGTGCAGCCCCCTGAACACCCGCTCGAGCGTCTCGCGCGTGCCCGACCCCCGCTCGCGCACCACCAGCGCCGTCGCCGCGAGCTCGGCCGCGCGCAACGGGGTACGGCGCCGCGCCCACGCGTGCGCCGGGGCCACCACGACGACCAGCCGATCGGTGCCCACCACCCGGCTGGCCAGCCCGGCGGGCACCTCGGGCCCTTCGACGAAGCCGAGTTCGACGCCGTTGACGCCTTCGGCCGAGCCGATCACCAGCCGGGCGACGTCGGTGGAGTTCACCACGTCGAGGCCGACCTGGATCTCGGGCAGCCTGCTCTGCAGCTCACCCAGCCACCGGGGCAGCAGGTACTCCGCCACCGTCATACTCGCCGCCACCCGTAGATGGGCCGCCTCGCCGTGCCGTACCGCCTCGGCCCCGCGCATCAGCTCCTCGGCCGCGGCCAGCACGTGCGCGGCCCAGCCCGCGACCATGCGGCCTTCGGGGGTCAGGACCGAGCCGCGCGGGGTGCGTTCGAGCAGGGGCAGGCCGAGCCTGCGCTCCAGCAGGGCGATCCGCTTGCTGGCCGACGGCTGGGCGATCCCGGCCGCCCTGGCCGCCTGGCCGAGGCTGCCGAGCTCGCCCACGTCGACGAGGAGCTTGAGCGAGTCGAGGTCAGGCAGGGCACTCATAGCTCCAGGCTATGACCTGCAAGCGAACTTCGTTCTACTGACGCCCCCGAGCAGGGCGAACACTGGAAGCATGGTCCAGACGCCCTTCCGTCGCCCGCAGCCGGCCGCCTCCTCCCCCGCCTACGTCACCTGGACCGCCTCGCACGCGCCCGGCGTCGTCCTGTCCGCCGCGGCCGTACTGGTGGCGATGCTCGTCAACCTCGCCGTGCCCGCCGTCAGCCCCGCCGTCGTCGCGGTGGCGCTGGGCGCGGTGCTGGCCAACACCACGGGGCTGGCCGAGCGGTACCGGCCGGGGCTGCGCTTCGTCTCGCGGCGGGTGCTGCGGGTCGCGATCGTGCTGCTCGGGCTGCAGATCGCACTGCCCGACGTGCTACGGCTCGGCTGGCCGACACTGGCCGTCGTCGCCATCGCCACCGGGCTCACGTTCGCCGTCACACCGCTGATCGGCCGCAGGCTCGGTGTACGGCCCGGCGCCTCGCTGCTGATCGCGACCGGCGTCTCGATCTGCGGCGCCGCCGCCATCGCGGCCATGCACGAGAGCGGCGAGAGCGACGACGACGACGTGGCCTCGGCGGTGAGCGTCGTGGTCCTGTACGGCAGCGCGGCCATCGTGGTGGTTCCGCTGCTGGCCGGGTGGCTCGGCCTGACCGCCCAGCAGTTCGGCGTGTGGGCGGGCGCGTCGGTGCACGAGGTGGCGCAGGTGGCGGCGATCGGCGCGGCGGCGGGCACGGCGGTGCTGGCGGTGGCGGTGACCGCCAAGCTGGCCAGGGTGGTGCTGCTGGCCCCGCTGGTCGCCCTCACCTCGCTGCGGCTGCGTCGCCGCAGGCCGGAACGTTCCACCGGGCAGGGGCACCGGCCGCCGCTGCTGCCGCTGTTCGTGGCCGGGTTCCTGGCGATGGTCGGGGTGCGCAGCCTCGGGCTGGTGCCCGACGCCCTGGCCTCGGTGCTGCCGCAGGGCACGTCGCTGCTGCTGGCCGCCGCGCTGTTCGGTCTCGGGACCGGCATCGACGTCAAGGCGCTCGCGCGGGGCGGCAGGTCGATGCTGCTCGGTGCCATCGCGACGGTCCTGATCGGCGTCATATCTCTGACGGGTGTCCTGCTTCTCGTCTGACCGCCGGTCGGCGGCATGCCGAGTGGACGCCATCGCATTCCACCCGTAACGTGCATATTTTGGAACAAAGCGCATCCATCGCATCGTTCCAAAAGCAGCACACGGAACCGCACAGGGAGCGCGAACCACCTCATGCCGATCAGCGCCGACACCGTCCTTCGCCCTTCGACCGAGGTAGCCGAGGCACTCGCCTCAGGCGCCCCGGTGGTGGCGCTGGAATCCACGATCATCTCTCACGGCCTCCCCCAGCCCCGCAATCTGGACGTGGCCCGCGAACTCGAGGAGATCGTCCGCGAGGCGGGCGCCGTACCCGCCACGATCGCGGTCCTGGACGGCGTCGCGCGCATCGGGCTCGACGAGGGCGACCTCAAGCGCATCGCGACCGAGTCGGGCCTGCGCAAGCTCGGTCAGCGCGACCTGCCCGCCGCCGCGGCACTGAAGGCCAGCGGCGCCACCACCGTCTCGGCGACCGCGTTCCTGGCCGCCAGGGCCGGTATCCGCGTGTTCGCCACCGGCGGGCTCGGCGGCGTGCACAGGGGCTGGACCGACGACCAGGACGAGTCGGCCGACCTCGGCACGCTGGCCTCGACCCGGATCACGATCGTGTGCGCCGGTGTGAAGTCCATCCTCGACGTCCCCGCGACGCTGCAGCGCCTGGAGACGCGGGCGGTGAGCGTCGTGGGCTACCGCACCGACACCTTCCCCGGCTTCTACCTCAACTCCTCCGGCCTGCCGATCGAATGGCGCATCGACGAGGCCGCCCAGGCCGCCGACATCATGCGCGCCCAGGACGCGCTCGGCGGCGACCGCACCGCGCTCGTCGTCGCCAACCCGGTGCCCGTCGAACTGCAGCTCGACCCGGCCCTGCACGACCGCGTGCTGGCCGGGGCGCTGGCCGAGGCCGAGCGTCAGGGCGTGAAGGGACAGGCCATCACGCCGTTCCTGCTCGGGTACCTGGTCGAGGGCACCGAAGGCGCCTCCCTTGAGGCGAACCTGGCCGCGGTCAAGGGCAACACCCGGCTGGCGGGGGCCATCGCCGCCGCCTGGTCGCGGACGGCCTGAGCCATGGGCGGCGGCAACGGCCTGCTCGTCATCGGCGACGTGGTCACCGACGTGGTCGCACTGGACGGCGGCGCGGTCGGCAGAGGCCTGGCGACGGGCACCGACACCGCCGCCGACATCGCACTGCGTCCGGGCGGCTCCGGGGCGAACACCGCCGCCTGGGCCGCCCACCTGGGCGCCGACACCCGGCTGCTGGCCAGGGTCGGCTACGACACCGGCGAATGGCACCGCTCGGAGCTGACCGCGACCGGCGTCAAGCCGTACCTGCGGATGGACCCCGACCACGCCACCGCCGTGATCATCGCCATGGTCGACCACACGGGCGAGCGCTCCTTCCTCACCAACAGGGGCGCGGGCGCGCACATCGGCCCGACCGACTGGTCGCCCGACCTGCTCGACGGGGTGCGCCTGCTGCACATCTCGGGCTACACGCTGTTCACCGAACCCGGCCTGCGGCTGGCCAGGCTGGCCATGGCCGAGGCGACCGCACGCGGCCTGACGATCAGCGTCGACCCCGCCTCGACCGGGCCGCTGGCCGAGTTCGGCGTCGAGCGCTTCCTCGCCGAGACCGCGCCCGCCGATCTCGTCATCCCGAACACCGACGAGGCCGTCCTGCTCACCGGCGCCCCCGACGCCGAGAGCGCGGCCCTGATCCTGAGCCGCAGGTACGGCCGTGCGGCGGTCAAGCTCGGGGCGCTCGGCGGACTGGTGGCACGCGACGGCCGGATCACGGCCAGGGCGAGTGCGGTCGAGACGACCGTCGTGGATTCGACCGGCGCGGGCGACGCCTTCGCCGCCGGACTGCTGTCCGCACTGCTCAGCGGGGCCGGCGACGCCGAGGCGCTGGCCGCCGGATGCCGTTCGGGAGCCGAGGCCGTGGCACTGGTGGGCGGCCGGCCACGGTACGGTTTGGGCTCCAACCGTCTTTACCCTATTCACACTGATTGATAGCTTGCGGCGTAGGCTGCACCATTAGCCACAAGCGTCACTTTGGGGAGGTAGCGGTCCGCCGATGGATGCCGAGTCATCGATCTGCCTGAGCGACCTGGTTCCTGCGCTGCGCTGGAGCCGCCCCCAGCAGATCGCCGAGGCCTTGGCCGACCCCCGCCTGCCCGCCGGTTGGTGGGGTTCGCTCGCCCTTCCGCGCGCACTCGGCGCGCTCGGCGTCGAATGGATCTGCGAGCGGCTGGCCCTGCTGGCCGCCTCCCGCTGGGACCACCTTCCGCTGGCCGAGGTCCTGCCCGCCCTGCACGTCCACCGCATCGACCCCGGGCTGCCCGGCTGGCCCGAACCGGCCAAGGCGGCCATCGCCGGGCTCGGCGGCTGGGCCCGCCTGCGCCGCCTGACCGCCGGGGACCTGGCCTCACCCGCCGGGGCCGACGTGCTGGTCGTCTCGGTGTTCCGCGAGATCCTCAGCCGGATTCCGGCCAGGCAGGGCGACGGGCAGGGTGCGATGGCGTTCCAGGGGCAGCCTGGGGGCACCGCTGGCGTGCCCGCGCCTTCGCCGTCCCAGGGCCTTCCTGCTGGGCAGGGTGTGCAGACGGGACAAGGTGGACAGGGCGGCGCTCAAGGCGGTCGGCCCGGCGTCCCTCAGGCCCCGGAGGCATCCGCCCAGCCCGGCCACCCCGCGCCTTCGGGCCCCCCGGCCGCTCCCGGCCAGCCCGGCACCTCCGTCGCCCCCGGCCAGCCCGGCTCCGCCGACGCCCAGCCGTCGGCCGCGCAGCCGCCCGCCGCCCCGGCCGCTCCCGCCCTCCCCACGCGCAAGCCCGCGGCCCCCGCCGTCCCCGCCGACCCGAACTCGCCCGACCACATCATGGCCGGTGTCGTCGACGGCATGTTCAGGAACTTCGAGCCGCTGGAGAAGGCCGTCGCCGTCGAGCGGCTGTTCGCCGCTGACCCGATCAGCCTGCGGGCCCTCGCGCATCGGCTCAACGTCGACCGTGAGGTGCTCTCGCAGGCCCAGCGCCAGGCCGAGGAGCGGGTGCTGCACTGGCTGCGCTCGTCGGAGTCTGCGCCGGTCACGGGGCACATGTTCAGGCTCACCGAGTGGCTCGGCGCCGCCGCCACCGAGGAGCAGCTGATCGGCGCCGACCCGGCCCACCCGATCGAGGTGCCCACCCTGCGCACACCGCTGTGGCGCGTGCTCGTCACGCTGATGCCCGACCGGCGGCTGCAGGGCGGCTGGCTGGTCGTGGGCGACCTGCAAGGCCTGCAGCGCCGTACCAGGCAGCTGCTCGCCGGCCGGGTGCCCGCCGACGCCGACGACGTGGCCGAATGGCTGGGAGAGCTCGGCATCAGGCGGCACTCCGCCATGGCCTGGCTGGACGCGCTCCCGGCCGACGACCACCGCCAGGCCGAGCCCCAGCCCGCCGTGCAGCAGCCGCTGCCCCGCCGTACCCCTGGAGCCAACGGCCACCACCACCGAGGCGGCGCGCCGATCCCCACGGTCACCGGCTCGATCGACCCCACCGCCGCACTGGCCACACTGTCGGCCCTGTCCGGAGGCCGCTCACCGTTCGCCGGAGCCGGAGCCGGCCCCGGTGCGGGCCCGAGGCAGAGCCCGCCGCCCCCACCGCCGCCGAGCCCCACGGCCGACCCGCGCCGCTGGCAGCGCATCGACGTCACGCCCGAGCATCTGCGCGGCGAGCCCGTGCCCGTGCCCGAGGGGTACGCGGCGCAGCTGGGCATGCGGCCTGGCACCCTGCTATCGGTCACGGGACCCGGCGACAACGCGGTCGTCCTGGTCTGGCGCGACCACCAGCCGGTCTTCGACTCGCTGCAGCCCGTCCTGATGCGCCTCAACGCCCGTCCGGGCGACCAGGTCTACGTGACCGTCGACGGCTACCGCCTGGACGCCCAGCTCACCAGCGCCTGACAAGTACGGCTAACGCAGCACCTTGCGGTAGAAGTCGGCCGACTGCTCGTAGCCGAGCGCGTGGTAGAACTCGGGCGCCCGGCGCGTGGCGAGCGCGACGTACCGGGCCTCGCGCGAGCGCGCCCAGGTCTCGAACTCCTCCAGCAGGGCCCGGCCGATCCCCTGCCGCCGATACCCCGACTGCACGATCGCCTCCTCCACCCAGGCGACATGCCCGTTGGCGAACAGCGTCAGATGCACATACCCCAGCAGATACCCGTGCACCCTGCCCTCGGCCACCGCCGTCAGCAACAACGCGTCCCCGTCGCCGAGCAGTACCGGCAACGCCCGGTCGAACGCCGCACGCTCCGGCCTGAACGTCACCCCGAACTCCCGCGCCAACGCGAAGATCTCGTCCGCGTCCGCCCTGCCCGCCCGTCGAATCACGAGATCGTCAGCCGTCATGCCGGTGACCTTAGAACCTCCACCCTGGACACGTCCAACAGGCGGCGGACTCTCGGCCTCCCTGACCGTCCGGCGTTCGACCGCACTGTGCCGCTCTACGGAGTGCGACCTATCGGTTGAGAGCGGACGCGGCGAGCTCACTGATCGTCTTGAAGTAGCGGGCGTGGGTACGGATCAGATCGGCATGCGAGCGTGCGCCGAGTACGACGACCTCGATGTTCGGCTCGCCACGGTGCGCACGCTCCGCGGCGAAACGGCCCTTCAGAGCAAGACTGCGATCATGGTGTTCCTCGTCACGCAGGAGCTTGCCACTCTGACGGTCGTAGACCAGCAGGAAGTGTCTCACTGGTGCTCCTCGGGCGAAGGCGCTGATGCTATCTCCTGCAATCTACCTCGGAAGAAAGTCTCCAGCTCCTCGTATCTGGGCTGGAGGTCGTCGAGGACTACGTCGGTACTCGCACAGAAAGCGATCAGTGAGTCCAGGACCGACCCGACTGTGCCCGGCGCTTGGACCGGTCGGCCGTCTTCGATGTACGTCGACTGCCCGATCCTGAGCGTGAACCCGCTGAGTTCTTCCGGGGTCGGGAATGCTTCCGCGATGAGTGCGGGCCATGGCGTGGCGCGGTCGAAGCGATCATCGAGGATGGCCGTCAGGCCCATGTAAGCACGCATGCGCCCCTCCATCCTCTCAATGAGGTCGCGCTGCGTCTCCAGCATTTCGATCGAGTCGCTCAGGGAGAGCAGGTCTTCCATGACCGAAGCGCGTGAGACGATCTCGCCGTCGATCTCGACCTCACCTTCCGGGACGTCTCCGTAGCGGATACCCCGCCCCCAGGTGTCGCCAAGCCTCTCCACCGTTTGCGCCCACCAGTCCTGAAGGTCGGTGCGCACCTGGATCTCCACAGGGACTCCATGCGGAAACACGATGATGTGGACCGCCCGATAGCCTCGCGAAGGTGTCTCCCGACGGTCGACGGTCCTGCAGTCCTTCTTGGCCCACCCGTTGAAGTGCGCCACGATGCGGGAGACGGCCTCGTCCTGTTTCACACGCCTCTTGACGACGATACGAGCTCCGGCGAAGTCCTGAACCTGGCCGAGGCGGCACTTCTCCCGTTGAAGCTTCTCGATCAGGACCTGGGTGGTTTTCACTCGGACGACGGCTTGGAAGCCCAGGCCGGACAGTTCCTGCTCGACAGCGTCAAGGACCTCTTGGTACGCGTCGGCAACGGCGGCGAACGTATCCTCGTCCTCGTCCGAGACATTTCCGTGAGCAGTGAGCCGTTCGCCCAGCTTGTCCAATGCTGATCTCGATATCGGCAGTCCAGGCATGGTTGAACGGTAGCGGAGAGTGTCCGGCAACCGCCCTGTGGTTGCCAACGCCGGTTCGCCTCCACTGCCTGATGGCATGACAGGAAGCCCCGCCCAAGCGTCCGGGAGTACTGGCAAGAGTTCGCTCAGCACTCCCGGATACGCAGGCGGCGGGTTCGGTCAGCGCAACTCCGCTGGAACCCGGTGGCCCCTCAGAGGCCGGAAAGGCCCAGTTCTCTGGCGATGAGCATGCGCTGGACCTCGGAGGTGCCCTCGCCGATCTCCAGGATCTTGGCGTCGCGGTAGAAGCGGCCCACCGGGTACTCGTTCATGAAGCCGTAGCCGCCGAAGATCTGGGTGGCGTCGCGTGCGTTGTCCATGGCGGCGTTGGAGGAGACCAGCTTGGCGATCGCCGCGGCCTTCTTGAACGGCTGGCCGTTCAGCATGAGTTCGGCGGCGTGGTAGTAGGCCAGGCGTGCGGTGTGCGTCCTGACCTCCATGTCGGCGATCTTGAACTGGATGGCCTGGTAGTGCCCGATGGGATGCCCGAAGGCCTCGCGCTCGCGCACGTACTTGAGCGACTCGTCCACGCACCCCTGGGCGAGGCCGACCGACAGCGCGGCGATGGCGATGCGGCCCTCGTCGAGGGTCTGCAGGAACTGAGCGTAGCCGCGGCCGCGTTCGCCGAGCAGGTTCGCCTCGGGCACCCGGCAGTCGGAGAAGGACAGCTCACGGGTGTCGGAGGCGTTCCAGCCCACCTTGGAGTACTTCTTCGACACCACGAAGCCGGGCGTCCCCGATGGCACCAGGATGGTGGAGATCTCCGGCTTGCCGTTCGCCCGGGTGCCGGTGATGGCGGCCACCCCGACGACGCCGGTGATGTCGGTGCCCGAGTTGGTGATGAACGCCTTGGTGCCGTTGATCACCCACTGGCCGCCTTCGAGCACGGCCGTGGTGCGCATGCCGCCGGGCACGTCGGAGCCGCCGCCGGGCTCGGTCAGGCCGAAGGCGCCCAGCCGCTCCCCCGCGGTCAGGGAGGGCAGCCACTCGGCCTTCTGCTCGGCCGTGCCGAACCGGTAGATCGGCATCGCGCCGAGCGAGACCGCCGCCTCCAGCGTGATCGACACGCTGGAGTCGACCCTGGCCAGCTCCTCAAGAGCCAGGCACAGGGCGAAGTAGTCGCCGCCCATGCCGCCGTGCTCCTCGGGGATCGGCAGGCCGAACAGGCCCATCGCGCCCATCTGGCGGACGATGTCGTAGGGGAACTCCTCGCGTTCGTACAGGTCGCCGATCACGGGGGCGACCTGGTTGCGGGCGAACGCCTCGACGGTCTTGCGCAGGTCCTCGTACTCTTCGCTGATCATCACTTCTCCTTGGGGGCGAGGGCCTGCACGACCCTTGAGGGCGAGGGACGGCCGAGCCGTTCGGCCAGCCACACGCTGGTGTCGACGAGCTTGTCCAGGTCGAGGCCGGTTTCGATACCGAGCCCGCGCAACATCCAGACCAGGTCTTCGGTGGCCAGGTTGCCGGTGGCCGACTCGGCGTAGGGGCAGCCGCCGATGCCGCCGGTGGAGGCGTCGACGACGGTGACGCCCGCCCTGAGCGCGGCGAGCGTGTTGGCCAGCGCCTGGCCGTAGGTGTCGTGGAAGTGCACGGCCAGCCTGCCGGGGTCGCCGAAGGCCGTGATGAGCTCGGTGACGTGCCCGGGGGTGCCGACGCCGATCGTGTCGCCGAGCGAGAGCTGGTGGCAGCCGAGCCCGAGCAGCCGCTCCCCCACCCGGACGACCTGCTCGACGGGCGTGGCGCCCTCCCACGGATCACCGAAGATCATCGAAACGTACGCCCGCACCCGCACGCCCTCGGCCAGCGCCCGGGCGACGACCGGCTCGAACATCTCGAACTGGCTGTCCAGACCCCGGTTGAGGTTGCGCCTGGCGAAGCTCTCGGTGGCGCTGGCGAACACCGCGATCTCCTCGACCCCGTGCGCCAGCGCCCGCTCCAGGCCGCGTTCGTTGGGCACCAGCACCGGGTAGCGGATGCCGGGCCGCCGCTCCAGCGTGGCCAGCAGCTCCCCCGCGTCGGCGAGCTGCGGCACCCAGGTGGGATGCACGAAGCTGGTCGCCTCGATGACCTGGTGCCCCGCGTCGGCGAGCCTGTCGATGAACTCGCGCTTGACCTCGACGGGCACGACGACGTCCTCGTTCTGCAGCCCGTCGCGCGGCCCCACCTCGTAGACCGTGACCCGCTCGGGCAGCCCTTCCATCGGGTACGGCTTCGCCGTCATGACGTCTCCTCCTCCGGCTTGACCACGGCCAGCACGGCGTCCATGGCCACCTGCTGACCCGCGCGCACGGGCAGCTCGGCCACGACTCCCGCCGACGGCGCGGTCACGGTGTGCTCCATCTTCATCGCCTCGACGATGAGCAGGGCCTGCCCCTCCTCGACCCGGTCGCCCGCGGCGGCCTTGACGACCAGCACGGTGCCCGGCATGGGGCTTCTGACCACGCCGTCGCCCGTTCCGGCCGCGCCGGTGCGCCCGGCGCCGTCGCCGATGCGGTGCCTGGTCAGCGCCCAGGCCGCGCCGCCCGAGCCGATCCAGACCGTGTCGCCGTCACGGGCGGCCGACAGGCGGCAGGTGCGCTCGCCGAGTGTCAGGGTGAGCCTGTCGCCTGCCCGCGTGAGCGTGGCCGGGATCGGCGTGCCGGCCGCGTCCAGGACCTCGGCGCCGGTGCGCGGCAGGCCTCTGACGGCCACCTCGGTGATCTCGCCACGGCTCTCCAGCCGCCATACGGTCCACGCGTGCTCGCCCGCGCGCCAGCCGTCTCCGATCTCCCAGGGGTCGGCGGCGTGCTCGGGGCCGGTGTGCAGGAGCAGGGCGGCGGCGGCCAGGATCTCGGCCGGTGTCTCCTGCGGGCCGACCAGTTCGGGCAGGGCGCGTTCGACCAGTCCTGTGTCCAGTTCGCCCGCCACGACGGCCGGGTGCAGGGTCAGGGCGCGCAGGAACGGGATGTTGGTGGTCAGACCGAGGATCGTGGTGTGGGCCAGCGCCCTGTCCAGGCCCTTCAGCGCCTCCTCGCGGGTGGGCGCCCAGGCGATGACCTTGGCCAGCATGGGGTCGTAGTCGCTGCCCACGACGGTGCCGACGGCCAGGCCCGAGTCGACGCGCTCGCTCTCGGGCTCGCGCAGGGCCAGCACCGTGCCGCCGGTCGGCAGGAACCCGCGCGCCGGGTCCTCGGCGTAGACGCGCGCCTCGGCCGCGTGCCCGCCGAGCCGTACCTCCTGCTGGGTGAGCGGCAGGTGCTCGCCGGCGGCGGCGCGCAGTTGCAGGGCGACCAGGTCGAGGCCGGTGACGAGCTCGGTGACCGGGTGTTCGACCTGCAAGCGGGTGTTCATCTCCATGAAGTGGTGCTCGCCGGTCGTGCCGTCGACGATGAACTCGACCGTGCCCGCCCCGACGTAGCCGACGGACCTGGCGGCGTCGACGGCCGCCGCGCCCATGCGAGCCCGCATCGGCTCGTCGACGAAGGGCGAGGGCGCCTCCTCGATGATCTTCTGGTGCCTGCGCTGCAGGCTGCACTCGCGCTCGCCCAGGTGCAGGACGTTGCCGTGGGTGTCGGCGATGACCTGGATCTCGATGTGGCGCGGGTTCTCGACGTACCTCTCGATGAGCAGGGTCGCGTCGCCGAACGCGGCACGTGCGGTGCGCCTGGCCGACTCCAGCGCCTCGGGCAGTTCGGCGCTCTCGCGTACCAGCACCATGCCCTTGCCGCCGCCGCCGGCCGACGGTTTGATCAGCGCCGGGAAGTGCGACCAGGTCGTCAGGTCGTCGGCGGGTTCGGCCGCGCCGGGCACGACGGGCACACCGGCGGCCGAGACCGTGGCCTTGGCCCTGATCTTGTCGCCCATGGCGTCGATGACCTCGGCCGAAGGCCCGACGAACACCAGCCCGGCCTCGGCGCAGGCCCTGGCGAACGCCGCGTTCTCGGCGAGGAACCCGTAGCCGGGGTGTACGGCCTGCGCGCCGACCCGCAGCGCGGCGGCGACCACGGCGTCGATGTCGAGGTAGCCGGGCACGAGCACGGCGAGGTCGGCCGCGCGAACGTGCGGCGCGCCCGCGTCGGCGGCGCTGTGCACGACGGCCGACGTCAGGCCCATCGAGCGGAGCGTCCGGATGATCCGGACGGCTATCTCGCCCCTGTTGGCGATCAGAACGGTGGAGAACATCATCACATCCGGAAGACGCCGTAGCCGATGGGGTCGAGCGGCGCGTTGGCCGCCGCGGAGAGCGCGAGGCCGAGCACCGTGCGGGTGTCGAGCGGGTCGATGACGCCGTCGTCCCAGAGCCTGGCGGTGGAGTAGTACGGGTTGCCCTGGCGTTCGTACTGCTCGCGGATGGCGTCGGGGTCGGCGTTGCCGACGGTGGTGAGGACGTTGGCCGCCTGCTCGCCGCCCATGACCGAGATGCGGGCGTTGGGCCACATCCACAGGAACCTGGGCGAGTAGGCCCGTCCGGCCATCGCGTAGTTGCCCGCGCCGAACGAGCCGCCGATGACGACGGTCAGCTTGGGCACCCGGGCGCAGGCGACGGCGGTGACCATCTTGGCGCCGTGCTTGGCGATGCCGCCCGCCTCGTAGGCCTTGCCGACCATGAAGCCGCTGATGTTCTGCAGGAAGACCAGCGGGATGCCACGGCGGTCGCACAGCTCGATGAAGTGCGCGCCCTTGAGCGCCGACTCGGCGAACAGGATGCCGTTGTTGGCGATGACGCCCACCGGATGGCCGTGGATGTGCGCGAACCCGGTGACGAGCGTCGAGCCGTACTCCGCCTTGAACTCCAGGAACCGGGAGCCGTCCACGACACGCGAGATGACGTCGTGCACGTCGTAGGGCGTGCGGGTGTCGGCGGGCACGATGCCGTAGAGGTCGCGCGGGTCGTGCGCGGGCTCGGCAGGCGGCCTGCGCTCCCACGGGGCGGCCTCGCGGGGGCCGAAGGTGGCGACGATGTCGCGCACGATGGCCAGGGCGTGCTCGTCGCTTTCGGCCAGGTGGTCGGTGACACCGCTGGTACGCGCGTGCAGGTCGCCCCCGCCGAGCTCCTCGGCCGTGACCTCCTCGCCGGTGGCCGCCTTCACCAGCGGCGGGCCGCCGAGGAAGATCGTCCCCTGGTTGCGCACGATGACGGCCTCGTCGCTCATCGCGGGCACGTACGCGCCTCCGGCCGTGCACGAGCCGAGCACGGCGGCGATCTGCGGGATGCCGCGCGCCGACATCGTGGCCTGGTTGTAGAAGATGCGGCCGAAGTGCTCGCGGTCGGGGAAGACCTCGTCCTGCCTGGGCAGGAAGGCCCCTCCCGAGTCGACCAGGTAGAGGCAGGGCAGCCGGTTGTCCAGCGCCACCTCCTGGGCGCGCAGGTGCTTCTTGACGGTGAGCGGGTAGTACGTGCCGCCCTTGACGGTGGCGTCGTTGGCGACGATCACGCATTCGCGACCGGAGACCCGGCCGACGCCGGTGATGATGCCGGCGGCGGGCGCCTGGTCGTCGTAGAGGCCGTTCGCGGCCAGGGGCGACAGTTCGAGGAAGCGCGAACCGGGGTCGAGCAGGCCGTCGACGCGGTCGCGCGGCAGCAGCTTGCCGCGTTCGACATGGCGCTGCCGTGAACGTTCGGGGCCGCCCCTGGCCGCGGTGGCCAGCCGTTCGCGCAGCTCGGCGACCAGCCGTTCCTGGGCTTCGGCGTGTGACTTGAAGCTTTCGCCGCCCAGATCGGCCACGGTGCCGAGCACCGGCCAATCGGTCATGTCGCTACTCCACTCATGAGCCGGATGTTAGTCATCATTAACGTCATCGTCTAGTATGCGAGATGTGACGACTGTCCGAACCCCTACCCCGCGACGGCTGGCCATCCTCCAGGCCGCCGCCTCCCTTTTCGCGGCCAGAGGGTTTCACGGGGTGTCGATCGAGGACATCGGCAATGCCGTCGGCGTCTCGGGACCCGCGCTCTACCGGCATTTCGCGGGCAAGGAGGCCCTGCTGGCCGAGATGTTGCTCGACGTCTCCACCCGGCTGCACGACTCGGCCGTCGAGGTCGTCACGTCGGGCAGCGACCCGGGGGCCATGCTGGACGCCCTGCTGAACGTGCAGATCACGTTCGCACTTGAGCAGCCCGCCCTCATCACCGTGCACGACCGCGAACTCGGCAACGTGCCCGAGCCGGCCCGGCGGCAGATCAGGCGCAGGCAGCGGCTCTACGCCGAGGAGTGGGTGACCGTGCTGAGCGAGCTGCACCCGGGCTGCCCGCCGCCCCGGCTGCGCGCCGCGACCCATGCCGTGTTCGGCCTGCTCAACTCCACCCCGCACAGTGCGGGCGAGCTGCCCGCCGAGGCGATGCGGCCGTTGCTGCACACGATGGCCAGGGCGGCGTTCGCCACCGTTTGTTAACGTCCGTTAACAAGGGCGCGTCGGCTGACGATCGGCTGCAGCGACACGGAGGCGGTGTAGCCGCGCAGCACGGCCGCGACCGAGCGCACCGCGACCCTGGCGCCGTCGTCGTCGAGCTCCAGCACGATCCTGGCCACCGCCGGTCCCTGCGGCCAGCTCGGCAGGCCGAACAACTCCTGCGGCGAGACCGCGCCCGCCGCCTTGAGCAGCGTGCCGTGCGAGATCGGCCGGCCCCGGAACGGCAGCAGCACCGGCCCGTCGCCGTCGGGGCCACCGGCCGGAGGCGGAGCGCCCCTGCCCGCCTCGACGATCGCGGCGAACCCGGTCGTGCCCGGCAGCGGGTCGCCGAGCACGATCACCTCGCGCACGCGTGAGGACTCGGCCGCCAGCACCGCGCCCGGCGCGAACCTGCTCGTCGTCAGCAGCAGCCTGATGTCCTCGTCGGCCAGCCAGGTGGCCACCCTGCTCGCCCTGGAGCCCAGCGGGATCGGCGCGACCATCCCGCCCGCCACGGCCACGGCGCCGACCGCGACGGCGCAGGCGACCGCGTCGTCGGCGTAGACGGCCGTCGGGTCGCCCGCCAGCAGGCCGCGCCGCAGCAGACCGGCTCCGGCCAGCCGCATGGTCGCCGCGAGATCGGCGAAGGTGATCTCCGCCCCGCTCGCCTCGTCGCGCACCGCGACGCGCGCGCCGAGCGTCTCGGCGACGCCGAGCACGGTCCACGCGACATTCGTCATGCCGAAGAACCTACGACCGAGGCGCCCGCGCGCACATCGGCAGATGTGTGTATGCGGGATGTGTATGCACAGGAAGAAGGGGTTCCCACTGCAAAAACCCGGGCTCCCGCTGGGCGAGTTCCCGCTAGGCGAGCGTTCCCGCTGGGCGAGCTCCGGCCAGGCGAGCGTTCCCGCTAGGCGAGAGCTCCCGCTAGGCGAGAGCTCCCGCTAGGCGAGTTCCTGCTCGACCGCCCAGGCCGCGACCTGGGAGCGCGACCCGAAACCCAGCTTGGCCAGGATGTTGGCGACATGCCGGGCGACCGTGGCCTGGCTGATGACCAGCTCGTCGGCGATGCCCCTGTTGGTCAGTCCTCTGGCGATCAGCGCGGAGATCTCCCGCTCGCGTGGCGTCAGCACACCGCCGCCCTCGGCGACCTCGGCGGGCGGCACGGCCGTGTGCTCCTCCTCGGGCGTCCTGTCGACGGCCAGGCTGATGGCCGCCTCCTCCTTCAGCGCCGCGCCCTCGCTCCACAGCGCCGCGACCCGCTCCTCGCCCAGCGCCTTGCGCGCCTGGCCGAGCAGCCGGTCGAGCAGGGCGCCCGAGCCGACCGAACGCACCCGGCCCAGCGGCTCGCGTATCGCCGATCCCGCCGACAGCAGGCGCACACCCCTGGCGGGCGCGCCGGTCTTCAGGGCGAGCGAGGCGGAGATCTCCAGCAGGCGCGCGGTCTGCAGCCGCTGCCCGCCCTGCCTGCTGCGCCGCAGCCCCTCCTCGATCACACCGCACGCGCCGTCGTGCTCGCCCTGCTGCACCAGCACCCTGGCATAGCCGACCAGCGCCCGCAGCAGCTCCTGCGGCGCGTCCATCGAGCGGGCGACCATGAGGCACTCGGCGAGCTGGCGTCGCGCCGCCGCCTGGTCGCCGCGTATCTCCGACAGCGCCGCCAGGCCGATCAGCGCGTTGCCGACGCCCCAGCGGTGATCGCTTGCGCGCATCAGCGCGAGCGCCTCGTCCAGGCGGCGCTGGGCCTCCTTGAGCCTGCCCTCCTGGCCCGCCATCGCGCCGAGCGAGCCGAGCGCGATGGCCTCGATCATCGTCTCGCCGGTCACCTTCGACAGCGTGACCGCCTCTTCGAGCAGGGCCGCGGCCCTGGCGCCCTGCCCGGACTGCCACAGCAGCAGCCCGAGTATGTTGAGCGCTCTGGCCACCGTGACCGGGTCGCCGAGCACCCGGCTGAGCTCGGCCCCCTGCTCGGCCGAGCTCAGCCCGGCGGCGAAGTCGCCCAGCGTGTGGCAGATCTCGGCATGGCAGACCAGGGCCCTGGCATGCACGGCGCTGCCCGACCAGGCGCCCTGCCCGGTCAGCAGGCGCTCCAGCCAGGCCCGGCCCTCGCGCGCCGAGCCGTGGCCCAGCCACAGCGGACGCAGTGCGGCGGCCAGGCGCAGGCCGAGCGCCCGGTCACCGGTGGTGGACGCCCAGCGCAGGGTGGCGCGCAGGTTCTCCTGCTCGGCGCTCACCGCGGTGTCCAGACGTACGCGCTCCTCCCAGGGCAGCACGCCGGTCACCGACGCCGACTCCCAGCGCTCGGCCAGCTCGATGAGGTGACCGGCCAGATGGAAGCGCAGCTCGGGCTCCTCGCCAGGCTCGGCCAGCATGGCCAGGGCGTAGGCCCTGATCGTCTCCATCATCCGATAGCGCGCCCCGCCCGGCTCCTCGTCCTCGGGCACCACGAACGACTTGTCGACCAGCCCGGCGAACACATTGAGCACCGCCTCCTGCGGCACCTCGGCGCCCGCGCACACCTCTTCGGCCATGCGCAGCGTCCAGCCGCCGGAGAAGATGGCCAGGCGGCGCAGCAGCGCGCGTTCCTGCCGGTTCAGCAGCTGGTAGCTCCACTCGACGGTGGCCAGCAGGGTGCGCTGCCTGGCTGGCGCGGTGCGATCGCCCGTCGTCAGCACCCTGAACCTGTCGCCGAGCCGGTCGACGATCTCGTGCACCGGCATCATCCTGATGCGCGCGGCCGACAGCTCGATGGCCAGCGGCACCCCGTCGACGGCACGGCACAGGGTGGCGACGTCGGCGGCGTTGTCGGCGGTGACGGCGAACCCGGGGCTGGCCGCCGCCGCCCGCTCCTCGAACAGCCGCACCGACTCGAACGCCGCCACCTCCCCCGCCTCCCGCATGCCCTTCCTCGGTACGGCGAGCGGCGGCACCCGCCACACGGTCTCGCCCTGGATGCGCAGCGGCTCGCGCGAGGTGGCCAGCAGCCGCACGCCCGGACATCCGGCCAGCAGCTCGTTGGCCAGATCGGCGCAGGCGTCGATGATGTGCTCGCAGTTGTCCAGCACGATGAGCAGCCTGCGGCCCGCGACGGCGGCCAGCAGCGTCTGCGTCAGCGGCCTGCCCGGCTCCGCCCTGATCTCAAGGGCTGCGGCCACCCGGTGCACGACGGGCTCGTTGCTGCCGGTGTCGGCCAGCTCGACCAGCCTGACCTCGTCCTCGGACCCGTCGGCGATGGTGGCCGCGACGTGCAGCGCCAGCCTGGTCTTGCCCACGCCTCCCGCTCCGCACAGGGTGATCAGCCTGGTCACCTCGATGAGACGGCACAGGTCGGCGGTGTCCCGCTCGCGACCGACGAACGAGCTGCGGGGGACGGGAAGGTTGTGCCTGAGCAGAAGGTGCTCCATGGCTCTCCCGATCGGCATGGGGCGCTGTCACTGTGAGTTTGCCATCGGTTACCGGATCTGTCTGCCCGCAATCATGACTCTTGCCACTTCCCGCTATCTAGATATATCGTCACACTATCTAGATAGTTGGACTAGAGGACCTTTGCGAGGTGAGCGGTCAATGCACCGGTTCGCACCCAGGGTCCGCCGGGGAGACGTACGCTCGGCACTGCTGGCACTGCTGGACGAGAGGCCGGCCAACGGTTACCAGATGATCCAGGAGATCGCCGAGCGCACCTCCGGCCTCTGGCGGCCGAGTCCGGGCTCGGTCTACCCCGCGCTGCAGCAGTTGCAGGACGAGGGGCTGGTCAGCGCCGAGGAGACGGGCGGGGTGCGCGTCTTCAGCCTGACCGAGGCGGGCAGGGGGCACGGCGAGAGCGGGCGTGAGCCCTGGCACGAGGTGGTCAGGTCGATCCCCGAGGAGCGCCACGAGCTGCGGCTGCTGTGGGCCCAGCTCGCCGAGGCCGTCGGCCACCTCACCCGTACGGCCGACGACAGGCAGCTCGCCGAGGCGAAGAAGCTGCTCAGGGAGACGAGGAAGTCGGTGTTCCGGATCATGGCAGAGGGGGAGTGAGACAATGGATCCCGCGATCTCGGTCAAGGGACTGACGAAGACGTACGGCAAGGTCGAGGCCGTCAAGGGCGTCGACTTCGAGGTGGCGTCGGGCGAGGTGTTCGGTTTCCTCGGTCCCAACGGCGCAGGCAAGACCACCACCATCAGCATGCTGTGCACCCTGGCCAACCCCACCGGCGGCACCGCCACCGTCGCCGGGCACGACGTCGTACGCGAACGCGACGCCGTACGCCGCAACATCGGGCTGGTCTTCCAGGACCCGACGCTCGACGGCTACCTCAGCGCGGAGCAGAACCTGCGCTTCCACGCCGAGCTGTACGGCGTGCCGAAGTCGGTCGTCGGGGCGCGGATCAGGCAGGTCATGGAGATGGTGGCGCTGTGGGACCGCAAGGACGCCAAGGTGATGACGTTCTCCGGCGGGATGAAGCGCCGCCTGGAGATCGCACGCGGCCTGCTGCACTCGCCCCGGGTGCTCTTCCTCGACGAGCCCACGGTCGGCCTCGACCCGCAGACCAGGTCGGCGATCTGGGGCTACATCAACAGGCTGCGGCACACCGAGGACATCACGATCTTCATGACGACGCACTACATGGACGAGGCGGAGTACACCGACAGGATCGCCATCATCGACCACGGCGAGATCGTGGTCGTCGACTCCCCCGAGGCGCTCAAGGCCAGCGTCGGAAAGGACCGCGTGCAGATCGTCACCGCCGACGCCGAAGCCGCCATCACGGCGCTGCGCGAGCGCTTCGGCATCGAGGCCGCACTGGTCGAGGACGCGGTGACGTTCGCGGTCGCGTCGGGCGAGGAGTTCGTGCCCAGGCTGTTCGCCGGGCTCGGCCTGCCGATCAGGTCCGTGAGCGTGTCACGCCCCTCCCTCGACGACGTGTTCATGAACTACACCGGCTCCACCATCAGGGACGCGGAGGCCGGATCCGGCAACGAGTGGATGAGAGCGATGGTGAGGCGCTGATGACGACCGACGTGGCGGGCGTCAGGGTCCCGCTGCACAGCACCGGCCACGACCTGCGCGCGATCAAGGTGGTGCTGCACCGCGAGATGCTGCGCTTCGTCAGCGACCGCACCCGGCTGGCCTCGATGCTGGTCCAGCCGGTGCTGTGGCTGTTCGTCATGGGCACGGGGCTCGGCTCGCTGGTCAAGGGCGCCATTCCCGGCATCGACTACCGCACGTTCATGTATCCGGGCATGATCTCGATGACCGTGATCATGACGGCGATGTTCTCGGCGGGCTCGATCGTGTGGGACAGGGAGTTCGGGTTCCTGCGCGAGATGCTGGTCGCACCGGTGAGCAGAGGCGCGATCGTGCTGGGCAAGTGCCTGGGCGGCGCGGTCGTCGCCACCGGGCAGGGCGTGGTCATCCTGGCGATGGCCGGGCTGGTCGGCGTGCCGTACTCGGCCGGGTTGATGGCGACGTTGCTGGTGGAGATGTTCCTCGCGGCGTTCGCGATGACCGCGTTCGGGGTGATGCTCGCCGCGAGGATGCGCAACATGCAGACGTTCTTCGGCCTGATGCAGATGGCGATCATGCCGATGCTGTTCCTGTCGGGTGCGATGTTCCCGCTGGCCAACCTGCCCTCGTGGCTGCACGTGCTGACCACCGTCAACCCGCTGACCTACGCCGTCGACCCGATGCGCCAGGCCGTGTTCTCCCACCTTTCGGTCCCGCCGCAGGTCGACGCCGTGCTCAACCCCGGGGTCACCTGGTTCGGCTGGCAGGTGCCCGTGCCGGTCGAGGTGGGGCTGGTCGTGCTGATCGGCCTCGGCCTGCTGGGCGTCGCCGTGGCGCAGTTCAGGAGGAGCGAGTAGCGGCTCAGTACGGCCGGACGTAGGGCGGCGACACGCACGCGTACTGCGGGCACGGCGTGGTGAAGCACTGCTTCGGCTCGTACAGGGCGAGCTGGCCCGGCGGGCACAGCGGCGTGGGCGGCGTGCCCTCGACCGCGAAGGGCGGCGGGGGCGGCGGCGCGGGCGTGGGGCCCGAAGGCGGCGGGCTCACGGCGGTGAGCAGGGCGAAGGCGAGCTCGATGACCATGCGTCAGAGCATTCCCCCCGCCTGGCAAAGAGCAGTCCCCCGCCGGGTCACGCTGTGGCCCGGACAGGCCGAAGGCCCGGAGTGCGGCTCCGGGCCTTCGGTGGTTTCACACAGGGTCGCGCACGCTCAGCGCTTCACACGGACGTAGTCCTTGCTGCCGCTGTCGCCGTAGGCGTCGCCGTCACCCTTGAAGACGAACTTCCAGTAGCCGGACTGGTAGGCCTTGGCCTTGGTGTAGATCTTGCCGGAGCCGTTGGCCCAGGTGGTCTTCACGAAGTACCACTTGTGGCCGCCCTTGGGCCAGAAGTACAGGCCGACCTTGCCGGCGTAGCCCTCCCAGTGCCCCTCGTCGTCGATCTGCAGCTTGCCCCTGAAGGACAGGTAGCGGCCGTACTTGACGGGCTCGGGGGAGGCGTTGAACTTGATCAGGCGGGAGTCCGCCTTGCTCGGGGGCGGGGTGGAGTCGACGACCGTCACCCAGTCGCCGCCGCTGGCGGAGCCGCTGACACCGTCGGCGCCCGCGAACGAGGCCTTCCACCAGCCGGAGGCGTACGCCCTGGCGCCGGCCCAGAAGCGGCCGTAGCCGTCGGTCCAGTCGCTGGTGACGTACTCCCACTTGGAGGAGCCGCTCGCCTTGAACAGGATCGCGACCTTCTGGCCCTTCAGGCCGTCCCAGCCGCCCTTGCCCTCGACCTGCAGCGTGCCCTTGAAGGAGAGCTTGTCGCCCTTCTCCACGGGCTCGGCGTAGGCGTCGAATCCGGTGATCCTGCTGGCGCGGGCCACGGCCTTGACCTCGACGCCGTCGGAGTCGCTGACCGAGCCCTTGGCCTGGGCGTGTCCGGCGTACTCCGCGCGCCACCAGCCGGTGGCCTCGACCTTGACCTTGGCGCCGAACGAGCCGTTGGCCGAGGTCGTCGCCTTCTCGATGTGCTTGTAGGCGTCGGTGCCCTTCTCCCTGAAGGTGATGACGACCTGCTGGCCGCCGTAGCCCTCCCAGCCCTTGCCCTCGCGCAGCAGCTGGCCGGAGACGGAGATGTGGTCGCCCTTGGCGACCAGGTCCGGCGTCGCGTCGAAGTCGACGATCTTGGTGTCGACCGCCTTCTTGACCACGATGTCGAACTTGCCGGCGACGGCGTCGGTGCCCTCGCCGGTGGCGGTGGCGCGGTAGCTCCACCTGCCGGCGTCCTTGGCGTCGAAGGACTTGGTGCCGGTGTACTTGGTCTCCTGGCCGTGCGGGGCCTTGCTCAGGGTGACGACGTCGCCGTCGCCGCCCTGGCCCGGCGCCTTGACCCGGAGCTCGGCCGAGCCCGCGGCCGAGGCCGTGAAGCTGAAGGTGACCGTGACGGGCTTGTCGGCGATCACCACAGGGCTGGGCGTGATGTCGACGTTGGAGATGTTCGGAGGTGCTGTCACCGCCGAGGCCGGCGGAGCGAGGGCGAGTGCCCCGGCTCCCACCGCGAGCGCCACGGCGACGGCTCGGATGCGTTGCAACATGCGGGTGTCCGTCCTCCCGTTGGTTGAACGCGGCATTGAGGGTGCCACGTCGTTCTTTAAAGTAGACGTAAGGGACAGGTCAATGGTTGTGAAAATTAACAACTTGTCATTCAGCTCTGTCAAGACCGGCAAATGGGAGCGGTCCACCGGCGGACCTGTGCGACAGGCAGACGAAGCCCGGCCCGTGGGGACATAATCGGGCTTGTGGCGCGCGACACTGTTGAAGACAATTTCGCCCGGGCGGTCGAGGGGTTGCAGGCAGGAGCCCCCAGAGATGCCGCGAAGCCGATCCGCGAGGGGTCCTCCCTGACGGGCGAGCAGTGCCTGGCACTGTTCGAGCACCAGCTGGGCAGCCGCCTTCTCGATGTGGCCGCCCGCTGGCTGCGCGAGCAGAACGAAGGCTTCTACACGATCGGCTCGGCCGGTCACGAGGGCAACGCCGCCGTGGCCGCCGCCCTGCGCCCGACCGATCCCGCGCTGCTGCACTACAGGTCCGGCGCCTTCTACCTGACCAGGTCCGCCCAGAGCGGCAGGCTGCCCGAGCAGGGGCTGCGCGACGTGCTGCTGGGGCTGACCGCCTCGGCCGAAGAGCCGATCTCCGGCGGCAGGCACAAGGTTTTCGGCCATCCCGACCTGGCCGTCATCCCGCAGACCTCGACGATCGCCAGCCATCTGCCCCGCGCGGTCGGCGTGGCGTTCGCGATCGAGCGCTCGACGGCACTCGGCATGGCCTCACCGCGCTGGCCCGCCGACGCGATCGCGGTGTGCAGCTTCGGCGACGCCTCCATCAACCACGCCAGCGCCATGTCCGGGCTCAACACCGCCTCCTACGGCGCCTACCAGGGCCTGCCGCTGCCGATCCTGTTCGTGTGCGAGGACAACGGGCTCGGCATCAGCGTGCGCACACCCAAGGGCTGGGTCGAGGCCGCGGCCAGGCGTCCCGGCATCGAGTACTTCTCCGCCGACGGCTGCGACCTGGCCGAGGCCTACGACGTCTCGCACCGGGCCGTCGAGCACGTCCGCACCCACCGCTCCCCCGCGCTGCTGCACCTGTCGACCGTACGTCTGATGGGTCATGCGGGGTCGGACGTGGAGACCTCCTACCGCACCGGCAAGGAGATACGGGCCGACCTGGCCCGCGACCCGCTGGTGGCCACGGCCGCGATGCTGGTCGAGGGCGGGCTGCTGTCGCCCGAAGAGGTGATCAAGCGCTACGAGTCCGAGCGCGACCATGTGCTGCGGGTGGCGCTGGAGACCACGCGCAGGCCCAGGCTGGCCTCGGCCGAGCAGGTCATGTCCACGATCGCACCGCGCGACCCGAGCCTGATCGCGAAGATCAGCCCGACGGCCGCCGAGCCGTCGCACCGGGAGCGGGCGTTCGCGGGCGCGCTGCCCGACGGCACGCTGCTGACGTTGTCGCAGTCCATCAACAGGACGCTCGTCGACGCGCTGTCCGTCTACCCGGAGATGATGATCTTCGGTGAGGACGTCGCGCGCAAGGGCGGCGTCTACGGCGTCACCCGGGGCCTGCAGAAGCGTTTCGGCGCCTCGCGCGTCTTCGACACCCTGCTGGACGAGCAGGCCGTGCTCGGTCTCGCACTCGGCTCAGGGGTGTCGAAGCTGCTGCCCGTGCCCGAGATCCAGTACCTCGCCTATCTGCACAACGCGCTCGACCAGATCAGGGGCGAGGCCTCGACGCTGCAGTTCTTCTCCAACGGCGCCTACACCAACCCGCTGGTCGTCAGGGTGGCCGCCTACGGCTACCAGAAGGGCTTCGGCGGCCACTTCCACAACGACAACGCCGTCGCCGCCCTGCGTGACATCCCCGGCCTGGTCGTCGCCTCCCCGTCGCGGCCGGACGACGCGGCCGCGATGCTGCGCACGTGCCTGGCCGCCGCGCGCACGAGCGGCTCGGTCTGCGTCTTCCTTGAGCCGATCGCGCTCTACAACGAGCGCCATCTGTTCGACGACGGCGACCAGGGCTGGATGGCCCCCTACGCGCCGCCCGCCCGCTGGCCGGAGACGCACGTGCCGATCGGCAGGGCGCGTTCCTACGGCGACGGGCGAGACCTGACGATCGTGACGTTCGGCAACGGCCTGCGCATGTCGCTGCGTGCCGCGGTGCGGCTGACCTCGGAGGGTTTCTCCTGCCGGGTGCTCGACCTGCGCTGGCTGTCGCCGCTGCCGATCGACGACCTCATGCAGGCGGCCGAGCTGACCGGCAAGGTGCTGATCGCCGACGAGACCCGCCGCTCGGGCGGGGTGTCGGAGGGCATCGTGGCCGAGATGCTGGACGCCGGGTTCGACGGCCTGATCGACCGGGTCACCTCCTGCGACAGCTTCATCCCGCTCGGCGACGCCGCCGGGCACGTGCTGCTGTCGGAGGAGGAGATCGAGCAGGCCGCGCGCAAGATGCTGGCCTGAGCCCGGCTCAGAGCCAGTCGCGCCGCTTGAACACCAGGTACAGCGTCAGGCACACCCCGGCCATGAGCAGGACGGCGAAGGGGTAGCCGCCCGCCCAGTGCAGTTCGGGCATCACATCGAAGTTCATCCCGTATATGGTGCCGACCAGCGTGGGGGCGAACAGGATGGCGGCCCAGGCGGAGATCTTCTTGACCTCCTCGCCCTGGGCGATGCTGGCCTGCGTCATCTTGGCGATCTCCTCGTTCTGCGCCTGGCTGACGAGGGTGGAGTTGACCAGCAGGATGTCCTGGAGCATCTGCCTGAACCCGTCGACGCGCTCGGTGACGGTGATCGCGTGGTCGGCCACGTCGCGCAGATAGGTCTGCAGCCCCTCGTCCACGCCGTACTTGGCCGAGCCCGCGATGAAGCCGTCGATCATGCCGAGCAGCGGCCTGGTCGCGCGCTGGAACTCGATCACCTCGCCCGACAGCTCGTAGACACGGCGCGAGACCATGGGGTCGCCGCCGAAGACCTGCGCCTCGATCTCGTCGATGTCGTTCTGCAACCCGGCCACGACCGGCGCGTAGCCGTCGACCACGGCGTCGAGAATGGCGTAGAGCACGGCCTGGGACCCCTGGCGCAGCAGGTCGGGGTCGGACTCCATGCGTCGCCGTACGGCCGACAGGTCGGGGGCCTCGGCGTGGCGTACGGTCAGGACGAAGTTGGCGCCGACGAAGATGTGCACCTCGCCGAAGGCGACCTCCTCGACGTCGTCGAGGTACTGGGCGGCGCGCAGCACGACGAACAGCGTGTCGCCGTAGCGGTCGGCCTTGGGGCGCTGGTGTGCGACGATCGCGTCCTCGAGGGCGAGTTCGTGCAGGTCGAACTCCTCGGCGACCTTGACCAGCTCCCAGTCCTTCGGCCGGTACAGGCCGATCCAGGCCATGGCGGCCTCGTCGGACTTCAGCGCGTCGAAGGCGTCGGCGAGGGAGGCGGGGGTGCCGACGCGCTTGCCGTCGAGGTAGACGGCGTTGTCGATCACACTCGGCCGGTACGGCGTGTCCTCGTCCGCGCCTCGGGGGTCCATCGACTGCTCGGGGGCCGCCTCCCGGACGCCCCCTCGCAGGAAGTCGCGCATCCGTGCCATGCCGCCTCCGCTCAGCCCACGCGCCGGTAGTCGTCGAGCGCCTCGACGGCCCGGTCGCGGATGCTCTTCCTGAACATCGGCGTCCAGCCGAGCAGCAGCCCGGCCGGCCTGCCCAGGGCCATCTTGGACCAGTGCCTGAAGTCGTAGGCGTCGTGATGGCGCACGATCAGATCGTCCTCGAACCTGAACAGCGCGTCCACCTCGTTGACGACCTTGCGGCCGGTGCGCGAGAAGGTGTAGCTGGCCGTCCAGTGCGCGGCGCCCGAGTGCGCGTCGGCGCTGACGTCACGGCACTGTACGGCCAGGCCGCTGCCCCGGCTCAGCAGCAGCCGCCACATGGCCATGACCCGGTCGCGGCCCTCGACCTCCTGGAAGATCGGGTCGCCGAAGCTGACGTCCGGGTGGTAGCACCGCTCCATCGTGTCGGTGTCGCCACTGCCGAAAGCCCGATAGAAGGTGTGAAGCAGTCGTTCGTACTGATCGTTCATCAATACCCCCCAGGTGCCATCAGATCATGCCCGTCGCATTGTCCAGCACACCTGTCCGCGCGGTCGGCGGCGACCCCGGGCCCGCAATGGTGTTCTATCGCCACAACCAGCCCTTTACCTCGGTAGGGTCATCTCTCGATGGACAAGCTATGGGCTCACCTCACCGCGGCGCAGGACGCCCCCCAGCCGTGGGTGGTCGTGGCCGCCGCGCTCGCCGCACTGGTGCTGGTCACCTACCGGCCGTCGTGGCATCTGGCGCGCGGGCTGATCACGATCGCGCACGAGGGCGGCCACGCGGTCATGGCCCTGCTGACCAGGCGCAAGCTGGAGGGCATCAGGCTGCACTCCGACACCTCGGGCGTGACGCTGACCAGAGGCAGGCCCAACGGGCCCGGCATGGTGCTGACCGCCCTGGCCGGTTACGTGGCGCCGTCGCTGCTGGGCCTGCTCGCGGCCTGGCTGACCGCGCAGGGGCGCATCACCCTGCTGGTCTGGTCGGTGCTGCTGTTCCTCGTCTGCATGCTGGTGCTGATCCGCAATGTGTTCGGCGCGCTGATCCTGCTGGCCTCGGGCGGCGCGGTGTTCGCCCTGTCGATGTACGCGCCCGAGCAGGTGCAGCAGATCGCGGCGCACTTCGCGGTGTGGCTCCTGCTGTTCGGCGGGGTCCGGCCGATCGTCGAGTTGCAGCGCAAGCGGCGCAGGCGGCAGGCGCCCGACTCCGACGCCGACCAGCTGGCCCGGCTCACCTTCCTGCCCGGCGGCTTCTACGTGCTGTTCTTCCTGCTGGTGGCGCTGGCCTCGGTGGCCGCCGGCGCGTATCTGATGGCGCCGATCCCCTAAATCCATAATTCCCTACCTGTTATGTTGCCTTTAGGGGTGAGGCGTTCTACCGTGGCGGCATGGCCACCACAACCTCCCTCGCCATCACTCCCGTAGCCGGCCGCATCGGCGCCCAGCTCGACGGCGTACGGCTCGGCGGCGACCTGCCCGACGAACTCGTCGCGGAGATACGCCTGGCCCTGCTGACACACAAGGTCGTCTTCTTCCGCGGCCAGGACCACCTCGACGAGCAGGGCCAGGTCGCCTTCGCCCGGCTGCTCGGCGAGCTGACCACGGCACACCCGACCGTGCCCGCCGCACGCCAGAGCGAGCACATCCTCGACCTCGACTACAGCGACGGCCAGAAGGTGGACCGCTGGCACACCGACGTCACCTTCGTCGACAGGCCGCCGCTCGCCTCGGTGCTGCGCGCGGTGACCGTGCCGCCGGCCGGGGGCGACACGTTGTGGGCCAACACCGTGACCGCATACGAACACCTGTCGGCCGAGCTGCGCACACTGCTCGACGGCTTGCGCGCCGTCCACACCAACGCCTACGACTACGCCAGGATCGCCGCCTCCGAGCATCCCGAGATCTCGCTGCGCCATGCCAAGGTGTTCGCCTCGACCGCGTTCGAGACCGAGCACCCGGTCGTCAGGGTGCACCCGGAGACCGGCGAGCGCTCGATCCTGCTCGGCGACTTCGCCAAGCGGCTGACCGGGCTCGACACCAGGACCTCACACGCGCTGATCAAGCTCATCCAGGAGCAGGTCACCCAGGTGGAGAACACCGTGCGCTGGCGCTGGGCGCCCGGCGACGTGGCGGTGTGGGACAACCGGGCCACCCAGCACAGGGTCGTGCACGACTTCGGCGACCAGCCTCGACGGCTGCACCGGGTGACGATCGCGGGCGAGGTGCCCGTGGGCGTCGACGGGCGGCCCAGCACGTCGCTGGAGGGCGACGCCGCGGCCTACACCTCCCCCGCGGCGGCCTGACCCGACGGCACCAGGAGGGGCCTCCCGTGCCGGGGGCCCCTCTCGTGTGCCGGACGCCTCCCGTCAGGAGGCGACGGCGGCGGCCGGGCGCGTGACCTCCTTCCCCGCGGCGTATCGCGAGGCGGGCCTGCGCAGTCCGTAGTTCTCGCGCAGCGTCCGCCCTTCGTACTCGGTCCGGAACAGCCCCCTGGTCTGCAGCTCGGGCACCACGTGCTCGACGAAGCCGGCCAGGCCGCCGGGCAGCAGCGGCGGCATGATGTTGAAGCCGTCGGCGGCCCCGTTGCCGAACCACTCCTCGATCACGTCGGCGATCTGCTCGGGCGTGCCCGCGACCACCCGGTGGCCGCGCCCTCCGGCCAGCTTGCCGAGCAGTTCGCGCACGGTGAGGTTCTCGCGCCTGGCCAGGTCGACGACGAGCTTGCGCCTGCTCTGCGCGCCCTCGGTCTCCAGCGGCACGTCGGGCAGCGGACGGTCGAGCGCGTCCTCGGTCAGGTCGATGCCGACCATGTGCGAGAGCTGGGCCAGGCCGTACGCGGGGATGATCAGCTCGTGCAGGTCGCGTTCCAGGGTGCGGGCCTCGTGCTCGGTCGCGCCGATGATCGGCGACAGGCCCGGCAGCACCAGCAGGTCGCCCTCGTCGCGGCCGTGGCGGCGCAGGCGGGACTTGATGTCGGCATAGAAGTCCTGGCCCTCGCGCAACGTCTGCTGTGCGGTGAAGACGGCCTCGGCGTGCCTGGCGGCGAACTCCTTGCCGTCGTGGGAGGAGCCCGCCTGCACCAGCAGGGGATGGCCCTGCGGGGTACGCGCGGTGTTGAGCGGGCCGCGTACGGAGAAGTGCGGGCCCGCGTGCTCGATGGCGTGGATCCTGGCCGCGTCGGCGTAGTGGCCGCCGCCGGTGTCGCCCAGGACGGCGTCGTCCTCCCAGCTGTCCCAGAGCTTGGTCACCACTTCGAGGAACTCCGTCGCACGGGCGTAGCGCGCCGCGTGCGCCGGGCGGCCCACGCCGAAGTTGCCCGCCTCCGCCTCCGTGGCCGAGGTGACGATGTTCCATCCGGCCCTGCCGCCGCTGATGTGGTCGAGGGAGGCGAACTTGCGTGCCACGTGGTAGGGCTCGTTGTAGGTGGTGGAGACCGTGGCGATGAGCCCGATGTGCTCGGTCGCCACGGCCAGCGCGGCCAGCAGGGTGAGCGGCTCCAGCCCGCCGAGCGCGTTGTGCCGCACGTCCCCGGCCAGCGCAACGCCGTCGGCCAGGAACAGCGAGTCCAGCTTGCCCCGCTCGGCGATGCGGGCCAGCTCCTGGTAGTGGCGCACGTCGTTCAGCCTGGAGGGGTCGCTCGAAGGATGACGCCAGGCGGCCTCGTGGTGCCCTACTCCCATGAGGAAGGCGTTCAGGTGCAGCGTGCGGACGGCCATCAGGGGATCCTCCAGGTCGAGAAGCGGCGTTCGACGGCGATCAGCAGCAGGTTGAACAGCAGGCCGAGCACGGAGATCGTGATGATCCCCGCGTACATCTCGTGGATGCGGAAGCTGGCCTGCGCGTCGTTGATCAGATAGCCGAGCCCGGCCTTGGCGCCGACCATCTCGGCGAACAACAGGACGAGAATGGAGTACGCCCCCGCCAGCCGCACACCGGTGAAGATCGTGGGTACGGCCGCAGGCAGCACGACCTTCTGGAACAGCCGCAGCGACCCCAGCCCCATCGACCTGGCCGACTTGATCAGCAGGGGCTCGACCGTGCGCACCCCGCTGACGGTGTTGAGCAGGATCGGCCAGCTGCAGGCGTAGAGCACGAACCCGATCTTGGAGGTCTCCCCCAGCCCGAGCACCAGCACGAACACCGGCAGCAACGCCACCGGCGAGGTGTTGCGCAGCAGTTCGAGCACCGGGTTGAGCAACGTCGCGAGCGGCCGGTACCAGCCGATGAACAGCCCGAGCGGCACGGCCAGCACGATCGCCAGCCCGAACCCGGCCAGCGAGCGGCCGAGCGAGGCCTGGAAGTGCTCGGCAAGCCGCCCGCTGAGCAGCAGGTCGTACCAGGCGACGAGGACCTCCGAGATCGGCGGCACGAACACCCGGTCGACCGCCCCGATCCTGGGCAGCCCCTCCCACAGCAGCAGGAGCACGACGACGGCCGTACTGTTGCGGACCACCGCTCCGGCGCCGCGCCGCCATCCGGGCGCGCGTGCCGGGGCCGGGGCGATGGCCGGTTTCGGGGTGAGGGCGAGGTCAACCATGGGCGCCGCGCTCCTGCCTGCCGGCCTGCGCCACCTCGTCGCGCAAAAGCGTCCAGATGTGGTGGCGGTAGTGGGCGAACGCCGGGGCGGCCCGCAGGTCGCCCTCGCGCGAGTCGAAGCTCACCTCGACGACGTCCATGATCCGGCCCGGCCTCGACGTCATGACCGCCACCCGCTGGCCCAGGTAGACGGCCTCGTCGATGCCGTGCGTGATGAACACGATGGTCTTGCCGGTCTTCTCCCAGATGTGCAGCAGCTCCTCCTGCAGCGACTCGCGGGTCTGGGCGTCGAGCGCGGCGAAGGGCTCGTCCATGAGCAGGACCTCGGGGTCGAAGGCCAGGCTCCTGGCGATCGCCACCCGCTGGCGCATGCCGCCCGACAGCTCGTGCGGGTACCTCGTCTCGAACCCGGCCAGGCCGACCAGGGCCAGGAAGTGCCTGGCCCGCTCCTCGCGCTCCTTCCTGCGCACGCCCTTGGCCTCCAGGCCGAAGGCGACGTTGGCCAGCGTCGTACGCCAGGGGAACAGCGCGTACTGCTGGAAGACGACCCCCCGGTCCAGGCCGGGACCCGAGACCGGGACGCCGTCGATGACGATCTCGCCCGACGACGGCTCGGTCAGACCCGCCACCAGGTCGAGCAGGGTCGACTTTCCGCATCCGCTCGGGCCGACCAGGGTGAGGAACTCCCCTTCACGTACGTCCAGCTCGATGTCGTGCAGTGCGGTCAGATGTCCGGCGGCGTCGCGTACGGGGAAGACCTTGCTCACGCCACTGATGCCGATCTTGGTACGGGTGGCGCTGCCGACGGCGACGCTCATGAGCTGCCTCCGTTCGCGAAGGGGTTGAAGGCGTTGGTGTAGACGTCGGCGAGGTCGACCTGGCCCTTGGTCAGCTCGCCCTCGGCGATCAGCCAGTCCAGCCAGGTGCCGAACTCCTTGTCGGCGATGACGCCGCCCGCTCCCGCGATGCCGCCGCTCTTCCAGAACTCCACGGTGCTCGCGTCCTCGTTGCGGCCCCGCTCGGCGATGATCTTGCGGAACCTGGCCACGACCTCCTCCCTCGGGCGGGTCTGCGTCCACCGCACGGCCTTGGCGAAGCCCGCGACGAAGGTACGCGTGGTGGTGGGGTTGGCGGCGATGAAGTCCTCGCGCAGCACCATCGAGCCCGCCGTGAACGGCCCGAACAGCCCCACGTCGGTGAACAGCGGCCGCAGCCCGCCCCGTTCGAGCGCCTTGTCCTTGAGCACGCCGCCCAGCGTGCCGACGTCGAGCTGCCCCTGGCGTACGGCCTGCTCGGTGTTGACGGGCGGGACGACGACGAGCTGGACCTGCTCGACCTCGGCCGGGGTCAGGCCGTTGCGCTTGAGGTACTCCTTGATCACGGCCTCGTGGTGCGCGCCGAGCGTGTTGACGCCGATCTTCTTGCCGACGAGGTCGCGGGCGGTCCTGATCGGGCTGTCGTTCAGGACGTAGTAGCCGCTGAAGGTCTTGTGGTCGGCGCCGTAGTAGCCGACCACCGCCTTGATCGGCGCCTTGGCCGCGCGCAGCTTGAGAATGGCGCCGTTGAAGGCGCCGCCGACGTCGATCTGCCCGGTGGCGACCGACTGGATGTCCTGGGGCCCGGAGATGGTGTTGCCGATCCACTTGAGCCTGACGTCACCGAGATGGCCGAGGTCGGCGGCGAGTTCGGCGAAGAGCACGGCGCCGACCGAGCCCTGGTAGCGCAGCTCGGTCACCTCCGCGCCTCCGGCGGCGCCCGCCGAGCCGCAGCCGGTGAGCGAAGGGGTGAGCAGGGTGACGATCAGGGCGGAGATCAGGGCAGGTCCGAACTTGATCACGATGGTTCCTCACCGGATCCGGAAGATGGGGGTTTCGGGGGTGTCTTCGGAGGTGCCGGACGGCTCGGTTCAGCGACACTGCGCGCTGCAGACGTGACCGAAGTCGACGTGCTGGCGGCGGGTCAGGTGGAGGCCCATGCCGCGAACCTACGTAGCCACCCGACAAAGGTCAATATTTCCTACTTGAATTACATGAATTAGATGAAGCAGGCATGCCGCGGGCGTCCCGGGCATACCGGGACGCCCGCAGGGTGTGCTCGTTAGTTGGAGCCGCCCAGGATCTGCCTGCCGCGCTCGGTCAGCTGGCCGTTCAGGTCGACCAGGCCCTGCTCGACGCGCTCCTTGAGCTGCTTGAGCGCGGTCACCGGGTCGTCGGCGTAGTCCACGGCGTTCGGGTCGTACACGCCCGCCTGCTTGAGCCGCTGCAACTCGGCCTGCGCCTGCGCGGTGTCGTCCGACAGCTTGATCTGCAGCTGCTGGGCCGCCTGCGACGCCTTGGCCTTCGCCTCGCCGGTCAGCTCCGACACCTTCGCCTGGGCCGACTCCATCGCGTCCGCGCCCTTGGACCGCAGATCGGAGGCCGCGGCCGTGGCCGTGGCCATGCCCTGCGACACCTTGGCCTGCGCACTGTCGAGCGCCGAAGGCATCGAGCTCGCCACCTCGCTCGCCTTGCTCTCCGCACTCCTCTTCGCCTGGTCGATCTCGCTCTGCGAGCAGCCGGTCGCCAGGACACCCGCCACGGCCAACGCCGCCACGAACGTGTATCGCATCTCCGTATCCCCCCGAACACGCCCACCCCCCAGTGGGCCACACCCTCCCTATGCCCCCAAGATCACCCCGAGGAACCGCTCCACCTCTTCGACCTCGGCCGCGACCAGTGCCGACACCTCCTGCGGCACCTGTCCGAACGGCGTCACGCTGACCACGCCCGCCGGTCTGGTCCAGGTGCCCTCCATCCGCCCGCCGACCAGGAGCACCGGCTTCAGCACCCCGCCACCGGGGAAGACCAGCGGCCAGTGCGCGGGCTCGACCATGGGATCGCGCTCCTTCCAGCCGAGGACGTACTCGTCGAAGGCCGGGACCAGGCGCACGCCCTCCGCGGGCTCCGGCGAAGGCATCACGCGCGAGGTGCGCGCCCACGCCGCCCTGGCCGTGCCGAGCGGCAGGCCGGACCAGGCGGCCAGGTCGGCCGGGGTCGCGGGGGCGTGCGCCCGCTCGTAGCGCAGGGCCAGCTCGGTCAGCGCCGCGTCCCGGTCGACGGCGGCCAGGTCGACGGGGGCGCCCAGCCAGTCCGCCGCGTGCACGTAGGTGGGTTTGCCCGCGCCGGTCGCCGGGCCCATGACCGCCAGCCCGTGCAGCGCCGCCAGCCGCGCGAGGTGGACGACGCCCTGGCCCTTGGCGACCAGGCCGCGTGCGGCGAGGCGCGCCTCCAGGTCCGGCTTGGTGAGCGGCCCCTCGCCCTCCATGGCGGCGGCCGTCCTGGTCACCAGGTCGTCGCCGTGCACGCCCTCCTGCTCCAGACGCCGTCGCGAGGACGTCACCTGTCCGGGCGCGGTCAGGGCCAGCAGCCAGGGCAGGTCGTCGGCGTGCATGTAGTGCAGGGTGCCGCGCGGCCCCCACGTCCGTATGATCTCGCGCCGCTCGACCGCCGCCCGCACGTCGCCCGCCGTGAGCGCGGCCGAGCGCGCCCTGAACGCCAGCGGCACGGCCGCCAGGTCCTGCGCCTGTACGGCGAGCAGCCGCCTGACGACCTCGCCGGGGCCGAGGGCCTCCTGCCGGTCGAGCAACTGGGCACGCCACCGGGAGCCGAGCATGTTCCCCCACTCATATTTCGCAGCCAATCGCCCGCAATCGCCTGGCCTGCCGTACCGAAGGTCGATCGGCGGCCAGGAATGTCGGGCGCAACCCTTACCTTAGAGCGCATGTCTGATCAGCCCTTGACCCTCGACTCGGCGCTGTCGGAGGAGGCGGTGCTGTCCACCTACCGGCGCATGTTCGCGACCCTGGCCCGCGACAGCGGCGCCGTCGTCGACGATCCCGCCCTGGTCGACATCGCCGAGACGCTGTTCGCCGCGTTCGCCGAGGCGGGCGAGGAGTGGATGACGCACGAGCAGATGCGCCACGTCTGCCGGGCCTACCCCGCCGACCAGTTCGAGAACCGGCTGCGCGTGCTGCGCGGCCTCGGCGCGATCCGCGAGGTGTTCCCCAAGCCCAACCAACTGCGCTATCGGGCCTCCTTCACCAGTGTGGTCGGGCTGATGTTCATCAGGCGCATGATGGACGATGGCGGGCAGAGCGAGATGCACCGCCTGCTGGCCCTCGAAGACCTCAATGTGGCCGATCCCCGCACGACGATGGAGCAGGCCCGCCAGACAGCCGCCAACCTGGCACGCGCCTTCAGGCTGTGGGCCCTGGAGCTGATCACGCTGACGACCGGCACCATCGAGGAGCTGCGGGAGCAGGCGCCCAAGCTGTGGGGCACCGAGGAGGTCGCGCTGCGCGCCCAGAGCCTGCACGCCACCATCCTCACCCGCTGGCCCGCCCTCGACCGCGTCTGCACCGAGCTGCGCTCCTCCATCTACGCCTACAGCGACGCCTCACGCCGGGCCGCGGGCCGCCTGGCCGACTCGGCGGGCACCACGCGCAATCTGACGCTGCTGCCGACCGAGACCTGGCGCACGTTCTCCCAGACGGCGGGCAAGGAACGGCTGGCGGCCGTGCTCGACGGCTTCGTCTTCGACGCACCCGCCCCCTGGCACGACCCGGCCGCCATCGCCCGCGCCGTCGACGAAGCCCCGCGTCCCGTTCCGGCCCAGCCCACACCGCCGCGTTCCGCGCTGCCCGATCCGGGTCCGGAGGGCGTGCTGGAGCAGACACTGGCCGCCGGGATCGCCCGGCTGGCGGAGGTGGCGGAGTCGGCGCTGGGGTCGGGCGAGCGCGTGCCGATCGCCGACCTGCTCAAGCAGCCCGGCGACTGGACGTCGGCCCGGCGGTTGCTGGCCGACCTCACCTCCATCGACCTCCGGCCGGAGTTGCCCTATCGGGTGGTGTGGGGCGACGGGCTGACCGTGGAGCCCGGGCACGAGCCCTCGTGGTTGTCGCACGGAACGTTGGAGCGTGTGCGGTGAAGGAGGAGGCGGGCATGACCGGCGCGGACCGGGCGGGTGACGCGCAGGCGCATGCGCTGGCGCGGGCGGCGGGGCCGTTGCGGCTGGGCGGCGGGCGTGCGGCTCCCGCCGGGATGGTGCGCCTGGCGCACGACGACGCGAGCGGTGTGGCCGTGCCGCTCTGGCCCGACGGGGTGACGCCTTCGATCCTGGAGGAGCACCAGGTGGCCCCGGTGCCGGTCGAGCGCGCGGGCGAGACGCGCCGCGTGCTGGCCGCCTGTCTGAAGTGCTGCTGGCACGACCTGTCCGCCGACCCGTGGCCAGGCGTCGCGGCCCCGGTCGAACGCGTCCTCGACACCTACCGGGCGCTGATCGGCCGCACGGACGACCTGATGCGCAACTGGGCGATCGGCGCCCTGCGCAGGCTGCACGACTCCGCCTGGGTGGTGCTGTCCGACGGCGTCATCCGTCTCGGTCCCCGCTGCGCGACCTGGCCGGGTGAGTCGCACGCCCAGCTGAAGGAGCTGGTCGGGCGCGTCCCCGAGCCCGAACGCCCGGCCCTCACCGTGGTGGCCGACGCCGACATCGTGGCCGCCGCCGACATCCCGCACTCCCCCGACGCCCCGCTGGCGGGCGTGCGCGTCGAGGGCGGCGAAGGGGAGTTCGAGGAGCTGCTCGGCGTCTTCGACGAGCGGCGGCGCGCGGAGCTGGTGGCGGCGTTCATGGCGGTGGAGTTCGGCGCGGAGCCGGTGCTCGAAGCGCGGTTCGCGGCCCTGCGGGATCCGGCGTTGCGCAGGGCGCTCGGCGAGATGCTCGGGCGGCGCGGGCGGGTGCTGCTGCAGGTGCGCGAGAAGTGGACCTCCGGCTACGACGACGGCGCGGCGGCCCGGATCGGCGTGCGGCTGGGCGAGAGCGAGCGCGCGGTGCTGACCCTGGTGCTCGTGCACTCGGTCGCGATTCCCCGTGCCGAGGGCCTGCTGCCCGAGGACACCTGGCTCTCGCCGCACCCCACGCCCGTCGACGAGCTCAGGCGACAGACCCAGGTGCCGATCGGCGAGCTGGAGGCGGCCCTCAGGGTGCTGCGGCACGCGGGGCTGCTCGCGCAGGTCAAGGCGGGCGAGGAGGCGGGCGGCTATGTGCCGGGACCGCAGTTCAACAGGCTCACGCCGCAGGCCAGACGCCGCCTGCAGGAGGAGCTGATCCTGGCGGCCGGACCGCACACACCGCTGGCGGCAGCCGTACGTTCATCACGTAAGACGGGGGAATCCTAGGGTGGCGCAGGTCGAGAATGTCGTCGGGGACCGGGTGCTGATCGCGATGCAGGCGGTCAACATCTCGCGGCTGTCCACGCATCCCGTGCCGACCGTGCCCGGCACGCTCATCGTGGTCGCGGGCGCGGGGCCGAAGGACTCCAACGGGGCGGGGAAGTCGTCGTTCATCGCCTCGATCACCGCACTGCTCGGCGACGAGCAGTGGCGGTTCGCCTCGGGCGCCAAGGCGGTTTCGGAGCTGCTGTTCAACGCCGAGCTGGCCAGCGGCGCCGGAGGCCGCCAGTGGGCGAGCGCGGACCACGGCTACATCGTGGGCGTGTTCGGCCCGGCCGGGCAGATGGAGCAGGTGCTCGGCGAGACGCCGCAGCCGCCGGAAGGCGAGACGGGCGAAGGGCTGTTCCCCTCGGGACCGGTCGGCGGTGATCGCTCGATCGGCGCCGTGACCGTGTGGCTGAAGGTCAACCAGGAGGCGCCGCATCTGGAGATCCGCTGGGCCGAGGGCGTGCACCTGGCCGCGGCGGGCTCGGAGGCGGAGCGGGTGAGCAGGGCCGACGAGGTGTGGGCCTCGCTCCCCCGCTCGGCCGGGCGGCGCGACGTGATCGCGCGTGACCTGACGAAGGTCCTGTACGGCGACCGGGTGCGGTGTGTGTCGTTCCTGTCGACGTCCGTCCGCAGCAAGGTGGCCACCAATCTGCTGTCGCAGCCGCTCAACGAGATCTCCCCCGAGCGGGTCTTCGAGGCGATCGCCGCCCTGACGGGGCTGGACGCCGAGCTGGAGCAGGAGCGTGAGGCCAGGCGCGACGAGCATGCCAGGCGGGTGAAGGCGGCGCAGGCGGCGGAGCGGCTGGCGGAGTTCGAGCTGGAGTCCAAGGCGCTGCTGACCACGTTCGACCGGCGCGACCAGGCCAGGACGCGCCTGGCGGAGGCGCTGCGCGGCTGGCGCGGGCGTCAGGCCAGGCGCATCGCCGACGCGGCGGCCAAGGACGAGACGCTGGCCGCCGAGCTGGAGCGCCACGAGGCGGCCGGCACGGCGGCCGCCGATGAGATCGCCCTGGTCCGTGCGGAGATCGCCACCCTCAAGGACGACACGCTCGACCGGCAGGTCGGCGAGGCGCGCAAGGACCTGACCGACCTGCAGGTGCGTGTCGCCAAGCTCGACGCCGACCGGGCCGTCGCCGAGAACTCCGCCGACGAGCTGCGCGGGCGCATCCCCTCCCTCGAGGAGCAGCGCAGGTTCGCCGACGGCCGCGACATCGCCGCCGCCGAGCACGAGTCGCGCCAGGCCCGCCTGCGCCTGAACGAGGCGCTCAAGGCGCTGGGCGTGGCCGACCGCGAGGTCGCATCGGCCAGGGCAGCGCTCGACGACGCCGAAGGCGGCCCCGCCGCCGCCCAGCTCAACGCCCTGCTCCAGGCGGGTGTGGCGGCGACCGGCCTGCTGGACGCGGTGGACGTCGCCGAACAGGCCAGGGACGAAGCGGGCGCACTGCCGATCGGCGCCCTGCGCGGCTGGCCGCAGGAGCATGCGGTGATCGTCGACGCCGCCGACCTCGGCGAGGCGGCCGAGGCGCTGGCCGCGATGCCCGGCTCGGTCCTGGTCAGCTCGGCCGGGGTCACGGTCGTCGGCGCGTTCGACGGCGTCGCCACCGGCAGGGAGGCCCGGATCAAGGCCGCCGAGCAGCGCCTGCACCGGGCCAGGGACACCCAGGAACAGGCGGCCTCCGCCGTACGGCAGGCCGAGGACGGTGTCGCCGAGGCGGGACGCCGGGTGGAGGGCGCCAAGGCCGCCGGGCAGCTGGCCGAGCTGGAGCTGCGGCTGGCCGAGCGCAGGGCCAGGCTGACCGAGCTGACCGAGGCGCTCGGCGAGCTGACGCCCAAGGTCGGCGAGGCCGAACGGCAGGCCGCCGCGCTCGACTTCAGGGCGCGCACCCGCGACATGGAGATCGAACGCCTGGAGACCCGCAGGTCGGGCCATGAGGCACAGCGCGAGCAGGCCAGGACGCAGGCGGCCAGGGTGGGCGCCGAGCGGGAGGCGCTGAAGCTGGAGGAGCTGACCCGCGACTGGGGCGGCACGGTCGAGGGCGCGATGCAATGGATCACGGCGCTGCCCGAGGAGGAGCGCGGGCGCGGCGCCGACGAGTGGTGGCGCATCGCCGAACGCCATGTCGAGCAGGCGTTGCGCGACACCTTCCCGGCCTGGCCGCAGGAGGAGGAGCAGGTCCCCGAGGAGCTGCGTTTCCTGCTGGCGGAGCGTTCGGGCCGCTCCTCGCGCGAGCAGGCGACGTTCGCCGCCGTGTGCGGGTCGCTGGCGTCCTACCTGCGCGGACAGGAGGAGTACGAAAAGCATCAGCGCCGTCAGATCGAGACGCAGGTCGTGACCAGGCAGCGCGACCTGGCGAGTGCGGCGAAGGGCGCGGAGGAAGCGGCCCAGTCGACGGCCGTGCACCGGGCTGCGCTGACCGCGGCGATCAGGGCCAGGCTGACGCGGGTGGCCGAGGAGTTCGAGAAGCTGGACACCTCATACGGCGGCTACGGCGCGACGCTGGAGTTCCCGGTGCCTCCGGCTCCGGCCGATCCCGAGCAGCGCTGGCAGTGGCGGGTCACCCCCAAGTGGCGCCGCGGCGAGGGCCAAGGCTGGGTGCCCTACAACCGCAGGGCCAACACCGCGCTCATGGACGAGAAGGCGGTCAAGCTGGTGTGCGCCGCGGCCATCGCCTCATCGGGCGGCGGGCATCTGTGCCTGGTGCTGGACGAGCTCGGGCGAAACCTGGGCAAGGAGCACAGGCGGGAGGCGGTGGCGCTGTTCAGGCGGATCGGCGAGACCTATGGGATCACGGTGATCGGCGCGTTGCAGGACGACATGGAGCCCTATGCGATCGACGCCTGCGGGCAGTACATCAAGCTGCGCCGCTCCAGCGACGCCATGCCGTACAACGACCCGCCTGTGATCGTCGGGCACGACGAGCATGCCGATCGGGTACGCGCGCTGGCCGCCTATGTCGACCGGCGCCTCCATCCTTAGGCAAAGCGCCGTGTTTCGGTTTTGTTGGGCGATAGGGGGAGCGATAGCGTCCTGATCAACAGGTGTCCTGTGCGTACTGTTGTGATGGGAGTTCGGTGAGTTCGGTCGGTTCCATGATCTCCGAAGCCGACGCTCACCGGGCCATGGCCCTGGCCCTGCGGGTCGGCGAACTGCTGCTGGGCAGCGGCGAGGCGACCGAGAACGTCGCGGGCGCGCTGCGCCGCATCACCGAGACGTTCGGGCTGCGGCACTGCGAGGCCGATGTGAACCTCTCGGCGCTGACCCTGTCGATGGTGCACACCGACGGCCGCCCCGCCGTGACCGCCGAACGCCGGGTACGGCGGCGCCAGCCCGACTACGACCGGCTGATCGCCGTGCACAACCTGGTCGGGGAGATCACCTCCGAAGGGCTCTCGCTCAAGGAGACCGAGGACCGGCTGCGCGAGATCACCCGGCGGGTGCGGGTCTATCCGAGCTGGGCCGTGGTCACCTCACTGGCGCTGATCGCCGCCTCGGCGGCCGTGCTCATCGGCGGCGGGCCGCTGGTGGCGGTGGCGGCGTTCGTCGCGACCGTGCTCGGCGACCGGGCCGGGGCCTGGCTCGGGCGCAGGGGCGTCGCCGAGTTCTTCCAGCTCGCGGTGGCCGCCGGGATCGGCTCGCTGGTCGCCGTCGTCCTCATCTGGCGCGAGGTACCCGTGCACGCGTCGGCGGTCGTCGTCGGCGCGGTCATCGCCCTGCTGCCCGGACGGCCGCTGGTGGCGTGCGTCCAGGACGGCATCGCGGGCGAGTACGTCACCGCGACCGCGCGACTGGCCGAGGTGGTGTTCATCGTGGCGGCGGTGATCTCGGGCATCGGCACGACGATCTCCGCCGCGGTGCGGCTCGGGGTGCCGATCACGGTGGAGAACGTGCCGATCGCCCCCCCTGTCGCTCGACGCGCCGCAACTGCTCGGCGCGGTCGGGGTGAGCCTGACGTTCGCGGTGGCCCTGCTGGTGCCGCCTCGTTACGTGCTGCAGGGGGCGCTCGGCGGTGCGGTCATCTGGGTGTCGTTCGTCCTGCTCGCCTCCAACGGGCTGCCGTCCCTGATGGCCACCGCCATCGCCGCCGCCGTGGTCGGACTGCTGGGCACGGCGTACGCACGGTGGGCCGGGGTGCCGTCGATGGTGTTCGTGATCCCTTCGATCGGGCCGTTGCTGCCCGGGACGTTGCTGTATCGGGGGATGCTGGAGATGAGCCTGGGGGATCTGTCGAAGGGGACGCTGCACTTGGTGGAGGCGTTGTCCATCGCGTTGGGGATCGGTGCCGGGGTGATTCTGGGGGCGGAGATCCTCCGGGCGTTCCGGGGTCGGGGGCTGGCTCGGCGCATTCGACCGGCTTCTCGGCGTACTCGGGGGTATTGAGGGGGCGCTGCCGCGATCGGCCGGAGGAGTGGCGTGTTCTACTGCGGGTGGATGGGCGGGCCTGTGTAGACGGCGCGAGGGCGTAGGGGCGTGTTGGCGGCGTACTCCTCGATGATGTGGGCCAGCCAGCCTGCCGTACGGGCCACGGCGAAGACGGCCTCGCCCGCGCCCGGGATCATGTCGGCGACGGTGGTGAGGGTGGCGAGCGCCAGGTCCACATTTGGCTCGGGCAGCCGCCTGCGCCGCCCTTCGGCGAGTACGGCGACGGCCGCGAGCAGCCTGGGGTCGCCCGGCACGACCTCGTGCAGCAACTCGAACAGCACTGCGGCCCGCCGATCCCCCGCCCGGTAGACCGTATGGCCGAATCCGGGGATGCGGTCGCCCCGCCGGAGGCGTTCCCCGACGACTCTGGCCGCGTCGCCCGGCTCGCCGATCTCGGCCAGCAGCCGCTCGGCCCCGAACGACGCCCCTCCGTGCAGCGGCCCGCCGAGCACGCCGAGCCCCGCGAGCACGGCGGCATACGGATCGGCCCTGACCGACGCCGCCACCCGTACGGCCAGCGTCGAAGCGGCCAGTTCGTGATCGGCCAGCAGGACGAGGGCGGCATGCATGACGGGCAGCAGGTCGCCGGGCGGTCGCGGGGTGAGCCGCGCCCACAGCCTGGCGGCGATGGAGTCGTCCACCGGCTCCCCCAGCGCCGGAAGCCCGTCGGCCAGGGCCGCGATGAGCCCTTCACCTGCGGCGACGACCGCATCGGCGTCAAGCCGGAAGCGCAACGGGTCGGTGGCGGCGACCACCGTGGTGACGATGGCCAGCCGATCCAAGGGAAGGACGTCCGGCGGGAGGGACCGCTGAGCGCCTCGGGCTGCTTGGAGGGCTTGGGTGTCGGCTTGCCACGGGGTGTGGAGGGATGGGGTGTGGAGGGATGGGGTGTGAAGGGATGGGGTGTGAAGGGATGGGGTGTGAAGGGATGGGGTGTGAAGGGATGGGGTGTGATGAGCTTGGACGAGCGATGGGAGGACTACGGCAGATCGGCCTGCCTGGGCGGCTGACGGGAGGAAAGCCGCAGACCGATCCTCCTGGACGGGCGGAGGAAGCGGCGTTGCGGTCCAGAGCCAGTCGGCGACGAGTTCGAGGGTGGTCGTGGTGGCGAGGGCGGTGGCGTCGAGGCCTCGGTAGTACGGGCGGTCGGAGCCGAGGGTGGTGATCGCGGACTGGATGACGATCTCGGGAGGCGAACCGGCCGGGCGGCGGGGCCGGCCGCGCCGGGCGAGTTCCTCGATCTCGGCGACGGCGAACAGACTGCGGCGGCCGTCGTCGCTGTGACGGCGCTTGAGTATGCCCCGGCTGACATACGCGTAGAGCGTCGCCGGTTTCACACCTAGACGGTCGGCCGCTTCGGCTGCGTCGATCCAGTCCACACTCGACACCCAGCCTTCCATGTTGATTAAAATCAATATTGATGGATGTCAGTTGAGCATGTCAACGTGGATCCATGCCTCAAGTTCATTTTCTCGACGTGACCAACCGCGACGGCGTGCAGACCGCCAGGACCGGCCTGTCCAAGTTCGGCAAGACCATGGTCAACTTCTATCTGGGCAGGCTCGGCGTCGCCCAGTCGGAGATCGGCTTTCCCTTCCTGTTCCACGAGGTGCCGTACGTCAGGGCGCAGATCGCACTGGCCGAGGCCGGGGCGTTCGGCGATCTGCGGCTTTCCGGGTGGTGTCGTGGGGTGATCGGCGATGTGGAGAAGGCGCTGCCGCTGGGGCTCAGGCATTACAACCTGTCCATCTCGACATCGGACTACATGATCCAGAACAAGTTCCGCGGCCGGCTCGACCGCGAGTCGATCATCGGCGAGATGAGCGCGGCCGTACGCGCGGCCAAGACGTACGGCGGGGTCGAGACCGTGGGCGTCAACGCCGAGGACGGGTCGAGGACGGACGACGGGTTCCTGCTGGAGTTCGCGCTGGCCGCAAAGGAGGCCGGTGCCGACCGGGTGCGGTACTGCGACACGATCGGCGGCGACACGCCCGACCGCATCAGGGAGCGTTTCGCCAAGCTGGCCGCCGCCGTGGAACTGCCCATCGAGACGCACTGCCACAACGACCTCGGCATGGCCGTGGCGAACTCCGTCGCCGGAGCGCTCGGCGACCTCGAAGCCGGCCAGGACGCCTGGATCAACACCTGTGTCAACGGAGTCGGCGAACGCTCGGGCAACGCCGACCTGCTCTCCACCATCCTCGCCTTCCAGCACGGCTTCGGCCTCGACGCCGAGATCGGCGACCCCCTCGACCTGTCCTGGGCCAGGCGGTTCGCCCTGTGGGCGAGCTACGCGTTCGGCCGGCCGCTGCCGTACAACCAGGTCGGTGTCGGCCGCAACGCCTTCGCCCATGAGTCGGGCATCCACGCCGACGGCGCCCTCAAGGACCACGGCAACTACGAACTGTACGACGAGAGCACGCTGGGCGAGTTCCCCGCCGATTGGCATGCGCGGGAGGGCCGGGTGGTGCTGACCGGGGAGTACGGCGGCAAGGCCGGGTTCCGCCACGTGATGGACGGCCTCGGCGTGGAGGTCACCGATGAGGAGCTTGCCTTCCAACTCGTCCAGGTATGCAACGCCGCAACCGCACGCCCGTTGACGGACGACGAGCTACGACTGATCGGGCGCTACCCACGGGAACTGGCGTTGCTGTTCCCGGGGGTGATCGACAGCTGAGTTCCGTGATCGCGCGCCTCCTGCGTCGCGTCCGCCAAGGCGATCGATGATCGGCCGGGTCCGGTCGCAGGCCGCGCCCCCGACCCCGCGCCCCGCCTACCCGTGGCTCAGGTCGATCACGCAGAACCTGTTCCCCTCGGGGTCGGCCAGCACGATGAAGTCCGGGTCCTCCGGATAGGAGTCCCAGGCCACGCGCTCCGCGCCCAGGGCCAGCAGCCGGTCCACCTCGGCCGCCTGCTCCGCCGCGTCGGTGGCGAACAGGTCGAGGTGGACGCGGGGCTTGGGCTGGATCTCGGAGCGGCTGACGCCGAGTGCGAGGGGGACGCCGTCGCCGTTCTCGGGGTGCAGGACCGTCCAGCCGTCCCATTCCTGGCGGGGTACGTAGCCCAGGGCCTTCGTCCAGAAGTGTGTGGCCCTCTCCAGGTCCTCCACGCCCAGCACGACCTGTCCGATGGTCAACATACGCCCGATTCCCCCGTTGTTCGATTGCGGCGACGCCGGTGCCGCCGTGAATGATCCTCGCATCCTCGCCGAGCCTGCGAGACGCGTTGCGCATACCTGCCTGTACCTTGCCCGGCGTCAGACCCGGGCGATGACGGCCAGGCTGGAACCGGTGCGCGTCTTGGTGACCTTGAGCTGCGTGGGAATACGAGTACGGAGTTCGGCGACGTGACTCACGATGCCCACGGCCCTGCCGCCGTCGCGCAGGTCGTCCAGGATGTCGAGCACGCCGTCGAGGGTGTCCTCGTCCAGCGTGCCGAAGCCCTCGTCCACGAACAGCGTGCCGAGCTCGGCGCCTCCCGCCTCCTGGGTGACGACGTCGGCCAGGCCGAGCGCCAGGGCGAGTGAGGTGATGAAGCTCTCGCCGCCGGACAGGGTGGCGGGATCGCGGTCGACGCCGGTCCAGCCGTCGAGCATGAGCAGCCCGAGGCCGCCTCCCGCCCTGCCGCGCGCGCCCGCGGTCTTGCGCAGGTCGTGGCGCAGCCGGTAGCGCCCGGCCGACATGTGGTCGAGCCTGGCGTTGGCCGCGTCGACGACCTGGCGCAGGCGCTCGCCGAGGACGTAGGACGACAGGCTCATGCTCCACTGGTTGTCGCTCGACGTGCCGCTGGCCAGCGCGGCGAGCCGTTCGGTCAGGCGATGGCGGTCGGCCGAAGGCTGCCAGGCGGCCAGCCTGCCGCCGAGTTCGGCGTTGAGCTCCTCCAGCCTGCGCTGCCGTCTGGCGGCTCCGTCGCGTTCGGAGGCGAGCGCGGTGTGCGCCTGCTCGGCCTCCTCGCAGGCGGCTTCGAGCGCCTCGATGTCGGGTGCGGGCCTGGCCGAGGCGTCGACCAGCTCGGGGTCGGCCAGCGCCCGCTCGGCCGCCGCCTGCCTGGCGTCCAGGTCGCGCAGCCGTTCGGCGCGCTGCGCCCGCTCCTGCGGCGGACGTACGGCGGCGTGCGCGTCCTGCACACCGGTGAACCCGGCCTCCAGCGCGGCACGCAGCGCCGATGCCACGGCCCTGTCGTGCTCCTGCGCCGCGGCGCCCGCCGCCTGCGTGGCGTCGTGCGCCTCCCTGAACAGGTCGGCCTCGTCGGCCAGTCTGCCCAGCCTGGCCGTCAGGGTGACGTCGCCGCCTCTGGCCTCGTCGAGCCGTTCGGTCAGGCGTCCGGCGTCGCCCGACAGCTCCTCCTTGCGCGTGCGGCAGGAGGCGAGCCTCGCGGCGATCTGGCGGGCGCGCTCCTCCAGGCCGCGCCGTTCGGTGGTGAGCTCGGCCACCTGCCGCTGCGACGCGGGCTCACGTGCCGCCGATGCCCGCAGGCCGGTCAGCTCCTCGTCCACCCGGCCCAGCACCGACAGCGCGCCGGTGTCGGTGGCCGTGGCGCCCGCCTCGTCCAGTCGCTGCACCAGGCGGTCGCGCTCGGCATGCAGCTGGGTACGGCGGGTGCGATGCCCGGCCAGCAGCTCGCCGATCTCCCGTGACTCGGCCAGCGCCCTTTCGCGTGCCGCCTGCAGCCGTTCCATCTCGGCGGCGGCGCCCGGCTCGTGCTCGGCCGCGCCCTGCGCCAGGCCGAGCTCCGCCTCGGCGGCCGCCACCTCCTCCTCGGCCTGCGACGCCGTCAGTCCGGCCGAGGCCGTCGTCGCCTCCTCCAGCCGGGAGCTCAGCGTGGCGACCTCGCGCTCGGCGCTCTCGCGCAGGGTGTGGGCGCGGTCGAAGGCGCGCTCGGCGGCCTGCTCGTCCTCGGGCGAGGGGGCGCTCCGGGCGGGCGCGGCGGGGGCGGGGTGGTCGGGAGAGCCGCAGACCGCGCACGGCTCACCGTCGGCCAGCCTGGTGGCCAGCTCGGCCGCCATGCCGTCGATGCGTGCCTGCCGTACGTCCAGCCAGGCCTCGCGCAGGCCCAGGGCGGTGGCGACCGCGTCCTGGGCGCTCGCCCGGGCGGCGGTGAGCGCGCCCGCGAGGGCGTCGCGCCGCTGGGCGGCCAGCAGGCGCAGCACGGCGGCGTCGCGTGCGGCCTGGGCGGCGGGCACCCGGGCGGCCTGGGCGCGGGCCTCGGTCAGGCGGGCGGCGGCCTCGGCCAGCAGGGCGGGCAGCTCGGCCGCGGCGTCGGCGGCGAAGGCCTCGCGCCCGGCCAGGCGGCCGAGTTCGGCGTCGAGCCCGGTGAGGTCGCGTTCGACGGCCAGCCAGTCGGCTGCGGTCGACCTGACCGACTCCAGCACGGGTACGCGAGCGGCGTCCACCCTGGCGGCGTCGAGACGGCCTTCGGCGGCCTCCAGGAGCGCGGGCAGCGCGTCGAGCCTGGCGGCGGTCGCGGCGTCGTCGGCGAGGAAGGCGGTCAGCTCCTCCTCCAGCCTGCGCAGGTCGTGGTGGACGACCGAGAGCCTGGCCTCCTCGGTGAGCAGGCCGGAGAGCCTGGCCACCTCGCTGCGCCGTTCGCGCTCCAGGGTGAGCAGCCGGTCGGCGGCCAGGTCGCCGAGGCCGTCGTGCTCGGCGGAGGTGAGCAAGGGTCGGGCTCTGGCGACGGCGTCGGCGGCCAGGTCGCGGGCCTTGGCGACGGCCTCGGCGCGCTGGGCGGCATGGGCGGCCAGCGGCATGACGGTCTCGGCCCGGTTCGCCTCGTCGAGGATGACGGCCAGGTCGGCCCGCTCTTCGGCCCGTTCCTCGAGCATGTGGAGTACGGCGAGCGCGTCGGCATGGCGGCGTCGGCGATCGGCCAGGGCGACGGCGGCGTCGAGCCCGGCCCGCGCCTCCTTCGCCACCAGGCCGGCCGCCGCGACCCGCTGCTCGACACGCGCCGCGACCGCACGGGCCGCCACCTGCAACGCCCCGGCCCACGCCAGCGGCTCCGTCTCGGGATCGGGCGCAGGCACGGCACGCTCACTCCCGCCCGAACCGGGATCGGGCGCACTCTCCGGTGCTTCCAGGCCCCCCGCCACCAGTGCGGTCAGCTCCTCCCCCGCCGCCTCCTCCAGGCGTTGGACGGCGAAGTCCACCTCCTGGCGTTGTTCCTGCTGCTCGCGCCAGGTCTGCTTGCGGCGTTCGGCCAGCCAGGCCTCCGCCTGGGTGAACACCTTGACGGTGAACAGCCGCTCCAGCAGCTTGCGCCGGTCCTCGCCGTCGGAGCGCAGGAAACGGGCGAACTCCCCCTGCGGCAACATCGCGACCTGGCAGAACTGGTCGGCGTTCATGCCGAGGAGCTGCCCCACGAGGTCTCCGGCCTCGTCCGACCTGGTGGTCAGGCCGTGCCAGGCGGAGCCGGTGCGCTCCTCGACGACGACCTTGGCCTTCTCCTCGGTGACGCCGGTGCCGCGCAGTTTGGGGCGCAGCCAGGCGGGTGAGCGCTGGATGCGCAGCAGGCGGCCTCTGATCGTCACCTCAAGGGTGACGGCAGGGCCCTGACCGGGGGCGGCGTGGTCGCAGCGCAGGCTGCGGGCGCTGCCGCGCTGGCCGGGCACCTGGCCGTAGAGGGCGAAGCACAGGGCGTCGAGGATCGTGGTCTTGCCCGCGCCGGTGGGACCGTGCACGAGGAAGAGGCCGGATTCGGCGAGTGCGTCGAAGTCGACGCTCTCGGTGCCGGGAAAGGACCCGAACGCCGTGAGCACCAGCCTGTGCGGGCGCATCTACGCCATCGCCTCCTTGATCCTCGCGAACTCGACCGCCTGCCTGAGCAGGTCACGCTCCGGCTCGTCCGCCGCCTCGCCGCGTACCTCGCGGACGAAGTCGAGGGCGACCTCGATCTCGGGCCTGCCGGTGATCCTCGCCCCGGCGACCGGCGCCTCGGCCCCTTGCGGGTCGAAGGAGAGGGCCAGCGTATGGGGAAATCGCGTCCTGAGTCGCTCCATCGCCGCTTTCGGGCGAACCGCATCGGTCAGCACGATCTGCAGCCAGTGCTCGGCGTAGCCTTCGTAACGCTCGGCGCCGAGCAGCTCGTCCAGGGTGTCGCGCAGACGGCCGATCGGCCTGGGCACGGGGGCGGCGACGAACTCGGCGCCCCGGAAACCGGCCTCGGACAGCTCCACCAGCCACGAGCCCTTGACCTGGCCGACCTCGGAGAAGGAGTAGGCCAGCGGCGAGCCGGAGTAACGCACGCTCTCGCTCATGCGCTGCCTGCCGTGCAGATGCCCGAGTGCGACATAGTCGACGCCGTCGAACGTGCTCAGCGGCACGTGTGCGATGCCGCCCACACTGATGTCGCGCTCGCTCTCGCTGGCCTGCCCGCCGGTGACGAACACGTGGGCCAGGACGAGCGAGGGCAGCCCGCGGGCCGCGACGTCGCGGCGGATCCTGTCCATGGCGTGGGCGACGGCGGCGCTGTGGGTGCGCTCGGCCAGCTCCCACGGCCCCCGGACGAGCTCGGGCTCAAGGTACGGAATACCGTAGAAGGCGACGCCGTCGACGAGCACCGGCTGCCAGGCCAGGTCGGGATCGGTGCGCAGGTGCACGCCGCCCGCCGCCATCAGGTCGGCGCCGAAGCCGAGCCGCCGCGCCGAGTCGTGGTTGCCGCTGATCATCACGATCCTGACGCCTTCGGCGACGAGGCGGCGCAGGGCGTCGTTGCACAGGGAGACGGCGTCGACGGACGGCAGCGCCCGGTCGTAGACGTCTCCGGCGACGGTCACGACGTCGACCCGCTCGCTCCTGACCGTCTCGACCAGGTGGTCGATGAAAACCGCTTGCGGCTCTATGAGGCTTTCGCGGTGAAATGATCGGCCTAGATGCCAATCGGAGGTGTGCAGGACGCGCATGTCGCAGGAAGCTAACAGCTCCCACCGACAAATGTGGCCCCTCTGGCCACTGACACGACGAGTAGGCTGGAAGATCGGTGGGCACACAGACACACATGGACGGGGCGATGCGCGCTGGCCGAGGCACTCTGAGCGTGGCCGCGGGCCTGGTGTTGCTGGCCCTCGCGACGGTCGGCTACGCGCTGCCCCCCGCATTCGACCCGCCGCCGCTGCCCGCGCACGACACCTTCCAGTCGATAGCGCCGCAGCCCGCGGCCGAGCTCGCGCCGATCCCGGCCGCTTCCGGGTTCCGTGAGGAGCAGGTCACGGTCCAGGCCGAGGGCCAGAAGCTGCACGGCACGATCCGCTCGCCGCTGACGCCTGGGCCGCATCCGGCGATGGTGTTCGTCTCGGGATCGGGCAACGGCTCGCGTGACGAGTTCACGCCGCAGGCCGAGTGGCTGGCGCGGATCGGCGTGGTGACGCTGGCGTTCGACAAGCGCTCGGTCGGCTACGACTTCCGTAGCAGGGACTTCTCGCTGCTGGCCGACGACGCCCTGCGCATGGTGCGCGTCCTGCGGGCCAGGGCGGACGTCGACGAGACCCGCACCGGGCTGTGGGGGGTCAGCGAGGGCGGCTGGGTGGTGCCGATCGCCCTGGCCAAGAGCACGGACGTCGGGTTCGCCGTCCTGGTGTCCTCGCCCAACGTCTCGCCGCTGCGCCAGGTGGCGTGGGCGCTCAACGAGCAGCTGCTGAGGCTGCACGCGCCGATCGGCGTACGCGACCTGCTGACCAGGGCCATGGGCGGCATCGGCTTCGACTTCCTGCGCTACGACGCCACCCCGGCGCTGCAGCAGATCAAGCAGCCGGTCCTCGCGCTCTACGGCACGACCGATCCCTCGATCCCGTTCGTGGAGAGCACCCAGGCGCTGACCAGCGGGCTGCGGGCCGCGGGCAACACCGACTACACCATCCGCTTCCTGGCCAGGGCCGACCACGCGATGCGCATACACGGCGGCCCCTTCGCGCCCGGCTACCTGGAGACGATGGGCAACTGGATCAAGGGCCTGCCCGGCACGGCCGAGCCCGAGCTGCATCTGGCGGGCGCGACCCCCGTGCAGCGCTTCCAGGCCGCGGACGTGCCGGTCGCCCCCTGGTACGCCGGAGGCACGGTGCTCGGCCTGGCCATCTGCCTGGCCGCCGTCGGCTATGTGGCGGGCCCGGTGGCCGAACTCGTCGTACGGCTGCGCGGCAGGCGCCCTCCCGGTGAGGCCAATCGCAGGCTCTGGCCGCCGATCAGGAAGCGGCTGCACCGCATGGCCTGGACCGGCGTGGCCTTACTGGCCTCGGTGATGGCGTTCATCGTGGTGCTGGTGATGTTCTCGGTGAACCAGGCGGGCGCCTGGCCCGCGGTGCTGGCCGGGTGGCTGGTCGTGCGGGTGCTGGCCATCCTCATGCTGCTGCAGGAGGTGACGGCCGTGGCCGCGGTGGTGTCGGCGTTGCGTGAGGGGCTGCGGCCGAGCCGCTGGCAGCACGTCGCGGTCGCGGGCGTGCTGGGCGGCACCGGCCTGCTCCTGGTGGCGGCGGCCTACTACGGCCTGTTCGCCTTCCCCTGGTAGGGCGCTCCCCTGGCAGGGCGCTCAACGCTCGACGTAGGCCGCGCTCCACCGGTCCATCTCGTCGAAGACGCGCTTGCGTGCGGGCTCGGCCGACAGCACCAGGTCGTGGATGCCGCCCGGAATGCGGACACAGGTGACGTGCGGCCCGATCGAGGTCGACCAGCGGGCGATCTGCCGCGGGTCCAGCACGACATCGGCCGACTTGGCCTCGGGGCTGAAGTCGCGCATACGCAGGCCGGTCTCGGCGGCGAGCACCAGGACGGGCACGTCGACGGCCAGGCCCTTGTGCAGCCGTCGCTGCGCCCTGCGGACGGCCGCCAGCCACACCGCGTGCACGTCGAACCCGCCGAGCGGCTTGAGCTCCAGGTCGAAGTCCCATTCGCCGTCGTGCTCGCGGTGGATGCTCCTGCCGTACGCCGAGGCCATGCCGAGCGGGAGCGTGCGGGCGGGCGCGGCTCGTGACAGGGGGCCGCGCAGCAGGTCGGCGGCCAGGCGCAGCGGGGTGGGGACGTTGAGGTCGAGGAAGGGGCTGTTGAGCACGAGGCCCTGCACCCGGCCCTTGCCCCGCACCCGGTCGGCCCACAGCGCCGCGACCAGGCCGCCGGTGGAGTGGGCGTCGATCACCAGGGTGTCGTGGTCGCGGCGGATGATGGCGACGGCGGCGTCGATCTCGGCGAAGTACTCGGTGACGCTGGAGATCAGGCCGCGCGTCTGGTGCGCCAGCAGCGACCTGCCGTACTTGCGCAGGTCCAGGGCGTAGAAGTCGACGCCCTTGGCGACGAAGTGCTCGGCCAGGTGGTCCTGGAAGAAGTAGTCGGTGAAGCCGTGCAGATAGAGCACCGCCGCGCGCGAGGGCGTGGCGGCCCTGCGGGTGAGCAGGGTGGCGACGACCTCGCCCTCGAAGTCGTCCTCCAGCGGGATGACGGTGGTCTCGTACATGACCTTCACGCTACGTCGTACGGGTTGACGGGCCACGAAGGCACGCTGTCCGGCAGGTCGCCGCCTACCTTCATCGGGAAGACGGGCGCGCGTTTGTCCAGGAAGGAGGTGATGCCCTCGGCCGCGTCCGGCGCGGCGCCGAGCGCGGTCATCAGACGGGAGTCGGCCGCGTGCGCCTCCCACGGCGACGACGCCGACAGGCCGGACCACATGAGCCGCCTGATCGCCGCGACCGAGACGGCCGAGGTGTTGTCGGCGATCTCCCTGGCCAGCGCGTAGGCGGCGGGCAGCAGCTCCTCCGGGGGCAGGACGCGCGAGACCAGCCCTCCGGCGAGCGCCTCGGCCGCGGGGAAGAGGCGTCCGGTGACGGCCCACTCCATGGCCTGGGCGATGCCGACGAGGCGGGGCAGGAACCAGCTGGACGCGGCCTCGGTGACGATGCCCCTGCGGGCGAAGACGAAGCCGAACCTGGCGGTGTCGGCGGCCAGGCGCACGTCCATCGGCAGGGTCATCGTGACGCCGACGCCGACGGCGGGCCCGTTGATGGCGCCGATGACCGGTTTGAGGGATGCGGCGATGCGCAGGGCGACGGTACCGCCGCCGTCGCGGGGCGAGCCGTCCACGGTGTCGGCGTCGCCGTACATCTCGCCGCTCTTGTCATGGTTGAAGGTGTCGCCTCCGCCCTGGAGGTCGGCCCCCGCGCAGAATGCCCGGCCTGCCCCGGTGACGACTACGACGCGTACCTCGTCGTCGCGGTCCGATCGGTCGAAAGCCGCGATCAGCTCCTCGCGCATCGTGAAGGTGAAGGCGTTGAGGCGCTCGGGGCGGTTCAATGTGATGGTCGCGATCCCGTCGGCCACCGCGTAGTCGATGTGTGAGTAGGCCATGGGCCGAATGCTATTCGGTGCCCGGGTTCGCGCGTTGTTCACCCTCTGATGGGCTAGAAATTCGGGATGAATCAGTATGATCCCGGCTCGATGTCGGCCTATAGCAGGTCATTCGGGGAACGGGGATGGCGTGGAACCTAGGACAAAACCGGACAGGGCGGGCTCCGTCCTGGGATGGACCGCGCTGTCAGCCCTCGTTCCCGGCGCGGCGCATCTGCGGGCCGGATGGCGCCGCACCGGGCTGGTGCTGGTGTCGCTCTACGCCGTGCTCCTGCTCGGCCTGCTCTGGCTCGTGCTCGGCGCCGACGGCGGCCTGGTGGGAGAGCTGGTCGCGCCCGGCCGCCTGGCCGTCATCCTGGTCGCCTCGGCCGTCCTCGGCCTGGGCTGGTTCGCGATGGTCGTGCACTCGTTCGTGATCATGGGGCCCGGCCGGTTGGAGCAGGGGTGGCAGATCCTCACCGGGGTGCTCGCCGGGGTGCTCTCGGTCGCGGTGATGGCCCCGTTCGCGCTGGTCACCCAGTACGTCTGGATCTCCAACCGGATGATCGACGAGATCTTCGACAACCCGCCCGACATCACCCAGCCGGTACGCAAGCCGGAGGACCCCTGGGAGGGGCGCGACCGGGTCAACATCCTGCTGCTCGGCGGCGACGCCGACACCCACAGGCCCGGCGTCCGCACCGACAGCATCAACCTGGCCAGCATCGACGCCAAGAGCGGCAACACCGTCCTGCTCAGCCTCCCGCGCAACCTGGAGAACGTACGCTTCGTCCCGGGATCACCCATGGCCGCACGCTTCCCCGACGGCTTCAGGCTGCCGGCCGACCCCGGCGGCGGGCGCAGCGACCTGCTGTTCGGCGTGTGGGAGTGGGCCGACGCCCATCCCGAGGTGTTCGGCGGCAGGCACAAACAGGGCGCCAGGGTTCTGGCCGAGACGATCGGCTACACGCTCGGCCTCAAGGTCGACTGGTATGCCCTGGTCAACATGTGGGGCTTCGCCCGGCTCATCGACGCGATCGGCGGCATCGAGCTGACCGTCGAGCAGGACGTCGTGTTCGGCAAGTACAACGAGGGCCTGGTCAAGGCGGGCACGCGCAAGCTCAAGGGCGCGGACGCCATGTGGTACGCCCGTTCGCGTACGTTCAGCGATGACTACACCCGTATGCACCGACAGCGCTGCGTGCTCGGCGCCCTGCTCTCCCAGGCCGATCCCGCGACCGTGCTGACCAGGTTCAACCGGATCGCCCTGGCGACCAAGGAACTCCTCAAGACCGACATCCCGCGCGACATGCTGACCCACCTGGTGCCGCTGGCCCTCAAGGTCAAGAACGCCAAGGTGACCAGCGTGCAGTTCGTACCGCCGTTGATCAACACCGGCTATCCGGACTGGAACAAGATCCGCACCATCACCGCGAAGGCCATCACCGCCTCCACCCGCGTCAAGACCCCCCTGGCCGCCGCCAGCCCCACCGCGTCCCCGTCCCTCTCCCCTTCCGCAGGCGCCACCCACTCCCCCAGGCCCACCGCGTCGCAGAACCCGGTCAAGGGCCTCACCGACGGCTGCACGGGCGTCTAGCGTGCCAGCTCCAGTGCCAGCGCCACCGTGTCCTTCACCTGTCCGTCGGGGCCGCGCAGCAGGTGGGTGTCGTACGGGGTGGCGTTGACGTAACCGGCGTCGCGCAGGGTCAGGGCGACGTAGGGGCGCAGGACGCAGACCTCGGGGGCGGGGTGCGGACAGGGCGCGCCCCGGTGCCGTGCGGCCAGGCGCTCGGCCTCGCCCGCGGCGATCAACTCCTTGACCTCGGCCAGGCCCGCCCCCGGGCCGCGCAGTTCGGCCGCGACGCCCAGCACCTGCTCCCAGGTGGCCTGCTCCAGGTAGCGCCACAAATCGGAGGTCTGCTCGTCGAGGCGGACCGCCGTGTCGCTCTGGGGCAGTATCCCGGCCTCGCGGAACAGCATGTTGTAGAGGGCCAGGCCCAGTCGCCGCTCCACGCGCTCGGGCAGGCCGGTCAGCACCGGGTCCTTGACCTCGGGCAGCGGCATCTCCGCGCTGCCGCCGAGGTCCTCGATCTCGGCCTGGGTGGTGTCGCCCACCCTGGCCTGGAAGGCGAGCGTCGTGGTCCTGAACTGGCCCGCCGTCGGTGTCAGCGCGCGGAGCCCTTCGTACAGGTCGATCACACGGCGCCGGGGCGGGAGGTGCGGCAGGACGTACTGCTGCAGGTACCAGTCCCAGACGGCCGTCACCTCCATGTCGCGGATGAGCGCCGCGATCATGTTCTCGCGGCCCGCGAGCCTGGCCGCCTTCTCGTACATGGACCGGTTGAGCTCCCGAACGGTCCGCAGCACCCGCTCGTCCATCGCCACCGGCCTGCCGTGTGAGCCCGAGCCGACGGCGAAGCCGTATAGGGACCAGGTCAGGCGTTCGGTGCGGGTCCAGTCCTGTCTGGCCACCATCAGGCTCACCCACATCGCCCGCAGTTCGTCAGTCTCCATGCCGATGAGGTGCGGCAGGCCGATGTGCAGATCGGTGCCGCGCGGGCCGCGCATCAGGTAGGCGAGACGGGGCATCGGGCTGACCTGGACGCGCAGCCGCTTGACCCCGGTCAGCCGTTCGACGTCGGCGACCACGGCCGCCAGGCGCGGATGCTCGTTCAGGTCGAGCAGCACCGACTGGCGAGCGCGCCCGTCGCGAAGGACCGCGGGCACCAGGGCCGCGCCGACCATGACGGCGCCCACGGTCACCAGGATCACGATCTGGTCCGAAGGCCACCACCACAGGACGCCACCGAGGAAGGCGGCGATCACGACGAGGGTCACCAGATGCCGGAGTGCGAACCGCGTGGGGAAGGGCAGCACGTGCGCAAGGTGGCGCGGATTCCAGCGCAGCACCAGCAGAACGACCCGCAGCGTGCTCGGCCGGTTCGTCATCGGGGCCTCCTATGGTCCCGGGCGAATCTAGAGGTCATCCGACATCACCGGCAAGGCACGCATAGGCTTTCCCTGTGAAGATCATCGCCCAGGGTCCCCGCGTGCACCTGCGCCGGCCGACGGCCGAGGACGCCCGGCAGTTCACCGCCCTGGCCAGGGCGAGCGTCGAACTGCACCGCCCGTGGCTGTTCCCGCCGACCGACGAGGAGGACTTCCTCACCTATCTCCGCCGCTTCGACTCGGCCGAGAACATGGGCTTCCTGGTGTGCGAGGGCGCCACGATCGCGGGGTACGTCAATGTGAACAACATCGTGCGCGGCAACTTCAGGAACGGCTCGCTCGGCTACGGGGCGTTCGCGCCGAGCGCGGGCAAGGGCTGCATGAGCGAGGGGCTCGGCCTGGTCGTCGAGCAGGCCTTCGGCGTGATGGGCCTGCACCGCCTCGAAGCCAACATCCAGCCGGGCAACGAGCCGTCCAAGAACCTGGTCAAGCGCCTCGGCTTCCGGCTGGAGGGGTTCTCGCCCGCGCTGCTGCACATCGACGGCGCCTGGCGCGACCACGAGCGCTGGGCGCTGCTCGGCGACCGGTGAGCGCCGGGCCTCACCCGGCGAAGGAGTCCTTGGCCAGCCGTCTGACCGTGGCCTCGTCGATCGTGTGCCCGAGTCCTGGCTGGGTCAGCGGCACCGCGACCACGCCGCCGTTGGCGCCGACCGGCGGGGTGACGATCTGGGCGGCGCGCGGCGGCTGGCTGACGTCGCAGGGCAGGGTGCAGCCCGGCAGGCTGGCGACGGCGACCGCGGCGGCCCTGGCCAGACCGGCGCCGCTGCCTCCGGCGCAGACGATGTCCCACCCGGCGGCCACGGCCCGGTCGTGCGCCCGCCGTACGTCGCTCAGCGACCCGAACCGCGAGGGCCGCAGCAGCAGCGCGCGGGCTGCGCGCACGGTGACGTAGTCGTCGAGCTCGGCCGGTGAGCACACCTCGACCGCGACCGAGGCGCCGACGCGGTCCTGCAGCTCGGCATGGGCGTGGACGTCGCCGACGGCGAAAGGCCGCTCGATGAGCTCAAGCCCGTAGCCGTCGAGCGCGGCGAGCTGGTCGGGATCGGTGTAGGACTCCCCGGCGTCCACCGAGACGGACAACGCCGGATAGGCCTGCCGCACGGCCCGCAGCGGCTCGACGTCCCAGCCCGGCCGCACGTCGATCGTGACATGCGCGTAGCCGCCGCAGATCTGCTGGTTGACCCGCGCCACCAGCGACTCGATCGACCCGTCGGGGATGAGCCGCACGGTGGCCATGAGAGAGGTACGGCTGCCGCCGAGTGCGTGGGCGAGCGGGACGCCGCGCATCCTGGTCCACAGGTCCCAGCAGGCCATGTCGACGACCGGCCCGGCCTTGACCGTGTCGGGGTGCTCCCAGTCGACGCCGATGATCTCGGCGGCGAGGCTCTCCTGCAGCGTCTCCCACACCTTCGGCCGGGGCTCCACGATCTCCCCCCAGCCGGTCATCCCGCCGTGGTCGGTCAGCCGGAGGAGAACGCTCTCCGGCCGCCTGCCGTACGGCAGGACCAGCCGGAAGGCCTCGAACTCTCGCACGCGCGGCATGGAGCACTCCCCCTAAGACATGACTCCTTCCATGGTGCCCTTCTTCGACGGCTGCGCAAAACGGGGGGCGATGAGCACGCCCAGCACGCTGAGGGCGAAGGTGAGGGCGAATCCCAGCAGGTAGCCCTGCCCGGACGCGGTGAACAGGGCGCCGGTGAGCGCGACGGCGACCACGGTGAACACCGTCTCGCCGACACCGAGCGAGGCGGTGTTGCGCCCCTCCTCGCCGGGCGCCGACAGCTCCAGCACGAGGACCGAGACGGTCGGGTAGAGCGCGCCCATGCCGAGCCCGGTGATCACCCAGGCCACGTAGGCGAGTGCGATCGGCATCGAGTCGACGAGGACGAGCGACATCAGCGCGATGCCGATGCCGATCAGCGCCATGCCGCCGCGCAGGGCGACCAGATGGCTGATGGAGCCCCTGCCCTTGAGCCAGGAGCCCGCCGACCAGCCGAGCGCGCCCGTGGTGAGCACCATGCCCGCCCCGGCCGCCGACAGCCCACGCTCGCCCATCAGCAGCAGCGGCACCATGACCTCGGTGGCGAGCATCGCACCGTTGGCCAGGCCGCGCAGCACCACGGTGGTCGGCAGGCCGCGTGCCGCCCTGAGCGTGCCCTTGGGCAGCAGCCTGGGCAGGGTGACGGCCAGTACGACGAGCCCGGCGGCCAGGACCCACGGCTCGGTGGCGCTGCCGTACTGGATGAGGGCGGCGGCCACGGCGGTCAGCACCGCCCAGCCGATCTTGCGGCCGAGGCCGGGCGCCGCGTCGGCGCGACCGCCGGAGACGTCCTGGCGGCGGGTGCCGCGCCACAGCGCCAGCGCGAACGGCGCGGCGAGCGCGGGCACACCGAGGAAGATCCACCGCCAGCCGACCTGCTCGGCGACCACTCCGGCGATGGCCGGGCCGATCATCGAGGGCAGGATCCAGGCCGCGGAGAACAGCGAGAACACCTTGGGATGCATCGCCGCCGGGTACACCCTGGCGATCAGCACGTACAACGCCACATTGAACAGCCCGCTGCCCAGCCCCTGCAGGAACCGCCCCGCGACGAACACCTCCATGGACGAGGCGAACCCCGCCACCAGCAGTCCGGCCGTGAACCCGGCCAGCCCCGTCCACATGGGTGCGATCGGCCCGCGTACGTCACCCCACCGCCCGGCGATCACCGTGGCGATCACACTGGCGGCGAGCGTGCCGCTGAAGGCCAGGTTGTACAGGTGCATCCCCTGCAACTCCCTGGCCACCACCGGCATCGCCGTCGCCACCGCCATCGCCTCGAACGCCGTCAGCGTCACCAGCGCGATCAACCCGAAACTCAGCGCCCTGTACCGCGCCGACACCACACCCTGCGCCTCGACAGGCGCATCGATCATCGTCATACCGGGAAGGTACGGCCCCCGCACCACCGAGCGCATCGGGCGGATGACCTAGGTCTCCTGGTCCGGGGCCTGCCCGGTCACCCGATGTGAGGCTGCGCCCCTTCGTCGAGCAGATGGCCGAGGCGTAGCCGCTGCGTGTGGTGCATGGGCAGGCCGTCGAAGTCGCCGGGCGCCACCCAGGCCAGACGCGCGTCGCCTGGGACTGGCAGCGCGGGGTGTTGCGGGCTCGCATGCTGGACAACCGGGCAGTGCGGCCGGATCTGAGAAGTGTGAATGTGGCCCGGCTGGTGGAGCGCGGCGTACGGCTGCGGCACGCCCTGGCCGGTCAGCTTCTGGTGCGGCTGGACGATGTCGTCGTGCTCCCCCGCGAAGCCGGGCGCTGAGCGGTCGTCAGCCCGGCGGGTTCAGGTGGTGTTCGGCCCAACGGCCGATGTCGCGGCGTTCGACGGCCGCGGCCATCAGGTCGGGGAAGGCGTCGGGGGTGCAGGCGAAGGCGGGGACGCCGAGTGCGGCGAGGCGGGCGGCGTTGTCGTGGTCGTAGGAGGGGGCGCCCTCGTCCGACAGGGCCAGCAGGACGATCACCTGGACTCCGGCGGCCGTCATCGCCGCCACCCGGCGTAGCATCTCCTCGCGCACGCCGCCTTCGTACAGGTCGCTGATCAGGATGAGGATGGAGTCGGCGGGCCTGGCGATGAGGCCCTGGGCGTAGGCGAGTGCCCTGTTGATGTCGGTGCCGCCGCCCAGCTGGGTGCCGAACAGCAGCTCCACCGGGTCGTGCAGATGCTCGGTCAGGTCGGCGACGGCGGTGTCGAACACCACCAGCGACGTCCGCAGCGAACGCATCGAGGCGAGCACCGCGCCGAACACGCCCGAGTACACGACCGAGGCGGCCATCGAGCCGCTCTGGTCGACGCACAGCACCACGTCGCGTTGCACGGCCTGCTGCCTGCGCGAGTAGCCGACCAGCCGCGACGGCACCACGGTCTCGTGCTCGGGCAGGTACGTGGCGAGATTGGCCCTGATCGTGCGGTCCCAGTCGATGTCGGCGGCACGCTTCGGGCGGCGGGTACGCGCCGAGCGGTCGAGCGCGCCCGTCACCGCCGCCCTGGTACGGCGGGCCAGCCGTCGCTCCAGGTCGGCGACGACCGTGCGCACGACCGTCCTGGCCTGGTCCTTGGCCCGTTCGGGCATCACCCTGCCCAGCGACAGCAGGGTGCCCACCAGGTGCACGTCGGGTTCGACGGCCTCCAGCATCTCGGGTTCGAGCAGCAGCCTGGTCAGGTCGAGCCGCTCGATCGCGTCCTTCTGCATGACCTGGACGACACTGGCCGGGAAGTACGTCCTGATGTCGCCGAGCCAGCGCGCCACCTTGGGCGCCGAGGCGCCGAGCCCGGCCGTACGCGGCCCGCCGCTCTCGCCTTCGCCCTGGCCGTCGTAGAGCGCGCCGAGTGCCGCGTCCATCTGGGCGTCGCCCACGGCCAGGGCGCAGCCCGTGCCGTCGGCCTGCCCGCCGAGCACCAGCCGCCATCGGCGCAGCCGTTCGTCCTCGTGCGCGGGCGTCATGGGGGTCATCGGCGTGGCTCCTGGGAGGCGAGGGCGGGCGGGAGGGGCAGGCCGAGTATGGTGCGGGCGGTGACGGCCGCCGGGGCCGCGCGGCTCTCGTCGAGCTGCTCCCGGGGCTCGGGCGCGGAGGAGGAGGCGCCCGCGCGTATCCGTTCGCCGATCGCCCTGCGCTCGGGCGCGGCGAACCTGCCGAACGTACGGCGCAGCAGGGGGAGCACCTCGGTGAACTGCCGCGCGCCGAGCCCGGCGAGCCAGTCGTCGACGAGGCCGAGCAGCCGGGCGTCGTGCACGAGCAGCAGGCCGCCCCCCGAGAGGAAGCCCTCGATCCAGGCCGCGGCCCTGGCCGGAGCGTGCCCGGACGACATGCCACTCGCCATCCGTGTGCCCGCCTGCGAGGAGTCGATCTCTCCGGCGTCGAGCAGGATGCGCGTCAGGCGGCCCTCGATCAGGCCGTGCAGCCCCTGCCGCCCGCCGATCCCCGCCAGGGTGGCCAGCCACCTGCCACGCGCCTGCCGCCGACCGGCGACGACGGGCCCGTCCGGCTCGCCGTCGGAGAGCAGGGCGACGGCGGCGTGCACGGCGTCGACATGGACGAGCAGGGCCGCCGCCGCGTCGTCGTCGAGCCCGGTCACCGCCACCGGCAGGCCGACGAGGATACGGTCGAGCATCGAGTCGGCGATCACCCCGAGCCCTTCGGCCGAGGTGGAGCGCACGTCGCCGTAACGCCTGGCCCGCACGATCGCGGGAAGCGCCGCCATCAGATGCGTCACATCGGTGTCGAGCGCCGCCCTGGCCGACAATGCGCCGAGCACACCCGGCAGTGCGCCGGGCAGATCGGCCAGCAGGCACCGCTCGACCAGCCCGGTCAGCCCGGCGAGCGAGGCCCCCTCGCCCGGCGCGAGCGCCTCGGCCAGGTCGCTCACCTTGCGCAGGGCGGCGTCCTCGACCGTGGTGCCGAGCGCCGCGGCCTCGATCAGCGTGAGGTCGAACTCCGGCTGCCACGCCAGGGTCCACGCCTCCCTGAACGTGCCCTTGCCCTTGGCCTGCCGCGTGCTGCCCCAGGCGACGCCGAGCAGCTTGAGGCGGTGCAGCAGTCTGCTGCGGGCCAGGTCGAGCTCCTTGCGCAGGTCGAGGTCGAGCTCGCGCTCCAGCGCCTCGGGCTTGAGCCGCAGTCTGCGCTGCTGTTCGCGCAGGTCGCGCTGCAGCGGGACCATGGGCGTGCCCTCGGGCGCCCTGCCCATGCGCTCGCCCACGACCAGCCGCCGCCTGATCAGCTCGACCGGCAGGTCGTCGCCGTCGCAGAGCACGGCCCTGGTCGCCTCGGTGACCTCGCCGAGCCCGGCCAGCGGCCGCTCCCGCAGCGCCGCGAGCGTCTGCGCCAGCCGTACGGCCTCGATGACGTGGGCGGGTGAGACCGCGACGCCCTCCTCGCGCAGCAGGGCCGCGGCCCGGGTGAGCCAGCGTTCGACCGGGCGGTCGGGGGCGGTGAACAGATGGTCGTACCAGCCTGGCGAGGTGATTCCGGCGCCGTAGCCGCTCCAGGAGCCGAGCCTGCCGTAGGTCCACGGCACCCAGGTGATCTCCACCTTCGCCTTCGGCATGCCCCTCAGCAGGGCGTCGTCCGTCCTGACCGCGGGTAGTCCCTTCCAGCGCACGGTCTCGGCGCCGCCGCCGCCTTCCGCCGGGACGTACCCGGTCAGGGCGGGCACGTGCCAGGCGCCGCACACGACGGCCAGGCGGGTGAAGCCGTCCTTGACGGCGGTGCGCATCGCCCTGCGCATCCACGCCTCGCGCCTGGCCTCACGCGGGCCCGGCTCGTGGCCTTGGCGTACGGCGGACATGGCTTCGGCGATCGCCTCGAACGGGGTGTCGCCCCTGTGCTCGACGACGTCCTCCCACCAGCGTTCGGCGTCGTCGTAGCCTGCGGTCGTGGCCAGGACGCCGATCGGGTCGGCGCGCAGCCCCTCCGCCTCGTCCTGGGCGGGCCCGGCCAGCGTGTAGGCGGCGGGCAGGTCGCAGAAGCGCACGGGCACGCCCGCGCCGATGCCGTACGCGATGGCCTGCCACTCGGGCGAGAACACGGCGAACGGCCAGAACGCCGCCTGCGACGGCTGCCCCGGCACGTGCGCGAGCAGGGCGACGGGCGGCTCGGCGTCGGCGGCCAGTGCGATCAGGGCGTCGGCCTCCGGCGGCCCCTCCACGAGGACGACGTCGGGCCGCAGCACGGCCAGCGCGTCACGCACGGCGCGGGCCGAGCCGGGCCCGTGATGGCGTACGCCGAGCACCCAGGCCCTGGCCTCCCGCGCCACCTCAGGAGACCTCGCGGCAGGCGCGGTAGAAGTCACGCCAGTCCTCGCGCTCGCGCACGACCGTCTCCAGGTACTCCCGCCAGACCACCCTGTCCGACACCGGGTCCTGTACGACCGCGCCCACGATGCCCGCCGCCACATCCGCGGCGCGCAGCACGCCGTCGCCGAAGTGCGCGGCCAGCGCGATGCCGTTGGTCAGCACCGAGATCGCCTCGGCCGTCGACAGCGTGCCGGTCGGCGACTTGACCTTGGTACGCCCGTCCTCTGTCGCACCCGTGCGCAGCTCGCGGAACACGGTGACGACCCTGCGGATCTCCGACAGCGCGGCGGGCGTCGGCGGCAGCTCCAGCGACCGGCCGAGCTGGGCGACCCGGCGCGAGACGATGTCGACCTCCTCCTCCGCCGTCGCGGGCACGGGGAGCACGACCGTGTTGAAGCGGCGGCGCAACGCGCTGGACAGGTCGTTGACGCCCCGGTCGCGGTCGTTGGCGGTGGCGATCACATTGAAGCCGCGCTGGGCGAGCACCTCCTGGTTCAGCTCGGGGATCGGCAGCGTCTTCTCCGACAGTACGGTGATCAGCGCGTCCTGCACGTCGGAGGGCATCCGCGTCAGCTCCTCGATCCTGGCGATCGCGCCGGTCGCCATCGCCCGCATCACCGGGCTCGGCGTCATCGCCGCCGTCGAGGGGCCCTCCGACAGCAGCCTGGCGTAGTTCCAGCCGTAGCGGATGGCCTCTTCGGCCGTGCCCGCCGTGCCCTGGACCAGCAGGGTCGAGTCGCCGCTGATGGCCGCGGCCAGGTGCTCCGACAACCAGGTCTTCGCGGTGCCGGGCACGCCGAGCAGCAGCAGCGCGCGATCGGTCGCGAGGGTGGCGACCGCGACCTCGACCAGACGCCTCGCGCCGACGTACTTGGGCGTGATGCGCTCGCCGTCGCCCAGGACGTAGGTCGTGACCGCCCACGGCGACAGCCGCCAGCCCGGTGGCCGCACCCGGTCGTCGTCCTTGGCCAGGAGTGCCAGCTCCTCGGCGTAGAGGTCTTCCGCATGCGGACGCAGAACTGTGCTCACTGATGTCCTCCGAGTTCGGTTGCCATGTCGGCGCGGAAGCGCAGGATGGCGGCGACCGTCTGCACCTGGGGTTCCTGCGAGAAGGCGCCGACCAGGCCGTGCAGCGCCGGGTCGACGCGCTCGGCGGCAATCGAGGTCAGCTCGCCCAGGTTCCACGGCTGGGTCGCGGCCACTTTGACGATCTTGTCGAGTACGGCACCGGCCAGGCGCCTGCCCCACGGCGCGCCCGCGCCGCCGAGCACCATGATCAATTGTCCGTCGAGGCCGTGGCGTTCCACGAAGTCCGCCGCGACCTGCTCGCGTTCGGCCGGGGGCAGGACCGCCAGCAGGTCGGCCAGCGGGTCCCAGGCGAACAGCGCCGCCGCCCATCCCGGATCGCGCTGCAGCACGGCCGCGCGTACCCAGCCCGCCTTCACCTCGCGCTCCCAGTCGGGCGCGCCCGTACGGACCAGGCGCTCCGGGGGCAGGCCGAACAGCCCGGTCCACACGCCCAGCGGGGTACGGGCCACCGTCTGCTGCAGCCACCAGCTGCGCTCGCCGGTGCCGCGCGGGGGCTTGGCCCTGATCCCGTCACGTTCCATCGCCGCGTCGCAGCCGGTCGGCGGGTCGACGGCCAGCCGGTCGCCCTCCAGCCTGACGTAGTCGGCCGCCCGCTTCGCCATGCGCAGGCCCAGGCGCGATCCGGGCAGTCTGGTCAGCAGGTCGGCCGCCTGCTGGCGTACCTCGCGGCGCCGGTCGTCCAGGACCGATTCGAGGAACGGCTCGTCGGCCGCCGACAGGCCCTCGGCGAGCACGTCGACGAACGCGGCCCTGTCGTCGGGCGTCTCCTTCTCCCAGGCCTGTTCCAGCAGGCGCCTGGCCGCGTCGCGATCACGCCTGCGCAGCTCCAGCAGATGCGCCCGCCGGTCGCCCTGGCTGCCGAACTGCCAGGCCTCGACGCCCGTCGCCTGGTCCAGCAGGTAGGCCCACGGCCGGTGCCGCGCCGCGAGCCAGCGCCCCCTGTGCCCGGCGAGCGGCCCGATCCCGGCGCGGAGCGAGTGGTCCCTGACCGCACGGTCGAGCAGCTCGGGCAGCAGGTCGGGCGGCGCCAGCCACCCTCCGGCCGAGGCCAGCTCCAGCCATTCCGGCAGCAACCTCGGCTGCTCGCCCTCCAGGATCCGGCCCAGCCTCTCCCCCGCCCGCCTCGACACCACCACACGCTCTTCCTCACGCGCCGCCTCCACCACGACCCCCGCCTCCAGCACCGCCCCCGCCCGCCGCCTGACCGCCTCCACCGCAGCCTCGTCGAGCAGCCCCGGGTACGGCCTGCGGTCCGTGCCCATGAGCGCGGCGGAGACGAGCTCGTCCCAGTTGGCCATGGGTGCTCCTTTTGCTGGGGGTGAAGGGTCGGGTCGAGCTGAGTTTGTGAGCGGGGAAGCCCACCGGAGCGACGAAGCAGCAGCAGCGGCGGCGGGACAAGCCTGGCCGCGCCTAGCCAGGAACAGCGCGGCACCGCCGACGCGCCCTCCGCATCCCGAGCGTAAGCGCAGGACACGCACACCGGCGCATCCCGAGCGCAAGCAGAGAGCACGCACACCGGGGCATCCCGAGCGCAAGCAGAGAGCACGCACACCGGCGCATCCCGAGCGCAAGCAGAGAGCACGCACACCGGGGCATCCCGAGCGCATGCAGAGGGCGGGACGCACGGCGCGTACACCGGGCACGAGACCCGCGCGAACGGCGACACCCACGCGCGAGAGGTATGGGTGTGGAGCGAGGCCGGGGTTCGGTCACAGCCGGACGAGCCTTCCGGACGGGGTCCAGGTCGAGATCGGCACAAGGCCCTGCGGGGTCCACTCGGCCGCCACCGTGACGGGATGTCCGCCCGACACGGCGACCAGCCGCCACGGGACGGGCGCTCCGGTGTGCAAGGGCAGAGCGGCATGCCGATCCCCCAGCCTGCGCCCGTCGTACACGACATCCCGCAGCACCACGGGCCACGAGTCGAGCCAGGGATCCCCGGCCAGCGCTTGGGCGACCTCCCGCGCCACCTCCCGAGGCGAACACCCCACCGGCACCATGAACACCCCACCCCCAGCACCCGCGCCTGCCCGCATGCCCACGCCAGGCTCCAGCCCGCCCCCCGCACCCGACCCCTCGCCAGCCCGCACCCCCCGGTCATCCCCACGCCCCTCTCCATCCCCCTCGTGACGCGCAGCCACGAGCGCGCGCAGTGGCGAGGCGCCGGGGTAGAAGGCCAGGTCGGCGTGCACGGTCGTGCCGGGGACGAGGGAGGCGTCCAGCGCATGGCCGGGTGCCGCGAAGGACAGGACGACGGCCGGGCGGCGGGTGTGGTGGCCGTGGAGCCAGATGCGGCGGGTCGTCAGGCGGTCGTGTTCGTCGTCCTTGAGGCCGAGGACGTGCCATGTGTCGCGTACGCGGGGACCGGCCAGGACCTCCTCCTTGGCCACCGGGTAGCCCACGCGGGAACGCATGGTCCTGACCAGGTCGGCGGGCAGGTCCTCCTGACGGCGATGTGCGGTCGCCAGCAGGTGGAGCAGGGCGAGTTCGGACAGCATGCGGCCGGGCCACGCGGCATCGGCGGGCAGGTGGGCGAGCCGCCCGACCGCACTGGCGACGCCTGGCGCCTGCGCGTCCACGAGGCGTCTGGAGACGTCCTCCCACCGCACGCGCTGCCCCAGCCCGGCCAGCCCCTGCCGCACCTGATCCCCGAGCCACCGCTCCAACTCCTCCAGCCCACCCGCGACCCGCTCCCCCCGCCGACTCCCCACCCCAGCCCGACCCCCCGCACCAACACCAACACCCGCGTGCGCGCTCCCCCCGCCACCCGAACCTCCGGCACCGCCCCCGCCAGTTCCCTCGTCGCCCCCCTCACCCTCAACCGAACCCCCCGCCCCCGACGCCCGCCGAGCAGCACGCTCCTGCCGTCGCTCGTGCCACTCCGCCGCCCACCCGGGCACCGCGCCCCCGTCCACGACCCCACCCCCGGCCCACAGCAACAGCACCCCCAGCACGTGCTTGCACGGCGTCTTACGACTCGGGCAGGTGCACCGGAACCCGAAGCCGTCCCCAAGATCGACGCACGCCAGATAGGCGACCGCCCCACTCCCCTTGCACGCCCCCCACAGCAGCCCCTCCCCCACCCCGGCGGCCTGCCATCTCCCGGGCACGGCGAGGGCCTGGGCGGCTGTCAGCGAAGCGGTGTCGGGGGCGAGGGTGAGCACCTGGTCCCGGCTCCAGCGCTCGATCATGGGAAGACATTAGCCAACTCCCCCGACAAAAACTGGGGACTGGTGTGAGCAAGGACACGCGTCTACTGTATTCAAAACTCAGTATTCGACACGTGACATTGCACAAAGATGGAGCTCCATCGTGAAGAAGGTCATCGCCGGACTGCTGGCGTTGGGCGCCCTGTCCCTCGGCGGTTGTGCGACCGGCGGCGCCCCGGCCAAGCAGGCGCCCACGATCGCGCAGACCCCCGCCGCCAAGCTGTCCGGCGAGATCGAGGTCTGGTCCTGGGACGTGGCGGCCAAGGCCCTTGAGCGCATGGCGCCCGAGTTCGAGAAGGCCCACCCGGGCACCAAGGTCAAGGTGACCGACATCGGCTACGACAACGCCTACGACAAGATCACCGTAGGCCTCAAGTCCGGCTCGGGCCTGCCCGACGTCATCACACTCGAGGACACCCGCATCCCGGGATACGCCGAGCACTTCCCCGGCGGCCTGGTCGACCTGACGCCGGTCGCGGGCAAGTACGAGCGCGACTTCGACCCGGCCAAGTGGGCGGCGGCCAGGAGCGGCAAGGGGCTGTTCGCCCTGCCGTGGGACAGTGCGCCCGTCGGGCTGTACTACCGCCGCGACTACTTCCAGGCCGCGGGCGTCGACCCGGAGTCGATCGCGACCTGGGACGACCTCGTCACGGCGGGCGAGAAGATCAAGAAGGCGACCGGCAAGCGGCTGTTCGTCTCCGACCTGACCTCTCCCGCCGCCTTCACCACCCTGCTGCAGCAGCTCGGCCAGGGCTACTTCACCGACGGCAGGGTCACGGTCGGCGGCCCCGAGGCGGTCAAGGCGCTCACCCTGCTCAAGACGCTCAAGGACAAGGACCTGCTGCAGAACGAGAAGGGCTGGGACGGCCGCGTCACCGCCACCAAGCAGGGCAAGGCCGCGGCCCAGCCGACCGCCGCCTGGTGGAGCGGCACGCTGACCGGCGAGATGGCCGAGCTGTCGGGCAAGTTCGGCGTGATCGCGCTGCCCGCCTTCGAGGCGGGCGGCAGCCGTACCTCGGCCAATGGGGGGTCCGCGCTGGCGATCACCGCGCAGACCCGCAACCAGGACCTGGCCTGGGCCTTCACCGAATGGCTGCTGGCCTCCAAGGACAGCCAGGTCGCCATGATGAGGACCGAGGCGCTCTTCCCCGCCTACCTGCCCGCGCTCGCCGACCCGTTCTTCGACGAGGCGCAGCCGTACTTCGGCGGGCAGAAGACCAACAGGCTCTTCGCCGACCTGGTCAAGGACATCCCGCCCGTCCAGCTGACCGGTGACGACGCCCAGGCCGAAGAGCTGGTCAAGAAGGCGGTGTCGGCGGCGCTGCTGAGCGGCGAGGACCCCGAGGCGGCGCTGGAGAAGGCCGCGGGGCAGATCGCGGCGGCCACCGGCAAGCCGGTCGGCTGAGCGGCCGAGCGGCCGCATGGCAGGGGTGACGATGTCCAGGAGCAAGGCGTGGATCTTCGCGGGTCCCGCCGCCGCCCTTCTATTGATCTTCTTCGCCTACCCGCTCGGGGCCTCGCTGCTGCAGAGCCTGCAGGGCGAGGACGGCGGGTTCACGCTCACGCACTACGCGCGGATGGCGGGCGATCCGTTCTTCCTGACCTCGCTGGTGAACGTGGCGCTGATCCTCCTGGTCCAGGTGCCGGTGATGGTCGGCCTGGCGGTGGTGATCGCGTACGTGCTCAACCAGTCGTGGCTGCGGTTCAGGGCGACGCTGCGGGTGGCCTACTTCCTCCCGGCGGTGACGACGCTGGTGGCCTACGCGGTGGTGTTCAGAGTGCTGCTGCGCACCGAGGGCGGGATGGTCAACCAGGTGCTCGGCGTCCAGGTCGACTGGCTGAACGACCCGTTCTGGGCCCGCGTCGCGCTGATCGCCTCGATCACGTGGCGCTGGGCCGGGTACAACGCGGTGATCCTGCTGGCCGGGCTGCAGAGCATCGGGCGCGAGCAGTACGAGGCGGCGGGCATCGACGGGGCCGGGCCGCTGCGCACGTTCACGGCGGTGATCCTGCCGCAGCTGCGGCCGGTGGTGCTGTTCTGCTCGATCACCTCGACGATCGGCACGCTGCAGCTGTTCGACGAGCCGCTGGTGCTGACGGGCGGCGGGCCCGGCGACGCCACGCTCACGCCGATCCTCTACCTGTACCAGGTGGGGTTCAAGCAGTTCGACTTCGGTTACGCCGCGGCGATCGCCTGGGTGGTCGTGGCGCTCATCGGCGCTCTGGCCTGGCTGCAGTTGCGCTGGTTCGGAAAGGAGCACCGATGAGGTGGCTGGTCTGGACGCCGGCCGCGGCCGGGGCCGTGCTCAGCGTGGTGCCGTTCTACTGGATGGTGGTCGCGGCGACGCACGACGGCGGCGCGCTGTTCGCCTCGCCGCCTCCCTTCCTGCCGGGCGGCGAGCTGATGTCCAACATCGCCGAGCTGGAGGAGAGCGTCCACTTCAGCCGGGTGATGCTGACCAGCGTGTGGACCGCGCTGGCCTACACCGGGCTGAGCGCCCTGGTGTCGGCCATGTGCGGGTACGGCCTGGCGAAGTATCGCTTCAGGGGCAGGGGCCTGCTGCTCGGCGTGGTGCTGGCCACGATGATGATCCCCTTCCAGGTGCTGCTGGTGCCGCTGTTCCAGATGATGGCGAGCATCGGCTGGGTCGACACCTACCAGGCGATCATCGTGCCGTTCCTGGCCAACTCCTTCGGCATCTTCCTGATGCGCCAGGCCTTCCTCGACTTCCCCGACGAACTGCTGGAGAGCGCCAGGCTCGACGGGGCCGGAGATGTGCGGGTGTTCTACCGGATCGTCCTGCCGTGTGTCCGGCCGCAGCTCGGCGCACTGGTCATCTTCACCTTCATGGGCCAGTGGAACGCCTTCATCTGGCCGCTGCTCATGCTCAACTCCGAGGAGCGGTACACCGTGCCGGTGGCTCTGAACCATCTCATCGGGCTCTCGCACGTGGACTACCCGGGTCTGATGCTGGGCGCCTTCCTCGCCACGCTGCCGCTGATGGCGGTGTTCCTGCTGTTCCAGCGGCAGTTCGTGGCGGGATTGCTGGGCGGGGCGGTCAAAGGCTGACCGCCCCTCCCCTCCCTGCAGCCGCGCCCCGCTCAGCCGCGCAGCCGCTCGGCCGGCCTGCCGAGCAGGGCGGCACGGGCGGGCACGGCGGTGGCGGCCAGCGCCAGGCCGACCGTGCCGAGCACGATGACCGCGGCGGCCGTCAGCGGCACGTACGGCACCATCGAGCCGGTCAGCCCGTAGCTGACGGCGACCAGCGTCGGCGTCGCGATGGCCGTGCCCGCGACCACCGCGACGCCGCCGACGAGCAGCGCCTCCCAGCGGATGACACCGAGCACCTGCCGCCTGGTCCCGCCGACCAGGCGCAGCAGGGCGAACTCACGCGCCCGGCCGGTCGTGGCCATCACCAGCGTGTTGACGACCGACACCGCGACGAAGGCGACGATCAGGCCGAGCGCCATGCGGTTGACCCAGTCGTTGAGCTCCTGAGCGGCGTCCCGCCCGGCCGCCACCTGCCCCTTGTCCTGAACGGCATGGCCCGCGCCCAGGGCGGCGAGCCCCTCGCGCACCCCGGCGCCTTCGGACACGACCAGCACGCTGCCCGTCATGCCGGACCCGCTGTGCCGCCTGGCCAGCTCGACCGGCAGTGCGACGTCGCCGAAGCCGAGACCCCGCTCGTACAGCGCCACCACGGTCAGCATGGCCCGCGTGCCGTCGCCCAGGCGTACCTTCACCCGGTCGCCTGGCCGCGCGTCGAACGAGCCCGCGACCATCGTGCTCAGCGCGACCGTCGACGTGCCGTCCAGCCGGTCGAGCGAGCCCTGTGTGACGCCGAGGTCGAGCCCGCGCGCCGCCGGGCTGACGCCGATCGCACGGTAGGCGCGCAGGACCGGCTTCCCGAGTTCGGTCAGCTCGGCGACCACCCCGGTCTCGACGACCTCACTGACCGCCTTCACCCCGGGTACGGCGGCGGCGGCCTCGGCCAGGCCGGAGGGCAGCCCGGCGCCCGTGGCCCGCAGCACGTAGTCGGCGCGCATGCCGTCGGCGCTCTGGACCTCGGTCGCCTTGCCGATCGTGGCCTGGGCGAACAGCGTCGCCCCCGCGAAGGCCAGCATGAGCACGAGCGGGCTGACGACCGAGGCCAGACGCCTGGCCCCGGTCCTGGTCGAGGCCACGGCGAGGTAGCCGCCGACGCGGGAGACACGGCCGAGCGCCCCGCCGACCAGGAGGGCGGCCAGCCGTACCAGCCAGGGGCCGAGCAGGGCCGCGGCCACCGACAGCAGGACGACGATGCCGCCCGCGCTCATCACGGCCGTCTCCCCGGCCAGCGTCATGGCCGCACCGGCGACGCCGAGTCCCATGGCCAGGAAGACCAGGCCGGTGATCGTGCGGGCCTTGCCGAGCTCCTTGGGCTCGACCGTGGACTCGCCGAGCGCCTCGGTCGGCCTGATCCTGGTCGCCCTGCGCACGGCGCCCCTGGAGGCGATCCAGGCGGTGAGAGTGCCCACGAGCACGGCGACGAGCATCGGCAGCGGGCCGGTGGTCAGCCGCAGCGAGCTGGGGAACATGCCCTGGGCGAGGAGTTCGCCGAACATCCAGTTGGCCACGTACAGGCCGGGCAGCACACCGAGCACGCCACCGGCGGCGCCGAGCAGCAGGGCCTCCTTGCCCGCCATCGAGCGCACCTGGCGAGGCGTGGCGCCGATGGCCCGCATCAGGGCGATCTCGCGCCTGCGCTGGTTCATCGCCAGGCCGAACGTGCCCGCGATGACGAACGAGGCCACCATGACCGCGATGCCGCCGAGGCTGGCGCTGAGCGCGACCAGCATCTCCTTGGCGCCCACCACCTCCCGCGCCTCGGCCAGGCCGCGCTCGTCGCCCGCGTAGACGACCGCGCGTGCGCCGAGCGCCTGCTCCACGCGCTCCTTCAGCGCCTCGGCCGCGCCCGTGCCGAACACGCCGTATGCGCTCACCCGGTCCTGGCCGCCCGCCAGCCGCGCGGCCGTGCCGTCGTCGAAGAACACCGCCTGCTGCCCTCGCGCCGCCTGCCCGGCGATCCCCGCGACCAGGTACGGCCTGACGCCGTCCCTGCCGAGCACGCGCACCCGGTCGCCGACCGTGACGCCCGCCCGCCCGGCGACGGCCGCGTCGAGCACGACCTCACCGGGCCCGGCCGGAGCCTTGCCCCGCTCGACGGTGTAGGGCATGAGCCGGGCCGAGGCCCAGCCGTGTCCGTAGGTGACGCCGTCGAGCGGGGTGCCGTCGGCCGCCAGCGGCGAGACGGGGAAGGCCAGGTCGGGCACGACCGCGCGCACGCCCTCGACCGCCTTCAGGCGTGCGGCCGTCGAGGCGGGCAGCGTGGCCGGTTCCGGCAGGGCGACGCTGATCTCGGGCTCGGGCGGCGCGTCGGCGCGCTTGGTGACGGGAGGCTTCACCGTCTGCGGCGCGGTCACCACGACGGGGGCGGCGCCGTACCTCTGGACGGGGGGTTCGGCGCTCAGGCCGGTCTGCAGCAGCAGGCCGCACGCGGTGACGAGCGCGGTGGCCAGGACGAGGGCGACGAGGGATCCGGCCAGCGAGGGCAGCCTGCCGCGCAGGGTGGCCAGGACCAGGCGCGTCATGCCGCGCTCCCGGACACGGCGTGACGGCCGGGGCGCAGGGCGGCCATGCGGGCGCCGATGTCGTCGGCGCCCTTGGCGGGCACGTCCATCACGATCTGGCCGTCGGCCAGGAAGAGCACGCGGTCGGCGTAGGAGGCGGCGACCGGGTCGTGTGTCACCATGACGACCGTCTGGCCGGTGCCGTCGACGACCTGGCGCAGCAGGCCGAGCACGTCGGCCGCGGTCTGGGTGTCGAGCGCGCCGGTCGGCTCGTCGGCGAAGACGACCTCCGGCCTGGTGACCAGCGCCCTGGCGATGGCCACGCGCTGCTGCTGGCCGCCCGACAGCTGCGAGGGGCGGTGCTTGGTACGCCCGTCGAGGCCGACGCGGTGCAGCACCTCGGCCATCCACTGCCGGTCGGGGCGCTCGCCCGCCAGGCGCAGGGGCAGGGTGACGTTCTCCGTGACGTCGAGCGAGGGCACCAGGTTGAAGGCCTGGAAGACGAATCCGGCCTTCTGCCTGCGCAGCACGGTGAGCTGTGTCTCGTTCATGCCCGACAGCTCGACCTCGCCCAGCCTGACGCTTCCCGAGGTGGGGGTGTCGAGTCCGGCGGCGCAGTGCAGGAAGGTGGACTTGCCGGAGCCCGATGGGCCCATCACGGCGGTGAAGCCGCCGCGCGGCAGTTCCGTCGTCACCCCTCGCAGGGCGTGCACCACGCCTGTTCCCTTGCCGTAGGTCTTGGTCACCGTGTCGAGGCGTACCGCGTGCGTGGTCAAGTCGAACCCTCAGCTCATTCGGTCGGTCATTTCGCACGACAAACGCTAATGATTCGGACATTTCCCAACGAGCTGGCGATCCCCCTAGGTCATGGTGGTGCTGGCCCTACCTTCGGCGGGTCTCTCGGCTAGCATTTCTGGGGTGCAAATCCTGATCTTTCCTGACGGATCGCAGACCCCGGTCGGCGACGACGCCGACGCCCTGCGGGTGGCCGCGCAGTACGAAGGCGACCTCACCGTCGTCGACGGCTCCCGCGTGCGCCACGTGCGCAGAGGCGTCGACGGCCTGCCCCGCGCCCTCGACGTGCGCCCGCCCACCGCCGAGGCGCTCGGCCTGCTCCCCCATCCCGAGGGCGGCTGGTTCCGCCAGACCTGGAAGACACGCCACTGGTTCGACCCCGACGGCTACGACGGCGCCAGGGCCAGTGCCACCGGCATCTACTTCCTGCTCGGCCCCGGCGAGGAGTCGGTGCCGCACCTGGTCACCTCCGACGAGGTGTGGCTGTGGCACCGGGGCGGCCCGCTCGCCCTGACGATCGGCGACGACACGCTCCTGCTCGGCCCCGACGTCGAGCACGGCCAGGTGCCCCAGGCCGTGGTCCCCGGCGGCGTGTGGCAGTCGGCGCGCCCGGCGGGCGAGCAGGAGGTCCTGGTGAGCTGTATCGTCTCGCCCGGCTTCGAGTTCGCCGACTTCACCGCGACACGCCCCGGCGGCTAGAGAGGGCGGAGCGGCCGAAACCGAGGTGCGGTGGCCGGGCGGCCGTCGGTAGAGTGAGGATCATGTCGAGCCCTGAGGCATCCACTCGGGGGCTTTCGGTCACGCCGTCAGCCCCTTGAACCGCTGTTGAACCGCTGAGGTTCCAGCTGAGGTCGCAGCCTTCCCGCCCTGCCGCTCCCGCATGGCATCCCAGGTGCTGGCCGTGGTGACGAGACGCCTTCCGTCCGTCCTCCGCCTCGGAGCTCTCGATGCCCTTTCCTGTCTACGTGCTCGCCCTGGCCGTCTTCGCCATGGGCACATCGGAATTCATGCTCGTCGGCCTCGTGCCCGACATCGCCACCGGCTTCGGCGTCCCGGTCGGGACCGCCGGGCTGCTCACATCGGCCTTCGCGCTCGGAATGACCATCGGCGCGCCGGCCATGGCCGCCTGTACCCGCCGGTGGCCTGCGCGGGCCACCCTGTTCGGGTGTGTGGTGGTCTTCGCCGCCTGTCACGTCGTCGCCGCGGCGACATCGTCGTTCTCCGTGCTGTTCGCCACGCGTGTCGTGGCGGCGGTCGCCAACGCGGGCTTCCTGGCGGTCGCGCTCGGCGCCGCGACCCGGCTGGTCGCCCCGGACCGCAAGGGACGCGCCCTGGCGGTCCTGCTGTCCGGCACCACGCTCGCCACGGTCGCCGGTGTGCCCGCCGGCGCCCTGCTCGGCGACGCGCTGGGCTGGCGGGCCGCGTTCTGGGCCGTCGCGCTGTTGTGCCTGCCCGCCGCGGTCGGCATCGTCGCCGGGCTCCGCACGCGTGGCGAAGCCGTACCTGGTGGTGGTTCTTCGCTGGGCCGCGAGATCGCGCAGCTCCGCTTGCCCGCTCTGCTGGTCGCGATGGCGCTCGGGGCGCTGGTCAACGGGGCCACGTTCGCCGCGTTCACCTTTCTTGCGCCGCTCGTCACCGGGAGCGCCGGAGCGGACGGGATGGGGGTGCCTGCGGCCTTGGTGCTGTTCGGGGCCGGGTCCTTCATCGGGGTCACCGCCGCCGGGCGTCTGGCCGACCGGCGCCCCCGCCTGACGCTCGGTGTGGCCACGCCCGTCCTGACGGCGGGCTGGGTCGTTCTCGCGCTGGTGGCCGGGCATCCGGCGCCGCTGCTCGGCATGGTGTTCGTCCAGGGCGTGCTGGCGTTCGCGGTGGGCGCCACCCTGATCGCCCGGGTGCTCCACGCCGCGTCCGGGGCGCCCACCATGGGCGGTTCCTATGCGACCGCGGCCCTCAACATCGGGGCCGCCGGTGGTCCGGCGATCGGCGCGGCGGCGTTCACGGCATTCGGGGGCCTCGGACCGGTGTGGGTGGCGGTCGTGCTGAGCGGGCTCGCGCTCCTCGTCATGCCCGCCTCGCTGCGGCTGCTCGCGCCGCGGGAGCGGCCGACGACGCCGGGTCCCGCTACGACCACGACGCCCTCATGACGTAGAAAGGGAGCGCAACCATGAACGAGGAGGATGCGGTGGCACGTCAGATCGGCTCCATCGTCGGCGGCAAGGACGTCCCGGCGTCGGGCGCCTACGACTCGACCAACCCCGCGAGCACCGGCGAGGTCGTGGCGAACGTCGCACTCGCCGACGCGGCTGCCTTCGCCGAGGCGTGCGCCACGGCCGCGCGCGCCCAGCGCGAGTGGGCCCGCACGCCCGCACCCGTCAGAGGCAGGGTGATCGCCTCGATCGGCAGACTGGTCGAGGCCAATGCCGAGACGCTCGCCGCCCTGGTCACCGAGGAGATCGGCAAGCCGTACGCGGAGGCGCTCGGCGAGGTGCGCGAGATCGTCGACACGTGTGACTTCTTCCTCGGCGAGGGCCGCAGGCTCTACGGGCAGACCGTGCCTTCGGAGATGCCGGACAAGCAGCTGTTCACGTTCAGGGTGCCGGTGGGTGTGGCCGCGATCGTCACGGCGGGCAACTTCCCCGTCGCCGTGCCCTCCTGGTATCTCGTTCCGGCGCTGCTGTGCGGCAACGCGGTGGTGTGGAAGCCCGCCGAGTACGCCGCCGCGTCGGCGCATGCCATGTTCCGCCTGTTCGAGGCGGCCGGGCTGCCCGACGGTGTGCTCAACATCGTCTTCGCCGACGGCGAGCAGACCTTCCGCGGCCTGGAGCTCGCCCTGGAGGCCGCGACCGTGCACAAGGTCGGCTTCACCGGCTCCAGCGAGGTCGGCAGGCGGGTCGGCGAGCTGTGCGGCAGGCATCTGCAGTCGCCCTGCCTCGAACTCGGCGGCAAGAACCCCATGGTCGTCACCCAGGACGCCGACCTCGACCTGGCCGTCGAGGGCGCGCTGTTCGCCGGGTTCGGCACGGCCGGCCAGCGCTGCACCTCGCTCGGCACCGCGATCGTGCACGAGTCGGTGCACGAGGAGTTCACCGAGCGTCTGGCCAGGGCCGTGCGCAACGCCAAGATCGGCCCGCCGACCGGCGACGTGCTGGCCGGGCCGCTGCTCGACCAGAAGTTCGCCGACCGCTACGAGGACTACCTCACCTGGATCCAGCCGCACCACACCGTGGTCACCGGCCCGGTCGGGCGCATCACGGCCGAGAGCCCGCACCACGACTTCACCGGCGAGCACGGCCTGTACTACCACCCGGTGGTCGTCGACGGCGTCAGGCCGGGCGACCGGCTGTTCCTGGAGGAGACGTTCGGGCCGATCGTCGGCGTCACCGTCTTCCGCACGCTGGAGGAGGCGATCGAACTGGCCAACAGACCCGGGTACGGCCTGTCGTCGTCGATCTACACGACCGACCCCAAGGCGGCCTTCCGCTTCAGGGAGGGCGTCTCGGCCGGGATGGTCAGTGTGAACAACTCGACGTCGGGCGCGGAGGCGCATCTGCCGTTCGGCGGCAACGGCAGGTCGGGCAACGGCAGCAGGCAGTCGGGCGTGTGGGTGCTCGACCAGTTCACCCGCTGGCAGGCGATGAACTGGGACTACTCGGGACGCCTGCAGAAGGCCCAGATGGACGTCGCGGAGATCACACCCGACCTGGAGTTCCGCCTCTGACCCCTCCGTTGGCCCGGACATCTGTCCTGGACTACCGCAACTATGGACAAGCCGGGCGCGTCCTCGTCGCGCCCGGCCGATCCGCCCTAGGCAAGATCCCTTCTGACCCGCACAATATTGGTCCGGAGGGGATGCCCCATGAGCTCGCGCCAGCATCTCGATCAGGTGGCCAGGTCGGCCAGGACGCTGCACGGCACGGTCGAGGAGTTGCGCCAGGCCCTCGCCTCCGGCGACGACGAGGGCGCCGACTACGCCCGTGACAGCCTGGTGCGCCAGGCCAGGCGCGAGCTCGGCGACGACGCCGGGCACGGCTTCGAGTCGACCGGGGCCGAGGCCGACGACCTCGACGACGACGACCTGCTGGCGGGCGCGCTGCGCGATCTCGGACTGGCCGAGGCGCTGCTGTCGGGCAGCAGGGCGGTCGGCGAGGAGGGCGGCGCTCGCGACAGCGCGGGGCTCGGGCCCGCCGTACACGGGCTCGAACGGGTGGCGGGCGCGCTGGAGGCCGCCGTGCGCGGGCCCGCCACGCTGGGGTTCGAGGCCGGGGCGCGGCCCTCGGCCGATCGGCCCTCCGCATTGGCCGCCCTGCGCACCCGGACCGACTCCTGTCTCGACGCCATCGTCACCCGCTCCGCCGCCGTCGCCTCGGCGGCGTTCGCCGAGATCCCGTACGTCACCAAGCTGGCCGAGGCCGCGAAGAAGATCGGCGACGACCTCGGGCTCGGGCAGGCGACCGGGACGCTGGCCAAGCTCGGCCTGCGTGCGCTCGCCCGCGCGCTCGCCGCCCTGCGCAGCCTGATCCCATCGGCGATCCTGGAGACCGCGCGCAAGGGCGTGAGCGATCTGGCCGACGCGCTGGAGCGCGGCGACGACCTGGCCGCCCTGGCGATGGGGCGTGTCATCGGCTGCGAACGCGTCAGAAGCGACCTGGCCGCCAGGCTCGACGCCACGACGGCCGACACCGCCGCACTCGACCGGGCCGCCTCCGAGCTCACCGACCTCGGCGTGCGCTTCGGCAAGAGGATGGACCTGATCGGCGCGACGCTCGCCGTGAGCGGCGCCGTGCTGACCGCGGTGGCCGGTGTGGCCGGGGCGACGGGCGCTTTCGGGGTGGCCCTGTCCTCGCCGGTCGTCGCCACCGGGATCGCGGCCCTGCTGCTCGGCGTGGTGCTCGTGCTCGCCGCCGACTACGCCGACGCCTGGCGGCTGCCCGTGCTGGTGCGAGGCGTGCGCACGGTGGTCGAAGAGGCGACATGAGACACGGGGGCGGACGATGATCGAGGCCCACGTCTCCGCCGAGATCGACGCACTGCGCAGGGTCGCCGCCCTGGTGCACAGGGTGGCCGGCGACACCGGGACGGCACGCGCGGTCGCCGCGCAGGCGGGCGACCTGATCGGCGAGCTGTCCAGGGTCGGCGCCGGAGGCTGGGACCGGCTGGCCGGGCTCAGGCACGAGGCGGAGAAGCTGCGGGCCGAGGCGCTGTGCCACGCCCAGAGCGTGCTGCTGCACGACGAGGGCCTCGACGACGGGGCCGGCGCGGCCGTCGGCGCCCTGGTCGCCCACCTCTGCGACCGCGCCGGGGTGCAGGCGCGTATCGTCACCGGGATCGCGACCGGCTCGGAGTCCTTCACCCGCACGCTCGACCTGGTCAGACTGCCCCTGCAACCCGACGTGTGGCATCTGCCCGTCGTCGCGCACGAGGTCGCGCACTACCTGGTCCGCGAGCTCGGGCACGTGCGCGACCGGGACGAACGCCCGCTCGCCACCCTGGTGGGCGAGATCTGGGCCGCCGAGTCCCCCGACGAGCAGGTCGGCCGCTCGCACGCCGAGGAACTGCTCGCCGACGCCTACGCCACCTTCACCGTCGGACCCGCCTACCCGCTGAGCTGCCTGTGGCTGCGCGTGACGCCCGACGCCCTGCGCGCCTCCGGCCGCACGCACCCCGCGTGGGAGCGCCGTGTGCACCTGATGCTCGCCCTGCTGCGCCGCATGAGCACCAAGTACGGCACCGGCCAGTACGAAAGCGCGGCCGAGCGGCTGATCCTGCCCGCCTGGCAGAGCCTGACCGGCACCGAGGCCCCGCAGAGCGCGCCCACCCCGGCAGGCCCCGTGCTCACCGCGCTCGAACGCCACCTGGGCGGCGCACGCTACGACGTCGGCTCGCACGTCACCGCCGCGATCGAGGCCCTCACCGAGGGCACGGCGCCGGGGCGCGGCGTCACGCCCGCCCACGTGCTCAACGCCGCGTGGAGCCTGCGCGTACGCGCGGGCGGCGCGGCCGACCCCGTGGTCAACAGGAGAGCGCTCGACCTGCTCGCACGGGAGGACTGACATGGCGGGACGCGAGATCCTGGAGACACGGCTGCTCACCCTGCTCGACGACCTGACCAAGGTGAGCGAGGCGGTCGCCACCGCGGCCTCCAAGCGCGAGCACGTCGCCGCCGCGCTCGACTCCCTGCGCAAGGCCGAGATCCAGATGCGCGCGCTCAGCGGCACCGCGAACCTGGTGGAGCTGGAGCTCGCCGACGAGGAGCACGGCCTGCTCGGCCATCTCAGGTCCGAGCACGAGACGCTGTTCGTCGGCCTGTCCAACGTGACCGGCCAGGTGCAGAAGGCCGTCGAGCAGATCCGCGCGGTCAAACGGCTGCTCGAACCCGTGCGCAACCGCATGGTCGCCATCGACAACCAGCGCGCCCTGCAGAACGCCCTGCAGAGCGACTGCGACGACCTCTCCGTCGAGGTCGCCGACCTGCGTGCCCGGCTGCGGAGCGGCGGGACCTCCCTGGCCGACCTCTGGCAGGACTACCTGCGTTTCGTCGACACCAAGGCGCGTCCACTGTTCGACGCCTATGTCGACTTTCTCGGCGGTCTGGCCGTACGCGACAACGACCTGGACGGGAGCATCTGCGCGATCAGCGACAACCTGATCGACGGGCTGCTCGGCCAGCACGAGGCGCTGTCGCTCCCGGCCAGGGAGGCGGCGCTGAGCATGCATGCCATCGTCAAGCTCGGCTTTCCCGAGTGGGGCATCTGGAGCGTGCCGCTGGCGGCGAGGGAGGCGGGCGCGAGCCTGGTCAAGCACGCGGCCGACAACCGCAAGCGCCTGGAGCGGCTGCTGGCCGACCCACCCGGCGGGCTCGGCAGGGAGGAGGCCGAGCGCCTGGTCGAGGACGCGATCGGCGCCTACACGCTCGGGCCCGCCTACGCGCGGGCGATGTTCACCTTCAGGCTCAGGCCCGGCTGGGTCTCGCAGCCGGGCATGCCGCCGGACTCGCGCAGGGCGCAGGTGATCCTGCAGACGCTGAGCAGGCAGGGCGAGGCCGACGGGCAGGACGCCTTCTCCGACGAGGTGGCCGAGCTGAGCGGGTTCTGGTCGCGGGCCAGTGCGGACCTGGAGGCGGGCCCGGCTCCCGCGCTGGAGGCGGCCTTCGCGGCGAGCGTGCACGAGGTGCTGCTGTCGGACAAGAAGCTGCGCGGGTTCGCCACCGACAACTGGGGCGACGTGACCGCGTGGGCCGACCGGCTGCTCGGCCGTCAGAGCGGCGAGGACGCGCCCGCGCTGGCCCAGGCCGACCGGGTGGTGACGCTGCTCAACGCCGGGTGGGCCGCGAGGAAACAGGCGCCGCAGCTGGAGCCCGACATCGGCAGGCGGCTGATGGAGCTGCTCAGGCAGCCCGCCGAGAGCGCGTCGGCCCGGGTCAGGAGCGGCGGCGCCCCCGTCACCTCACGCACGCTGCCGAGGGGATGAGATGACACTCCCGCCCGCCGATGACGCCGAACAGCCCGGCCGCGAGCCGGGGCACCAGATCCCGCTGGAGGAGCTGTGGCGTTCAGGGGTACGCGCCAGGCTCGTGCCCACGCTCGGGGCCCTGCGCGAGAGGCTGTCCGACGGCCTGGCCGCCTACTGGGAGCAGCGCGCCGACGGCCTGGAGGAGCGGCTGCTGACCCTCGCGGGCGACTGCAGGACGGCGCTGAAGGTACGCGCCGCCGTCCATCACGACGACCTGGAAGCCCAGCTGGGCGCGACGCTCACCCTGCTCGGCCTGCTCGCCCTCGACGAGGACAGGACCGGACCCGCCGGTGAGCACTTCGCCGAGGCGCTGGCCGTGGCCAAGGCGTGGATCTCCCCCGCCCTGTACGCGCTCGCGCTGCTGCACTCCGGGCGGCTGCCGGAGGCGCAGGGCGTGCTGGAGTCGGCCGATGTGCCGGAGGAGGCGTTCGCCCTGGCCCAGGTGACGGCACGCACCGACGCGCCGCGCGCCCTGGCCGGCCTGACGACGGCATGCGAGCGCTGGCCGCTCGACCTGCGCCTGGCCCGCCTGCACCACGCCCTCGCCACCGAGCTCGGCCAGGCGGACGAGCGGGCGTGGGCGGGCCTCGGCCACGCCTGCTACGCCGCCGGGCACTACGCCGAGGCCGAGCAGGCGCTGAGCCGGGCCGACCAGGACGACCCCGAGGTCCTCATCGGCCTGGCCAACAGCCGTTCCATGCTCGGCGACCACGCGGGAGCGGCCGAGGCGGGAGCCGCCGCCGTGCTGCTCGACCCGGACGCCGCCCTGCACCTGTTCGTCGCCGACATGTACGCCAGGGCCCAGCGGTACGACGAGGCCATGACCCATCTGACGCACGCGCTGCACGACGCCGACCACGCCATGCGCTTCGAGGCCGCCCAGGTGATGCTCGCCATCGGCGAGTCCGAACGTGCCTTGGAGCTGGCCGGGCAGGTGCGCGAGGCGGTGCCGGACGAGCCGAGGCTGCTGCTGGTCGAGGGCGTGGCGCTGTTCGGCGCGGGCCTGACCGAGCAGGCCGAGCAGGTGCTGACCCAGGCCCTCGACCTGCTGCCCGACGAGCCCGTCGTGGTCAGGCACCTGGGCGCGGCCAGGTTCGGGCTCGGCCGGTTGGAGGAGGCCGAACCGCTGCTGGACCAGGCGCTGGCCGCCGACCCCGAGGACTCCTGGATCCTCGGCATCCGAGGCGGGCTCAAGCTGCGCATGCGCGACCTGTCCGGTGCGCGCGCCGACCTGGAGGCGGCCCGCGACCTCGGTCTCGACACCGGCTGGATGTGGATGGCGCTGGGCGAGAGCCTGGCGCCCGACGATCCCGACCTGGCGCTCGAACTCCTGGACAAGGCCATCGAGCGCAGCCCTGACCTGGTCGAGGCGCTGGTCGCCAGGGGTGAGATCTACCTGGCCAGACGCGACCCCGAGACCGCCAGCCAGTCCTTCTCCGCCGCGCAGCAGATCGACGTCTACCATCCCGCCGCGCTGACCGCGCTCGTCACGCTCTGGCTGGACGCCTGGCAGGAGCAGGAGCTGACCGACGCCAGGGTCACCGTCGCCGAGGCGCTCGAGCTGCATGCCGACGACCTGCCGCTGCGCTGGGCGTACTGCGAGATCCTGACCAGGAGCGGCCTGGCGCAGGAGGCGCTGGCGCAGGCCGAACTCGTGGCCGCCGCCCAGCCGCAGGACGCCGAGGACCACCGGCTGCGCGGCCTGGCGCTGAGCCATCTGGGCAGGAGCGAGGAGGCGGTGGCCGCACTGCGGCACGGCATCGCCATCGCGCCCGGCCACGCCATGCTGCACACCCAGCTCGGCATCGAGCTCAACACGGCGGGCGACGTCGACGGCGCCGTCGCCGCGTTCGAGGCCGCCGCCGAGCGCGACCCCGAACAGCTGCTCGCGGTGAGCTGGCTCGGCGCCCTGAACCTCACCCGCGACCGCGCCGCCGCCGAGACCCATCTGCTGCGGGCGCTGGAGATCTACCCGCAGAGCACCGACGCGCTGATGAACCTGGCCGAACTGCTGCGCGTGGCCGACCGGCCGCTTGAGGGGCTGGCCAGGGCCGAGCAGGCGCTGGAGCTGACCGAGAGCGCCGACGCCTACGGCACCAGGGGGCAGCTCCTGCACGCGCTCGGCCGGATGGAGGCGGCGGCGGCCGACCTGGAACGCGCGGTCGAGCTCGACCCCGAGCTGGTCTGGCCGCGCAGCACGCTGTCGGAGGTGTACCGGCTGACCGGCGAGCTCGGCAAGGCGCTGGAGCAGGCCGACCACGTGCTGGCCGCCTCGCCGGGCGACACGTGGATGCTGGCCGTACGCGGGGCCGTGTACTTCGCGCTGGGTGAGTACGAGGCGGCCGAGCGGGATCTGCGGGGCTCCGATCCGGGCAATCCGCTGGCCATGCAGATGTTGCGCGACACGCTGCAGCGCACCGGCAGGGCCGAGGAGGCCGTCGAGCTGCTGCGCGAGCTGGCCATGCAGGACCTCGCGGTGCGCACGCAGGCCGATCCGGTCGTGGTGGTGCTGTTCGCCGAGGCGTTGCAGTACCTGGGCCGGATCGACGAGGCGTGCGACACGCTGCAGCTGGCCGCGACCGTGTGGCCCGGCGTGCCCCGGGTGCGCAGTGCGCTCGGCTGGGCCGAGCTGGCGGCGGGGCGGCCGGAGCAGGCGCTGGCCGAGGCGGCCGAGGCGGCCGTGCTGGCGCCGCTCGACGGGGACGTGCTGGCCGACCTGGGCGTGCTCCAGCGGCGTACCAAGCGTCACACCGATGCGATCGGCACGCTGCGGCGGGCGACCGCGCTGGCGCCGGAGTCGGTGTGGATCGAGGCGGAGCTGGCGGTGGCGCTGGCCGAGGTGGGGGCGTGGGAGGCGGCGGCGCTCGCGGGCCTGGCGGCGACGGCCGAGGGCAAGGCGCGCACGGCGTACTGCTTCGAGATGCTCGCCTGGGTGCATCGCCATCGCAGTCCGGCCGACCTGGCGGCGGCGGGCGCGGCCTACGAGCAGGCGCTCACGCTCGACGCGGGATCGATCGGCGCGCGCAAGGGCCGGGCCGACGTGCTGTTCGCACGCGGCGAGAGCGAGGCGGCGCAGCGCTACGAGGACGTCATCGCGATGCTGAGCCACGACAACCCCGACCACCTGGAGACCCGCGCCTGGTGCCTGTACCGGCTCGGCCGCTTCCCCGCCGCCGTCGACTACTACCAGCAGGTGAGTGCGCTCAAGCAGGAGCGCCCGCTGCACCTGCTGTTCGATCTGGGCCTGCTCGCCTACGCCGAGGGCGACGACGACGAGGCCCGCGACTGCTACACCAGGGCACTGCGCGAGGGCGAGCACGAGGTCCCCGTACGGCTGCGCGGCGCGCTCGACGTGGCGCTCAGCGACCTACATATAGACGGCCGCGGCGACACCACCGTTCGCCGAGAGCTGGTAGAGAGGCTCCGTACGGTACGGGATGGCATCCCCGAGTATGAGGATCATCCCCCGGCTGGGTAGGTATTCCACTCCGCCGAAAAAAAGGTCGATTGGACACTTGCGCCGCTGTGCCACGATGGCCGCGACTTCGACTACGGGGAGGCGCACGTGTGTGACGATCCGCTGTTGCCCGAGCCAGTGGCCGCGATGCTTGACACCTATCGCGGGCTTCGCGACGAGCACGGCATGACATGGGGTGAGCCGGGACTGCCCTACGTCAGGGTGATGAGCCACTCCAGGTTCGTGGACAACGGCCCGTTCTGGGCCGAGGCGCGGCGGATGGCCAGACTCGCCGCGCCCACCGTGCCCGAGGCCGAGCTGCAGCAGGTCGAGCGCGAACTCGACTACGACGAGGTCATGCGCAACGTGCTCGGCGACGAGCTGCCGCAGGGCCTGGCCGTGCTGCGGCTCACGCCCGACGGGCACGAGGTGCGTGCCGTCTCGCGTGCGGTGCTCGGCGACGGGCCGGTGCCGTTCACGCTGCTGCTCGACAACGCGCGTCCCGCCACCGTGCGGGTGACGGCCGGAGGCCAGGTGCACGACGTGAAGCCGGGCGGCGCCCGCCTGGTCGAGCTGTACTCCGCCGCCGGCGTCCTCGTCGACGGCCGTCCCGTCGAGCTGTCCGGCCTCACCCACGAGGTGCCCAAGGCCACCCTGCGCCTGCGGGCCGGGATGCCGTGCCGCTGGAGCGTGTGGAGCGCCGACGGCCAGGGCTGGTATCCGGAGGGCGCCCCCGCCAAACGCGACTTCCACGGCATGCCGTACTTCCACGGCGACGAGATCGTCCTGGACGTGCCCGCCACCACCGTCACCGTCAGGGTCGCCCGGGGCATGGAGTACGGCTTCGCCGAGACCACGCTGACCGCCGAGGGCGAGACGCTGGTCGAGCTCGCGCCCGAGCGGGTCTACGACGCGGCGGCCTCCGGCTGGTACGGCGGCGACCTGCACGTGCACCTCAACTTCGTCGGCGACCTGGTCGCACCCCCGAGCTGGGCCGCCGACCAGCAGCACGGCGAGGACCTGCACGTGCTCGGCCTGCTCGCCTCCAACGTGTCGGGCGAGCGGATCATGGACAGGGAGGCGCTGGAGCACTGGGCCGGGCGCGACCTGCCGTGGTCGGACGACACGCACGTAGCCCGGATGGGCGTCGAGCACCGCAACGACATGTTCGGCCACGTGCACGCCTTCGACCCCGCCGCCGCGCCGAGCCTGTACGCGACCGGCTTCGGCGATCGGCCCGACTGGCCGCCCACCACGGCCGCGCTGCGCGAGTTGCGGGAGCTCGGCGCGCTCGTCGGCTACGCGCACGCCTTCCACGAGGAGATCGAGACGCCGGAGCAGCTCATCGGCACCGGCTATCCCGGCTGCACCGCCAGGATGGCCGTCGTGGACGCGGCGCTCGGCCTGGTCGACGGGTTCGAGCTGCTGCACTTCTCCTCCGCGCGCGGCTCGGCGCAGGCCTACCGGCGGCTGATCGGCGCGGGCAACCGGCTGTCGGCCGTCGCGGGCACCGACTCGATGCTGACTTTCACCCGGCAGCGGATGGAGATGGTGGCCAGTCCCATCGGCTGGGAGCGTACTTACGCGCGGGTCGAAGGGCCGCTGACCGCCTCCTCCTACGCCGACGCCGTCCGGCGCGGCCGTACCTTCGCCACGACCGGCCCGTTCGTCGAGCTCACCGTCGAGGGCCACGGCCCCGGCGACACCCTCGACCTGGCCCGGGGCGACACGGTCACGGTGCGGGCCAGGGCGATCGGGCCCGAGGTGGAGACGCTGACCCTGATGTGCGCGGGCGGCACCCTGGCCTCAGGGGTACGGGAGGCGCAGGCCGAGATCGTCGCCGGGGAGCCGACGTACGTGGTGGCGGTGGCCGACGGGCCGAGCCATCCGCGTTCGATGTTCCACCATGTATACGCGCACACCAGCCCCGTCTACCTCGACGTGGCCGGCCGTCACGTCGCCAGACGAGCCGACGTGCAGTTCTGCCTGAGCTGGCTCGACCTGCTGGAACGCCTCGTCAGAAAACGCGCCAGACTCCAGTCCCAGGCCCAACTCGACGACTACGTCCACACCATCGACGAGGCCAGAACGATATACCGCGACCGCCTGCACCCTGTGTCCTGAGCCCTGCCGACATGCGAGCCTCTCGCGGACAGGTGTGAACCTGCCGCCGCTCCAGGGCGCGGGATCGTCATAGCCGCGGTTACGGACCGGCCGAGACCACAGCCGACGTCAACGCTCAGGCGGTGTTCACTGCCCGCCCATCCCCGCTCGACCAGCGACAGGCCGGTCTCCCTCACTTTGCGCTCCACCAGAACGAGCCTCTGACCTTCAAGGTGGCTGCAGCAGCGGGAGAAATCCCCTGGGCGACGACGATCAGGCGGTGTTCACTGCCCGCCCGTCCCCGGTCGACCGGCGACACGCTGGTCTGCGCCCCGTACAGGAGAGGTCGTCAACCGTCGGGAACTCAAGCTCCCGGTAGGTCGGGTCAAGCCGCAGTCCTGCCTGCTGGGGAAAAAGGGGCGAGGCCCCCGCGTGACGTGTGCGCGTCCGTGGGGGCCTCGTCCTGGTTGTCGCGTGGGGGTCAGACCTGGCCGGCCTTCTCCAGGGCGGTGCAGCAGGTGTCGACGAGGAGGCGGGTCACCACGTACGGGTCGACGTTGGCGTTGGGGCGGCGGTCCTCGATGTAGCCCTTCTTGTCCACCTCGACCTGCCACGGGATGCGCACCGATGCGCCGCGGTTGGAGACGCCGTAGCTGTACTTGTTCCACGGCGCGGTCTCGTGGTGGCCGGTGAGGCGGCTCTCGATGCCGGAGCCGTACTGGGTGACGTGCTCCATCGGCTTGTCGCCCTCGCCGAGCGACTCGCAGGCGGTGATGATGGCGTCGTAACCCTCACGCATGGCCTTGGTGGAGAAGTTGGTGTGCGCTCCGGCGCCGTTCCAGTCGCCGCGTGCGGGCTTGGCGTCGAGGGTGGCCTCCACGCCGAACTCCTCGGCCGTGCGGTACAGCAGCCAGCGGGCGATCCACATGTGGTCGGAGACGTCCAGCGGACCGGCCGGGCCGATCTGGAACTCCCACTGACCGGGCATGACCTCGGCGTTGATGCCCGACAGTTCGAGACCGGCGGCCAGACAGTAGTCGAGGTGCTTCTCCACGATCTCACGACCGAAGATGGCGTCGGCGCCGACGCCGCAGTAGTACGGGCCCTGCGGCGCGGGGAAGCCGCCCTCGGGGAAGCCGAGCGGGCGGCTGCCCTTGAAGAAGGTGTACTCCTGCTCGATGCCGAACCACGACTCCTGGTCGGCGAAACGCTCGGCGATCGGACGGAGCAGCGCGCGGGTGTTGCTCTTGTGCGGCGTGCCGTCGATCTCGAAGACCTCGCACAGCACCAGGATGTGCTTGCCGCCGCGGATCGGGTCCGGGCAGGTGAAGACCGGCTGGAGCACGCGGTCCGACGAGTGGCCCTCGGCCTGGTTCGTGCTGGAGCCGTCGAAGCCCCACACGGGCGGCTCGGCGCCGTCGGCGAGGATCCTGGTCTTCGAGCGCAGCAGTGCGGTGGGCTCGGTGCCGTCAATCCAGATGTACTCGGCCTTGATGCTCAACGTCGGTCCCTTCGGGGTGTCTCTCCAGGCACACCGAGATTCGCAGTTTGCCGTTTCGCGGGTTTTGCCCGAATGTGAACGCGGTGTTAATCGGCCGGAGTGTGGGCCAGATCACGCGGGATCACCACCACGGCCGCGATGCCACCGTAGGCCGAACGCTTCAGCGTCACGCCGATGCCGTGCCGCCTGGCCAGGCGGCCCACGACCAGCAGCCCGAGCTGGTCGCTGTTGGCCAGGTCGAACTCGGGCGGATCGGCGAGCTTGGCGTTCAGCGTCGCACGCTCCTCCTCGCTGAGCCCGAGCCCCCTGTCCTCCACCTCGACGGCCACTCCCCTGCCGACCTCCTCGGCGCGCACGCTGACCGTGGTCGCCGGGGGTGAGAACACGGTGGCGTTCTCCACCAGTTCGGCCAGCAGGTGGATGACGTCGGCCGCGGCCGAGCCTGCCAGGGTGGTCTCCGGCATCGGCAGGACGTTCACCCTGGTGTAGTCCTCGACCTCGGCCACCGCGCCGCGCACGACGTCCAGCAGCGGCACCGGATTGCGCCACGCCCGGCCCGCCGGAGCGCCCGACAGGATGATCAGGCCCTCGGCCTGGCGGCGCATACGCGTGGTCAGGTGGTCCAGGCGGAACAGGTCGCCCAGGCTGTCGGGCTCGGCCGTCTTGCGCTGCATGGCGTCCAGCTGGCTGAGCTGGCGGTGCACGAGCGACTGGTTGCGCCTGGCCATGTTGCGGAAGACCCGGTTCAGGCCCTTGCGCATCTCGGCCTGGCCGACCGCCGCCTCGACGGCCGTGCGCTGCACGCTGGAGAAGGCGTTGCCGAGATCGCGTACCTCCAGCGTCGCGCCCTCGACGGCCAGCGCGGGCGCCTCGGCCTCGATGTCGACCTCCTCGCCCAGGCTGAGCCGCTCGACGACCCTGGGCAGCCGTACCTCGGCCAGTTCGTGCGCGGCGCCGCGCAGTTCGCCCAGTTCCTCGGCCAAACGCCTGCCGAGCCGTACCGACAGCACGATCGCCACGACGATGACCAGCAGGCCGATGCCGCCCGTCACCACGATGCGGGTGACGACGGCGCCGGCGTCCTCGTCGGCGCGCTCGCTCAGCAGGGCCGCCCGGCTGGCGATCAGCGGGTCGCGCGCCTTGACGAACGCGTCGTGGTTGGCGCGCCACATCGGGTCGGGCAGTCGCCTGCCGCCGATGATGGTGTCCTCGATCGTCTTCAGCCTGCGATGCTCGGCCGCCCCGAACAGCGCCTCGTACGGCTCGCCCATCTCCTCGTCGAGCACGCCGGTGCCGACGTCGATGAGCAGCCGCCTGCCCGCCACGAGCTCGGCGAAGACCTCGCGCTCGGCCGATGAGATGGTCCTGGTCAGCAGCATGCCCGAGACCAGCGCGTCCTCACGCGAGAGCAGCTCGCGGGCATGGCCGATCTGCCGCTGGCCGCCCGTCTGCTTGTACAGCGCCACATCGGGCACGGTCTCCACGTGCTGGGCCATCCGCAGCAGGGAGTCCTGCGGCTTGGCGTAGGCCTGCAACGCCTGCAGCCGCGACGGCGAGCCCGAGTCGACCAGCGCCCGTACCTCCGGCATGCGGTTGACCTCGGTCAGCACCTGCAACGAACCGGCCACCACCTCGGGCGAGGTGGCCGACCTGGCCTCCAGCGAGCCCGTGCGCTGGCGGAAGAACACGATCGCCTGGTCGGTGCGCAGGCGGGCCGCTGCCAGGCCCGCCCCTCCGGTCCCTCCCGCGCTGAGCGCGATCACCGAGAGCCTGCGCTCCTCGCGCAGGGAGGAGGCAAGCAGTTCCGACGGCTCCGACACCTGATCGATGAGCGTGCGGGCGCGCAGAAGATCGAACGCGTCGCCCACCAGATAGCCCGTGAGGAATGTCCACACGGCCACCAGAGCCGCGATCGGCAGGCCGAGCAGCGAGTACAACTTGAACCGCAGGCTGCGCGAGGGCATCTCACATCACCTTTCCGCCGATTACGGTGGCCGAACACCGGCCCTGTCCATGCTGGGTGAGCGCCGAGTACGGCTCGGCGCCCGGATCGAGGTCGAACACGGCGAAGTCGGCGCGCATCCCCGGCGCCAGCCTGCCGATCTCCCTCTCCATGCCGATCGCCTGGGCCCCGCCCGTCGTGGCGGCCTCGACGAGGCGCCTGTCCAGGTCCCGGCCCGCGTACCCCTGCCGAAGGGCCAGCTCCCTGAGGGCGGCCACGTCGGCGAGCAGGTCGAGCGAGGGGGAGGAGGACAACGAGTCGGTGCCGACGGCGATCGTGTTGCCTTCGGTCAGCAGTGCGGCCACATCGGGGCCGGGCACGCCGAGCACGCGGTTGGAGCGCGGGCACAGCGCGACGGCCACCCCCCGGCCGCGCAGCAGCGCCCTGTCGGCGGCGTCGAGGTCGACGCCGTGCGCCACGTGGCAGGCGGGGCCGAGCATGCCGGCCGCGTCGAGCAGGGCGGCCGGCCCGACGCCCGCGCCGCCTTCGCGCAGGATGGCGAAGTCGAACTTCAGCTCCCGCACGTACGCGGCGAGCGGGCCGGTGCCGGTGAGCGTGTACTCCCGCTCGTGCACGCCTTCGGCCAGATGGATGTGCGTGCGCAGCCCGCGCTCGCCCGCGATGGCCGCCAGGTCGTGCAGCACCGGCGTGTCGAGCGTGTACGGCGCGTGCGGCGACAGCCCGATCGGCGCCCCGCCGTGTGCGGCCAGCCAGTCGAGCACCCGCTGCCTGCCGCTCTCCTGCCAGCTCCGCGCGGTGTCGCCGAGCACCTCCAGGTAGCGCACGCCGCCGAGCGGGGTCTCGACGAGCGCCTCCGGGTCGGTGACGATGTCGGCGACCGAGGTCGTGCCCGAGCGCAGGCACTGCTCGGCTCCGGCCCGGGCGCCCGCCGCCCAGTCCAGCGTGCTGCCGGGCCCGAAGTAGTGGGCGTCGAAGGCGACCGACCACTCCTCCAGGCCCGAGTACTCGCGCTGCCCGATGAGCGCCATCTCGGTGTACTGCAGATGGGTGTGCGCGTTGACCAGGCCTGGCAGCATGACGCCCGGCCAGTGCCGGTCGGAGCCGAGCTCCGCGCGCGTGCCGATCCGCTCGATCCGTCCTTCGCGCACGACGACGGCGCCGTCGAGGAGGGGAGGTGAGCCGATCGGCAGAAGGAGATCCGCCGAGTGGATCAAGGAATCCAGACCTCCCCGGTCACCCCGGCGATCTTCGCCCAGGTGGTCGCGGCGGCCAGCGCGGCGAAGGCGGCCAGAACGAGCGCGTCGATCCGGCCGAACGCCAGCTCCCGCATCCAGGTGCGGTGCTTGGCCCCGAACCCGCGCAGGTCCATGGCGTTGGCGGTGTCCTCGGCGTCGATGAGGGCGTTGACCGTCACCGGCACCACGACCGGCCGCAGCGAGCGCAGTTTCGCGATCGGGTTGCGGCTCCTGCTGTGCTCGTAGCCGCGTACCCGCTGGGCGTCGATCGTCTCCTGCATGGCCGCGGCCGTGGACGGCAGGAACCTGAACGTCAGGTCCACCCCGTACGCCAGCCGCTGCGACAGCCCGAGCCTGGCGAAGGCGGTGCCGAGGTCGGACGGCTTGATGCAGAACGCGACGGGGAAGCTGACCGCCGCCAGAGAGATATATCGCAGCAGCAGGGTCGCCGCGTAGGACACCGTGCCCTCGCTCACCGGGGTGGCGAGCCAGGGCACGGTGAACAGCAGATCGCCTGCCGACCTGGCGTCCGCCCCGGTCAGCACGCTGTTGACGACGACGAGGATGAGGGTGAAGGTCAGCATGAACGCCCAGTTCGCCCTGACGGCGCGCCACGGGATGCCCGCGGCGCGGTAGTACGTCAGGGCGAAGGGCGCGCAGACCAGGATCGCCCGCACGTCGTCGATGCCCACCACCGCGACCAGGAAGATCGCGGGCACCAGCAGGAGCACACGTGGATCCCTGCGCCCCAGGAAGGAGTCCGCGCCGAGGTAGCGTGGTGTGACGTCCATCTGTCAGCGACCGGTCCTCTTGGCCAGCGGCTCCCAGGCCGCGTCGAGCGCGGGCACCAGGATGACGACCGCGATGGCGTTGGCCAGCAGCGCCGGCCCGTAGTTGGCGAGCAGGAACGTCTCGAACCCGATGCCCTGCACCACGATGTCGGTGGCGACGAACAGCAGGCCGAGCGCGGTGGCGAGCAGTGCGCCCACCGCCGTGACGACGAGGCGCAGCGCCTCGTTGGCGATCGGCGGGACGAAGGCGAAGATCAGCGCGGCGAACGCGCCGACGAGGCCGTTGGCGACACTCCAGTTCCAGTAGCTCAGGCCGACACCCTGGATGAGGTCGATGACGACATTGCCCACGAAGCCGACGAAGAATCCGGCGATGACGCCGAACCTCTTGCCGAAGAACGGCACCAGCGCGAACGCCGGTCGTACGGCCACGCTCTGCGTGCCGGGGATGATGAAGCTGAACAGTCCTAAGACGGTGTATAACGCCGCCCCGACCGCGCCGAAGACCACGGTCCTTGAGTTGATCTCCCAAGGCGACGGGCGCGGGGTCACTGCTTCTGTGCTCATGGGGAGCGGTCCTTCCTGGTGAGAGTTGGCCTCGCCTGGCTGGCGGCGAGTCGTGCGAGGTCAAAGGGGTGTGGCAGCACACCGCTCACGGGCAGGTGATCGCGGACCGCGCGGACGAGACTCGTCTCGCGCAGCTTCTTCCAGACGTCGGTACGGCGGGTCAGCTCGGCGGGTGTGGTGTCGGCCACGATCCGGCCCGAGTCGACGACGATGACGCGGTCGGCCGACGTCAGGGCCAGATCCACGTCGTGGGTGATGAAGTAGACGCTCTGCGTGGCTCGCAGTACGTGATCCATGAAGGCTGTGGTGGTACGCAGGTCCTGACCGGCCGTGGGCTCGTCCAGGATCAGGGTGCGCGGGCGCATGGCCAGGGCCAGGGCGACGGTGAGCCTGCGCTGCTGGCCGAAGGAGAGTGTGCGCGGCGAGCGGTCCATGATCTCGCTCTCGCCGTCGAGCAGCATCGCGGCGAGCGCCTCGCCCGACACCTTCTCGATGGTCTCGGCGCTCCAGCCGAGGTTGCGCGGGCCGAAGGCGATCTCCTCGGCGACCGAGGCGGAGAACAGCGCCTGGCCGGGGTTCTGGAACACGTAGCCGAACGTGGTGGCCAGGCTGACGATCGATCTGGCCTCGACCGGCTCGCCGTCGGCGCTGACCATGCCCTTGGTCGGCTCGACCAGGCGGACGGCCGCCTTGAGCAGGGTCGACTTCCCGGCTCCGTTGGGGCCGAGCACGGCGACCCGCTGGTGTGCGCCGAGCGCGAGGTCGAGCCCGGAGACGACGGTGCGCTCGCCGTACCCGAGGGTGACGCCGTGGAAGCCGAGGCGTGAGGGGCCGCCGTCGCGGGGGGCGGGGGGCAGGACGCGGGGGCGCGGGAGTTCGTCGGCCCTGGCCACGAGGGTGTCGAAGGGCAGTTTGACGTGGGCGACAGGGGCTGCGCGCAGGAAGCCGTCGACGTCGCCCGCGTAGTCGGTCCGGCCGTCGGCCAGGTGCAGCACGTGGGTGGGCCCGAACTCCAGCAGCTCCTCCACCCGGTGCTCGACGACCACGGCCGCGCCGCCCGCGTCGACGAAGGCGCGTAACTCGGTCAGCAGCCTTCTGCCCGCCGCCGGGTCGAGGTTGGCCAGCGGCTCGTCGACGACCACGACCTTCGGCCGCATGACCAGCACCGCGGCGAAGGCGACCAGTTGCAGCTCGCCGCCGCTGAGCTCGGCGGTCGCCCGTTCCAGCAGGTGCGTGATGCCGGTGCGGGCGGCGACGTCGGCGATCCGGCCGGCGATCTCCTGCCTGGGCAGGCCCAGGTTCTCGGGGCCGAAGGCCAGCTCGGTGAAGACGGTGGCGCCGACGACCTGCTTGCGCGGATCCTGCAGCAGGGTGCCGACGACGGTGGACAGCTTCTTGATCGACTGCTCGGCGACCGGCAGCCCGCCGACGTTCGCCCGTCCGGTGATCTCGGCGCGGTAGCCGTGCGGTACCAGGCCGTTGACCAGGCGCAGCAGCGTGCTCTTGCCGCATCCCGAGGCGCCGCACACCAGGGTGAAGTCGCCCGCCGCCACCTTCAGGCCGACGCCGTGCAGCACGGTACGGCCGGTGGAGCGGTAGCGGACGGACACGTCCTCAAGATCGATGATCACAGGCCCCTGCTCAGGAAGTCGCGCTGTTCGGCGCTCGGCACGTCGAGGGTGATCCCGAGCGCGCCGAGCTTGAGCCTGGCCACCCGCTCGTCGAGGGCGGCAGGCATGAGGTGGACGGCGGGCGGGAGGTCGTGGGCCAGCAGGTGGGCCACGGCCAGGGCCTGGACCGACAGGGAGAGGTCCATGATCTCGATCGGATTGCCTTCGGCGGCGGCGCAGTTGACGCACTCGCCGTTCGCGAGCAGGTGGTAGCCGTCGTGCCAGGTGACGTGCGGGCGCAGCCGCCTGCCCCGCGTCACGCCGGTCACCTCCTCGGGGACGCCGCCCGCCACGGCCACGTACGCGCCGTGCTTGAGCGCGGCCAGGTGCTCGGCGGTCACCGTACAGGCGACGCCGGTCGCCGACATCAGCAGGTCGGCCTCGGGGCAGGCGGCCAGCAGCGGGCGTACCTCGTAGCCGTCGTGGTGGGCCAGCAGGGCGGCGAACGGGTCGACCTCGCTCACCACGACCCGGGCGCCGAGCGCCTTGGCGAATCTGGACACGCCCTGCCCGACCGGTCCGTATCCGGCCACCACACAGGTCAGTCCCTCCAGCTCCAGGCCGGACAGGTCGAGTGCGGCCAGCACGCAGGACTGGCCGGTGCCGTGCACGTTGTCGAACCACAGCTTGGAGCGGGCGTCGTTGACGGCCATGATCGGTATGCGCAGTTCGCCGCGTTCGGCGAGGACCCGGAGCGGGCGCAGGCCGCTGGTCGTCTCCTCGGCGGCGCCGCGCAGCACGCCGAGCCTGTCCTCGGCGTGCGCCAGCCTGATGACATGGGAGCCGTCGTCGACCAGCACGTCGAGCGGGCGCGCCAGCAGGTTCCTGGCCAGGTCGAGGTCCTGCGCGGGGGTGGCGTCCGAGCGGGCCAGTACGGCGACGCCCTCGTGGGCGAGTGCGGCGGCCACGTCGTCCGACGTCTCGCTCGCCGCGCAGTGCACGGTCACCTCGGCGCCTGCGTCCCTGAGTGTGAGCGCCAGATTGGCAGTCTTGGGCTCCAGGACCAGGACAAGGCCCACCCGCGCGCCCTTCAGGTCCAGCTCGCCGCCGAGTGCGCCGAGCACCGGCATGAACCGCCGCGCCCAGCCGATCCGCGCCAGGCCCGCCTGCCACAGGGCCGGGTCGCGGACTCCGGCTAACACGCCAGGTCCAGCAGGAAGACCCCGTGGCCCGGCCCGACGTCCATCCGGGTGATGCCCGGCCGTACCGTGCTGCCGTCCGGTCCTGGCCGATACATCGCCACGATCGTGTCCGGCTTCACCAGGCCGAACGCCGTGAACGTCGTGGTGGCGACGACGATGTCGGCCGTCGCCAGCCACCGCCTCGCCTCGCCGTCCCCCTCGGGGTCCAGGACGCGCGGGTGTGCCCCCATGGCGAGCAGGCGGGAGGCCAGGCCGGGCGTCTGCCCGACGATGGCCACACGTTTGCCCGCGATGAGGAGGTTGGAGCGCCGCAGGAGGGTCTGGATGATCGCCTGCGCGGTGGGACGCGGGGTCAATGGTCTCCGTCCGATCTTCGCAGGTACCGATTAAAGGGGAGACTTACACCTGATGACAATGGCGACAGACGACCGATATACGCGGATTAATCCTCTAGATACGCCTAGGCCGTCATGGCGACACCGCAAGGAAGAGGAACACACCAAAGATCACCAAATGTACGGTTCCTTGCATGAGCGTCGCCCGGCCCGGCGCGACGGTCAAGGTGGTGACCACAACGGTGAGTGCGAGAAGTACCATTTCTTTTGCACCCAAACCAAGTGTGAGTTTGCTCCCCATAACGAGAGAGGCGACGGCAATCGAGGGAATCGTCAATCCGATGCTCGCCAGCGCCGAGCCGATCGCCAGGTTCAGACTGGTCTGCACCCGGTTGCGGGCAGCCGCCCGCACCGCCGCGCCGGTCTCGGGCAGCAGCACCAGCAGCGCGATGGCGACACCCACGACGGCCTTCGGCGCGCCGATCGCGACCACGCCCTCCTCGATCGAGGGCGAGATGCCCTTGGCCAGCCCGACCACGCTCACCAGGCACACCGCCAGCAGGCCCAGGCTCAGCAGCGCCGCCCGCGTGCTCGGCGGAGGCGCGTGCTCCTCGCCGTCCGCGCCGCGCTCGGCCCTGCCCCCCTCCTCGACCGGCAGCGGGAGGAAGTAGTCGCGGTGCCGTACGGTCTGCACGAAGACGAACATGCCGTAGAGGATCAGCGAGGCCACACCGGCGAAGGCCAGCTGCGCCGTGCTGAACGTCGGGCCAGGCGTGCTCGTGGTGAAGGCCGGGAGCACCAGCGCCAGCGTGGCGACCGCGCTCAGCGTGGCGAGCGCGCCCGTCACGCCCTCGACCCTGAACTCCAGCACGTGGTGCTTCAACGCGCCCACCAGCAGGCACAGCCCGATCACACCATTACAAACGATCATGAAGGCGGCGAAGACCGTGTCCCTGGCCAGGGATTCCGAGCCCGGACCGCCTGACGACATCAGCATGACGATCAGGCCGACCTCGATCACCGTGACCGCCACCGCCAGGATCAACGTGCCGAACGGCTCGCCCACCTTGTGCGCCACGACCTCCGCGTGGTGCACCGCCGCTATCACCGCCGCCACCAGTGCGACCGCGATCACCACGACGAGCGGACCCTCCGCGCCGCGTCCCCAGGTGGCGGCCAGCACCACGGCAGCGAGCGGAGGGAGGTAAACCGGCCATTTCGGGAGTTTGTATCCTTGCGTGTGAGCCATGCCCTTAGGCTATGGGTCGCCCCTCATATCCCCCACAACCGCCCATCTCACTTCCAAGAGGCTGGGCAGGCCGTGGAACCCGGCATAACGTCTCGTCATGGGCCGTCCCGCAGGCAGTCGTCATCCCGTGCGCGCTCATCTGCGGCGCCTGAGCGACGGCACCGTCACCTGGGTGCGCGCCCACACCCGCGCCTCACGCTCCTCGGCCGGCCGCTCACGCCGCCCGGCCACCGACTCCTGGTTCGACCTGGACACGCTCGGCGTTCCCGTCGCCATCGTCGCCGCCGCGACCGCGGCCCTGATCGTCGTCGTCGTGGTCGTCGCCCTGCGCCTGACCGGCGACTCCCCCGCTGCCACCCCCACACCGCCCGCCTCACACCCCGCCGACCTGATCACCGCCCCGGCCCCCGAGCCCCCGGCGCCGCCGGACCCCACCGCGCCGAACCGCCCCGCCGACCTCGTCACCGCCCCCATGCCCGAGCCGCCCAGGCCGTGATCGGGCGCTCACAGATACGGCTGAATCACCGCCACCAGCCCCGCCGACGCCTCGCTGGTCACCACCGGCAGGGCGGTGTCCGGCGTGCGGCGGCGGATGTCCTCGCTGCGGATGGCCAGCACGGCGGGCTGGGTGCCTAGGTCGCCGTAGCGGTCGGCGACGGCGGCGGAGATCACCCGGCGGGCGTCGGCGACCGTCTCCCTGGCGGTGCGCTCCTCGCCTTCGGCGGCGAGGAAGCCGAGCACCCCGGCGAAACGCACGTCGTCCCCCGTGCGCTCACCCTCCTGAGGCCGATGGACCGGCCGCTCCAGCCAGAACGTCTTGCCGTGCAGACACCCGGCATAACCCCCGTCGCCCCCACGCAGCACCCGAACGGCGCCCGCGACGAGACCGCCGAACTCCTCCAGGTCCGCCTCGGGCGGCAGGTCGGTCGTGATGAGCAGCGGCACGATGAGCGCGTCGAGCATCGGGGGCTCCCTCCATCCGGAAGCGCCATGCTAGAAGGCCCCACCGACATTTTCCCGGCTGCACACGCCGAACGACGCGACGAGCTTGCCCGGCTACGCCTGGCCGTGCAGGACGAGGGCCCAGCTCAGGCAGATCAGCGCCGCCGTCCCCGTCACCGTGCGCACGGTGTTCCAGCGCACCCACGTGCCCTCGAAACGAGCACGTACGGCGGGCAAATCGGCGGAATCCGGCGGGCCCGCCGCCTCCAGCGCGTTGTTGAGCGGCACGTTCACCGCCCCGGTCGTGACGAGGAGCGCGAGATAGCAGACGCCCCCGCCCACGACCCACCACAGCACGGCCCCCGACGACAGGTGCAGCACCACCGAGGCCGTGATGAGCAGCACCGGCCCGCCGAAGACGAGCGCGAACCAGCCGTTCAGGATCCGCCGGTTGATCCACTGCATCGTGGTGACGAAGGTGCGGTCGTCGGCCCTGGCCAGGCCGGGCATCACCGCACAGGAGAAGCCGTAGAAGAGCCCGGCGCTCAGCCCCGTCGTCACCGTGGCGGCCAGCAGTACGACCGTACGCAATGTGTCCATCATGTCCTCTCTCGGGCAGGGCGGCCGATGACTCAGGCCTGCCAGACGCCGCTCGCCGCGGCTGCGGCAGCATAGTCGGCGAAGTCGCGCGGCTCGCGGCCGAGTGCCCGCCGCACGCCGTCGGCCAGGCGCTCGTTGCGGCCGTCCAGGACGGTGGCGAACAGTTCGGCCAGCGGTTCGGCCTCCTCGACCGGCACGCCGTGCTCGATGGCCAGCGTGAGGTACTCCTCCGCCGACACCGGCACGTAGCTCACCTCTCGCCCGGAGGCCTTGGCGATCTCGGCCGCCGCCTCGGCGAAGGTGATCAGGCGTGGGCCGGTCAGCTCGTACACCTCGCCGGTGTGGCCGTCCTGGGTGAGGGCGGCCACCGCCACGTCGGCCACGTCGTCGGCGTCGACGAAGGGCTCGGCCACCTGGCCGGCCGGGAGGGCGATGACGCCGCTCAGCACGGGGCCGAGCAGGAAGTGCTCGCTGAAGTTCTGGTTGAACCAGGTCGAGCGCAGGATCGTCCATCCGGCCCCGCTGTCGCGCAGCGCCTGCTCGCTGTCGAGCGCGCCCTCCTCGCCCCTGCCCGACAGCAGCACCAGGTGCCGCACGCCGCCCCGCACCGCCAGTGCCGACAGCTCGCCGATCGCGTCGACGGCCCCGGGGAAGGCCAGGTCCGGATAGTAGGAGACATACGCCTTGCCCACGCCGTCAAGGCTGGGAAGCCAGGTGCCGGAGTCGTTCCAGTCGAAGGGCACCGGTGCGGTGCGCGAGCCGATGCGCACATCGGCGCCCCGGGCGGTGAGCCGCTCGGCGACCCTGCGGCCGATCTTGCCGGTGCCGCCGATGACCAGGGTTTTCGTGGTGTCGTTCGTCATGGCTTCAGTCAAGTGCACCACCCCGTGCCCCCGACATGGCCGAGCCGCGCACGCCCATAAGCGGGCGTCTACCCTGAATCCCCATGGACCCACTCGCCGGACTCCTCGACGGCCCGAGGGCCAGGGGCGCCTTCCTGCTGCGTTGCGTCATGGACCCGCCGTGGTCGATCCACATCAGGGACGAGGCCCCGCTGACGCTGATGGCGATGGCCAGGGGCGAGGCCTGGCTGACCTCGGCCGGCGGCGGGAGTGTGCGGCTGGGCGAAGGCGATGTGAGCGTCCTGCGGGGCCCCGACCCCTATGTCGTGTCCGACGACCCGGCGACCGAGCCCCAGGTGGTCATCCATCCCGGCCAGCACTGCACCGACGTGCACGGCAGGCCGATGACCGAGGAGATGGGCCTCGGCCTGCGCACCTGGGGCAACAGCGCCACCGGCTCGACCATGCTGCTGATCGGCACCTACCAGCTGCGCGGCGAGGTGAGCAGGCCGCTGCTCGACGCGTTGCCGCCGACGCTGGTGCTGGCCGCCGACGCCTGGCGCAGCCCGCTGGTGCCGCTGCTCGCCGCCGAGATCGCCAGGGACGACCCCGGCCAGGAGGTCTTCCTCGACCGGCTGCTCGACGTGCTGCTCATCGCCGTCCTGCGCGAGTGGTTCGCCAGGCCCGAGGCCGAGCCGCCCGCCTGGTACGTGGCGCACGGCGATCCCGTCGTGGGCACGGCGCTGCGCCTGTTGCTCGGCGATCCCGCCCATCCGTGGACGGTCGGCTCGCTCGCCGCCGCCTCCGGTGTCTCGCGGGCCGCCCTGGCCAGGAGGTTCGCCGAGCTCGTCGGGGAGCCGCCGATGGCCTTCCTGACCGGCTGGCGGTTGTCGCTGGCCGCCGACCTGCTGCGGGAGCCTGGCTCGACGGTGGAGTCGGTGGCCAGGCGCGTGGGCTACGGCAGTGCGTTCGCGCTGAGCACGGCCTTCAAGCGCGTACGCGGCATCAGCCCGCAGCAGCACCGTGAGGGGCCGCCCTCGCAGGTGTGAAGGCGAGGGCGGCCCCGGGTCAGGGCTGCTGGGTGATCTTGACGTTGTCCACGCCCGCCTCGACCAGGGAGGCGGTCGAGGCGTCGGCCGCCTCGATGAGGATCTGTACGTTCTGCCCGGCGAAGGCGGAGATGTCGACGCTCGCACTCGCCCAGGCGCCGTTGCGGTTGGCGGCCGCGCCCAGCTGCTGGAACACCTGGGTCGTGGAGCCGCCCACCACCTTGACCCGTAGGTAGTCGGCGCTGGAGGAGTTGGAGCCGTGCGCCAGGTACCACGAGAACGACAGGTTCAGCGTCCCGGTGGCGGGAAGGGCGATCGAGGGCGATCTGATCGAGCTGACGCCGCCGTCGAGGTCGTGGTCACCGGCGGCGGTTCCGGCCAGCCTGCCGGTCACCAGGTCGTTGACGCCGCTGACCGTGGTGCCGAGCTGCTTGGCGCCGCTTGAGGTGGTGGCGGCGGGGTCGCCGCGCTCCCATGCGCCGAGCGTCGCGGTGTCGGTGCCTGAGGGGTTGACGCTCCACCCGGTGGCGCTCTCGAAGTCGTCGTTGTACACGGTCACGCCGGGGGTGCCGCCGCCGCAGTACTGGGTCTCCTTGCCGATGACCCGGTAGACGCAGTCGGCGTACTCCAGCAGGCGCAGGGTGGCCTCCCTGTTGCGTGTGGTCTGCGGCACGATCTGCTCGTCCGGCGGGTAGAAGCCGGGGCTGGCGCTGACCGGGTACATCTCGAAGGTGTAGGAGAAGATGCGCTGGTTGCCCCACATCCAGTCGTCGATGCTGCCGTCGGTGATGTAGAGGTCGCTGGCCTGCTGCGGGGTGTAGCCGTTGGTCGAGGCCATGTTCTGCCCGAGTGTGGCGTGCGCGTCGCGGTCGTCCTGGGTCAGGCCGGGCCCGGTGTCGTTGTAGGTGTAGCCGTAGGGCCAAAGGATCAGCTCGCCGTAGGTGTGCCAGTCGATGTGCGCCTTGATCTGCTGGGAGCCGCCGACGACGCGGCCTCTGACGAAGTCGGCCACGGCCTTCACCTCGGGCGCCGACTCGGCCGACGGGCCACGGTAGGTGTCGGACGAGGTCGTGCCGCTGGAGCCGCCGCAGCAGCCCCAGTTGTAGTTCCAGTTGCGGTTCATGTCGGTGCCGACCGCCGTCGAGCCGGAGTTCGGCTGGCGGTTCTTGCGCCAGGAGCGGTAGGTGCCGGTCGCGATGTCGTACTCGCCGCCGTCCGGGTTGAGGTCCGGCATGATCCAGATCTCGCGGTTGTTCACCAGGCCGGTGATGCGCGAGTCGGTGCCGTAGCCGTCGGTGAGCAGGTTGAGGATGTAGAGCGCCATCTCGACCGTGAGGTGCTCGCGCGCGTGCTGGTGGTGGGTGAAGAGCACCTCGGGCTCGTTCTCGTCCGTGGCCACATTGTCGCTGATCTTGATGGCCATCAGGTCGCGACCCTGGTACGAGCTGCCGTAGCTGATCTTCCTGGCGATCGCCGGGTGGTCGGCGACGATCTGGTTCACCGCGGCCGTCATCTCGGCGTAGGTGTGGTACCCGGAGTCGGCGGGCGGGAAGTCCTGCAGTTTGCCCGGAGCCGGGGGTTCGACGGTGAAGAGCTTGGTGACCTTGTAGCCGAGCTTCCTGATCTGGGCGATCTCCTCGGCGGTGGCGCTGACGACGACCGAGGCGGCGTCGACGGTGTCGATCGCGGCTCCCGTACGGGCGACGTCCGTGCGTTGTTGCGCGGTGCTGGGTCCGTCGACGCGGTACTGGGCGTTGGCCGGGGGTTCGACCGCCCATCCGGTGAATCCGGTGGCGCTCAACAGCGCCAGAATCGCGAATGCCGCGATCAACCGGCGTCTCACGATGCCTCCTCCTGACGCGCGGTCTCGGGTTTGCCGCACGCCTGCACCGAGAGTCAGGCCATCACTGACCCTTGCCCAGACCCAATTTCGCCATATGGCCTCAGATAAAGCCCTAAATATTCACTTATCGCCAAATGTGAAAATGTCTAGCGTTTCGCCACCAGTGTCAGAACGTCGTACTTCGCCACTGACGATCCGTCTTGTTTGGTGACATCGGTGTCCCATCGCACCTCGCCGAATGCGGCCCCTTCGCGCGGTGTGATCTGCTTGGCCGTCAGCGTCACCGTGAGCTCGTCACCCGGGTACGTCGGCGAGAGGAAACGCAGGTTCTCCAGCCCGAAGTTGGCCAGCACCGGCCCCGGCTCCGGCGAGACGAACAGCCCGGCCGCGAACGACACCACGAGATACCCGTGCGCCACCCGGCCCTCGAAGAACGGATTGGCCGCGGCGGCCCGCTCGTCCATGTGCGCGTAGAAGGCGTCGCCGGTGAACTCGGCGAAGTGCTCCACATCGGCCAGCGTCACCGTCCTCGGCCCCGCCACCACCGTGTCGCCGACCCGCAGGTCCTCCAGGTGCCTGCGGAAGGGATGCTCCCGCGTCACGTTGCGCGGCGCCCCCGGCACCCACTGCCCGGTCAGCGCCGTCAGCATCGCGGGCCCGGCCTGTACGGCGGTGCGCCGCATGTGGTGCAGCACCCCCCGCACCCCGCCGAGTTCCTCGCCGCCTCCCGCCCGGCCGGGACCGCCGTGCACCAGCATGGGAAGCGGCGAGCCGTGCCCGGTCGACTCCTTGGCGTCCTCGGCGTCGAGCACCAGCAACCGCCCGTGCCACGGCGCCACACCGAGCACCACCGCACGCGCGAAGCCCGGATCGGCCGTCACCACCGACCCCACCAGGCTGCCCCGCCCACGCGCCGCCAGCCGTACGGCCTCGGCCGCGCCCGAGTACGGCAGCAGCGTGGCGACCGGTCCGAACGCCTCCACCTCGTGCGGCGCGGCGGCGTCCGCGTCGTCGGCGCGCAGCAGGATCGGCGAAAGGAACGCCCCGCGCACGGCGTCGGCGCCCGACACCTCGACCGTGTCGGGATCGCCGAACACCGGCGTCGCCGCCTCGTACAACGCCTTGAGCGCGCGCCGTACCTCCTCGCGCTGGTCCAGCCCGGCCAGCGCGCCCATGCGCACGTCCGGATCGGCGGGATGGCCGACCCGGACGCGGGACAGGCGTGCGACCGCGGCCTCGGCTACCTCGTCCATGAGCTCGGCCGGGACCAGGGCCCTGCGGATGGCCGTGCACTTCTGCCCGGCCTTGGCCGTCATCTCGGTGACGAGCTGCTTGACGAACAGGTCGAACTCGGCGGTGCCCGGCGTCGCGTCCGGGCCGAGTATCGAGCAGTTCAGCGAGTCGGCCTCGGCGTTGAAGCGCACCGCACGACCTACCACGACCGGGTGCACGCGCAGCCTGGCCGCGGTGGAGGCCGAGCCGGTGAAGGCGAGCATGTCCTGCTCGGTGAGATGGTCGAGCAGGTCGCCCGCCTGCCCGCACAGCAGCTGCACACTGCCTTCGGGCAGGATGGCGGACTCGACGATCAGCTCGACCAGCCGCGCGGTCAGGTACGCCGTCGGGGTGGCCGGCTTGATCAGGCTCGGCACCCCCGCGACGAACGCCGGGGCGAGCTTCTCCAGCGGCCCCCACACGGGGAAGTTGAAGGCGTTGATCTGCACGGCCACACCGAGCGACGAGGTGAACAGGTGCCGGCCGACGAACGTGCCGCCCTTGCCCAGCGGCTCGACCCCGCCGTCCAGGTGCACCGTGTCGTTGGGCAGCTCCCGCCTGGCCTTGCTCGCATAGGAGTACAGCACGCCGATGCCGCCGTCGACGTCGATCCTGGAGTCGACCGGCGTCGCACCGGTGCGCGCCGACAGGGCGTAGAGCTCCTCGCGGTGTTCCATCAGGTGCGAGGCCAGCGCCTTGAGCAGGGCGCCGCGCTGATGGAAGGTGAGCTCGCGCAGCGCGGGACCCGCGTGCGCCCGGCCGTGGGCCAGGGCCGCGCCCAGGTCGGCGCCCGTGGCCGAGACCCTGGCGATCTCCTCGCCGGTCACCGCGTCGCACACCGGCGTGCCCTCGTCGTCCGCCGTGTGCCAGTCGCCGCCCAGGTAGCTGCGTAGAAGCACCATCGCACTCTCCCGTCGATCCCGGCCGCTCACGCGTCCGCGCCTGTCTCCTCCCCACCGTGCCACGGGCTCACGCCGCCGGACAGGGGCGAAACGAGCGCGGGGAAGGCCGTGCCGCCCTCCCCGGCCCTTCGATCAGGCGCCAGGCCGCTCCCGTGACGGCCCGTCGTAGCCGAGCAGCCGCATGGCCGTCTCGGGGTCCATCGCCGCGGCCAGGAACTGCGCCCGCGCGTTGGCCCGGTCGCGTTCCCCTTCCGCCCTGGCCTGGGCGGCCCGCCCGTTGCGCACGGCGAGGAGCGCCACACCGACGCCGACGATCACCGCGACGACCACGAAGAACAGCGTGAGCAGAAGCCCGGGTGTGAGGCCCGACCCGGCCGCCCCCGCCCCCGTCGCCGCCAGCGCCCCGAACAGGGCGAACACCACCAGCGCCACCAGGCTCCCGACGACCACCCAGATCGGCCGGGTCGACAGCCTGGCAGGCGGCGGCCCGGCCGGCGGCTCCTGTGCGGCCTGCTCTTCGTGCCGTGGCCACGGCACGAACTCGGGCCGCGCCTCCTCGACGGGCACGAGCGCCAGGGCCGCTCCCTCGCCCTCCTCGATCGGCACGCCGTACGCGAGTGCGACCGGCTCGCTCCGCGGCAGGTCGCGCTGGACCTGGCTGTGCTCCCGGTGCGCGCGCACGGCCTCGACGTGGTAGTCCTCCAGCTCCTCGTACAGGGCGTCCGACGCGTAGACGGTGCCGTCGATCATGGGGCCCTGCCTGGTCTCCAGGACCGCGACGACGTCGTCGCCGTTGAGCGTCTTGTGCGTCTCCAGCGCGTGGGCCAGGGTGAGCACCGCCCTGCGCTGCTCCCGCAGCAGGCACTCGGTCTTCTCCAGCAGCCTGACCAGGTTGAACTCGATGCGCTCGCCGAGCACGTCGGGCGTCAGGTCGCTGTGCCTGCCGGGACTTTCGGTGAAGCCGATCCCGCCGCCCGAGCCCTGGCGCGGCATCGACTTGCCGCCGTGGATCTCCAGCGCCTGCAGCGCGGGCAGCGAGGTGACACCCGAGCCCATGCCCCAGTACGACTCCATGAGCGCGGTCAGGAACGTCGCCGAGTGCAGGTCGCCCGACACGCCCGAGGAGTTGTCCTCGCCGAAGAACATGCGCTCCCCGGCCAGGGAGGCGAGCGAGACCATGATGTCGGCCTCGTACTCCGACTTCCAGCGGGTGAACTGGTCCTCCGGCTTGATGGAGGCCACCATGCCGAGATAGTCGGCGCCCTTCTCGATGGTGGCGATGTCGATCTCCAGATGGAAGCGCGTGCGGTAGGCCACGACGGCGTGGCAGGCCTCGTGCACGGCGACGGCGTGCCGTTCGCGCTCGATGTACTCCACGTCCTCGGGCGGGCCGAGCTGCTTGAGCCGTTTGGCGCGCAGCACGTCCGACCAGGTGATGACCTCGCGCCCGTCGCGGATGGCGGTGATCAGCGACTCGTTGACCAGGTCCTTGATCGTCGCGCCGGTGGCGTAGGGCGTGATGGTGGCCAGCTTGTCGATGTGCTCGGCGCTCAGCGCGTGCTCGACCTTGGCGAAGTAGCCCTGGTAGGTACGCACCCGCCCGGCCTTGGACGGGTAGCCGACCTTGTAGATGCGGTCGATGCGGCCCGGCCGCAGCAGGGCCTCGTCCAGCACGTCCGGCATGTTGGTGGCCATCATGACGAGGATGCGGTACTTGGGAGGCGGCTTGGGCCGCATGCCGAAGGCCCGCCGTACCAGGCGGTTGAAGAAGCCGCGTGGTTTCTTCAGGCCGGACAGCTCGGTGAGCAGGGCCTGCAGGGTGCCCATGTCGCCGCTGCCGCCGTTCATGCCGCCGCCCATGAAGAAGCGGGTGCGGCCGCGCTCGGGCTCGTCCGGCCTGCCGCTCATGAGCAGCGAGCGGGTGTGCTGCGGCAGGTAGCTCATGCCGTGGCAACCGTCGGCGAAGCCCTGGCCCGGCGGTCCCTGCTGGGCCAGCCTGCCGCGCCTGCCGAGCGAGTCGGCCTCGTCGAAGAACACGATGACCCCGCCGTAGCGCAGGGCCAGCTTGCGCAGCTTGCGAAACAGCGCCTTCACCTTCAGGATGCCGATCCCCATGAACATGTTCACGAACGCGCCCGGATCGACGAACACGTACGGCTTGCCGGTCTCCCCTGCCACGGCCTCGGCCATGAGCGTCTTGCCCGTGCCCGGCGGCCCCCACAGCAGCAGCCCGCTGGGCACGTAGCCGCCTCGCGCCTCGATCTCGCCCGGTCGTTCGAGGAAGACGATGTTCTCCCTGACCCGTTCGACGACGTGGTCCTGGCCCCACACGTCGCTGAAGCGCGTCTTGATGTCGTCGGGGAAGTACGTCTCGACCCCGCCGCGCGACAGGAACCAGAACAGGCCGACGAACTGGAAGATGATGAAGAAGAACGCGAAGGCGAGCTGCGCCACGAACGGCAGTGCCTGGAACAGCAGCGCGGGCGCCTGGAAGAGCGCGAGGAAGGGGCTGACGCCGAGCACCGCGCTCAGCACGACGGCCAGCAGCGCGATCCAGAAGATCCACTTCAGCGCCCGCGCCAGCCTGAACCTGCTCCAGTCGCTGAGCCTGCGATGGGTCCAGCGTTCGAACCCGCCGAAGACCGATCTGCTCCACAGCCGGTGGTAGGGCGCCGAGCGCTCGCTGACGTAGAAGTGCAGCTGCCGCAGGATCTCGGCCCCGGCCAGCCAGAAGAGCCACTGCCGCTCGGCCCCGACGACGCGGGCGGCCTCGGCGAAGGACATGATGCCCTCGTAGGTGGCCATCGTGTGCCACGACAGCACCAGGTAGGCCAGGGTGATGCCGAGCAGGAACTTGCTCCTGTCCCACAGCGCCATGCGCTTGCGGGTGGCGCCGTCGGGGTCGGCGGGCCCTGTGCCCGGCGGGCGCAGCCCCTCGTTCGGGGTCTTTGACACCTCGTGCTCCCTCACCGGGACGTCCGGCTCAGCCGGAAAGACTGCGCGATCTTGTCGAACTCGGCCGCCCGTTTGCCGAAGCACTCGGCCGAGCAGCGGATGAGCAGCACCGAGACCCTGGCGCCCGCCCGGTCGAGGTAGGCGGTGTGGTCGAAGGTCTGGACCTGGCCGCCGATCTGGTAGTTGTAGCGGACCCTGATCCCCCTGGCCCCCTCCCCCGGGTCCAGGACCTGGTCGGAGAGCAGCTCGAAGCCGCGCAGCTTGGGCAGCGCCCCGGAGGCGACCATCTGGGCCTCGTAGGCCTTCCTCGTCTCCTGGGTGACCGGCAGGATGAAGTCGCGCATGGCGTTGAGCGAGACCATGTCGCGCTGGGTCTCGGTGAGCAGGTGCACGGTGGAGTAGACGAACGGGTCGGCCGAGCCGAGCAGATGGCCGACTCCCGGTTCGGCCGACTGGTCGAAGGCCGTCGACCAGACGAGCCGCTTGCGCAGCTCCGCGGTGGCCGACCCCGGGCGCTCCCCGCTGATCATGCGGTCGATGGGGGTGGAGTCGATCTTCGCGAAGGAGACGGGCACCTTGAAGTAGGTGCTCCCGTCCTTGTCGAGCACATAGGTGAACTCCGCCGAGCCGCATCCCGCGACGTTCACCGTGAGGAGTGCCGCGATCGTCAGCGCGGCGCGTTGGGTCCAAGCCCGTCTGTTCACCAGGGCTTACCTCCGCATTACGGGTTCAACGAGTTAGTTGTGCCCGTTTTGGATGCAAACTCCCACTTGTCGCCCTGGATTTCTTGACCAAATCTTGGCCGCCCATTGCTCTACTTGTGACATGTGAGCAGGTCGTCACGATGGGCTGTAGGTGGCGAAGTACCCCGTGCGCGGCTTGACCGGCAGCCTGAGGGTGACCGAGCCCGCATCCCTGAACCTGAACGTCGCCGCCACCTCGGTGACGCCCTGGGCCAGCCCGGTCACCGCGCCGATCGGCCGTCCGGCCCCGACGGCCTGACCTGCGGGGATCTCCAGCGGCGTGCTCAGCCGCACCGCGCCGTCGGCGCCGCTCAGCTCCTCGAGCCGGTCGGCCTGCCCATTGCCGTTGACGAGCACGGCATGCAGCGCGCCCCCGTCCAGCACGAACCCGTTGAGCACGTGCATGCCGTGCAGCACGGCGTTGGCGCCCTCGTTGCGCGGCACGGAGGCACCGGGCGAGACGCCCTGGGCGCATCCGGTGATCAGCGACGCGGCGGCGAGGAGAACGAGGACGGGCCCGACCACGTGTGCGCGCATGCTCACACGTTCACCCCGCTCCCCTCGCCCGTCAACCCTCACGCCGCGCCGACGCCAGGCGAAGATCAACGGGACAGCCCTATCCCCGCCAGGCAAAGAGGCGAAGGATGGAAGGTTCAGACCGCCTCCCCCCTTACGGCGGCCGACACGGAGTGACCCATGACAGAGCCTGTCGACGACACGATGGAGCTGATGAAGCGGGTGAACGGCTGGGACCACGTCGGTGATGGCCCCGGCGACTTCTTCCGCACGACGTCCGAGCGCCTGTTCGCCGAGGTCTGGTCCAGGCCCGGCCTGAGCACGCGCGACCGCCGCCTGCTGCTCGTCGGCCTGCTGATCGGCCAGAACCTCGACGAGCAGGTCGCCCTGCAGCTCGACACCGCGCTGCGCACCGGCGATCTCACGCCTTCGGAGCTGCGGGAGATCGCCGTCTTCCTGACCCACTACGCCGGATGGCCCAAGGGGGCGAAACTGAACACGCAGGTCGAGGAGCTGATCGCGCGCGTGATGGGCGATCCGTAGCACTAGTCTGCTGGGCATGCCCACCGCACTGATCACAGGCGCGACCGCCGGCATCGGCGCCGCGTTCGCCCGCCGCCTGGCCGCCGACGGCTTCTCCCTCGTCCTCGTCTCGCGCGACGCCGCCCGCCTGGGCGAGAGCGCACGCTCCATCAAGCTCAGGTACGGCGTCGCCGTCGAGGTGCTGCCCGCCGATCTGACCAGCGAGGAGGGCCTGGACACGGTGGCGGCCAGGCTGGGCGACGGCGTCGACCTGCTGGTGAACAATGCCGGGTTCGGCCATCCCGGAGCCTTCCTCCGGGTGCCGGTGGCCGACGAGTTGCGCATGCTGAAGCTGCACTGCGAGGCGGTGCTGCGGCTGACCCTGGCCGCGCTGCCCGGCATGCGTGAGCGCGGTCTCGGCGGCGTGATCAATGTGGCGTCGGTGGCCGCGTTCTTCACCCGGGGCACCTACAGCGCCTCCAAGGCCTGGGTGGTGAACTTCAGCGAGTCGGTCGCCGCCGAGGTGCGCGAGCCGAAGGTGCACGTGATGGCGCTGTGCCCCGGCTTCGTGCGCACGGAGTTCCACGAGCGCGCCGACATGGACGTCTCCGGCATACCCGGCTTCCTGTGGCTCGACGCCGACGACGTGGCCAGGGCCGCGATGCGCGATCTGGCGCTGGGCAAGCGGGTCAGTGTGCCGAGCGCGCGCTACAAGGCGATCGTCGCCGCGGGCCGCTGGGTGCCTCGCGGTCTGGCGGGCTCAATTTCGCAGCGTTTGGGGAGAGACTAGACATAAGGCGGAGTATTTCCCTTACCATCCCGGGATGGACCTGGAAGTCCGGCATCTTCGAGTCATCCATGCGATCGCACAGAACGGCAGTATCTCCAAGGCCGCCTCGTCCCTGGGCCTGTCCCAGCCGACACTGGCCGGTCAGCTGCAGCGGATCGAGAGAGCGCTGGGCGGGAAGCTGTTCGACAGAGCGCACGAAGGATGTCATCCCACCGCACTCGGCGGATGGATTCTAGAACGGTCCAGCGCGGTGCTCGGCGCCTTCGACACCCTGCAGCGCGAGGTCAAGGGCCGTACCGAAACCGGCCAGAGCCGCCTGCTCGTCCGCGTCGGCTGCGGCGGCACCGCACTCGACGGCCATGTCAGCAACAGCCTGTACGACCTGATCCCCGAGGCCGAGGTCGCGATCAGGTCGGAGGAGTCGGTCGACACGCTGTACACGCTGCTCGGCGGCGGCCGGCTCGAACTGGCCGTGCTCGGCGACTACCCCGGCTACGAGCTGCCCGCGCTGCCCGGGGTCGAACTGGCGGCGCCCGCCATCGAGCCGATCTTCGTCGGCGTGTCGGCCGACCACCCGCTGGCCAGACGGGCCGAGATCGACCTGGCCCATCTGTCGAACGAGGAGTGGGCGCTGCCGCCGCAGGCCGAATCCGGTCACCACGGCCATTTCTGGACCGCGTGCAGGAAGCGCGGCTTCGCTCCCAAACTCACCTTCCAGGTCGCGGCCGGGCTGGCCGAGGACCTCATCAGGGCGGGCCGGTGCGTGGCGCTGTTCCGCGCCACCGCCAGGGAGCGGCCGGGCGTGGCGCTGCGACCGCTGGTCGGCTCGCCGCTGCTGTTTCGTCATGTGCTCGGCTGGTCGCAGAACGGACCGGTGGCCGCGATGGGCGAGAAGCTGGTCGCCGCGGCCATGGCGGGCTACTGGCGGGAGGCGCGAACCTCGCCGTTGTACTCCTCGTGGCTGGATCGTAACCGGCATCTGCTCGACAAGCGCGCATGGAGTGACCGGGCCTGACATCTGCGTGGCCGGCTCCATAGTCGAAACCTATGGACATGTCTTGGGTTTGCAGGACCTGTCAGGGATGTCAACTTGTGTCCAGCCCTGGCCGGCCATGGGCTCCTCGTATCACTGATCACCCCTCTGCTCCCGAGGGGTGCGCCTGTGAGGAGTCAACCAGAGTGAGATCCATCCTGAAGTCGGCGACGTGCGGAACACTCGCCGTCACCCTCGCGGCGATGGCGTTAGCCAGCCCCGCGCACGCCGCCGAGCGTGTCAACGGCACGGTCGAACCCGTGCCGGTCGCGGTCAGCCACAAGAACAGCGCCGCACTCGCCCCGCCCTCCCCCGCCGCCCGCGGCCTGGCCGCCGTCAACGCCGTCAAGGCGCTCGACGACCGCTCGGCCGCGCTCCACACCGCCGCCGACGACGACTTCGCCCATGCGGGCACCATCGACGGCGCAGGCGGCCTGCAGTACCTGCGATACGAACGCAAGCACCGGGGGCTGCCGGTATACGGCGGTGACGTCATCGTCGTCGCCGACCAGAGCGGCAGCCGCGTCCAAGGCCTGAGCTCGGGCCAGCAGACGACGATCGACGTCGAGACCAAGGCCCGGGTGAGCGCGGCCACCGCCACCGCCACCGCACGCCGCCAGCTGCGCGTCGTCGAGACCACCGGCACGCCGACCCTGCTCGTGCACGCCGCCACCGCCGAGCCGCGCCTGGCCTGGGCCGTACCCCTGACCGGCAGGACGGGCAGCACCCCCAGCGTGCTGCGCGTCTATGTCGACGCCCGGACCGGAGCCGTCATCGACAAGGTCGACGACGTCCGCGCGGGCACCGGCACCGGCTTCTTCAACGGCCCGGTGACCTTCAACACCTCCGGTTCCGGCAGCTCCTACTCGATGACCGACACGACGCGTTCGGGTCTTCGCTGTGGTGGGCAGGGCGGCACCGCCTACACCGGCACCGACGACGCATGGGGCAACGGCTCGGGTACCAACCTGGAGACCGCCTGCGTCGACGCGATGTACGCCGCGCAGAAGGAATGGGACATGCTCAGCCAGTGGCTGGGCCGCAACGGCTTCAACGGCAACGGCGGGGCCTTCCCCGCACGGGTCGGTCTCGCCGACGTCAACGCCTACTGGAACGGCAGCTACACCAACTTCGGCCACAACCAGGCCAACACCAAGCAGGCCACGCCGATGGACGTGGTGGCCCACGAGTACGGCCACGCGATCTTCCAGTTCTCCGGAAGCGGCGGCGCCGGCTCGGGCAACGAGGCCGGCGGCCTCAACGAGTCGACCGGTGACATCTTCGGCGCGCTGACCGAGCACTACGTCAACGCGCCCTCCCAGTACGACGAGCCCGACTACCTCGTGGGCGAGGAGGTCGACCTGGTCGGCCAGGGCCCGATCCGCAACATGTACAACCCGGGCGCGCTCGGCGACCCGAACTGCTACTCCTCGCAGATCCCCAACACCGAGGTGCACGCGGCCGCAGGCCCGCAGAACCACTGGTTCTACCTGCTCGCCGAGGGCACCAACCCGCCCGGCAAGCCGTCGAGCGGCGTCTGCGGCGGCCCGAGCAGCCTGACCGGCATCGGCATCCAGGCGGCCGGCAAGATCTTCATGGGCGGTCTCAACCTCAAGACGATCCCCTGGACCCACGCCAAGGCCCGCGCGGCGACCCTCCAGGCGGCCAGGACGCTCTTCCCCAACAGCTGCGTGGAGTTCAACGCGGTCAAGGCCGCCTGGACCGCGGTCTCCGTCGCCGCCGGAGCCAACGAGACCTGCACCGGGCCGAGCAACGACTTCGCGATCTCGCTGAACCCGACATCGGGCAGCGTGCAGCCGGGCGGCTCGGTCACCACCACGCTGACCAGCACGGTCACCGTGGGCAGCGCCCAGCAGCTCACGCTCACCTCGACCGGCGCGCCATCGGGCGCCTCCGTCACCTTCAACCCGTCCACGATCACCGCGGGCCAGACCTCGACGGTGACCATCGCCACCTCGGCGAGCACGCCGCAGGCCACCTCCACCGTCAATGTGACCGCGACCGCGACGTCCGGCGCCAAGTCGGCCCCGTTCTCGCTGACGGTCGGCACGCCCTCGACCGGCGTCCCGGACATCCCCGTGGCCAATGTGAGCGCCCACCTCAGCCAGTTGCAGACGATCGCCTCCAACAACGGCGGCAACCGGGCATCGGCCACCTCCGGCTACACCGCCTCGCTCAACTACATCAAGAGCAAGCTGGACGCGGCCGGATACACCACCGTCGTGCAGAACTTCAGCTACAACGGCCAGACCCACAGCAACCTCATCGCCGACTGGCCGGGCGGACCGGCCAACCAGACCGTGATGCTCGGCAGCCACCTCGACTCCGTCAGCGCGGGGCCCGGCATCAACGACAACGGCTCCGGCTCGGCCGCCCTGCTGGAGACCGCGCTCACCCTCGCCCAGCGCAATCCGACGCTCACCAAGCACGTGCGCTTCGGCTGGTGGGGCGCGGAGGAGCTCGGCCTGCGCGGCTCGCAGCACTACGTGACCACCTCGGGCGTCAGCGGCATCCAGGCGTACCTGAACTTCGACATGATCGCCTCGCCCAACCCCGGGTACTTCGTCTACGACGACGACACCCAGCTGCAGGCGCTGTTCAACGGCTACTACAGCGGCATCGGCGTGCCGACCGAGATCGAGACCGAGGGCGACGGCCGTAGCGACCACGCCCCGTTCAAGAACGCCGGGGTACGCGTCGGCGGTGTGTTCACCGGCGCCTCCAACGCCAAGACGACCGCACAGGCCACCAAGTGGGGAGGTACGGCGGGCACCGCGTTCGACCGCTGCTACCACTCCGCCTGCGACAGCTACCCGGGCAACATCAACACGACCGCGCTCGACCGCAACTCCGACGCCATCGCGCACGTGCTGTGGAACCTCGCGGTGAGCACCGGCCCGCCGCCGACCGACGACTTCTCGATGTCGGTCAACCCGGCCTCGGGCACCGTCACGGCGGGCGGCAGTGTGAGCGCGACCGTGAACACGACCGTGGTCAGCGGGTCGGCGCAGAGCATCACGCTCTCGGCGGCCAATGTGCCCGCCGGAACCACCGTGACGTTCAGCCCGCCGACCATCACGGCCGGGCAGAGCTCCACGGCGACCATCCAGACGAGCACGAGCACGCCGAGCGCCACGACGGCCATCAGGCTGGACGGCACGGGCACCGCGGTGACCCGCAACACGACGTACTCCCTCACCGTCGGCACGACCGGCGGCGGGCGCTCCTTCACCAACGACACGCCGTTCGACATCGTCTCCGGCTACCAGGACTACACGGAGATCCCGGTCGCCCTGACCGGCTCGCCGAACGCCACCTTCACCGTCAAGGCCGATATCGACCACACCTGCGCCCAGGACCTGCGCCTGACCCTTCGCCAGCCGAACGGCACGGCGCGGGTGCTCAAGTACGAGTCCTACACCGCGTGCACGCCGTACAACGGTGAGGTCAGCTTCACCGTGAGCAACCCGCAGCGCTACGGCAACGGCACGTGGCGGCTGACGGTCGGCGACTACTACTACGGAGACGAGGGCACGCTCAACTCCTGGACGATCACCTTCTGACCGCCCCTACGCACGCCCGTGGGCCCGGACCGCACAGGTCCGGGCCCACGGCCACCTCTCACGGGCGCAGGGCGGCGAGCTGCTGCGCGAACGGGACGACCTCGGCGTACGGGTCGACCGCCTCGGGCGCGGCGGCGGCCCGGCCGCTCAGCAGACCGGCCAGCTCGCCCGCCGCGCGGTCGATGCGGGCGGCCAGGCCCTCGTGCGTCTCGCCGCCCGCCGAACCCCAGTCTTCGGAGGCCGCGTAGACCGAGGTGGGCACGACGAGCGCGCGCAGGTAGACGAACATCGGGCGCAGGGCGTGCTCCAGGGCCAGCGAGTGGCGCGCGGTGCCGCCGGTGGCCGCGATGAGGACCGGCTTGCCGGTGAGCGCGGTGTTGTCGATCACGTCGAAGAACGACTTGAACAGGCCGCTGTAGGACCCGGTGAAGATCGGCGTGACCGCGATCAGGGCGTCGGCCCCGGTCACGGCCTCGACGGCCGCGCGCAGGGCGGGGCCGGGGAAGCCGGTGACCAGGTTGTTGGCGATGTCGACGGCCAGGTCGCGCAGCTCGATCACTTCCACCTCGGCCCCGGCCCGTCCCGCGTCGGCCGCCCGCGAGCGTGTGGCCTCGGCGAGACGGTCGGCGAGCAGCCGGGTGGAGGAGGGACGGCTCAGCCCTGCGGAGACGGCCACGATCTTGAGTGGACGCATGGGAACGCTGCTCCTTCGGCGGGAGAAGGGAGGGGGGAGGAAACGGTCAGGAGGCGGGGCTGGACTGCAGGTCGGCCTCGGTCAGGCGCCTGGCCACCAGCGCCTCGTGCGTGGGGCCGTCCGGCACCTCGGCGCCGCGCCCGGCCGCGAACTCCTTGCGCAGCACCGGCACGACCTCCTCGCCGAGCAGGTCGAGCTGCTCCAGCACGGTCTTCAGCGGCAGGCCCGCGTGGTCCATGAGGAACAGCTGGCGCTGGTAGTCGCCGAACGACTCACGGAAGGTGAGCGTCTTGTCGATGACCTCCTGCGGGCTGCCGACGGTCAGCGGCGTGTCGGCGGTGAACTCCTCAAGGGAGGGGCCGTGCCCGTATACCGGGGCGTTGTCGAAGTAGGGCCGGAACTCGCGGACGGCGTCCTGGGAGTTCTTGCGCATGAACACCTGACCGCCGAGCCCGACGATCGCCTGCTCGGGCGTGCCGTGCCCGTAGTGGGCGTACCTCTCGCGGTAGAGGCTGATCAGGCGGATGAAGTGCTCCTTCGGCCAGAAGATGTTGTTGGCGAAGAAGCCGTCACCGTAGTACGCGGCCTGCTCGGCGATCTCCGGGCTGCGGATGGAGCCGTGCCACACGAAGGGCGGCACGCCGTCCAGCGGCCTCGGTGTCGAGGTGAAGCCCTGCAGAGGAGTACGGAAGCGGCCTTCCCAGTCGACGACGTCCTTGCGCCACAGCTCGTGCAGCAGCGCGTAGTTCTCGACGGCGAGTGGGATGCCCTGCCTGATGTCCTGGCCGAACCAGGGGTAGACCGGTCCGGTGTTGCCCCGGCCCATCATCAGGTCCACCCGGCCGTCGGCGAGGTGCTGCAGCATCGCGAAGTCCTCGGCGATCTTGACCGGGTCGTTCGTGGTGATGAGCGTGGTCGACGTGGAGAGGATGAGCCGCTCGGTGCGGGCGGCGATGTAGCCGAGCATGGTGGTCGGCGAGGACGGCACGAACGGCGGGTTGTGGTGCTCGCCGGTCGCGAAGACGTCGAGGCCGACCTCTTCGGCCTTGAGCGCGATGGCCACCATCGCCTTGATGCGCTCGTTCTCGGTGGGGGCGCGTCCGGTCGTGGGGTCCGGTGTGACGTCGCCTACGGTGAAGATCCCGAACTGCATTGTGCTCACCATCATCCTTGTCGTGAAACATTCAATCGTCACAAACATGGACTACCGGCGATGCATTCCCGAAGATCATCGTAACAACGAGGAAGGGCCTCCGCCGCGGGAGGGGGTCGCGGCAGAGGCCCTTCCGGCCAGGGACTCGCGTCAGCGGCCGACGTTGGCCGGGTGGCCGATCGCCAGGCCCGACACGCTGTCGAAGAAGTGCAGGTTGTGGGTGTCGAGCACGAGCTCGATGTGCTGGCCGGGACGCACGTGGCTGCGGGCGTTGACACGCGCGGTCCACAGCGACTTGTCGCCCACCAGCGGGAGTGCGGCCTCCTCGTCGTCACCGGTGTCGGCGGCGGCGACGGTGTCCTTGTGCTCGACCGGCGGGGCGTCGATGAGGAACAGCACGTTGATCTCGGAGCCGAGCTCCTCGGTGACCTCGGCCTTGACCGGGATCGTGGCCCAGCCGTTGGCGTGCTGGCCGGCCGCGTTGGAGTCCTCGAAGTCCGACGGGCGGATACCCATGATCAGCTTCTTGCCGATGTACTGGTCGAGGCCCGGCTTGTCGGCGAAGGTGGACTCCGGGATGGGCAGGCGGATGCCACCGAACACCGCGGCCACGCCGTTCGCGTCGCGGATCACCTCGGCGGTGACGAAGTTCATCGAGGGCGAGCCCATGAACCCGGCGACGAACAGGTTGACCGGCTTGTCGAACAGGTTCTGCGGGGTGTCGACCTGCTGCAGCAGACCGTCGCGCAGGACGCAGACGCGGTCGCCGAGCGTCATGGCCTCGACCTGGTCGTGGGTCACGTAGACCGTGGTGACGCCGAGACGCTCGTGCATCTGGTTGAGCGAGGCGCGCATGGAGACGCGGAGCTTGGCGTCGAGGTTGGACAGCGGCTCGTCCATGAGGAAGGCCTGCGGCTCACGCACGATGGCGCGGCCCATGGCGACACGCTGGCGCTGACCACCGGAAAGGGCGGCGGGCTTGCGCTTGAGGTAGGTCTCCAGGCCGAGCATCTTGGCGGCCTCGTTGACCCGCTTGCTGATCTCCGCCTTGGGCATCTTGCGGAGCTTCAGACCGAAGGCGAGGTTCTCCTCGACGGTCATGTGCGGGTACAACGCGTAGTTCTGGAAGACCATGGCGATGTCGCGGTCCTTGGGCGGCAGGTGGTTGACCACCTTGTCGCCGATCGCGATCTCGCCGCCGCTGATGTCCTCAAGACCCGCGATCATGCGCAGCGCGGTCGACTTGCCACAGCCGGAAGGACCGACCAGGACCATGAACTCGCCGTCCTTGATCTCAAGGTTCAGCCCGTTCACGGCCTTCACGCCACCGGCGTAGATCTTGTCGACGTTGGTCAGAACGATAGATGCCATGACTGCCCTTCGCGCTTCCGGGTGCGGACCCGGACCTTATCGTGGGGGTCACCACTCAGCGTGGATACGTTTTCATTGCATCTCACCCGAAACGGACATCCATGTCAAGGGTTCACGCATGACCAGCCGTTGTTATCACTTTGCGCTCGCCCTCGGATGGAAAGAATGATGGAATCGTTTCCATCCTAGTTTCCTGTGAGGTTGTGATGGTCAGGCGGGCAACGATCAAAGACGTCGCCGAGGCGGCGGGCGTCGGCGTGGCGACCGTCTCGCGCGTGTTCTCGGGCGGGTCGGCCAGCGACGAGACGCGCGAGCGGGTGCTGGCGGTCGCCGCCCAGCTCGACTACCGCCCGAGCGCGCTCGGCCGCAACCTGCGCCAGCAGCGCACCGGCGGCATGGGCCTGCTCGTGCCCGACCTGACCGACACCTTCTACGGGCGTCTGGCCGAAGGCGTGCTGGCCTGCGCGCGGGCCGCGGGCGAGCCGGTCGTCGTGGGCTCGACCGGCGACGACCCCGAGCAGGAGTCGGAGCTGATCGGCATGCTCATCGAGCAGAGCGTCGAACGCGTCATCGCGGTGCCGACCGGCGACGCCGCCACCTGGCGACCGGCCGTGCGGGCCGGGATGACCGTCGTCTTCGCCGACCGGCTGCCCTCGGCCGAAGGTCGGGAGGAGGACGAGGCGCAGGGCCTGGGCGAGCTGGAGTCGCTCGACGGGGTGCGGCGGCGGGAGCCGTCCTCCGCCCTGCTCGACGTGCCCGCCGTACTGGCCGACGACAGGGCCGGGGTGCGCACGGCGGTGGAGTACCTCAAGGGGCTGGGGCATCGGCGGGTCGCCTTCCTCGGCGGGCCCGGGCAGGAGCGCAGGCCGGCCGCCTTCCGCGAGGCGATGGGCGCGGCGCTCGACGACGAGCTGGTGGTCATGGCCAGGGGCAGTCGCGACTCCGCCTACGCGGCTGCGTCCGGGCTGCTGCAGAGTCGCACCGATGTGAGCGCGGTGCTGGCCGGGGGCAATGTGCTCGGCGAGGCCGTCGTGCTGGCCGCGCGCGAGCTCGGCGTGCGGGTGCCGGGTGAGGTGTCGCTGGTGATGTTCGACGACGTGCCGTGGGCCGAGCTGTGCTCGCCGCCGCTCACCGTGATCGCCTCGCCCGGTCAGGACATCGGCTACCGCGCGGCCGAGCTCGTCCTGCGGGCGGGCACGCGCAGGCCGCGCAGTGTGCTGCTGCCGACCGAGCTGATCGTGCGCGCCAGCTGCGGCCCGCTCAGGCGGGGCGGCGCGACTGCGTCACCCTGAACCTGCCCGCCACGAACGCGTCGTCGGTCAGCGAGGCGTTGCCCGCCGGGTTCAGCCCGCTGACGTGGTAGTCGCTGTAGGCGGCCGAGAAGTTCAGCGGCATCGGCCCGGTGAGGTTGGAGGTCAGCGCGGCCCCCGCGTAGGCGAAGGCGTCCTCGGCCCTGGTCACGAAGTCCTCGTCGCCCGAGTAGCAGAACGCGGTGATCGCCCCGTGCTCGGCGGCGTCGGACGCCGCGATCCGCAGCCCCTCCTCCCGGTCCTCGACCGGCACCACGAACGCGATCGGCCCGAACCGCTCCTGCCCGTACAGCGCCCGGTCCCCGGTCGCGACCAGCAGCGGCCCGCTGGTGCGCGCGTCCGGGAAGAGCGGATGCGCGTACGGCTCCGCGTCCAGCACGACCGTGCCTCCCGCGCCACGCATCCGGTCGACGAGGCCGAGCGTGGCCTGCGACTGCACGGCGGCCAGCACGGACGCGGCCCTGCGCGGCACGGTCGAGATCTGACGCACTGCATCGGCCAGTCCGTCGGCGAAGTCGCCCAGCAGCCTCCTGGGCACGAACAGGTTCTGGGGACTCGTACACATCTGCGAGGAGAACAGGCAGATCGACCCGGCCAGCGCCCGCAGCACCTGATCGTCGAAGTCGTCGACGACGACCGCGTTCAGGCCGGACGTCTCGGTGTAGGCCACGGCGGGAAAGGCGTTGGCCTCCACCCACGAGCCGAAGGCCGCACTGCCGGTGAAGTCGACGATACGGCAGTCCGGATGGGCGATGAGCTCCTTGGCGATCGGCTGCTCTGCGCTGTCGGCGGCCAGCGTGACCAGGCCGGGGTCGTGGCCCGCCGAGGCCAGCACCTCGCGGCAGATCGCCACCGCGAGGGCCATCGGCAGCACGGCGGTGGGATGCGGCTTGACGACGACCGGGTTGCCGGTGGCGAGATTGGCCAGGATCGCCGGGTAGGCGTTCCACGCGGGGAAGCTCGCACAGGTGATCACCACGGCCACGCCGCGCGGCACGATCCGGTAGCGCTTGGCCAGCGCCACCTCCCGCTCGCCGAACGTCCTGCTCCACCGCGCCCGCGGCGGCACCCGCCGCATGGCCTCCCAGGCGGCGGCCACGGCCTCAAGGCCCCGGTCGAGGGCGTTGGTGCCGCTTCCGGCGAAGCTCATCGCCTCGCTCTGGCCTGCCGTGTGCATGGTCGCGGGCACGAACTCGTAGGCGCGTTCGTAGATCCGGTCGCAGATCTCCAGGCACAGCCGTACCCGCTCCTGCGGGTCCTCGGCCCGCCATCGCGGCCAGGCCCCGGCCGCCTGCGCGTAGAGCTGCCCGGCGCTCGCGTGCGGGTAGGCGACGGCGAGCGGCTCCCCCGTGTACGGCGAGACCTCGCCTTCGGCCGTTCGCGGCGCGCCCGGGTGTCCCGGCAGGTCGAACGGTGTGCCGAGCCTGGCCTGGTGGGCGCGGCGGCCTTGCTCGCGTGCCGCTTCGCCGCCCGGGTGCCGGTCGGCGAAGGCACTCCAGCTCTCCCGCGTACGGCGGGCCTCGACGGCCCTGGCCAGGCGGTCGTCGGCTGTCATGCGCGCCTCCAGGTGAGCGTGTGGGCACGGCCGGACTCGGTGGCCGACAGCACCAGCGTGTCGCCGCCGAGCGCCGCGTCCCTGACCTGGAGCGAGCCGGTGAAGTCCGGGTTCAGCGCGAGCTCGACCTCGTGCCTGACCTGCCCGCCCACGACCGTGTAGCGCCCCGAGTAGGCGAAGAACGACCCGAACGCCGCCGCCAACTCCTCCTGCCCCGCCTTACGCGGATTGGCCGAGGACAGTCTCGGCCTGCCGCTCCGCCCGATCGTCGCACTCATGTGCCCGTCGGCCGTGTAACACAGCAGCCCGGCGGCGTCACGCCCGTACGGATGGGTCACCCCGCCGTCCGGATAGCCGATCTCCCACGAGACGAGACGCCAAGCACCGATCAGATCCATGGAGGCGAAACTACGATAAGAAAAGTCAGAGGGTCAACCCCGCCAGCAGCAGCCCGACCACCACGCAGATCGTGACGACGACCGTGGAGAAGGCCACCACGTCGCTCAGGTCACGGCGCGCGACGTCCCGCGCCCGGCCGGTCGGCCGCGTGCTCAGCCCGGCCGAACTCCTTGGGCGCCGTTCTGGCCGCCTGCTCCTTGATCAGGTGCGTGAGGTTCTCGATCCGGCCCAGCACGCGGACGAGGCTCTGCTCGGGCTCCGGCAGCTCGGCCGCCTGGTCGCCCCACACCAGTCGGCGCGCGCCCGCCGGGGCCTGGTCGGCGAAGGTCAGGCGCATGCGATGCCGTACGCGGCTGCTGCTCCAGGTCGACATGGCCAGGCGTGCCCGCGACCCGTAGGGCAGCAGCGCCGCCACCGCGTCGAGGAAGCGCAGCCGGGCCCGCAGCGACTCCTCGGCCGCGCCCACGACACACACGCACTCGTCGTTGAGCAGGAGCGCGGCGGCCCGTCTCGCGGTGCCGCCGACCTGCGCGGCGAGCTGCCCGGGGTTCGGCTCGGGCACCTGGACGACGATCGCGCCCGACCCGTCGGCGGCGGACACCCCGCCGAACGCGTCGAAGATCGCCTCGTACGACACCGCCCCCTCGGCGAGCTCGGCGAACGAGATCGCGAAGTAGCGTGTCCTGAGGAGCCTGCGACCGGCTCCGTCGGTCTCGTGCACGGCCATGCCCAGGCACACACCGGCGGCGTCCTCACCCGTCCAGCTGAAACTCACCTGGGGAAGCGCCTCGGGCGTGCCCGGCGAGAACCGCTCAGGATCGCGGCCAGCATGCCCGGGTCGAACCGGTGGCCGCCGTGGCCGAGTATCTCGTTGCCGTCGCCGTCGTGGCGGCGGCCCCACAGGGCCCAGTCGGCGCGGATCGCTCTCACGGCGCCGGCGTCCGTCCCTCGCCCGCGAGGCGCAGGGCGACGCGGGCGCGCATGGCGTCGGTCAGGTACGGCAGGACCTGCTCGCGCCAGCCCGCGGGGCAGCAGGTGAGCAGGGCCGCGACCTCCTCGGCGGCCAGGTGGCGAAGCGCGTCACCGGCCTTGCCCGGTGTCATGCGGACGAGGATCGCACTGGAGTCCGGGCGTGTGGCGAGCATCTCCTTGATCACCCTGGAGGCGTGCCTGCCGCTCATGTGGTCGAGGATGCGGCCCGCCTGCTGCTCCTCCATGTGCAGGACGGCATCGGCCGCCCTGCCCGGCAGGCGAACCTGCTCCAGCAGCCGCCCGGCGCGGTGCGGGAGGATCACCTTCAGGATCCTGGCCGCCTCCACCGGGCGTGTGCAGAGCTCCTCGACGGCGGGCCCGGCCAGCGGCGATCTCGACCCGGCGAGCAGGGTGGCCGCCTCCTGTGCGGGCAGGGCCAGCAGGGCCGCCGCCGCACGCCCGGCGTCCGCGCCCGCCAGGGCATCGAGCGCGTGCCGTACCGAGCCGGGGCTCACCGGCCGGTCCGGGGCCGGCGGCGGGCGGTGAGGCGTGGGCCGGTGCTGCGGCCGGGTGGCCGGGGGGCGGCTGCGTCTGAGGGCGGCCAGGAGTTCGGGGCCGCGCATGCGTGAGGCCGGGTTCTTGTCCAGCAGCCGGTCCACGATCTCGGTCAGGAACGAGGGGCGGGCGGAGCGGTTGGGCGGCTGGTCGCTGATGGCCCTCCTGGTCTCGTCCTGGCTGTGCCGGGCGAAGGGCGGGTTGCCGTCGAGCGCCGTGTACAGCGTCGCGCCGACCGACCACAGGTCGGAGGCCTTGTTCGCGGGTTCGCCCCGCAGCCGCTCGGGCGGCATGAAGTCGAGCGTGCCGATGATCGCGCCCACGGTGGTCAGGCCGCTGCGGCCGTCGATCGCGGCGATGCCGAAATCCACCAGGACGACGCCGCCGGCCGAGGTGAGGATGATGTTGTCCGGCTTGATGTCGCGGTGCAGCACGCCCTGCCGGTGCGCGGCCGTCAGCGCGTCCGCGACCGAGATGCCCACCGAGGCCACCGCCGCGTCGCTCATCCGGCCCGTTCTGATCGATTCGCCGAGCGTCTTTCCCCGGACGTAGGCCATGACGATGCAGGGGCCCTCGGTCATTTCGAGCACGTCGTGAATCCTGACGATTCCCGGATGGTCGAGCCTGGCCAGCGCCTCGGCCTCGCGGTGCGCCCTGGCGACGAATTCGGCCCGGCTGCCCGGTGAGACCCAGGCGAGCTGGGTGAGTTTCAGGGCCACACGGCGATGGAGCGTGCTGTCGCGGGCCAGCCATACCTGTCCCATTCCACCGCCGCCCAGGTAGGACTCGACCACATAGCGGCCGGCGACGACGTCACCAATCATCGCCGGAGGCGGAGTAGTCGTTCTGGGCATGGGCCATCCGCGCCGCGCGATTGTCGCGCAGTTCCCTGAGATTGCGGTCCTCCCAGCTCCCCGTCTCCCCGCCGACGACCGTGGGGGCGTCCGTGCCGCCGCCGTGCGTGCTCGCCCCCGCGTCCGGCATGACGAACTCGGGTGTCGTGTGCGGTTGCTGCGTCGCCCACGACCTGGTCCGCAGGGGTGCGGGCGCCGGTCGGGAGCGTTCGCCCCTGCGGATGTCGTCCAGGGCGTCGGCGATCTCCTTGCGGACGGTCGCGTCGAGAATTCTTTCGTAGCTGCCGGGGCGCTGCATCAGTTTCACCGTCACCGGGAGGCACTCGATCAGCAGGAAGAACAGGAACAGCAGAATTCTGGCCGCATTGAGGCTCGCATTGTCCTTGGAAACCTCGCCGAGCGCCTGGAGCCTGAGCAGCAGGCCGTCCGACGCCGTGTTCTCGGCGCCGAACTTCACCCGCAGATCGTCGCGCTGGGCGTACAGCGTGGTCAGCTCTCGCTGGACATTCGCGAGGTCCATGTTCGCCTGGGCGAGCCGGGCGGATTTTCCGGCCTCGTCGGTCGAGGCGAGTTCGGCTCTTCGCGCGTCGATTTCCCGGTCGACGGCCTGGACGCGTGCCAATGCCTTGTCATGGCTGGACTTCGCCTGCTGGGCGAGCGGGCCGTCGCCTTTCTTCAGGCAGTCGCCGCCGCCGTAGAGCTGGCATTGCCATTCCGCATAGTATTTCTGCTGCTCGTCGTCCGCCTTTTTCCGGGCCGCGGCCAGCTCCCGCATCCGGGGGTCGCTCGCCGGGTCGAGTGCGACCTCGCCGCCCGAGCTGACCACCTTCTGCAGATCGGCCGACGACCTCTCCAGCTCCGTGATGCGCCGTCCGAGCCCGCCGCCCTGCTGGGCGAGCAGGAAGGCGTCGCCACGCTGGCGCTGCATCTCGACCAGCTTGGCGTCGATCTCCGGCTTGAAGATCTGCAGGACGAGCGGGGTGGAGATCACCGCACCGAGCATCAGGGCGAGCAGCACACGCGGGAGTGCGAGTGCGAACCTGCGCCCGCCGTCCGACGGCAGGGTGGTGACCAGCCACCGGTCCAGGCTCAGCACCGCCAGCCCCCAGGCGATCCCGAGCGGCACGGCCAACACCGGAGACACCTTAAGCGCAGAAATCAAGGCAAATATCAGAGAAAAGACCGCAATGCCCGATGTGGTGAGAATTGCTCCACCGAGTCCCTGAAAGCGCGCTCGGTCACCCCGACTCTGATCCAGCACGTCCTGCCGCGCGCCGGACAAAATGATCAACCATCTCCCGGGCATGCCCACTCCCGCGTGCCGTCGAACGAGTTGGCCGCCACGCTAACCCATGCATATCCCCCTAGACCATGGTGAGCCCGTAAGAAACAGGGGTTTCCGCCAAATGCAGGGATTGTCGCACTTCGTGTACTCCAGTAGTCTGCCCAACCAGATGACGCCGTTCGAACCCCAACCTGCCGGCATAAAAACCAACAAAGCGGACAGCATGTCGCGACACGCCTGTATTTGTGTCAGCAGTTATCCCTGATTCCGGAGCTGATCATTACTGGACGGGCTGGTGGATTCTTGAGTCATCTCTCCGAGGACCTGCTCCGCACCGAACTGGCCGCCGTCATCGCCACCACCGAACACCCCCTCCTCGTGGCCGGTGTCGCCGAGCCCGGCGCAAAGATCTTCGTCCTGTACGTCGACGAGATCGGCACCCCACGCCTGTCCCGCAGGTCCGTGCTGTCGTGGAGCGAGCTCGCCAGGTCGGGTGAGTCCGCCTTCGACGCGGTGGAGCGCGCCATCGCCGTACTGCCCGACGAGGACGTCCGGAGCGGCGCCCTGGTGATCAAGGCCGCCGAAGGCCGTGACCAGGAGCAGAGCGTCCAGGCCGTACTCGGGCACACCCCGGCCGCACGCGTCCTGCGGGCTCCGGGCGTCGCCGTCGAGAGCCTGCTGCGAGAGCTGATCGCCGAGACGCCGCTGCGCCAGGCCTACGACCTGATCGTCGCGACCGAGGAGCCCGACGGCAGGCTCGAACTGGTCGGACGCCGCCTGTTCGGGCCCGGCTCCCTGCCGGGCGAGTACGCCCAGGAGTCGGTGCGATGCGTCGACCAGGGCGGGATCGTCCTGGCCGTCTCGGCCTGGGCCGACCCCGTCCAGCCCACCGACATCGTCTCGCTCGACCACGCGCCGCTCAGTCCCGGCCGCCACCTGATCAAGGCCGTGCTCGAACAGCCGGGCCTGGTCACCTTCCCCGGGATACACGGCCTGCGCCGCCATACCCGGCCGTGGTCGGACATCGTGGCCGCACTCCCGGCGCGGCTGCCGCCCAGGCCGCCTCCCGTCCACCTCGTGTGCGCGATCGAGGTGGCGGGCTCGGCCGAGGAGGTCGACGCCAGACGCCATCAGATGACGGGACTGGTCGAGGAACTGGCCAGGTTCCATCCGGCGTCCGAGCGGCTGGAGGTGTCGGTGATCGCCTACGGCACCCACGTGTTCGGCACGAGGTATGCCGACAGCAGCACGCCCGACGTCCCGCTCTGGGCGGGATCGGCGCAGGACGCGCTCGGCGTCCTCGAACTGCTCCAGCCCGTCCCCCCGACCTGTCACGACGGGGCCCAGGTCGAGGACATGCTGCACACGGTGTCCGAGCGCCTGAAGCCGCACGACGACATGACGCTCGTCGCCCTGGTCAGCGCGGGCGCCCGGCCGCCGCACCCCCCTCGCGTCGACCCCGGGCAGGCGCTCCCCTGTCCCGGCCGCCACGACTGGCAACGGCTCGTCGCCTCCCTGCGCGCCTCCCACGACCTGCGGCTCGGCGCGATCTGCGACACCGACCCCCAGCGCGCGCCCGCCGCCTGGCGGCAGCTCGGCTCCCTGGTCCTGCGTCCGGTGAGCGCCGTCGACAAGGAGGACTTCCTCATCCGGCTGAAGGCGCTGCCGGAGCAGACGACCCGCCTGTCATTGCCGCTGATCGACTGACCTCGCAAGGAACTCCATGGCACCCAAGCCGCCCCCCTCCGCCGGGGCGCCGCAGGACAACACCCCCGACATCGCCATGTGGGGTGCGCCACGCAGCGGCAAGACCGCCTTCCTCGCCGCGCTGAGCATCGCACTGGACCGCGCCCAGGGCCGGAACAAGGGCTGGCGGATCATCGGAGCGGACAAGGTGTCCGTCTCCGAGCTGATCAGGCTGCGCAAGACCCTGCTCGACAAGAAGGTCTTCCCCGAGAAGACCTCCGACCTGGAGTACTACAACTGGTGGATCGTCGGCGACACACCCGCCAGGCGAAGCGGGCGATGGGCGTTCTGGCGCCGCAGTGCCAGGAGCACGCCCAAGACCAAGCTGATCTTCCTCGACGCGCCGGGCGAGCGCTTCACCGGAGAGGGCTACGCGATCGACAAGGAGGCTCTGATGGAGAGCCTCATCAAGAGCCGTGGCCTGATCTACCTGCTCGACCCCGACCGCGAGGCCCACACCGGCGACGCGTTCGAGCACCTGGACGCGGCGATCCACGAGATCTCCGGCCAGATGCTCCAGGACGACCAGCTCGTCGACGGCAGACTGCCCCACCACATCGCCGTCTGCCTCACCAAGTACGACGAACCGGCGGTGCTGAAGGAGGCCATGGAGCACGGCCTGACCGAGGTGGATCCCGACGATCTCCTCTACCAGATGCCCCGCGTGCCCGAGGCGAACGCCCGCCAGTTCTTCGAACTGATCCTCAGCAAGGGCCAGAACCAGAACGCCGAGCTCATCCTGAGCGTGCTGGAGGCGTCGTTCCACCCGGAGCGGATCCGATTCTTCATCACCTCGGCCATCGGCGTCTTCGTCGACCAGGACCACGGCTTCGACCCCGACGACCCCCAGAACACCGACACCGCGATCAAGGACGGCAAGACGCTGAGCAGGATCCGGGGCCGGGTACTTCCCATCAACATCATGGAGCCGGTCGTCTGGCTGAGCCGGTCGATCCGGACGACGGCCAAGAGCGACGACTGATGCACACCGAAGCCCAGTGGGCGATCGAAAGCGCGTCCAAAGGGCCGTACGAGATCACCGACTTCAGCGCGGGCCCGCTCAGCCGCACCGACTTCGAGAACATCAGCAGCACCCTCAGATCGGGTACGGCGAGCACGGGCGAACAGCCCCGGGTCGGCTTCTGCTGCCACACCTCGGCCGAGGACGACAGCCGATGGCTGTGCATGATCATCCAGGAGGCGGTCGACTCGGCGCACGAGGCCCGTATCGTCAACCAGTCGCAGATCCTCTGCGTCCCGTGGGAGCGGGCCCTCGCCCGCCCGATCTCCTACGCCGCGCTGCACGAGTCGTTGCGGGGACACAGCCTGCCGCAGCCCGGCCGCAGGCCCGTTCCCCTGATGATCAAGGACTACGACCACGACGCCGTGGCCCGGCGGGTCGACGACGCGACCAGGGCCGCCGCCGCGCTCCTGCTGACCGGTCAGCACGTCTGCGTGGTGCAGGGCGGGCATCTGAGCGAGACCGAGCGCATCGCGTTCCTCGACACGGTGGCCGCCCTGCTTCCCTTCGGCCTTCGCTCCGGCCTGACGCTCTCCACGCTGACGAAGAGCAACACCAAGCACAACGTCCGCCTCTCCTTCGCCGCCAACGCGCCCGCCGGGGCGATCACACTCCGCCTGGGCGCCGGTGACATCGCGGAGCTGGCCGCCCCGCTGGGGAGCATCACCGCCGAGGTCAGGAAGTACGCGCGAGAGCTCGGCGCCTTCCGCGGCCCCGGCCTGGTGAACCTGATCATCTCCCTGGGCGCGAACAGGCACCCCCTGAAGTTCGACAGCGACGCCGACCGGGCGACCGCGCTCTCGATGCTCTCGGCCAGGCCGAAGTCGCCGCCCGACGACCACGACACCTGGCTCCTGCCGCCCGAACCCGCTCCCCCGACGCGTGATCCGGCGGCCCTGCTGGGCGCGGCGCTCGACAGTCTGGCCGCGAGCGACCGGTCGAGCCTGGCGAACGCCGTCTCCGACCTCGGTCAACTGCTGCGCCGCAGGCCGATGTCGGAGCTGGACCGCCACCACTGCCGTGAGGTCGTGCGGACACACGAGGGGCCGCCGCTCATCGAGGGGGCACGCGGCTGGAGCGAGGCACAGGATCTCGCCGGGCACCTGGTGCACATGGTGCTGCCGAGCCATGTGCGCGCGGCCGACATCGACGACCTGCTCAAGGACATGAGGGACGGGAGGACTCTGCAGCGCCTCTGCCTCGACGCCCTGGGCACACCGCTGTTCTCCCCTCACCTGGCCCACGACGCCCGCCTGCTCATCGCCGACGAGCAGGACCACAAACAGCTGAAGGCGATCCTGACGGAGAAACGCTCGGAGGACCTGCTGCACACCGTGCTCGAGTCCAACTCCCCCACGGTCCTGCGCGTGGTCCTGACCGAGATCGCCAGACGCGCCGAGGCCGACATCGCCAAGAAGCTCAGGGAGTACGGCTATCTGGTCAAGGCGATCGACCGCGTTCCCAACGGCAGCACGCGCATCGAGCACTACCAGAAGGTGATCAAGCTGGTCTGCGGCACTCCCCCCACGCTCACCGGCCTGACCGAGCTCGTGGAGTACATGGACGGCCACGACCGCATCCCCGATGCGCTCGCCCTGGCCGCCGTCGCCGCGGGGATACCCGGCAGCCAGGACAAGCTGTTCACCGCGATGGTCCACGCCCTCCTCGCCCGGCAGCGGCTGGGCGAGGGGGAGCCCGTCAGGATGGACATCGGCAAGGGCCTGGCACTCGTACGCCCGATCCCCGCCGCCCCGGTCAGGACCGCGCCCGAGTCGATGCTGAACAAGTACGGCGCCATGTTCCCCATCCTCGGCGTGATCATCCTGATGCTGCTCGCCGCCGTGGTCATCCTGCTGCTGACCTGATCCGGCGGCCCGCCGCCTACTCCTCGGCGACCAACTGCAGGTTGGCGGCCAGGCGGCGGTCGCCCTCCGGGGTGATCTCGTAGCCCTCGAACCTGAAGCGCTCGCCGCCCGTGAGGCGTACCGTCAGGTCGACCTCGCCGTCGACCTCGGGCACCGGCTGCGACCCGAACGGCCTGCCGTCCACGTAGACGTCGAGCTCGTCGAACCCGGCCGCGACCAGGACGACCACCAGCGTGCCGTCCTCCTCGCGTGCCGACGAGCGCAGGGCCAGCCGCCGCACGGGCATGCGGGCGAGCATGCTTCCCGCCTCCCGCAGCAGGTCCCTGTTGCCGTCGAGCACGTCGGCGGACGTCAGGTCGTGCACCCGGTCGGCGCGTACGCCCAGGTCCTCCACGGGGGTGCCCGCCTGCGCGCCCACCCGCAACGACCTGCGGATCGCCACGCGCATCCCGGCCCCGGCGGGCAGGGGGCGGTACGGCGAGGACTGGGTGTCGTCGTCGAAGTCGAGCAGCGAGGTGAGGAGCTGATGCGTCCAGACGTTCGCGCCGCCCGCGCCCGTGACCGGGTCGGTGCCGAGGATCTGGCCGATGCCGTGGTCCTGGAACCCGGCGGCGAACATGTCGGTCGCCGAGTAGCAGCGCGCGTCGGTGACCAGGACGACCGGTCCGTGGTAGATCTGGCCGATCCCGTTGGCCACATCGGCGGAAATCAACGGGAAGGCCGCGGAGAACACACTGCCGGTCTCCACCGCCTGCTCCATCGACGGGTACCACTCGCCCAGCGGCACCAGGCCCTCGCCCTTGCCGCCGTGCTTGGCGCACAGGCGCAGGTTCAGCGGCGTGTTGACGAACTGGGCGGGCTCGGGCTCGACGCGGCGCGGGGTCAGCGTCTGCAGGATGACCTCGGCGGCGAACACCTTCCCGCCGCCGTTTCCCCGCACGTCGATGATCAGCCCGTTGGGCGGCATCTCGCCGAGCAGCCTGACGAACTCCTCGACGAAGCCCACGGCGTCGCCGACATTGAAGGTCCAGATCCGGATGTGCCCGAACCGTCCCGAGTCCGTGCGGACGATCCGCGCCCTGAACACCTTCCTGAACGCCGGCCGTACCTCGATCGTCACCGCCGTGTCCGCCCTCGACGGCTCGTCGGCCGTGAACAGCTCGCTCTTCGCCCGGCCGATCAGCTCCGCGTGCACGTCGAGGGCGAGTCCGTCGGCGCCCTCGTTCACCTCGTCGGCGTCGGGCACCCGCGAGACCGGCGCGACCCGCCACTGCTCGGTGACCGTGTCGACATTGCCGTCCCGCGTGAGGTACCTGAGCGTCACCCGCTCCTCGTCCGGCGGCAGGTGCGCGATCAGCGGGCGTACGGTCAGCGAGTCCAGCCCACGGGCGAAGCGGGCCGCCGCATTGCTGCCGGCGTACCTGGCGGCGTTCTGCCTGATCGCACGCTCGATCGGCACGTCGTTCCAGTGCGTGATCTCCACGCCGGGCTCGAACCCCGTCGCGCCCCTGGGCGGGCGGTACCAGTCGGGCACCGCCGTGAGCAGGTACCGCACGACGAGCTCGCCGTCACGCGTCCTGTCCTTCGCCTCCTCAACGAGGAAGGGCAGATAGGCCGTCATGCCCTTGTACGGGCTCGGCAGCAGGTAGTTCGTGTGCAGGTCGCGCAGCGAGTGGAAGATCTCCAGCAGCTCGGCGTGGAAGTCACGCTCCGGATCGGCCGCCTCGGCCTGCCTGCTCAGCCTGGCCTGCATCACGCGCAGGCGCTGCACCGGGTTGATGCCGTGCATGGCCACCTTCAACGGCAGATGCACGTAGTTCTGCTCCAGCATGAGCAGCGCCTGACTCACGATCAGCCGCCGCTCGGCAAGACTGAGATCGGCTCCGGCCTTGCTCATGAACTCCACGAGCGTGATGTCTTTCGGCGCGATCGGCGTCGGTGTGTCGGTCATGGGTTCACGATGGGCCCGTACCGGCTCGCGCGCATGAGTAGGGGCTACCCAGACGCGGGGGCGCGGGCGCTGGAATCTGGCGAGGTGGTCTGCGGGGGTGCCGGCGCGGGGCTAGGCTCGTAGGGGCCGCCGTGCTTGCCTGTGCGTGTGGTGACGTGCACGCGAAGGGACCATCTCATCGCTCGTGACCCCCTTCCCCCTGACCTTCCCTCCAGCGGGTCCACCGGCTTTCCGCCGGTCCCGCCGCGCCGCCCGCGCCGCCGTGTGACCGAGGCCGCGATCCTGAGCCGCCAGCAGAGCCCCGCCGACATCCTGCGTTGGACCTGCCCGCACGACCAGCACGCGGGCCGAGGCTGCGTCGACTGCTACCGCGCCACCACCGAGTCCGACGCCGACCTCACCCTGCCCCTGTGGGAGGTGGCCGCGTGGTTCACCACCACGTGGCCCATACCGATCAGGGTCCTGCAGGACGTCCACCGCCACGGCCGCCGCTTCACCCTCGACCAGCCGTCCACGCCGTTGGTGTACCTGCTGAGCGGGCACGTACGCGCCGCCTCGGGGACGGAGGCCGTGGCCGGGGTGGTGGGCTTTCTGCTGCAGAATCAGCACATAGTGGAGAAGTTCATGGTCACCGAGATCCGCGCCGTGCACTCCTGACCGACTGGTGTTCCACACGACCGGCCCCGGATACGTGGTCCCGCGATCCACGCCGCAGCGCCGAGGCGTGACCCGCGTCAGGCGATCCAGGCCTCCCAGCTCCCCCGCCGCAAGCACACACGCCCCTGGAAGTCCACGTACGCCGACGCCCCCCGCAACGGCAGATCGCCCTCCAGCACCCACCGGTGCCGGGCGTCGTCGAGGATGTCCCACAGTCGCCGTGCCCCACCTTGATGCACGACGGGCAGTTCCTCCCCCATCGCCGTCGCCCTGGCCCACGATCCGTCCGCATGGGCCATCCGCGCGACCCGGGTGCCGTCCGCCTCCGGCCGGTAGCCGTGCTCGACGCCGGGAGCCAGGACCTCGATCATCGAACGCAGGTCCCAGCTCGCCTCCACCTGGACGACCGGGTAGCGCCCCTTGCCCACGCTCTCCCCCTCGCGCTCCCACCATCTCAGCGCCACGCTGCCCCCTCCCTCCTCCGGTAGCCGACCAGCAACGCTAGGTGAGGGAGGATCGGCGGGCCGGCCGTCAGACCTGTTCGTGATATGCCGTACGCGACCGTGCATTCATGCTGTATCGGAACTGAGCTGCCCCCCGAAGCGCGGGGAGCAGCCCAGGGCGTGCCGTGCCTCATCACCCCCGAGCGGTGATCAGGCTGGCCGCCGTGACGGAGTGCACCGCCTCCCCCGCGCCCCGGTCCGGTGACAGGTACGCCCCGGCGACGGCGTACAGCGCCTGCCGTCCCATCGCGTCCAGTCCGGCGATCTCCCCGCGTACCGCCGAGAAGTCGTAGACGCAGCACGCGTCGTCGGTGCCGCCGGGGATGGTGATCGGCAGGACGACGTGCCGGATGTGGACGTCGTCGAACCCGGCCGCCTTCACCAACCGGCCGATCTCCTCCGCCCCCATCCCCCAGGGCTCGGCGAACCGCGCCGCGAGGTCCGGCCCGAGCATGCGGCCGACGGCCGTGTGCAGGGCGCGGAAGAACGGGTTGTGCTCCAGGCCGAGCCAGGTGACGACGCCGAGCCTGCCGCCGGGACGCAGCGCCCGCCGTACCTCGGCCAGTGCGGCGGCGGGATCGGGCACGAACTGCAGGACCTGCTGCATCGTGACGGTGTCGAAGCAGGCGTCGGAGACGTGCAGCGGAGCCGCCCCGCACTCGACGTACTGGACGGGCGCCCCGGCCACCGGCGGCCCGGCCTCGGCGAGTGCGAGCATGGCGGGGCTGATGTCGGTGCCGACGACACTGCCCGAGGGGCCGAGCGCGGTGGCCAGCACCCGCGCGACGGTACCCGGCCCGGTGCCGACGTCGAGCGCCGCCCCACCGGGCTCGGGCGCGAGCACCCCGGTGAGCAGGCAGGCCCACGGATGGAAGATGGCCGGCACCAGGATGTCCTGGTACGGCTGGACCTGCGCGGCGCCCGCGGTGGCGAAGGCGGTGCTCCACACGGGTGTCGTGGTGTCGTTCATGGCGAGCTCCTTCACAGGCGAGGGCGACACGACCGGGATGTCCGGCCGGGCTTGCACGACGTCGTTGCCCGGCCCCTGAACGCCCCGCCGCCCGGGCGCCAGCGCCCGAAGCTCTCGCGTCAGCGCGTCCACGTCCCCGGGCCCGTTGTACAGATACATCGACGCCCGGACGGCCGCGGGCACCCCGAAGCGCGAGCAGGCGAGCTGCGCACAGTGGTGCCCGGAACGCACTGCGATGCCCGCCTCGTCCAATGCCACGCGCAGCCGTTCGACGGGCACCCCGTTCAGTACGAACGACACGACGGGCGCCCGGTCGTGTTCGACGCTCGGCCCGATGAACTGCAGGCCGGGCACCTGGGCCAGCTCCCGCACGGCGTACTCGGTGAGCAGCCTGTCGTGCGCGGCGACGGCGTCCATCCCGATCCCGGTGAGGTAGTCGACGGCCGCGCCGAGCCCGATGACCTCGGCGATGGGCGGCGTGCCCGCCTCGAAGCGGTGCGGCGGCGGCGCGAAGCGCATGTCGGTGCGGCTGATCGTCTCGATCATCTCGCCACCGCCCTGGTACGGCGGCAGCGCCCGCAGCAGGTCCGGCCGCCCCCACAGCACGCCGACGCCGGTGGGACCGCACATCTTGTGCCCGGAGAAGGCGACGAGGTCGGCGCCGAGCGTGGCGACGTCGACGCCGAGGTGCGGCACGGACTGGGCGGCGTCGACGACGAGCAGCGCGCCGACCTCGGCGGCGCGTGCGGCGATGGGCGCGATCGGATTGACGGTGCCGAGAATGTTGGAGGCGTGCACGACGGCGACGACCTTGGTACGCGAGGTGATCTGCTCGTGCAGCCGCGACAGGTCGAGCCTGCCGTCGTCGGTGATGCCGAGGTACCCGACCGAGGCCCCGGTGCGTTCGGCCAGCAGCCGCCACGGGATCAGATTGGAGTGGTGCTCCATCTCGGTGAGCAGGATCTCGTCCCCGCGCCCCACCCGGTACGGCGGGTCGGCCCAGGCCAGGACCGAGGCGGCGAGGTTCAGCGCCTCGGTCGCGTTCTTGGTGAAGACGATCTCGTCGCGTCCGGCGCCGATGAAGGCGGCGATCCTGGTCCGGGCGTCCTCGTAGGCGTCGGTGGCCAGCCTGGCCAGCTCGTACACCCCGCGATGCACGTTCGCGTTGTACCCGGCATAGAAGGCGCGCATGGCCTCGATGACCTGGTACGGCTTGTGCGCGGTCGAGGCCGAGTCGAGATAGACGACATCTCTCCCCGGACTGGACTCCATCAGAAGCGGGAAATCGGCGCGAATCTTTTCGACGTCCAGCGCCTGGGCGATGTGCGGCATCGGTGCCTCCTGGGGAAATGAGGGACGCTCCGTCGTCCACTCTTCCGCCCGATCCCTCTTTTTCACACAACTCCCGTTTGGCATCGCGAACCAAATAAATATGGACCCAATACGCGGCGGAACCAGAGGAAAATAGTGGCGGGCACGACTCTTCACAATCGACGGCGAGCATGATTCACAGGGTCGCCGATGCCGCGCCACCGCAGGCAGTCGCCATATTCCCGCATTCTCCACCAGAAAACCATGGAATAGCGGTGATATTCTCCCGAGAATGCCAAGAAAGACATTCACGGCACACCCCTAATAAGGTCTTCCCGAAGCGCGGGATGTGGCATGGACAGATCGGAGTCGCGGCAAGGCCAGAAGATCGAAGTCCTCAGACGGTCCCGCGGACTGTCACGCCGCACCTTGGCGAACCTGCTCGGACGCAGCGAAGAATGGCTACGCCAGATCGAGAACGGCCAGCGCCGCCTTGACAGTCTTTCGGTGCTGCAGCGCATGGCCGAGGTGCTGGGCCTGGGCGATCTCACCCCACTCGTCGACGGCCCCCGCGGCCTGCCCCTGACCACGCCCGGCCCTCCCCGCGCGCCGTCGCCGATCGGCGCGGCCCTGGTCGAGGACCAGCACCGCCCGGCCGCACACCACCCTTCGGGCCTGACCGACGAGCGGGTACGGCGCAGCCTGGCCTCGGCCTGGGACGTCTGGCAGAGCTCGCCGGACCGATATACCAATACCGCCGGGCTGCTCCCCGCCCTGCTCGCCGATGCCAGGGCCCGCCATCGTGAGGCCCCGGCGACCGCCGCCTCGGCCAATCTCGCGCACACCTACCGGCTGATGGCCGCCTATCTGCGCCACGACCACCACGCCGATCTCGCCCTGCTGTCGGCCGACCGTTCGGCCGGAGTCGCGGGGCAGGCGCACGACCCGCTGCTGCTCACCGCGGCCAAGGGCGCCATGGCCGAGGTGCTGATCAGGCTGGGGCACGTCGACAACGCCCGCACGCTCTGCGAGAACGCGGTCAGCGGGCTGCGCGCCACACTCGGACCCGCGCACGAGTGGCCGCCGGGCGCGTTGTCGGTCACCGGGGCCTGCCACCTGAGCGCGGCCAACGCCGCCGCCGCGCAGCGCGACCACCTGGCGACCGAGCGGCTGCTGGAGCGGGCCCGCGAGATCGCCGCCCTGCTCGGCGAGGACCGCAACGACTACTGGTCGTGCTTCGGCCCCGTCGACGTGCAACTGCACGGCGTGGCCACGGCCGCCAGGCTCGGCCGCTACCGCAGGGCGATCAGACTGGCGTGCACGATCGACGTCTCCGCCGTGTTCGCCAAGGAACGGCACGCCAGGCACTTCATCACGGTCGCCGCCGCCTACACCCACGAGCGCGACCCGACGGCCGCCGTGTTCGTCCTGCAGAAGGCCGAGCAGGCGTGTCCCGAGGAGCTCCGCAAGAACCCCGAGGCCAGGGCGACCATCCAGCAGCTGCTCAAGATCGGCTCGTCGATGACCAGGACGGACCTGTGCGCCATCGCCCGCCGAGCCGACGTGCTGCCGAGAGGCTGAGCGGCCCTCAGAGCGCCCTTTCGATCGCCTCGGTCACCGCGACGCGGCTCTCAGAGCGCCTTCTCGATCGCCCCGGTCACCGCGGGGTCCTCCGGGGTGGTCCTGGGACGGAAGCGCGTCACCTCGCCGCCGGGCGCGATGAGGAACTTCTCGAAGTTCCACTGCACGTCCCCGGCCTCGCCATCGGCGTCCGGCGTGTCGACGAGCGCGGCGTACAGCGGGTGGCGGTGCTCGCCGTTGACCTCGCTCTTCTCCAGCAGCGGGAAGTCCACGCCGTAGGTCGTCGAGCAGAACTCCTCGATCTCCTCCGCACTGCCCGGCTCCTGGCCCATGAACTGGTTGCACGGCACACCGACCACGGTGAAGCCGCGCGGGCCGTAGGTCTGCTGGAGGTGGACCAGGCCGGTGTACTGCGGGGTCAGGCCGCACTTGGAGGCGACGTTCACCAGCAGGACGGCCTTGTCGCCCGCCAGCTCGGCGAGGGTCGTGGGTGCGTCGGCAAGGGTGCGGAGCGGAATGTCGCGAAGACTCATGATCCGAGCTTACAGCCTCAGATCACACGAAAATGTGACACATCCCACATTGCAATCGCAAAACCCCTACAAAACCGCCTAATAATTGCAAAGTTGATCTTTATTTGAGATCTACCTATTGATGGTCGATTAGCGACATAAAGCACAACTAAGGCAGTGTGGCGCAATCCCCCGGCCGAGAATCCCCCCTCCCCCAAAGAGCGAAAGGGAATCCCCCATGCCCACGCTACGCCGCACCAGCGCCCTGGTCATGACCGCCGCACTCGCGGCGGCAGGAGCGGGCACCGCGACCGCCGCGCAGGCCCAGAGCGCGCCGGCCACCACACCCGCCCCCGTCCTGCGCGCCACCACCGGCACCCTGGACCTCGCCGCCCCCCGCACCGCCACGATGACGACCGTCGCGAGCACCACCGCCAAGAAGACCTACAAGTCGGTCAAGGCCCGCAACAAGGCCATCGCCCGGCCCCTGGTCGCCAAACGCGGCTGGAACGACGCCCAGTTCCGCTGCCTGGCCAAGCTCTGGACCAGGGAGAGCAACTGGAACCACCGTGCGCACAACGGCTCGTCCGGCGCACACGGCATCCCCCAGGCCCTGCCCGGCCGCAAGATGGCGAGCGCCGGACCCAACTGGCGTTCCAACGCCACGACCCAGATCAAGTGGGGCCTGAAGTACATCAAGCAGAGGTACGGCTCGCCGTGCGGAGCTTGGGGCCACTTCCAGTCCCGCAACTGGTACTGAGCCGACGTCAAGCCCCGGCCATCGCCTTCCCCTTGCCGGACCTGCCGCGACGTGCGTTGGTCCACGGGTTCACGATGCGCCGGCACGAGGTCGGCCACGATCTCGCAAACACCTGTCACCCGCGTGTCGGGATCGCGCGCACGGCCTGCTCGCCGTACTAGAAAGCCGCCTTAGGAACACGTCGCGGAGTCGACCGGAAAGCCGTATTCACGGCAGCAGGGTCCGGATCGGCCACGCGGGCTCTTCCCGCCCGAGCCACGGGTGCGGAACGGCGAAGGCGAGCGCCGACATCCAAGGCGCCGCCCGCCCGCACGCGGCCTGACGACAGGGATGGATTTGGACAGCTACCGCGCTCTGCGCAGCTCGCTCGTCACGCTGACCGCCTCGGTGCTCGTCACCGGGACGCTGGCGTGCGGCACGGCGAGCGCCGCACCCGCCGACAGGGAGGCCGTCGGCACCGCCAAGGCCTCCAAGATCGTGCACAAGCGGACCTGGCGCACAGCAGCAAAGCCCCGAACGGTCAAGCGGCCGAAGGGCCGGAACAAGGCGATCGCCCTCGGGCTGGTCGTGCAGCGATCGTGGTCGATCCGCCAGTTCCGGTGCCTGGACAGCCTCTGGACCAGGGAGAGCAACTGGAACCACCGTGCGCACAACCGCTCTTCGGGTGCGTACGGGATTCCGCAGGCTCTGCCGGGCGGCAAGATGGCCGGTGCCGGATGGGACTGGCGGCACAATCCGAAGACCCAGATCAAGTGGGGTCTGAAATACATCAGGGGCCGCTACGGCACACCGTGCGGCGCGTGGGGCCACTTCAGATCGCACAACTGGTACTAGAGAGCCTTCCAGGGGAAGGGACGGCTCTCCAGCGGCGCCCGGGGCTCATCAGCCCCGGGCGCCGCCCTTTTCCCGGTAGCCGACCATCGCCGAGATCAGCAGCTCCAGGCCGAACTCGAACTCCTCCTCGTGGTCGCACCGCCCCAGCAGCGGAGCCAGCGCGCTGACCTCGGGAAACAGCATCGGATCGACGTCGTCGGCCCGCACGCGGGCATCGGGCGGCCCGAACGAGGGCGTGACGCCCACCTCACGCAGCAGCGAGCCCATGACATAGGCGATGAACAGCCGCAGCAGCCGCACCGCCTCGCCGCTGGTGAACCCGGCCTCGCGCAGGGTGGCGAGTGCCCGTTCGACGGGCAGCAGCCCGGCGGGCGAGTGCAGTTGCCTGCTGACCACGACCATGGTCGAACGCGGATGGTGGTGTGCGATCTGCCGGAAGGCACGCGCCTGCATGCGCACCCGGTCGGTCCAGTGCGCGTCGGGGTCGTCGGTGAACTCGATCCGCGACAGCACGCTCTCGGCCACCCCTTCGAGCAGCGCGGCCTTGTTCGGCACGTGGTTGTAGAGCGACATGACGCCCACACCGAGCTCGGCGGCGATGCGGCGCATGGAGACCGCGTCGGCGCCCTCGCGCTCGATGATGTCGATGGCAGCGGCGATGATGCGCGGCCGGGACAGTGGTTCGGTGGGCATAGCTCATTCTATTGACGTACGTACAGTGTACGTGCAAGCCTCGGGATATACGTACGGCGTACGTCTCCGGGAGGCCTCATGTCGACGCACGACCTCTACGCGATCCCCGCCGAGCTGTCCACCTGGAAGGTGGGCATGACCGGGTCGAGCCGGTTCACCTGGGAGTACGACGACGGCAGGGACCACATGCTGGCCCTCTACCAGAAGGGCAAGGACAAGCAGTGGGACTCCGTCAGGCGCATCGACTGGGGCCTTGAGGTCGACCCGTACAACGTGCTCGGCATCCCGGACCGGACCATCGCCATCTACGGCACACCGCTGTGGGAGCGGATGGACGACCGGACGCGGCAGGACGTCAGGCTGCACGGCGCCGCGTGGCAGTTCTCCCAGTTCCTGCACGGCGAACAGGGCGCGATGATCTGCTCGGCCCGCATCGTGGAGTCGGTGCCCGACCTGGACTCCAAGTTCTACGCCGCCACCCAGACGATGGACGAGGCCAGGCACGCCGAGACCTACGCCAGGTTCCTCCAGGAGAAGGTCGGGCTCGCCTACCCGATCAACGAGCACCTCAAGGCCCTGCTGGACTCCACCCTGTCCGACTCGCGCTGGGACATGCCCTACCTCGGCATGCAGGTGCTGATCGAAGGGCTGGCGCTGGCGGCGTTCGGCGTCATGCGCGACATCACCACCAAGCCGCTGCCCAAGCAGATCCTCGCCTACGTCATGCAGGACGAGGCCAGGCACGTGGCTTTCGGCCGGATGGCGCTGCGCGAGTACTACTCCGGCCTGTCCGACGCCGAGCGGCGCGAGCGCGAGGACTTCGTCATCGAGGGCTGCTACCTCATGCGCGACCGGCTGCGCGGCAAGGAGACGTGGGAGACGATCGGCCTGAACAAGCAGGAGGTCGCCGAGGCCATGACGGCCGTCGACCGGTCGGACTACCTCAGGCTGTTCCGCTCCCTGCTGTTCTCCCGCATCGTGCCGTGCGTCAAGGACATCGGCCTGTGGAGCCCGCGCCTGCAACAGGCCTACGCCGACATGGGCGTGCTGGAGATGGCGGGCCAGAGCCTGGAGGCGCTGATGAAGCAGGACGAGGACATCGCCGACCGGCTCGACGCCGAGCGTTTCGCGGCCGAGGAGGCCGAGCGGCACGAGGAGGTCGCGCGGACGGTCGCCCTCGGTGGTGAGGCCTGACTGCCGCTTCCGCCACCCGATAATGTGTTGAGCCCGCCATTAGCCTTGAATGAGTGCCCCCTGATACCAGAAGAACCGATACCAGAAGAAGTCAGGCCCACTCCCTCTGGCGGATGAAGTCCTACCTCCGCCCCTATGTCCTGCGGCTCGTGCTGATCTGGCTGGCCGCCATCGCCGGGATCGGCGCCGCGATCCTGCTCCCCCTGGTCGGCAGGGAGATCATCGACGGTCCCGTGGCACACCGCGACCTCGGCGCGCTGCTCCCGCTCGGCCTGCTGGCCCTCGCACTCGGCGTGGTCGAGGCCGGCCTGATCTTCCTGCGCCGATGGGCCCAGATCCGTCCCATCCTCGCGCTGGAGACCGAGATCAGGGACGACCTGTACGCCCATCTGCAGCGGCTGCCGATGAGCTTCCACGGCGAGTGGCAGTCCGGCCAGCTGCTCTCGCGGGCCACGACCGACCTGTCGACGATCCGCAGGTTCTTCGGCTTCGGCGCCCTGTTCCTGGTCATGAACATCATCCAGCTCCTCACCGTGACCGTCGTGCTGCTCGGCCTGCACTGGCCGCTCGGCCTGCTGGTCGCCGCCTCGGCCGTACCGATCGTGTGGGTGTCGTTGCGCTTCGAGCGCAGGTACATCCGCATCTCACGCCAGGTCCAGGACGAGCAGGGCGACCTGGCCACACTGGTGGAGGAGTCGGCGCTGGGCATCCGCACCATCAAGGCCTACGGGCGCAGGCACCACGTGTACGAGGGGTTCGACGAGGCGGCACGCCAGGTGCACCGCACGTCGCTGGCCAAGGCCGGGCTCGCGGCGCGCTTCTTCTCCTTCCTGGAGGTCATCCCGAACGTCACCCTGGCCCTGGTGCTGCTGCTCGGCGTGCTGGGCGTGGGGTCGGGCGCGGTGACGCTCGGCACGCTCGTCGCCTTCACCACGCTGATGCTGCAACTCGTGTGGCCGATCGCCTCGCTCGGCTACATCCTGGCGATGGCGCAGGAGGCCATGACCTCGGCCGATCGCGTGATGGAGGTGCTGGACACCGAGCCGGAGATCGTCGGCGGCACGGCCGTGCTTGAGCGGCCGGAGGGGTGGCTGCGGTTCGAAGGGGTGGGCTTCCGCTTCCCCGGTGCGGCCACGCCCGTGCTGCACGACCTGTGGCTGGAGGTGGCGCCGGGCGAGACGGTCGCGGTGGTCGGTGCGACCGGGTCGGGCAAGACGACGCTGACCGCGCTGGTGCCCAGGCTGATGGACGTCACCTCCGGCCGGGTCACCATCGACGGGCACGACGTGCGCGACCTGCGGCTCGACTCGTTGCGCTCGGTGGTGGCGACCGCGTTCGAGGAGCCGACGCTGTTCTCGATGAGCGTGCGCGAGAACCTCACGCTCGGCCACGTCCGGGCCACGGAGGCCGACCTGCGCGAGGCGCTGGAGGTCGCGCAGGCCACGTTCGCCTACGACCTGCCGTGGGGGCTCGACACCCGCATCGGCGAGCAGGGCATGTCGCTGTCGGGCGGGCAGCGCCAGCGGCTGGCCCTGGCCAGGGCGGTGCTGAGCAGGCCGAAGATCCTCGTCCTGGACGACACGCTGTCGGCGCTGGACGTGGAGACCGAGGCGCTGGTGGAGGAGGCCCTGCGCCGGGTGCTGCGCGAGGCCACCGGCATCGTCGTCGCGCACCGGGCCTCGACGGTCCTGCTGGCCGACAAGGTCGCCCTGCTCCAGAACGGCACGATCACACATGTCGGACGCCACCCCGACCTGCTGGTCACCGTGCCCGAGTACCGCGAGCTGCTCGCCCAGGACGCGGAAGGGGTCATGCGTTGAGCACGTGGCGAGGAGTGGCCGCCGAGAACAAGGACGACCTGCCCGACGACGTCTCGGTCCTGCTGCGGGCCAGGTCGCGCCGGTTGCTCGGCGACCTGCTGCGCCCGCACCGCCGGGCGATCGCACTGCTGACCGTGATCATCGTGATCTCCAACGCGGCGGGCCTGGCCATTCCGCTGCTGGTGGGGGTGGGCATCGACGCCGGGATCGGGCCGCTGCGCGCGGGCGAGGGCCCGGCGACGCTGCTGACCGTGGTCGGGGTGATCCTGGCCGCGGCCCTGACCCAGGCGCTCACCCGGCAGGCGTTCCTGCGCCTGGCCGGGCGCATCGGCCAGGACGCCCTGCTGGAGCTGCGGCGCCGGGTGTTCGACCACTTCCAGCGGCTGTCGCTGGCCTTCCACGAGAAGTACACGTCCGGGCGGGTCATCTCGCGGCTGACCTCCGACATCGAGGCCATCGCCGAGCTGCTGCAGTCCGGGTTCGACGGGCTGGTCACCGCGGTGCTGACGCTGTTCGGCACGGCGGCGGTGCTGCTGGTGCTCGACGTGCACCTCGGGCTGGTCGCCCTGGCGCCGATCCCGTTGCTGCTGCTGTTCACGCGGTGGTTCGGGCGGCAGTCCACGCATGCCTACCGGCGTACGCGGGCGACCGTCGCGCTGGTCATCGTGCACTTCGTGGAGTCGATGACCGGCATCAGGGCGGTCCAGGCGTTTCGCAGGCAGCCGCGCAACCAGGAGATCTTCGGCGAGCTCAACACCGACTACCGCGACGCCAACGCCATCGGCATGCGGCTCATCTCGGTCTTCATGCCCGGGGTGAAGCTGCTGGGCAACGTGACGGTGGCGGTCGTCCTGGTCTACGGCGGCTGGCTGGCCACACGCGACGCGGTGACGGTCGGCGTGCTGACCTCCTTCCTGCTCTACCTGCGCCAGTTCTACGAGCCGATGCAGGAGATCAGCCAGTTCTACAACACGCTGCAGTCGGCGGGCGCGGCGCTGGAGAAGCTGTCCGGCGTGCTGGAGGAGGAGCCGTCGGTCGCCGAGCCGCGCGAGCCCGCCGAGCTCGACGGCGCGAGGGGCGCGGTGCGTTTCGAGGGCGTGCGCTTCGCCTACACCGAGGACACCGAGGTGTTGGCGCGCCTCGACCTGCGCATCCCCGCCGGTCAGAGCGTCGCACTCGTCGGCGCGACGGGCGCGGGCAAGACCACGCTGGCCAAACTGCTCTCCCGCCTGTACGACCCGACGGAGGGCAGGGTCCTGCTCGACGGCGTCGACCTGCGTGAGCTCGACGAGGCCGGGCTGCGCAGGGCCGTGGTCCTGGTGACGCAGGAGAACTTCCTGTTCAGCGGCACGGTCGCACAGAACATCGCCTTCGGCAGGCCGGACGCCTCCCGCAAGGAGATCGTCGCGGCGGCCGAGGCCATCGGCGCGCACACCTTCATCGGCGCACTGCCCGACGGCTACGACACCGAGGTGGGCAAGCGGGGCGGCCGGATGTCGGCGGGCCAGCGGCAGCTGGTGGCGTTCGCCAGGGCGTTCCTGGCCGACCCGGCCGTGCTCATCCTGGACGAGGCCACCTCCAGCCTGGACGTGCCCAGCGAGCGGCTGGTCCAGCGGGCGCTGCGCACGATCCTGGCCGACCGGACCGCGTTGATCATCGCCCATCGCCTGTCGACCGTGGAGATCGCCGAGCGCGTGCTGGTGATGGAGGGCGGAAAGGTCGTCGAGGACGGCAGACCGCAGGAGCTGATCGCCGGTTCCGGGCGCTACGCCGGGCTGCACCGGGCCTGGCTGGAGAGCCTGGCCTGAACGCGGTGGAGGCCGGCCCTCGCATCCCGGCCTCCACCTGTCCGCTACCTGCTGAGCACGAACACGACGGCGGCCGCCGACACGCACAGACAGCCCAGCCAGGCGACACGCGCGTCCAGGCGCATGTCGAGCGGGCCTTCGCCGTGCAGGGCCCGCTGGACGAGGCGGAAGCGCACGCCGGTCCTGGCCAGCAGCACACCGCCGCACAGCGCCGCGATCGCGCAGGCGGCCAGTACCACGGACGGCAGCCCGGCCCGCAACGCCAGCCCGACGCCCGCCAGACCGCCGGTCGACAGCGCCACCGCGGTCCGTACCCAGGCAAGCCTGGTGCGCTCGCTCTGCAGGCCAGGGTCCCAGATCTCCTGCGACATCTACCTCGCCGCCACCACGATCAGCACCAGCGCCAGTACGGCGACCGCCGCCACGCCGTACCCGAAGACGGCGGCCAGGGCGGGAGGCGGCAGCGGCGACTCCTGCCGCAGGGCGCGCTGGATGTGCCGCCAGCGCGGATAGGCCATGCCGGCGGCCAGCGCCGAGAGGCTGACGAGCATGAGCGCGAGCCCGGTGCGCGCCCACCCGACGAAGACGTCGGGCGAGAGCGCCGCCATCGCCACCCCACCGGCGCTCAGCGCCAGCGAGGTGCTGAGCCAGGTGAGGAAGGTGCGTTCGTTGGCCAATGTGAACCGGGGGTCGGGCTCCTTGCCGTTCATGTATACGACGGTAGTTCGACCCCTTTCCCCCTAGTAAAAGGGGGATACGGAACGTGATGGTCGCAGGTCAGCTGCAGGCCTGGCCGATCTGCTGCAGATAGGTCGCGGTGTCGGTGAGCGCCTTCTGCGCCGAGTCGACGGCGGAGTTGACGTCGGTGACATTGAGCTTCTGGTAGGACTCCGCGAGCCCGTTGATGGCCTCGTTCAGCGTGGTGTCCCCTGCCTTGGCGGCCGCGCCCTCCAGCTTCGTCGCGGCGTCGTCGAGCGCCTTGTCGAGGGCGGCGGGGTCGTTGGCCAGGGTGGCCACCTTGGAGGTGATCTCACCGGCGATCTTGGTGGCCTCGGCGCAGGCCTGGACCTTGTCCACGGTCCCGCTGATCTCTTGCAGCTCGCCGCAGCCCGAGGCGAAGATCATGACGGCGAAGGCCGCGAGGGGGACGAATCGGCTCTTGAGGAGTCGCATACCTGGGACCCTACCCAACCGCGCTCCCGGCTGCGGCGCGGTGATCCAGGGCTTTGCGCCTACACCGGATCGCGCAGGATGGGACACGTCATGCAGTGCCCGCCGCCCCGGCCCTTGCCCAGTTCCAAGCCCTCGATCTCGATGACCTCGACGCCGTGCTCGCGCAGCTTGCGGTTGGTGAACTCGTTCTTGTGGTAGCCGATCACCACACCGGGCTCAAGGGCGACGAAGTTGCTGCCGGAGTCCCACTGCTCGCGGGCCTGCTGGTAGTCGTCGCCCCCCGTCGGGATGACGTCGAGGCGGCCGAGGCCGAGGGCGTCCTCGAAGGCGGCGGCCAGGCCCTTCTCCCGGCGCACGTCCAGCGTGCCCTCCTTGTCGCCGGGCCGCAGCGAGTAGACGGCGGCGTTCTCCACGACGGGCGGGTACCCGGTGGCCTTGTCGGCGTCCAGCAGGGTGAAGACCGTGTCCAGATGCATGTACGAGCGATGTGGCGGGATGCCGACCGCGAGCACCCGGGTGGCGGCTCCCGATGCGAACAGCGAGCGGGCGATCTCCTCGACCATGATGGGCGTGGTGCGCTCGCTGACGCCGATCGCGACCGCGCCGTTGCCGATCGGCATCATGTCGCCGCCCTCCAGGCAGGCGCCGCCGAAGTCCTCCTCGTCGAAGTCGCCGTCGTCGCCCATCGGCGGGTACCAGTAGGCGAAGCCGTCGTCGGCGAACATCGGGTGGTGCCGGTAGATCACACTCTGGTTGATCGTCTCCAGCCGTCTGGCATGGAAGTAGAGCGGGTTCAGCGAGACACCTCCGTACAGCCAGGCCGAGGGATCGCGCTGGTAGAGGGAGTTGGGCAGCGGCCTCAGGATGAAGGAGCCCGGCTCCTCCATGGCCGCGACCAGCGACCGCGTGTCGAAGTCGCCTTGGGCCTGCTCTGCGAACTCCTGCTTGGTGAGGCCGCCGATCAGGTGCTCGGCCAGCCTCTCCCCGCTCCAGGAGGCGAGTTCGGCGCGGATCTCGTCCACCAGCATCGGCCCGACGGTGAGATGGGTGACCATGCGCTCGACGGCGTGCCGCCTGGCCAGGGGGCCGGTGTCGAGCGCCTCGGCGAGCAGGCGCTGGTGGTGGAAGACCTCGACGCCGCGCTCGCGCATGACCGCGACGAAGGCGTCGTGCTCGATCTGCGCACGCCGTACCCAGAGCACGTCGTCGTAGAGCAGATCGTCCTTGTTGGCCGGTGTCAGGCGTTTGAGGCTGAGATCCGGCCGGTGCACGATGACCTGCCGCAGCACTCCCACCTCCGAGTGCACCCCGAACCTGGTCGCCACGCGTTCCTCCCCGAGATCCAGAAATCCGGTCAATCGACCTCAAAGCAGGATCACACCACGACATCCAGCAAAGCGGAACAAAACCATCAAGACAGGGTCATTTGCCTGCCAGGACCGCATCGGGACCGGCGCCCGACCGGCGCACTACCCAATGCCGCGGGATTTCTCAAGTGATTATGTTCCGTGCGAGTGTGATGAACGCAACATTCATTCGGCGGCCGATCACATATTGATCGGCACATCCGCGGCTGACCAGGATCGACGTCCTGCCGTCCATCGAGTGACACTCCTGTTAACGTCGCACCAACACGGCCGGGGGTATGACGGGGCCCGGACCCTACAGGTTGTTCACTCCCACCGCCCGCACATCGTTTCGGACCACTTCGGGGGTGTGGCCGTCGACCTGGGCATACATGGGTGCGCGTACGCCCACGCACGCCCTCCGGCGGTGGGCAACATGCATATGGCGGCTGCGGCGAAGAATGGTTTTTCTGCCAAATGTGGCGTGACTTGCATTTTGACCCTTGACGCATATGTTGAGTTACCTGAGGCAAAGAAGCGGCTTGACAGCGGCTATTAGGTGGATAACCCTCTTTGGAGGACGGGAACTCCGACGGCAGCGGCCGAGGAGATTGTCCGCCCAGCGCACTCCCATTGCACCACCGCACATGCTCCACCCACAGTTGATCGATGGACCCGGGGGAAGAACATGACCGTGCAAGGGATCGACCACGTCCGGCTATTCGTAGGAGACACCACCCAGGCCACTCACTATTACCGCACCGCATTCGGATTCCGTCTCGTCGCCGAGAGCGAGATCAGCGCCGGGTCGACCGCACGCACGACCGTGGTCAGGCACGGCGGCGTCCGGCTCGTCCTCACCTCGGGGCTGCGCGACGAGCACCACGCCTCCCGCTTCGTACGCAAGCACGGCGACGGCGTCCGCGACGTGGCGCTGAGCAGCACGGACGCGGCGGCCGACTTCGCCGTCGCGGTGGCAGCGGGCGCCGAGCCGGTCGCGGCCCCGCAGACCTTCGACGAGGGCGAAGGGCGCATCATCGTCGCCACCGTCGCCGCCTCCAACGACCTCGTGCACAGCTTCGTCGAACGCGAGAACCCCGACGGCTCCCTCGTGCCCGGCGTGCACCCGGTCGGCGGCCACACCCCGCAGGGGCCCGACCTGCTGCACACCGTCGACCATCTCGCGCTGTGCCTGGCGCCCGGCACCCTGGACACGACGATCGCCTTCTACCAGAACGCCTTCGGGCTCAGCCACACCTACAGCGAGTACATCTCGGTGGGCGGGCAGGCCATGGACTCCAAGGTCGTGCAGGACAGCACCAGGCGCGTCACCTTCACGATGGTCGAGCCGGACGCGGGCACCGACAGGGGTCAGCTCAACGACTTCCTCGACGGGTTCGACGGCCCCGGCGTGCAGCACGTCGCCTTCGGCACGGGCGACATCGTGGAGGCGGCGCACGACCTGCGCGTGCGCGGCGTCGACCTGCTGAGCACGCCGTCGCACTACTACGACGCGCTGCCCGAGCGCGGCATCGACGTCGGCATCGACGAGAGTGTGCTGCGCGAGCTCGGCCTGCTGGTCGACAGGGACGACAGCGGCCAGCTCCTGCAGGTGTTCACCCGCTCCCCCTATGCCCGCCGCACGGTGTTCTTCGAGCTGATCCAGCGGCTCGGCGCGCGTACCTTCGGCAGCGGCAACATCAGGGCGCTGTACGAAGCCGTCGAGCGTGAGCGGGCGCAGAGCCAGGTGCCCGCCGGGAGACGGGGGTGAGCACCGCCCCGCTCGGCGACCATCGCCGGCGGCTCCTGCTGTCGCCGGGCGACCTCGAGGCGGCGGCCCGCGCCGTGATCGAACCCCAGGTGTGGGACTTCATCACGGGCGGCAGCGGCGACGAGGTGAGCCTGCGGGACGGGCGCGCCTCCTTCGGGCGCTACCGGCTGCGTCCGCACGTGCTGGTCGACGTCGCGCACTGCGAGCTGGAGACCAGCTTCGCCGGCACCCCGGTGAGCTTCCCCGCGGCGGTGGCCCCCATGGCCTACCACCGCCTGGTGCATGCCGAGGGCGAGCCCGCCACCGCGCGCGGCGCGTCGGCCGCGGGGACGCTCACCGTCGTCAGCATCTTCTCCAGCACCACGCTGGAGGAGGTCGCCGCCGCCGCGAGCGGCCCCCTGTGGCTGCAGCTCTACGCTCTGCGCCGCCGCGAGAGCACCGAAGCCCTCGTACGGCGGGCCGAGCAGGCCGGATACCGGGCTCTGATGATCACCGCCGACACCCCGCGCATGGCCAGGCGCGAGCGCGATCTGCGCAACGGGTTCAGCCTGCCGCCGGGCATCCGCCCGGTGAACCTGGACCAGGAGCACACCACCGGGCTGCGTGAGCGCACCCCCGGCGCCTCCGCCCTGGCCGGGCACGCCTCACGCCACCACGACGCCTCCTTCACCTGGGCCGACCTGGCCTGGCTGCGCTCGTTCACCGACCTGCCGCTGCTGCTCAAGGGCGTGCTCACCGCCGAGGACGCCGTGCGTGCGGCCGAGGCGGGCGTGAACGGCGTGGTCGTCTCCAACCACGGAGGCCGCCAGCTCGACGGCGCCGTCGCGGCGCTCGACGCCCTGCCCGAGGTCGTGGCCGCCCTGGCCGCGACAGGCGGCGCGTGCGAGGCGCTGGTCGACGGTGGCGTACGGCGAGGCACCGACGTGCTCAAGGCGCTCGCGCTCGGCGCACGAGGCGTGCTCGTCGGCCGCCCGGTCCTGTGGGGCCTGGCGACGGGCGGCGCCGACGGCGTCGAACGGGTGCTCACCCAGCTGCGGGCCGAGCTGGAGGAGGCCATGGCACTGTCCGGCAGGCCCAGGCTCGATCTGATCGGCACGGACCTGCTCCAACTCCACCGTCACGGATAGGGATCATGAACGACACACGTTTCACTCTCTCCCCGGCCGAACAACTCCTGCTGCCCTCCGACGAGGACGTACGCGGCTACCAGGAGCGCGGGTGGTACCTGTCGAAGAAGCTGCTGTCGGACGAGGAGGTCGACACGCTCGTCGAGGCGAGCGAGCGCTTCTACGCCGGGCACCGCGACCGCCCGCTCCCGCTGCGCCCGCCGCGCCTGGCCTACTGGGAGCCTTCGCAGGGCGACGTGCACCGTCACAACGACTACATCTTCTACGAGGACGACACGATCCGCTCGATCCTCTCCAAGCCCATCATCGCGGCCGTCGCGGCCCGCATCGCCGAGACGCGGCAGATCAGGCTGTGGAACACCACGCTGATCTACAAGCCGTCCGGCCGCGCCGACGAGCGCAACATCGTGCCGTGGCACTTCGACCGGCACTACTGGCAGACGTGCACCTCCGACGCGATGCTCACCGCCTTCATCCCCTTCCACCACTGTGACGAGGAGATGGGCACGATCACGATGGTCGACGGCAGCCACGCGTGGAAGGAGATCGGCGGCGGCGACTCCACCAACCGCCACTTCGCCGAGCGCGACCGCCTCGAACTGGAGGACATGCTGGCCGAGAACGCCGCGTACAACCAGACCGAGGTCACCAAGGTGCCCATGATCATCCCCAAGGGCCACATGAGCTTCCACCACTGCCGTACCTACCACGGCAGCGGGATGAACGTCAGCGGCAGGCCGCGCCGTGCCATCTCCCTGCACCTGCAGGACGGCGACAACGCCTGGCGCCCGTTCCGGCAGTCCACCGGCGACCTGCTCGTCTACAACAACGACGTGCTGGTCCGCAAGGACGAGCAGGGCAACCCGGACTACACCGACCCCGACTTCAACCCCGTGCTGTGGCAGGAGCACCGGTGACCCGTGCCGCCACCACCGTCCTGACGGCCGGGGACCTGCACGACTCGCTGTCGGACCCGCTGATGGAGGTCATGAACTTCCTGAACGAGATCACCTCGCGCTACCCGCAGGCGATCTCGTTCGGTCCCGGCAGGCCGTACGAGGGACTGTTCGAGGTCGAGCGGATCGGCGAGTACCTCGACGCCTACGTGCGCCACCTCGCCGAGGACCAGGGACGCACGCCGAGCCAGGTGCGCACCACGCTGTTCCAGTACGGCCGCACGAACGGGCAGATCCACGACCTGGTGGCCCGCACGCTGCGCAACGACGAGGGCATCGAGGCCGATCCGCAGGCGCTGGTGGTCACGGTCGGCTGCCAGGAGGCCATGTTCATCGTGCTGCGCGCGCTGTTCGGCAGGCCGGGCGACGTGCTGCTGGTGCCCTCGCCGTGCTACGTCGGGATCACCGGCGCGGCCAGGCTGCTGGACATCGAGACCGTGCCGGTCGCCGAAGGACCGGCCGGGCTCGACCTGGAGGACCTGGCCCGCGTCACGGCCGGGCTGCGCGCGGCGGGCAAGCGCCCCCGCGCGCTGTACCTGGTGCCCGACTTCGCCAACCCGACGGGCACCTGCATGCCGCTCGCCGAGCGCCGCAGGCTGCTGGAGTACGCCGGGAGCGAGGACGTCCTGGTCCTGGAGGACAACCCCTACGGCTTCTTCACCCGCACCGGCACCGTGCAGCCGACGCTGAAGTCGCTGGACGAGGACCGGCGGGTGATCTACCTGGGCTCGTTCGCCAAGTCCTGCTTCCCCGGCGCCCGGGTCGGCTACGTGCTGGCCGACCAGCTCGTACGCTCCGCCGACGGCGGCACGCATCTGCTGGCCGAGGAGCTTTCGAAGATCAAGAGCATGGTGACCGTCAACACCTCGGCGCTCAGCCAGGCCGTCATCGGCGGCATGCTGGTCGCCAACGGCTGCCGCCTGCGCGAGGCGAACAAGCAGTCCGTCGACTTCTACCAGCACAACCTGACGCTCCTGCTGGACAGCCTGGAGCGCTTCCTGCCGCCCGAGCGCCGTCGCGGTATCCAGTGGAATGTCCCCGACGGGGGATTCTTCCTCACGCTGACCCTGCCGATTCCCGCCGACAACGCGCTGCTTGAGGTGTCGGCGCGGGACTACGGGATAATCTGGACGCCGATGAGCTACTTCTATCCGGACGGCGGCGGCCTGTACCAGATGAGGCTCTCGCACAGCTACCTCACGCCCGACCAGATCACCGAGGGTGTGCGCAGACTGTCGTCCCTGCTGGAACGGAGTTGTGCGTGAATCTGCTCCTGTACGTGCTGACGGTGGCGATCTGGGGCTCGACCTGGCTGGCGATCAAACTCCAGCTCGGCGAGGTGCACCCCACGGTCTCGATCGCCTACAGGTTCGCACTGGCCGCCGTGCTGCTGCTGGCCTGGGCGCTGGCGCGACGGCTGCCGTTGCGCTATCCGCCGCGCGTACACCTCAGGTTCGCCCTGATGGGCTGCCTGATGTTCTCGATCAACTTCGTCTGCTTCTACTTCGCGGAGCAGCACCTGACGACCGGCCTGGTCTCCGTCATCTTCGCGATGTCGCTGCCGCTGAACATGGTCTTCGCCCGGCTCTTCTTCGGGCGCACGATCGCGCGCAGGGTCCTCGTGGGCGGTGCGATCGGGCTGGTCGGCATCGTGACCGTCTTCTGGCCCGAACTGGTCGCCTTCGACGCCTCGACCGGTGCCGGGCAGGGCATCCTGCTGTCGGTCGCCGGGACGGTGGTGTTCTGCCTGGGCAATGTGGTCTCGGGCAAGACGCAGGCGTTGAAGATCCCGGTCATCCAGAGCACCGGGTACTCCATGGCGTACGGGGCGCTGCTCATGGCTCCGTTCGCCGTGCTGCTGAGCGACGGGGTGGCGTTCGAGCCGACGTGGGAGTACACCGGGTCGCTGCTGTTCCTGGCGGTGTTCGGCTCGGTGATCGGCTTCGGGGCCTATCTGACGTTGCTCGGGCGGATCGGCGGGGAACGTGCGGCCTACGCCATGGTGCTGTTCCCCATCGTGGCGTTGCTGCTGTCGACGGTGTTCGAGGACTTCGTGTGGTCGTGGCGTGATGTGGCCGGAGTCGTCCTGATCCTGGCGGGCAACGCGGTCGTGCTGGCCAATCCCGCCCTGCTGCGCGGCTCGAAGGAGCCCGGTGAGGAGGCGCGGGCCGCCACCGCCGCAACCCGCAAGGAGTAGCCGCCCCGACCGGTACTCTGGCGTTCGAAGATCCACCGAGCGACGGAGGCCGGTCGGAACGTGAGGTTCGTCAGGCAGCTCTTGCGGAGGTCACGGCGCTCGCTCCGCGAACTCGCCAGGTTCGGCGGCATCGGCCTGGTCGCGTTCGTGCTCGACACCGGCGTCTACAACCTGTTCGTCGTGGGACTGGGGTGGGGCGCCCCCACCTCCAAGGTCATCGCCACCTCGATCGCCACGGTATGCGCCTATGTCGGTAATCGCTATTGGGTGTTCCGGCATCGCGAGCAGGGTGGGCCCGGGCGCGAGTACTTCCTGTTCTTCCTGCTCAACGGCATCGCCCTGCTGTTCGGCGTGCTGGTCATCGGCTTCACCAAGTACACCCTCCGGCTGGAGGACGCCGTCAGCCTCAATGTGGCCAATCTGATCGGCGTCGCCGCCGGGACCCTGTTCCGCTTCTGGTCCTACCGCAAGTGGGTGTTCATGGAGGCCGCCGAGGCCATCGCCGAAGGCACACCCCTTCGGCGGAGCACGCCTGAGTAGGGAGCTACTCAGGCGTGCACGGCCCGCCTCTGTGAGCATCGGCGCAGCGAAGGCCGGGCCGGAGGAAGAGGTGGGCCCATGGTCGGAACGCCCGAGTTCCAGGAACTCATCGACGCCTGCCGAAGGCCGGGACCGGGAGGTGGATTCGCCCGTGGGGCCGGCGCCGCACTGATCGTCAACGAGGGGGACGACGGCGTCGTGGCGGGACGCTTCCTCGGCACCCTGACGTACTCGCGGCCGGGCGGCAGGTTCCCCGACGCCTTCCAGGGCGTGCTGACCGGGACGGCCTCCCACACCCCGCTGAAGCTCGGGATCTTCGTCGGGGCCACCCGGGTGCTGGGCACGATCCAGGGGCCCGGCATCCCGACGGCGGCCTCGGAGACACTCATCGGGACGGTCATCGCCCTGGACGAAGGCATCGTCCAGCTCTTCTGGGTCCCTCCGGTGGCCGACCAGCGCTTGTCCATCTTCCTATGGCCCGCTCTGATCTTCACCTTCTGAGCCGGTTGCGCGCCCTGCCCTCCTAAATGACTAAAATGAGGATTTCAGTCATTTAGGAGGGCCGAGCATGGTTCGCCCCAGTGTCGAGACGGGGGTCATCCTCCACGCCGCCGCCACGCTGATCGCCGCGCACGGGTACGACAGCGTGCGGATGGACGAGATCGCCGCCGCGGCCGGAGTCGCCAAAGGCGTGCTGTACCTGCGATTCGCCGACAAGAACGCCCTGCTGCGCGCGGTCGTCGACCGGGAGGTCGTGCTGGCGATCCGCCGTTCGATCGAGCTCGTCCAAGCCGACAGCCACGGCGCGACGTTCTCCCGCCTGTACGTGCACGCGGTGAGCGCACTGCACTCGCGCCCGGCCCTGCTGCGCCTGTACCGGGAGCCGGCCACCTCGCTGCGCGTCCTCGCGCCGGACGACTCGCAGGTCAGGACGCGCGAGCTGCTCGGCGCCGACTTCGTCAGGGCACTCCAGGCCGAAGGCGTGGTGGCCGCCGACCTGGACCCGGACGTGCTGGCCGCCAACCTCACCCTCTGGAGCCAGGCCCTCGCCGCACGGACACCGACCGGCGCGGGCATCGACGTCGACGCACTCGTCCTGGGCATGGGCGAACTGCTGGCACGTGCCGCCGACACCGCGCCCGCCGACCCTGCGGCGGGCAAGCGGGCCTTCGTCGCCTTCGCCCAGGCGCTGATCGCCGAACGGGAGCAAGCATGCCCCATCTCGTCCCACCCGGAGCGCGGGAGCGCCACCTGTCCACCAGCGCGGGACGCCTGCGCGTCCTGCACGCCCGCCCCGACGCGCCCCCGCGCGAGCCGCCCGTCGTGCTCGTCCACGGCGGCGGCACCGACAACGCGGCCCTGTCGTGGTATCGCCTCATCGAACCGCTGGCGGCCGAACGTGAGGTGTGGGCGCCCGACCTGCCCGGCTTCGGGGCAAGCATCGGCGCGCCTCCCGTCGGCGGGCCGGTCGAACTCGCGCACGTCGTCGCCGAGGTCATGACGCTGGCCGGGGTCGAGCGGGCGGTGGTGGCCGGGGTGTCGATGGGCGGCGACGTGGCGCTCAACCTGGCCCTCGCGCATCCCGGGCGGGTGGCGGGACTCCTGCTCGTGGCGCCCGGCGGGCTGGTGCCGATCTTCCGAAACCGGGTCGCGCACTTCGGCGCCTGGGCGGCGGCCCGGACGCCCGATCGGCTGCTGCTGCCCTCCATACGCCTGGCGAACCGGTTCTCCGGCAGCGCCGTACGGGCCATCGTCAAGGACCCGGCCACACTGCCGCCCGAGGTGGTCGCCGAGTTCGCACGCGAGGCACGGCAGCCGGGCGCCGGGGTCGGCTACGCGCGTTACAACCAGGCCACGCTCGGACGGCACGGCATGCTCAACGACCTCACCGGACGCGTGCACGAGATCGGCGCGCCGACGCTGATCTTCCACGGCGAGGACGACCCTCTCGTCGACCCGGCCGGATCACGGGAGGCCGTCGGCCGCTTCCCCGACGCCCGGCTCGTCATGGTGGCGGACTGCGGGCACTGGGCGCAGTTGGAGGCCCACGACCGCTTCCTCGCCGAGACCCGGGCATTCTTGAAGCGACATTTCGGGTGAAAGGCAGGATCCCCCTTGTACATCCATGAGTCAGGCGACGCCTCCGGTCCCGTCCTCCTGCTCGTGCACGGCGGAGGCGTCGCCGGGTGGATGTGGCAGGCCCAGACGGCCCACTTCGGGACGCGTCACCGCCTGCTCGTCCCCGACCTCCCCGGACACGGCCGCAGCCGCGACACGCCCTTCACGACGAGCGCGGCCGTCGTCGCCGAACTCGCCGACCGGCTCGGGCGGCTGCCCTCGGGCACGGACGTCACGGTGGCCGGTTTCTCGCTCGGCGGGCAGATCGCACTGGAGCTGGCCGTCTCGCATCCCGCCCTGGTCACCCGCGTGGTCGTCACGAGCGCGCTGACCGAGGGCATGCCGCTGCCCGGCCTGGGCCGCGCGCTCGTCCGGCTCGCCGCCCCCCTCGCCAGGCAGGCGTGGTTCGCCAGGCTCCAGGCGAAGTCGCTGTACATCCCCGACGCCCTCCTCGACGACTACCTCCACACCTCCCGCACCCTGCCCACCGCGAGCCTGCTCGCGCTGACCCGGGCCAACGCCGACTTCCGCACCCCATCCGCCTGGCCCCGCCACCCCGGCCCCGCCCTCCTGCTGGCCGGTTCGAAGGAACCCCGTCCCCTGCTCACCGGCATGCGCCACCTGGCCGCCGCCCACCCCTCCGGCGAGCTGCTCGTCCACGAGGACGCGGGCCACGGCCTGCCCCTGCAACACCCGGCCTGGTTCAACAGCCGGGTCGAACAGTGGATCCGCGCTACGAGCGATACATCTCCTCCACCAGATCGGTGAACGCCGTGAGCACCGCGGCGCGTCTGAGCTCGCCCGTGGCCGTCAGGTGGCCGTGCTCGTGGGTCAGCGGGTGGGGCAGCAGGGCGAAGGCGTGGATCTCGGGGAAGGCGGCCACGGCGGTGCGGACGAGGTGGGGGGCGTGGCCGGGCTCGGGTTCGATCAGGGCGGTCAGGTACGGTCTGCGGTCGCCGACGAGGAGGGCGTTGCGGATGTGGGGGGAGGCCTTCAGGGCGGTCTCGACGGGGGCGGGTGCGGTGTTGGCGCCGTCGGTCGTGATGAGGACGTCGCGCATCCGGCCGGTGACGCGGACGTGGGTGTGGTCGTGCCAGGCGCCGGTGTCGCCGGTGTGCAGCCAGCCGTCGGGGGTCAGGACGTCCGCCGTGGCCTGGGGGTCGCGCCAGTAGCCGGCGAACGTGCCGTCGTGCCGGGTGAGGATCTCGCCGGTGAGCGGGTCGATCATCAGCTCGACGCCCGGGTACGGCTCGCCCGCCGTTCCGGGCACGACACGGCCGGGCCGGGCGGCGGTGGCGATCCCGGCGTTCTCCCTCATGCCGTACATCTCGTGAATCGGCACGCCGATCGCCTCCCAGCGCCGCAGCACACCGGGCGCGAGCGGCCCGGCGGCGCAGGCGGCGTACCGCACGCGGTGCAGGCCGAGACGCCTGCGCGGCCCCCTGAAACGCGCCCACCACCCGGAGGGCAGGCCGGCCCAGCCCTCCTCCCAGAACGACGGCGGCCCGAGCACGACCGTCGCCCGCGCCTCACGCACGGCGTACGGCCCATCGCCCAGGCACACGCGTACTCCGGCGGCGGCGTTGAGCCACACCGCGAACGCCCGCCCGGCGACATGCCCCAGCGGCAGCAGGGACAGCACGACGTCGTCCGGCGACAGCGAGGGCACCACCTCGCCCGACAGCAGCGCGCCTAGCGCGAACTCGACGGCGGCCACGGTCAGCATGACGCCCTTGGGCTGCCCCGTCGCGCCGGGCGCGTACAGCAGGGTCGCCACGTCGGCGGGCCGCGCCTCGGCCATCCTGCGCTCCACCGCGCCGGGATCGGCGGCCCGATGCCCGGCCCCCATGACCAGCAGGTCCGCCCACGCCAGCACCCGGGAGACACCACCATCCGCCTCGGGGCCGCCTCCCGCCCCCACCGCCTTCAGCGCCTGCCCGTCACCGTCCCCGCGTCCCGCGTCCATCGCCGCCGGCAGCAGGGAGCCGTCGCCGTCCCCCTCGGCACACACGATGTGCCGCACCTCGGGAGCGCGTCCCGTCCCCACCGCCGCCAGCGCCTCCCCCAGGCACTCGCGCCCCCGTACGAACAGCACGCGCGCCCCCGAGTCCGCCAGGACGTGCGCCGTCTCCTCGGCCGGTCCGCCCGGGTACATCCCTACCGTGACGCCCCTGACCGCCATGATGGCGAGATCGGCGTACAGCCACTCCCGGTGGTTGCCCGCGAGCACCGCGACCGGCTCGCCCGGCCGTACGCCGAGGGCCAGCAGTGCGTGCGCGACCAGCTGGACCTGCTCCCAATACGCCGCCCAGCCGATCTCCGTCCAGGCGCCGTGCTCGTGGTCGCGGATCGCCACGGCATGCGGCGTGCTCAGGGCGCGGGCGCGCAGGCGCGTGACGATCGTGGTGAGGGCGGTCGTGACGTTCTCGGCGGACACGCCGCCCAGGGTGTGGCAGACCGGACGCCCGAATCAAGGGCGGCGGACGAATTGGAGCCTTGTTCTGGTCGTAGGGTTGCCAGCATGGCAACTTGCGAACATCTTTCCAAGGCGGGGGACCCTCCGGCGCGTACGCCCGAGGGCTGTGAAGAGTGTTTGGCCACGGGCGGGCGCTGGGTCCACCTGCGGCGCTGTCTGGAGTGCGGGCACATCGGGTGCTGCGACTCCTCCCCGGGCAAGCACGCGACCGCCCACTTCCACGGGGAGGGACATCCGGTCATCCAGTCGTTCGAGCCCGGCGAGAACTGGCGGTGGTGCTACATCGACAATGTGATGGGCTGAGCCGCCCGTCTCAGCGTTCGAGGATCGCCTCTTCGTTGTCGAGGTCGCGCATGACCCTGCGCAGGACCTCGTCGTCGATGCGGCGTTCGTCGCGCAGCCTGACGAAGACCGCGCGTTCGGCGTCGAGCATCTCGCGGCGGTAGCGGCGGTAGGCCTGGCTCGGCGTCTCCTCGCCCTGGGAGCCGGTGCCGCCGCCCAGGCGCTCCCACGCGCTCAGCGCCCTGCGCTCGCTCTTGGCCCTGAGCTGGTCGACCACCTCGGCATGCAGTTCGTCCATGCCTTCGGCGGTCAGCTCCTCCAGCCTGGCCGAGGCCGCCGAGGCCGCCGCCTGCTGTGCGGCGGCCTCGGCGAGGTCGTCCTCGTAGCGCTCCTGCTCGCTGGAGACCTTCAGCCGCCTGATCAGCCAGGGGAAGGACAGGCCCTGGACCAGCAGGGTGCCGATCACCGTGGTGAACGTCAGGAACAGCAGCAACGGCCGCTGGGCGAACCCGATCGGCAGTGCGAACGCGGCGGCGAGCGAGACCACCCCGCGCATCCCGGCCCAGCCGACGATCACCACATTCGGCACCGGCGGGACCGGCTCACGCTCGCGGATCTTGCGCGAGAACAGCCTCGGCAGGTACGTCGCGGGGAAGACCCAGGCGAACCTGGCCACCACCGTCACCAGGAAGATGACCACGACATAGCCCGCGACCTGCCAGGCGCTCTGCCCCTTCATCCCGTCGAGCACGGGCACGAGCTGCAGGCCGATGAGGGCGAACACGATCGTCTCGAGGAAGAAGTCGGTCACCTTCCACACCGCGTCGGAGACCAGCCTGGTGCCGAACCCGCGCCTGTGCATGCGGTTGCCGAGGTACAGCCCCACGACCACGACCGCGATCACACCGGAGGCGTGCACCGACTCGGCCGCCAGGTAGGCGCCGAACGGGATGAGCAGCATCACGGTGTTCTCCACCAGCGGGTCGCGGCTGCGCTCCAGCAGCCAGGCGAACACCAGCGCCAGCGCCATGCCGATCAGCACGCCGACGGCCGCCGCGTAGCCGAACTCGGCCACGCCCTCCAGCAGGCTCACCCCGTGCCCGGCCGCCGCCGCCACCGCCACCCTGAACAGGGTCAGCGCCGTGGCGTCGTTGAACAGGCTCTCGCCGATCAGGATCGACAACGCCTTGCGCGGCAGCCCGAGCCGCCTGCCGACGGCCACGGCCGCCACCGCGTCGGGCGGCGCGATGATCGCCCCGAAGGCGAACGTCGCGGCCAGCGGCAGCGACGGCACCAGCGCGTGCAGCGTGAGCCCGACGACCGCCACCGTGAACAGCACCAGCCCGACCGACAGCAGCGCCACCGGCCTGCGCACATCGCGAAGCGAGAGGTAGGAGCTGTCGAGCGCGGCCGAGTACAGCAGCGGCGGCAGGAACACGAACAGCACCAGATCGGGCTCCAGCTCGATCTCCGGCAGGAAGAACGAGGCCACCAGCCCGACGACCACCAGCAGCAGCGGCGCCGGCCATCCCTTGCGCCTGGCCACCGCGGCGACCGCGATCGCCACCCCGACCAGCAGTAGCAGCCTCAAGCCTGTCGTCACGTCCACGGGGATCATCGTAGGACCAAGCACCGGCCTGGCCTCGCCCGGATCCCGCCTGGGCTACGGCCCTGCCGGCACCCTCAGCGGCACGCGTTCGCCGAGCGCGGTGACGACCCGGGTGACCGTACGGGCGGCCGAGAGCCTGAGCCTGATCGGCGGGCCGATCGCCACCCTGGTCGGCACGTGTTCGGCGGCGACGCGCCAGGTGCCCGCCGGGGTCTCGGTGAAGGTGAACCAGCCGATGACGCCCTCGCGGGTCGCCGGGCGCGGGGTGCCGGGATTGGCGATCTGGTTGCCGAGGCCGTAGGCGACCCACCGGCCCGCGATCCTGGCGAACGGCTGCACGACGTGGGCGTGGTGGCCGACGATCAGGTCGACGCCGGGCGCCGGCAGCACCCGCCGGGCGAGCGCGTACTGCGCGGCACTCGGGCGGTGGTCGTACTCCTGGCCCCAGTGCAGGCTGACGACGACCGCCTCGGCGCCCGCCCTTCTGGCCCTGCGCGCGTCGGCGGTGATCACGGAGGCGCGTAGCCCGTCGTTGACCAGCCAGGTCCGGCCGCGCGGCTCGGTGAAGCCGTTGAGCCCGTAGGTGTAGGACAGGTGGGCGACGCGGACGCCCTTGACGTCGAGCAGGGTGATCGCCCGCGCCTCCTTCGCAGTCCGCGCCGATCCCGCGTGCCGTACTCCCACGGCGTCGAGAGCCGCGAGCGTGCGGCGTACGCCTGCCTCTCCGCTGTCCATCGAGTGGTTGGAGGCGGTCGAGCAGGTGTCGTACCCGGCCTTGGCGAGTGTCCTGGCGATCTGGGGAGGGGCGCTGAAGACCGGATAACCCCGGTACGGGCCGTTCCTGGGGGCCAGCGGTGTCTCCAGGTGGCACACGGCGAGGTCGGCCGCGCGGATGACGGGGAAGGCCCCGGCGAGCATCCGGGTGAAGTCAGGCTCGCGCGCGCCGTCCAGCATGGCCTGGTGCACCAGAGCGTCGTGCAGCAGGACGTCTCCCGTGGCCGCGAGCGTGAAGCGCCTGCCGCGCACCGGCGTGCGGGCCGCCATCGCCCTGGTCGCCTTCAGCGGGGCTCCGGCCAGCGCCGGGATCGCCGCCATCGCCCTGATCGGCGCCACCCCGAGCCCGAACGCGCCCAAGGGCTGGCGCGAGGCGAACACACCGTGCCGTACGGCGGGTGCGACCGGCGCCGGGGCCATCACGGCCGAGGGCAGCACCACCGCGGCCAGCACCGCCAGCCGTGCAAGATCTTTTCGCACGACCGCACGCTACGCGACGACCACGCCGCCGTCCGCACCCGCGGAGCGCGCATGCCGAAAGTTGACCGGAGGTACCGACCTTCGGCCCGGCGCAGGCCTGGGTGCGGTCGTTCACCACTCCCGGCGTTCGGTCCTGTCGCCCGCCTGCTGCTCGGGGCGCAGGCGCTCGCCCGTCATGTAGACGGGGTCACCGGCGTAGGGTCTGGGCGCGCCCTGCTGGTCCTGGGGGTAGCCGCCGAGGCCGAGGGGGTCGGCGGGGTTCACCTCGGGGGTCGGCGGCTGCTGATAGCCCTGGTCCTGGCGCTGCTGGTAGCCGTCCTTGTACTGGATCGGCGGCATGCGGCGGCCCGCACCGGGAATGCCGTGCATGGGAGTGCCGAGACCGGCGCCCTGCTGGGCCTGCGGCTGCGGCTGGGGTTGAGACTGCTGGTGGGGCTGCTGCTGGTACTGCTGGCCGAGGCCGAGCGGGTCGGCCTGGTCGTACTGCGGGCGGGTGTAGGCGCCCTGGTCCTGGTAGCCGGGAGCGCGGCCCTGGTCGCCGTAGCCGGGGTCGTAGGCGTACTGCTGCTGGGGCTGCGGCTGGGCGGGGAAGGGCTCGGACGGCTGGGCGGGGAAGCCGTAGGGGTCGGTCGACTGCGGCGGCCTGCCCCGGCCCTGCGGAGGCTGGGCCTGCGGGGGCTGGGCCTGTGGGGGCTGCTGCATGGGCGGGAGCTGGTAGACCGGCTCGCCTGCCGCCGCGACCATCGGCTCGACCTGCTGCTGCCTGCCGTAGCCGAGCGGGTCGGCCGCCTGCGGGCGCGGGGCCGCGGCCACGAGCTTGTCGGTCGAGGGCTGGGGAGCCCTGGCCACCAGGACGTCGTTGGGGCCGAGCGCCGCCGTCGGCCGGTCGTCGGCGAGCGGGGACTCCCCCTGCTGCGGAACGGCCTGAGGGCGGCTGTACTGGCCGGTGCCAGGGTAGTCGGCCGCTTCGGGCTGCGGGTCCGTGGCCTCGGCGTAGCCGTCGTCGAGGGTGTCGAGCAGGCGGCCGACGTCGTCCATCGGCATGCGGAAACTGCCTGTGCACATCTCTCCACGCCACAGGCTGAGCACGAGGGTGCCTTCGTGCCACGTGACCCGGAGACACCGCTCCTGACCTCGTGCATCGAAGAACACTTCGCCGAACGACGGCAACGGGACAACTTCCGACATGGCAGACATCTTGCTTTAACCAGCCTTTATTCGTCCACTCAACCCCGAAAGACCCTATCGAACCGGCCCTTCTCCACCGTACCCGGGACCTCAGGAATCCCAGCAGGAAGATCTTCTTTGACCTCCCAGGACTCCGGTCGCCAGTGTGCCACGAGCCGCGCCGAACAGGTCCCGGAATACCGGGATGCGTCCGTCCGGTGACACCGCGCTCACCGGACGAGCACCCCGGATTGCGGGTACGGTTGGCTGTCGTGCCGGACTCCATCCTTCCTCCCGTCGAAGAGCTCCTGAGCAGTGCCGTGCAGTCACTCGGCGGCGCCGAGCGGCCCGGCCAGGTGACCATGGCCAAGGCCGTGCACAAGGCGCTGGACTCCGAGGAGCATCTCGCCGTGCAGGCGGGCACCGGCACCGGCAAGTCGCTGGCCTACCTGGTGCCCTCGATCCGGCACGCCATGGTGTCCGACAGCGCGGTGGTCGTCTCGACCGCCACCATCGCCCTGCAGCGCCAGCTCGTCGACCGCGACCTGCCCAGGCTGGCCGAGGCGCTGGCCAAGGAGCTGCCGCACGAGCCGTCGTTCGCCATCCTCAAGGGCAGGCGCAACTACCTGTGCCGTTACAAGGCGACGGCCGGATGGCCCGAGGACGAGCAGGACCAGCTGTTCGACCCGCGCGAGGTCAGCGCCACCGGGCGGATGGTCCAGCGCATCCAGGAGTGGGCCGAGGAGACCACGACGGGCGACCGCGACGAGCTGGTGCCCGGCGTCAGCGAGCAGGCCTGGCGGCAGTATTCGGTCAGCGCGCGCGAGTGCCTCGGCGCCACCCGCTGCCCGAGCGGCCCCGAGTGTTTCGCCGAGCAGGCCAGGGCCAAGGCCGGTGAGGTCGACGTCGTCGTCACCAACCACGCGCTGCTCGCCATCGACGCCATGGAGGACTTCCCGCTGCTGCCCGAGCACGACGTCGTGGTCGTCGACGAGGCGCACGAGCTGGTCGACAGGGTCACCTCCGTGGTGACCGACGAGCTGTCCGAGGTCGTCGTCGCCATGGCCGTGCGCCGGGTCGGCCGCCTCATCGAGCAGCCGGTCGCCGACCAGCTCATGGAGGCGGGCGAGGACCTCAAGGCGCTGCTGGCCGCCGCGCCCGCGGGCCGGCTCGACGAGCTGCCGCCGGTGCTCGGCCTCACGCTCGCCCTGATCCGCGACGCCGCGGGCCGCTGCGTCACCGCGATGGGCCCGCGAGGCGCCGACAAGGAGGACCCGGACAAGGCAGGCCAGCGCAAGGCCGCCTTCAGCGCGCTCGACGACGTGCACGACACCTGCGTGCGCATGCTGGAGGCCTACGGGCACGACGGCGAGGTCGACAGGGCCGAGGTCGTCTGGCTCGACGGCGGCACCGACAGACGGCCTCCGACGCTGCGCGTGGCGCCGCTGAGTGTGAGCGGGATGCTGCGCGACAAGCTGTTCGGCGACCGCACGGTCGTGCTCACCTCGGCCACGCTCGCACTCGGCGGCACCTTCGACGGCATGGCACGCCAGTGGGGCCTGGGCGAGAAGGGCTGGACCGGCCTGGACGTCGGCTCCCCCTTCGACCATCCCCGCGCCGGCATCCTCTACGTGGCCAAGCACCTGCCGCAGCCCGGCCGCGACGGACTGCCCGACGCCTATGTCGACGAGATCGCCGAGCTGATCGAGGCGGCGGGCGGGCGCACGCTGGGACTGTTCTCCTCGATGCGGGCCGCCAAGGCCGCGACGGAGGCGCTCAGGGAGCGGCTCGAGGTGCCGCTGCTGTGCCAGGGCGACGACTCCACGATGCTGCTCGTCAAGCAGTTCAGCGAGGACGAGCCGACCTGCCTGTTCGGCACGCTGTCGCTCTGGCAGGGCGTCGACGTGCCCGGCCCCTCGCTGCGGCTGGTGATCATCGACCGCATCCCGTTCCCCAGGCCCGACGACCCGCTCACCTCCGCACGGCAGCGCCACGTCGCGGCCAAGGGCGGCAACGGCTTCATGGCGGTGGCGGCCAACCACGCCGCCCTGCTGCTGGCCCAGGGCGTCGGCCGGTTGATCAGGTCGCAGGACGACAAGGGCGTCATCGCCGTGCTCGACCCCCGTCTGGCCACCGCGCGCTACAGCGGCTTCCTGCTCGGCACGCTGCCTCCGTACTGGCGCACGACCGATCCCGCCGTGCCCAGGGCCGCGCTCAAGAGGCTGGCCGCCGAGGGCTGACGATTTCGTCGTAGGCAGGGGTTAGGCTACGGCTCGCCGTACGCTCATGATCCAGGAGGACGACGATGTCGGACGAGATCCACGAGAGCCCCACCGGCTGGGTGGCCAAGCACGTCCAGCGCTACGTGGACAGCGACGGCGCCGACGGGCACATGTACAGCGGGGCGCCCACCCTGCTGCTGACCACGCGCGGGCGCAGGTCGGGGCTGCTGCGCAGGACCGCGCTCATCTACGGCAGGCACGGCGACGACTACGTGGTGGTGGGGTCGATCGGCGGCGCGCCGAAGCACCCGCTGTGGTATCTCAACCTCACCGCCGACCCGGCCGTGCGGGTGCAGGTGCTCGGCGACAGCTTCGACGCCGTCGCCCGCACGGCCGACGAGCGGGAGCGGCCGGTCCTGTGGGAGACGATGACCGGCATCTTCTCCCTCTACCAGGACTACCAGGACAAGACCGAAAGGCGCATCCCGGTCGTCCTGCTCAGCAGGACCGGCGGCTGAGCGCTACTCCTTGGCCAGCAGCAGGCCCATGAGCGCCCACTGGCCGCTCACCGAGTCCGACGGCAGGAAGACGACCGTGCCGCCGCTTTCGTAGACCCGGCCCTTGAACGACGGGATGTCGTACATCGGCGGCAGCACGCCGATGCCGACCGCCTTGCCGTCGGCGCGGTTCAGCCGCACCATCCTGGAGGGCACGCCGGGCGCGCCGCCCTCCAGCATGAGCATGCCCTGCTCCTCGGCCCTGACGAAGTCGAGCCTGGTCGTGGTGCCCGACGAGCGCCACGCCTGTTTGCCGGTCGCCAGGTCGAAGGCCAGGACGCTGTTGGCGATGCTCAGGCTGCCCTGGACCGGCTCCGGCTTGGTGCTCACATAGAGCATCCCGCCGCCCACGGCCGCACGGTACTCCTGGGCCGTGCCCTGCGGGGCCAGGCCGTTGAGCGGCCTGAGGTCGGCCGCGCCGATGCCGAACCCGGCCCGCTTGGCGCCGTCGTCACCCAGGCTGAGCACGGTGGCGCCGCCCCGCTCGACGTCGCCGACCACGACGACGGCCGGTTCGGCCGACAGCACGATCGGCTGGTCGAGCCCCTCGGGCTTGTACGGATGGCGCCAGCGCGCCTTGCCGGTCTCGGGGTCGAGTGCCACGACACGGCCCTTGCCGTTGAGCGGGCAGCTCAGGTACATCACGACCTGGGCCGGGGAACCGCTCAGCGACTGGGGGAAGCAGCCGTCCTGCCTGCCGCTCCACTTGCGCCTGCCGTCGGCCAGGTCGTAGCCGTGCAGGCTGTGGAACTGGCGCACCACGATCGTGTCACCGGCCAGGACGACGGCGGGCTGGTCCGTGCCCTCCGCCTTCTCCGCGGGCAGCTTGGCCTTCCAGGTGATCTTGCCGGTGCTCACGTCGACGCCCGCCAGGCGGTCGCAGGACTCGGCGCCGCCGTACAGGATCGCGCCCTTCGGGGCGGGCGAGGTGGCGGCGCCGCAGATGAGCTCGCCCGGCGCCGGAATGCCCCAGGAGCGTTTGCCCGTCGCCAAGTCGTAGGAGATCAGGCCGTCGCGCTGCACCCTGACCGCGACCTGCTGCGTCACCCACGCGCCGTAGGGCGCCGACTCGGCGAGGTTGCCCGGATCGACGAACGGCACCGCCCAGGCGTTCTCCTTGCCGCCGATCGTCTGGTGCGCGGCCACTCCCGGCTTCCCGGCGACCACCAGGGCCGTAACCGTACCGACCCCCAGCATCGCCGCGACCCAGAGCACACCGAACAGTACGGCACGGCCGGTACGCCTTGGAGGAGCAGCCTGGGGTGGGGGCTCATGGGGAGGTTGGGGTGAGTGGGGTGATTGGGGTGAGTGAGTTGGCTGGGGCTGCTGAGTTGGCTGGGGTGGCTGGGGTGGCTGGGGTGGCTGGGGTGGCTGGGGTGGCTGGGGTGGCTGGTAGGTGGGTTGCTGTGGGTATGGCTGGCGCAGTTGTTGCGGGGGGTACGGCTGTTGCGGGGGGTACGGCTGTTGCGGAGGGTACGGCTGTTGCTGGGGTGGGTGGGGCTGTTGGGCCGGATGGGACTGCTGAGGCGGATAGGGCTGCTGAGGCGGGTGAGCCTGTTGAGACGAGTGAGGCTGCTGAGGCGGGTGGGGCTGTTGGGGTGAGTGAGGCTGTTGGGGTGGGTGGGGGCGGCCGTAGGGGTCGCCGTGGTGCTGAGTCATGTGTTGTCCCCCGATCAACCGAGCTGCTGCCGGAAATATCCGGCCCAGTCCTTCTCGAACTGCGCGGGCGTCGTCCCGAGCTCGGCGCAGAACGCCTTGTCGGCCCCGCCGTCGGCCCGGTACGCGGCCACCACGGCGGCCATCGTCGCGCGCTCGCCGTACTTCTCGATGGCCATGCGGATCGCGACGTGGCCCATGAGGTAGTGCAGGCTGAGTTTGTCCTTGGTGTCCCAGGTGAGATTGGTCGGCAGCACGCCGTCGAAGCCGCCGCTCTGCATCAGCGTCCTGCCCTCGTGGAAGCGGCCGTTGGCCGACAGCGGGCGGTCACGGTTGGCGATGTACTCGGCGAAGCCTTCGACGATCCAGTTCGGGATGCCGAAGAAGGAGCCGCTGAGCTGGTGCAGCCCGGCCAGCATCGAGTGACCGAACTCGTGCTCGAGCACCTCCTCGATGCCCTCGCGCGTGTCGAAGAACATCGAGGCGGTGTCGAGCACCACGCGGGTGCCGCCCACCTTGACCTCTTCGTCCAGCGACGCCTCCCAGGTCGGCATGCCGATCGACACGCCCGCCTCGTCCGCCTTCGACTTGCGGAACAGGTTGCCGAGCTCCCGCTTGCCCTCGACGAGTGCGACGACGAAGCCGCGCGGCACCTCCATGCCCTCGGGCGCGTTGGCGTCCCAGACGGCCAGGTCCTGGGTGGCCGCGCGGTGTGCGATGGGCGCGGTGGTCCTGGCGATGGCGGCGTGCCTGCTCTTGGACAGGATGAGGTTGCGCCCGGCCTTGGTCACCACCATGTCGGGCCAGATGTCCCAGGGGCCCGGGTAGTAGAAGGTGCCCACGTCCTTGCCCCACGGGCTCGGCGCACCGCCCACCTTGGTCACGACCAGCGGCGCGTCGGCCTTGGCCTTGACCACGGTCCAGCGGTACCACTCCGAGACCGGGCGCTGGTCGAACCCCTTGAACTGGTGCACGAACGCCACGTCGACGGTGAAACGCACGCCCTTGCCGAAGCTGTCCTGTCGTCTGCCCTGCTTGCTCAGCGTCTTGTAGGACATATTGCTGATCGGCAGTTTGCGGAGGTTGGCGAAGAGTGTGCGCTGGTTCTTGATCAGGCCCGCGTTCTTCTCGTCGAAGATCGCGGTGAAGGCGTCGGCGTCGGTGCCGTTGAGCGCCTTGGAGTGCGCGGCCAGCAGGGCGTCGAGCTCGGCGTCGGTGACGACGACGGAGTTCGGGTCGGCGGGGGTGGCCGTGACCTGGCCCACCGGCCGGTTGTTGGCCTCCCTCAGCACCAGCCCGACGCCGCCGCCCGCCACGACCGACACGATCAGGCTGGCGATCCCCAGTGTCACCCAGAGCCCCGTACGGCGTCGGCGTGGAGGTGGCGACTGTCTGTGCGAATGATAGTTCGAATACTGCTGCAGTTGTCCCGGCCCCGATGTCACTTGCGCCCCGTAAGTGGTCAAAATTAGCGAAGGGCGAAAGATTATCAGGGCTCAACGGGCAAACCGCACGTGTACCGTGCGACAGGCTGGACGCCTACAAAGGGCCCAGGTCAGGGCGTTTTGGATCGAGGCCGTCGCCCGACGATGTGCCGCGCAGCCGCCTGGCCACCCACGGGCCGAGGTACTCGCGTATCCACTGCGCGTCCTCGCGCCGCCTGGCCCTCGGGTCCGCCGACGGCCTCGGCGGCCATGTCGTGCGCCAGTCGTCCTCGCACGGCACGCCGAGCACGTCCAGCACCCTGGCCGCGACCATGCGGTGGCCGTGCTCGTTCATGTGCAGGCGGTCCTCGCTCCACGCCCGCCAGTCTCGCAGGCCCTGCATCGACCACTGGTCGACCACGCGGCAGCCGTACAGGTCGGCGATCGACCGCACATGCAGGTAGAACACTGCGAACTTCCCGCGCATCCGCCGCATCAGCGGGGTGTCACGCGGGTCGACGCCGGTGAACAGCAGCACCTCGGCGCCGCTCGCCCGCAGGTCGCGTACGGCGGCGGCCAGCTTCTTGGCCATGACGTCCGGGTCGCTGCCGGGACGCAGCAGGTCGTTGCCGCCCGCACACAGGCTGACCAGGCCCGGCCGCATCGCCACCGCGCTCGGGACCTGCTCGGCCACGATCTGGTCGATGAGCTTGCCGCGCACGGCCAGGTTCGCGTAGCGGAAGTCGGGCCGTTCCTTCGCCAGGCGTTCGGCGACCCGGTCGGCCCAGCCCCTGAAGCCGTGCTCGCCGGGAGCGGGCGGGTCGTTGAGCCCCTCGGTGAAGCTGTCGCCGAGCGCGACGAACGAGGCCGGGGCCGCGATCGGCTCCAGCGTCTCCCGCTCGTCGCGCCCGGCGCTCACAGGGCGGCCAGCGCCCGCAGCGCGAGAACGTAGGACTGCAGCCCGAACCCGGCGATCGTGCCCGTCGCCACCGCCGCGACCACCGAGGTGTGCCTGAACTCCTCGCGGGCCGCCGGGTTGGAGATGTGCACCTCGATGAGCGGCGCCGTGCGCTGGGAGATCGCATCGCGCAGGGCGTAGGAGTAGTGCGTGAAGGCGGCGGGGTTCAGCACCACGGGGATCTTGCCGTCGGCGGCCTCGTGCAGCCAGCCGACCAGCTCCGCCTCGTCGTCGGTCTGCCTGACCTCGACCTCGAAGCCGAGCTCGCGTCCCGTCGCACGGCACAGCTCGCTCAGGTCCGCGAACGACTCGGCGCCGTAGACATCGGGCTCCCTGGTGCCCAGGCGGGAGAGGTTGGGGCCGTTGAGCACGTAGATCATCGAGCGACCTCCTGGTAGGCGGCGGCCAGCAGCTCCTCCGACGGCGCTTCGAGCGTGGCCGGTCTCGCGATGCCGTCGAGAACGATGAAACGCTGCTTGGCGCCCCGGTTCTTCTTGTCCAGGCGCATGTGGTCGCGCAGCTGCGGCCAGGCGTCCTTGCGGTAGGCCGTCGGCAGGCCGACCGAGTGCAGCAGATCGCGCGTGCGCTGGACGACGTCGGGGCCGATCCGGCCGTCGAGCCTGGACAGCTCCGCGGCGAACACCATGCCGATCGCGACCGCCTCGCCGTGACGCATGCGGTAGTCCTCGACCCGCTCGATGGCGTGGGCCAGCGTGTGACCGTAGTTGAGGATCTCGCGCAACCCCGCCTCACGCAGGTCGGCGCCCACCACGTCGGCCTTCAGCTGGATCTTGCGCTCGATCAGCTCGCGGGCGTGCTCGCCCTCCGGCCTGGTCGCGGCCTCGGGGTCGTCCTCGATCAGCATGAGGATCGTGGGGTCGGCGATGAAGCCGCCCTTGATGATCTCGGCCAGGCCCGCCACGTAGTCCGGCCTGGGCAGCGAGAGCAACGTCGTCAGCTCGCACAGCACACCTGCGGGCGGCAGGAACGTGCCGACGAGGTTCTTGCCCTCCGGCGTGTCGATGCCGTTCTTGCCGCCTACGGCCGCGTCGACCATGCCGAGCAGGGTCGTCGGCACCAGGACGACCTTGATCCCGCGCAGCCACGTGCCCGCCACGAAGCCCGCCAGGTCCGTCGTGGCGCCGCCGCCCACGCCCACGACGGCGTCGCTGCGGGTCACACCGTACCGGCCGAGTGCCGACCACAGCTCGGCCGCGACCTGGACGCTCTTGGCCTGCTCGCCGTCCGGGACCGGGAGCGAGACGACATCGAACCCGGCCTCGCTCAGCGCCCCGCACACCGGGCGGGAGATCTCGGGCAGGCCGGCCGGGTGAATCACCGCGACCGTGCGCACCCCCGTTCCCAGCAGGCCCGGCAACTCCCCGAGCACACCCGCGCCGACGACCACGTCATAGGGCTCGGCGCCGCGTACGGTGATCCTGGTCGCACTCACGCTGCGGTTCATCCTCTCTTGAGGGCTTGCGATGAAGGTTCGGACTGGTGGGGCTGGGTTCGCGCTGGTACGGCTGGGTTCTGCACGGCTGGGCTTGGCACGGCTGGGCTTCGCGAGGTCAGGGGGTGAGGGCCTTGGCGATCTCGTCGGCCAGGGACTCGGGGTCGCGGCCGTCGGTGGCGACCGTGATCGTGGCGAGGCGCTCGTAGATCGGGCGGCGGGCCTCCATCAGCTTCTTCAGCTGGCTGCGCGGATTCAGCACCAGCAGCGGCCTGGCCGAGCCGAGACCCACCCGCTGCACGGCATCGGCGAGACCGACCTGCAGATAGACGACCGCGTGCCCGTCGAGCAGCGCCTGGGTGCCCTCGTGCAGGATCGCGCCACCGCCCAGCGACAGCACGCCCGTGTGCTCGGCCAGCGCCAGCCCGACCGCCTCGGCCTCCAGCTGCCTGAAGCGCTCCTCGCCGTCCTCGATGAAGATGTCGCTCACCGGCTTGCCCGCCACGGCCTCGACATCGGCATCGGTGTCACGGTAGGCGACGCCGAGCAGACCGGCCAGCAGCTGGCCCAGCGTCGACTTGCCCGAGCCCGGCGGGCCGATCAGCACGGCCACCGGCCTGGCACTCACTTGATCACCATCGAGGAGAGGTAGCCCGACAGGTTGCGTGCGACCTCCTCGACCGAGTCGCCGCCGAACTTCTCCAGCGCCGCGTCGGCCAGCACCAGCGCGACCATCGCCTCGGCGACGATCGCCGCGGCGGGCACCGCGCACACGTCCGAACGCTCGTGGTGCGCCTTGGCCGCCTCGCCGGTCTTGACGTCGATCGTGGCCAGCGCCCTCGGCACGGTGGAGATCGGCTTCATCGCGGCGCTGACCCGGAGGATCTCGCCGTTGCTCATGCCGCCCTCGACACCGCCCGCTCGATTGGTGATGCGCTTGACACCGTCGGCCGAGGTGTACTCGATCTCGTCGTGGGCCCGGGAGCCGGGGCGCTTGGCCGTCTCGAACCCGTCGCCGACCGCGACTCCCTTGATCGCCTGGATGCCCATGAGGGCGCCGGCCAGGCGGGAGTCGAGCCTGCGGTCCCAGTGCGTGTAGCTGCCGAGGCCGGGCGGCAGGCCGTAGGCGAGCACCTCGACCACGCCGCCGAGCGTGTCGCCCTCCTTGTGCGCCTTGTCGATCTCGGCGATCATCTCGGCGCTGGCCTCCGGGTCGATGCAGCGCACGAGGTCGGCGTCGACCGCTTCCAGGTCGGCGGGGCCGGGCAGGATGCCTCGGGTGGCAGCGGCGCCGCCGATCGACAGCACGTGGCTGACGATGTCGACGCCGAGCGCCTGCTTGAGGAAGCGCTTGGCGACCTCGCCGAGCGCCACGCGCGCCGCCGTCTCGCGGGCGCTGGCCCGGTCGAGGACCGGGCGGGCGTCGTCGAAGCCGTACTTCTGCATGCCGGCCAGGTCGGCGTGGCCGGGGCGCGGGCGCGAACGCGGTGCGTTGCGCGCGATGCCCTCCAGCTCGGCCGGGTCGACCGGGTCGGCCGACATGACCTTCTCCCACTTGGGCCACTCGGTGTTGCCGACGCGCACGGCGACCGGGCTGCCGAGCGTGCGGCCGTGACGCAGGCCGCCGACGACGTTCACCTCGTCCTGCTCGAACTTCATCCGGGCGCCACGCCCGTAGCCGAGACGGCGACGGCGCAACGCCTCGTCGATGTCGGCCGTCGTCACCTCCACCCCGGCGGGCAGCCCTTCGAGGATGGCGACGAGTTCGGGCCCGTGGGACTCTCCGGCAGTCAACCAGCGCAACATGCGTACAAGTCTTCCATGGGCCACCGGGTGCGATGTCCGCGGCGTTCACCAGTCGAGACAGACGGCCGCCAACGCCCCCAGCAACATGAACGGCCCCAGCGGGAACTCCGTCGTCCTGTCGGCCTTGCGCACCAGCACCAACCCCACGGCGTACACGGCCCCCAGCACCTGCCCCGCCACCGCCGCCACCACCCACACCTGCCACGACACCGCCCCCGCCGCCATCCCGATCAGCCCCGCCAGCTTCACGTCCCCCAGCCCCATGGCCGAAGGCCGCACCACCCACAACACGCCGTACAGCCCACCCAAGGCCACCGCCCCCAGTACGGCCCTGCCGACCTCACCACCGGGGACCAGCGCGACACCCATGATCACGTACGAGGGCAGCGTCAGGACGTCGGGCAACCGGAAGGTACGCCAGTCGACGACCGCCAGCAGGGTGCCCACGACGCCCATGTACAGGTAGGCGAAGCTGCCCGTGCGCCAGACGAGGGCCACACAGACGGAGGCGGTGAGGAGTTCGAGAACGGGAGGCCAGGCGGGGGTGGGACGAGCGGATGCGAAGGCTTGACGGGCTTCGGCCAGGGTGTTGGGGGGTGGGGTGCTGGAGGGCTCGGTGCCTGGGGGCTCGATGCTGGGGGGCTCGGCGCTGGGGGGCCGAGGAGTGCCCGGAGGTGGGGTGCCGTGACGCGGTGCGCTGTCACGTGGAGCGCTGGAAGGCCGGGCGGTGGGAGGTGGGGGCTGCGTTGGGGGTGTGGATGTTGGGGATGTGGCTTCGGGTGGGGGCTGCGTTATGGCGAGGGGTTCGAGCACGTCTGGGGCAAAACCGGGGGCCAACCCCCGCACATAGGCTCCCGCAACCGCCCCAACCACACCCGCGACCACCAACTCCAACACGCCTCCGACCCTAACCCGCCCTCCCCCACCTCCGCCGCCCCTTCACCCACACCGCCCCTCATCCACACTCCGCCCTACGTACTGCCGCCACCCTCCCCGCAACTCCACCCACCGCACTATCCGACCGGCCCCACCCGCACTCCGCCGCCACGCCCGCCACCCGCACCTCCAGTCCTGCCTGCCCACCCGCTCCGCTGCCGCGCCCATCCCCGCACCGTCGCCACTCACGCCTCCAGCCTTGCTTGCCCTACCCGCACTCCGCCGCCACCCGTACCGCCAGCCCTGCCTGTACTACCCGCAGTCCGCCGCCACCTCCCCCACCCGGATCGCCCCCCTCGCCCTGCCCGCGTTCCGCTCTCCCTTTCCGCATCCCGCTCCTCGACGTCGCCGCCCCCAACTCGCCCCCGTCACCCACACTGCCGCGCCTTCGACACTCCGTCCCTGCTTACCTCCACTTCCCCCACCCACACGACGCCTCCACTCATTTCTCCATCCACTGCACCCCGCACTACGTGCCCAACCGCCCGCTCACATCTGCCTCACCCGCGCAGTTCTCCTCGCTCACCTGGCCCCCGACCTCCAACCCGCCATCCGCCACTCCCTTTCGTGCCTGCCCACGCCGACCGCCTTGCCGCGTTCTGCCTAATTCGGCTCGGGCTTCGACCGTGCCCGTTCTGCTTTCCCGCGTGCGCCCATGGCCTCTTGCTCAGGCCGCTCCTGCCGTTCTTCGGCGCATGCGGGCGATGCGTGCACTGCGCCTCGGTCGTCTCGCGCTCCCTGGATGCGTGCCCAGTGTTCGTCGGCAGGGCGTTCGGCGGTTCTCAGCTTCGGCGGAGGGAGAACCAGCGGGGTTTGGGTGGGGAGGGGGCGACTCGGGCGATGGTTATGCCTTCGAGGGTGTGCAAGGTGCCGGATTCGACGGCGGCCAGGGCCCTCAGGACGTCGCCCTCCAGGACGAAGGGGGTGGGGCCTGCGACGTCCAGGACGACGGCGGAGGCGTTCTCGTGGACGGCGGCCTGGCAGACCTGGAGGGCGGTGGCCTGGATCGGTCTGGCGTCGGGGCGCCAGCGGGTCAGGGCGTCGGTGCTCGTGAAGGCGACGACCGCTTCCCTGCCGTCCTTTCCGACCAGCTTGGGCAGTGCCATCTCGCTCTCCTTCTCCTGCTTGAGGCCGTTGGCCCCGACTTCGGAGGAGGTGAGAAGAGCCACGACGGGCACCAGGAGACGGGTACGGCTGAGCGCGGCGATGACCTCGGTGGCGTCTGCGGCTCCCTCCGCGTGCGCGCTCAGGGCGGCGGCGAGAACAGGATCGGCACTACCGTCATCGGCCGGGACAAGCGGTCGCGGAATACTCGGCACAACGCACGAGCCTACCCGCACGGGCCAGGGCACATGGTCGCCTCGTACGGGCGACGTGACGTGCCCCGGCCCCGTGCGCGGCAGGGGCGTCGGGCGGTGGAACCCGGCCATGTGCGGCGGGTGGAGCAGTGCTGGGCTTGCCGTAATGGAGGTGTCGTGGAGGGCTTGCCGCAAACGGGGCGTTCTATGACACGTCTGAGATTGCCGCCACCGGGCCGCCGCCCGATGGGCCCTGGTGGACGGCAGCGACCGAGACGAACACCGCCGGGTCGCCCGTCACGCCGGCCGCGACGCCGCCGACCGTGGCCTTGATCTGGCGGTGCCAGTGCACGTCGGAGTCGTCGAGCATGATGTTGCGGCGGCCTCGTACCCGGCCCGAGGGGTCGGCCTCGCACTTCATGAAGACGTTCACCAGGCGTCCGGCCAGGTCGGTGTGGTGGGGGCGTTCGGGCAGGTCGAGGCCGGAGGAGCGGATGGCCTCCCAGATGCCGTCGGCGTCGAGGGCGTCCTTCATGACGCTGTGGCCGATGCGGTAGCGCCCGCCGATGCCCCGGGCGTTGCCGACGACGACGATCTGGGCGCGGTCGAGTTCGACGCCGCTCGAGCAGGAGGCGACGCTGCTGTACAGGGACAGGTCCTTGTGGATCTGGTCGGCGCTCGGCATGTCGATCTCGCCGAGCGCCACGGCGATGCCGAGTGCGGTGGTGGAGTTCGACAGGTCCATGGAGGGGCCGGTCTCCTCGATGGCGGTCTCCTGGCCCCGGCTCCTGGCGTCGGTGATGGTGGCCAGGGTCAGCAGCGGCGTCTTGGTCTGGACGTAGTGCACGTCGGCGGGGTCGTCGATCCCGGCGATCTTCATGGCCTCGCGCACACCGGCGGCGACCTTCTCCACCATGGCCGGGCGGCCGATGTCCTCGGGCAGGATGACGTCGCTCATCGCCACGCCCACCGTGACGCGCGGCTCGTCACTGGCGGGGGCGTCGGCGGTGGTGGCGAAGATCGTGGCGTGCGGGCTGAGCACGCCGTCGGTGCCGCCCGACCAGACGAGGGGCACGCTGTCGGGCGCGGGGTGGCCCTTGGCGGCGAGTACCTCGCGAAAGGCGCGGTCGGCGAGGATGCGGGTGTAGTCGTTCACACCGCCGTTGCCCTCGGTCTTGCCGATCACCGCCAGTACGCGGTGCGCCTCGATCACCCCGTCGTCGATCAGCCGTTCCAGGCCGGAGGCGTCGGTCACGCTCTCGATGGCGACCTTGCGTACTTCGATGGGCTCCGGCATCTACTTTCTCCGCTCTACGACCGACACTCTTGTCCCGAAATTTCCGTCTATGGCTTGTGAAAGGTGTTCCAAGGAGGTGATGACGGCCATGCGACCGCCGTTGCCGACGAAACGCAGGGCCGCCTCCACCTTGGGTCCCATGCTGCCCCCGGCGAAGTGCCCTTCGGTGTGCAGGACACGCAGGTCATCGGGTGTGATCGCCCCGATCGGCCGCGCGTTGGGCGTGCCGTACCCGGTCATCGCGTACGGCACGTCGGTCGCGATGACCAGGACGTCGGCCGAGACGGCGGCGGCGAGCATGGCGGCGGCCAGGTCCTTGTCGACGACGGCCTCGACGCCACGCAACGAGCCGTCGGCGGCCTGGACGACCGGGACGCCTCCCCCTCCGGCCGCGACCACGACGTACCCCGCCTCCATCAGCGCCAGCGCCGCGCCCGCGTCCAGGATGCGCAACGGGTCGGGCGAGGCCACCACCCTGCGCCAGCCGCGCTCGAAACGCCGCCAGCTCTGGCCGAGCGCCTCGAACCTGCGCGCCTGCTCCTCGGTGAAGTACCTGCCGATCGGCTTGACCGGGTCGGCGAACGCGGGATCGGCGGCGTCCACCAGCGTCCTGGTGACGACGACGGCGCTGGCGGGCAGGCTGTTGAGGATGAGCGTGCCGACCGTCGCCTGGGTCTGCGCGCCGCACCAGTCGAGCGGCACCGGCGGTACGACGTCGGCGGCCAGTTGGTTCTTCAGCAGCAGGTTGCCCACCTGGGGGCCGTTGCCGTGGGTGAGCACGACCCGGTGTCCCCGCTCGATCAGCGTGGCGACGTGGGCCATCGCCTGTTCGACGGCGGCTCGCTGGTCCTGCGGCGCGGCACTGCCGTCCGGCGCGGTCATCGCGTTGCCGCCGAGCGCGACGAGAATACGCTCAGCCGCATGCGCGCCGGGTGAGGTGAGAAGGGGTTCGCCCACGTTGGCGACGGTATATGGGGAGCGCATGCGCACTCTTGGGCAATATCTGCCGATCGAACGTCGTTCCTTCGGCAACCGCCCGCCCCCGGCCCCCTACTCACCGATCGTCCGGCAGGCCGACGCGACCTTGCGCCCGTCGGTCTCGTAGACGGCGGCCGTCCCGGCGGTGGCGACGATCACATAGGTCGTGGCGGGAAACACCGCACGATACGGGCGTACGGTCATCGTCCTGGGCGCCTGGCTGTGGCGCGTGCCGCCCGCCCACTCCATCGCGCACGACAACGCCGCCCACACGTGCGAGGCCGGAACCGAGTCGCCCCACTCGGTCAGCCGGGGATGGGCGAACCACGCACAGGCGTACAGCCCATCGCTCACCGGACCGGGAAAGACGCGCAGCCCGTCCCCCGGAAGGCGGTGCCCGCAGCCGAAGCAGTCGGGACACGGATGCCCCACCTTCCCCCCGAAACCGCGCTCGGCCGCGATGGCGTCCTGCACGGGCAGGTACGGGGGCGCGGCCGGGGTCACCGCGACGACCCGCCCGACGGCCAGCAGCCTGGGGCCGATGGTCAGCCTCCCGTCCTCCAGTTCGAGACGGGAGCGCACCCTCGCATGGGACAGCAGGGAAACCTCGACGGCCTGGCCGGGCGGCAGGAAACTCGCCACGAGACCGGAGATCCAACCCATGTTCGCCCGTCCCGACGCTCCGCAGAACGCCTCGGGCACCGACAGTTCGGTGGTCCTCATGCTGGAGTTGTACGGCGGAGCACTTTCAACCCACTGTCCGCCCGATTACCGGCCATCCGTCCAGAACACGACGCCGGTCACGCCGGACGTCCGGAAGCACACCGCCCGTCACTCCAGGCAAGCGCGGAAAACGGCGGTCAACCGGCGCACCAGGTCGGCCCGAGGGATGCCGTCCATCATCGAGGCGCCGAGCAGCTGCCTGAACTGCGCCGCCCCCATCAGCAGCGCGGTCGCGACCGACCCCCGCAGCCTGGCGTCGGGCCCCTGGAGCCTGGCGATCAGCGGGTCGTGGATCGCGGTGAGCACACGCTCGCGCATGACCTCCTTGATCTCGTCGCTGGAGGAGGACCGGGCCAGAGCCGCCGACATCGGACTGTCGGCGTCCGAAAGCAGCCGGTCGGCGAGGTACTCGGCCAGCACCTCGGCCAGGTCGCCGTCCTCGTCGAGCAGGCCGGGAAAGCGCCCCTGCTGGGCGAGCACCTCGGCGAACAGCTCCCGTTTCGAGCCGAAGTAGCGGTTGATCAGCGCGACGTTGGCCCCGGCCTCGGCGGCGAGCAGCCTCATCGTCACCTGGTCGTAGCCGAGCTCGGCGAACAACCTCCTGGCCGCTTCCAGAATGCGCAGGCGCGTGCCCTCTCGGTCGCGCAGCCGTACCTCGTCCACCTGCCGATCCTCTCAGACCTTCCGGATTTGACGTAGTAAACAAGCGTCTACTAATTTCATATGTACGCTACACGCTTTTCGTCTCTTGGGGGGACCTTGCTCCAGGCTCAACGCTTCACCCACAGGCAGGTCCTGGAGGTCCTGGTCGGGTTGATGCTCGCGATGCTGACCTCGATGATCTCCACATCGGTCGTCGGCACCGCGCTGCCCACGATCGTCGGCACACTCGGCGGGCAGGACCAGCTCGCCTGGGTGGCCAGCGCCACCCTGCTCACGATGACCGCCTCGACGCCCCTGTGGGGCAAGCTGTCCGACCTCTACGGGCGCAAGCGCATGTTCCAGCTCTCGCTGGTGCTGTTCACGCTCTCGGCCGTCGCGGCCGGGTTCTCCCAGAACATGGGCCAGCTCATCGCCGCCCGCGCCCTGCAGGGCATCGGCGCGGGCGGGCTGCAGGCGCTGCCCCAGATCATCCTCGGCGACGTCGTCGAGCCCCGTGAGCGCGGTCGCTACTCCGGGTACATCGGCGCGGTCTTCGGCGTCTCCACCGTCGCCGGACCCCTGCTCGGCGGCTTCATCGTCGACAACATGTCGTGGCGCTGGTGCTTCTGGATCAGCGTGCCGCTGGCGCTCGTCTCGTTCTTCGTCATCCAGCGCGTGCTGAAGCTGCCCCTGGTCAAGCGGGACGCCAAGGTCGACTGGTGGGGCGCCACGTTCATCACGGGCGGCACCACCGCGCTGATGCTGCTGCTGTCGCTCGGCGGCAAGGAGTTCGCCTGGAACTCAGCGTGGACGTGGACGCTCGGCGCGCTGTCGCTGGTCTTCTTCGGCCTGGCCGTCGTGGCCGAGCGCAGGGCCGTCGAGCCGATCCTGCCGCCCAGGCTGTTCCGCGACCGCACGTTCGTGCTGACCTCGCTGTCGTCGCTGATGGTCGGCGCCGCGATGTTCGGCGCGATGATGTTCCTGCCCCAGTACCTGCAGATCGTCAAGGGCATGAGCCCCACGGCGTCAGGCCTGATGACCCTGCCCATGGTGGTCGGCCTGCTCGTCGCCTCGATCGGCGTCGGCAGGTTCGTCACCAGGACCGGGCGCTGGAAGGTCTTCCCCGTCGTCGGCATGGTGCTGGTCGCGCTCGGGCTGTTCCTGCTGTCCAGGCTGCACGTCGACACCTCGCTGATGGTCATCGGCGTCGACGTGGCGCTGCTGGGCATGGGGCTCGGCGCCTCCATGCAGATCCTCATCCTGGCCGCGCAGAACGCCGTCTCGCGTGCCGACATGGCCGCCACCACGTCCGGCGTCTCGTTCTTCAGGTCGCTGGGCGGCGCGGTCGGCGTGGCCGCGTTCGGCGCGGTGCTGTCCAACAGGCTCACCGACGAGCTGACCGCCCTGGCCAGGGCCGCCCACCTGCCGCTGACCGGCGGGAGTGCGACGCTCGGCTCGCCCGACGCGATCAGGCACCTGCCCCCGCAGGTGATGGAGATCGTGCTGGAGGCCTTCACCCGGGCCATCCAGACGGTGTTCCTGTTCGGCGTGCCGATCGCGATCCTGGCGGCGGTGGCGGCCCTGCTGCTGAAGGAGTTGCCGCTGCGCGGTTCGGCCGACGCGCACACCTCCGCCGAAGAGCCCGTCACGGTGAAGTGACCGTTTCTGGAGGAGGGCGCCCCATCGTGGCGTCCTCCTCCATGCGGGGCTCAGACCGAGACCAGGACCGCCTCGGCCTCCAGCGTGGCGGCCACCGCGTTCAGTACGGCGGCGATGCGCAGCGCCTCCTGGATCTGCTCACGCGGCAGGCCGGACTCGCGCAGCACCCGCTCGTGCGACTCCAGGCAGCGCCCGCAGCCGTTGATCGCCGAGACCGCCAGGCACCACAGCTCGAAGTCCGTCCTGTCCACCCCGGGACTCCCGATGACCTGCATGCGCAGCTTGGCGGGAAGCGTGGCATAGGTGTCGTCGCCGATGAGATGGACGGCCCGGTAGTAGACGTTGTTCATCGCCATGATCGAGGCCGCCGCCTTGGCCGCGGTGAAGGCCTCGGGCGACAACACCCGCGCGGCCTCGTCCGACACCTCGGCGATGACCTGACGCGAGCGGGTGGTCAGCGCGCAGGCGAGCACGGCTCCCCACACCTGCTGATCGGTCAGCGACGACGTCGTCACGACCGAGCCCAGGTTGAGCTTGGTGTCCCTGGCATAGGCGGGCAGCGCCGCCTTCAGCGCGTCGATGCTCACCTGGCCAGCAGCTTCTGCTCGTCGAGGCCGGCCTCGCCCTTGTTCCAGTTGCACGGGCACAGCTCGTCGGACTGCAGGGCGTCGAGCACCCGCAGCACCTCCTTGACGTTGCGCCCGACGGAACCGGCGGTCACCATCGAGAACTGGATCTCGTTGTTCGGGTCGACGATGAACGTGGCCCGCTGGGCGACGCCGTCCTCACCGAGCACGCCGAGCGACTCCGACAGCTCGCGCTTGATGTCCGACAGCATCGGGAACGGCAGGTCGCGCAGGTCGGGGTGGTCCTTGCGCCAGGCGTGGTGCACGTACTCGGAGTCGACCGACACCCCGAGCACCTGGGCGTCACGGTCGGCGAAGTCCTCGTTCAACCGGCCGAACTCGGCGATCTCGGTCGGGCACACGAACGTGAAGTCCTTGGGCCAGAAGAACACCACACGCCACTGACCCTCATAGGTCTTGTGGTCGATCCTGGCGAACGCCTTGTCGGCGTCGAGTGCCACACAGGCGGTCAGGTCGTACTCGGGGAAACGGTCACCGACGGTGAGCACGCGCATGTCTCCTTGGCTGGACGTCGTTGTCAGTGCCGCCAGGCTCCCGCACCTAGCATTGATCCGAGAAATCGACCGGCCGGACCAATCTGAGAGGCGATTCCTATCAGTGAGCCCATGCCCACCCTCGCCCAGCTGCGCGCTTTCCTCGCCGTGGCCGACCATCTGCACTTCCGGGAGGCGGCCGCGACGCTGCGGATGAGCCAGCCCGCACTGTCGGGCGCGGTGTCGGCGCTAGAGGAGATCCTTGACACACAGTTACTGGAACGCACCACACGCAAGGTGCTCCTGACGCCCGCGGGCGAGCGGGTCGCAGTGCACGCGACCCGGGTGCTCAGCGCGCTCGACGACCTCATGGGCGAGGTGGCGCACTCGCGCGAGCCGTTCAGCGGGCCCGCGCACCTGGGCGTGATCCCGACCGTGGCGCCGTATGTGCTGCCCGCGCTGCTGCCGATGTTCGCCAGGCGCTTCCCGCAGCTGCGGCTGACCGTGCACGAGGCCAGGACCGAGACGATCCTGGAGGAGCTGCGCGAGGGCCGGCTCGACCTGGTGCTGCTGGCGCTGCCCGCCGACGCCTCCGGCCTGGTGGAGGAGCCGCTCTACGACGAGGACTTCCTGCTGGCCCTGCCGTCCGGCCATCCCCTGGCGGCGAGTCAGGAGCCGCTGGATCGCGACGTGCTCAAGGGCCTGGACATCGTCCTGCTCAACCAGGGCCACTGCCTGCGCGAACAGGCGATCGACGTGTGCCGCGAGGTGGGCGCCCGCGCCACGGCCACCACCTACGCCACCAGCCTGCCCACCCTGGTCCAGCTCGTCGCGGGCGGCCTCGGCGTGACCCTGCTGCCGGAGTCCGCCGTCCCCGTCGAGACGGGCAAGAGGGTACGGCTGGCCCTGCGCAGGTTCGGGCCGCCCACGCCGGGCCGTACGATCGGCCTGGCCTACCGGGCCAGTTCGGCGCGGGCGGCGGAGTACTCCCAGCTGGCCAAGGCCGTGCGCAGCGCGGTGCGGGCCAGGCGGCTGCCGGTCAAGGTCGTGCCGTGAGCCCGGCCAGCCGGCGCACCGCCTCGTCGATCACCTCGTCGCGCTTGCAGAAGGCGAAGCGGACGAAGTGCCTGCCGTACTCCTGGTTGTCGTAGAAGACCTGGGTGGGGATGGCGACGACTCCGGCCAGCTCGGGCAGCTTCCTGGTCAGGTCGAGGCCGTCGGTGAAGCCGAGCGGGCGGATGTCGGTCTGGACGAAGTAGGTGCCCGACGGCTTGAGCACGCCGAACCCGGCGGCGTCGAGGCCGTTCATCAGCCGGTCGCGCTTGTCCTGCAGCGAGGCGCGCAGGCCCGCGACCCACTCCAGCTCCGTGCGCAGGGCGTGGGCGACGGCCAACTGCCACGGGGCCGACGAGGTGAAGGTGAGGAACTGCTTGACCGTCTGCACGGCGCGTACCAGGGGGGCGGGCGCGCAGATCCACCCGGTCTTCCAGCCGGTCGCGGAGAACGTCTTGCCCGCCGACGAGATCATCACGGTCCGCTCGCGCATCCCGGGGAACCCGGCGAGCGGCAGGTGCTCGACGCCGTCGAACGTCAGGTGCTCGTACACCTCGTCGGAGATCGCGACCAGGCCGTGCTCGACGCAGACGGCGGCGATCTCGGCCAGCTCGGCGCGCGTGAACACGGTGCCGGTGGGGTTGTGCGGCGAGTTGACCAGCACCGCACGCGTGCGCGGGGTGACGGCGGCGCGCAGCTCGGCCGGGTCGAAGGTGAAGCGCCCCTCGACCGCCCGCAGCGGCACCGGCCTGCGCACGGCCCCCGCGACCGCGATGGCGGCGGCGTAGGAGTCGTAGTACGGCTCGAAGACGATCACCTCGTCGCCCGGCTCGCACAGGGCCAGCACGGAGGCGGCGATGGCCTCGGTGGCGCCCACGGTCACCAGGATCTCGCCGTCGGGGTCGTAGCCGAGCCCGTAGTGCGCCTTGCGGTGCTCGGCCACGGCCTGGCGCAGCTCGGGCGTGCCGGGGCCCGGAGGGTACTGGTTGGCGCCCGACCTGATGGCCTCGATCGCGCGCTCCAGCATCGCGGGCGGTCCGTCGGTGTCGGGGAAGCCCTGACCGAGGTTGATCGAGCCGGTGCTGGCCGCCAGGGCGCTCATCTCGGCGAAGATCGTGGTGCCGAATTCCCGCATCCGGGACACAAGGGGTTCGCTCACGAGGTCACACTATCGGCGGGAAATCCGAGGGCGATGGTCCAGTGCTGGCGGTATCGGCGTGACGTGTGGTGGTATGAGGCTTCCGATGACCCAGACCGCCGCCCACCCCGCCCGCATCCGGGAGCTCGACGCGCTGCGCGGGTTCGCGGTCGGCGGCATCATGCTGGTCAACACCTGGCAGCACACCGCGCACGAGACGCCGGTCGCGGTGGACACGGTGCTGGAGATCGTCTTCCAGGGGCGTTTCTATCCCATCTTCTCGGTGCTCTTCGGGGCCAGCTTCATGCTGTTCCTGCGCTCGGGCTCGCGGTGGGCGTTGCTGCGCCGGTTGTTCTGGCTGCTGTGTTTCGGGCTGGTCCAGGCGCAGTTCTATCCGGGTGAGGTGCTCACCCCCTATGCCCTGACCGGGGCGCTGATCCTGCTGCCCGCCTCGTTCCTGCACCGGAGCGGCGTGCTGGTGCTCGGGCTGGCCGCACTGGCCTGGGCGGTGTGGCAGGGCGGCGGCGAGATCATGATCCCCGGCCTGTTCCTGCTGGGCATGGCGCTGTACGAATACCGTCCGCCCAGGCGGCTGCTGCTGCCGATGTTCGTGGTCTGCGCATCGGCGACCACCACGCTGACCGTCCTTTGGGTGCTGCAGGGCGTGTGGGCCGTCTATCTGGCCGCCTCGCTGGCCGGGGCCGCCGCCTACGCCACCGGGCTGGTGCCGGCGCTGCGGCCGTGGTTGTCGGCGCTGCTCGAACCGCTCGGCAGGATGGCGCTGACCAACTATGTGAGCGGCACTTTCGTGATCTTTGTCACCAAGCCGCTGCTGGACGCCGATCCGACCAGGCTGGGCGTCGTCGCGGTGGCGCTGACCACGGTGGCGGCGCAGATCGCCTTCTCGCGATGGTGGCTGGGTCGCCATAGATACGGCCCGCTTGAGTGGATCTGGCGCACTCTGACCTGGATGCGCCGGGTCCCCAATCGTTAGAGTCGTAAGGTGACGAGAATCGCGCTCTGCCAGCTACCGATCTCCCCCGACCCCGAGATCAACCTCCGGCGCGTACGCGAAGCGCTCGCCCAGGCCGAGGGCGCCGACCTGGCGATCTTCCCCGAAGCCACCCTGACCAGGTACGGCAAGCGCATCACCGACCTGGCCCAGCCCCTGGACGGCCCCTTCGTCACCGGCGTCGCCGAAGCCGCGCGCGAGCACGGCATCGCGGTGATCACCGGTGTGTTCGAGCCGGGCCGCGAGCGCGTGTTCAACACCGCGGTCGCCCTCGACGCGCACGGAACGATCCAGGCCGCCTACCGGAAGATCCACCTGTTCGACTCCTTCGGCGCCAAGGAGTCCGAGCTGGTCGAACGCGGCGCCGAACCGGTCGTCGTCGAGCTGGCCGGACTGCGGATCGGCCTCGTCACCTGCTACGACGTGCGCTTCCCCGAGCTGACCAGGGCACTGGTGGACAAGGGCGCCGAGCTGTTCGCCGTGATCGCCGCCTGGGGCGCCGGGCCGCTCAAGGAGGAGCACTGGAGCACGCTGGTGCGCGCCAGGGCGCTGGAGAACACCATGTGGACGGCTGCCGTCGGCCAGGCGCCGAACCCGGCCGAGGCCGCCGACGGGTTCGGCATCGGCCGCAGCATGCTGGTCGACCCGCTGGGCCTGGTCAGGGCCGACCTCGGCGCGGTGCCCGCCGTACAGGTGGTCGAGGTGGACCGGGCGGTGACGGCGAGCGTGCGGGCGACGCTGCCGTGCCTGGAACACCGCGTGCTCGGGGTCAACGGACAGTAAAGTGTTGCCGTGAGCGCCAGGACACAGATGCAGAAGGTGATCCCACCGCGTCTGCTGGTCCCCTATCTGTCGGGCAAGCGCACGGTGATCTCGGGCTATGTCTACCGCGTGCAGGACTGCGCGCGGCTGACCACGCCCAGGAGCCTGTTCCTCGCCCTCGACCTGTCGTTCGAGGGATCGGAGCTGAGCGCCGACGTGCCCGAGCTCTATGTGATGAGGTGGCTGGCGCGTGACGTCGACACCTATGCCGTGCCCTACGGGCCGCACATGGGCGGCGACTGGAGCGACGCTGCGCCGTTCGCGGGCAACGGGTTCACCACCTCGCGTGAGCACGTCGTGCCGCAGTTCCACACGATGCCGATCCCGATCCCTGCCGGGGCCGAGATCGTGCGGGTGAGCGGCGACGAGAGCGTGCCCTTCGCCGCCTACGACGGGCTGACCTGGCGGCGTGCCGCATGAGCGTTCCCGTGACCTCGGGCTTCGTGGCCCGCTTCGCCGAGCGCACCCACCCGGCCGCACTCGGGCCGGGCCCGGACGACGTCGTGCTGTTCAGCGAGGAGGACCTGCCCGGCTTCGACGGCTCCTCCGGCTACTGGCGGCGCACGGTCGCGCGCTCGGAGCTGGAGTGGCTGGTGCTGGTGCGCACGGTCGGCGCGTTCGGCGGCGAGCCCTGCGTGGTCCTCGACGAGGACGAGGACGGCCTGCACATCGCCTACACCGGGCACAGCGGCATGAAGGCCGAGGCGCTGGGCTACTGGATGGTCGACCACGGCGCCTACGAGGTCGTCGTGCCCCGCGAAGAGGTCTTCTCGATCAGGGTCGAGCGCGTCCCCGTTCCCTGAGGGCTGTCAACCGATGCCGGGCCCGCGTGTCTCTCAGGGTGTGAACCAACTGAAGACCCGCGCCCCCGTCCCGGGCTCGGCCATCGGCCCCCCGGCCTTCGCCGAGCTGTTCGCGGGGCAGTACCAGCCCCTCGTCCGGCTCGCCGGGCTGCTCGGTGCCGACGACCCCGAGGACATCGCGCAGGAGGCGTTCGCCAGGCTCCACCGTCGCCGGTTGCGCGACGAGGGAGCCGCGCTCGCCTACCTGCGCTCCGTGGTGTGCAACCTGACCCGCAACCGCCTGCGCCACCTACGCCTGGTACGGCTGCGCAGACCCGACCCGCCCGAGGCGGCCAGGGGCGCCGAGCACGACGTGCTGGTGGCCGAGCGCAACAGGGAACTGCTCGCCGCGCTCGACGCGCTGCCGCGCCGCCAGCGTGAGGCGCTGATCCTGCGCTACTGGCTCGACCTTTCCGAACGAGAGATCGCCGAGGCCATGGGCGTCACGCCCGGCTCGGTCAAGACACACGCCAGCAGGGGCCTCGCCGCCCTGGGCAAGGCGATGAGGGAGACGTCGTGAACGACCTCGAAGTACGGCTTCGCACCGCGCTCGACGCCAGGGCCGAGACCTATGAGGCGAGCCCCGACGCCTGGCGCAGACTGCAGACCAGGACGGGAAGGCGGCGGCTCGGCCTGCCGTTCAAGCTGGCGGTGATCGGCGTGCCGGTGGCCGCTGCGGCCGTGCTGGTCGTGCCGCTGGTGCTGGGTGGCACCGGGGGCGAGGGCGACCTGGTGGCCACGAGCGTGACGACCGACACCCGGCGGGGGCACGACGACGCGCTGCGCGGGCAGACGCCGCTCGGCGAGCCGCTCACGATCGTGAACCCGAGCGAGGATCGCCCGATGCGGCTGTGGTTCGGCCGCAAGAACGGCACGGTGCAGTTCTGCCTCACGATGCAGCTGCGCGTCGGTAGCGCCATCACCGGCTGCGACCTCGCGACCAAGGACGGCGCGCCGAACCCGGCGAAGTGGGAGGGCACCACGAACCACGGCCCCCTGCCGAAGCAGGCCATGGAGTTCGGCACGGCGACCGATGTCCGCGCCGTCCACGCCGTCGGACCCGGCGACGTGCGGTACGAGGGCACGATCACCAAGCCCGAGGGCGCGCCGCTGGCGATCTGGACGGTGACCTACCCCACGTCCGCAGGGGTGCGCACGATCGAGATCACCGGCCGATCCGGCGAGGTCGTCCAGCGCATGGACCTGGCGAAGCTGCACGTGACGAACCCGGAGCCGGCCGAGGTCCCGGCCGACGCGCAAACGGTGAACGGCCTGAAGGCCGGCCTGATCGAGGGCACCGACCCCGAGATCGTCTGGTGGCATGACGGCAAGGAGGTCGGCAGGCACCTGTTCAAGGATGTGCTGAAGGACATGGACGGCAAGGAGACGAACGTCGAGGTCAGGATCGAGGGCCGCGACTGGTTCGGGGTGACGACCCCGGACACCGAGAAGGTCGTCCTGATCTTCGCCGACGGTTCGTCGACCGAGGCGAAGACCGTGCCCGCGTCCTGGGACGCAGGCATCCGGCTCTTCGCCGGGGATCCCGGCCGTGACGACGACATCCAGCTCCAGGGCTTCGAGCTCGTCGGCTACGACGCCGCGGGCGCGCAGACCTGGCGGAAGGCGCATCCGCCGGTCAAGCCCCTGTGGCCCGAGGCTCAGCCGGCTCCCAGCGTGCGGTAGCGGCCCAGCCTGGTGCTGAGCCGGTCCGCGGGGGTCCGGCTCAGCAGTCCCGCGATCTCGTACTCCAGCGCCCTGCCCACGCGCTCGCAGAAGGCCATCGGCTCGTAGGCGGCGTCGGGCAGCTCGGGCACCACCCTGTCGACGATGCCGTCACGTCGGAGGTCGGTGGCCCTGATGCCCTGCGCCTGGGCGATCTCGGGTGCGAAGTCGACACTGCGGTAAAGGATCACGGAGGCGCCCTCCGGCGGCAGCGGCGACAGCCACGCGTGCTGGGCGGCCAGCACGCGGTCGGCCGGCAGCATGGCGAGCGCGGCGCCGCCCGCGCCCTCGCCCAGCAGCAGGCAGACGGTGGGCGCCTCCAGCATGACCAGATCGGCGAGCGAGCGGGCGATCTCGGCGGCCAGCCCGCCCTCCTCGGCCGACTTCGACAGGGCCGCACCCGCGGTGTCGATGACGGTGACGAGCGGCAGACCGAGCTCGGCCGCCAGCTTCATCCCCCTGCGGGCCACCCTGAGCCCGGCCGGGCCGAGCGGTGCGAGCGCCCGCTGCCTGCGCCTGTCCTGGCCGAGCACCACGGCGGGCGCGGTGCCGAACCTGGCCAGCGCCAGCAGCAGGCCCGGGTCGTTCTCGCCCTCGCCGGTGCCGTTGAGCGGGGTGACGTCGGTGGCGGCGAGCTTGAGCAGCGTCCTGATGCCCGGCCTGTCGTCGCGGCGGGAGCGGGTGATCGCCTCCCACGCGTCGACCGGCCTCAGGTCCTCGACGGGTTCGGGGCCCGCGAGGACGGCCGAGGGGTCGGCGCAGAGCACCGACAGCGTCCTGATCGCCACCCGCCTGGCGTCCTCGGCCGTGACGACGGCGTCGACCAGGCCGTGCGCGAAGAGGTTCTCCGCGACCTGCACACCGTCGGGGAACGGATAGCCGTGCAGCGACTCGAACACCCTCGGCCCGAGGAACCCGATCAGCGCCTGCGGCTCGGCCGCCGTGACGTGCCCCAGCGACCCCCAGCTGGCGAACACCCCGCCGGTGGTCGGATGCCGCAGATAGACGAGGTACGGCAGGCCGGCCAGCCGATGGGCGGTCACCGCGGCGGTGATCTTCACCATCTGGGCGAAGGCCAGCGCGCCCTCCTGCATGCGGGTGCCGCCGGAGGCCGGGGCCGCCAGCAGCGGCAGCCGTTCGCGGGTGGCCCGCTCGGCGGCGCTCACCAGGCGTTCGGCGGCGGCCACGCCGATCGAGCCCGCCATGAAGCCGAACTCGCACGCCACGACCGCCACCCTGCGCCCGTCCAGCAGCCCCTCGCCCGTGACGACCGACTCGTCGTACCCGGAGCGCACCCTGGCCCAGGCCAGCTCGTCGGCGTAGGAGGAGCCCGGTCTGGCCGGGTCGGCGGGCGGGGTGTCCCACGAGGTCCACGAGCCCTTGTCGAGGACGGTCTCGATGAGCGTGCGCGCGTCCGGGCGCTGGACGCCCATCGTCATCGGCCCTCCGGCTCGTGTCCCGCCACCCGGATGCCTTCGATCCGTGCGGCCTGTGCTTCGGCGGCCTGTGCTTCGATGGTCTGTGCTTCGGTGGCCTGTGCTTCGATGGTCTGTGCTTCGGTGGCCTGGGATTCGATGGCCTGGGATTCGGCGGCCTGGGATTCGATGGCCTGGGATTCGGCGGCCTGGAGCCAGGTGAGGACGGCGTCGGTGTCCTGGCCGAGTGCGGGAGGCGCGGTGTGGCGCGCGACCGGGGCGTCGTCGAAGCGCAGCGGGGGGCCGGGCAGCTCGATGCGGCCGAGCACCGGGTGCTCCACCTCGACGACCAGGCCCTGCGAGCGCGTCTGGTCCCAGGAGTACACCTCGTCGATCGACCTGATCGCCCCCGCGGGCACACCCAGCTCGCCGAGCGCGGCCAGCCAGTGCGCACGGGGACGGGCCGAGAGCGCCTTCTCCATGTCGGCGATCAGCTCGTCGCGGTGCTGGAAGCGCAGCCGGTTGACCGCGTAACGCGGGTCGGCCGGGTCGAGGCCGAGCAGTCCGGCGACCTTGAGCCACTGCCCCTCGTTGGCCGCCGCGATCTGCAGCATGCCGTCGGCGCAGGCGAACGCCCCGTAGGGCGCGATCGAGGCATGGTGGTTGCCGTTGGCGCCGGGCACCTGCCCGCCGACCGTCCACGCCGTCCCGTGGTAGGAGTGCACACCCGCCACGGCGGCCAGCAACGACGTGCGCACGACCGTGCCCCTGCCCGTGCGCTCACGCTCGTACAACGCGGCCGTCACGCCGTAGGCCCCGTGTATCCCGGCCAGCAGGTCGGCGATCGAGGCCCCAACCCGGTACGGCTCGGCGGAGCTGGGGCCGGTGAGCGACATCAGACCGGCCTCGCCCTGGGCGATCTGGTCGTAGCCGGGCCTGCCGCCTTCGGGGCCGTCGTGGCCGAATCCGGTGATCGACAGGACGACCAGGCGCGGATTGAGCTCGTGCAGCCGCTCGACGGTGAAGCCGAGCCGGTCGAGCACGCCGGTGCGGAAGTTCTCGATCAGGACGTCGCTGTGGCGGACGAGCCGCTCGACGAGCTGTTTTCCCTCGGGCGACTTGAGGTCGACCGCGATCGACTGTTTGTTGCGATTAGCCGCCAAGAAGTATGTGGAAATGTCGTGATCTGGTCCGACGAAGGGCGGGCCCCAGCCGCGTGACTCGTCGCCGCCGGCGGGATGCTCAACCTTGATCACCTTGGCGCCCAGGTCGCCGAGCATCTGGGCGGCGTGCGGGCCCGCGAGGGCGCGCGAAAGGTCGAGCACGACGATGTCGCCAAGGGGTCCGCGCAAGATCAACCTCCAGTCGCGTGGTCGCCGAGCCTAGCACCGCCGACCATCACGTCCTTTTCCTACCCGTTCTCCCACTGCAACCGACACATCGGGTCCCGGCGTCACACATCTTGTCAAAGAAGTCGACAAAGAAAAGTCAAAACTATTAGCGTGAAAGGCAAGCAGATCTCAGCCGCCCTACCGATGAAGGGAAAAACCATGACCATGCGCGCTTTGCTCACATCAGGCGGAGCCCTTGCGGGAGCCGCGCTGATCACGCTCGCGACCCTGGCCGTCCCCCAGAGCGCCTCGGCAGCCGCCGGGCCGCCTCCCGGATGCCAGCGGGGCTACTTCTGCCTCGCCGGCGAGCCCGGCGCCCCGACCAGCTGGTCGACGGCGGGCAACTGGAGTGGCCGGGTCATCGGCGTCTACCTGTTCAACAACGGCTTCCCGCAGGCCGGGGTCGACCACGTCGACGTCACCTACTACCGGGCCCAGGACGGATCCGGCCCCTACACCCGCTGCATGCACTACTACCCGGGCCCCGGCGCCTACGACGCGTACTTCCCCAACGATCCCGTCGAGATCGTGCGGATCCGCTGGCGCGGGGAGTGCTGACCTGAGGTGAGGGACGGGCAGGATGTCCCGGGTGAGCGCAACTGAGTCACCGCAGGACGTCGCCCGTCTGGTCATGACACTGGCCCCCAGGTGCGGGCCGGTCAGACTGGTCGCGGTCGACGGTCCCGCCGGGTCGGGCAAGACGACCTACGCGGGAGCGCTGGCCGCGGCCTTCGGGGGTGCGCAGGTCGTGCACAGCGACGACTTCCCGGTGCCGTGGGAGAAGGGGCCCTCCGGCTGGTTCGCCGCCCTGCGCGAGCAGGTCGTCGAGCCGCTCGCCCAAGGACGGGCCGGGTCGTTCTCGCGCTACGACTGGGTGGCGGGCCGCTACGCCGAGCGCGTCGAGGTGCCGCCCGCGCCCGTCGTCGTCGTCGAGGGCGTGAGCACGGCCAGGCGGTCGGTGGCGCCCCTGCTGACGTACGCGGTGTGGGTCGAGGCCGACGAGCACGTCCGCCTGGCCCGCGTGCTCGAACGTGACGGCCCCGGCCTCGAACCCCGCTGGCGGGCCTGGTTCGCCGCCGAGCGCACCTGGTTCGCCGAGGACGGCACCCGCGGCCGGGCCGACCTGATCGTCAGCACCTAGCCCGGCCGCGGGACGCCCGCGCTCAGACGTCGTCGACCTCGGCCGACGTCCTGCCCCCGGCCAGCAGCCGGTAGCCGGGCCCCCGGTCGAAGAACGGCGAAGGCAGTGCGGCCAGGTCGGCGCGCAGTGCCGCCGTGGCCGCCTCGTCCACGGTCCCGCCCTCCAGCACGACGCCGTAGTCCTCGCGCGCGCCCGACACCGACACCTTGCCGTCGCGCACGTCGGCGGCGACCAGCGCGGGATCGCGTTCGTAGGGCGAGCCCCAGCCGCCGCCCCCGGTCGTGCGGATGCGGATGACCTCGCCCGCCCGTACCGGGAAGTCGTCGACCAGCCCCTCCATCTCGCGCCCTTCGACCTCCACCCGGAAGGGCCGTCCCGCCCGCCCGCCGTTGACGCCCCAGCACGACAGGATCGACCGGTCTGCGATCGACATGTAGGAGGCGTCGCGCGTCATCCTGATGTGCTTGTCGTAGCCGAGCCCGCCCCGGTGCCTGCCCGGCCCGCCCGAGTCCACCGCGAGGCCGAGCCGTTCGACGAGGAAGGGCCAGCGCGACTCGGCGAACTCCACGGGGATGTTGCGCGAGTCGGGCACGACGTGGATGGTGTCCTCGCCGTCGGCGTACCAGCGTCCGCCCGAGCCGCCGCCGAGCACCTCGCGCATGAGGTACGGGCCGTCCTCGCCCTCGCCGTACACACCGGTGTAGCGGATGGTCTCCTGGTCGGCGGGCATGCGACCGCCCGTGGCCTTGGCCAGGACCCCGGCGAGCACGCCGAGCAGGCGCAGGATGACGAACGTACGGGCGTTGGTCGGCGCCGGGAAGATCGGCGTGAGCAGGGTGCCCTTCTCGGGGAAGATCATCTCGATGAGCGGCACCACGCCCTCGTTGACGTCGAGTTCGCCCATGCGTTCGGGCGTGTCGGCGAGGTTGCGCAGGATCGGGGCCAGCCACTTCTTCAGGAAGACGCCGTCGGCGTAGTCGCCCGCATGGTTGATCGGCCCCTTGGCCTGGGCCGAGGTGCCGGTGAAGTCGATGACGATCCGGTCGTCGAGCCTGGTCAGCGTGATGCGCTGGGTGTGCAGGCGCGGCTCGTCCACGCCGTCGTGCTCGGCGTAGTCCTCCCACACGTAGACGCCGGGCGGGATCTTCGACAGCAGTTCCCTGCGGAAGGTCTCGGTCGTCTTGTCGATGACGGCGTCGAAGCACTCCTGCACGGCGCTCCTGCCGTACCGGTCGAACAGTTCGCCCAGGCGGCGTGCGCCCATGAGGCAGGCCGAGCACTCGGCGTCGAGGTCGCCGGCCAGCGAGTCGGGCATACGGGAGTTGCGGGTCATGATGCGCAGGGCGGCCTCGTTGGGCACTCCCCTGTCCCAGAGCTTGATCGGCGGCACCATGAGGCCCTCCTCGAACACACTGCGCGCGTGCGAGGGCATCGAACCGGGTACGGCGCCGCCGATGTCGTCGTGGTGGCCGAAGGCCTGCACGAAGGCGACGACCTCGCCCTGGTGGAAGACCGGCACGGTGACACACAGGTCGGGCAGATGGCCGATGCCGCCCTCCGACAGGTAGACGTCGTTGTGGAAGTAGACGTCTCCCGGGTTCATCGTCTCGACCGGGAAGTCCCTGACGATCGGCTGGACGAGGGCGGAGTAGGAACGGCCGGTCAGCTTGCGCAGCCGCACGTCGTGGATACCGGCCCTGAAGTCGTGGGCGTCGCGGATCATCGGCGAGCGCGCGGTGCGGGCGATCGCGGTCTCGACCTCCTTCTCGACCGAGGCGAGCGTGCCTTCGACGATCTCGACGAGGACGGGGTCAGCCACGACGCACCTCCAGGTTGCCGTAGGGGTCGACGGTCGCGGTGAAGCCGGGGTGCAGCGGCAGTGTGGAGCCGTACTCCTCGATGACGGCCGGGCCGGTGAGCACGGCGCCGGGCGGCAGGCCCGCGCGCTGGTGCACGGGTGTGGGGGCGTGTCTTTCGTCGTAGCAGACGTCCCTGAGCGCCGGTGGCGGCGCGGGCGGGCCCTGCGGTCGGCGCGGGATGACGGGTCTGGTGATCGGGCCGATGCCGGAGACCCTGAGGTTGACCCACTCCACGCCGTGCCTGGGGTCGGCGCGGTAGCCGTAGCCGTAGAGGTTCTCGTGCGCCTCGTGGAAGCGCGCCTCGACGGCCGCGAGCCAGGCGGCGTCGATCGGGCCGGTGGGCGCGTTGACCCTGACCTCGTAGGCCTGGCCGTAGTAGCGCAGGTCGGCGCTGCGGGCCAGGACGTGGTCGGCGAAGCCCTCCCGGTCGAGGGCGTCGGCCGCCTGGGCCTCCAGGTCGGCGTAGACGGCCTCGACGGACGCGGCCTGCGGCGAGCGCGTGACGTGGGTACGCACGTAGTCGCTGCGCACGTCGACGGTGAGCAGGCCGAAGGCCGAGACGTTGCCGGGGTCGGGCGGCACCAGTACGGCCGGGAGGCCGAGGATGTCGATGAGGCGGCAGGCCAGCAGCGGGCCTGAGCCGCCGAAGGCGACCAGCGGGAAGTCGCGCACGTCCAGGCCGCGTTTGACGGTGATCTGCCTGATCGCGTTGCACTGGTTGAACGCGCTGATCTCCAGGATGCCCTCGGCCAGGCGTTCGGCGCTCAGGCCGAGCTTGCCCGCGAGCGCCTCGACGCCCGCGCGGGCCGCGTCGGCGTCGAGGGGGATCTCGCCGCCGAGCAGGTGCGGCGGGATGCGGCCGAGGAAGACGTGGGCGTCGGTGACGGTGACCTCGGTGCCGCCCTTGCCATAGCACAGCGGTCCCGGGTCGGCCCCCGCCGATCGCGGGCCGACCTTCAGCGTGCCTTCGGGCGAGATCCAGGCGATCGAGCCGCCGCCCGCGCCGACCGTGACGATGTCGATCATCGGGATCTTGCACGGGTACCTGCCGATGGCGCCCTCGGTGGTCAGGGTGGGCTCGCCGTCGACGACGACGGCGACGTCGGTCGAGGTGCCGCCGCCGTCCAGGGTGATCACCGAGGGGTGACCGGCGACGGAGGCGATGAGCCCCGCGCCGAGCGCGCCCGCCGCCGGGCCGGACAGCACGGTGGTGATCGGCTGGTGCACCACCTCGCGGGCCGACAGCACGCCGCCGTTGGACTTCATCACCGAGAACGAGCGCCCGAGCCGCTCCGACAGGCCGGCGATGTAGCGGCGCATGGTCGGCTTGACGGCGGCGTCGACGAGCGTGGTGACCGCGCGTTCGTACTCGCGGTACTCCCTCAGCACGTCGCTGGAGAGCGAGACGACGGCGCCGGGGTGCTCGGCGGCGAGCACGTCGCGCATGAGGTGCTCGTGCTCCGGGTTGGCGTAGGAGTGCAGGAAGCACACGCCGATCGCGGTGACGCCCTGCTCCCGGAACCATCGGGCCGCCGCCACGGCCGACGCCTCGTCGAAGGGACGGACCTGGCCGCCCTTGTGGTCGAGCCTGCCGCCCACGGTCCTGACCCTGCTCACCGGTACGATGCGCGGCGGTTTGACCCAGAAGTAGGAGTTGCCGTAGCCGTCGGGCACACTCTGCCTGGCGATCTCCAGCAGGTGCTCGAAGCCTTCGGTGGTGATGAAGCCGAGATCGGCGATGCGGTCTTCGAGCAGTTGGTTGGTGGCCACCGTCGTGCCGTGCACGATCTGGGCGGCATCGGGAAAGCCGATCTTCGTCAGCCCGGCGACGAACCCGTCGGCGGGGTCTGCGGGTGTCGAAGGGGTCTTGGTCGTGAGGATCTCGCCGGTCTGCTCGTCCACCGCGACCACGTCGGTGAACGTGCCCCCGGTGTCGACACCGATACGGACGCTGCGCATGGACACAGTGTCTAATGGCCGCAGCCGTCGCACGGACCGGCGAAACCTGCCGAACACCAGGCGTTCCTTCGGCGAAAGACCGCTAAGCTGGCGGCCCGTGACCGAATTGTCTGCCCTCTCCGCCGTGCCGCCCGGCACACGCGACGGCGTGCTGCGCTTCTACTACGGCCCGATGGACTGCGGGAAGTCCACCCTGGCGCTGCAGATGAACTACAACCATCGCCGCCAGGGCAGACGCGGCCTGGTCCTCACCAAGCACGACCGCTCGGGCGGCCCCAAGGTCACCAGCCGCATCGGGCTCGGTCTCGAGGCCATCGAGGTGGAGGACGGCCTGGACCTGGTGGCGCTGGTGCGCTCGCACGACCGGATCGACTATCTGATCTGCGACGAGGCCTGCTTCTACGCCACCGAGCAGATCGAGCAGCTGGCCTGCCTGGTGGACGAGCACTGCGTCGACGTCTACGCCTTCGGCCTGGCCTCCGACTTCAGGTCGCAGATGTTCCCCGCGGCCCAGCGGCTGTTCGAGCTGGCGGACGAGGTGCACAGGCTGCAGGTGGAGGTGCTGTGCTGGTGCGGGCGTCCGGGCAGGCTCAACGCACGCGTGGTCGGCGGCACGATGGCCCGCACGGGCGAGCAGGTCATGATCGGCGACACCGACGCGTCGGCCGTGCGCTACCAGGTGCTGTGCCGCCGCCACCACCGCGCCGGCGACCTCGGCTGAACACCCGCACGGGTACGGCGGGCGCCGTACCCGTGCGGGTTCGCCTCAGACGGCGCAGTAGCCGTCGTCGTCGCAGCCTTCGCCCTGGCCGGGTGCGGCGGCCAGCGGTGTGATCAGCGGCTCGCCGATGCGCTCGGCGACCTCTTCGAGCGCGGCGAGCAGCGTGTCCTCGGGCTGTGCGCCCGACACCGCGAACTGCCCGTCGAACAGGAAGAGCGGCACGCTGGAGATGCCGAGCGACCCGGCCCTGGCCAGCTCCTCGGTGAGCTCGTCCGCGCCGGAGTCGTCGAACGTGACGCCGACCTCGGCCGCCAGCTTGGCCAGCACGGCCGGGTCGCCCACATTGAGCGCGTCGGTGAAGTGCGCGCGAAACAGCCGCTCGGCCATCTGCTCGCCCAGGCCCTGCGCACTCGCGGCGGCGATGAGCCGGTGCGCCTCAAAGGTGCCCGACGAGATCGCGTGCTCGAAGTCCATGGTCAGGCCGTCCTCGGCCCCGGCCTGCGTCACCTTGGCGGTCATCTGGGCCACATTGCCGCCGAACTTGCGCTCCAGCGCCGCGAGCAGCGGCTCGCCCTCGCCGGAGGCGCCGGGGTTCAGCTCGAAGGGACGCATGGTGACCTCGACCCGCCCGCCCTTGGCCCGGAAGCGCTCGGCGGCGCGGGCGAAGCGGGTGTGGCCGATGTAGCACCACGGACAGACGACGTCGGAGAAGATTTCCACTTTCACGTGTAGGTGCAACCGCCGCGACACATCCGGACATTCCCTAGCCTTCGGCCAGCTCCCTGAGCCGGTGCGGCAGGTAGCCCGAGTCGTCGACCAGCGCCGACACCCCTCGCCACCAGCCGAACCACTCGCCGCTGCGCCACATCCAGTCCACCCGCTCGATGGCGACCACCACGTCGCCGACCGTGCGCCACGGCGAGCCGACCTGCTCGGCCCCGGCGCCGTGGCGCAGCGCCCAGTCGCGCAGGATGAGCACGGCCTCGTCCGGCACCTCGCGGGCGTAGGGGTCGGGGTCCTCGCCGGGCAGCCGGTGCGGGCCGAGCCCGGCGGCCACACCCCAGCTCCACTGCGCCTCGGCCGGGCGGGAGTAGCGCAGCGAGTGGAAGTCGAGGTTGGTGCCCAGGTCTTCGTCGGCCCGGCGCGTGACGACGGCGTCGAGCCTGCCGCCCGCGTCGAACGCCACCACCAGCCGCTGCCCGGCTCCCGCGCCCGGCGGCAGCTTGATGCGGTCCTCGGCCTGCCAGGAGTTGAGGTCGACCTGGTCGCTCGCCGGTCCCCAGGCCGCGTCCGCCGTGTCGTCGGCGATCCAGGCGCCCAGCATCTCCAGCACGGTCAGATCGGTCCACGGCTCGACCGCAGCCGCTCCGGCCAGCACCTCGTCGGGCGAGGGCAGCCTGCCCGCGTGCGGCGTCGCCCACCACTGCTCGCCGAGCTCCCTGGTGCCGACCACGAGTGCGGCCAGCGAGGCGAGTTCGGCCGAGCGTCTGGTGAGGGAGGCGCCGAGCGCGTGCTCGACCGCCTGGGCCGCCCGTTGCTCGCCCAGGGCGTCGCGCGCCTCGTCCACCAGCGTCGCGACCGTCGGGCGCTCCTCGCCCAGCAGATCGTTGATGACTCGTCTGGCCTCGGTCCTTGCGTCTTCCGCGTGTGCCTCCCGCATACCGCCACGCTACGCCGTAGATCCCCCCGGTTACATCTTGTACGGTGAACCTGTATGGCGATACGGTCGAGCCGCCGTCAGGGTTCCCACCTGCGGATGTTCAACTGGTGCCGTCAAGGAGGTGCTGATGCGGCTGACACCGGCCGAGCAGGACAGGCTGCTGCTGTTCACCGCGGCCGAGCTGGCCAGGTCACGCAGGGCCAGAGGCCTGGCGCTGAACGTGCCCGAGGCCAGCGCCCTGGTGGCCGACACCGTGTGCGAGGCGGCCAGGGACGGGGCCAGGCTGGCCGAGGCGATCGAGGCGGGCCGCTCGGTGCTCGGGCCCGGCGACGTGCTGCCGGGAGTCGCCGACATCGTGGGCGAGATCACGGTCGAGGCGGTGTTCGCCGACGGCACCAGGCTGGCCGTCGTCACCGACCCGTTCGGCGCGACCGCCTCGCTCGGCGACGACGCGCCCGGCGCGGTCCTGCCCCGCAGGCGGGAGCCGCCGCCGGAGGAGCCCGCCGTACGACTGCGCGTGGTCAACACCTCGCAGGTGCCGATCGGCGTCACCTCGCACTTCCACTTCTTCGAGGTCAATCCCCGGCTGTCGTTCGACCGGGCCGCCGCCTACGGCATGCGCCTGGCCGTGCCCGCCGGGTCCACCGTGCGCTTCGACCCCGGCGTGCCCGTGACGGCGCCGCTCACGCCGATCGGCGGGGCGCGCACGGTCATCGGGTTCGCCGGGCTGATCGACGGCCCGCTCGACGCGCCCGGCGCCAGGGAGGCGGCACTGCGCAAGGCCCGCGCCTGCGGGTACGAGGGAGCATGATGAAGGCACGTGACCGCATCGCCGTACACGGCCCGAGCACCGGCGACCGGGTGCGTCTTGGCGACACCGGGCTCGTCGTCGAGGTGGAGTCGGACTCCCAGCTTCCGGGGTCGGAGTTCCTGGCCGGGTTCGGCAAGACCGCGCGCGACGGCCTGCACCTCAGGGCGGCCTCGATCGGCGCCACCTGCGACCTGGTGATCAGCAACGTCCTGGTCATCGACGCCGTGCTCGGCGTGCGCAAGGTCTCCATCGGCGTGCGCGAAGGCCGCATCCATGCCGTCGGCAGGGCCGGCAATCCCGACACGCTCGACGGCGTCGACGTCGTGACCGGCACCGGGACCGCGATCGTCTCGGGCGAAGGCCTGATCGCCACCGCCGGGGCCATCGACACGCACGTGCACCTGCTCTCGCCGAGGATCATGGAGGCGTCGCTGGCGTCGGGCGTGACCACGATCATCGGCCAGGAGTTCGGGCCGGTGTGGGGCGTGGGCGTGAACTCGCCGTGGGCGCTGCGCCACGCCTTCAACGCCTTCGACGCCTGGCCGGTCAACATCGGCTTCCTGGCCAGGGGGTCCTCCTCCGATCCCGCTCCGCTGCTGGAGGCGCTCACACTGGGCGGCGCCTGCGGGTTCAAGGTGCACGAGGACATGGGCGCGCACACCCGGGCGCTGGACACCGCGCTGCGCGTGGCCGACGAGCACGACGTGCAGGTCGCCCTGCACACCGACGGGCTCAACGAGTGCCTGTCGGTCGCCGACACGCTGGCCGTGCTCGAAGGGCGCACGATCCACGCCTTCCACATCGAGGGCTGCGGCGGCGGCCACGTGCCCGACGTGCTGCGCATGGCCGGGGTGGCCAACGTCATCGGCTCCTCGACCAATCCCACGCTGCCGTTCGGGCGCGACGCGCTGGCCGAGCACCACGACATGATCATGTCGGTGCACGGCCTCAAGGCCGACCTGCCCGGCGACGCCGCCCTGGCCCGCGACCGGATCAGGGCGGGCACCATGGGCGCCGAGGACGTGCTGCACGACCTGGGCGTCATCGGCATCACCTCCTCCGACGCCCAGGGCATGGGCAGGGCGGGCGAGACCGTGCGCCGCACCTTCCAGCTGGCGGGCAAGATGAAGGCCGACACCGGGGGCGGCGAGGCCGGGCACGACAACGAGCGCGTCCTGCGCTACATCGCCAAGCTCACCGTCAATCCCGCCATCGCGCACGGCCTGTCGCACGAGGTCGGCTCGATCGAGGTCGGCAAGCTGGCCGACATCGTGCTGTGGGACCCGGCCTCGTTCGGCGCCAAGCCCAGACTGGTGCTCAAGGCCGGATTCCCCGCCTGGGGCGTCACCGGCGACCCCAACGCCTCGACCGACACCTGCCAGCCGCTGGTGTACGGACCGCAGTTCGGCGGGCACGGCGCCACCGCCGCCGACCTGTCGGTGGCCTTCGTCAGCCGGGCCGCGGCCGAGGGCGGCGACGCGCTCAGCACCAGGCGGCGGCGCGTCGGCGTGCGCGGCACGCGCGGCATCGGCCCCGCCGACCTGGTACGCAACGCGCGTCTCGGCGAGGTGCACGTCGATCCGCGCACCGGCCTGGTCACCCTCGACGGCGAGCCGATGCGGGCCGCACCCGCCGACTCCGTCTCGCTCAGCCGCCTGTACTTCCTCTGACGCCGCCTCTCACCCTTGTGGAGCTCCACCATGACCCCTGCCGCCGACGGCCTGCGCATGCCCGCCGAGTGGGAGCCGCACGAACGCACCTGGATGGCCTTCCCCACCGCCAACACGACCTTCGACGGCCCCGAGGCCCTGCACGAGGCCAGGTCGGCGTGGAGCGCGGTCGCGGGCGCTATCGCCGCGTACGAGCCGGTCGTCATGGTGGCCGACGTGGGTGAGGGCGCGCTGGCGCGTACCTATCTCGACCCCTCGGTGGGTGTGGTCGAACGGGAGATCGACGACGCCTGGCTGCGCGACAGCGGGCCCACGTTCCTGTCCGGCGGCGCCGCGGTGACCTGGGTGTTCAACGGCTGGGGCGCGCAGGAGTGGGCCTCGTGGGAACGCGACGCCACGGTGGGCGCCGAGGTGAGCGCGCTTGCCGGGGCCAGGCGTTACGCCAGTGCGATGGTCAACGAGGGCGGCGGCATCCACGTCGACGGCGAGGGCACCGTCCTGCTCACCGAGACCGTGCAGCTCGACCCGATGCGCAACCCCGGCTGGACCCGCGAACGCGTCGAGGCCGAACTGCGCGCCTTCGTCGGCGCCACCGCCTTCGTGTGGCTGCCCCGCGGCCTGAGCGCCGACTACGGCAGGTACGGCACGCGCGGGCACATCGACATGGTCGCCGCCTTCGTCCGCCCCGGCCTCGTCGTCGCCCACAGCCAGCCGGACCCCGCCCATCCCGACCACGAGGTGTGCAAGGAGAACATCGCCCTGCTGCGCGCCTCCAAGGACGCCAAAGGCCGCACGCTGGAGGTCGTCGAGCTCCCTGCCCCCCGCACCACCGAGCTGAACGGCGAGCCGGTCGACTACACCTACGTCAACCACTACCTGGCCAACGGCGCCGTCATCACCTGCGCCTTCGCCGACCCCCACGACGACCAGGCCGCCGCCCTGCTGTCCCGCCTCCACCCCGGCCGCGCCGTACGCCCGATCGACGCCCGCCCCCTCTTCTCCGGCGGCGGCGGCATCCACTGCATCACCCAGCAACAACCGGCACGCTAGCCCTCCCCCTCCCCCGCCCGCACCCCGAGCAGCCCCCGCAGTGCCGGGCCGAGAAGGTCCTGGTCCTTGAGGGCCGGGTCCGCCAGGGCCGTGGGCATGCCGAAGCCGTCGAGGAGGGCGAGGATCTGGCCGGCCAGGTCGGTGGGCGGCGCGGTGGTGGTGAAGGTGGAGGCGGACTGGCCTCGGGCGACGATCGAGGCCAGGAAGGCACGCCAGTCGGCGTAGTCGCGCAGGAACTCCTCGCGCCATTCGGGGTCGCGCAGGGCCCAGCGCCAGGACTCCACCCAGACCCGCCAGCCTTCGCCCGCCCCGGTGACGTGCCGGGCGACGGCCAGCAGGTCGGCCCACGGGTCGTGCCCGGTGACGAGGTCGCGCGCGGTCGCGAGGTCGGTGGCCGCCGCGTGCCTGAAGGCGGCGACGAGCAGGTCCTCCCGGTTGCCGAAGTAGTACTGCAGCGTGCTCACCGGCACGCCCGACACCTGCGACACGTCGGCGAACCTGGCCGACTCGGCCCCGCGTTCGGCGATGACCCTGGCGGCGTGTCCCAGGACGTCCGCGCGGCGACGCCCGGACCTGCGCGCTTCTGGCTTGTGCACGTCCCCGTGTCTATCACGCTTGACGACTGCGCACCCATTGCAACATCCTGTCGCATATAGGTAAGCCTTACCTAATGGAGGGGATGGCATTGGCAGATCTCGGCACGATCCTGCGACCGGTGCGCGGCCGGCTCGTCCTGGCGGGCGGCCTGCAGCTCGTCGCCTCGGCCGCCTCGCTCGCGCCCTATGTGATGGTCGCCGAGCTGGCCCGCGAACTGCTGCGCGCCGGACCACCCGACACCGGGCGGATATGGGCGCTGGTCGGCATCGCACTGGCCGGGCTCGTCGTCCGCACGATGGCGATGGGCGCGGCCTCCTCGGTGACCCACCTGGCCGATGTCGAGCTCCAGCTCCACCTGCGGCGCGCGATCGTCGCCAGGCTCGGCCGGGTACCGCTCGGCTACTTCACCGGCAGAGGCTCGGGCGAGGTCAAGAAGGCCGTGCAGGACGACGTGCACGCCCTGCACCACATGGTCGGCCACGCCGTGCTCGAACTCGTCTCGGCGATCGTCGTGCCGGTGCTCACGCTGGCCTACCTGCTGTGGGTCGACTGGCGGATGGCGCTGATCACCGCCGCGACCCTGCCGATCTACCTGGGCGCCTACGCCGTCATGATGCGCGGCTATGTCGGCAAGATGGCCGACATCAACGCCGCCACCTCACGCATCAACACCGCGGCCGTCGAGTTCGTCCAGGGCATCGCGGTCGTCAAGACGTTCGGCCAGTCGCGCAAGGCGCACCGCCGTTTCGCCGACGCCGCCGACGACTTCTCCCGGGGCTTCCGTACCTGGGTCGAGCCGATGACCAGGCTGGAGGCCGCCGCGCAGAACGTCATCGCGCCCGTCAGCGTGCTGCTCGTCGTGCTGGCCGCGGGCACCGCGTTCGTGTCGGCGGGCAGCCTCGCCGCCGTCGACGTCCTGCCCTTCGCCCTGCTCGGCCTCGGCCTCGGCCAGCCCGTCATGACCCTCGGGTACGGCATGCAGTCGGCGCAGGAGGCCTCGGCAGCCGCCTCCAGGATCGCAGGCGTGCTGGCCACCCCCCAGCTGCCCGAACCCGTCACGCCGATCGTGCCGCAGGGCCACGGCGTGCTTTTCGACCGGGTGAGCTTCGCCTACGACGGCGTCAACGAGGTGCTCAGCGACATCACCCTGGAGTTGCGCCCCGGCACGGTCACCGCGCTCGTCGGGCCTTCGGGCTCGGGCAAGTCCACCATGGCCAGGCTGCTGCCCCGCTTCTGGGACGTGAGCTCCGGCTCGCTGTCCATCGGCGGCGCCGACGTCACCCGGATCGGCGGCGAGGCGCTCCACCGGCTCGTCGGCACGGTCTTCCAGGACGTGCGGCTGCTCGACATGAGCGTGCGCGACAACATCCGCCTGGGCAGGCCGCAGGCGAGCGAGGCCGACGTGGCCGCCGCCGCCCTTGCCGCCCAGGTGCCCGACCGCATCCTCGGCCTGCCGAGCGCGGCGGGCCTTTCGGGCGGCGAGGCCCAGCGCGTCAGCATCGCACGCGCCCTGCTGGCCGACACGCCCGTCCTCGTGCTCGACGAGGCGACGGCCTACGCCGACCCGGAGTCCGAGGCCGCCATCCAGGACGCCCTGTCCACGCTGGTGGCCGGCCGTACCGTGCTGGTCATCGCGCATCGGCTGCACACGATCACCGGGGTGGACCGGGTCGTGGTGCTGGACGGCGGGCGGATCGTGCAGCAGGGGCGGCACGAGGAGCTGGTCGCCGTGGACGGGCTGTACCGGCGGCTGTGGGACAGGGCGAACGTCAAGGAGGAGGCACGATGATCCGCATGCTGCTCGGGGTGAGCGACGCCGGCCGTACCCGGCGGTATCTCGCCGCGCTGGTCGCGCTCGCGGTGGCGCAGGGGCTGGCGTTCACGCTGATCGTGCCGGTGCTCCAGGCGCTGTTCGCCGGTGATCCCGCCGCCGCGTGGCCCTGGCTGGGCGCGCTGGCCGTCGCGGCGCTGGGGTGCGCGCTCCTGCAGTACGTCCAGGCCGTCATGGGGTTCTCCGTCGGGCTCGATCTGTCGCGCAGCCTCTACCACCAGCTCGGCGACCATCTGGCGGCGCTGCCGCTCGGCTGGTTCGACACCGACCGGGTGGGCCGGATCGGCAGGCTGGTCACGCAGGGGGTGCGGGCGGTCATGGGGGTGCCCGCGCATCTGCTGCAGCCGCTGGTCACCTCGTACGTGACGCCCGCGACCGTCGTCGTGGCCGCTTTCGCCTTCGACCGGCGGCTCGGGGCGGCGCTGCTGGTCGCCGGGGTGGGCCTGCTGTTCACCTACCGGCTCACCGCGGGGCTGACCGAGCGCATCGACCACGAGGTCGAGGCCGGGATGTCGGAGGCGGGCGGCAGGGTCGTGGAGTACGCGCAGGCGCAGGCGGTGCTGCGCGGGTTCGGCCACAGCGGCGCGTCGGCCGCCGAGCTCGACGCCGCCCTGAAGCGCCAGCACCGGGCCAACCGCCGCTCCATCACCAAGGTCGTGCCCGCGCTCGGGCTCAACGCGCTGGCCGTGCAGGCCGCCTACACGGTGCTGCTCGCCCTCGGCGTCTACCTGACGCTCGGCGGCGACCTCGGGCCCGCCGAACTGGTCGCGCTGCTGGCGCTCGCCACCAGGTTCACCGAGCCGATGTCGCTGGCCGCCGAGCTCGGCGGGGCGCTGCGGGTGGCCCGCAACAACCTGGGCCGTTTCGACGAGATCCTGTCCACACCGCCGCTGGCCGAACCCGCCGCGAGCGCCGCCGCCCCCGAAGGCGCCGCCGCGCTGGAGTTCGACGGCGTCACCTTCACCTATCCGACGGCCTCGGCTCCGGTGCTGCGTGAGGTGTCCTTCCGGGTGCCCCGCCGTACGATGACCGCCCTGGTCGGGCCCTCCGGGTCGGGCAAGACGACGATCACCCGGCTGGTCGCCCGCTTCTTCGACACCACCGAAGGCGTCGTACGCGTCTCGGGCGTGGACGTGCGCGACCTGACGACCGAGGACCTCATGGCCCAGCTCTCCCTGGTCTTCCAGGACGTCTACCTGTTCGACGACACCATCGAGGAGAACATCCGCCTGGGCCGCCCCGGCGCCACCACCGAGCAGGTACGGCGGGCGGCGGCCCTGGCCAGGGTGGACGAGATCGTCGAACGCCTGCCCGACGGCTGGCAGACCCGGGTCGGCGAGAGCGGCGCCGCGCTGTCGGGCGGCGAGCGCCAGCGGGTCTCGATCGCCAGGGCCATCCTCAAGGACGCCCCGATCGTGCTGCTCGACGAGGCCACCGCCGCGCTCGACCCCGAGAACGAGGCCGCCGTCACCGCGGCGCTGCGCGCTCTCACCGCCGACCGCACGCTGCTGGTCATCGCACACCGCCTGGACACCGTGCGCGCGGCCGACCAGATCCTCGTCCTGGACGAGGACAGGGTGGCCGAGTCGGGCAGGCACGAGGACCTGGTGGCCGCCGGCGGGCGTTACGCCGAGTTCTGGCGCGAGCGCAGCAGGGCGGGAGGCTGGCGCCTGGTCGGTTCCTGAGCACGTCGTCGCTGGAGATGGCCGTCGCTTGGGATGATGGACGGATGAACGGACCACCTGCGCGCTCCGGGCCGAGACCGGGGCGGCGGCCCTCCTTCACCGTCGGCGACATCGCCGAGGCCGCGCTCGCCGTGGGGTTCAAGGACCTGACGATGACCGCGGTCGCCGACCGGCTGGGCGTGCGGCACTCCTCGTTGTACCGGCGGGTGGCGGGCATCGACGACCTGGTGGTCGCGGCGATGGACCTGGCCGTGACCAGGGCCGAGTGGCCGCAGCCCGGCTCCGACTGGCGGGCCTTCCTCGAACGCACGGCCGAGGTGCTGTGGGAGCTGTTCGCCGCCTACCCGGGCATGGCCGGGCGCATCCGTGACGTCGCCAGGACGCCTCCCGCCGTGATCAGGGTGTTCTTCTCGGCCGCACGCGCCCTGGCCGGTTTCGGCTTCGCGCCGCACGTCGCGGTGCTCATCGTCGACACGGTCGCCGACCTGACCGAGGACACCTTCGTCGGGGCGCAGCAGCTGGCCGAGCAGCCGCTCATCGCCGAGCTCAGCCGCAGCTGGGTCGGCGAGGAGGGCGACGAGGAGTTCGCGCGGATCGTCAGGCAGGCCATCGAGGGCGACCCGCACGACTGGTTCCGCAGGAAGCTCGCCCTGTTCCTCGACGGCGCCGCCACCAGGCTCGGCTGAGCCGCCGGCCCCGCGTATCCGGCCTTTCCCCGCGTGATATCGGCGCGATAACCGATCAATACCCCTGATTCCTACGCTGAGCCCGCCTCGCGGCAGCGAGCGCATGCTCAAAGGGGAACACGAATGGGGCACACGGGGTCAGCGCGCCCGACCAGGCGCGCTCGGCGGACGACGATGCGGCACATCGCGGCGGGGCTGGCGCTCACGCTGGTGGCCGCCCTGATGGAGGGCGCACCCGCGCCGCCCGCGGCGGCGGCCACCGCGCCGCAGCCGAAACCGAAGGCGGCCTGCGCCGTGGAGCGGCCCGACGTGGTGTCGGCGCTGACGACGGCCCGGCTGTGCGGCAAGAAGGTCGAGGTCACGGGGCTGACCTCCGAGTCCTTACGCGTGCACGCCAACCCGGAGGGCACACTCACGGCCGAGCAGCACGCGGGCCCGGTCAGAGTGCGCCAGGGCGAACGCTGGAGCGACGTCGACCTGACGCTCACCAGGACCCCCGACGGCGCCGTACGCCCGAAGGCGCACCCCCGCGGCCTCAGGCTCGCCGGGGCCGGGCAGGCGGGCGAGCACGAACTGGCCGTGGCCGAAGGCCAGGACGGCTCGGTCGCGATGCTCTGGCAGGGCGCGCTCCCCGAGCCCAGGCTCGACGGCGCCAAGGCCACCTACCCCGAGGTACGGCCGGGCGTCGACCTGATCGTCGAGGCGACGCCGACCGGGTTCGAACAGTTCCTCGTCGTCAAGAACCGCGCGGCGCTCGCCCAGGTGCGTTCGACGCCGCTGTCGCTGCGCCCCAAGGGCTGGAAGGCCGTCGCCGAGAGCGGCGGCGGCCTGCGCTTCACCGACACGGCCGGACGCGTCGTCGCACGCTCGCCGCAACCGCTGATGTGGGACGCCGCACGCGACCCCGCGACCGGCGCGCCGACCAGGGTGACGGCCGTGGCCACGAAGACGGCCGGGCTGCGCGCCGCGCCCGGCGAGCGGCTGCTGACGCCGGACGCCGGATGGCTGGACGCCGCCGAGCGCCTCTTCCCCGTCGTCATCGACCCGCAGGTGACGATCGGTCCCTCGTTCGACACCTACGTGCGTTCCAACGAGGACCACGACAGGTCGGGCATGAACCACCTGCAGATCGGGCGTACGACCGGCGACCCGCTGTGGATCTCGCGCTCGTTCCTGCACTGGAACACCGCGCCGTTCGCGGGCGGCCAGGTGGCCTCCGCGACCTTCCACTTCCTCAACTGGTACTCCACGACCTGCGCCCAGACCGGCTGGGAGCTCTGGTCGGTCGGCGCTTTCGACGCCTCGGTGCGCTGGAACAGCCAGCCCGAGTGGCGCCACCGCGAGGCGACCTCGTCGCAGACGAAGGGGTTCAACGCCTCCTGCGACGACGGCTGGGTCACGGTCGACGGCAGGGCGTTCCTGCAGCGTGCCGCCGACGAGCGGGCGCCCGTCGGCTACATGGGGCTGCGGGCCGCCGACGAGTCCAGGACGGACTCGTGGAAGGAGTTCCGCTCGGCCAACGCCGCGACGAGTTCGGCCTACCCCTACGCCACCGTGACCTACTCGGCCGCCCCGCAGGTCTCCTCGCCCTCCACCAGTCCGACCACCACGTGTGCGACCGGCGCGGCCAGGCCGTACCTGACCTCGCGCACGCCGCAGTTGCGGGTGGCGGTCAGTGACGCGGAGGGCGCGGCGTCGGAGGTCGTGTTCGAGTGGCGGGTGCCCGGCGGGCAGAGCAACCTGGGCGAGGGCAGGGTCACGGGCGTGCCGTCCGGCACGGTCGCGGCGCTCACCGTGCCGCAGGGCCAGTTCGCCGAGGGCGGCGTCTACGCCTGGCGGGCGCGTGCCTCCGACACCGTCGGCGCGGGCGCGTGGTCGCCGTGGTGCGAGGTCGTCGTCGACGCCACCAAGCCGGGAGCGCCTTTCGTCTCCTCCGGCGACTACCCGGCCGACGGCAGGTGGTACGGCAAGGCCGGGCAGGCGGGCACGTTCACCTTCACCCCGGCCACGGCCGACACCGACGTGGTCGCCTACAGCTACCAGCTCGACACCGACGCGGCTCCCAAGGAGAGCACCACCACCACTGTCGTCATCACGCCGGGCGAGGAGGGCCACCGGACGCTGACCGTCAGGGCCAAGGACCGGGCGGGCAACCTGTCCGACAACGCCGCCGTGCACAGGTTCTCGGTCGGCAGGGCCGGGCTCTCGCAGCCCGACATGGGCGCCACCGTCGTCAAGCGCATGAAGATCGCCGTCGACCGCAACGACGCCGCCTACACCCGGGTGACGCTGCAGTACCGGCGCGGCCCCGGCAGCGTCGAGCACGACATCCCGCTGGCCAACCTGCGCAAGGCCGACGGCTCCCCCGTGACGTCGGCCCGCACCGACCTGGACGGCCTGGGCGGCCACGCCACCTGGAACGCGCTGGAGACGCTCGGCTCGACCGGCGGCGTGGTGGACGTGCGGGCCTCCCTCTACACGGCGTCGGACGCCGATCCCGCCTACGCCACGGCCTGGGTGCGCACGATCGTCGACCCGAACGGCGACGGCGCCGCCGCCACCGAGGTCGGGCCCGGCTCGGTCAACCTGCTGACCGGCGACCACTCCGTCGACGCCACCGACGTCGACGAGCTCGGCCTGAAGGTCTCGCGCCTGGCCTCATCGCGTGAGGCGGCCGACGGCTGGATCCCGCAGGGCGAGCGGCTGAGCCCCAACCAGCGGCAGGTCTCGGCCGACACCGCCGGGTTCGACGCCCAGGGCACCGCCGTACTGGCCAGGGCGACCACGCGGGGGCAGGGGGCCAGCACCGACTCGCTGGAGATCACGCCGGTCAACGCCAACGGCGACACCTTCGCCGCGCTGGGCGGTGACGTCGGCGGGCTGCGGCTGGCGATGAAGCCGGGACGGCGCTACCGGGCGACGGCCTGGATCTACGTGCCCGCCGAGAGCGGCCTGGCGCTCGGCATGGGCAACAGGGGCCAGCGCATCGTGGGCTTCTACCGCGACGCGGGCGGCTACCGCGAGGTGGCGGGCAGGCGGGCGGCGTGGACGGCCGGATGGCAGGAGCTCTCGGTCGACCTGCAGATCCCGCAGGGCGCGAGCGAGGCGTTCTTCCGCCTCTACAACGGCGCGGCCGGAGGCTCGGGCAAGAAGGTGTACTGGGACAACATCTCGGTCAGGGAGGTCGTCGCGCCCTTCGGCCCGCAGTGGCGTGGCGGCGCGAGCGACGGCGTCGCCGACGTGGAGTACGCCTCGCTCGACTTCCCCGAGCCGGAGATGGCGAGTGTCACCACCGTCGGCGGCGGCTCGATCACCTTCTCCCGCAACGCCTCGGGCGCGTTCTTCCCCGAGCCGGGCGCCGAGGAGCTCACGCTGGCGAAGGTGAGCGACACCGTCTACCGGCTGACCGAGCTGGACGACGTCATCACCGAGTTCACCAAGCAGGGTGAGCGCTTCGTCGTCACCTCCACCTGGACCAGGGAGTCCGCCACCACCTCGCGCTACCTGTACGACACGAGCGACAACCGCTCCCTGGTCAAGCGGGTGATCAACCCGCAGGAGCCCGGCGTCGGCGACTGCGCGACGCCGGTCCCGGCCAGAGGCTGCGAGGTCCTGGAGTACGACTACGCCACCGCCGACACCGCGACGGCCACCACACCGGGCGACCGGGTCGACCAGATCAGGGCGGTGAAGATCTGGACCTGGGACCCGCAGGCGCAGGCCATGAACGCCGTCGAGGTCGCGCGCTACGCCTACGACCAGCAGGGCCGCCTGCGCGAGGTCTGGGACCCCAGGCTCGCCCAGGCCCTGAAGAACAGCTACGACTACGACCACGCCGGTCGCGTGGTGAAGGTGTCGGCGCCGGGCGAGCTGCCGTGGATGTTCGACTACGCGGGCACCGACGTCGACGTCCCGGCCCTGCGCTGGAACCTCGACGAGGCCACGGGCGTGACCGCGTCCGACGCCTCGGGCAACGGCCGCACCGGCACGTTCACCGGAGGCGGGCGCTGGGAGGCGGGCGACGACCCGGCCGATCCCGGTGACACCGGGGCCGGGTTCACCGGCGCGCACCCGCAACAGCTGGCCGCATCGGGACCGGCCGTGCCCAGCGACAGGTCCTTCACCGTCTCGGCCTGGGTGCACCCGACCGACAGCGCCGTCACGCGTACCGCGCTGTCGCAGGACGGCGCCAGGACCAGCGGCTTCTTCTTCAACCTGATCCCGTCGCTGAACCGCTGGGCCTTCTCCATGGTCTCGGCCGACAACGAGGCCGCCACCCCGATCCGCGCCCTGTCGGCGAGCCCGCCCGTGCTCGGCGCGTGGACCCACCTGACCGGCGTGTACGACACCTCGGCCGGCCAGCTCCGGCTGTACGTCAACGGCGTCCTGCAGTCCAGCACCGCCTACGCCTCGGCCTGGAACGCCACCGGCCCGTTCGTGGTCGGCCGGGCCAAGTGGAACACCTCTACCAACACCAACCTGTGGCACGGCGGCATCGACGACGTGCGCGTCTACCCCAAGGCGCTGTCGGCCGCCCAGATCACCGACCTGGCCCGCGACGAGCAGGCGGGCAAACTGCTGCGCGTACGGCGTGCCGCACTGGCCGCGGGCTCGGCCGACCAGGTGGACGGCGAACTGGCCACCACGATCGTCTACGGCGTGCCGCTGACCAAGGGCACGGGCGGCCCGCACGACATGGACCACGCCGCGATCTCGGCGTGGGGGCAGAAGGACCTGCCGACCGACGCCACCGCGGTGTTCGGCCCCGAGACCCCGCCGTCGGTCAGCTTCGCCACCGCCTCCGCACCCGGAACGGGCGGCTACGGCCCCGCGACCGTGCACTACCTGAACGCGTCGGGCAAGGAGGTCAACACCGCCACACCCGGCGGCCATGTCGACACCAGTGAGTACGACCGCTTCGGCAATGTCGTGCGCACGCTGGAGTCGACCAACAGGGCGCTTGCCCTGGGCACACTGCCGGGCGCGGCGCAGAACGCGGCCGAGCTGAACCTGCCCGCCGACCCGGCCACCAGGGCCCACCTGCTGTCGACGCACAAGACCTACAGCGGCGACGGCCTCGACCTGCTGGAGACGCTCGGCCCGCTCACCCGCGTCGTGCTGGAGGGCGGCCTCACCGACCCGGCGGGCGCGCGCCCGCCGCTGGCGCCCGGCGCGACCGTGCTGGCCAGGGCGCACGAGAGCAACACCTACGACGAGGGCAGACCGGACGGCTACGCCTACCATCTGGTCACCACCGAACGCGACGGCGCCAGGGTCGAGGGCTACCCGGCCGACGCCGACGTGCGCACCGTGCGGCACGCCTACAACGCCGAGAAGGGCGGCACGTCGGGCTGGCGGCTGAAGCGGGCGACGTCCTCGACGACGGCCGCGGGAACCGTGCACGTGGTCTTCGACGACGCCGGGCGCGCCCTGCGGTCGTGGGGCCTGGGCGCCACCGGCGACGACGCCAGGACCAGGAGCACCGTCTTCTACACCGCGGGCGCCAACCCCGACGACGCCGCGTGCGGCAACCGCCCGGAGTGGGCGGGCCAGCCGTGCGTGACCAAGGCGGCGGGCACCGCGACCGGGCACGACCCCGCCAGGATGGCGGCCGATCTGCCGCTCAAGCGGGTGGAGTCCTACACCAGGTTCGGCGAGCCGTCGTCGGTCGCGGAGACGGCCGCGGGCCGTACGCGGCGCAGTGTCACCACCTATGACGGCAGCGACCGCATCGTCAAGCTGGAGGTCACCTCCGACGACGGCGTCGCCGTCGCCCCCGTCACGACCGAGTTCCACCCGCTGACCGGCGACGTCGTCCGTACCACGATGGGGTCGGACTCGATCACCCGCGCCTACGACAGGCTCGGCCGTCTCGTCTCCTACACCGACGCCGACGGCGGCGTCACCCGCAACGAGTTCGACAGGTACGGCAAGCCGTCCAAGGTGATCGACCCGACCGGCTGGTCCACCTTCGGCTACGACAGGGGCGTCGAGCCGCGCGGCCTGCTCACCTCGGTCACCGACTCCGTCGCCGGGACGTTCGGCGCGCGCTACTCCCCCGACGGCAAGCTGACCGAGCTGAAGTACCCGGGCGGCGTCACCAGGACCGACCGGCTCGACTCCGCGTTCACGCCGGTGGAGCGGACCTACACCCGCGACTCCGACGGGCAGACGCTCTACGCCGAGTCGGTGGTGGAGAACGCGGCCGGCCAGTGGGTGTCGCACACCTACACGGGGGCGAGCAGGCGCTACGGCTACGACGCGCTCGGCCGGTTGACCGCCGTCGAGCACACCAATGCGCTGGCGGCCTGCACGACCAGGACCTACTCCTACGACCAGCGCTCCAACCGCGAGCGCAAGCAGGTCCACCTCCCGGCCGCCGACGGGGCCTGCCAGCGTGAGAGCGCCGAGCCCGGCGCGACGCACACCTACGACACCGCCGACCGGCTGACCGATCCCGGCCACACCTACGACGCGTTCGGCCGCACGCTCACCCTGCCGGGCGGGCTGAGCACCTCCTACTACGCCAACGACCTGGTGGCCCAGCAGCGGCTCGGCGACACCCGCCGGTCCTGGACGCTCGACCCGGGGCACCGGTTGCGCGCCTTCAGCACCGAACAGCTGTCAGGCGGGCAGTGGGTCAACGCCTCCGGCAAGCTGAACCACTACGGCGACGACTCCGACGAGCCGCGCTGGATCGTCGAGGACGTCACGCTCGGCAGTGTGACCCGCATGGTCAGCGGCCCCGACGGCGACCTGGTGGCCACCACCTCCGCCACCGGGGACGTGCGCCTGCAGCTCGGCAACCTGCACGGCGACGTCGCCCTCAGCATCGACACCGGCCTGACCACCCCCGAGGCCTACGACCACGACGAGTTCGGGATCGCGGCCGAGGGCCAGCCGGACGTCAGGTACGGCTGGCTGGGCGCCAAGCAGCGCTCGGGCGAGGCGCTCGGCGACACCGTGCTGATGGGGGTACGCCTCTACAGCCCGGCGCTCGGGCGCTTCCTGCAGCCGGACCCGGTGCCGGGCGGCGGGTGCACGACCTACGACTACGTCTGCCAGGACCCGGTCAACCAGTTCGACCTGGACGGGCGCTGGGGCTGGTTCAAGAAGGCCCTGAACGTCGTGGCGAAGGTCGCCGAGATCGCCGCCTACATTCCCGGGCCGATCGGGTCGATCGCGGCGGGCATCTCGGCCGTCTCCTACGCCGCCACCGGCAACTGGGCCAAGGCGGGCGAGATGGCGCTGGTCGGCGCGGCCAACCTGGTCGGCGCCGGAGCCGCGGTCAAGGTCGGGTTCGCGGTGGCGCGCGGCGTGGCCAGAGGCATGGCGCGCGGCGTCGTCAGAGGAGTCGTCCGAGGCGGCGCCAAGGCGGTCTCGCAGGCCCGCAAGTCCTTCCGCGTCGTCCAGGCGACCGGTTCGCGCTATGCGAGCAAGGTCTCCTCCTGGGCCAGATCGTGCACCGTGGGCAACTCCTTCACCCCGGAGACGCCCGTCCTCATGGCCGACGGCACGTGGCGGCCGATCGGCGCCGTCCGGACGGGCGACCTGGTCCTGGCCAAGGACCCGGCGACCGGCACGACCAGGCCGAAGCCCGTGCTCGACGTCATCGTCGGACAGGGCGCGAGACGCCTGATCGAGATCGACACCGACGCCTCGGCCGCCAACGGCCGCCTGCTGGCGACCGAAGGCCATCCGCTGTACGTCTCGGGCGCCGGGTGGATGGACGCCGACGGCGTCAGGCCCGGCGACCTGCTGGTGTCGCAGGACGGGCGGACCCGGCCGGTCGTGCGGGCCGTCGACCACGGGCTGCTGGACGCGCAGGTCGTGTTCAACCTCAATGTCGCCGACCTGCACACCTACATCGTCGAACTCGACGGCGACGGGGTGCTGGTCCACAACAAGTCGTGTTCCAGCAAGACCGCCAAGACGTGGCAGGCGGCCAAGGCGATGGCCCAGCGGCTGGCCCAGCGCACACGGGGCGGCTCCTACCGGGGCCCGTGCTCATCCGGTGACCACTACCACTGCGACATCAGGAACCGCAGCGGCGTCGTCGTGCACACCATCCATGTGAGATGGCAGAACAAGACGGTCAGACGCCGGTTCTGAGCCTTCCGCGGGTGGCGGGGCCCTCGGGGTCCCGCCACCCGCACGCCTTTACAGTGGAACCGAGGAAAGGCGGCAGCGATGGCACGTCGCAGGCGCGACGAACGCCGGCACCCGACGTTCGCCGAGATACTCAAGGAGAACGCGGCCTCGTCGGGCGACCCGCTCGACGGCCGCTCCCGCGACCGCGTCGTCGGCCGCGACCTGTGGGACGCCGAAGGCAGGCACTGGCACCTGTCGTCCGCCCTCACACCGGCGGCGGCCGAACGCCTGCTGCACGACCCCGGCGTCCAGGTGGGCGAGCTGTGGTCGGGCGCCAGGACCCTGCGCTGGCTGGGCGACATGCCGGACAGGGCGGGCTACTGGGCCCGCATCAGCCCACGCCTGCTGCCCGCACCCGAGGCATACGACCCCGCGTGCGGGCTGGCCTACGTGCCCGAACTCTGGACACGCCCGAACGGCGCCTCGACCCTGCTGGTCCAGGTGTACTGCTGAGCCGCGCGGGCTCAGCGCGTCCCCGGGCGCGTCGCCGCGCCGGGCAGCTCGCGGGCCAGCAGCCTCATCAAAGGATGCAGGCGATAGCACTGCCCCGCGTCCGGTTCGGCCACGAAGTGGTCGGTCAGGCGGGCCAGATGTTCGGCCGCCTCCGGTGGTGAGCACCGCAGGGCAGAGGCCGCGTCCCGCGCGGTCAGCACCGTCGCCCGGCCGTGCGCCAGTACGCCGAGCGCCGCCCGCACGTCGCCCGGCAGCTCCCGGTAGGCGTCCTCAAGCCACGCCCGCACACTGACCTCGGCCTGGCTCAGCTCCTCCAGCCGCCGCCGTTCGGGCACGAGCCTGGCGGCCAGCTGGGCGGCGCTCCAGTGCGGACGGGCCGCCAGCCTGGCCCCGGCCACGCGCAGGGCCAGCGGCAGCCGTCCGCACAGCCGCACGATGTCCAGCTCGGCGGCTCCCTCGCTGCCACTGCCGCCGCCCGCACGTGCCGACCGCAGCAGGGCCAGGGCCTCGGACTCGGCGGGCATGCCCAGGCGTACCAGGCGGGCGCCGTCGCAGGCGGCCAGGCTGTGCAGCGGGGCCCGGCCGGTGACCAGCACCGCACAGGTGGCGCTGCCTGGCAGCAACCTGCGGACCTGGGCGGCGTCGGGCACGCCGTCGAGCACGACGAGCACCCGCAGCCCGGCCAGCGCGCTGCGCAGCAGCATGATCCGCTCGCCCTGTTCGGCGGGCACCTGCTCCCGGCCGAACCCGAGCGCGCCGAGGAAGCGCCCGGCCACGACGTGGGCCGTCACGCCCGGCTCCCCCATGTCGGCGTAGAGCTGCCCGTCGGGGAAGTCACCGGCGGCGCCGTGCGCCCAGTGCACCGCCAGCCGCGTCTTGCCCACGCCGGCGAGCCCGGTCACCGCCACCAGCCCGGCGCCTCGCGCCAGCACGTCCAGCTCAGCGAGCTCCGCCCTCCTGCCGACCAGCCCGGGGAAGTCCCTCGGCAGGTGCGCGGGTCTGGCCAGCCTCGGTTCGCAGCTCACCGCGCCGAGCAGGCGGGGGCCGCCGGGCGTGGTGTGCCGCTCGGCGAGGATCTGCTGGTGCAGGGCCTGCAGTTCGAGGCCTGGCTCAAGACCGAGGTCGGCCACCGCCGCACGCCTGCCGCGTCTGTAGGTGGCCAGCGCCTGCTCCCTGCGACCGGCGCGGTGCTGGGCGCGCATGAGCAGGGCGCGGGCCCGTTCCCGGTGCGGATGCCCGTCGACGAGTGCGGTGAGCTCCCTGGCCACCTCCACGTGCCGGCCCAGCGTGAGCTCCAGCTCCAGGCACTCCTCCAGCAGCGTCAGCCGCCACTCCTCCAGCCTGGCCGCCGCCATCCGCACCCCGGCCCCGGCGATCCCCGCCAGGCTTTCGCCTCGCCACCCGCCCAGCACCGCCCGCAGCTCCGCCACGGCGGACTCCGGCGGGAGGGCCGCCGCCCTGACCCGGCGCACGCGTTCGTCGGCTGCTCTCAGGTCGATCTCCACCCGTTCGGCGCGCAGGCGGTAGCCGGGCCGTACGGTCTCGATCACGTCGAGGCCGGGGCCGAGCGCGGCCCGCAGCCTGGACACGCCGATGGCGATCTGGCTGCGCGCGGTGGCCGGAGGCTGTTCCGCCCAGACCGCGTCGACCAGGCGTTCGACACTCACCGCCGACTCGGCCAGGACCAGTTCGGCCAGGATCACCCGCTGCCTGTCCCCCGCGATCGGCACCTCGCGCCGCCCTGCCCGTACCTGTAACGGGCCCAGCACGAGTACCTCACCCAACACCACCACACCGACCCCCTTTGACCGATGACCCCGTCAGGCTCCTGCGGCCTCACTGTGCCTTCGGCCGGTATATGGGAGATACACCGGCTGATCAGGGGGTGGTGGCAGGGTCAGCGCCGCCCGCGTGCGGTGCGGCCGAGCAGCCAGCCGATGACCGCACTGCCCAGTGCGACGCCCGCGCCCATGCCGAACGCGGCCAGCATCGCCCACGGGCGTACCTCGCCGCGCCTGCCTCCGGCGGCAGGCCGCGCCACCTCGTCCCGGGCGTACACACCGGGTTCGGCGGGGGGCTCGGCGACGGCGGTGGCTCCGGACAGGTGCTGTTCGACGGCGGTGAAGAACTCCCCGGCCGTGCGCTTGGCCACCGAGCCGAGCATCCGCTGCCCGACGCCGCCGATCATCCCGCCGACCACGGCCTCGGCGTCGTAGTCGACCCGCGTGCCGCCCTCGACGGCGCTCAGCCTGACCCGCACGGTCGCGTCGACCGTGCCCGGCGCCCCCTGCCCCCTGGCCCTGAGCGTGAAGGCGGAGGGCTGGGCCGGGTCGGACAGGGTCACCTCGCCCTGGTACACGCCCTTGATGGCGGCCACGCCCGCGGCGACCGTCATGCGGTAGGTGTCGGCGCCCGACGCCTCGAGGCGTTCGCAGCCGGGAATGGTGTGCACGAGGACGGCCGGGTCCTGGAGCGCGCTCCAGAGGCGGTCTCGTTCGATGCCGAGTACGGCGGTGCCTGTGACCTTCACGCGGTCCACTCTAGGCACCGCCGTACCCGCGGCTCATGAGCAAGTCACGCCGAGAACGCCTTCACCAGATCGTCGAGCACCACCAGTGCCGCGAGCGGCGCGCCTCTGGTGCTCCAGACGGAGCCGTCGACGGTGACGGCGTGTCCCTCCTTGACGGCCTTGAGCTCCTTGAACGCCGGGGTCGCCTTGACCTCCTCCAGCGCCTTGGCCGCGTCGGGGGTCAGCGTGGACAGGAAGAGCCATTCGCCGTCGATCTCGTCGAGCGCTTCGAGGCTGAGCGGCATGGAGTGGGCGGTGCCGTCCTTGTCCTGGGCCTTGGGCCTGGTCAGGCCGAGGTCGGTGGCGACGAGGCTGGCGAACTGCCGCTTCTCCATCCAGCTGGGGCCCTGGGGGTTCCAGCGCACGATGCTGATCTCGGCCGGGTCGCCGATCTTGGTCTTGGCCTCGGCGGCCTTGGTGTCGTAGTCGGCGAGCACCTTCTCGGCCTCGGGCAGCTTGCCCAGCGCGTTGGCGACGCCGCGGAAGGACAGCTTCCAGTCGTCGGTCGGCGCGATGGTGACCAGCGTGGCCGGGGTGATCTTCCGGAGCTGGTCGAGGAGCTGCTGGTCCTGCATGTCACCGGCGAGGATGAGGTCGGGTTTGACCTCGACGACCTTGTCGACGACCGGGCGCAGCAGGTCGCCGACGACGGGGATGCCCGTGACCTTGTCGGCGAGGTAGGCCGGAGGCGTCGACAGGCCCTGGCCGTTGGTGATGCCGACGGGCTTGACGCCGAGCGCGAGCACGGCGTCGAGGTCCTCCTGGGTGAGCGTCACCACGCGCTGGGGGGCTTCGGGGATCTTGACGAGCGTGCCGGTCGCGTCCTTGACCTCACGGGTCGCGGCGGCCGCGGGAGCGCTGGCCTGGGCGCCGGTTTCGGACGTGGCCGACGTTCCGGCGGTGCCGCCGCCGCACCCGGTCAGGGCTACGACAGCGGCGATGGCCAGGGCTCCGGCTATACGGAGGGGGGTCATGATCCGCAACTCCTATGGTGTTAAGTAAGGCTTGCCTGCTTTAGGTTAGCCTTACCTCATGTTGACGCAAGCCCGGTGGGTCCTGCTGCCCGCGGCGATCTTCGGACTGGCGGCCCTGTCGATGCTCGTGGGAGCGGGACGGGTCGAGGCGGGCCAGGTCCTCGGCTACGTGTTCGGCGGCGTCGGCGACGCGCACCTGGAGATGGTGGTCAGCACGCTGCGGCTGCCGCGCACCCTGGCCGCGCTCGCCGTCGGGGCCGCGCTCGGCGTCTCCGGCATGCTGCTGCAGACCGTCACGCGCAACCCGCTGGCCGAGAGCGGCCTGCTCGGCGTCAACGCGGGCTCGGCGCTCGGCGTGGTCGTCGGCATCGTGGCCTTCGGCGCCCAGACCGGAGGCGCCTACCTCGTCTGGGCGCTCGGCGGCGCACTGCTCACCACCGGTGCGGTGCTGCTGATCGGCTCGCGTTCCTCGCCGCTGAAACTGGTGCTCGCGGGCGCCGCGCTGTCGGCCACACTCGGCGGCGTCACCACGGCCCTGCTGAACTCCGACCCCGCCGCCTTCGACCAATACCGTTTCTGGGTGCTCGGCTCGCTCGCGGGCGTGCCCATGGATCGGCTGCTGGCCGTGCTGCCCGCCATCGTCGTCGGACTGGCCGTCGCCCTGCTGCTGGCCAGGCCGCTTTCGGCGCTGTCGATGGGCGACGACGTCGCCGTGTCGCTCGGGCACAGGCCCGGCCGTACCCGTCTGGCTGTCACCCTGGCCGTGACGCTGCTCAGCGCCGCCGCGGTGGCCGTCGCCGGGCCGGTGGGCTTTCTCGGGCTGCTGGCCGGGTTCTTCTCGCGCGCCCTGCTCGGGCCGCGTGTCGCAGCGCAGGTCGTGGTGTCGGGGCTGATCGGGGCGCTGGTCCTGCTCGGGTCCGACGTGCTGGCCCGGGTCGTGATCAAGCCGTACGAGGCGCCGCTCTCGCTGCTCATCGCCCTGATCGGCGGGCCGGTGCTGGTCGTGGTGGCCCGGTCGAAGGCCGTCGGCGCGGGCGCCGGTGACCTGATGGCGGGCGAGAGCGGGCGCAAGGGCTCGCGGGTGCGCACCCTCCTGCGCAGGGCGCTGCCGTGGCCGTCGCACCGGGCCGCGGCCGTCGCGCCCAGGCGGATCCTGCCCTCCGACAGCCTGCCGCTGCGGGGCGGCCCCTTCTCCTTCCTGCTGCCGCGCCGGGCCTCGCTCGCGGCGCTGGCCATGGCGGTGCTCGGTGTCGCCGTCGTCACGGCCTCGCTGGCCGCCGGGCAGTCGGCCCTGGGCTCGCTCGACGCCTTCAGGGCGCTGTTCGGCGAGGGCGACGGCGGTGCGGTGCTGCTCGTGCAGGAGTTCAGGCTGCCGCGTGTGGTCGCCGGGCTGGTGGCGGGAGCCGCGCTCGGCCTGGCCGGATGCCTGACCCAGACGCTGGCGCGCAACCGCCTGGCCACACCCGACCTGCTCGGCATCAACCAGGGCGCGACGATCGCCATCATGGTCGCGGGCCTGCTCTCGGCCGCGCCCGTGCTGTTCGAGCACTGGTGGAGCGGGCCGCTCGGCGCACTGGTCGCGGCCGTCGTGGTGTTCGCCCTGGCCGGAGGCACCGGCACCCAGGGCTACCGCTTCATCGTGACCGGCCTGGCGCTGACCACGATCGGCGGCGCGCTCACCCAGGCGGCCCTGGCCTGGCGCGGCCTGAGCTCGGCGACCGCGATCCACTCCTGGAGCGTGGGCAGCCTGGTCGCCAGAGGGTACGGCGTCGCCCTGCCGGTCGCGCTCGGCCTCGCCGTACTGGTGCCGGTGGCGCTGCTGACCTCCAGGCGTGCGGCGGCGCTGAGATACGGCGAGGAGGTCACGGTGGCGCTCGGCGAAAGGCCGGGCCCGGCCAGGGCGCTGACGATGGGCCTGGCCGTGACGCTGGCCGGGCTCGCGATCGGCGTCGGCGGGCCGATCGCGTTCGTGGCGCTCGCGGCTCCCGTGCTGGCCTCGCGCCTGGCCGGGCCCTCCCGGGTGGCGCTGATCGGCTCGGCGCTGACGGGCGGCGTGCTGGTCGTCGCCGCCGACACGCTCGGCCGGACCGTCGCCGAAGGGAGCGAGTTGCCCGTGGGCGTCGTGACGAGCGTGCTGGGCGGGCCGTTCCTGCTGTGGACACTGCTGATGGACAGGAGAGCATGAGTGAGCCCGATCATCGAAGCGTCAGGCGAGCCCGGCCGGAGCAGGGTGACCTTCGTCTGGCACCCGCGCACGCCGGGCGAGCGAGCCGTCGTACTGATCAACACACTGACCGACAGGGACAGGCACGCGGGTGACATCACCGGCCACGAGCTCCTGCCCGGCCCCGACGGCGTGCTGAGCCGTACCTACGTGCTGGAGGACGACCTGCGGGCGAGCTACCAGATCCTGCCGTGCGCCGAGCTGCCCGGCACCGATCGGCCGTCCTGGCTGAAGGTCATGATGAGCGCGCTTCCCGATCCGCTGAACCCGGTCGTGCTGCCCGGCCTGCACGGGCGCAATCCGGCCTCCCTGCTCGAACTGCCCGACGCGCCCGCCCAGCCGTGGCTGCACGAGCGGGCGGGCGGGGCCAAGGGCGAACTGCGCGAGTGCGTGGCGGGCGATCGCCGGGTGTGGGTGCACACGCCGTACGGGCACGACGTGGCCGCCGGGCCCTATCCGGTGCTGGTGCTGCTCGACGGGGACTCGTGGGCCGGGTCCTTCGCGCCGACGCTGGACAATCTGATGGCCGACGGGCGGGTGCCTCCGCTGGTGACGCTGTTCGTCGACGCGGTCGACCGGCCGACCCGGCTGGCCGAGCTGGCCTGCGACCCCGGCTTCGTCGCCAGGCTGACCGGCGAGATCATGCCGTGGGCGGTGCGCGAGTGGGGCGCGAGCGCCGATCCCGCGCAGACGGTGATCGCCGGGCAGAGCTACGGGGGTCTCGCCGCCTCCTATGCCGCGATGGTGGCGCCCGGCAGGTTCGGCAACGTGCTGTCGCAGTCGGGCTCGTACTGGTGGAGCGACGAGGACCCCGAGTGGCTGCGCCGCCGGTACGAGGGCGTGGCGCGGCTGCCGGTGCGCTTCGAGGTGCAGGCCGGGCGGCTGGAGTGGCTGCTGTTCGACGAGGCGAAGAGGTTCGCCGGGTCGCTGGGCGAACTGGGGTACGACGTGGCGTTCGTCCCCTACAACGGCGGACACGACCCGGCCTGGTGGCGCGGCGGACTCGCGGACGGGTTGATCAGACTCCTGGGCCCGGCGTGAACCCCTCGACCAGGCCGCGCCCTCACAGTCCGGCCTGGTCGAACGCACGGGTGGACAGCTCGCCCAGGTCCTGGGCGCCTTCGGAGTCGGCCCAGGCCACCATGGCGGCGTCGAAGGCGCCGAAGGCGATGCCGACGAGGACGGAGTCGGCGAAGTCGGGGCCGCCCGAGCGGGTGGCCAGCTCTTCGGTGAAGGCCTGCCGCCAGCCGAACTGCCGGTCGAGATAGCGGGCGCGCAGGGCGGGCGTGCCCAGGATGAGCCTGGCCAGCCCGAGCGACTTCTCCGGAAATTCCCGATACGTCGACACGAGCGACATCAGAGCATGCCTGATCGCCTCGCCCGGCTTCTCCCCCTCCGGTCTGGCGGCGAGCTCGGCGATGGCGTGCTCGCCGATGCCGGTGAGCAGCTCGACGATGACGTCTTCCTTGGACTTGAAGTAGCGGAAGAACGTGCGCCGCGAGACCCCGGCCGCCTCGACGATCTGCTCGACCGTCGTCTCCTCGAACCCGTTGCTCGCGATGAGCCGTGCGGCGACGTGCGAGAGCTCGTCGCGCACCACCTGCCTCTTGCGCTCGCCCAGGTCGCGTCTGATCAGCACCACCCCCTCACGCTATCACCGTGCCATTGACGGCAGTCTATGCCCTCCTTGACACTCAGTGCCATCAACGGCATGCTGGCGCACAGAAGGCAGTCAGAGCCACACAAAGTCAGAGCCACACACAGCCAGAGCCGCCCAAGAACAGGGCCGCCAAGGCCAGAGACAGGGAGCACGCCATGCGACGCTGGAGCACCGCCGACATGCCGGACCAGTCGGGCAGAACGCTGATCGTGACAGGCGCCAACAGCGGACTGGGCTACGAGAGCACCAAGGAACTGGCCAGGAAGGGTGCCCGCGTCATCATGGCCGTGCGCGACCTCACCAAGGGCGCCGACGCCGCCGGGCGCATCCGCGCCGAGATCCCCGGCGCCGACCTCGACGTACGCCACCTCGACCTGACCGACCTCGGCTCGGTGCGCACGTTCGCCTCGGGCGTCGACGAGTCGATCGACGTGCTGATGAACAACGCCGGGATCATGATGACGCCGCGCTCCCACACCCGGCAGGGCTTCGAGCTGCAGTTCGGCACCAACCACCTGGCCCACTTCGCCCTCACCGGCCTGCTGCTCGACCGGCTGACGCCCGACGCCCGGGTCGTCACGGTCAGCTCCTCCCTGCATGCCAGGGGCAGGATCGACTTCGACGACCTGACGGCCGCGCGGCGCTACTCACCCGTCGGGCACTACGCCCAGTCGAAGATCGCCAATGTGCTGTTCGGCCTGGAGCTCGGCCGCAGGCTGCGGGCGTCCGGCTCGAAGGTGGCCAGCCTGATCACCCACCCCGGCTACACCGCGACGAACCTGCAGTCCACCGGCCCGGCGGGCCCGCTCAACTGGGTGCTCAAGCTGACCAACCGCATCATCGCCCGCCCGGCGTCGGCCGGGGCCCTCGGCCAGATCTACGCCGCCAGCGCGCCCGAGGCCCGCAGCGGCGAGTTCATCGGCCCGCAGAAGGGCCCGCAGGGCCACCCCGAGGTCCAGCAGCCGATCGACGCCGCCAAGGACCCCGAGACGGCCCGCAGGCTGTGGACGGTGTCGGAGGAGCTCACCGGCGTGCGCTACGCCCTGGCCGCCGCCCGCTAGACGCGACTCCAATGGGCGGCGACATAGGCCAGGCACGCCGCCCTGGCGTCGGGCCCGAACCTGACGGCCCACCCGTCGGGCACGTCGGCGAACACCGGCCACAGCGAGTGCTGCTCCAGGTCGTTGACCAGGACGAGGAACTCGCCCTCCGGATCGTCGAACGGATTCACTTCTCCAGCTCCTTCGCCACGATGCCGCCGATCTCGGCGATCGGCCCCGGCCTCGTCATGTCCTTGTGGCTGCACGCCACCTCGTACGCCTTGATCGTGCCCCGCACGTGCGGGGCCCAGGTCTCGGGGGTGAGGGAGTCGTCGATGGTGTCGACGGTGGCCCTGAAGAACAGGGCGTCCCCGTGGAACTCCCGATGCGAGAAGTCCCTGACCAGCCGATTGGTATTGAGGTACAACTCCTTGAGCGAACGCAGCGTCTGCCTGGACAGCCCGGCGAGCGGACTGCCCTCCCGGCGCAGCACCTCGATCGCCGCGTCCAGGTCGGCCGCGTCATCGGGGTCGAACCCACCCATCGTGAGCAGCGCCTCCAGCGCCTCGGCCTCGTCGGCGGGCGGCAGCAGCCTGAACCCGTCGGCCGGATAGGCGTCCAGGATGGCCAGCAGCGCGACCTCACCCAGCTGTACGGCCAGCTCCTGGGCGATGATGCCGCCCGTCGACCAGCCCAGCAGGTGGTAGGGCCCGACCGGCTGCACCTTCCTGATCTCGGCCGCGTAGTCGGCGGCCATCTCGCCGAGCGAGCGCGGCATGGGGTCGAGCCTGGCCTGCAGCCCGTAGATCGGCCGGTCGGACGGCAGATGCTTGATCAACCCGCTGTAGCACCAGCTGAGCCCACCGGCCGGATGCACGCAGAAGACCGGCGGCCGATCGCCGCCCACCCTGAGCGGCAGCAGCACGGCCAGCGGATCGGCGCCCGCGCCCCCTCTGGCCAGCCCGGCCACCGTTGGCGTCTCGAACAGCGACCCGATCGTCACCTGCGACCCCAGCCGCTCCCTGATCCTGCTGATCAGCCGTACGGCCAGCATGGAGTGCCCGCCGAGATCGAAGAAGTTGTCCTCGACCCCGACCCGCTCCACGCCGAGCACCTCGGCGAACAGCTCGCACAGCGCCTGCTCACGCGGATCGGCGGCGGGTGCGGTGCGCCCCGACACGGCCACCGGCGCGGGCAGCGCCGCCCGGTCCAGCTTGCCGTTGACGGTCAGCGGCAGCCGCTCGACGACCACCACGGCCGAAGGCACCATGTGCGAGGGCAGGAACGCGGCGGTGTGCGCACGCAGCTCGTCGGGCGCGGCCTCGGCCTTCGCCACCACATAGCCGACGAGCCGTTTGTCGCCGGGCCTGTCCTCGCGCACCACGACGGCGGCCTCGGCGACCGCGGCATGTCCGGCCAGGGCCGCCTCGATCTCACCGAGCTCGATCCTGAACCCGCGGATCTTCACCTGCTGGTCGGCGCGGCCGACGTAGTCGAGCACGCCGTCGTGCCGCCATCTGGCCATGTCGCCCGAGCGGTACATCCGGGTGCCGGGCGCGCCGAACGGATCGCCGACGAACCTGGTCGAGGTCAGCTCGGGCTTGCCCAGATAGCCTCTGGCCACGCCCGCGCCGCCGACGTACATCTCGCCGACCACTCCCGGGGGCACCGGCCGCAGCCGCTCGTCGAGCACGTAGACGCGCAGGTCGGGGATGCCCCTGCCGATGAGGCTGCCCTCGTCGTGCCCGGCGTCGAGCTCCTGGTGGGTGACGTGCACGGTCGTCTCGGTGATGCCGTACATATTGATCAGCTTGGGCCGTTCCGGTCTTCTGACGTGCCAGGCGGCGAGCCTGCGCAGCTCCAGCGCCTCGCCGCCGAACACGACGTGCCGCAGCGCGAGCGGCCTGCCGTCGTCGGCGGCGTCCAGCTGCAGGAAGGCCGAAGGCGTCTGGTTGAGCACCGTGACGCCCTCACGGCCGAGCAGTTCGAGGAAACGCTCCGGCGAACGCGACACCTCGAACGGCACCACGACCAGGCGCCCGCCGTACAGCAGCGCGCCCCACATCTCCCACACCGAGAAGTCGAAGGCGGAGGAGTGGAACAGCGTCCAGACGTCGGAACGGCCGAAGCCGAACCAGTGCTCGGTCGCGGTGAACAGCCTGACCACATTGTGATGGGAGACCAGCACGCCCTTGGGCTTGCCGGTCGAGCCCGACGTGTAGATCACGTACGCGGGGTCGAGCGGGCCGAGCGCGGGCTCGGGGTCGTGCGAGAGCCAGGAGTCCAGGCCGTTCAGCCACTCCTCGTCGACCACGCAGACCGGCCCGGCGTCGCCGATCATGTAGTCCAGCCGGTCCTGGGGATAGGTCGGGTCGAGCGGCAGATAGGCCGCGCCCGACTTCACCACGGCCAGCAGCGCCACCACCAGGTCGATCGAGCGCGGCAGCGCGACCCCGACGATCGCGCCCGGCCGTGCGCCGTGTGCGATCAGGCGGTGGGCGAGCCGGTTGGCCCTGGAGTTGAGCCTGGCGTAGGTCAGGCGTCTTGCGCCCATCGACACGGCGGTGTGCCGGGGCGAGCGCCTGGCCTGGCGTTCGAACAGCTGGGCCAGGGTGGCGCCGGGCTCGCTGACCCTGCTGCCGTTCCAGCCGCCGAGCAGCCGTTCGCGCTCGCCGGGTCCGAGCAGCTCCAGCGCGCCGATCGGCAGGCCGGGGTCGGCCGCGGCCTCGGTGAGCAGCCTGACCAGCCTGGCGGCGAACGCCTTGGCGGTGACCCTGTCGAACAGGTCCCTGGCGTACTCGAAGAAGCCTTCGCCCGACCGGTCGAGGTTGAGGGTGAGGTCGAACTTGGCCGTGCCGTTCGGCACCGCGCGCACCCGGGGATCGGGCGTCTCCTGCAGCACCAGCATCACCTGGAACAGCGGATGCCTGCCCCTGACCCTGGGCGGGTTGAGCGCCTCGACCAGCCGGTCGAAGGGCAGCTCGGCGTGGTCGAACGCGGCCAGGTCGGCCGCGCGCACCCTGGCCAGCAGCTCGGCGAACGCCGGGTCGCCCGAGGTGTCGGTGCGCAGGACCAGCGTGTTGACGAACATGCCGACGGCCCCGTCCAGCACACTGTCGTCACGGCCCGCGACCGACGCGCCGATCGCCAGGTCGGTGCCCGCGCCGTGCCGGGTGAGCAGTGCGGCGAGCCCGGCCTGCAGCACCATGAACAGACTGGTACGGCTGGCGGTGGCCAGCGCCTCCAACCGGGCGACCAGGTCGGCGCCGAGGCTGACGGGCACGGTGCCGCCGCTCTGCGAGGCGATCGGCGGGCGCGGCCTGTCGGTCGGCAGCTCGTGCTCGGCCGGAAGTCCGCTCAGCGCCCGGGTCCAGTGCTCAAGGGCCTCGGAGGTGTCCTGCTCGCGCTGCCAGACCGCGTAGTCGGCGTACTGCACGGGCAGCGGCTCGAACGCGGGCGCGACCCCGCGCTTCCTGGCCTCGTACGCCGTGGTCAGATCGGCCACCAGCGGCCCGGTCGACCAGCCGTCGCCCGCGATGTGATGCAGGACGAGCAGCAACTCGTGCTCGCCGGGCCCGGCCCTGAACAGATGGGCCCGCAGCGGCGTCTCCCGCTCCAGCTCGAACGGCCTGCCCGCCACCGCGCGCACCGCCTGCACGACGTCCTGCGGCTGCCAGACCGGCAGCTCGACCTGCCCCGGCGGCCTGATCTCCTGGTACGGCACGCCCTCGTGCTCGGGGAAGACCGTACGCAGGATCTCGTGCCTTTCCACCACGTCGGCCAGCGCCTGGCGCAGGGCCTTGCGGTCCACCTGGCCGCTCAGCCGCACGGTCAGCGGGATGTTGTAGGTGCCGCTCGCCCCCTCCATCCGGTAGAGGAACCACAACCGGCTCTGCGCGAAGGACAGGGGAAGGCGTTCGGGCCTCGGGCCCGGCCGCATGCGTTTGCGCGCGGTGGCCGCACTGCCGAGCCTGGCGGCCAGCCCGGCCACGGTGGGGCTCTCGAACACGGCGACGACCGGCAGCCTGACGCCGAGCTCCTCCTTCATCCGCACGCTCAGCCTGGCCGCCAGCAGCGAGTGGCCGCCGAGCTCGAAGAACGACACGTCGGCAGGCACCTCGTCCAGGCCGAGCAGCTCGCCGAACATCCGGCACAGCACCCGCTCGCCCTCGCTCTGCGGCGCGCGACCGGCGCTCGCGGCCGGTTCGGGGTCGGGCAGCGCAGCCCGGTCGAGCTTGCCGTTGGGGGTGAGCGGAAGCTGGTCGACCTCGACGACGACCGAGGGCACGAGCGCGGCGGGCAGCCTGCGTGCGGCATGGCCGAGCACGTCGGCCTCACCGTGCGCCGCCGGGTCGAGCACGGTGTAGGCGACCAGCCTGCCGTTCCTGACCGCGACCGCGGCGCCGAGCACGGCGGTGTGCTCGGCGATGACCGCCTCGATCTCGCCGGGCTCGATGCGCACGCCTCTGACCTTGACCTGCTCGTCGGCCCTGCCGAGCACGTCGAGTCCGCCGCCCTCGCGGGTGCGGGCCAGGTCGCCGGTGCGGTACATCCGGGCGCCTGGCGCGCCGAAGGGGTCGGCGACGAACCGCTCGGCCGTCAGGTCCGGCCTGCCCAGGTAGCCGAGCGCGACGGCGGCGCCGCCGACGTACAGCTCGCCGACCGCGCCGGGCGGCACGGGCCGCAGCGCCTCGTCCAGCACGTGCACGGTGCTGCCGAGCGTGGGGCCTTCGGCGCCGTCGCCCAGCCAGGTGTAGGCGTCGACGGTCGCCTCGGTCGGCCCGTAGTGGTTGACGGCCAGCGTGCCCGCCGCGCGCAGCCGCCGCCACAGCGCGTCGGGCACGGCCTCGCCGCCGACGACGGTGATCGCGGGCGGGCGCTCCAGCAGGCCGGGCAGCTCGCGCAGGTGGGAGGGCGTGACGTCCAGCAGGCCGATGCGGTGCTCGCGCACGTAGGCGGTGAGCGTCTCGGGATCGCGGTACCCGGCCTCGTCGAGCAGGTGCAGCTCGTGCCCGCCGACCAGCCACAGCAGCGGGTCGAGCGCGGCGTCGAAGGAGAAGGAGGCGGTGTGGGCGACCCGGACGCGCTCCCCCTTGGGGAAGAGCCGTTCGCGGTGGCTGCGCAGCAGGGCGGCGAGCGAGGCGTTGGAGACGAGCACGCCCTTGGGCCGTCCCGTCGAGCCGGATGTGAAGATCGCGTAGGCGGTCTCGGGCGGCACCGGCAGCCCGGCCTGCTCCAGCATGAACGCCCTGCGCTCGGCCGGGTAGGACGGGTCGATCGGCAGGAAGGCGGCGCCGCACTCCAGCGCGGCCAGCAGCTCGACGACGAGTTCGACCGAGCGGGGCAGCGTCACCGCGAGCAGCCGTCCGGGCCCCGCCCCTTCGGCGGCCAGCACGGCCGCCCGCTCCCGCACGAGGGCGCGCAGTTCGGCGAACGTCAGCACCCGGTCGCCGCACACCAGCGCCACGGCCTCGGGCGTCGCCTCGGCCTGCGCGGCGAACACCTCGGCGACGGGCGCCGAGGCGACGGCGGCGGTGGCGGCGCGTCCCGGGACGACCTCGCCGGCCAGCGGGTCGAGTGAGGCGGCGAACGCCGAAGGCGGGACCTCGGCCAGCGACGTCAGGAACGCCGCCAGCCGTTCGGCGTGGCGTTCGACCGAGGCCTGGCCGTGCCGTGCCGCGTTGGCGTCGACCTCCAGCACCAGCCGCCCGTCCTGCGGCGCGACCGCGAACGCCAGGTCGTCGACCGGACCGGCCGCCAGGTTGGTCACCGCGCCGGGCAGCCCGGCGAACGACACCTCCAGGCGGAACGGCCTGATGTTGAGCAGCGGCCCGAACATCGCGGCCCTGCGCCCGGCCAGGCCGAGCTCGCCGCGCAGTTCCTCGCTGCGGTAGCGCCCGTGCCTGCGGGCGGCGACGATCGCGGCGGCGGCCTGCCGTACCAGGTCGGTCAGGCGGGCGCCGGGGCGCACGGGCAGGCGCAGCGGGACCACGTTGACCGCGATCGAGGGCACGCGCAGGGCCGCGCCGGAGCGGTTCATCAGCGGCAGGCCGAGCACCACGTCACCGGCGCCGGTGAGCCTGGACAGATACAGCGCGCTCCCGGCGGCCAGCACGTCGGCCCAGGTCGCCTTCGCCTCGCGGGCCAGCCCCTCCCAGTGCTCGGCGCCGGGCAGCGCGACCGTCGCCCGGTGCACGACGTACGGCGAGCCGCCCCCGTCGGGCGAGGCGGGCACGGCGACCACCGGGATCGAACGCTCCACCCAGTACGCGCGGTCGGCGGCATGCGCGGGCGAGTCCCGGTAGGCGCTCTCCGCCTCGACGAGCCCGGCGATCGGCGCGAACGGCGCCACCCCGGGGTCCTGCCCGGCGACGAGCCGGGTGTAGACCTCGGCGACCCGCGAGACGATCATCGACAGCGCGTAGGCGTCGATGAGGATGTGGTGCACGCGCTGGAACCACACGGCGTGCTCGTCGGCCAGCAGGAACAGCGCCTGGGTGACCAGCCTGTCGCCCGCCGGCGCGGCCAGGTCGGCGCGCATCCAGGCCTCGGCCGTGCCCGGCGCGTCGTGCTCGCCCCGCAGGTCGAACACCTGCAGGGCGACCGGCCCGGACGGCCGCTGACGCGGTTCCTCGGTGATCTCGGTGGCCAGCGACTCGGCCCCGCACTCCAGCAGCGCCCGCTCGAACAGGGCGACGTCGAGCACGCCGCCCCTGATGTCGATCCGGTCGGCCGTGTTGAACACCGGACTCGCGGGGTCCAGACGCTGGGCGGTCCAGATGCCCGCCTGAGCCGCCGTCAGCGGAAGGCTCACCTGGCCGCCTCGACCAGGGTGGCCCACGCCTCGATCGTCGGCTGCTCGGCCAGGTCGGGGAAGGCCACCTCGACGCCCTCGCGCCGCCAGCGCTCGATCAGCGTCAGCACCCTGATCGAGTCGAGCCCGGCGTCGATGAGGTCGTCGCCGTAGCCGAGCTCGGCGGGCTCGACGTAGAGCAGGGCGGCGATCTGGTCGCGCAGCTCGCTCTTCAGCGTCTCCAGCTCCTGCTCAGGCACGGACGGCCTCCTCGGCGAGCGCCTTGCTGAGCTGGCGGGTGGTCAGCGTGACCGCGCAGCGCTGCGCGGCGTAGTCCAGCGCCATCACGTGGTGCGCCTGGGTGAAGTCGGCCACGGCGTCGCTCACCACGAAGGCCTGCACGTCGCGCATGAACGCCTCCGTCGCGGTCATCAGCACCCCGATGTGGGCGTAGATGCCGCAGACGATGAGCTGGTCGCGCCCGAGCGAGACCAGCAGGTCGGCGAGGTCGGTGCGCTGGAATGCGCTGTAGCGCCACTTGGTCAGCAGCACGTCGCCCTCGCGCGGCGCGAGGGCCTCGGTGATACGCGCCTCACGCGGGTCGGGGCCGATGCCGCCGCCCCAGAAGTCGCTCAGCAGCCCGCGCTGCTCGGCGCTCTGGTCGCCCGGCTGGGCCGAGTACACGACCGGCACGCCCAGGTCGGCGCACTTCTCCCGCAGCGACAGCACGTTGGCCATCAGCTCGACGTACGGCGAGGCGTTCTCGGTGAAGGCGTCGAGGAAGTAGTTCTGCATGTCGTGCACGAGCAGCACGGCCCTGCGCGGGTCCGGTTGCCAGCCGACCCGGTTGACCGGCTGTACGGCGGGCAGGTCGTAGGGCTCGATCTTGGGAATGGGCATGGGTGTCAGGTCCTCTCGCGCAGGTGCCGCTTGCTGACCTTGCCGACGGCGGTGGTCGGGAAGGCCTCGACGAATGCGAAGCGGTCGGGGATCTTGTAGGCGGCGATGCCGCGCTCACGCAGGAAGGCACGCAGGAGGGCGGCCGTGAGCGTGCCCTCCTGGCGCTCGGCGGCGATGACGTAGGCGCACGCCTTCTCACCGAGGTAGGGGTCGGGCACGGCCACGACGGAGACGTCGTGGATGCCGGGATGGGCGAGCAGGTGGTTCTCCACCTCCTCGGCGGCGATCTTGTCGCCGCCTCTGTTGATCTGGTCCTTGGCCCGGCCCTCGACCACGATGTGCCCGCTCGGCGTGAGCCTGACCAGGTCGCCGGTGCGGTAGAAGCCGTCGGCGGTGAAGGCACGCCGGTTGTGCTCCTCGGCCTGGTAGTAGCCGCGGATCGTGTACGGGCCCCGGGTCAGCAGGTGGCCGGTGTGCCCGGGGCAGACGGGGTTGTCGTCGTCGTCGACCACGCGCAGTTCGTCGTCGGGCGAGATCGGCCGGCCCTGTGTGGTGATCACCAGCTCGTCGGGGTCGTCGAACCTGGTGTAGTTGACCAGCCCTTCGGCCATGCCGAACACCTGCTGCAGGGTGCAGCCGAGCTCGGGCGTCACCCGGGCGGCCACGGTGGCGCTCAGCTTGGCGCCGCCCACCTGCAGCACCTCCAGGCTCGACAGGTCGCTCGCGGTGTTGGCCGCCGCGTCCAGCCAGACCAGGGCGAGCGGCGGCACCAGGGCGGTGATCGTCACCCTCTCGCGCTCGATGAGCGGGAAGCACGTGCCGGGGCTCGGATCGGTGGCCAGCACCGAGGCCGCGCCCGCCGACAGCGCGCCGAACACGCCGGGCGAGCTCATCGGGAAGTTGTGCGCGGCCGGAAGCGCGCACAGGTAGACGCTGTCCGGCGTCAGCCCGCAGATCTCGGCGCTGGCCTCGAAGCTGTAGAGGTAGTCGTCGTGGGTGCGCGGGATGAGCTTGGGCAGGCCGGTGGTGCCGCCCGACAGCTGCAGGAACGCCACGTCGCCGGGCTCGGGCCCGTCGAACTCGCCTTCGGGCTCGCGCTCGGGCAGCGCCGTGACGTCGGCGAGCACCACACCGACCTTGACGTCGCCGAGCAGCTCCGGCTCCGGCCCGATGTAGGCGGCGGCGCCGGTGAACTCGGCCAGGTAGGAGATCTCGGCCGTGCGATGGGCGGGCAGTGCGAACACCGGCCAGGCGCCGAGCCGGAACAGCGCGAAGCACACCTGGTGGAACTGCGGCACGTTCGGCAGCTGCACGACGACCTTGTCACCGCGCCCGACGCCGAGCGCGGCCAGCCCGGCGGCGAGCCTGTCGGCCTTGGCGTCGAGGTCGGCGAAGCTCCACCGGGTCCCGCCGCCCACCAGGGCCGTGCGCCCGCCGTGCTCGGCGGCCAGCTCGCGCAGCATCGAGCCGAACGTACGCCCTCGCCAGTACCCCTTGGCCCGGTAGTCGCGGGCGAACTCCTCAGGCCACATCGGCGGCCACTCCCATCGCGCGCAGCATGGTCGCGAACTTGGCCGACGTCTCGGCCAGCTCGGCCTCGGGCACCGAGCCCGCGACGATTCCGGCGCCCGCGTACAGGCGCACCGAGTCCTCGCCGACGTCGGCGCATCTGATCGTGACCGCCCACTCGCCGTCGCCGGAGGCGTCGCTCCATCCGACGAGTCCGGCGTACAGGTCGCGGTCGAAGGGCTCGGCCTCCTCGATCACGGCCCTGGCGACCTGGGCGGGCTGCCCGCACACGGCGGGGGTCGGGTGCAGGGCCGCGGCGAGCTCCAGGCTGTGGGTGTCGCCGTGCAGGCGGCCGAGCACGGTGGTCGACAGGTGCCACATGGTCTCGGTGGCGCTCAGCTTGGGCTCGGCGGGCACGTTCAGCTCGGCGCAGAAGGGTTCGAGCGCTCGCCGTACCTCTTCGACGGTGATGCGGTGTTCGTGGCGGTCCTTGACCGAGGCGAGCAGGTCGCTCGCCCTGCGCATGTCCTCGGCCGGGTCCTTGGCCCTGGGCGCGGACCCGGCCAGCGGGTTGGCCACGACGCCCCTGCCCTTCCTGGCCACGAGCAGTTCGGGGCTGGCCCCGATGAGCGTGCGTCCGCCCGGCAGGGGTACGGCGAAGCAGTGGTCCTGGCCGAGCAGCGGGCCCAGCAGGGCGCGCACGTCGACCGGTCCGGTCAGTTCGAGCGATCTGGCCAGCACGACCTTGGCCAGGTCGCCCGCGCCGATCCGGTCGAGCGCCAGCCGCACGCCCTTGACGTAGTCGTCGGGCTCGGGGATCTGGCGTACCCGCCACCGTCCTTCGGGGTTCGGCCGACGACGGGGTGCGGGCAGCGGCTCGGACCAGGCGGCCGTCTCGGGCACGATCAGATGGGCCGAACCGTCGAACGTCACCGCCCCCGCGACCAGTCCCGCCCCGCCCACCCGCCCCGCGAGCGTGTCCAGGTCACCGGTGATCACCGCACGCGACCCCCTGGCCAGCAGGGTACGGCGGGGCGAGGCGAACAGCAGGGAGTCTCCGGGGAGGTAGTCCTCCGGTTGCATGCCGATCCTTTCAGCGTTCTTCAGCGGGCTTTCGGCCTGGGCCTTGCGATGAGGCCTTCGGCGAGCTGTGGTGTGGCCGGGTCAGGCGCGCAGGGTGGCGCCGCCGTCCACGTAGAGGTCGTGCATGGTGATGTGCCGTGCCTTGTCCGAGGCGAGGAAGACCACGGCCTGGGCGACGTCCTCGGGCGCCGCGACCCTGCCGAGCGGGATGCCGACCCGGAAGCTCTCGGGCGCGCCCGCGATCGCGTCGGAGGCGTCGATCAGCGCGCGCTGCATCGCGGTGTCGGTCGAGCCGGGCGAGACGACGTTGCAGCGGATGCCGTGCCCGGCGAGTTCGAGGCCGAGGCACTTGGTGAACAGGGCGGCGGCGGCCTTGGAGGCGGCGTAGGCGGCCATGCCCATCCGGGGGACGCCTCCGGCGTTCGAGCCGACGGTGACGATCGCGCCGCCCTTGCGGCCGATCATCCTGGGGGCCAGGGCGCGTGCGGTGTGGAAGACGCCGTCGGCGTTGACGGCGAACGTCTGGTGCCAGGCCTCGTCGCTGGTGTCGGCCGCCTGCGCCGGGTAGAGCACCCCGGCGACGTTGACCAGGATCGCGATCGGCCCGAGCTCGCGTTCGACCTTGGCCACCGTCATCTCGACCGCGCCCGGGTCCCTGACGTCGAGCCGGTAGGGCACGACCGTGCCGGGCGCGGGGGGCTCGGCGGCGACGGCCTGGAGCACGGACACCGCGCCCTGTCCGGCGGCGGCCCTGACCGTGGCGCCGGGGCCGGGGGCGGGTGCGGCGCCGGGGCCCGGCGTGACCAGGTCGCATGCCGCGACCGTCACCCCCTCGGCCACCAGGGCCGCGACGACGGCGGCTCCGATGCCTTGCGCCGCACCCGTGACCATCGCGATCCTGCCGCGCACAACTGCCCCCAGTCGGAGAAAAGGACAAGACAGACTTAGGTAAGCCTTGCCTAATTTGACTGCAAGGTGGCGATCTGTCAACCCTCCTTTTCACCCCTACATCGGCGTTCATCCCGCTTAGGGCCTCTCACCTCAAGGTTCGTATCCGATGTTCACTTTCACTCCTCATCTTCGGCATGATGATCGAGGTTTGAGATACCCCTCTTCCAGTAGCCGTCGACGTCCACCCACTCCGGCGGCAGCCCGAACTCCTCGCGCAGATACCGCCGGATCGGCCGCAGCGCACCCGCCTCGCCCGCGACCCAGGCGAACCCGTCGCCCTCGGGCCGCACGACCGATCTGATCGCCTTCTCCAGCACGTCCGACGTGCCCGGCGCCTGGCCGTCGCGGTGCAGCCAGGTGAGCGAGACACCGGCGGGGACGGCCAGGTCCTGCTCCTCCTGCGGACCGGCCACCTCGACGAACACGGTCGCCTTCGCCTCCGCCGGCAGCTCCTCCAGCCAGCGGCCGATCGCGGGCAGGCCGGTCTCGTCGGCGGCCAGCAGGTACCAGTCGAAGTCGAAGGGCACCACGACCGAGCCCCTCGGCCCGAGCACGCCGAGCACCTGGCCGGGCGCGGCGGTCGCCGCCCAGCCGGACGCCGGGCCGTGGCCCTGGCCGTGCACGACCATGTCGACGTCGAGCTCGCCCGCCTGGGGCCTGAAGTACCTGACCGTGTAGTCCCTGAAGATCGGCCGGGGGCCGCCAGGCACGCCGGGTTCGAGGCCGCGCGGACCGAGTTCCGGCATGACCGGCCGGTCGGAGCCAGGTTCGGGGAAGATCAGCTTGACGTGGTCGGCGGGCGCCTCGGTCCTGAACCCGGCCAGGTCGGCGCCGGCGAGCGTCACCCTGACCATGCCAGGCGTGATGCGTTCGACCCGCGACACCTCCAGCAGCCTCGGCTTGAGCGGGTGGCGCTGGATGTGGATGTCATGCACGGCACATGCCTTTCGATCGACTACTTAGGCCAGCCTTACCTAAGATCGAACATGAAGCGGTGTCAACCCTGGCAAGATGGGTCGGCATGCTCAGGGGGAGACATTCATCGGCCGCAGCACTGACCGCCCTGCTCGTCGTCGCCTTGACGGGCGGCCTGGCCGGATGCGACCCCGGCGGCGGCGACACCCGCGCCGAGCCCGGCGCGACGACCTCCGGGCCTGCGACCGACAAGGCCAGGGGCACGAGGGACGGGACGGCACAGGGCCCGCGAGGCCGCGCGCCCGCACCCGGAGAGGTGGCCAGACTCCCCCGCTCCGCCTCCCTCCCGGTGATCAGTTCGATCCCGACCAAGCGGAAAGTGATCTTCCTCACCATCGACGACGGCTGGCAGCAGGACCCCGGCTTCGTCAGGCAGGTACGCCAGGAACGCATCCCGATCACCGTCTTCGCCCTGCGCGACGCCGTCGAGGCCAAGGGCGCGCCCGACCCGGCGGGAGGCGAGGGCCGCTATGTGGGCGCCGGCAAATGGGACTACTTCCGCTCCCTGCGCGACGCGGGCGTGCCGATCGAGAACCACACCCTGACCCATCCCGACCTCACCCGGCTCGGGCACGACGCCCAGAGGCGTGAGATCTGCGGCGCCTCCCGCGTGATCGCCAAGGAGATCGGCCGCAGGCCCGTGCTGTTCCGCCCGCCGTTCGGCAACCACAACGGCGACACCGCACGCGCGGCCAAGGCCTGCGGCGTCTCGGCGATGCTGCTGTGGACGGCCACCGTGCAGCCGGGCGGCAAGATCGCCTACCAGGTGCCGGACAAACGCCTCCGTCCCGGCGACATCCTGCTGCTGCACTTCCGCCCGAACCTGGCCGCCGACTTCCGGATCCTGGTGGACAAGATCAAGCGCAGGGGCTACGAACTGGGCGATCTGGACGCCTATCTGGCGGCCCTGCTCCCCCGCTGACGCCCGCCGCCCCCAGATCCGCCCCGCGGGGTAGCCGGATGTCAGCCCAGCGGGTGACGCCCCGGAGGCATGGCCGGGGCCACCATGGTGGAGTGCCGCCCGACGGGGGATCGGGGCGGCGCCCGCAGGGGGAGTTCTCCCAGCTCTCGGGGGGTGTGGGGTGTGCGGCCCCACATCCCCCGAGTCGATGTGATGAAGATCGCAGCCGTCCCCTGATCCGTTGCTCTACGAGCTGTAGTACTACTTCTTATAGAACTACAGCTTGTAGAGCTCCAAACCCGTGAGGGGAAGATGGACGCACTTGACCTGGCGCGGTGGCAGTTCGGGATCACCACCGTGTATCACTTCCTGTATGTCCCGCTGACGATCGGCCTCGGCATCTTCGTCGCCGGACTCCAGACGGCCTGGCATCGGACGGGCAAGGAGCACTACCTCAGGCTGACGAAGTTCTTCGGGAAGCTCTTTCTGATCAACTTCGCCATGGGTGTCGTGACCGGCATCGTGCAGGAGTTCCAGTTCGGCATGAACTGGAGCGAGTACTCCACCTTCGTCGGCGACGTGTTCGGGGCCCCGCTGGCCATGGAGGCGCTGCTCGCCTTCTTCATGGAGTCGACGTTCCTCGGCCTGTGGATCTTCGGCTGGGACAAGCTGCCCAAGCGCATCCATCTGGCGTGCATCTGGGCGGCGGCCATCGGCTCCAACCTGTCGGCCTACTTCATCCTGGCCGCCAACGCCTGGATGAAGCACCCCGTGGGCTACGAGGTCGTGGACGGCAAGGCCAGGATGACCGACATCTGGGCCGTGCTCACCAACTCCACCGCACTGGCCCAGGTGCCGCACGTGGTCGCCTCCGCCTTCATCGTGGCGGGCGGGTTCGTCCTGGCGGTGTGCGGATACCACCTCGTCAAGCAGGCCAAGGACGCCGACAGGACGGTCCCGATGCGCGGCCAGGCCAACCCCTGGCGCTCCACGATGCGCGCCGCGCTGGTCATGACGGCGATCGCGGGCGCGGTCGTCGCGGGCACGGGCGACATGTCCGCCAAGCTCCTGCACGAACAGCAGCCGATGAAGCTCGCCGCCGCCGAAGGACTGGAGCACGACACGGCGGGGGCGCCGTTCTCCGTGGTTCCCGGCATCGAGATCCCTCAGCTGCTGAGCCTGCTGTCCACCCACGACCCCGGCGCCACCGTGCAGGGCACCGAGGACATCCAGAAGCGCCTGGAGGCCCAGTTCGGCCCCGGCGACTACCGGCCCGACGGCACGATCGTGTTCTGGTCCTTCCGGGTGATGATCGTCTTCGGGCTGGCCACCGTGGGACTCTCGGTGCTCGGCCTCTGGCTCACCAGGCGCAGGCGGCCGGTGCCGCTCTGGCTGGCCAGGGCGTTGCTGCTGGCGCTGCCGCTGCCGCTGATCGCGGTCATCGCCGGATGGCTGCTGAGCGAGATCGGCAGGCAGCCCTGGACGGTCGCCGGCGAACTGCTCACCGCCGCCAGCGTCTCGCCGAACGTCAGCCTGACCGCGGTGGCCATCTCACTCACCCTGTTCACCCTGCTGTACGGCGTGCTCACCGTCGCCGAGGCCGTCCTGCTGGCACGGCACGTCCGCCTGGGGCCCGAACAGGACTCCCCCGTCCCGAGCGAGCCCGCGCAGCCGGTGCGCGAGCCCTCGATGATGATGTACTGAGGAGCAGGTCATGATCGAGTTCTGGTTCGTCGTCATCGCCTTCCTCTGGACCGGCTATTTCGTCCTCGAAGGCTTCGACTTCGGCGTCGGCATGCTGTCGAGCGTCCTGACCAGGGACGAACGCGAGCGCAAGCAGATCCTGCAGACGATCGGCCCGGTATGGGACGGCAACGAGGTCTGGCTGATCACCGCGGTCGGCGCCATGTTCGCCGCCTTCCCCGCCTGGTACTCAGGCCTGCTCAGCTCCTTCTACCTGCCGCTCGTCCTGGTGCTCGCCGGGCTGATCGTGCGCGGCGTCAGCCTGGAGTGGCGCGGCAAGGTCGTCGACAGGATGTGGTGCGACCTCGGCATCACGGTCGGCAGCGCGCTGCCCGCCTTCCTCTGGGGGGCCATCTTCGCCGACCTGCTGCACCCCGGCGGCGCCGCCGCGCTGATCGGCGGCGCGTTCTCGCTGGCCCTGTGCCTCCTGCACGGCGCGGTCTTCCTCGCACTCAAGACCGAGGGCAGGGTACGGCTGCGCGCCAGGCGTGCGGCGCTGATCGCCACCTTCGCCGTGGTGCCGCTGGCCGTCGCCGCCCTGTCGGGCATACCCAAGGACGGCGGGCTCGGCTGGGTGCTGGCCGTACTCGCGATGGCGTTGCTGGCGGCGGGCAGCTCCCTCGTCTGGCGCAGGCGTGAGGGATGGGCGTTCGCGGCGACGACCGGGGCGATCGGCGCGATGGGGGCGGCGCTGTTCGGCGTGCTGTGGGTGGAGCCGATGCCCGGCCTGACCGTGGCCGAGGCGGCCTCCGGGCCGTACACCCTGGGGGTGATGACCTGGATCGGGCTGGCGGCGCTGCCGTTCGTGCTCGCCTACCAGGGGTGGACGTACTGGGTGTTCCGCAAGCGGGTCTCGGTGCCCGCCTGAGGGGGGCGGGTCACCCGGCGTCGATGACGGCGAGGTTGTTCATCGCCGTCATCGCGGCCTGTTCGTGGCCGGACCCGGCGGCGGCGCGATACAGCGTGCGGGCCGCCTCGACCTCGCCGTCCTCCTCGTGCAGCAGGGCCAGGTTGACCATCGCCTTGGCCGCCACCTGGGTGTGGCCGCTCGCGCTCGCCGCCTGGTACCAGACGCGGGCCTCGTCCCTGTCCCCGGTCTCGGCGGCCAGCCAGGCGAGGTTGAACATCGCCTTCGGCGCCCCGGCACGCGCCGCCTCCAGGTAACCGCGGTAGGCGGCCTCGGCCCGGCCCGCCAGGTCGTCCATGAGCGCCAGGTTGAACAGCGCGCTCGCCGTCGCCTCACGTTCGCCGCAGGCCACACACCGCGCGTAGTACAGCCTGGCCTGTACGGCGGTGCCGCTTTCGTCCTCCAGCAGGGCGAGGTTGAACCAGGCCCGGGCCTTCAGCTCGTGCCCGCCGGTGGCCTCCAGGTAGTGGCGACGGGCCTCGTCGAGATCGCCTCGCTCCTTGGCCGCGTTGCCCAGCTCCAGGGAGCTCCGCTGAGGTTCGACGGGGGCCACCATGTGCTGACGGTAGACCAAAGTTCTCCTCCGCCGCCAGGGTCCGCCCGCGACGAGACGCGCTTCGGCGCGGGACGGCTCAGCGCAGCACGACGCAGCCGCGCTCGGCCAGGCGGCGCAGGGCGGGCGGGTCGCCGTCGAGCTTGTTCCAGCGCAGGTCGAGTTTCTGCAGCCAGGGCGCCTCGGCCAGGGCGTCAGGCAGTGCGCGCAGCTGGTTGGCGCGCAGGTCGAGCGTGGTGAGCCTGGGCAGCCTCGCGATCCAGGCGGGCAGCCGCCGCAGCCGGTTGCCGCGCAGGTCCAGCACCCGCAGCTCGGCCAGTGCGGCGAACGTGCCGGGCAGCTCGGTCAGCCGGTTGCCCCGCGCGTGCAGCTCGCGCAGCTCCGTCAGGGCGCCCAGCGACTCCGGCAGCGACTCCAGCCTGTTGTCGTAGAGCCTGAGCTCACGCAGGGCCGCCATGTCGCCGATCTCGTCCGGCAGCGCGGTGAGCCGGTTGCCGGTCAGATTGAGGTAGGCCAGGCGTCGCAGCCCGCCGAGCGAGGCCGGGACCTCGCTCAGCCCGTTGTCGCTCAGGTACAGGTAGTCGGTCAGCGCGGTCAGCTCGCCGATCGGCTCGGGCACCCGCGTGAGCCGGTTGTGCCCGAGGTCGAGCATGCGCAGGCCGGTGAGGCGGGCCAGGCCGTCGGGCACCTGGCCGAGCTGGTTCTCGGCCAGGTTCAGCGACTCCAGCGCGGTCAGCTCCTCCAGCTCCTGCGGCGCCTCGGTCAGCCTGTTGCCCCCGGCCGCCAGGTGGCGCAGCTCGCCGAGCCTGCCGATCCTGGCCGGAAGCCGGTGCAGCGCGTTGCCGTACACGAACAGCTCGTGCAGGCCGTCCGGCAGGTCGGGCAAGGCGGTGAGCTCGTTGCCGTCCAGGTGCACCGCACGCAGGCGGGTGAGCCCGGCCAGGCTTGGCACACTGGTCAGCCTGTTGCCGTCCAGGCGCAGCTCCTCAAGGGCGCTCAGCCTGGTCACGGCGACCGGCAGGTCGGCCAGGCCGTTCCAGGCCAGGTCGAGCACGCGCAGTGCGCTCAGCTCGGCCACCTGCTCCGGCACCTCGCCCAGGCCGCTGCCTTCGGCCCTGACCTCGCTCACGGCTCCCGTGGCGTCGCTGACCAGCCTGGCCCTGCCCCACATGTGCTGTCCCCTCCGACCTGCCGACGATGTGACGCACAGTAGCGCGGTCCGAGTTGCCACTTGATCTGCTTTGCGACACCATGCCCCGATGACTGCTCCCCTCCTACGCCATGACCGTGCCTTTCTGCTGCTGGCCGGAGGTGATGCGGCCTTTGTCGTGGGCACGTCGGCGTCACTCGGTGTGTACATGGAGCTGGCCTCGGGGGACGACATGATCACCTTTCCCCAGTGGCTGGTGACCTTCCTGGTGCTGTTGCCGTTCGGCGTGTGGGCCGACCGGAGCGACCGTCGCGCGCTGCTGACCGGCGCGGCCGTCGCGGGCGCCGTCTGTGTGCTCTCCCTGCTGCCCGCCTGGGCGTTCGGCCTGCTGACCGGCTCGCACGTGGCTCTGGTGCGCCTGGCCATGGAGGTCGTCGGCACGCTCTACGCGCTGGTGCTGATCGCCTGGCTGCCCTCGGTCGTGGGCCGGGACCGGCTGGTCGAGGCCAACACGGGGCTCACCCTCCTGCAGGCCGTCTCGGGGCTCGCGGGCAGTGTGCTCAGCGCGGTCGCCGGGGTGTTCGGGGCCGTGCTCAACGGCGTCGCCTTCCTCGGCGCCGCCCTGCTGAACCGGCGCGTCCCGGCGACGGCCGCGAGCGAGCCCGAGCCGTGGGCCGGTCCGTTCCGCGCGGCGTGGGCCGGGCTCGCCTTCGGCTTCGGGCATCGGGCGTTGCGGTGGTTCCTGGTGTACGAGGTGGTGTGGGGGATCGGCTCGCTGGTCTTCACGCTGGCGGTGTTCGAGCACGGCTACAGCGGGGTGCACGTCTACGCGCCGATGGCCGGGCTGGTCGCCGGGCTGGTGCTGGCCGGGCCGCTGTGCCGGGCGCTCGGCGTCGCCAGGGCCATGTGGCTGGTCCCGCTGCTGTGCCTGCCGTTCGCGTGCGGGCTGCTGCTCGGGCAGGTGAACGTGCTGTTCCTGCTGGTGGCGGGTGTGGCCAAGGACCTCGGGTTCACGGTGGGCACGATCGCCATGCTGTCGGCGCGCCAGGCCTTCACACCCGGTGCGATGCTGGGGCGCAGCACCGCGCTGCTGTTCATGGCGGCCATGCCCGGCGCCCTGATCGGCCCGATCGTGGCACGAGCGGTCCCGGCGCCGATGGGCGTGCTCGCCCTGGTGCTGATGGCCGCCGCCGTCGCGGCGTTGCGGGCGGCGGCGCCGTACAGCGGGCCGGTGGAGCGGGTGTCAGGGGGCGCGCACGCCTGAGGTGTCCTCTCCCCTGCGCAGGTGGAACAGGTCGGAGGGCGAGATCGGCATGCTGTCGACGGCGAAGCCTTCGGCGTCCTCGATCGCGGAGGCGATGACGGCCGAGACCGGGATGACCCCGGCCTCGCCCGCGCCCTTGATGCCGAGCGGGTTCAGCGGCGAGGGGGTCTCCAGGTGCGCGGTCTCGATGTGCGGTATCTCGCTGGCGTAGGGCATGAGGAAGTCCATGAAGGAGGCGTTGAGCAGCTGGCCGTGCGCGTCGTAGGCCATGCGCTCGTACAGGGCGCCGCCGACGCCCTGGGCCACGCCGCCGTGGATCTGGCCCTCGACGATCATCGGATTGATCAGCCGCCCGCAGTCGTGCACCACGACGTAGCGCAGGATCCTGATCTCGGCCGTGACCGGATCGGTCTCGACGATCGCCGCGTGCATCCCCGAGGCGAACGTCGAACGGATCGGCGAGTAGTAGTCGCGCCCCTCCAGCCCAGGCTCCTCCCCCTCGGCCACCGGCGGCCGGTCGGCCGACGCCGGGCCGCCGGAGAACTGGGTGGCCCGCGCCGCCTCCTCGTCGAAGGCGTAACGCAGCGGGTTGCTCAGCACCGCGATCGTCGACAGCGGCACGGCCGCGCCGGGCGAGCCCTTCACGTGCACGACGCCGTCGGTGATGTCCAGGTCGGCCGCGTCGGCCTCCAGCGCGTCGGCGGCGATGCGCAACGCCTTGGCCCTGACCTTGCGGCAGGCCAGCGCGATGGCGTTGCCGCTCATCACAGCGGCGCGCGAGGCGAACGTGCCGACCGCGTAGCCGAAACGCCTGGTGTCGCCGGTGACCACCGAGACGCGTTCGATCGGCACGCCGAGTTCGGTGGCGGCGATCTGGGCGAAGACCGTCTCGTGCCCCTGGCCCTGCGAGGTGAGCCCGGTCGAGACGTGCACACGCCCGTCCGACGTGATCTGCACGTGCCCGCCCTCGTAGGGCCCGACGCCGGTGCCCTCCACGTAGCACCCGATGCCGATGCCGAGACCGGGCCTGCGCTCGAAGGAGTCCCAGCCGATGAGCTCCTTCAGCATGCGCAGCGACTCGGGATAGTTCCCGCTGTCGTAGACGAGCGGCCTGCCGTCCTGGAAGGTCATGCCCTGGTCGTAGGGGAACTCGTCGGGCTGGATGAAGTTCGCCGCCCGCACGTCGGTCCGGTCCAGGCCGAGGAAGGCGGCGATCTTGTCCATCGTGCGTTCCATGCAGAACACCGCCTGCGGCCTGCCCGCCCCCCGGTACGGCGTGACCTGCACGGTATTGGTGTAGATCGAGGAGAACTCCACCCGATAGGCCCCGATACGGTACGGCCCGAGCAGCTGCGTCGAGGTGATGATCGGCACGATGATCCCGTAGGGCGTGTAGGCGCCGTGGTCGTGCAGGATCGTCACCTCCAGCCCTTCGACCACGCCGGAGGAGGAGAAGCCGACCTTGACGTAGTGCACCTGGGCGCGCTCGTGCGCGGAGGAGATGAAGTGCTCGCGCCTGTCCTCGGTCCACTTGATCTCACGGCCGAGCACGGTCGCCGCCCAGGGGATGAGGATCTCCTCGGGCCACGGGTGCACGATCTTGACGCCGAAACCGCCGCCGACGTCGGGCGCGATCACCTCCACGTGCGGGAGCGGCAGGTCGAGCTTGGCCGCGATGGCCATCCGCACGCTGGTCGAGGTCTGGGTGCTGGAGTAGACGCGCAGGTCGACGCCGTCCCAGCGGGCGTAGACGCCCCTGCCCTCCAGCGGGGTGCAGGCGCTGCGCTCGATGTCGAGTCTGAAGGACAGCGTGTGCTCGGCCGTCTCGATGCGCTCGCGCGCTCCCCTGCCGTCGGCGCCCGCGACCTCCTGGGTGAGCACGGCGCCCACATTGCCGGGCACGTCCTCGTGCACCAGGCAGCCGCCCTGGGCCGCCTCCTCGATCCCGACGACCGGCTTGAGCGGCTCGTAGTCGACCTCGATGAGCGCGCAGGCGTCCTCGGCCTGGTAGCGGTCGGCGGCCACGACCATGACGACCGGCTCGCCGACATGCCTGACGATCTCCTTGGCCAGCGGGTACGCGGTGCGGCCGTGGGTGAGCGCCGGGTGCGGGATGAGCAGCGGCAGCGGCTGGGCGACCCGATCGGGCAGGTCCTCCCAGGTGTAGATCGCGACCAGGCCCTCGACGTCGAGCGCGGCCCCGACCTCGATGTCGCGGATGCGGGCATGGGCGTGCGGCGAGCGCACGAACGCCACGGCGAGCGCGTCGCCGCCCAGGTCGTCGACGTACTGGCCGTTGCCGGTCAGCAGCCGGGGGTCCTCGCGTCGCTGGACGGGCTCGCCGAAGAGGTTCGTGGTCACTCGCTCATCAGCTCCGCGGCTCGGTGCACGGCCTTGACGATGTTCTGGTAGCCGGTGCAGCGACACAGATTGCCCGAGATGCCCTCGACGATCTCCTCGTGCGTGGGCTCGGGGTTGTCGCGCAGGAACGCGGTCACCGTGCACAGGAAGCCCGGTGTGCAGAAGCCGCACTGCAGGGCGTGGCACTCGCCGAACGCCCGCTGCACGGGTGACAGGCTCCCGTCCGGCTCGGCCAGCCCTTCGACCGTGGTGATCTCGTGGCCGTCGGCCGTCACCGCGAACGTCAGGCACGAGCGCACCGGCTCCCCGTCGAGCAGCACGGTGCAGCACCCGCACACGCCGTGCTCGCAGCCCACGTGCGTGCCGGTCAGCCCGAGGTCCTGACGCAGGCAGTCCGACAGCAGCAGGCGCGCGGGCGCCTGGACCCTGCGGACCACACCGTTGACGATCAGCGTGATGTCATGCCGCACTCGCCGCCTCCCTTGCCGCCTGCCGTAGTGCCTGTGCCACGACCGCCTTGAGCAGATGCGCCCGGTAGGCGGCGGTCGCGTGGATGTCGGCCTCGGGCGCCGTCCTGCCCGCCGCCTCGCCCGCCACGCCGTCCCAGTCGATGCTCGCCGGTGGGCGGCGGGCGCACAGGCCGCTCAGCTCGACGGTGATCGGCGTGGGCCCGACGCCGACGCAGGCCACCCTGGCGGCCGTCACGAGCAGGTCCTCGTCCAGCGTGACCAGCGCGCACGCCCCCGCCAGCGCGTAGTCGCCGTGCCTTCTCGCCACCTCGCGGAAGGCGGTGCCGGTGCGGGGCGGCAGGCTGGGGAAGCTGGCGCTGATCGCGAGCTCGCCGGTCCTGAGGTCGGACTCCAGCGGCCCGGTGAAGAAGTCGGCCGCGGCCACGTCACGGGTGCCCGTCGCACCCGCCAGCCGTACGGCGCCGCCGAGCAGGCAGAGGACGGCGGGCAGTTCGGCGGCCGGGTCGGCGTGCACGAGGCTGCCGACCACCGTGCCGCGGTTGCGGATGGCCGGATGGGCGACCAGCTTCAGCGCCTGGCGCAGCAGCGGCTGCACGGCATGGGCCTGGGCGGAACGCTCCACCGCCGCGTGCCTGGCGGTGGCGCCCACGACCACCGCGTCGCCGGTGACGCGCACGGCGTCGAGCCCGGCGACGCGGTTGATGTCGACGAGGTGCCCGGGAGCGGCCAGCCGCATGTTGAGCAGCGGGATCAGGCTCTGGCCTCCGGCGAGGACCTTGCCGTGCTCCCCCGCCTCGGCGAGGACCGCGATGGCCTCGCCGAGGTCGTGGGGCGCGTGGTAGTCGAAGGGGGCGGGTTTCACCCAGTGCTCTCCCTGATCTCCGCCGGGCGTCCGGCGATCACCCGCAGCAGGTGGTACCCGCCGACCACCACGATGGTGCCCAGCGCGATGCCCTCCAGCGTGAAATCACCGCTGATCATGTGCTTGACCGGTCCGATCGCCAGGATGATGCCCGCCCCGATCGGGACGAGGTTGACCGGGTCGGCGAAGTCCACCCGGTTCTCGATCCAGATCTTGGCACCGAGAAGTCCGATCATCCCGTAGAGGATGACCGTGATGCCGCCCAGCACCCCGCCCGGCGTGGCGGCGACCAGCGCACCGAACTTGGGCACCAGGCCGAAGGCGATCGCGACGACACCGGCGATGTAGTAGGCGGCCGTCGAATAGACGCGGGTGGCGGCCATGACGCCGATGTTCTCCGCGTAGGTGGTGGTGGGCGAGCCGCCGACCGCGCTGGTGACCATCGTGGCCACGCCGTCGGCCGCCACGGCCCTGCCCATGTACGGGTCGAGGTCGGTGCCGGTCATCTCGCCGACGGCCTTGACGTGCCCGATGTTCTCGGCGACCAGCGCGATCACCGCGGGCAGCACCAGCAGGACGGCGGAGGTCTTGAAGTCGGGCATGTGCAGGTCCGGCAGGCCGAACCAGGGTGCGGAGGCGACCGAGTCGAGATTGACCCGGAAGTGCGTGTCGACCTTCCCGGTGCCGGCGTTGAACGCGGTGATCTGCCCGAACAGCCGATCGGCGCCCCACGAGAGCAGGAACCCGGCGACCAGTCCGACCAGGATGCCGATCCTGCCGATGAACCCCTTGAAGGCGACGATCACCACGAACGTCACCAGCATCGTGATCAACGCCATCCACTGGTCCTGCGGCCAGTAGATGTCGGCCACCACGTAGGCCAGGCCGAAACCGATCAGCATGACGACCGCGCCCGTCACGACCGGCGGGAAGATCTTGTGGATGATCTGCACGCCGAGGAAGTGCACGGCCAGTCCGGCCAGCGCCAGCACGAAACCGGCCACCAGGATCGCACCGGTGACGATGGCGTCGACGCCCGGCGTGTCACCGCCGAACGCCGCCCTGATGGCCAGGACGCCACCGACGAAGGAGGCGCTGGTGCCCAGGTAGCTCGGCACCCGGCCCTTGACGATGAGCAGGAACAGGATGGTCGCGACACCGGACATCATGATCGCGACATTGGGGTCGAGCCCCATCACCAGGGGGAAGACGAACGTGGCGCCGAACATCGCGATGACGTGCTGGGCGCCGAACCCGACCATGCGCGGCCAGCTCAGCCGCTCGTCCGGTCTGACCACCTCGCCGGGGGCCAGATTCTTGCCGTCTCCGTGTTTGGTCCATCCCAAAACCATGGAAAGCCCCTTTGTTACCGGGCCGTCGGTTCGGTGGCCGCCCCGCAGGCTCCTCCGCGGCGATCCTCGTACTGCTTGCCGTTGCGGGCACATTAGGCCCGTGTGATCGGCCTTACACGGGCATGATCTGCCAAAAAGCTACGGCTGGCCAGGGGTCGTCTTGCACGGCGGACCGGGTCACACGACCCGGATGCGGAATCCCTCTCCGGTGACGACCTGGCCCTGCCGGATCTTGCACGTCTTGCGCAACTCGATCTCGCCGTCGACCGAAACCTCGCCCGCCGCCACGAGCAGCTTGGCCTGCCCGCCGGTGTCGGCGACGCCGACGTACTTGAGCAGGTCGCTCAGCGGGATGTAGTCACTGGAAAGCTCGAAGGTCTCGTCCACGACCGACAAGCCTAGATGCCTCGCATGCGCTGGACGTGCAGGGCCAGCGTCAGATTGAGGCGCAGATGCGGGTCCTCGGTGAAGTTGCCCAGCAGGCGCTCCAGCTTGCCGATGCGGTAGCGCAGCGTGTTGTAGTGGAAGTGCAGCCGCCGCGCGGTCTCGGCGACGTTCAGATTGGTCTCCAGCAGGACCTGCAGCGTGCGGCGCAGGTCGGCGTTCTCGGCGTCGTCGTCTGAGGCGAGCGGGCCGAGCGTCTCCCGGACGAAGGCATGCAGCTCGCCGGTGTCCTGCACGAGCGAGAGCAGGCGGTACACACCGAGCTGGTCGAAGTGCGCGACCGCTCCGGCGCCGTGCAGCTGGCGGCCGACCCGGGCGGCCTTGAGCGCCTGGGCGTAGGCCTCGGGCAGGGCGTCCGGCCCGGCGCACGTGCGGCTGGTGCCGGTGGAGAACGTCGCGGGCAGGGTGTCGGCGAAGGCCGCCGCCGCGTCCTTGGCGATGCGTCCCGCCTCCAGCCCGGCGTCGACGACGGCGACCACCTCGTGCGAGAAGCCCGCGACCGCGCCGCGCGTGTCGTGCCTGCGCAGGGCCGCCGTCCAGGAGGCGACCAACCGGTCCTGGGCCACCCGCTCGTCGCCTTCGGGGTCGAGCTCGGCCACCAGGACCGTCACCGGGCGCTCCAGGTCCCAGCCGAAGGCCCGCGACCTGGTCACCACCCTGTCCGCGGTGCCCGCCCGGCCGGTGAGCACGTCGCGCAGGAAGTCGGCACGGTACTTGCTCTCCACCGCGTTGACGGCGTCCTGTCTGGTCACGACCAGGGCGGCGACGGTGGCGGCGCGTTCCAGAATGCCGATGTCGCTGTCGCGGAGCGTTCCCGAAGGGCTGTGCGCGACGATCCGGCCGTGGTGGTGGCCTCCGGCCACGACGGGCACGGTGGCGAACAGCCGTCCGCCCGCGGCGCGCGGCGCGGGCGGCCTGCTCGGTGTGGCCCTGGCGCCGCCCTTGGCCGGTGCGCTCTCCCGGCCGAGGCTCTCGCGCAGGGCCAGAACGTGTTCGGGCGGCCCGGCGGTGGCCAGGATCCGGCCGCCGCCGTCGACCGCGGCGACCGCCACGTCGAGCAGGCCCGCGACCTCGGCCGTGACCTCACGCAGCCCGCCGCCGTTCAGCACGACCTGGACCAGCGCGCGGTGCGCCTCCTCAGCCCTGGCCAGGACGGCGGCCTGGCGGTTGAGGATGTCGGTGAGCACCTGGTTGAGGATGTCGTCGAAGCCGACGTCGTTGGGCAGCAGGATGAGCGGGAAGCCCAGCCGGTCGGCCTGCTCGACCATCTCGCCCGGCAGTTCGTCCAGGTACCTGCCGAGCTTGATCCCCATCGCCGCGAGCCCGCGCTCGTCGAGGTCGGCCACCAGCCTGGCCAGCGACTGCGGCGTGTTGCGCAGCGGGTAGCCGGTGGTCAGCAGCAGCTCGTGCGGCTTGACCCAGGCCAGGATGTCGGGCACCTCCATGACGTTGAGGCGCTGCACGATACGGCCGAGGCCGCGCTCTCCCGCGATCAGCGTGGCACCCGCCAGCGTGGAGACTCCCAGAACCTCTCCGACGGCGACGCCGTGAATGATCGTTCCGGTGCTGGCCAGGCGTACGGGGGGCTCCATGGGCTGATTGTGACCGATGAAGCCATCTGTCAGGAAGAGCCAACCTTCTGGGCGACTGTTGGCAGTTTTCTCCGTACGGCGGGGTAAGGGGTCGTTCTACGGTCAGCCACAGGAGCGGGGGGCCGCGACAGGCATGGAGAGCGAGGTCGAGTGGCTGTCGGCACGAGCGCGGGACGGGTCCAGGCGAAGGTGCGTCCCCGGGTCCGCACGCACGCCACCGGCGCGGCGAGCGCGGCGGTGCGCGGCCTGCTCGAAGCGCCGCGCAGGCCCGCGCGCGTGCTCGCCGCCTTCCCCTCGGGCGTCTATCTGGAGGTGCGCACCGAGTTCGAGCCCGCCGTGATCGCGGTGGTCAGCGGACAGGCCACCCGGCTGCCCAACTCGGTCGTCCTGGCCGAGGACATGCCCAGGATGAGCGTCGGCGAGCAGGCCTCGGTGGGCGACGGGCTGGTGGAGTTCGGGCCGGTGAGCCTGCGGGCCAGGCGCTGGTGGGATCCCGCGCCGCCGCTCGGCCCCGTCGACCCCGAACGGCTGGCGGTCGCCCTGCCCGCGATGGCGGTGGAGTCCTCGCGCAGGCCCGGCCTCGAAGGCAGTGCGGCGGTCGCCCTGCTGGCCGAAGGCGCCGCGACCGGGTCGCTGCTGATGACGGTGGGCGCGGCCGAGCAACTGGTCGGGCTCGGGCCCGGCCTGACGCCCAGTGGCGACGACGTGCTGGCCGGACTGCTGCTGGCGCTGCGGCATCTCGGCGCCTCGACCGGTGTGGACCGGGCGGTGTGGCTGGCCGACTGGCTGGCCGCCGCCGTCACCTTCGACGCGCGCACCCGCACCACGCCGATCTCGGCCACCCTGCTGCACTGCGCCGCCAGGGGCGAGGCCAGCCCCGAGGTGCTGGCCGTCCTGCGCGGCGTCGCCGGACGGCAGGCGCTGCAACCGGCGCTGACCAGGCTGCTGCGCCTGGGCCACACCTCGGGCGCCGACCTGGCGCAGGGGTTGAGCATCGGACTCGCGGCGGTGTCCGCGCTGAACGAGACGTACGGATCGGGTAGCTGGAGGGCACGATGAGCGCTGGGACGGCACTCGACGCGGTGAGCGTCAGGTCCGGCGTCTACCACGATTCGGTGAGCCTGATGCGGGTCAGCAGATCGCTGGCCGGGATCGGCGGCATGCAGGTGGCGATCGTGGCGATGGCGACCGAGCTGAACCTGGGCCTGGCCCGCGACCTCGGCTTCGAGGTGCCGCCCGCCGACCCTTCGGGCCTGCTGGTGGCGTTGCGCGCCGGGGAGAGCGGGGTGCTGGCCGCCGCCGGGGCCGAGCTGGAGCGGCTGCTGGCGGCGCTGGCCGTACCCGAGCGGGCAGGGGCGGCCGAGGTCGCGCCGCGCACGGTGCGCTCGGCGGCACGCGGTGGCGCCGGGGATCTGGTCCTGGTCTCGGTGCCGGGCGAGCACGCCTTCGCCGAGGCGCTCGACGCCGTCGAGGCCGGGCTGTCAGTGATGATCTTCAGTGACAACGTCCCCGTCGCCCAGGAGGTCGCGCTCAAGGAGCTGGCCCAGGCGCGGGACGTGCTGGTGATGGGGCCCGACTGCGGCACGGCGGTGATCTCCGGTGTGGGCCTCGGCTTCGCGAACGTGCTGCGACCGGGCCCGGTCGGCGTGGTGGCGGCGTCCGGGACGGGCGCGCAGCAGGTGACCAGCCTGCTCGACCTGGCCGGGGTCGGCGTCAGCCATGTGCTCGGGGTGGGCGGCAGGGACCTGTCGGCCGAGGTGGCCGGCCGCTCGACGCTGAGAGCCCTGCGCGCACTGGATGCCGATCCCGGCACCGAACTCATCGTGCTGATCTCCAAACCGCCCGCGCCATCGGTGCGCACGGCCGTGCTCGACGCGCTCTCCACGCTCAAGACCCCGGTCGTCACCGCGATGCTCGGCACCGGCGCCGACCTGACCCAGGCCGCCGAACAGGCGCTCGCCGCCCTCGGCAGACCAGCCGCGACCTGGCCCTCCACACCGGGCGACGACATCCGGGCGCCGGGCGAGGCGCGGCCGCACTCGCAGGACGAAACGGGCGCTGCGGCACGGGCGCCGGGCGCGGTACGGCTGCACGGGCTGTACTCGGGCGGCACGTTGTGCGTCGAGGCCGAGCTGATCGCCGGGCAGGGCACGTTCACCGACTACGGCGACGACGTCTACACCCGGGGCCGGGCCCATCCCATGATCGACCCGGCGCTGCGCCTGGAGGCGCTCAGGGCGGTGCCGGACGGCGACGTGGTGCTCATGGACGTCGTGCTCGGCCACGGTGCGGACCCCGACCCCGCCGCCACGCTCGCACCCGCCGTCGCCGCGAGCGGCGCCCGTGTGGTCGTCGCGCTGGTCGGCACCGAGGGCGACCCACAGGGCCTGAGCGCCCAGACCCAGGCGCTGGCCGCCGCGGGGGCCGCCGTCTTCGCCTCCAACGCCCAGGCCGCGCGGCATGCCGTCCTTCTCACCCAACGGGGCACCTCGTGACAGTTCTTCCTGTGCTGGCCGCCGAACCTCATGTGATCACCGTGGGCGCCGCCCTGCTCGGCGAGGCGCTCGACGCGCAGGCCGTACGCCGCACGGCCGTCGAGTGGCGTCCGCCCGCGCCCGGCACCGAGCGGGCGCTGGCCCGGGTGCTGGCCGACCCGCGCAGGAGCGCGGCCAACGAGCGCGCGGTCGCCAGGCTGGTCTCGGCACGCCCGCAACTGGTCGCCGTACGGCCCGCGCACGAGGCGCTGAGCCTTTCGAAGGGCACCTTCCTGCACGCCGGGCCGCCGATCACCTGGGAGCGGGCGTCCGGGCCGATGCGGGGGGCGCTGATCGGCGCGATGATGCTCGAAGGGCTGGCCGCCGATCCCGGCGAGGCGGCCGAGCGCCTGGCGGCGGGGAGCGTACGTCTCGACTCCTGCCATCACCATCGCACGGTCGGGCCGATGGCCGGTGTGGTGTCGCCCTCGATGTGGATGTTCGAGGTGCGCGACGCCGAGCACGGCGGCAGCGCGTTCTGCTCGTTGAACGAGGGCCTGGGCAAGGTCCTGCGCTACGGCGCGTACGGGCCCGAGGTGCTGGCCAGGCTGCGCTGGATGGGCGAGGTGCTCGGCCCGGTGCTGGCCGCGGCGCTGCGGCTGACCGGGCCCGTCGACCTGCGTTCGATGATGGCCCAGGCGCTGCAGATGGGCGACGAGCTGCACAACCGCAACCGGGCGGCGACCTCCCTGCTGCTGCGCGAGCTGGCCCCGGCCGTGGTCGAGGCGGCGCCGGGCCTGGCGGCCGAGGTCCTGCGTTTCGCCGGTGGCAACGACCATTTCTTCCTCAATCCGGCCATGGCGGCGGGCAAGGCGGCGACCGACGCGGCCAGGGACGTGCCCGGCTCGTCGCTGGTGGTGGCGATGGCACGCAACGGCACCGACTTCGGCGTCCAGGTCTCGGGGCTGGGCGACCGCTGGTTCACCGGCCCCGCCGGAGTGCCGGACGGCCTGTACCTGGGCGCGTTCGGCCCCGACGACGCCAATCCCGACATCGGCGACTCGACGATCACCGAGACGAGCGGCCTGGGCGGCTTCGCGATGGCGGCGGCCCCGGCGATCGTCAGGTTCGTCGGCGGCGACGTGGCCGCCGCGACGGCCGCGACCCTGTCGATGTACGAGATCACCCTGGCCGAGCACCCGGCGTACCAGATCCCCGCGCTCGGCTTCAGGGGGACCCCGGTCGGCGTCGATGTGACGCTCGTCGCGAGGACCGGTCTGCTGCCCGTGGTGAACACCGGCATCGCGGGACGGGTCGCTGGAACGGGACAAGTTGGAGCGGGGCTGGTCAGCCCGCCGCGCGAGGCGTTCACAGCGGCTCTCCTGGCGCTCGCGGAGAGCGCGCATTAATAGGTAAGTAACTTGTTCCATTAACCCGCCGAATTGACGTTATCGCAGGTCGTTACAGCCATTGACGCAAATGTTCGACTATGGGAGTGTCCAGACCGAAATCTCACCTTCCTTTCCGGAATGCCCTCCCGATATCGTGGCCAGCCTCATAATCTGGAAGAATCCCAGTTTCCCAAGAGGTTGGAGAGGGCGGGGTATGACGGCCGATCGGTTGCTCGGTAAGGCACCCGCCGATGCCGAGGGGCACGGCGCGCCGAGCGGCGTCTCGGAGAGCCAAGGCCGATTGGTCGGCAGGCGATACCGGTTGATGTCACCCGTCGGCAGAGGCGGCATGGGCATGGTGTGGCACGCCCATGACGTGCTGCTCGACCGCGACGTCGCGGTCAAGGAGCTCATCCTGCCCTATGGCCTGGACAATGCCGGAAAACAGGTCGCACACCGCCGCATGCTGCGCGAGGCCCGCTCGGCCGCCAGGCTCGCCCATCCCGGCATCGTGACCGTGCACGACGTCGTCGAGGAGGACGGCCGCCCGTGGATCGTCATGGAGCTGGTCCGCGCCTGGTCCCTTGAGCAGGCCGTACGGCAGAGCGGACCGCTCCCGGTCGTGCAGGCCGCCGAGATCGGCATCAGAGTGCTCGACGCGATCAGGCACGCGCACGCGGCCGGGATCCTGCACCGCGACGTCAAGCCGGGCAACGTGCTGCTGACCTCCGACCGCGTGGTGCTCACCGACTTCGGCATCGCCGCCATCGAGGGCGACGTCACCATCACCCAGACCGGCCTGCTCATGGGCTCGCCCGCCTACATCCCGCCGGAGCGGCTGTCCGGCCAGCCGATCACGCACGCGGCCGACCTGTGGTCGTTCGGCGCGACGCTGTATGCCGCCGTCGAGGGGCGACCGCCCTACGAGGGGCCGGACGCGATCGGCGTGCTCGGGGCCGTGCTCACCCAGGAGCCGCTTCGGCCGCAGCGGGCCGGAGCCCTGCTGCCCGTGATCGAAGGGCTGCTGCGCAAGAACCCCGCCGACCGGCTGACCTCCGCCCAGGTGCACGAGCAGCTCGAACGCATCCTGCTCACCCACGGCTCCACCGCGCCACGCGGCCACGAGACCATCGCCGGGCCGATCCCTACGGGCCCGGCGCCCTCGCACCCGCTGCCGCCCCTCGACCCGCCGTCCGGCCCGATGCCCTCGCGAGTCGTCGAGACGCCTTCGGGGCCCGTCCGTGTGCCCTACGACCCCGCCGTGTCCGACGGCTACGGCCTGCCGCCCTACGACGCCATGTCCGGCCATTCGGCCGCGTACCGCACCGACCTGCTGGCCGCGCCCGGCGGCCACGACGCCTCCTACGGCGTCCAGGCCGCGGCGGCGCCGGATCCGCACGGCTTCGGGGCCGCCGCGCAGGACTTCGGGGCCAAGCGGCAGACGCCGGTCGACGAGTGGCCCTCCGTGGTGGGGTCCGCCGAGCTGAGGCCGCTGGTGTTCGGCGATCCCGCGCCCGCGCCCCAGTTGATCGCGCCCAGCGACCCGTTCGCGAGCTCGGGACCGTTCTCAGGCGTCAAGCCGGGCCCCTCGCTGCCGCTCGACCCGTTCGCCGACCCCTTCGCCGGGCCGGACCCGTTCGCCGCGTCGGGGCCGCTGGCCGCGCCCTCGCCCGTCATGCGGGCCGCCGTCGCCGAACCCGCCGAGCCGTTCGGGCTCGGGCCGCTCTCGCTCGCCTCGGGTCCGCACGTGCTCGACGGCGCCGACCCGGCCGCCGCGCTGTGGCCGCTGGCCGCGCCCGAGGACCTGCGCGAGCACGCCCGCGAGGCGGCTCGGGGCGGCAGGTCGCGCGGCGCGACCGGCGAGAGCACCGCCGGGGCCCGCAGCCGCGCGGCGACCGGCGAGAGCCGCGGCCGCAGGGGCGTGGAGCCGCCGCCGCCCGGCCGTTCGCGCCGGAGCAGGGGTGGTGGCAGGGCGCTGAAGCTGGTCCTGGTCGCCGTGGTCGCCGCCGCGCTGGCCGCCGCCGCGACGGTGGCGATCCTGTCCAACCGCCAGGCGCCTCCCGTCGCGCCTTCGGTCTCCTCCAGCGAGCCCGTCGGCGACCCGCCCTCGCCCGGCGGAGCCGTACCCGACGGGTATGTGCAGCACACGCCCGCCGGGTTCTCGGCCGCGACGCCGAAGGAGTGGAAGGCCGTCAGGTCGGGGGACGAGGCGACGTTCACCGGACCGAAGGACTCGATGATGAAGATCACCGTCGAGACCGCCGCGCCCGCAGACGACGGCGGGCTGTCCGAGCTCGGCCGGGCCAAGGCCGACACCGAGGTCGCCGACTACATCGAGATCCAGCTCGCCGCCACGTCGTACAACGACTGGAAGGCGGCCGACTGGGAGTACACCTACGCGCTGGCCAACGGCGTGCCCATGCGGGCGATCACCAGATACGCCAGCATCGACGAGACCACGGCCTTCAAGATCAGCATGGTGATGCCCGAACTCAAGTGGGACGGCGAGGCCGAGGTGCGCCAGGTCTTCTTCGACACCTTCCACCCCACCACCTGACCGCTAGCCTGACCGTATGAAGCTCGACGGCATCCACATCTATCCCGTCAAGTCCACCCAGGGCCACGACCTGCGCACGGCCCAGGTGGAGCCGTGGGGCCTGGCAGGCGACCGCCGCTACGTCGTGACGGACGCCGAAGGCACGATGCTGACCGCCCGCGAACACCCCCGCCTGCTGTCGGTGCGCGCCGAACTCCCCGTCGCGCCCGGAGCGCCCCTCACCCTGTACGGCCCGCATGCCGGACCGCTGGCCGTACGTCCGGCGGAGACGACGAGCGAGGTGCGGATCTGGCGCACACCGGTCGCCCTGCGCGACGGTGGTGAGGAGGCCGCCGCCTGGCTGAGCGACCTGCTCGGCCTGCGTGCACGCCTGGCCTGGCTCGACGACCCGACCAGGCGTGCGGTCGACCCCGACTACGGCACGCCCGCCGACCGGGTGAACCTGGCCGACGGCTATCCCCTGCTGCTCACCTCCACCGCCTCCCTGGCCCTGCTCAACGACTGGATCGCCGAACACGCGGCCGAACGCAGCGAGGAGCTTCCCGCAGCGCTGCCGATGCGGCGGTTCCGGCCGAACGTGGTGGTCTCGGGGGTGGCCGAGGCGTTCCAGGAGGATCGGTGGAAGCGGATCAGGATCGGGGAGGTCGGGTTCAGGTCGGTGAAGGCGTGCGGGCGATGCGTCCTGACGACCATCGATCCCGACACGCTCACCAGGGGCAAGGAGCCGTTGCGCACGCTGGCGACGCATCGCAAGGTGGGCAAGAGCCTGCTGTTCGGCGTCAACCTCATTCCGGACGGGGTGGGAAGCATCGCCGTCGGGGACGAGGTCGTGGTGCTGTGAGGGTGCTCGGCTCAGGCCCGGCGGACGGGCTGGCGGAGGATGGTCAGCATTCTGCTGGGGTCGCTTTCCGACATGTCTGACAGGTAGACCTCGTGGTGCGGGCCGTTGGCGATGAGGCCGTGCTCGGCGATGTAGTCGTCGATCACCTTGAGCGAGAGGTACTCCTCGCTGTACGGGCCCACGTGGTCGAACTCGACGCATTCGCCCGGGGTGACCTGCGTGACGCGCACCCGGTCGACGGCCGCGCCCGACGGCCTGGCCGCCTCGCGCGCGCGCTCCAGCGCTCCGCCCTCCGGCAGGCCCGGGAGCGGGAGCAGCAGGTGCCAGCGCCATTCCCGCCTGGGCACCTCCAGGGGCGCGCGCGTGTCCTCGACCCACCACTGGCCCTCCAGCGGGGCGACCGGCAGGGCCATCGCGCCCGCCAGGGTGTAGAGCGCCCCGATGGCCGACACGTGCTCGGGGCCGCCGGGCTCGCCGATCCCCGTCACACTGAGACACGAGACGGTGGCGAGCCGTACCAGCCGCGGGGTCGCAGGGCTTTGCGTGCTCATCGTTGCGTTCTCCTTCTCCCGGGCCCGCCAACCGCGGACCGGTTCTCCCGGGCCCGCCAACCGCGGACCGGTGAACGCCAGCGTGCCGTCTCCCACGGGGGGAGAGTCCAGCCTGACCTCCGGGAGGTGTGGCCTCAGGGTGGCCGGGGCTGACATGCGACACTGCACAAGTGACGCAGACCCCCACAAACGCCCTCATTTCCCCCGGGAAATCCCTGAAATCAGCGCAGCGGAAGACGCTCGTCGTCCTGTCGGCCGCGCAGATCACCAGTGGGGTCGGGGTGGCCGTCGGACTGGCGTTGAGCTCGCTGGTGGTGGAGAAGCTGTCGGGGTCGACGTTCGCCGCCGGGTTCGCCGGGACGGCCACCGTGCTCGGCGCGGCCCTGCTCGCCCTGCCCACCGCCAAGGCCTCCGGGCGCGGCGGCAGGCGCACCGGGCTCGGACTCGCCTACACCGCCGCCCTGGTCGGCACCCTGATCGCGGTCGGGGCGATCGCCGCCGGGTCGTGGCCGGTGCTGCTGGTCGGGCTGGTGCTGTTCGGCGGGGGAAGCGCGGGCAACCTCGCCGCGAGGTACGCCGCCACCGACCTCTCGCCGCCCGGGCACTCGGCCAGGCATCTGTCCCTCGTGGTCTGGGCGGCCACGATCGGCTCCGTCGCCGGCCCCAACCTGGCCGAACCCGCCGCCGACCTCGGCGCCCACCTGGGCCTGGCCCGCGACGCCGGTCCGTTCGCCTTCGCCGCCCTGTCCTTCGCCCTGGCCATGGCGATCATCCTGCTGGGCCTGCGCCCCGACCCGCTGAACCTCGCCCGGCGCACCGCCGTACGGCCGGACGTCGAACAGCCGGAGGAGCGGGGAAGCCGTACCGTGCGGGACGCCTGGACGGCGCTGCGGGCGGCGCCGGTGGCGCGCAAGGCGCTGATCGGCATCGCGGTGAGCCACACCGCGATGGTCTCGGTGATGTCGATGACCCCCGTGCACCTCAACCACGGCGGCGCGACCGTGACGATCATCGGCATGGTGATCAGCCTGCACATCGCCGGTATGTACGTCCTGTCCCCCCTCGTCGGCTGGCTCGCCGATCGCATCGGCAGGCTGCCCGTGCTGCTGCTCGGCATGGCGCAACTGCTCGGCGCCGCCGTGCTCACCGCGACCGCGGGCCCGCACGGCGTCGCGCAGATCACGGCCGGGCTGGTCGTGCTGGGCACCGGCTGGTCGTGCGGGCTGGTGGCCGGGTCGGCCATGCTGACCGAGGCGGTCACCCTCGAACGGCGCACGGCGGTGCAGGGGCTGTCCGACCTCATCATGAACATCTGCGGCGCCACCGGCACGGTCGCCGCCGGCGCGATCGTCGGCGGCCTGTCGTACGGCGTGCTGGGCACCGCGACCGGCGTCATGGTGACGATCACCGGCGTATGGCTGGCGCTGAGCCGACGCTGAGCACCGGCGTCCACACGGCCATCGTGACGACCACGAACACCTGGGCGGCGCTGAGCACGACACCGCAGCACCCCGCTACTTGGCGTCCGCGTAGCTGTCGACCGTCGTCGTCTCCATCGGGAAGCGCACCGGGGTCGCGCCGAACAGCAGTCTGCTCGCCTCGTCCGCCGCCGTGTGCACGGCTGCTGTGACCTGCTCGGCCTGGTCGAGCGGGCAGTGCACCATGACCTCGTCGTGCTGGAAGAACACCAGCCTCGCGGGGTCGGGCAGCAGGCCGCGCAGGACGGCCATCAGCGACAGGGCCCACTCGGCGGCGGTGCCCTGCACGACGAAGTTGCGGGTGAAGCGCCCTCTGTCGCGGGCGGCCCTGGTGCCGTCGGGGCCCGAGACGAGCTCGCGCCAGCGCTCGGAGGGCGGCGGGCTGGTGCGGCCGAGCCAGGACCGCACCAGCTTGCCCTCCTCCCCCGCGCGTGCGGCCTCCTCGACGAAGGCGTAGGCCTGGGGGAAGCGCTGGCGCATGACGGCCAGCAGTTTGGGCGCGTCGCCGCTGGTGCCTCCGTACATGGCGGAGAGCATGGCGATCTTCGCATTCTCGCGCTCGCCGCCGAAGGACTGGGCCAGCGCGGAGTACAGGTCGATCTCACCGGCCGCGCGGGCCAGGCCCCGGTCACCGGCCATCGCGGCCAGCACCCGAGGCTCCAGCTGGGCGGCGTCGGCGACGACGAGCGCCCAGCCGGGGTCGGCCACCACGACGCGGCGCATCACCTTGGGGATCTGCAGCGCGCCGCCGCCACTGGTCGCCCAGCGGCCCGAGACGACGCCGCCCACGACATACTCGGCGCGGAAACGGCCGTCGCGCACCCACTGGTCGGCCCACACCCAGCCGTGGAAGCTGTAGAGCCTGGCCAGCTCCTTGTAGGCCAGCAGCGGCGCGATCGCCGGATGGTCGATGTGCCGCAGCTCCTCCGACCTGGTCGACCTGACCTCGACGCCGGCGCTCTTGAACGCCTTGACCAGCTGCTGCACCGAGTCGGGATTGACCGCGCGGCCGAGCGCGGCGGCGATCTCGTCGGCCAGGGCCTGGAGCTTGGCCGGTCGCATGCCGTGCACGGGCCTCGGGCCGAGCAGGTCGGTCAGCAGCTCGTCGTGCACGTCACGCCGCCACGGCATGCCGTCGTGGCCCATCTCGGCGGCCACCAGCGCGCCCGCCGACTCGGCCGCGACCAGCAGTCTGAACCGGCCGGGCTCGGGCAGCGCCTCGATCCTGCGCAGCTGGTCGGCGAGCACCTCCCGCACGGCCTCGACGCCGAGCTCGGCCCGCTCGGGCTCGAACAGGGTGTCCTGCCTGGCCTCGGCCCGGTCGGCGTCGCCCGGCACCGGCAGGCCGTGCAGTCTGGCATGGGCGGCCTCGGCCGAGCGCGGCTCGCCGTAGCGGCCGTCGTGGGCGAGCAGGAGGGCCTCGGTCAGCGTGAGGTCGTGACAGCGCGAGACGCGCACTCCCGCGCGCAGCAGCGCCGGGTAGGCGCTCCTGGTGTCGGCCCAGACCCAGCGCGGCCGGTCGGCGGCCTCGCGGGCGCGCACGAAGGAGGGCAGGTCGTCGCCGCCCTCCTGGCCCGCCACCGCGATGTGCATGCCACCAGAGTGCCAGGCGCCTGCGACATTCCCGCGAGGCCCGCTCAGACCAGCGAGATGGCCACCTCGTCCTCCATCGGCGGCTCCTCCTCCTGGGGCAGGCAGCCGGTCGCCGCGAAGCACCGGATGGTCAGCAGATCGGGCTTGACCGACAGGTGCAGGAAGCTCTTGAAGAACGGCGGCGTGTCCCAGTCCGACAACTCCGACAGGTACCTGTGGAAGACCGTGCCCACCGGCAGCCTGAACGGCATCGGCCAGGCGCCGAGCACCCGCGCCGCCCAGCGCATGCGCCGCGTGATGACGACCTCCTCGGTGACCGGGCGCACCGGTGTGTTGCCGATCTGCTCGACCATGATCCGGGCGGCCTCGGCCGGACGCAGGAACAGCCACTTCATCCGGAATCGCCTGCTGTAGAGCTGGCTGTAGAACGACAGCGAGTCGCCGCGCAACGGGTAGGCCTTGAAGTCGTCCTCGTGCACACCCGCGACGTCGACCCGCCTGATCGTGTGCGTGGCGTGCATGAAGGCCCCCGCGCCTCCCGAGACGATGTACTGGATCACCCGATCGCCCACCCGCACCGGATACCGCTGGTAGTTGTGCACGTCGCCGCCGATCGCCGCGACATAGCGGTAGGCCGGATCGCGCACGATGTCGTCGACCGTGCCCCCACCGGCCAGCGGCGACGGCTTGTAGTCGTTGCGCGTGTAGATCGGCTTGCCGGTGACGAGGATCTTGGGCCTGGGATCGAGGGAGGTACTGCGCAGCCAGGCCTCCTGCTCGGCGTCGATGACGCCCTTGATCCCGGTGTCGATGCCGACGACCAGCAGGCTCGGCGTGTCGATCACCCAGTACGGACTGCGCTGGTGCGAGACCTGACCGGGCGCGCCGCGCATCGTCCTGGCCTGGGCCAGCGCGGCCTCGTCGATCGGGTCCGGCCGCCGCCAGAGCAGGGCGCCGGGCCCGGACGGCTTCGGCTCGGGGTCGAGCCTCGGCGCGTCGCACAGCACGCGCATGAACCCGCCGAGTCCGTCGTACCAGTCGTGGTTGCCGGGGATCGCATAGATGGGGGCTGGATAGTCCTTGTACGGGCGGAAGAACTTGTCGCAGTAGTCGTTGCCCGATCCGACCGGGTAGATGACGTCGCTCGCGATGATCGCGAAGCTGGTGCCCTGGCCGATCTTGAGCAGGCCCGGCACGACGGCGTACTGCGAGGCGTCACCCTCGCCGGGGTCGCCGAGCAGCAGGAAGTCGAAGCTGTCGCCCACCTCGGGCGTGAGGGTGAACGCGGGGTCGACGCCGCGTGCGACCTGGGCGGCGATCCACCTCTTGCGCACCTCGGCCGAGGGGTCGCCGAAGAGCCCGGACAGGATCTCGTTGCGCGAGCGCCAGAGCGTCCTCGGGCTCAGCCAGGAGAAGCGCTCCTTGTTCGGTTGCAGTCCGACATAGGTCCCGACCTGCTGACACGACCATCCGGCGCCCTCTTCGGAGACCCGAGAGGACGCCTGCCTTCCACGTTCCGCCGCGACTTCCACCATGACCATATCTTTGCCGCGATCTTCGATACCCGCACCAAATCCGGACTGATTTCCGCACCGCTCTTCCATCAGGCGGTATGCGGGCAACTACCTGGAGTGCCAGTTACCCAGGTCTTGGCTGTGGGGCATGAGGGGCGAGAGGATAACGGGCCAGGGAGGGAAGGCCGTTTCCACCGGTGCGATCAGTGAGCGCGAGGCGAGGGCGTTCGGATCGGGATGCCGCATGGGGGCTTTGCCGCGGGTTTCCCCGCAGCGAGCGGAGACGAGCCTGTCCCGGAGGTGAGAGGGGCTGACCATGGCCCGGCAAGGTTTCAACGACTCCGCGCGACGGGGCACGGCGGAGGCCGACAGGATCGAGGCGCTGCTCGCCTATGCCCAGACGCAGGCCAAGGGCAGGTTCGGCGGCGGCGGGCTGCGCACGGCCGAGCGGGCCGTCGCCCTGGCCCGTGCGCTGGTCGCCGAGGATCCCGTCTGCCGTCGCGCCCTGCTGGCCCGCGCCCTGCTGGTGCACGCCAGGCTGCTGGCCGGGCGGCGCAGGGGCGCCGAGGCGCTCGTCCCGCTGCAGGAGGCCGTGACACTCGCCCGCGTCCTGGGCGGCGCACCGCTGGTGGTGGCGCTCAGCGGCATGGCCGAGATCCTGGAGGGCCTCGACCGCCACGTCGAGGCCGCCGAAGCCCTCACCGAGGCCGCCGAGTCCGACCCCGCCTGACGCCCGTTCCAGGACAACGGCACGCGACGGCGTCAGGGGATCAGCACGCCCGGATTCATGATCCCCGCCGGGTCGAGCGTGCGTTTGACCGAGCGCAGGATCTCCACCCCCACCGGCCCCACCTCCTGGGCATAGGCGGCGAGATGATCACGCCCGACCCCGTGGTGATGGGAGATCGTCCCCCCGGCCGTCACGATGGCCTGTCCGGCCGCGTCCTTGGCCGCCCGCCACTGCGCCAGGGGATCCCCGCTCTGCGCGGTCACGACGGTGAAGTACAGCGAGGCCCCGGTCTCGTACACGTGCGACACATGGCACATCACCAGCGGCGACCCGAGCTCCCCGTGCAGCGCCAGCCGCACCGCGTCGTACAGCCGGGGCAGGCCGCCCCAGAACCCGGCCGTCTCCAGCGTCTCCACCGTCGCCCCGACCGCCAGCAACGAGTCCCGCAGGTACGGCGCCGCGAAACGCCCGTGCGCCCACGCCTGGCCCGGCTCCTCGCCGAGCGGTGTGCCGCCCATGCGGCCGAGCACAGCGGCGGCGCCCGCACGCCGGTCGGCGACGTCCTGCACCTCGCCCTCGTACCCGGCGATGACCAGGCAGCCGGTCTCCCCGCCGCCGATCGCGCCGGGCTTGGCCAGGCCGATCATCGTCTCGGTCTCGTCAGACAGCCGTAGCACGGTCGGCAGCGGGCCCTGCTGGGCGAGTGTCCGCAGTGCGGCGACTCCTTGGGCGAACGACTCGAACCGCCAGCCTTCGTACGTCTTCAGTGCGGGCGCCCGCCGTACTCTCAGGCGGAGTGAGGTGATGACGCCGAAGGCGCCTTCGGAGCCGAGGAAGAGCTGGCGCAGGTCGGGCCCGGCCGCCGACCTGGGCGCGCGGCCGAGGTCGGCCGAGCCGGTGGGGGTGGCGACGGTGAGGCCGACGACCATGTCGTCGAAGCGGCCGTAGCCCGCCGATGCCTGGCCGCTCGACCTGGCGGCGGCGAATCCGCCGAGTGTGGCGTACTCGAAGGACTGCGGGAAGTGGCCGAGCGTCAGGCCGTGCTCGGCCAGCAGCCGTTCGGCCTGCGGGGCGCGCACGCCGGGCTCGAACTCGGCGACCATCGACTCGGTGTCGACGCCGAGCAGCCGGTCGAGGCGGGCCAGGTCGAGGGCGATCACCGCGGCGAATCCGGCGCGGTCGGCGACCAGGCCGCCGACGACGGAGGTGCCGCCGCCGAAGGGCACGACCGCGATCGCGTGCTCGGCGCAGAGCCGCAGGACGGCTGCGACCTCGTCGGCCGAGCCGGGCGCGACGACGGCGTCGGGCGCGTCGCCTCCGTCTCCGGCGCGCATGCGCAGCAGGTCGGGGGTGGACTTGCCCCGCGTGTGCCTGATCCTGGCCTCGTCGTCGACGCGCGCGTGCGTCTCGCCGACGACCTCGCGCAGGGCGGTGAGCAGGCCGGGCGCGAGTGCGGACGGCGTCAGCCGTACCTCGTCGAGGCGTGCGGCGGGCTCGGCCGGGGCGCGTACGCCGAGCAGGTCGTGCAGCAGCACGCGGATCGACTCGGGCAGGTCGGCCGCCTTCGCCGGGTCGCCCCAGCCGCACCAGAGCATTGATTCGTGGTCCACGTCTACACTGTGACACATGTCGTCGATTCGTCACAATGACGCCGTTCTGGACGCGGCACGCGATTGTGTGCTCGCCGTGGGCGTGCGCCGCACCACGCTGACCGATGTGGCCAGGCGGGCGGGGCTGTCCAGGATGACGATCTACCGGCACTGGCCGGATGTGAACTCCCTGGTCGCCGACCTGATGACCAGGGAGTGGGCCCGGGTCGCCGCCGAGGTCGACGACGGCGATCCGGTCACCTCGGTGGTGGCGGGCGTGCGGGCGCTGCGCGCGCATCCGCTCTGGCGCAGGATCGTCGAGGTCGACCCCGAGCTGCTGCTGCCGTATCTGCTGGAGCGCCGGGGCGGCAGTCACGAGGCGATGCTCGCCTTGATCGAGGCGTCGATCAGGCGGCGCGGCGGCGGGCGTGACCCTGTCCTGCTGGCCAGAGTTGTATTACTCGCCGCCCAGTCGTTCCTGTGCTCGGCCTCGACGATGACGGGACCGTACGCGCTGGACGACCTCGACGCCGAGCTGACCGTCCTTCTTGAGAGGTACCTCGCATGAACGCCGTCACGCCTCCCGCCGCCTCGCTCACCAGGGCACGGCGGGCACGCGAGCTCCAGGAGGCGGCCGAGACGCCGGTCGACGTGCTCGTCGTGGGGCTCGGCGCCACCGGGGCCGGGGCCGCGCTGGACGCGGCGGCGCGCGGGCTGTCGGTCGTGGCGGTCGACGCGCACGATCTGGCGTTCGGGACGTCCAGGTGGAGTTCCAAGATGATTCACGGCGGGCTGCGCTATCTGGCCAAGGGGCAGGTCGGGGTGGCGCACGAGAGTGCCGTCGAACGCGGCATCCTGCTCAGGCACACCGCTCCGCACCTGGTCAGGGCCCAGCCGTACCTGCTGCCGCTCACGCCGGACGTCTCGCGCGGGCAGGGCGCGCTGGTGATGACCGGCTACCGGCTCGGCGACGCGCTGCGCATCGCGGCCCGCACACCCAGGCGTCTGCTGCCCGGCCCTTCGCGGATCGACGCCGGCCGGGCCCGCGACCTGGCGCCCGTGCTGGCCGCGACGGGCCTGCGCGGCGCGCTGCTGTCGTGGGACGGGCGGCTGAGCGACGACGCCAGGCTGGTCGTGGCGCTGGCCAGGACCGCGGCCGCGCACGGGGCACGCGTCCTGACCAGGTGCAGGGCGCTGAGCCTCGGCCGCGATCACGCCCTGCTGCGCGACGAGCTGACCGGGGCGACGTTCACGGTCAGGGCCAAGGCCGTCGTCAACGCCTCGGGCGTGTGGGCGGGCCAACTCGATCCGGCCATCGAGCTGCGCCCCTCCCGAGGCACCCATCTCGTGCTGAACCCGGGCGTCCTGCCGGGCCTGCGGGCCGGGCTGCACGTGCCGCTGCCCGGAGAGTCCAACAGGTTCGCCCTGGTGCTGCCGCAGCCGGACGGCAGGGTGTACGTCGGCCTGACGGACGAGCCGGTCGAAGGGCCGGTCCCGGATGTGCCGCAGCCGCCCGAGCACGACGTCGACCTGCTGCTCGGCGTGCTCAACGGCGTCCTTGAGCAGCCGGTCGCCCGCGAGCGCGTCTCGGGCGCTTTCGCCGGGCTGCGGCCTTTGCTGAGCGCCGACGGGCGTACCGCCGACCTGTCGCGCAGGCATGCCGTACTCGACTCGCCGCACGGCCCGATCACCGTCGTGGGCGGGAAGCTGACCACCTACCGGCGGATGGCGCAGGACGCGGTGGACGCGGCCGTGGCGAGCAGGGGGCTGACGGCCGGGCCTTCGCCGACCGCCGCCCTGCCGCTGGTCGGCGCGCGGGGTCCGGCGCCCGCCGCACCCCGGCGGCTGGTGGCGCGCTACGGCTCGGAGGCCGCGGCGGTGCAAGAGCTGATCACGAACGACCCAAGTCTCGGCGAGCAGGTCGGCCTCGGCCTCACCCGGGCCGATCTGGTCTGGGCGGTGCGGCACGAGGGCGCGCTGGACGCCGACGACCTGCTCGACCGGCGCACGCGCATCGGCCTGGTGCCCGAGGACCGCGCGGCGGCCCTGAGCGCCGCCGTACGGGCTTTGGCGGACTGAACCGGCATCGGGGGCTCCTGACCACCTTTGGCGCTTTTTAGGAGTGAACCTGGCCTGTTTCGGGTAAAACCACGTGTCCCCCCCGCCTGCGCGCCCCCCAAACGTTAGGTTAGTCTTACCTAAGCTGGTCTTCGGGGGAGGTGAAGGCATGTCCAAGGGCTGCGCCCATCCGCTCGGTTGTCACACCGGTGACGTGCCGACGCTCGCGAGCGCCACCGTCGGGGCGCGTCTGTGGCTGCTGGTCGAACACGAGGGGCCGTGGGCCTCTCATCTGGAGAACTGCGAACTTCCTGAGGGAATCGCGGAACTCGTCCGCAGGGCCACCGAGCGCGGCGTCAGGCCGCAGCTCATCCGGCGTCCCGGACGTCGCACCCGCTCGCAGGAGCAGGGCATCCGTGTGCTAGTGGCTTACGCCTGCGGCGAGCGGCCCTGGCTGGCGAGCGCCGTCATCGCAGGTCCTGACGATCTTGACTTGGACGCGCTGGTGGCCGGAGTGGTCCCGGAGTCCTGCATACTTGAAGACGAGCCGGTATTTCTGGTCTGCACGCACGCCAAGCGCAATGCGTGTTGCGCCCGCATTGGACTACCCCTCGCTCGGGGGCTGGCAGAAATCTTGCCGGACAGAGTATGGGAAACGTCACACGTTGGCGGCGATCGCTACGCCGCCAACCTCGTGTGCTTGCCACACGGACTCTATTACGGCAGCATGTCTCAGGCTGCTGCGATCGCAGCGGTCAACGCGTACCGGTCCGGCGAGGTCCTCCTCGACCGTTACCGGGGACGCGCGGGCATCCCTGAGCCATTGCAGGCCGCCGAACATTTCGTCCGTGCACACACGGGTGAACTATCGGTCGGCGCGGTGGCCGTGGACTCCTTCAGGTCGGACGGCGACGTCACCGAGGCCATCGTGCGCTGCGGAGACGTCCGGTTCCAGGTTGTGATCGAGCCCTCGGTGTTCCAAGCACCGTGTGGTACGGCTTGCGCCGAGACGATCTCCACCTACCGGCTGGTCTCGCTGGACAGGCTCACGCCTGTGCGGTACGCCACGCCCGCACTTACCTGATCACGGGAACATCACGGCACATCACTGCGTTGGAACAGTGACGCCAAAAGCGTCCAATGCGGCTCAAAGTTACCGAAATACCTCTCACGAAGGTGGTTTTCTCATGTCTCAGGTACGTCGGCAGGTCGCCCGCCCGCGCCCAAGCTGGGGTTGGCAGGATGATGCCGCGTGCCGGGGTGAGGACCTCGTGCTCTTCTTCGGTCCCGATGGTGAGCGTCAGCCCGAGCGTGACATCCGCGAGCGCAAGGCCAAGGCCATCTGTGGCCAGTGTCCCGTGCGCGCCGAGTGCCTTGACTACGCGCTGTCCCGCCCGGAGAAGTACGGCACGTGGGGCGGCCTCAACGAGGACGAGCGCGCTTCCGAGCGTCGCCGTCGTATGCGCCGTGCCGCCAGCGCCGGCATCTCCGCCGCCTGATCTCCACCCGGCAGCGCCCAGAATCTGTGCGTGATCACGCAGTTGTTCCGATGACCTCGAACCCGGTCGGGACAACTGCGTGATCACGCATTCGTGTTCGCGGGCACGGTTCCCGGAATGTCGCGGACCCCGATCCTGCGGCGGAACACCCAGTACGTCCAGCTCTGGTAAAGAAGTACCAAGGGCAGGAAGATCACCGCTACCCAGGTCATGATGCCCAGCGTCCTGGGGGTCGCCGCGGCGTTCGTCACCGTCAGGCTGTTGGCCGGGTCGATCGTCGAGGGCAGCACATCGGGATAGAGCACGGCGAACAGGCTGATCGTGGCCACACCGATCGCCACCGCCGACAGGGTGAAGGCCCAGCCCTCACGCCCCATGAAGATCATGCCGAGCGCCGCGACGAAGGCGAGTGCGGCCAGCGCCGCGAGCAGCACGGTGATCAGCGAACCGCCCTGGAACTGCGTCCAGGCCAGGAAGACCACCGCGAACACCGCCGCCACCATGCCGATCTTCAGGGCGAGCGCGCCCGCCCGCTGCCTGATCTCCCCCGTCGTCTTCAACGCCAGGAACACCGCGCCGTGCGTGGCGAAGAGCGTCAGCGTCGTCAGCCCGCCGACCAGGGCATAGGGGTTGAGCAGGTCCCAGAACGTGCCGACGTACTCATGCCTTTCGTCCAGCCTGACCCCGCGCACGATGTTCCCGAACGCCACCCCCCACAGCAGCGCGGGCACGAACGAGCCGAACACGATCGCACGGTCCCAACCGGCACGCCATCGGACCGAGTCGCGCTTGGCCCGGTACTCGAAGGCGACGCCGCGCAGGATCAACGCCACCAGGATGATCAGCAGGGGCAGGTAGAAACCGCTGAACAGCGTCGCGTACCACTCGGGAAAGGCGGCGAACGTGGCGCCGCCCGCGGTCAGCAGCCAGACCTCGTTGCCGTCCCATACCGGGCCGATCGTATTGATCATGACGCGCCGCTCGGTGTCGTCCTTGGCCAGGACCGGCAGCAGCATGCCCACGCCGAAGTCGAAGCCCTCCAGGACGAAGTAGCCCACCCAGAGCACCGCGATCGCCACGAACCAGACGTCGGTGAGTTCCATCCCCGTGTCCTCCAGGTAGGCCTTAGTAGGCGAAGGCCAGCTTGCCGTCGTCGTCGGGTTCGAGCTCACGCTCGGCGGGCGGGCCCTTCTTCGCGTACTTGAGCATCAGGCCGAGCTCCACCACCGCGAGCCCGCCGTACAGGAGGGTGAAGACGACCAGCGAGGTGACGACCGAGCCGGCGCCGACCACGACGGACACGCCGTCTGCGGTCTTCATCTGGCCGAACACCACCCACGGCTGCCTGGCCATCTCGGTGAAGATCCAGCCGAAGCTGTTGGCGAGGAAGGGCAGCACGATCGCCCACACGGCCACCCGCCAGACCCAGCGCCGCTCGGGCAGCCTGCCCTTGCGCGTGAGCCACAGCAGCACGAGCGCCACCAGCCCGGCCAGCATGCCGAACCCGATCATCAACCGGAATCCCCAGTACGCCAGCGGGATGTAGGGCCGGTAGTCGCCGGGGCCGTAGGTCTGCTCGTACTGCGCCTGCAGGTCGTTGATGCCCTCGACCTTGCCGTCGAAGGACCCGGTGGCGAGGAAGGACAGCAGGCCGGGGATCTCCAGCTGGTAGATCGGCTCCCTGCCGTCGAGCGTGCCGATCGTGAACAGCGAGAACGGGGCGGGCTGCTCGGTCTCGTAGAGCGCCTCGGCCGCCGCCATCTTCATCGGCTGCGTCTCGGTCATCACCTTGCCGAGGCTGTCGCCCGAGATCAGCAGTCCGGCCGCGCCCACCAGGACGGCGACCAGGCCGAGCCGCAGCGAGGGCCGGAAGACGTCGACGTCGCGCTTGCGGGCCAGGTGCCACGCGGACACGCCCATCAGCAGCACCCCGGCGGTCAGCCAGCAGGCCAGAATCGTGTGCGGGAAGGTGGCGAGCACCACCTTGTTGGTCAGGACGGCGCCGAAGTCGGTCAGCTCGGCCCGCCCGGCCTCCGGATTGATCCTGAAGCCGACCGGCCACTGCATGAACGAGTTGGCGGCCAGGATGAAGTACGCCGACAGCGCGCTGCCGATCGCCACCACCCAGATCGTGGCCAGATGCAGCTTCTTGGGCAGCTTGTCCCAGCCGAAGATCCACAGCCCGAGGAAGGTCGACTCCAGGAAGAAGGCGAGCAACGCCTCGATGGCCAGCGGGGCGCCGAAGATGTCGCCGACGAAGCGGGAGTAGCCGCTCCAGTTCATCCCGAACTGGAACTCCTGCACGATGCCCGTCACCAGGCCCATCGCGAAGTTGATCAGGAAGAGCTTGCCCCAGAACTTCGTGGCGCGCAGGTAGGCGACCTTCCCCGTGCGCACCCATGCTGTCTGCAGGATCGCCACCAGCAGCGACATGCCTATCGTGACCGGCACGAACAGGAAGTGGTACACCGTGGTGATGCCGAACTGCCAGCGCGCAAGATCCAACGCGTCCATGCAGCTCACGATAGGTTTGATCATGTGCACCGAATGTGACGACACGCTATGACATGAGTTATCGCTCAGTCACGATTTCCCCTATGTCTCCCCTGTCTCGCTGATCGCCCATGACCCGAGATTTCGGCTTATGTCGTGGCGGCGCCCGCCGAGAACCCGGCTCCCACGCCTGGTCGGCCCAGCCCTGACGCGTCGGGCAGACCTGGCCCCGTCGACTCAGACCTGCCCCTGCCCGCCCAGACCTGCCCCTGCCCCTGCCCCTGCCCCTGCCAGCTCAGACCTGCCTGCCGGCTCAGATCTGTCCGTGTCCGCTCAGACCTGCCTCGCCGGCTCAGACCTGGCCCCACCCCGCCGCGTACTTGACCACCAGTCCCCCACCCAGCAGCAGCCCCGACCAGCTCAGCAACCCCACCAGGCTCACCCCGGTGAACGGCAGCGGCGGCTTCGGCCCGGGTCCCGGCCCAGGGCCCGGCGGCACCTTGGCGCGGGTGGTGGCGTGGTTGCCCGACGGGTCGGGGTCGGGGTCGGCGCCCTTCACACGTGCGGCGTTGCGCACCGTGCTGCCCGGCTTGGCGCCGGGGCCCACCTTGGCGGTCAGCGCCAGGCGCGTGCTCGCACCCGAGGCCAGCCGGGCGATCTCGCAGACGACTGTGCGCCCCGAGCTCCGGCAGCCGCGCGGCAGCGGGGGCACCACGGTGAGGTTGGGGCCGAGCGTGTCGGTGACGACGACGTCGCGTGCGGTCGAGGGGCCGTCGTTGCGCACGACGAGCGTGTAGGGGATACGACCGGTCACCGGCACCTTGGCCGGGCCGATCTTGCGCACCGAAAGGTCGGCCGAGGTGCCCGTGCGCAGGGCGGCCTTGGCGCGGTTGTTGTCCGGGTTCGGGTCGCGGGTCCTGGCCGTGACCTTGGCCCGGTTCGGCACGAGGCTGCCGGATGCGGTGTCGGCGTCGAGCCTGGCGACGACGGTGAACGTCAGAGACTCGCCCACGGCCAGGCCGTCCGCCTTGCACGTGACGAGCCTGCCGCTGGCCGTGCATCCTTTCGGCCTGGCCGAGACGAAGGTCATCCGGGGGTCCAGCGTGTCGGTGACCGTGATGCTCCTGGCGAGCCCCGGACCGTGGTTGACCACCTTGAGATCGAACACGGCCGTACGCCCGGCGACGACGACCGGCGGTTCGTCGGCCGCGTACGCGCCCAGCCCGTGCCCCACGGCGATGAGGGTGAGCAGGGACAACGCCGCCGCACGCGGCGTCGCAAGCCGCGCCATCGCATCATCCCCGTCCCTGAGCCGATCCTTGTCCCGCAGAACCTGCCAGGTACGGCCTGCGTCTCCCATCGGACGCACGGCACGGTGCGCACTCTTGGCGATGAAATGACCGACTCCTCGCGTTCGGCAGGAAGAGAGGCGGAAAAGCCGCTTCACCCCACGCGTTCGGGCGCTGCCGCAAAGCCGTACCCGGTAGACCTTCAATCTGACTGAAGCTTTGGCTAAGCTTCAGCCAGACTGAAGGTTGGAGCTGGGAGGAAGCGTGGAAGGTTTTCTGCTGTCGTTGCACGTGCTGGCCGGCATCGTGTTCGTCGGGGGCTCGGCGGTCGCGACGAGTCTGTTCCCGCGTTATGCGCCCGTGGCCGCCGGGGTGGGCGTGCCGGCCGGGGCGGGCCAGGCGGACGAGCGCGATCGGGCGGTCGCACTCGTCCTGCATCGCATCACGCGGGTCTACGGCGTGTTCGGTGTGGTCGTGCCGGTCGTCGGCATCGCGCTTGCGCTGGTCCAGGGCAGGATGGGGGAAATCTGGATCACTGTCTCCATGATCCTCACCGCCGGGGCGGGCGCCCTCCTCGTGCTGCAGATCCACCCCCGTCAGCGCGACAGCCTGGCCACCCCGGCCGGTCCCGCACCCCTGCGCCGCCTGTCGATGCTCGCCGGTTTCTACAACCTGCTGTGGGCGGCCGTGGTCGTGCTGATGATCGTCCGGCCGGGGGCCTACGAGGCGCCTTAGTCGGGGGCCGCGTCCAGGAGGTTGACGCGGGTGGTCCTGCGGCGCTTCCAGATGCTCCATTCCAGCAGGGCGCGTTCGATCCAGATCTTGGTGGCTTTGTTGATCATGGCGACCAGTGTCTTGCGGGAGTCGTCGCCGTCGCTGCAGCTCAGGACGCCGACGAGACGGTACTCCGAGCGGCCGAACTGATCGGCCGCCGGATAGAACAGCGGTGCGCCACTGTGGCCCGGACTGGTCTTACGGTCGATCCTGAACCAGTGCCTGCCGTAGTCGGCGTCCACGACCGGCGCGTTGGCCTTGCCCAGCAGACCGTGCGCACCGCCGTAGCCGACCAGGCCCAGGGTGCTGGTCGGCCCCTGGAACGCCGGGTCCTGGCCGAGATGCTCGTATGCCTCGAGAATGAACGGCGGCGAGTTGTGCACGACCGGCGCGGCCAGGCAGATCAGGGCGAAGTCCCAGCGGAAGGTGAACTCGCCCCTCCTGCGGTTGGGCGGCAGCGCCGACTGGCAGACCTGGACCAGCTCGGCCCGCCGCGCACCGACCGGCGCCTCGGCGTTGGCGGCGAGTTCGGTGTTGTGGGCGGGCGCCACCTCGACATAGCGGATCTGATCCAGGTCGCCGTCGAGGGCGAAGATGTGCGCGCAGGTCAGCACCGCGTCGTCGTCGACGAACACCCCCGTGCCCGTCACACTCCACCGGCGGTTACCTGATTCGAAGTGCACCCAGATCCACACGATCCTCGGGTACGGGGTCTGGGGGGCGCTCGCCTCTGTCGGCGGAACCGGGGCGAATCCGGCAGGCTGCGGCGTACTCATGTCACCTTCCTCGATCGGTCGGAGCTCATGCAGGCCGTCAGTGAACCATGATCAGGCCTCGCCGTACAGTAATGATTCGGTTCGTTTGCGTAGCTATGGAAGGGGGTCAGATCGCGCGGTTCAGCAGGGTCAGGACGTCGTCGTCGGCGAGCTGGCCGAAATGCGCGTACCAGTGCCCGACGGCACGGAAATCGCGCGGCGCCGCAAGCACCACGACCTCGTCCGCCTCGGCCCGCATCGCCGCCACGCTCTCCCACGCCCCGACGGGTACGGCGAGCGTCACGTGCGCCGGGCCCGCCCGCCGTACGGCACGCAGGGCGGCTCGTGCCGTCACGCCGGTCGCCAGGCCGTCGTCCACGACGATCACCTGCCTGCCGGTGAGGACCGGCAGCGCCCGCCGCCCGCGGTAGACGGCGACGCGCCTGGCCAGCTCGGCGAGCTCGGCCGCCACGACCGAGGCCAGGTCGGAAGGCCGCAGCCCGAACTGGGCCAGCAGGGCGAGGTCGAACACCGGCTCGCCGCCTTCGGCCACCGCGCCGAGCCCCAGTTCGGGCTCGGGCGGATAGCCGATCTTCCTGGTGACCAGGACGTCGAGCCGGCCGCCCAGCCTGCGGGCGATCGGCTCGGCGACCGCCACCCCGCCTCTCGGCAGGGCCAGGACGATCGGGTCTCCGGCCCACAGCAGCCGCTCGGCGAGCAGCTCTCCGGCCGCCGCCCGATCGGCGAACGGCAGCCGGAGGGGACCCATGACCCCTTCATACCCAGGCGAGGGCCGTCAGGGACGGCTGCGGCCCGATCGGCGCATCTCCTTGTGGATGATCTTCCACTTGTTCTGCTGTTCCTTGCGGAGCCTGGCGTCGGTGCGGCCCGCCATCCAGGCGGCCTCGCGCTGCAGTTTGTACCAGCTCTCCAGCCGGCGTTCCTGCAGTTCACCGCTCTCCACGGCGGCCGTGACCGCACAGCCCGGCTCGCCCGCGTGGCCGCAGTCGTCGAACCTGCACTGCCTGGCCAGCTGCTCGATGTCGGAGAAGACCAGGTCGACCCCGTCGGTCATCTCGTACAGGCCGACCCGCCTGATACCGGGCGTGTCGATGATCAGGCCGCCGCCGGGCAGCGGGATGAGCTCCCTGTGCACGGTGGTGTGCCTGCCCCGCCCGTCGGCGGCGCGTACCTGCTGGGTCTCCATGAGGCCGTCCTCGGCCAGCGCGTTGACCAGCGTGGACTTGCCCGCGCCCGAGGGCCCGAGCACGACGGCGGTGCGCGAGCCCGCCAGGTAGGAGCGGACGACCGCGACGCCCTCGCCCCTGATCGACGACACCGCGTGCACGTCGACGCCGGGCGCGGCGGCCTCGACGTCGCTCAGCAGGTCGGCCAGGCCGTGCTCGAACAGGTCCGCCTTGGTCACGAGCACGACGGGCGTGCCGCCGCTCTCCCAGGCCAGGGCGACGAGCCGTTCGATACGACCGAGGTCGGCGAAGTCGGTGGAGTGCATGGACGGTTCGGCGACGAAGACGATGTCGACATTGGCGGCCAGCACCTGCCCCTGGCCGTCGCCCGACAGGCCGCCGCGCGAGGTCCGGCTGACCCCGCCCCTGACGAAGGCCGAGGTACGCGGCAGCACGGCGTCGAGTTCGTAGCGCCCTTCGGGCAGCAGCCGCAGCGCCGCCCAGTCGCCCACGCACGGCAGCGCGACCGGGTCGTCGGCCGCGGCCCTGCGGACGTGGGAGGAGTATCTGGCCTGGTGCAGGCCGTCTTCGGTGATGACCTCGGCGGCGCCGCGGTCGACACGGGCGACGCGGCCCGCGACAGATCCTGAAGGCAGCTCGGCGGCGAGAGATTCGGTCCAGCCGAGAAGAGAAAGTTGTTCGGACAACGCAGTGACACCCTTTGGGAAGATCCCGGGTGGCTCAGACGGACACCCGGAGGCTGATGGACGGCAGGCTCACCAGAACAACCCGCATGGTCCTCACCTCCCAGATAGAGTGCCGCTCGACGAACGCCGACTATACGCACCCTTCGCCCGAAGGCGCAAACGGCTCGGTCGCGTCGATCATCACCTGGATGCCGTCGAGCACCCTGGACAGGCCGAACTCGAACTCGTCGCACTCGCTCTCGAAACCGCCGTTCTCCCAGATCATCGTCATCGTGGGGAATCGCCCGACGTCGAAGTAGGTCTCCCAGAAGTCGGAGCGCGCCGCCCAGAAGTCGGCCGTGCTCACTCCGCTGGCCCGGGCCGCCTCGGCCTCCTCGACCGGCCGTCTGGCCTGGCCGCGCACGTAGGCGGTGATGAGGCCGACCGCGCCGACCATCTGCTCGGGGCGCAGGCCGATGCCGGTGAAGCAGCGCAGGAACTGCTCGTACGAGCCGATCACGTTGGGGCCGAGCGGCGCCCGGTCGACGACGACGAGCAGCGTCCAGGGGTGCTCCAGATAGAGATCGCGCTCGGCGCGGGCCCTGGCCAGCACCTTCTCCCGCCAGGTCGGCTCGGGCGACGGCTCGCCCAGACGCGCGTGCACCCGGTCGTACATGAGCTCGACCAGCTCGCCCTTGCCCGGCACGTAGCGGTAGAGCGTCATGGTGCCGACGCCGAGCTTGTCGGCGACCTTGCGCATGGACAGTGCCGTCACCCCGTCGGCGTCGGCGAGCGCGATGGCGGCCTCGACGATCCGGTCGAGGGTGAGGCCGGGTTTCGGCCCCCTGCTCGGGCGTCCGGTGACGCCCCACAGGAGATCGAGACTGCGCTTGGGATCTGGGCTTTCGGAAATCATTTGAAGCCGATCCTACAACTGGGTACGGTGTACCCCGATCGAAATGGAGTACACCGTACCCAGTTAAGGAGCGCGCATGGCACTCGCAGTGTTCGCCGAAGGACTCACCAAACGCTTCGGCACGACCCAGGCGCTCGACGGCTTCGACCTCGCGGTCCCCGAGGGCACGGTGCACGGGCTGCTCGGGCCCAACGGGGCGGGCAAGACAACGGCCGTCAGAATCCTGGCCACCCTCCTGCGCAGCGACGGCGGCAGGGCCGAGGTGGCCGGGTTCGACGTGCGCCGCGACGCCGCCGAGGTGCGCTTCCGCATCGGCCTGACCGGCCAGAACCCGGCCGTCGACGAGGCGCTCAGCGGCAGGGAGAACCTGACGATGTTCGGCCGCCTCTACCACCTGGGCAAGAAGGAGGCCAGGCGCAGGGCGCAGGAGCTGCTGGAGAGGTTCAATCTGACCGAGGCCGCCGACCGGCCGATCAAGCAGTACTCGGGCGGCATGCGCAGGCGCCTGGACCTGGCGGCCGGGTTCGTCATGACCCCCCAGGTGCTCTTCCTCGACGAGCCCACCACCGGCCTGGACCCACGCCACCGCACCGAGGTGTGGGACTCGGTCAGGTCCCTGGTGCAGGGCGGCACCACCGTGGTGCTGACCAGCCACTACCTCGACGAGGTCGACCGCCTCGCCGACAACGTCTCGGTCATCGACAGCGGCAGGGTGATCGCCGAAGGCACGCCGCACGAGCTCAAGCGGCGGGTGGGCGGCAGCCAGCTGGACGTGGTCGCGGCCCCCGCCGACCTGCCGGAGATCGCCAAGATCATCGAACGGGTCACCGGCGCCGAGGCCGAGATCGACGCCGAGGCGCGCCGGGCCAGTGGCCCCGTGCACGACCTGGTCCCCACGCTGTCGGAGGTCGTACGCGCACTGGACGAGGCCGGCATCGCCGCCGACGACATCGCCCTGCGCCGCCCCACCCTCGACGAGGTCTTCATCAGCCTGACCGGCCACCGCCCATAAACCTGGAGGACTCCCCCATGACCACACCCGTCATCCCCAGGACGCCGGCCCAGCGACTGCGCTGGGCGGTGGCCGACACCTGGACCATCACCGTCCGCGACCTCATCCACTGGATCCGCGAGCCCGCCCGCGTCGTCTGGGCGCTCGCCTTCCCCATCGTCATGGTCGTCATGTACGGCTACGTGTTCGGCAGTTCGATGATCGTGCCGGGCGGAGGCGACTACCAGGAGTACCTCATGCCCGGTATGTTCGCCGTCACCATGGCCTTCGGCATCGGCAACACGATGACGGCCGTGGTGACCGACTCGGCCAGGGGGGTGACCGACAGGTTCAGGTCGATGCCGATGGCGCCTTCGGCCGTGGTCGCCGGGCGCAGTGTGGCCGACATGACCAACTCGGTGCTCGACCTGGTCATCCTCGTCGGGGCCGGGCTGCTGATCGGCTGGCGGGCGGAGGGCACGTTCGGGGAGGCGCTGGCCGCCGTCGGGCTGCTCCTGCTGCTGCGGCTGGCCTTCATCTGGCTCGGCGTGTACCTGGGGCTGCTGGTGGGCAGTCCCGAGGCGGCCAACAACCTCTACGCGCTGCTGTTCCCGCTGACGATCATCACCAACGCGTTCGCCTCGCCGGGGCTGATGCCCGGCTGGCTCGGCACCCTGGCCGACTGGAACCCCATCTCGGCCACCGTGACCGCCACACGTGAGCTGTTCGGCAATCCGCTGGGCGGCGGGGAGTCGTGGATCGCGCAGAACGCCATGCTCATGGCCGTCGTGTGGCCGGTGCTGATCATCGCGATCTTCTTCCCGCTCTCGGTGGCGCGCTTCCGCGGCCTCAGCCGGTGACCCGGCCGCCCCCGTGCGCCACCGCGCGCATGGGGGCCTCGGGCACCATGTGCCCGAGCAGCAGCTTGAGGAAGAACAACGGCGCCAGCCACGCCAGTACGGCGGGCACGGGCAGCAGGAGCAGGTTGACCAGCAGCGCCGCCATGAACGCCGCCGTCGCGACCGGCCGCTTCACCTCGACGGCGACCGCCTCGATGAGCAGGGCGCCCGCCACGAGCAGGACCGTGTTGCCGGCGAACCACACCCACGCGCCCTCCATCAGCACGAACGCCACCGCCGCCAGGTGCACGACGTGGGCCAGGGTGAAGGTGAGTCTGGCCCGGCCCCGGCCCGGCCCCTCGCGGTGGTACCAGCGCTTGGCCGCGTTGGTGGCGTTGGTCAGGACGCCGCCGACCAGGTCGAGGCCGACGAGTGCGACGACGACCCACTGCAGCGGGGTGAAGTCGCCCTCGCGCACGAGGTACCAGCCGAGCAGGGCGGCGCACAGGGCGCCTCCGGCGTACTCGACCAGCTCTTCGGCTTGGCTCTTGCCCGGTCCCATGAAGCGTTCGAGGCTGCCGCGCCAGCCGTCGGGCGTGGGCGGCGGGGTCCAGTCGATCTGCAGGTCAGCGCGCATCGGGTCGCCTCCAGAGGCCGTCGAGCAGGTTCCAGAACTGGTCCATGGGCACATCGCTCCCCTCGGTGAGCCGGGCCGCCGCCCAGCCGTCGGCCGCACGTACGACCGCGGCCGTGGCGGCGAGCATGAGGTCGCGGTCGAGGTCGGATCTGATCACGCCGAGCGCGCGGCCGTCGTCGACCAGGTCGCCCAGCCATCCGGCCGGGTCCGGCGAGGAGCCGCCGACCAGCAGCGCCACGTCCTGCGGATGGGCGAGCGCGTGGGCCAGCAGCCGCTCCCCCGCCTGCCGCAGCGCGCCGCGGAACGCCTCGGCCGATCCGGCGGGCTCCCAGGGCCCCACGGCCGCGAGCACCCTGTCGTGCACGTCGGCCAGCACGGTGGCGTAGAGGTCGTCCTTGCCGTCGAAGTACTGGTAGGCCGAGGCCTTGGAGATGCCGCACTCGGCGATGATCTTGTTGTACGAGGCGCCCGCCAGGCCGTCGCGGGCGAAGTGCTCCCTGGCCACACCGAGCACCGCCGACCGGCGCTCACCGGAGAGCCTGAGGAATCGAGGAAGGGGCATGTACCAGTAGTACACCCCACTGGTACACCTTCACAAGTCCCCGGAAAACACGAAGCGCCCCGCCGTACCCGATCAAGGGACGGCGGGGCGCTCGGCGAAGGATCAGGACAGGCCGGGCGCCGGGAACTTCGCGGTCAGCTCGCTCACCTCGTTGTGCACGCGGGTGATGACCTCCTCGGCGTCACCCTTGGCCAGCGCGGTGACGACCTCGTCCATCCACGCGCCGATCTGCCGCATCTCGGCCTCGCCCATGCCGCGCGAGGTCACCGACGGGGTGCCGATGCGGATGCCGGAGGGGTCGAACGGCTTGCGGGTGTCGAACGGCACCGCGTTGTAGTTCGTCTCCAGACCGGCCCGGTCCAGCGCCTGGGCGGCCGGCTTGCCGCCGATGCCCTTGGGCGTCAGGTCGAGCAGGATGAGGTGGTTGTCGGTGCCGCCGGAGACCAGGTCGAAGCCACGGCTGGACAGCTCGTCGGCCAGCGTCTTGGCGTTGGCGACCACCTGGTGGGCGTAGGCCTTGAACGCGTCGGTGTCGGCCTCGCGCAGCGCGACCGCGATGGCGGCGGTCGTGTGGTTGTGCGGGCCGCCCTGCAGGCCGGGGAAGACCGCCTTGTTCAGCGCGGTCGCGTGCTCGTCGGACGTGGCCATCAGCATGGCGCCGCGCGGGCCGCGCAGCGTCTTGTGCGTGGTGGTGGAGATCACATCGGCGTGACCGACGGGCGAGGGGTGCGCGCCACCGGCGACCAGTCCGGCGATGTGCGCGATGTCGGCCGCCAGGATCGCGCCGACCTCCTTGGCGATGGCCGCGAAGGCCTCGAAGTCGATCGTGCGCGGGATCGCGGTGCCACCGCAGAAGATCAGCTTGGGGCGCTCGCGCAGGGCGATCTCACGGACCTCGTCCATGTCGACGCGGCCGGTGTCCTGGCGCACGCCGTAGCGGACCGGGTTGAACCACTTGCCGGTCGCCGAGACCGACCAGCCGTGCGTGAGGTGACCGCCGAACGGCAGGCCCATGCCCATCACGGTGTCGCCGGGGCTCAGGAAGGCCAGGTAGATGGCGAGGTTGGCGGGCGAGCCGGAGTACGGCTGCACGTTGGCGTGGTTGACGCCGAACAGCGCCTTGGCCCGGTCGACGGCCACGGTCTCGATCTGGTCGATGACCTGCTGGCCCTCGTAGTAGCGCTTGCCGGCGTAGCCCTCGGAGTACTTGTTGGTGAGGACCGTGCCCGTGGCCTCCAGCACGGCCTTCGACACGTAGTTCTCGGAGGCGATCAACTTGACGGTGTCGGCCTGCCGCCGCTCCTCCGCCTTGATGAGCTCGGCGATCTGCGGGTCGACATTGCTGAGAGCACTCATTGGCGCCTTCACTCCCTGTCATCGTTGACATCGTGCGAAGACCCAGGCGCTCGGCCTCCGCCCTGCTTCCGCTCCCTGGTGGTTAGGTCCCACCCAATGCGCCAGTCGCGACGCCCTAGACGATAGCGGATGTCAGGTCGAGGCACGGTTGGCGCGGGTGGCTCCGGCGCCCGGCCACAGCCGGTCGACCTCGGCGTTGAGAATGGCGCCGATGAGCACGGCCAGCGCCGTGATGTAGAGCCACAGCAGCACCGCGATCGGCGCGGCCAGCGAGCCGTAGATGGAGACCGGCGAGAACCACGCGGCCAGCACCGCGCGCAGGACCGCGGCGCACCCGATCCACAGCAGCAGCGCGAGCACCGCGCCGGGCAGCTCCCGCCACCAGCGCGTGCGCACCGGCACGCTGACGTGGTAGAGCACGGTCAGGAACAGCACCGAGCCGATCACCACGACCGGCCAGTAGAGCACGTCGACGGCCACCCCGTAGTCGGGAGGAATGGCATCGCGCAGCAGCGTGGGCCCGATGACCAGCACGGGCATCACGATGATGCCGATGATCAGCCCCACGATGTAGAGCCCGAACGACATCAGCCGGGTGCGGATGATGCCCCGCTCCTCGCCCAGCCCGTAGGCGACCGAGATCAGGTCGACATAGACATAGAGCGCCCGCGACCCCGACCACAGCGACAGCAGGAAGCCGACCGAGATGAGCGACACCTTGCCCGCGTCGTCGCGCAGCACGTCCTCGATGAGCGGGCGTACGACACCGGTGACGGCGCTCGGCGTGAACAGGATGCCGGCCTGGGTGTAGATCCACGCCTTGACCTCGTCCATCACCGAGGGACCGAGCCAGGTGCCCAGCTTGGCCAGCACGCCGATGAGCCCGAGCACGAACGGCGGCAACGACAGCAGGGCGAAGAAGGCGGCCTCTCCGGCCAGGCCGGTGACGCGGTAGTTGACGCCCGCGTTGGTGGTGGCCTTGACGACGGCCCAGGTATGGGAGTCTCGCACCCGGCTCAGCCCTGCCCTGGCCCTGCTCATGGCGAGCCCCGGACCGCGCCGCTTGGGCCGCTGCGGCCTCGTGGGCGCGTCGGTGGACGTCATGGACACCAAAGGTATGCGGAGTGAGGCGGTCGGACACCCTCCGACCAGCAACGATCAGGTCTCGTGCAGCCTACCCTCAGCCTCTGCCGCCAAACGGGACGTCACTGTCGACGATGCGCGCGCCGAGCGGCAGCAGCGACACGGGGATCATCTTGATGTTGGCGATGCCGAACGGAATACCGATGATCGAGATGAAGAGCGGGATCGAGGTCAGCACGTGCCCGATCGCCAGCCACAGCCCCGCGACCAGGAACCAGATGACATTGCCCACGGTGGACAGGCACCCGGCGTCGGGCTCGCGTACCACGGTCCTGCCGAACGGCCACAGCGCGTAGGCGGCGATCCGGAACGAGGCGATGCCGAACGGGATGGTGATGATGAGGATGCAGCAGATGACGCCCGCGAGTACGTAGCCGATGGCGAGCCAGACCCCCGCGAAGACCAGCCAGATGACATTGAGCAGTGTCCGCATGATTACAGCATGTCAGGCTTTGTCCCAACAGATCATCCGGTATCCCCCTGAACATTCCCCTACCTCGCCTTCACCCGCCGTCAGGGTGCGCGCGACCGGCCCCGGCGCACAATGAGGAGGTGATCTGCGAAGAGTGCAAACAACGCCGCCACGACCACTGCAAAGGCGGCTCCTGGTGCGACTGCCAGCACCAGGAGCCGAAGCCGGAGGCGGACCCGCCGCCTCCGGGCCGGGCTATGCCTTGATCGACATCGCATGGTGGAAGACGTCGCGCGGGTCCCATCGGGCCTTCACCCGCCGGAGCCTGGCGTGGTTGGCGCCGTAGTAGAGCGAGGGCCACGGCACGCCCGAGGTGTTCCAGGCCGGATCGGCGTGGTCGATGTCGGGATAGTTGATGTAGGCGCCGCCGCAGTTGCCGCCCGGCACCGGCACCCCGCCCGTCGCCGCGAACGTCTTGGCGTGCAGGCTGCGTACCCACGTCATCGGGCCCGCGCCGTCGTCGCCCTCGCCCCAGGTGGCCAGGTGCAGCACCTTGAGCACCGACGAGCGTTCGACCGTGGCGGTGGCCGCCGGGTCGACGGTGTTGACCTTGCCGCCGTAGGACAGCAGCCACAGCAGTCCGGCCGGCCCCGGGCCCGCCGGGTCGGTGAGGTGGTCGTAGGCGACGTCGATCTGCTGGTCGGTGAAGCTCTTGCGCAGGTAGGACGACTTGCCCTTGTACCTGCCCGCCTCCGCCGCCTCGCTCAGGCCGAGCGAGCGCACGGCCGAGTACCAGGGCGCCGACTCCAGCGGCGGGACGGTGGCCGCCGGTGTGACCCCCTCGCCGACGGCGGCGAAGTAGTCGCGCATCAGCCGCTCGGCCCCCGGCACCCCGGCGTCGATCTGCGTGGGCATGATCATCCCGCCCGGCTCGTCACCCGGCGTCCGGCCCGGGATGAGCAACGACCCCCAGAGCGAGGCGTACGGCGTGCCTGGCGCGCTGTTGCGCTCGTGCCAGGCGCCGTGGTTGCGGATCAGGCGGCGGAAGGACTCCTTCGTCATGCCCTTCCACGACCAGATGGCCATACCGGACAGCACCGTCGCGGGCGGCCTCGGCAGCAGGCTGCCGGGGTCGTCGCCCTTGGCCTTCGGGTCGCGCATCCAATAACGGGTGACGATCCCGAAATTGCCGCCGCCGCCACCCGTGTGCGCCCACCAGAGGTCGTGGTTGGGGTCGGCCGGGTTCCTCGTGGCCACCACGGCCCGAGCCCTGCCCGACCTGTCGACGACCACGACCTCCACCGCGTGCAGGTAGTCGACCGTCAGCCCGTCACGCCTGGACAGCGGGCCGTACCCGCCGCCCGCGATGTGACCCCCGGCGGCCACGCCCCCGCATTGGCCGCCCGGGATGGTGACGCCCCAGCCCAGGTAGAGCGTGCGGTAGGTCTGCATGAGCGTCGCACCGGCCTCGATGGCGAAGGCGCCGCGCCCGGCGTCGAAGTACACCTTCGACATCTCGCACATGTCGATGACGACCTCGGCGCCGTCGCCGACGAAGTCCTCGTAGCAGTGCCCGCCGCTGCGCACGGTGACGCGCCGCCCCGCGCGCACGGCGTCGCCCACCGCCTTGACGACCTGCTCGGTCGAGCCCACGACCTGGAAGTACTCGGGCGCGGGCCGGAAGCGCAGATTGGTCCTGCGTACGGCCAGATCGGCGTAGCGCGGGTCCCCCCTGCGCACGGTGACCGGGCCGAGCGACGGGAGCGCCCCGCCGTGCGTCCCGGCCTCGGCCGCCGGCGCGGTCACGATTCCCGCCGCGACCGCCCCTCCGCCGAGCGCCGCCGATCCGCCGATGAACCCCCTGCGGCTGACCTCACTCACGATGCACAACCCCCTGATGTCTCCTGGGATGTCCTGACGCATCGACGCTACGAGCCGGGTCGTGGCGGGAGAATGCACCCAGTTGCCCACAGGGGGTACAGCTATCTACACCCCTATCGGTCAGACCCTCAGCCGGTTGGCGTGCAGGTGCCGGTAGTGCGGCAGATGGAACTCCAGATAACCGGCCAGCACGGGATCGGTCCTGACGACCTCCGGGTCCGACCTGCTGGTCCGGACGAAGCCGCTGGTCTCGCTGGTCGACTCGTGCCAGCGCTGGGTACGGCTCCACTCCTCGCGCATGCCGGGCCGCCAGCTGAGCGCCTCGGGCAGGAACGGGATCGCCATCCTGGCGCAGAACTCCCGCACGGTCTCCAGCGGCCGGTCGACGAGGTCGTCGGAGTCGATCACCACGGGCGCCCGGCCCTGCACCTCCGTAACGGCGTCGTAGATCTCGGCCAGCCAGGCGAAGCCGATCTCGTCGCGGCCGAGCGCGGTGTTGAGCGCGTAGTGGGAGGCGATGGCCTCGGCCGGGTCCCTGATGATGAAGGCGTGGGCGACCTCGGCGAGGAAACGCCGGTCGTTCAGCAGGCCCGGGTAGTGGAAGTCGGTCGTGTCCTTGAAGAAGACCGGCGTGCTCTCGGCCAGGTCGAGGAGGGCCGCGATCAGCTCGGCCTCACTACGGACAGTCACCTCGCCGACTTTGGCCTCACCGAAATCGGTTACATGCGAGAAAGGTTCATGTATTACCGTGTAGTCTCCTCGTGCTGCCATCATTTTCAAGAATGCGGTCGATCGGGACCGGGGCGCACTCCAGAGGGCGAGTATGCGCGGAGCCTTCTCCGATGCTGCATAGTTAGTCGTATCTACTTCCACATCGGTAGAATATGATGCGTAGTGGTCATTCGACAGGCCCGACTTGGATTGACACCACAGGACAGCTCTCGGGACAATCCCCCGATGTCGTCATTTCTGCAGAATGTCACCTTCGACTGCGCGAATCCACGCAAACTTGCGATGTTCTGGAGCAAGGTCACCGATCACGCGGTCGACGGCCATGACGCCACCTATGCCACGATCACCCTCGCTAACGGAACTGTGTTCTATTTCGCCAGGGTCCCCGAGCGCAAAGCCGGCAAGAACCGGCTCCACGTCTGCCTGAGGCCGGACATCCCTCGCGACCAAGAGGTCGAACGCCTGCTCGGGATCGGTGCAACGCTCGTCGAAGATCATCGGCGCCCCGGGGGCCACGGCTGGGCCGTGCTCGCCGACCCGGAGGGCAACGAATTCTGTGTTCTCCGAAACGCGGCCGGGCTCTGATGATTACAACGGGGATTTACCCGTATACACGTGGTGAGTCCAAATCCGTCATGATTAACGGCGATTACGGGTTGACAGTCCCCTTGAGCGCATGCAAGATTCCCGTGTACCGAGGGTAAAGCCACTTGCACAACCTGATTCGGGCCACCCGCCCGGCCAGATCGCACCACGTTGGTCGCCGACCGGCGATATGGGGGGACGCGATGTTCACTTTGTCGGCGTCGGCAGGAAATAGATCGACACCAGCAGCGGCACCTAGCGCGGCGGCGTCCGCATCCCGGCAGGTGGCATAACCGTGCAAATCCGGGTACTGATCTGCGATGAGACCACCCTCGTCCGTGACGGCCTCCGTACCATGCTCGATGCGGAGTCCGACATCACGGTCACCGAGACCACCGACAGCGGTCAGCACGCCATCATGCTGGTCCGCGCCCACCGGCCGCACGTCGTGGTCACCGGGCTGACGCTGCAGGGCATGCTCGGCATCGAGCTGATCCGAAGGCTCCTGCGCGAGAAACTCGACCCGCTCCCCCGCATCGTGGTGTTCGCCACCAACGAGCACGACGACACCCTCACCAACGACACGCTGACCAACGTGCTGCACGCGGGCGCCAGCGGCCTGCTGACCAGGGAGACCAGCCGCGACGACCTGGTCGCGGCGATCCGCACGGTCGCGGGCGGCCAGGCGATGCTCACCCCGAGGATGACCCAGCGCCTGCTCGACTGGTTCAGGCAGCACAAGGCCGAGCCCGAGGACGTCCTGCAGCCCTACGCCGCCGCGCTGACCGAGCGTGAGCGCGAGGTGCTGCTGCTGACCGCGCGCGGCATGTCGACCGAGGACATCGGGGTCGCCCTGTCGATCTCGGTCGCCACCGTCCGGACGCACATCTACCGGTTGCGCAACAAGCTGCAACTGCGGGACCGTGCCCAGCTCGTCTCCTTCGCCTACCGGGCCGGCATGATGCAGCCCGAACTGGACCTGGCCGACCGCTGACCCCGGGCGGCCCCGCACCGAAGAGCGCACGGCACGACGGAGAGCGAATGGCCGCCGCGGCACCGGAGGCGGCCGTGCTCCGGACCTACCGGACCCCCGGCCGGGGCGGCGGCGTGCCGCCCCGTCCGGGCCCGGAGTCCCGCGCCGGAATCCGGCCCCCGAGGTCTCTGGTCCGCGCCGCCTGGCTCACAGCCTGGCGACCGCCTCCTGTACGGCGCCCGCCACGGTCGGCAGGTTCTGCTCGCTGAAGACGTTGTAGTGGTCGCCCTGCAACGGGATGTCGACGAACTCCCCCGTCACCTGCCGCTTCCACCCGGCCGTGCTCGTGGAGTGCCCCTGTGCGATCAGCGCGTAGACCGGCCCGCCGTACGGCGCGGGCGGGTGGTAGCGGTAGAGCGCCTCGGCCGCCCCGGCGAAGATGTGGTAGCGATGCCCCATCTCCTCGTCCGACAGGCCGAGCGACACACCGGTCTTGGCCAGCATCTCCGGCACCGGGATCACCCCGCCGGGCAGCGGCTCCAGCAACCAGGCCAGCGACTCGGTCGGCACGCCCTGAATACGGGAGACGTCGTAGACGAACTGCCTGCGCAGCTCCTCGTCGTCGGGCACCAGCACGCTGAGGTCCTCGGCGTACTGGGCGTCGAACAGCACGACAGGCTGGTGCCCGCCGCCCTGCTCGGCGTGCTGGCGGGCCACCTCGAAGGCCAGGCAGGCGCCGAACGACCACCCGGCCAGCACGCACGTCGACAGGTCCACCTGCTCACGCAGCTCGCCGAGTATGCGGGTGGCCACGCCGATCAGCCGCCGTTCCACCGGCAGGTCGCGGTCGCCGACCTTGCTGGTGCAGCCGAGCACCGTCGGGCCCTCGGCCAGCGCCCTGGTCAGCGGCACGTAGCAGAACAGCGCGCCGCCGCTGGGGTTCATCAGCACCACGTTGCGCCCGTCGCCCGCGCGCATGACCACGGCCGGGCTCTCCTTGGCCGCGGCGGCCGCCTTGCGGGCCAGCATCTGCTCATACAGCTTGCGCTTCTCGGGCGTCAGCCTGGCCAGCTTGTCCGCGTGGGGGGTCGTCATCGGTTCTCCTCCTCGAGACGGGCGTTGACCTCGTCCTCTGACATCGACTCGAGCATCGCGAACAGCTCGTCCTCGTCCATGTCGTCCACACGCTGGGCGTCGACGGTCTCGGCGATGTGCGCGGGCGTCGGCGAGAGGAAGAAGTCGGCCAGCGAGATCTGCACCTTGAACCTGCGGTTGATCGACGAGATGAGCTGAGCGGCCTGCAGGCTGTTGCCGCCGAGCTGGAAGAAGTCGTCGGTGACGCCGATCCCCTCCACCCGCAGCAGCGGCGCCATGATCTCCTGCACCAGCACGCGCTCGGTCTCGGTGCGCGGCTGGGCGACCGGGCCGCTGCCCGACAGCGGGTCGGGCGCGGGCAGCGCCCTGCGGTTGACCTTGCCGCTGCTGTTGAGCGGCAGCTCGGGCAGCACCACGAAGTACGAGGGGATCATGTAGGCGGGCAGCCGACCGGCCAGGTGCTCGCGCAGGGCGTTGACATCGGGCAGGTCGGACCCGGCCGAGACGTACCCGACCAGGTGCCGCTCGCCCGCCGGGTCGCTCCACGGCTCGACGGCGACCTGGGCGATGCCGGGGAAGGTGGAGATGCCCGCCTCGACCTCGCCGAGCTCGATCCGCAGGCCGCGGATCTTCACCTGCTGGTCGATTCTGCCGATGAAGACGATTCGGCCATCCGAAAGCCGCTTCACCAGGTCACCGGTCCGGTAGAGCCTGCCACCCGGCGCGGTGCCGAACGGGTCGGCGACGAACTTCTCCTCGGTCAGCTCGGGCCGGTTGAGGTACCCCCTGGCCAGCCCGGCGCCGCCGATCACCAGCTCGCCGGGCACGCCGAAGGGCACCGGGCTGAGGTGCTGGTCGAGCACGTGCGCGATGTGGTTGGTCATCGGCAGGCCGATCGGCGGGGTGTTGTCCCAGACGCCGGGGCACTCCTCGACGATCATCGTGACCGTGCACTCGGTCGGGCCGTACCCGTTGAACAGCCGCCGTCCCGGGTTCCACCGGTTGACCAGCTCGGCCGAGAAGGCCTCGCCGCCGACGAAGACGATCCGCAGGTCGGTGAAGCGCTCGGGCTCCAGCAGGTTCATCACGGCGGGCGGCAGGTCGATGACCGTGATGCCGGAGCGCTCCATGAGCTCCTGCAGCCGTTCGATCGAGAGCCGCTCGTCGTCGGTGGCCAGATGCAGCGAGGCGCCGTTGAGCAGGGCGGCGAACGTCTCGAACACCGACACGTCGAAGTTCAGCGAGGCGAACCCGAGCACCCGGTCGTCCTGGGTGAGCTCGAACAGCTCGGTGCAGGTGTCGACGAAGCTGACGACCGAGCGCTGCTCGATGAGCACGCCCTTCGGCCTGCCGGTCGAGCCCGAGGTGTAGATGATGTACGCCACGTCGCCAGGCGCCGAGCGGGGCTCCGGATCGGCGGCCGACTCCGCCGCCAGCGCCTCCCCCAGCCGGTCGAGCTCCAGGACCGGCCTGCCGGGCTCGCCCAGCCTGCCGGTGAGGGAGGAGTCCGACAGCACGGCCAGGGCGTCGGAGTCCTCCAGGATGTCGGCGATGCGGGCCGCCGGATTCGTCGGGTCGAGCGGCAGGTAGGCCGCGCCCGACTTCAGCACCGCCAGCACCGAGACGACCAGGTCGGCCGAGCGCGGCAGGGCCAGCGCCACCACCTTGCCCGGCCCGGCGCCGAGCCCGATGAGATGGTGGGCCAGCCGGTTGGCCCGCTCGTTGAGCTCGGTGTAGGAGATCGGCGTGCCGCCGACCACCAGCGCCGTGCGGTCGGCGCGCACGGCCGCGACGGCGGCGAACTCGGCCGCGAGCGTCACCTCGCGCACCTCGCGCTGCGGCGCGGCGGCGAACGACAGCAACCTGGCGTTCTCCTGCTCGTCGAGGGCGTCGATCCACGACAGCGGCGTCTGCGGGGCGGCGCAGGCGTTGACCAGCAGCTTGCCGTAGTTGGCGGCGAAGCGCTCGATGGTCTCGGCGTCGAACAGGTCGGTGCTGTACTCGACCTGGATCCTGCTGTGCTCGCCGTGCCTGGTCACACCCCAGGCCATGTCGAACCTGGAGGTGCCGGTGGCGATCTCGATGTCGGTCACCTTCGTGCCTTCGAGCTGCACGGGCGGCGCGAAGTCGGTCAGCGCGAACGCGATCTGGAACAGCGGCTGGCGCGAGGGGTCGCGCGGCGGCCTGACCGCCTCCACCAGCTTGCCGAACGGCAGGTCGCCGTTGGCGAAGGTGTCCTGGATGACGCTGCGCGCCCGGTCGATCAGCTCACGGAAGGACGGCTCGCCCGACAGGTCGAAGCGCAGGACCAGCTGGTTGATGAAGAAGCCGGTCACGGTCTCGACCGAGCTGAAGCGCCTGTTGGCGTTCGGCGAGCCGATCACCACGTCGTCCTGGCCGCTGTAGCGCTGCATCATCGCCGCGAACCCGGCGGTGAAGATGACGAACGGCGTGACGCCGATCTTCCTGGCCAGGCCGTCGACGGCACGGCCCACCTCGGGCGGCAGGTCGTACTCGACCGCGGTCCCGGCGAACCCGACCTGCGTCGGGCGCGGCCGGTCGGTGGGGAACTCCAGCACCGGCGCGTCGCTGAGGCGCTTGAGCCACCAGGCGCTGAGCTCGTCGGTGCGCTTGCCCTGCAGCCACTCGCGCTGCCAGATGGAGAAGTCGGCGTACTGCACCGGCAGCTCGGTCAGGTTCGGCTCGCCGCCGTGCCTGGCCACCCGGTACAGCTCGGCCAGGTCGGCGGCGAAGATGGTCTGCGACCAGCCGTCGAACACCATGTGGTGCACGTTGAACATCAGGTAGTGGTCGTCGTCGGCCAGCCGGTACAGCCTGGCCCGCCACAGCGGCGGCGTGTCAATGCGGAAGGGCACCCTGGCCTCGGCCTCCAGCAGCGCCCGCGCCTGCTCCTGCGAGCCCGCCTCGATGACCGGCAGCTCCACGGGCAGCTCGGCCGAGATCACCTGCATGGGCGTGTCGCCCTGCTCGACGACGTGGGTGCGCAGCGACTCGTGCCTGGCCACGACGCCCGCGAGCGCCGTACGCAGCGCCTCGACGTCCAGCTCGCCTTCGAGGCGGTAGCAGAACGGCATGCTGTAGGTGGGCTCGTCCGGCGAGAGCCTGTGGTGCGTCCACAGCGGCTCCTGGTTGAACGACAGCGCCACGGGCCCGCTCCCGCGTCTGGCCGCGGGCCCCTTGTTGGAGGCGGGCTCCACCTCGGCCCGCAGCTGGGCCAGCAGTTGGGCGCGCTTGTCCTCGGGCAGCCTGGCCAGCCTCTTGAGAATCTCGGTCATTGGTCCCTCCGTATCTGGGCCAGCACGGGCTCGTCCAGGTCTTCCACGGCGTCGTGCGCGGCGGCGGGCGCCGCCTCCTGCGCGGGCAGGGTGTCGCTAAGGTCGATGAGAGCGCTGGAGAGCACCGCGATGCCGCGCAGGTAGTCGGCGAGCACGATGTGCTCGTCCTCCGCATGGTCCAGCGCGCTCTCGCCAGGCCCGTAGGTGGCCATCGGCAGGTCCCACACCTCGGCGAGCGTGTTCATGTCCGACGTGGCGGTCTTGAGCTTGGCCGTGGCCCTGCCCTGCTGCTCGGCGATCCCCGCCGACAACGCCCGCACGACCGGGTCCACCCGGCTGGTACGGCAGGCGGGCACCGAGTTGACCACGGTGAGGCGCCCCTCGGGCAGCCGGGCGCGCAGCGCCGCGACGAGCCCTTCGGCGTCGAAGCCGATCGGCGTGCGCACGCACATGTCGACCTCGGCCGAGACCAGGTCGCCGCTGATCGACACCAGCGTGGCGCCCGGCAGCCCGAACGCCGCGTGCCCGGAGTCGGGCGGCAGCAGGTCCAGCAGCGCCTGCCAGCTCGCCGCGGCCAGCTCCGAGGCCTTGGGCAGCGGATTGGTCTGGTGCGTGTGCGGCCGGGAGACCTCGTAGCGCAGGTCGAGCTTGCCCTTGTAGCCGAGCACGACGCTGGACCAGCCGCTCGGCTCGCCGACGATGAGGGCGTCCGGCTTGGGGTGGTTGTTGCGCACGGCCATGGCGCCGCGTGAGCGCGGGGTCTCCTCCTCCACGACGCCGATCACCACGACCTTGCCGCGGAAGCCGGGCGTTCCGGCGGCGGCGCAGATCATCGCGGCCAGCGGGCCCTTGGCGTCGACGGCGCCCCTGCCGTACAGGCTGCCGTTGATGGAGCGGACGGGCAGCGCGCCGGGGACGGTGTCGAGGTGCGACAGCAGCATGACGGTCGGCCCCTCGCCCCTGACGATCTCGCCGACCACATTGCCCGCGGCGTCGATGTAGGCGCTGAAGCCGAGCTCGCGCATGGCGCCGACGAGGCTCGCGGCGAGCGCGGACTCGTGGTAGGAGGGCGAGGGGATCTCCAGCATCCCCCGCAGCAACCCGATCGCGTACGTCTCGCTGAGCTGCTCGGTCCCTCCTGTGCGCCAACGTTCGTCTCTCATGGCCTCGCCTCCATGGTCTCGGTCAGCACGACGGACGTGGCCTGTCCGGCCATCGCCGTCGTCACCGGTCTGGGGCGGCGGCCGTCGGCGATGAGCACCCTCGGCACGCCCCCGTTGATGGCCTCCCTTGCGGCCACCAGCTTCAGTCCCATTCCTCCGGCCGCGTAGCCGGGCAGTGAGTCGCTCCTGAGTTCGCAGATCGACAACATGTCGCCGTTCTCGTCGAGGACGCCCGGCGCTCCCGTCAGCATCACCAGCGTGGTCGCGCCGACCGCCGCGGCCACCGCCGCCGCCACCCGGTCGGCGTTGGCGTTGACCGGCCTGCCGTCCTCGGCCATGGCCGGAGGTGAGATCACCGGCACCAGCCCGGCCGTCAGCAGCGTGCGCAGCAGGGCGGCGTCGACGTGGGTGACGCGGCCGGTCTGGTTGTCCCTGACCACGCGCGTGAGCCCGTCGACCGTGGCCCGCTGCGGCCCCTTCCTGCGGGCGCGCAGCAGGGCGCCGTCCAGGCCGGTCAGGCCGATCGCCCGCACGCCCGCCGCCGCCAGGGCCACGAGCAGGCGCGGTTTGGCCGCTCCCGCCAGCGCGAGCGTGACCACCTCCAGCATGGCCGGGTCGGTGTAGCGCGCCTCGACGCCGTCGGGCGCGCGCATCGTACGGCCGGGCACGCCGAGGCGCTCGGCCAGGCCCTCGATGTCGGCCGAGCCGCCGTGCACGACGATCACATCGGCGCCGCCGTCACGCAGGACGGCCACATCGTCGCAGATCGCCACAGGGTCGACGGCGGCGTTCCCGCCGCACTTGACCACGGTGATGCCAGTCACAACCCTCGCCTCTGTCAGTTGGGGTGCAGGCCGGCGAAGCTCAGCCCGGTCCGTTCGGGCCAGCCGTTCCTGATGTTCATGGCCTGTACGGCGTTGCCCGCGCCGCCCTTGACCAGGTTGTCCAGCGCGGCGACCAGCAGGACGTCACGCCCTTCGACCGCGAATCCCACGTCGCAGTAGTTCGAGCCGGACAGGATCTTCGGTTCGGGCAGCCGGTACAGCCCGCGCTTCTGGCTGACCACCCGGACGAACGGCTCGTCGTGGTAGGCCTCCCGGAAGGCCGCGCGCACGGCCCGCTCCTGCACGCCTTCGGCGAGCCTGGCCCGGCACAGCACCTGCACGCCGCGCACGGCCTCGACGCCGGTGGCCGTCATGCTGACCTCCAGGCCGGTCTCCTGGACGATCTCGGCCTCGTGCCTGTGCCCGATGGGGGCGAACACCCTCAGCACGCCCGACCGCTCGGCGTGCAGGTTCTCCGAGCCCGCCGACGCGCCCGAGCCGCTCGACCCGGTGCGGGCGTCGACGGTGACCCGGCCCTCCAGCAGCCCCTGCCTGGCGACCGGGCGCAGCGCCAGGATCGCCGCGGTGGCCATGCAGCCGGGCACGGCGACCCGGTCGGCGGCGCGCAGCCGCTCGCGGTAGACCTCGGGCAGGCCGTACGCGAAGCCGGGCAGCAGGTCGGTGGCCTCGTGCGCGACGCCGTAGTGGCGCAGGTACTGCTCGGGGTCGCGCAGTCTGAAGTCGGCCGACAGGTCGAACACCTGAGGGGCCAGGGCGAGCAGGTCGGCCATCCGCGTCATGGTCTGGCGGTGCGGGGTGGCCAGGAACACCATGTCGTAGGTGTCGAGTTCGCCCGGCTTGACGAAGGTCAGGTCGGTCAGGCCGCGCAGGTTCGGGTGCGCGCCGTCGACCCGGCGGCCGGCCAGCCGTTCGGAGGTCGCCGCCGCCACCTCGATCTCGCGGTGACCGAGCAGCAGGCGCAGCAGTTCGCCGCCGATGTAGCCCGAACCGCCGACGATCGCTACGCGCGCCACTCGTCCACCCCTGTCAGCAGGTGCTGCACGATCCGGTCCGCGACGTCGACCCGGTCGGCCATCGCCCGCTGGAAGCCGGAGAACTCGACGGTGTCGTTGACCTCAAGCAGCAGGAGCTTGCCGTCCTTGTCCTCCACCAGGTCGACCCCCGCGATGTCGGCCTCGGTCGCCCTGGCGGCGCCGATGGCCAGCCTGACCAGCTCGGGCGTGCTCTCGCACGGCTCGGTCACCGCCCCGCGCGCCACGTTCGTCCGCCAGTCGTCGCTGCGCCGGTAGGTGGCGCCGAGCAGTTCGCCGCCGACCACCAGCGCCCGGATGTCACGGTCGGGCTTGTCGACGAACTCCTGCACGTAGACGACGTGCGACTGCGGTGAGGGCAGGGCGGCGATGTACTCCAGCACGGTCTCGGCGACCTGCCGGTCAGGCACGAAGGTGACCAGCCGCCCCCACGAGCCGACCAGCGGCTTGAGCACGGCCGGATAGCCGATCTCCTCGATGGCGGTCAGCGCGGCCTGCGGGGTCAGGGCCAGCGCCGTCCTGGGTGCGGGCAGCCCGGCGGCGCGCAACGCCATCGAGGTGCGCCACTTGTCGCCGCACACCTCGGTGGCCTTGGCGCTGTTGACCACCAAGGTGCCCATCGCCTCCAGGCTGTGCGCCGCGTAGGCGGCCCTGACCTGGCCGATCTCCCGGTTGAGCGCACGTTCCCACGGGCGCGGCGCGACATCGGCCGAGCTCCACAGGGTCCGGCTGTCGACGTGCACGTAGGAGACGCGGCGCCGCTCCAGCGCCTCGAAGATCCGTTTCTCGTCGGCCCGGATCCTGGAGGCGACCACGGCGACGGTATCGCGCAGCGTCACTCGCCCCAGTCCTCCTCGACGTCCGGCGCGAGACCGACGAGGACGGGCTCGACGGAAAGGACCTCGAGCTCGGCACGGCACTCGCCGCATTCGAGGATCTCGTTCAACCGCGGCGACGCGGGAAGGGCGACCGAGCCCTCGCACTCGGGGCAGGCGACCATGTCCATCTCCTCTTCGTTGGGTGCTTTCACGTCAGGCGGTCCAGCCGGGAACGCACGCTTCGCGCGACGCCTTCGGCGGTCAGGCCGTGCTCGGCCATAAGCCGCTCCTGGCCGCCGACGGCGCTGACGAAGGCGTCGGGCAGGCCGAGGCGCAGCAGCGGGCGCGGCGCGTGCTCGGTGAGCGCCTCCGCGACCGCCGAGCCGAGCCCGCCGACCCGCCAGTGCTCCTCCACCGTGACCACGAGCGCCGCGGTGTCCACCGCCGCGACGAGGGTCGCGGTGTCGAAGGGTTTGAGTGTGTGGGCGTGCAGGACGCCCGCCTCCGTGCCGTCGGCCGCCAGCAGGTCGGCGGCGCCGAGCGCCGCCAGGCCCGGCAGCGGGCCGCAGCAGATCAGCAGCACCGGGCCGCCCTCGCGCAGCCACTGCATGCGCCCGAGCACCGCCCTGCCGCGCTCGGGCAGCTCGGGCGTCGGCTTGCGGCCGAGCCTGACGTACGCGGGGCCCGGCAGGTCGGCGACCTGGTCGAGCAGCTCGGTCGTCGAGGCGGCGTCGGCGGGGACGACCACGGTCATGTTCGGCAGGGCGCGCATGACCGCGAGGTCTTCCAGGGCGTGGTGCGTGGGACCGAGATGCCCGGCCGATACGCCGCTGTGCGTGGCCATGATCCGCACCGGAAGCGCGTTGTAGGCGATGTCGATCTTGACGGCTTCCAGCGCGCGTGAGGCGGCGAAGGCGGCCATCGTGTTGACGTAGGGCCGCCACCCGGAGGCGGCCATGCCCGCCGCGACGCCCATCAGATTGTGCTCGGCGATGCCGAGATTGATGTAGCGGTCGGCGGCGCCGCCGAAGTCGACGCCGGTGAACAGGCCGGTGTCGGTGTCGAGGCACACCGCCAGCGGGTCGTCGGCCATGCGCTCGACCAGGGCGTCACGGTAGACCGCGCGCAGCGCCTGGCCGCTCATCGCCTGCCGCCGTTGTCGTCGAGCACCCTGGTCATACGGGTGTGCATGCGCTCGGACAGGCTGGCGTAGTGGCTGTTGACCTTGCCCGCGACCATCGGCAGGCCCTTGCCCTTGACCGTGCGCGCGATGAGCACACTCGGCCTGCCGGGCTCCCACGGCGCACCGGCCAGCGCCTCGCGCACCGCCTCGTGGTCGTGCCCGTCGACCTCCCTGACCGCCCAGCCGAACGCCCGCCACCGGTCGGCCAGCGGTTCGAGCGAGGCGATGTCCTCGGTGGCGCCGGTCAGCTGCAGGCCGTTCCTGTCGACGATCGCGACCAGCCCGTCGGCCCGCTGCGCCGCCGCCCCGATGGCCGCCTCCCAGCACGAGCCCTCCTGCAACTCCCCGTCGCCGAGCAGCACGAAGGTACGGCGGCGCACCGGGCCCGGCGAGAGGCGTGCGGCCAGGGCGAACCCGAGCCCGAGCGCCAGGCCGTGCCCGAGCGAGCCGGTCGGCATCTCCACCCCGGGCACCGCCCGTACGGGATGGCCCATCAGCCGTCCGCCGGGCCTGCCGTAGGTGTCGAGCTCGGCCACGGGCAGGATCCCGCGTTCGGCCAGCGTGGCGTACAGCGCGATGGCGCCGTGCCCCTTGCTGAGCAGGAAGACGTCGCGCTCGTCCCAGGGGTCGAGGCGCAGGACGGAGAAGTACAGCACGGTGAGCACGTCGGCGCACGACAGCGAGCCGCCCAGGTGCCCGCCTTCGGGTCCGGCGCACATGTCCACGATGTGCTTGCGGATGCGCAGCGCGGTCGCCGCCAGGTCCACCTCGTGCACGGCCGTGGTCATCGCGCCGACCTCGCCAGCGTCGCCACGGTGTCCAGATGCGACCAGACCTTCTCGAAGCCGTCGGCGTAGTGGTCGAGGGCGGGACCGGCGTCCGGGTTGAGGTGGCGCTTCTGCAGGGTGAGGGAGTCCTCCAGCACCGCGCGGGTGACCGGGTGGTCGCGTTCGGGCGCCGCGTCGGCCGCGGTCCACGGGTAGCCGGAGCCGAAGCCGGTCCTCTCGGTGAAGACCTTCTGCTCCGGCAGCGGCATGAGCTGGTAGCGCGAGACCGGCACGCCCTCGGCGCGCAGCAGCCGGTGCAGCGCCGCCCGGAACGCGGCGGGCCGTACCCCTTCGATCCCGGCGGCCTCGGCGTCGAACCTGAAGCGCAGGATGTGCCAGGCGTGCGTGCTGCCCGCCGCGACCGTCGGCACGGTCAGGCCCGGCAGTGCGGCGAGCCTGCCGAGCAGCTTGGCGACATTCGCCTGCCTGGCCGCCTCGTAGGCGTCGAACCGGTCGAGCTGCGACAGCGTGAACGCGGCCTGCACGGTGCTCAGCTTGTGGTTCCAGCCGAGCTGGTAGGAGATGTAGTCGCGGTCCTTGCCCGCCTCGATCACCTCGCCGAACTGCCTGCCCATCCTGGCCCTGGCCGCGATCTCGTCGGAGGTGATCGTCAGCAGGCCGCCCTCGCCGCACGTCGGCAGGTTCTTGGTGACCTGGAGGCTGAAGGCTGCGGCGTCGCCGAGCGAGCCGACCGGCCTGCCCCGGTAGGAGACGCCGTGCGCCTGGGCCGCGTCCTCGATCACCGCCAGGCCGTGCGTCCTGGCCAGGGCGTTGAGCTCGTCCATGGGGGCGGGGTGGCCGTGCAGGTGCACCGGGATGATCGCCGTGGTGCGCGGGGTGATGAGCGCCTCGACCTCGGCCGGGTCGAGGGTGAAGGTGACCGGGTCGACGTCGGCGAACACGGGCACCGCCATCTGGTGCACGGGGGCCAGGCCGCTGGCGATGAAGCTGAGCGCGGGCACGATCACCTCGTCGCCCGGCCCCACACCGAGTGCGGCCAGGGCCAGTTGCAGCGCCGTGGTGCCGTTGGAGACGCCGACGCAGTGCGCCGCGCCGCAGCGCTCGGCCCAGCGCCGCTCCAGGAGCGACACCGCGGTCTCGCCGTCGGTGTTGGACACGAGCGCGGAGCCGTCGAGCACGTCGAGCACGGCCGTGCGGTCCGCCTCGGTGATCACCGGCCAGGGCAGGGTCCGCAGCCCCTTGGGTACGGCGGGGCTGCCCCCGAACGCGGCCAGGCGCTGGGTCCTGTCGGTCGTGGCGCTGGTCAAAGGGCCCCCTCGGTAGCCTCGTGCAGGCCGGTGACCGCGGCCTGGTAGCGCTCCAGCAGACGCCTGCCGTGCCTGGCCAGATCGGGCGCGGCGGCGGCGGGGTCCTTCCTGCCGTGCGCCGCGGTGATCCGTACTCCGGTCCAGGCGTGTGCGACCGACTCCACCAGCCGCGCCGCCTCGCGCAGCGCGGGGACGTCCCAGCGCTCGCCCCACGTCCTGAGGTACTCCGCGTGCAGGGCGGACTGCGCCTGGGGGCCCCATCCGAACGGGTAGGCCTCCTCCAGCGCGCCCGCCTCTCCCGCCGACGCCCTGCCGACCAGGTCGCCGACGAAGGCCCGCACGCCGTTCAGGCCGGACAGCTCCTCGTCCTGCGCCTCGAAGGAGGCGATCGACTGCTCGACGACCTTGCGCAGGAAGGCGGGCGTGGTCCGCGGTGTGTCCGGGGCGACGTGCACGGTGAGGTAGCGCCTGCCGATCCCGGCGTCGCTGAAGAAGGCGTCCTGCACGTCACGCGGATTGGCCGAACTCCAGGCCGACAGCAGCGCCTCGATCGGGATCGGCCCCTGGTAGTCGGGCGGCATGGCGTCGCTGACGTAGGCCTGCTCGTCGTCGACGGCATGCACGGTGATGAGGTGCGCGGCGTGCACGTCGTGGTAGGCGGGCCTGAACGGCAGGTGGTAGTTGTCGACGGCGACGACGACCGAGTCGCCGTGCAGCAGCGCCGCACGCAACGACGCCAGCGGGTCCGACTCCTGTTCGGGCAGGTGCCAGGCGGTGCTGAGGCCGTGGTGCGGGGCCAGGCTGCGGCCCAGGTCGCCGGGGTGGCGGCACGGGTAGTAGAACTCCTCGGGCCGCACGTCGCCCGGCTTGAACAGGAACTCCCAGTGCGCGCCGAGCACGTCGACGGGCTCGTGGCCCGCCTGGGCGATCGCCGTGGCCAGCGTGGCCTGCAGGCAGCTGATCAGGTCGCGGTAGAAGAGCGTCATGTGCGCTCCTGAAGGGTCAGCGCGAAGACGTGGATGGCCAGGTTGCGCGGCAGCCTGACCCCGCGCAGCGGCGCCCGGCGGGTGACCGGGACGCGCTGGCCCCACATCAGGGCCTCCACGCGCTCCTGCACGTGGTGCGGGTAGTGCATGACGGGCGTCTCGAACACCTTGATCTCGCCGAAGGCCGGGTGCGCCTGGGCCCAGAAGTCCGAGACGCGTACCGCCTCGAAGTCCACCTCGCCGCCCTCGAAGTGCAGCGCCACACTGTCCTCCGTACGGCGCTCGGAGGCGACCAGCAGGTGGATCCAGTCGTAGTCGCCCCTGGGCAGGTCGACGTACTGCCCGGCGCAGCGCACGTTGTCGCCGCCCGGGTGGCTCTCGCCCAGTTGGAAGGGCACGCCTCCCGCCGCGACCTGCGCGCCGGGGGCGGGCAGGTGCTCGGCGGGAAAGGAATTGCGCCAGACGTTGAAACCGCCGGACGCCGTTTGCCCGGCGGTAGAAATTGCGCGGTTGTTCCAGTGCGCGGCCAGCTCGACCGCGCGAAATCGCGCGTCACCTATTTCCGCGGGAAACCCGAAGCTCACGTGCGTCCTCCGTGGATTCGTGCTGCATTCCGAATCTACGAGGCCGCCGCCCGGGGCCACATCCGCACCGCCGGGATTCTGGGCGACACCATTTGTTGAGTAGAATTACCGGCCGGATCAACGCTGTGATGACAACGGGTCCGAGGCCAGTGCGCTCTCCACGAGCGCCACCGCGAGGTGCTCGACCGTCGGCCCCGCGTAGACGGTGCGCATCGACACCTCCACCCCGAAGTCCTGCCTCAGCCTGGCGGTGAGCCTGGCGGCCAGCAGCGAGTGCCCGCCGAGGTCGAAGAAGCTGTCCTTGATGCCGATGCCGTCCCGGCCGAGCACCTGACCGAAAAGCTCGGCGAGCACGTGCTCGACCTGGTCCCTCGGCGCGACGAAGTCACGCTCGGCGGGCGCCTGGGCCGGCGGGGCGGGCAGTGCGGCGCGGTCGGCCTTGCCGTTGGGCGAGAGCGGCATGCTCTCCAGCGCGACGAACACCCCGGGCACCATGTACTCGGGCAGCCGCTCCCCCAGCCGTTCGCGCATGTCCTGCTCGGCGAGCGGCTCCCCCCTGTGCACGAGATAGGCGACGAGCCCGTTCCCGTGCACGGTCACCACGGCCTGGCCGACGCCCGGCAGGTCCATGAGCGCGGCCTCGATCTCGCCGAGTTCGATGCGGAACCCGCGCAGCTTGATCTGGTGGTCGATGCGCCCCAGGTAGTCGAGCGCGCCGTCGGGCCGCCACCTGACCAGGTCGCCCGTGGCGTACAGCCGGCCCTGCGGCAGGTGCTTGAACCGCTCGGCGGTGAGCTCGGGCCTGCCGAGGTAGCCCCTGGCCAGTTGCACGCCGCCGAGGTGGAGCTCGCCGGGCACGCCGACGGGCTGGGGGCGCCCGTGCGGGTCGAGCACGTGCGTGGTGGTGTTGGCGATCGGCCTGCCGATGGGCACGGTGTCCTCGCCGGGCGCGCACGGCCACCAGGTCACGTCGATGGCGGCCTCGGTCGGGCCGTAGAGGTTGTCCAGGCCGGCGCCCAGCCCGGAGGCGAAGAACCTGCGCGCCAGTTCCACCGGCAGCGCCTCGCCGCTGCAGACCACCTGGCGCAGCGAACCGCAGGCCGACAGGTCGGCCAGGTCGAGGAAGAGCGCCAGCATCGACGGGACGAAGTGTACGAACGTCACGCGCTCGGCCTGGATCTCGGCGGCCAGGTAGGCCGGGTCCCGGTGGCCTTCGGGCCTGGCCACCACCAGCGTGGCGCCGGTCGTCAGCGGCCAGAAGAACTCCCACACCGACACGTCGAACCCGCACGGCGTCTTCTGCAGCACGGCGTCGCCCGGTCCGAGCCGGTAGGTCTCCTGCATCCACAGCAGCCGGTTGAGCAGGCCCTCGTGGGTGTTCATCACACCCTTGGGCTGCCCGGTCGAGCCCGAGGTGTAGATCACGTACGCCAGGTCGCCTGGCTCGGGCGGCCCGGACGCGTGCCCCGGCACGTCTTCGACGTCCTCGTCCACGCAGATCACCGTGGCGCCCGGCGCCTCCAGCCGCCCGGCCAGCGCCCGCTCGGTGAGCAGCACGCCCGCCCTCGCGTCGGCGACCATGTACGCCAGCCGCCCCACCGGGTATGAGGGGTCGAGCGGCAGGTAGGCCCCGCCCGCCTTCAGCACCGCCAGCAGCGCCACGACCAGCTCGAACGAGCGCTCAAGATGCACCGCGACCAGGTCGTCGCGGCCCACGCCCAGCGCCCGCAGATGCCTGGCCAGCCGATCGGCCCGCGCGTCGAGCTGCCCGTAGGTCAGTCCGGCTCCGCCGAAGCGCAGCGCCACCGCGTCCGGCCGCAGCCCGGCCTGCCTGCTGATCAGCTCGGGCACGAGCGGCAGGGCCGGATAGGGGGTGTCGGTGGCGTTCCATCCGGCCAGCTGCTCCAGCTCGGCCGAGGTGAGCAGCGGCAGCCGCGACAGCGGCAGCGAGGGATCGGCCGCCAGCACGGTCTCCAGATGCCCGGCCAGCCGTACGGCCCTGCCGGGGTCGTGCGGGGTGCTCTCGTCGCCGACGCTCAGCGTGTCCGGCGTGAGCTCGACGCGCAGCCCGTCGGCCCGCATCGTCAGCACGGGCGGCCCCGCGCCGAGCCGGTCGGCCAGCTCGGCGAGCGAAGGGTCGCCCGCCAGGTCGGCGACGATCTCGCCGTCCGGCACGCCGATCGTGATCCGGTCCAGGCCGCTGTAGCGGTGCAGCACGGCGGCCAGGGCCGCGAGCACCGCGCCCGTGTCCGGCCGAGACTTGTCCGTTGACAGCTCAAGGTGCATCGAAAAGACCTTCCGGACGGAATTCAAATGGCACTGTACGCCTCGCCGCGGACCCGCGGAATATGGGAAATGCACTATTACAAGTTTCTTGACGCCGGGCCTTCCCCGATTACGTGCACCGTTTCACCGGACTTCACGCGCTCACGGATGCCGCTCGGGAAACCGATCCCTAGTGTGGATTGACATGAGCGAGCTGAGTGACGATTTCGCACGGCGGCCGGGCGACCATAGGGCCGAGCTGCTGAACAGGGTTCGGTCACAGGGTGGCGCGGCCGTCATGGTGCCGAGGACCGACGACGGACCGGCCCCGCTGTCGTTCTCCCAGGAGTCGCTGTGGTTCCTGGACCAGTTCGCGCCGGGCCTTTCGACCTACAACGTCCCCTCGGGCTTCCGTATCCGGGGCGACCTGCGGCTGGCGGAGTTCCGCGCCGCGCTGGCCGATGTGGTGGCCAGGCACGAGTCCCTGCGGACCAGCCTGCACGAGCACGGCGGCGAGGGCGCCCAGCACGTGCACCCGAGCGTGCCCGCCGACCTGCCGCTGATCGAGCCGCCGGGCGCGACGTCGGCCGAGAGGCTGGCCGCCGCCCGCAAGCTGGCCACCGACATCGCCCGCGAGCCCTTCGACCTGACCCAGGCGCCGCTCTGGCGGGCCAGGCTCATCCGCATCGACGACGACGACCACCTGCTGGTGCTGGTCGTGCACCACGTGGTGTGGGACGGCTGGTCGCTCGGTGTCTTCAGCCACGACCTGGCCGCCTACTACGGCCTGCGCACGGGCGTCGAAGGCGTCGAGGCGCCCGCCCCGCTGGCCCTGCAGTACGCCGACTACGCGCACTGGCAGCGCGCCTGGCTGCAGGGCAAGGTGCTGGATGACCTGACGACGTACTGGCGCGAGCGGCTGACCGGCGTGCCGGTGGTGGAGTTCCCCACCGACCGGGCCAGGCCGGCCGAGGCCACGTTCGACGGCGCCACGCTGCACCGCACGCTGCCCGAGGACGTCATGGCCGACCTGCACGCCCTGGCCAGGGAGACGGGCGCCAGCACGTTCGCGGTGTATCTGGCCGCCTTCCTCATCGTGCTGCACCGCCACACCGGCCAGGAGGACCTCACGGTCGGCTCGGCCACGGCCAACCGGGGCCGCACCGAGGTCGAGCCGATGATCGGCTACTTCATCAACATGCTGGTCCTGCGCAACGACGTGTCGGGCGACCCCACCGTGCGCCAGCTCGTCGCACGCGTGCACGAGGTCGTCCAGGGCGCGATGGCACACGGCGAGCTGCCCTTCGACCGGGTCGTCGACGCGGTCAGGCCGCCGCGCGACCCCTCGCGCACGCCGCTGTTCCAGATCGGCTTCGGCCTGCAGAACCTGACCCAGCCGCCGGTGCTGCCCGGCCTGTCGATCAGCTCCGAGGCGCCCGACCTGGACACCGCGCGTTTCGACATGACGTGGGCGCTCAGCGAGACGGCCGACGGGCTGACGTTCTCGCTGGAGTACAACACGAACCTGTTCGACGCCGGGACCATGGCCGCCGCCGCCGGACACTACGAGCAGGTGCTGCGGGCGCTGGTGCCGTACCTGGACACCACGATCTCGCGGGTGCCGGTGCTCGACCCCGACGAGCGCGAGGAGTTGCTGACGCGCTGGCTCGGGCCCGAGGCGCCCGCCGCGACCACGACGCTGGCCCAGGAGTTCGAGCAGGCGGCCGAGCGCGACCCGGACGCGGTCGCCGTCTGGGTGGGCGGCGTGTCCACCAGCTACGGCGAGCTGAACCGCAGGGCCAACCAGCTGGCCAGACTGCTCGGCGAGCACGGCGTCACCAGGGGCGGCCGGGTGGCGCTGTCGATGCCGCGCGAGCTCGACCTCATCGTGGCGCTGTTCGCCACGCTCAAGGCGGGCGCCGCCTATGTGCCGATCGACTCCTCGCACCCGGCGGGCCGGGTGGCGGCCATGCTGGCCGACGCCGCGCCCGCCGTCGTGCTCTCGCACAGCTCGGTGGCGTCGAGCCTGCCGCAGGACGGGCCGAAGGTGCTGGCGCTGGACGAGCTGGCCGACGCGCTGGCCGCCTATCCCGACACCAACCTCGACACCGGGCCCGAGCCCGGCGACGTGGCCTACATCCTGTTCACCTCGGGCACGACCGGCCGTCCCAAGGGCGTGCTGATCGAGCATCACTCGGTCGTGGGCTTCGTCGACACGATCGCCCAGATGTTCGAGATCGTGCCGAGCGACCGGATCGTCGCCTTCGCCTCGCTGACGTTCGACGTGTCGGTCTTCGAGATCTTCACCGCCCTGTGCAGGGGCGCGCGGATCAACCTGGTCAGGGACGAGGAGCGGCTCGACATGGAGGCGCTACAGCGCCTGATCGAGGACGGCGGCACCACGATCATCGACCTGCCGCCTTCGGTCATGGCCCTGCTCACGCCCGAGCGCTTCACCGCCTGCCGCCTGGTCATGGTCGGCGGCGAGATGTTCAACGGCGAGCTGGTCAACCGGTGGAACAAGCGCAGGCGCCTGTTCAACGGCTACGGCCCGACCGAGTGCACGGTCGCGATGGTGTACTACGAGTGCACCGGGCACTTCGAGTCGGGGCCGCCGATCGGCCTGCCCTATGCCAACCATGTGGCGCACGTGGTCGACCAGCACCTGGAGCCGCTGCCGTACGGTGTGGCCGGTGAGCTGGTGATCGGCGGGGACGGGCTGACGCCCGGGTACCTGAACGACGCCTTCCTGACCCGGCGCAAGATCGTCGCCGACCCGTTCGGCACGGCCAGGGGCGGGCGGCTCTACCACACGGGCGACCTGGTCAAGCGGCTGCGCGACGGCAACCTGGTCTGCCTGGGACGCATCGACGCCCAGGTGAAGATCCGCGGCCAGCGCATCGAGCTCGGCGAGATCGAGACGGTACTCGCCACGCATCCCGACGTCGGGCAGGTCTCGGTGCAGGCGTGGACCGACGACGAGGGCGACAAGCACCTCGTCGCGTACGCCAGCCCGGCGTCGGGCACCAACCCCGAGGTGACGCAGTTGCGCGGCTTCGCGGCCGAGCACCTGCCCAGGCACATGGTCCCCGCGTACGTGGTGCTGCTGGATCAGCTGCCGCTGACCGTGGCCGGCAAGGTGGACGCCCGCGCGCTGCCCGCGCCCGACGAGAGCGCGCGCACCGGCGGCGCGAGCGCCGAACCGACGACCGAGACCGAGCGCGCGCTGGCCGAGGAGATCTTCGCTCCGCTGCTGCGGCTGAGCAAGGTCGGCATCCACGACAACTTCTTCGAGGTCGGCGGCAACAGCCTGCAGGCCACCCAGCTGATGTCCAGGATCAGGGACCGCTTCAACGCCGACATCGGCCTGGCCGAGTTCTTCCGCTCGCCCACGGTCGCGCACCTGGCCGGGGTGATCGACGCCCAGCGCCAGGAGTCTCTCAGCGACGAGGAGTTGCTGGCCCTGCTGGAGCAGATGCCCGAGGAGGACGTGGCCAGGCTGCTGGGCGCGGCCGAAGGCGACACCGAGGCATGAACTTCGCCGAGAGCGACGACGAGCGGGCGTTGCGCGCCGAGGTGGGCGAGGTCCTCGCGACCCCGCAGGTACGCCAGGCGCTCGGCGACTACGCCGCCGCACTGGCCTCGGGCGAGCGCGAGCCCGACGTCAGGCCGCTGTACCGGACGCTGGCCGCGCACCGCCTGTTCGCCCCCAGCTGGCCCAGGGAGTACGGCGGGCGCGGCGCGAGCCACCTGGAGGCCGCGGCCGTCATCGAGGAGCTCGTGCGCGGCGGCATGCCGGACATGCTGCAGGTGCTCAGCGTGCAGATCGTCGGACTGTTCCTGCTGCAGGCGGGCTCGGCCGAGCAGAAGGCGCGCTACCTGCCGCAGCTGGCGTCGGGCGAGCTGTTCGCCACCGTGCTCTACACCGAGCCCGAGGTCGGCTCGGACCTGGCCTCGCTGCGCGCGGTCGCGGTGCGCGAGGGCGACGGCTACCGCCTGTCGGGCACCAAGGTGTTCGGCCTGAAGAGCGGCATGAGCGACCTCGGCCTGTGCGCGGTGCGCACGGGGACGGGCTCGACGAAGTACGAGGGCATCAGCCTGTTCCTCGTCGACCTGCACGCCGAAGGCGTGCGCCGGGGCAACATCGCCAGCATCTCCGACGAGCAGTACGACCGGGTCGAGCTCGACCAGGTCAGGGTCGAGGGCGAGGCGCTGCTCGGCGCCGAGGGCGAGGGCTGGTCGCTGCTGACCAGGTGCCTGGCCATCGAACGCACCGGCCTCGACTACTCCCTCAAGGCCGCCCGATGGTACGACGCCACCCTGTCCGGCCTGTCCCCCGCCACGGCCGACGCCGCCCTCCTGGAGGAGATCGGCAGGTACGGCGCCGCCGTGGACGCGGGACGGCTGCTGGCCTGGAACTCCATCAGCAGGCTCGGGCACGGCCCGCTCGACCCGACGGTCGCGGCCGTCGCGAAGTACCACACGAGCGAGACCGCGCACCAGGTCGCCACCTGGGCGGCGCTGGTGCACGGCCACGGCTACGCGCGCCACGGCCTCACCCGGGAGAAGGCCGCCGTGCTGGAGGCCGGGTACCGGGAGGGGCCCGGTCTGACGCTGTCGGCCGGGACCTCGGAGATGATGCTCGAACTCGTCGCCAGCGCCGCCTTCGAGCGGCCCGACCAGCGGGAAGGCGGCGAAGGTGGACCTCAGACCTGATCCGGTCCTCGAACGCCTCAGCCGCACGGTCCGCACCCGGCTGAGCACCGCCGACGCCGGGCCCGACGGCTCCTCGGCGCAGGAGTCGCTGGCCGACATCGACGGCTTCGCCTTCGCCGCGCCGATCGAACTCGGCGGCTTCGACCTGGGCCTGACCTGCGGCGTGGTCATCGCGACCGAGCTCGGCCGCCGGGCGCTCACCGACGTGTACGGCGGCGGCATGCTGCTGCTCGACGCGCTCAACTCCGCGGCCGGACAGGCGGCCGGGCTCGCCGACCTGGGCGCGGGCGTCGTGGCGGGCAAGCAGGGCGTGCTGACCGGCGGCCTGGACCCGCGCACGCCCGGCGCCACGGCCGTCAGACAGGGCGAGCGGCTACGGCTGTCCGGCTCGGTCGCCGTCGACGACACCGGCGTCGAGGGCGCGGTGTGCTGTGTGGCCGTGTCGTCGGGCGAGGAGGGGCTGCTGGTCGTGCTCGCGCCCGAGACGTGGCGGCCGAGGGCCGGGCGCGCCTTCTCCTGGAACGCCGACGGCCCCGCGGGCGGGCACAGCCCCTTGCTGCTGGACCTGGACGGCCTGACCGTCGAGTCCGGCCAGGTCCTGGCAGGCGCGGGCGAGGCGCTCGTCCGCCATCGGGTCAGGCACGCGGGCTACCTGCTGGGCCTGGCGCTCGGCGCGCACGCCCTGGCCGTCAGGCACGCGGCGAGCAGGCGGCAGTTCGGCAGGTTCGTCCTGGACAACCAGGCGGTGGCCTTCCCGCTGGCCAAGGCGCAGATCGACCTGGAGGCGGCCAGGCTGCTGGTGCACCAGGCCGCCTGGCGCGCCGACGCGGGCCTGCCGCTGGCCAGGCACGCGGCCGAGGCGCTGGCCTGGACGGCCGAGGTCTCCCTGCGCACGATCCGCACCGCCGTACAGGTGCACGGTGCGCGCGGGCTGACCGTCGAGGCGCCCGTGCACCGTTTCTACGACGTCGCCAGATCCGAGGTCACCAGGCTGGGACCGCCGGGCGCCCTCTGGCAGGAGGCCGGGCTGCTCCGGCTGACCGAGACCGATCATCCCGGGAAGGGCTGAGCACATGCGCTTGATGGGGGCCGGAACCGAGCCGGCTTCGCTGGACGAGATCGACCTGTACGGCACCGAGCTCTACCGCTCGGGCGACCCGCACGGCGCGTGGCGGCTGCTGCGCAAGGCCGCGCCCGTATGGCGCCAGGAGGCTCCCGACGGCACGCCCTTCTGGTCGGTCACGCGCTACAAGGACGTCGTCGACCTGCTGCGCGACACCAAGAGGTTCAGCTCCGAGCACAGTACGATGCTCAGCGTCCTGCAGCGCGACACCGCGGCGGGCAAGGCCATCCACCTCATCGACCCGCCCAGGCACAGCCAGGTGCGCGGCACCACGATCAGCGCGCTGTCGGTCAGGGTGATGCGCGCGCACGAGGCCAGGATCAGGGAGCGGGTGGCCAAGCTGGTCGCCTCGGCCGTGGCCGACGGCGAGAGCGACCTGGCCAAGCTGGTCACCATGCTGCCGATGCTGGTGGCGGGCGAACTGCTCGGCATCCCGCCGCAGAAGTGGCCGGAGGCGGCGCACTGGACGGTGGCCAGCATGGCGCCGGAGGACCCGGCGTTCTCCATCGGCAACGAGACGGCGACGTTGCGCGCGGCGCACGTGTTCCTGTTCTCGATGTTCATCGAGCTGATCGCCGAGCGCAGGGAGAACCCGGGCACCAACGACCTGGTCTCGCTGCTGCTGAAGATGGAGGTGGACGGGCGACCGGCGACCGACGAGGAGGTGCTGGTCAACTGCTACGCCTTCATCATGGGCGCCAATCCGACCATCCCCCAGGCGGCCTCGCACCTGGTGCTGACGATGGCCCAGGACCCCGAGCTGTGGCAGCGCGTGCGCCGTGCGGGCAAGGGCCAGCTGTCCACCACGCTGGAGGAGGCGCTGCGCTGGTCCAGCCCGGTCAACCATCTGCTGCGCCGCACGACGCAGGAGGTGACGCTCGGCGAGCACGTCGTGCCCGAGGGCGGGCTGGTGGCGGCGTGGATCGGCTCGGCCAACCGGGACGAGGAGATCTTCACCGATCCCTATACCTTCGACCCGTTCCGCAATCCCAATCCGCATGTGGCGTTCGGGTACGGCTCGCACCGGTGCATCGGGAACTCGCCCGCGCAGACCGGGGTGCTGTTGCTGCTGGAGGAATTGGTACAGCAGGTCGAATCGTTCGAGCTTGCCGGAGAAGTCCGTCATTTAGGATCAAACTTCCTCAATGGCATCACGAAGTTACCCGTGTCACTGCGAGGGGCATGAGTAAGGTGCATTAGGCCGGACGGTGATGCCGTGCGTGTGAAAAACTCTTGACCATGCAGATGCGCACGATTACCTCGCCGGAAACCCCTGATACCGGCACATATGCGGACGCCAAGGAGTTGACCGGGCATTCCCGGCTGCTCTACATCAGCGGCCAGATCCCCGAGACCGCGTCCGGCCATGTGCCCACCGATTTCGAGGAGCAGTGCAGGCTCGTCTTCAGCAACATCCTTTCGCTGCTGAAGAACGCCGACATGGACTACACCAACCTGGTGAAAATCACTATCTTCCTCAGCGACCGCAAATACCGGCGGACGCTCGCCCAGGTGCGCAACGAGCTGCTCGCCGGGCACGATCCCGCGATGTCCATCATCATCGCCGGGATCTACGACGAGGTCTGGCTGCTGGAGATCGAAGCGGTCGCCGCCGCGTAACACGCGACGACGACCGCTCCGGGTGCACCTGCGCCACGGGGTCAGACCAGGTAACCCCGCACCGTTCTGAAGTAGTCGATGGCCCGCACCGGCGGGCCATCCTCCGCCTGCACCTGCAGCAAGATCAACCCACGGGCGTCGGGGTCGCCGCGCCTGCCACAGGCCACCGCGATCCCGTCCTCCGTGGCCCTGACGATGCGTCCGGGCGTGCCGCAGTAGCCGCGCTGCTTCGGCGGCCTGGCCATCTTCACCATCAGCCGCCGCCCGTCGTGCGTCGTCCAGGCGTTGACGAACGGGTCGCTCTGGCCGCGTACCAGGTCGTAGGTGGCCGTGGTGCTGTCACGCCAGTCGATCCTGGTGTCCTCCAGGCCGATCCGGTGGTAGAACGTGCCGCCCGACGTGGGCTGACGCTCACCCTGGTGGCCCTTCTCGATCAGGTCGAGCCCGCGCAGCGTCACCGGCACGTACTCCACCATCAGCTTCTGCAGCACCAGCCCCGCGGTGTCGTCCGGGCCGATCGGCACCATCGCCCTGGTCACGATCGGGCCGGTGTCGAGCTCGGCGTCCATGTAGTGCACGGTCAGCCCGATCTCGGACTTGCCGTCCCTGATCGACCAGTTGACCGAGCCGAACCCGGCGTACTCGGGCAGCAGCGCGTCGTGCACGTTGATCGCACCGAGCCTGGGGATGCGCAGCAGCTCGACCGGAGCCCTGGTACGCCAGTTCGTCGACACGATCGCGTCCGGCCCGGCCTGCGCCACGCGCTCCCAGATCTCCGGCTCCGTCGCCCCCGCCGACAGGGCGATCGGCAGGTTGAGCTTGGTGGCCAGCTGTTCCACGTCGGGCTCGCCCAGGCCGCTGAACTCGACCGGATGGGTGAGCACCATCGCCACGTCGTGCTTCTTGGCGATACCGGCGAGCACGTTGGCGCCGAGCTCGCCGTACCCCATGAAGACGATCCTCATGCGGTGGCCCTTCCGGACCTGAACCTGACGGTGTTGACCTTCATGTAGCCGGCCGAGTCCTGCTGCTCGAAGACGTTGTCGGCCTCGAACGTGGCGAACGCGGTGTCGTAGCGGCTGTGCGGTGAGGTACGGCCCGCGACCTGGACGTTGCCCCGGTACAGCAGCAGCGTCGCCTCGCCGGTCACGACGTCCTGGCTCCAGTCGATCGCCGTCTGCAGCATCGCGCGCTCGGGGGCGAACCACAGGCCGCGGTAGACCAGGCCCGCGTACCTGGGCATGAGCTCGTCCTTCAGGTGCAGCACCTCGGGGTCGAGCACCAGCGACTGCACGGCCCTGTGCGCGTGCCACAGGATCGTTCCCGAAGGCGCCTCGTAGACGTTGCGGGTCTTCATCCCGAAGATCCGGTTCTCCACGATGTCGAGCCTGCCGACGCCGTGCCTGGCGCCGATCTCGCCGAGCTCGCGCAGCACGCCGGCGGCCGACAGCGGCACGCCGTTGACCGAGACCGGGTTGCCGTGCTCGAAGCCGACCTTGACCAGCTCGGGCTCGGCCTCGGCCTCCAGCAGGTCCTTCACCCGGGTCAGCAGCCCCGCGGGCACGGGAAGCGCCGGGTCCTCAAGCGCCACGCCCTCGTAGGAGGTGTGCAGCAGGTTGACGTCGATGGAGTAGGGCCGCTCGCCGCTGCTGAGGTCGACCTCGATGCCGACCTTGTTCGCATAGGCGAGCAGGTCGTTGCGCGAGGTGAACTCCCAGTCGCGCCATGGGGCGATGACCTTGATGTCGGGACGCAGCGCGCCGTAGGTGTACTCGAACCTGACCTGGTCGTTGCCCTTGCCCGTCGCGCCGTGCGCCACCGCGTCCGCGCCGACCTCCTCGGCCACCCGCAACTGCGCGGCGGCGATGAGCGGCCTGCCGATGGAGGAGCCCATGAGGTACTGCCCCTCGTACAGGGCGTCGGCACGGTACATCGGGAAGGCGTAGTCGAGCGCGAACTCCTCGCGCAGGTCGACCACCTTGACGTCGGCCGCGCCGAGCGCCAGCGCCTTGCGCCTGGCCACCTCCAGCTCGGCGCCCTGCCCGAGGTCGGCGATGAACGCGGTGATCGGGCATTTGTAACGTTCCTGGAGCCAGACCAGCACCACCGATGTGTCCAGCCCACCGGAGAAGGCGAGAACGATGTGCTTGGGTGAACCGCCGGTGTTGCCCGTCACCTAGACCTCCACAGTTGCCGGTTCGGCCCACAGACCGTCCATGGTCTCGTGGGACAGTTCCATCGTCAGGTTCTGCGTGGACGCGTAACCCATGTTGATGATCTTGCGTGTTCCGTTGCTCACCGGGTAAACGCGATGCAGCGTCGTGTCGGTGCGCATGAGGTACAGATCGCCGGTGAAGAGCTCGACCGAGTAGATCGGGTTGTCGACCAGCGTCTTGTTGATCTGTGGATTGGCCTTGTTCCAGGTGGTGCCGGGCACGCACTGCACGAAGCCGCCGTTCTCCACCGCCGGGGTCTCGATGACCCACACGACGGCGAAGCTGTAGTCGTCCCAGTGCCAGCCGTGGGTGTCGCCGTCGCGCTCCAGCGCGGTGATGACGTACTGCTCGGGCTCGTACGGGCACACGTGCACGGGCTCGCCCGCCACTCGCTCCAGCGCCTTGAGCAGCCTGGCCGAGCGGTAGACGGCGGGGATGACCTCACCGTGCGCGGCGATCTCCTTGCGCCTGACGTTGCGCATCCTGCGGGGGCTGTGGTCGGTCTCCTTGAAGCTGACGTCCCGGCGGACGCTGCCGACCTCCAGCAGCTTGTTGACCTCGGCCGCGACGGCCGCTTTCACGGTCTCGGGGATAAGAAATGGAATCTTGGCGTAGCCCAGGTAGGAAAAAGTGCTCCAGGCACGCGTGATGAGTTCATCATTTACATTCGCGGCGAGATGAGCGTCTAGATCGCGTAACAGTGTCCCGACGTCAGGCATTGCAGTCCCCTCAGGGCCTCTCTGTGTGGAATAAACCGATGACCCGCGCCCCTGCGCGTGATCGATGGAGCCGTCATCGATTGGCGGTGGCGAACTCGAGCGCGTCCTCCGGCGACTCCGGCAGGCTGCGCAACCGCGGGATGATCGAGAAGAACAGCGGAAGCGTGGCGAGAGCCGACAGGATCGCGGCCACCCACAGCGCCTCGCGCAGACCGATCGCAGCCCCGAGGAAACCGCCGGCGAGCGCCCCCACAGTGCCCAGGCCCGACAGCAACGTACGCATCCCCGCGGTCATCCTGGCCATGAGCGTCTGCGGCGTCACGGCCTGCCTGAGGCTGACCGCCACCACGTTCGCCACGGACAGGCCGAAGCGCATCAGCAGGTATCCCGCGCCGATCAGCGTCGCCGTCAGCCACGTGGGCCCGCTGGCCGCGGGCACCAGGAGCGGCCCGCAGTACCCCACGATGACGGCCACCAGATAGACCCGGCCGAACGGGAACCTCTTGGTGAAGCTCTGCGCCGACATGGCGCCGAGCAGCCCGCCGATGGCGCTCAGGCTCAGCACGAGACCAAGCGTCGCGGCCGTGAAGCCGAGCGTCTTGACCGCGTAGAGCACGAAGATGCCCTCGATGAACATGTAGCAGAAGTTGTAGGAGGAGCCGATGATCGCGATCGTCCGCAGGAACGGATTGGACGCGACGAAGACCACTCCCTCGCTGATCTCCTTGCCGAGATGACGCTTGGTGTCACGCGGAGGCGGCGGCGGTTCCGGACGCCTGATGAAGATCAGCGTGAGGACCGAGGCCACGTACGAGAAGGCGTCGACGAGGAGGGCCACCGGCGCGGTGAAGACCTGCACGAGCACACCGGCGATGCCGGGACCCGCCAGTTCGGCGGCCGAGTAACTGGTGCTGACCTTGCCGTTGGCCGAGACCAGGTGCTTCTTGTCGACCAGCGTCGGCACGTACGACATCCAGCTGACGTCGAACACCACCGTGCAGACGCCGATCGCGATCGCGATCGCGTACAGCGCCGGCATGCTGAGCATGTCGAGATAGCCGAGCAGCGGCACCAGGCCGATCAGCACCGCCCTGAAGCCATTGGCCGCGATCATCAACGGACGTTTCCTGAGCCGGTCGGCCCACACACCGAACAGCAGCGACAGGAAGAGGAACGGGGCGAACTGGGCGAACCTCAGACCGCCTGTCTCCTCGGCGCCGGCGTCGAGCACCAGCACCGCGGTCAGAGGCAGTGCGAGCGCGGTGACCTGCACACCCATCAACGAGATGGTCTCGCCGACCCAGAATTTCGTGAAGTCCAGATTGGCCCAGAGACCTCGGTCCTTGGGTGCTGGGGGTTCCGGTTTGTCGGAGTCGAATTGGCTCTCCGTGGACAACGGACCTCCATATGAGTCGCTCGAACGCAGGGCAGCCGCGGGCAATTGTCACTGGCGTTCACGACGGCCGTCAATTGCCGCTGTGTTTCACATTTTCGCGACGGATAATCCCATTGCTTACATCAGACGTTGGGATTTACTACGGCCGCCGATGCGTTCTTGACCGCTTTCGGCGGGGCCCGCGCCCGGCCTGCCCACAGGACGGGATGATCGTCCAGACTCTGGACCAGTCTTGGACAGAACGGACTGTCGGGGTATGGTCATAGGCATGCCAGCGGACCCGATGCTCGTAGGACGACGCCACGTCGACCTCCAGCGTGTCCGTAGTGCCATCTGTTGCGCCGCCCGCTGACCTCTTTGTCTTGATGTAGGGCGCGACGCAACCACCCCTGGACCTCCGGCTCTCGATGATGAGAACCGGGGATAGCCGTGCGCGCCCATGAACCCAAAGGACGCGCCATGACCACCCCGGCCAGCCGCCACCACAAGCGCCCTCGTGGTGAAGGTCAGTGGGCTCTCGGCTACCGTGAGCCGCTCAACAAGAACGAAGAGAGCAAGAAGAACGACGACGGCCTCAACGTCCGCCAGCGCATCATCGACATCTACTCCAAGGGCGGGTTCGACTCGATCGACCCGGCCGACCTGCGCGGCCGTATGCGCTGGTACGGGCTCTACACCCAGCGCAAGCCCGGGATCGACGGCGGCAAGACCGCGATCCTGGAGCCGGAGGAGCTCGACGACCGCTACTTCATGCTCAGGGTCCGCATCGACGGCGGCCAGCTCAGCCTCCAGCAGCTGCGCGTGATCGCCGACATCTCCAACGAGTACGGCCGAGGCACCGCCGACGTCACCGACCGCCAGAACATCCAGCTGCACTGGATCGAGATCGAGGCCGTGCCCGACATCTGGCAGCGCCTGGAGGCCGTCGGCCTGTCCACCACCGAGGCGTGCGGCGACACCCCGCGCGTCATCATGGGCTGCCCGCTGGCCGGCATCGACTCCGACGAGCTGCTCGACCCGACGCCGCAGATCTGGGAGGTGCAGAAGCGCTTCATCGGCGACCCGGCCTACTCCAACCTGCCGCGCAAGTTCAAGTCCGCCATCTCCTCCTGCCCGGCGCACTGCACCGTGCACGAGATCAACGACGTGGCCTTCGCCGCCGTGACCAACGAGGCGGGCGAGAAGGGCTTCGACCTGTGGGTGGGCGGCGGCCTGTCCACCAACCCGATGCTGGCCAAGCGGCTGGGCGTGTTCGTCAGGCCCGAGCAGGTCGCCGACGTCTACGGCGGCGTGATCGGCATCTTCCGCGACTACGGCTACCGCCGCCTGCGCCACCGCGCCAGGATCAAGTTCCTGGTCAACGACTGGGGCGTGGAGAAGTTCCGCGAGGTGCTGGAGACCGAATACCTCAAGGAGCCGCTGCCCGACGGCCCGGCCCCCGAGCTGCCCAGGGGCGGCAGGCGCGACCACGTCGGCGTCTTCCCGCAGAAGGACGGCAACTTCTACGTCGGCTTCGCGCCCAGGGTCGGCAGGCTCGACGGCGACAAGCTGCACCTGATCGCCGACATCGCCGAGCGCCACGGATCCGGCCGGGTGCGGACCACGGTCGAGCAGAAGATGGTCGTCCTCGACGTCGCGCCCGACCAGGTCGACTCGCTGGTGGCCGAGCTGGAGGCCAACGACCTCAAGGTCAACCCCTCCACCTTCCGCCGCCAGACCATGGCCTGCACCGGCATCGAGTTCTGCAAGCTGGCCATCGTCGAGACCAAGGCCAACGCCTCCGACCTGATCGACCAGCTGGAGCGGCGCCTGCCCACCTTCGCCGAGCCGCTCACCATCAACGTCAACGGCTGCCCCAACTCCTGCGCCCGCATCCAGGTCGCCGACATCGGCCTCAAGGGCCAGCTCGTCGTCGACGACAAGGGCGAGCAGGTCGAGGGCTACCAGATCCACCTGGGCGGCTCACTCGGCGTCAACCCCGGCTTCGGCCGTAAGGTACGCGGCCTCAAGACCACGGCCGAGGCCCTGCCCGACTACGTCGAACGCGTCGTGACCAACTTCGAAGGCCAGAAGAAGGAAGGCGAGAGCTTCGCCGACTGGGTCCAGCGAGCGGACGAGGCGGACCTCAAGTGACGACACGAGCCGTTCCCTTCCACTGCCCGTACTGCGGCGACGAGGACCTGGAGCCCTACGAGGGCGACGGCGGCTGGTACTGCCGCTCCTGCGCCCGCGCGTTCAAGCTGAAGTTTCTCGGAATCGGAGTGAGGTCCCTGTGAGCAGCCTGGTGGACATCGAAGTCGGATTAACGCAACAGCGTGGCGCGCTCGACCTGCAGGACATCGTCGAGTCCGCCGCGCAGTTCCTGGAGGACGCCCCGGCCCGCGAGATCATCCGCTGGGCGGCGGCCACCTTCGGCGACCGGCTCTGCCTGACCTCGTCCATGAGCGACGCCCTTCTCATCGATCTGGTCAGCCGGGTCAAGCCGGGCGTCGACGTCCTGTTCATCGACACCGGGTACCACTTCGCCGAGACCATCGGCACGCGCGACGCCGTCCAGCAGGTCTACGACGTCAATGTGATCAACGTGACGCCGTCGCGCACCGTCGCCGAGCAGGACCGCGACCTCGGTCCCCGGCTGTTCGGCCGCAACCCCGACCTGTGCTGCTACATGCGCAAGGTCGAGCCGCTGAACCGGGCGCTGGAGCCGTACCTCGCCTGGATCTCCGGCATCCGCCGCGACGAGTCGGCCACCAGGACCGGCACCCGCGTGGTCGAGTGGGACGCCAAGCGGCAGATGGTCAAGGTCAACCCGATCGCCAGGTGGACCCAGGACGACGTCGACAACTACATGGCCGACAACGGCGTGCTGATCAACCCGCTGCACTACGACGACTACCCCTCGATCGGCTGCGCGCCCTGCACCCGTCAGGTCGCGCCCGGCGAGGACCCGCGCAGCGGCAGGTGGGCCGGAATGGGAAAGATCGAGTGCGGCATTCACCTCTGACCCCGCCGCTGGTCGCCGTCGCGCACGGTTCACGCGACCCGCGCGCGGCCGCGACCGTCGAGGCCCTGCTGGAGCGGGTACGGCTGGCCAGGCCCGAGGTGGAGGTGCGCTCGGCCTATCTCGACCACGCGCCGCCCAGGCCCGCCGACGCGCTGCGCGGTCTCGACGAGGCCGTGGTGCTGCCGCTGCTGCTGACCGAGGCCTACCACTCCAGGATCGACCTGCCCGCGGTGATCCTGGAGTCCACGGCCGTCAATCCGCGGCTCCGGGTGCACTACGGCTCGACGCTCGGGCCGCATCCCCGGCTGCTGACCGCGCTCGAACGCCGTCTGGCCGAGGCCGGGGTGCGTCCTCGCGACCCCGCCACCTCCGTCGTGCTGGTGTCGGCCGGTTCGAGCGACGCGCAGGCCAACGCCGTCGTCGCCGCGCTCGCCGCCGAGTGGGCCGCGAAGGGCTGGGCATCGGTCGTGCCCGCCTACGCCTCGGCCGCCTCCCCCACCCCGCAGGAGGCCGTACGCCGCCTGCTGGCCTCGGGCGCCGAGCGCGTCGCCGTCTCGCCGTACCTGCTGGCGCCCGGCTTCTTCGCCGACAAGGTACGGCAGGCGACGCTGGAGGCGGGCGCCGACGTGGTCGCCGACGTGCTCGGGCCCGCGCCCGAGCTCGTCGACGTGCTGCTGGAGCGTTACGACCAGGCGCTGGCCCGGGTTCTGACGCCGGTCGGGTGAGTCACCCGCACAGGCAGGGGTGAGTCACCCGCACAGGCCGGGGTCCCTCTCCCGGCCTGATGCGGGGTCGAGCAGGACGATGTCGCCGTGGCAGCTGAGCGCGGTGCCGGCCAGGACGTCGACGCCCCAGTCGGCGCGGTAGAGGGACGTCGTCGCCAGGGCGTCCATCCCCGCCCGGTCCAGCGGTGTGGCGGGCGCCAGGTCGCGCGGCAGCAGCAGCGCGCCGATCTCGTTGTGGCCCCCGCGCACCTGGTCGGCGGCGAGCGTCAGGTAGGAGCCTGTCGCCCGGCACGGCATGTTCACCGAGGGGGCGTCGTTGACCCGCACGAGCAGGACGAACGCGGCGGGGCAGGTCACCTTGACCAGGACCGGCACCGACGAGCGGGGGAACGACAGCGCCGCCGGCGCTCCCCCTTGGTCGAACAGCGCCGAGCCGAGCGACCTGCCGTAGTCCGGCGGCACGAGCGGAACGTCCCTGTCCGGCACGATCAGCACGGTCGGTGTGGTCGCCGGGCCCGTCATGACGCCCTCCCACACCGCCCGGCCGTCCGGCTCGACCCCGCCGCCGAGCAGGCCGCTCAGCCCCGCGACGACCAGGCCGAACGCCGCCGTCGAGGCCAGCGCCCTGCTCCTGAACCGCCTGATACGGCGCACCCGCCTGTCGACGTCGGCGACGGTCACGCCCCTGTGGTGGCCGTCGCTGTCGTGGTCGAGCAGGTCGCGTACCTGCTGTTCGGTGATGGTCATGGGTCAGCTCCCCGTCGTGACCGCGGCCTTGGCCGCTGGATCGAGCCGCAGCTTCGCCAGCGCCCTGCTGGCCTGGCTGCGTACCGTCGCCGTCGTGCATCCGAGGATCTCGGCTATCTGGTGATCGGTCAGATCCTCGAAGTACCTCAGCACCACCACCGCCCGCTGCCTCGGCGGAAGGGCGGCCAGCGCCGTGCGCAACGCCTGCCTGGCCACGAGGTCGGCGTCGTGCTCCTCGTCGCAGGCCACCTCGGGCAGCACCTCGGTCGGCACCTCGCCCCGCCAGCGCCGCCGCCACCAGGTGGCATGGGTGTTGGTCAGGACGCGGTACACGTAGGGGTCGGGATAGGCGCCCACCCTGCGCCAGGCCAGCCATGCCTTGGCCAGTGCGCTCTGCACCAGGTCCTCGGCCGTGGCCCAGTCGCGGCACAGCAGGTAGGCCGTCCGCAGCAGGCGTGCCGAGCGTTGCTCCACGTACCGTTCGAAGTCGGCCCGATCACGCATGCGGGTCCTCACTGCTGCTCGGCGGTTCGGCATCGGTCACCGACTACTACGCCCGAACCCGGCCGATCTGTTGCACGCTCCGAGGCAGATATTCGCGGGAGGAGGAACCGGACGGGCGGCTCAGTCGTCGCGGTCGGTGCGGCGCGGGATGCCGGTCCTGGGGTCGTACTCGCCCCGGGGCAGGCCGGTCGCCGGGTCGTACTCGCCTCGCGGGAGGCCGGTTGCCGGGTCGTAGTCGCTCTTGGGCATGCCGGTCCACGGGTCGAGCCTGCCGCGGCCCATGTCGCCGGTGATCCCGGCGCGCATCTCGCGCCACTGCTCGCGCCAGGCGGCCCACGAGCGCTTGATCGGCTGGGCCTTGGAGTCGCCGACCACCTTCACATCGCCCATCAGCACGAACGCCTTCACCCTGATCCGGGGGACGTTCATCCCGGTGGGCGCTTCGAGCACCTCGACCTTCTTGTCGCCCATGATGGCGATGCCCTCCAGGTCGACGTCGACGCCGTCCGGCACGATGATCTTCACATCGCCCATGATCGCGGTGGCGACGATGTCGACCGTGCCGGTGCGCACCTCGGCCTCACGCAGGTCGAGCAGCACGTCGCCCATCACGGCCACCGCGCCGAGCTCGCTGTCCACGCGCCACTTGCCCCTGCGCTTGGAGTCGCCCATGATCGCGACGAACCAGCGCCTGGTACGGCCGCCCTCGCGCGTCGGCTCGGGCATCGCCGGGCGATACCCCGGCGCGGTCGCGGGCAGGTCGGCGGTGAGCAGGGCCAGCTGCGCGTGTGTGGCCGCGGAGTAGGCGGCCTCCGTGCGGTCGGTCAGCTCGGTCAGCGTCAGACGTCCTTCGACCGAGGCCACACGGAGCTGCTCGACGACGTCCTCGCGCTCGGCGTCCGAAGCGCGGATCTCCCCTGGATCGGTCATACTCGCAACATATCGCGTTTCGCCGGTTTTCCCGATCCTTCGTAAGGAGGAATCGTCCTACACACAAGGGTTCAGGGTGCGAGCACCTGGTCGCCGACGCCCTAAGCTCGCTGGTATGCATGAGGAACAGCTCTACCGCGCCGCGCTGAACGGCGAGACCGACACCGTGCGCGAGCTTCTCGCCCAGGGCGCCGACCCCAACGTGGTCAGCCAGGGCGAGGAAGAGGGCCTGCCGCTGTGCGCCGCGGCCGCCTGGGGCCGGGTGGAGACCCTGCAGACGCTGCTGGACGCCGGAGCCGAGGTCGGCGGGCGCGAGAGCGGCGGCTGGCACGCCCTGCTGTGGGCGGCGGCCAACGGCCAGGCCGAGGCCGCCCAGACGCTCGTCGAGGCCGGAGCCGGGGTCGACGACGCCAACGAGGACGGCGACACCCCCCTGACGCTGGCCGCGCGCCGAGGCTCGCTCGGTGTGGTCAAGCTGCTGCTCGACAGCGGCGCCGACGCCGACAAGAGCGACGGCGACGGCGACACCCCGCACGACATCGCCACCGGCTGGGTCGGCGAGCACCTCGAAAGCGCCCTGCTCGACCAACTCCAGCAGGACACCCCCGACGACTGGTCCTACGTCGTGGCCAGGCAGTACGCCAAGGACGGCACCGAACTCGTCACCGTCGCCGCCCACTCCCCCGACGGCGCCGAGACCACCCAGATCCAGGCCCAGCGCGGCCACGCCGCCGTCGCCACCCTGCTGGAGGAGGCGAGCAACCTCTACGTCAGGCCCGAGGAGCTCGTCAGCCGCGCCCTGTCGCACCGCGACACCGACGAGGACGCCGAGACCTGGTGGATCGTCGCCGACGCCCTGGCCAGGCGCGCCGACGAGGAGACCTACGAACTGCTCGGCCGCCTGTGCGTCAGCGAGGACGCCCGCGAGCGCGAGTTCGGCGTCGACGCCATCGCCCAGTACGGCTTCGCCGACGGCGACAAGCCCTTCCTCGAGCGCACCCTGCCCCTGCTGCGCAAGATGGCGACCACCGAGGGCAACCCGCAGGTCCTGCGCTCGGTCCTGGGCGCACTCGGCCACCAGGGCGACCCGCGCGCCCTGCCCGACGTCCTCGACATCATCGACAGGCCCGGCCACAAGCGCACGATGACCGACGCCATCGCCCTGGCCGACGTCCTGCCGCCCGACCACGCCGAGGGCCTGGCCCTGCTCATCGCGATGACCGAGGACGAGGACGAGGAGGTGCGCGACTGGGCCACCCAGGGCCTGGCCTCCCTCGACGCCGACACCCCCCTCATCCGCGACGCCCTCGCCCGCCGCCTGGACGACACCGACCTGACCGTCGTCGCCGAAGCCGCCAAGGGCCTGGCCGAACGAGGCGACCCCCGCGCCGAGCCCGGCATCAAACGCGTCCTGTCCGACAGCGACGACCCCTACGCCCGCGACCTCGCCACCGACGCCCAGACCAAATTGAACACCCCTTAGCGGCTCCTCCTCACGGCCCCGACAGTGCCGGGGCCGTGGTGAGGATGGTGTGGCCCAGGGTGTGGTCGCCTTCCAGGGTGGCGGGGAAGGTGGCGGGGTCGTCGCCCCGGCCGCCGAGCAGGAAGCAGAACGGGACGACCTGGGTGGTGATGTGGACCTCTGCGGGGCCGGTGAAGGGGGGATCGGAGACGCCGAGGGGAACGTGCCAGTCGCCGCCGCCTTCGCCGGTCAGGGTGAGGTGGAGGGTGTGGCCGGTGCCGTCGATGCCGGACATGAGCAGCGTCCACGGCAGCAGGCGGGCGCAGAGGTCGGCGGCGGGGTGCACGTGTGCGGCGACGGGGTGCGGCAGGGTGAGGCCGGTGGTCCTGGCCGCGTCGTCGGTGTGGATCCAGGTCTCCAGCATCCTGATGAGCAGGTGGTCGCGCAGGGGCGCGGTGTGGCCCGCCGACTCGGTCAGCGCGTCGGGGTCCGCAGAGGCCAGATGGCGGCACAGGGCGTCGGCCTGGGCACGCCAGTCGCGCCTGGTCTGCTGGGGGCTGCGTGCGCGTTCGTGCGTCTGCACCTCGGCGGTACGGCCCATGGCGTCGCGGGCGCGCAACGGCGGACCGAGCACGGGAGCACCGACAGCGGCGGCGACGAGCCCGTCCTTGGCAGCGAGATGGGCGAGAAGCTCCTGCAACGTCCAGCCTTCGACGACGACCCGCCCCCAGTCCTCCTCCTCGACCGAGGCGAGCAACGCGTCCATGGCGGCGACCCGCCCGGCGAACGGCGCGACCCAGGCGCCGGCCGGTACGGCGGGGCGGCGCCGAGCCCTGGCGCCCGCCAGGAGTTGCGGCCTGAGCGAGCGCTCCGGCATGGCCGCCTCCTCCGTGAGCGCGTCGAGGTACATCCGCTCGATCGGGTCCATCACCCCTCCTCCTCGGCCAGTTCGCGGGCCAGTCGTCGCAGGGCGAGCCTGATGCGCGACTTCGCGGTGCCCTCGGGCACGCCGAGTTCGACGGCGACCTGACGATAGGTCCTGCCGGCGAAGTAGGCGAGTTCGAGTGCGCGCCTGAGCGTCTCGGGCAGCCGTTTGACGGCCGAGCGCACGCGCTGGACCTCGTCGGCGGCCATGACGGTGTCCTCCAGCCGTTCGGGCTCGGGCTCGACGAGGCGGGGGCCGAGCGCGCTGACGCGGCGGCGCTCCTCGGCGCGCACGTGGTCGACGGCCCGGCGGTGGGCGATGGTGGCCAGCCATGAGCGCAATGAGCCCCTGCCAGGGTCGAAGGCGAGCGGCTTCTCCCAGAAGACCAGGAACACCTCCTGCGTGATGTCTTCGGATATCACCCTGTCGCGGGTGATCCTTACGGACAGCCCGAAGATCAGCGAGGACAGCCTGTCGTAGATCTCCTCCAAGGCTGACTCGTCGCCGCCCACCACTCTCTGGTGCAGCAGGCGATCATCGTGGACCACCGTCTCCGGTGCCTCCACTGGCACCACGCTCCCGTGATCGGGGATCCTGTCGTTCGACCCGAGCATGTCACTATTCGCCGGAAATGTTGAGCTGGATGACGGCATTGCGGAACTGGCTCGGAATCGCAATTCGGACAGGTCACTGCACTCGCGGACGTCCTGTGTAGGACCGGGCGATCCTGCGGTGATAGGCCCTGACGGTGGCAGCGACGCCCGGATCGCCGAGCATCGCCTCCAGCGCGCACGGCCCGGCGGGCGCCATCGAGGCCGCGAACGACACCGCCCACCAGTGCTTGCCACCCGCCCCGGGAGAGGCGCAGAGACGGGCGATCTCCCGCCATTCGGGAGTGGAGGCGAGGCCGTCGAGGTCGCACAGGGCATGGGCGAACAGATGCAGTGCGGCTCCCTCCGTCACGGCCACCGCCCGGCCGGTGCCGCCAGCGGGTGTGTCGATCACATAGCCGAGCGTGTGGTCGCCCACCCACAGCGTGCGCAGCCCCTCGGCCAGCCGCTCGCCGTACCCGGGTGCGAGCGCCGCCGCGAACGCGAGCTCGTCGACGGCGGCCACGAGCGGAGCGGCGGGCGCCTCCCAGAGGCGGCGCAGCACGGGTTCGAGCGACCCGCAGTGCCTGCTCCCGTCACGCGGCTGCGGAATGACACCCAGAGGGTACGGCGGGCGGCACGCGAATTTCTGCTCCATACGCCATAAGAGTTCCGGGCCGGGCGCATTGATTACCGCTATCTTGAACCATCGAATTCCCCTCCAGGAGGAAATGGTGAAAAAGGAAACATCGTCCATTCTTCTCGCCGCTTCGATCTGTCTGGCCGCGACGACTCCCGCCCAGGCCGCCCACGCCCAGCGCCAGGCCGGGCCGCCCGCCACCGGCACGTGCGAGGAGCGGCTGGCCGGGGCGGTCGCCGAGCATCTCGCCGAACAACCGGGAGGAGTGCAGGTCGAGCCGGGTGTGCTGTCCTACGACGACGGGCGAAGGGTCGTCGAGATCGCGATCTCCGACTGCTCGTTCCAGCAGTTCGACTGGGGCCGGTGCGAGAGCGGCACGGTCTGTTTCTGGACCGAGCGCGACCGGGCGCGCATCACGCTGAGATACACGACGGTCGGCGACTGGGCCGCCATCCCCTACGGATTCGCGGCCGCCTACAACAACCGCTCGAAGGCGATGAATGTGAAATTGTCCGGTGGCCGAAAAGGCTGCGTGGCGCCATACGGAAAGGTACACCGTCATCCGATGTACACGAACTGGCGAGAAATCAAGCTGGAGCGCACAAAGGCTAGTTGTTCCGACTCCATTCTCGGCTGACGAACGCCCAGAGGTCGGCCACACAGGGCGTGGGGACGTTCAGCGCGGCGCCGCCTGAGACGACGACGCGCTCGGCCGACAGCAGGGCGCCGTCCCGTTCGGCGGCCACGAGCACCCATCTGTCCGCCGAACCGGAGCCGAGCCTCAGGTCGTAGCCGAACGCCCATCCCTTCCGTCCGGCCCTGTCGGTGACCTGGCCGAGCGTCCGCACCTCACCACGCTCGGCCAGCACCCGCCACAGCGCCCCGCGCAGCCTCCCGCCGACCACCTCGTTGCGATGCAGCTCCACGACCGCCCGGATCAGCCGATACGTCTCGGGCCACCCCTCGGCCTCGTACGCGCCGAGCAGCTGGACGACCAGGCTCCTGTCCCGCATCGACAGCAGCGCCGAGGTCAGCCCCTTGGGTGAGTACGGCATGCGCTCCTGCGCCGTCATCGGGCCACGCGCGATCCGGCCCGGTGTGAACAGCAGGCCGTACTCCACCCGCCTGGTGCTCCCCTCGCCCGACAGCGGCGTCCACAGGTCGGCCAGCCGCCCCACGACGGCCGATCGGGTGCCCGCAGGGCCCGCCGTGGTCTCCAGGCGCAGTTCGGCGACCTTGACGTGGTTGTAGCGCGCCTCACGCGGCGCCTCCCCGCTCCCGTCGGCAAGCTCGGCGAGCCGCCGCAGCCCCGCTCCCGCCTGGGGCCCGGAGGACTCGGCGTCCGCGGGCCGGGGCCCCGTCCGCGTGAACCCCCTGCGCGTGGAGGACGCGCCCGTACGCATGGGCGGCGAGTCCTCCCGCACGGACGAGGCCCCCGTACGGGAGGCCGGGGGCAGGACCGGACGTGTGGACGAGGCGCCGGTGACGCCCACGGAGGCGGGAGGGGCCTCAGGGAGCGAGGAGGCGTCGTCGGGGAGGGTGGCGCACAGGGTGAGCCTTGGGGTGCCCGGGTAGTGGACGTCGGATGACATGGGGGCCATGTCGCCGGGCGCCGGTCCGGCGGACAGGCCGGGTGGCAGGGAGGGGTGGGTGGGGGTGTCGCGGACGACGGAGACGAGGGTCACGGCGGCGGCCACCGCGACGCCTGCCGCGACCGGGCGCCACCACACGGGCCGTCGCGCCCGGCCGTACACCCCGTGTGTGCGGCCGTGCCCCGGCCCGCCCCTGCGCCCCCGTGGGCTGGGGCGGGTCCGGGGGTCCGGGCCGCCGGACGTGCGGCCGGCCAGGATCTCCGCCAGGAGCACCCGGTCAGGCCGCACATCACGAGGCGCGGGGTCGTACGCGGCCATGACCCGCCGCACCACGCCGTCGAGCGGATCCTCACTCACCATCACGCCCACCCCCGAACCCGAACCCACGAAGAGCGACACCCGCCCACCCGCTCACCACGACCCCTCCCCCTCGAAGCCGTGCACCCGCAGGTGGTCCTTCAGCTGCGCCCGAGCGCGGCACAGGCGGGTGGCCATGGTGCCCGCGCGGCAGCCGGTCACCTGGGCGGCCTCCTGGACGTCGAGGCCGTCCCAGTAGACGAGCTGGAGCGCCTCGCGGTAGGTCTCGGAGAGTCTGGACATCGCCTGCTCGAAGGCCAGCCTGGCGGTGACGGCGCCGTCCACGGCGGGGGCGTCGGGGGTGGGCCGCCAGGTGCGGAGGCGTTCGCCGAGGGCCTGGCGGCGGCGCTGGCCGCGCCATTCGTTGCTGACCTGGCCCCGGGCCATGCGGAGCAGCCACAGGCGCTGGGCGCGCTCCTCGCGGGGGAGCTCGGCCAGGCGCCGGAACGCGTCGGTGAAGGTCCTGGCCGCGATGTCCCTGGCCGTCTCCAGGTCGAGCCGCCGCGCGGCGTATCGGAGGATCACCGGGTAGTCACGGTGGTACAGCTCGGTGAACAGCTTGTGCTCGTCATCCTCGGCCTCCACCACGGTCGCCCTTCCGCTGCCTCCGACTGTTGAAGTCCGGCCGATCGCCTTTGATTACACAGCCGATCCATCCGAGCACGGAAGGTCAGGCGGTCCCAGGCACGATATGTTCGCCAGTGGGACCACATACGAATGAAGGGATATCGCCATGGCGACGACTCGCACCGCCACGACTCAGTGGAAGGGCGCTCTGCTCGACGGATCCGGCACGGTTGCGCTGAACTCCTCGGGCGTGGGCGCTTTCGACGTCTCCTGGCCGTCGCGGGCCGAGGAGGCGAACGGCAAGACCTCCCCCGAGGAGCTCATCGCCGCCGCGCACTCCTCCTGCTTCTCGATGGCGCTCTCGCACGGCCTGGCCCAGGCGGGCACGCCGCCGCAGACCGTCGAGACCAGGGCCGACGTCACCTTCCAGCCGGGTGAGGGCATCACGGGCATCGTGCTCAGTGTGCAGGCGCAGGTGCCCGGCCTGACCGCCGAGCAGTTCCAGGCCGCGGCGGAGACCGCCAAGGCCAACTGCCCGGTCAGCAAGGCGCTCACCGGCACGACGATCACGCTCAACGCCGAGCTGCTCGACTAGTACGGCGACGCGACCTGCGCGCACGGCCTCGCCGCCTGGCGACGGGGCCGTGCATGCACGACAATGGGGCCGCATGCGAGAAGTCTGGCCGGGCGAGCCCTATCCACTCGGCGCCACCTGGGACGGCTCCGGCACACGGTTCGCCGTGTTCTCCGAGGTCGCCGAGCGCGTCGAGCTGTGCCTGTACGACGACGAGGGCAAGCAGGAGCGCGTCGACCTGCCCGAGGCCGACGGCTTCGTCTGGCACGGCTACCTGCCGGGCGTTCGCCCCGGCCAGCGCTACGGCTTCCGCGTCCACGGCCCGTACGACCCTTCGCGCGGGCCGCGCTGCAATCCGGCCAAGCTCATGCTCGACCCCTACGCCAAGGCGATCGACGGCGACCTGCGCTGGGACGAGTCGCTCTTCTCCTACCACTTCACCGATCCGGGTCAGCTCAACACCCTGGACAGCGGGCCCTTCGTACCCAAGAGCGTGGTGGTGGACCCGGCGTTCGACTGGGGGGACGACCGCGCGCCCGGCACGCCGTACCACCGGACGGTGATCTACGAGGCGCACGTGCGGGGGCTGACGATGCGGCATCCGGCGGTTCCCGAGGGGTTGCGGGGGACCTATGCGGGGATCGCGCATCCGGCGGTGGTGGAGCACCTGCTGTCGCTGGGGGTGACGGCGGTCGAGCTGATGCCGGTGCATCACCACATGCCGGAGCACTTCCTGGTGGCCAGGGGGCTGACCAACTACTGGGGCTACAACTCGATGGCGTATCTGGCGCCGCATGCGGCCTACTCGGCGTCGGGCACGCGGGGCGAGCAGGTGCGGGAGTTCAAGGCCATGGTGCGCGCGCTGCACGAGGCGGGCATCGAGGTCATCCTGGACGTGGTCTACAACCACACGGCCGAGGGCGACCACATGGGACCCACGATGGGGTTCAGGGGGATCGACAACGCCGCCTACTACCGGCTGCACGACGGCGACAGGCGCTACTACCTCGACTACACGGGATGCGGCAACTCCCTCAATGTGCGTTCGCCGCACGCGCTGCAGCTCATCATGGACTCGTTGCGCTACTGGGTGCTGGAGATGCGCGTCGACGGGTTCAGGTTCGACCTGGCCTCGGCGCTGGCCCGTGAGCTGCACGACGTGGACCGGCTCTCGGCCTTCTTCGACCTGATCCAGCAGGACCCGGTGGTCTCCAGGGTCAAGCTGATCGCCGAGCCGTGGGACGTCGGGCCCGGCGGCTACCAGGTGGGCAACTTCCCCGCCCTGTGGACGGAGTGGAACGGCAGGTACCGCGACGCGGTGCGTGACTTCTGGCGTGGGGCGCCTTCGGCGCTGCCGGAGTTCGCCTCCAGGCTGACCGGCTCGCAGGACCTCTACGCGGCGGGCGGTCGCCGGCCGATCGCCTCGATCAACTTCGTCACCTGCCACGACGGCTTCACACTGACCGACCTGGTCTCCTACGAGCACAAGCACAACGAGGCCAACGGCGAGGACAACCGCGACGGCACCGACGACAACCGCTCGTGGAACTGCGGCGCCGAGGGCCCGGTCGAGGACCCGGCGATCGTGGGGCTGCGCCGCCGCCAGCGGCGCAACATGCTGACCACACTGATGCTGTCGCAGGGCGTGCCCATGCTCTCGCACGGCGACGAGATCGGCCGTACCCAGCGGGGCAACAACAACGCCTACTGCCAGGACAACGAGGTGGCGTGGGTGGACTGGTCGATGCGGCACGCCGAGGCCGACCTGCTGGCGTTCGTCAGGGCGCTGGCGCGGCTGCGCGCGGCGCATCCGGTGTTCAGGCGGCGTATGTTCTTCCACGGCCGCACGCCGGGCGACGGCAGGCGCGACCTGGTGTGGCTGACGCCTTCGGGGGTGGAGATGTCGGCGTCGGACTGGCAGATCGGCTATGCCAAGTCGCTGGCCGTCTACCTCAACGGCGAGGCGATCACCGAGCTCGGCCCGAGGGGCGAACGCGTGGTGGACGACTCGTTCCTGCTGCTGATCAACGCCCACAACGAGGACATGACCTTCACCCTGCCCGGCGGCGAGTACGGCGAGCACTGGCGAAGCGTGCTGGACACGGCGGAGGAGGCGCCGCGCGAGGAGCGGCCCGCCGCCCACGAGGTCGCGGTGACCTCGCACTCCACCCAGGTGCTGCGCCTGCCCAGGACGTGAGGCGCGTTCAGCCCCTCGGCGCGTACATGATGACGGCCACGCCCACCAGGCAGACCAGCGCGCCCACGACGTCCCACCGATCGGGCCTGAACCCGTCGGCGAGCATCCCCCACAGCAGCGAGCCCGCGACGAACACACCGCCGTACGCGGCCAGGACGCGGCCGAAGTTCGCATCCGGCTGCAGCGTCGCCACGAAGCCGTACAGGCCGAGTGCGAGCACCCCGGCGCCGATCCACAGGACGCCGCGGTGCTCGCGCACGCCCTGCCAGACCAGCCAGGCCCCGCCGATCTCGGTGAGGGCGGCCAGGGCGAACAGCAGCAGCGAGCGCACGGTCGTCATCCCGCGACCGTAGCGGGTCAGGCGTGCAGGCCCGCCCGTGCCACCAGGAACCCGGCGGCGCGTTCGGCGATCATGATGACGGGCGCGTTGGTGTTGCCCGTGGGGATCGTCGGCATGACCGAGGCGTCGGCGATGCTCAGGCCGCTCAGCCCGCGTACGTTCAGCCGCTCGTCCACGACCGCGTCGAGGCCGCCGCCCATCGGGCACGTTCCCGACTGGTGGTGGTAGGTGATCACGGTCTCCCTGATGTAGCCCTTGAGCAGGTCGTCGGACTTGGCGAGGGAGGCCGGGTAGATCTCCCTGGCCCCGTAGCCCTCCCGCAGCGCGGGCTGTGCGGCGACGTCCCTGCACAGCTGCACGGCGGCGGCCAGCGCGTCCACGTCGGAGGAGGCGGCCAGCACACGGGGGTCGATGTGCGGCGGATCCTCGGGCTCGGGCCCGGTGATCTCGACGAATCCCCTGCTGGCCGGCCGTACCAGCCCGGCCATCAGCGAGAAGCCGTTGGGCGGCCCGTGCATCCAGTCGGCGTACAGCGGCACCCCGAAGTGGATGGGCTGCAGATCGGGTACGGCGAGGCCGGGCCTGCTGCGCCAGAACATGTGGCTCTGGGTGGGCGGCAGCGAGACCGGGGGCGGCACGGGATGCTCGCTGGTCATCACGACCGGCACCAGCCAGTGGTCCTGCAGGTTGCGCCCGACGCCGGGCAGGTCGGCGACCACCGCGTCGACGCCGAGCCTGCGCAGCCTGTCGGGGTCGCCCACGCCCGAGCGCTGCAGCAGCAGCGGCGTGCCGATCGCGCCCGCGCTGAGCACGACCTCGATCTCGGCCCTGGCGGTGTGCTCGCCGTCGGCGTCGCTCCACCGCACGCCCACGCACCGCTCGCCCTGGAAGATCAGGCGGTGGGCGTGGGCCCCGGTGACGATGCGTATGCCCGGTTCGCCGCGCACCGGTGTCAGGAAGGCGTCGGCCGTGGTCAGCCGTTCGCCGTCGCGCATGGTGAGCTGGGTGTAGGAGACGCCGTCCTGGACTGCGCCGTTGTAGTCCGGGTTGTGCGGGATGCCGAGCTGACCGGCCGCCTCGACGACGGCCTGGTGGATGCCGTCGGGCTCGTACCCGGCCAGCAGGCCGATCTCGCGCTCGACCGATCGGAAGACGGGCTCGACGTCGGCCCACGACCAGCCCGGATTGCCGAGATAGGCCCAGGTGTCGTAGTCGGCCGGGTTGCCGCGTACCCAGATCATCGCGTTGAGCGCGTGCGACCCGCCGACCACACGTCCTCGGGGCAGGTGCAGGCGCCTGCCGTGTGCGTGCTCCTGCGGGGCGGTGCGGTAGGCCCAGTCGTACTCGCTGTCCCACAACTCGTGCATGCGTCCCGCCTGGCGGATCTGCGGCACGCCGCCTTCGCCGCCCGCTTCGAGCAGCAGCACGCTCAGCCCGGCGGCGGCGGCCCTTCCGGCCACGACGCATCCGGCCGAGCCCGCGCCCACGATGATGACATCGGCCCGCAACGCCCCCACCCCACTCCCCCTCAGACCGGCTGCTCGTCCGGGTACTGCGCCCGGCCCAGCGAGGTGATGAACGCCCCACCGGGGGCCCATCGCGGTGTGCCCGCCGCGCCGAGCCCGAAGAACGAGCCGGTGCTGCGCATCGCCGCGAGGTCGTACAGCCAGGTGGCCGCGACCGGGATCTTGAACTCCCTGAACGTGAAGACGTACAGGTCCTCGGCGAAGCGCCAGGTGGTGGTCAGGTCCACGTCGCCGTGCCCGCGCTGGGCGCCGACCAGGCACTGCCAGGCGTAGCGCTCGCTGCTGAGGTAGACGTGCTCGTACAGGTGGTCGGGGCTGTAGCGGTAGAGCGCGCGCCAGCCGACCAGGTCACGGCTCTCGCCCGGCACCTCGCCCGTCGCGCCGCCGCTGAGCGTGGCCGCGGTGAAGGTCTGGCCGACCCTCGGCGCGCCCTCGACCGGCTCGTCCGCGATCGTCGAGCCGATCTCCATCGCCCTGCCGCTGGTGACGTCGACGACATAGGCGTCGGAGCGGTACGGCAGGCCGGGGTAGGTCGTCGACAGGTAGAACAGCCCCTGGCGCACCTCGACGGCGTCGTAGCGGCCCTCGATCTCCTGCTCGCCACGCCTGCTGCGCACGGCGTCCTCGCTGTCGAAGGCCAGGCGGACCTCGCCGCCTCCGTCGAGCGACAGTTCGAGGACGCGTCCGGCCAGCGCGGCGCTCGTCGGCATCCGGTTGCCGTCGATGCCGGCGGCGAAGTCGTCCATCGCCTTCCAGTCGGTCGCGGTCACGAGTCGATCACCTTCCAGTCCGTCACTGTCATGAGGCGGTCCTCGATCTGGGTCGAGTGTTCGGTGCTCACGGGTCGATCACCTTCCAGTCGGTCAGCGTCGTCGGCCGCTCGCCCTCGACGAACGCCAGGGTCGGCAGGTCCACGCAGCTCGCGCCCGAGTCGATGACGAGCTGCGTGCCGGTGATGGCCGCCGCTTCGCCGGAGGCGAGGAAGGCGATGGCCGCAGCGACCTCGTCGGCGTCGGCGGGCCTGCCGAGCGGGGTGTCCTTGGTCACCAGGGCGTAGGCCGCTTCCCTGTCGATGCCGTACTTGGCGCCCAGCACGTCCATCTGCTCGTCGGCCATGGTGGTGCGCACCCAGCCGGGGCAGACGACGTTGCTGCGCACGCCCTTGACGCCGTAGTCCCTGGCGATCGAGCGCGACAGGCCGATCAGCGCGTGCTTGGTGGTGACATATCCGGCCACGCCGGGTCCGGCGAACAGACCGGCGAGCGAGGAGACGAGGACGACGTTGCCGCCTCTTTCGATGAGCGCGGGCATGGCGGCCCTGGCGCTGACGAAGGCGCTGTCGAGGTTGGCGTGCGTACTGAAGCGCCAGCTGTCGTCGTCGGTCTCGGTGAGTGTGCCCGGCCGGTGCGCGCCCGCGTTGGCGACGAGCACGTCGACCCCGCCGAACGCGGCCACCGCCGCGTTCACCACACGCTCGGCGTCACCCGCGAGCGCGGAGTCGCCACTGACCACGAGGGCCGACTCGCCGAGCTCGGCGGCCACCTCCTTGAGTGGCTCCACCCGGCGCCCCGTGAGCACCACCTGTCCGCCTTCGGCCACGACCCTGCGGCACACGGCCGCGCCGATGCCGGTGCCCGCGCCGGTGACGATCGCCACCTTGTCCGCGAAACGTCCAGTCATCCACCACTCCTTCCACGATTCGTTCGCGACCGTATTGCAGCCCGCGACGAGCGTGCGCGGCGGCGAGGGCATCGGCATCTGACCGACAAGTCCTGAGCACTGAGGGTCAAGTTCGCCCGCGCACGGTCCTTCACCCTGTTGGAAATGCGGGCGAGTCGGCCACAGCTAGGCACTCACGAGAGGTGGTGTTCAGGGTGAGCACCGATCGGGCCATCAAGGAGCAGCCGGATACCGCGCGGCGCGACGGCTCCGGGCGGCGGCTGCTGGCGCTCGGCGGCAGGGCGGAGTCGACCAGTGTGCTGGCCGCGACCGTGCTGCTCATCGTCGTCATCAGTGTGCTGCGGCCCGACTTCCTGAGCGTCGGGCAACTGCTCGACATCCTGCAGTCGTCGGTGTACGTGGGACTGCTGGCCGTGGGCATGGCCTTTCTCATCTCGATGCGGGAGATCGATCTCTCGGTCGGCTCGATGTTCGGGCTGTGCCTGATCGTGGCCGGGTTGCTGATGCGCTCGGGGGTGTCGCCGTGGGTGGCCGCCGCCGCCGGTGTGCTGCTCGGCGGTGTGCTCGGCTTCGTCAACGCGGCCGTCGTGCGCTGGGTGCGCATTCCGACGATCGTGGTGACGCTGGCGACGCTGTCGGTCTATCGCGGTCTTTGCCTGGCGCTCAGCGACGGGCAGCAGGTGGTCGGGCTGCCGCTGGAGAGCTCCTTCTTCACCGTCATGGGCGGCAGGCTGCTCGGTGTGCCGGTGAGCGTCTTCGTGCTGCTGGCCGCGGTGATCGCCTTCACCGTGGTGCTGCGGCTGACGCCGTTCGGGTACCGGGTGCGGGCCATCGGGTCCAATCCCGAGGCCGCCGCCTTCTCCGGCATCTCGGTCGCCAGGGTGCGGACCCAGGTTCTCGTCGTCGTGGGGTTGCTCGCCGGGGTCGCGGCCATGGCCGGGCTCGGCTTCTTCACCTCCGGCGATCCCAATATCGGCACCGGTTTCGAGCTGCAGGCGATCGCCGCGGCCGTGATCGGTGGTACGCCGCTGCGGGGTGGAAGCGCCACGATCGTGGGCGCGGTGCTCGGCGCGGTGCTCATCGGGGTGGTCACCAGCGGGTTGACCTATTTCAACATCCCGGCCAACTGGAGCGCCTTCGCGACCGGCGCTGTGATCCTGATGGCCGTGGCTTTCGACAGCATTCTGCGCCGGCGGGCGCGCCCGGAGCTCTGAAGCTCCGGCTCTGAAGGACAAGGAGAAAGCCCGAATGTCCAGACCCCGAATGCCCCATCTCGCCCGGGCGGGCGCCGTGTTCCTGGCCCTGTCGCTCGCTGCCTGCTCCTCGGGCACCACGGCGGCCGAGCCGGGGGCGGCCAAGCGGCTGAAGATGGCCTTCATCTACGCCTCCACCACGCAGAACCCCTTCCAGGAGATGGCACTCGGCGCCAAGCACGCCGCCGAGGAGGACGGCGGCATCGATCTGGTGCAGTCGGCGCCGACCGGGATCAACGGCCCCCAGCAGGTGTCGATGTTCCAGGCGGCCACCCGCAGCTCCCCCGACGGCATCGCCTACGAGACGCTCGCCCCCGACCTGTTCGTCAGGCCGCTCAACACCGCGAGCGACGCGGGCATCCCGCTGGCCGCCGTCGACACGGTCGCCCCCGCGGGCACCAAGGTCGGCCTGTACGTCGGCAACAGCAACACCGAACTCGGCAGGGCGCTGGGCGAGGAGTTCGTCAAGCAGGTGCCTGCCGACTCCACGGGCGAGGTCGTGCTGGGCAACGACATCCCCGGGCTCGGCCTGCTGGAGCAGCGTCTGGCCGGACTGATCGCGGTGATCAAGGAGAAGCGGCCCGGGATGAAGATATCCGGCCCCTTCGACTCCAAGTCCGAGCCGACCGACAACTTCAACGCCTGGCTCAACATCGTCAAGTCGCACCCGGACGCGGTCGCCTTCATCGGCGTCGGCGGGCAGGACGGCGCCTCGCTGCCGCTGATCCAGAAGCAGCTCGGGCGCAAGTTCCTGGCCGGCTCGGCCGACCTGGACCCGGCGGCCATCCAGGCGGTCAAGGACGGCTATCTGTTCGCCCTGTCCTCGCCCGAGCACTGGCTGAAGGGCTATGTGGCCATGCGGCTGCTGATCGAGTCCAAGCGCAAGAACACGCCGCTGCCCGCCGGCTGGTGGAACCCCGGCACGCTGGTCGTCACCAAGGCCAATGTGGAGGAGATCATCACCAGGCAGAAGGACGCGCCGAGCCGGGCCGCGTACTTCAAGAAGGTCACCGACCAGCAGTTCGCCGATGCCAAGGCCAACATCAAGCCGGTGACGGAGGCCGACTGACATGACGACGCTGGAGGCGGTGGACATCCGTAAGAGCTACGGCGGCGTCGCTGCGGTCGACGAGGGGAGGATCAGCGCGACGGGCGGCAGTGTGCACGCCCTGCTCGGTGAGAACGGGGCGGGCAAGTCGACGCTCATCAAGATCCTCTGCGGCGCCGTGCGGCCTGACTCGGGCCGCCTCCTGCTCGACGGCTCCCCTGTGACCTGGCGGGACACCGCCGACGCCGTACAGCACGGCGTCGCGGTGGTCTCCCAGGAGCTCAACCTGTTCCCCGAGCTCGACGTGGTGGCCAATCTGTTCATGCGCAGGGAGCTGCGGGCCGGGCCGTTCGTACGGCGGGGCGCGATGCTGGCCGAGGCGGTGCCGATCCTCGACGAGCTCGGCTTCGCCGCCTCCCCGCGCAGCCTGGTCGGGGAGCTGTCGCTGGCCGACAGGCAGGTCGTGGAGATCGCCAAGGCGCTGCTGGCCAGGCCGCGCGTGCTGATCCTGGACGAGCCGACGTCGGCGCTCGACGACGCGGGCGCCGAGCGGCTGCTGCACGTGCTGTCGGTGTTGCGGGCCAGGGACGTGGCGGTCATCTTCGTCTCGCACATCCTTGAGGAGGTCATGCGCCTGGCCGATGTGGTGACCGTGCTGCGTGACGGGCGCACGGTGCTGAGCGGGCAGAGCATGAGCTCGCTCACGCTGGACACCGTCGTGCACGCCATGCTCGGCGACGGGCGCTCCTCGTCGGCGGAGCCCGTGCCCAGGCGGCCCGCGCGGCCCCGCTCGCCGGGACGTGCGGGTCTGCGGCTCGACGGCGTGACGGTGAAGGGCGCGGTGGAGGAGGTGACGTTCACCGCCGAGCGCGGCGAGATCGTGGGCCTGGCCGGGGTGGCGGGCGCCGGTCAGCGTGCGGTGCTGGAGGCGGTGGCGGGGGTACGGCGGCCGAGTTCGGGCCTGCTGAGCCTGCCCGGCACCGGCAGGGAGCCGCGTGACCTGCGCGACGCGGTGCGTTCGGGCGTCGCGGTGGTGACGGGCGACCGCAAGCGGCTGGGCCTCATGCTGGACAACCCCGTCTGGGAGAACATCACCCAGGTGCGCTCGGTGGCGCTCGGCCGTGACGGCGCCCTGCTGCGGCGGGGCACGATGCGCGAGCGGGCCAAGGCCAGGGCGGCCGAGCTCGGCGTGCGGATCTCCGGCGTCGAGCAGCCCGCCGGACTGCTGTCGGGCGGCAACCAGCAGAAGGTGGTGCTGGGCAAGTGGCTCGACGCCGAGCCGTCGGTGATCCTGCTCGACGACCCGACCAGGGGCGTGGACGTGGGGGCCAAGCGCGAGATGCACGCGCTGATCAGGGGCGCGGGCGAGGACGCGGTGGTGCTGATGTGCTCGACCGATCTGGACGAGCTGGCCTCACTGTGCGACCGCGTGCTGGTCTTCCGCCGGGGACGGCTGCGGGCCACGCTCGAAGGAGAGCGACTGACCAGGCACGACATCCTCAGTGAGATGAATTCGGCTGGCTAGTCAGCTCCATCTCCAGGTGCCCGTCGACGTCCCTGGTCAGGCGGTACTCGCGGGGTGAGACGCCGTAGGCCGCCTTGAACAGGCGGCTGAGGTGTGCGGCGTCCACCAGGCCCCAGTGCGAGCCGATCGTGTTGATGGCGGTCGCGCGCTGCTCGGGGTCGGCCAGGTCGCGCCTGATGTGTTCGAGGCGGCGCTCCTTGATGAAGCGGCCGACCGTGGTGCCTTCGGCGCGGAACAGCTTGTGCAGGTAGCCGGTCGAGACGTGCACGGCGGCGGCGATGGAGTCGGGGCCGAGGTCGGGCTCGTTGAGGTGCTGCTCGATGAAGCCCTTGATGCGCACCATGAGCGTCTCCATCGACGCCGTGGTGCGCGCCGGGTCGCCGAGCCGCTCGGCGTACATGAGCGCGACCAGGTCGACGACACTGTCGGCGAGCCGGGTGGAGTACGGCCCGCCGATCTCGTCCACGGCTCCGGCGAGGTTCATCAACAAGGGGGCGAGCAGGCTGCCGAGGCCGTGCCTGCCGGAGATGCGCCGGGCGGTCACCTCGGCCAGTTGCTGGCCCGGCAGGCGCATGCTGCGCTGGGGGAACATCAGCACGAGCATCTTGCACCCGGTGTCGACCGAGACCGTGTAGGGCCTGGTGGTGTCGTAGAGCGCGATGTCGCCGGGCAGCAGCGGCGCCTCCCTGCCGTCCTGGGAGATCAGCACGTATCCCTGCAGCGGCATGCTCAGCTTGAACATCGCGGCGTCCGAGCGTGCGATGAGCCGTGGCGTGCGGTCGGCCCGGTGCGGACCGGCGCTGACGGTGCTGATCATGACCGAGCCGAGCGACTGACACGACAGCTGGGCGCCGAACGACATGGGGTCGGGGAAGGTGAAGTCCAGCGGCACGAACGAGTCGGCCACCGCGGACCGCCAGAAGTCGGCTCTCTCGGGTGGGGTCACATCCGAGGTCCTGACCAGCGTCGACATCAGCGCCTCCTGCAGAGGGACCTGCGCACGGTGAGCAGTGGGGGTGCGTGAGCAAACTAACACGCAAGCGGTAAAACGTATGTGAATCCGTATAGGTCGTAATGAACTCGTTCATCCTCCGACAAAGACTGTGCGGTGTCCGACAAGCGCCGTCAGGAGCCAGGTCCGAGACTCGTCGTAGCTCATGACGAGAGGCGACCACCTATGTCCGTTCCATCACTCATCGCGAAGGATTCCGCCGACCAGCTGCTCATCGGCGGCTCCTGGCGGCCGGCATCGGACGCGGGAGCCTTCGCCACCGTGAACCCGGCCACCGGCCGGCCGATCGCCAGGGTGGCGAGCGCCACGGCCGCCGATGTGGACGACGCGGTACACGCCGCCAGGCAGGCGTTCGAGTCGGCCGAGTGGGCCGCGATGCCCGCCCCCGCGCGGGCCAGGCTGCTGTGGCGCCTGGCCGACCTCATCGAGGCCAACGGCGACGAACTGGCCGCACTGGAGACACTCGACAACGGCCAGCCGTACGGCGTGGCCAGGAATGTCACGGTGCCGGGCACAGCCGAGCACTTCCGCTACTTCGCCGGTTGGGTCACCAAGATCGAGGGCAGCACCGCCCCGCTCGGCGACCCCCGCGTCTTCCACTACACCAGGCGTGAGCCGATCGGCGTGTGCGCGATCATCACGCCGTGGAACTTCCCGCTGATGATCGCCGCGTGGAAGCTGGCCCCGGCCCTGGCCTGCGGCAACACCGTGGTGATCAAGCCGGCCGAGCAGACGCCGCTGACCACCGTGCGGCTGGCCGGGCTGGCGATCGAGGCGGGCTTCCCGCCCGGCGTGGTGAACCTGGTGACCGGCGGCGCCGAGGTCGGCTCCCGGCTGGCCCAGCACCCCGACGTCGACAAGGTCTCCTTCACCGGCTCGACCGAGGTGGGCCAGGAGATCCTGCGCAACTCGGCGGGCGACCTGCGCAGGGTCACGCTCGAACTCGGCGGCAAGACGCCGATGATCATCGCGAGGGACGCCGACATCGACGCGGCCGTCGGCGGCGCCGTACAGGGTGCGTTGTTCAACTCCGGCCAGGTGTGCGCCGCCTACTCGCGCTTCTACGTCGACGCGGCGCGGGCCGACGAGTTCGTCACCAAGGTCTCGGCCGCCGCCGCCGCGATGCGGCTCGGGCCCGGCATGGAGCCCACGACCGAGATGGGCCCGCTGGTCAGCGAGGAGCACCTGAGCCGGGTCGACGCCTTCGTGCGCTCGGGCCTCGACGACGGCGCCACGCTGGTGACCGGCGGCGACCGGGCGGGCGACGACCTGGCCGAAGGCTACTTCTACCGCCCGACCGTCTTCGCCGGGGTCACCGACGACATGTCGATCGCCCGCGACGAGATCTTCGGCCCGGTCATCCCCGTGCTCACCTACGACGACCCCGGCGAGCTCACCGCACGGGCCAACGACAGCAGGTACGGCCTGGCCGCCTCCGTCTGGACCCGCGACCTGGGCACCGCCCACCGCCTGGCCGCCGAGATCAAGGCCGGGGCGATCTTCGTCAACATGCTGCACGTGCCCGACCCCGCCGCGCCGTGGGGTGGTTTCAAGGCCAGCGGGCTCGGCAGGGAGATGGGCCGCTACGCCCTCGACGCCTACACCGAGACCAAGGGCGTGTTCGTCAACCTGAGCGAAGGAGCCTGAGGTGCCCACACCACGGGAGATCATCGAGGCGCATTACGCCGCTTCGGCGCGGGGCGACCTCGACGGCATGGTCGCGCCGTTCGACCCCGGGATCGAGTGGACGGAGATGGCCGGCTTCCCGTACGCGGGCACGTATGTCGGTCCCGACTCGGTCAAGGACAACGTGTTCCTGCGCATCGCCGCCGAATGGGACGACTACCGCGCCGATCCCCTCGAACTCGTCGTGCAGGAGGAGACCGTCGTGGCCTTCGGCGAGTACTCGGGCACCTACAAGGCGACGGGCCGCTCCATGCGCGTCACGTTCGTCCACCGCTGGCGGCTGCGCGAGGAACGCGTGGTCGGCTTCGAGCAGTACACCGACACCCACCTCGTCCGCGCCGCGATGGCACACTGATGGAGCCGGGACCGCAGTCCTTGAAAACGATCACGCACTGGATCGACGGCGCGCACGAGCACAGCGCCGGTGGCGAGACCTTCGACGTCCTGGCCCCCGCCACCGGCGAGGTATACGCCAAAGCCGCGGCCGGACAGGCCGCCGACATCGACAGGGCGGTGGCCGCCGCCCGCCGCGCCTTCCACGGCCCCTGGGCCAGACTGACCAACCGCGAGCGCGCTGGCATCATGGTCGGCATCGCCGACGCCATCGAGGCCAGGGCGGGTGAGCTGGCCGAGCTGGAGACCTACGACACCGGCCTGCCGATCACCCAGGCCAAGGGCCAGGCGCACCGCGCGGCCGAGAACTTCCGCTTCTTCGCCGACGTCATCGTGACGCTCAACGAGGAGGCCTACCGGGTCGGCGACCAGCAGCTCAACTATGTCGTGCGCAAGCCGGCCGGGGTCGCCGGGCTGATCACGCCGTGGAACACGCCGTTCATGCTGGAGACCTGGAAGCTGGCCCCCGCCCTGGCCTCCGGCTGCACGATCGTGCTCAAGCCCGCCGAGTGGTCGCCGCTGTCGGCCAGCCTGCTGCCCGAGATCATGCGGGAGGCCGGGCTGCCGCAGGGCGTGCTCAACATCGTGCACGGCATCGGCGAGGAGGCGGGCGCGGCCCTCGTCGCCCATCCCGGCGTGCCGCTCATCTCCTTCACCGGCGAGAGCTCGACCGGCCAGATCATCGCCCGCGAGGCCAGCGCCCATCTCAAGGGCCTGTCCATGGAGCTCGGCGGCAAGAGCCCCTGCGTGCTGTTCGCCGACGCCGACCTGGAGTCGGCCATCGACTCGGCCGTCTTCCAGATCTTCAGCCTGAACGGCGAGCGCTGCACGGCCGGTTCGCGGCTGATCGTCCAGCGCGAGGTCTACGACGAGGTCGTCGCCCGCCTGGCCGTCCGGGCCTCGGCCGTACGGCTCGGCGACCCGGCCGACCCGGCGACCGAACTGGGCGCGCTGATCCACCCCGAGCACCACGCCCGGGTGATGGACTACGTGCGCATCGGCCAGGCCGAAGGCGCGCGGCTGGTGGCAGGGGGCCAGGCCGACGGGCCGTTCCTGCAGGCCACCGTGTTCGCCGACGTCACGCCTGACATGCGCATCTTCCAGGAGGAGATCTTCGGCCCCGTCCTGTGCGTCACGCCGTTCGACACCGAGGAGGAGGCCGTCGAACTGGCCAACGCCACCAAGTACGGCCTGGCCGCCTATGTCTGGACCAGTGACCTGCGCCGGGCGCACACGCTGGCCTCGACGATCGAGGCGGGCATGGTGTGGATCAACTCGCACAACGTCCGTGACCTGCGCACGCCGTTCGGCGGGGTGAAGGCGAGTGGGCTCGGCCGGGAAGGCGGACGGCACAGCATCGACTTCTACACAGAGTCCCGTATCGTGCACGTGACGTTGGGCGAGGTGCACGTGCCCCGTTTCGGAAAGGCGTCCTGATGGTTCTGAGACACCCTCCGGTCAAGGCTCCGGACGTGATCCGCTCCGCCTACGCCGAGCTCGTCGTGACCGATCTGGCCAAGGCCAAGTGGTTCTGGTGCGACATGCTGGGCATGCACGTCCAGTACGAGGAGCCGGGCCTGCTCTGCCTGCGCGGCTACGACGAGCTCACCCACCACTCGCTGGTGCTGCGCCAGGGCGAGGTCGCCGCGCTCGGCCACCTGGCCTACCGGGTGCGCACACCCGAGGACGTCGACCGCGCCGAGGCCTACTTCGCCGCGCTCGACCGGCCGACCCGCCGCATCGCCAAGGGCGCGGGCACGCCGGGCGTCGGCTACGCGGTGCGCACGGTGGACCCGCTGGGCTTCCCCATCGAGTTCTTCCACGAGATCGACAGGGGCGAGCGGCTGATCCAGCGCTACGACCTGCACAAGGGTGCGAAGATCTCCAGGCTCGACCACTTCAATATCGTCACGCCCGACATCGAGGCCGCCTACAACCACTACGAGGGCCTCGGCTTCGGCTGTTCGGAGACGATCGAGGACGAGGTCAAGATGTACGCGGCCTGGATGTATCGCAAGCAGACCGTGCACGACGTCGCCTTCACCGGCGGGGCCGGGCCGCGCCTGCACCACCTGGGCATGGCCACGCACGAGTCGCACCACGTGCTGCACACCGCCGACCTGTTCGCCTCCGTGCACGCCGAGAGCCACATCGAGCGGGGTCCCGGCAGGCACGGCGTCTCCAACGCCTTCTACCTCTACCTGCGCGACCCCGACGGGCACCGGGTCGAGGTCTACACCTCCGACTACTACACCGGCGACCCCGACCACGAGACGCTGCGCTGGGACGTCCACGACGACAGGCGCCGCGACTTCTGGGGCAACGCGGTGATCGAGTCCTGGTACAAGGAGGCCACACCGGTCCTCGACCTCTACGGGCGGGTGGCGCCGATCAGCGAGTCGGCGCTGGACGAGAGCGCGGTCAAGGTCGGCGCCGACGGCCTCGGCTCGACCACCTGACCCACCCCGTCCTGCCCGTACGGCTAGAGCTGTCTGGCGGCCACCGTGGCCGTCAGCAGCACCAGGACGAAGGTCGTCACCCCGGCCAGGCCGTGCAGCAGCACGGCCAGGGTCGGGAAGCTCTGCTCGGCGCCCTTGGCGTGCCTGCCGCCGCCCAGCCACCTGGTGAACATGGTGAAGCCGAGCAGGGCCGCCGCGGCCAGCACCCCGAACGACACCCACGCGAGCGTGCGCGAGGAGGTCAGCAGGAAGCCGACCCAGCAGCCCAGCGCGGTCACCGCCAGCGTCGGGTGCGAGAAGATCAACGCCAGCGGGAACCTGGTCACCTTCGTCTTCTGCTGACGCAGCCCACCGCCCGACAGCCAGACGTGGAGGAGATACACGCCGACCGTCGCGGTGATCAACCACGTCACGACCGTGATCAGACCCACTGGGCCCCTCCCTGATGTCCCCACCCTCTGCCGCCACGCTATGCACAAGACGCCACGCCCGTCCTGTTGATGCACCAAAGCGGTATCCGACTGGCGAAATCACCCTCAGGACCGAGGCCGAAATCGGGGTGTGCCAAGGTAGGGGGGTGCGCCGCATACATCCGGACCCGCAGGACGACGTCGACCTCGCGCAGGCATACGCCTATCCCGAAGGCCGTGCGTGGACGCGGGTCAACATGGTGGCGAGCGCCGACGGAGGCGCATGGCTCAAGGGCCTGTCGGGCGGGCTGTCCAGCAAGGGCGACCGCCGCGTGTTCGGTGTGCTGCGCGGGCTGGCCGACGTCGTGATGGCCGGGGCCGCCACCGTGCGCACGGAGGGCTACGGCCCGGCCAGGCCGCGTGAGTCGTGGCGGCCGCTGCGCGAGGGCAGGCCGGACGCGCCGCCGATCGCCGTGGTCACCCGCAGGCTCGACCTCGACCTCGGCTCGGCGCTGTTCGTCGACGCGGCCCAGCGCACGATCGTGATCACGTGTGCCGCCGCGCCCGCCGACCGCAGGCGCGAGGCCGCCAAGCTGGCCGATGTGATCATCGCGGGCGACGACCGCGTCGACCTGGCCGTCGCGATCGCCGCCCTGCGCGAACGCGGGCTCGGCCGGGTGCTGTGCGAGGGCGGCCCGCGTGTCAACGGGCAACTGGCCACCTCCGGTGCGCTCGACGAGCTGTGCCTGACCGTCGGCCCGCTGCTCATCGGCGGCGGCGCCTCCCGCATCCTGAACGGCGACGCCGGCCGCGTCGACATGCGCCTCGCGCACGTGCTCGAAGAGGACGGCTTCCTGTTCAATCGCTACATCAGCACCACCCGCGAGGAGTGACGATGGACGAGAGCCCGATCCCGATCGACCTGCCCGTCATGCCGCCGGTGGCGCCGATGCTGGCCAAGGCGGTCAAGGGCATGCCACCCCAGAACGGCCGGATGTTCTACGAGCCCAAGTGGGACGGCTTCCGCTGCATCGTCTTCCGCGACGGCGACGAGGTGTACCTGGGCAGCAGGAACGAGCGGCCCTTCACCCGCTACTTCCCCGAACTCGTCGAGGCGGTCAAGGCCGAGCTGCCCGAGCGCTGTGTGGTCGACGGCGAGATCGTGCTGCGCGACGGCCAGGGGCTCGACTTCGAGGCGTTGCAGCAGCGCATCCACCCGGCCGCCTCACGCGTGAAGCTGCTGGCCGAGCAGACGCCCGCCTCCTTCATCGCCTTCGACCTGCTCGCCCTGGGCGACGACTCGCTGATGGAGCGGCCCTTCGCCGAGCGCAGGGCCACACTGGAGTCGATCTTCGATGCGGCCGGGCGTTCGATCAGGCTCACGCCGATCACCCAGAACGACGAGCGGGCCGCCGAGTGGTTCGAGATGTTCGAGGGGGCCGGGCTCGACGGCATCATCGTCAAACCCGGCGACCTGCCGTACGAGCCGGACAAGCGGGTGATGTTCAAGGTCAAGCACGACCGCACGGCCGATGTCGTCGTGTGCGGGTACCGCGAGCACAAGAGCGGGCCGGTCGTCGGGTCGCTGCTGCTCGGCCTCTACGGGCCCGAGGGCAGGCTGCACCATGTCGGGGTGGCCGCCTCCTTCCCGATGGCACGCCGGGCCGAGCTGGTCGACGAGCTCAAGCCGTACCTCGTGGACATGGCCGAGCATCCGTGGGGCGCGTGGGCGCAGCAGCCGGCCGACGGCTCGCGGATGCCGGGGAACGTGTCGCGGTGGAACGCCAAGAAGGACCTGTCGTTCATCCCGTTGCGGCCCGAGCTGGTGGTGGAGGTGGCCTACGACCAGATGGAGGGCCAGCGCTTCCGGCATACCGCGCACTTCAGGCGCTGGCGGACCGATCGCACTCCGCAGTCGTGCACCTACGAGCAACTCGAGCGGCCGATCGCCTACGACCTGGACGATATTCTCGCCCGGTGACAGGGCACCCGCCGGGCCGATAAATCGGCTATATAGATCTCATGACGGGAAACCCCGGCGAGGACTTCCGCGCCGCCATGGCGGCCAGACGCGACCTCGGCCCAGAGTACGAGGACGCCATCGTCGAGTCGTTCATCGACAAGCTCGGCCAGGAGGTCGACCGGCGCGTCGACGACCGGCTCGCCACCCGAGGCTCCTCCGGGCGCAAGCCCGCCCAGCGCGAGCAGGGCTCGGAGGGCATGCGCCTGGCCCTGGCGATCGTGTCCCTCTCGCTGGGCACGATCGCCTCCATCGCGGTCCTCGCCTCCGGCGCCTCGACCGGAGGGCTGCTGCTGGTGTGGGCGGGCGTCGTGCTGGTCAACCTGATCTTCTCGCACGGCGGCGGCCGCAAGGGCTGAGCGGGCCCTACGGCCGGGTGTTGCGGGGGAAGCCGGTCCAGCGCAGGGCCGGTGGCAGGTGGCTCATGTCGTTGAACATGACGAGCGTGGGCGGCAGGCCGGTGCGGTACTCCACGACGGTCAGCGCGGTGTTGGCGCTGTCGAGGCCGAGCCAGCGCACCGGGGGCGCGTCCATGGCATGCCGTACCAGCCAGGCGATCGGGTAGGCGTGGGTGATGAGGACCTCGTGCGTGTCCGGGTCCGACCTGTCCGGCGTCCGGGCGAACCTGGCGAGCAGCGCACGGGCGAGTCGTTCGCCCTGTGCCGCCTCGGCCTCGTCGTAGCCGTCGAAGAAGCCTCGCCACGAGGGCGGCGTCTCGGCCGGGGCCGGGACGTAGGGCACGTGGTCGAGGAGTTCGGCGGCCTCGGTGACCGGCACGTCGCGCAGGTGCGCCGCCGCCGCCTCCGCGCTCGCCTTGGCGCGGGGCAACGGCGAGTGCCACACCACCTCGGCGGGCGTCGTGGCCAGGCGTTCGCCCAGCAGGGCCGCCTGCTCGCGTCCGATGTCGGTGAGCTGTCCGAACGCGTCGGCCGAGCCGTGGCGCGCCAGGTAGAGATGTCGTGTGGCCATGGGATCGGGTGTCAGGGGCGTGGTGTCCCCTGCTCCTTCCTGTCGTCGGTGATGGTTCCGGCGTCGCCGTCGACCGTGATCGGGGCACCGTCGTCGATCCGGTCCGTCGCGTTCTCGACGCCGAGCACGGCGGGGATGGCGTGCTCGCGGGCGACGATCGCCGCATGCGAGAGCACGCCTCCGGTCTCGGTGACGACGCCCGCCGCGATGCGCAGCAACGGGGTCCAGGCGGGGTCGGTGAACGGGCAGACGAGGATGTCACCCGGTCGTACCCGGGCGAAGTCGGCGGGGCCGCGGACGATCCGGGCGACACCGGTGACCCGGCCGCGGCTGCCGGGGGTGCCGGTGAGGAGGTGACCGATTTCAGCCGGTCGATTCCGGTCATCCGGTGGCAGGGCGGCTGTGATCGGTCGGGCCTGGAGGAGCCAGAGGCGGGTGTCCGCGATGGCCCACTCGATGTCCTGGGGGCCGCCGTGCAGGGCGGCGACCCTCGCGCCCAGGGCGGCCAGCCGTACGGCGGTGGGCGGGTCGAGGGTGGCGCGGCCCCGGTCGGCCTGGGGGACCTCGCTCATGGTCAGGCGGGTGCCCCGGCGGTCGAGGCGGGTGCGTTTGTCGGCGACGACGGCCGTGAGGGAGCCGTCCGGCGCGACCCGGTAGGCGTCGGGCGTGACCGTGCCCCCGACGACGCTCGGCCCGAGCCCCCACGACGCCTCGATCCGGGTCGCCCGGCCGGGCGCCTCCGGGGTGAACATCACGCCTGACACCTCGGCGTCCAGATGGCGTTGCACGAGTACGGCCATGGCCGCCTCACCGCCGAACGCCTCCCGGTAGGAGGCGGCGCGCGGCGACGACAGCGACGCCCAGCAGGCGTGTACGGCCTCGGCGACGTTCCGCGTGCCGCGCACGGCCAGGAAGCTCTCGTGCTGACCGGCCGCCGACGCCTGGGCGGTGTCCTCCCCCGCCGCCGACGACCGCACCGCCACATAGGCATCACCGAGCTCCCCGAGCGTCTGTTCGAGCGGGCCCAGGTCGGCGTCACGGCAGGCGTCGAACGGCAGCACGAAGCCGCACGGCACCGGCAGCCCCGCACGCAGCATCGCGCCGAGCGCACCGGCCTTGCCCCCGCACGTGCCGGGGACTGCCTCGGCCAAGGGTACGATCACCCGCCCCACCCTTTCAACATATGATTGACAATGATTTGTTGATTGTGCATGATGACCACCATGCCCCGCAAGGACGACATCGAAGCCGCCGCGCAGGCCGACCACGCCCAGGCCAAGCGCGAGCAGGAGGCCCGCCGCACCCTGCTCGGCCTCGGCGCCGACGCGATCGACGCCAGGCCGTGGCGCCCGTCGCCCGTCCCGCCTTCGGCCGTCGACCTCGTGCACTACGCCCTGTGGCGCGGCGCCGACCTCGACCCCGAGGCCGTGCTGAGCGCGCTGGCCCTGCTGCCCGCCGCCAAGGCCGAGGTCGAAGGGCTGGAGTCCGCCCTGCTGTTCACCGCGCGCGGCGCCGGGCTGACCTGGGCGCAGATGGCGCAGGCGATGGGCTTCAACTCCCCGCAGGCCTGCCAGCAGCACTTCATCCGTCTGACCGCACGGCAGGAGGCCGACTCGTGACGCGCACCTCGCCCGCCGGGCTGCTGGTCCTGCATGCCGTGCGCGTGCTCGGGTTCGCCGACACGCCGGTGCTCGCCCGGCGCTTCGGCCTGGACCAGGGCGAGACCAAGGAGGAGCTGCTCGACGCCCAGGCGCGTGGCTGGGTCTCGCACTCCGCCTTCGCCGGGACCGAGGGCTGGTCGCTGACCGACGCGGGCCGCGCGCAGAGCGAACGGCTGCTCGCCGCCGAGCTCGTCGCCTGCGGTGGGGGCGCGGAGGTGCGCGCCGTGCATGAGGCGTTCCTGCCGCTCAACGCCCGGCTGCAGCGCGCCTGCACCGACTGGCAGCTGCGTCCCGCCGACGGCGACCGGCTCGCGCCCAACGATCACGGCGATCCCGCGTGGGACGCGGCCGTGGTGCGGGAGCTGGGCGCGATCGACGGCGAGCTCGGGCCGCTGGCCGCGCGGCTGGAAGCCGTGCTGCGGCGTTTCGACGGCTACGCCGTGCGCTTCGCCTCGGCCCTGGCCCGCGTCCGGGCCGGAGAGGGCGCCTGGGTCGACCGCACCGACGTCGACTCCTGCCACCGCGTCTGGTTCGAACTCCACGAGGACCTCATCGCCACCCTCGGCATCGACCGGCGCACCGGAGCCTGAGGCAGGCACGACCAGAGCGGCGTCGACCGGCATACCGAGGCCTGAGGCGCGCGGTCAGACGTGGCCGTGCTGCCAGGTCCAGGTGGCGATGCCCACGCGGTTGCGGGTGCCGAGTTTGCGATGGATCGTGGCGATGTGGTTCTTGACCGTGCCCGGTGAAAGGAACAGCGCCGCGGCGATCTCCGCATTGCTCAGGCCGTCGGCGACCAGGCCCGCGATCTCGCTCTCGCGTTCGGTCAGCGGGTCGGCGAGCGCGGGGGCGGGGGCCGGGGCCCGCAGATGGGCGAGCAGCCGGGTGGTGAGCTGCGGGCTGATCATCGTGTCACCCGCCATCGCCGCGCGCACCGCCTCCACCAGCAGCGCCGGGCCCGAACGCTTCAGCAGGAAGCCGCAGGCCCCGTCGCGCAACGCCGTCCGTACGTACTCGTCCAGGTCGAACGTCGTCACCACGACCACCCGCATCGGCTCGGCCACGTCGGGCCCGGCCAGCGCTCTGGTCACCTCGAGGCCGTCGGCGCCGGGCATGCGGATGTCGGCGAGCACGACGTCGGGCCGCAGCCGCCTGGCCGTCTCGATGGCGCTGCGACCGTCGGCCGCCTCCGCGACGACCGTCATGTCGGGCTGCGCGTCCAGCACGAGCCGGAACGCGGCACGCACGCCCTCCTGGTCGTCGGCGAGCAGAATCCTGGTCGGCACGGCACTCATGCTCCCAGCCCCCGCCCACGCCCGGCGAAGCGGGCCTGCACCCGCCACCCCCCGGGTACGGCATGCGCCTGCAGGCGTCCGCCCAGCGCCTCCACGACCGCACCGAGCCCGGCCAGGCCGGTGCCGCCCCGACCGGCCTGGCCGGGTGTCGCGCCTCCGTCGTCGCGCACGTCCAGGAGCAGGCCGCCCTCGCCCTCTCCGGTCAGCGTGACCTCGACCCTGGTGGCGCCGGGCGCGTGCCTGCGTACATTGGTGAGCGCCTCGACGACCACCCGGTAGGCGGCGGCGCTCACGTCCCGGCCGACGTCGCCCGGCTCCCCCTCGACGTGCACGGTGACGGGACCGGTCGAGGAGAAACGCCCGGCCAGGGCCGGAAGGTCGTCCAGCGTGGGCAGGGGCGTCAGCGGCGCGTCGTCCAGCATGTGGACCGTGCGGTCGATGGCGCTCATCGCCCGCTGGCCCGCCTCCTCCACCCGGCGCAGGGCGGCCAGCGCGGCCTGCGGATCGCCGGGCCCGACGTACAGCCCGGCCTGCGCCTGGGCGATCATCTCGCTGACGTCGTGTGCCACGAAGTCGTGCAGGTCGCGGGCCAGCCGCCACCGCTGATCCCGCCGCGCCCGCGCCACCGCCTCCACCCGCCGCGCCTCCAGCACGCGCAGGTACAGCCCCACACCCACCGCCACCCCCGTGCCGATCGACCAGAACGCCCCGACGCCCACCGCCTCCAGCAGCGACGCGTGCCCGAACACCCGCAGGCCCCACGACGCCACCGCCGCACCGGCCACGCCGATCCCGCACAGCGCCGCCCTGGGCGAGGCCCACCTGGCCAGCGCCCCGCAGGCGAGCATGAGCGCCGCCGTCTCGACCAGCGCCATCATGCCCTCGGCCTGCCCCAGATCCGGCCCGCCCCGCCACACGGCGAGCACGCTGACGGCCAGCGACGCCAGCCCGGCCACGACGGCGGGCCACGGCAGGCCCCTCGTCCTCGCGACGAAGGACAGGACGGCGGCCGAGCAGGCCAGGACGGCGCAGATCGCATTCACGCCGTCGACCCTAGGCACTCGCCCGAGCCGGTCGCCAGTGCCGTTCGGCACCCCTGGCGCCGGGCCCGGCGGAGCCGGTCATGCCGTACGGCACATGGTCGCCGTGGCTGCCGGGCGAAAGGCTCAAGGCATGAAAAAGAACCTCATCCTCCCCCTCGGGGCGATGGCCTGGTCGCTGCTCTACGGCCTCGCCGGACTGTGCTGGGCGCTCGGCGCGGGCGGGTACCCGTGGGGCAGGAGCGATCCGGACCCCGACGGTGTGCTCGCCCTGCTGGCCTGGACCACGCCGGAGGGCGCCGGTGGGTGGATCGCGGGGCTCGGCCTCGCCGGTGTCGCGGTGGGCGCGGTGCTGCTCAGGGTCGCGGGCGGCGGCGCCGTACCCCGTGTCGTGCTGGGGGCGGCGCTGGGCTTCGCCGGGGTGGCCGCGTTCGGGCTGACGGTGCTGATCCCGGACAGCAGGCTGATGATGGGCGTCGCGTACACACCGGTGATGGCGGTGCTGGCGCTGTTCGGCGAGCACCCGGGCGGCGGGCTGGCCGCCGCGTGGGCGTGGCCCGTGCTCAACCAGTTGGTGTGCCTGGCCGGTGGTGTGCTGTTCGCCGGGGCCGCGCTGCGCGCCCTGCGTGGTCGTCGATCGGCGTGCGCGGTCTGCGGGCGTGGCCCGGGCGGGCGGTGGAGCACGCCGGAGGGTGCGGCACGGTGGGGTCGGGTCGCCGTGTACGTGGCGATCGGCGTGCCGCTGCTGTACTGCGCGACGCGGTGGGCGTGGGCGCTCGGCATTCCGCTCGGGGTCAGCGCCTCCTTCCTGGAGGAGGGCAGCAGGGACACGCCCGGCATCTGGCTGGCGGGTGCCTACCTGGCGACGTTCGGGGCGCTCGGCGGGGTGCTGACGCTGGGGCTGGTGCAGCGGTGGGGTGAGGTCTTCCCTCGGTGGATCCCGTGGTTGCGCGGGCGCCGGGTGCCGCCGAAGCTGGCGGTCGTGCCCGCGACGTTCGTGGCGATCATCGTGACCGTGGCCGGGATGACCTACATCAGGGCGGCGCTCGCCGGTCGCTTCGAGGCCTCGGAGTACGGCGCCTGGCTGCCCGAGATGTTCTGGCCGATCTGGGGCGCCGCCCTAGGCCTGGCCGCCCTCGCCTACCACCTGCGCCGCCGGGGCCGCTGCACCACCTGCGAGCGGGACTGAGCCTCCGGGGAGGGCGCCTCAGCCGGTCAGCCAGATGAGCCCGGCGAAGCGCCCGCTCCGCTGCTCGCGCCGGTGGGAGTAGAGGTCGGCCGACTCGATCGTGCACCTGGCGTCATGGCGCACCCGGGTCACGCCCGCGGCCCTGAGCTGGGCCTCGATCCCGGCGCGCAGGTCGAGGGCCGGGGTGTCCCACGAGGTGAGCGACCAGGCCTGCGGCACACGCTCGGCCACGCGCTCCCGCAGCTCGGCCGGAACCTCGTAGCACCGCCCGCACGCCCCCGGCCCGACGAACGCCACCAGGTCGTCGGGAGAGGCGCCCCGTGCGGTCATCGCCTCGGTCAGGGCGGTCGCGATGCCCGCCTCCGTGCCCGGCCGTCCGGAGTGCGCCGCGCCGACCAGCCCGGCGACCGGATCGGCGATCAGCACGGCGGGGCAGTCGGCGCCGAGCGAGGCCAGCGCGAGGCCGGGCTCACCGGTGACGACGCCGTCGATCGGCGGTGCGTCGGACCCGAAGGGCTCGGTGACGTGCACGACCTCGCGGCCGTGCACCTGGTGCATGAACACGATGCCCCGCACGCCGAGCTCGGCGGTGAGCGCCTCCCTGTTGGCCGTGACCGCCTCGGGCGCGTCGCCGACCATGCCGCCCAGATTGCGGGAGCCGTACGGCGCGGCGCTGACACCGCCGTGCCTGTCGGTCACGACCACGTGCACACCGGGAGCCAGGAGCATGCGCCGATCCTATTTCCTCCGGGCGGCCCGGCGTGGTCAGCAGGGCGGCTGCAGTCCGGCCTGCCGCCTTGCGCCGTCGCCGCCGCCGAGGATCGCGCGGGTCAGCTGTTGCCCGCGCATCTCGGCGAGCGCGGTGGCGAAGTGCTCGTCGGTGAGCGCGTCGGCGTCCTGCTCGGCCGTGCGCAGGGCGACGAGCACGACGCGGCGCATCAGCTCCCTGATGTAGGAGGCGGTCACGCCGTGTGTGCCTGCGACGACCGGTGCGAGGTCGGCCTCGACGCGCAACCGCCTGGCGTACAGCCGCAGCAGCCGCTCCCTGCCCTCCGCGTCGGGCAGCGGCACCTCGACCGCGAGGTCCACCCGGCCCGGCCGCTCGGCGAGTGCGCGTTCCAGCACGTCGGGGCGGTTGGTCGTCAGCACGAAGGTGATGTCGGTGTCGGCCGCCAGTCCGTCCATCGCGTCCAGCAGGGTGAACAGCAGCGGGCTGCTCTCCGACAACGACCGGTCCTCCGCCACCAGGTCCACGTCCTCGATCACCACGATCGATGGCGTGAGCCGCCTGGCCAGTGCCACGATGCTGTCCAGATAGCGCATCGCGCCACCGGTCAGCACGATCGCCGTCGAGGCGGGCATCCTGCCGATCAGGTAGCGCACCGTGTGCGTCTTGCCGGTGCCGGGCGGGCCGTGCAGGAGCAGGCCGCGCTTGAGGTGCTGACCGGCCGCCAGCAGCCGTCCGGCCTGCTCGCCGATGCCCACCGCGTGCGCCTCGATCGACTCCAGCACGCCGTCGGGCAGGATCACCTCGCTCGCGCTCAGCTCCGGTCTCGGCAGGAAGCTGACCAGCTCGTTGTCGTTGTGCTCGCTGTAGCCGAAGCTGAGCACCTGGCCGCGCATGACGTCGTGCTCGCGCTGCAGTGCGCCGATCGCCTCGCCGGTCGCCGAGGCCGCGGCCTGCTCGGCGGCGAACACGTTCAGCATCACCCGCGTCGGTGTGTTCTCGTAGCCGAGCTCCCGCTTGATCCCGACGACGACCGGCGTCCCGTCGGGGGCGTGCGCGGGCACCAGGCCCAGATGGACGACCTGCGTGCTGGTGTCGGGCCCTGCAGCGGCGGTGGCGTACTCCGGCTTGCCCAGCCGGTGCCTGCCGTCGTGGGCGGCCGACATCAGCATGTCGATCAGATCGGCGTGCCGCCGGTCCGGGCCGACCACGCCGAACCAGCGCGCGTCCTGCGGCAGGTAGGCCAGCACGCCACGGTACAGGCTGACCTGCTCCCAGGCACGGTAGATGTCCTCCACGACCACGACGTCGTTGAGCCCGCAGTCCAGATGCCCCGTCACCGACCCCACCAGGGGCGACACCGCGTTGGCCTGCTGAATGCGCTCCCCCGCCGCCGCCAGCACCATGGCCATGCCCGAGGCCAGCGCCTGCGCCGACGGCAATCCGATCTCTTCGCTCACCCTGCGAACCTAACCTCCCGAGCGCCTCCGGCGGCTCACCACCGCACCACAACGGCCACGACCAGCACCACCGTCTGTACGACCATGACCGTCACCGCCGCCTTGAGCACCGACGCCTTCCACCGCAGCACCTTCAGCAGATGCCGCTCGCGCAGTTCCTGTGCCGTCTCCCGCTCGGCGACCACGGGCCCCAGCAACGTCCATCCCGTGCCCGGCCGCCGCCAGAGCCCGACGACGAGCAGCACCGCGACCCCCACCGCGCAGCCCTGCACGACCAGCCCGGCCATCGCGGGCACCACCCCGCCGACGGCCACCTCCTCGCTCACCCGGAACAGCACGACCGACCCGGCCAGCAGGAGCACGGCGGCGATGTCGACGTACAGAACGCCCCGGCGGCGAGCCGGGTGGACGGGCTTCGCCATGGCAGTGCTCCTCGCTGTCCGCGCCTGGATCGGGCGAGCCCATATCCGTGTGACGGGAGTCAAACACGCCAGGGCGGAACTCCACCTCCCCCGGGACGGGCGTATTTCACCCTTCGGCGGAAATGTCCCTGCTCTTGCTCGGCTGCACCCGCTTCGGCTCGCCGGGCATCTTGGGATAGTTGGGCGGGTACGGCATGTCGCCGCGTTCGTCCTTGTCGTACCACTCCAGCAGGGTGTCGAGCCGGAAGGCCTCGTCGTCGATCGAGGCGTGCACGTCGCCGAGCGCGGCGAAACGGGCGGGCACGGTACGGATGTCGAAGGCGGCCGGGTCGGCGGTGGTGAGCTCGTCCCAGGTCAGAGGGGTGGAGACGGGGGCGTTCGGCTTGGCGCGCACGGAGTAGGCGCTGGCCACCGTGCGGTCCCTGGCGTTCTGGTTGAAGTCGATGAAGATCTTCTCGCCGCGCTCCTCCTTCCACCAGGCGGTCGTGGCCAGGTGCGGCGCACGGCGTTCGACCTCGCGGGCGAAGGCGATGGCGGCATGCCGTACCTGGGTGAAGTCCCAGTGCGGCTGGATGCGGATGTTGATGTGGATGCCGCGGCTGCCGCTGGTCTTGGGGTAGCCGGTGATGCCGAGTTCGGTGAGCAGGTCGCGGGCGACGAAGGCGACCTCGCGGGCCTGCTCGAAGCCGGTGCCCGGCTGGGGGTCGATGTCGATGCGCAGCTCGTCGGGATGGTCGACGTCGTCCGAGCGGGTGGCCCACGGGTGGAAGTCGATGGTGCCCAGGTTGGCGCAGTAGGCGATGGCGGCGATCTCGGTGACCTTGAGCGCGTCGGCGGTCCGCCCGCTGGGGAAGCGCACGGTGACCGTCTGCAGCCAGTCCGGATGCTTGGGCGGCATGCGCTTTTGGTAGATGGCCTCGGTCTGTACGCCGTCGGGGTGGCGCTTGAGATAGGTCGGGCGATCACGCAGGGCGCGCAGGGCGCCTTCGCCCACGCTCACGTAGTACTCCACCAACTCCCGCTTGGTGGCCCCGATCTGCGGAAAGTACACCTTGTCGGGGTTGGTGACCTTGACCACCCGGTCCCCGACTTCGAGCTCGATGAACGGCGATGCCATGCGAACGACCGTACCCCTTTCGGGTGGGTCCGTCCCGGAGCCGCCACGGTGGCGGGACCGAGCGCTCTACGGGACGGACGCCCAGACCACGCATCGACGGGTGCCGTTCCGGGCGCTGGCGCGCTTGCCCGGCCGGCCGTCGTCCGGTCCCCGGCTGCGGCAGCACGGGCGGGGCTGCCGCGGCCCACGGGACCTGAGATGCGTGATCTCACCCTTTATCCGGAAGGTAGTGACACCCCCCACGCCTACAAAGACGCAGAAACGCCCCAGAAAGGATGCTTCCCCCGCAGAGTTTTGCCGACCCCGTACTCTTGGGCACATGGACAAGGTGGTCAAGAGCGAAGCCGAGTGGCGGGTGCAGCTGACGCCCGAGGAGTTCCACGTTCTTCGCGAGGCCGGCACCGAGCGGCCCTTCAGCGGCGAGTACGTCGACACCAAGGAGGTCGGCGTCTACTCCTGCCGCGCGTGCGGCCAGGAGCTGTTCCGGTCGGAGGCGAAGTTCGACTCGCACTGCGGCTGGCCCTCCTTCTACGAGCCGGCCAAGTCCGAGCAGGTCGTGCTGATCGAGGACAGGACGCACGGCATGGTCCGCACCGAGGTGCGCTGCGCGCGGTGCGACTCCCACCTCGGGCACGTCTTCCACGGCGAGGGCTACCCGACGCCCACCGACGACCGCTACTGCATCAACTCGATCTCGGTGAAGCTGGAGCCGTCCGGCTGATCGGCGCCGTCAGCCCGGGTTCGGGTGCGTGACCCGGCAGGTGTCGTCGTCGGGGCCGAGGATGTTGGCGAGGACGGGATTGCCGTTCTCGCCGAACTTCGCCTGGACGAAGACGACCGGCTTGTCCACGCCGATCTCGCGCAGGTAGGCCAGGCCGCGTTCGCACAGGGTGAGCGCCTGCGTGGAGTTGCCCGCCGACTCCGGCAGATCGGTGTAGAGGCGTAGGTAGCCGCCCACCGTGCGGATGTCCTTGAGGCGCTTGGCCGCCTTGTCGGTCGTGCCCCACCGCTCGGCGAAGTACTCGGCCGCCTCCTGGTCGGTGTGCTCGGTCGTCGGCAGCGGCTTGGGCGACTTCGACGGCGTGGGCACCGGCGTCGGCGCGGCCGAACCGGCGGGCGCGGGCACCGGCGGCGAGGCGGCGACGACGTGCACCGAGGACACGGCGGCAGGCTCGCCGACCGGCGCCAGGGAGGCCGCGACGGGGGCGGCCGACCGCGGCGGCGGCTCCGCGGGCGAGCCGAGCAGATGCCCGGCCGCCGTGATGGCGCCGACCGCGACCACGACGGCCACGATCGCCCGCTCAGCCCCCCAGCCGTGCCCCGAGCCCGGCCGACGACGATGTCCGGGACGCCTGGCGCGCTCCACCCGAATGCCTCACAAGGAACGTCTTCAACAGCGAATCCCCATGATTATGGCAAACACCGGGTAAACAATCCGGCAAACGCCGCACCGTGCGTGCCCTACGGCAACGACGCGATGAGTTCGCGCACCGGCTTGCGTACGCCGGTGAAGAACGGGATCTCCTCGCGGGTGTGCCTGCGGGCCTCGGCCGCGCGCAGGGTGCGCATCAGGTCGACGATGCGGTGCAGTTCGTCGGCCTCGAAGGCCAGCATCCACTCGTAGTCGTTGAGGGAGAAGCACGCCACCGTGTTGGCCCGCACGTCCGGGTAGTCGCGTGCCATCTTGCCGTGCTCGGCCAGCATGCGGCGGCGGTCGGCGTCGTCGAGCAGATACCACTCCAGCGACCGCACGAACGGATACACCGACACGTAACCGCGCGGCTCCTCCTCGGCCAGGAACGCCGGGATGTGCGACTTGTTGAACTCGGCGGGCCGGTGCAGCGCCATCGCCGACCACACCGGCTCGCTGAGGCGGCCGAGCCCGGTGCGCCGGAAACGGGAGTAGACCTCCTGCAGGTCCTCGGCCGTGGGCGCGTGCCACCAGAACATGTAGTCGGCGTCGGCCCTGAACCCGGCCACGTCGTAGAGCCCTCGGGTCACGATGTCCTTGCTCGCCGCCTGCTCCAGCAGCTCGCCGACCTCGTCGGCCATGCCCTCTCTGTTGCCGGGGCACCCTTCGGTGGTCTTGAACACCGACCACATGGTGTAGCGGATCACCTGGTTAAGATCGCGAGCCTTGGGCCGCGGGGTCCCCTCAGTCATGGCGCCTATTCTCCCTTGAGCCCCAGGTGGTCGAGAATCCGGGAGGCCGCCGTGCGCGCGGTCGAGACGCACGCGGGCACGCCGATCCCGTCGTAGGCCGCCCCGCACACCGCGAGCCCCGGCTGCACGGCGACGGCGGCGCGGGTGCGTGCGACGCGGTCGAGGTGGCCCACGTTGTACTGGGGAAGCGCGCCGCCCCAGCGGGTGACGCGCGTGTCGATCGGCAGCCCGCGCACGCCGATCACCTCGCTCAGCTCGGCGGTGGCCAGCGAGACCAGCTCGCCGTCCTCGCGCTGCAGCAACTGCTCCTCCCCCACCCGGCCGATCGAGCAGCGCAGCAGCACCAGATCGGGGTCGTGCGCGACCAGGTGCGGCCACTTGATCGAGGAGAACGTCGCCCCCTTGACCGCACGCCCCTCCACGGGCGGCACCAGATAGCCACTGGCCTCGGGCACCTGCCGGAAGGCCGTGCGCGGGTAGGCCAGCGTGACGACGGCCATGCTGGAGTACTCGATGCGCGCCAGCTCGGCCGACGCCTTGGGCGCCTCGGCGGCCAGCAGCCTGGCCGTGGCGGGAGCGGGTGTGGCCAGGACGACGGCGTCGGCCTCGATCAGCTCGGGTCTCGGCACCGGCCCTGCGACCAGCCGCCAGCCCTGGGCGCTCCTGTGCAGCTCGCGCACGGTCACCCCGGTGCGCACGTCGGCACCCGACGCCTTGGCCACGGCCTCGGGCAGGCTGCCCATGCCGCGGGCCAGCGTGGTGAACACCGGCCCGGCGTCCTTGGGCGCCTCGGCCGCGATCTGCCTGGCCGCCGCCAGCAGCGAACGCTCCGAACGCGCGGCGGTGGCCACCCTCGGCATGGTCGCCGCCAGCGACAGCATGTCGGAGCGACCGGCGTAGACGCCGCCGAGCAGCGGTTCGACCAGCCGGTCGAGCACCTCCGAGCCCATGCGCGCCCTGATGTAGGCGGCGACCGAGACGTCGGTCGTGACCAGTGTCGCCGGGAGGATCTGATCCAGCGGCACCCGCAGCAGCCCGCCGGGCGACATGACCCCGGACCTGGCCAGCTCGGTCAGGTCGGACGGCACGCCCATGACCTGCCCCTTGGGCATCGGCCGCAACGAGCCGCGCGAGTAGATGGAGGCGCTGGTCGTGCCCGGCAGGACCAGCTCGTCGCCGAGGCCGGCCGCCCTGGCCAGCTCCTTGCCCTCGGGCCGCCTGGCCAGCATCGCCTCGGCCCCGGCGTCGACCGGCACGCCCGCCACCTCCGAGGCGTGCAGCTTGCCGCCGATGCGCGGCGAGCCTTCGAGCACGGTCACCCGCACGCGATCGCCCGCTCCCCGCCGCAGGAACAACGCGGCCGCAAGCCCCGAGATCCCGCCCCCGATGATCACCACATGAGGATTCGCACTCACGACAGGAGACGCTACCGCCTCACCTCGCCGGTCGTGACGTCGCGGAGTGCCTAACGTGACACCTTCGTGACGGCACGCTCCAAACCGGCGCCCGGCGCGACCCGTCTATAGGTCATGACGAGAATCCGGTACGGCGTTGCGATCACGGCGGCGTGTGCCGCCTTATTCCTGACGGGGTGCGGGGGCAGCCTGCGCAGTTCGGGCGGCGAGTCGGCCGCGTCGGCCCCGAGGGCCCCGGCGGCGGACATGGACCAGGCCCCGGTCCCGCAGGAGGCCAAGAACGGCTCCGCGGACCCGGTGAAGATCACGCTCGAACAGCGCTCGATCATCTACATCTCGGAGCTGACCGTACGCGCCAAGGACGTCACGCAGGCGTCGGACAAGGCCAAACAGCTCGTCACCGGCGCGGGCGGCTACCTGGCATCGGAGGAGTCCAACTCCTTCAGCGGCGGCGACGGCAGCGCCACCATCGTGTTCAAGGTGCCGCCCGCGCGCTACGCCGAGGTGCTGACCGCGCTCGGCCGGGACCTGGGCGAACGCCAGAGCCTGCGCCAGGGCACCGAGGACGTCACCGAGCAGGTCGCCGACGTGGAGAGCAGGCTGAAGTCGGCCGAGGAGGCGCTGGCCTCGCTGCGCACCCTGCTCAAGCAGGCCAAGACGATCGGCCAGGTGCTCGAGGTCGAGCGCGAGATCTCCGGCCGGGAGAGCGAGCTCGAATCACTGCAGGCCAGGCAGAAGTCGCTGGCCGCCCAGGTCGCGATGGCCACCGTGACGCTGCGCCTGATCGGGCCCGTCACACCGTACGTGGCGCCCGATGACGATCCGTCGGGGTTCCTCGACGGGCTGGCGAACGGCTGGGACGCGCTGGTGGCCTTCGTCGGGGTGGTGCTGGTCGTGGTGGGCGTGCTGCTGCCCTGGCTGATCGTCATCGTGCCGCTGGTCGTCCTGGTGGTGGCCCTGGTGCGCCGGCGCAGGGCGCGCAAGGTGGCCAGGCGGCAGAGCTACGCCGTCGGCGCGCTGCGGGACGCCGGGCCGCCCGGTGCGGGCCCGGCGCACGGCGAACCCGCGTCGGCGCAGGCCGGGCCGGTCAGGGGTCCCGAGTCCGGCTGAGCGGACACGGCACGCGACCGCCTCAGCTCCCTTGAGGCGGTCGTGTGGCCGATCTCTTCGGCCACCTCCAGCGCCTCACGCAGCAGCGCGTCCCGCTCGGCGTGCCTGCCGAGGCCGTGCAGCGCCTCGGCCCTTCCACGCAGCACCGTCAGCTCCATGACCCTGTCTCCCACGTCGCGCAGGACGCCGAGCACCTGGCCGTAGAGCAGGTCGGCCCGGCGGCGGTCGCCGTCGGCCAGGGCCAGGGCGGCCATGCCCACCTCGACGGCGAGTTCGGCCCGCCACGCCTTCGCCGCCAGGCCGAGCGCCGAGGTGAGCAGCGCCCCGGCGGTCGCGGTGTCGCCCTCGTCGGCGTGCGCGCAGGCCAGCATCGAGGTGACCAGCGCCTCGGCGGGCCGGTCGGCGCACGCCCTGAGCACCGTCAGCGCCTGCTCGTAGTGCGCCTTCGCCGACGCGTGGTCGCCGAGGCCGCGCTCGGCGGTGCCGAGATGGGCCAGCACCCGGCCGCGCGTGTGGCCTTCGAGGGCGGGAAGGGCCTGGCGCAGGGCCGCCCTGGCTTCGGGGTACCTGCGTTCGAGCACGTGCAGCGAGCCGATCGAGACCAGCATCGCGCGCTCGCCCTGCGCGTCGCCCTTGGCCCTGCTGACCTGCAGGCCGAGCCTCGCGGTCGTGCGCCAGTCGTCGAGGTGGCCCCTGATCTCGTACAGCCGGGATCCGGCCAGCGCCAGGTTCCAGCAGACCTCGCTCAGCCCGGCGCCCGCCGCCTGCTCGACCAGCGCGGCGAGCGTGGCCCGCTCGGCGTCGAACCAGGCGGCGGGCTCGGCCAGCAGCAGGTCGACGGTGTCGGCGTCGGGCAGCCAGCGCCGCACGCCTGTCACGGCGGGCACGTGCTCGTCGTCGTACTCGCGCAGGTAGGCCTCCTCGGTCAGGGCGAGCGCGCAGCCGTGCACACGCAGCAGAGCGGCCTCGCTGTCCTGCTCGGGGTCGTCGGCCCGGGCGCGTTCCAGGGCGAACAGCCTGACCAGGTCGTGCAGGCGATATCTCTCCTGCCCGGCCGCGTCGGCGCCGAGCGGCGAGAGGAACTGGGCCTCGGTGAGGGCGTCGAGCAGGGCGTGCGCGTGCTCGATCGGCGCGTCGAGCAGGGCCGCCGCCGTCCACGCGGCCAATCCCGAAGGGGCGTTCAGCAGGCCGAGCCGCCTGAACAGCAGCCGCTCGCCCTCGGCCAGGTCCAGATAGCTGAGCTCGAACGTCGCCCGTACGTCCAGATCGCCCGCCCGTAGCTCGTCCAGCCTGCGCCGCTCGGCGCCGAGCCGGTCGGCCAGCCCGCCCGGTGTCCAGCCCGGCCTGGTGGCCAGGCGCGCGCCCGCGATCCGCAGGGCCAGCGGCAGGCCGTCGCACAACACGCCGAGCCTGGCCAGCCCCTCGGCCTCCGCGCCCGCCGCCGCCCCGAGCCGCCCCGGCAGGCCCGCGACCCTCGCCACCAGCGCCGCCGCCTCCCCCACCGGCAGTGCGCGCAGGGGCAGGGCCAGCGCGCCTTCGGCCACCAGGCCCTGGAACCTCCTGCGCCCGGTCACCACGACGCAGCATCCGGCCTCGCCGGGCAGCAGCGGGCGTACCTGGGCCGAGCTCGCCGCGTTGTCCAGCACGACGAGCACCCGGCGCCCGGTCAGCAGGCTGCGGTACGACGCGGCGCGCTCCTCCAGGCTCTCGGGCACGGCGTCGGCGCCGAGTGCGCGCAGGAAACGTTCGAGCACGTCGGCCGGGTCCGCGGGGTCGGTCTGGCCGCGCAGGTCGGCGAACAGCTGTCCGTCGGGGAAGCACGCGGCGACCCGGTGCCCCCAGTGCACGACCAGCCCGGTCTTGCCGACGCCGCCCACCCCGGTGACCACGCCGATCGGCAGGTGGCGGGCGTCGCCGTCCTTCACGGTGTCGAGGGCGGCGAGCTCGGCCTGCCTGCCGGTGAAGGAGCGCACGTCGGGCGGCAGATGCGCCGGGCGTATCCCCGGGTGCTCGCCGCCGCGCGCGCCGTCGCCCCTGAGGATCTCGGCATGCAGCTCGCGCAGCGGCCCGCCGGGCTCGATGCCCAGCTCGGTGCTCAGCGTCTCGCGCCCGGCGCGGTAGATCTCGAGCGCCTCGGCCCGCCTGCCCGACCGGTGCAGGGCCAGCATCAGCCTGGCGCGCAGCCCTTCGTGCAGCGGGCAGGCCGCCACCAGCGGCCCGAGCTCGGCCGCGGCCTCTCCGGCGCGCCCGGTCGCCACCAGCGCGTCGGCCCGCCGCTCGCACGCCCCGAGCCGCAACTCCTCAAGGCGCGCCACCTCCTCGCGCAGCACCGCCACATCCGGCAGATCGCAGTACGGCGAGCCGCGCCACAGCGCCAGCGCCCGGCCGAGCACCTCCCCGGCGACGCCGGGATCGCCCGCCGCCAGCGCCTCGGCCCCTTGTCTGCAGAGCGTCTCGAACCGCTCGGCGTCCAGCTCGCCGGGAAGCACGGTCATCACATAGCCGTCGGCCTCACGGCTGACCCGCGTGCCGCCGCCGAGCGCCTGGCGCAGGTGGTGCACGTGCCAGCGCAGGGTGTCGGGCGCCGAGGTGGGCGGGCGGTCACCCCACAGCGCGCCCGCGAGCCTGGCGTCGGGCACAGGCCGGTTGGCACTGCTGAGCAGGACGGCGAGCGCGGTCCGCTGTTTGGCCGAGCTCACCTCGACCCGTCGATCGTCACACGCCAGCGTCAGCCGGCCGAGCACGCCGAAATCCACGATCCGTTTCCCCGTCGGTCCATGGGCCCCCGCCCCACGCTGTCACAGAGCCGACGGCGAAGACCAGCCGGTCACATCACGGCTTGGCGACACCCCACACGGAATCGTGACATGCCGCTCAGCGCGCGGTCAGCTCGTGCACCAGGTCGGTGAGGCGCTTGAGCTGGTCGGGGTCGGTGTTGGGCAGCACGCCGTGGCCGAGGTTGAACACGTGGCCCTCGGCCGCCTCCGCCCTGCGCACGATGTCGCGGGCGCGGCTCTCGACAGCCTCCCAGGGGGCCAGCAGGATGGCCGGGTCCAGGTTGCCCTGCAGCGCCTTGCCCGGTCCGACCCTGCGCGCGGCCTCGTCCAGCGGGACGCGCCAGTCGACGCCCACCACGTCGGCCCCGGCCTCGCCCAGCACGCCGAGCAGCTCGCCGGTGCCGACACCGAAGTGGATGCGCGGGGCGCCGAGCCCTTCGAGCCCGGCGAAGATCCGGCTGGTGTAGGGCAGCACGAACTCGCGGTAGTCGTCGGGCGAGATCGCGCCGACCCAGGAGTCGAACAGCTGCACGGCCGAGGCGCCTGCGGCGATCTGCAGGCGCAGGTGCTCAAGGACGATGACCGTGAGCCGCTCCATGAGCGCGTGCCACAGGCGCGGCTCGCCGTACATCATGGCCTTGGTGTGGTCGTGGTTCTTGGAGGGGCCGCCCTCGACGAGGTAGGAGGCGAGGGTGAAGGGTGCTCCGGCGAAGCCGATGAGCGGCGTCGCGCCGAGCTCGGCGACCAGGGCGCCGATGGCCTCGGTGACGTAGGGCACGTCGCCCGGCTCCAGGGGGCGCAGCACGCCGAGCCCGGCCTCGTCGCGGATCGGGTCGGCGATGACGGGGCCGACGCCGGGCTTGATGTCGAGGTCGACGCCGATCGCCCTGAGCGGCACGACGATGTCGCTGAAGAAGATGGCCGCGTCGACGCCGTAGCGGCGGACCGGCTGCAGGGTGATCTCGACGATGAGGTCGGACCGCTCGCACGCCTGGAGCATGGGCACGCCTTCGCGGATCCTGAGGTATTCGGGCAGCGAACGCCCTGCTTGACGCATGAACCACACGGGGGTGTGGCTCACGGGCTGGCGGCGGCAGGCGCGAAGGAACGCTGACTCGTCAAGACTCACCCCACGATGGTCCCACGCCCGGGGCGCGGTCCTTCCATCGACCGGTATCGGAAATGTGTGCATTGAACAGCCCAATTCATGATCAGATAGGCAGGTACAGGTTTAGCGGTAGCGCCTGCACAACCGTCGTGGCCGGGTAGAAGGCGCCCCAAGGGTGGCCTTCGTACCGGTCTCGGCTAGTCCAAAAGTTCGCCAAGCCGCCGCGCGGCATCGATTACGCCACCACTTTCGGGACACGCCGAGCGCGTTGCACGGAATTGTCGGCGAGGCATGCCAACGTCGGAGCACGACCTGACGAAAGGCCACCTGCGATGACCGCGTTGTGGAGTTCCCCCGAACGCCGCACTGAGCACTGCCTTAGCTGCGCCGACGACAGGGAGTTCGAGCAGCCGCCGTGCGTGGACGGGCACGAGCCCGGCGCGTGCCCCGAAAGGGCGTGCGTGGTGTGCGGTCACGCGCTGTTCGACGGCTCCCCCGACCCGGTCTTCTCCGTCGCCAGCCCGGTTACGGCAGCGGCTTGAGCGGCACGACAGGATTCAATGAGCACCCCCGTGGTCCCCATGCGACCGGCTTCGACCTACGCTTCGGCTATGACTCTCGGTGACGCGCCTCCGGCCCCCGCCGAATTCAGGCGGGCCGCCGAGAGCCTGCGCCTGCCGGCGGTCAGACCGGAGATCGAGCTGGAGGACCTGCCCGCGCCCCAGCGGCTGGCCCCGTTCTCGGCGGCCATCGGCGCCTCGGTCTACCGAGACGACGAGGAGCTCGCCGTGGGCAGGCTCATCCTGCTCTACGACCCCGAGGGACAGCGCGGCTGGGAGGGTCCCTTCCGGCTCGTCGCCTACGTCAGGGCCGACATGGAGCCGGAGATCACCTCGGACCCGCTGCTCGGCCCGGTCGCCTGGAGCTGGCTGACCGAGGCGCTGGAGTCGCACGAAGCCGCCTACTCGGCCGCGGGCGGCACCGTCACCAGGGCGGTCTCCGAAGGGTTCGGCAACAAGGCCGACGACCCGGTCACCACCGAGCTGGAGCTGCGGGCCTCGTGGTCCCCGACGGAGGAGGACCTCTCCGGTCACGTCACCGCCTGGTGCGACCTGATGTGCACAGCGGCCGGCATCCCACCCCTCCCACCTGACGTGGCCCCGTTGCCGCGCCGACGCGAAGATCCGGAGTCCTTCAGGCCGTGACCGATCGAAGTGAGGGCACTGAAAAGCACAGCACAGCCGTGACGGGTGAAGAGGTCATCCCGTTGCTGGAGCCACGCGAGGGGATACCTCCCGTCATCGCCGGGCCGGACGCGCTCACCAGAGCCGTCGACCTGTTCGGCGCGGGCACGGGACCCGTCGCCGTGGACGCCGAGCGCGCCTCGGGCTACCGCTACGGCGGTCGCGCCTACCTGGTCCAACTGCGCAGGGCCGGGGCGGGAAGCGCGCTGATCGATCCCATCGCCGTGCCCGACCTGTCGGGCCTCGACGCGGCGCTCTCGGGCGCCGAGGTCGTGCTGCACGCCGCATCCCAGGACCTGCCCTGCCTGGCCGAGATCGGGTTCAGACCGCGCGTCATGTTCGACACCGAGCTCGCCGGACGGCTGCTCGGCTACGAGCGGGTGGGGCTCGGCACGATGGTCGAGACCGTGCTCGGCCTGCGCCTGGAGAAGGGCCACTCGGCCGCCGACTGGTCGACGCGCCCGCTGCCCGAAGACTGGCTGCGTTATGCGGCGCTCGATGTCGAGGTGCTGGTGGAGCTGCGTGACGTGCTGCATGCCGAGCTCGTCGAGAGCGGCAAGCTGCAGTGGGCGCAGGAGGAGTTCGAGGCGGTGCTCAAGACTCCGGCTCCCGCTCCGCGCGCCGATCCGTGGCGGCGCACGTCGGGCATACACAAGGTGCGCTCGGTGCGGGCGCTGGCGATCGTGCGCGAGTTGTGGACGATGCGCGACCAGATCGCACGCGGCGGCGACATCGCGCCCGGCCGGGTGCTGCCCGACACCGCGATCATCACGGCCGCGCTTGAGGTGCCCAAGACCAAGAAGGCGCTGACCGAGATCTCCGCCTTCACCGGCCGCAGCGCCCGCAGGCACATGAGCGACTGGCTCGCCGCCGTCGCCAGGGCACGCGCCCTGCCCGACGCCGACCTGCCGCAGCCCAGCACGCCCGGCGACGGCCCGCCTCCGGCCAACCGCTGGGCCGATCGCGACCCCGCCGCCGCCAGGCGCCTGGCCGCGGCCAGGGCGGCGGTGGCCGCGCTGGCCGACGAGCACCACATGCCGACCGAGAACCTCCTGCAGCCCGAGGCCGTACGCAGGCTGACCTGGGAGCCTCCGGCCGACCTCACCGAGGAGGCGGTCGCCGAGCGCCTGTCCTCGCTGGGCGCCAGGGCCTGGCAGGTCGCGCTGACGACGGTCCCGCTGACGAAGGCGCTGCTGCGCCTGGAGACGAAGGGCGAGGCCTAGAACGGCAGGCGTGGGTCCGGCACTCTCAGGAGTAGCGCCGGACCCAGGCCGCGGCTCCCGGCAGCACGCTCTCGACCGGTCCCGCCTTCGGGTACCACGCGCGTTCCCACTCCAGCGACGCCCACCCGTCGTAGCCCGCCGCCCGCAGCAGCCGCCCGCACTCGGCCAGCGGCACGCCGCCGGACCCCAGCGGCACCGGTGTGCTGTCCTGCGCCGACACCGCGTCCTTGACCTGGACGAACGCCAGCCAGGGGCCGAGCCCGGCCAGCGTCTCGGCGGGCGACTCGCCGTGCCGCCACGGGTGCAGCAGGTCCCACAACGCGCCCGTGCACTCGGGTTCGGCCGCCTCGCTGAGCAACCGGCCCACGTCGGCTCCCCTCGGCATCAGGTCGTGCGTCTCGACCAGCACGCGTACGCCCAGCTCGCGTGCGGCCCCGGCGACCGCCCTCAGCCTGCGGGCGCCCACGGCGCTCTCACTGCCGCGCGGGAAGACGCGCACGCCGGGCGCGCCCAGGTCGGCGGCCAGCCGCAGTTCGGCCAGCAGCGCGGCGACGACGGGCGAGTCGCGGCCGGGCTCGCACAGCCTGACGTACCCGGCCAGCGCCGCGACCTGCAGCCCGGCCGCGGCCACCGCCTCGCGCACCAGCGCGCGCTGCCCCGCGTCCAGGCCCGTGTGCACGCCGGTGTCGGGATGCACGCGCAGTTCGAGCCCCGCGCAGCCGTAGGCCTTCGCGGTGGCGATCGCCTCGCCCAGCGGCCTGTCCGGCATGCCGAGCGTGCTGACCGCCAGCCTCACCGGCCGTCCCAGCGTCGCACGCTGGCCCGCAGCACGACCTCGCCCCTGACGTCGTCGACCCTCGTCCCGCCGCCTCCCGACAGGGCGAGTTCCAGGGCGCGCTCCCCCATGCCGGTCAGCGGCAGCCGTACCGTGGTCAGGGCGGGCACCAGGTCGCGCAGGGTGGGGATGTCGTCGAAACCGGCGACCGACACCTGCTCGGGCACCGGGATGCCACGGTCGCGGTAGGAGGCGAGCGCGCCGACGGCCATCACGTCGTTGACCGCGAACACACACGTCGCGTCGCCGCTCTCAGCCGCCGCGTGGTAGCCGCCGTCGCGGTCGAAGGGGCCGTGGATCACCCTCGGCGCCGGAAGGCCGAGATCGGCGAGCACACCGACGAAGCCGTCGCACCGGTCGGTCGCGGTGATGAGGTTCTCGGGCCCGGCCAGTACGGCGAAGCGGGTGTGACCGAGCCCGGCCAGCCGTCTGGCCAGTGCGGCGGCGCCCGCCCGGTTGGCGGGGGCGACGGTGTCGACGCCGAGCAGGTCCTGGCCGACGCAGGCGACCTTGCCTCCGGCCTCCTGGTACCTGCGCAGTTCCTCGCGCAGTCTGCCGGTCACCTGGTGGTCGGCGATGCGCGAGCCCGCCAGCAGCACCGCGCGCACCCGCTGGGCGCCGAGCGTGGCGACATAGCCGATCTCCCGCTCGGGGTCGCGGTGGGTGGCGCCGATCATGACGACCAGGCCCCGGCCCGCGGCCACCCGCATGGCGCCGTCGGCGATGGCGGCGAAGTAGGGGTCGGTCAGGTCGTGCACGACCAGGCCGATGACATTGCTCGCCCCTCTGGCCAGCGTCTGGGCCGCCACATTGGTGCGGTAGCCGAGCTCGGCCGCGGCCTGGCGCACCTTCTCGCACAGGGCGGGCCCGACCTGGCGGGTGCTGCCGTTGAGCACCCGCGAGGCGGTGGCGAGCGACACTCCGGCGCGGCGGGCGACATCCTCCAGCGTGATCACGACACCTCCTGGAAAGCGACTTCCAGTGCGCCTGGACCCGGCAGGGCCCGTGTGGCACCGATCGTGATCGTACGACCGAGGGCCGCAGGGTGATACGCCGGGGCCCGCAGGAGGTCAGAACAGCCAGTCGAGCAGGCCGCCTCTCCTGGGCGGTTCGACCGGCTCCGGCGCGGGTTGCGTCGGTTCGGGGGCCTGGGTGGGCGTGGTGGGCTGCGGCTGCTGCGAGGGGCGTTCGGCGGGGGGCCGCGGCTGCTCGGCCTGCTCGGTCTGCTCGCCGTCGTCGAGCTGCGGGACCTTCTCCGGCTCCTCGGCCTGCTGCTCGGGCGTCCTGGCCACGCGGGTGGGCGCCATGCTCGGCCGCCGGGTCTCGCGCGGGGACTCGGCGTCCGGCGAGTGCGTCGGCCGTGCGGGTCCGGCGGTCGAGCTGGCCGTGGGGGTGAGGCTGGGCGTGGGGGCCGGGGGCTCGGCCTGGCCCTTCCAGGTGGGGAGCACGGCCGAGGCGCAGCGGGCGCCGCACTCGGGGCTCGCCGTACCGAAGCTCGACAGCAGCCAGCCCGCGCCGACGCCGAGGGCGACGACGGCCAGTGCGCCCTTGACCAGGACCTTGGTCCGGCGGCGTTGCTCGTTCTCGCGTTCGGCGTCGACCTCGGCGGCGGTGATCCAGCCGGAGTCGAAGAAGCGGGGCTGCTCGTCGGCGTCGTCGGGGTCCTGCTCCGCCACCATCGCCCGGCGGATCTCCTCTTCGGACGACCACGCGCTCACTTCGCGTCCCACGACGAACCCTCTCCGCTGTGCGTCTTGATCGTTATTTACTAACAGACCCGACTCCCCCGTGTCCGGAAATTCCACACACAATGTGTACTCAATGGGGCTCGTAGGGATTTGGGAACGCGGCAATCTCCCCTAAATCCCTTCGTCATCACCATTTGTGACGCCATGATTACCGGCATGCTCCAGCCCGACACCTTTCCAGGGGCGCGACCCCTGGCCCTGCTGCGCTCGCGCGCGACGCTCGCCCGTCGCAGGGCGCTGGCCACACTGTGCGCGGTGATCGCCCTGCTCGCCTCGATCCAGATGCTCGCCGAACGCGCCGCGACCCGGCAGGCCGCACTGCCGTACGCGGTGGCGGCGCTCGCGGTCTTCCTGCTGGCCCTGCCCGCGCTCGCCCTCACCCAGGCCCAGTGGGCCAGGCGCTCGCGCCGGGCGCTCGATCGCCAGCACGCCCTGTACGCCGCGCCGGTCCCGGTGCTGGCCCGCGCCCTGACCAGACTGGCGGTGGCGGCGGGCTGGCTGGTCGCCCTGCTGCTCGGCTGCACGCTGCCCCGCCTGTTCGCCGACTCCGGCCTGTACGGCTTCGCGGCGGCGCTCGGCCAGGCGGCGGAGGTGCTCGCGGTGATCGGATATGCCACGGGGGTGTTTTTCGCGATCTGGTGGGCATGCGATGCCCTGGGGATGGTGGTGCGCAGTGGCGTGCGGCCGGGTGGGACACCCAGCGATCCATGGGATCCCGGCCGCACGCCGCGTCACCCCTGGGCCTCGGCGCTCAAGGCGGTCGCCGCCTTCCTGCTCGCCGCACTGGTCGGCGGCCGGGCGCACCTGTGGGAGCCGGACACCACGACCGTGTGCCTGCTGCTGTGCGGCTCGCTGGGCGCGCTGCTCGCGTACGGACTGGTTACCGGCGAGTAGCATAGGAGGTAGAGGCTTCCCACCAGCGAGGAGCGAATCACCGTGCCTTCCTCTCGTGACGTCGTGTTCGTCGACGGCGTGCGCACGCCTTTCGGCAAGTCAGGCCCTAAGGGCATGTACGCGGAGACCCGCGCCGACGACCTCGTCGTCCGTGTGATCCGCGAGCTCATCAGGCGCAATCCCGGCCTGCCGCCCGAGCGTGTCGACGAGGTCGCCATCGCGGCCACCACCCAGATCGGCGACCAGGGCCTGACGATCGGCCGCTCGGCCGCCGTCCTGGCCGGACTGCCCAAGAGCGTTCCCGGCTATGCCATCGACCGGATGTGCGCGGGCGCGATGACCGCCGTCACCTCCGTCGCCGGAGGCATCGCGTTCGGCGCCTACGACGTCGCCATCGCGGGAGGCGTCGAGCACATGGGCCGCCACCCGATGGGCGAAGGCGTCGATCCCAATCCTCGCTTCCTGTCCGAGAGCCTGGTCGACGGCAGTGCGCTGGTCATGGGGATGACCGCGGAGAACCTGCACGACCGCTACCCGGGCATCACCAAGGAGCGCGCCGACGCCTACGCGGTCCTCAGCCAGGAGAAGGTCGCCAAGGCCTACGCCGACGGCCGGATCCAGCCCGACCTGGTCCCGACCGCGACCCGCAAGGCCGCCGAAGGCTGGGGCCTGGCCACCGTCGACGAGGCGCCGCGTCCCGGCACCACGCTCGAAGGACTGGCCTCGCTCAAGACGCCGTTCCGCGCGCACGGCAGGGTGACGGCGGGCAACGCCTCCGGCATCAACGACGGCGCGACCGGCTGCGTGCTCGCCGCCGCCGACACCGCGGCCGAGCTCGGCCTGCAGGCCAAGATGCGCCTGGTGTCCTACGCCTTCGCCGGGGTCGACCCCGAGGTCATGGGCGTCGGGCCGATCCCCTCGACCGAGCGCGCCCTGCGCCTGGCCGGGCTCACGATCGGCGACATCGGCCTGTTCGAGATCAACGAGGCGTTCGCCGTACAGGTGCTGGCCTTCCTCGACCACTTCGGCATCGCCGACGACGACGCCCGCGTGAACCCATACGGCGGCGCCATCGCCTTCGGGCACCCGCTCGCCTCGTCGGGCGTGCGGCTGATGACGCAGCTGGCCCGCCAGTTCGGCGAGCGGCCCGACGTGCGCTACGGCGTCACCACCATGTGCGTGGGCATGGGCATGGGCGGAACGGTCATCTGGGAGAACCTCGCCTGGGAGGGCGCCAAGTGAGCACCATCGACAGCCTTCGCGCACTGCTGACCGCCGACGGCAAGGGCGCCGACGAGGTCGTCACCAAGGCGCTCGTGCGCGACGTCGACCTGCCGGACGGCACCGGGACCATGGCGCTCATCACGCTGGACAACGGCTTCGACCACACCAAGCCGAACACCTTCGGCCCGCACGGCCTGCTCAGCCTCAACGACGCGCTCGACGCCGTCGCGGCGCGCACCGACCTGGCCGCGGTCGGTGTGACCGGCAAGCCGTTCATCTTCGCCGTCGGCGCCGACCTCAAGGGCGCGGCCACCGTGTCGGAGCGGGCCGAGGCCAGGGCGATCGGCGAGCTCGGGCACCTGGTCTTCCGCAGGCTCGGCGAGCTGGGCGTGCCGTCGTTCGCGTTCGTCAACGGCGCGGCGATGGGCGGCGGGCTCGAGATCGCCCTGCACTGCACCTACCGGACGATCTCCTCCGGGGTGCCCGCGCTCGCGCTGCCGGAGTGTTTCCTCGGCCTGGTGCCGGGCTGGGGCGGCACCCAGCTGCTGCCGAGGCTCATCGGTCCCGCGAACGCCGTCAAGCTGATCATCGAGAACCCGCTCGCGCAGAACCGCATGATCAAGGGGCGTGCGGCGTTCGAGCTCGGCGTGGCCGACGCGATGTTCGAGCCCGCCGACTTCCTCGAGGAGTCGCTGCGCTGGGCATCGGCCGTCCTGCGCGGCGCCACCGAGGTCGAGCGGCCCTCCTTCGAGGACGAGGACTGGGCCAAGATCGTGGGCGATGCCCGCTTCCTGGTCGACATCAAGCTGCACGGCGCCTCGCCCGCCCCCTACCGCGCGCTCGACCTCATCGCCCAGGCGCGGCACGCCTCCCGCGACGAGGGCTTCGCCGCCGAGGACGACGCGCTGGCCGACCTGCTCATGAGCGACGAACTGCGCGCCGGGCTCTACGCCTTCGACCTGGTCCAGCGCCGGGCCAAGCGGCCCGCCGGCGCGCCCGACAAGGCGCTGGCGCGCAAGGTGACCAAGGTGGGCGTCGTCGGGGCCGGGCTGATGGCCTCGCAGATGGCGCTGCTGTTCGCCCGTCGCCTGGAGGTGCCCGTCGTCCTGACCGACCTCGACCAGGCCCGCCTGGACAAGGGCGTCGGCTACGTGCACGGCGAGGTCGACAAGCTGCTGGCCAAGGGCCGCATCTCCAGCGACCAGGCGAACCGGCTCAAGGGCCTGGTCACCGGCTCGCTGACCAAGGACGCCTTCGCCGACGCCGACTTCGTCATCGAGGCCGTCTTCGAGGAGATGAAGGTCAAGCAGCAGGTGTTCGCCGAGGTCGAGGCCGTGGTGTCCGACACCTGCGTGCTCGCGACCAACACCTCGTCGCTGTCGCTGACCGAGATGGGCTCCCGGCTCGCGCATCCCGAACGGCTGGTCGGGTTCCACTTCTTCAACCCGGTCGCGATCATGCCGCTGCTGGAGATCGTCAAGGGCGCCGCGACCGACGACGCCACGCTGGCCACCGCGTTCGCGGTCGGCAGGTCGCTGAAGAAGTCGTCGGTGCTGGTCAAGGACGCTCCCGCGTTCGTGGTCAACCGGCTGCTGACCCGCTTCATGGGCGAGGTCTTCGCCGCCGTCGACGAGGGCACGCCGCTGGAGGTCGCCGAGCACGCGCTGGACGAGCTCGGGCTGCCGATGACGCCGTTCGCGCTGCTGCAGCTCGTCGGGCCCGCCGTCGGGCACCACGTCTCGCAGACCCTGCACGCGGCCTTCCCCGACCGTTTCGGCGTCTCGGCGAACCTGGCCGCGCTCGTCGCCTCGGGCAAGCCGGGCGTGTACCGTCCCGACTTCACCCTCGACCCCGACGCCGTCGCCCTCTTCACGGGCGGCGCCTCGCCCTCCACACCCGAGCAGGTACGGCTGCGCACGCTGACCGCGCTGTCGCAGGAGATCCGCCTCATGCTGGACGAGGGCGTCGTCTCGGCGGCCCAGGACATCGACCTGTGCATGCTGCTGGGCGCCGGATGGCCGTTCCATCTGGGCGGCGTCACGCCGTACCTGGACCGCGCCGGGCTGGCATCGCCTCGATTCCTGCCCGCCGGGGTGGCGTCGCTGCCCGCCTCCTGAGCGTCGCGTTTGTGCCCGTACGGGCGTGTCCCTGCTGGTGGGGTGCGCTCGTACGGGCGTTTCGGGGTGGGTGTTCGGTGGGGGATGCGGGGCCGACGATGGGGGAGTCTTGGGGGATTGGTCCCTATTCCCGGGACAGGGTCCGGGTAGGGGGCAGCCATGAACAAGCTACACAAAGGGCTTCTCGCCTTCGCCATAGGACTGACCGCCGTCGGTGCCGGCGTCGCACTTCCCGCCCACGCCGACACCCGCAGCGCCGTGAGTGACCCGCCCGGCGACGACGAGCCGCTCTTCCTCGGCATCAAGGGCACCACGATCGCCGACATCCTGCACGACCTCGACGACGACGGCAAACTGTCGGCCTCGGTCAAGGTCCAGGTGCTCAAGGACTTCTTCGGCAAGCCCAAGCCCGGCTGGCCGCTCCCGCCCGTGATCGCACCCGCACCCGCTCCCGTCGCCGTCGCGCCGCCGAAGCCCGCGCCCAAGCCGGAGCCCGCCGTACAGGTCATCGACGTCCTGCCCACCCCCACCGACTGGCACCCCTACGTGCTGAGCCCCGTCGCCACCCTCGCCGTCATCGAGGACCTGCTGGCCAGCGACATCCTCACCAAGGACACCAAGACCCTCGTCCGCGACGAACTCGCCGACATGCTCGACACCGACCCCGCCGACGACGAGGACTCCACAGAGGACGCGGAGACCGACGAGGCCGCCCCGGCCGACGACCCGGCCCCCACCGACGAGGCACCCGCTGCCGACGAACCGGCACCTGCCGACGAAGCAGGCCCGGCGGACGAGGCAGAGGCTCCGGCGGACGAGCAGGCTCCGGCCGACGACGCAGCAGCACCCGCAGAGGGGACGGCAGCGGCCCCCGCAGACGAAGCCGCAGCGCCCGCCGACGAGGCAGCCGCCCCGGCCGACGAAGCCGCAGCACCCGCAGAGGAAGCCGCAGCTCCCGCTGATGGGGCGGCAGCTCCGGCCGACGAGGCTGCGGCTCCCGCAGACGAGGCGGCAGCGGCCCCGGCTGAGGAAGCTGCGCCCGCCGACGAGGCAGCGGCTCCGGCCGAGGAGGTCGCGCCCGTGGACGCGGAGGCAGTCCCGGCCGGGGAAACCGCGCCCGTGGACGAGGCCGCGCCTGCCGCACCCGCCGACGAGGCTGTCCCGGCCGCCGACACAGCGCCCGCCGACGAGGCAGCTCCCGCAGCGGACGCGGCAGCGGCTCCCGCAGAGGAGGCTGCTCCGGCTGACGAGGCCGCCAGTCCTGCTGAGCCCGCCGCTCCCGCCGCACCTGCAGCGGACGCCGCTCCCGCCGACGCGGCCGCGCCCGTAGTGGACGCGGCAGCCGCTCCGGCAGCAGACCCCGCCCCGGCGGCGGAGCCGGTCCCGGCCGAGGACGCCGCTCCCGCTGAGGACGCCGCTCCCGCTGAGGACGCCGCTCCCGCTGCGGAGGCGGCGCCTGCCGCAGAGGCGGCTCCTGTCGACCAGGCCGCTGAGCCTGCCGCCGAGGAGGCGCCCGCCGCCCCGGCCGAGGTCGTCAAGGCGCCTGCCGAAGCTGCGGCCGAGGCGCCCGCCGCTCCGGCCGTGGACGTGCGTGCGGTCGACGCCCCGGCGGGTGCGCGCACCGCCGACCCCGTACCCGCTGGTCCTGAGGCCGAGCCCGCCGAGCCCGCTGTGGCCGCTGCCGTCGAGCCGGTCGGGGTGGAGCCCGCGCCGCCCGCCGTCGTGGCCGAGGCCCCTGCGTTCGACGACGCGGAGGCAGAGACTCAGGCGGAGGAGGCGGCGCCCACGGTGGAGGCGCCGCTTGACGCCGCCGAGGGCGAGGCCGAGGACAGCGAGTAACCAACGCCCGACCGAGCACGACAAGCACCAAGGAGGGGCCGTGGCGCATCACGAGCCACGGCCCCTCCCCCTGCCTACCCCCGGGTCAGCCCCCGGCGACGCCGTGACACCACCAGCAGAGCCGCCAGCACCCCGGCCACCACGGCCACCAGCACCCCAGCCCCGACATACGGCGTACGCCACCACGACACGGACTCCACCGTCACCCGCGTAGCAGGCGCAACCGCAGCCGTACCACCGGGCGCGCCCAGTGCAGCCGCTCCCCCGGACGCCGCGGGGAAGCCGGGCGGGCGGACCGCGCCCCAGGGGTCCTTGCCGCCGTTCGCCTCCAGGTAGCGTTCGATGCCCTCCTTGACCCCGGGCTCGAGCGCGTTGAGCGCCAGCCCGCCCGGAACGGTCAGCACGCCGATCGCGAACGGCGCGAACCAGCCCTGGAGCCCTTCCACCTGCCAGGTCCCGGCGGGCAGGGCCACGGCGGCGGCGTAGTGGGCGGGTTCGGGCAGCGCCGTGCCCTTGAAGGTGTGGACGGCGTTCCCGTCGGTGAAGCGGAGGGCGACCTCCCCCAGATCGGTGCCGACATAGGGATGGTTACCGTGCTGCAGCAGCCAGAAGCCGACCGTGTAGGCGCCGCCGGGCGCCACCGAGGCGGGCAGCGGGTCGAGGTAGGTCACCGCCCACCCACCGGCCGCCGACGAGGGAACGGCGGCGGCCAGGGGTACGGCGAGCGCCAGCAGAAGCGCGAGCAGGATTCGTCTCATGCAAGGGGGTACACCGCCCGCCGCCCGGAGGTTCCGGGCGTCAGGAGGAACGCCCCACCCGGCTGCGGCGATAGCCGTACACGAAGTACAACGCCAGGCCGATCAGCATCCACACCACGAACCGCAGCCACGTCTCGACGGCCAGGTTCAGCATGAGGTACACGCATGCCAGCACCGCCACGACCGGCACGAACGGCACCAGCGGCGTGCGGAAGGAGCGAGGCACGTCCGGCCGGGTACGCCGCAGCACGATCACGCCGATCGACACCACGACGAAGGCGAACAGCGTGCCGATGTTCACCATCTCGGCCAGCGCGCTCAGCGGGATGAACCCGGCCAGCACCGCGGTCACCACACCGATGATCACAGTGACCCTCGCGGGCGTGCCGTAGCTGGGATGCACCTTGGCCAGCCCGCGCGGCAGCAGCCCGTCCCGGCTCATCGCGAACAGCACCCGGCTCTGGCCGAGCATCAGGATGAGGATGACCGTGGTCAGGCCCGAGATGCCGCCGACGCTGATGATCCCGGCGATCCACGGCTGCCCCACCGCCTTGAACGCGTCGGCGAGCGGCGCGACCTCGCTGAGCTGCCCGTACGGCTGCATGCCGACGACGACGAGCGAGACGGCGACGTACAGCACCGTGCACACCACCAGCGAGGCGATGATGCCGATCGGCAGGTCGCGCTGCGGCCTGCGGGTCTCCTCGGCGGCGGTGGCGACGACGTCGAACCCGATGTAGGCGAAGAACACGATCGCCGCCGCGGTGAAGATGCCCGCCACGCCGAACACGGTGGGTGTGATGCCGAACAGCACCTGGATCAGCGGCGCGGCCATGCCACTGGCCCCTGGCGTCGACTCGGCCGCCGGGATGAACGGGGTGTAGTTGGCCCCGTTGACGAAGAACAGCCCGGCGAAGATGACGAGCAGGATGACGGCGACCTTGATGGTGACCATCACCAGGTTGAACCTGGCCGACAGCTTCACCCCGACCACCAGCAGCCAGGTCAGCAGCAGCGTGACGACGACCGCCATGTAGTTGACGTTCAGCCCGCCGATCGCCACCTCGGGCAGGTTCACGCCGAGGGAGTCCAGGACGGAGTCGAAGTACCCCGACCAGCCGACGGCCACGACCGCGCCGCCGAGCGCCATCTCCAGCATGAGGTCCCAGCCGATGATCCACGCCGGCAGCTCGCCGATCGTGGCGTAGGAGAAGGTGTAGGCCGATCCCGCGACCGGGATGGTCGAGGCGAACTCGGCGTAGCAGAGGGCGGCCAGACCGCACACGACGGCGGCGACCACGAACGAGATCGCGACGGCCGGGCCCGCGTAGTCCTTGGCCGCGATGCCGGTCAGGGTGAAGATGCCGGTCCCGACGATCACCCCGATCCCGAAGACTGTCAGGTCGAGCGCGGACAGCGTGCGCTTGAGCTTGTGCTCTGGTTCGTCCGCGTCTCGGATGGATTGCTCGACGCTTTTCGTCCTGAAGATCTCCACACGTCGTGCATTCCCCCAGCAGGGGCGAGCATGCGGCATCCTCCTTGTGGCCGGGCGGTTCAGGGTTGCCTCAGGGGTATGACCCGATGCCGGTCGGCGCAGGTCAGGGCAGGGTGGAAGGATGCTCAACGACGTCCTGGAACTCCTGGCGAACGCCGAGATCGGTGTGGTCTGGCCGCTCATGCTGGCCTTCCTCACCCTCGACGCCTCCGTCGGCATCGGCCTGGTGGTGCCGGGCGACGCCCTGCTCATCGTCGCGGGCACGACGGCGTCGGGGCCGGGCGAGGCGGCGGCGCTGATGGCCGCGGGCATCCTGGCCTGCTTCGCCGGAGCGTCGAGCGGCCACTGGCTCGGCGCCAGGTACGGCGGGCGACTGCGGGCCGGGCGGCTCGGGCGCAGGATCGGCGAGGAGCGGTGGGAGCGGGCCGAGGCGCTGCTCGGGCGCAGCGGGTGGGCGCTGGCGCTGGCCTACTTCCTGCCGGTCGTGCACGCGCTGACGCCCGCCGCCGCCGGGGCGCTCGGCATGCCGTACCGGAGGTTCATGCCGTGGGCGATGGCGGGGGCGGTGGCGTGGGTGTGCGGTTATGTGACGCTGGGGGCGCTGTCGGCGGGGGTCGTGCGGGAGCACGCCGAGTTGCTGGTGCCCGTCGCGGCCGCGGCGGCGCTGATCATCGTTGCCGTGTCCGCCGCGGTCCGCAGGGCGCTCAGTGCGCGGGGTGGTCGACGAGAGCGGGCGAGCGCTTCGCCACCGCCTCGGTGATCTCGCGGGCCAGGTCCTGACCGGTCAGGCCGATCTGCCCGAGGATCTTGGCGCGCTTGGCGTGGTCGAGGAAGCGCTGCGGGATGCCGAACGTGCGCACCGGTACGTCGACGTCGGCGTCGCGCAGCAGCCGGGCGACCGCGTCGCCGACGGCGCCGACCCTGCCGTTGTCCTCCACGACCGCGACCAGCTTGTGCGCGGCCGCGGCGGGCACGAGCGCCTCGTCGAGCGGCTTGACCCAGCGCGGGTCGACGACGGTGGCCGAGATGCCCTGGGCGTCGAGCAGGGTCGCCGCCTCCAGGCAGACCTGGACCATCGGCCCGACGCCGACCAGCAGCACGTCGGGCTCGCCCGAGCGCAGCACGTCCATGTCGCCGAGCTTGCCGACGGCCTCGACGCTCTCGGCGACGGGCCCCTTGGGGAAGCGCAGCACGGTGGGCGCGTCGTCGACGGCGAGCGCCTCGCGCAGCAGCTCGGCCACGCGCTCGCCGTCACGCGGCACCGCCACCCGCAGGCCGGGCACGACCTGGAGGATCGACAGGTCCCACATGCCGTTGTGGCTGGCGCCGTCGTCACCGGTCACGCCCGCGCGGTCGAGCACGACCGTGACGGGCAGGCGGTGCAGGGCGACGTCCATCAGCAGCTGGTCGAAGGCCCGGTTGAGGAAGGTCGCGTAGACGGCGACGACCGGGTGCAGCCCGCCCATGGCCAGACCGGCCGCACTGGTGAGCGCGTGCTGCTCGGCGATGCCGACGTCGTAGATGCGGTCGGGATAGGCGTCGGCGAAGGCGTTGAGGCCGGTCGGGTGCAGCATGGCCGCGGTGATGGCGACCACGTCGTCGCGCTCGGCGCCGATCCGGACCAGCTCTTCGCTGAAGGTGTTGGTCCAGATGCGGCCCTTGGGCTTCTCGGTGCCGGTGGCCGGGTCGAAGGCGCCGGGCGAGTGGAACTGGTCCTCGTCGTGCTGCTCGGCGGGCGCGTAGCCTCGGCCCTTCTGCGTCAGCACGTGCACGATGACGGGACCGCCGAAGGCCTTGGCCTTGCGCAGGGCGACCTCGACGGCCTGCTCGTCGTGGCCGTCGATCGGGCCGACGTACTTCAGGCCGAGGTCCTCGAACATGACCTGGGGGGCCAGGACGTCCTTGACGCCCTTCTTGAAGCCGTGGAGCGCGTCGTAGAGCGGCTCGCCGACGACCGGCACCCGCGAGACGTTGGACTTGATGAACTCCAGCGCGTGCTCGTAGCGCTGGGTCATCCGCAGCGAGGCCAGATGGCTGGCCAGCCCGCCGATGGTCGGGGAGTAGGAGCGGCCGTTGTCGTTGACGACGATCACACAGGGCAGGTCCTTGACGCCCGCGATGTTGTTGAGCGCCTCCCAGGCCATGCCGCCGGTCAGCGCGCCGTCACCGATGATCGCCACCGCGGTGCGCTCGCGCTCGCCGCGCAGCTTGAACGCCTTGGCCAGGCCGTCGGCGTAGGACAGCGCGGTGGAGGCGTGGGAGTTCTCGACGAAGTCGTGCTCGGACTCGGCCCGGCTCGGGTAGCCGGACAGGCCGCCCTCCTGCTTGAGGTCGTCGAAGCGCAGGGCCCTGCCGGTGAGCATCTTGTGCACGTAGGCCTGGTGACCGGTGTCCCAGATCACCGGGTCGCCGGGCGAGTCGAAGACCCTGTGCACGGCGATCGTCAACTCCACGACGCCCAGATTGGGGCCCAGATGACCCCCGTTTCGCGCACACGATCCGACGAGCAGATCCCGGATCTCCCTCGCCAGTCGTGGCAGCTCCCCGACGTCCAGCCGCTTGACGTCGTGTGGTCCCTTGATCGTGGCCAACAGCCCGCTCACGGAATCATCCCCTCTGCTCACTCGCTGACGCATCGAGTCTAGTTCGCGTGGCGGCCGATGCCCCCGACTGGCCGAACTCCGCCCCATTTACCCAGTCTTGACCTAGGGTAATGCCCACTATGAACACTCTCCCCATGAGGAAACTCTCGTCACTCGTGGCCGCAGGTCTCGTTCTGGCGCTGTGCGGGGCAGGTACGGCCGTGGCCGAGGCCAAGCCCGCGACACAGGAGCAGCAGTCCATAGCGCCGCCCCGTGGCAGAGCGGCCGCGACGCACAGCCCGCTGTACAAGACCGGTCAGCTCGCCGACTCGGGGTGTGCGCCCGGCGAGATCACCCGAGGAAGTACGCAGGCCTACCGCAACTTCCTGGCGACCTTCACCAACTGTCTCAACCGCTCCTGGGCCGCGCAGTTCAAGAAGGCCGGTCTCGCCTTCAGCAAGCCCCGGCTGCGTATCGTGACGACGAAGCGGGTCAACAGCCCGTGCGCCCGTTACATGCAGAAGGGCGCCGCGGGCATCTACTGCTCCGCCGACCGCACCATGTACATGTTGATCACCAAGTTCGAGCTGCGCAATCCGTTCCCGCTCGGCATCGGCAGGCTGATGGCGCACGAGTACGCCCATCACGTCCAGGAGATCTCCGGCATGGGCCTCTGGTACCGCCAGAGCATCCACCGGGCCCGCACCTCGGTGCGCCTCGACTACTCGCGCCGCCTCGAACTGCAGGCCGAGTGCCTGTCGTCGGTGTTCATGCGCACGATCGAGGACACGCTGCCCGTCAGGCCCGAGGACTGGCAGAGCGTCGTGAAGTGGTTCCACGACAGCGGTCACAAGGGCTGGGCGGAGAACGACCACGGCAAGGGCCCGACCCAGGCCTTCTGGATGGAACGCGGCTGGACCTACGCCCAGCCCACCGCCTGCAACACCTGGACCGTCGGGGCCAAGTACGTGACCTGACCTGCACGCTTTCCCTTTTCTTCGTCTAAGGTGCCTATTCATGCGTACCCCCCTATTTGCCCTACTTGCCGGTGTGCTGGCCAGTGTGTTGTTCGCCGGTACGGCGACCGCCACGACGGCGGAGGCGGCCCCGGTCTACAAGCCTGTCCTCACCAAGAACCCGATCTACAAGACCGGTGAGATGAACCTCAAGGAGTGTGAGGAGCAGCCGCTGGCCGGAGGCGACCTCGACGGGGCGCGCGTCTACCTCGAGTTCGTGCTCGAATGCCTCAACACCTCCTGGAGCCAGCAGCTCAAGAAGGTCGGCATCCCGTTCGCCAAGCCGAAGTTCTCCGTCGTGAACGCGCCGGGCAAGGCTTCGACCTGTGGCAAGTTCCCCCGTGGCGCCCAGGCCGTCTATTGCCCCAACAAGCGTGCGATCGTGTTCCTGCTCGACCCGGGCATTCTTTCCGAGCCGACCGAGCTTTTCCTGTTCGAGGTGATGGCGCACGAGTACGGCCACCACGTGCAGGAGCTGACCGGGATGTTCAAGGTCGTCGATGTGTACAAGGGCAAGAGCAAGGCCCGCATCTACGACGAGAGCCGCCGGATCGAGCTGCAGGCCGAGTGCTTCTCCGCGGCCTTCATCGGCAGCGTGTGGCACTCGCTCGGCCGCCGCGACTGGGACTTCCGCTACATCGTCAAGGTCGCCCAGACCGGCTTCGACTACACCAGCCACGGCAAGGCGGCCAACATCGCCTACTGGTTGCAGCGCGGTTTCGACGCCGAGTCGCCCAACGCGTGCAACACCTGGTCGGCACCCAAGTCGAAGGTCTCCTGAGCCCCCGGGCCCCCTGGCTCCAATAGCCGGAGTTCCAGGGGGCCCAATGTCCCAGGTCTACCGAAATTTCAGGACATCTGTGCCCTAAGATCCGCGACCATGCGTTTCCCCCTCGCCGCGATGGCGACATGCATGATCGCGGGCCTGATCGTCGTGATCCCCGGCCTTCCCGCCGCCGCCTCGCACCGCGCCGCATCCCCCTCCGGCGCCTCCTCGATGGCCTCCCCCTTGGCCTCCGCCGTGCCCGCCGTACTGGCGAAGAACCGGATCTATCGCTCCGGCGTCGCCGAGCCGATGGAGTGCGACGTCCCCGCGATCGAGCTGGGGAGCACCGCCTCGGTCAAGTCCTTCCACCGGGCCATGGCGCGCTGCGCCGACCGGTTCTGGACGACCAGGTTCAAGGCGGCCAAGCTCCGCTTCACCCCGCCCAAGCTGCAGATCACCACCTCGGCCAGATCGCTGTGCGGCAAGTTCACCGCGGGCGGCGCCCTGTACTGCCCGCAGCAGCGCACGGTCGCCATCCGCGTCACCAAGCGCGACATCACCGACCCCTACGTGATGAACATCGCCCATGCCGTCGCCCACGAGTACGGCCACCACGTCCAGCAGCTCACCGGCATGATGGACGCCTACAACGTCATGTACGGCCAGGCCGCCAAGGGCACGGCGCGCAACCGGCTGAGCCACCGGCTGGAGATGCAGGCCGAATGCCTGGCCGGCGTCTTCTACAGCGCCACCCTCGACTCCCTGGAGACCGGCATCACCTGGGAGCAGTGGCTCGAAGGCGTCAGCGCCTCCCCCGCCGACGCCGTGCACGGCAAACCGGCCAACCTCGCCCACTGGAACGACGTCGGCTACACCTCGGGATCGGCCTCCTCCTGCACCACGTGGACGGCCCCGGCGAGCAAGGTCGCCTGAGCCCTCAGCGCACCGCGAGCGCCAGCAGGCAGACGTCGTCCTCCACGTCGTCGTCGAACACGTGGCGCAGCACGCAGTCGATCGTGTGCTCGGGATCGGTGTCCCCGCAGGCGCTCGCCGCCTCCAGCAGCACGGCCGTGCCCTGGGTTCCCAGGCGCGCACACCCTGTTTCGTGGGCGTTGTGTCGCCTCATGAGCGAATCAGGGGCGGCGGCGGGCGCGCGAACGGTACGTACCGTTGCCAGAAAGGGGCGGCCTGGCGGGAGGGGGCTCCATCGGAGCCCCCTCAGCTTCGAGGCGTACGCAGGGGGTTAGAGTCCGACGAAAGTCAGGGTGGTGGGGCCGCTTGCGGAGGTGACGCCGCCGGGCTCCGCGCACGCCGTGGGGTTGAGCTGGAGGGTCGTGACAGTCTGTACGGCGGTCGTGCCCAGATAGCGGCCCGCCGTCACGGTTCCGGTGTTGACCAGGACAGTCTCACCGCCGGGCTTGGCGTTGACCGCCGCGGTCATCTGAAGCGTGCTGGTGACTCCGTCCTGCCAGGTGTAGACCTGGGTGACGACGGTGTTGCTGCCCAGCGTGCAGCTCAGGTCGCCCTGGCCGGATGTCGTGTACGAGCCGGAGGTGCTCAGCACGCCCAGCCCGGTGCAGGGTCCCACCAGCGCGCTGGTCGAGAACGACACGCTCTGCTGCGTCAGGGTGAGGCCCGGGCTGAAGGTGGTGGTCTGGTATCCGGTGCACGAGACCGCGGTCGCCGCATGCGCGGCGGCGGGAACGGCGAAGACCAGCGTGCAGGACATCAGCAAAGCCGAGACAAGGCTCAGGACGAGACGCGAGGAACGCCGGAGTTTCATCTCTTACCTTTCCGGGAGAGTGGGTACGGCCGGAGCCGGGCGAAGTCCTTCCGTCGGCTGACGCACGTCAGGGTGCCGAGGTGATCTTCAGGACGACGGCGGAGTTGATCGAGGCGACGGTGCGGAGACCAGCGGTGCACAGCAGGACGCCGGCTGCGAAGCCGGTGACCGTCTGCGCCACAGTGTCGCCGGTGAACACTCGGACAGTCGGTGATCGTGACTACCAGGGCCGCCCCCACGACGCCGATAACGGTGCCGGTGCCGGTTCGGCCTGTGTTCCGCGTGACAGTGTGGGGCGGGTTGAGGAGTACCGGGCAGGACAAACCGGGGATGCGGCCCGAGACGCTGCGCATGCCGGAGGTCAAGGCGGGCACGGTCGTAGATACGCGCGGGCCGCATCGGGTGAGACGGCAAAGGCCAGTTGCTTGGGAGGTTGAGGTCGGCGGCGGGTTGCCGGTCACCGAGCCGCCGCCCGGCGGGATACGCGTGACGTCCAGAGTGTCGGCGGCGGCGCGTTGACGCAGAGGTGGAGAGCGCCCCTGCAGGCGGGGGCGCCGCGATCGCGGCCAGAGGGGTGGCGGAGCCTGAGCATGGAGCGCTCCAATCTGCGCCGTTGCACATGGTGATCGGCCACCCCACCCTGTTCCAGGCGCTGACTCTTGGGCAGTTTCCGTTTGGCCATACCCTTGTTGCCGATCGTGCACATCATGTGTCTGGCTGTAGTCGGGTTCTGTGGGATGCGGCGACGGTCCAGGTCGGCGCGGCCACCCGGTGCCGGCCGGTGTCGGCGGCCTGAAGGACGGCGGCGACGAGGTTGGCGCGTTCGGTGTCGGACCAGGCCAGCGCCTGCTCCGCTCGCCGAACAACGCCGGTACCGGCTGGTCGAGCAGGGCGCGCAAGTGGGCTTCGGCGGTGTCCAGGCAGTACTCCAGCAGCCGGTCCACAGCCTGGGTTGCCCGTCGTCTCCAGCGAGCGCGTGGGCATGTTCAGCAGCGTGTTCGCGCGGACCAAGTCGTGCATGCCCCACCTTCCCGGCGCCGCGAAGGTGATCAGGTGTGCCACTCCCAGCTCCCGCAACTCCTGCCGCGTCCGCCCCTCCTGCTGTCCGGCCAGAGCTGCCGCGGCACTCAGGCCGATGTCCGGGGGCCAGGAGCTGCGGTCAGCAGTCGCAGCCGCCGACTCGGCTGCGGCCGGGTGTGCAGCAGGTGCGGTAGGACAGCTCCAGCGCGCCCGCACCGGCAGCGGTCCCCCTCCACCCGCGCCAGCGGCAGATCCCCGCACCACCCCGCCACCCGATCCGCATCCTGCGACTGTTCGACCGCCCGCAGATCGGCCGGGTCGCGCAGGGTCAGCGCGGTGTGCGGCAACTCCACCGAGTCCACGCGCTCCAGTACGGCCAGGTCCAGGTGGCGGGCGGGCAGCGGAGGCCAGCGTGTGACGAGAGGTCACCAGCAACCGATGACAGGAGTGCTCGGGCAACAGCGGCTGCACCTGGCCGACCGCAGCGGCGTTGTCGGCCACCGCCAAACCCCCCGCCCGCGAACCAGCCCTCACGCATCGCGTGGTGGGCGGCGACCAGGGCCAGGGAGGTCTTGCCGATCCCGCCCATCCCCCCACCGCCGACCCCACCACCCCCGACCCCATCCCGACACCACCGTCCTGGTCGCGGGCCGGGTCGAGGAAGGCCACCAACCTGCCCATCGCGCCCTCACGGCCGGTGAAACCGGCCGGAGGGGCAGGCAATCTGGCACAACTGGACCATCGGAGCACCCGTGAAACGGCCCCTGACCGCCTGCGACCACTAATTCGAATTTCACATCAACGATCTAGCCGCTCACCCTGGCCAGCACCTCAAGGGGATCGGACAGCACCTGGGCGAAGGCCATCTCGGCCGCGCCGACCAGTGTGGCGTCGTCGCCGAGCGCCGAGGTACGCAGCCGCAGCCGCTCGCGGGAGGCGGCCAGCGCGTCGACGGCCAGCCTGCTGCGCACCTGGGCGGCCGAGCCCAGGTAGACCTCGCGCAACATACCGCCGAAGATCACCATTTCCGGGTTGAAGATGTTGACCAGGTTCGCCACACCGAGGCCGAGCCAGTCGCCGACCCTGCTGAGCGCCGCCTGGGCCACGATGTCACCCCTGTCGGCCGCGTCGACGACCGCGCGCACGGCCTCACGCCCCGCGACCTGGCCGCCGAACCGGCCCGCCGCCTCCAGCAGCGCACGCTCGCCCACCTCGGCCTCGAGACAGCCGCGCGAGCCGCACCCGCACGGCCGCCCGCCCGGGTGCACGACCATGTGCCCGACCTCGCCGCCGTAACCCGCGTGCCCGCCGAGCAGGTGGCCGCCGGTGATGACGCCGCCGCCGATGCCCACGTCGCCGTGCAGGTAGACCAGGTCACGGCAGCCCGCGCCCACGCCTCTGGTCTGCTCGGCCAGCGCCGCCAGGTTCGCGTCGTTGCCGACGCCCACCGGCAGGCCGAGTGCGATCCGGCGGCCGAGCGCCTCACCGAAGGGCAGGCCCGCGCCGCCCTCGCCGAGCAGCCCGCCTCGGGAGCCGCTGGCGGGCAGTGCGGCGCCCGAAGGCGGCACGGGCTCGTCGCCGACCCCGCCGGAGGCCAGGTTCGGGCCGAACCTGATGGCGCCGTCGCCCTTGCTCACCCCGCCGGACACCGCCGCCGCCGCGCCCACGCACACGGTGTCCGAGCGTGTCTTGCGGTGGATCTGGCGGGTGAACCCGGCCAGGATGCCGATGACCTCCTCCATGTCGAAGGGGCCGCGCCCGCGCCTGCTCTCCCTGCGGTCCAGGATGACGCCGCCGAGCCCGACCCTGGCCACGGCCAGCCGGTCGACGCCGACGTCGAAGGCGAAGACGTAGACGCGCGCCGACTCCGGGCGCACCACCAGCGAGGGCCGTCCGGCCCGGCCCGTCTCGCGCGGCAGCTCCTCGCGGACCAGGCCGGCCGCCGTGAGGTCGGCGGTCAGCGCCATGATCGTGCTGCGGTTGAGCCCCAGCCTGGTGGTCAGCTCGGCGCGGGAGACCGGGCCGCCCAGATGGACATGGCTCAGCAGGGCGCCGAGGTTGTGGCGCCTGATGTCCTCCTGGGACGGACCGGCCCGCATCGTCTGTCGTTCCTCGAATGGTCGTGGGTCGCTGATCACCTTAGACCAGCGGCGGCCGCCCGCTTGCGCGACAGCGCGTCCACGCCCGCCGCCAGCAGCAGGACCGTTCCCGTGACCATGTACTTGACGCTGGAGCCGTACCCCATGAGCGCCATGCCGTTCTCGATGACCGCGATGACCGCGCCGCCGAGCACCGCGTCGGCGATCCTGCCCTTGCCGCCGAACAGGCTGGTGCCGCCGATGACCGCCGCGCCGACGGCGTAGAGCAGCACGGTGCTGCCGCCGGTGTTCGGGTCGACCGAGCTGGCCTTGGAGGCGGCGATGACACCGCCGATCGCGGCCATCGCCGAGCAGATGACGAAGGCGCTGATCTTGATCTTGTGCACGCCGATGCCGGCCCTGCGCGCGGCCTCGGCGTTGCCGCCGACCGCGTAGACGTGCCGCCCGAACGCCGTACGGCGCAGCACGAACGTGCCCACCAGGAACAGCACCAGGATGATCGGCACCACGATCGGCACGCCGCTGAGCGAGACGACCTCCGGGTTGCGGCTGCGCTCCAGGTTCAGCGCGTAGACCGCGCCGCCCGCCAGCACGGCCAGGACGCCGACCCTGGCCGCGATCAGCGAGAACGGCTCGGCGACCAGTCCGCGCCCGGCCCTGCTGCGCGCCCGCAGGAGTTGCACGGCGGCGTATCCCGCGACGCACACCGCGTACAGCGCCCAACCGGCGGCGACCGGCAGGTTCCTGTTCTCGATGGCGACGATGACCGAGTCCCTGATGGAGATGTTCGTGCCCTCGTCGACCAGGGCGAGCACGAGGCCCTGGAAGGCGAGGAAGGCGGCGAGCGTCACCACGAACGACGGGATGCCGCCCTTGGCGACGAGTGTCCCGATCGCGATCCCGATGACGGCCCCGGTCAGGACGGCCGCCGCGACGGCCACGTACCAGGGCAGCCCGAAGGCGGTCAGCAGGACGGCGAGCACCGCCGCGCACACCCCGCTGGCGAACCCGGCCGACAGGTCGATCTCGCCGATGAGCAGGACGAACACCAGGCCCATCGCGATCACGGTGACCGGGGCGCCCTGGGTGAAGAGGTTGGCGAAGTTGCCCGCCGTGAGGAAGACGGGCCGCAGCGCGGTGAAGACCACGCAGAGCACGACCAGCCCGAGCACGGCCGGGAGCGCGCCCATGTCGCCGCCCCTGATCCGCTCGGCGTACGCCCTGGCGCTGCGCCCGATCGAGGGCGACTGGGCGGCGGCCGCGAGCGCGTCGCCCGGCAGGTCCTTGGCCCGGTTCCTGCCCAGGTTCATGCCGAGGTTCATGCCGCGCCTCCGTTGCCGAGGCCGAGCTCGCCGCTGCGGCCCGATGTGATGAGCTCGACGACCTGGGCGTGCGTCACGTCGGAGGTCCGGACCTGGGCGGCCATCCGCCCCAGGTAGAGCGCCGCGATCCGGTCGGACACGGCGAACACGTCGTTCATGTTGTGCGAGATCAGGACGACGGCCAGGCCCTTGTCGGCGAGCCGCCGGACCAGCTCCAGCACCTGGGCGGTCTGGGCGACGCCGAGCGCGGCGGTGGGTTCGTCCAGGATGACGACCTTGCTGTTCCACAGCACGGCCTTGGCGATGGCCACCGTCTGGCGCTGGCCGCCCGACAGGCTGGAGACCTGCTGCCTGATGGACTTCACCGTCCTGACCGAGAGGCCGGACAGCGTGCGCTCGGCCATCTCCTCCATCGTGGCCTCGTCCAGGACGAGACCTCGCTTGGCCTCCCTGCCGAGGAACATGTTCTGCACGATGTCGAGGTTGTCGCACAGGGCGAGGTCCTGGTAGACGATCTCGATGCCGAGCTCGCCCGCGTGCCTGGGCCCGGTGACGTGCACGGGCCTGCCCTCGAAGAGGTAGGCGCCCGCGTCGATCGGGTGGATGCCGCCGACACACTTGACCAGGGTGGACTTGCCGGCTCCGTTGTCGCCGACCAGGGCCGTCACCTCTCCGGCATAGGCCGAGAACGCGACGTCGTGCAGCACCTGCACGGGGCCGAAGCTCTTGTCGATCCCGCGCAGTTCGAGTACGGGGTTCATGGGGACTCACTCCTCTGCGGAGAAGGCGGGGCAGGACGGGACCGGGCCCCGCCCGTACGGCCGGCGCCACACCGGGCGCCGGCCGTACGGGGGCGGTGGGCCCGGGCTCGTTACTGGATGCCCGCCTCCGTGCACTTGGCGGCGAAGTCGCCCGTGCACAGTTCCTCCTTGGTCACGAAGCCGTCGGCCACGACGTCCTTGACGGAGTCGAAGAAGACGGCCTGCGGGGTGAGCAGTTCGGCCGGGACGTCCTGGCCGGTCTCGGTGTCCTTGACCGAGCCGCTGACGGCCGGCTTCTCGCCCTTGGCCAGGGCGACCGCCAGCTTGGCCGCGCCCTCGGCCTCGGCCTTGATCGCCTTGTACACGGTCATGCACTGGTCGCCCGCGAGGATGTTCTGCAGGCCCTGGACGGTGGCGTCCTGGCCGGTGACCGGGACCTTGCCGTTGAGGTTGTTCTTCTTCAGCACGGTGATGGCGGCGTTGCCGAGACCGTCGTTGGCGGCCAGCACTCCGGCGATCTTCGACTCGCTGGTGAGCATCTGCTCGAAGATGGTGCCCGCCTGGGTGTTGTCCCAGTCGGGCACGGACTGCTCCGGTCCCTTGACGTACTCCCCGGCGTCGAACTTGGGCTTGAGCACGCCGTCGTACCCGGCCTTGAACAGCGTCGCGTTGTTGTCGGTCGGCGAGCCGTTGAGGTAGGCGACGATCGGCTTGTCGGCCTTCTTGTCGGTCAGGCACTGGGCCAGGCCCTCGCCCTGCAGGCGGCCGACGGCGGTGTTGTCGAAGCTGACGTAGTACGCGGCGCCGCCACCGAGGGTGAGCCTGTCGTAGTCGATCGTGGCCACGCCCTGCGCCTTGGCCTTGTCGAGCACGGCCTTGCCGGTGCCGCTGTCCAGGTTGACGATCATCAGGACGGTGGCGCCGTTGGTGATCATCTGGTCGGCGATCGTCTGGAAGGCGTTCTTGTCGCCCTGGGCGTTCTGGATGTCGTACTCGACGCCCGCTGCCTCGAACGCCTCCTTCAGGTACTTCCTGTCGGCCGTCTCCCAACGGGCCGACGACTTGCTGTCCGGCAGGATGACGCCGACCTTGCCCTTGGCGGCGGCCGTCGATCCCGCTGTGGCGCTCGTGCTCTGCTGGGCGGTCGTGCTGTCACCGCTCTCGCCCCCGCAGGCGGTGAGACCGAAGGTCAGCGTCACGACGGCGGCCAGGCTGAGGATCCCCTTGCGCATGTGCACGGGTCCTTTCTTGTCCAGTTTGGGGCTGGGCTGGGGGGAATGTTGCTGGCCGCAACATATTCCGGCATATGCCAGGAGTGGAAGGGGCTGACGAGTGCTAGTTTGTTGTTCCGGATAACAATCCCGAAACACCGCCTTAACCCACGACCACGCCGGGTATGTCCGGTACGCCGCTGCCACTGGGGACACACGTGTGGGGCGGCATTGGAGGTGGCGAGAGGCCAGCCGGGAGATTCGGAACTCGGGGATGCGGTCGGAGGCGCCTCAGCCGAGGAGGCTTTGGGTGATCAGTGCTGCCGCCGACACCGCCGCGACCGTCAGGATCGCCGCCCGCACCCGTCCCCCGTCCAGATACCGCCGCAGCGGCCCCGACACCAGGAACCCCGCCACGAGGAACGGCACCAGCCCCACCCCGAACAGCACCGCCCGCACCGGCAGCCGATCGACCACCCACAAAACGCCCAGCGACTGCACGGCGCTCACCAGGAAGAACATCGCCAGCGTCGCCCGGACCTCAGGCCCCTTGGCGTCCTGGTACACCAGCGCGATCGGCGGCCCGCCGATCCCCGTCGCCGTCCCCGTGATCCCCGAGACGAACCCCGCCATCGCCGTCGTCCCCCGCGTGCGCGCCACCCCCACCGCCCGCGCCGTGAGCCCCACCGCGACGAGCACCATCGTCCCGACGAACACCCCCAGCACCGCCACCGACACCTGCACCACGACCAGCGCCCCGACCGCCGCGCCCGGCAACCGCCCGAGCAGCGCCCACCCCACACCACGCCAGTCCACCCGCCGCCACTCCCCCGCCAGGGTGAACAGCGGCAACGTCACATTCACCACCTGCACGGCCCCCGGCACCACACCCGGGTCGAGCATCGTCACGACCGGCGCGACCACCAGCCCCAGCCCGAACCCCACACCGCCCTGAACCACGGCCCCCACGAACACAGCCAGCCCAGCGGCCAGCAAGACCACGACATCTACCCCCATGCTGGGACACCGTAGCGCCCTCGGCATGCCACGCTCTCCCCGCCCTCGGGCCGGCGCTTCCCACCTGCCGACCCGAGCTCGGGAACGTTCCAGACGCCAGTGGCATCAGGCGTGCGAAAGCAGGCGATCCAGCGCGGCGTCCACCGTCGTGCCGAGGCTCTCGATGCTCGCCCGCAGCCGGGCCGCCTCCCGCTCCTCCCAGGCCAGCACGGCATCGATGAGAGACTCGTGCCCGCCGATCGCGACCGACACCTTGCGTCTGTTCACCATTCGTGTGGCGACGGTCCCCGAAAACTCCCAGTCGCTGAGCGCCATGACAGCCTCCCTCTTGCAGACCCGACGACAACCCCAGACCGACCCCACCCCACTGCCCACCCCACCCAAGGATATTCCCCACCAGAAGCCCTTCCGCACCTGGCCGGAACGGCGAATGCCGCCCCGGGAACGTGTGGTTCGCGGGGCGGCATTCGGTGGGTCGGGTGTATCCCCCCGAGTGGGGCGCTTGAGGGTCGCGCCCCGCCGCGCCGCCGTACGGGCGGCGCGGCTCCTGCGGTTCGTCGCTCAGCTCTTGGCGAGCAGCGAGCGCAGGACGTACTGCATGATGCCGCCGTGGCGGTAGTAGTCCGCCTCGCCGGGCGTGTCGATGCGCACGACGGCGTCGAACTCGACGTCGCCCGCCTTGACGTGCACGGTGGCGGGGATGACGCCCTTGTTGAGCTCCTCGACGCCGGTGAAGTCGAAGCTCTCCTCGCCGGTCAGGCCGAGCGACTCGGCCGTGGCCCCGGCGGGGTACTCCAGGGGCAGCACGCCCATGCCGATGAGGTTGGAGCGGTGGATGCGCTCGTAGGACTCGGCGATGACGGCGCGCACGCCGAGCAGCGCGGTGCCCTTGGCGGCCCAGTCGCGCGAGGAGCCCGAGCCGTACTCCTTGCCCGCGAGCACCACCAGAGGCGTGCCCTCGGCCGCGTAGTTGACGGAGGCGTCGTAGATGAACGACACCGGCGCGTCCGGCTGGGTGAAGTCGCGGGTGTAGCCGCCTTCGGTGCCCGCGGCGATCTGGTTGCGCAGGCGGATGTTGGCGAACGTGCCGCGGATCATGACCTCGTGGTTGCCTCGGCGCGAGCCGTAGGAGTTGAAGTCCTTGACCTCGACGCCGTTGTCGCGAAGGTACTGCGCGGCGGGCGTGCCGGGCTTGATGGAACCGGCGGGCGAGATGTGGTCGGTGGTGACCGAGTCGCCGACCTTGACCAGCACGCGGGCCCCGGCGATGTCGGTGACGGGCTCGGGCTCGGACGGCATGCCCTCGAAGTACGGCGCCTTGCGCACGTAGGTGGAGGTCGGGTCCCACTCGAAAGTGTTGCCGGTCGGGATCGGCAGCGAACGCCAGTGCTCGTCGCCCTTGAACACGTCGGCGTAGTCGCGCTCGAACATGTCACGGCCGATCGAGTCGCCGACGACCTTGCTGACCTCTTCGGGCGCGGGCCAGATGTCGGTGAGGTACACCGGCTGTCCGTCGGAGCCGAGGCCGAGCGGCTCGGTGTTGAGGTCGACGTCCATCGACCCGGCGAGCGCGTAGGCGACCACCAGCGGCGGCGAGGCCAGGTAGTTCATCTTCACGTCGGGGTTGATGCGCCCCTCGAAGTTGCGGTTGCCCGACAGCACGGCGGTGACGGCCAGGTCGTTGGCCTGGATGGCCGCCGAGATCTCCTCGGGCAGCGGGCCCGAGTTGCCGATGCAGGTCGTGCACCCGTAGCCGACGAGGTTGAAGCCCAGCTTGTCGAGGTACGGCTGCAGCCCGGAACGCTCGAAGTAGCCGGTGACGACCTGCGACCCGGGCGCCAGCGAGGTCTTGACCCACGGCTTGCGGGTCAGGCCCTTGTCGACGGCGTTCTTGGCCAGCAGGGCCGCGCCGATCATGACGTACGGGTTGGAGGTGTTGGTGCACGAGGTGATCGCCGCGATCGTGACCACGCCGTGGTCGATCTCGAACGAGGTGCCGTCGGCCAGCGTGACCGGCACCGGCCGGTGCGGGCGGCCCGCGCTCTGGGCGGGGGCGTCGGAGGCGGGGAAGCTCTCCTTGCCCGCCTCGTCGTCGGCGACGTAGTTGGAGACGTCGTGCCGCCAGGTCTGCTTGGCCGCGGTGAGCTCGATGCGGTCCTGCGGGCGCTTGGGGCCGGCGATCGAGGGCACGACGGTGGCCAGGTCGAGCTCGATGTACTCGGAGAAGACCGGCTCGGGGCCCTGCGGGTCGAGCCAGAGGCCCTGCTCCTTGGCGTAGGCCTCGACGAGCGCGATCTGCTCCTCGGTGCGGCCGGTCAGGCGCAGGTAGTCGGTGGTCTGGCCGTCGATCGGGAAGATGGCGCAGGTGGAGCCGAACTCGGGGCTCATGTTGCCGATCGTGGCCCGGTTGGCCAGCGGCACGCTGGAGACGCCCTCGCCGTAGAACTCGACGAACTTGCCGACGACGCCGTGCTTGCGCAGCATCTCGGTGATCGTCAGCACCAGGTCGGTGGCGGTGGCCCCGGCGGGCAGCTTGCCGGTCAGCTTGAAGCCGACCACGCGCGGGATCAGCATGGAGATCGGCTGGCCGAGCATCGCGGCCTCGGCCTCGATGCCGCCGACGCCCCAGCCCAGGACGCCGATGCCGTTCTCCATCGTGGTGTGGGAGTCGGTGCCGACGCACGTGTCGGGGTAGGCGCGCAGCACGCCGCCGACCTCGCGGGTCATGACCGTGCGGGCCAGGTGCTCGATGTTGACCTGGTGCACGATGCCGGTGCCGGGCGGCACGACCTTGAACTCGTCGAACGCGGTCTGGCCCCAGCGCAGGAACTGGTAGCGCTCCCTGTTGCGTTCGTACTCCCGCTCCACGTTGCGCTGGAAGGAGTCGGGGTGGCCGAAGAAGTCGACGATGACCGAGTGGTCGATGACCATCTCGGCGGGTGCCAGCGGGTTGATCTTCGCCGGGTCGCCGCCGAGGTCGCGTACGGCCTCGCGCATGGTGGCCAGGTCGACGACACAGGGCACGCCGGTGAAGTCCTGCATGATCACACGGGCGGGCGTGAACTGGATCTCCACACTCGGCACCGCCTCGGGGTCCCAGCCACCCAGCGCGCGGATGTGGTCGGCGGTGATGTTCGCGCCGTCCTCGGTGCGGAGGAGGTTCTCCAGAAGGATCTTCAGGCTGTACGGGAGGCGGGCAGCGCCCTCGACGGCGTCCAGCCGGAAAATCTCGTACGACGCGTCGCCGACGCGTAGCGTGTCACGGCTGCCGAAGCTGTTCGCGGACACGGTGATTCGCCTCCTCCATAGACCAATGGCTTACTCAAATCCTGCCGCACGCCTCGACCGCATCGAACAGTAAGGCAACCCTAACTTGCTGGTCGCAGCAGGTGTCTCGACATCAAGATATCTCCCCAGGTATCTCGACATCAACAACGACCTGACCGGCTCAGACAGGCACCAGCCGCCAGTAGAGGAGTCCCAGGACGGCAATGGAGAGCACAGGGGCCAGAATCTTCTGCTCGAACTTCTGCCCGGTCTTGATCCCGATCTTGTACGGCAGGACCCAGCGGGCCGACAACGGCCAGAGCACGGGACACCCGCGTTCGGTCATGCAGTCGCCCACCGTGTGGATCAGGCAGCCCACCCCGATCGCCAGCCCCAGCCAGGCGTAGCCCACCTCCATCGACCGGAACACCACGAACAGCCCGGCCGTCATGAGGATGTTGACCACGGCCGAGCCCAGCTTCTTGCCGGGAATGCCGATGCCGATGGCCCGGAGCGCCAGGCCGATCATCAGGACGACCAGGATGTCGCGCCCGATCGGATAGCTGTTGGCCAGCCAATGCGCCCCGAACCCCACCGCGACCGCGAAGGCCAGCGAGTGCGTCGCCCCCCGATGTCCGCCGCTCACCCAGTTGACCGCTTTGCTCAGCGCCCAGGTCAACGGGCCGAACGTCTGCGCGATCGTCGCACTCGGGTGGTCGAGGTCGGGCAGCATGGCCGCACCGGCGCACACGAGCGCTCCGGCGATCAGCTCGGTGGGTGTCAGCGCCGCGGCCATGACACCCGTGTCGATGTACCTGCTGGACTCGTTCAGCAGCGGAATGGCCGCCAGCGCCGGGGCGACACCGAGCCATGCCACAGCCCCGGTCAGCGCGTGCGAATGTCCCATCATGTCAAGATCACGCTAGGTCATCGTACGGCAAAGCGCGCATCACGTCAGGGTCACACGCCGGTACCCGGGCCGGCACCCGTACGGGCGGAGAAAACGGGAAGAATCTTCATATTCTCCATGTGTTACCCGATCCGGATAGCCGGGCTACCCGACGCCTCGGGATAGGGCTGTCTTGATAGGCGGGATACAGGGGATTGCGTCCGCGTAGACGGCGGATAGATGGGGCCCCACGGAAGATAGACGGGCGCCTCGCGGAAGGCGCGCGGAAGATAGGCGCGAGCCGGAGAGTCTCGTTTGAGGGGGCGGAGAGCGTCGTTTCGGGGAGCGGAGAGTCTCGTTTGAGGGAGTACGCCCGGGGCCTCGAACACACACGCCAGATCTCAACCTCAACGGCATCCCGGACCACAGGCGGCACAATCTTCAACTATTGCGATGCGCAGCCATTTGGGCCCCCCGGACATAAATACAGACGAGGCCGTATCCGCAGCGACAGCACCCCCCAGCCCTGCCGTCGCGGAACGACCTCGTCTGCCCTAGATAACGTACTGGTATCAGGAAGTGTTCCCGACATTCGAAGCTAATTCGTGATCTAGCTCACTCTCCCGAATTGCTTGATCGGTGACAGTCCGCAAGAAAGGCAGCACCATGAGTGCTGTCGCGGCCGCGAAGGCCCCAAAAGCCCACTGAAGTCCCATCCACTCGGCCAGCAGCCCCGCCACGGCCGCCGCGATCGGCATCGCTCCCAAAGCCACCATCCGCGACGCCGCGCCGTACCGTCCGAGCAACGCGTCGGGCACCGCCTTCTGCCCGATCGTCCGCGCGTTCACCGTCCACAACGTGCCGCCCATCCCTCCGGCGAACGCCGCCGCCCCCACCGCCCACGCCACCGGGAACACGGCCGGCACCAAGACCATGAGGAACGTCCCCACCAGATCGACGAACAGCGCCCACCGCACCCCCAGCAGCCGATTCACCACGACAACGGACGCCGCCCCCGCCAGCCCGCCCACCCCGATCGCGCTGATCAGCAGGCCGTACCCCTCCGCGCCCAGCTTCAGCACCTGCGTCGCGTAACTCGGCAACAACGCCAGCCAGGCCCCCCAGCACGCGCCCAGCACGGTGATCGTCAGGCTCAACATCCGCAGCAGCCGGTTGCCCCAGAGGAACCGCAGCCCTTCTCCGATCTCGGCGAGGACTCCGGCGGGCTGAGGGCTGGGGTGCGGGTGGGCATGCGGGTTGGGCTGATCCCGTCCGGCCGCCGCGCCCACCTCATCCGCAGACCGCCTCCCGGCCACCTGGGCTGCTTCCTGTGTCGTCCGGCGCGCCTGCTCTGCCGGGGACTCGCCTTCCTCCTTCGCTGGGACCTCGCCTTCCTCCTTCGCTGGGACCTCGCCTTCCTCCTTCGCTGGGACCTCGCCTTCCTCCTTCGCTGGGACCTCGCCTTCCTCCTTCGCTGGGACCTCGCCTTCCTCCTTCGCTGGGACCTCGCCTTCCTCCTTCGCTAGGACCTTGTCTTCCTCCGCGAATCGCTCGCCCCCTTCTCCCGGCATACGCATCCCCGTCAAGCGTTCCGTCACGCCCTCGGCTGTCTCCTTCGGCGCGGCCTGCCCTGCCCTGCCCTGGCCTGCTTCTCCTTCTCCGGCAGAGCGCTTCCCCTCCGCCGCCAGCCCTGCGGCGCGACCTGCGCGGAAGCGGCCGACCAGGAGTGCCAGCAGGACGACTCCCAGGGCGAATGCGATCGACGCCCAGCCCAGGGCCCAGGCGACTCCCAGGCCGGCGAGGAGGCCGCCGATCGCCGGGCCCGCGAACTCGTTGGCCACGGTCTCGGCACCGGCGATCCAGGCGTTGACCCGGCCCAGGCTGTGGCGTGGCACCGCGGCCGGCACCAACGCCCCGACGGCCGCCGTGACGATCACATCGGCCAGCCCCATCGCGAACGCACCCACGTACAGCCACACCAGCGTCAGCCCGTCGGCCGCCAACGCGGCCAGCAACCCGGCGGCGGCCAGCAGGCGCACCAGGTTCGCCAGAGCGGCCAGGCGCTTGCGATCACCCCTGTCGACGAGCACACCGACATGCAGCGAGGCGACGAGCCACGGCAGCGTGAGCATGACACCGACCCCCGCCACCAGTCCGGGCGACCCGGTGAGACCGACCGCCAGCAGCGGCAACGCCACCCTGGCGACCCCGTCGGCCAGGTTCGTCACCGCCGTGAAGCCGACCAGTACGATCTCGTTCCTGTTCAAGGATTAACCACCTATCGCTTTAGATGGTGAGAGCCTAACCGTCTAAGTGATTAGATGGAATACATGGACGCTTCGGAGGCCACGACGCTCTTGGCCGACTTCGCCAACACGCTGGACGTATGGGAGGACATCGAGCTGTTCCCCACGGCGGGCGCGACCGCCGACTGGCTGGCCGAACGTGGGCTGCTGCCCGGCGGGGCCGGTCTGTCCGACGGCGACTTCGCCCGAGTGCTCGCCGTACGCGCCGGGTTGCGGGAGCGGCTGCTGCTCAACAACGGGGGTGAGGCCGATGCCCTGACGATCGGCCTGGCGCAGGCCGTGCTCGACACGCTGCCTCTCGTCGCCACGCTCGGGGTCGAGGCGGCGCCCGGCGTGCCGGTGATGCCCGGCTCGCCGCCCGGCGCGGATCAGGCCCTGGCCCGGATCGCCGCCTCCTGGGTCATGAGCGTCGCCACCGGCGAGTGGGCCCGCCTCAAGCGCTGCCCGAACCACGAGTGCGCCTGCGTCTTCTGGGACTCCACCCGCAGCCGTACGCGCCGCTGGTGCACGATGAGCATCTGCGGCAACCGCGCCAAAGCCCGCACATACGCCACCCGCAACCGCCCTACCGAGACGCCCTCCTGACCCGGACCGCCAGACACTCGCCCGACGCCCTGGAACCCGCCTACCGCGCACACAGAGGTACGCGAAGGCGCAGGGGTGGGCGACGGCGCAAGCCAGGCGGAAGCGCAGGCCGGGCGGGCGGGCGGGCGGGCGCAAGGGTAGGCACAGGCAGGCCGCTCATGTGCGGGTGGGTGCGTGACGCGGCGCGGGGGCTGGGTCGCTAGCGGGGTGGGCGGCGCAGCGCACGTGAGGGGGTTGGACAGCGCCAGCGCGGGACGGCGCAGCGCGTACGAGGGGGTAAGGGGCGCGGCGCCAGCGCGGGACGGCGCAGCGCGTGCGAGGTTGGGGTGCCAGTCGGGTGGTCGGGCGGCGCGGCGCACATGAGGGCGTTGAGCGGCGCGAGCGCGGGGGGCGAAGCGCGTGCGGGGGTTGGGGGCGAGCGGGGTGAGAGGTGGCGCTGCGCGCGCGAGGGAGGACTGGTCGGGACAGGCTGGTGGGTGGCGTGGGTGGCGTGGGTGGGGCTGTGGGTCCTCTGCTGGGAGTTTGTGGAGCTGCGGGGCCTTATCGGGGTTTTCGGTCTTGCCCGTCCGGTTGTGCTCTCAGCCCCGCCGCGACCCACCCGGATCGTGCGCGTGGCGCGTTGGGTGCAAGCTCGGGGCTCGATCCGGCCGACATGCAGCCCAGAACGCCCTCCACCGTCACAGCTCTCGCCGCCTCCCGGCCCCTCGCCATAGCCCACTCATCGCCCCCACCCCTCGCCACCAGCCCACCCCTCATCACCAGCACATCCCTCGCCGCCCCCTCGCCCCCTCCCGCTCACCCCACCCCCTCCCCCATGCCCAACACCCGGCGCTTGCCATCGACATGTTCTCGATATATCGTTGAAGCATCGAGAACGATCGACACACGATCGTCGAGAAGGGGGAACGACATGACATCCGCACACGTATCGGGAGCCCCATGGGGTGACCCGCGAGACATGCGCAGGGCAGCGAAGGAAGCGTTGAGGGCTGTGGCGGGGGCCTGGCAGGAGAGTGGCGAGCGGCACCACCACGGGCACCGGGACGACAGGGGAGGCCCTGGTCCGCACGAGCACAGGGGGCGGGGACGCAACCGTGGGCCGTTCCCCGGGCCCTTCCCTTGGGACTTCGGGCGTGGGCCCTGGGGCGGCGGGGGGCCGTTCGGGGGCAGGCCCGGGTTCGGCAGGGGGCGTAAGGCCAAGCGGGGCGACGTGCGGGCGGCGATTCTGGCGTTGCTGGCCGAGGAGCCGCGCAACGGGTACCAGATCATCCAGGAGATCGCCCAGCGCAGTGAGGGCGGCTGGAAGCCGAGCCCGGGCGCGGTGTACCCGGCGTTGCAGCAGCTCACCGACGAGGGCCTGGTGCGCGCCGACGAGAGCGAGGGGCGTAAGACGTTCCAGCTCACCGAGGCGGGCCTGGCCTACATCGAGGCGCACCCGGACGAGGTACGCGCGCCGTGGGACGACATGCGTCCCGACATCGACGACAACGCCATGGACCTCATGGACATCGCCAAGCAGTCGGCGTTCGCGATGGTGCAGATCCTGCAGTCGGGCACCGACGGCCAGATCCGCGAGGCACGCCAGACGCTGATCGAGACGCGTCGCAAGCTGTACCAGATCCTCGCCGACGGCGACCCCGAGGAGGAGTGACTCACCGATGACCACGCCGCAGCACGACCTGAGAATCGGTGACGCGGAGCGTGAGGTGATGATGGCGGCCCTGCGTGAGCACTACGCGCAGGGCCGCCTGACCCACGCCGAGCTCGACGAACGCCTCGACACCGCCCTCACCGCCCGCACGGCCAAGGAACTGGCCACCGCAGGCGTCGACCTGCCCGGCCCGTACGACGACAGTCCGTACGACGCCCCGGGCACCCGCCCGCGACGCGACAGGCGACGCCACCACGGCCACCACGGCCGCGACGGCCGCGACGGCCACCACCACACCCGGTGGGCACCCGACTGGCAGGCCACGACGGACCCGGCAGACCCGGCAAACGACACCAGGCCGCCCGGGGAGTGGGAGCGCGGACACCACCCCGCACCGCACCCCTCACACGGCCCGGCACCATGGATGTCCGGCGGCGCGCCCTTCCAGCCCCCATGGCCGCCACACCCGCCACGCCACCCCCGCTCCGCCGCCGACCAGGCCGCCTGGCAGGCTCAGCGCGCCGAGTGGCGGGCCCAGCGTGACGCATGGCGTGAGCAGCGCCGAGCCTGGCACGACGCCGCCCGGGCCCATCGAGGCGCACGCGGCCACCGCCACGGCCCACCGCCGTTCGTCCCGATCCTGGTCGTGGCCCTGATCGCAGGCGTGGTCATCGGCGGCTTCGGCGTACTCAAGGTGCTCTTCTTCGTCTGGCTCGCGGCCATGCTCTTCAGCCTCGCCCGCCGCCGCCACCACCGCCCCCACCAGGGCCACCGCTAACCAGCAGCACCACCAGCACCACCAGAGCCAGCAGCACCCTAGCCAGCAGCACCGCTACCCAAACCACCAAACCCGCACCACAATCCGCACCACAGCCCGCAGGACAAACACCCTCGAACCTTGACGAGCAGGACGAAAGACGACCATGATCCCAGCGTGATGCGCCTGCCCAGGGTCAAGCCGGAGCACCGCCCGCACCGCCTCCGGGACGGCACCGTACGCATAGGCGGCGAGGTATACGGCCTCGCCGCCGAGGTAGCCGATCCCCACGGCTGGACCTGGACCGCGCTCACCCTGATGGACGGCACGCGCTCCACGACCACACTGGTGAACGACCTGCGCGCCGCCTGCGAGGACATCACGGCGGCCCAGGCCGACCGGATCGTCTCGGGCCTGCTGTACTCGGGATACGTCGAGGACGCCGCCGCCGAGCCGCCGCCCGAGCTCTCCCCTGCCGAGCTGACCCGATACGCCCGTAACCAGGCGTTCTTCCGGCATGCCGATCTCACCCCGCGTGTGCACGGGTGGGAGGCGCAGCTGGCGTTGAAGCGGGCGCGGGTCGTGGTGCTGGGGCTCGGCGGCACGGGCGGGCATACGGCGTGGGCGCTGGCCGCGGCCGGCGTGGGAGCGCTTCACTGCGTCGATCCGGACGAGGTGGAGCTGTCGAACCTCAACCGCCAGGTCCTCTACGACGAGGACGACATCGGCGCGCCCAAGGTCGAGGCCGCGCTACGACGGCTGCGCGCGGTGAACTCCGCCATCCGGGTGACGGGCGAGCGCCGGGCCGTGACCTGCGCCGACGACCTCGCCATCCTGGTCAAGACCGCCGACGTGCTCGCCCTCTGCGCCGACGAGCCGCGCGGCGACGACGGGATCAGGGTGTGGGCCAACCGCGTCTGCGCCAAGGCCGGAGTGCCGTGGGTGGGCGGCGGGTACAACGGCCCCTTGGTCACGGTCGGCGTGTACGGCAGGGGCGGCGCCTGCTACGAGTGCCTGCGCGCGGGCGAACAGCAGGAGCACGGCCGGGCCGCCGCCGCCACCGCCACCGACCTGGGCGGACTCGGCGTCACCGCCACGTCGGCGGGCCTGTCGGGCCAGCTCACGGCGCAGGCGGTCCTCGCCGTGCTCACCGGCGTCCCCGCGATCACCCCGGGATATGTTCACGGGATTAATCTCCTAAATCCCGACCATCACGTATATGTCAGGCATCCAACAAGAATTGGGTGTCCAGTATGCAATATTGAGACTTGACCTGGATTGTCGAGTGAATCATGATCATTTATGTTTCCCACGGCACTGGAGGCGCATATGACGCACACGATCCAGCCACAGGAAGAGAGCGAGCCGAACATGGCAGATATCGGCTTCCGACTTCTCGACCGCACCGAGACGACCCTGCTCAGCAACTCGTTCGGTAACTGAATCCCCCGCGCCCCGGGGGCCGGGCCGCACACGGCCCGCCCCCGGGCCAGTTCTCCCTCTCCGACCAGCGTTTTTCGCCATTCCACAAACATGGGCCTTGACGAAGATCGCCAGAATACCCATGATCGCTGGTGTTTCCCATGGATTGGAGGCCGCGCATGACGTACGAGATCCAGCCACAGGAAGAGAGCGAGCCGGAGATCGGCGAGATCCGCATCAGACTCCTGGGCCGTTTCGAGACATCTGTGATGAGCAACTCGATCGGCAACTGAACCACAGGGCGACACCCTGGAGGCGGGAGAAAGCGAGGCCCGCCTCCACCCCCAGAGCCCGCTCCGAGCCCGAGCCCCTCCGAGGAGACCCCGGTCGCCGTGGCGGCACAGTCAGGGCCATGGTGCGACACCGGCGAATCACGGAGGTCAGGTGAGCGAGATCGTGTTATCCGCCAGCGACTACCTCAGGGAGTTCGACGACGCCTACGAGCGCGCCGACTCGCCCTGCTGGAAACTGGAGCGGGCCCAGAACTTCTACGAACCCGACGTGGCCAGCTGGCGGGCCATGATGGACGGCGAGTGGCAGCGCTCGCTCGACCTGGCCGAGGAGATGCGCGAGCCGCTGCGCGACTTCTACCGGCGAAGACCGCTCTTCCACCGCATCCGCGTCGTCGAGTGGCCGCCCACGCCGTACCTTCAGTGGGAGCTGCACGTGCTGGCGATCAGGGCCGAGGCCGGCGAGCGCATCAGGGTGCTGCCCGCGACGCGGGCGACGGACTACGAGCCGCTGCCCGAGCTGATCATCATCTCCGAGCAGCTGATGTTCGAGGTCCTGTACGACGGCATCGGCGCGCACGTCGGCGGGCGCAGGGTGACCGACCTGCGCCAGGTGGCCGCCTGGCGGGCCAATCTGGCCGAGCTGTGGCGGCGCGGCCAGGACATGCTCGGCTTCCACGAACGCCATGTCAGCCGCCTGCCGCCCCCGCTCGTCACCCAGGAGACGCGCAGGTCGGTGCCCGACTACAGCCACGACCTGGGCACGTTCAAGGCCTAGAGGCTCGCCCGCATCCTGGCCAGCTCGTCGGCGATGCGCTGCAGCGACCAGGAGGCGTTGAGCCCGCTGGGATTGGGCAGCACCCACACCGCCGCCCCGCCGATCGGCTCGGCCCACGGCCCGATCGCCGCCTTGGGCGCCGAGAAGGCCACCCGGAAGGCCGACACCCCGAGTACGGCCAGCATGCGCGGCCCGGCGGCGGCGACCTTGGCGGCCAGCGCCGTCCCGCCCTCGACGAGTTCGCGCCTGGTCAGCTCGGCCGCCTGGGCGCTGGGCCTGGCCACGATATTGGTGATGCCGAGGCCGTACCCGGGCAGCAGATGCTGCTCGGCGGGCGTCAGCTGCCTGGGCGTGAAGCCGGAGCGGTGCAGCGCCGGCCAGAACCTGTTGCCGGGGCGGGCGAAGTGGTGACCGCTCGCCTCCGACAACAATCCTGGATTGATTCCGCAGAACAGCACCTGGAGTCCGGGAGCGAGGATGTCGTCGACCACACCAGGACGCTAGCCCATCTCGACGTTAGCCCATCTCCTCGAGCGACTTGCCCTTCGTCTCCTTGACGTAGCGCGTGACGAAGACGAACGACAGCGCCGCGAAGACGGCGTAGATGAGGTACGTGAACGGCAGGTTCCACTCCGACAGGCTCGGGAACGACACGGTGATCAGCCAGTTCGCGATCCACTGCGCGGCGGCGGCGACCGACAGGGCGATGGCCCGGATCCGGTTCGGGAACATCTCCCCCAGCAGCACCCAGACCACTACACCCCATGACAGGGCGAAGAACAGGACGAACAGATTGGCCGCCACCAGGGCGATCGTGCCCTGCGGGTTCGGCAGCGAGACCTCGTCGCCGACGGTCACCGACGCGCTGAACGCCCAGGCTGCGGTGGCCAGCGACAGCGCCATGCCCGCCGAGCCGACGAGCAGCAGCGGCTTGCGCCCGATCCGGTCGACGAGCGCGATGGCGATGAAGGTGCCGATGATGTTGATGATCGAGCTGGAGAAGCTGATCAGCAGCGAGTTGCTCTGGTCGATGCCGACCGACTGCCACAGCACCGACGAGTAGTAGAAGATCACATTGATGCCGACGAACTGCTGGAAGACCGACAGGATGATGCCCACCCACACGATCGGCAGCAGACCGAGCCGGGAGCCGCGCAGGTCGCGCAACGTGGGCTTGGCCTCGTTCCTCAGCACGTGCTTGATCTCGCCGATCCTGGCGTCCAGGTCGACGCCCTCGCCCTCGACCTCGCCCAGCACCTTGCGCGCCTGCGCCTCGCGACCCGCCATGATCAGGTAGCGCGGCGACTCGGGGATGACCGAGGCGAACAGCAGGTACAGCAGCGCGGGCACCACACACGCGCCGAGCATCCACTGCCAGGCCTCAAGGCCCCACAGCGTGTTGTTGACATCGCCGCCGGCGACCTGCGCCAGCACGTAGTTGACCAGCTGTGAGACCGCGATGCCGAGCACGATGGCCAACTGCTGGAAGGAGCCCAGCCGACCCCGGTACGCCGGTGGCGCGACCTCGGCGATGTAGGTGGGCCCGAGCACCGAGGCCATGCCGATGCCGACGCCCGCGAGCACCCGCCAGAAGGCGAGGTCCCAGATCGCGAACGGCAACATCTGGCCGATCGAGCTGATCGCGAACAGCGCGGCGGCCACCTGCATCGTGCGCGTGCGCCCCCACCTGTCGGCGAGGCCGCCGGCGAACCACGCGCCGACGGCCGAGCCGAGCAGGGCGATCGCCACCACGAAGCCGGTCTCGACCGAGCCGACCTCGAAGTGATTCTGGATGCCGGTCACCGCGCCGTTGATGACCGAACTGTCATATCCAAACAGGAAGCCGCCGATCGCAGCCGCTGCCGTGATGAATACGACATGACCGAGATGCTCCTGATGTGCCCCCGAAACTGCCATACGCAGGGACATACCCTACGTATGAGGCAGTTAACTCACCGTATCCGGATGCGGGAGCGCCCGCATCGGAAGCACACCTCGGTCTCCACCTTGCCGATCGTTTCCACCACCTGCCATTCGTGGTCGTGCCGCCCGGCGCACAGCAGCCGACGAAGGGTTCGCCACATGACCCTTCACCCCCCGCGCCCATCCTGGCACGCGGCGGAATCGAGGAGGATTACAGTCGCGGATCGACTGGTTCCGATTCCATCGCGAGCACTGCGAAGACCGTCTCGTGCACACGCCAGAGCGGTTCGCCTTCGGCCAGTCTGGCCAGCGCCTCCAGTCCGAGCGCGTGCTCGCGCAACGCGAGCGAGCGCTTCTTACCCAGAAAACGGCGCCGCAACAGCTCAAGCGACTCGGTGTAGTCCGGCCCGTAAATGATGCGCAGGTACTCACGCCCTCTGACCTTCACACCCGGCTGCACCCGCCCCTGGAGAACGGGCACGTCGGGCTTGACCACCATGCCCTCTCCCCCGGCCGCGGTCAGCTCCTCCCACCACGTGGTGGCCGCCGCCCGCGACGCCTCGTCGGCGAGATCGACGAACACGTGCCCGGTCGGCGCGATGATCTCGTGCTCCAGCAGGGCGAGCGTCTTCAGGTGCCAGGAGTGCGGCTCCATGACGGTGGCCCTGCCCTCACAGGCCAGGATCTGGAACGGCGCCAGCCTGATCCCGTCGAGCCCGGCGACCGGCCAGCAGTACCTGGCGTAGGCGTCGCGGAACAGCAGCGCGTTGGCCGAGCGCCGCCTGGTCCTGGCCAGCGCCTCCCCCACGTCGAGGCCGCGACCGGCCGCCGCCTCCAGCAACGTGACCGCGTCGGGCAGCGAGGACCTGGCCGCGGCGCCGACCGAGGCGTACTGGCTGCGGATCAGCCCCTCGGCCTTGGCCGACCAGGGCAGCAGCTCGCAGTCGAGCACCACCCAGTCCGACCCGAGCGCCTCCCAGAGCGGCTCGCACGCCTCGCGCAGCCGTTCGACCAGCGGAGCCATGTCGTCGAAGAACGGCCGGCCCGTCCGCGTGAACACCGCGCCCGCCGAGCCGTCGGTGACACCGAACCTGGCAGCCGCCACCTGAGGCGTCCTGGCCAGGACGACCACAGCGCGCGAGCCCATGTGCTTCTCCTCGCACACGACCCTGTCGACGCCCGCCTCGGCGAACTCGGCGAACGCCTCAGCCGGGTGCTCCAGGTAGCCGTCCAGCCGCGAGGTCTCGGGCGGCGCCATGGTCGGCGGCAGGTAGAGGAGCCAGCGCGGATCGACGGCGAACCTGCTCATGATCTCCAGAGCGGCGGCCGCGTTCTCCTGCGGGACCTTGATCTTGGTACCGAACCTGGTCTCGATCCACCGTGTGCCCTCGACGTCACCGATGTCCAGCGTGCCGGGATCGCGGTAGCCGGGCGCGGTGAGCGGCTTGACCGGTTCGTACCAGACCTGCTCGGCCGGGACCGAGACGATCTCGCGCTCCGGGTAGCGCAGTGCGGTCATCGAGCCGCCGAACACACAGCCGGTGTCCAGGCAGATCGTGTTGTTGACCCACTCGGGCGTCACGGTCGGCGTGTGGCCGTAGACGACCGTCGCCCTGCCCCGGTACTCCTCGGCCCACGGGTAGCGCACGGGCAGGCCGTACTCGTCGGTCTCGCCCGTGGTGTCGCCGTAGAGCGCGAACGAGCGCACGCGGCCCGACGCCCTGCCGTGGTAGGCCTCCTTGAGTCCGGCGTGCGCGACGACCAGCCTGCCGCCGTCGAGGCGGTAGTGGCTGAGCAGCGAGTCCATGAAGGCGCGTGCCTCGGCGACGAACTGCGGCGGCTCGGCGGCGAACTGCTCCATCGAGCGCTCCAGGCCGTGCGCGATCCTGACCTTTCGGCCGTCGAGCGCCTTGACCAGCTTGTCCTCGTGGTTGCCGCGTACGCAGATCGCCGTGCCCGCCGCGACCATGCCCATGACCAGGCGCACGACACCGGGCGAGTCCGGCCCCCTGTCGACGAGGTCGCCGACGAACACCGCGGTGCGCCCCTGCGGGTGCGTCGCGCCGATCGCCCGGCCTTCGGCGTACCCGATCTGCCAGCCGAGCGTGGTGAGCAGCGTCTCCAGCTCCGAACGGCAGCCGTGCACGTCGCCGATGACGTCGAAGGGGCCGGTCAGCTCGGTCCTGTCGCTCCAGGCCTTCTCGTAGCCGACCGTCGCGCCCTCCACCTGCTCGACCCCGCGCAGCACGTGCACCTTGCGGAAGCCCTCGCGGGAGATGCGGCCCATCGAGCGGCGCAGCTCCTTGCGCTGGCGGATGACCACGCCCGCGCCGAAAGTACGCTCCGGCCTGGCCTCGTTGCGGGCGACGGCCACCTCTTCGGGCACGTCCAGGACGATCGCCTCGGTCAGCACGTCGTGGCTCCTGGCCAGCTCGATGAGGCTCTTGCGCGCCTCCCCCTGCACGTTGGTGGCGTCGACCACGGTCAGCAGGCCGCGCCTGAGCCTGGTGCCGACGATGTAGTGCAGCACGTCGAAGGCGTCGCGCGTGGCCGACTGGTCGTTCTCGTCGTCGCTGACCAGGCCCCGGCAGAAGTCGGAGGAGATGACCTGTGTGGCGGCGAAGTGCCTGGCCGCGAACGTGGACTTGCCGCTGCCGGAGACGCCGACGAGCACCACGAGCGCCAGCTCGGGAACAGTGATCTCAGTGCTCACGGGAAAAGACCCCCATCTGGGTGGGCGGGCCGACCTCGGGGTCGTCCTCTCCCACCGGCTTGAACGCGACGACGTAGCCGTACTCCGCCGCCACCCGGTGCGCCCATGCGGCGAACTCGGCACGGGTCCACTCGAAGCGGTGGTCCTTGTGCCGCATGCCGGTCAGGAACTCGTAGCGCACGTTGTACTCGACATTCGGGGTGGTGACCAGCACATGGCCCGGTCTGGCCAGGCCGAACACGACGCGTTCGAGCGCGCCGAGCCTCGGCTCGTCGACGTGCTCGATCACCTCCATGAGGACGGCGGCGTCGTATCCGGCGAAACGCTTGTCGGTGTAGGTGAGCGCGCCCTGGAACAGCGTGAGCCTGGCCCGCTTGCTGTCGGGCATGCGGTCGAGGCGCAGCTTCCTGGCGGCCATGGCGAGCGCGGTGGCCGAGACGTCGGCTCCCGTCACCCGGGCGAACCTCGGCCGCTCCAGCAGCTCGCCGACGAGCTGGCCGGAGCCGCACCCCAGGTCGATGACCGACGAGGCGCCCAGCTCCTCCAGCGTGTCGGCGACCGCGATCCGCCGCAACGTGTTGAGCGGCGTGACCGGCACCGCCTCCACCGCCGCCTCGTCCGCAGGAGGCTCGTCCGGTACGGCGGGCGTCAGCGCCTCCTCGGTCTCGTCGCCGACCTCGGCGAGCCTGGCCAGCGCCGTACGGGCGAGTGCCCACCTGCGGCCGAGGTAGCGCCTGGTGATGAGGCCGCGCTCGGGGTGGCCGTGCAGCCAGCCCTCCCCGGCGCGTACCAGCTTGTCGACCTCGTCGGGGGCGATCCAGTAGTGCTTGCCGTCGTCGAGCACGGGCAGCAGGACGTACAGGTGGTTGAGCGCGTCGGCCAGCCGGACCTCGCCGCGCAGCGTCAGCCGCACGTAACGCGAGTCGCCCCACTCGGGGAATGCCTCGTCCAGGGGTACGGCCTCGGCCCGCACCTGCCAGCCGAGCGGCTCGAACAGGCGGTGCGCCAGCTCGGGGCCGCCTCTGCAGGGCAGCGCGGGCAGGGCGATCTCCAGCGGGATCGCCGCGTCGGCCAGCTCCTGCCTGCTGCGGCAGCGGCCCGACCTGGCGGTCCTGAACACGTCGCCGAGTGCGACGGCCAGCAGCGAGGAAGCGGCGTAGGGCCGGTCGTTGACGTACTGCGAGAGGCTGAAGTCCGGTGAGTTGTGGGTGCGGGAGCGGACCAGGGCGATCGGGTCGACGTCGAGCATGAGCGCCGCCGTGCACCGGTCTTCGGCGGCGTGTGGGTAGAACACCGTGGCCGTGCCGAAGGACTGGCTGAACTCCTGGACCCTCTCTGGGTGCTTGTGCAGGAGAAAGCCGAGGTCGGTGGCGGGATTCACGGTCGTCGATATGGTCAGCAGCACCCGGTCAGTGTGCCCTATGTCCGATTCCGCCCGCCACCGAATAGTGTCACACGTGCGGCAGCACCTCGGCCGCGATCAGCTCCAGATGGTCGGCGTCGCGCAGGTCCATGACCTGGAGATATGTCCGGCTCGCCCCGAGCTCACCGAGCTTGCCGATCTTGTCGACCACCTCGGCGGGCGTGCCCGCCAGGCCGTTGGCGCGCAGTGCGCCGAGGTCCTTGCCGATGGCCTCGGCGCGGCGCCTGAGCTCGGCCTCGCCGGAGGCCACGCACACGGTCTGCGCCGCCGAGAACACGATGGAGTCCCGGCCCGCCTCCTGCAGCGCGGCGCGTACCCGGCCGAAGGCGGCGGCGGTGGCGTCGAGTGTGCCGAAGGGCACGTTGTACTCGTCGGCGTAGGTCGCGGCCAGCCTCGGGGTGCGTTTGGCGCCCGATCCGCCGATGATGAGCGGCGGCCTGGGCCGCTGGACCGGCTTGGGCAGTGCGGGCGAGTCGGCCAGGCGGTAGTGCGCGCCTTCGAAGGAGTAGCTCTTCTCGGCCGTCCACAGCCCGGTGATGATCTCCAGTTGCTCCTCGAACCTGGCGAACCGCTCGCCGACCGGCGGGAAGGGAATGCCGTACGCGGTGTGCTCGGTGTCGTACCAGCCGGTGCCGAAGCCGAGTTCGGCCCGGCCGCCGCTCATCTGGTCCACCTGGGCCACGCTGATCGCCAGCGGACCGGGCAGCCGGAAGGTGGCCGGGCTCACCAGCGTGCCGAGCCTGATCGTGCTCGTCTCCCTGGCCAGTCCCGCGAGCGTGATCCACGCGTCGCTCGATCCCGGGCCGGGCTCGCCGGGCGAGATGCGCATGTAGTGGTCGGATCGGAAGAAGGCGTCGAAGCCCAGTCTCTCGGCGGCCTTGGCCACCCTGAGCAGGTCCTCGTAGACGCTTCCTTCCTGCGGCTCTGTGAAGATCCTCAACTTCATGACGCCATTATCAGGGCAGATCGGACGCGATCCGGAGATTGCCCCTACGTCTGTGCGAACGCTTGCTACCGTTCAACCCCCGGCGCTCTGTGTAGCCGTTCTGCCACAGAAAGTGATCACACATGTCGGTGTCCACAGACCCGCCCACCGCCAGGCACACCCGCGAACCCGGCACACCGCCGCGGATCGTCACCGTGCTCGCGGCTGCGGCCCTGGTGAGCGTGACCGCGCTGGCGATCTGGCTGCTGCCGCCCGACGCCGATCCCGCGCTCACCGCGGCGGCGATGCCCGCCGCCACCCCCACGAGTTCGGCGGGGCGAGGCGCGGTCCCGGGCGCCAACGCCGCTCCCGCCTCGGTGCTGTCGGGCGAGCACCCGTCCGGTTTCGTGGCCTTCGTCGACACCGACAGGCAGCCCGGATTCAGCCTGCCCGCCTATGCCAGGCGCACCGGTGTGCAGTGGTTCACACTCGGGCATCTCACGGCCGGGCCCGACGCGTGCGCGCCCAGATGGGGTGGCGGGCTCGACCCGGGCCGCAATCCGGTCGCCAACCGCATCGGCAGGCTCAGGGCCGCGGGCGGCGACGCCGGGCTCTCGTTCGGCGGTCCGGGCGGGCGCGAACTGGCCGCGGCCTGCACCGACCAGCGGGCGCTGACCTCCGCCTACCGCAGGGTCGTCGGCGCTTTCGACTGCGCCTTCGTCGACTTCGAGATCCGCGACAGCGCCGACCTGGCCACGGTCAGGCGCAGGGCGAGTGCGATCAGGGCCCTGCAGAGCGAGGTGCGCGAGGAGGGCGGCGAGCTGCGGGTCGGCTTCACGCTGCCGCTCGGCCCCGGCGGCCTGACCGAGCAGGACCGGGCGATGCTGAGCGCCACCCGGGAGGCGGGCGCGGAGCTGAGCTCGGTCAACCTGCTGGCCGCGATCGAGCCGCACAGCGCGGGCGAGAGCCGCATGCGCAGACTGGCCGCCGCCGTCAGACTGGCGCACGCCCAGGTCGCGGGTGCGCTGAGCGGCCTGCCCACCGGGGAGGCCGGAGCCGACGCCTGGTATCGCATCGCCCTGACGCCCGTGCTGGTCAGCGCCCAGGACCTGAGCCTGATCGACGCCCGCAAACTGGTGACCTTCGCCGGTCGGCACGGCATGGCCTGGCTGTCACTGCGCGGCGCCGAGCCCGCACCCGACGTGAGCGCGATGCTGATGCGCGGTCGCGCCTGAGCGCGCGCCCGCCGGACGCGCGAAGGCCCCTCAGTCTCTGGGACTGAGGGGCCTTCGCCTTGGTGGCCGGGGCAGGATTTGAACCTACGACCTTCGGATTATGAGCCCGACGAGCTACCGAACTGCTCCACCCGGCGTTGCAGTCATAACTCTACAGCCTGCGCGGACTCCTCGCGCCCGGTCCGCCTTAAGGGCTCTTAAGCTTTTTTTAGGAAACTTTCTTAAAAGAAACCGTTGACGGAGGACAGATCGCGACTTAAGTTCACGATCAACCCACGGGGGCGGGCCTGGAACCACGTACTACCGGAGGTCTCTCCAGTGTCATCACGCCTCACCCGCAGATTGGCCGCGCTAGCCGCGTCGGCGCTTTTCGCCGGGCTCATCACCGCGACAGCCACCGCGACCGCCGCGGTGGAGAACGAGACCTGTAGGCCCGACGGCCTGTACACGACGCCAGGCGTCGACACGCCGTACTGCCTGGCCTACGACGAAGCAGGGCGCGAGAAGATGGGCGCCGACCACCCCCGGCGCATCATCGGCTACTTCACCAGCTGGCGCACCGGCAAGAACGGCCAGCCCGCCTTCCTGGCCAAGGACATCCCCTGGTCGAAGATCACGCACATCAACTACGCCTTCGCGCACGTCGGCACCGACAACAAGATCGCCGTCGACAACACCGCCACCGAGATGGAGTGGCCGGGCATCGACACGATGGACCCGACGCTGTCCTACAAGGGGCACTTCAACCTGCTCAACAAGTACAAGAAGGCCAACCCCGATGTGAAGACGCTGATCAGCGTCGGCGGGTGGGCCGAGTCCGGCGGCTTCTACACGATGGGCGTCAACCCCGACGGTTCGGTCAACACCGCGGGGATCAACACCTTCGCCGACTCCTCGGTCGCCTTCATCAGGAAGTACGGCTTCAACGGCGTCGACATCGACTACGAGTACCCGACGTCCATGAAGGACGCGGGCAACCCCATCGACTGGCAGATCGCCAACGCCAGGCGTCCGGGCCTGATGAAGGCCTACGCCGTCCTGATGAAGACACTGCGCGACAAGCTCAACACCGCCGCCGCCCAGGACGGCAAGTACTACATGCTGACCGTGGCCGCGCCCTCCTCCGGCTACCTGCTGCGCGGCATGGAGACCTTCCAGGTCGCCCAGTACCTCGACTACGTCAACATCATGTCCTACGACCTGCACGGGGCGTGGAACGAGTACGTCGGCCCCAACGCCGCGCTCTACGACGACGGCAAGGACGGGGAGCTGGCCCAGGCGGGCGTGTACACCACGACCCAGTACGGCGGCATCGGCTACCTCAACACCGACTGGGCCTACCACTACTTCCGCGGTGCGATGCCGGCGGGCCGGATCAACATCGGCGTGCCGTACTACACACGCGGTTTCAAGAACGTCAACGGCGGCACCAACGGCCTGTGGGGCAAGGCGGTCGGCAGCAACTGCCCGACCGGTCTGACCAAGTGCGGTGACGGCGCCGTCGGCATCGACAACCTCTGGCACGATCTCGAAGGCGGCCAGGAGCTCTCCGGCGGCGGCAACCCCATGTGGCACGCCAAGAACCTGGAGAAGGGCATCGCCGGATCGTACGGCCCGGCCTACGGCCTCAACCCGGCCACCGACCCGACCGACGCCCTGACCGGCACCTACGTCCGCAACTACGACTCGACCCTGGTCGCGCCGTGGCTGTGGAACGCGCAGAAGAAGGTGTACCTGTCCACCGAGGACGAGCAGTCGGTCGGCGTCAAGACCGACTACGTCAAGGACAAGGGCATCGGCGGCCTGATGATCTGGGAGCTCGCCGGCGACTTCAAGTGGACCGGCTCCGAGTACTTCATGGGCGACACGCTCACCACCCTGATGTACGACAAGCTCAAGACCGCGGCGCCGTACGGCTCGGTCAGGTCGAAGGCCGCGCTGCCCGCCCAGAAGATCAATGTGACGATCGAGTCGGGCGGCTTCCCGCTGGGTGACAACAACTACCCGATCACGGCGAAGCTGAAGATCACCAACAACTCCACCGTCACCATTCCGGGCGGCGCCGAGTTCCAGTGGGACTACGCCTCCTCGGCCCCGGGCAACGCCAAGGACCAGAGCGGCTTCAAGCTCGCCGTCATCAGCAGCGAGCACACCGCGGCCAACAACATCGGCGGCCTGAAGGGCGACTACAGCCGCATCTCGATGAAGACGCCCAACGACAAGCCGATCGCACCCGGCGGCTCGCTCGTCATGGACTACGTCTACTACCTGCCGACGCCCGGCCAGTCGAACCACACCATCACGTTCGGCGGCAAGACCTACGCCGTGGTCGCCGACTACACCAGGGGCGGCACGGTCGTCGAGCCGACCACCGAGCCCACGGTCGTCCCGACCGGCTCGTGCACCTCTCCCCCGTGGGACCCAGGCACCATCTACACCGGTGGCCAGAAGGTCTCGCACAAGAACAGGGAGTGGCAGGCCAAGTGGTGGACGCAGAACAACGAGCCCGGCACCAACGCCGTCTGGACCGACATCGGCCCCTGCGCCGGCAACAGCCCCTCGCCGAGCCCGTCCCCGACGGTCTCGCCCTCGCCCACCGTCTCGCCTTCGCCCACGGTGTCGCCTTCGCCCACCGTGTCGCCGTCCCCGACGGTGTCGCCCTCGCCCACGGTTTCGCCCACCGTCTCGCCTTCTCCGACGGTGAGCCCCACCGGGAACACCCCGGCGTGGGCGGCGGGCAAGGCGTACACTGCCGGCACGAAGGTCACCTACGCAGGCTCGACCTACCAGTGCCTGCAGCCGCACACCTCGCTGACCGGCTGGGAGCCGGCCACCACTCCCGCCCTGTGGAAGAAGCTCTGACCTCCTCCTAGGTCCGGCTTCCCCTCCACCTGAAGACGAGCCCCGCACCCATCATCAAGGCGACCCCCGCGCCAGGATGGGCGCGGGGCTCCCTTCGTCGGTGCTCACCACCAGAAGGGAAACTGCATTCTCCTGATCCGCCTGCGCCCCTTGGCGTCGCGGCGGAAGGACCAGATGCGCCTGCCTGGCTTGCCGAGGTAGACACTTTCGGGCCAGAAACGCGTCCGGACAGGACGCGAGTCGGTGAGGCCGAGCCTGCGGGAGAGCCGGGGAAAGCGGCGGAGGTACTCGGCCTCATCGCCCAGGTCCCACGCCTCGTCCTCGAGCTCCGCGGCAAGGGTGATGAAGGGGAAGACAGCGACGATTCCCCGTTCCTCGAAGGCATCGCCGGGATAGGCGCCCTTCACGCCGGTGATTGGCGCTCAGTGTGAGCCACGCCTCGAAATCCTCGATCTCCCTGGCCGACAGGGCCGACAGGCGTGCGTCCAGCCACGCGAGGCGCTGCTTCTGGTTCGGGGTCTCGCGCCGGGAGCGATCCCCCAGGTCCCAGAAGCCGTCCTCGTCCATGGATGGAGATCATGGCAGCATGCGGCCTTTGTACCTAGATTTTGCCTGGGCGCCTCAGCTGGAGGCGAGGAGGTGGTCCCTCAGGACGACGGCTTGGTTGTGCTCGGTGTCCTTGGCCCCGTACAGCAGGAGGACCGGACCTTCGGCCGCCGCCCGGCGCAGGGGATTCACGGCCTCGGGAGCGGCGTCGAGCTCCTCGCGGTAGCGGCGGGCGAACTCGGGGAAGCGCTCGGGGCGGTGGCCGAACCACGTCCTGAGCCCGGTCGAAGGGGCCACCTGTTTCAGCCAGCCGTCGAGGTGCAGGTCGTCCTTGCGTACGCCGCGCGGCCAGACGCGGTCGACGAGGAACACCTTGCCCTCGGCCGCGACCCGGCCTTCATGGTCGTAGACCCGGCTGATCCGTACCTCCATATCGTGCTTGTGCCCAGCATCCGGCGAAAGCACGCATGGCACTCAACAGGTGTGAAACGCGGCGGTGAACAGGCGGTCGGCCGCACGGAGCAGGTCCTCGTGCATGACGGTCGCCTCACCCTCCGCCCCGGCCGTGGCGTCGGCGTCGAACGGGAAGGTCCCGGCCGTGGCGTCGGCGGCACGCTGGAAGGCCACCGCGGCGGCGGCCAGTACGGCGGGGCCGAGTGCGACGGCACGTGGGTCGACGACCGTGCCCATGGTGTCGCCCGGCTCGCCGAACCACCAGATCACCGGCTCGCGCGCGAGGCAGCCCTCGACGAAGCGCAGCACCATACGCGCGGCGGAACCGTCGAGCGACTCCTGCCCCCGCCTGGCGACCACCTGCGCCGCGACCCGCACCACCCACGGCTCCGGCCTGGGCTCGACCAGCAGTGCGGCCAGCCGGCGCATGACCGGCTCGGCGGCGTCGGAGCCGGGCAGCACGCCTTCGACCAGGTCGAGCAGGGCGGAGCCTTCGAGTTCGACGGTCTCGCGCATGCCGTCCATCCGGCTCAGCATCCTGACCGCCCCGGCATCCAGCAGCCGTCGCGTGCCGTCGAGCAGCGCCTGCCGTACCTGTCCGGCCGTCTGCTCCGCCGCCGCGCGCATGAGGGCCGCCGCCGCGAACGTCTGCGCCGCCCGTACGTCCGGCTCCGTGGCGCCGTGCCCGATCTGCGGCCACGCCTGCTCCACGGGCAGACCGGTCGCGTCCGGCGCCACCGGGTCGCTCGCGTCCGGCGCCACCGGGCCGGTCACGTACGGCGCCACCGGGCCGGTCACGTACGGCGCCAGCAGGACGCGGGGTGGCTCCTCGCAGAACGCCTCGACGAACGCCTTGAGCAGGACGGCGGCCTCCTCGCCCGCGTGCTGCCGCTCGCGTGCCAGGACGTTCGCCACGGCCGCGCGTGCCGCCGCGTCGGCGGGCCAGGTGCCCGGGTGCGCCCCCGCCAGCGCCCCGACGAGTGCCCTTTCACCGCCTTCGTCCTGTACGGCGACGAGCATGCGCATCAGATTGGGCCGATCGAACTGATATCCCATGACGACAGCGTCACCCGCGATCGGCATATGAGCATGAGTAGACCCCTACTCATGCTCATATTCGGATTTGTCGGTCGAATGGTGGATTTTGGTTGGCCGATTAGTCGTCTGGGGTACGGATCGGTGTGGCTTGCGGCTATTCACCGGTGTCACCGGTTTCCCGAAATGCCTCCGGGCTCCCATACGTTGCTATAGCCTCACTGACTTGCATATCCCCATTTGTGAGGACAGCAGGGTGCCGCAATCATGGGCCGATCTGCCGATGGGCCAAGTCGTGCGCCTCTCCGGCGCTTTTCCCGCCCTCGATCCATTGCCCGAGGGCTCACCGGCGATCCTCGTGTACCGGGCGAAAGCCCAGGACAGCGTGCCCGCCCTCGTCGCCGACGCCCTGTCCGCGCTGGAGCGCGCCGCCTTCGCGTTCTTCCCCACGTGGCTGCCGGAGGCCGAGGGCATCGAGGGGCCGGGCGGCGCCTCCGTGCTCGCCGTACGGAGTCTCGCGGCACGGGCGGCGGCGGTCAGCCGGCATTTCGGGCCGTTCCTTGCGGACCTGGCGGAACGTTCCATACGTGGGGGAACATCGCCTGGCCGGGCGTTTCCCGCCGAGACGCGGGCCGTGGGGCTGGCCCGGGTACTCGCCGACAGTTACGGACGGCCGGACGCGGCGATCCTCGTCGAGGTACCGCCCGGACTGACGCCCGGCCAGGAGGCCGCGCTCGTCGGCGGGTGCGAGTGGCTGGCCCAGCGGGGCGGCCTCGGCCTGTGGCTCACCGGCTCCGGCCTGTCGAACGGCGAGCACCTGCCGCTGGTGCGATGGCGTCCGGGCTCACCCGGAGGAGGCGTCACGCCCGTCGCCTATCCGGCGATCGCCGGGAAACCGCACCCCGGCAGCCGTACCGAGCAGGCGGTGGAACGAGCGCTCGCCCGGCACGCATGGGCACGGGGACGCCGCTGGAACCAGACCTACCAGCCCGGAGCCCTGGACACCGGGATCAAGCTCGACCTGCTCTGGCGCGACGAGCGCTGCGTCGTCGAACTGGACGGGGCCGACCACCTCGACCCGGCGAAGTTCGAAGCCGACCGGGCGCGAGACGTACGGCTGCAGATGGACGGCTATGCGGTCCTGCGATTCACCAACGATCGGGTCGCGACCGATCTGTCCGCCGTACTGCACCAGGTGGAGAAGTTCCTCGAGAAACGCCGAAAGGACATGACATGACAGAGGCTGGACTATCGCTGCCCGAGGTGGCCGCGCTGATGGCACTGCTGATGGTGGGAGGGGAGGCGGATAATCGTCACCTCTTTGCGACCCATGGGGTGAAAATCGACGGGAAAGTACGATTTCACCTCAATGAGCTGAAGCTGATCGAGAGTCACAAGGAGGGCCGTTCATTCGTTCACGTTCTGACCGACCGCGGCTGGGCGCGAGTGGCGGAGGAGATCAGGGCAGGGATCACCGTCCCCAGCAAGTCGCCGAGGATCGTGGTCGCCGGTCTTCAGGTCGTACTCCGGAAATACATGGACAGAATGCCGGTCTCGCTCGCCGAGCTCTTCACCACCCCCGAAGAGGTCGACATCGTCTCGCGCATTCGTGCCGCCTATGCCCAGCTCGCGGCCGAGCCTGGCCACTGGGTGGGCCTGGCGGAGCTTCGGCCGTTGCTCGGGGCCGCGTCTCGTGAGGAGGTCGACGCGGCTCTGGAGAGCATGATCCATCTGCCGGACGTGAACATCGTCCCCGAGTCGAACCAGAAGACGCTCACCCCCGAGGACCGGAGAGCGGCGGTGGTCATCGGCGATCAGGACAAGCATCTGATCTCGATCGGTCCCCGATGAGCAGCCGGGAACTCGCCGCGCTGCGATCGCTCAGGTTCAACCTCGTGGAGGGGCCCGAAGACGTCTGGTCGATGGCCGACTACCACGTGGCCGCGCTCAACCAACCGGTCGAACGGCAGCTCGCGGGCAGCCTGGAGGAGGCGCTGCAGAGCCAGGTCGGCAGTCCGATCGGCCTGGTCCTGCTGGGACAGCGAGGCACCGGCAAGACCCACCTCCTCGGCTGGACCCGCGAACGCACCCAGCAGGCGGGAGGCTACTTCTTCCTGGTGGGCCTGCTGGACGCACGGACGTTCTGGGAGAGCACGCTGCAGTCGATGCTCGACAGCCTGTTGCGCGAGGCCGCCGACGGCGAGACACAGCTCAAGGCGTTCCTGCGGCGGCTGTCCGAGCTCGCCCAGGCGCCTCGCTGGGTCCAGCGTGAGGTCATCGGCAACCGGCCCATCTCCCGTGAGGGGCTCGACGCCTTCGTCGCCACGGTTCGCCACGCCCAGCCCGACGTCAGTATGAGCGCGCGCGACACCCTGCGCGCCCTCGTCCTGCGAGCCAGCCCGCATCTGGGTGTGCAGGACACCGGCGACGCGTATCTGGCGTGCCTCCCCGACGGCGACAGGGCCGCCTGGGGCATCGGATCCGGGCAGCGCTCGCCTCAGGAGATCGTTCGGGACCTGTCCCGCCTGCTCGCCGTCACCGGGCCTTCGGTCATCGCGATCGACCAGATCGACACCCTGCTGGTCGAGGCTGTGCTGTCCACGAAGGCGTCGCGGACGCCCGCCGCCAAGGATCTGCTGATGGTCGAGCAGATCGCCGGTGGACTGATGTCCCTGCGGGAGATCACCCGCAGGACGCTGACCATCGTCTCCTGCATTCCCAGCACGTGGGCGTTGGTGCAGCAGTTCGCGACCGACACGGTCAAGGACCGGTTCAGGAAGGCGATCGACCTCAAGCCGATCCCCAGTGCGGAACTGGCCAGGGCACTGGTGGAACGGCGCTTCGCCGCGAAGTTCGCGGGGCTGGACTTCGTTCCGCCCTATCCCACCTGGCCGGTCCAGCCTTCCGCCTTCGAGTTCGCGAAGAACTACACCCCTCGTCATCTGCTGAGGCGGATCGGCGATCACATCGAGGACTGCCTCGCCGAGGAGAAGGTCAGCGAGCTGCACACCCTCTCCCGTGCTCCCGTGGCACCCGTCGTCCCGCACTCCCCGCCCCACGACCTCGAAGCCGTGCAGCTCCGTTTCTCCGAGCTGCGTAAGTCGGCCGAAGGCCTCACCCTCGACCCCGCCACCGAGGACGCCGTGATGCCCGTCCTCCTGGCCGCCGGTCTCACCGCGTGGATCGCCGAGCAGGGCGACGCCGGAAGGCCGTACAGCGTCGATCCCCCGCCCAGCAAGAAGCCGCCGCTGCACGCCAGGATGCGGCAGGTGCTGAACGAGGAGGTCGAGGACGAGGCGCACTGGGCCTTCCGTGCCGTCTCCAGTGTGCATGCGACGGCGGCGCTGAGCCGGTTGCGGGGGGCGTGCCTGGAGGCGGGGCTCAACGCCTCGGTGCCGAAGCGGCGTCTGGTCGTCCTGCGGAACACGCCGTGGTCGAAGGGGCCGGGCACGGTGCGGGCGCTGGCGGAGTTGCGGGAGGCGGGCGGCGTCGTCCTCCCGGTGAGCGAGGACGACCTCAGGACGCTCACCGCCCTTCGCGTCCTGCAGGAGGAGAACCCGCCGAACCTCCGCGCCTGGCTGCTGGCCAACCGCCCGGCCGAGGGAGTCCAGGTACTCCGCGAGGCACTGGGCGAACGCGAGCCCGAGCCCGGGACACCGGACGAGGTGAAGCCCGACAGCGGGCCGTACCTCGTGCTCGGGGACGGCGTCGCCGACGGGCGGCCGGTGCGGGTGGAGCTGGAGGCGCTCAGGAAGCATGTCGCGATCTTCGCCGGGTCGGGATCGGGCAAGACGGTGCTGATCCGGCGCCTGGTCGAGGAGTGCGCGCTGCGTGGCGTGTCGTCGATCGTGCTCGACCCGAACAACGACCTGGCCAGACTGGGCGACGCCTGGCCGCAGCCGCCCGCGCACTGGGACTCGGCGCAGAAGGCGAAGGCGGCCGAGTACCTGGAGGGCACCGACGTCGTCGTCTGGACACCGGGCCGCAAGGCCGGTCGCCCGCTCGCCTTCCAGCCTCTTCCCGACTTCGCGGGCGTCGCCGACGACTCCGACGAGTTCACCGAGGCCGTGGAGATCGCGGTGGCCTCGCTCGTCCCCCGGGCCAAGCTCGACACCAAGACCATCAAGTCGCAGGTCGGCAAGGCGGTGCTCCGTGAGGCCGTCGAGCACTTCGGCCGGACGAGCGGCGGCGCGGGCGGCCTGAACGCCCTCATCGCCCTGCTTGCCGACCTGCCGTACGGGCTGAGCAAGATCTCCGATGCCGAGCGCACCGCGGCGGGGCTGGCGCAGACGCTGACGGCGGCGATGGTCAACGACCCGCTGTTCGGCGGGGACGGCACGCCCGTCGATCCAGGTGTGCTGCTCACCCCCGCGCCCGGCAAGCGGGCCAGGGTGTCGGTGATCAGCCTGGCCGGGCTGCCCTCCGACGAGCAGCGGCAGAGCTTCGTCAACCAGGTGCAGATGGCGCTGTTCGCCTGGATCAAGAAGCATCCAGCGGGTGATCGGCCGCTCGGCGGGCTGTTCGTCATGGACGAGGCGCAGACGTTCGCCCCTTCGGGTGCGCTGACCGCCTGCACGCAGAGCACGCTGGCCCTGGCCTCACAGGCCAGGAAGTACGGTCTCGGGCTGGTGTTCGCGACCCAGGCGCCGAAGGGGCTGCACAACCGCATTCCCGGCAATGCGGCCACCCAGTTCTTCGGCCTGCTCAACGCACCCGCGCAGATCGACGCGGCCAAGGAGATGGCACGTGCCAAGTCGGGTGCGGTGGACGACATCTCCCGGCTGACCACCGGCCAGTTCTATGTCGCTCCCGAGGGCCTGCCGTTCACGAAGACACGGGTACCGCTGTGCCTGAGCCATCACCCGAAGGCCCCGCTCACGGTCGAGGAGGTCGTCAGGCGGGCTTCGCCCGGCACGTGAGGTCATCGAGGCCGGTGTCGACAGCCGTCCCGACACCGGCCCGGAGCGGTCCGCCGTTCACACCGCGCCGCCCCCGGCGCTCGGCCTGAACCCGAACAGCCCTCCGGCCCTGACCTCCATCCCCTGGACGGCCTGGCGTGCCAGCCGGGCTCCGTCGGGTGTGAGCCGGTAGTAGCGGCGTCTCGGCCGGCCCGCCTCGCGGGGATCGAGGTCCTCCCAGTGCGACTCCAGCCAGCCGACGCCCTCGAACCTGACCAGGATCGGCTGCACACTGCCCGCCGCGAGCCCGGCGACCGCGCCGATCTCCCCGCCGTATTGCTCTCGCGCCGGGTCGTCGAGGAAGGCCCGGAGGACGAGTTGTGTGGGAATGGTCATGCGGGGCCGCTTACCCATGACCTAACTCTAAATAGGGGGATGAATCACTGCGGAGTGTCGTCAGAAGAAGCTGGCACTCCACCCCCATAGACTCCCCCCAAGCACCACCAGGGGGAGACGTCATGGCCTACGAACCACCCGCCGACCTGCTCGAACTCAAACAACAACAACTCGCGGCCGACGCCCGCTGCGAGCAGCTCTCGGCCGCACTCCCGTCCAATGTGGCGGTCCTGGCCTTGGAGGCGGAGCGCGATGAGGAGGGCATCGCCTCGCTCGTGGAAGCACGGGCCGAGCGCCTGGCCCTTGTAGAGGAGATCAACCGGCACCCGTGGTGGTCGACCGTCGACCACCGCCACGATGCCTGGATGGCTCTGCTCAAGGCCGCCCAGACCTGAGCCGGGCCCCGGCCCCGCCACCCATGCCGGTGGCGGGGCCGGTCCGCGCTCAGACCGCCCGCCGCCCCCAGACGACCGGATTGCCGAACGCCGTACCGCACTCGACATTGAGCTTCAGCGTGCCGTGCGCCAGGCACTTGCCCGTCGCCTTGTGCTTCCACTGCCCCTGCTGCAGCGGCGTCCAGGCCTGGTAGTTGCTGTCGTTGCACTTACCCATGTAGACCTTGGACCCGCTCGCGTCGAGACACTTGCCGGTCGCGCGCTGCTTGAACGCGTACAGCCCGTTGCGGTAGTTCACCAGCTCCCACTGCTGGTAGGTGTTACCGCTGCCGCAGGTGCTCATGTACGCCGACGAGCCGTTCCCGTCCAGGCACCGCCCCGCCCCCAGCATCTGGTAGTACGTGACGGCCCCCGCCGAGGCCGAAGGCCCCGCCAACACCAGCCCCCCGGCCGCCACCACACACGCGGCAACCACCTTGAGCACATCCCTCACCATGCGATCTCCTCCCACTTCGCCTTCGTTCTGCGCCGCCACGCTAGAGAGCCCCAGTTGTCCCACCGTTGGCCGAACGTTGGCCCAAGCCGGGCCTTCACCGTCAGGGCTGATGAGGATGAAACCCACCGAGCCGATTCGGCCTCTCCCGACACCCCGCAACGCTTCGGTCCTCCCACCGCTTCGACACATAGACGACACCGACATACAGGGACCACGTCCTCCACAGCGGCGCCCCACAGTGCGCACAGGCGGGTCCAACGGCCTCCGTCGGCAGGTCTCGGTCGTCGGTACGCCAAGGGGCGTCGTCGACGCCGTCACGCACCGGGACGCCGGGCTGCCCGCCGTCGACGCACACCGTGGGCCGGAGGGACATATCGCACTCCGATGCGATCAAGGGCCCGCGACCAGGCGATGGCACGCCTCCCGGGCCCACAGCTTGTACGGACCTGCCTGGCAGCGTAGACGACTCATCCATGGTTAACCATGGCCAAGCACGGTAACGCGTGCGTATCCGTAGCTCAGTACGGTTACATACGGTGCTGGAGTGGTGATCGAATGGCGGGCCAACGCGCCCAAGTGGCAACAGGTGGCCGAACTCCTCATCGCGCGGATCAAGGACGGCACCTACCCGCCCGACTCCCAGCTCCCGTCGCAGCATCAACTGGTCGCCGAGTTCGAGATAGCGCCCAACACCGCCCAGAAGGTCCTGACCCGTCTACGTGAACAGGGCATCGCCTACAGCGTGCGCGGCATCGGCACCTTCGTGGCCGCCAAGCCACCGCCGGGGCAGGAGTAAGGCTCAAATGCTGCGGCGAGGGCCGAGTCGCAGGCAGCAGCCGAGTGTGCGAGCGCCGTGGTCCATGCAGGTCATGCCGACCGATAGGTACCCACCCCGCACCATGGGTACATCGGGGCGCGGAGGAGCGAACCGCCTCTCTACGCTCTGAACATGATCGTCTGGCGCGAGGACCTGCCCAGGTGGCAGCAGATCTTCACCATTTTCAGCAAGCGCATCCAGTCGGGCGAGTACCCGCCCGGACGGCTCATCACCGAGCGCGCCATCGCCGAGGAGTTCGGCGTCGCGAAGATCACCGCGCGGAAAGCGGTGGCCGGTCTCCGGGAGCGCGGGCTGATCTACACGCGACGGAACCTCGGCTCGTTCGTGGGGCCGGAGCCGGGGCCTGATGACGATGAGTAACAGCGAAAGGGCCCCAACTCTGGCGGAGACAGGGCCCCGCTCATGCGTCATGATCTTGGATTATCGGGACATGTCCCGATAATCCAAGAGATTCATCTTGTTGTCCCGCTGCTGGTCAGAGCCGCCCCCTACCCCCTGACCAGCAACGCCACGCACTCCACGTGATGTGTCATCGGGAAGCAGTCGAACGCCCGCAGATCCCCCAACGCATACCCCCGCTCCCCGAACCAAGCGACATCCCGAGCCAAAGTCGCCGGATCGCAAGACACATACACGACACGAGACGCCTCAAGGGACGCGATCCGATCGACGACCTCGCGGCCGAGGCCCGAGCGTGGCGGGTCGACGACGACCAGGTCGGCGCGTTCGATGCCGAAGCGGTCGAGGGCGTCCTCGACCTTGCCGCGTTCGACCCCGGCGTGCGGGAAGTCGCGCAGGTTGGCTCGGGCGTCGCGGACGGCGGTCGCCTCGGACTCGACGGCGAAGACGGCGCCCGTGGGGCCCACCGCCTCGGCCAGGCCGGCGGCGAAGAGGCCGACGCCGCAGTACAGGTCGAGGGCCCACTCGCCGGGCTCGGGCGCGGCGTAGTCGAGGACGGCCTCGACGAGCGTCTCGGCCGCGCCGGGATGCACCTGCCAGAAGCCGCTGCCCGTCACCTGGAACTCGCGGTCACCCACCTGCTCGTGCAGCATGCCGGACCCCATGCGCGGCTCGGTGCGCCCCTTGCCCTGGTTGACCAGGATGGAGGCGGGCGCCTCCAGATCGGGTACGGCGACGCCACGACGCGGCTTGGGCGCGATGACGACCGCACGCTCACCGCTGGAGGAGGCGATGACCTCGACGGCCGCCGCGCCGGGCCAGGCGGCGAGTTCGGCGCCGACGGCCTCGACCTCGGGATGGGCGATCAGACAGGCGTCGACCGGCTCGATGTCGTGCGAACGATGCCGGCGAAAGCCCAGCACGCCGTCGCGGTCGGCCGCGAACTGCACGCGCGTGCGCCAGCCGAGACCGTCCTTGGCGCCGGGCACCTCCTCGACGACCACGTCACGCTCGATCTTGGCCAGCCTGCTGAGCTGCTCGGCGACCACATCGGCCTTGAGCCTGCGCTGCGCCTCCAGCGTGGCGTGCTGCCAGTCGCACCCGCCGCACCTGCCGGGCCCGGCGTAGGGGCACGGCGGCACGATCCGGTCGGGCGAGGCGTCGAGCACCTCGACCGCCTCGGCGCGCAGGAATCTGGCCGACTCCCCCTTCTCCGAAGGCAGCACGTGCGCGAGCACCCGCTCACCGGGAAGCGCATGCCGTACGAAGACGACGCGGCCTTCGTGGCGCGCCACGCACCAGCCGCCGTGTGCGACGGGACCTACCGACAACTCGAGCTGTTCCACCTGCACAAGGTTACGCCTTGCCCTCTTCGCCCGAGCCCCGCTCGCGGCGGGGACGGCGCACGGCGCCGGGCGCGTAGGGCTCGGGACGGCCGCTGAGCCGGTCGGCCGAGTGCAGCTGCCAGGGCACACTGGTGACCATCACGCCGGGCTTGAACAGCAGCCGCCCCTTCAGCCGCAACGCACTCTGGTTGTGCAGCAGATGCTCCCACCAGTGCCCGACGACGTACTCGGGAATGAACACGGTGACCACGTCACGCGGCGAGCGCCGCCGCAACTGCTTGACGTAGTCGAGCACCGGCCTGGTGATCTCCCGGTACGGCGAGTCCAGCATCTTCAGCGGCACCGGGATGCCCCTGCGCTCCCATTCCTCACGCAGCGCCCTGGCGTCCTCGCCCTCGACGCCCACCGTGATCGCCTCCAGGGTGGAGGGCCTGGTCGCACGCGCGTAGGCGATGGCACGCAGCGTCGGCTTGTGGATCTTCGACACCAGCACGATCGCATGGTTGCGCGCGGGCAGCATCTGCTCGTCGACCACCGCGTCCTCGGGTACGGCGAGCTCGGCCGCGACATTGTCGTAGTGCTTGCGGATGCCCTTCATCATGAGGAAGAGCACCGGCATCGCGATGCACACGATCCACGCGCCGACCAGGAACTTGGTGAACAGCACGACGACCAGCACGACACCGGTCATGATGCCGCCGAAGCCGTTGATCATCCGTGAGCGCTGCATCTGCAGGCGCAGCTTGGGATCGGTCTCGGTCCGCAGCAGCCTGGTCCAGTGCCTGACCATGCCGGTCTGGCTGAGGGTGAACGACACGAAGACGCCGACGATGTAGAGGTTCAGCAACCGGCTCACATCGGCCTGGAACCCCCACAGCAGCAGACACGCCCCGGCCGCCAGGATCACGATGCCGTTGGAGAAGGCCAGCCGGTCGCCCCTGGTGTGCAGCTGACGCGGAAGGTACCTGTCCTGGGCGAGGATCGAGCCGAGCACGGGAAAGCCGTTGAACGCGGTGTTGGCCGCGAGGAACAGGATGAGCGCGGTCACCGCCGAGATGATCACGAACAGCAGCGAGCCGCCGCCGAACACCGCGTCGGCGACCTGCGAGATGATCGGCTGCTGGTAGTACCCGGGCCCGGCGGGCTGCCCGTCGATGAGCACGTCGCGATAGACGAACTGCGGCTCGACCACCTTGACGCCCGAGGCCCTGCCGATCGCCACGATGCCGACGAACATCGTCACCGCGACCAGGCCCATCATGAGCAGGGTCGTCGCCGCGTTCTTGCTCTTGGGTTTACGGAAGGCCGGAACGCCGTTGCTGATCGCCTCGACACCGGTCAGCGCCGCACAGCCCGAGGAGAAGGCGCGCAGGACCAGGAACGCCGCCGCGAACGCCGTCATGTTCGAGTGCTCGGCGACGATCTCGTAGGAGGCGGTGGGCGCGGTGAGCGTGTCGCCCAGCACCAGCAGCCGGAAGCCGCCCCAGCCCACCATCGCCAGCACCGCGATCATGAAGGCGTAGGTCGGGATCGCGAACGCCGCGCCGGACTCGCGGATGCCGCGCAGGTTCACCACCGTCAGCAGCACCACGATGACGATCGCCACCAGCGGCTTGTGCTGGGCGACATAGGGAATCGTGGCTCCGACGTAGTCGACGCCGTTGGCCACTGACACCGCGACCGTCAGCACGTAGTCGACCATGAGCGCGCTGGCCACCGTCAGGCCCGCGTTCTTGCCCAGGTTCACGGTGGCGACCTCGTAGTCGCCGCCGCCGCTCGGATAGGCGTGCACGTTCTGCCGGTAGGAGGCCACCACGGTGAGCATCACCACGACGACCGCGAGCGCCACCCAGGGGGTGTAGGAATAGAAGGAGACACCGGCGATGGACAGGATCGCCAGAATCTCCTGGGGTGCATAGGCCACCGACGACAGCGCGTCACTCGCGAAGACGGGCAACGCGATCCGCTTGGGCAGCAGTTGCTCGTGCAGCTGCCCGCTGCGCAAAGCCCGCCCGACGAGGACGCGTTTCAGCGCGTCGGATATTTTCGGCACGTCACAGGATGCTATTCCTCAAGGCCCCGCGTTGCCGACGCGGCACTCCATAAGCGGTCCATACTGGTGATGCCAGGCCCAACGCGAGCGGCGAGGGAAAATGCACATCGTAATCATGGGATGCGGACGGGTCGGGTCGACCCTCGCCCACATCCTTGAGGACGGCGGCCATTCGGTCGCCATCATCGACAGGGACCCGCAGGCCTTCCGCCGCCTGCGCGCAGGCTTCCGCGGTCGCCGGGTGACCGGTGTCGGCTTCGACCGTGACGTCCTGCAGGAGGCCGGCATCGAGGCGGCGGGCGCCTATGTCGCGGTCAGCTCGGGCGACAACTCCAACATCATCTCGGCCAGAGTGGCACGCGAGACGTTCGGCGTCGACAATGTCGTGGCCCGCATCTACGACTCCCGCCGCGCCGAGGTGTACCAGCGCCTCGGCATCCCCACCGTGGCCACCGTACGGTGGACGGCCGACCAGATCCTGCGCAGGCTGCTGCCCGAGGGCGCCGAGCCGCTGTGGCGCGACCCGACGGGCACGGTCGTGCTGGCCGAGGTCTCCAGCAACCCCGGATGGATCGGCACCCAGGTCCGCGTCCTGGAGGAGGCCGTCGGCGCCCGCGTCGCGTTCGTCAACAGGATGGGCGAGGCGCTGGTCGTCAAGAAGGACACCGTGGTGCAGGAGGGCGACGTCCTGCACGTCATCGCCGACGAGAACGACATGGACCGGATCAACAAGGTGCTCGCCGCAGCGCCGGAACAGGACCACTGATGCGCGTCGCCATCGCCGGCGCCGGCGCGGTCGGGCGTTCGATCGCCGCCGAGCTCCTGGAGAACGGCCACGAGGTCCTGCTCATCGACATCGACCCCAAGGCCATCAAGATCGACAGTGTGCCGAGCGCCGAATGGCTGCTCGCCGACGCCTGCGAGATCTCCTCCCTCGACGAGGCCGGTCTCGGCAACTGCCACGTCGTCGTCGCCTCCACCGGTGACGACAAGGTCAACCTGGTCGTCTCGCTCCTGGCCAAGACCGAGTACGGCGTGCCGCGCGTGGTGGCCAGGATCAACCACCCGAACAACGAGTGGCTGTTCAACGAGTCGTGGGGCGTGGACGTCGCCGTCTCGACGCCTCGCCTGCTCTCGGCCCTGGTCGAGGAGGCGGTGAGCGTCGGCGATCTGGTGCGGCTGATGACGTTCCGCCAGGGCCAGGCCAACCTGGTGGAGCTGACGCTGCCCGAGGACGCCCCCGTCGTCGGCACGCGCATCGGCTCGGTCGCCTGGCCGCAGGACACCGCCCTGGTGGCGATCCTGCGCGAGGGACGGGTGCTGGTGCCCACGCCCGACGACCCGCTGGAGGCCGGGGACGAGCTCATGTTCGTCGCCAGCCAGGAGGTCGAGGACGAGCTGGCCCAGCTGCTGGCGCCGCACTGAGACCTCAGGAGCGGCGGCGCACCGACAGCCAGGCCGTCCAGGCGGCATAGGCGAGCCAGCTGCCCGCCGCCGCCTCCGCCATGCCCCCGGCGTACATCGGCAGCAGTCCGAGCCTGCCTCCCAGCTCGGCGTCCAGCCAGATCACCGCCGTGAACGCGAATCCCAGGCTGGCGCCGAGCGCGGCGAGCGCGGCCGGCCACGAACGGGTCCACGTTCCGGCCGCCGCCGTCAGTGTCCACGCCGCCATCGCCGCGCACGGCAACGGCCGCGACTGGCCCAGCACCGTCCAGGCGCCCAGCGCGAGCAACGGCACCAGCCGCATCGCCACCGCCGCGACCCTGCGCTCGGGCAGCACCCACCCCGGCGCGGTCACCCCGATCACCGCGGCACATCCCAGCAGGAACGGCAGCAGCACCTCGGCCGCCAGCGGTATCTCCTGCACCCCGAGCCTGCGCTGGACGACTCCCAGGACGAGCGCCAGCGCCGCCAGGACCACACCTCCGGCCGCCAGCTCCCTCAGCACCCACCCGATCCGCCGCATCACACTCCTGTTCGCCGCCTGTGGCTCGACGAACAGCACATCCTCGGGGGCGGTCGCGGGCAACACCTCCTGCGCGACCGGGTCCGGAACATCTTCCGCCTCCACCGCGGCGGGGAGCCGGCGAGGTTCGCCCGTCTGCACCTGGACGAGGGCCGCCAGCGCCGGTGACCCCTTGCGCTCCCTGCCCGCCTCCGGCTGTGGCTCGCCGTACGAGGCCGCGCGCAGGGACGCCGTCGCCTCGTCGTGGGTCAGCCGATCGGCCGGGTGGCGGCGCATCAGCCCCTCGATCACCGGGCGCAGCCGATCGGCCCTGACCATCGCCGCGGGCTCCCCGGTCAGGATCGCGCCGAGCACGGCGATGGAACTCTGTCTGTCGTACGGCGGTGCGCCCTCGACGGCGGCATACAGCGTGGCGCCGAGCGCCCACAGGTCGGAGGCCGGGCTGGCCGGTGTGCCCTCCAGCCGTTCGGGCGCCAGATACGCGGGCGAGCCCATGAGCATGCCCGAGGCGGTGAGCGTGACGGAGTCGGCCAGCCGGGCGATCCCGAAGTCGGTCAGCACGACTCCGCCGTCGGGCAGCAGCATGACGTTCGCCGGTTTGACGTCGCGATGGAGCACGCCCTGCTCGTGTGCCACGCGTAACGCGTCGACCAGCCTGACGCCGATCTCCACGACGAGGCGTTCGGGCAGGGGTCCCTCGCGGTCGAGCATCTCGCCCAGCGATCTGGCGTTCAGCAGCTCCATGACGATCCACGGGGAGCCGTCCTCGGTCACGACGTCGTGGACGGTGATCACCGAGGGGTGTCGCAGCCTCGCCGTCGCCCGGGCCTCACGCAGCACCCGCTCGGCGGCCACCCTGCGGTCCTCGTCCGACACCCATCGGGGCAGCAGGACCTGTTTGAGGGCCACCGCCCTGTCCAGCATCTCGTCGTGAGCCCGCCAGACGACGCCCATGCCGCCTCGTCCCAGCTCCTCCACCAGGAGGTAGCGACCGCCGACCACCCGCCGTTCAGCTCCGAGCACCCCGACAACCTACCTCCCGTCCGGTCGGTCCACGCGGGTCACTTCCGGCGCCTGCCGGGCGTGGTACCGGTCGGTCGCGGTGCCGTGGGAGGCGCCGGGCGGGCGACGTGACGTGCCCGCGCCGTAGTCCGGCTGGAGGAGCGTGCTTGGACGGGCGTCAGCCACGCTGCCACAGGGGGCGTGGGGCGGCGTGAGCCGTACTGGATCCTGGGTCTTGCCGGATGCTCCCGCGTCAGGTGCGGGGCTCGGGTGCGGGCTCGGTGAGGGCGGTGATGGGTGTGCGGCCCCGGCCCAGGAGCCAGGCCATGGTGGCGAGGGCGGCGACCTGGAGCGGCCAGCCCATGATGATCTTGGCGAAGCCCAGGGCGGCCACGCCCTCGTCGCCCTCCAGCAGGTAGATGGGCAGCTGAACCGCCACCCGCACCACGCACGGGACCATGAGCAGCAGCGTGAGCCGCTGGCACAGCTTGACGATGCCCGGGTCGCGGCGCCAGCCGGTCGGGTCGCCGGTCACCGAGCCGATGAGGAACCCGACCACCGGCCACCGCGCGACGACCGAGACCAGCATCGCCCCGGCATAGGCCGCGTTGTACAGGATGCCGGGCAGGAACACGTCCTTCGCCTCACCGGTGCGTGAGGCGAAGAAAGCGCCGATGCCGATGCCGATGAGGCTGTTGACGACGAACTGCACGGTCGACTTCTGCAGCAGCCGCACGACCAGCAGGACGACCGCGAACGAGATGCTGATGATGAGCGAGAGCTTGAGCTGCTCGGTGAGCACCCAGGACAGGGTGAAGGCGATGGTCGGGATCGCCGCCTCGATGATGCCCCTGACTCCGCCGAGCGCCTTGGACAGCTGCGCACGGACGGCGGCCTCCACGGTGTCGTGTGCCGCACTGTCCTGCTGCTGCGTCTCGCTCACAGATATCTCCCTGTCAGGCGCCGGGGCGCAGTTCGTAGCGCGGGTTGAACATCACCTTGCGGCCGTCCTGCACGCTGACCAGGCCCTCGGCCTTGACGATACGGCCCGGCTCGATCCCGGCGATCTTGCGACGGCCGAGCCAGACCAGGTCGATGACGTCGGAGCCGTCGTAGAGCTCGGCTTCGAGGGAGGGGGCGCCGCCGCGCGGGCGAAGGGTCACGGTGCGTAGCGTACCCGCCACACAGAAGCGGCGCCTGCCGCCACACGAGACGATCGGGGTCGCCCCTTGCCGGTCGACGTCCTCCCGGAGCTCCTCGGCTTCGAGCTCGGCCTGGCTCGACGCGAGCCGCCGGAAGAAGCCGCGGAGGCCGCCCTGTTTGTGGGGTTCTGCTGACTCAGTCATGATGGATTTCAGCTTAGGTGATGGTTCGTGTCGGTGGATCTGGCGTCCGGGCGACCCGGGATCCCCCTCGGGAGAGAGTATGACTCCCCCAGGAGAACGACCCAACACCGCAGGGACGCCCCACCTTCCCCCAAGACCACCTCCCCAAGCAAGAAATACGCCCCCATACCCAAACACACCCAAATAACGGACGAAGGCGTACGTGATGGGCGTGGGGCTCTTGGGGCTCTTGGGGGCTTTCGTGTTAGTGCTTCAGTCCGTCGTACGGCGCTTCATTCCATTGGCAGGTGCTTTTGGCCGACTGGCAGGTGCTTCGGGCCGATTGGCGGGCAGGTCAGTTCGCTGACAGGCGCTTCGGGCCAGCTGGCAGGCACATCGAGCCTGCTGGTAGGCACTTCAAGCCAGTAAGCAGGCGCTTCAGTCTGTTGACAGGCGCTCCAGCCCGTTGGCGGCGCTTCAGCCTGTCGCCTGTCGCCTGTCGCCTGTCGCCTGTCGCCTGTCGCCTGTCGCCTGTCGCCTGTCGCCTGTCGCCTGTCGCCTGGGCAAGGCTGACCCGGCCAGCCCATCCCGGGCAAGCCCCCTCACCCAATCCCCGCGCCAAACCCCCCGCCCCAGCAGCGGACTTCACCGCCCCAAAGCCGCCCAAAGCGGCCCAACCTCACCACCCGGACTCACCAAGGGAACGGCAAAGCCGCCACCAGACCCCTCCCTCAACGAACCCCGCCCCAACACCCAGGACAAGGCCCGCCAAAACACAACAATCACCCACCAGCCCGACCCGACCCCGCCCCCCGATCCCGGCCTACCGGATCTCGCTGATCTCCGGCCCCCGCTGGAACGGGTCGAGCCCACCGGCCGCCTCCCCAGCGCCGTCCCCGGCCGCCTCGCCTTCGTTCGGCGGGCTCAGCAGGATCGGCTCCTCGGGCGCCATGGGCTCCTCCCCTCTCACCACCACGACGTCCCGCACGATGGCCTCGAACCGCTCGGCCACCTTCGCGTCCGTCGCCGCGGCGCCGCTGATGACGGCGCGCAGGAACCAGCGAGGCCCGTCGACGCCGATGTAGCGCACCTCCTGCATGCTGCCGTCCTCACCGGGCACCTGCCCGGCCAGCTCCACGCCGAAGGCGCCTTCGCGCTCCTCGATCGAACCCTTGGCCTCCTTCACCCCGGAGGCCAGCTTGGAGCGCACCTCGTCCCACAGCCCGGCCCGCTTGGGCGCGGCGAAGGCGTGCAGTTGCAGCGCGCTCTCGTCGCCCATGACGACCAGGCCGATCATGTGCTCGCCCGATACGGCGATCTTCATCTCCAGCCCCTCGTCGAAGGGCAGGCGCAGACCGCCGAGATCGACCCGGTCCGACTGCGGGTGCGGTTCGTCGGCGTCGTAGGGACCCGACTCGCGCATCTCCTGGGGCTCTGGTGCCGCCGCCGCGACAGGCTCGGTGCTGTCCTGCCGTGCGCGACGCTTGCGTCCGAACACGTTCCTCACGCTCCTAGCGTCCTGTGGAGCCGAAGCCGCCGGCGCCGCGCGCCGTGCCGGGCAGTCGTTCCACCTCGTAGAAGGACGCGCGCTCCACCCGCTGGATGACAAGCTGGGCGATGCGGTCTCCGCGACGAAGCGTCACGGCGTCCTTGGTGTCGGTGTTGATGAGCGTCACCCTGATCTCGCCCCGGTACCCGGCGTCGACCGTGCCGGGCGCGTTGACGAGGGTGACGCCGTGCTTGGTGGCCAGGCCGGACCGGGGATGGACGAACGCGGCATAGCCGTCGGGCAGTGCGATCGCGACCCCGGTGCCGACGAGGGCACGCTGGCCGGGCAGCAGTTCGACGTCCTCGGCCGCGTGCAGGTCGGCCCCCGCGTCACCCGGATGGGCGTAGGCGGGCATCGGCAGGTCGGCGTCGAGCCGGTGGATCAGTACCTCTACTGACGTCACGGGTTCACCTCGTAGTCGTGGAGCTCGGCGAGTATGGTCTCGGCGTCGCCGTGCTTGGCGAAGTGTTCCATGCCGACCTCGATGAACAACGCCGCCGCGCGGACGGCGACGGGCCCGTCGTCGGAGCCGATGCGCCCCTCGGCTTCAAGGTACGCCTTCCTGCCCTTGACCCCGTTGCACCAGGCACGCAGGTGCAGGGTGGAGCCCACGGGAACGGGCAGCAGATAGTCGGTCTCCAGCCTGCCCGTGACGTAGGGCTTGTGGAACAGCCAGATCGACATGCCGATGACCTCGTCCATCGCGGCCGCCAGCACACCGCCGTGCGCCAGGCCCGGAGCCCCCTGGTGCGCCTCCCCCACGGTGAACCTCGCATCGACGCTGATCCCGTCGGGCGTCACCGCCTTCAGGTGCAGCCCGGTCGGATGGTCGTCGCCGCAGCCGAAGCAGCGGCTGTAGTGCGGACCGAGCGGGCTGCCGGGAGCGGGTGCGTTGTCGTGCGCCTTCGGCGGATCGGCGTCAGGCGGTGGAGTGGTCACGGTGGAACGGGTCACGGACGTCGACATTACCCCTTGGGCTGGGCTGATTCGTCGTCGGCGACAGGCGGCGCGGGCGGATCGCCCGGCGGTAAGGCCCGAGGCTCGTGCCGCAACTCCGGCAAAGCCCTGTAGATCACCGCCGCGACGGGTACGGCGACGGCCGCCCCCGCGATCCCGGCCAGGATGCCGCCGACGGCCAGCACCAGGATGATCGCCAGCGGATGGAAGTTGAGCGCCCGCCCGACGATGAGCGGCTGCAGCACGTGGTTCTCCAGCTGCTGCTCGATGATCAGGATGAGCAGGAAGATGAGCGCCTTGGCCCACCCCTGCGACCCGAGTGTGACGAGCGTGGCCACCGCACCGGCGAAGAAGATGCCGACGATCGGGATGAAGCTGGCCAGGAAGATCAGCACGGCCAGCGGCGCCCACAGCGGCACGCCGAGCCCGAGCAGCACGATGCCCATGATCACGCCGTGCACCGCGGCGACCGCGACCGTGCCCTGCACGTAGTGCGACAGCGTGGTCCACGCGGCACGGCCCGCCCGGTCGACCCTGGGCGACATGCCGCCGAACGCCTTGAGGAACCACGACCAGATCCGGTCGCCGTCCTTGAGCAGGAAGAAGGTCACGAACAGCAGCAGCACGATCGAGGCGAGCACCTCGATGGCCACCTGCCCGGCCGTCAGCACGGTATTGGTGATCGCCGCCTGCTGCAGCTTGACCTCGGCGATCAGCTTGTCGGCATAGTCGGTGATCTGGGTTTCCTTCAGGTGCAGCGGCCCGGTGACCAGCCAGTCGCGCACCTGCTGGACCGTCTTCTGCACCTGCTCGATCAGATGCGGGAACTCGTCGCCCGCCTTGGCCCCGACCAGCCAGCCGGTGCCGACCATCGCCGCGAGCGCGACCAGCATCGTCAGCCAGGTCGCGTAGATGGGCCGCAGCCCGACCGTGCGCAGGAACTTCGTCAGCGGGAACAGCAGCGCGGTCAGCAGCAGCGCGATCGCCACCGGCAGTGCGACGAAGCTGAGCCTGGCGATGATCTGGAACGACAGGTAGTAGACCACGACGCCGATGAGGATCAGGCACGCGCTCCACGCGGCCATCTTGGCCACGAGCGGCGGCACCAGCGACTTCGCACGATCGGGGATCACACGTCAAGACTGGCACGTCCGGCCCCTGAACGCGCGCGGATATCGGCGTGACAAGCCTCGCAGTCGAAGATCGGGCCTGGGCAAGCGCCCGAACCCGTGTCACCGTTCGGACAAGTGCCACACTTTCGGACAAGTGCCACGGGAGGCCACATGTTCGTAGCGAAGCCGGCCCGGTTCCTCGTGTCCCTCCCCTGAGAAGGTGTGCCACAGGGGATGCCTCGTCGTCGATCAAGCAATGCTTGTGCGCTGTTGTGATCGGCGCGCCAGTCGATGCAGATCCGCCTGGCCTGTCGTTGCGGCCTTCGCCGCAGGAGTGGCTTCGTTTGACGCCGACGGATGTCGTCGATCGTCTGCCGGTAGCCGACCCAGCTGTGGAGATGGACGGCGCCGTTGCCTCGGTCGTAGATGGAGCTGATCCGGTCCTGCAGCCAGTACGGCAGCGGGTGGTGGCAGCCGCCGCTGGGAACGACCCGGCGGGGGTCGTTGCCGCCGGCTTCGCTGTGATGGCACGACGTGTTCGCGTCACACAGCCAGGCGGCGGAAGCGTGAGCTTGCGAGGTGGCGACCGGGGGAAGCGGCAGCGCCGAACGGACATGAGGCGAGTGATGTGATCTTGCAACGGCCTTTCATGTGCACCTCCTACCGTCGTGGACCTGATGCACCGCCACGGGCCTGGCAGGCGCCACGGCGACAGAGGCCATGACCGGCCACACCTGTGGCCTTCCTTCGCGGGCGGTCCTCATCCCCCGCATCACCCGCCGGGGATCTGGTCCAGCCGTCGTCCGGGGACGCCGCCCGGGTCGTCGAACGCACCGTCTCCAGCCTGGCCGGCTGCCGCCGCCACGAACGCCGAGCCGATCACTTCAGGTCCTTCGCCGCGGCTTTCATCTGCTGTCGCCGAATTCTCAGATGGGACGACGTCTCGGTCAGACTCGTGAACTCGCAGGACACGACGGTCCGGCTCACTGTGAGTCCGGCAGGCCGTAGCGACCGAGGAACGTCGTGACGGCTTCCTCTCGCTGGTGCGCGAGCTCGTCCTCGTCCGGCGGTTCGGATTGCGCCGCGAGCGTGAGGCGGTTGAGCGGGTCCCCGATGACCAGCCAGGTGAACTGTCGCGCGGCCACGAGGGCGTCCCCGGCCTTGATCAGGCCCCGCGCCGCCACAGCGGCCAGCGCGTCGGCGAGCAGCTGCGTGTTGCGGGTCCAGCTGCGCGCGACGTAGTCGGCGGCGACGTCCGGGAAACGCGCCGACTCCGTGGCGACGAGTGACCGCATCCGCAGCACCGGCTCGCTCAGCACCCCTGCGTGCAGGACGTGCGCGAGCCGCAACAGTCCGGCCTGGATGTCGGCGGATCGCGTCAGCGCCTCGGTGTGCGGGCGCATGGCGTCGTAGCCGCGGTCGACCCAGTCGCGGACCACCGCCGCGTACAACCGTTCCTTCGAAGGGTACTCGCGATAGAGCGTCTGCTTGGAGATCCGGGCACGGGCGGCCACCTGATCCATCGTCGCGCCGGGATATCCATGAGCGAGGAACACCTCACGGGCGATCGCCAGCAGGTCCGCGCCGCCACTGCCTCCCGGGCGCCCGCGTGGTCGCTGCCGTGCCTCTGCCACCGTCCGACCTCCTTAGTACTTGACAGTACTATAACCCAAAAATATAGTACGCATCAGTACTGAAAGGAGTGCCGACATGCTCGCTCTGGCCATCGCCCTCGCCGCCGTCGCGGCCTTCGCCGTCAGTTCCCTCTACTACGCCCTGGCCACGCCGTTCGAGCGACGCCGGTTGGGTGCCGCCGCGCTCGACCGGGGACGGCCGGCGCCGTGGAAGGCGGCCGCGGAGTTGCTGCGGACCGCGCTCCTCGCCGGTGTGTTCGCCTGGATCGCCACACAGGCCAACCTGTTGAGCTGGCCCTCGACGATGCTGCTGGCCTTCATCGCGTGGCTGGGCTTCCCGCTCATCCTGCTCACCGGCTCGGTGCTGTGGGAGCGCGTACCGGTGGTGACCGCCATCCTGCACGCCGGAGACTGGCTCCTGAAACTGCTGCTCATCGGGGCCGTCCTCGGCGTCCTGCACTGACAAGTCCTGCACTGACAAGTCCTGCACTGGCAACACGACGACACCCGGAAGGACCCCATCATGAACACCGACCCGACGAGGCCCGGCCCCCTCGACCACGAGTTCACCGCGCCGCTGGTGCAGAGCCCGGCCAAAGGCGGATGGACCTATGTCGTCATGGCGGACTCGGCCGGTTTCTTCGGCACTCGCGGTCTTGTCAAGGTGACCGGCACGGTCGACGGCCATCCGTTCACCAGCTCTTTCATGGCCCTCGGCGACGGCACCCACAAACTCCCCATCGCCGCCCCGTTGCGCCGTGCGATCGGCAAGACCGCCGGAGAGGCCGTGACCGTGCGACTCGTCGAACGCCTCTAGCCCCGGGCCCACGCCAGACGACGACGCGACGCTGTGCGCGGCCGAGACATCGCGCTGTTGGAGACCTTCTGCCGATCCTGCGGGAGCGGGCGCAGGAGAGCGAGGACGGGCGCAGGGTTCCCAGCGCCTCGGCCTCGGTGGCGGCGACAAAGTTCGCCGCCACCCGCTGGCGGCCCTCGCCTGGGGGCAGCCCGCTGCCGGAGGGGGCGCCAAGCTGCCGCGTTCATCGTGGGGTGGCGGGGAGGTGGTGGCCGCCTGCGCTGCCGACATCACCCCTTTGCTCGAACGGCTGACCTCGCCCCAACCGTCGCACGCCTCGGACCGTCAGGCCAGCGTCACCGTGACCGTGAGCTCCTCGCCCTGCTCCAGGACGAACTCATCGACATTGCCCGACCCGCACAGGTCGTCGGCCGCCTGGCGCACCAGGGTGAGGTCGGGCGTGGTGACCGCGAGCTGGGCGATCTCGGCCCGCATCGAGACCTGGGCCTCCGACTTGGCCTTGCGCACCAGCCGCAGCACACGCGAGACCACGGCCAGCAACGACGGGTCGCCTTCGCCCGGCTCGGGCTGCGGCCAGGTGCTGCGGTGGATCGAGCCCTCGCGCCACCACGACCACACCTCTTCGGTGACGAACGGCACGAACGGCGCGAACAACCGCAGCAGCACGTCGAGCGCCCGGCGCAACGCCACCCGCGCCGATTCCGCCTCGGGCCCTTCCTCGTAGGCCCTGGCCTTGACCAGCTCCAGGTAGTCGTCGCAGAACTCCCAGAAGAAGCGCTCGCTCACCTCAAGGGCCCGCGTGTAGTCGTAGGCCTCGAAGGCGTCGGTGGCCTCGCGGACCGTCTGGGCCAGCCCGGCAAGCATCGACAGGTCGACGGGCTCGGTGACCCGCTCGCCGCCGGAGACGGCGGGGAAGGAGAGCACGAACTTCGACGCGTTGAGGATCTTGATGGCCAGCCTGCGGCCGATCTTGAGCTGTCCCGCGTCGAAGGCGGTGTCGACGCCGAGCCTGCCGCTGGCCGCCCAGTAGCGCACCGCGTCGGAGCCGTGCTGCTCCAGCAGGTCCATCGGCGTGACGACATTGCCCTTGGACTTCGACATCTTCTTGCGGTCGGGGTCGAGGATCCAGCCGGAGATCGCCACGTCGCGCCACGGCACGCCGCCGAACTCGGCGTCGGCCCTGACCACGGTGGCGAACAGCCAGGTGCGGATGATCTCGTGCGACTGCGGGCGCAGGTCCATCGGGTAGACCCGGCCGAACAGGTCGTCGTCGGAGCCCCAGCCGCCCGCGATCTGCGGCGTCATCGACGAGGTCGCCCAGGTGTCCATGACGTCGGGGTCACCGGCGAACCCGCCGGGCACGCCGCGCTGGTCCTCGCTGTAGCCGGGAGGCGCCTGCGAGGACGGGTCGACCGGCAGCGTGTCCTCCGACGGCACGATCGGCTCGTCGTGCAGCGGCTGCCCCTGGGCGTCGAGCCGATACCACACCGGGATGGCGACGCCGAAGAAGCGCTGACGCGAGATCAGCCAGTCACCGGCCAGGCCCTCCACCCAGTTGTCGTAGCGCACGCGCATGTGCGGCGGATGCCAGCGCAGCTCGGCCCCCCTGGCCAGCAGCCGCCGCCTGAGCTCGGCGTCACGACCGCCGTTGCGGATGTACCACTGCCGGGTGGTGACGATCTCCAGAGGCCTGTCGCCGCGCTCGTAGAACTTCACCGTGCGCGAGACCGGCCTCGGCTCGCCCTCCAGGTCGCCCGACTCGCGCAGCAACTCCACGATCCGCTCACGCGCCGAGTGCACGGTCTTTCCGGCGATCTCCTTGTACGGCTCGGCCTCGACGCTCTCGGGGGGCTCGGGCAGCAGCCTGCCGTCCCAGCCGATGACCGGTCTGGTCGGCAGGTCGAGCTCGCGCCACCAGATCACGTCGGTGACGTCGCCGAACGTGCAGATCATCGCGATGCCGGTGCCCTTGTCCGGCTCGGCCAGCCGGTGGGCGAGCACGGGCACCTCGACGCCGAACAGCGGGCTGAGCACGCTCTGCCCGATGAGGTCGCGGTATCGCTCGTCGTCGGGGTGCGCCACCAGCGCCACGCAGGCGGGCAGCAGCTCCGGCCTGGTCGTCTCGATCCAGACCGGCCCCCTGGGCCCGTAGAAGGACACCTTGTGGAAGGCGCCAGGCCACTCCCGGTCCTCCAGCTCGGCCTGGGCGACCGCCGTGCGGTAGGAGACGTCCCAGAGCGTGGGCGCCTCGGAGAGGTAGGCCTCTCCCCTGGCCAGGTTGCGCAGGAAGGCGCGCTGCGACACGGCCCTGGCCCGGTCGCTGATCGTCGTGTAGAGCAGCGACCAGTCGACCGACAGCCCGACCCGGCGCCAGACCTCCTCGAAGGCCTGCTCGTCGATCTCGGTCAGCCGGTGGCAGAGCTCGACGAAGTTGCGCCGCGAGACCGAGATCTCGCGCTTGCCCGGCTTGTCGGGAGGAGTGAAGTGCGGGTCGTAGGGAAGGGAGGGATCACAGCGAACGCCGTAGACGTTCTGCACCCGCCGTTCGGTGGGCAGGCCGTTGTCGTCCCAGCCCAGAGGGTAGAAGACCGACTTGCCGGTCATGCGCTTGTAGCGAGCGATGACGTCGGTGTGGGTGAAGGAGAAGACATGGCCGACATGCAGCGACCCGGACACCGTCGGCGGCGGCGTGTCGATCGAGTAGACCTGCTCGCGCGTGGCCGAACGGTCGAACCGGTAGGTGTCCTCGGCTTCCCAGCGGGCTACCCATACCGACTCCAGGCCGTCGAGAGTGGGCTTCTCGGGCATGGGCGCATGGCGCGGTCGCGTATGAGTCATGCCGCCTTATGGTACGGCTTCAGCGGCCCCAATACCGAAAGAGACTAGGGTTCGTCCCATGGGAAGGAACGCAGACATGGCTGATGAGAAGCCGGACCTCGCCTGGCGCGTGATCGGCGGCCTCGTGGGGATCGGCACCGCGTGGGCGGCCAAGAAGGTGCTCGGCTTCGCCTGGGTCAAGGCGACGGGCAAGGAACCGCCCGTCGACCCCGACTCCGCCGAGGTCAGCATGGCCGAGGCGATCGGCTATGCCGTGGTGATGGGCGTGGGCATGCAGGTCGCCCAGATCGTCATCAACCGCACCGCCAAGAAGCGCTACGACGCCTGGCGGGCGGTCAAGTCGACCGCCCGCGAGCTGAAGAGCTAGGGGTTCACGCCTCCAGCGCGGCGAGGAACTCACTCGCCCAGCGGTCCACGTCGTAGGTGGCCACCCGGCGGCGCATCGCGCGCATCCGCCTGGCCAGCTCGTGCGGCGTGGCCCGCATCGCCGTCAGCATCGTGCGTTTGAGCCCCTCCACGTCGTAGGGGTTGACCAGATAGGACTGGCGCAGCTCGTCCGCGGCTCCCGCGAACTCGCTGAGCACGAGCGCCCCGCGCATGTCGTGGTGGCAGGAGACGTACTCCTTGGCGACCAGGTTCATCCCGTCGCGCAGCGGCGTCACCACCATCACGTCGGCCGCGAGGTAGAGCGCGGCCAGCTCCTCGCGGTCGTAGGACTGGTGGAAGTACTGGATCGGCTGGTGCCCCATCTGGGCGTGCTCGCCGTTGGTCCTGCCGACCTGCAGCTCGATGTCGTCGCGCAGCCTGCGGTACTCCTCCACGCGCTCCCTGCTGGGCGTGGCGACCTGGATGAACACCGCCTCGCCGGGCGCGACCGCCTTCTCGTCGAGCAGTTCACCGAACGCCTCCAGGCGCTGGCCGATGCCCTTGGTGTAGTCGAGACGGTCGACGCCGAGCAGCACGTGCTCGGGATCGCCGAGCTCGGCCCTGATCTCCTTGGCCCTGGCCACGATCCGGTGCTCGCGTACCAGCTGGTCGAGCTCGCTGAAGTCCACCGAGATCGGGAAGGACTGCGCGGTCACCACCCGGTCGTCGACATAGACCTCGTTGCCCTTGTACTGCAGGCCGAGCAGGCGGCGGCAGAGCCTGACGAAGTTGGAGGCGCCGCCGGGCCGCTGGAAACCGACCAGGTCGGCCCCGAGCAGCCCTTCGACCAGCTCCCTGCGCCACGGCAGCCGCCAGAACAGCTCGACGGGCGGGAAGGGGATGTGCAGGAAGAAGCCGATGCGCAGGTCGGGCCTGAGCTTGCGCAGCATGGCGGGCACGAGCTGGAGCTGGTAGTCCTGCACCCACACCACGGCGCCCTCGTCGGCGACCTCGGCCGCGGCCGTGGCGAAACGCTCGTTGACCTCGCGGTAGCACTCCCACATCTCGCGTTCGAAGATCGGCGGGGCGACCACGTCGTGGTAGAGCGGCCAGAGGGTGGCGTTGGAGAAACCCTCGTAGTACAGCTCGATCTCGCGGTCCGACAGCGGCACCGGGATCAGGTGCATGCCGTCCTGGTCGAAGGGGTCGAGTAGCTCGTCGGGAGCGCCGTGCCAGCCCAGCCACGCGCCGTCGCGCCTTTGCATGACGGGCGCGATGGCCGTGACCAGCCCGCCTGGGCTCCTGCGCCACGCGGCCGACCCGTCGGGCAGGATCGTCCTGTCCACGGGAAGGCGGTTCGCCACGATCAGAAACGAACTGCGGGCAGTCACCCGGGTCCTCCTAGGGTCGGAAAGTGCTCGCGCCGCGACGGTTCCAACACGAAGAAGGGCGGCAAAGTGACTTTCCCCCCAATTCGGGCATACAAACACGAACCGCTTGACAGGTGATCCACCACACCAGTGATGTGGCTCTCGACAACCCCTCAGCGGGCGCGAAGAACTCTCTGGGTGGACGCCGGTCCCGGCGCCCCCGCCCCTATGCCCGGCCTTGTCGGCCTCATGCCCCCGTTGCGCCCCCCGGCACACCCCCGACCCGGCACGCCCCTCGGCGCCCGCGTCCTATCCCCCGGACTCCAGCTCCCCCTTGGTCCCGCGTTCGACCTGCCCCTTCGCCGCCCGGTCGAGCGACGGGTAGCCGCGCTTGGCCTCCAGATCCTTGCGTACGGCCGCGGCCAGCTTCCTGGTCGCCGCCCGGTTGAGCGCACCACCCGCGACCGCTCCGGTGAGGAAGGGGCCGAGTGTGGTCAGGTGGCGGCCGAGAGTACGCATCAGGCGGTTGCGCAGGGCCGTCTTGGTGGCGGCGCCCAGCGCCAGGGTGACCGATGCGGGCGCCAGCGGGTCGATGCCCCGCTGCTTGGACCACGCCACGGCGAAGGCCGCGGCGCGCTGCGTGCCCGTGCCCTGGACGTGCACGCCGTACGCCTCGTGCAGTTCGGCCAGGAGTTTGACCTCGATGGCCGCCACCACGATCGTCTCGGCGACGAGCTGGGCCGGGGCGGAGAGCAGCAGAGGGGGTGCGGCGAACTCCGCCGCGGCGAGCGCTCCGCCGATGGCGCCGACGGTCATCGTGGCCTTGGCCGCGGTGCGCACCAGGTCGTCGGCCAGGGCCTCGCCCGTCAGTCCGTGATGGTGCTCCGACAACGTCGCCAGGTCGCGGATCGGGATCCGGGGGGCGATGTTCATGAAGACGTCGGCGAGCCAGCGGCCCCGTCCGACACCGGAAGCTCCGGCCTTCCTCGCCCCGCTCGTCAGGGCCTTGGCGAGGCGGCCGAGCAGCCTGCGCCGCTCGGCCCCGTCCAACTCACCCGGCTCGGTGAGCCGGCCGACGAGGTCGCCGACCTCGTCGTGCTCCGGCCCGGCCTGATGCGTGGACGTGTCCGGCGCTCGGCTGTCCTCCGGCAGGGAGGTGGGTGACGACTCGGGTGTGGTGGAGCCGTCACGCTCCTCTTTCTGTGATGACACGATGCGGAGCCTCCTCAGGGGTTCCGTCAGGCTGCGCACTCCCGGCAGACCTGCTGCCCGTTCCTCTCGGAGGCCAGCTGGCTGCGGTGGTGCACGAGGAAGCACCGCGAACACGTGAACTCATCCGCCTGACGCGGAATCACGCGAAGCGACAGCTCCTCGTTCGACAAGTCGGCGCCGGGCAGCTCGAGCGACTCGGCGAGATCGGTCTCGTCGATGTCGATGCTGCCCGATGACTTGTCGGTGCGCCGCGCCTGAAGTTCCTGAAGGCTGTCCTCGTTCAGGTCGTCATCGGTCTTGCGCGGGCTGTCGTAATCGGTAGCCATGGTGCTTACTCCATCCCCCTCATCTATATGTCGTCGCGCGAACTCGCGCGGGTCTAACGTCCGAGAGGCCCATCTTGTGCCCGTATCCGTCTGGGAGATTTACCATCTGTGCCCCGCCGGGACGGCCAATGAACCTCCCTACACGTGAGGGGCGTGGCGCGGACAGCCCTGGTTAGCCAAATATGGCGAAAACCACAGCATCAGCGACATGCATCACCGTGTTCGACGGCACATCCAACCACATGTACGGCGTCAACGAGACTCCCCCCGCCGGATCAGCGCCCGGCAAGTCGAATGGTCACGACAAGTCCACCGCCTTCGCGGGGAACCGCGGTCACATTCCCTCCGTGTGCCTGCACGACCGCTCGCACGATCGACAACCCCAGACCCGCTCCCTTGGCCGAGTCCACACGATCCGCGTGCAGCCTCCGGAACGGCTCGAACAGGCTGTTCACTTCGTACGCCGGCACATGTTGGCCTGTGTTGGCCACCTGAACAACCAGAGCGCCCTCCACCATTCCCGTCCGCACCCAGACTTTTCCGTTGGCGGGCACGTTGTACTTGATCGCGTTCTCGATGAGGTTGCCGATACTGCGCTCCAGCAGCACCGGGTCGCCCACCGTCGAGGCGCTCGCCAGCTCCGTGCTGACCGTGACGCCCGCCTCGTCGGCGACCGGCGCGAGCTGCTCGACCGCCGTCCTGGCGACGTCCCTGACATCGACCGGCTTGCGTACGGCCAGCTCCCGCTCGCTCCTGGCCAGCAGCAACAGGCCCTCGATCAGCTTCTCGTTGCGCGCGTTGACCTCGAGGAGGGTACGGCCGAGCGCCTTGAGGTCGGCCGACGCCTCGGGGTCGGACAGGGCGATCTCCAGCACGGTCCTGTTGATGGTCAGCGGCGTGCGCAGCTCGTGCGAGGCGTTGGCCACGAATCTTCGCTGGGTGTCGAAGGCCACATTGAGCCGGGTGAGCATGGCGTCGAAGGTGTCGGCCAGCTCCTTCAGCTCGTCGGTGGGGCCCTGGAGGTCGATGCGCTGGTGGGCGAGCGTGCTCTCCGACAGCTTGCGTGCCGTCGCCGTCATCTGCTGCACCGGCCGCAGCGCCCTGTCGGCGACGAAGTAGCCCAGGATGACGGCCAGGATGCCGACGCCGATGAGCGCCATGGCCGAGCGGCTGAGGAACTCCTGACGCACCCCGGCGATCGCACTGTCCAGGTAACCCTGGTACATCTCCTTGACCTCGTCGATGTAGGCCTGCGGCATGCCGGAGGGGATCAGCAGCTTGTCCGGCCAGCTCGACATCACGATGCCACCGATCATGGTGTTCATCACGAACAGCAACATCGCACCGGCCACGAAGAACAGCGCGCCGTACGTGGCCGTCAGCCGCCATCGGATGCTCAGCTTGCCCGGCAGTTCGCGCAGTCGCTCCAGCGCGCCGAGCTGCTGGGCGGCGGAGGCGGGAGGCGGCGGGCCGTCCCAGGCCGGAGGGCCGGTGGGCGGAGGCGGCTGGGCCTTCAACGCCTGGCGCTGGGAGTGCGGGCTGATCATGGGGTGCGTCGGCGTCCCCGGCTGTTCGGGCGGCGGCCGGAAGGCGGGAGTGCCCGTCACAGCTTGTACCCGACCCCTGGGACCGTCTCGATCACCTGGGGCTCGCCCAGCTTCTTGCGCAGCGTCATCATCGTGACGCGCACGACGTTGGTGAACGGATCGATGTTCTCGTCCCAGGCCTTGTCCAGCAGGTCCTCCTGGCTGACCACCGCGCCCTCGGCGCGCAGCAGCTCCTCGAGGACCGCGAACTCCTTCTTGGTCAGCCCGATCTCCCTGCCGTCCCGCTCGACCAGGCGCTTGCCCGGGTCGAGCCGGATGCCCGACCGCTCGAGCACGGGCGGCAGCGCCGGGGCCGACCTGCGGCCGAGCGCACGCACCCGCGCGACGAGCTCGATGAAGACGAACGGCTTGGCCAGGTAGTCGTCGGCGCCGAGCCCGAGCCCCTCGACCTTGTCGTCGACGTCGCCCGAGGCGGTCAGCATGATGATCCGCGACGCGCTGCGCTGCTCGACGAGCCTGCGGCAGACCTCGTCGCCGTGCACGACCGGCAGGTCGCGATCGAGGACGATCACGTCGTAGTCGATGTAGGTGGTGCGCTCCAGCGCGCTGCCGCCGTCGTAGGCGACGTCCACCGCCATGGCCTCACGCCTCAAGCCGGTCGCGATCGCGTCGGCGAGCACCCTCTCGTCCTCAACCACTAGCACTCGCACGGCCCCTGGCACCTCTCCTCGTGTCCCGCTGCGGCACCTCATTGTCGCCACACGCCCGATAAGCGCACGGTAAGGCATGTACGGCGGTAGCGAGACCCACCACGCGAGGAGCGGGAGGTTTCAACTCGGGCGGACCGTGGGTACAGGTGGCCCAACACCCACTGCCGTGTGCCGAGGAAGACGCATGCGCCTCTTCAGGCGGGCGGTGGGCGCTCCTTCGCCCCCCTGAGAAAGAAGGTGAGATGGGCGAGTTCACGACCACGATCGAGCACCGCCTCGACCAGGCTTACCGGGGTCTCTCCGAGGCCAGGTCAACAGGCGACGACTACCTCGCCGACGCGCTCGGCGCCGAGATCGAGGATCTGCGGCGGCTCGCGGACGAGCACGGAATCCCCCTTCCTCGCTGAGGTCGAGCAGCCTCAGCATGAAACGCCTGTGGGCGGGACCCCTTCATCGGGTCCCGCCCACAGGCGTCTGTCCGCCTCGTCACGCTCAGCCGTCGCGCTCCGGATCGAGCGGGAGCAGCACCGCGTGCAACTCCTCGAACAACGCGGGCGCCGCACACAGCGTCATGTCCGGGTTGTACGGCCTGCCGCCGAGCCCGCCGATCCTGGCCCCCGCCTCGGTCGCGACCAGCCCGGCCGCGGCGAAGTCCCAGTACTGCGGGCCGCGCTCGAAGTAGGCGTCGACCCGGCCCGATGCCACCGAGCACAGGTCGACCGCGCACGAGCCGCCGCGCCTGATGTCGCGTACCTTCGGCAGCACGCCGGTCAGCACCTCGGCCTGGACCGCCCGGCGCCCGGCCTCGTAGCCGAAGCCGGTCGCCACCAGGGCCCTGGCCAGCGGCACTCCCGTGGTGCAGCTCAGCCTCTCCCCCGCCAGCCACGCGCCGCCGCCCAGCGAGGCGGTGAAGACCTCGCCGCGCGGCACCACGTTCACGACTCCGGCCACGACCTGGCCGGACACCTCGACGGCGATGCTCACCGCCCACTCGGGCAGGCCGTACAGGAAGTTGACCGTGCCGTCGATGGGGTCGACGATCCAGCGGACCTCGGAGGTGCCGGGTGAGTCGCCGCCCTCCTCGCCCAGGATGCGGTCGTGCGGTCTGGCCGCCAGGATGCGGGCGCGGATGAGGTCTTCGGCCGCCCGGTCGAGTGCGGTGACCACGTCGGTGGGGCTGGACTTGGTGGCCAGGACCTCGGGTCTGGCCGGGCGTTTGGCCAGGAGCATGTCACCGGCCTCGACGGCGATCGAGCGCGCCAGGTCGAGGAGCTCGGCGGGTGTGCTCATCCGAGCGACTCCGGGCGCTTCCAGTCCTGGCCGAGCACGTGCTGGGCGAGGAAGGCCAGCACGGTCTCGTACCAGGCGACGGCGTTGCCCGGCTTGAGAATCCAGTGGTTCTCGTCGGGGAAGTAGAGGAACTTCGACTCCACGCCGGTGCGGCGCAGGTCCCACCACAGCCGCAGCGCCTCGCCGATCGGCACCCGGTAGTCCTTGTCGCCGTGGATCACCAGCATCGGTGTGGTGATCTTGTCGAGGGCCAGGTGCGGCGACAGGAGCTGGTAGCGCTCGCCGCCGGGCTCGCCGAACTCGCGCTGCCAGTAGACCGAGAAGTCGGTGGTCCCGGCGAACTGGTCGAGGTTCCACAGCGAGGCATGCGTGACGATCGCCGCGTAGCGGTCGGTGTGCCCGGCCACCCAGTTGGCCATGTAGCCGCCGAACGAGCCGCCCATCGCGGCCACGCGCGTCTCGTCGACGTCGTCGCGGGCCAGGACGGCGTCCACGATCGCGTCGAGGTCGGCCAGGGTGCGCGGGCCCCAGTTGCCCCAGCCCCTGTCGATCATCTCCTGGCCGTAGCCGGTCGACAGGCAGGGGTCGGGCAGCAGGACCGCGTAGCCGTTCGCCGCCATGATCCACGGGTTCCAGCGCCACGACCAGTCGTTCCACGAGGACACGGGCCCGCCGTGTATCCACAGCAGGAACGGCGCCGGGTCGTCGGCCGACGCGCCTTCGGGCAGCACCAGCCAGCCGCGCACGGTCGTGCCGTCGTCGGCGACCGCACTGACCTCGCTCAACGTGCCGGGTACGGCGGGCCGCGGCGCGGGCGAGGCCAGCTCGGCGACCTCGCCGGTGGCCGCGTCGATCCGCACCGGACCTGGCGCCGCGTCGATCGCGCTGCGCAGCGCGAACAGGTGGGCGCCGTCGGGTGCGGCCGAGACGCTCAGGTAGGCGGCGTCGTCACCGGTCAGCCTGACCGCCTCGCCACCCGCGACCGGCACGGTGAAGATCGGGCGGCGGCCCTGGTGGTCGGCGACCAGATACACGGCGGAGGAGTCGGGCGCCCATGCCAGGTCCATGGGGAAGAGGTCGGGCGCGTGGGCCGAGCCCTCCCCCGTGGCCAGGTCGGCCACCCACAGCTCGGACCTGGTGGAGACGTCGAGGCCGGAGATGCGCTCACGCGTGCAGGCCACACGCAGGCCGTCGGGCGAGAGGGCGAGCGGCGCGCCGAACTCGTAGGCGTCGTCGGCGGCGAGCACCGTGCGCCTGGCGCCGGTGGCGACGTCGATCGCGACGACGTCGGTGCGGTTCTGGCCGGCGTCGAGGTAGACCGTCCACAGGGCGACCACGGTGGAGCCGTCCGGGGTGAGCCGGAAGTCGCCGACCGAGCGCCCGGCGTCGGGCGTCAGGTCGCGGATGCCGACGAGCGCGGGCTCGCTCCCCTCCTCGCCTTCGGCCGTGCCGAGCGTGGCGGCGAACAGCCTGGTCGCACCGGGGCCGAGGTCGTGGTCCCAGTAGCGCACCGGGTAGCCCTCGTGCAGGATCGCGCTGATGCCCGCGTCCTTGCGTGCCTTGCGGCGCTCCTCCTCGGTGCTCTCCTCGCCCGGCAGGACGTCGGCGGCGAACACCACGACCTCGCCCTCGGCCCGCACGCCGCCGATGCCGCCCGGCCTGGTGGCGATGCGCCTGGCCTCACCACCGGCACGCGGCAGCAACCACAGCGCGGGGGCCTCCTGCTCACCGTCCTTCACGGTGGGGTCGGGCCTGCGCGAGACGAACAGCACGTCGCCATCCGGGGTGAACTCCACCCCCGCCTCCCCCTTCGCCGACCTGGTCAGCCGATGGGGAGTGCCGTCGAGGGGCACCTGCCACAGGGCGGTGCCGTAGGACTTGCCGTCGGGATCGAGGCTCTGGAGCACCGACACGAGCCTGGACCCGTCGGGCGAGAGGCTGAGGGACTGCACCCTCGGCACGGCTACGTATTCGCGAATGTCGTCAAAAGCGCTCACCCTCTCGAACCTACCCCGATCATCCCGCGCAACGGACCACCCCTGGCCCGCCATAGAGTTTTGGTCATGGGGACATACGACGCGTTGCTCGTCCTGTCGTTCGGCGGACCTGAACGACCCGAGGACGTGCTGCCGTTTCTGGAGAACGTGGTGCGCGGCAGGGGGGTCCCGCGCGAGCGGTTGATGGAGGTCGAGGCGCACTACCAGAGCTTCGGCGGCATCAGTCCGATCAACCGGCAGTGCCGCGACCTGATCGCCGCGCTGCAGCCGGAGATCGACCTGCCGATCTACTGGGGCAACCGCAACTGGGAGCCCTACGTGGAGGCCACGGTCGAGCGGATGAAGGCGGACGGCGTGCGCCGGGCGGCCGTGTTCGCCACTTCGGCCTTCGCCGGGTACTCCAGCTGCAGGCAGTACCGCGAGGACATGCGGCGCTCGCTCGAAGGGCTGGGTGAAGGGCCCGAGCTGGTCAAGATGCGGCACTTCGGGGAGCATCCCGGTTTCGTCGAGGCGATGGCCGACCGGGTCGCCGACGCGCTGGCCAGGGTGCCCGACGGGTTGCGGGCCAGGCTGGTGTTCACCGCGCACAGCATTCCGGTGACGATGGCCGAGACGGCCGGGCCCGGCGGCGGTCTGTACGAGGCGCAGTTGCGGCGCTCGGCCCAGCTCGTCTGCGACGCGCTCGGGCGACGGGAGCCGTGGGACCTGGTGTGGCAGAGCCGCAGCGGGCCGCCGCAGGTGCCGTGGCTCGAACCTGACGTGCTCGACCATCTGCGCGCGATCGCCCCCGACAGCGAGGCGGTGGTGCTGGTGCCGATCGGGTTCGTCTCCGACCACATGGAGGTCGTCTACGACCTCGACACCGAGGCGGCTGCGCTGGCGGCCGAGCTGGGGCTGCCCCTGGTGCGCGCCGCGACGGTGGGCACGCATCCGAGGTTCGTCAGGATGATCGGCGAGCTGCTGGCCGAGCCGGAGCCGGTCGCGTGCGCGCTGACCTGCTGCCCGGCCCCCGCCCGCCGCACCACGACCGGCCTCACCGCACGCTCGCACGCCTCGGCCTGAGCGCCGCAGCTCAGCCGTAGGTCTGGGCGTAGCCTCTGGCTATGCCCAGGACCTTGTTCACGTAGGACCAGGAGTGGTTGTAGTGCCACACGGCCTTCTCCAGGTACTTGCCGCCCTTGCCGCCTCCGGTGGCGCACAGGTAGTTGGCCGCCGAGGGCACGGCGTCGTAGGCGCTCCAGATGTCGGCCTTGCCGTCTCCGTCGCCGTCGACGCCGTAGGACTTCCAGGTCGCGGGCATGAACTGCATGGGGCCGAGCGCGCCCGCGCTGGACGGGCCGTTGTTGCGGCCGTGTGAGCTCTCGACCTGGCCGATCGCCGCCAGCACCGTCCAGGACAGACCGGGACAGCGCCTGGCCGACAGCTGGTACAGCTCCAGATAGGTGCCCGGCCGTCCCACCTGCCCGGCCTGTCCGGCCTGCGGCTGCGTCGCCGTCGTGCCCGTCCCTGCTCTCTTGCGTGCGCTGGTCTGCACGCGCTGTGCGCCGAGCGTGACGACCTGGGCGTCCTTGCCGAGCACCTTGGCGACCTTCGCCGCGCTGGCCTTGGGGCCGTGCACGAGGACCGCGACGCCCTGCGGCAGGCCGAGCGTGCGGCCGACCTGCGCGCTGACGATGGCGTCGACGCCGCTCAGCCCGAGCCCGGCCGCCGCGGCGGCACGCAGCCTGGGACCGCCGTCGACCTGGTATTCGGAACCGAGTACCAGGCCGAACCGCTGCAGCGCCGAGGTGTCGGCGACGAACTCCCCGCGCAGCAGGGCCGCCCAGATCTCCGGCTGGTCGGCCACCGCCTTGGGCGTCCAGGAGCGGAAGTCGGCGGGCTCGACGGCCAGCAGGTTCAACGGCGTGCCCGCGACCTTCACCGATCCCGCGTCCACCACGATCGTCTTCTGCACGCCCGCCAGTTCCGACAGTGCGAACCTGACCTCCTTGGGCACCGCCTGGCCGACCACGGCCATCAGCTTGGGCGGCGTCGGCGTGATGCCGGGCCCGCCCGCCCCGAACGACACCGCCGGCTGCGGCGCCAGTGCGTCGATCTTCTGCTCGCCCTGCCCCGGCTGTGCCTGCCGTACGGGCTGGGTGGGCTGGGCGGCGGGTGCCGGCTGTTCGTATCCGGCGGGGGTGCGGGCCGGTTGGTCGTCGTAGACCACCATGACGAGCCCGCCGCCTGCGATCGTCAGCGTGGCCACGATCGCAAACAGCACGATCACGGAACGGAACGTGGGAAGAGCGGACACTCGCCTCACGTTAGACGATCCATCGGAATATTCACTTGCTGATCCCGGAGTTGATGCGTAAAGGTTGGCGCGTCACGGGACGCGAGGGAACCGGTTGCTAGAGAGCCGGCGGCGTCAACGTGCTGTTAAGGGGAACAAGTGGTCGGGCCGTACCGAGGGCTGTTCAGTGCCCCGGGTGTCAAGGGTTTCGTCATTGCCGGATTCGTCGGGCGGATGCCGATGTCGATGCTGGGCATCGGGATCGTGCTGCTGATCTCGGCGCTGACCCAGTCCTACGCCACGGCGGGCGCCGTCGCCGCGGTCACCAACCTCTCCTTCGCCATCGCGGCGCCGCTGTCAGGGCGGCTGGTCGACAGGTTCGGGCAGGCGCGTGTCATCTTCCCGTTCGCGCTGCTCAACGCGCTGGCGCTGGCCGCGCTCATGCTCGCGGCCGGCCTCGACCTGCCCGAGTGGACCCTGTACGCCTCGGGCCTGCTGGTCGGGGCCACGTCGCTCTCGCTCGGCTCGATGGTCAGGGCCCGCTGGTCCAACCTCTACGGCGGCACGGCCAGGATGCACACCGCGTTCTCCTTCGAGTCGGTGGCCGACGAGGTCATCTTCGTCGCCGGTCCCGCGCTGGTGACCGTCCTGGCCACGGCGGTGAACCCGTTCGCCGGGCTGACCGTGGCGCTGGTGTGCATGGTGCTGGGCTCGTTCGCCTTCGCCGCGCAGCGCAGGACCGAGCCGCCCGTGCGCGAGCGCAGGAGCAGCGGCGGCACGCCGATCACGATTCCCGGCATCGCCCTGCTGTCGGGTGTGTTCCTGGCGCTGGGCGCGGTGTTCGGGTCGGTGGACCTGATCACGGTGGCGTTCGCGGAGGAGCAGGGGGTCAAGGGGGTCGCCGGGTTCCTGCTGGCGGCGTTCGCCGGAGGGTCGATGGTGTCGGGGCTGTGGTTCGGGGCCAGGTCCTGGCGGATCTCGCTGCGGGCCAGGTTCGTGCGGGCGCTCGGCGTGTTCGCGGTGGGGCTGGTGCCGATCGCCTTCGTGGGCAACGTTTCCGTGCTCGCGGTGTTCCTGTTCATCGCCGGGTTCGCCATCTCGCCCACGCTGATCACCGGGTTCGCGCTGACCGAGCGGTTGGTGCCGACGTCGTTGCTGACCGAGGGCATGGCGTGGATCTCGACGTCGGTGGCGTTCGGGGTGGCGCTGGGGGCGTGGGCCGGTGGGCGGCTGACGGAGTCGTTCGGCGCGTCGAACGCCTATGCGTTCTCGCTGGCGTGCGGGCTGCTCGCGGTGATCGTGGGCGTGGGAGGTTCGGGTTTCCTGAGACTTCCCGAGGCTTCCTCACCTGCCAACGGCTGAGTTCGATACCGTCGGGACAACCCCTCCTGTAACAGCCCTCTCACCCGAAAGACTGTTATGTCCCGACACCTCACATCACTTCTGGCCATCGCGTGTCTCGCTGTCACCCTGACACCCGCCGTCGCGTCGGCCGCGCCGAAACCCGCGCCCGTCGACTGCACGAAGGTCAAGTGCATCGCGCTGACCTTCGACGACGGTCCCGGCAAGTACGCGGGCACCCTGCTCGACACCCTGAAGAGATACGACGCCAAGGTGACGTTCTTCCTGGAAGGGCAGTACGTGAAGGCGCGTCCCGCCTTCGCCAAGCGCATGGCCAAGGAGGGGCACGAGCTCGGCAACCACAGCTACAGCCATCCGAACTTCACCAACCTGGAGATCGATGCCATCCGCAGGGAGGTGACCCGGACCCAGGACATCGTGAAGGCGACGACCGGCGTGACGCCCAAGCTCCTGCGCCCGCCGTACGGCCTGGCCGATCTCAGCACCAGCGAGGTGGCGGCCGAGCTCGGGATGCCGATCATCCTGTGGACGGCCGGGTCGAGGGACTGGGCGACGCGCGACGAGAAGGCGATCACCCAGCAGGTGCTGAGCGTGGCCAAGCCGGACGCGATCATCCTCATGCACGACTGGGTGAAACAGACGGTCGACGCGATGCCGACGATCGTCAAGACGCTCAAGGGCAGGGGCTACCATCTGGTACCCGTGTCGTCGATCGTCAAGCGGCTCGACCTGCAGGCCGGAGACTCGTTCCCGGTGCCGGAAGGCTGGACATGAGTTTCGTTCATGTTTAACGTGGCAGAGTGACATTCAGTGGCAAGGCGACCTTCACCAACTGGGCACGCAACCAGTCGGCCGAGCCGTCCGAGGTAAGGACGCCTGCCTCGGCCGACGACGTCTCGCGTGCCGTGCTCGACGCGGCGGCCTCGGGCAGACGGGTCCGCATGGTCGGCACGGGTCACTCCTTCACCGGGGTGGCCCTGACCGACGGCATCATGCTGCGCCCCCACGGCCTGACCGGCGTCGGCCGGGTGCGCGACGGCCGGGTGCGCGTCCTGGCGGGCACGCCCCTGCACGTGCTCAACGACGACCTGCATCAGCAGGGCCACGCGCTGACCAACATGGGCGACATCACCGCCCAGACGCTGGCCGGAGCCATCCAGACCGGAACACACGGCACCGGGCGCGACAGCGGCGGCCTGGCCGACCAGGTCGTCGAACTCGAACTCGTCCTCGCCGACGGCTCCCAGGTCACGGCCGGGCCCGGCGACCCCCTGTTCGACGCCGCCAGGGTCGGCCTCGGCGCACTCGGCGTGCTGACCGCGCTCACCCTGCGCGTCGAGCCGTCGTTCCTGCTGCGCAACCAGCGCAGGCGCATGCCGCTCAGCGTCATCCTCGACTCGCTCGACGACCTGACGTCGGCCAACGAGCACCTCGACTTCTTCTGGATCCCGCACACCGACGCATGCCTGGTCAAGATGAACAACCGGCATCCCGGCCCCGCCGCGCCGCCGAGTGCGTTCAAGCACTGGCTGGACAACGTGTTCCTGGAGAACACCCTGTTCGGCGCGGCCTGCGCGATCGGCGGACGACTGCCACGCCTCGTCCCCGCCATCAACGCGGTCAACGCCAAGGCCCTGGGCGACTCGTCGTCGGTGAACACGTCGTACAGGATCTTCGACTCGGTGCGGGAGGTGCGCTTCCTCGAGATGGAGTACGCCGTGCCGCGCGCCCTGCTCGCCCAGGCGCTGCGCGAGACGCGCGACCTGGTGGAACGGTCCGGCTGGAAGATCACATTCCCGATCGAGGTACGGGTGACGCCGCCCAGTACGGCCTGGCTGTCGACGGCTTCCGGGCGGGACTCGGCGTATGTGGCGTGCCATGTGTATCGGGGGGCGCCCAATCCCGCGTATTTCGCTGGGGTCGAGGAGATCATGACGCGGTTGGACGGGCGGCCGCACTGGGGGAAGCTGCATACGCGAGGGGCTGAGTATTTGGCGGGGGTTTATCCGCGGTTCGGGGATTTCCTGCGGCTGCGGGAGTCGCTGGATCCGGGTCGGGTGTTCGGGAACGCCTACCTGGAGTCGGTGCTCGGGTAGGCGTCGCCGCCGGGGCTTCGGCCCTTCGGGAGGGGCGGCTGCTTCTGCGCTGCGGGCGACGTGACGGCGCCCAGGCGAAGTCGTGCTGGAGGGGCGTCGGGCGACGGGGCCCGGCCACGTGCTCTCGGGGGAGCATGGCCGGGCCTGCCGTAGTGGGCCGTGATCATTCTCCGGAGAGGTCGGCCTCGCCCTGGGGGGTGCCCTCCGGTGGGGCCGGGAGCTGGTTGTCCTGTTCGACGTCCGGGTCGACGGGCACCTCCTGGGTCGGGCGGGTCGTCGGCTCGGACGACGGCTCGACGATCTCGGGGGCCGTGGGGGTGGGCGTCGGGGTGGTAGCCGGGGTTGGGGTGGGCGTGGGGTCGGGGGTGTGTTCGTCCTCGGTCGTGGGGGTGGTCGCGGGAGTGTCGGAAGGGGGCGGGGTGCTGGGGTGGTCGAGCTTGGCCGGGATGGAGCGGCCGGGGACCTGGTCGGCCAGCGGGGCGCCGGTGAAAGCCTGGAACAGCAGGATTCCGGCCGTGCTGATGGCGAAGACGAGCGCGGCGGCCAGGGCCAGGCGCGGCCACGGCAGACTGCGGCGCGGCGGCGCCACGGGGGCCATCACGAGCGTCGCGGGGCCGTCGCCGGACAGCCCCCCTGCGAGGGGAGCGCCGGGCGTACCCAGCCGGGTTGCATCCGCAGAGGGATGTCGTCTCTGGGGTTCACCCGCAGAGACCTCATGCCGGGCTTCATCCGCCGACTGCTCCTGTCGATCTTCGCTCGCAGGGGTGTCGCCGGGCAGGTGGAGGGCGTTCGGCGGAGTGGGGGGGCGGATGGTGGCGTGGGCGGCGGTGGCGAGGTCGCCTTCGCCTTCGATCTTCGTCGGTGGGGCCGGTTGGTCCCGCCAGGCGATCACCGTGTGCTGTTTGAGCTGGTCGCCGGTGCGTCTGAGGTAGTACGTGTAGATCGCGCTTCCCACCGTGCTGGCCACGCTTGCGACCGCGGCGCCGATGAAGGTGCCCGCCACTCCCAGATAGGAGGCCGCTACCGCCGCGGTCACCGCGGCCAATGCGCCTCCTGCGATCTGCGGCACGCTCAGCTCGAACTTTGGCTGCTCGCCGCTCATCCCCGAACTCAGTCCTTCCTCTTGGTAAAGAGCTTCTTCGTAAGTAGACGCGACCGCGTGTCCTGTTGTTCCTGTGACGTGTGTGACAGGCAGATTCAGGTCCGCACAATCCCGAACCCATTGGCCGATCCCTCAGGGGAGGACCGTGTCCCGCCGATCCGGCCTGCCCGGCGTCTACGCCGCAGCCGCGCTCGCGACCGCCGTGACCACCGTCGTGTCGATCGCGATCACCCCCGCTTCGGGCGTCGCCGTACGGCAGGGGCCGGACGAGCCCGTCAGGCCGTACATCGTGATGGCGAAGAGCCGGGCGGACGTCCGTGAGCTGGTCGGCGACATCAGACTACGTGTGCGGCGGTACTACAGCGCCGCACTGCCTGGCTTCGCCACCTGGCTGAGCGCGGGCGAGGCGGCGGAGCTGAGCAGGGACAGGCGGGTGCGTTCGCTCGAACCCGACCGGCAGGTGCACGCGCTGACGACATGGGGGCTCGATCGGCTCGACGAGCGCACGCTGCCGCTGGACGGGGCGTTCAGGACGTCGGGCACGGGCAAGGGCGTGACCGTGTACGTGATCGACAGCGGGGTCGACGTCTCGCACCGGGAGTTCGGCGACAGGGCCTGGCGCGCGTTCGACGCGACGGGCGGCGACGGCTCCGACTGCATCGGCCACGGCACCCACGTGGCGGGCATCGCGGGCGGCGCCACGTACGGCGTGGCGAAGCGGGCGCGCATCGCGTCGGTCCGGGTGCTGGGGTGCGAGGGTTCAGGTTCGATGTCGGACGTGCTGGCCGGGATCGACTGGGTGCGCGGCCACGCGTCGGGGCCCGCCGTGGCGAACCTGTCGATCGGCGGGGTGCGTTCGCGCGCTCTGGACGCGGCGGTGCGCGGGCTGGTGCGTTCGGGGGTGTTCGTGGTGGCGGCGGCGGGCAACAGCGGCGCGGACGCGTGCGCGATGTCCCCGGCCAGGGCCAGATCGGCGTTCACCGTGGCCGCGTCCGCCGCCTCCGACACCAGGGCCGCTTTCTCCAACTTCGGGGCCTGTGTGGAGATGTACGCACCTGGCGTCGAGGTGACATCCGCGTGGCCGCAGGACGGCGTGCGCAAGCTCAGCGGAACGTCCATGGCCGCTCCCCATGCGGCCGGAGTGGCCGCCCTGTATCTGGAGTCCCATCGGGATGCCAGCCCGCAATCTCTCGCGTCTTGGCTGAAGTCCACCGCGACGCGTGGCGTGATTCGTCAGAATCCGTCGAGGACCCCTAACCTCCTGCTGCACGCAGGCGGTCTCTAAACCGGGATGGAATCGACAAATGTGACCGGCGTCACATCGCTTGGGGACTATCCCAGGAAGGCGATGTTCGGACATGCCGGGTACGGTGCTGGCAGGCAACCGGCACACGCGAGAGACTCAAGGGTCCGGGGGAAGAATGAGCACGCTGACGAAGGGACTCGCATGCAGGAGCTCCGACTCGTCGCGGTGAGTGAGGACGGCACCTATCTCGTGCTGGCGACTGCCGGACGGGGTACCCGTTTCACACTCCCCGTGGACGACCGGCTCCGTGCTGCCGTCCGCGGCAACTTCTCCCGTCTCGGCCAGTACGAGATCGAAGTGGAGAGTCCGTTGCGTCCGAAGGAGATCCAGGCCCGGATCCGGGCCGGAGAGACCGCGGAGCAGATCGCCGCGACCGCCGGAATCCCGGTCGAGCGAGTCCGCTGGTTCGAGGGTCCCGTGCTCCAGGAACGTGAGTACGTCGCCCAGCAGGCGCAGCGCGTCGCCGTCAGGCTGCCCGGGGCCACGGCTCCCGGTCCCACGCTCGGCGAACTCGTCGCCGAGCGCCTGACCAGGCGGGGGGTGCCCGCCGACGAGATCGACTGGGACTCCGCCAAGCGCGACGACGGCTTGTGGCGGGTCAAGCTCGGCTACGTGTGGAACGGTCACACGAGGCATGCCGAATGGCTGTTCGACCCGCGCCGCCGTCATGTCACACCGCACGACGAGGAGTCGATGCGCCTGTCCGGCGACGACTACGCCGAGCCCGCGCCGTCCGCGGTCGAGGACTCGACGGTCACCCCGTTCGTGCCACGCGTGGCCAAGCTGCAGCCGGTCCCGCCGCTCGCCGCCGAGCCGCTCATGCAGCCGCCGGTGCCGTTCCCTTCCGTCGTACGGCACGAGCAGCCGCATCGTGCCCCGGCACACGAGGAGCACGGCGGGTACGGGAGCGGCGAGCAGCACGGCGGTTACGGGGCGAGCGAGCAGCACGGCTACCCCGCCTCGCGCGACCACGCGCAGACCGGGTATTCGTCGCGCACCGATCAGAGGTACTCGCCGTCCGGGAGACCGGTCGAGCCCGAGTACCCGGCGAGGTCGGTGGAGCAGGGGTACGCGGCCGGGCAGCAGGGGTATGGCGATCGCGCCGGCGACGGCGGGCGCGTGAGCGACGGCGGTCGGGCTTTCGATGGCGGGCGGACTGCTGACGGCGGTCGGCCGTTCGATGACGGTCGGCCCTCTGACGGTGGCCGGACATTCGCTGACGGCGGCCGGGGTTCCGAGAGGGACCGGGTTGCCGACGGAGTCCGGGGTTCCGATGGTGATGGGCGTCAGGCGAGGGGCGATCACGGCTTCCGGTCCGCCGAGCCCGGTTACCCTGCCGAGTCTGGGTACTCCTCCTCTGAGCGTGGTTACGCTTCCGGACCCGGTTACTCCGGCGACGCGGGTTACGCCTCGGATGTCTCGCGCGACTCCCAGGCCAACCACCCGTCGTCGCGCCCTGCTCCCGTCGAGCCGCAGTCCCGCGTGGACGAGCGCGCACAGCAGGCCTACCAGGCACCTGTCGCACCGCCCTCGCAGGCCACCCAGCCGACGCCCCCTGCACAGCCCACGCCATCCGCGTCCGCTGTGCGGCCTGCCGTGCGCGAGACGGCCGCGCAGGAGACCGTGGACCGGCGGGCGGAGCACATCGCCGCTCCGCAGCCGCCCGAGTCCGTAGCGCCTCCCGCCACGCCGGTCGCCGACGAGGCCCGTACTCCCGAGCAGGCGCCCGTCGCCTCCCGCGAGCACACCCCCTCCGAGACGACCACCACACCGCCGATCACCACCGACCAGGCGACCCCGGAGCCCCCCTCCGCCACCGCCACACCCGCCCAGCCCGCCGCCACCGACCACCCGGCACCCGGCCCGGTACCCACCGAGCCCTCGGTCGTCGACCCGGTCGCCAGCGCAGGCCCGGCCGTCACCACCCCGGTGGCAGCAGAGCCGTTCGGCCCGAAGCCGGAGCTCGCGGACTCTGAGCGCGCGGACTCTGCGCGAGCCGAATCTGAGCGGGCCGAATCCGGGCAGGCCTCCGGGCAAGCTGAGTCGGTGCAGGAAGCGTCGGCGCAGGCGGGGACGGAGCGGGCAGTGTCGCGCGCCGCCGACCAGGCAACCGCCGAGGCGACCACGCCTTCGGCCGCCACCACCACCGAGCCAGCCACCGCCGCCGAAGCGCCCATCGTCGAACCGGCCGCCGCCGAACCGACTCCCACCGCCCCGACCGCCCCTCAGCCGGTCGGCGTCGGCGAGGCGACCAGCGTCGAGGCCGGCGTCGGCGAGCGGGAAGAAGCCTCCCAGGCGGAGGCCCCGAAGGCAGCCGAGGCCACGACTCCCGAGCCGACCACGCCCGAGCCGACCCCGGAAGCCACGGCCCTCACGCCACCGGCTCCCGAGACGGCATCGGCCGACAAGCCCGCGACCGAGGCCCCCCAGGAGCAGGTCCAGGAAGCGGCAACTCCCGAGACACCCGCAGCCGAGGCCGCGGCCCCCAGGCCCAAGCCCAAGCCGCAGCCCCCCGCCGTACCCGAGCCGTCCGTACCCCCGGCGCGGGTCAGCACCGAAGCCCCACCTCAGGCCGTCCCCGGGCCTACCGACAAGACCGAGCAGGCCGACAAGACCGAAACGGCCGACGAGAAGGCGAAGGAGTCCGAGCCGGTGGATCAGGGGACCAAGGAAGAGCAGGTCGCCGAGGCGCCCGCGCCGACTCCCGTACCAGTGCCGTCACCGCCTCCCGCCCCTGCGGCCCGCCAGCCGAAGAAGGGCGCGAGAGGTCGCAGGGCCTCGGTGCCGACCTGGGACGAGATCATGTTCGGCGCCCGCCGCCCGGACTGACCGCCTCACACACCGAACGCCGAAGGGCGGACCCCACATCTCAGGGGTCCGCCCTTCGGCGTTCACCATGCATACACGAGACAGGCACACCACCCACAGGCCGCTCAGCATGCAACCACCCGCAACCACCCGCAACCGCGTCACCGTGTCACGAACGGCTCGATCCACTCAGGCGTCACATCGGCGGGAAATGCCACACTCTGCCCAACCGACACATCAACCGCCTCATATCCCCCGTTTCCCGCCCCGACCCCGGCCACCACCGTCAGCACCCCGGCCCGCCGCTGGAACCACGTCTGCCGAACCGTCCACCCAACCACCGCACGACGCTCCACAATGGCCTGCGAGCGCCGCAACGACCCAGACCGGACAGACAGTCGCACCCCGTCATACCCGTGCCCCAGGGACCGATACCGGTCCAGCCCGAGGGGTATGCCGAGCCCGGCCAGAACCACCAGAACGGCGGCGAGGATCCACCACAGGACGAAACCGGTCAAAGCCCCGGCCACGACAGCGGCGACGGCGAGCACGGCCCACGGCGCGATCGCCCTGAACAGCCGGCGCCTCCGCGCGACGGGCGGATGCGTGCGCAACTCCCCCGCGAACGGCCCGACGGCCTCGTGGGCGACCCGCTCGGCGACAGGCCTCGGCACCACGGGCAGCAGCTGGCCTCTGGTCTGGGAGTCGCCGAGGCCGGTGACGATGGCCCAGATCCTGGCCATGCCGGTCCAGCGTTCGGCCAGGGAGTCGACGATCTCGTAGCCGCGTACCCGGCGTGCTTCGAGCGAGACACTGCGCCGGGTGAGCAGGCCGCGCTCGGCGACGAGATAGCCCTCCCTGTCACGCAGCGTGAAATCCCAGTTGAACAGCGCGTACATCAGCCCGCCCACGAACGGCATCGCCAGCACGAGCAGCACGAACGCCGCCACCAGGAAGTACGGCCGCTCCCACAGCCACTGCCCGGCGTCGATCGCCGTGCGCTGCCCGATCCCGAGCTCGTTGCCCCACTGGAACGACAGCCCGATCGCACCACCGGCCAGCGCGAACGGCGTGAGCAGGTACGCCCCGGACAGCGGCCCGTACGCCAGCCAACGGCGAGGCACCTTGAACACCACCCGGTCGTCCACAGGAGGCGGCTCGGCCTGGACGTCGTCGGCGGCGGCGTCCGGCCCGACCTGCGGCGAAGGGGCCGCGGCCCTGGCCTCGCGCACGCGGCGCAGCAGGACGGCCTTGAGGCGTTCGCCCTCCTCGATCGTGACGCCGTCGAGCTCGCCCTCCTGCTCGCCGCCGCCGCTCGCCCCGGTGTCTATCTTGAGTACGGACAGGCCCAGCAGCCGGTGCATGGGAGGCGTGGAGACGTCGACTCCGCGCACGCGCTCCAGCGGGATCGTCCGGACCGACCGGCTCACCAGCGACCTGTGCAGCTCCAGCCGGTCGCCCACGATCTGGTACGTGAACGTCGCCCAGCGCACCACCGCGAACACCACCGTGCCCACCACGCCGAACGCCGCCCACCCGAACGAACTGGGCGAGAACCCACCCACGAACAGCACACCGATCAGCGGCACCATCAGCGAGGGCAGCATCCGCACCGGATCGATGATCAGCACCTTGGGACTGAGCCGCGTACGCCTCACGACCGCGGGCTCCGAAGGCTCCGAAGGTTCGGAAGGTTCGGAAGGTTCGGAAGGTTCGGAAGGTTCGGAAGGTTCTGAAGAAGGCTCCAGGGGCTCCGGGTGCTCGGCGGTCATGTGGCGTCGTCCCTGAGCTGCTCGGCGCGGCGGGCCAGCTGTTCGGCGAGCGCGGCGGCGACGTGCAGGTCGAGGCCCTTGATGGTGGAGGAGCCCGCGTGCGAGGCGGTGCGGATCTCCAGGGTCGCCAGCCCCAGCATGCGCTCGAACCAGCCCTGCGCCTTGTCCACCGTCTGGATCCGGCTGACCGGAACGAACACCCACTCCCTGCTCAACCACCCCGACCTGGCGAAGACCACATCGGCGGTGTATTCCCACCTGTGTACGGCATAGCGCACGAACGGCTCGGCCAGCACGCTCGGCGCCAGCAGGAGCGCCATGACGACCGGCGGCAGCCACAGCCGCGTCGACCACCACTCGGGCACCCAGCCCCAGCCGCTGCCGCCGATCCAGCGCGAGGCCAGGAACGTGCCGCCGACCAGCAGGACGAAGCCGATCAGCGACTCGATCAGCCACAACGTGACCGCCTTGCGGGACACACGGTGCTCGGGGTCGCGCAGCACTCCCGGCGCTGCGGGCGGCGGTGGTTCTGCGTTCGCTGGTGTGCTCACAGGGCCAGCCTAGGAGATCGCGGCCCCCTGCCAGGCAAGGCCCTTGCCCGCCGTACCAGCGAGAGCTTCGGGTCGTACCAACGAAAGCTTCGGGGCGTGTCAGCGATCTGTCAGCGGGTGTGGCCGAGGTCTCAGAGAACTGTCAGTGCCGCAGTCCAAGATGGGGGGCACATGAACGAGAGGACAGGGCATGCGATACGCGATTCAGGCAGAGGGCCTGGTCAAACGCTATGGCGAGACGCGGGCGCTCGACGGGGTCGACCTCGTGGTGCCGCAGGGGCGGCTGCTCGGCGTGCTGGGGCCCAACGGGGCGGGCAAGACGACCGCCGTGCGCATCCTTGCCACGCTGCTGAGGCCCGACGAGGGCAGGGCTGCCGTGCACGGCTATGACGTGCAGAAGCAGGCGCACCAGGTCAGGTCGCTGATCGGCCTGACCGGGCAGTATGCCGCCGTCGACGAGATGCTGACCGGCGTCGAGAACCTTGTGATGATCGGCAGGCTGCTGGCCCTTTCCCGGTCGCAGGCGCGCCAGCGGGCCGACGAGTTGCTGAAGAGGTTCGACCTGGCCGACGCCGGAGGGCGGGCCACCAAGACGTACTCAGGCGGCATGCGGCGCAGGCTCGACCTGGCCGCGAGCCTGGTGGGCAGGCCGCAGGTGCTCTTCCTCGACGAGCCGACCACCGGCCTCGACCCGCGCAGCCGCACCGAGCTGTGGGACGTCGTGCGCGGGCTGATGGCCGACGGCGTCACCGTGCTGCTGACCACGCAGTATCTGGAGGAGGCCGACCAGCTCGCCGACGACATCGTGGTGTTCGACCACGGCAAGGTGATCGCCTCGGGCACCTCCGACGAGCTGAAGTCCACGACGGGCGCGCAGGTCCTGGAGGTCAGGCCGCTGCAGCCCGGCCATCTCGACCTGGTGGTGCAGGTCGTCGGCGACATCGTCGGCTCCGTGCCCGAGGTGACGTCGGGCCGGGCGGTCGCCGCCGTGCACGACCCCGCCGTCGTCTCGGCGATCGTCAGGCGGCTCGACGACCTCGGTGTGGTCGCCTCCGAGCTGTCGCTGCGCAAGTCCAGCCTCGACGAGGTGTTCCTGGCCCTGACCGGGCACCGCGCCGAGGACGAGCCCAATGTGGAGAAGGAAGAGGCCTTCGCATGACGACGATGACCCTCGACGCGCCGAAGGTCACCGCCAGGCGGGTGGGGCCCGGCGCGACCCTGCGGCAGACGATGACGCTGGCCTGGCGCAGTCTGGTGCAGATCAAGCACAATCCGTGGGAGCTGCTCGATCTGAGCATCCAGCCCATCATGTTCCTGCTGCTGTTCACCTATGTGTTCGGTGGTGCGATCTCCGGCTCGACCGGGGAGTATCTCCAGTTCTCGCTGCCTGGCCTGGTCGTGCAGAACGCCCTGTTCTACACGCTCACCACGGCGATCGGCCTCAACACCGACATCACCAAGGGTGTGTTCGACCGGCTGCGCAGCCTGCCGATCGCCCGCACGGCGCCGCTGTCCGGGCGGATCCTGGCCGACACGTTCAAGCAGATCTGGGCCTTCGGCCTGCTGCTGGGCTTCGGCGCCATCCTCGGCTTCCGGGTGCAGAACGGCGTGGCCGGCATTCTCGGGGCCGCCGCACTGCTGGTGGTGGTGTCGCTGGCGATGTCGTGGATGTCGGTGCTGATCGGGCTCAAGGCGTCCAGCCCGGAGAAGGTGCAGATGATCGCCTTCTCGGTGATGATGCCGCTGACGTTCACGAGCAACGCGTTCGTGCCGACGGCGACGATGCCCGAGTGGCTGCAGCGCTGGGTCGAGGTCAACCCGGTCACCCATCTGGCCGACGCCATCCGGGGTCTGCTCATCGGCGGTGAGATCGCCACTCCGGCGCTGATCTCCCTGCTCTGGGCCGCCGGTTTCGCCCTGGTCTTCGCGCCGCTGGCCATCCGCGTGTTCAGGAGCCGCGCCTGAGCGGCCCCACGCCATCACCCCGCAGGCGGCGCTCACCAGGGGCACGAGGCCGCACCACCTCGGGGAGCCAGGGGGCTCCACCATCCTCCCCGAGCAGACCTCATGGAGCACCGCCTCAGCAGGCTCCCGGCGTTTCGCCGGGAGCCTGCCTTTTTGTCAAAAGCCTGCCTTTGTCAGGAGACCGGGCGGGACCGCTCGTGTTCCGCCGGCAGTACCAGGGCGATGATCTCCTCACGGGTGAGGGAGAGGCCCGAGGCGAAGTGCCGGGTGAAGGCCGGCTCGGGCAGGGCGGCGCGCAGGTCGGTCATGATGTGGGCGTGGTCGAAGTCGGCGATCACACTGATGCCGCGGATGACGTCGGCGCCGCCCAGCAGCGTGGCGGCGAGTGCCGTGTCGCCCGAGGTGTGGACGAGTCTGGCCCAGCCGACCAGCGCGATGCCGATGAGCTGGGCGTCCAGGGTCTGCACCGCCTGGCGCAGCGCGTCCGTGAGCAGGCGGGCCGCACGTTCGGTGTCGCCCTCCTGTACGGCGAGCAGGGCCAGGGAGGTGTTGACGGCCGAGATCATGTGCAGCGGCATGCCGTGATCGCCGTCGACGATGGCCAGTGCGGTGGCGTAGTGCCTGCGCGCCTCGTCCAGCTGGCCGTCCTGGCGGGCGAAGTCCCCCCAGGTCGCGTACAGTCCGGCCCGGCCGATGCGGTCGCCGGTCTTGGCCGTCAGCGCCTCGATCTCGCGGAGCAGGCGCATCGCCTCCTCCCGCTGACCCGCCATGTTGAGCCCGAGCGCGAGACGCGCCTGCATGTACGGCACGTCCTCCAGCGCGCCGAGCTCCTCGATCGCGGCCAGCGCCTCGTGCATCACCTCGACGGCGGCGACGGGGTCGCCCCGCATGAAGTGCAGCTCCGACAGCGCGCTCAGCGCATTGCCCGTGCCCCACCGGTCGCCGACCGCGCGGAAGGCGGCGACCGCGGCCACCACGTCGCGTTCACCGGCCTCGATGTCGGCGTCGGCGAAACGGACCAGCCCGTTGAACAGCTGCCCGGACGCCACCACCCACGGGTCCTCGTGGTCGAGGATCGCCCGCAGGTAGTGCTGGTCGCCGTCCCTGTGCCCGCCGAACACCACCAGGCACGGCATGGCCAGGGCGATCAGCGGGTGTGCCGTCCGCAGCTGCTCCAGGTCGGGCGCGGCGATCCGCTGGGCCGTCTCGATCGATTCGTACGCCTCGCCCCAGCCGAGGGTGGAGCCCATGGCGTTGATGCCGTGCACGGAGTAGGCGAGCGCCCGTCGCGCGGGGGTGCCGCCTTCGAGGTCGAGGGCCTCGTGCGCGCGCAGCGCCCCTTCGTTCCTGTGCCCGCGCAGCCACCAGTACCAGCCGAGCGCGCCGACCAGCCGCAACGCCGTGTCCGCGTGCCCGCTGTCGATGGCCCAGCGCAGTGCGGCCATGAGGTTGTCGTGGTCGGCCGTCAGCCTGGCCAGCGCCTCGATCTGGCCGGGCCCGCGCAACTGCGGGTCCGCCGCCTCGGCCAGCCCGGCGAAGCGTACGGCGTGCGCCTCCCGCGTGCGGTGCTCCTCGCCCGATTCGGCCAGCTTCGACGAGGCGTACGCCTTGATCGTCTCCAGCATGCGGTAGCGCCCGTCCTCATAGCCGACGAGCGATTTGTCGACCAGCCTGGCCAGCGTGTCCAGGATGTCGGCACGCTCCAGCCCCTCGCCCGCGCACACGAGCTCGGCCAGGTCGAGCGTCGCCCCGTCCGCGAACACCGCCAGCCGCCTGGCCAGGGTCGTCTCGGCCTGGTCGAGCAGGTCCCAGCTCCACTCCACGACCGCGCGCAACGTCTGATGCCTGGGCAGTGCCGTACGGCTGCCGCCTGTCAGGAGTCTGAACCTGTCGTCGAGCCGGTCGGCGATCTGCCGCGTCGACAGCGCCCTGAGCCTGGCGGCGGCCAGTTCGATGGCCAGCGGCATACCGTCGAGCTCACGGCAGATCCGCGCGACCGACTCGGCCTCGGCGGCCAGGTCGTAACCGGGGCGTACGGCCGCGGCCCTGTCGGCGAACAGGCGTACGGCCGGCGAGGCGGCGATCTCCTGCGGCCTGGCGTCACGGGCGGGCAGGGCGAGCGGGGGCAGCGCCCAGGTGATCTCGCCGGTGATGCCGAGCGGCTCCCGGCTGGTGGCCAGGATGCGTATACCCGGGCATTCGGCGAGCAACTGGTCGGCCAGGGCCGCCGCCGCGGCGACCACGTGCTCGCAGTTGTCCAGCACGATGAGCAACCGCCTGCCCGCGAGCGCGTCGGCGAGACGGGCCGCGGGTTCCAGGTAGTCGGACATGCCTACCTGCAGCGGGCCCGCCACCTTGTTCCTGACGTCGAGCGCGGTCAGCACGGCCGTCGTGACCTCGTCCGGCCTGGTGACCGAGGCGAGCTCGACCAGCCAGGCGCCGTCGGGCATGCCGTCGATCCTGGCCGCCGCCTCCACCGCGAGCCGCGTCTTGCCCGCACCGCCCGGCCCCAGCAAGGTGACCAGCCGATGCTCCCCGACCAGCCGCATCGCATGCCGCAGGTCCTGGCCCCGCCCCACGAAGCTGGTCAGCCTGGCACGCAGGTTCCCCGGCGCCGCCCCCCTCACGCCACCCGTCGCCCGCCCCTTCCCGTGCCGCGCCCCCACAGCCGTACGCGCCGCCACCGCCGAGGCCAGCCCGGAGGGTGGCTGGCCGACGGGGTTACTGCCGTGCGCGACGCTCCCGGGCACCGGAGGCGAACCAGGCACGTCAGGCGAGCCTCCCCCATCGAGTTCCTCAGGCGCCCGGTCCGCCGCAGGCGCGGGGGTGGAGGCAGGAGCGGGCACGGAAACGGCAGCCGAGACAGGCGCCGGGGTGGACGTGAGCGCAGATGCGGAGGCGGGATCAGGAGTAAGGGGAGGAAGGTCGGCGCGGGGTCGCGAGACAGGCGAATGCGGTGCGGAGGTATGTGAGGTCTCTTGGGGTGGGGTGGGGGTGGTGGTGGATTCTTCTGCCAGGGGTTCTCTGCGGAGCATGGTCAGGTGGAGCGCCGCCAGGCCGGCCGAAGGGTCGGCGCCGAGTTCCGCCTCGAACAGGGCGCGGGCGGCCTCGTAGGCGGCCAGGGCTTCGACCTGGCGTCCGGCCAGGTAGAGCGCGCGCATGTGCTGGCCGCGTAGCCGTTCGCGCAGGGGATGGGCGGCCAGGTGGGCGGGCAGTTCGACCAGGAGGGACTCATAGCGGCCGAGGAGGATGTCGCTTTCGATGCGGTCTTCGGTGGCGGCCAGGCGGAGGCTGGTGAGGGCGGTCAGGTCGGGGGCGGCGATGTCGTTGGCGGCGAGTTCGGGCAGGGCGGGCCCGCGCCAGAGGGCCAGCGCCTCCCGCAGGACCCTGGCCGAGGTGACGGGATCCCCGGCGCCGAGCGCGGTGCGGCCTTCGGTGGCCAGGCGGGTGAAGCGGTGGGCGTCGACCTGTTCGGGGCTGATCGCCAGCCGGTAGCCGGAGTGTTCGGCCACGATCTGCGGCTCCAGATGGGAAGGGCTGGAGCCCTCGGCGGCGAGGGCCGAGCGGAGTCGCGACACCAGGGCCTGCAGCGCGTTGCCCACGGCCGCCGGAGGCCGTTCCCCCCACACGCCCGCCGCCAGCACATCGGTCGCCAGCGTCCTGCCGGGCGCGAGAAGCAGCAGGCCGAGCAGGGTACGCAGGCGCTGACCGGCGATCTCCACCGCTTCGCCGCCCCGCCGTACGCTCAGGGGACCGAGAATGGCGAAGGTCATGCTTGTGTCCAAGCTCACCCCGTCCATGCCTCGATTGTGGCGGATTTCGGGTCGTTTCCGTGCCACCGAACCTCCCGAACCGGTCGGCGCATCACCGATACCCGCGTAGCATCATCGGGCATGGGACAGCCGAGCACACTTCCGCGCGCGCGCCGCGCCAGCGTCATCGCGACGGTGGCGTTGTTCGTGTTCGTGGTGTCCGGCTGCGGGGTGCTCAGTGGCACCTCCGAAGCCCGCGAGCTGAAGGAGATCACCGTCTCCAGCCCGCGCCTCAAGGACGGCACCGCGCTTCCCACCGACTTCACCTGCAAGGGCACGCGTGGCAGCCCGCCCTTGCGATGGTCGAGTGAGCCGCTTCCCGGTGCCAAGTCGATCGCCATCGTGGGCGACGACAACGCAGCCGCCGCACCGGCCGTGCACTGGGTGATGTTCAACATCGACCCGCGCACGACCGAGCTCGGCGAAGGCGCGGCCGACAACCCCGGCGACGGGGTGCGTCAGGCGCCTGCGAGCACCACGGGAAAGGCGGGCTACGCCCCACCCTGCAATCCTCTCGGCAACTACCGGTTCAGCGTCTACGCGCTTCGCGGCAAGATCGACCTTCCTGAGAGCGCCTCCCTCTCGGAAATCTTGAAGCAGATCGCCGACCTGACCATCGCCCGAGGGCGCCTCACGGCGGTCCACATCGAGTGACGCAACCATCACTGCAGGTAGTAGTGGTTACCAATTCTTCACCTAGGGTGTGACAACGCTCATAGTGGTCCGACACAATCAGATCCGATTGATGTGCGTTGGTGATCAAAGGGGGCAGATCGCGTCGATGGCCGCGCGATCTCACCGGCGCCGCTGGCAGGCCATGGCCTTGAGGGTGGTGCAATGACTGCGGTCGTATTGAGCCTCGTCGCCGTCGTGCTCCTCGTGCTCGTAGTCGTGGCACTGGGCATGCGGTCGATGAACCGCCGGGAGAGTTCACTTCCCCCGGAGCGGCTGAAAGCCATGGCCGAGAAGGAGGAGAATACTCCGACTCGGTCGACGGACGAGTTCTCCAAGCACGAGCCTCGCATGGACCACTTCACCCCCGACTTCAGCCCGATCGACGCGCCGAAGCCGCCCAAGCCGCCGCGCCCGTCCGGGCAGCGCGGCAAGCGTGGCGTCGACGAGTGGGGCGAGGCCGACGACTACGACGACAACTACTGGTCCAACATCCGCAACGACGACGGCGGATTCGGCGGCGGCACCATCGCCGCGCGCAAGGGCGCGAGCCGCCCGCTGGCCCAGGAGCAGGCCGCCCAGGCGACGGGCCCCGACGACGCGACCGTGCAGGCCGCCCTTCCGCAGCGACCGGGCCAGCGCCCGCCGCGCACCGTGCAGCCGCCGCGCCCCACGCCCTCCCCCGCCCAGCGCCCCGCCGCTGCCGCCGCCGAGACCACGGGCGACGCGCTCTCCGGTCTGACCGGCCCGGTCGAGCCGCTCCAGCAGACGCCGTCGAGCGCCGCCCTGGCCGATCAGCGCACCGTCACCTTCGCCGCCCCGACGCCCGACGTCCTCGGTGTGCTCGGCGCCGGCGCGCAGCCCGCCGCCAGGCCCGGCCGGCCTTCGGCGCGCACCGCGCCCGCGCGTGGCTCCGACCCCGTGCAGACGGGTCCGGCCCAGACGGGTCCCGTGCAGACCGGTCCCTTCGGCTCGGTCAGCCCGGTCCAGGGCGCCGGATCGGGCAGGGGCCCGGGTCGTGGCCGCACCGGCCGTGGACCGGCTTCGGCCGCCCCCGCGCAGCCGGGCGACGGGGCCTTCCCCGCGACGCCCGCCGCCGAGCCCCGGGGCTCGTTCACCACGCCCGCGGACTTCAACACGACGGCCGACTTCGGCCCCGGTCGCGACTTCACGCCCGGCCACGACGGCACGGGTTCCTTCACCAACACCAGCGGGGTCTTCCCCACGGCCGGTTCCTCGTTCGCCGCCGCGAACACCGGCCCCTTCCCCGCCACGGGCGGCGCCATCAACCCGGCCCCGACCAGCGACCCGTTCCCCGCCTACAACCAGGGCGACGCGCTCGACTCCACCTGGAGCGGCCCACCGGCGACCACCTCGGGCGCATGGCCCGCGACCGCCGACATCCTCGACGACCCGGCGCCCGCCCAGCCTTCGGCCTCGGGCTCGTGGCCCGGCTACGAGAGCTACTCGCCGCAGCCCCAGCAGGCCTATCCCGCCTCCTACGAGGTGCGTCCCGGCTGGGCCGCGATGGACGACGACGCGGTGACCGGCCCGGCGCCCGCCTCCTCGACGCCGACCGCGCCCTCGCGGGCCGTCTCGCCCTACGACGACCTGCTGGCCTCCGCCCCGGCTCCGGCTCCCGCCGCGAGCGCCCCGGCGACGAGCTACTACGACAACGAGCGCTACTCCACCCCCGGCAGCCCCGCCGCCTGGCCCGAGCCGCCCGCCGGACGCGAGCCGACGAGCTGGCCCTCCTACGGCGAGCTGTACGGAGGCGGCGCCGAAGGCGGATCGGGTGCGCAGGGCGGGTCGCGGGGCAACCACCACCGCTCCCCCGACCAGGACTTTCCCGACTATTACCGCTGATCGTAAAACCCTCCCGTGAACAGGTAGGGCAGGCCACTTCGCCGTCATAAGGTCTGCTCCATGACAGCGGACACGAACAGTAGTCGGAGCGACACGTCACGTCGCCTCCTGTCTGTGCTCAGATATGATCTGCCCGCGTCTTTGGTGGTGTTCCTGGTAGCGGTGCCGCTCTCGCTGGGCATCGCGGTCGCATCAGGAGCACCCCTGGTGGCGGGGCTGATAGCGGCCGTGGTCGGCGGCCTGGTGGCGGGGGCGCTCGGCGGCTCCGTCGTGGCGGTCAGCGGGCCCGCCGCGGGTCTGTCTCTGGTGGTGGCCGAGCTCGTGCACACCTACGGCTGGCGGGCCACGTGCACGATCACCCTCCTGGCCGGAGTGGCGCAGCTCGTGCTCGGCCTGTTCAAGGTGGCCAGGGCCGCCCTGGCCGTCTCACCCGCCGTCGTGCACGGCATGCTCGCGGGCGTGGGCGTGGTCATCGCCCTGTCGCAGCTGCACATCGTCCTGGGCGGCACCCCGCAACGCTCGGCGATCGAGAACCTGCTCGAACTGCCCGCCCAGCTCGCCACCCTGCCCAACCACGCCGCCGCCGTCGGCCTGCTCACGATCGCGGTGCTCATCGTCTGGACCCGGCTGCCCCGCCGGGTCAGGGTGGTGCCCGCGCCGCTGGCCGCGCTGCTGATCGCCGCCCTGACCGCCGCGGCCTTCGGCTGGGACGTCACCCGCATCGACCTGTCGGGCAGCATCGGCCAGTGGGCGCCGCCGATCTGGCCCACGGGCGACTGGCACGGAGTCGTCGGCGCGGTGCTGCTGGTGGCGCTGCTCGCGGGGGTGGAGTCGCTGCTGTGCACGGTGGCCGCCGACAGCAAGCACCAGGGCGAGCGCACCGATCTGGACCGTGAGCTCACCGGCCAGGGCGTGGCCAATATCGTCACCGGCGCGCTCGGCGGCCTGCCCGTGGCGGCGGTGATCGTCCGTACCACGACCAATATCCAGGCCGGGGCGCGCAGCCGGTGGTCGACGATCCTGCACGGGTGCTGGATCCTGCTGTTCGCCCTGGGGTTCGGCTGGTCGATCGCGCTGATCCCGCTGGAGGCGCTGGCCGCGTTGCTGGTGTTCATCGGCGTGCAGATGATCAACCTGGGGCACGTGCGCAAGGTGCACGGGCACGGCGAGGTGCCGGTCTATGTGATCACGATGCTGGGCGTCGTGGTGCTCGGACTGGCCGAGGGCACCCTGCTCGGGCTCGGCCTGGCCATGCTGCTGGCGTTGCGGCGGCTCACCTGGATCACCGCCCAGGCGCGTCCCGAGCCGGACGGGCGCTGGCACGCCTCGGTGGCCGGTTCGCTCACCTTCCTGGGCGTGCCGAGGCTGACCTCGGCGTTGCGCTCGATCCCCGCCGGTGTGCCGGTCGACCTGGACCTGGACATCGACTTCATGGACAACGCGGCCTTCGAGGCGCTGCACGCCTGGCGTCTGGCGCACGAGCGCTCGGGCGGCTCCGTCGACATCGACGAGATGCACGAGGAGTGGTACACGCTGGCCGCGAGCGGCGCCAGGATGTTCCCGGCCAAGAGCCCGCCGAAGTCGCATCACCGCTGGTGGCTGCCCTGGGCCGAGCGCCGCAGCCGCCGCCGCGCCTCGCTGGTCCCCGCGCAGGGCGGCCCCGAGGACAAGCAGCCGGGCGCCGACCCGCAACTGGCGGCGGGCGCCCGCGAGTTCCACCGCAGGACCGCGCCGCTGCTGCGTCCGATGTTCACCCGGATGGCCCGCAAGCAGGAGCCCTCCCACCTGTTCATCACGTGCTCCGACTCCCGCATCGTGCCCAGCCTGATCACCGCGAGCGGCCCGGGCGACCTGTTCACCGTACGGAACATCGGCAATCTGGTGCCAAGGCATGGGGCGGCTCCGGCGGACGACTCGGTGGTGGCCGCGATCGAGTACGCCACCCAGGTGCTGGGCGTACGGACGATCACCGTGTGCGGGCACTCGGGATGCGGGGCGATGGGCGCGCTGCTGAGCGGCGGGGTGAAGGCGGAGAGCCTGCCGGGGCTGCGGCGCTGGCTGCGGCACGGCAATCACAGTCTGGCCAGGTTCATCGCCACCGACAGCGACGGCCTGGACAACGGGCCGTTGGATCGCCTCTGCCGGGTCAATGTGATCCAGCAGCTGGAGAACCTGCGCACGCACCGGCGGGTCGACGAGCTGGTCAGGGCCGGGCGGCTGGAGCTGTCCGGACTGTACTTCGACATCGGCTCGGCCCGTGTGCACATGCTGCAGGCGCCGGTGTCCGCCGTGCCTTCGGCCCCCGATCTCGGCACGTCCGCTCTCGGCTGAAGGTCTGAGGATTCGATGGGTTCTGAGCGAAGAATGCGGATATGAGAGTTCTTGTTCTGGGAGGATCGGCCTTCCTCGGCCGGGCCATCGTCACCGAGGCGCTGGACCGAGGCCACCAGGTCACCACGTTCAACCGCGGCCTCACCGCCGCCGACCAGCCGGGCGTCGAGCCGATCAGAGGCGACAGGCAGCAGATCGCCGACCTGGAGCGCCTGACCGACGGGCGCACCTGGGACATCGTGGTGGACACCTCCGGCTATGTGCCGCGCGAGGTGGCCAAGAGTGTGGCGGCGTTGTCCGGCAAGGCGGGCACCTACGCCTACATCTCCACGATCTCCGCCTTGGCCGACTTCCCGGCCCGGGCGGCGGACGAGCACAGCGGCCTGTGGGAGTGCGCGCCCGACGCCGGGCCGGACGACGGCGACTACGGTGTGCTCAAGGCCGGGTGCGAGCGTGCGGTCGAGCGGGGTTTCGAGGGCAATGTCCTCATCGTGCAGCCGGGCCTGATCCTCGGCCCGCACGAGAACGTCGCCAGGCTGCCCTGGTGGCTGCACCGCATCGAGCAGGGCGGCCAGGTGCTGGCGCCGGGCTCGCCCGAGGTGGCGATGCAGCTCGTCGACGCGCGTGACATCGCGACCTTCACCCTCGACCATGCCGAGGCGGGCACCCGCGACCGGTTCATCGTGACCGGCCCGGCGGGCAACACCACGTTCGGGGAGTGGCTGGAGCTGGCCAGGCAGGCGACGGGCTCGGACGCCGAGTTCGTCTGGGTGCCGGACGAGTTCCTGCTCAAGCACGAGGTCACGCCGTTCGTCGAGCTGCCGCTGTGGTCGCCGGACGGGCCGGACGCGGCCAACTTCTGGAATGTCGGCACGGCCAAGGCCGAGGCCGCCGGCCTGCGCTGCCGTACGGTGGCCGAGACCGTGCGCGACACCTGGGAGTGGCTGCGCACGGTTCCGGCCGGCGAGCGTGTCTTCGGCGCGCGTACCCGGCACGGCATCGAGCCGGGCAAGGAGGCCGCCGTGCTGGCCGCGTGGCAGGCGAGCCAGGCGTGAGTGTGCAGTTGTCCGCAGACCTGGGCGCGCCCGCGGCCTAACGTCGATCGCGCGCCCGGCGGTTCGCACAACCCCCGGACCCGCCGGGAGCCGCAGGGGCGGAGGTCGGTACGGCCTCCGCCCCCGCGCCTGCCCGGCTCAGATGCCGTCGCGCAGGATCGGGCAGGTCATGCAGTGCGCGCCGCCCCTGCCCTTGCCGAGCTCGAAGCCCTCGATCTCCACGACCTCGACGCCGTGCTCACGCAGCCTGCGGTTGGTGAACTGGTTCTTGTGGTAGCCCACGACGACTCCGGGCGCCAGGGCGAAGAAGTTGTTGCCCGAGTCCCACTGCTCACGGGCCTGCTGGTAGTCGTCGCCGCCGGTCGGGATGACCTCGAGCCTGGTGATGCCGAGCGCGTGCTCAAGGGCGGGCACGAATCCGCGCTCGGGATGCACCTCCAGCGTGCCCTCCTTGTCGCCCGGCCGCAGCGAGTAGGTGGTCGCGGTGTCGAGGAAGGGCGGGTACACCGTGGCCTTGTCGACGTCGAGCAGGGTGAACACCGTGTCCAGATGCATGTACGAACGCCGTTGCGGCACGTTGACGGCCAGCACGCGGTCGGCCGCGCCCCTGGCGAACAGCGCCAGCGCGATGTGCTCGACCGTGCGGGCCTTGGTGCGCTCGCTCATGCCGATGGCCACCGTCCGGTTGCCGATCGGCATCATGTCGCCGCCCTCCATGGCCGCGGTGCCGTAGTCCTCCTCGTGGAAGCCGTCGTCGCCGTCGGCCGGGTACCAGTAGGCGAAGTCACCGGCCGCGAACATCGGGTGGTGGCGGTAGATCGTGCTCTGGTTCATCGTCTCCAGGCGTCTGGCGTGCCAGAACATCGGGTTCAGCGAGACGCCGCCGTAGAGCCAGGCCGAGGGGTCGCGCTGGTAGAGGGAGTTGGGCAGCGGCGCGACGATGAACTCCTTCGGCCCGGACGAGGCCGCGACCAGCGAGTGCGCGTCGAGGTCGGCCGCCCCGAACTCCTCCTTGGTGAGGCCGCCGATGAGATGGGTGGCCAGGCGCTCGCCGCTCCAGGTGGCCAGCCGCTCCCTGACGACGTCGACGAGCGCGGGCCCGACGGTCAGATGGGTCACGGCCTGCTCGATGGCGCCCACCTTGGCCTCGAAGCCGGACTCCAGCGCCTCGGCGAGCAGGTCGTGGTGGTAGAAGACCTCGATGCCGCGTTCGCGCATCAGGGCGGTGAAGGCGTCGTGCTCGTGCTGGGCGCGTTCGACCCACAGGATGTCGTCGAAGAGCAGATGGTCGTTGTTGTCGGGGGTCAGGCGCCTCAGGCTCAGGTCGGGGCGGTGCACGATGACCTTGCGCAGCACCCCGACCTCGGAATGCACGCCGAACGGCTGCTCACTCATGTCGGCCTCCCTCTCGTGGGACTGCGCCCAGTCCATCAAGGCCCGGCCTGGAACTCCAGTCCGGCCTCACAGTTCAGGATTGCCTGAATTCATGATTCTCTGTACTGTCGAGGGCATGCCGACGCTCGCCCACGACATCGACGTCCTCGCCAGGTTCGGCAGGGCGCTCGCCGACCCGATCCGCTGCCGCCTGCTCATCGCCCTGCGCGAGGCGCCCGCCCACCCCTCCGACCTCGCCGACACGCTCGGCATCTCCCGCACCAGGCTGTCCAACCACCTGGCCTGCCTTCGCGACTGCGGCCTGGTCGTCGCCGTGCCCGAAGGCCGCCGCACCAGGTACGAACTCGCCGACGCGCGACTCGGCCAGGCGCTCGACGCCCTGCGCAGCGCCGTCGTCGCCGTGGCGGCCGACCGCACGTGTCCCGACGCCGACGCGGGCTGCTGCTGATGGCCTCGATCTCGCTCGGGCCCTCCCCCGCACGCCGGGCCGAGCTGACCAGGCGGGTGCGCCTGCTGGTCGCGGCGACCATCACCTACAACGTCGTCGAGGCCGCGGTGGCGCTCACCGCCGGAGGCCTGGCCTCCTCCACCGCGCTGATCGGCTTCGGGCTCGACTCGGTGGCCGAGGTGCTCTCCGCCACCGCCGTCGCCTGGCAGTTCGCCGCCCCCGACCCGAGACTCAGGGAGCGTACGGCGCTGCGGGTCATCGCGATCTCGTTCTACGCGCTGGCCGCCTATGTCGCCTTCGACGCGGTCAGGGCGCTCGCGGGCGCGGGCGAGGCCTCGCACTCCACCGCCGGTCTCGTCCTGGCCGGGCTGTCGTTGCTGGTCATGCCGCTGCTGTCGGGCGCCCAGCGCCGGGCCGGGCGCGAACTCGGCTCGGCGAGCGCGGTGGCCGACTCCAAGCAGACGCTGCTGTGCACGTACCTGTCGGCCGTCCTGCTGGCCGGGCTCGCGCTCAACAGCCTGTTCGGCTGGTCGTGGGCCGATCCCGTCGCCGCGCTCGTCATCGCGGCGGTCGCGGTCAAGGAGGGGCGCGACGCCTGGCGGGGCGAGGCGTGCTGCGCCGACGGCTGCCATCCCGGCGCCGCCGTACGGCAGGTCACGCCGTGATCCTGCGTCGCATGCCCGGCCCCGTCAGGGCCGCCTATCTGGCCGAGATGGCGGCCGCGCGCTCCGGTTCAGGCAGCACCCGCTGGCACCATCTGGAGCGGGCGCACATCCTCTCCCAGCCCTGGCCGTGGCCGCACACCCGCAACCACGTCGCCATGTTCGTCCTGGCCGTGGCCCAGCGTGACCGGCGTGAGGCCGTGGGCCAGGTGCTGAGGATCGTCGTCGCCGCACCGGGCTCGGCGCTCGGCCGCTACCCGGAGGGCAACACCGGGCGCACGAGCGCCGGGCTGACCCGGCCCATGCCCGTGCCCGCCGATCTGGCCGCGGTCATGGGGGCATGAGCCGGGTCGTGCGCTTTCAGGCCTCCGCCTTCTCCTTCAGGGCGGCCAGCATGCCTCGCACCCCCTTGAGCGCCATCTTGGTCAGCACCAGCTTGGGCAGCGGCCATCGCAGGCCGAGCTCCTGGCTGACGGTGACCTCGCTGACGCCGTCGGCCTCGGTGACCGTGCAGGCGAAGTCGTAGATCGACATCACTTCGCTCTCGGCCAGGTGGTAGGCGTACTCGCCGGGAGCCGGGTACTCGTACCGCACGGTGTGCGAGGCCCGCTGGCCCATCGCCGCCACGTGCGACTCGACCAGCACCGGCCTGCCCTCCTCGTCGCTCACCTTCACCTCGACCCGCTCGTAGCCGCCCAGCCACGACGGGTACTCGGCGACGTCGAGCAGGAGGCCGAGAATGGTCTCCCGATCGGCTGCGATGGAGATGGAGTCACTCACGAGCGCCATGGAATCAGTCCTCCGGTCAGTGGTCGAAGACGGGCACGAGGTCGCCGACACGGCACTCCGGGTCGGCGGCGATGACAGCCAGCAGCCGCGCGTACTCGGCGAGCCAGCGGGCGACGGCTCCCTCGGGGAAATATCCGGCGCGGTGGTTGATACTGATCTGGGCGTAGTCGTCGGCCATGGCGATCTCCACCCGCAGCGGGTGCTCGGTCTGCGCCACGAACTGCAGCGGGAACCCGCCGAACACGGAGTTGAACCGCCCGAGGTTGCCGACGACACCCGGCACGACCTCGCTGACGACATAGCTCTCCACCAGCGGCACGTCCTGCGGCGCCCCGGTGAGCTCGTGCAGCGCCGCCTGCGAGACGTACTCGTACTCCGACAGGGCGGAGAACTTCTCCTGCAGTTCCCCCAGCCACGACAGCAGCCGCGCGCCGGGATCGACCCTGGTCGCGACCGGCAGGATGTTGAACATCAGGCCGGTGGCCCTGTCGATGTCGACCGAGGTGGTGCCCCGGCCGGAGAAGATCGCGCCGCAGACCACGTCGGGCGAGCCGACGATCGCGCTCAGCACGATCGCCCACACGCCGTGCAGCACGCTGTTGGCCCTGATGCCGTGCCCGTGCGCCAGCCTGGACAGCGCCCTGGCGGTCTCCTGCGGGACGACGTGCGTCTCCTGCAGCAGGTGCGGCAGCAGGTCGCGACCGCGTTCCTCCGGCGGGAGCGTGATCGCGGGCAGCGGGAAGGCGACGCCGTCCAGCTCCTTGCGCCAGAACTCCTCGGCCGCGCTCATGTCACGCCTGCTCTGTTCGACGCAGAAGTCGCCGAAGGCGGAGACCGGCTCCAGCGCCACCGGTTCGCGTCCCGCCTTGGCCGCCTGGTAGGCGTCGATCAGCGTGGTCACGAGGATCTGGTAGCTCCAGCCGTCCTGGGTCGGCAGGCTGAACATGTGCACGTAGTCGTAGACGTCGTCGCCCAGGTGGAAGAGCTTCAGCCGTAGCTGGGGCGCCCGGCCGTCGAAGCCGCGCCGCCTCTCGGCCTCCACGTGCACGTTGATCCGGCGTTCCTGCTCCACCTCGGGCACCGCGCGCAGGTCGTGGATCTCGATGCGCACCCGCACGCCCGGGACGACGACCTGGATCCAGCGGCCCGACTCGTCCTGGACGTAGCTCGTGCGCAGCGTCGGGAAGCGTTCCGCCGTGTGCTGCCAGGCCCGTTCCAGCGCGGCCGGGTCGAGGTCCTGTCCGGCGAAGCGGAAGCGCTGGTGCACGACGAAGACGCCCGCTCCCGGCTCCCGCCTGATGGCGTCGAGCGCCCGCTGCTGCATCCCGGTCGTGGGGTAGGCGTCCTCGGCGTCGGGATACATGCTCCGCGCCCAGGCCAGCAGCTCCGGGTCGCGTTCCACCTCCGCGGTGCGTACGGCGGGGCGGCGCTCGTCGACGAGGGCGGCCAGGGCCGCGATCGTACGGCTCTGGAAGACGTCCTGCGGGCCGAGCGCCATCCCTCTGGCGTTGGCCCTGCTGACCATCTGGATGCTGAGCAGGGAGTCGCCGCCCAGCTCGAAGAAGCCCCGGTCGACGCTGACCTCCTCAAGGCCGAGCACCTCGCACCAGATGTCGGCCAGCTGCCGCTCGCGGTCGGTCTGCGGGCCGACGAGCTCGCCGGACTCCTGGGTGCCGCGCGGGGGTGGCGGCAGCGCGTCCCTGTCCAGCTTGCCGCTGGCGCCGACCGGGAGCTCGGGCACGGCGACGACCGCCGACGGCACCATGAACTCCGGCAGCGTGTCGCGCAGGAAGCGGGGCACGTCCTTGCTGAGCCAGCGGCTGAGCTCCAGCAGGCGCGGGTTGTTGGTGTGCTGCCCGCCGGGTTCGCCCCGCTCCCTCCAGTCGACCGGGTAGCCGGGGCGGTGCAGCACGACGTGGTAGGCGCCGCCCGCGGCCCCGCCGCTCCAGGCGACGGCCGCGGCGTAGCCGTGCTCCTCGGCCAGGCGCCACCACTCCTCGGGCTCCACGCCGTCCGGCACGTCGGAGACGACCGGGACCACGGCCTCGTCCGGCGCGTCCTGGGTGGCGGCGACGAAGGCGTTGACGGCCGCGACACGCGCGTTCGGCACGCCGTCGATCCGCACCGCGAGCGCCTGCCCGGCTGCCAGGACCCGGCGCACGTCGGCCACGGAGGTCCACGGCAGGCGCTCAGGCTCGGGCACGGCGTCCGGCGTGCCGCCCACGTGGACGACCACGTCGTAGCGGTGGCGGGTCAGCTCGTTGTGGTGGGCGCCGCGCTTGAGTGCGACCTCCACCCTGGAGATCTCCGGGCGTCCCTCGCGCAACGCCGTGAAGAACTCGGGCGCGACGACCAGCTCCTGCTCGTGCGCCGTGCGCTGGCGCACCCTCGAACGCAGCGCGCCGAGCGTCAGGCCCGGCTCGGCGCGGGCCAGCTCGACCTCGACGTGGAAGGCCTCGAGCGTCGCCAGCGAGCGCAGGTCGCCGAGGAACAGCGAGCCGCCGGGCGCCAGGTGGTCCAGCGCCTTGCCGACGACCTCGCGCAGGTAGGCGGGGCCGGGGAAGTACTGGGCCACCGAGTTGATCACGATGACGTCGAAGCGCTCGTCCTCCAGGCCGGTGAAGTCGTTGGCGTCACGCCCGAGCAGCTCGACCGCACAGGACCCGGGCAGGCCCGGCAGGACGCGCTCCCTGACGTAGTCGAGCGCCGCGCCCGAGATGTCGGTGCCCACATAGGCGTCGGCATGCGGGGCGATCCTGGCCAGGAGCAGGCCGGTGCCGCTGCCGATCTCCAGCACCCGCCGCCCGCCCAGGGCGAGGATGCGCTCGGCGGTCGACTCCACCCAGACGCGCATCTCGTCCGCGGGCAGCGGCTCGTCGGTGTAGCTGCTGTTCCAGCCCACGATGTTGAAGTCGGCCGCGTTCTCGCCGGTGTCGGACAGGTAGTTCTGGTCGAACAGGTCCTGCCACTCCGAGACACGGTCCTGGGCGGAGGCGCTCGGGGCCAGTGCGCCCGCCTCGGGCACCACGTAGGCGACGAGCTGCCTGTCGCCGCTGCCCGGGACGACCTCGCGGGCCAGGACGACGGCGTCGCGCACGGCCTCGTGCCCGACCAGCGCCGCCTCGATCTCACCCGGCTCGATGCGCAGGCCGCGTACCTTGACCTGGAAGTCGGTGCGGCCGAGGAACACGATCGTGCCGTCGGGCAGGAACCTCGCCAGGTCGCCCGTGCGATACATGGTCGCGCCCGGCTCGGCGGCGAACGGGTCGGGCAGGAAGCGCTGCTCGGTGAGCTCGGGCCTGCGGAAGTAGCCCATGCCCACGCCGACGCCGCCGATGTAGGCCTCGCCCGGCGTGCCGATCGGCACCGGCCTGCCGTGCCGGTCGAGGATGTAGATCGAGGTGTTGGCGATCGGCACGCCGATCGGCACGGCGGCCAGGCGGTGGTCGCGCGGCGCCTGCCAGGCCGTGCTGTCCACGGTGGCCTCGGTCACGCCCCACAGGTTGTGCAGGGTCGCACCGGGCAGCAGGTCGTACAGCTCGCGGATCGACGCCTGGGGCAGCGCCTCGCCGCTGGAGATCACGCGCGTGACCGAGCGGCAGCGGGCCACGCCGGGATGCTGCAGGAAGGCGCGGAGCATCGGCGGTACGAAGTGCAGGGTGGTGACGCCCTGCTCCTGGATGACGGCCGAGAGGTACTCGGGGTCCTTGTGCCCGCCGGGCCTGGCCACCACCATGAGCGCGCCGGTGAGCAGCGGCCAGAAGAACTCCCACACCGAGACGTCGAAGCTGAACGGCGTCTTCTGCAGCACTCGGTCATCGGGCGTCAGGCCGAAGTGCTCCTGCATCCACAGCAGGCGGTTGACGATGGCCCGGTGGGAGTTCATCGCCGCCTTCGGCTGCCCGGTCGAACCCGAGGTGTAGATCATGTACGCGGCCTCGCCGACCTCGGTCCGCACGCCCGGCCGGGTGTCCGGCTCGCCGTCGAACTCGCCCGGCCGGTCGAGCAGGACCGTGCGCGCCCCGTGCTCGGGCAGGCCGGCGACCAGGCGCTCCTGGGTCAGCAGGATGCCCGGCTCGGCGTCGGTGAGCATGAACGCCACCCGCTGGGTCGGGTACGACGGGTCGATCGGCAGGTAGGCGCCGCCGGACTTGAGCACGCCCAGCAGGCCGACGACCATCTCCAGCGAACGCTCGGCGCAGACGCCGACGGGCTCGCCCGGCCGTACCCCCATGGCGATCAGCCGGTGCGCGACGCGGTTGGCGCGCCGGTCGAGCTCGGCGAAGGTGAGGTCCGCGCCCTCGAAACGCACGGCCACGGCGTCGGGCATGCGGTCGGCGGTGTCCTCGATCAGCGTGTGCAGGCACGCGCGCTGCTCCTGCGGCCACTGCCTGGCGGTGTCGTTCCACTCCACCAGGATGCGCCGCTCGACCTCGCCGGGCAGGACGCGCAGCTCCGACACCCGGCGGTCGAGGGAGTCCACCAGCGACTCCAGCAGGACCAGATAGCCGGAGAAGAGGCGCTCGATCGTCTGCCTGTCGAAGATGTCGCTGTTGTACTCGGCGTCGATGAGCAGCTTGTCCGGCCACTCGGTGACGGAGATCTCGACGTCGAACTTGCTCGTCTCGGTGTGCACCTCCAGGACCTCGGAGAACGGCGAGGCATGCTCGGGGACCGGGACGGGCATGGAGTCGGTCTTGAAGCGCTTCATGTCGAACAGGACCTGGAACAGCGGCGTGGCCGCGAGCACACGCTCGGGTGCCAGTTCGGCCACCAGCGCGTCGAACGGCACGTCCTGGTGGTCGCCCGCCCGTTTGATCACCGTGTCGACCCGATCGATCAGCTGCTCGACGGTCGGGTCGTCGGCGAGTGTCGTCCTCAGCACCATCGTGTTGACGAAGAAGCCGATGAGCCCCTGCACCGCGGCGTGCTGCCGGTTGGCCATGAGCGTGCCGACCACGACGTCGCCCGTGCCCTCGGTGTCGCCCGCGTACCTGTAGAGCAGGACCTTCAGGGCGGTCATCATCGTGGTGAACAGCGTCACGTCCCGCTCGGCGCTCAGCGCGCGCAGCCGGTGGACCAGCTCGCCGGTGACCTCGAAGCTGGTCGCGCCGCCCCGGAAGGCCTGCAGCGCCGGCCTCGGCCGGTCGGGCAGCAGCTCGACGCCGCCCATGGTGTCGCCGAGCACCTCACGCCAGCTCGCCACCCTGGCGGCGAGATGGTCGCCGACGAAGCGCTCGCGCTCCCAGATGGAGTAGTCGGCGTACTGCGAGGGCAGCTCGGGCAGCGCCGGGCGCTCGTCACGCGCGTAGGCGTCGTAGGCGGCGGCCAGCTCCGAGGCGAAGATCCCGCCCGACCAGGCGTCGGCCACGATGTGGTGCATGCTGAACAGCATCCGGTGCCGCTCGGGGCCGAGCCGGAACATCCGCACCCTGAGCAGCGGCCCCGTGGCCAGATGGAAGGGCTGCGGAGCGGTCTCGGCGACGAGCCTGCGGCACTCGGCGTCCCGCTGGTCCTCGGCGATCGGCTCCAGGTCCACGATCGGCATCTCGACGACGAGCTCGTCGGCGATGTGCTGCCACGGCTGCCCGTCCACACTGGGGAAGGTCGTGCGCAGGATCTCGTGCCTTCGGACCAGCTCGTTGACCGCGCGTTCCATGGCGTCGGTGCGCAGCGGGCCGTCCATGACGACCATCGTGGAGACGTTGTAGGCGGGGCTGCCCGGCACCAGCTGGTCGAGCGACCACAGCCGCTGCTGCGAGTACGACAGCGGGATGCGCTCGATCGGCCTGGCCCTGCGCTGGGCGACGATACGCAGCAGTTCCTTGTTCTCGTCGACTCCCCCGCCGTGCCCGGCGGCGATCTCGTCCCTGACGACACGGGCCAGGGCGTTCGCCGTGGGATTGTCGAAGATCACGCTGACCGGCAGGGCGAGACCGGTCGCGCCGTTGATCCGGTTGCGGATGTCCAGGGCGGTGAGGGAGTCCATGCCCATGTCGAGGAAGCGCACGTCCGCGTCGATGGCCTCGGGCGAGCCGTACCCGAGCACCACCGCGACCATGCGCCGCACCAGACCGAGCGCGGCGGCCCGCTGCTCCTGCTCGGTGCCCGCCGTCAGGTCGAGCTCGGGACCCTCCTCGACGGCCGTGGGCAGATAGGACTCCAGCGAGCCGCTGGGGCCCGTGCCCGAGGCCGGGTCGGGCGTGTCGATCCAGTACGGCTGCCGCTGGAAGGCGTAGGTCGGCAGGTCCACCACCGGGCCCTCGCCCAGCACGCCCGCCCACCGCACCGGTATACCGCCGACGAACGCCTCGCCCAGCGAGGCCAGCATGCGCTCCCTGCCGCCGTGCCCCCTGCGCAGCGTGCCGATCGCGCAGAACGGCTCGCCCGAGCCCTCCAGGTTCTCCTGCACCTCACGCAGCAGCACCGGGTGCGGGCTGACCTCGACGAAGGAGTCGAAGCCCTGTGCGGCCAGCGCCGTCAGCGACTCGGCCAGCCGTACCGGCCTGCGCATGTTCTCGAACCAGTACGCGGCGTCCAGGTCGGCGCCCTCCAGCCAGCCGCCCGTCACGGTCGAGAAGAACGGCACCGTGGTCCGTGTGGGCCGCACCGGCTCCAGCAGGTCGAGCAGCCGGTCGCGGACGACGTCGGCGAGCGGCGAGTGCGTGGGCACGGACGCGGGGACGCGCCTGGCCCTGATGCCCTCGGCCTCGCACAGGGCCAGCAGTTCGGTGAGCGCCTCGTCGTCACCGGCGACGACGGTGGAGGAGGGGCTGTTGATCCCGGCGATCGTCAGCCGGCCCGCCCACGGCTCGATGTGCCGCCCGACCGTCTCGGCCGACGCCTCGGTCGCGACCAGCGCGCCCCGCCCCACCAGCGTGTGGACCAGCTCCTGGCTGCGCAGGGCGACGATCCTGGCGGCGTCGTCCAGGCTGAGCGCCCCGGCCACGTGCGCGGCGGCGATCTCGCCCTGGCTCTGCCCGACGATCGCACGCGGCGTCACTCCGTACGAGCGCCAGAGCGCGGCGAGCGAGACGGCCACGGCGAACAGCACGGGCTGCACGACGTCGATGCGTTCCAGGCCGGGCGCGCCGGGCGCCTGACGCAGCACGTCGACGGGCGACCAGTCCAGGTACGCGCCGAGCGCGCGCTCGCAGGCGGCCATCTCGGCGGCGAAGACCGGCTCGGTGTTCAGGAGTTCGACGCCCATGCCCGCCCACTGGGAGCCCTGGCCGGGGAAGACGAACACGGTCCTGCCGGTGGCGCGGGCCCGGCCGCGTTCGAGGCCGGCCGCCTCGCCGCCGCCCGCCAGGGCGCGCAGCCCGCCCAGCAGCGTGTCGCGGTCGCCGACGAGCGCGGCCCTGTGCTCGAACGTCGAGCGTGCGGCCAGCGCCCTGCCGACGTCGCCCGGGTGCGCGTCCGGGTGTGCGGTGAGGTGCTCCAGCAGCCGTTCGGCCTGTGCGCGCAGAGCGGTCGGCGAGCGTCCCGACACCGTCCAGGCGACGGGGCCGTCCTCGTTGCGTCCCGGGGGCTGCTCGCCGGGGTCGGGGGCCTGTTCGAGGATCACGTGGGCGTTGGTGCCGCTCATGCCGAACGACGAGACGGCGGCACGGCGCGGCGCGCCCGTCCGCGGCCAGGGCCTGGTCGCGTGGACGAGTTCGACGGCGCCCGACGCCCAGTCCACGTGCGGGGTCGGCGGGTCGTCGTGGGCCAGGCCAGGCACCTGGGCGTGGCCGAGTGCGAGGACCATCTTGATCAGCCCGGCGACCCCGGCGGCGGCCTGGGCGTGCCCGAAGTTGGACTTCACCGACCCCAGCAGCAGCGGCCTGCCCTCGTGCCGTTCCTGGCCGTAGGTGGCGAGCAGGGCCTGGGCCTCGATCGGGTCGCCCAGCGTGGTGCCGGTGCCGTGCGCCTCGACGACGTCGACGTCGGCGGCCGTCAGACCGGCGTTCGCCAGCGCGCTGCGGATGACGCGCTGCTGCGAGGGGCCGTTCGGTGCGGAGAAGCCGCTGCTCGCGCCGTCCTGGTTCACCGCCGAGCCGCGCACGACGGCCAGCACGCGGTGGCCGAGCCGTCTGGCGTCCGAAAGGCGCTCCAGGGCGACGACGCCGACGCCTTCGGCCCAGCCCATGCCGTCGGTGGTGGCGCCGAAGGGACGGCACCTGCCGCCGGGCGAGAGCACCCCCATCTTGGACAGCTCGATCACCACCCTCGGCGTGATCATCACCGTGGCGCCGCCCACCAGGGCCAGCGAGCACTCGCCCTGGCGCAGCGCCGTCACCGCGGCGTGCAAAGCCACCAGCGAGGACGAGCACGCCGTCTCCACCGTCATCGCCGGGCCTTCGAGTCCGAGCGTGTAGGACACGCGCCCCGACGCCATGCTGGCCGCGCCGCTGTTGCCCAGGTACTCGCTGTAGGCCAGTCCCACGTACACCGCCGCATCGGTGCCCGCCAGCGACCTCGGATCCACGCGGGCATGCTCAAGCGACTCCCACGCGCACTCCAGCAGCAGCCGGTGCTGAGGGTCCAGGGTGAGGGCCTCGCGGGGCGAGATGCCGAAGAAGGCCGTGTCGAACCCGGCCACGTCGTCGAGGAAGCCGCCCTCGCGCGCGGCGATCACCCCTGAGGCGTGCAGGGCCTCGGCGTCCCAGCCACGGTCGGCGGGGAAGGGCCCGACGACGTCGGCGTCGTCGGCCAGCAGCCGCCAGAACGCCTCCGGGCCGGTGACACCGCCCGGCATGCGGCAGGCCATACCGATGATCGCCAGCGGCTCGGCCGCCGCGTCCGTCGCGCGCCTGACCTCCTGGCGCAGCCGTTCGGTCTCCAGCAGAGACGCCCGCAGCGCCTCGACCACCTGGTCTGAAGTCGTGTCCACTCAAAGCCTCACGTGTGTCGTCATGGAGGTGCAGGGTCAGAACGGCAGCGTCAGAACGTCTCGAACTGCTCGTCCAGCAGGGCGAAGATCTCGTCCGGGGTCGCGGAGTCCACCGCGACGCCGGACTGCTCGGGCGCGGGCGCCCATTCGCGTACCAGCTCCTTGAGCCTGGCCGCCAGGTCCGCGCGTGCCGTCTCGTCCAGGTCGCGCACGCCGGTGCGCAGGTGGTCGACGAGGTCGTCGACGGGACGGCCCTCCGCCTCGCCCGCGAGCAGGCCGCGCAGGAGGGCGGCCAGGTCGGCCGGGGTCGGATGGTCGAAGGCCGCGGTCGCGGGCAGCCGGAGGCCGGTGGCTCCGGCCAGCTGGTTGCGCAGTTCGACCGCGGTGAGCGAGTCGAAGCCGAGCTCCTTGAACGGCCGGTCGGGGTCGATCGGCTCGCCTTCGCCGGTGTGGCCGAGCACCCGTGCGGCGCTGGAGCGGACCAGGTCGAGGAGCCTGCCGTCCCACTCGTGCTCGGGGACGCCCGCCAGGCTCCACCGCGCGTGCTCCACCGGCTCACGCCGTACGGGAGCGCGCAGGAGTGCGCGCAGGATCGGCGGGGGCTCGCCCGACGCCATCGCCCGCAGGTTGAGCCGTGCGAGCACCAGCGCGGGCACGCCGACGGCTCCCGCCGTGTCGTAGAGGGCGAGCGCGTCGGGCGTGCTCATCGGGGGCAGGCCCGCCGCGGCCAGCCTGCGCAGGGCGACCTCGTCCAGGTCGCCCGCCACGCCGCCGTCGGCCCAGTGCCCCCAGGCCAGCGACCTCGCGGGCAGGCCCAGCGCACGGCGGTGACAGGCGAGGGCGTCCAGATAGGCGTTCGCCGCCGCGTAGTTGGCCTGCCCGGTGCCGCCCAGGACGCCGGAGACCGAGGAGAACAGGGTGAACTCGTCGAGGTCGTGATCCAGGGTGAGTTCGTGCAGATGGGCCGCGGCCTCGGCCTTGGGCCGCAGGACCCTGGCCAGCCGCTCGGGCGTCATGGCGGTCACGACGCCGTCGTCGATCACCCCGGCCGCGTGCACCACGACCTTCAGCGGCCGATCGGCGGGCACGGCGGCGAGCACCAGGGCCAGCGCGTCCCGGTCGGCGACGTCGCAGGCGGCCACCACGACCTCGGCGCCCAGCTCGCCGAGCTCCTCGGCCAGGCGGGCCGCACCCGGTGTGGCGGCGCCGCGCCTGCCGGTCAGGACCAGGCGCCTGGCGCCGCGCACGGCGACCAGGTGCCTGGCCACATGCGCGCCGAGCGTGCCCAGCCCACCGGTGATCAGCACGGTCGCCCCGGGGTCGATCGGCGCGGCCGTGCTCGCCTCCGGCGCGGGCGCGCGCACCAGCCTGGCCGCGTACGGCAGGCCCGCCCGGATCGCGAGCTGCGGTTCGCCGAGCTCCGATGCGGCGACGAGCGCCTGGGCCGAGGCGGGCGTGCCGTCGGTGTCGACGAGCAGGAAGCGGCCCGGGTGCTCCGCCTGCGCCGACCGGACCAGGCCCCACACCGAGGCCAGGGCCGGATCGGGCGGCCCGTCGCCGTCCAGGGACACGGCCCCGGTGGTCAGGACGGCCAGCCGGGTGGCGGCCAGCCGTTCGTCGCCCAGCCAGGCGCGGACGAGGGCGAGGACAGGCTGCAGGGTGGTCAGGACGTCGTCCCCGGCCGTGACCTGCGTGAACACGAGATCGGGCGCTCCGGCCTCCATCAGCTCGGCGAGAGCGGGCACGCGAGGCGCGCCGGGGATCGCGGGGCCGTCGCCGAGCACCGCGCACCGCTCGGGCGAGCCCGCCCGCCCGGTCGAGTGGGCGACGCCGGGCCAGTCCAGGACGAACAGGGAGTCCTTGCCGCCGTGCCCGGCCGCGGCCTGGAGCAGGTCGAGCGAGACCGGGCGCAGCGTGAGCGACCGGACGTCCGCGACCGGCGCGCCCGTCTCGTCGCTCGCCCGCATCTCCAGCTCGTCCGGGCCCGTGCGGGCCAGCCGTACGCGCAGGGTGGTACCCGTGGCGGGCCTCAGCGTGACGCCGTGCCAGGCGAACGGCAGCAGCAGGTCACCGCCGTCGGCGCCGTCGGCCACGGCCTGGGCGGGCAGGGCGTGCAGGGCCGCGTCCAGCAGCGCCGGATGCACGACGTACCCGCCGGGCGCGACGGACTCGGGCAGGCTCACCTCGGCGAACAGCTCCTCCTCCCGCCGCCACAACGCCCGCAGCCCGCGGAAGGCCGTGCCGTAGTGGTACCCGGCGTCGGCCAGGCGCTCGTACAGACCGGTGAGGTCCACCTCCCGCGCGCCTTCGGGCGGCCAGGGGCCGAGCTGCCGTGGTTCCAGCGGCGCCGGGGGTCCGGTCATGAGCACGCCGCTCGCGTGCCGGGTCCAGGGGCCCTCCCCCGAGCGTGCGTACACCGTCAGGCCCGGCCGTCCGTCGTCCTGCCCGAGTACGATCTGCCCGAGGACGATCTGCAGGGTGACGGCGTCGTCGTCCTCGTCGGGCAGCGGCAGCGGCGCGTGCAGGGTCAGCTCCTCGACGCCGCCGAGCCCTGCGCGTGCCGCGGCGTGCGCCGCCAGGTCCACCAGGGCGGTCGCGGGCAGCAGGACCGTGCCCGCCACCGCGTGGTCGGCCAGCCACGGGTGCTCGCCCGGCGAGATCCTGCCGACCAGCAGCACGCCGTCGCCGCCCGCCACCTCGACGGCCGCCCCGAGCAGGGGGTGCTCCGCCTCCGCGAGCCCAGTGGCCCGCACGTCCCCGGCCCCGGCGCGCGGCGCCTCGATCCAGTACCTCGTGCGGTCGAAGGCGTAGGAGGGCAGCGGCACGCGCCGTGCGCCGGAACCGGCGAAGGCCGTGGGCCAGTCCACCTGGCCGCCTCCGGCGTGGAAGCCGCCCAGCGAGGTGAGGAACCTGACCAGGTCGCCGTCCGCACGCCGCAGCGTGCCCGTGACACTCGCCTCGACCCCCGCCTCCTCGGCCAGGTCGCTCACGCCGTACGTCAGGACGGGATGCGCGCTGCACTCGGCGAAGGCCCGATGCCCGTCGGCCAGCAGCGTGCGCACGGCTCCCGCGAAGTCCACCGGGCGGCGCAGGTTCTCGAACCAGTAGCGCGCCGTCAGCTCGCGCCCCTCGACCGGCGTGCCGCTCGCCGTCGAGTAGAACGGCACGGTGAGCTCGCCCGGCTCGACGGCTCCGAGCGCGTCCCGCAGCGCCTCCTCGATCCGGTCGACATGGACGGAGTGGGCGGCATAGCCGATCGGGATGCGCTGGGCCCTGACGCCTTCGGCCTCGCACTCCTTCAGCAGTTCCTCCAGCGCGTCCAGGTCGCCCGAGACGGCGGTCGAGGCCGGGCCGTTGAGCGCGCCGATCGACAGACGGCCCTGCCATCGGGCGATCAGCCGCTCCACCTCGGCCGCGGGGCGCAGGATCGACACCATGCCGCCGTGTCCGGTCAGGTGATCGCGGATCAGCGTGCTGCGCAGGGCCACGATGCGGGCGGCGTCGGCAGGCGAAAGGGCGCCCGCGACGCAGGCCGCGGCGATCTCGCCCTGGCTGTGCCCGACGACCGCGACCGGGCGCACACCGTAGGACTGCCAGAGCGCCGCCAGCGACACCATGGTCGTGAACAGCGCCGGATGCACGACCTCGTCGTCCTCCAGGCTCCTGGCGCCGGGCCGCCCGGCGAGCACGTCGGACAGCGACCAGTCCAGGTAGGGGGCGAAGGCCGCCTCGCACTCGCTCACCCGCGCGGCGAAGACCGGCGACGACGCCATCAGCGCGGCCCCCATCCCGGCCCACTGGTGGCCCTGACCGGGGAAGACGAACACGGCTCCCGGCCTACCGCCCGGGTGCGCGACGCCCTGGACCAGGTTCGGGGCGGGCTCGCCCGCCGCCAGTGCGCTCAGCCCGGCCAGCAGCTCCTGCCGGTCGGCCCCGGCGACGACGGCGCGGTGGCGCAGCGCCGTACGCCCGGTGGCCAGGGAGTAGGCGACGTCGCCCAGGTCGGCGCCGGTCTGCTCCAGGTGGGCCAGCAGCCTGGCCGCCTGGCCACGCAGCGCCGTCGGCGACTTGGCCGACACCGTGAACGGCACCGCCGCCGGCGTGACGCCGGGTGTCGCGTGCGGCTCGTCCTGGGGCTGTGCGATGACCGGCTGTTCGACGACTGGCTGTTCGATGATGACGTGCGCGTTGGTGCCGCTCAGGCTGAACGAGGACACACCCGCACGGCGCGGCTCCCCGGTGCTCGGCCACGGCGTCGGCTCGGTCAGCAGCCGGATGTCGCCCGCCGACCAGTCCACGTACGGGGTCGGCGCGTCGATGCCGAGGCTCGGGGGCAGCACGCCGTGCCGCATGGCGAGCACCATCTTGATCAGTCCGGCCAGCCCGGCCGCCGCCTGCGTGTGCGCGAGGTTGGACTTCACCGAGCCGACCAGCAGCGGCCGCCCCTGTGGCCTGCGCCCGCCGTACACGGCCAGCAGGGCCTCGCCCTCGATCGGGTCGCCGAGCGTGGTGCCGGTGCCGTGCGCCTCAAGGGCGTCCACCTGGCCGGGGGTGAGCCTGGCCCCGGCCAGCGCGTGCCTGATGACCTGCTGCTGCGCGGCGCCGTTCGGTGCGGTCAGGCCGTTGGAGGCGCCGTCCTGGTTGACGGCGGAGCCGCGGACGACGGCCAGGACCTGGTGGCCGTTGCGCCGGGCGTCCGACAGGCGTTCCACCATCACCATGGCCACGCCCTCGCCGAAGGAGGTCCCGTCGGCCGTCGCCGCGAACGGCCTGCAGTGGCCGTCGGGCGCGAGCCCGCCCTGGCGGCTGAACTCCACGAGCAGCGCCGGGGTGGACATCACCGAGACCGCGCCGACCAGCGCCAGCGAGCAGTCGCCACGCCGCAGCGCGCGGCAGGCGTCGTGCAGGGCCACCAGCGCCGACGAGCAGGCGGTGTCGATGCTGACGGCCGGGCCGTGCAGGCCCAGCGAGTACGCGATGCGGCCCGATGCGACGCTGCTGCCGTTGCCGTTGAGGAAGAAGCCGTCGAAGCCCGATGTGCCCTGCGCGGCCAGCCTGGTGGCGTAGTCGCCCGCCATCATGCCGACGTACACGCCGGTGGAGCTGCCGCGCAGCGTGTCGGCCGGGATGCCCGCCGACTCGATCGTCTCCCAGGTGATCTCCAGCAGCAGCCGGTGCTGCGGGTCCATCGCCAGCGCCTCGCGCGGCGAGATCTCGAAGAAGCCCGCGTCGAAGCCGGCCACGTCGTCGAGATAGCCGCCCGGCCAGGGCTCCTCCCAGCCGCGTCCCTCGGGACCGGCGGTGATGCCGCTGCCGCCGTCCGCCACCAGCCGCCACAGATCGTCGGGCGAGCGCACGCCGCCCGGGAAGCGGCAGGCCATGCCGACGATCGCGATCGGTTCGTCGGCACGCGCCTGTTCCAGCTGCTCGCGGGTCTCCAGCAGCTCGGCCGTCACCCGCTTGAGATAGTCGCGAAGCCTGTCCTCAGCACCCACCCGTAGTCCTTCGTGTCGGCGAAGCCCCCAGCGAATGATGGGCGGGCCGCCCGGCGGCGGACCAGGAAGAAGCGGCGGCGGAAACGCGCCCGGCCTTTCGCCGCCTGTTCTGCCTGGCCCCCGCGCGTGTCACGGACGAAGCTCCACGCTGGACACCGCTGAGATGAATCCGGAGGACGACTGTGGTCTTCGAGCCCACCCGTGGGGACCTTCCCGCCCGATTCGGGCCTGGCGTTCCGCACGTGCCGCCGATCGGGTCGTCGACGATCGACGCCGACGTGTACCGCGACCCGCTGCGCTACGAACTGGAGCGCACCCGGGTGCTGAATCCGAGCTGGCAGCTGATCTGCCGCTCCGACCAGATCGCCGCGCCCGGTGACCACCACGTCTGGGCGGGCCAGGGCGAGAGCATCGTCATCACCCGCCGCGAGGACGGCGGCCTGGCCGGCTTCCACAACGTGTGTCAGCACCGCGGCGCCCGCATCGTGCCGCAGAGCGGCACCGGGGCGCGCAGGTTCGTCTGCCGCTGGCACAACTGGTCCTACGACATCGAGGGCAACGTGCGCGGCGTGCCCGACCGCCACGACTTCGACCAGGCGCTGCTGGCCGGACTGTGCGCGCCCGCGCTCGACCTCGCCGAGTGGGGCGGCTGGGTGTGGGCGGTCCTGGCCGGGCCGGGTACGGCCGGGCGGCTGAGCGACTGGCTCGGCCCGGAGATCGCCGCCGACCTCGGCGCCTTCCGCATGCAGGACATGAAACTCGTGGAGAGGATCGAGTGGGAGGTCGACGTCAACTGGAAGATCTGCGTCGACGCCTTCAGCGAGTACTACCACGCGCAGGCGCTGCACCAGCTGCCCGCCTCCGACGTCAAGGACGCCAGGCACGCCACCATGGACGTGTTCGGCCGCAACAGCATGATGGTCGTGCCGTTCATGGGCGTGCTCGACGAGCTGCGCGAGACGCTCGACCACACGCGGCTGGCCACGTGCAACTACCTGCTGTTCCCGACGACCGTGGTCAACAGCACACGGCTGCACACCCAGGTGTTCCGCGCCACCCCGCTGGCCGTCGACCGCACGCACTTCGAGGCGTGGGAGCTGCGCTACGACACCGACGACGAGGAGTACCTGGACTACGTCGAGATGGCCTGGGAGCTGTACAAGGCGATCATCACGCAGGACGTCGAGGAGTGGACGGACGTGGCCGCGGTGTCGCGTTCGTCGGTGTACCGGCGCAACATCCTCAACGAGCGGGAGTGCCTGATCACGCACTTCCACCGGGTCGTGGACGACATGCTGGCGGGCGGCGACGGGCTCGGGCTCGAACCCGGGCGTACCTCGATCAAGTACGAGGTGTGACATGGCGCTCAAGGCCCTGCCCTCCGTGGCGGTCGAGCGGCTGCCCTCGCTCACCGGCGTGCGCTTCTACGCGGCCATGGCGGTCGCCCTGCTCCACCTGGTCTACACCCAGGCGATCTTCTCCGACCTCAAGGTCCAGGTGGCACTCGGGATCACCGCGCCGCTGGCCACCTCCGCCGTGTCGGTGTTCTTCGTGCTGAGTGGATTCGTACTGGCCTGGTCGGCTCGCTCGTCCGACACGGCGGGCCGGTTCTGGCGGCGGCGCTTCGTCAAGATCCTGCCCAACCACGTGGTGATGTGGGTGCTCGCCGTCCTCTTCCTGATCTTCTACGGGGCGCAGTCGCACATGATCGGCGCGACGAGCGGGCCCATTCACTGGGACGCCACGGTCGCCAACCTCTTCCTCGTGCACGCGTGGGTGCCGGACGCCGCCTTCATCAACTCGGCCAACTCACCCGCGTGGTCGCTGGCGTGCGAGTTCTTCTTCTATCTGCTGTTCCCGGCGCTGTGGGCGGGGATCAGGCGGATCCCGCGCTCGCGGCTGCGGCTCGTGGCCGTCGGCACCACGCTGGTGGCGCTGTCGATCCCGTGCCTGGCGCTGCTGTTCGACGGGACGACGCTGGCGCCCGAACTGCCTGTGCCGGTCTGGCAGCTGTGGTTCGGCTATCTGCTCCCGCTGACCAGGCTGCCGGAGTTCGTGCTCGGCATGCTGCTGGCCAGGATCGTCGCCGAAGGCGTGTGGCGGCCGGCCAGGATGCGCTGGGCGGTGCTGCTGTACACCGGGTCGCTGGTGGTCTCGCTGCTGCTGCCGCCGATCTTCCTGTTCGGGCCGTTCTACGCGGCGGGCGCCGGGCTGCTGGTGGCCACCATCGCCACCAGGGACATGCGGGAGCTGCCCTCGCGGCTGCGTCATCCGGTGATGATCTTCCTGGGTGAGCGGTCGTTCGCCCTCTACATGAGTCACTTCGTGGTGATCGCCTTCGCCCGGCAGGTGCTGCTGCCCGACGGCGGGCTCGACACGCTCGACGCCGTTCTCGCCCTGACGCTGGTGGTGCTGCCGCTGGTGCTCGTCTCGGCGCACGTGCTGTACGTGCTGGTGGAGCGGCCGTTGTACCGCCGGTTCGCGCATGCCCGTGCTTGAGATCGCGCTGTACTTCGTCCTGCTGGCCCTCGTGCTCGCGGCGCTGGGCGCACGGCCGTTCGAGCGGCTGGAGGAGCCCGCGGGGCGGCAGGAGCGCGCGGGAGGCGTCGACGGGCTGCGCGGGCTGCTGGCGCTGAGCGTGGTCGTCCACCACGTCTTCGTGTGGCGCGGGTACGCGGCTACGCACGTGTGGCGGGAGCCGGACTCGGCGTTCCACGCCTTTCTCGGCAAGGGGCCCGTGTGGGTGTTCTTCATGATCACCGGGTTCCTGTTCTGGCGGAAGCTGATCCGCGAGCGCGGCGCCGTACGGTGGGGCGCGCTGTACCTGGGGCGGGTGTTCCGCATCGGGCCGCTGTACGTCGCCGTCGCGCTCGTGCTGCTGCTCGTGGTGTTCGCGCGCACCGGGTTCGTCCTGCACGACGAGCCCGGCGCCGTGGCCGTACAGGCGGCGCGGTGGCTGGCGCTCGGTGTGTTCGGCGTCGCCTCGACCAGCCTGAACGGCCTGCCCGACGTGCACCTCATGGTGGCCGCCGTGCCGTGGACGCTCCAGCTGGAATGGATCTTCTATCTCTGCCTGCTGCTCCTCAGCCCGCTGGCCGCCAGGCGGACCAGGCTGCTGTTCCCGCTGCTGGTCCTGGTCGTCATGCTGGCCGTGCCTTCGGGGCCGGGCTCGCCGCTGCCGTTGCTCGCCTGCTTCTTCGCCGGGATGAGCGCCGCCGCCGCGAGCGAGGCCGGGCTGGTGCCGCGTGGCCGTCCGCATCTGCGCTCGGCGCTCGCCCTGGCGTGCGTCGTCCCGGTGGCGGCGGGCGTGGTCGCCCCGAGCCTGGGGGCGGGCCTGCTGGCGGTGTTCTTCTTCCTGGTCAGCACGGGCAGCGACCTGTTCGGCCTGCTGCGCACCCGCCAGGCCGTACGGCTCGGCGCGATGAGCTACAGCGTCTACCTCACACACGGGCTGGTGCTGACCGCCCTGTTCGCCACGCCGCTGCGCGGGCTGCTGACCGGGGGGCCGCTCGGGCTCTGGGCGGTCGCCGTCGTCGCGACCGCCGCCGTCGTCTGCGTCTCGGCGCTGACCTACACCGGGATCGAACGCCCAGGCGTACGGCTCGGCAGGCGCCTCACCCGCGGGCGGGCGCTCAGCCGAGCAGACGCTTGACCGCCTGCAGCACCGGGAGCGCGCCGTCCTCGCCCGCCAGCAGCCCGGCCGCCCGGCGGGCGCGGTCCCGGTAGCGGCCGGACGTCGCCGCCCCGACCGCCTCGGCCAGCCGGTCGGCGGTCAGTCGCTGGAACGGGATCGGGGCCGGACCGACGCCGATCCCGGCCAGTCTGGCCGCCCACAGCCACTGGTCGTTGATCAGCGGCAGCCCGATCTGGGGCACCGCGGCCTGCAGACCGTAGGCCGCGGTGCCCACACCCGCATGGTGGATCACCGCGGCGACCCTCGGGAACAGCCAGCCGTACGGCACCTCGCCGACGGTGAGCACGCCGTCGCCAGGCTCGCCGCCCAAGGCGCCTTGGACCACCGCACGCGTGCCCGCACGGCGCAGCCCCTCCAGTACGGCCTCGCCCGCCGAGGCCCCGTGCCCGGTGCTGCCGAACCCGACGAACACCGGCGGCGGCCCGGCCGCGAGGAAGTCCTCGAGCTCCGCCGGAGGCCGCCAGCCGGGATCGACGTGCGGCCACCAGAAGCCCGCCACCTCCAGCCCGGCCCGCCAGTCGGACGGGCGCGGCAGCAGCGTCGGACTGAACCCGTGGAAGATCGGCCACCTGTCGGCGTCGATCCGGCCGATCACGTCGGCGACCCCGGCAGCGGGCAGGCCGAGCCGCCGCCTGAACTCGCCGTTGGCCGCCTTCAGCACCAGCGCCTGCGCCACCGTCCAACTGGTCAGCCGCCCGGCGATCCGGTTGCCCGTCCGGCCGAACGAACGCAGGGTGGCCAGCGAGACGGGCGGGAAGTCGCCCGTGCGATGCACCGGGTACACGTTGATCCCCATGCTCGGCAGGGCGAACGCCTCCGCCACCTGGCGGCCGGGCAGCCAGCCGGTGAAGTTCAGCAGCAGGATGTCGGCGCCCTGCTCGGCCGCGTCCAGCGTGCCGAAGGCGATCTGCCGCCAGTACTCCTCCAGCATCTCGCGCTTGCGCCGCAGCGACGGCCGCTCGCTCCTGTCGGCCAGCTTGGAGACGAGCACGGCCGAGTTCACCGCGTCCACGTCGCCCGGGATCGGCCGGAACTCCAGCCCGGCCTGCTCCACCAGCGCCCGGAAGGGCTCGTGCGCGGCCACGGCCACGGCATAGCCTTCGGCGCGCAGCCGGGCGCCGAGCCCCGCGTACGGGGCGACGTCACCCCGGCTGCCGATCGCGACGATCAGAACCCGCACCTCAGGCCCCCAGCCTCTCCACGGCGTCGAGCACCGCGCCCGTACCGTCCTCGGCGGCGATGCGCCTGCCCAGCGCGGCCGCCGCCCGCCGGTAGGAGGGCGTCGACACCGCCGCCGAGATGGCGGCGCCGAGCCGCTCGGCCGTCAGCTTCTTGTACGGCACGGGCGCGGGACCCGCGCCCAGCGCGGCGATCCGGCCGGCCCAGAACGGCTGGTCGCCGAGGATCGGCACACCGACGGACGGCACGCCCGCCCGCAGCCCGGCGCCCGTCGTGCCCGCACCCGCGTGGTGCACGACGGCGGCCGTCCGGGGAAACAGCCACGCGTGCGGCGTCTCGCCGATCGTGATCGTGGTGTCGGAGCGCCCGGCCAGGTCGGCCCAGCCCGCCGAGATCACCCCGCGTACTCCGGCCAGGCGCAGCGCCTCGTCGACCAGGGCGGCGATCCGGGCGGCGTCGGCGATCCGCCTGCTGCCGAAGCCGATGTAGACCGGAGGCGGGCCGTCGTCGAGGAAGGCGGCGAGGTCGGCGGGCGGCTCCCAGTCCGCCGGGGTGTGCGGCCAGAAGTACCCGGCGACCTCGAGGCTGGGACGCCAGTCGTCCGGGCGGGGCAGCACGCTGGGGCTGTAGCCGTACTGGATGGGCCAGGACAGGCCGCGCTCGCGGTCGACGGCGGCAGGCAGGCCGAGCCGGGAGCGTAACTGCGTGGTCGCGCCCTTCATCATCCTGCTCATCAGGCCGATGACCAGCTTGGCCGAGGCGCGGTTGCCCCAGGAGCCGAGCGAGCCCGAGACGCCGAGGAAGGACGGCGGGAACTCCCGCGTCGGGGTGATCGGCTGCAGGAACACGCCCATGCTCGGGATGCCGAGGCTCTCCGCGACATGGATGCCCACCTGGCCAGACATCGACAGCAGCAGGAAGTCGGTGCCCTGCTTGGCCGCGGCCAGGATGGACTCGCCGAGCTCCAGCGACTTGCCCGCCACGCCGCGCGCCGCCTGCTTGGAGTTCTTCGCCTGGGTCCACTCGCCCTCGACCGAGGGGTCGCCCGGGATCGCCCGGAACTCCACACCGCAGGCCGTGATCATCTCCTCGAACCTCGGATAGGCGGCGACGGACACCGTGTGCCCGGCGGCGTGCAGCCGTACGGCCAGCCCGGTGTAGGGGGCGACGTCCCCCATGGTGCCGATGGCCACGATCATGATTCTCACAGTGTCTCCTGGTGCTGAAAGGTCAGTTTCTCCAGTACGGGCACGACATCGGCCGGGCTCGGGTCCGAGGCCATCTCGCGCTGCAGCCGATCGGCGCCGTCGGCGAACCCCGGCTCCTCCAGCAGGCGCGTGATCCCGTCGCGCAACGCCTGCGGGCTCAGGTCGGCCTGCGCGATCGCCAGCCCCGCGCCGATCTCGGCCGTGCGCCTGGCCCGGTAGGCGTTGTCCCAGACCGAGGGGAAGACCAGCTGAGGCACACCGCAGATCGCCGCGGTCGCCCACGTGCCCGCGCCGCCGTGATGGGCGACGGCCGAACAGGTGGGCAGCAGGGCGTGCAGCGGCACGAAGTCGACGGCACGCACATTGCCCGGCAGCAGCGACGCCTCGGCGCGCTGGGCGTCGTTCAGCGTCGCGACGATCTCGACGTCGAGGTCGCCGACCGCGTCGAACAGCCCGCCGAGCGAGCCGACCAGGTAGTCGGCCCCGGCCCTCGCGGTCAGCCCCACCGTCACGCAGACGCGCGGACGCCGGGGCGGCTCCCGCAGCCAGGCGGGCACGACCGCCACCCCGTTGTAGGGGACGTACCGCATCGGCACGACGGGCTCGCCGAGCTCCAGCCGGATCCCGGCCGGCATCTGGTCGATGGTCCACTGCCCGCGCACGGCCGTCTCGTCGAAGTCGAGCCCGTGGCGGCCGAGCACGCCGTCGAGCCATTCGGCCAGCGCGTCCCGGCCTGCGCGCTGGGTCAGCATGCGCAGGAACCGCGCCCGCTGGTTGACGAACAGATCGGCGCCCCACAGCAGCCGGGCGTGCGCCGCGCCCGCCGCCTTGGCCGCGACCGCACCCGCGAACGTGAACGGCTCCCAGATCACCAGGTCGGGCCGCCAATGCCGGGCGAACGAGACCAGGTCGTCGACCATCGACTCGTTGTTGGCATGCGCAAGGAACGACGAGGGCAGCACGTCGTTCAACGTCTGGAGGAACTCCCTGCTGCCGAGCTCCGGCCTGGCCGGGTCCAGGTCGACGGCGTTCCAGGGGGTGCCGCCCTCGGTCTCGAACGCCGACATGGCGGACAGCAGCTCGTGATCGTCGCCCACGGGGACCGCGGTCAGGCCCGCGGCCGTGATCGTGGAGGTGAGCGCGGGCTGGCTGGCCACCCGGACCTCGTGCCCGGCCGCGCGCAGCGCCCAGGCCAGCGGCACCGAGCCCAGATAATGGGCGTCGAGTGCGAACGTGGTGAACAGGACACGCACCGGGATCAGCCTCCCGGGGTGAGAAGTCGGCGGGTCACAGTGCTCCGATCTCGTTGTCGATGAGGGCGAACATCTCGTCGTCGGTCGCGTCCTCGACCGTCTGCCTGACGTCGGCGCGTGGCCGCTCGTCGTGCTCGGTGTGCCTGGCCAGCAGGGCGCGCAGCCTTGCGACGAGTTCGCTGCGGTCGGGCAGTGCGTCGAGCTCCCTGTCGATCCGGTCGAGCTCACCCAGCAGCACGTCGGAGGCGCTCGGCCCGTCGCCGACGAGCAGGTCGCGCAGGGAGGCGATCATGGCGGCCGGGGTCGGATGCTCGAAGACCAGCGTGGCCGGGAGTCTGAGCCCCGTGCTCGCCGCCAGCCGGTTGCGCAGCTCGACGGCGGCGAGCGAGTCGAACCCGAGATCCTTGAACGGCCGCGTCTCGTCGACGACCGTGCCCGGCTCGTGTCCCAGCACCGCCGCCACCTGGGCGTGTACGAGCTCGATCAGCTCCTGCTCGCGCCACACGACCGGTCCCGGCGCGGCCGGCCTGCGCCTCGGCGTGCCGCCGTTCGGCCTGGCCAGGTCGCGCAGCAGCGGGGAGGAGGCCGCGCCGAGATCGAGCCTGGCCGCCACCAGCACCGCCTCGTCGGACGACAGCGCCGCGTCGAACAGCGCCAGCCCCAGGTCGGCGGGCAGAGGCAGCACGCCGCCCCTGGCCAGCCTGCGTCTCGCGCTCTCGTCCAGGTGTCCCGTCATGTCGCTGGACAGCTCCCAGTGCCCCCAGGCCACCGAGACCGCGACCTGCCCTGCGGCCCGTAGGCTGGTCGCCAGCGCGTCGAGGAAGGCGTTGGCCGCGGCGTAGTTGCCCTGGCCCGGCGCGCCGAACGTGCCCGCCGCCGAGGAGAACAGTACGAACGCGGCCAGGTCCAGCCCCCTCGTCAGCTCGTGCAGGTGCGCCGCCCCGTCGACCTTGGCCCGGAACACGGCGTCGATCCGCTCGGGCGTCATCGTCTCGATCAGGCCGTCGTCCAGGGCGCCCGCGGCGTGGATCACCGCGGTCAGCGGCCGGTCGAGCGCCGCGAGCACGTCGGCCAGCGCGTCCCGGTCCGACACGTCGCACGCGGCGAACGCCACCGAGCCGCCTTCCTCGCGCACGTCGCGTGCGAGCGCGTCCGCGCCCGGCGCCTCGTGGCCGCGTCGCGAGAGCATCAGCAGGCGCCGCACACCGTGCGCACGCACCAGGTGCCTGGCCACCAGGCCGCCGATCCCGCCGCTGCCTCCCGTGACCAGGACCACGCCTTCCGGGTCGAACCCCGCGAAGTCCCGCGCGGGAGTCGCCGCACGCCCCAGGCGGGCGGCCCGCATCCGTCCCTGCCCGGCCGTCACCTGGTCCTCGCCGGTGGCCGCCGCCGCCGCGAGGTACGACTCGTCGTCGAGCGCCATCAGGGTGAACCGGCCCGGATGCTCGGCCTGCGCCGACCTGACCAGCCCCCAGAGCGCCGCCACGGCCGGGTCGGCCGAAGGCTCCCCTGTCAGGATGGCGAGCCGGGAATCGGCGAAACGCTCTTCGGCCAGCCAGTCGTGTATCAGGGTCAGGGCGCGGGTGGCCATGGAGCGAGCCTCGGCCGGGGCGTGGCCGCTTCCTTCGACGCGTATGGCCACGACCGGTGGGGCGTCGTGTGGGACCTCGGCAAGGCTGGCCACGACCAGCACCGGCTCACCGTCCGCGACGGGCGGGGTGTCATGCACGACCTCAGGGAGGTCGGAGGCGGGCAGCACCGGCTTGCCGACGCCCGGTGCGGCGAGCGGCGTCCAGACCGGGCGGAACAGCGAGCCCGCCGTACTGCCGCGCAGGAGTCCGGCCGCGAGCGGGCGGGCCACGATCGACGTCACGGTGGCGACGGGTATGCCGGTGGCGTCCCAGAGGTCGACCGAGAACGCGTCCGTGCCGTGCGGGGCGATCCGGACGCGCAGGGCGGTGGCCTCGATCGCGTGCAGGCTCACCCCGGTCCAGACGAACGGCAGCTTCGGCGTGAGCGCCCGCTCCCCCGCCCCGGCCACGACGGAGGCATGCAGCGCCGCGTCGAACAGCGCCGGATGCAGCCGGAACCCGTCCGGGTCGGCCTCGTCCGGCAGTACGACCTCGGCGAAGGTCTCCTCACCGGATCGCCACACCCGCCGCAGCCCTTGGAACGCCGGTCCGTAGTGGAATCCCATCGCGTCGAGCCCGTCGTACAACCCGTCGAGCCCGACCTCCTCGCCTGCGGGCGGCCATGGCGCCAAAACCTCGGCCCCCTCCGCCTTTCCCGCCGCCAGGACGCCGGAGGCGTGGAGGGTCCATTCGGCGTCGTCGGGCTCGTCGTCGCCCAGCGTGTACACCGCCACCTTCCAGCGGTCCTCGACCGGTCCGAGCGCCACCTGGAGGCGTACGCCCGCCTCGGCGCGCAGGGTCAGCGGCGCGTGCAGGGTCAGCTCCTCCAGCAGGTCGCAGCCCACCTGCTCCCCCGCTCTCAGAGCGAGCTCGACCAAGGCCGTACCCGGCAGCAGCACCACGTCGTGCACCGCATGGTCGGCCAGCCACGACTGCCCGTCCAGCGACAACCGCGACGTGAACAGATGCCCACCCGAGTCAGGCAGAGGTACGGCCCCGCCCAGCAGCGGGTGCCCCGGCACACTCAGCCCCAGGGCCGCCGCGTCCAAGGGCGCACCCTGCACGGCGTCGAGCCAGTAGCGCCTGCGCTGGAAGGGGTAGGTCGGCAGGTCGATGCGGTTGCCTTGGACGACGGTGGTCCAGTCGACCGGTACGCCGTGTACGTAGGCGTTCGCCAGAGCGATGGGGAAGTGGTCGTCGTGGTCGCGGTGGAGGGTGTCGAGGACGGCCGCGTCGTCGGTGATGGCACGCACGGCGAAGGTGAGGACCGGGTGGGGGCTGGACTCGATGAAGACGCGGTAGCCGTCTCCCAGCATCGTCTCGATCGCCCCGGTGAAGTCGACAGGCTGACGAGCGTTGGCGTACCAGTAGTCGGCGTCCAGCTCGGCCGTGTCGGTGAGCTCCCCGGTCACCGTCGAATAGAAGGGGATATTTCCCGACACCGGCCGCAGAGCGGAAAGCCGGTCGAGCAGACGATCACGCAAGGCGTCGATCTGCGGACTGTGATTGGCAATCGTCGCAGGCACAACCCGGGCCCGAACCCCATCAGCCTCACACGCAGCGACGAACTCCATCAACGGCCCGATCGCCCCCGCCACAGCCGTAGCAGCCGGACCATTGATCGCCGCCACCGACAACCCCCCACCCAACCGCGCCCGCACTTCCTGCACGGGCAACAGAACCGACGCGACCGCCCCCCGCCCCGCCAGCTCGGCGAACAACCCACTACGCACCGCCACAACCCGAACAGCATCAGCCAACGTCAACCCACCGGCCACAAAGGCGGCAGCCACCTCCCCCTGCGAATGCCCCACCACGGCAGCAGGCTCCACCCCATGCGAACGCCACAAAGCAGCAAGCGAGACCATCACCGTGAACAAGGCAGGCTGAACCACCTCAATCGCGTCCAGCCCCTCCCCGGTGCGCAACACATCCAGCAGCGAGTACCCCAGATACGGCTCGAACGCCTCAGCACACTCCCGAGCCTGCGCCGCGAACACCGGCGACGAATCCAGCAACCCCACCCCCATCCCCACCCACTGCGACCCCTGACCAGGAAAAACGAACACCACGCCGCCATAGGACGCACGCACCACAGCGACATCCGCCAGCCCTGCGACCAGCTCCTCCCGGCTACGCCCCACCACCACAGCCCGGTACTCCAAAGCCGAACGCGTCGTAGCCAGCGACCAGCCCACATCGCCAGGCGACATATCCGGATCGGCCACCACACCCGCCAACCGCCCCGCCTGCTCGCTCACCGCAGCCGCACTCCGCGCCGAAACCGGCAACACCACCAGCCCACCGGTCTCACGCATTACGGCAGGCTCCCTCTCAGGCGCCTGCTCCAGCACCACATGGGCGTTCGTCCCGCTCACCCCGAACGACGACACCCCAGCCCGCCGGACCCGCCCCACCTCAGGCCACTCCACCCGCGACGTCAGCAACGACACCGCCCCAGCCGTCCAGTCGACCTGCGACGTCGGCTCATCCACGTGCAGCGACTGCGGCAGCACCCCATGACCAAGCGCGAGCACCATCTTGATGACCCCGCCGACCCCGGCAGCGGCCTGCGTATGCCCGATGTTCGACTTCAACGACCCCAGATAAACCGGCCGCTCCCGATCCTGCCCATACGTCGCCAAAACCGCCTGCGCCTCAATCGGATCACCCAACGCCGTACCAGTCCCATGCGCCTCCACCACATCCACATCCGCAAACACCAACCCCGCATCCGCCAACGCAGCACGAATCACCCGCTGTTGCGCCGGACCAGACGGAGCCGTCATACCGTTCGAGGCGCCGTCCTGGTTGACCGCCGAGCCTCGGAGCACCGCCAGCACCCGATGCCCGAGACGCCGAGCATCGGACAGCCGCTCGAGCAACACCATCCCGACGCCCTCGGACCCGGTGGTCCCGTCCGCGCCTTCGCTGAACGACTTCGACCGCCCGTCAGGCGCGAGCGCCCCCTGCTTGCCGTACTCCACGAAGAACGACGGTGTGGTCATGACGGTCACGCCGCCCGCCAGGGCCAGGGAGCACTCGCCGCGACGCAGCGACTGGACGGCCAGGTGAACGGCCACGAGGGACGACGAGCACGCCGTGTCCACCGTGATCGCGGGGCCCTCCAGTCCGAACGTGTAGGAGATGCGGCCGGAGGCGAGGCTGACCGAGCTGCCGTTGCCCAGGTAGCCCTCGTACTCTCCGGCGGCTCCGGGTGTGGTCAGGTGGCGTACGCCGTACCCGCTGGCCATCACTCCGGCGAACACGCCCGTCTGGCTGCCGCGCAGGGCGGCCGGGTCGATTCCGGCGCGTTCGAACAGCTCCCATGACGCCTCCAGCAGCAGGCGCTGCTGGGGGTCCATCGCCGTGGCCTCGCGGGGCGAGATACCGAAGAACTCGGCGTCGAACCCGGCGATGTCGTCCATGAAACCGCTCTGCCGTACGTACGTGTGCCCGGAACGGCCGGGGTCGTCGTCGAACAGCTCCTCCAGGTCCCAGCCCCGGTCGTCGGGGAAGGGCCGTACACAGTCACGGCCTTCGGCCAGGATGCGCCACAGCTCCTCCGGGGAGTCGGCGCCTGGATAGCGGCAGCTCATGGCGACGATCGCGATCGGCTCGTGGTGCGACGGCTCGGCGGGGGCGGTCGCGATCGGCGCGGGTACGTCCTGCGGGGCGAGTTCGCCGAGCAGGTGGGCGGCGAGTGCGCGCGGGCTGGGATGGTCGAAGACGAGGCTGGCCGGCAGCTGCAGCCCGGTCAGGGCGACCAGCCGGTTGCGCAGCTCCACGGCGGTGAGCGAGTCGAAGCCGAGCTGCTTGAAGTCCCGATCCGCCCGTACGGTGTCGCCAGGGCGATGGCCGAGCACGGCTGCCGTCTCGGCCAGCACCATCGAGACCACACCCTGCTCACGGCCTGACTTGGGAAGCCGGGCCACGCGCTGGGCGAAGCTCTCCTGTGTGGTCGCGGCGGTCCGGCGAGTGGTGATCGGCAGGAGGCTCCGGAGTGCCGTCGGCAGGGTCCCGCGGTCGGCTCTGGCCCGGAGGGCGGCCAGGTCGAGGCGAGCGGCGACGACCGTGGCCTCGCCCGATGCGAGCGCCTGGTCGAACAGGGCCAAGGCCCGGGAGGTCGACAGCGGCCGGATGCCGGATGCGGCGATGCGGCGCTGGTCGACACCGGCCGTCAGCTCGCTGGTCTCCTCCCACAGGCCCCAGGCGATCGATGTGGCGGGTAGCCCGGCGGTCCGACGATGTTCGGCCAGGGCGTCCACGAAGCCGTTCGCCGCCGCGTAGTTGCCCTGGCCTGCCGCACCGAAGGCGCTGGCCGCCGATGAGAACAGTACGAATGCACGCACTTCCGCACCGGCCAGTTCGTGCAGATGCATCGCCACGTCGGCCTTCGACCGCAGCACCTCTTCGAACTGTGCCGGTGTCAGCGACTCCACCAGGCCGTCATCCAGTACGCCCGCCGCGTGCACCACTGCCGATACCGGATATGCCCGGAACAGCTCCGCCACTGCGGCACGATCCGCCAGATCGGCCGCCACCACCTCCACACCCGGCACCTCGTCCGCCAACGCCCGCGCGCCCGGTGCGTCCAGACCTCGACGGCTCGCCAGCACCAAACGCGACACCCCACGCGCAGCCAGATGCCGGGCCACCAACGCCCCCAATGTCCCCGTACCGCCTGTGATCAGTACACAGTCCCCCAGGTCGGCCTCCGCCTGCTCGTTCCGCATCCGCTCGACACGCTGGACGTACGCCGTCCCGTCGATGACACGAACGACCGGCTCGTCCAGCCCCGCCACCCGCTCGACGTCGCCCAGGTCGTCCGTCTCGACGACCTGGAACCGGCCCGGATGTTCCGACGACGCCGACCGCACCAAGCCCTGGACCGCCCCCGCCACCACGTCACCCGGCCGCACCACCAGCACCAACCTCGCGCCGACGAAACGCTCCTCCCTCAGCCAGCGCTGCAGCAGCGATAGCACCTCGCCGAGCACCTCCCGCACATCGCCCGGCTCCACGCGCGTCAGCACCGCGGCGGGCGCCGGACCCTCGAAGTCCAGACCCTCCACGCACGACACCGCCTCCACAGCACCGGCCTCCACCCACACCGGCCGATACAGATCACCCCCCTCAACCACCACCATCGGACGCACCACCAGCGCATCCACCGACAACACCGGCACCCCTGCCACATCCGTCACCAACACCGCGAACGTGTCCTCACCCACCCGCGACACCCGAACCCGCACCCCCGAAGCCCCAGACGCGTACAACCGCACCCCACTCCACGAGAACGGCAGCCTGGGTGTGCCGAGCCCGCCGAAGGCCGCAGCCGAGTGCACCGCCGCGTCGAGTACGGCCGGGTGGATACCGAAGCCGTCGACCGGCAGTTCGGACTCGACCTCGGCGAACACCTCGTCCCCGACCCGCCAGGCCGCCCGGACCCCGCGGAACGCCGGGCCGTACCCGAGTCCGGACTCCGCCAGATCGGCGTACATGTCGGCGATGTCGACCGGCACGGCCTCCGGTGGCCAGGTCGTCAGGCCGGGGCGCTCGGCCGTCGTTCCGGGCGCCATGGTGCCGCTGGCGTGCAGCACCCACTCGCCGCTCTCGCCACGCGCGTGCACCGACACGCCACGGCGTCCCGCCTCGTCGCCGCCGTCGACCGATACCTGGACCTGTACGGATGCCTCGCCCAGCACCAACGGGGCGACCAGGGTCAACTCCTCCACGACACCGCATCCCACACCGTCACCAGCGCGCAGCACCCACTCCACGAACACCGAACCCGGCACCACCACCACACCCCGAACACGGTGATCGCCCAGCCACGGATACGACGACTCCGACACCTTCGCCGTGAACACGAACCCACCCGAAACCACCAACGGCACTGCCGCACCCAACATCGCGTGCCCAGCCGACTCCAACCCCGCCGACACCAGATCGGCAACCAACCCCACCCTGTCATCCAGCCAGAACCGCTCCCGCTGGAAGGGATACGTGGGCAGGTCGACACGATGGCCGCGTACGACGGTGGTCCAGTCGACCGGTACGCCGTGTACGTAGGCGTTCGCCAGAGCGATGGGGAAGCGGTCGTCGTGGTCGCGGTGGAGGGTGTCGAGGACGGCCGCGTCGTCGGTGATGGCACGCACGGCGAAGGTGAGGACCGGGTGGGGGCTGGACTCGATGAAGATGCGGTAGCCGTCTCCCAGCATCGTCTCGATCGCCCCGGTGAAGTCGACAGGCTGACGAGCGTTGGCGTACCAGTAGTCGGCGTCCAGCTCGGCCGTGTCGGTGAGCTCCCCGGTCACCGTCGAATAGAAGGGGATATTTCCCGACACCGGCCGCAACCCGGAAAGCCGGCCGAGCAGACGATCACGCAAGGCATCGATCTGCGGACTGTGATTGGCAATCGTCGCAGGCACAACCCTGGCCCGAACCCCATCAGCCTCACACGCAGCAACGAACTCCATCAACGGCCCAATCGCCCCCGCCACAGCCGTAGCAGCCGGACCATTGATCGCCGCCACCGACAACCCCCCACCCAACCGCGCCCGCACTTCCTGCACGGGCAACAGAACCGACGCGACCGCCCCCTGACCGGCCAGCTCGGCGAACAACCCACTACGCACCGCCACAACCCGAACAGCATCAGCCAACGTCAACCCACCGGCCACAAAGGCGGCAGCCACCTCCCCCTGCGAATGCCCCACCACCGCAGCAGGCTCCACCCCATGCGAACGCCACAAAGCAGCAAGCGAGACCATCACCGTGAACAAGGCAGGCTGAACCACCTCAATCGCGTCCAGCCCCTCCCCGGTGCGCAACACATCCAGCAGCGAGTACCCCAGATACGGCTCGAACGCCTCAGCACACTCCCGAGCCTGCGCCGCGAACACCGGCGACGAATCCAGCAACCCCACCCCCATCCCCACCCACTGCGACCCCTGACCAGGAAAAATGAACACCGCCCGCCGCTCGCCCCCACTCTCCCCACGCACCACCTCGGCCCCGGCCAGCAACTCCTCCCGGCTACGACCGAGCACAACCGCCCGATGCGGAAGACCCGAGCGCCCGGTGACCAGCGTGTGCGCGACATCCACCACATCCAGACCGGGCGCGGCCCCGGCGAAAGCCCGCAACCGCTCAAGCTGCGCGTCCAAAGCGGCAGGCGTCCGAGCCGACACCACCCAAGGCACCACCGACGGCACCACCGACGGCACCACTGACGGCACCTCGACCGGCCCCCCGGAAAGCGACTCCCCCTCCTCCAGCACCACGTGCGCGTTAGTCCCGCTCACCCCGAACGACGACACCCCAGCCCGCCGGACCCGCCCCACCTCAGGCCACTCCACCGCCGACGTCACCAACGACACGGCCCCAGCCGACCAGTCCACCCGCGACGTCGGCTCACTCACATGCAACGACCTCGGCACCACCCCATGGCCGAGCGCGAGCACCATCTTGATCACACCGCCGACGCCGGCAGCCGCCTGCGTATGCCCCAGATTCGACTTCAACGACCCCAGAAAGACCGGCCGCTCCCGATCCTGCCCATACGTCGCCAAAACCGCCTGCGCCTCGATCGGATCACCCAGCGCCGTACCCGTGCCGTGCGCCTCGACGACGTCCACATCCGCGAACGCCAACCCGGCATCCGCCAACGCAGCACGAATCACCCGCTGCTGCGCCGGACCAGACGGAGCCGTCAAACCATTCGACGCCCCGTCCTGATTCACCGCCGACCCCCGCACCACCGCCAGCACCCGATGCCCAAGACGCCGAGCATCCGACAACCGCTCAAGCAACACCATCCCGACGCCCTCGGACCCGCTGGTCCCGTCCGCGCCCTCGCTGAACGACTTCGACCGCCCGTCAGGCGCGAGCGCCCCCTGCTTGCCGTACTCCACGAAGAACGACGGGATCGCCATCACCGACACGCCACCCGCCAACGCCAGCGAGCACTCGCCACGGCGCAGCGACTGGACGGCCAGATGAACGGCCACCAGGGACGACGAGCACGCCGTGTCCACCGTGATCGCGGGGCCCTCCAGGCCGAACGTGTAAGCCACCCGGCCGGACGTCACACTTCCGGCGCTGCCGTTGCCGATGTATCCCTCGTACTCGTTCGAACCGCCGGGGGTGCTGACCTGGCGCATGCCGTACCCGCTGACCATGACTCCGGCGAACACGCCCGTCTGGCTGCCGCGCAGGGCGGCCGGGTCGATGCCGGCGCGTTCGAACAGCTCCCACGACGTCTCCAGCAACAGGCGTTGCTGCGGGTCCATGGTCACGGCCTCGCGCGGTGACAGCTCGAAGAAGTCGGCGTCGAAGTCGGCGACGTTCTCCAGGAATCCGCCGTGCCGTGCGGAGGTACGCCCGTAGGCGGCGGGGTCGTCGTCGAACAGCTTCGACAGGTCCCAGCCCCGGTCGCGGGGGAAGGGTCCGATGACGTCCTTCTCCCCGGCCAGTACGTCCCAGAGGGCTTCGGGCGAGTCGATGCCGCCGGGGAACCGGCAGCTCATCGCCACGATCGCGATCGGCTCATGGGCGGCGGCCACCTGCTCGCGCAGCCGTTCGGTCTCCTTGAGCGACGTGCGCAGGGCAGCGACGAGCCGGGCGTCCTGGTCGGTCATGTTCGTGTTCCTCTTCCGTCTCGTCAGGAGTCCGTGTCGCCGAGCGCCATGGAGATGAGCGCGTCGGCGTCCATGGAGTCGATCTGTCCTTCGGTACGGCGTGCGGTCGGCGCACCCCGTCCGGCGAGCTGGAGCAGGCGCTCAAGGAGGCCGCTGTCGCGCAGGGTGTCCAGGGAGATCGCCGCGATGGCCTCCCTGAGGGCGTGGTCCTCGTCCGGGCCGAGCTCCCGCAGCAGGTGGGCGGCGAGCGCCTGTGGGCTGGGATGGTCGAAGACGAGGCTGGCGGGCAGCTGCAGCCCGGTCAGCGTGACCAGCCGGTTGCGCAGCTCCACGGCGGTGAGCGAGTCGAAGCCGAGCTGCTTGAAGTCCCGATCCGCCCGGATGCCGTCACCCGCGCGATGGCCGAGCACGGCTGCCGTCTCGGCCAGCACCATCGAGACCACACCCTGCTCACGGCCCGCCTGAGGCAACCGGGCCACACGCTGGGCGAATCCCTCCCTGGCCACCGCCGCGACCCGGCGCGTGGTGATCGGGACCAGGCCTCGGAGCACCGTAGGCAGGGTCCCGCTCTCCGCCCTGGCCCGGAGGGCGGCCATGTCCAGACGTGCGGCGACGACCGTGGCCTCGCCCGACGCCAGCGCCTGGTCGAACAGGGCCAGCCCTCGGGACGTCGACAGCGGCCGGACACCCGATACGGCGATGCGACGCTGGTCGACACCGGCCGTCAGCTCGCTGGTCTCCTCCCACAGGCCCCAGGCGATCGACGTGGCGGGCAGCCCGGCGGCCCGACGATGCTCGGCCAACGCGTCCACGAAGCCGTTCGCCGCCGCGTAGTTGCCCTGGCCTGCCGCACCAAAGGCGCTGGCCGCCGAAGAGAACAACACGAACGCCCGCACATCGGCACCGGCCAGCTCGTGCAGATGCATCGCCACGTCGACCTTCGACCGCAACACCTCCTCAAAGCGCCCCGGCGTCAGCGACTCCACCAAGCCGTCATCCAGCACCCCGGCGGCATGCACCACCGCCGATACCGGATATGTCCGGAACAGCTCTGCCACGGCCGTGCGGTCCGCCAGATCGGCCGCCACCACCTCCACACCCGGCACCTCGGCCGCCAGCTCCCTCGCCCCCGGCGCGTCCAGGCCACGACGACTCACCAGCACCAAACGCGACACCCCACGCCCGGCCAGATGCCGGGCCACCAACGCGCCCAACGTCCCCGTGCCGCCCGTGATCAGTACGCAATCCCCCAGATCCACCTCCGCCGACTCAGCGTGCATCCGCTCCACACGCTGCACATACGCCGTCCCGTCGACGACACGAACCACCGGCTCGTCCAGCCCCGCCACCCGCTCGACATCGCCCAGATCCTCCGCCTCGACGACCTGGAACCGGCCCGGATGCTCCGACGACGCCGACCGCACCAAGCCCCCGACCGCACCCGCCACCACATCACCCGGCCGCACCACCAGCACCAACCTCGCGCCGGCGAAACGCTCCTCCCCCAGCCAGCGCTGCAACAACGCCAGCACCTCGCCCAGCACCTCACGCACATCACCAGAGCCCACCCGCACCACCATCGCAGCAGCGGACACCGGACCCTCGAAGTCCAGACCCTCCACGCACGACACCGCCTCCACAGGCCCGGCCTCCACCCACACCGGCCGATACAGATCACCCCCCTCAACCACCACCATCGGACGCACCACCAGCGCATCCACCGACAACACCGGCACCCCTGCCACATCCGTCACCAACACCGCGAACGTGTCCTCACCCACCCGCGACACCCGAACCCGCACCCCCGAAGCCCCAGACGCGTACAACCGCACCCCACTCCACGAGAACGGCAGCCGAGGCGAGTCCGCGTCGGAGATCAGAGTGGTCGCATGCAGCGCGGCGTCGAGCAGTGCGGGATGAATACCGAACCCGTCGACCGGCAAGGCGCACTCGACCTCGGCGAACACCTCGTCCCCGGACCACCAGGCCGCCCGGACCCCGCGGAACGCCGATCCGTACTCCTGCCCGGACGCGGCCAGCCGCTCGTACAGTGCGGTGACGTCAGCGGCCTCGCCGGCAGGCGGCCAGGCGAGCAGGTCGTTCGATGTCGTGGGGCCATCGGGCGAGACGGTGGCGCTGGCGTGCAGCACCCATTCGCCGCTCTCGCCACGCGCGTGCACCGACACCTGCCGCCGCCCGGCCTCGTCGCCGCCGTCGACCGACACCTGGACCTGTACGGATGCCTCGCCCAGCACCAACGGGGCGACCAGGGTGAGTTCCTCCACGACACCGTCACCAGCGCGCAGCACCCACTCGACGAACACCGAACCCGGCACCACCACCACACCTCGCACACGGTGATCAGCCAGCCACGGATACGACGACGCCGACACCCGTCCCGTGAACACGAACCCACCCGTAGCCACCAACGGCACCGCCGCACCCAACATCGCGTGCCCAGCTGGCTCCAACCCCGCCGACGCCACGTCAGCCACCGAACCCACCCCGTCATCCAGCCAGAACCGCTCCCGCTGGAAGGGATACGTGGGCAGGTCGACACGATGGCCGTCCATGAGCGTGGCCCAGTCGACCGAAGCACCGTGCGCGTGCGCCTCGGCGATCGAGGCGACCAGCCGATCGAGACCGCCTTCCCCGCGTCGCAACGTACCGAGCGGCACCAGCACCGGATGCGGGCTGCACTCGACCAACACCCTGCCCGCCAGGGCGTCGACGGCCTGGTCGAAACGCACCGGCCGACGCAGGTTGGCGTACCAGTAGGCGGCGTCCAGGCGCTCCTCGTAACGACCGGTGACGGTGGAGAAGAACGGGACCTGCGGCGCCAGCGGCTCCACCGCGTCCAGGACGTCCAGCAGCTCCTCGCGCAGCACCTCCACCTGCCCGGAGTGGGAGGCGTAGTCCACCGGCACCCGGCGGGCGCTCGTCCAGTGCTCCAGGACCTCCTGCAACGCCCCGGGCTCGCCGGACACCACGGTCGAGGCCGCACTGTTGACCACCGCCACCGACACACCGTCCAGCCCGGCCGCCTCGACCTCCGCCACCGAAGCGGGCACCCACACCATCCCGCCCCGACCCGCCAGCGACCGGCCGATCGCCTGACTGCGCAACACGACCACCCGGGCCGCATCCCGCAGGCTCAACGCCCCCGCGACACACGCAGCCGCGATCTCCCCCTGCGAATGCCCCACCACAGCCACAGGCTCAACACCATGCGCACGCCACACCGCCGCGAGCGACACCATCACCGCGAACAACACAGGCTGCACCACATCAACCCGCTCCAGCGCCCCGGCATCGCCCAAGACGCCGAACAGGTCCCAGTCGGCGAACTCGCCCAGCGCCCGCGCACACTCATCCATCCGCGCCGCGAACACCGGCGACGACTCCAGCAACTCCACCGCCATACCCGCCCACTGCGACCCCTGACCAGGGAAAACGAACACCACACCCCCGTCGGACGCACGCACCGGGACCACGTCCGCCAGCCCCTCGACCAGCTCCTCCCGGCTACGACCGACCACCACAGCCCGGTACTCCAAAACCGAACGCGTCATCGCCAGCGACCACCCCACATCGCCGGGCGACATATCCGGATCGGCCACCACACCCGCCAAACGCGCCGCCTGCTCCTCCACCGCAGCCGCACTCCGCGCCGAGACCGGCAACACCACCAGCCCACCGCCACCGCCACCCCGGACGACAGCCGCCGAAACCTCAGGCGCCTCCTCCAACACCACATGGGCGTTCGTCCCGCTCACCCCGAACGACGACACCCCGGCCCGCCGAACCCGCCCCACCTCAGGCCACTCCACCGCCGACGTCAGCAACGACACCGCACCCGCCGACCAGTCCACCCGCGACGTCGGCTCTCCCACGTGCAACGACCTCGGCAACACTCCGCGCCGCATGGCCTCGATCATCTTGATGACCCCGCCGACCCCGGCAGCGGCCTGCGTGTGCCCCAGATTCGACTTCAACGACCCCAGATAAACCGGCCGCTCCCGATCCTGCCCATACGTCGCCAAAACCGCCTGCGCCTCGATCGGATCACCCAACGCCGTCCCCGTCCCATGCGCCTCCACCACATCCACATCCGCGAACACCAACCCCGCATCCGCCAAAGCCGCACGAATCACCCGCTGCTGCGCCGGACCAGACGGAGCCGTCAAACCATTCGACGCCCCGTCCTGATTCACCGCCGACCCCCGCACCACCGCCAGCACCCGATGCCCAAGACGCCGAGCATCCGACAACCGCTCGAGCACGACCACGCCGACGCCCTCGCCCCACGCCGTACCGTCGGCGTCGTCGCTGAACGACTTGCACCGCCCGTCGGGCGCCAGTGCCCCTTGCCTGCTGTACTCGATGAACGACACGGGAGACGACATCACGGTCACCCCACCGGCCAGCGCCAGCGAGCACTCGCCCCGGCGCAGCGACTGCATGGCCAGATGCATGGCCACCAGCGACGCCGAGCACGCCGTGTCCACGGTCAGGGCGGGGCCCTCCAGGCCGAAGGTGTAGGCGATGCGACCCGAGGTGATGCTGCCCGTGCTGCCGTTGCCGAGGAAGCCCTCCACCTCCTTGGGCACGTGCCTGATCCGGCTGGCGTAGTCCCCGGCCATGACACCCGCGAACACGCCGGTACGGCTGCCGCGCAGCGACGCGGGGTCGATCCCGGCCCGCTCGAACGCCTCCCACGACGTCTCCAGCAGCAGCCGCTGCTGCGGGTCCATCGCCAGCGCCTCGCGGGGCGAGATGCCGAAGAAGTCGGCGTCGAACAGGGCGGCCTCGCGCAGGAAGCCGCCGCGCCTGGCGTAGCTGTGCCCGTGGCTCGCGGGGTCGTCGTCGAACAGCTTCGACAGGTCCCAGCCCCGGTCGGCGGGGAAGTCGCCGATGGCGTCCCTGCCTTCGGCGACCAGCCGCCACAACGCCTCGGGCGAGTCGACGCCGCCGGGGTAGCGGCAGGCCGTGCCCACGATGACGATCGGGTCGTCGTCCGGCGTCGTCCCGGGTGCGGCCTGGCCGTCCGGCGGGGGCGTGGTGTCGCCGGACAGTTCGGCCTGGACGCGCTCGGCCAGTGCCGTCGCCGTCGGGTGGTCGAAGACGAGCGTCGCGGGCAGCTTGAGGCCGAACGCGGTGTTGATCCGGTTGCGCAGTTCCACCGCGGTGAGCGAGTCGAAGCCCAGGTCCTGGAAGGCGCGCCCGGCGTCCACCGAGCGCGCGTCCTGGTGGCCGAGCACCTCGGCGACGGCCTGCCGTACCAGGTCGAGCACGCCTTCGCGGCCGGGTCGCGCCGGGCCGGGGCGTGCGGCGGAGGCACGGCGGAGCGGGACGCGGACGAGGGCGCGCAGCAGCGGCGGCACATCGACCGTGCCCGGGGAGCTCGCAGCCAGTGAGGCGGCGACGTAGCACGCGGACGAACCGCCGGCTCCGGCGTCGAGCATGGCCAGCGCGTCCGGTGTGTCCAGCCTGGCCAGGCCCGAGCGGCCGAGCCTGGCGCGGTCGGCGGCGCTCAGCGTGCCCGTCATGGCGCTCGCCTCGGCCCACATGCCCCAGGCGAGCGAGGTGGCGACCAGCCCTTCGGCACGGCGGGCACGGGCGAGTGCGTCGAGTGCGGCGTTGGCCGCGGCGTAGTTGCCCTGGCCCGCCGTACCGAGGACGCCCGCTGCCGAGGAGAACAGGACGAAGGCCGTCAGGTCGCGGTCGCGCGTGAGTTCGTCCAGGATGCGGGCGCCGGTGACCTTCGGGGCCATGACCCGCTCCAGGCGCTCGGGGGTGAGCGACTCGACGATGCCGTCGTCGAGCACCCCGGCGGCGTGCACGACGGCGGTGACCGGGTGCTCGCGCAGCAGCCGGGCCACGGCCTCGCGGTCGGTCACGTCGCAGGCGACCACCGCGATGTCGGCGTCCAGGCCGGCGATGCCGTCTGGTGCCTGCCCGCGGCGACCGGCCAGGACGAGCCTGCGCACGCCGTGCTTGGTGACCAGGTGCCTGGCGACCAGGCCGCCCAGGGTGCCGCCGCCGCCGGTGACGAGCACGCAGTCGCCGGGCGACCACACCGGCGCGCCGCCCGTGGCGGGGGTGAGGCGGGGCAGCAGGACGCGGCCTTCGGCGATCACCACCTCGGGTTCGTCCAGGGCCAGGATCCGGGCGCGCTCCTGCGGTGAGAGCAGGCCGGTCCCGGTGTCGGCCAGGACGAACCTGCCGGGGTGCTCGTTCTGCGCCGATCTGACCAGCCCGGCCGCGGCGGCGTGTGTCACGTCGTGTGCCGCGTTCGTGGTGACGACGACCAGCGGGCCGTCGCCGGGCCCGGCGAGATGCCTGCGCAGGGCGTCCAGCACCTGGGCGGCGTCGACGACGACCAGGACCTCGGCCGCCGCGTCCGACGGCCGTTCGACGGCCGGGGCGGGGACGTGCTCGACGGTGAACAGGCGTACGGGAGCGTCGAGGCCGCCCGCGACCGGCCGCATGCGCACCGGCCCCGCCGTCAGGACCGGCTGCCCCTCCCCGTCGGCGAGGCTGACCGCGAAGCCGTCGCCCGAGGTCGTCAGCCTGGCCCTGAGCACGGTCGCGCCACCGGCGTGCACGCGCACGCGCTGCCAGGAGAAGGGCAGTCTGGCCGGTCCGGTGTGACCGAGTACGAGCGGCTGCAGTGCGGTGTCCAGCAGCGCCGGATGCAGGACGAAGCCGTCGGCGTTCACACCGTCGGGCAGGACGACCTCGGCGAACCACTCCTCCTCGCGCCGCCAGGCCGCGCGCAGCCCGCCGAACGCCTGACCGTAGTCGTATCCGCGTTCGACCAGCGTCGCCCGTACCTCCTCCACGTCGATCGGCGTCGCGTCGGCCGGGGGCCAGGGCATCGGCTCGGGGGCCTGCGGCGGTGCCGTACCGAGGGTGCCTGTGGCGTGGCGGGTCCACGGGGTGCCGGCCGAGGGGCGGGAGTGCACGGTGAAGGGGCGCTCGCCTGAGTCGTCCGCCGTACCGACGTGCACCTGGATCTCGGCCGACGCCGTGCCGTGGAAGGCCAGCGGCGTCTCCAGTGTGAGCTCGGTGACCAGCGTGGCGCCCACCTCGTCGGCGGCGCGTACGGCCAGCTCGACGAACGCGGTGCCGGGCAGCAGGACCGTGCCCTTGACCTGGTGGTCGGCCAGCCATGGCCGGGTCGCGGCCGACAGGCTGCCGGTGAGCACGACGCCGCCGGAGTCGGCGAGCCTGGTCACCCCGTTCACCAGCCCTTGGGTGCCGTCGAACCAGAAGCGCCGCCGCCGGAAGGCGTAGGTCGGCAGGTCGACGCGCCCGGCCCCGGGATACAGGGCGCTCCAGCCGGGCGAGACGCCGTGCGTGTGCAGGGTCGCCAGCGCGCTCAGCAGCGTCGGCGCCTCCGGCCTGTCCCTGCGGCAGACCGACACCGAGACCGGCGCGTCGACCAGGGACGACAGGACGGTGTCCGGCCCCAGCTCCAGGAAGGCGCGCACGCCGTCGGCCGCGAGATGACGCACGGCGTCGTGGAAGCGCACGGGCTCACGCACCTGGCGGACCCAGTAGTCGGGTGAGCACAGCTCGGCCGCCGAGGCGGGTGCGCCGGTCAGGGTGGAGACGATGGGCAGTTCGGGCGCCCTGAAGTCCAGCCCGGCCAGCACCTCGCGGAAGTCGGCCAGCATCGGGTCCATCCGATGGGAGTGGAAGGCGTGGCTGGCCCGGACGCGCCGGGTCTTGACCGATCGGGCGGTGAGCGCGGCGACGACCTCGGCGACCGCGTCCTCGTCGCCGGAGATCGTCACGGCGTCGGGACCGTTGCGTGCGGCCAGGCCGACGCCGTCCCCGAGCAGCGGGAGCACGACGTCGGGACCGGCCTGGACGGCGACCATCGAACCGCCGGACGGCAGGGCCTGGATCAGCCGTCCTCTCGCGGCCACGAGTGCGGCGGCGTCGCCGAGCGACAGCACGCCCGCCACGTGGGCGGCGGCCAGTTCGCCGATCGAGTGGCCGACCAGATGGGCCGGCCGCAGCCCCCACGACTCCAGCAGCCGGAACAGCGCCACCTCGACCGCGAACAGCGCCGGTTGGGTGTAGCCGGTCAGGTCGAGCGCGCCGGAGTCGTCGGCGATCACCTCGCGCAGCGGGCGGTCCAGGTGCGCGTCCAGTTCGGCGGCCACGGCGTCGAACGCCGCCGCGTAGGCGGGGAACGCCTCGGCCAGCTCGCCGCCCATGCCGACGCGCTGCGCCCCCTGGCCTGGGAAGAGCACGGCGAACCCGCCCGTGTGCGCCCCGGTCGTGCCGCTGACCAGATCGGGAGCCTGCTCGCCCCGCGCCAGCGCGTCGAGCCCGCGCAGCAGGCCCTGCCGGTCGCCGGCCAGGACGGCGGCGCGGTCGGGCAGCCCGGATCGCGCCGTGCCCAGCGATCTGGCCAGTGCCGTGAGGGACATCCCGGGGTCGTCGGCGACGAAGCCGCGCAGCCGGGCGGCCTGCGCGCGCAGCCCGTCCTGACCTCGGGCGGACAACGGCACCAGCACGGGCACGGGCGCGTCCTCGTCCGCGGCGGCGGCCTGTGGGGAGTCGTCGGGGACGTGTTCGATGATCACGTGCGCGTTGGTGCCGCTGACGCCGAACGCCGACGTACCGGCGCGGCGCGGGTGGCCGGTCTCGGGCCAGGGCCGCTGCTCGGTCAGCAGTTCGACCGCCCCGCTTCTCCAGTCGACGTGCGGCGTCGGCTCTTCGACGTGCAGGGTCTTCGGCAGCACACCGCGCCGCATGGCCTCGACCATCTTGATGATCCCGCCGACCCCGGCAGCCGCCTGGGCGTGGCCGAGGTTGGACTTCAGCGACCCCAGGTACAGCGGGCGCTCCCGGTCCTGCCCGTAGGTGGCGAGCAGCGCCTCCGCCTCGATCGGGTCGCCCAGCGTCGTGCCCGTGCCGTGCGCCTCGACCGCGTCCACGTCCGCGACCGACAGCCCGGCGTCGGCCAGCGCGTCCCGGATCACCCGCTGCTGCGCGGGCCCGTTGGGCGCGGTCAGCCCGTTGGAGGCGCCGTCCTGGTTGATCGCCGAGCCTCTGACGATCGCCAGCACGGGATGGCCGTTGCGGCGCGCGTCCGACAGCCGTTCGAGGACCAGCATGCCCGCGCCCTCCGCCCACGCGGTGCCCGACGCCGATGCCGAGAACGAGCGGCAGCGCCCGTCGGCGGCCAGCCCCCGCTGACGGCTGAACTCCACGAACACCCCCGGCGACGACAGCACCGCGACCCCACCGGCCAGCGCCAGCTCGCACTCGCCCCGGCGCAGCGACTGGGCGGCCAGATGCAGCGCCACCAGCGACGAGGAGCACGCCGTGTCCACGGTCAGCGCGGGACCTTCGAGGCCGAGCTGGTAGGCGACCCGGCCGGAGATCACCGCGTCGTGCCCACCGGTCAGGAAGTGCCCCTCCAGCCCCGGCGGCGTCTCGTGCAGCCGTGGCCCGTAGTCCTGGCCGCTGGCCCCGACGAACACACCGGTACGGCTGCCGCGCAACGACACCGGGTCCAGCCCGGCCCGCTCGAACGCCTCCCACGACGTCTCCAGCACGATCCGCTGCTGCGGGTCCATCGCCGTGGCCTCGCGGGGCGAGATGCGGAAGAACGCGGCGTCGAACTCGGCCGCCCCCTCCAGGAAGCCGCCGTGCCTGGTGTAGGAGGTGCCGGGGTGCTCGGGGTCGGGATGGTAGAGCCCGCCCAGGTCCCAGCCCCGGTCGGAGGGGAACTCGCCGATCACGTCGGCCCCGGCCGCGACCAGGTTCCAGAGGTCGTCCGGCGACTCCACCCCGCCGGGGTAGCGGCAGCTCATCGCCACGATCGCGATCGGCTCGTCGGCCGGGCGCGTCACGACGGGAGCGGCCGGGGGCGTGACGCCGTAGAGGCGCTCCAGCAGGTGCGTGACGAGGGCGTCGGGGGTCGGGTGGTCGAAGATGAGGCTGCTGGGCAGCTTGATCCCGGTCGCGGCCGACAGCCGGCCCCGGATGTCCACCGCGGTCATCGAGTCGAAGCCGAGCTCCTTGAACGTGCGCCCTTCCGCCTCGCCGGTGCCGCCCACGACCGCGGCGACGGCCGCACGCACGATCTCGCGCACGGCCCTGCGCCGGTCGGCGGCGGGCACGGCGGCCACGGCGGTGGTGGGCGCCGGGGCGAGGGCTCGCCGTACCTCGGGCAGGTCGGCGAGCAGCGGGCTCGGCCTGTTGACGGTGTAGGTCGCGGCGAACCTGTCCCAGTCGACGTCGGCCACGGCCAGGAACGTCAGGTCGTCGGCCAGCGCCTCGTAGGCGATCGCCAGGGCGTCGTCCGGGCGCATGAGGTTCAGCCCGAGCCGCTGGAAGCGCGTGCCCGCCTCCCCTTCGGCCATGCCCTCGCCCGCCCAGGAGCCCCAGGCGAGCGACACGGCGTGCAGGCCACGGGAGCGCCTGCGCACGGCCAGGGCGTCGAGCATGGCGTTGGCCGCCGCGTAGGCGCCCTGGCCGCTGCCGCCCCAGACGCCCGCGGCCGACGAGATCAGAAGGAACGCGTCCAGCTCGCGGTCGAGGAGCGCGTCCAGGTTCCGCGCGCCCGCGACCTTGCCCGCCAGTACGGCACGCGTCTGCGCCGGGGTGAGCGTGTCCAGGTCTTCCAGGTGCGGGACGCCGGCCGCGTGGACGACGGTCCTGATCGGCCCGTCCGCCTCGACGGTGCCGACCAGGGCGGCGAGGGCGGCGGCGTCGGAGGCGTCGCAGGCGGCGAGGGTGACCCTGGCGCCCAGTGCGGTCAGCTCGGCCTCAAGGGCGGCGGCGCCGGGCGCGGCCGGACCCCGGCGACCGGCCAGCACGATGTGCTCGGCGCCGTCGCGGGCGAACCTGCGGGCGAAGTGGGCGCCGATCGCGCCGGTGCCGCCGGTGATCAGCACGGTGCCCTGTGGCCGCCACGAGCCGCCGCCCGCCGTACGGGGGGCGTGGACCAGGCGTCTGGCCAGGGCGCCGGACGGACGCAGGGCGACCTGGTCCTCCGAGCCGAGGGCGAGCACGGAGGCGAGCAGCGCGTAGGTGCCCACGTCGGTGTCGGCCTCGGCGGGCAGGTCGATCAGCCCGCCCCAGGCGGCGGGGCGTTCCAGCGCGGCCACCCGTCCGATGCCCCAGACGCCCGCCTGGTCGACGTCGGGCACGTCGGCCGCGACCGCTGCCCTGGTCACCGTCCACAACGGCGCGTCCGGAACGGCCCGCAGCAGGTCCAGCGTCGCCCCGAGCGGGTCCTCCCCGGCGAGCGCGACCAGCGAAAGCACCCCGGCGAACGCCGCACCACGCACGGCGTCCACCTCCTCCCGCCGTACGGCCAGCACCCGCGCGCCCCGCGCCTGCAGCGCCTCGGCGAAGGGCACGTCCGAGCCGTCGCCGACCACGAGCCACGTGCCGGACAGGCGGCGCGCGGGCTCGTCGGCGACCGGCCGCCAGCCGATGCCGTACCTGTGCCCGCCGGTGTCGGGCGCCGCCGCCTCCAGCCAGTACCTGGTGCGCTGGAAGGCGTAGGTCGGCAGGTCGACCACGCGCCCGCCGCCCCCTTGGGCCCACGACACGGCCACGCCCTGCGTCCAGGCCTCCGCCACCGAGGCGAGCAGCCGTGCCGGCCCACCCTCGCCCCTGCGCAGGGTGCCGACGACGACCGCGTCCCGCCCGGCGCGCTCGGCGCTCCCCGCGATCCAGGGCGTCAGCACGGGATGACCGCTGACCTCGACGAACGCATCGATCCCCGCGTCGAGCAGGCTCGCCGTCGCCAGGTCGAAACGCACGCTCTCGCGCAGGTTGCGATACCAGTACGCGGCGTCGAGCCCGGCGGTGTCCAGCCGCTCCCCGGTGACGGCCGAGTGGTACGGCACGGCGGACGTCCTGGGCTCGATCGGCGCGAGCAGGCCGAGCAGTTCCTCGCGGATCTCCTCCACGTGCGCGGAGTGCGAGGCGTAGTCCACGGGGATGACCTTGGCACCCGACGCGGCCACGAACTCGCCGAGCGCGTCGGCGTCGCCGGAGACCACGGTGGCGCCGGGCCCGTTGACGGCGGCGACGCCCAGCCTGCCGCCCCAGGGCGCCAGGAGCGGTGCGACCTCGTCGGCGGGCAGGGCGAGCGACACCATGCCGCCGCGCCCGGCCAGGGATCGCGCGATCGCCTGACTGCGCAGGACGACCACCCGGGCCGCGTCCCGCAGGCTCAGCGCGCCCGCGACGCACGCGGCGGCGATCTCGCCCTGCGAGTGCCCGACCACGGCGGCGGGCCGTACCCCGTAGGAGCGCCAGACCTCGGCCAGCGACACCATCACCGCGAACAGCGCGGGCTGCACCACGTCGGCGCGCTCCAGCGCCTCGGCGTCGCCGAGCACGTCGAACAGGTTCCAGTCGGTGTGCTCGGCCAGCGCCCGCGCGCACTCGGTCATGCGGGCGGCGAACACCGGCGAGGACTCCAGCAGGTCCAGAGCCATGCCCGTCCACTGCGAGCCCTGGCCGGGGAAGACGAACGCCACCCGCCGCTCGGTCCCGCCTTCGCCGCGCACCGGCTCGGCCCCGGCGAGCAGTTCGGCACGGTCGCGGCCGAGCACGACCGCCCGATGCGGGAGGTTCGCGCGCGCGGTGGCCAGCGTGTGCGCGACGTCCAGCACGTCCAGGCCGGGATCGGCGCCGGCGAAGGCGCGCAACCGCGCGAGCTGGGCCTCCAGCGCGGCGGGCGTGCGGGCCGACACCACCCACGGCACGACCGGGGGCGGCTCGGCCGGGCTCGCGGGCAGCGGCTCCCCCTCCTCCAGGACCACGTGCGCGTTGGTGCCGCTCACCCCGAACGACGACACCGCCGCCCGGCGCGCCCTGCCTGTCTCGGGCCATTCCACCTGCGACGTCAGCAGCGACACCGCACCGGCCGACCAGTCGACGTGCGAGGTCGGCTCGCTCACGTGCAACGACCTCGGCAGCACGCCGTGGCCGAGCGCGAGCACCATCTTGATGACGCCGCCGACCCCGGCTGCCGCCTGCGCATGGCCGATGTTCGACTTCAGCGAGCCCAGGAGGAGCGGGCGCTCCCGGTCCTGGCCGTAGGTCGCCAGGAGGGCCTGGGCCTCGATCGGGTCGCCGAGCGCCGTGCCCGTGCCGTGCGCCTCGACCGCGTCCACGTCGGCGAACGCCAGTCCCGCGTCCGCCAGGGCCGCGCGGATCACCCGCTGCTGCGCCGGGCCTGACGGAGCCGTCATCCCGTTCGACGCGCCGTCCTGGTTGACCGCCGTCCCCCGTACCACCGCCAGCACCCGATGCCCGAGACGCCGGGCGTCCGACAGGCGCTCCAGCAGCAGCACGCCGACGCCCTCGCCCCACGCCGTGCCGTCGGCGTCGTCGCTGAAGGAGCGGCAGCGCCCGTCGGGCGAGAGGCCGCGCTGCCTGCTGAACTCGACGAACAGCGAAGGCGACGACATCACACTCACCCCACCGGCCAGCGCCAGACCGCACTCGCCCCGGCGCAGCGACTGGACGGCCAGGTGGAGGGCCACCAGCGACGAGGAGCACGCCGTGTCGACGGTCAGCGCCGGGCCTTCGAGACCGAGCGTGTAGGCGATGCGACCCGAGGCGACGCTGGCGGCGTTCCCGCTGGCCAGATAGCCTTCGACCTCGCCCGCCCGGTCCGTCCGCCAGGTGCCGTACCCGCCGTTCATCACACCGGCGAACACGCCCGTCTGGCTGCCGCGCACCGAGTCGGGCGCGATGCCCGCGTGCTCGAACGCCTCCCACGCGCTCTCCAGCAGCAGCCGCTGCTGCGGGTCCATCGCGGTGGCCTCGCGTGCCGAGATGCCGAAGAAGGCGGCGTCGAACTCGGCCGCCCCCTCCAGGAAGCCGCCGTGCCTGGCGTAGCTGCGCCCGACGCGGTCGGGGTCGTCGTCGAACAGGTTCGCCAGGTCCCAGCCGCGATCGGCGGGGAACGCGCCGATCGCGTCCCCGCCGCCTGCCACCAGCCGCCACAGGTCGCCCGGCGAGGCGACCCCGCCGGGGTAGCGGCAGCTCATCCCGATGATCGCGATCGGTTCGTCCGTCCTCGGCCCGGCGGCGGCAGGCGAGTTCCTCGTGACCGCGCCCTCCAGTTCGGCCACGAGGAACTCGGCCACCGCCGCCGGGGTCGGGTGGTCGAACACGAGCGTCGCCGGGAGTCGCAGCCCGAAGCGCGCGCCGAGCCGGTTGCGCAGCTCGACCGAGGTGAGCGAGTCGAACCCCATCTCGCCGAAGGCCCGCTCCGCCCGCACCGCCGCGCCCGAACCGTGGCCCAGCACGCCCGCGACCTGCTCGCGTACGGCACGCAGCACCACGCCCAGCCGCTCCTCCCTGCTCAGCGCCGCGTCCGGCCGTATGTTCGCCGCCTCGGCTCGCCTGGCCGTGGTGCGGACGAGGCCGCGCATCATGGCGGGCAGCGAGCCGCCCGCCGCCCTCGACCGCAGCGCCGTGTGGTCGAGCCTGAGCGCCACGGTCGTGCTCGCGCCTTCGCGCAGGGAGGCGTCGAACAGCTCCAGCGCGTCCGCCGTGGCCAGCGGGGTGATCCCGGAGCGTGCCAGTCTGGCCAGGTCGGCGCCGGTGAGGTCGCCGGTCAGCTCGCTCGTCTCGGCCCACAGGCCCCAGGCGATCGACGTCGCGGGCAGACCGGCCGCACGCCGGGCGGCGGCGAGGGCGTCGAGCGCGCTGTTGGCCGCCGCGTAGTTGCCCTGGCCTGCCGTACCCAGGGTGCCCGCGATCGACGAGAACAGGACGAACGCCGTCAGCTCACGGTCGCGTGTCAGCTCGTCCAGGACGAGCGCCGCACCGGCCTTGGCCGCGTGCACGGCGGCCAGCCGCGCGGGCGTCAGCGATCCCAGCATGCCGTCGTCCAGGACGGCGGCGGCGTGCACGACGGCGGTGACCGGGTGCTCGCGCAGCACACGGGCGACGGCGTCGCGGTCGGTCACGTCGCAGGCGAGCACGCTCACCTCGGCGTCCAGCTCGGCGAGCAGTGCGCTCGCGCCGGGCGCGTCCGGCCCGCGCCTGCTCAGCAGCACCAGGCGGCCTACGCCGTGCGCGACCACCAGGTGGCGGGCCACGGCTATGCCGACCGTGCCGGTGCCGCCGGTGATCAGCACGCAGTCGTCGCCCGTCCAGGGCAGCACGCCGCCGGCCGGCTCGACGGCACGCAGGCGTGGCGCCGAGACCGTCGTGCCCGACACCGACAGCTCCGGCTCGCCCGCCGCCAGCAGCCCGGCGGCGAGCGCGGGCACCCGCTCGGGCGCGTCGGCGTCCACGAGCACGAACCGCCCAGGGTGTTCGGACATCGCCGTGCGGACCAGCCCGCGCACAGCGGCCTGCTCCTGATCGGTCTCCGCCGCGCGTGTCACCACCACCAGCCGCGACCCGGCCGCGCGCTCGTCGCCCAGCCAGGCCTGCAGCACGCCGAGCACGTGTACGGCGTCCGTCGCCGCGAGCACCACCGCGTCCGGGTAGGCGGCCGTCGGGTCGAGCTCGCCGAAGGCCGCGACCGACACCGGCTCCACCGCCTCGGGCAGCGTGACCTGCACCTGCCCGACCGTGAGCAGCGTGCCCTCATGCCGTACGGCCGCGCCGTCGGCGACCGGCCGCAGCGCCAGCGCCCCGGCGCTGAGAACGGGATTGCCCGCCCGGTCCGCCACCTGTACGGCCAGCCCGTCGGCGGCGGGCGACAGGCGCACGCGCAGCTCGGTCGCGCCGGTGCGGTGCAGGCGGACGTCCCGCCAGGAGAAGGGCAGCACGACCCCGCCCTCCTCGCCGAGCAGCACGGCATGCAGGGCAGCGTCGAGCAACGCGGGATGAAGGCCGAACCCGTCGACCGTGAGCTCACACCCGACCTCGGCGAACAGCTCGTCGCCGCGCCGCCACACCCGGCGCAGGCCCCTGAACAGCGGCCCGTAGTCGTAGCCCCTGGCGCTCAGCAGGTCGTAGGCGTCGTCGATCGCGACCGGGGACGCGGCCGGAGGCCACTGCGTGAGCCCGGCGGCCGATTCGACCGGTTCGGGGGCCAGTACGCCGGTGGCGTGCCGTGTCCAGTCCGCCTCGTCCGGAGCCTGCTCGCCGAGCGAGTGCACCGCGACGCGACGCCGTCCCGATTCGTCCGGCCCCTCCAGCGTGACCTGGAGCCGGACCCCGCCGCCGTCGGCGGGCAGCACCAGGGGCGCCTCCAGCACCAGCTCCTCGACCAGGCCGAGCCCCGCCTGATCCCCCGCGCGCACGACCAGCTCGACGAACGCACTGCCCGGCAGCAGCGCCACACCGTTCACCGCGTGATCGGCGAGCCACGGCTGCGCGGCCAGGGAGATCCTTGAGGTGAACAGGAACCCGCCGGACTCCGGCAGGGCGACCACGGCCCCCAGCAGCGGATGCTCGGCCGCGAGCAGCCCCAGCCCGGCCGCGTCCAGCACGACGGGAGCCTGCTCGTCCCACCAGAAGCGCTCGTGCTGGAAGGCGTAGGTGGGCAGGTCGACACGGCTGCCGTGGATGAGCGTGGCCCAGTCGACCGAGGCGCCGTGCGCGTGTGCCTCGGCGATCGAGGCGACCAGCCGGTCGAGGCCGCCTTCGCCGCGTCGCAGGGTGCCGAGCGGCACCAGCACCGGATGCGGGCTGCACTCGACGAACACCTTGCCCGCCAGGGCGTCGACGGCCTGGTCGAAACGTACGGGGTTGCGGAGGTTGGCGTACCAGTAGGCGGCGTCCAGGCGCTCCTCGTAACGACCGGTGACGGTGGAGAAGAACGGGACCTGCGGCGCCAGCGGCTCCACCGCGTCCAGGACGTCCAGCAGCTCCTCGCGCAGCACCTCCACCTGCCCGGAGTGGGAGGCGTAGTCCACCGGCACCCGGCGGGCGCTCGTCCAGTGCTCCAGGACCTCCTGCAACGCCCCGGGCTCGCCGGACACCACGGTCGAGGCCGCACTGTTGACCACCGCCACCGACACACCGTCCAGCCCGGCCGCCTCGACCTCCGCCACCGAAGCGGGCACCCACACCATCCCGCCCCGACCCGCCAGCGACCGGCCGATCGCCTGACTGCGCAACACGACCACCCGGGCCGCATCCCGCAGGCTCAACGCCCCCGCGACACACGCAGCCGCGATCTCCCCCTGCGAATGCCCCACCACAGCCACAGGCTCAACACCATGCGCACGCCACACCGCCGCGAGCGACACCATCACCGCGAACAACACAGGCTGCACCACATCAACCCGCTCCAGCGCCCCGGCATCGCCCAAGACGCCGAACAGGTCCCAGTCGGCGAACTCGCCCAGCGCCTGCGCACATTCCGTCATGCGTGCGGCGAACACGGGCGACGACTCCAGCAACTCCACCGCCATCCCCGCCCACTGCGACCCCTGACCAGGGAAAACGAACACCACACCCCCGTCGGACGCACGCACCGCAGCAACATCCGCCAGCCCCTCGACCAGCTCCTCCCGACTACGACCGACCACCACAGCCCGGTACTCCAAAACCGAACGCGTCATCGCCAGCGACCAGCCCACATCGCCGGGCGACATATCCGGATCGGCCATCAATGCCGCCAAACGCGCCGCCTGCTCCTCCACCGCAGCCGCACTCCGCGCCGAGACCGGCAACACCACCAGCCCACCGGGCTCACGCATCGCGGAAGGCTCCTCCGCAGGCGCCTGCTCCAGCACCACATGGGCGTTCGTCCCGCTCACCCCGAACGACGACACCCCGGCCCGCCGAGCCCTGCCCACCTCGGGCCAAGCCCTCTCCGACGTCAGCAACGACACCGCACCCGCCGACCAATCCACCTGCGACGTCGGCTCATCCACATGCAACGACTGCGGCAGCACCCCATGACCAAGCGCCAGCACCATCTTGATCACACCGCCGACCCCGGCAGCCGCCTGCGTATGCCCGATGTTCGACTTCAACGACCCCAGAAAGACCGGCCGCTCCCGATCCTGCCCATACGTCGCCAAAACCGCCTGCGCCTCAATCGGATCACCCAACGCCGTCCCCGTCCCATGCGCCTCCACCACATCCACATCCGCGAACACCAACCCCGCATCCGCCAAAGCCGCACGAATCACCCGCTGCTGCGCCGGACCAGACGGAGCCGTCAAACCATTCGACGCCCCGTCCTGATTCACCGCCGACCCCCGCACCACCGCCAACACCCGATGCCCAAGACGCCGAGCATCCGACAACCGCTCCACGACCAGCACGCCGACGCCTTCGGCCAGCCCGAACCCGTCGGCCTGCTCCGCGAACGCCTTGCTCCTGCCGTCGGGGGCCAGGCCGCCCATCCGGGAGAACTCCACGAACATCCCCACGCCGGACATCACCGTGACCCCGGCCGCGAGCGCCAGCGAGCACTCCCCACGCCGTACGGCCTGCACCGCGAGGTGGAGGGCCACCAGCGACGACGAGCACGCCGTGTCCACGGTGAGCGCCGGTCCCTCGAAGCCGTACTGGTAGGACAGGCGGCCGGACATGACGCTGCCGGTGTTGCCGGTGAACACATACCCCTCGACCGCGCTGCCCTGGTCGAGGCGCGGCCCGTAGTCCATCGTCATCGCCCCGACGAACACACCGGTACGGCTGCCGCGCAGCGACGCGGGCACGATCCCGGCCCGCTCGAACGCCTCCCACGACGTCTCCAGCAGCAGCCGCTGCTGCGGGTCCATCGCCAGCGCCTCGCGGGGCGAGATGCCGAAGAAGTCGGCGTCGAACCCGTCGACACCGGTCAGGAATCCGGCCTCGCCCTGGTAGAACGTTCCCGGCGGGCGCGTGTCCGCGTCGTAGGAACCGGCCAGGTCCCAGCCCCGGCCGGTGGGGAACGGCGCGACGACGTCGGCCCCTTCGCGCACCAGCCGCCACAGGTCCTCGGGCGAGGCGACCGCACCGGGATAGCGGCACGCCATGCCGACGATCACGACGGGGTCGTCGGCGGGCGATCCGGCGGGCGACTCCTCCGCGTGCGGCTCGGCGCCGGTGAGGGTGAGGCGGACGTACTCGGCCACCTCGGCGGGCGTCGGATGGTCGAACACCATCGTGACCGGCAGCGTCAGGCCCACCGCCCTGCCGATCCTGGCGCGGATCTCCAGTGCGGTCACCGAGTCGAAGCCCAGCTCCTTGAACGGCCTGCCGGGCGCGACGGCCCCTGACGTGCCGAGCAGCGCGCCGATCTCCCCGCTCACCAGGTCGAGCAGGAAGGCCCGCTGCCCGGACTCCGGCATGGCGGCCAGCCGCGAGCGCAGCGACGACTCCTGCGGCGCGGCGGCATCGGAGGCCACCGGCAGGGGCACGACACGGGCGTCGTGCCCGGCGTACACGGCGGCCCAGTCGAGGGCGACGCCGTCGACGAACAGCTCGCCGAGCGTGCGCATGACCTGAGCCTGACCGGCCTGCCCCCGCCTCAGCGAGGCCCGCACCGAGGCGGGAAGCCCGCACGCCTCGGCGCTCTGCTCCATCGCGGCGGTGAGCACGGGATGCGGGCTGATCTCCAGCAGCACGCCCATGCCGTCGCCCAGCGCGGCGCGCACGGCCTGGTCGAAGCGGATCGTGCTGCGCAGGTTGCGGCACCAGTAGTCGGCGTCGAGCGGCACGTCGCCCGGCAGGAGCGCGCCGTGCACGGAGGAGTAGAAGGCGACCGTCGGCGCAGCCGGGCGGATCGGCGCGAGGCTGCGCCGCAGGCCGGGGGTGATGCGGTCGATGTGCGCGGAGTGCGCGGCCAGGTCGACGCCGATGGCACGCGCCCTGACGCCGTCGCGCTCGCAGGCAGCGAGCAGGGCCATGGCCGCCGTGCGGTCGCCCGAGACGATGACCGCGCCGGGGCCGTTCACGGCGGCGATCTCCAGGCGTCCCGCATAGGGGGCGAGCCTCGCCCTGACGTCCTCCTCCGGCATCGGCACCGCGATCATCGCGCCGGTGCCCGACAACGTCGCCTGGGCCCGGCTCCACAGCGCCGCCACGCGGGCGCCGTCGTCGAGGGTGAGCGCTCCGGCGACGACCGCCGCCGCGACCTCGCCCAGGCTGTGCCCCAGTACGGCCGAAGGCTCGACGCCGTACGAACGCCACAGCGCCGCCAGCGAGATCATGATCGAGAACAGCACGGGCTGCACCACGTCCGTGCGATCGAGCGAAGGGGCGCCGGGCGCCTCGCGCACCACGTCGAGCGGCGACCAGTCCACATAGGGGGCGAAGGCCGCGGCGCACTCGCGCATCCGGGCGGCGAAGACCGGCGAGGACGCCAGCAGGTCCGCCGCCATGCCCTGCCACTGCGAGCCCTGCCCGGGGAAGACGAACACGACGCCACCGGACGCGGGCCCGCCCTCGGTCAGCCCGGGAGCCGCATGCCCTTCGGCCAGGGCCCGCAGCGCCTGGAGGAACCCGGCCGGATCGGCCGCCGTGATCGCCGCCAGCACCCCGCTCCCGGCATCGCCGCCGTGGGAGGCGAGCGACCAGCCGATGTCGGCAGCGCGCCAGTCCGGCCTGCCGTCCAACTCGCCGAGCAGCGCGGCGGCACGAGCCCGCAGCGTGCCCGCGCCGTCGGCGGACAGTCCCCACGTCAGCTGGTCCGAATCATGCCCCACGGTGTCATCGCTCCTTGATCGCCTCCGGGCCGGGCGCGCACACGCCCGGCCCGGAGGATGTATCTGCTACTGGAAGGAGATGGCCGTCACTGCGCTGGCCGTCTGAGCGACGTCGGACACGGCGATGCCGCACCCGTTCGGCTCGGTGGAGCAGTCGACCGTCCCGTAGACGGAACCGTCGACGTTGTAGGCGGTGAAGGTGCGATGCACGACGATCGAACCGCCGGCATCACCGTTCGCGTCGGCCGTGAGCACCACCGCGCCCGGGGCGTCGCAGACGAAGAACCCGGTGGCAGGCTCCGCGCACTGCAGGGTGACCAGTGTGTCCCCGCCGCCGAAGCCGGTGGCCGAGACGGTGACGGTCTGGCCGTTCAGGAGCCCGGTGGACGGGGTCGCCGTCACAGTGGGTCCCGTCACGGCCTGGGCGAACGCCGCCGGCGCGGCAAGGGTGACGCCGAGCGTTACTGCCGTGATCGCGACCACTTTGTGGGCGCTCGCGATCAGCTGACGAAAATGCATTCTTTCCCTCCCTCTCGAATAGCGGATTGTTTTTCCGGATGCCATCCGCAAACAACGCTAACCAGCGGTGCGATATTCAGTCAAACAATTACGGGAGTTTCGCCGGTCATTTCGCCGGTCTCACAGACGGCGGAGTTCGGGCCAGAGAACGGGCCAGGGCTTGAGCGGCCTTTCGCACAGCCACACGGGCATTCCTTGAAAGGTGTTCGAGATGCCCAGTCGATTGTCCGCCGTCGCCACGAGGCGGACGTCGCGGAAATACCGTCGTAATTGCCGTTCGTCCCCGCCCGCGTACAGGGTGACGGTGGCTGCGGGCGCTGGCGCACCGAAATACCAGAAGCCGCGATGCGGGCTGTGCACGGCGGGCAGCCCGCGTTCGGGGCCGTACCTGCTCAGCGCGCCCGCGACCCAGTAGTGCGCCGCGACGACCGTCGCCTGCTCCCGCTTGCGGGCGGGCAGCGCCCGGTATGCCGCCGCCACCGTGTCGGCCAGCTCCGGCCAGCCGACGCTCTCGGCATTGACGACGTCCGCCGCTCCGGCCTGTCCCGCGAGCGAGGCCACCGGCCGCACCGGGAGCACGAGGAGGACCAGGGCCGCCGACAGCAGGGCGAGCGGCCAGGCCACCCACGCCAGCGGCCGCCCGCGTACCCGGTCGAGGCCTGTCGCACCGGCCGCCCACACCACGGCGAAGGCTCCGGCCACGTAGTACCCCTCGCCGAAGCTGAGGGCGAACAGCAGCGTCAGCCCGAGGAAGGTCGCCCCGGCGAAGCGGTGGGCGGGCGAGGCCAGGGTGCGCCACAGCCCGCAGACCAGCAGGACGATCCCGAGCAGTCCGGCCGATCCCAGCAGCAGGACCAGGAACCCGGCCGGGCCCTGCTCCCGTGCCAGAACCTCCGTCATCGCCAGTTGCGGCCAGCCGTTGCGCGCCTGCCACCACACCGAGGGGACGGCGGCCAGCGCGGCGACCGAGGCGCCCGCCCAGAACAGGGGGCGGCGCAGCAGCTCACGCGGCCCGAAGATCGCGATCGCCACGCCCGCCACCAGCCAGAAGAACACGATCGTGTACTTGGCCTGCAGCGCCAGCCCGGTCACCACACCGACCCACAGCAGCAACCGGTCCTCGCGCAGGCGTGCCCATCGCACCAGCAGCCAGGTGACGACGATCCACAGGAACGTGTCCACCGGCGTGGTGGCCAGCACATGGCCGCCCGCGGCGAGCACCGGCGAGCCCGCCACCGCCGCGGCGGTCAGCAGTTGCGCACGGCGCGAGCCGCCCAGCTCCCTGGCCGTCGCCGCCGCGACCAGCACCCCGGCCACCGCGCAGGCGAGCGCGGGCAGCCGCAGCACGACCAGCGATCCGGGCGCGAGCGCGTCCATCGCCCTGGCCAGCAGCGGAACGAGCGGCGGCTGGTCGGCATACCCCCAGTCCAGGTGCCCGCCCGCCGCGAGGAAGTAGAGCTCGTCCCCGAAGTAGCCGTAACGCCCGCTGGTCAGCAGCAGCGCCACGCCGAGGCAGCAGGCCACGGCGAGCACCGGCCAGGAGATCACGCGTCCGGCGGCTGCGTCCTTCCTGGCCTTGTCCACGATCCGTACCCCCGCCTCGGAAAGGTCCCGCCTGCGTATCCTTCAGCCGCGGCGCCCGGCGGCCCAGGCAGAACAAGTGGCGAAAGCGGGGAGGCGTTTCCGCCGCCGGTTCTGCCTGTTTCCGGCCTGCGGACAACCACGATCATCCAGAGAATGGAGTTTTCCTCGACGGGGGCCGTCCTGGACGACGCGTGGATCCGCCGTTACCACCATGGCCCCGACGACCTTCCGACCCTGGTGTGCTTCCCGCACGCGGGCGGTTCGGCCAGCTACTTCTTCCCGCTGTCGGCCGCGCTGAGCGCCGATGCCGAGGTGCTCGCCCTGCAGTACCCGGGCAGGCAGGACCGGCAGGGCGACCCGTGCCTGTCCAGCGTGCGGGAGCTGGCCGACGGGGCGTTCGCCGCACTCAGGCCGATCATGTCAAGGCCGCTGGCGTTCTTCGGGCACAGCATGGGCGCGGTGATCGCCTTCGAGGTGGCGTTGCGCATGGGCCGCCTGCTCGGCACCGGGCCCACGGTGCTGTTCGCCTCCAGCCGCCGCGCCCCCTCCACCCACCGCACCGAGAACGTGCACACGCGTGACGACGCCGGTCTCATCGCCGAACTGCGCAAGCTGAGCGGCACCGACGCCGGCCTGCTGAACGACCAGGACATCGTCAGGATGATCCTGCCGCCCCTGCGCGCCGACTACACCGCGATCGAGACCTACCGCCACACGCCCGGCCCCAAGCTCGACTGCCCGGTCGTCGCCCTCATCGGCGACCAGGACCCGGTGGTCGACCGCGGCGAGGCGTCGGCCTGGCGCGAGCACACCGACGGCGACTTCGCCCTGCACGTGTTCAGCGGTGGCCACTTCTATGTCAAGGCGCACCAGCGGGCCGTGGTCGACCTCGTGTGCCGGCAGCTGCGGCCATAACCACCAGGGAGTTTGCACATGGCCGACGAACAGAAGTACCTGGAATACCTCCGACGTGCCACGACCGAGCTGCAGGACCTGCGCGCCCAGGTGCGCAAGGACCGGGAGAGGGCCGAAGAACCGCTGGCGATCGTCGGTATGGCCTGCCGTTTCCCCGGCGGGGTGACCTCGCCCGAGGAGCTCTGGACCCTGCTGAGCGAGGGGACGGACGCCGTCACCGACTTCCCCACCGACCGGGGCTGGGACATCGCCGGGATCTACGACCCCGAGCCGGGCGTCGAGGGCAAGACGTATTCGCGCAGCGGCGGCTTCCTCACCGATCCGGCGGGCTTCGACGCCGACTTCTTCGGGGTCAGCCCCCGCGAGGCCCTGTGGATGGACCCGCAGCACCGCCTGCTGCTGGAGTGCGCGACCGAGGCGTTCGAGCGGGCCGGGATCGACCTGGACACCCTGCGCGGCAGCCGTACCGGTGTGTTCACCGGGATCATGCCCAACGGCAGCGCCAGGCAGATCGGCGCGCTGGCCGCCGGGCGGCTGGCGTACGTGTTCGGGCTTGAGGGCCCGGCGCTGACCGTGGACACCTCGTGCTCGTCCTCCCTGGTGGCGCTGCACCTGGCCGCCCAGGCCCTGGCCGACGGCGACTGCACGATGGCACTGGCCACGGGCGTGTCCGTCATGACGACTCCCGACCCGTTCGTCGACTTCTCCCAGCAGCGGGGCGTGGCGCCCGACGGGCGGTGCAAGTCGTTCGACGCCTCGGCCGACGGCTTCGGCTTCGGCGAGGGCGTCGGCGTGCTGCTGGTCGAACGGCTGTCGGAGGCCCGCAGGCGGGGGCACCCGGTGCTCGCGCTCGTACGCGCCTCCGCGCTCAACCAGGACGGCCGCTCCAACGGCCCGAGCGCGCCCAACGGCCCCGCCCAGCAGCGCGTGATCCGCCAGGCGCTGAGCCGGGCCCGCCTGACCCCGCAGGACGTCGACGTCGTGGAGGCGCACGGCTCCGGCACACCGCTCGGCGACCCCATCGAGGCGCAGGCGATCATCGCCACCTACGGGCAGGACCGCGAGCGCCCGATCTACATCGGCTCGCTGAAGTCCAACATCGGGCACACCCAGGCCGCGTCCGGCATCGCCGGTGTGATCAAGATGGTGCTCGCCGTACGGCACGGCGTCATTCCCGCGACGCTGCACGTCAGGACGCCGTCGCCGCACATCGACTGGAGTGCGGGAGCCGTCGAGCTGGTGACCGACCCGATCCCGTGGCCCGACACCGGCAGGCCGCGCCGGGCGGCGGTCTCGGCGTTCGGCTTCACCGGCACCAACGCCCACGTGCTCGTCGAACAGGCCCCCGAACCCCCGGACCCCGAGCAGTACGGCAGGCCGCCCGCTCCCCTGCTGCTCTCGGCCAGGACCGAGGAGGCGCTCAGGGGACAGGCCGGACGCCTGCTGTCCTGGCTGGGCGAACGGCCGGACGCCGATCCTTCGCACGTGGCCGTCGCCCTGGCCACGCGGCGCACGCCCATGCGTTTTCGCGCCGCCGTACCCGGGCCCGGGCGTGGCGATCTGCTGGGCGGCCTGCGGGCGCTGGCTTCGGGTGAGCCCGGGGCCGAGGTGTTCCAGGCGCGGGCACGGGCCGGTGGTCGTCTCGCCGTGATGTTCGCGGGGCAGGGCTCGCAGCACCCGCGTATGGGATACGAGCTGTATGCGAGGTACCCGGTGTTCGCCCAGGCGTTCGACGCCGTGACCGCCGCCGTCGACCCGTACCTGGAGCGGCCGCTGAAGAGCATCGTGTTCGCCAGGCCCGACACCGCGCAGGCCGGACTGCTCGATCGGCTCGACTACGCGCAGGTCGCGATGTTCGCGCTGGAGACGGCGCTGTACCGGCTGGTGCAGAGCTGGGGCGTGCGCCCGGACGCCGTCGTCGGGCACTCCATCGGCGAGCTGGCCGCCGCGCACGCGGCCGGGGTGTGGACGCTGCCGGACGCCGCCAAGGTGGTGAGCGCGCGCGGGCGGCTGCTGGCCGGGCTGCCCGAGGGCGGGGCCATGCTGGCGGTGGCCGCGCCCGAGGCCTGGCTGCGCGCTCTGCTGGAGCCGCTCGGGCCTGGCGTGGGCGTCGGCGCGGTCAACAGCCCGGCCGCGGCCGTGGTCTCGGGCCGTGCGGAGCTGGTGGCCGAGGTCGCCGCCGCGTGCCGCGCCCAAGGCGTGCGTACCAAGCTGCTGCCCATCCCGATCGCCTCGCACTCGGCGCTGGTGGAGCCGATGATGGAGGCGTTCGGGCAGGTGGTGGCCTCGGTCCCCGCGCACGCGCCCACCCTGCCGGTGGTCTCGACTCTCACCGGCGACGTCCTGACCGCCGAGCGCGCCTGCTCGCCGCAGTACTGGATGGACCACGTACGGGGGACCGTGCGTTTCGCCGACGGCGTGCGGACACTGCGCGACCTGGGCATGACGAGGCTGCTGGAGCTCGGCCCCGACACCGTGCTGGCCACGGCCGCGCAGGACACCCTGGCCGAACCGCCGGGCGATGAGCTGACGGTCGCCGTGCTGCGGCGCAAGCGGCCCGAGGCCGAGGCGCTCCTTGAGGCCATGGCCCGGCTGCACACCGACGGGGTGGGCGTGGACTGGCCCGCCGTGTTCGAGGGGGACCCGGCTCCGTGGGTCGACCTGCCCACCTACGCCTTCCGGCGCGAGCACTACTGGAGCGATCCCGCGGCGGCCGTGCTCCATGCGGGCGGCCTGGGGCTCGGCACGCTCGATCACCCGTTCCTGCGGGCGACGGCCGATCTGCCCGGCTCCGAAGGGCTGCTGCTGACCGGCAGGCTGTCCATGGAGAGCAGGCCGTGGCTGGCCGAGCACGCGATCTGGGACACCCCGCTGCTGCCCGCCACCGGCCTGGTCGAGCTGGCCGCGCGCGCCGGGGCCGCCGCGGGCCGTCCCACCGTACGCGAGCTGGTCCTGCACGCTCCGCTGCCGCTGCCCGAACGCGCCGCCGTCCAGCTCCGGGTGACGGTCGCCGGGCCGGACGAGGCCGGGCTGCGTGCGATCACCGTGCACGCCAGGCGTGAGGACGCGCTCGACGACGACCCGTGGACGCTGCACGCGTCGGGACGACTGGCCGCCGACCCGCCGCCCACCGCCGCCGGGCTCGACGCCGCCTGGCCGCCGCCCGGTGCGGTCTCGGTGCCGGTCGAGGGGGCGTACGAGCAGTTCGCCGCGCACGGCTACGACTACGGCCCCTCCTTCCAGGGGCTGCGCGCGGTGTGGCGGCGTGGTGAGGAGGTGTTCGCCGAGGTCGCACTGCCCGACGCCCGGCATGCCGAGGTGGACGCCTTCGCCCTGCACCCCGCACTCGCCGACGCCGCCGTACAGGCCTACGCGGTCGCCGCGCCCGGCTCGGACGACGACACCGGACAGGGCTGGATGCCCTACGCCTGGGAGGGCGTGCACCTGCACACTTCAGGCGCGACAGCCCTGCGCGTACGGCTGGCGCCTGCGGCGGGCGGCGGCATCGCGCTGACCGCCGTCTCGCCCGCGGGCACACCGGTCGTCTCGGTCGAGGCACTGCGGCTGCGCTCGGTCTCGGCCGAACAGCTGTCGGCGCCCAACCCGGCCGACGGCGCCCTGCTCGCCCACACCTGGCTGCCCGCCGACGAGCCGCCACCCCTGGAGCCGTCCTCACGGCTCGCGGGCGGCTGGGCCGTGCTCGGCCAGGACGACGTACGGCTGAGCGGCGCGCTGCGACCGGCGTGGGGGGAGGGGCGCTGGTACCCGGATCTGGACACGCTGACCGCTTCCGGCGACCTCATGCCCGCGCTGGCCGTGCTCGCCTCGCCGCCCGCCTCTGCCGTCCGTGACCTGGTCCAGGCGTGGGCGGCCGACGAGCGGAACAACGCCAGACTGGTCGTCGTCACGGGCGAGCCCGCGGTCTGGGACGTCGTCCAGGCCGCTCAGGAGCGTCATCCCGGCCGGTTCGTCCTGGTGGACGTGGACGACACCGACGCGTCGGCCCGCACGCTGCCCGCGATCGCCGCGATGGACGAGCCGCGCGTACGCATCCGCGAAGGCGGCTGGCTGGTCCCACGGCTGACCCGGCTGCCGGTGCCCGAGCACACGCCGCCCCCGCTCGACCCGCAGGGCGTCGTGCTCGTCCTGGCCGATTCGGCGGCGCTCGGCGGTGAGCTGGCCAGACGCCTCGTCGCCGAGCACGGCCTGCGCTGCCTCGTCCTGGCCGGCCCGTTCGGCGTCGACTGCGAGGGGGCGACCGATCTGGAGAAGGAGCTGCGCGAACTGGGCGCCCAGGTCTCGCTCGTCACGTGCGACCCGGCCGACGGCGGCAGTGTGCGGGCGGCACTGTCGGGCGTCCAGCCGGTCGCGGTCATCTGCGCCGCTCCGGAGGCCGCAGGGGAGCTGCACACGCTGGACGCCGGGCCGGAGGCTGCCCGCGAACCGCACAGACTGGACACCGGGCCGGAGGCCGCCCGCGAACCGCACAGACTGGACACCGGGCCGGAGCCGGGCCTGGTGGTGACGCTCAGCGCGACGCCGACGCCGTCCCTCGACGCGCTCGCACGGCACCGTCACTCGCTCGGCCTGCCCGCACTGGCCCTGAGCGGCATCGGCGCACTCGGCGGACTCGACGGACTTGGCGGACATGGCGGGCTCGGTGACGGTGAGATCGGCCCGGCCGACCTGCTCGGGCATCTCGCGGCGGCGCTGGCCTGTGGCGAACCGGCGGTCGTGCTCACGCGGCTCGACCTACGGGCGCTGCGACGCGCGTACGGGCGGGCCGAGCAGGTGCCGCCGCTGCTGCGCGACCTGGTCAGGCTGCCGAGAACCCGCAGCTTCGCCACCGCCGAGCAGGCGGCGGCCTTCCGGGCCAGGCTGGCCGACCTGCCCGCCGAGGACAGGGAGCGCGAGACGCTGGCCGTGGTACGCGAGCACGTGGCCGCGGTGTTGCGGCGTCCGGGCGCGGCGTCGGTCGCCGAGGACCGCGGCTTCCTCGACCTCGGGCTCGACTCGATGATGGCCGTCGAACTGCGCAACCGCCTGGAGGCCGTCACCGGGCTCCGGCTGCCCGCGACCATGGCCTTCGACTACCCCACGCCGCTGGCCCTGGCCGGGCATCTGGTGCGTACCGCCCTGCCCGACGGACCCGGCGGACCCGACGACACCGAGCTCAGACGCCTCCTGGCCGCCGTCCCCCTCGACCGGCTGCGGGCCTCCGGCGTACTGGACACGCTGCTGCGCCTGTCGGCCGAAGGCCAGGCCGCGCCCCCGCCCGCCGCCGAGGCGGGTGCGAACGCGGAGTCGGCGATCCGCGCCATGACCGCGGACGACCTGGTGCGGATGGCACTGGGACAGGGATGACGGCGCCCGCCGCTCCCCCCACCACCGTGTATGCGAAAAAGCGAGAAGAAGGTGCATCAGTGACCACCGCCGCCATCCTCGACGCCGTGCTCTCCGGCGAGAGCGACCCGCGCCAGTTCGAGGCGCTCGCCGTACCCGCCTCCTATCTCGCCCTCACGGTGCACGCCGACGAGAGCGAGATGTTCGCGGGCCTGGCCACGCACGACAAGGATCCACGCCGGTCCCTGCATCTCGACGAGGTCGCCACACCGCAGATCGGCCATGGGGAGGCGCTCATCGCGGTCATGGCCAGCTCGGTCAACTACAACACCGTGTGGTCGGCGATCTTCGAGCCCTTGCCGACGTTCGCCTTCCTGCGCAGGTACGGCAGGCTCGGCGGGGCCGCACGCGCCCACGACCTGCCGTACCACGTGCTCGGGTCCGACCTGTCCGGCGTGGTGCTGCGGGTCGGCCCCGGCGTCACCCGGTGGAAGCCGGGCGACCGCGTCGTGGCGCACTGCCTGTCGGTGCGCCTGGAGGACCCCGAAGGCCATGCCGACTCCATGCTCGACCCCGAGCAGCGGATCTGGGGGTTCGAGACCAACTTCGGCGGCCTGGCCCAGCTCGCCCTGGTCAACGCCAACCAGCTCATGCCGATGCCCGCCCATCTCACCTGGGAGGAGGCCGCCTGCTGCGGCCTGGTGAACTCCACCGCCTACCGGCAGCTCGTCTCCCCCACCGGGGCGAACATGAAGCAGGGCGACAACGTCCTCATCTGGGGCGCATGCGGCGGCCTGGGATCCTTCGCCACGCAGTACGTGCTCAACGGCGGCGGTGTGCCGATCTGCGTCGTCTCCTCATCGGAGAAGGCCGACCTGGCCAGGAGCAGCGGCGCGCTGGTGATCGACCGGGCCGCCGAAGGCTTCTCGTTCTGGCTGGACGAGCACACCCCGAACCCGAAGGAATGGCGCAGGTTCGGGCAGGCCATCCGCGACCTGACCGGCGGCGAGGACCCCGACATCGTCTTCGAGCACCCCGGCAGGGAGACGTTCGGCGCGAGCGTGTACGTCGCCAAGCGCGGCGGCACCGTGGTGACCTGCGCCTCCACCACCGGCTACGAGCACACCTTCGACAACCGCTACCTCTGGATGCAGCTCAAACGCATCGTCGGCACCCACTTCGCCAACTACCACGAGGCCTGGCAGGCCAACCGCCTGGTGGCCAAGGGCCGCATCCACCCGACGCTGTCACGCACGTACGACCTGCGGCGGGCGCCCGAGGCGGTGCACGACGTGCACAGCAACGCCCACCGGGGCAAGGTCGGCGTGCTCGGCCTCGCGCCCGAGGAGGGGCTCGGCGTGCGCGATCCCGAACTGCGGGCGCGCGTCCTGCCCGCGCTCACGCGCTACCGCGAAGCGGGCGTGGCCGAGAAGACGGGTTTTTTGGCAGAAACAAAGTAGAGAAGCGCAGTATCGGTGTCGATATATTTTCAATGTCAACATCGCGAACCGGCAATCCGCCTCGGCCAAGGACGCGTATCGACTGATCAGTTATGACCAAGGAGTCTGATAGTGGCATCTCGCGTCATTAGTGACAGGCATCAGGCAGAAGAGCTTGGCACCCTCCTTCGCGTTCTGCGCATGCGAGCACGCATGACACAGGAGGAATTGGCAGACCGGTCGGGACTGAGTATTCGCACGATTTCTGATTTGGAACGCGGGCGCACCACCATGCCGCAACGCCGCTCCCTTGCCATGCTCGCCGAGGCGCTCCATGTGGAGGAGAACGCGTTCGAGGCCTTCAGGCGGTCGACGCGTTTCGACTACACGGCGGAGTGTCCCGGTTGTGCGACCCGGTGGACCCTCGACAGGTTGATCAGGGAGCCCAGGAAGCGGCACACCATCAAGTGGGCACGTTCTGCATGAACGTTCGTGAGTCGGGCACGCACGGCGACACCCTCGATCGAACCGTCTGGCGGACCGCGGGCGCCGTGCTGCTCGGCTCCGTCATGGCCCTGCTGGACGCGACGATCGTGAACGTCGCCCTGCAGCCGCTGTCGCTGCAGTTCGGCACCTCGTTCGCCGCCATCCAGTGGGTGGCGACCGGCTACATGCTCGCCATGGCCATGGCCGTGCCGCTGACCGGCTGGGCGGCGGACAGGTTCGGGGGCAAGCGGCTCTACCTGCTGGCCGTCGTCCTGTTCGTCGTCGGCTCGGGCCTGGCGGCCCTGGCCTGGGACGTCGTCTCGCTGATCGCCTTCCGGGTACTGCAGGGCTTCGCCGCCGGTCTTCTCGGGCCCGCCGGTACGACGATCATGGTGAAGGTGGCCGGGCCGCGACGCATCGGCCGGGTGATGGCCATCCTGGGCGTGCCCACGCTGCTCGGGCCGATCGCCGGCCCGGTCCTGGGCGGCTGGCTGATGGATCTGGCCGGGTGGCGCTGGATCTTCCTGATCAACCTGCCGATCGGCGTGGTCGCCGCCTTCGTGGCCTGGCGGGTGCTTCCGGACGAACGGCCCCGGCCGGCCGAGCGCTTCGACTTCGTCGGCATGCTGCTGCTCTCGCCCGGACTGGCCCTGCTGATCTTCGGTGCGTCGCTGACCGGCGAGGCGTCTCCCGGCCTCGGCCGGCTGCTCATGGCCACCGGAGCGCTGGGGGTCGCCGGGTTCGTCCTGCGGGCGCTGCGGATCCGCAATCCGCTCATCGATCTCGGGCTGTTCCGCAACAGGCGCTTCACCGTCTCGGTCGTCGCGCTGGCGCTGTTCTTCGTCGGGTTCCTCGGCAGCGGGGTGCTGTATCCCGCGTACTTCCTGCTGGCACGCGGGGAGTCGCTGCTCGTCACCGGGCTGCTGCTGACGCCCAGCGGGGTCGCGGCGCTGATCGCCATCCCCGTCGGCGGCAGGCTGGCCGACCGGGTGGGCGAAGGCCTGGTCGTCCTGCCAGGCCTCGGGTTGATCCTGGCCGGGACGGCGGTCTTCGCCCAGGTCACCGCGGCGACGCCGTACCCACTGCTGGTCGCGGCCCAGTTCGTGATGGGGCTGGGGATGGGGGCCACGCTGATCCCGCTCATGTCATCGGCCATGCGGACGCTGGAGCCGTCGCAGGTCGCCCGTGCCTCGACCACACTCAGCATCCTGCAGCAGGCCTTCGGCGCGATCGGCTCAGCGGCCATGTCGATCATCCTGGCCACCCGCCTCGCCACCGCCTTCGGCGTCCCCACCTCCGAAGGCCACCTCACCGCCACCGCGGCCATCGCCGCCCCCCACACCCACGAGGCCGCCGCGTCGCTGGCCGCCGGCGCCTTCGCCTGGACGTTCACCTGTGCGCTTGTGGTGATCGCCCTTTGCGTGCTCCCGGGACTACTGCTGCCGCGCTCGCGTCCACGCGTCGAGGGGGGAGACGCGTGAGGGAGGGAAGGGGGCATTGGGCGCGACCGCCACCCGGCTAGGACGGACCTATGAGGTGAGCGGGGGTGTCCAGCCAGATCTCATCGCCGTTCGGCGTGCTTGTGTACCCGTAACGCCATTCCTGGGGGCTGCCGAGCATGATCCAGCGCAGGAACGCCTGTTCGGCCTCGGCGTAAAGATCGCGGTCACCGCAGTGCTTCACCGTCCAGTCGGCCAGTTCCTCGTCCCACGTGACGTAGGCGTACGCGGACGCCGAACGCAACCACAGCTTCGTGCCCGACTGTCAGTGACCTGAGACCCAGAACTCCTCGACGGTCTGATCACGAACGGCCGGGGAATGGCGATCTCTACGAGATCATGGAGACGAGCCGGCCTGTAGGCCGGGTTCTGTGGTCGGCCTTGCGGCTGACCGGCGACCATCCATCTAGGGCCGTCGTTGCCGGCGGCCTCAAGCGGTCTACCCGCGCGGCATCGGACGGGCCGTCCTCAAGCGTCGCGCGCGGAGCGCCTCGGAAGGTGCTCCTTCTTGACCTTGCTCCGGGTGGGGTTTACCTAGCCGCCCACGTCACCGTGGGCGCTGGTGGTCTCTTACACCACCCTTTCACCCTTACCGCCCGATCCGGAGATCGGACGGCGGTCTGCTCTCTGTGGCACTGTCCCGCGGGTCACCCCGGGTCGGCGTTACCGACCACCCTGCCCTGTGGAGCCCGGACCTTCCTCGGTGACCCCTCGCGGGGCCAACGCGGCCGCCCGGCCGGCTCGTCTGCAAGCGAGATTACCAGTACCCAAGCGGTTCCCAACCGGTCGACAAGATCGACACGATGCAATGAGGCTCGTCATCGCCTGAGGGGGGCGACGGCGTGGCGGGCCCGGCCTGGAACCGGGCCGGGCCCGCAGCACAAGACGGACGCAAGACGGAAAAACGCACACACGACGGGGGAAGACCGAGACCGTGAGCACCGGACCGACGACCAAAGCACCGCCGAGCAGACCGGGCACGCGTTCGGGCAGCAGAGCCTTCCCCAAGGTTCTGCTGACGATCGCCGATGGCGAGGAGTTGCTCACCAGGCCGATGGCCCCGAGCGACGCGCCTGCCGTACAGGCGTTGCACGAGCGGTGTGGAGCCGACACGTTGCGGATGAGGTACCTGGGGCCGTACCCGAGGATCACCGACCGGATCCTGCGCCACTTCACCGACCCGGCCAAGGGGCTCACGCTGGTCACGACCACGGGCGGCAGGGCGGTCGCGATGACGAACGTCATGCACACCGACGAGCCTGGCGTCGCCGAGGTGGCCTTCCTCGTGCAGGACGACCGCCAGGGCAGGGGGCTCGGCACGGCGCTGCTCGCCCACGTGATGGACCTGGTACGGGGCGGCGCGCTCGGCGGCGGGACGAACGAGCTCAGCGCGACGGTGTACGCCACCAACCGCCGCATGCTCGGCCTTCTGCTCAGGGCGGGCGCCGCACCGCCGCCCGCCCAAGGCTCGGTCGTCGAGGTACGGCTGCCGCTTCAGCGCAGATGCGCGGTGTCGTTGAACGACTTGACCACGGCGTTGCCGTCGACGTAGTGCTCGATCAGCGACAGGCACGCCAGGTCGAGATGCATGCGGTACAACGCGGCCTGCGGAGCCAGCAGCGCCAGCCTGAGCAGCGTCTTGATCGGCGTGACATGCGAGACGACGAGCACCGTGCGGCCCTCGTAGTGCTCGATCAGCCGATCCCGGCCGGCCAGCACGCGCTCGGCGGTCGCGGCGAAGCTCTCGCCGCCGGGCGGTGCGACGTCGGGATCGGCGAGCCAGGCGTCGAGTTCGCCCGGCCAGCGGCGCTGGATCTCGGTGAACGTGTGGCCCTCCCACGCCCCGAAGTCGGTCTCTTTGAGATCGGCGTCGACGACCACCTCGATCCCGGTGCGCGCGGCGACCGCCTCGGCCGTCCGCACGGCCCTGCGCAGGGGGGAGCTGACGATCACGTCGATCTGGTACGGCGCGGCCGACAGCCGGTCGGCGGCGGCCTCGGCCTGGGCCCTGCCGTTCGGGGTGAGGTCGGGGTCGCCCACGCCGGAGAACCTGCGCTCGATGGAGAACGGCGTCTCGCCGTGCCGCAGCAGGAGCAGCGAGGTGGCCGTCCGGGTGGCGGGCCGCCAACCCGTGCCGCCCGCAGGGTCGGCCGTGCGCTGCGCCTTGGCCGTGGAGGCGGAGGGCGCGGCCAGGGACGTGTCACGCAGGGCGCCGGACGGGGCGGGCAGGTCGAGGAGGTCGGTCTGCTCAGGCGGGCCGGTCTGCTCGGACGAACCGGACGCACCAGGCGAACCGAACGGATCGAGCGAACCAGACAAACCAGGCGTGGCAGCGCCCGCCGACACGCCTGACCCGGACAGCTCCGAGCGCCAGGTCGTGCCCTTGGCCGCCGCGTCCATGGCCTCGTTGGCCAGGCGGTCGGCGTGTTTGTTGCGTTCGCGCGGGATCCAGGTCCAGGCGGTGACGCGGAGCCTTCTGGCCAGGCCCGCCGCCTGCAGGGCCAGGGGGCGCAGGCCTTCGTGCTTGACCTTCCAGCGACCGGCCATCTGCTCGACGACCAGCTTGGAGTCCATCCTGACCTCGACGCTCGCGCCCTCGCCCGCCAGGTCGAGCACGGCGGCGAGCCCGGCGATGAGGCCCTTGTACTCGGCGACGTTGTTGGTCGCCACGCCGATCGCCTCGGCCCGCTCGGCGAGGACCTGCCCGTCGTGGGCGTCCATGACGACCGAGCCGTACCCGGCGGGGCCGGGGTTGCCCCTCGACCCGCCGTCGGCCTCGATGATGTAGGTGGTCAAGCTCCGGCCTAGAGCCCGGACTCGGACGTGCGGACCAGGATGCGACGGCACTCCTCGCAGCGCAGGACCTCGTCGTGCGGCGCGGCCTTGATGCGGTTCATCTCGGCGATGGAGAGGGAGACCTTGCAGCCCTGGCAGCGGCCGGCGTGCAGCAGCGCCGCGCCGACGACGTACTGGTCCTTGAGCTTGTCGTAGAGGCCGAGCAGGTCGCCCGGGATGTCGGCGCTGACCCCCTCGCGCCTGGCCCTGGCCGTCTCGGCCTCCTTGTCGATCTCGGTGAAGGCCGCGTCGCGCCGGTCCTCGGCGGCCGAGCGGACCGAGCCGATCTCGTCGCGCTGGGCCTTGAGCCGATCGACGTCGGCGTCGGCCGCCTCGCGCCGCTCCATGATCTCCAGCACGACCTCTTCCAGGTCGCCCTGGCGGCGGTGCAGGGAGCCGATCTCCGACTGCAGGCTGGACAGGTCCTTGGGCGAGGTGACGGCGCCGGAGTCGAGGCGCTTCTGGTCGCGTTCGGCGCGGGTGCGCACGGTGTCGACGTCGGCCTCGGCCTTGGTCTGCTCGCGTGCCAGGTCGCCGGCCTCGGTCTCGGCGGCGATCACCTGGGTGGCCAGCTTGGCGTAGCTCTTGGTCTGCTCGTCGATCTCGGCCAGTTCGGGCAGCGTGCGACGGCGGTGCGCGAGCCGGTCGAGAAGGGTGTCGAGCTCGGCGAGGTCGAGCAGTCGCTTCTGGGTTTCAGGGGCGGCTTTCATGATCAGTATCCTCTTGTCCAAGCATCGGTGACCGTGGCGGAGACGCGCGTCTCAACGTTAACGCCACCGGCGGCCAGGATGGACGCCGCGCTGTCCAGCCATGGCCACTCGGTGGCCCAGTGCGCGGCGTCGAGCAGGGCGGGGCCTCCGGCTTCGACGAACTCACTGGCCGGGTGGTGCCTGAGGTCGGCGGTGAGGAAGGCGTCCACGCCGGCGGCCCGGGCGGCACCCAGCAGCGAGTCGCCCGACCCGCCGCTGACCGCGATCCTGCTGACGACGCGGTCCGGGTCGCCCGCGACGCGTACGCCCTGGGCGGTCGCGGGCAGCCCCGCCGACGCCTTGGCCGCGAAGTCGCCGAGCGCCATGGGCTCGGGCAGCATGCCGATGCGGCCGAGACCGCGCCACGGGTCGTCGGGGAAGGGCTGCAGGGGCACCAGGTCGCCGACGAGCCCGACGGCACGGGCCAGCGCGTCGGAGACGCCCGGATTGGCGACGTCGGCATTGGTGTGCGCGGTGTAGAGCGCGACGCCCGCCCGGATCAGCGAGTGCACCAGCCGCCCCTTGTACGTGGTCGCCGCCACGCTCGTGGTGCCGCGCAGGTAGAGCGGGTGGTGCACGACGATCAGGTCGGCCCCGAAGTCGAGCGCCTCCCGCACGACCACCGGCACGGGGTCGACCGCGAACAGCACCTTGCGCACCGGCTCGGCCGGATCACCGCAGACCAGCCCCACCGCGTCCCACGACTCCGCGCGCTCGGGCGGGTATGCGGTCTCCAACACGTCGATCACGCCTGCCAGCGTCACTCCAGCCACGTGCGCAGACTACCGGCCCGCCACCCTCGAACACTCCGATCAAGGGCTGTCACTCGCGCTATCGGCTTGCCCGTGTCGACACGCCCACACCCCCGCACACTCCGATCAAGGGCTGTCACTCGCGCTATCGGCTTGCCCGTGTCGACACGCCCACACCCCCGCACACTCCGATCAAGGGCTGTCCCCGTGGCGGCGCCCGGCGTAACGTAAGTGGATCCTGACAAGCGGAGGCCGCGTATGACGCCGAGGGTGGCGATCGTCGGCGCCGGGTTCGGCGGGCTGTGCATGGCCATCCAGCTGGAACGGGCCGGCTACGGCGACTACACCGTGTACGAGCGGGCGGGCGACCTCGGCGGGACGTGGCGCGACAACACCTATCCGGGTGCGGGCTGCGACATCCCCTCGCACCTGTACTCCTACTCGTTCGAGCCCTACACCAGCTGGACCCGCCGCTATCCCGAACAGCCGGAGATCCTCGCCTACCTGCACCATTGCGCCGACAAATACGACGTCAGGCGAAAAATCCGGTTCGACAGCGCCGTCACCGCCGCCACCTTCGACGGCTCCCGCTGGCAGGTCACCACCGAGCACGGCACCGAACCCTACGATGTCGTCGTCACCGGCGTCGGCCAGCTCAACCGCCCCGCCCTCCCCGAGATCGAAGGCCGCGACACCTTCGCCGGCACCGCCTTCCACTCGGCCCGATGGCGGCACGACCACGACCTCACCGGCCGCCGCGTCGCCGTCATCGGCAGCGGCTCCTCCGCCGCCCAGCTCCTCCCCCGCGCCGCCGCGAAGGCCGACCGGCTGACGCTCTTCCAGCGCACGCCCAACTGGGTCATCCCCAAGCCGGACGCCGCCTTCGGCCCCGCCGCGAGGCTGGCCATGAAGCACGTGCCCGGCCTGCGGCGCGGCTACCGCGAATGGCTCTACAGGTACGCCGAGGCCACGCTCCTCCCGGCGCTGCGACGCGGCTGGTCGTCGGGGCCGCTGCGCCTGCGGGCGCTGGCCCACCTGCGCGCCCAGATCGACGACCCGGTGCTGCGAGCCAAGCTCACGCCCTCCTACCCGCCGGGCTGCAAACGCTTGATCGTCGACAGTGCGTTCTATCCGACCCTGACCAGGCCGAACGTCGAGCTCGTCACCGACCCCATCGCCAGGATCACCCCCGAAGGCGTCCGCACCACGACCGGCGACACGCACGAGGCCGACACGATCGTGTACGCGACCGGCTTCCACTCCACCGCCTTCCTGACGCCGATCGAGATCACCGGAAGGAACGGCCACACGCTGGCCGAGCGCTGGAAGGACGGCGCCGAGGCCTACCTCGGTCTCGCCGTGCCCTCCTTCCCCAGCCTGTTCCTGCTGTACGGGCCCAACACGAACCTGGGGCACAACTCCATCGTCTTCATGCTGGAGTGCCAGGTCCGCTACATCCTGGGCTGCCTGCCGTACATCGCGAGCAGAGGACCGATGGAGGTGCGCCAGGCGGCGATGGCGGCCTGGCGGGAGCGGCTGGAGGCGGAGCTGGCGGGCACGGTCTGGCAGGAGGGGTGCGCGAGCTGGTACAAGACGGCGGCCGGGCGCGTGACGAACAACTGGCCTGGTCCGAGCACGCTGTACCGGCGGCTCACCGGAAAGCCCCGGCTTTCTTCCTTCGCCTTCCCATCGGTAACGTCTCGGGGATAGCCCGACGTTCGAAGGGGAATTCGTGCTGCACCAACGCGCGGTCGTCGCCGACACTCACAATGACCTGCTCATGGCCGTCTCGGCCAGGCCGCCCGCGTTGTGGGCGAGTTTCTTCAGGGAGCAGTGGCTGCCCCAGCTCCTGGTCGGCGGTGTCGACCTCCAGGTGCTGCCGGTCTTCATCGACGACCAGTACCGGCCGGAGGGATCGCTGCGCCAGACGCTGCGCATGATCGAGTGCGCCCACGTCATCGCCGAGGGCAATGCGGACGCGGTGCGGCTGTGCCTGGACGGCGAGCAGATCGAGGCCGCACTGGCCGACGAGAAGATCGCCCTGGTCCTGGCTCTGGAGAGCATGCCTGGCCTCGACGCCAGCGTGGAGCTGATCCACACCCTGCACCGGCTCGGCGTGCGCGTGGCCTCGATCGCGCACTGGGGCCGTACCCCGCTGGCCGACGGCAGCGGCGAGGACGCCACCGGCAGCGGGCTGACCAGCTCGGGCGTGCTCGCACTGATGGAGTTCGAGCGGCTCGGCATCGTGTTCGACGTCTCGCACCTGGGCGCGTCCGGTGTCGCACACGTCCTTGAGCTGGCCACCAGGCCGGTCATGGCCACCCACTCGTCGGCCAGGGCGCTGCGCGACCACCACCGCAACCTCACCGACGAGCAGCTGCGCGGCGTGGCCGCGACCGGCGGCGTGGTCTGCGTGAACTTCGTGGCCGCCTTCCTGGCCAAGGACGCGCGCTCGGCGACCGTCGACACGCTGGTCGACCACATCGAGCACATCGCGAGCGTCGCGGGCATCGACCATGTCGGGCTCGGCCCCGACTTCATCAAGGAGGTCATGGCCGACCTCACCCCGCCGTGCTGCGAGGGCTTCAGCTTCAGCGGCATCGACACCGAGGCGGCGATCGAGGGGCTGGACGGGCCTTCGGGGCTGCCGCTGGTCACCGAGGGGCTGATCAGGCGCGGCTTCGAGGAGAAGGACATCCTGAAGATCCTCGGCGGCAATGTGCAGCGCCTGTTCGCCGCCGAGCTCGGCAGGCCCTCGTGAGCCTGGACGCGATGCTCGCCGACCTGGAGGAGCTCGTCTCGTGCGAGTCATACTCCAGCGACCACGCCGCCGTGGCCCGCAGCGCCAAGCTGGTCGCCGCCCTGGGCGAGAGGATGCTCGGCGCCGGGCCCGAGGAGATCGTCATCGAGGGCGCCACCCACCTGCGCTGGACGTTCGGCACGCCGAGGGTGCTGCTGGTCGGCCATCACGACACCGTGTGGCCGATGGGCACGCTGGCCACCAAGCCGTGGTCGCTGGTCGACGGCGTGGCCAGAGGGCCGGGCGTGTTCGACATGAAGGCGGGGCTGGTGATGATGTTCCACGCCCTGGCCTCGGTGCCTTCGCTCGACGGGGTCTGCGTGCTGGTCACCGGCGACGAGGAGGTCGGCTCGGTCACCTCGCGCGGGCTGATCGAGGAGACGGCACGCGGGTGCGCCGCCGCCTTCGTCCTGGAGGCGAGCGCCGACGACGGCGCACTCAAGATCGCCCGCAAGGGCACCTCGATGTACGACGTCACCGTGTACGGCAGGGCCTCGCACGCCGGTCTGGAGCCGTGGAAGGGCCTCAACGCCGGGATCGAGCTGGCCCACCAGATCCTCGCCATCTCCGGCATCGCCGCACGCACGGGCGAGGAGGGCGAGCACGGCACCACCGTCACGCCGACCGCGCTGTCGGGCGGCACCACGCTCAACACGGTGCCGGGCCAGGCCAGGGTCAGCGTCGACGTGCGCGCGGCCACGGTCGCGGCGCAGGAACGCGTGGACGAGCTGATCCGGGCGCTGCGGCCGGTGCAGGAGGGCGTCAGGCTGGAGGTGAACGGCGGGCTGAACCGGCCGCCGCTGGAGCTGTCGTCGTCGGCCGAGCTGTTCGAGCTGGCCCAGCGCATCACCGCCGAGCTCGGCCTGCCGCCGCTGACCGGCACCGCGGTCGGCGGCGCCTCCGACGGCAACTTCACCGCCGGAGCGGGGGTCCCGACGCTCGACGGCCTCGGCGCGGTGGGCGGCGGCGCGCACGCCGACCACGAGCACGTGATCGTCGCCGAGCTGCCGGGCCGCACCGCACTGCTGGGCGGCCTGGTCACCGCCGTACTGGAGCGCACCCGGTGACCACCGGGCAGGCCGACGCCGAGGCCGAGCAGGCGGCGCTGCGCAGTGGCGTGCGGATCCGCGAGCTGAGCACGTTGCGGGAGTTCGAGGAGGTCGTCGCCCTGTTCGACGACATCTGGCATCCGGACCCGGCCAACATGCCGATCACGGTCGAACTCATGCGCGCGCTCACCCACGCGGGCTCCTACGTGTCGGGCGCCTACCGCGAGGACGAGATCGTCGGCGCCTCGGTCGGGTTCCTGGCCAAGGACCGTGGCCTGCACTCCCATGTGACGGGCGCATCGGCCGGTCGTGGCATCGGCTATGCGATCAAGCTGCATCAGCGGGCGTGGGCGCTGGCCAGAGGGCTGGACAGGGTGACGTGGACGTTCGATCCGCTGGTGCGGCGCAACGCCTACTTCAATCTCGCCAAGCTGGGGGCCAGGCCGGAGGAGTACCTCGAAGGCTTCTACGGGTCGATGGCCGATGCGATCAACGAGGGCGACGAGTCCGACAGGCTGCTCGCGGTCTGGCGGCTCGACGCGCCCGCCGTCGGGCCGCCGCCGTACGAGGGTGCGGCCGAGGTGCTGGGCGAGGACGGCGACCGGCCGGTGCGCCCGGCGCTCGGGCCGCCGGGGCGGGGCGAGGTCGTCCTGGTGGCGACGCCCTCGGACGTCGAGGCGTTGCGTCAGCGCGATCCCAAGGCGGCGGCCGAGTGGCGGCTGGCCATGCGTGAGGTGCTCGGGTCGCTGCTGGCCGAAGGGGCGAGGGTGAGCGGCTTCACCAGGGAGGGGCGCTACGTGGTGGAGCGGGGGTGAGCCCCGCGTCGCGTGCCAGTACGGCCGCCTGCACCCGGTTTCCGGCGCCGAGCTTGGCCAGCACCCTGCTGACGTGCACCTTCACCGTGGCCACGCTCATGTAGAGCCGCTCGGCGATGTCGCCGTTCGACAGGCCGTCGGCGACCAGGACGAGCACCTCGCGCTCCCTGCACGTGAGCGTGGCCAGCCGTTCCCTGTCGCCGGGCGCCACCCTGGGCGCCTGCTGGTGCAGCTGCTCGACCACCCTGCGCAGGATGGCGGGCGACAGCACGGCCTGGCCGCTCGCGACGGCTCTGACACCCTCGATGATGTCGGCGGGCGCGGTGTCCTTGACCAGGAAGCCGATCGCCCCCGCGTACATGGCCTCGTCGACATAGTCGTCCAGGGCGAACGTGGTCAGGATGATCACCTGAGGCGCGTCAGGCATGGCGGCGATCTCGGTGGTGGCGGCCAGGCCGTCCTTGTGCGGCATGCGGATGTCCATGAGCACGATGTCGGGGGCGAGCGCCCTGGCCCGCTCCACGCCCTCGCCGCCGGTCGCGGCCTCTCCCACCACGTGGATGTCGCCCGACGACTCCAGGATGGTCCGGAGGCCGTGCCTGACGATGGCCTCGTCGTCGACGATGAGCACGCGGATCATCGCGCCGTCCCCGTGGCGAGCGGGAAGCGCGCGAAGACGCGGAAGCCGCCGCCCGGCAGGCCGCCCGTGTGGCAGCGCCCGCCGAGCAGGCGCACGCGTTCCCTGATGCCGATGAGCCCGTGGCCGCCGCCGGGCACGGGCGCGGGCGCGCGGTCGGGGCCGCCGTTGATGACGCCGATGTCGAGGCTGTCGCACCGGTAGGCGAGCGTCACCCTGGTGTCGGCGCCGGGCGCGTGCCTGACGACGTTGGCGAGCGCCTCCTCGACCACGCGGTAGACGCCCGAGCTCACCGCCTGCGGCAGCTCGCGCACCGGGCCCGAGGTGGTCAGCGTGATCCTGACGCCGAGCGCGCCCGCCTGCCTGACCAGCGCCTCCAGGTCGTCGACGGTGGCGGCGGGATGGCGTGGGCCCGGTTCGTCCTCGTGGGTGAGCACGCCGACGGCGGCACGCAGTTCGTCCAGCGCCTTGATGCCCATGGTCCGAATCTTCCCGATCTCCCTCGCCGCAATCTCCGGCTGCGCCAACCCTGTGACCTGCAACGATCCGGCGATGAGCACGATATGGCCGACCTGGTGCGCCACCACGTCGTGCATCTCCCTGGCGATGCGCCTGCGCTCCTCGGCGCGCACGCGCTCCACCAGCAGCGAGCGCTCCCGTACGGCCCATGCCGAGCGTGCGGCGAGCTGGCCCATGAGGTTGCGGCTGATCGCGGCCGTGCGCCCGGCGAACAGCGGCATGCCGAAGAAGGCCAGCACGTCGAGCACGTCGCCCACGTGCAGCACCGGGACCAGGCACACGACGACGGCCGCCGCCGCGACCGCCCACCGCCTGGGCCGCGACACGCAGTGCACGCCGACGCTGTAGGCGGCGATCATCAGCGCCAGCGGCGAGAACCCGAGGTGGCCGAGCACGAGGTACCCGGCCGCGACCAGCCCGAGCACGAGCACCGGCGCCCTCCTGCGTGCCACCAGCACCAGCCCCGAGAACACGGCGGCGAGCACCGCCGGGGTGTCGGGCGTCACACTCGCCGCGTCCGGCCACAGGATCTGCCCGCTGGCCCCGAACACGGTGTCGAGCAGCCCGAGCAGGGCCACCACCCCCGCCAGCACGATGTCTCCGCCCGGCGGCGGCCAGCCCTTCGCCTCGCTCACGCCGCCTCCTCCGGCCGCCGCCCGCTCTCCTCCGGCGGGCGCAGGCTCCAGGCGAGCGCGCGATCCATCAGGTCGGCCGCCGCACTGACCTCCCGCCAGCACGCCCTGAGCCTGCCCGCCACCCCACCCCCTCGGTACGGCGGGCGCAGCACGGCCAGCAGGGCGCGCAGGAACGCCGAGACGCGGCAGCACGGGCTGACGGGCACGGCGCCCTCGGTCAGCACGCGCATGAGGTCGATACGCCCGGTGAAGCGGCAGGCGTCGTCGACGACCGGCGCGCCGGGTTCGTCCTGGACGCGCAGCCACAGCGCGCCGTACCCCGAGCAGGCCCACACCCGCCGCCACAGCGGCAGCGCGTCGCCCTGCTCGGTCCAGTCGACGATGAGCGCGGAGGTGACGCCGCCCGCCTCGCACACGGGCGCCTGGATCGCGTCGATGTCCATGGCCGCGAGCGCGCCGAGCAGTGCGCTCTCGCCGCCGCTCATCCGCGAGGTTTTCTGTGCTGAGTGAACAAGATGTGAGCCCCCGATCGTCGCCAATGCCGCAGGGCGGCCGTGCCGACGCCGATTCCCCCGACTCGGCGTACGGCAGGCCGCCCGGCCGGGTCGCGGTAACGGGGAGAGGTGCTCTTCCATCCGTCCTGACCTGCGACCGGCCGGTCGCCGGTAGAGCATCGGCCCCCAGCGACAAAACTCAGTCAACCAGCGCACAAAACCTTTCCCGCTCCACCGGTCGGCCATCTTCTTATGCAGCGAAAGGAGTAGAAACTCCCCGCATTTCCATATCGATTGACAAAGCGATATTTCGGGTAATCAGCGGGTCTATGGCTTTCGCGGGAATCAACTGGCCGGCGACCTGGTCCATCGGCCCGCCCGTCAGGTCGTCCCAGCCGCTGTGGCGGGTGGCGGCGCTCGACGCCCTCATCGCCGCGCTCGCCGTCGCCGCGGCCTGGGACAGCTCCACCGTCAAGGCGTACTGCGTGCTGGCCGGGCTGGCACTGCTGCTGCGCAGGCGGCTGCCCGTCGTGGTCGCCGTCGTCGTCGCGGTGTGCGACGTGCTCGACGACGGCGGGGTGGCCAGTTTCGTCGCGCTCTACAGTGTGGTGGCCTTCCGCCGGAGCGGTCCGGTGTTGTGGGCCACCGTGTGCGGCGTGGTGCTCGCGGTGCTCTCGCACCTGGCGCCGTGGGCGGGCGGCGGGGCCGCCTGGGTGCCCACACTGGCCGTCTTCAGCGTCCCGGTGCTGGCCGCCCTGGTCGCGCGGGCCAGGCAGGGGCTCATCGACGGCTACCGTGCCAGCGCCGAGGGCGGCGCCAGGCTGCGGGCGGCGCAGGTCGCCCAGGCCAGGGCCGAGGAGCGACGCCACCTCGCCGCCGAGATGCACGACGGGCTCGGCCACGACCTGCTGCTCATCGTCCTGCAGGCGGGCGCGCTCAGCGTCGCCGACGAGGCGTCCCCGCGCACCAGGGCACGCGCCGAGTCGATCAGGAGCATCGGCAGGCACGCCCTCGAACAGCAGCGCGAACTGGTCGGCGTCATGCGCGGCGACGCCGCCGCCAGGCATCGGCCGAGCCTGGACGGCCTGCCGAGACTGCTGGCCACCTCACGCTCGGCCGGGATCGACGTCCGCCTGGTCGAGGAGGGCGAGCGGCTGCCGCTGCCCGAGTCGCTGGAGAGCCTGGCCTACCGCATCGTGCAGGAGTCGCTCACCAATGCGGGCAAGCACGCCACGGGCGCGGCGGTGACGGTCACCGTACGGCACGTGTGCGACGGCCTGGAGATCGTCGTGCGCAACGACAGGCCGCCCGCCGACGACCGGCACCCGCTGCCGAGCGGCGGCACCGGCCTGGCCGGGCTGGCCGCCAGGGTCAGGCGGTGCGACGGCCACATCGCCTGGCGGGTCACACCGGAGGGCGGTTTCGAGGTCGAGGCCGTGCTTCCGGCCCCCGTCGTGACCTGAGCGCGCTCAGCCGGGCCCGCCCGCCAGGTAGTCCTGCCTGACCTTCGACCGCGACAGCTTGCCGGTCGGCGTGCGCGGCAGCCGCTCGCGGTACTCGATCAGGCGAGGATGCTTGAACCTGGCCAGCCTCGGCCCGCAGTGCGCCAGCAGCTCCTCCGTCAGCGCACGACCGGGCTCGGCCGACTCCACCGGCTCCACCAGCGCCACCACGACGTGCCCCCACTCCTCGTCCGGCACGCCGATCACCGCGACGTCGGCGACCGAAGGGTGGTCGAGCAGGGCGGCCTCGACCTCGGCCGGGTAGATGTTCACCCCGCCCGAGACGATGAGATCGGTGCGCCTGTCGCACAGGAACAGGAAGCCGTCGGCGTCGAGGTAGCCGATGTCGCCGGGGGTGTACCACTCCCCTCGCATGCTGGAGGCGGTCTTGGCCGGGTCCTTGCGGTAGGCGAAGCCCAGCAGGCCGGACTTGAGGTAGATCAGGCCGGGCTCCCCCGCGGGCAGGTCCTCGCCCCGTTCGTCGAGGATGCGGGCCTCGAACGTCGGGGCCGCCCTTCCCACGGTGCCCGGCCTGGCCAGCCAGTCGTGCGGCTTGACGGCGAACGCGATCGCCGACTCGGTCGAGCCGTAGTACTCGTACAGGACCGGGCCCCACCAGTCCATGACGGCCTGCTTCACCGCCACCGGGCAGGCGGCTCCGGTGTGCACCACCTTGGTCAGGCTGGAGACGTCGTAGCGTGCGCGTGCCTCGGCGGGCAGTTGGAGCATGCGGTGCAGCATCGTCGGGACCATCATCGCGTTGTCCACCCGGTGCTCCTCGATCAGCGCGAGGACGCGTTCGGGCTCGAAGCGCGGCGTGAGCACCAGCGTGTTGCCCAGGTGCAGGGCGAACTGCGCGTGGGCGCACGGCGCCGAGTGGTACATCGGCGAGGTGACCAGGTGCGTCTCGGGACCGGGGCGCAGGTCGCACACCTCGCCCAGGAACCACAGGTACAACGGCACGATCGACTCCGGCTCGGCGTTCGCCAGCGGTCGCTGCACGCCCTTGGGGAAGCCGGTCGTGCCGGAGGTGTACCACATGACCGCGCCCGCCGTGCGCTCGGCGGGAGCCGTGCCCGGCCTGCCCTGGGCCAGTGGGGCCGCGCCGACGAGCACGGGGGCCAGGCCCCTCGACGCGGCGATGGCGCGCTCGGCGTGCTCGGGACCGGCCACCACGATCCCGGCGTCGCAGTCGGCGACGATGTAGGCGATCTCCGGCTCGGTCAGATGCCAGTTGACCGGCACGTAGTACAGGCCGATCTGCCCGGTCGCCATCATCATGACGAGCGCGTCGCGGCCGTTGGACAGCACGCCCGCGACCACGTCGCCGGGCCCGAGCCCTTCGGCGCGCAGCCCGTGCGAGACCTGGTTGACCAGCGTGAGCAGCTCGCCGTAGCTGGTACGGGAGCCGTCGGCGTCGACGATCGCGACGCGGGCCGGATCGGCGGCGGCCAGCCGGTAGAAGCCCTGGAGGTCGGCGGCGTCGTCCATCACAGCTCCAGCAGGGCGGCCAGGCGGGCCCGGTGGCGGCGGGGCGGGCCGAGCAGCACCTCGTCGGCCTTGGCCCGTTTGTAGTACAGGTGGGCGTCGTGCTCCCAGGTGAAGCCGATGCCGCCGTGCAGCAGCAGGTGGTCGCGCGTGACCTCGAAGCAGGCCCGGCCGACATAGGCCTGGGCCAGCGCCGAGGCGAGTGCGAGCTCCTGCGGCGCCTCGTCGGCCGCCCACGAGGCGTATCTCACGATCGACTCGGCCTGCTCCAGCGCGCAGTGCATGTCGGCCAGTTTGTGCTTGACGCCCTGGTAGGAGCCGATGAAGCGGCCGAACGCGACCCGGACCTTGCTGTAGGCCACGATCGCGTCGAGCGCGGCCCGCAGCACGCCGACCTGCTCGGCCGCGAGCGCCACGGCGTACAGGTCGTCCACCCTGTCGCCGACCGTGCCCACCCTGCGGGCGGCGACGCCGTCGAGGGTGAGGCGGGCCTGGCGGCGGGTGCGGTCGAGCGTGTCCAGCGGGGTGCGCGTGAGGCCGGGCGCGTCGCCGCGCACGGCGTGCAGCGTCTGGCCCGCCCGCAGCAGGATCAGGTCGGCCTCCATGCCGTTGAGCACGCCGGGCACATCGCCGGTGAGCAGGCCCGACCGCTCGGTGACGCCGGTGAGGGCGACGGTGGCGACCACCTGGCCGGACGCGATGCCGGGCAGCAGCTCCTCGCGTGCGGCCTCCTCGCCCGACTCGGCGAGTGCGATCGCGGCGAACACGGTGGCCAGCAGGGGGCCGGGCAGCAGGGCCGCGCCCGTCTCCTCAAGGGCGACGGCGAGATCGGCGTGACGCCCGCCGGCTCCGCCGTGCTTCTCGGCGACGATCAGGCCGGTGAGGCCGAGTTCGGCGGCGGCGCGGGTGTGCACGGCGCGGTCGTAGCCGTGCTCGCCCTCGATCGCCTCGCGCACGGCCGGGAGCGGCGAGGCGGAGGCGAGGAAGGAGCGCACGGCCGAGCGCAGTTCGCGCTGGTCCTGGTCGAGGACGAGTCTCACTCCTGGGTCCCCACCTTCAGGTCCTTGAAGGGCACGTTCTTGTCCACCCTCGGCTCGGGCGGCAGGTTCAGCACCCGGTCGCCGATGATGTTGCGCATGATCTCGTTGGTGCCGCCGCCGAGCGCGAGGGCGGGCGCCAGGGAGATGGCGTGGGCGAGCGTGCCCTCGCCCTGGCCGGTGACGGCCTCGGGACCGGCCAGCGAGGTGGCGAGGTCGGCCCTGAACAGCGTGAGCTCGGCCAGCAGCAGCTTGGCCGCACTGCCCCGCGCTCCCGGGAACAGCCCCGCCTTCGTCTCCTGCGCCAGGCGCTGGTTGAACAGCGACAGCGCGCGGGTGCGGATGTAGAGCTCGACCAGCGCGTCCCTGACGTACGGGTCGCCGGTGTCGGCGCTCTCGCGCAGCGCCTCGAACGAGGTCGGGTCGTCCTTCTGACCGCTCATGCCGACGCCGCTGGAGATCGACAGGCGTTCGTGCAGCAGGGTGGTGACGGCGGCGTTCCAGCCCTCGTCGACGCCGCCGACGCGGTGTTCGTCCGGGATGCGGACGTCGTCGAAGAAGATCTCGTTGAAGTGCGAGCGGCCCGTCATGTCCTTCAGCGGCCTGACCGTCACACCGGGCGCGCGCATGTCCACGACGAACATGGTCAGGCCCTTGTGCTTGGGCACGTTCACATCGGTCCTGGTCAGCAGCAGGCCCCAGTCGGCGTGCTGGGCGACCGAGGTCCATACCTTCTGCCCGGACACCACCCATTCGCCGCCGTCGCGCACCGCCCTGGTCTGCAGGCTGGCCACGTCGCTGCCCGCGCCCGGCTCCGAGAACAGCTGGCACCAGATCTCCTCGCCGCGCAGCAGCGGCCGGACGAACCTGGCCCGCTGCTCGTCGGTGCCGAGGTCGACCAGGGTGGGCCCGCACATGCCCAGACCGATCGAGAAGAGGTAGGTCGGCAGGGAGAAGTGACGCGCCTCCGCGGCGAAGGCCCGCTCCTCCGCCTGGGTCAGGCCCTGGCCGCCCCACTGCTTGGGCCAGGTGATCCCCGAGTACCCGCCGTCGTGCAGTGCGGCCATGAACGCCCTGGCGCGGGCGAGGGCGTCGGTGTCGGGGGGCGGGACGGGAGGGGCGTGCCCCACCAGCCAGTCCCTGGCGGCGCGCCGGTACTCGGCAAGATCCACATTCGCTCCTCGGCATCAGCGTGCACTTACTCTAATCAGCTGCCCCGGACACGTACAGAGCATTGCTCTGGATGGAGTTTTGTCCTCCTTTCGGGGTGAATCTCCGAAAAGTAGAGGGAACAACACCTAGTGTGATCATCTGATTACCGGGGGGATAGGTGTGATCACACGGTACGCGGGCTCTGTGCGGGTTCGCCTGTCTGTGCTGGCCAGCACGGTCATGGCCGTGCTGTGCCTCGCCGTGAACAGCCTTGTGCTCTACGCCGTGCACGACGCCGCGCTGAACGTGAAGACCAACGAGGTCGTCACCGAAGCCCTGCGCGTGGTCCACCTGGTCAAGCGCGGCGGGCTGCCCGCGGTGATCCAGACCGACATCGACGGGCTGCAGGTGCTCAATGTCGACGGCCAGCCCATCGCCTCCTCCCCCGGCCTGGTCGGCGAGCCGCCGATGAGCACGATCGTGCCCGCCGCCGACAACGCCAACCGCGACCAGGTGCAGTGCGACCTGCCCGCCTTCCCAGGCGAGTGCGAGATCGTCGTCGTCTTCCGCGTCTACCAGCCCGACGGCGACTGGATGGTCTACGCGGCCGACGAGATCGTGCCCTGGTACGTCCATCCGGGCGTGCTGGCCTTCCTCATCGGCATCTCGGTCGCACTCGTGGCGCTGACCTGGTTCGGAGTGTCACGAGTGGTCAGGCGTACGCTCGCTCCTGTGGACGCGATCCGCGGCAAGCTCGCCGAGATCACCGCGACCGACCTCGGCAAACGCGTGCCGGTCCCGCCCAACAGGGACGAGCTGCACGCCTTGGCGCAGACCGCGAACGCCACCCTCGACCGGCTGGAGGCGGCGGTCGAGCAGCAGCGCAGGTTCGCCTCCGACGCCTCCCACGACCTGCGCAGTCCGATCACCGCGATGCGCGCCCAGGTGGAGGAGGCGATGTTGCACCCGGACGAGACCGACTGGCCGCGGATGTCCGGCGCGATCCTCGACAGCCTCGACCGGCTGCAGGCCATCGTCGCCGACCTGCTCACCCTGGCCAGGCTGGACGCCGGGGGCGAGGGCAAGAGCGAGCCGATCGACCTCGGTGTGCTCGTCGCCGAGGAGATCGAGCGGCGCCAGCCGTACCGGCGGATCGTGCGTGAGCTGGAGTACGGCGTGGTGGTCGTGGGCGATCGGCTGCGGCTGGCCAGGCTGCTGACCAACCTGTTGGACAACGCCGAGCGCCATGCCGTCGACCTGGTCACGGTCTCCGTGCGCAGACAGGAGGGCGAGGCGGTGCTGGAGGTGCTCGACGACGGGGCCGGGATCACGGCGGACAAGTGGGAGGTCGTCTTCCAGCGCTTCACCCGCCTGGACGCCTCCCGCAACCGCGACGCCGGAGGCACGGGGCTCGGACTGCCGATCGCCCGCGAGATCGCCAACAGCCACGGCGGCAGCCTGTGCGTCGCCGAGAGCACGCGGGGCGCCAGGTTCGTGCTGCGACTGCCGACCCGCGGGAGCTGAGCCGATGTTCACCAAATGGTCGGTGCGCCGCCGCCTCACCACCCTCGCCGCCCTGGTCAGCATGCTGGTGTGCCTGTCGGGCATCCTGCTGCTCACGGTCGCCGGGCACGCGCTCACCCAGAAGTACGTCGTCGACCAGCTGGCCAGCGCCGCCAGGCGGGTCGCCTTCAACGTCGAACGCTTCGCCCCCGACATCAAACTGCAGACGCCCACCGAACAGGTCGACCTGCTCCAGGTGATCGACAACCGCGGCGACGTACGGCAGGCGAGCAAGGACCTGCTGGGCTATCCCGCGCTCACGTTCGCCCAGCCGTCGGGCGACGACGGCCGGGTGGACGGGCAGTCGTGCGGGGTCTACGACGACGGCTGCCTGCTCATGGTCGGCTTCCGCGTGCACGTGCAGGCCGACAACAGCTACTGGATGTCCTACGCCTACGCGCCCACGGTGCCCTGGTACATCCATCCGCTGTACGCCGCCGGGATGCTCACGGGGGCCGCGCTGCTCATCGGGCTGACGTCCTGGCTGACCTACAAGATCGTCGGCAGGGCGATGGCGCCGGTCAAGACGATCAAGAACGAGCTCGTCGAGATCACCTCGACCGATCTCGGCAGGCGGGTGCCGCCCGCGCCGTACCTCGACGAGATCGGCGAGCTCACCGGCACCGTCAACGAGACGCTCGACCGGCTGGAGGCGATGGTCGAGCAGCAGCGCAGGTTCGCCTCCGACGCCTCCCACGACCTGCGCACACCGATCACCGCGATGCGGGCCCAGGTGGAGGAGGCGCTGCTCTATCCCGACGACGCCGACTGGCCCGAGACGGGCAGGGCGGTGCTGGCCAGCCTCGACCGGCTCCAGGCCCTGGTCACCGACCTGCTCACCCTGGCCAAGCTGGACGCGGGCGCGCCCGCCAAGGCCGATCCGGTCGACCTGGGCGAGATGGCGGCGGCCGAACTGGACGGCAGGACACGCGGCAAGCAGGTGATACGCGACCTGCGGCCCGGCGTCGTGATCACCGGCGACCGGCTGCGGCTCGGCCGCCTGTTCACCAACCTGGTCGACAACGCCGAACGGCACGCGGTCGCCGCCATCCGGGTCACCGTGACCGAGCAGGACGGCTGGGCCGTGCTGGAGGTGGTCGACGACGGGGCCGGGATCGCCAAGGATCAGCGCGAACTCGTCTTCCAGAGGTTCATCAGGCTGGACGCCTCCCGCAGCCGCGACGCGGGCGGCACCGGGCTGGGACTGCCGATCGCGCGCGAAATCGCCCAGTCGCACGGCGGTTCGCTCAAGATCGAAGACTCGCCGCAAGGTGCCCGCTTTGTCCTTCGTCTTCCACTTCGCAGGGGTGACGCCGCACACTAAGGTGTGCCCTCGTGACACGGGCCTACAGCCGCATGCGGCGCGAGGATCTGCTCAGCGCGGCCTGCGAGGTGATCGCGGCCCGCGGGTTCGGACATACCCGAACACTCGACATCGCCAGGGCCGCGGGCGTCAGCCAGGCGCTGCTGTTCTACCACTTCGAGACCAAGGACAAGCTGATGGCCGCGGCGCTCGGCTACGCCGTCCGCTGCGACCTCGACCGGCTGAGCGCGCTCGAACGCTCCGGCGGCACCCCGCTCGAACGCCTGCGCGACCTGCTCAAGCTCTACCTGCCCGCCGGGTCGGCCACCTCCTGGCGGCTCTGGATCGACGCCTGGGCCGAGTCGATGCGCAATCCCGAGCTCGAACAGACCTCCCGCCGCCTCGACCTGCGCTGGAAGCAGGCCTTCCGCGCCATCGTCGAGGACGGCGTGGCGTGCGGCCAGTTCAGCTGCGCCGATCCCGAGGCCACCACCTGGCGGGTGCTGTCGCTCTACGACGGGCTCGCCGTCCAGGTCACCGTGCACCGCAAGGCGCTGTCGCGGCGCCGGGTGCACGACCTGGTCAGAACGGCCGCCGCCGCCGAGCTGGGCGTCGAGGCGGCCGATCTCTGACCCGCGCTCCTCGACCACGCAGCGTCACCGCACGCGACCTGTGCGTGCAATCGCCGTACAAGGCTATTGGATGCTTCATACAATTGCGGCGAGGAGAGGAGTGCACGCGATGTCAGCCGCACCGAGCTCTACCGCAGCCAGGGAGGGCGACGAGAGCGTCGCCGCACGGCGGGCCTACGAGGCGGTCATCGAGCGCCTGTCGAAGGCCTCGGTCGACAAGCACTGGGAGCCGTACGTCGACATCCCCTGGGACGATCCCGACTACCTCATCGACCGCGGCGATCCGCGCTGGGAGCTGCCGCCGATCGATCGCCTGTCCCAGCATCCGTGGTATCTCAGCCGCTCTCCCGCACTGCGGGCGGAGATCGGCCTGTGGCGGATCACGACCGCGATGAAGATCGGCCTGCAGTTCGAGAACCTTCTCAAGCGCGGCCTGCTCAACTATGCATACCGGCTGCCCAACGGCTCGCCCGAGTTCCGCTACGCCTACCACGAGACGATCGAGGAGGGGCAGCACGGGCTGATGTTCCAGGAGTTCGTCAATCGCACGAAACTCCCGGTGCGCGGCATGCCGGGGCCGCTGTCGCTGCTGGCGCAGATCGTGCCGGTGACGCCGCTGATCTCGACGGAGCTGTTCTTCGTGTTCGTGCTCGGCGGCGAGGACCCGATCGACCACGTGCAGCGCCGCACGCTCAGGAACGCGGCCGGACGGCATCCGCTGGAGCAGATGATCATGCGTATCCATGTCGCCGAGGAGGCCAGGCACATCTCCTTCGCCCGGCACTACCTCAGGCGCAGGGTGCCGATGATGCCGGCGCACCGGCGCTTCCTGCTCGGACTGGTCTCGCCGCTCGTGCTCGGGGTGATGGCCAGGATCATGCTCTCGCCGCCCGGGGCGATGATCAGGCGTTACGGGATTCCCCGGAAGGTGGTGGAGGAGATCTACACCGGGAGCCGGGCCGCCAAGCAGGACATCTGCGACTCCATCACCAAGACGCGTGAGCTGTGCGGGGAGATCGGGCTGATCAATCCGGTGAGCAGGCGGCTGTGGCAGGCGATGGGGATCTGGGCGCCGCCCGCGTCACGGGAAAGCGGATCCCAGGTTTGATTTCCGGGTAAAACGGACAGATGTCTGGTATGAGTTCCAAGTCACGGCAGACGCGCGAACAGCACGAGCACAAGCACGAGAGCCAGACGCCCAGCACCGCCTCGCCCCGCTCCAAGGTACGCGGCGCCTCGGGCGCGAAGACGGAGTTCACGTCGTCCGGCGGCGCGACGTCCAAGCGCATCGCCAAGGACTCCCTGCCACTGCGCCGAGGCCAGCGCTCCCAGAGCGGCAGCAGGAACGGCTGAGGCGGCACCCGCATCACTCTGGACGTGCACCGAAGCAGTCCCCGCATGACTTTGCAGGTGAATCCGTAGATACCGGTCCCGAGGCTCTCCTGACCGCCGCCGTGCTGACGACGGCCCGCCCCGGGACCGGTGCTCGCACTCCGGCCTCCCTCAGCCGCCCTCCGCGCTGAGGACGCCCTCAGCCGGTCGCTCGAGAACATGCCCCCTGGCCTCTGCGTACCGCGCGCGGACGCCGGGAGCCGCCTGCGCCTCGTACACCTCGCTCTCGCCGCCCGCCCAGCGTGGAGGAAGCGGCCCGCCCGCCGTCAGCCATGCGGCCTGCGCGGCGGCCCCGTCGGCGACGTACTCCCCCTGCGGTGGCACCACCACCGGCCTGCCCAGTACGGCGGGCGCGACGGCCCGCACGGCACGCGACGCCGCTCCCCCGCCGACCAGCAGCACCCGCCCCTCCAGACCGGGCACGCACCCGGTCAGGGCGTCCAGCGCGTCGGCCAGGCCGCACAGCAGGCCCTCGACCGAAGCCCTGGCCAGGTGGGCGGGCGTCGAGGTGGCCAGGCGCAGGCCGTGCAGCGAGCCGGTAGCGTGCGGCAGGTTCGGCGTGCGCTCGCCCTCCAGGTACGGCACCAGCACCAGGCCACCCGCGCCGGACGGCGCCCGGAGCGCCAGCTCGTCCAGGCGGTCCAGCCCCACGTCCAGCATCGAGGCCGCAGCCTGCAGCACCCTGGCGGCGTTGAGCGTGCACACCAGCGGCAGGAACCGGCCCGTCGCGTCCGCGAAGCCCGCCACCTGCCCGGACGCGTCGGCGCTCGGGCCTTCGGCGACGGCGAACACCGTGCCCGACGTGCCGATCGACACGACCACGTCACCGGCGAGCGCGCCCACGCCGAGCGCCGCCGCCATGTTGTCGCCCGTGCCCGCCGCGATCGGCACGCCGCCGGGCACCTGGCCTCCGGCGGCCGTCAGCCCGGCCTGCCTCGTTGGCCCGAGCACCCTCGGCAGCACCGGCGTGCGCCCGAACGCCGTCCGCAGCAGGTCGAGCCGGTAGGCCCCTTCGGCGGGCGACCAGTACCCGGTGCCCGACGCGTCGCCCCGATCGGTCGTCAGCTCGCCGATCCCCGGCGCCCCGGTCAGTCGCCAGGTCAGCCAGTCGTGCGGCAGGCACACCGCCGCCGTGCGCGCGGCATGGCCGGGCTCGTGCTCGGCCAGCCATCTGAGCTTGGTCACCGTGAACGACGCCGTCGGCACACTACCCACCGCCTGCGCCCACGCCCGCGGCCCGCCGAGCTCGGTCAGCAGGGCTTCCGAGGCGCGTGCCGAGCGCGTGTCGTTCCACAGCAGCGCCGGTCTGACCACCTCGCCGTCCTCGTCCAGGCACACCAGGCCGTGCTGCTGGGCGGCCACACCGATCGCCGCGACGTCGTCGAGGCCGCCCGCCGCCTCGATCGCCTCGCCGAGCGCCGTCCACCAGTGCTCGGGGTGCACCTCGGTGCCCGGCGGGTGTGCGGCGCGGCCGTGCCGTACCAGGGTTCCGGTTGCGGCGTCGCGGATGACGACCTTGCAGCTCTGGGTGGAGGAGTCGATACCGGCGACGAGTGTCATCGCCGTACGCCGAGCAGGTGTTCGACGGCGAGCTGGCTCAGCCTGGTGGCGTGCAGGCCCCTGGCGGCGGCGGTTTCGGCGTCGAAGGTGTCGGCGGCCAGGTCGGCCAGGCTCTCGCCCGGAGCCAGTGTCGGCACGGCCAGTTCCGCCACGCGGGAGTCGGCCAGCGCCTGCCGCACCTCGGGGTCGGCGCGGAAGGCCGCGGCGCGCTCGCGCAGGATGAGGTACGTGCGCATGTTGGCCTCGGCCGATGCCCAGACGTCGGCGGCGTCCTCGGTGCGCGAGGGCTTGTAGTCGAAGTGCCTCGGGCCCTCGTAGCCGCCATTCTCCAGCAGGTCGACCAGGAAGAAGGCGCTCTTGACGTCACCGTGGCCGAAGATCAGGTCCTGGTCGAACCTGGGGCCGTGCTGGCCGTTCAGGTCGATGTGGAAGAGCTTGCCGTGCCACAGGGCCTGGGCGACGCCGTGGACGAAGTTCAGCCCGGCCATCTGCTCGTGGCCGACCTCGGGGTTCAGCCCGACCAGGTCCGGGCGCTCCAACTCGTCGATGAACGCCAGGGCGTGGCCGATCGTCGGCAGCAGGATGTCGCCGCGCGGCTCGTTGGGCTTGGGCTCGATGGCGAACCGTATGGCGTAGCCGCGCTCGACGACATAGCCGGTGAGCAGGTCGAGCGCCTCCTTGTACCTGGACAGGGCCGAGCGCACGTCCTTGGCGGCGTCGGACTCGGCGCCCTCCCTGCCGCCCCAGCACACGTACGTGCTCGCGCCGAGCTCGGCGGCCAGGTCGAGGTTGCGCATCACCTTGCGCAGGGCGTGGCGTCTGACGTCCCTGTCGTTGCTGGTGAACGCGCCGTCCTTGAACACCGGGTGGGTGAACAGGTTCGTCGTGGCCATCGGCACCTTGAGCCCGGTCTCGGCCAGGACCCCGGCGAACGCGGCCACGGCCTTGTCCCGGTCCGGCTCGACGGCCAGCAGGTCGTCGTCGTGGAAGCTGACGCCGTACGCGCCGAGCTCGGCCAGCCTGCGGACGGAGGTCACCGGGTCGAGCGGCGCACGGGTAGCGTCTCCGAACGGATCACGGGCCTGCCAGCCCACGGTCCAGAGGCCGAAGGTGAAGCGGTCGGCGGGCGTGGGGTCGTACATGGAGGCGCTCCCGATTTAGTCTACGTTGTGGATTAAATACTGCGACCGCGTGAGGAGGAGGTCAAGAGGTGCCGTCAGCCATTCGTCACGACGCCATGCGCGCCCGCAACATGGCGCTCGTGCTCGGCCAGGTCCACCGCGCCGGTCCCGCGACCCGCGCCGAACTCGCCGAGGCCACCGGCCTGACCAAGACCACCGTCTCCAAGCTCGTCGGCGACCTGATCGCCGCGGGCGTCGCCAGGGAGACGGGCACGGTACGCGACGGCGAACGCGGCAGGCCCGGCGTCGCCGTCGCCCTCAGCGGGGCCAGGGTCGCCGCGCTGGGCATGGAGATCGACGTCGCCCGCGTGTCGGTGTGCGTCGTCGACCTGACGGGCGAGGTACGGCTGCGCCTGGCCGGCGACGTGGACGGCCGGGCCGAAGGCCCCGTGCGCACGGTCGCCGCGTTGCGCGCGCTGGCCGTCGAGGCGCTGGAGGCCGCCGCTGCCGCCGGGCTCGGCGTGGCCGGGGCCGCGCTCGCCGTACCCGGTCCCGTCGATCCGGCCGACGGCCTGCTGCGCCGTGCGCCGAACCTCGGCTGGCCGCAGGTGCGTCCCGCCGAGCTGCTCGGCCTGCCGTTCGAGGTGGGCGTGGACAACGAGGCGAACCTGGCCGCGCTCGGGGAGCTGTGGTTCGGGTGCGGGCTGCGCGACTTTCTGTACGTGTCAGGGGAGATCGGCGTCGGGGCCGGCCTCGTGGTCGACGGAACGCTGTTCCGGGGCGTCGGCGGCTTCGCCGGTGAGCTCGGGCACGTCGTCGTCGAGCCGTCGGGCCCGGCCTGCCGTTGCGGGGGCCGGGGCTGCCTGGAGCGCTACGCCGGGCTGGAGTCGCTGGCCTCCGGCGGGGTCGCCCGGGCCGGTCGGGCGCTGGGCGTCGCGCTCGCCTCGGCCGTGCACCTGCTCGACCCGGGAGCCGTCGTACTGGGCGGCGGCTACGCGCCGCTGTACGACTCGCTCGGCCCGGCCGTGCGCGAGGAGCTCGGCCGCCGCCTCGGCGCGATGCGCGAGCACCTTCCCCCGGTCCTGGCCGGTACGGCGGGGCCGGACGCCGCGTCGCTGGGCGCGGCGGGCACGGTGCTGCAGCGGGTGATCGCCGATCCGTCCCGGTTGGCGAGGGGCTTGAGCGCGTGAAGGACCTGAACTTGTGAGAGGCGACGGCCCTATCGCACGCTCTTGATCCTCCAGACCAGGCCGCCGCCGAGCAGCACCAGCGCCGCCGACGTCAGGTAGAGCACCGGATACCCACCGGCCCCCGCCACGATCGGCCCGGCGATCGCGGGCCCGAGCACCTGCGGCCCGGTGTTGGCCACATTGATCACCCCGAGGTCCTTGGCCCGTCCTCCGGCCGCGGGCAACACCTGCGTGACCAGCGCGTTGTCCACCGACAGGTACACCCCGAACCCCACCCCCAGCACCGCCGACGCCACCAGCGCGACCGGCCACTGCGGCCAGAACGCCAGCAGCACGGCGGGAACCGCGCTGATCACGCCGGACGCCGTGACCAGGGACCGGCGGCGGCCCAGACGGTCGGACAGCACGCCCGCCGCCACCGTGGTCAGCACGACCGCCGCCGTGTAGAGGAGGATGAGGACCAGCAGCCGGGCCCCGGCCTCGGACTCGGCGAACCCGACCCGGTCGATGAGGAAGTACAGCAGGTACAGCGTCGCCACCGCATTGCCGAGCTGCATGAGGAACCTGGTGATCCAGGCCCAGAAGAAGTCCGGATGCGCCTTCGGACTGATCCAGAACGACCGCAGGAACGACCTCTCCCCCGACGGTCCGGGCGGCAGAGGCGGATCGGCCGTACGCCACACGAAGGGCAGTGCGCACAACGGCACGAGCACGGCGATCAGCAGGTACCCGGACGTGGTGGTCGTGGCCACCGCCGTCACCAGCACGACGCCCAGCACCACGCCCAGCGACTGCGGAACGCCGATCCACCCCGACACCTGGCCGCGCTGCCCCACCGGCACGTGGTCGGGCACGCCCGCCGTCAGGGCGGCCTGCATGGCGTTGAGCCCGGCCTGGGCCAGGCACCAGCCGAGCGCGATGGCCGCGATCGAGCTCTGGAACGCCAGGAACACCAGCGCCAGCGCACCCGCCGACGCCCCCGCGAGCGTCCAGGGATGACGCCTGCCGTACCTCGATCGGGTGCGGTCCGACAGGGCTCCGGCCAGCGGGTTGGCCAGCATGGCCGCCGCCGCGCCGAGGCCGGTCACCAGGGCGAGCGCGGCCTCCTTGTGCTGCGGCGCGACCGCCGCCACCTGCTGCGGGAGCAGCACCTGCAACGGGCCGAAGTAGGCCATCCAGAGGGCCAGATTGGCCAGCGAGATGCCCGCGATCCACCACGGTCCGACCTTGCGGACCGGTTCGGCCAATGCCGCACTGGAGACGCCGCTCATGAGGCCTCGCCGTTCGTCATGGGGGGCTGGGGTGGCTCGGATGCTACGCCGGGTACGGGAGTGATGCATGGGTTTCGCCCTGGTTCACGGCCTCGCTCCCCTGCTGGGGTACGGCGTCGCGCCGCCGAAGTGCGAGGTCATCGGCTCAAGCCCGCCGTACCCAGTGGGACCATGGACAGGCCTCGGAAGGTTCAACGGAAGGTCAGGCTTCGGTGCGGCGGCTTCTCACGGTCCTGGTGCTCGCCTGTGCGGCGGTCGGTCTCGCGGTCGTGCCCGCGCAGGCGCACAACATACTGATCGGCAGCGATCCCCAGGACGGCTCCTCGGTGTCGGCGGCGCCGGCGACGATCACGCTGCTGTTCGACCAGGCGGTCAGGCAGGGCTTCACGGCCGTCAGCGTCACCGGGCCGGACGGGGGCTCGTGGGGGCAGGGCGAGGTCGTCGTCGACAAGGCGAAGGTGACGCTGGGGTTGCGGCCGCTGGGGCCCGCCGGGGCCTATGTGGTGGGCTATCGCATCCTGTCGTCGGACGGCCATCCGGTGTCGGGCAAGATCACCTTCACCCTCACCACGCCCGGTTCCTCCTCCTCGGCCGCCTCCCCGCAGGCCGTGCCCGCGCCGGGCGGCGACCTCAGCGCCAAGGCGGCCGAGGCCGCGGCCAACGGCGGCGCCGGCATGGCCGTGCTGTGGATACTCGGCGCACTCCTCGTCCTCGGCGCCGGCACCGTGATCGCCCTCCGCCGCTCCACACCCCCGACACCCCCCGAGCCCACCGAGCCCACCGAGCCCACCGACGCCATCGCTTCCGATGACGCCTCCACCCCCGAAAGCGCCCGGCGATGACCACCACCGGCCTCCCCCCTGCGCACTCCCCCGCCCCTGCCACCCCGATGCCCGCCAAGCTGCCGGCCGGTGGGTTCGTGTTCTGTGCGGTGCTGGCCGTCGTGGTGGCCAGCACGTTGACCGCGGAGGAGGCGGTGCCGGGGATCGTGCTGCCGGGGCCGATCGTCGCGTACGGGCTGCCGGTCGTGCGGGTGCTGCTCGATGTGGCCGCCGTGGCCGTGGTCGGGCTCAGCCTGCTGCCGAAGCTTCTCGGGTTCGACGACCCGGACGCCACCGAGCCGGTCATGCGCCGGGCACGGCCGCTGGCGGTCACCGCGGCGTGGGCGTGGGCGGTGGCGGCGCTGGTGACGATCGTGTTCCAGGCCGCCGAGCTGAACCCGGGCGGCGTCCCCACGCTGGCGATGCTCGCCGACTACGTCGGTTCGGTCGGCACGGGACAGGGGCTGCTGTTCAGCGCCGCCTGCGCGCTCACGGCGGCCGGAGTCGGGCTGATGGCGGTGCGTTTCGGGGAGAAGGTCCCGGCCGAGCTGCGGCTGATCGTGGCGCTGTTCGGCCTGATGCCGATCCCGGTGACCGGGCACGCGGTCGACTCGGTGTGGCACGACCCGATCATGGTCGCGATGGAGCTGCACGTCATGGGCGCGGCCGCCTGGACGGGCGGCCTGATCGCGGTGGCGGTGTTCGTCGCGCCGAGGCGCGAGCTGCTGGCCGTCGCGCTGCCCAGGTTCTCCAAGGTGGCGACCGTGTGCCTGGTGGTCGTGGGCCTGTCCGGCCTGGTCAGCGGTCTCGGCACGATGCTGCTGACGCCCGGTGTCGAACTGCCGGGGGCGATCCTCACCACGGAGTACGGCCTGCTGGTGGTGGCGAAGGTGGCGCTGACGCTGGTGCTGGTGCCGCTCGCGGCCAACATCCGCTGGCGGCTGCTGCCGGTCGTCGCCAGGGGCGGCGCCACCTCGATCCTGGCCTGGGCCGGAGCCGAGGTGGCCGTGATGGGCCTGGCCTACGGCGTCGCGGTCGCGATCACCCGGGCCTCGATCGGCTGACCGGCGGCCCCGGCCTCGGGCGCCCTGAGCCCGAACCTCCCGGTGAACCACTGCGCCCCCAGCCAGGCGAGCAGCAGCCCGGCCATCGCGTAGGGCGCGGTGGCGCTCGCCAAAGGAGGCGCGGCGAGCAACGCCTCCTGGGCCACCATCCCGCCGTACACGGCTCCGCCGACCAGCAGCGTGCCGCCGATCGCCCGCACGACCGGCTGCCCGACCAGGAACGCCACGTCCACCGCGAGCCCGGCCAGCACCAGGAAGAACGGCACGGCCGAGGGCGGGAAGTCGGCGACGGTCAGCAGCGGCCAGGCCAGCGCCCTGAACCCGACGAGCACCGCGGCGACCGCCGTCGCACTGCCGAACCTGCCGATCATCAGCCTGGCCATGACCAGCACGATCGCACCCGCGACGCAGAAGTACACCGGGTAGAGCGCGTCAGGCACCGGCAGCGCGAAGTTGACGAACATCGTCCTGTCGATCGAGCGCCCCATCTGGTCGGCGGCGAACTGCAGCAGGATCGGCTCGGCGTAGGTCTGGCCCCGGTCCCAGGCGGCGATGCCGAGCACGCCGTACTCCTGGTGCTGTGCGGGGAAGAGCATGTTCTCCAGGAAGAAGGCGAAGAAGCCGCCGAGCACGAGGGTACGGCGGCGTTCGCCGTGCGAGCCGGTGAACCAGCCCCGGATCACTCCGGCGATCATGAAGAACGTGCCGACGTACAGCATGATGTGCGAGGGGCTCCACGAGGTGATGTCGAGCCCGTTGACCCTGTGGTTGATCAGGTCGAGCGGCACGGCCACCAGGAAGATGCCGGTGCCCCACTGGATGAGACGCAGCGCGCTCCTGTCGACCCCGTAGCCGGTGTAGCCGTGGATCACGGTGAGCGCGACCGCCATCGCGGTGCCGGCGGAGTTGAGCAGATGCGGCGGAGCCAGGTCGTCGCGCAGCCACTTGAAGTGCCAGGAGACGTCCCACGCCGACCCGAGCACCTTGAAGGAGAAGGCCACGAGCCACCCGTAGTACAGCACCTTGAACAGCTCACGCGGCGTCTCGCGCCCGGCCTCGCCCCGCGTCCAGTACGGCAGGGCCAGGGCGATCAGGGCGCTCACCCCGCGCATGGCCCGAGGGCGTGGGGACTTGGCTGCTGCTTGTGGCGTCACGGCAGCAAATGATGCCCGCCCTTTACCTTGACCGCAATCGCGGCTCGTTCTGGGCCGAAAATCCGCTATGTCGCCGCCTGTCGCGAACGTGGCGGCGTCCTGCGGGCCACCGCGGTCCGCGCCCGGCATGATGAGCGGACGACTCCCGAAGACGGCGACGCGATCCTGAACGACTACTTCGCCCCCTGGGTAGGCGATCTCGGCCTGCGCGTGCAGGAGGTCGGGCAGCGGCGTGCGGTGCTGCGGCTGCCGTGGTCGCCGCGCCTGGCCAGGGAGGGCGGCGCGCTGTCCGGGCAGGCGCTGATGGCCGCCGCCGAACCCGCCGCCGAGGCCTCGACCGTCTACGCGCTCCTCGGCTGAGGGCCGCGACTCGCCGCGCACGGGCGTCTCAGTTGGCTCTCAGGTCCTGTCGTTAGGCTCCTGACCATGAACGTCAGCGGCGAGGTGCGATGAAGCGTGTGATCGCGGCGGTCCTGGTGGTGGCGGTGGGAGCGGCCGTGTGGCTGCTGTGGCCGTCGGCTCCCGAGGTACGCGGCCAGGACCTGAGAATCCCCGTCGTCGACGGGCCCGCCGACGACCAGAAGGTCGTGCTCGACGCCACCTTCTACCCGCCCGCGGGCGGCGGCAAGGCGCCCGCCGTCCTGCTCGGCCACGGGTTCGGCGGCAGCAAGCGCAGCGTCAGGGACCAGGCCCAGCGCCTGGCCCAGGCCGGATACGCGGTGCTCGCCTGGTCGGCGCGCGGATTCGGCGCCTCGACCGGCCAGATCGCCCTGAACTCACCCGACTACGAGGTCAAGGACGTCAAGCAGCTCATCGACTGGCTGGCCACCCGCCCCGAGGTCCTCCTCGACGCCGCGGGCGACCCCCGGGTGGGCATGGCCGGAGGCTCCTACGGCGGCGCCATCGCCCTGATGACCGCCGCGCACGACCCCCGCGTCGACGCGCTCGTCCCGCAGATCACCTGGTACGACCTGGCCGACGCGCTGTTCCCCAACGCCACGGGCGCCGGGCCGGACACCGGGGTGTTCAAGCGCATGTGGGCCGGTCTGTTCTTCAGCAGGGGCGGCCCCACTCAGGGCATCGAGGCGCTGACCGCGCAGCCGCGCCCGGTGAGCGCCGAAGAGGCCAGATGCGGGCGCTTCCTGCCCGCGATCTGCGACATGTACCAGCAGGTCGCCCAGACCGGCAAGGCCACGCCGTCGGCCGTCGAGACGCTGCGCAAGTCCTCGCCGATCTCCGTACCCGGCCGGATCAAGGCGCCCACGCTGCTCATCCAGGGCCAGCGCGACTCGCTGTTCCCGCTCGCCCATGCCGACGCCAACGCCGCCGCCATCGCCGCGACCGGCACACCCGTGCAGGTCGCCTGGTTCGACGGCGGGCACGACGGCGGCAACGGCGAGGCCGACTACCTGGCCGAGCGCACGCTGGCCTGGTTCGACCACTGGCTCAAGGCCCCCGAGGGGTCGGCCGTGCCCGGCAAGCAGTTCACGGTCACGCGTGACGGCGGGCGCGACCCCGGCACCCGCCAGCGCATCAGGCTGCACCCGGACGCCGACCGCTACCCGGGTCTGGACGGCACCGCCGCCACCTCCGTGCCGCTGGCGGGCCCGGCGCAGAACGTCGCCAACCCGCCGGGCGGCTCCCCCGCCTCCATCTCGGCCGTGCCCGGCATCGGCGGGCTGCTCGGCGGCTCGACCGGAGGTGGCCAGCCCAATATCGGGATCTCGCTCGACATGCCGGGGCAGAGCGCCTCCTTCGAGTCGGCGCCGCTGACCGCGCCGATCCAGCTCACCGGCAGTCCGAAGGTCCAGGTCAGGGTCGAGGGCGAGCCCGGCGAGGTGACGCTGTTCGCCAAGCTCTACGACGTCACCGACCCAATGCAGCCGCCGAACCTGCCCGCCGGGCTGGTCTCGCCGGTGCGCCTCACCATCCCGGAGGGCGCGAGCGGTGCCACCGCCACGATCGCGCTTCCCGCGCTCGACCACCGGTTCGAGATCGGGCACAAGCTTCGGCTGACGCTCACCACGACCGACATGGGCTACGCCTCGACGGCCGCGCCCGCGACCTACCTGGTCGGGCTGGCCGCTCCGGCCCTCTCGCTGCCGACCGACGCCGATCTCAGCGCCCCGGCGAGCGGGCCCGCCTGGTGGACGTGGGCGATGCCGCTCGCGGCCGTCGTGCTCGCCGCCGCCCTGCTGCTGACCGGACGCCGCCGCAAGGACGGCCAGGAGGACGGCGAGCCCGCCGACCCGGCCGTCCCGCTGCGCATCACCGGGCTGACCAAGGCCTACCGCAACGGCGAACTCGCCGTCGACGGGCTGTCGTTCACGGTCGAGCAGGGACAGGTGCTCGGCCTGCTCGGTCCCAACGGCGCCGGCAAGACCACGACGATGCGCATGATGATGGGGCTCATCCACCCCGACGCCGGTGAGATCCGCATCTTCGGCGACCGGGTCACGCCGGACGCGCCCGTGCTGTCCAGGCTCGGCTCGTTCGTCGAGGGCCCCGGCTTCCTGCCGCACCTGACCGGCACCGAGAACCTCGACCTGTACTGGAAGGCGACCGGCCGCCCGGCGGGCGACGCCCATCTGGCCGAGGCGCTGGAGATCGCCGGGCTCGGCAAGGCGCTGGATCGGGCCGTGCGCACGTACTCCCAGGGCATGCGCCAGCGCCTGGCCATCGCTCAGGCCATGCTCGGCCTGCCGGACCTGCTGGTGCTCGACGAGCCGACCAACGGCCTCGACCCGCCCCAGATCAGGGAGATGCGCGAGGTGCTCAGGCGTTATGCCGCCGACGGCCGTACAGTGATCGTCTCCAGCCATCTGCTGGCCGAGGTCGAGCAGACGTGCAGCCATGTCGTCGTCATGCACAGGGGCAAGCTGGTCAGTGCGGGGCCGGTGGCCGCACTGCTGCGCGACGCCACCTCCAACGGGCACAGCGCACGCCTGGAAGATGTGTTCCTCGACCTGATCGGCGACAAGTCATGACCCGAGTTGCGCCAGGAGGCGTTGTGAGCACCGCCGCGCCCGGCTACGCGCCCGGCCGTACCCTTCCGCTCAGGGTGGAGATCGTCAGGCAGTTCAAGCGGCGGCGCACGCTGGTGATGTTCGGGCTGCTGCTGGCGCTGCCGTGGGTGCTGGTGGTCGCCTTCCAGTTCGGCGCGGGCCAGGGGCAGGGGCAGCAGACGGCGCTGCGCATGTCGGACCTGGCGACCGCGAGCGCGCTGAACTTCGCCGCGTTCGCGCTGTCGGTGTCGGCCGGTTTCCTGCTGGTGGTGGCGGTGGCGCTGTTCTGCGGCGACACGGTGGCCAGTGAGGCGAGCTGGTCGTCGCTGCGCTACCTGCTGGCCGCGCCCGTGCCGCGCGACCGGTTGCTGCGCCAGAAGCTCATCGTCGCGCTCGGCTACTCGGCGGCGGCGGTGATCTGCCTGCCGCTGATGGCGATGCTGGCCGGGACGCTGGCCTTCGGCTGGCACGACATCCAGGTGCCGGGCACCGGGCAGACGATCGCGGCGCTCGACGTGCTGCCGAGGTTCGGGATCATCATCGGCTACGCGCTGGTGAGCCAGCTCGTGGTGGCGTCGCTGGCGTTCCTGCTCTCGACCGTGACCGACTCGCCGCTCGGCGCGGTGGGCGGCGCGGTCGGGCTGGTGATCGTCAGCAATATCCTGCAGGCGGTCGAGGCGCTGGGCGTGCTGCGGGAGTTCCTGCCCACGTTCTGGAACACGGCCTGGATCGACGCCCTCGCGCCGGAACTCGACTGGAGCGCGATGATCAAGGGCGCCTCGGTGTCGGTGACCTATGCGGCCATCCTCATCGCGATCGCGTTCCGGCGCTTCCGCAGGCGTGACGTGGTCGCCTAGCGGCGCCTCACAGCGGGGAGGGCCGCTCGGTCAGCACGTAGTCGAAGTTCGGCGGTGCGCCGACGGCCCGCTCCAGGTCACGGATGATCGCCCGCGGCTCGTCGAAGGGGCCGGAGATGTAGAACGGCCTGCCCTCGCGCCCGAACGTCAGGCGAGGACCGCCGTCCGGGCGCTCGCCCAGGTGCGCGGCGGCGGGCGCCAGCTCCTCGCCCGCGGGGAAGCCCAGCCCTTCGGCGTAGGCGGAGCCGCCCAGCACGAGCTCCCTGGCCAGCTCGAACGGCGCCTCCTGCCAGCCCTTGTAGTCGGAGAAGAAGTAGTCGCGAAAGCGCAGCAGCTCGCGCTCGTCCATGACGTCGGGCCCGACGGTGTTGCGCACGCCCAGGCAGTAGACGTCCACCAGGTAGCCGCACACCGACACCTTGTCCCAGCCGTGCCTCCTGGCCACCAGGACGCAGACCGAACCCGTCGTGGGCGCCTGCTCGGGGGAGGCGTCGTGCCAGCCGGAGCCGGGCTCGACGCCGAGGCCGACGCTCCAGCCGGTGCTGACCCAGGAGCCGACCACCTCGGTGTCGGCGGCGGTGGCGCCCCGCTCGGCGGCGACGGCGCGTACCAGTGGCGCGACGATCGAGGGCGCGACGCCCAGGGTGCGGGCGATCTGCTTGGGCGAGTGCCCTTCGGCCCGCAGCTCGCGGACGCGGGAGAGGAGTTCAGCGTTCTCGGTAGCCATAGGCGTGTGAGCCTAGCGGGCGGCCGGGCGCGGGCTCAGCCCCAGTGCGGGGGCCGGTTCTCCAGGTAGAACTCGTCGCCCTCTGGCTCTCGCCACTCGCCCCAGCCCTGATCGGTGTCGTCGGCGGTCTGTTCGGGAAGGTGTTCGCTCACGGCAACCATGCTATCCGGGTGGACAAACGTCACCCCTCGACATGGGCTGGGCAAAGGACAGTCAACGCCGTGCGGGGTACGATGCGGTGGCAGGTGTCAGCTACCCCTCGTAAGGGTGAGCGGGCGTCGGCCTCCTCGTCCGTTTCCGGTGTGACACCGGGTTGCGAAGAGGCACGCGCAGGCTCGCCCCGCTTACATTGTGTGAGGCTGCCCATGGCCACCCCGACAGGTTGGCGCCGAGAAGGAAATCTACCGGCCGAGCTCACGACCTTCGTGGGCCGGACGCGGTTGCTCTCCAATCTCAAGCGCCATCTGCAGGAGTCCCCTCTCGTCACTGTGACCGGCATCGGCGGTGTCGGCAAGTCCCGCACCGTGCTGCGCCTGGCCCACGAGGTGCGCGCCCAGTACGAAGACGGCGTCTGGTTCGCCGACCTCGCCAGGCTGCAGGACGCGGGCATGGTCAAGCACACGATCGCCTCGGCGCTCGGCATCGCCGACCACTCCTCACGTGCCGAGGGCGACTCGTTGTCGGAGTGGGTCGGCGACCGCAAGATGCTGCTGATCATCGACACCTGCGAGCACCTGGTGCAGGGCTGCGCCGAGCTGGTGTCGGAGCTGCTGGAGCGCGCCCCGAACCTGAAGGTGCTGGCCACCAGCCGCCAGTCGCTGCACCTGCCGTTCGAGCACGTCGTGCCGGTGCCGCCGCTGGCCGTGCCCGGCGACGACCCCAACGAGAGCCTGTTCATGAACGAGTCGGTGATGCTGTTCACCGCCAGGGCGGGAGCCGTCGTCCCCGACTTCGTGCTGGACGAGCACCTGGGCGCGGTGGCCGAGCTCTGCCGCAGGCTGGACGGCATCCCGCTGGCGATCGAGCTGGCCGCCGTGCGGCTGCGCGCGCTCTCGGTGGCGCAGATCCTCGGCCTGCTGACCGACAGGTTCAGCCTGCTGGCCGGGGCCAGCCGCACCGCGCTGCCCAGGCACCAGACGCTCAAGGCCGCGATCGGGTGGAGCCACGAGCTGTGCGAGCCGGAGGAGCGCCTGCTGTGGGCCAGGCTCTCGGTCTTCACCGGCGACTTCGAGCTGGAGGCGGCCCAGTACGTCTGCACCGACGACCGCCTGGAGAAGGGCGCGATCATCGACCTGATCCAGGGTCTGGTCGAGAAGTCGATCCTGCTGCCGCAGAGCAGCCCGGCGGGCCTGCGCTACAAGCTCATCGACACGCTGGCCGAGTACGGCGAGGAGTGGCTGGAGAAGCTCGGCCAGACGGCGGCGACCAGGCACCGGCACCTGGAGTACTACCTGAGCCTGGCCCGCAAGGGCGAGGAGGCGTGGTCGGGGCCGAGGCAGGTCTACTGGTTCGTCAGGATGAAGCAGGAGCACGACAACATCCGCGTCGCGCTCGACTACTGCCTGAAGACGCCGCACGTCGCGCCGCTCTCGCTCGAACTGCTGACGTCGTTGTGGTTCATGTGGGTCGGCTGCGGGTTCGTCCGCGAGGGCAGGCTCTACCTCGAACACGCCCTGCGCCTGAACCCGACGCCGAGCAAGGAGCGCTGCAAGGCGCTGTGGGTGCTGTCCTACGTGCGCAGCGCGCAGGGTGACAGCACGGGCGCGATGCAGACGGCCGAGGAGTGCGCGACCGAGGCGGTGCAGGTCGGCGACTCCAAGGCGGTCATCCTGGCCACCAAGATGCAGGGCACGGCCGCCTACCTCCAGGGCGACACCCAGAAGGCGAGCGCGCTGCTGGGTGTGGCGATCGAGTTCAACAGCGGCGGGCGCGAGATGAACCCCGGCCTGCTGCCCGCGGTGGTCGAACTGGCGCTGGTGCTGACGCTGCAGGGCGGTGTGTTCGAGGCCAGGAGCCTGCTGGAAGACTGCCTCAAGACCTGCAAGCAGCGTGGCGAGGTGTGGGTCAGCTCCTACGCGCACTGGGCGATGTCGCTGATCCAGCTGGCCACCGATCAGGCCGACGAGGCGTTGGTCAGCGCGCAGGAGGGGCTGCGGATCAAGCGCCACTTCCACGACGTGCTGGGCGCGCTGCTGTGCATGGAGACGATCGCCCGCATCGCCATCGCCCAGGAGGACACCGCCAGGGCCGCCAGGGTGCTCGGCGCCGCGACCGCCAACTGGCGCACCTACGGCCTGGCCCTGCTGGGCTCGCCGTTCCTCACGGCCGAGCACGAGAAGTCCATCAAGGAGTGCCAGAAGGCACTGGGCGAGGACGAGTACCGCAGGCTGTTCGAGGAGGGCGCGCGGATGGACCTGGACGAGGCGTCCACCTACGCGCTGAACGAGATGGACGCCTCGTACTGAGCGGTGTTCCGGTCCTCAGGCGGGACCGGAGGGCAACTCAGGCGGGCGGGGGCCAACGCGTTCCCTCGGGCCATGCGTGGATGTAGCGTGCGCTGCTCAGTGAGTACTCGATGTGGCCGCGCACCCAGAACTCCAGGCCCGCCACATAGGCGAGCACGCCGGGCGAGGCCCACGACTCGATCGAGCCGCGCAGGCCCACCATCGCGCCGACCGCCCTGTCGTGCATACGGGCGACCTCGTCGAGCGCCTGCTGCAGCGTCCAGTTGCGATGGGTGACCAGGACGTTCACCAGGTTGTGCCTGGCCTGGTCGTGCCGCTTCTCCTTGGCGTAGGAGAACAGGTCGTTGTCCCACACGACCAGGTCGTTGGCGTGCTCGGTCAGCGCGCGGATGTCGGGGTGGTGCCACTCCTCCGCGGTGAGCCGGTAGCCTCCGGCGATGTCGATGAGCGCGTAGACGGGATACATGGCCCCGGTACGGCGGCGCATGAACACGTAGTCCTCCGGGGTGGGCACGACGTCGCCCTCGCGGTTGGCCGCCTCCCAGACCTGGGCGAAGATGTACTCCTTGGTGGCGGTGCACCACCGGGCGAGCTGGTCGGCGCTCGCGTGCACGGCGATTCGGGCCTTGAGCTCACGCAGCGAGCGGGCGAAGACGTTGGTCACCTCCTCGTCGGGTTCCAGGTCGTGCAGGACCCTGAACATCTCGGGAAGGGCCCTGGCGATGAGGGCGGTGTGCCTGCTCATCCGGTCGGATTCGCAGAAGCCGTCGTCGAAGGCGAACAGCCAAATGCACCAGTCCATGAGAAGCTTGAGCATCTCGCGATCGACGAGCGGATAAGCTCGGGCTGTGAGCCAGCCGAATTTGGCCTCCCTGTAACGTTCCAGCATCGACGGATGATCGAGCATTCCTGACTCCATGAGCCAGTCGAAGCTCTCTTTGCTGGCCTGCTCGACGTGCGGGTTGACTTCGTTCGGGAACGGGCACAGCAGCGGTGGAATGCGGAGGGGCGCGACCTCAGACGCATGCGCAGACGTACTAGCCATGCCGTACAGCATGACAACGATCTTTCTTAAAGGCTATATCGCGCAAATAGCGAGTTTTCTTCCTATTCTGGCCATAGTTTGAACCAATCCTGTATGCCGAACATGTGAGCGGTCTCCAGAGCGGACGGAGTGCCCGATTCCGGGTCGGCTCCCGCCTCAAGGAGCGCCTCCACCACATCGCGTTCTTTCTTGAACACCGCTCCCGCCAATGGCGTCTGCCCTCTGTCGTTGGGCCGGGAGGGATCGGCGCCCAGGGCGGTGAGCATGCGCACGGTCGCGGCGTGGCCGTGATAGGCCGCCAGCATCACCAGCGTGTCGCCCCGGTCGTTGGCGAGGTTGACCGGCACTCCGGCCTTCACGTAGGCGCTCAGCGTCTCGGTGTCGCCCGTGCGGGCCATGCCGAACACCCTGGTGGCGAACTCCTCAAGCTCCGGATCTGACTCCATGAACATCATTCTGCCCCGGTAGGGTGCCCAGCACGGAATCCATCCGGCTCCCCCGTGGTTAGCCGGGTAGAGAACTCCACGAAAGGCTGGCCCGACGTGTTCGACCCGACGGATCTGTATCAGCTCAGCGAGGACGTGCCTGAGCTGGCCGATCCGGTGCTGCTCTACCACTTTGACGGTTTCGTTGACGCGGGCGGCGCCGGACGGCTCGCGATGGGCCATTTGCTGGCCGAGCTGGAGCACCGGGTTGTGGCCACCTTTGACGTCGACCGGCTGCTCGACTATCGGTCCCGGCGGCCGATCATGACGTTCGACACCGACCGGTGGGTGGAGTGCGAGAGCCCCGAGTTGGTCGTGCACCTGGCCGACGACGCGACCGGCACGCCGTTCCTGCTGATGAGCGGGCCCGAGCCGGACCGTGAGTGGGAGTTGTTCGCCAAGGCCGTCGCGGCGCTGACCGAGCGGCTCGGCGTGGGCAAGATGGTGACCGTGCACGGCATCCCGATGGCGATCCCGCACACGCGCCCGCTCGGCGTCACCGCGCATGCGAGCAGGCCCGACCTGATCAACTCGCAGACCAGCTCGTTCGGCCGGGTCCAGGTGCCGGGGAGCATGGCGGCGCTGCTCGAACTCAGGCTCGCCGGGCAGGGGCGTGACGCCCTGGGTTACGGCGTGCACGTGCCGCACTATCTGTCGCAGGCCGAATACCCGCACGCCGCGGTTGTCGCGTTGGAGTCGGTCACCAAGGGCACCGGGCTGGTGTTCCCGATGGACAATCTCCGTGAGGCGGCCGAGCGCACGACGGCCGAGATCGAGGAGCAGATCCAGGCCTCCAGCGAGCTGTCGACCGCCATCACCGGCCTGGAGCAGCAGTACGACGCCTTCGCCGCCGGCGCCGAGCGCGAGAACCTCATCGCCGAGTCGACCCCGATGCCGACCGGCGACGAGCTGGCCGCCCAGTTCGAGCAGTTCCTGGCCGAACGCGAGGACCGCGAGGGCTGAGAGCCGCCCGGACAGGCTGGCGCGCGGTTACGGGCTGTGCAAGATCGCGGGCGCTATCGTGGCGGGCATGAGCGAGCTCAGAGTCGGTCTGGTCGGTTACGGTCCCGCCGGGGAGTTCTTCCATGCGCCCCTGGTCCACGCGACACCCGGCCTGCGCCTCGAAGCCGTCGTCACCCGTGACCCCGGCCGTGCCGCCGCCGTCTCCGCCAGGTACGGCGCCGCCGCCGTGCCGTCGGCCGAGGCGTTGTGGGAGCGCTGCGACCTCGTCGTCATCGCCTCGCCCAACCGCACCCACGTGCCGCTGGCCGATGCCGCGCTGACGGCCGGGCTGCCCGTCGTGGTCGACAAGCCGCTCGCCGGCACCGCCGTACAGGCCAGGGCGCTCGTGCGCAAGGCGGCCGGGCGCGGGCTGATGCTGACGGCCTTCCAGAACAGGCGCTGGGACGGCGACTTCCTGACCCTGCGGAGACTGCTGGAGGACGGCGCGCTCGGCGGGGTGCACCGCTTCGAGTCGAGGTTCGAGCGCTACCGCCCGCAACCGCGCGGCGGCTGGCGCGACAGCGGCGGAGCCGACGAGCTCGGCGGTGCGCTCTACGACCTGGGACCGCATCTGGTGGACCAGGCGCTTCGGCTGTGGGGTCCCGCCGTCGAGGTGTACGCCGAGACAGGCGTGCTGCGGCCGGGCGTGGCCTCCGACGACGACGTCTTCGTCGCGCTCACCCACGCGGGTGGCGTGCGCTCACACCTGTGGGCGAGCGCGCTGGCCGCCCGGACCGGGCCGCGCTTTCGCGTGCTGGGCTCCGAAGGCGCCTACGTCAAGCACGGCCTCGACGTGCAGGAGGAGCGCCTGCGCGCCGGGCGCACGCCCGATGAGCCCGGTTTCGGCGCCGAGCCCGAAGACAGGTGGGGCCTGGTCGGCATCGACGGCGACGCCAGGCGCGTGCCGACGGCCGACGGGGCCTACCTCGACTTCTACACCGGCGTGGTCGCCACCCTGCGCGACGGCGCCCCGCCGCCGGTCGACGCCGCCGAGGTCGTCGACGTCATCGCGATCCTGGAGGCGGCCAGGCAGTCGGCGGCCGAACACCGCGTCGTCCACCTGGCCTGACGCCCCGGGCCCTCGCCTACCCCCGCAGGCGCGTGTGCATCGCCCGGCTGTCGGTGTCGGTCCAGCCGTTGGCGTGCAGCCAGGGCAGGGGGCCGCCGAACTTCTCGTCGAGGACGTCGAGGAACTGCTCCATGTAGGCGGCCCTCGGCCTGTGGTCGTCGGCGGGCCTGGAGTCGAGGTCGTCACGGTAGGTGGCGCTCGCGCGCAGCCGGTCCAGGATGAGTTCCAGGCGCTCGCCGGTCGCCACGTAGTCGGCGACGACCGCCTCGCGGGTGGCCCCGGCCACGGTCAGCGCGAGCGCGCACAGCACGCCCGTCCTGTCCTTGCCCGCGGCGCAGTGCACGAGGGTGGCGCCGTCGTCGTAGGCCATGACGCGCAGCGCCTGCAGCACCGAGTCCGGCCGGTCGCGCAGGTAGCCGTAGTAGAAGCCGGTCACCCTGAGCTCGGCCATCCCGGCCTCGTCGCGTACCTGCCAGGGAAGCACCCGGTCGCCGTCGATGCCCTTGTCGCCGGTGTCCGCCTCGACGTCGGTGTGCCTGCCGCCCTCGGCGAACAGCGTCAGGTGGTGCACGCTCACGCCGGGCGCCGACAGCAGCGGCCCCGGGCCTTCGAGCGCGACCTCCGCACCCGAGCGCAGGTCGACGACATGACGTAGGCTCAGCCCGCTCACCAGGAGGTTCACATCGGCGGGGGTGAGGCCCTGCAGGTTGTCGGAGCGCAGGATGCGGCCGGTCCTCGTGGTACCGCCGTCGGTCGTCGGGAGGCCGCCCAGGTCCCGGACGTTGACAGCGCCTTCAAGATCAATCCATCGCGTGAGGTTCATCGATTCGAGCCTATATGTCGAACTAATTCCGCGTGGAATGCGTCCACACAACGCAGGATGAAGAAACAGCGAAGCCGTCGAGAGGGGCACCGGTGTATCCACGACTGGTCCTCGACCCGTCCCTCCGCCCGGAGGTGTCGATCAGACTGCGCGCGGCGCCGGTCGAGTTGCGTGCCGTGCGTTTCGGCACGCCGCACGCGCACGACGACAAACCGCCCGCCTTCCAGAGCGGCCTCGGCTCGTTCGTGCTGCCGATCGCCTGGGTGGTGTTCGCCGTCGCGGTCGCGGGCAGCCCCGGCTTCCTCATCGGTATGCTGACATTCACGGTCTTCCTCCTGGTGCGTACGGGATCGCTCGGCAGGAGCCGGAGTAACAGGAGAACGATGCGTTTCGTGTGGGAACACCGCGACAGGTATGTTCTGCCGGAAGAGCTGGACAGACCCTGCCAGACCCTGTTGCGCCGCGCCCAACTCGCCGTCGACGCCATCCTGTCCTCCCGTGTGTACAAGGCCGGGCTCATCGACTCCATCGACAACGCGGTGACGCTGCCCGAAGAGGTGTGGCAGATCGCCGTACGCCTGGCCAAGCTGACCGCGATGCACCGCGAGCACCAAAGGATCGTGCCAAGGCACGTGCCCGACGGCCTCAAGGACGCCTTCGCCCCCTACACGGGCGCGCTCGACGCCGCCTGGACGTCGCTGGCCAAGCGGGTGCGCACACTGGAGAAGTACGCCAAGCAGGTCGTGCACGCCGACCAGATCTTCCACGCCCACATCAGGCTGCAGCAGCTGGCCGAGCGCACGCCCGACTACCAGCGCCTCATCGCCGACACCGTGCGCGACGACCTCGCGCTGCCGCACCTGCAACGCCTGTCGGAGCAGGCCAAGCACGTGCAGGAGCTGTTCACCAGGAGCATCGAGGAGGCCAGGCAGGCCGCGGGCCACCTGGCGCGCAACCAGCTCCCCGAGCGCCACACCCCGGCCCGCATCCCGCCTCCGTACTGACAGCCCGTACTGACAGCCCGTACTGACGGTGGCCGGTCAGGCGCCCGTCTTCCTGATCAGCGCGAGCGCCCTGCGCACGCCCGCCTCGTTGCCGAGGCTGCGGTAGATCTTCACCGCGTCCTGCGCCGGAAGGCGTGCGGCCTCGCGCTCGCCGCTCCTGAGCACGGTGTCGGCGAGGTACTCCTTCGACCTGGCCGTCCACGACCGGTCGTCGAGCGCCTCGAACGCGGCGACGGCCTGCGTCAGCGCCTCCAGCGCCTCCTCGAAACGCCCGAGCCTGGCATAGGTGCGGCCGAGCGACACCTCGGTGCGCGCCACGCCCCAGGAGTCGCCCAGCTGCTTGAGCATGCGCTCGGCCTGCTGCACCTTGCCCAGCTCCGGCAGGCCGTTGGCCGGGTTGCCGACCTCGCCGGCCGCCCGCAGGCAGCGCGCCTCCTCCCAGAGCTCGCCGCGCAGCTTGAACAGGTCGGCGGCGCGGTCGAGGCTGAAGCCGGCCCGGGTGAAGCCGTCGACGGCGGCGCTGCGGTCGCCCTCGCGCTGGTGCTCGCGCGCCTCGGCGGCCAGGACCTCGCCGTAGGCGCGCAGGGTCTGCGCCTCGGAGTAGCGGTTGCCGTCGCGCTCGAAGACGGCCAGCGCCTCCTCCAGCAACTCCTTGGCGTCCGTCAGGCCACGCTGGGCCAGCCTGAGCTCGGCCAGGTTGCGCTGGGTGCGCGCGGCCCACCAGGCGTCGTCCTCGGCCTTGAACGCGGTGATGGCGTCGAGCAGGTAGCCGGGCGCCCGGTCGAGGTTGCCCTCGCCGAACAGCGTCATGCCGATCGTGCGCCTGGCCCTGGCCGCCCACCAGTGCTCGCCCAGCTCGGCGAAGCCCTCAAGGGCGAGCGTGGCGTCGGCGCGTGCGCTCTCGTGCGCGCCGAGCCCGCCGGAGACGGCCGCCCGGTCCAGCAGGGAGATGGCCGTCGCCCGTCTGTCGTCCATGCGCATCGCGGCGGCGCAGGCGATGTCGGCGGCGACGCGCCAGTCCGACCAGTAGGCGCGCATGGAGTGGCACAGCGAGCTGACCGCACGGCCGAGCCCCCAGGCCAGCTCCCACATCTCCCGCTCGTGGGCCAGCCTGACCATGGCGATGAGGCTCGGCCGCTCGGAGGTGAGCCAGTCCGACGCCTTGACCTGCCCGGCCGCGATCCCGTGCACGGGTCCGGCCGCGTAGCGCCCGGCCCGGCCCCAGTCCTGCGGCCAGCGAGCCATCGCCGAGGCCTCGGCCCTGCGCCGGTAGCCGTGCAGCACCCGCTCCAGGGCGGCCCGTCTGCGCTCGGCCTCCTCACGCTCGGCGAGCTCGACGGCGAACAGCCTGACCAGGTCGTGCAGCCGGTAGCGCATGGTGTCGGTCTGGTCGGTGCCCGAGCACTCGGCGAGCTGGGCGTCGATGAGCGCCTCCAGCTGGTCGGCCCCGTCGAGCTCGGAGATGTCGAGCAGTTCCCCCGCCACCCAGCCGGGCACGTCGGGCGCGGTGACCTCGCTCAGCAGCCGCAGCAGGCGTTGCTGCAGGTCGGTGCAGTCGGCATAGCTGAGCTGGACCGACGCCCTGATCGACTTGTCGACGGCACGGGCGAGTTCGAGCTGGTCGAGGCGGCGGCGTTCGTCGCGCAGGCGGCCCGACAGCTCGCGCAGCGTCCAGTTGGCCCGGGTGGCCAGGCGCCCGCCGCAGATGCTGACCGCGAGCGGCAGGTAGTCGCACAGCCTGACGATCTCCCTGGCCGCGACCAGGTCGAGCCTGACCCGTTCGGGACCGGCGAGCCTGGCCAGCAGCTCGATGGCCTGCGCCTCGCTGAAGGCGGGCAGCTGGCTGTCGTAGGCGTTCATCAGGAACAGCGGCGGCCTCGACGTGACGACGACCGCGCAGCCGGGCTCGGCCGGGATCAGCGGTTTGACCTGCTCGGCGTCGTGGGCGTTGTCCAGGCCGATGAGGATCTTCCGGCCCTTGGTCCAGGTCAGCCAGAGCTTGCGCAGCTCGTCCAGGCCGCCCGGATCGGTGGTCAGCCGTACTCCCATGGCACGCAGGAAGCCGAGCAGCACCTCCTCGGGTGCGATGGGCGCGTCGACGCCGCCTCTGAGATCGGCGTACAGCCTGCCGTCGGGGAAGCGGTCGGCGATCTCCAGGCCGAACCTGGCGGCCAGCGCCGACTTGCCCACACCGCCTCGGCCGTAGATCGAGACGACCATGGGCGGGCTCAGCGGGTCGCGCCGCCTGCCGAAGGCCCGGCGCAGCTCGCCGAGCGCCTCGGTCCTGCCGGTGAAGTGCGCGGGCACGGGCGGCCACTGGTCGGGGGCGCGCAGCGGCTCGGCGCTCTCGTCCCCCGGCTCGCTCTTGGGCGTCACCGCGGTCGTCGCCCAGGTGGCCAGGCCGACCAGCAGCGCCGCGGCGGCGGTCACGCCGACCTTGGCGGCCACCGGCAGGTCCCACTCCAGCGTCGCGGCCAGGATGCTCGCCGCCGCGGCGGCGGCCCCCGCCGCCACGGGCGCGGCCAACGGCACCCGCCTGCGCCGCGAGCCCTCGTCCCCCTGGCGTTCGGGCAGTCGCATGACACCCCCTCAGGGGGTGATTCAAACCGATCGGGTACGGCCGGCGGTAGTCCTTTGACACCTCGTCTTCACCACACGCCCCGCACCCATGACGAAGCCCGGCCGGAGCGCGCTCCGGCCGGGCCACGCGGTGCTACAGGCCGATCACGTAGCAGTCCTTGCTCATCTTCTTGGTGGGGTCGCTCTCGGAGGTCGCCGTCAGCGTGACGGTGGCCAGCCTGCTGCCGCCGGAGCCGCGCAGCGCGTTGACCTTGACCAGGTCGCTCTTGCCGAACTCGACCACCGAAAGGGCGTTGGGCACCGAGGCGGTCCAGCCGCGTCCCGAGACCGTGGCCGTGAGGCGGTAGACGTCGGACTTGAGGTAGGCGCTGACGTCCTCGGGGTGCGTGCCTGCGGCGGGGGCCGCCTTGCCGGTGTTGAGCAGGCCGAAGGTGCAGGTGGACAGGTTCTTGCCGGTCGGCAGGCCGAGGCCGGGCAGCAGCTTCACGCCGCGCTTCTGCGGGCCCTTGCCGTCGAGGGAGCGGATGGCGACGCTGTAGGACAGCTGGCCCTTGCGGTCGCGCTCGACGTCGGTGACGTAGAAGTGCAGGCGGTTGGCCTGGTCGACGTACTCGTACTCACTGCCGGAGTCGGTCCCGGCGTGGAAGAGGGCGTCGGACAGCTGGCGGTAGTCGCCGACCGTGATGGGCACGGCGGTGCCGTCGGGCAGGACGTAGTCGGTCATGCCGATGTCCTGCGGGTTGGCGTCGACGACCCACTCGAAGGGCGCCCTGTCCTCGTTCTTGGTCTTGGCCAGGAGCACGCCGGAGTCGGGGGTGAAGGAGTCGGCGCCCATGCGGTCGACGACTTCCACGGTGTAGTTCTCGTAGCCGCCGCCGTCGCACAGCGGGTCGGTGTTGACGTTGCAGGCCGGGCTCTTGTCGCCGGTGTCGAACTGCACATTGATTCCGGCCAGGCCCTTATCACCGGGCTGTACGGTGCGCGCGGTCACCTTGGCGGTCACCAGACCGGACTCGTCGAGCGCCTCACGCGACAGGCGCAGGACGTTCTTCTCGTCGACCATCTGCAGCTTGATCTTGTTACGGAGCATGTGCTGCGCGCCCATGGAGCCGCCGCCGGTCGGCGGGATCATCCAGCGGCTGTGCGGGCCGCCGGGGCCGTTGAAGCTGCCTCGGCTGAGCATCTCCCAGATGCCGGTGTAGGCACGCCTCGGCGGCACGCCGTACGGGTTGTTGTAGTTGTCGCCGATGCCGAGGATGTGGCTCAGCTCGTGGGCGTATACGCCCTGGCCGGAGCTCTCGGCCTGGGTGGAGGAGCCGCCTCCGGCGTTGGGCCAGATGGAGGACGCGGCCGCCCAGGAGGTCCATTCGACATAGCGGGTGCGTGCCCAGTTGGGCAGCGCGTCGTCCGGCGGGCCGAACTCCTCGGTCACGGCCTCCTTGTTCGGGAACTTCATCATCCCGAACTCCTGCCAGGTGGCGGACTCGTCCTGGCCCGCGCTGAGGAAGAAGATGAAGTCGTACCCGGCCGGGACCGTCGGGCCCTGGTCGGCCACCCACGCGGCGCGGCCGTCGGTGCGGATGTTGCGGTTGCAGTTGTCGCCCGCCGGACAGCCGGTGCCCGCCTGGAACTCCATGGCGTACTCGTGGTCCTTGCCCGGCATCGTGTACGGGCCGAACGCGGTCAGGTCGACGCCGTAGCGGCCGCCCGAGTCCTCCATCCAGTACTCGTGGATGGTGTGACCACGGTTGATCTTGTTGGGCGTGTTGAGGAAGTCCTTGTAGAAGGTCGCGACCTGCTCACGAGGGATGTCGTGCGCCTCGGCCGACGGGTTCTTGAACACCGTCGAGCCCTTGGGCTGGGTGACGACGAAAGGCTGGTTCGGGTAGTCCAGCAGGACGAGCGCGCCCTTGAAGGTGCGCTGCGAACCCTTGACCGACGGGTCGGCCCAGTTGGTGCCGGGCGGCTTCTTGTAGTCCGCCCACGTCATGTGGTCGGGGTTCTTCCAGTTCTGCGGGTCGATCGGCTTGATCTCGGTGGTGGGGTGACCGGAGCGCAGGGCCTGGGCCTCGGCGGGTTCGTCGAGTTGCCAGGGCTGCGTCTGCGGCCAGTGATCCTGGCGCCAGGGGTGTTCGGGATCGGCGGCGGGGTCGGCGGAGGCGGGGGTGGCCACAAGCCCGAGCGGCAGCAGTACGACAGCAGCTACCACGGCTTTCAGCAGTGTTCTGGGGCGGTTCACGATTTAGGACGCTATAGACGGTATTGACGGAGATCACCGATCAGCTGTAGGGAAGGCGGTGGGTCCTTCCTTCTACAAGTGATGAAAAGTCCAGGTGACATGGCCGATCTTCAGCGCGCGGTCGACGACCTCGCCACGCGACTCAACCGGCCGCTGCTCCTGGAGGACAGGCTGCAGCGGGTGGCCGCCTACAGCGAGCAGAGCGGCACGATGGACGACATCCGCCGCGACTCCATCCTGCGCAGGCACACCACACCCGAGGTACGGCAGTGGCTGCGCGACGCGGGCATCCTGTCGACGGCGGGTCCGCTGCGCACCCGCGGCCACGCCGAACTCGGGCTGCTGCCCCGGGTGTGCGTGCCCGCCGTGCACGACGGCAGGCTGCTGGGCTTCCTGTGGTTCATCGACGTCGACCCGCCGATGACCGAGGCCGAGATCGCGGTCGCCAGCGCCGCCGCGCCCGCGCTCGCCGTCGCCCTCTTCCACGAGAGCCTGGCCACCGCCATGGCCTCGCACCGCGAACTCGACGCCGTGACCGGCCTGCTGTCGGGCGAGGGCGAGTCGGCCGCGCGCACGCTCATCGAGGCCGGGGCCTTCCCCCAGGCCGGGCCCGTCACCGTGCTGGCCGTACGGCCATTGGCGGCGGAGGCGGACGAGTCGATCAGGCTGGCGCTCGAACAGGGGCTGCTGACCGCGCGCAGGCGGCTGGCCAGCCATCATCCGCTGCACCTGGTGCGCTACGACCACGGCGTGCTGCTGGCCTCGGGCACCGTGCAGCCGGAGGAGGTGCACGCGGCGATGGTGCTGCCCGTGGTGATCGGCGTGGGCGGCGCCAGGGCCTCGCTCGCGGACGCGGGCCGCTCCTACGCCGAGGCGCTGCACGCCGCCGAGGTCGGTGCGCGCATCCCCGGCATGGGACGCTCGCTACACTGGTCGGAGCTGGGTGTCTACCGGCTGCTCACGCAGGTGCCCGCCGATCTGCATCCAGGTCTGGAGCGGATGCTCGCCGACGAGCAGCACCTGCCGCTGCTGGAGACCCTGGAGACCTATCTCGACCTCGCCGGAAGCGCGGTGGCCACCTCACGCGTGCTCCGGCTGCACCGGACGTCGCTGTACTACCGGCTGCAGCGGGTCGAGGAGCTCGCCCAGACCGACCTGAAGGACGGCGGCGAACGGCTCGCCCTGCACCTGAGCCTGAAACTCGCCCGGCTGTCCGGAAGGTACCACCCGCGTGGGTGATTGCCAGGTCTGTCCTTGCTGCCGTTTAATCGCCCAAAGACGGAAAGGCGGAAAGTCTTCATGCCGTTGGCGGTGCGAGCCGGACACCTCATGGGTACGAGCGCGCCCGCGCCTGTCGTGCTGCACTCGGCGCCGCTCGTGCTGCCCGTCGCCTCCGCTCCGCTGCCCGGCGGAGCCGTCGTCGTCAGAGGCGACCGGGTGCTTCAGGTGGGGCCGCGCGAGGAGTTGCTCGACGCCTTCCCCGTGCTGGAGGAGGTGTGCTGGCCGGGGGTGATCCTGCCCGGCCTGGTCGACGCGCGCACCCGGCTCGGCGACGTGCCTTCGGCCCTGCGCAACGGGGTGACCGCGATGGCCGACATCGTGCCGGACCCGATGGAGCTGCCGACGCTCGGCGCCGCCGGGCTGGCCGGAGTGGCCTACCTGGAGGCCCGCAGCGACGACGAGGCCGAGTGGGAGGCGTCCGGGCGCGACCTGCTCATCACCGCGATGCGCGAGGTCGACCATCTGGGCGCCGTCGGCATCGCCGCGCACAGCCGCGACCCCGAGGTGCTGGAGGATCTCGCGATCCTGGCCAGGACGTTCGGCCTGCGCCTGCACGTCGATCTGAGCAACCACCGGCCCGGCCTGCTGGACGAGAGCGGCGTGCTCGGCCCGCACTGCCACGTGGCCACCTCCGGCCATCTCGACACCGGCGAGCGCAAACTGCTGCGGCTGCGCGGTACGACCGTGACCTTGTGCCCGCCGCCCGAGTCCGGCTCGGCCGCGCACTCCTGGACGGCCGACCTCGACCCCTGGGCCGGGGAGGCGGGCGAGCCGGGCGGCGAGGCGTGGGATCCCACGCTGGACGCCACCGCGCTCCTCGAAGAGGGCGGCAGGGTCGCGCTGGGCACCGGCGACGACGGCTACGACCTGCTCGGCTGGGCGTCGGCGCTGCGCGATCTGGCCAGGGCCCGCGGCCTCAGGCGCACCGACCTGAACCGCCGCCTGGTCGAGGCGGCGACATCGGGCGGCGCCGTGGCGATCGGCATGGCCAAGGGGCCCGGGCGGGTCGGGTCGCTGGGGCCGGGAAGCAGGGCGGACCTGGCGGTGTTCGACGCAGGGGGACGCTATCCGTACGCGTCCCTGCTGGACGGCGCCGAGTGCGTCGGCACGGTCGCGGGCGGCGAGATCGTGCACCAGGCCTGAGGACGGCCCAGGCGCCCCGGACTTGAGGTCGTGCCGGGCGTCGGGGTCAGTCCGACTCGACGGCCGAGAGGGCGTCCCTGAGGACGGCCTGCTGCTGGGGGCTGAGCGGGCCGAACAGCTCCTGGGCGACGTGCCTGCGGGCCTGCCTGACCTGTTCGTAGGTCTCGCGGCCCTGCTCGGTGACCATGAGCAGGGTCGAGCGCCGGTTCTTGGGGTCGACCTTCCTGCGGACGAGCCCGGCCTCCTCCAGCGCGTCGACCACGGGCGTGACCGAGCGCGGCACGATGCGCAGCCGCTCGGCCAGTTCCACCATGCGCAGCGGCTCGTCGGTGTGGATGACCGCGCGCAGGGCCCTGGCCTGACCGGGGCTCAGGCCCATGGGTTCGAGGGCGTCGCGGTAGCCGTGCCGCAGGCGATGCCCGACCCTGTGGACGAGCTCGGCCAGTTCGCTCTCGATTCCCCCGGACTCCATGGGAGGAGTTTATCTTCGGGAATGATTATGAGGTAACCTCTGTTTGAGTAAGCATCAGCAAAGGAGTCCTGTATGACCGACGAACCCCGCGCGCCTATACGGCGCATCATCCGCCTCTTCCATCCCTACCGGGCCAGGCTCGCCCTCGTCGGCGGCCTCATCGCCCTGTCCTCGCTGGTCTCGCTCGCCTCGCCGTTCCTGCTGCGCGAGGTGCTGGACGTGGCGATCCCGCAGGGCCGCACCGGCCTGCTGACCGCGCTCGCCCTCGGCATGATCGCCGTCGCGGTCACCACCAGCGTCTTCGACGTGATGCAGACGCTCATCTCCACGACCGTGGGCCAGCGGGTCATGCACGACCTGCGCACCTCGGTCTACAGCCATCTGCAGCGCATGTCGCTGGCCTTCTTCACGCGCACGCGCACCGGTGAGGTGCAGTCGCGCATCGCCAACGACATCGGCGGCATGCAGTCCGTCGTCACCTCGACGGCGACCTCGATCGTCTCCAACCTGACCACCGTGATCGCCACCGTGGTCGCGATGCTCGCCCTGGACTGGCGGCTGACCGCCGTCTCGCTCGCGCTGCTGCCGTTGTTCGTGTGGATCAGCCGCAGGGTCGGCGCCGAGCGCCGCAGGATCACCTCCGAACGGCAGCGCAAGATGGCCGGCCTGTCGTCGATGGTCCAGGAGTCGCTGTCGATCAGCGGCATCCTGCTCGGCCGTACGATGGGCCGCTCGCCCGAGCTCACCCGGCAGTTCGGCGCGGCCTCCGACGAGCTGGCCGACCTCGAGGTGCGTTCCAGCATGGCCGGGCGCTGGCGGCAGTCGTCGATCCAGATCATCATGGCGGCGATGCCCGCGATGATCTACTGGGCGGCCGGCTACACCGGAGCGATCTCGGTCGGCACGCTGGTGGCGTTCACGACGCTGCAGATGAGCCTGTTCCGGCCCGCCGTCTCGCTGCTGCGGCTCGGCGTGGAGGTGCAGAGCTCGCTCGCGCTGTTCGGGCGCATCTTCGAATACCTCGACCTCGACGTCGACATCGAGCCGGGCGCCAGGACGCTTCCCGCGCCGCGCGGCGAGGTGCGCTTCGAGGATGTCGACTTCTCCTACGGCGAGTCGCCCACGCTCAGCGGGGTGAACATCACCGTGCCCGCGGGCACCAGTCTGGCCGTCGTCGGCGAGACCGGCTCGGGCAAGACGACGCTCAGCTACCTGCTGCCCCGCCTGTACGACGTGAGCGGCGGCCGGGTCACGATCGACGGCGTCGACGTGCGCGAGCTGAGCTTCGAGACGCTCGCCGAGACCGTCGGCGTGGTCTCGCAGGAGACCTACCTCTTCCACGCCTCCATCGCCGACAACCTGCGCTTCGCCAAGCCGGACGCCACCGACGAGGAGCTCGTCGCCGCGGCGCGCGCCGCACGCATCCACGAGCACGTCTCCTCGCTGCCCGACGGCTACGACACCGTGGTCGGCGAGCGCGGCTACCGCTTCTCCGGCGGCGAGAAGCAGCGCCTGGCCATCGCCCGCACACTGCTGCGCAACCCGCCCGTGCTCATCCTCGACGAGGCCACCAGCGCCCTGGACACCCAGACCGAGCGCGCCGTGCAGGAGGCGCTCGACACCCTGGCCGCCGGCCGTACGACGATCACCATCGCGCACCGCCTGTCCACCGTGCGCGACGCCGACCAGATCGTGGTGCTCGACCACGGCGTCGTCGTGGAGAGCGGCGAGCACGACACGCTCATGGAGCTCGGCGGCCACTACGCGGCCCTGGTCGACAGGGACCGGCCCCCGGCCCTGGTGTGAGCCGGAACACGCCCGTCCGCCAGCGCCTAACCTTGCTCGGGTGCACAACACCCGATACGCCCGCTCGGGCATGGTCTGCAGTGTCGACCATCTCGCCTCCGCCGCCGGGCTCACCATGCTGGAGCGCGGCGGATCGGCCGCCGACGCCGCCATCGCGACCAACGCCGTGCTGGCCGTCGTCGCACCGCACATGTGCGGCCTGGGCGGCGACCTGTTCGCCCTGGTCCACTCCGCCGAAGGCGTCACCGCGCTCAACGCCTCGGGCCGCGCCGGATCGGGCGCCGACCCCGAACGGCTGCGCGCCGAAGGCCACTCCCGCATGCCGCACCTCGACGACATCCGCTCCTCGCCCGTGCCCGGCGCGGCCGACGGCTGGCTGACCCTGCACGACAGGTACGGCAGGCTGGCGCTCGCCGACGTGCTGGCCCCCGCGATCCGGCTGGCCGAAGGCGGCTTCCCCGTCTCGCCGCTGCTGGCGCCCGGCGCCGCGCTGGTGGCGGCCAGGCCGGGCGGCGGCGACTTCGCATCGGTGCGCGCGCCGGGCGACCTGATGAGCAGGCCGGGCGTCGGCCGGACGCTGAGGGCGCTGGCCGCCTCCGGCCGGGACGGCTTCTACCTGGGCGAGTTCGGCGAGGGCCTGCTGGAGCTCGGCGCGGGCGAGTACACCGAGGCCGATCTGGCCAAGCCGGGCGCCGACTGGGTCGAGCCGCTGGCGGTGGAGGCGTTCGGGCACCGGGTGTGGTCGATGCCGCCGAACTCACAGGGCTACCTGCTGCTGCTGGCCCTCGGCATCCTGGACGGCCTCGACCTCCCGGCCGACCCCTCGGCATCGGCCTGGGCGCACCTGCTGGTGGAGGCGAGCAGGGCGGCGGGGCACGACCGGCTCGCCGTACTGCACGAACAGGCCGCCGGCCTGCTGTCCGATGCCGAGATCGCCAGGCGCAGGGCCGGGATCGACCCCGTGCGCCGGATGCGCGTGGCCGACCTGACCGGCGAGGGCGACACGACGTACCTGTGCGCGGTCGACGGCGACGGCATGGGCGTCTCGCTGATCCAGTCGAACGCCTCCGGGTTCGGCAGCCTGCTCTTCGAACCCAGGACCGGGATCAACCTTCACAACCGGGGCATCGGCTTCTCGCTCGTGCCGGGCCATCCGGCCGAGTACGGGCCGGGCCGCCGTCCTCCGCACACGCTGACGCCGGCGCTGATCACCAGGCCTGACGGCTCGCTCAGGTCGGTGCTCGGCACGATGGGCGGCGACTCCCAGCCGCAGATCCTGCTGCAGATCATCACCAGGCTGCTCGTGCACGGCGCCGAGCCGGGCCCGGCCGTGGCCGCGCCCCGCTGGCGGCTCGGCGCGGGCGGCACCGGCTTCGACACGTGGCTGCGGCCCGAGGAGTCGGTGGTGGAGTTGGAGCAGGGCGCACCCTGGGCCGACGGGCTGGCCTCGCGGGGTCATCCCGTGGCCGCGATGCCGTACGGGGCGGGGTTCGGGCACGCGCATGCGATCGACGTGCTGCCCGGTGGCGCGCTCGCGGGGGCCGCCGATCCGCGTTCGCTGGTCGGGGCCGCCGTGGGCAGGTGAGTGATCCGCTCTCCTGCGGGCAGTCGCAGCGGCATGGGAAACGACGTCATCACCCTCATCACCGACGACCATCGCAGGTTCGAGGCGCTGTTCGAGCGCCTGCGCGGCTCGGACGGCGACCGCGACTCGACCGTCGCCGAGCTGTCGGCGCTGCTCATCGCGCATGCCAGGGCCGAGGAGGACAGGATCTACCCGGCCCTGCGCAGCGAGGAGCCGAGCGAGGGCGAGCACGTGCACCACGGGGTGAAGGAGCACAAGGACATCGAGATCGCCCTCGACAGCCTGGTCGCCGCCGAGCCGGGCGCACCGGAGTTCGGCGAGCGCCTGAACAGGCTGGCCGAACTGGTCGGCCATCACGTCGAGGAGGAGGAGAGCGACATCCTGCCCGCCCTGGCCGAGGCGTTCGACGCGGCGAGGCTTGAGGAGCTCGGCCGCGTGTTCCTGGAGCGCAGGGCGGCCGAGCTGGAGGCCCTGCGCCCTTGACCCAGCAAAGCCGTCAAATGGGCTTAATCGTCAACAAAGAGGGGCAGGCGTACGGACATGAGTGAGATGCCGCCTGACCGTTTCGGGCTGAGTGACGAGCAGGAGATCGAGGTCGAGGAGTGGCACGACGACCTCGGGCGCGAGCACGAGATCGTCGGGGACGACCCCGCCGAGCGCGACAGCCTCGACGAACGACTGTGGCGCGAGTCGCCCGACCGGCCCGAGCGCGGCCCCCGCGAGGGGTACCGGCTCGTCCAGCCGGACGAGGGTCTCGGCTCGGACGTGGAGAGCGAGGAGATCGGCAAGGACAGCGGCGACGACGACGACCTGTCGGCCGAGGAACGCGCCATCCACCTCGAACCCGACAGGTGACCCGGCCCACCTACGTGAGGGTGGCCAGGGCCGGGAGCAGGGCGTGCAGGTCGTCGACGATCAGGTCGGCGGCCTTCGCCTGCGGGCGTTCGGCATGCAGGAAGCCCCAGGGGCCCCTGCGGATGAGGGCGGTGCGCATGCCCGCCCTTCCGGCCGGGAGCACGTCGTTGTCCAGCCGGTCGCCGACATAGAGGATCTCGCCCGGCGTCGCGCCCACCACCTGCGCCACCCTGGCGAAGAACGCGGGCTCGGGCTTGGCCAGCCCCCATCCCGCCGAGGTGTGCACGGAGTCGACCGGCAGGTCCATCGCGACGAGCGCGTCGTAGGCCTGCGCAGGCTGGTTGCCCGCCACGACCACCGCGTAGCCCGCCGCCCGCAGGCCGCCGAGCGCCTCGCGCACGTCGGGGTAGAGGTCGTCGCCGTCGAAGTTCTCGCGCAGGCTGCCCGGCTCGTCGAGCCGCCAGCGCTCGATCTCGGCGCTCACGTCGAGGCCGGGCCTGACGAGTTCGAAGGCGTCGCGGTGCGAACGGTCGAGCGCGGCCATCCCGCCGAGCGCGCCCATCACCACGAACGGGCTGACGCCCAGCCGGTGGGCCCACCTCGTCCAGATGCGCGTCTCGTCGATGAGCGTCTCCCCGACGTCGAACACCACGGCCCTGACCACGAACTCCCCCTTGCGACGGCTGCGCTGCGGCACCCACTTTACGCAGCGGCCCGCGCCGAGCCCGCGGTCAGGCACGCGACGGCGGGCAGCGGGAACAGCAGGAGATAGAGGTTGGGCGCCCACCAGGCGAGCGAGAAGTCCCCGCGCAACGTCCAGAACGCGATCGCCATCAGCCCGGACGCCATGGTCAGCACCAGCGAGACCAGCATCAGCGGCCCGCCCGCGCGGCCCCGGCGCATCAGCCACAGGCTGGCCAGGCCGGTGCCGCTCGCCGCCAGGTCGATCCACAGGAAGGACCAGTTCCAGTCGACCAGCACCGGGTCGGCGTAGTCGGCGAAGGCCCACTCGGGCGGGATCAGCCCGAGCCCGGTGACGGAGAAGTACACGACGAACGCGACGTCCGTCACCAGCATGAGCGCCTTAGTCGTCCTGAGCACGGTCGATCATCTCCATCAGGTGGGCACGCGTGCGTTCGTGCAGGCCGGGGCCAGGCTCCCCCAGCCCGAGCAGCCGCGCCGCCCACCAGCCGTCGACCGCGAGCCGTACGGCGGTGGCGGCGGCCGGGTCGAGGCCGTCGGCGGTGAGCCGGTGCTGCCATGCGGCGTAGCGCTCGCGCAGCGGGGCCAGGCCCGCCGGGTCGACCAGCACTCCGGCGAGCAGGGCGGCGCTCACCCGGTCGGGAGGCGCCGCGCCCGGATGCCGCTCGGGGATGGTGGCGGCGACATAGGCCCGCAGGTAGTCGCCCGGCCTGCCGCTCTCGGCCGCAGCGGCCAGAGCGGTGTCGAAGGCCTGGACCAGCCGCTCGACCATGGCGGCGACGAGGGCCTGCTTGGTGGCGAAGTGGTAGAACAGGCCGCCCTTCGACACTCCGGCCCGCTGGGCGACGGCCTCAAGGGTGAGCGATTCGGCTCCGTCGGACAGCAACACGTCGGCGGCGGCGTCGAGCAGCCGCTCGCGGGAACTCGGTCGTGGCACAGCTCGAAACTATACCGGTCAGCCGGTACAGTTTGCGAGACCCGTTGTGCGCCGGGGACAACACGGCCGCCCGACTCGGTGGACACCGGACGATGACGACCGGCCGTACCCTGCTGGAACATCACATGCCACCCCCCACGAACAGAGGAGGCGGCATGTCGCCACCGGACAACCAGAGCAACCTCAAGCGCACCCTCACCCTGCCGCAGTCGCTCGGCATCGCCTTCCACCAGATCGTGGGCGGCGGCGTCATCGCGCTCACCGGTGTGGCCATCGGCAAGACGGGCGGCGGCACGCCGATCGCCTTCCTCATCGCCGCCGGGCTGGTGCTGCTGTCGGGCGTCTCGTTCGCCGTGCTCGGCGCGGCCGCGCCCGTCACGGGAGGCACCTACGCCTATGTGACCAGGCTCGTGCATCCCATCGCCGGGTTCGCCAACATGTGGCTGTTCTCGCTGTCGGTGGTCTCGCTCAGCGTCTACGCGCTCAGTGCGGGCACCTATCTGCACGCGCTGAACGACTCGATCCCGCCGCAGGCCGTGTCGATCGGGATGGTGGCGTTCTTCTTCGTCTGCAACCTGTTCGGCGCCTCGCTGTCGGCCCGGGTGGGCGTGGTGCTGGCCGTCGTGATGGTCGCCGCCTATGTCAGCTACGGCGTGCTGAGCATGCCCGAGGTGGACTGGGCCGTCTTCGCCGACCCGGCGCCCAACGGGTTCAACGAGCTCATCGCCGCCTCCTCCATCCTCGTCTTCGCCACCGGCGGCGGGCACGTCATCGCCGAACTCGGCGGCGAGATGAAGAACCCCGGCCGCAACATCCCCATCGCCTTCTTCGGCGCCACCATCGCGGCCACCCTGCTCTACATCCTGATGGCGATCCCCTCCACCGGCGTGCTGCCGGTCGAGGAGGTGGCGTTCAAGCCGCTGTCGGTCGTCGCCGAGCACACGCTCTCGCGCGGCATGTTCGTCTTCTTCATCCTCGGCGGCGCGGTCGCGGCCGTCATCGGCACCATCAACGGCCAGCTCCTGTGGGGCAGCAAGAGCTTCCTCGCCGCCATCGACGACGGCTGGTTCCCCAAGGCGATCGGCCGGGTCAACCGCAGGTTCGGCACACCGCACTGGCTGCTGACGATCCTGTTCGTGGTCGGCATCACGCCCGCCGCGACCGGGCTGTCGGTGACCGAGATCGCCCAGGTGGCCTCGTCGGTGTTCGGCCTGACCACGATGCTGGTGATCGTCGCCTCCTACCGCATGCGCAAGCTGCATCCCGACCTGCTGGCGGCCTCGCCCTTCAAGATCGGGCAGCGCACACATCTGACGATCACGCTGGCCGCGATGGTGCTCAACGCCTACCAGAACGTGCTGCTGCTCATCGAGATCGTCGAGACGCCGGTCATGGGCGTGTCGTACGCGGTGTGGGTGCTGCTGGGCGCGGGCATCGTGGCGGTGCGCTGGAGCACGGTCAAGCGGCTCATCGCGGGCGGCGAGGTGCCGAGCGGCAGGCCCATGGTCCGCAAGGACGGCCGCGACCTCGTCGACACGCCCGCCTCCTGATCCCCTACCGCGACCCGCGAAAGGACGCAGCACGTGCCCCGCACCCGAAACGACGCCGAACGGCTGGACGCCGCCGATCCCCTCGCGCCCCTGCGCGACCGGTTCGACCTGCCGGACGGCGTCGTCTACCTCGACGGCAACTCCCTCGGCGCGCCCCCGCGCCGGGTGGCTCAGGCGCTGGCCGCCTTCGCGGACGACTGGCGTGCGGACCTGATCGCGGCGTGGGGCACGGCGGGGTGGGGGGCGCTCGCCTCCCGTCTCGGCGGCCGGGTCGCCGCGCTCGTCGGCGCCGCGCCGGACGAGGTGATCGTCACCGACACCACGTCGGGCAATCTGTTCAAGCTGCTGGTCGCCGCCTGCCGGATGCGGCCCGGCCGGGGCACGGTCGTCATCGACGCGGCCAACTTCCCCAGCGACCTCTACATCGCCCAGGGGGTGTGCGAACTGCTCGGCCTGCGCCTGGCCTACCTGGAGGAGGGCGCCGCGCTCGACGAGGACGTCGCCGTGCTGGTCCACTCGCACGTGGACTTCCGCACCGGCGAGATCGCCGACCTGGCCGGGCTGAGCGCCAGGGCGCACGAGGCGGGCGCGCTGGCCCTGTGGGACCTGTGCCACTCGGCCGGCGCCATGCCGGTCGACCTCGGCGCGGCCGGGGCCGATCTCGCCGTCGGCTGCGGCTACAAGTACCTCAACGGCGGCCCCGGCGCCCCCGCCTGGGCCTACGTGGCCCGCGAGCTGCAACCGGCCCTGCGCAACCCGATCACCGGGTGGGGCGGGCACGCCAGGCGCTTCGAGATGAGCAGGGACTTCGAACCGGCGGCCGGACTGGCCAGACTGCAGGTCAGCCAGGCGCCCGTCATCGGCATGGTGGCGCTCGACGCCGCGCTCGACGCCTTCGACGGGGTGAGCCTGGCCGACCTGCGGGCCAAGGCCGTGGCGCTCGGCACGCTGTTCACCGAACTGGCCGACGAGCGACTGCCCGGCTTCCGGCTCGTCTCGCCGCGCGACCCCTGGCGCAGGGGCAACCAGGTCAGCTACGCCCATCCGCGGGCCGAGTCCATCCTCAAGGCGGCGGCCGGTCTCGGCGTGGTCGGCGACCACCGGCCGCCCGAGGTGATGCGTTTCGGCTTCGCGCCGCTCTACCTCAGGTACGCCGACGTCTACGACGCCGTCGACAGGCTGGCGGCCGTGGCCCCGTGAGAACGTTCCAGGCCCGGTGAATACCCTGGACGGCATGCGGGAGATCTCGGTGTCCGGCCTGGCCGCAGCGCTCGGTCCCGCCTTGCTGCGACTGGTCGTGCCCGGCGGCGAGGCCGCGGTCAGGGATGTCGTGATCGCCGAGCCGGGCCTGCCCGTCGCGCCCGGCGACCTGCTGCTGGGCGTCGGCGTGCCGGAGGAGGCCGCGGCGCAGCTGCTGGAGCGGGCGACGAGGGCGGCGGGCGTGGTGCTCAAGGGCCCGCTCGCCGCCTCGCTGCGCCCGCCCGACGGCGTCGCGCTGGTCGAACTGGCCGCCGAGGTGTCGTGGACGCGGCTGCTGTGGCTGCTGCGCGACCTGGTCGGCCTGCTGGAGGACGACACGCTGGCCACACTCGCCGACGACCTCGCCACCGCACTCGACGGACCCGTCACCATCGAGGACGTCACCGGCCAGGTCGTCGCCTACTCCGCGCGCCAGGAGCCCAGCGACGCCGGTCGCATCTCCACCCTCGTCGGACGCCGCATCCCCGACGACGCCCTGGCCAGGCTGCGGACCAAGGGCATCTACCGCAGGCTCAACCGCGAGAGCGCGCCCATCTTCGTGCCCGCCGGGCCGCAGGGCAGGCTGCCCCGCCTGGTCATCCCGGTCAGGCACGGCGCCGAACTGCTCGGCAGCGTCTGGACTATCGTGGCGGGCCCCGTCGAACCTGCTCGGCTCGGCGGGCTCGGGCCGCTGCTCTCGGCCGTCGCGCTGCACCTGCTGCGCCGCCGCGCGCATGCCGACGCCGCGCGACGGGTGCTGGCCGACAGGCTCGCCGCCCTGTTGCGCGGGGAGAGCGCCGACCAGCACGTGCCGCTTCCCGCGCTGGTGGTGGCGGTGGGAGAGGTCGACGGACTGGACACGCTGCTGCGCTCCAGGGGGTGGCGCCAGCCGTACCTGACGTCGGTGGGTGAGGTGCGGTATGTCGTCATCGCCGAGCACGGCGACGCGCTGACGCCCGGGTCGTGGTCGTGGCTGCGCCGGATCGCGGCCGAGACGTCGCTGGTGGTCGCCGCGGGTTCGGCCGCCTCGACGGCCGGTGAGCTGTCGTTGTCGCGGGCGCAGGCGGCCGAGCTGCTCGGGCTGATGCGGTCGGGCGCGGTGGCCGGGCCGGTGGCGACCTACGAGGGGGCCTGGCCGCAGCTGGTGCTGGCCAGGGCCGCGGCCCTGCCGGCCGGACTGCAGGCGGGCGGGCCGCTGCCCGTGCTGCTGGCCCACGACGCGGCGCACGGCACGGCGTACGTGGAGACGCTGCGGGCCTGGCTGTGGGAGCAGGGCAATCCGACCGCGGCGGGCGCCAGGCTGCACGTGCATCCCAACACCTTCCGCTACCGCATGCGCAGGCTGCTCGATGCCGCGCCCTGCGACCTCGGGGCGGCCGAGGTACGGCTGGCGCTGACCCTGCAACTGCTCACGCTGCCGACCGGTTCCGGGCAGGCCGGTCCCGGGCAGGTCAGGGCCGACCGGCCAGGTAACCGGCAGGCACCATGAGCGCGCTCACGCCGACCATCACCACGAGGGAGGCGCTCCACGCCCCGGTGAGGTCGAACAGCACACCGGCGACGGCCGGTCCCGCCGCCGCCATCAGATAGCCGCCGCTCTGCACCCTGGCCGACAGCCGATCGGCCCCGCCGGGCCCCGCCCTGAGCGCGATCAGCGTGAGCGTCAGCTGGAAGGCCGCACTGCCCAGCCCCACCAGCCCCGCCCACAGGTACGGCGCCGCCGCGGGCGCCAGGAGCACGCCGGTCACACCCGCCGTGCTCACCACGCCGCACACCACCGCGTAGGCGGACTGGCTGCGCGCCCTGGCGGCGAGGTAGGGCAGCACGAGCGCCGCGGGCAGCCCCGCGAGCTGCACGACCGACAGCAGCAGCCCCGCCTCGTCGGCCGCGACCCCGGCCTGGACGAACACCGAGGGCAGCCAGGCGAGCATCACGTAGAAGAGCACCGACTGCAGCCCGAAGTACACCCCGAGCGCCCACCGCCGCGACCTCGCGGGCACGGCCGGCGCATGGGCCGCGACGGCGGGCACGACGGCCTCCCCCGCCGGGCGTGGCCGCCGCCAGGCCAGCACCGTCCAGCCGATCGCCGTCAACGCGGCGGGAACCGCCCAGGCGGCCAGGGCCGGGCGCCAGCCGCCGGTCAGCTCGGCCAGCGGCCTGGCCAGGGCGGCGGCGGCAGCGGCGCCACCGGAGATCATCGTGCCGTAGACACTGGTCATCAGGCCGACCCGGCCGGGAAAACGCCCCTTGACCACGCCGGGCACCAGCACGTTGCCCACCGCGATCGCCAGGCCGACCAGCAGCGTGCCCGCCAGCAGCGCGGCCACGCCTCCGGCGCTGCGCACCAGGATGCCGACGGCCAGCAGGCCCATCGAGCCCGCCAGCACCCGCTCGGCCCCCCAGCGCCTGCCCAGCGCGGGTGCGACCAGGGCGAAGACCCCGAAACACACCAGCGGCAGCACGATGACCAGCGACACCACGCCCGCCCCGAGCCCGAGGTCGGCCCGCACCTCCCCGGCCAGCGGCGAGAACGCGGCCAGCGCCGGACGCAGGTTCGCCGCCAGGGCGACCACCGCCACGCCGAGCGCCAGCGGCGCCGCCACCCGAGCGGGCGCGAGGGCCCGGCTCACCGGGACCCGTAGGCCGAGGCCGGAGCCGCACGGTAGAGCTCGGCCGCCTCCTCACGCAGCACGCCCGTCACCCAGGGCACGGGCGGGAACGGCGAGGCGGCCATGACCACGCCGGGATCCAGGCACATGCCCGACCAGCCGAGCTCGGCCAGCAGGGCCGCGTCGCAGCCGACCACGACGCCGCGCACCCTGGCCCACAGCGCCGCCCCTGCGCACATCACGCACGGCGCCGCCGTACTGACCAGGATCGCCGAGCGGAGGTCGACGCCCAGGGGGGCGGCGGCGCGCAGCACGTTGACCTCGGCGTGTGCCGTGGGGTCGCCGCTGGTGGTGATGGTGTTGCCCGCCCTGGCCAGGACGCGCCCGTCGGCGGCGTCGACGAGGACGGCGCCGAACGGGCGGTCGGCCGTGCGGGCCTCGGCGATCGCCAGCCGCATCGCGGCCTCGTACGCGGCCGTGTGGTCGTCGGTCATCTCTACCCCTTCTCCCGCTGCTGCGCGGAGGCTAACCGGTCTTGATCCGCATGTCCGTGCGGGGCGGCTTGGTGAAAGGCGGGCCGAGATAGGTGTCGAGCAGCCAGTCGAAGGCGTCGGTCGGCAGGTAGGTCTCCAGCGCGGTCAGGCCGGGAAGCGGCTCGACCTGGCCGGACACCACGTCGGCCAGGCTCAGGCCTTCGGGCACGACCTGGCCTCCCCTGTTGTCGGTGATCGGGCCGCGCCAGATGTCGAGCTCGCCGCGCCTGATCAGCTCGGCGGCCCGCACGGCCGGTGCGGCCACGTGCTCGGGCACGAACGCGGCGGGCTCGGTGTTGAACACGACCCCGTCGCAGGCATGGTAGTAGCGCCATCCAGCCTGCCAGCTCCCGGCCTCGACGGCCTCGACGGCGGCTATGAAGTGCGGGCTCCAGTCGACCAGGTTGCCGACCAGGACGTGGCCGGGTGCGAGGTGGCGTCTGTCGCTGTTGCGCACGGTGGTGTGGCAGCCCCGGGCGGCGGCGGTCAGGACGACGGTGTCGTTCTCGGTGAGCGCGCCGCCGATGACGTCGCAGCCGAGGTCGGCCAGCTCGTGCACGGCCGCGGCCTCACGCTCGGGCGCCATCCAGCTGCCCACGGTCCTGGTGTGCAGCCGGACGCCCGGATCGGCGGCGCGCACGCCGAGTGCGAACGCGTTGAGGTACACGACCTCGTGCCCGGTCGCGATCGGCACGCCGATCAGGCCGGACCTGGTCATGCCTCCGGCCAGCAGGCCCGACACGTAGGCGATCTCGTCGACGGCCTCGCGGAAGCTGCTGACGTTCGGCCGGAGGCGCATGCCCTGGCAGATGTCGAACCTGGTGCCAGGGTAGGCGTCGGCGATCTCCAGGACGAACGGCTGGTAGCCCTTGCTGCCCAGGAAGACGATGTCGGTCCCGTCGGCGGCCAGCCCTTCGATCAGCCGCCTTCCCGCCTCGTCCTCGCCCACGTTCTCGTACGCCGTGGTGACGACCCGGGCGCCGAGCACCTCCTGCGTGCGCAGCCTGCCCTCCTCGAAGGTCTGCGCCCAGCAGTGCGGATCGGGTACGGCGGTGCGGTAGACGAAGGCTGCTCTCACGGTCATGCGTCGTGCTCCTTTGCTGCGGCGGCGCCCTGGAGGAGGATCCGGGCGAGCTCGTGGCCGGTCGGCGTGCCGAGGCCAGGAATGATCAACTGGTCGAGCCCGGCCTGCTCGCCGAACTCGCTCAGGCGTCGTGCGCACGCGGCCGGGTCGCCGGTGAAGGAGAAGGCGGCGACCAGGTCGTCGGGCACCAGCTCGGCGGCGGCCTCGTGCCCCCGTTCGGCCCCCTCGGCGCGCAGCCGCTCCACGAACCCCTCCGGCACGCCGAGCCGCTCCAGCAGCTCGCGCGGCGAGTCGGGCAGGGCGTAGGCGAGTTCGACGCGCTGGCGCCGGTGCGAGGCCGCGTCCATGGCCAGCTGCGGCCGGAACGCCACCCGCAGGCCGGGCCGCCGTGCGCGGAGATCGGCGACCAGCTCACCGAGCATGACGAGCGGGAACCCGGCCAGCATCACGCCGTCGGCCAGGTCGGCGGCCAGGTCGAGCAGGCGTGGCCCCTTGGCCGCGACCCAGATCTGGGCGCCGGGCGTGCTCGTCCTGACCGCCTCGATCGCGGCGCGCACGGCCGCGAGGGGCGCGACCGGCGTGAGGCCGAGCGGCCCCAGCGCGAGTGTGCCTCCGGCCGCCAGGCACACGCGTACCCGGCCTCCGGTGTGCTCGGCCAGGCCTCTGGCCGCGTTCGCGGTGATCATCGGGTGCCTGGAGTAGGGATTGGTCGGCCCGAGCCCGATGTCGATGCGCTCGGTGCGCGCCGCCGCGGCTCCGGCCAGCACCCAGGGGTCGTGCGCCTTCACGCCTTCGTCCGGTATCCACACGCACCCGAGCCCCAGCCTGTCGGCCTCGGCCGCGAGCTCCACGACCCGCGAGAACGGGGCTCCGGGCACGAACACCGATGTGGCCAGCTCCATGGCCCTCCTCCCAGAAACGGACAGTTGCTTAATGTTCAGCAACTAGGGCGTGCGTCGTCAACGCCGGTTCCGCCTGAAGGAATGCGCCCTTCCTAGAGGAGCCCGCGCAGCGACGCCACGACCGGGTCGAGGCCGGGACCGAGCGCGCGCAGGGTCTCGGCGGGCAGGTGGGCGAACAGGTGCTCGTGCAGCATCGCCGCCACCTCGGCCCTGGCCCGCTCCACCACACGCTCGCCCTCGGCGGTGAGCACGGCGTAGGTGGTCTTGCCGCGCACCGGGTCCTCCTGCCGTTCGACCAGGCCCTGGGCGGCCAGCCTGTCGATCTGGTGGGCCAGCCTGCTGCGTGAGAACCACACCTGCTGGGCCAGCTCCGTCATCCTGACCCGGCCGGAGTCGGCGATCTGGCGCAGGACGCCGTAGTCGGCGTGCGTCAGGCCGTGGTCCTCCTTGAGCCGCCGGTCCAGCAGCGCGCCGGCCAGCCGCCCGCCCTCCAGGAAGTTGCGCCACGCGTGGAGCTCGTCCGGGCCGAGCCGGGAAGTGTCCGCCATGCGGGGCAGAGTAGAGCCTGGCCCGGCCCCGGGCGAACCGCCGCCCGGCTCACGGCAGGAGTTTCTCCATGGCCTTGGCGATGCGCTTCTCGGAGACCGGGGTGGGCGTGCCGAGCGTCTGGGCGAAGAAGCTGACCCTGAGCTCCTCGATCATCCAGCGGATCTCCGTCACGTCGGGGTCGCCCCGCCTGGCGGGCGGCAGGCGCTCCAGCAGGTCGAGGTAGTCGTCCTCGACCTTGTGCACCTTGGTCATCCACTCCTCGTCGCGCCACGGTTCGAGCGGCAGCTTCTCCAGCCGCCTGTCGATCGCACGCAGGTAGCGCAGCACGTCGGGCAGCCTGCGATACCCCGTCACGGTCACGAAGCCGGGAAAGACCAGCTTGCCGAGCTGGTCGCGCACGTCCTGCACCGACGCCGAGGCCCGCAGCCCGTCCAGGCGCAGGCCGATCGCATGCCACACGGCGAGGATCTGCTCCACCCGCGACACGACCTCACGCGAGACGTCGTAGAGCTCGGACCGCACGTGCTGGTACAGCCGGTCGAACCCGACCGGGTCCCACGCGGGACCGCCCACGTCGGCCATCAGCTTGTCGGCTGCAGCCGCGACGCAGTCGTCGAACAGCGCCACCGCGCCGCCGTGCGGACTGCGCGACAACGACAGCTTGGCCTGGTTGGACAGCCCGCCGAGCAACGACTTGGCCGGTGAGGTGACATTGAGCAGCAGCAGCCTGCGCGTGCCTTTCCACATGGAACGGCGCTGCTCGGCCTCGGTGTCGAAGATCCGGATCGCCACCGAGTCCGTGGTGTCGACCAGCGCCGGATAGCCCTTCATCCGCCCGTGCTCGAACGTCTTCGGCAGCGTGCCGAAGCTCCACGTGCGCAGCCCGGTGCGCTCCAGGTCGTCGGCGGCGGCCGACAGCGTCTGACGCAGCTTCGGCGCCAGCTTGCGCTTGAGCGCGGTGAGGTCCTTGTCCTCGGCGACCGTGCGCCGGTGGTCGTCGATCACCCGGTACGTCACCCGCAGGTGGTCGGGCAGCTGCTCCAGCTGCCAGGCGTCGTGCGGCACCCGCACCCCGGTCAGGCGCAGCAGCTCGCGTTCCACCGACTCCAGCAGCGGCTCGGCGCCGGGCCTGACCGAGGCGAGCACCTGCTTGGCGAAGTTCGGCGCGGGCACGAAGTTGCGGCGCAGATGCTTGGGCAGCGACCTGATCAGCGCCGTGACCAGCTCCTCGCGCAGGCCGGGGATCTGCCAGTCGAAGCCGTCGGCCGTGACCTGGTTCAGCATGGCCAGCGGCACGTGCACGGTGACGCCGTCGGCCTCGGTGCCCGGCTCGAACTGGTAGGTCAGCTTCATCCGCTGGCCGAGCTGACGCCAGGAGTCGGGATAGTCCTGCGCACTGACATCGGCGTTGTCGTTGACCAGCATGTCGGGCGAGAACGTCAGCAGCCCGGCGTCCTTCGCCTTGGCCTGCTTCCACCACGAGTCGAAGTGCCTGGCCGAGACGACGTCGGCGGGCACCCGCTGGTCGTAGAAGTCGTACAGGGCCTCGTCGTCGACCATGATGTCGCGGCGGCGGGCCCGGTTCTCCAGCTCCTCGACCTCCTCCAGGAGCTTCCTGTTCTCCTTGAGGAAGGCGTGGTGGGAGTCCCAGTCGCCCTCGACGAGCGCGTGCCTGATGAACAGCTCGCGCGACAGCTCGGCGTCGATCCGGCCGTAGTTGACCTTGCGGCCCACCACGAGCGGCACGCCGTACAGGGTGACCTTCTCCAGGGCGACGACCGAGCCCTGGTTCTTCTCCCAGTGCGGTTCGGAGTAGGTGCGCTTGAGCAGGTGCTGGGCCAGCGGCTCGACCCATTCGGGCTCGATCTTGGCATTGACCCTGGCCCAGAGCCTGGAGGTCTCCACCAGTTCGGCCGACATCACCCAGGCGGGCTGCTTCTTGGCCAATGCCGAGCCGGGGAAGATGGCGAAACGGGCGTTGCGCGCGCCGATGTACTCCTGAAGGGCGCGGCGGCCGTCGTCCTTCTTCTTGTCCACGACGTCCTTGACGCCGACATGCGACAGCAGGCCCGACAGCAGCGAGATGTGCACCTTGAAGGCGTCGGCGGGCTCGGTGTTGGGCTGCACGCCCATGGCCGAGCGCAACTGGCTGAAGATGTCCTGCCACTCGCGCACGCGCAGGTAGTTGAGGAACTCGGCCTTGCACAGGCGGCGGAAGGCGCTCGACGACAGCTCCTGCTGCTTTTCCCGCAGGTAGTTCCACAGGTTCAGATAGGAGACGAAGTCCGACTCCTTGTCGGCGAACCTGCGGTGCTTGTCGTCGGCCGCCTGCTGCTTGTCCGAAGGCCGCTCGCGCGGGTCCTGGATGGACAGGGCCGAGGCGATCACCATGACCTCGCGCACGCAGCCGTTGCGGTCGGCCTCCAGCACCATGCGGGCCAGGCGCGGGTCGACGGGCAGTGCGGCGAGCCTGCGGCCGAGCGCGGTCAGCTGCCCGTCGGCGTCGAACGCGCCGAGCTCCTGCAGCAGGTTGACGCCGTCGCGCACCTGGCGCTGGTCCGGCGGCTCGACGAAGGGGAAGGCGGCGATGTCGCCCAGGCCGATCGTGGTCATCTGCAGGATGACGGAGGCCAGGTTCGTCCTGAGGATCTCGGGATCGGTGAACTCCGGCCTGGTGAGGAAGTCGTCCTCCTCGTAAAGCCTGATGCACACGCCGTCCGACGTGCGGCCGCAGCGGCCCTTGCGCTGGTTGGCGCTGGCCTGCGAGACGGCCTCGATCGGCAGGCGCTGCACCTTCGTGCGGTGGCTGTAGCGCGAGATGCGGGCGAAGCCGGGGTCGACGACGTACTTGATGCCGGGCACGGTCAGCGAGGTCTCGGCGACATTGGTGGCCAGTACGATCCGGCGGCCGGTGTGCGCCTGGAACACGCGGTGCTGCTCGGCCGCCGACAACCGGGCGTAGAGCGGCAGCACCTCGGTGTTGCGCAGCTCGGCCTTGGTCAGCGCGTCGGCCGCGTCGCGGATCTCGCGCTCGCCCGACAGGAACACCAGGATGTCGCCGGGCCCTTCGAGCACCAGCTCCCGGCACGCGTCGACGATGCCCTGCGTCTGGTCGTCGTCCTGGTCGATCGGGCGGTAGCGGACCTCGACCGGGTAGGTGCGGCCCGACACCTCCACGATGGGGGCGTCGCCGAAGTGGCGGGAGAAGCGCTCGGGGTCGATGGTGGCCGAGGTGATGATCACCTTCAGGTCCGGGCGTCTCGGCAGCAGCTGCTTGACGTAGCCGAGGATGAAGTCGATGTTGAGGCTGCGTTCGTGCGCCTCGTCGATGATCAGCGTGTCGTACTGTTCGAGCAGTCTGTCGGTCTGCAGCTCGGCCAGCAGGATGCCGTCGGTCATCAGCTTGACCAGGGTACGGTCGCTCGCCTGGTCGGTGAAGCGCACCTTGTAGCCGACCACCTCGCCCAGCGGCGAGCCCAGCTCCTCGGCCACGCGCTCGGCCACCGTGCGGGCGGCGATGCGGCGCGGCTGGGTGTGGCCGATGACGCCGCGCACGCCCCGGCCGAGCTCCAGGCAGATCTTGGGGATCTGCGTGGTCTTGCCGGAGCCGGTCTCACCGGCGATGATCACGACCTGGTTGTCCCTGATCGCGGCGAGGATGTCGTCCTTGCGCTGGGAGACGGGCAGCTGCTCGGGATAGACGATCGCGGGGACGACCTCACGTCTGCGGGCGACCCGCTGCTCGGCCTTCTCGACGTCGGCGAGGATCTCGCCCGCGATCTTCTGCTGCGCCTCCCTGCTGCGCACGCGACGGGCGCCGTCGAGTCGTCGGCGCAGCCTGCGCTGGTCGCGCGGCATCAGCTCGGGCAGGCGTTGCCCCAGCTCATCGAGCGGAGATTTCAAGCTGACTTTCCCCTGATCACCTAGAGGCGCCCGGCCAGGACGCCCAACAGGCAAGGATAGGCACCCGGCCCCGGGGCTCCGCCACCGATTATCCCGCCACAGGCGGCAACACCCCGCACCGCACGCCCATTCCCCCCCGGGCGCGGTGGTTCAGGCGTGCCGGGAGGCGATCATGGCCGCGCCGATGATGCCCGCCTCGTTCTGCAGGGTCGCCGCGACGACGGGCACGTCGAGCTTGATGTGCGGCAGGAACTTGTCGGCCTTCTTGCTCACGCCCCCGCCGATGACGATCAGCGAGGGCGACAGCAGCATCGCCACGTGCTCCAGGTACTCCTGGACGCGTTCGGCCCACTTCTCCCAGCTCAGGTCGTGCTCCTCCCTGGCCCGGTCGGAGGCGCGGTGCTCGGCCTCCTTGCCGCGTATCTCCAGATGGCCGAGCTCGGTGTTGGGCACCAGGACGCCGTCGACGAACAGCGCACTGCCGATCCCCGTGCCGAACGTCAGCATGAGCACCGTGCCGCCCTTGCCCCGCCCCTGCCCGAACGCCATCTCGGCGATCCCGGCCGCGTCGGCGTCGTTGAGCACCAGCGCGCCGCCGAACAGCTTGGAGGCGTCCTCCTCCACCCAGGAGTCGTGCACGTTGGCCGCGGTCTTGACCACACCGTCGACGACCACTCCGGGGAAGGTCACCCCGACCTTGCCCTTCCAGTCGAAGTGCTCGACGATCTGGGCCACCACGTCGGCCACGTCGTGCGGCTTGGCCGGGTGCGGGGTCGGGATGCGCAGGCGGTCGCGCGTCAGGTCGCCGCCAGCCGTGTCGACCGGCGCTCCCTTGATGCCCGAGCCGCCGATGTCGATACCGAGAACGTCCATGCAGACGACCTGCCCACCGAACAGCAAAGAAACCCTGCCGAACCCGTCCTCATCCCTCCCGGTACGGCTCGCGCCAAGGCGTGCGCCACCCGCCGTTCACACGTGCCCCCGTCCTTCACGCGCCCCCGGCAGGACGTGGCCGGGCGCCGCGACGCCAGGTCCGCCGAGGTGGTCATCTCCCGCTGCGGATGACGTCCGGTGCGGTGGAGGTGAGGTGGTCGTCGTCGTGGTACAGCCGGATCTGCAGGCCGTCCGGGTCGCGGAAGCCCATGGCGAAACCCCTGGACGCCTGGATGATCGGACTGTGCTCGATACCCAGGGCGTCCAGGTGGGCGCTCCAGGCGTCGAGGCCCGCACGGGTGGTGGACAGGGCGAAAGGGTCGGCGTCGTACAGGGCCGAGGCCAGGGCGGGGTTCTCGCGCAGGGCCAGTTCGAAGGGTTCGCCTGGCAGGCGGAAGGCCATGCCCCTGACGACGCCGTCGTCGTCCTGGAAGCTGATGACGTGTTCGAGGCCGAACACCTGCTCGTACCACCGCCTGCTCACGGCCAGGTCGCTCACCCAGATCTTGAGATGGCGCACACCGTCGATCGTCGGAGTCATGCCGTCAGTGTGGGCCATGCGGGTCGGTGTGGGCTATGCGCCGTCCTTGTCGGAGTCGACGGCGAAATTCATCGCGCCCTGGTAGCCGTCCGCGGCCTTGACGGTCTTCATCGGCATCGTGTCGCGGTAGATGGAGTCGCCGTCGTTGAAGGTGTCCCTGCCGGTGTGGGCGGCGTAGGGCTCGGCGGTGAACACCTCGGTGTTGGCCGCCTCGTCGAACATCACCTGGGTGGTGAGCGTGCGGTCGTTGCCGACGTGGACCATGGCGTGGATGTGCACCGTACGGCCTCGGTACCAGCCCGGCCAGACGGTGGTGAAGGCCACGACTCCCGAGTCGTCGGTGACCTGGGCGCCGCGCAGGTAGCGCTTGTCGTCCTGCGGTTCGAGATCGGCGGCACCGCCACCACCACCGCCGTCGCCGGGACCACCGCTCGGCGGGGCGCCGCCTCCGGGGCCGCCGCTCGGGGGCGGGCCCTGCGGAGCGCCGCCGCCTCCACCGCCTCCACCACCTGACAGGGATTCGGCTCCCGAGTACAGGCCGCCCGCGTCGCAGTGCCAGATCTCCACGACGGCGTTGGGCACCGGCTCGCACGTCTCGCTGTCCTGCACCCGGAAGGCCAGGTCGAGCCGGGTGCCCTGCCGGTCCTCGCGGATGTCGCTGCGGATCTTGTCGGCGTCGAAGTAGTAGGGCCCCTGGGTCGTCGAGGCGGTGAGCGCACAGGTGCCCGCGTCGGTCAGCATGGCCCTGGCACCGCCGGTGGACCCCGTCGCCATCGGCGAGACGCTCGCCTTGGCGCCCGTCGTCGTGGTGGCGGTCGGCTCACCTGAGGCGCAGGCCGCCAGCAGGGCGGTCAGCCCCACCGAGCCGATGCCCGCCAGCGCCGTGCGGCGGCTCACTCGTCTGCCTTCGTCGTGCATGTGTTTCCTCCCAGGTCCGGCCTACCCCGCACGTTAGGTACGCCACATGAGGAATGCCTTAGACCTGGTCTGTAAGGTGCCTGGAGTGACCCAAGAGCCTTTCAGCGCCTGGCTGCGCGCCCAGTGCGAACCGGAGTGGAACGCGGTCGTCGAGCACCCGTTCGCCGCCTCGATCACGACAGGGCTGGTCGCCGACGCCGACATGCGGCGCTACCTGGAGCAGGACTTCCAGTTCGTCGACTCCTTCACCGCCCTGCTGGGCGCGGCGGTCGCCTCGGCCGACACGTTCGAGGCGCGGGTGCCCTACGGGCAGTTCCTCGGCCTGGTCGCCACGACCGAGGAGAAGACGTACTTCCACCGGGCACTCGCCGCGCTCGGCGGCACGCTCACCCCCGTGCTCGAGCCCGTGACGGCCGACTTCAGGGCCCTGATGGACGAGGTGCGCTCGACGCAGGACTACCCGCTCGTCGTCGCCGTGCTGTGCGTCGCCGAGTGGACCTACCTCGGCTGGGCCTCCCGCGCCGAACCACCCCTGCCCACCCACTTCGTCCACCGCGAGTGGATCGACCTGCACGAGGGCCCGGCCTTCAGGGCCTGGGTCGCCTTCCTCCGCACCGAACTCGACCGCCTCGGGCCCACCCTGGACGCGGGACGCAGGGAGCGGGTGCTGGCCGTGTTCAGGAGGGCGGTCACCTTGGAACGTCGCTTCTTCGACATGGCACAGGGACTCTGAGCAGCGACGACGCCTCCGAAGCGGGGTTCACAGCCAGCCGTTGTGCCGGGCCAGGCGGGCGGCCTCGATGCGGTTGCGGGTGTGGGTCTTGCCGATGGCGGAGGACAGGTGGTTGCGGATGGTGCTTTCCGACAGGTGGAGGCGGGCGGCGAGGGCGGCGATGGTGGTGCCGTCGAGGGCGGCGGAGAGGATCTCGCGTTCTCGTTCGGTGAGCGGGTTGCGGCCGGTGTTGAGGGCGGCGGCGGCCAGGGCGGGGTCGATGACGCGCTCGCCCGCCACCGCGCGCCTGATCGCGTCAGCGAGTTCCTCGACGGGGCCGTCCTTGACCAGAAAGCCGGCCGCGCCCGCCTCCATGGCCCTGCGCAGGTAGCCGGGCCTGCCGAACGTGGTCAGCATCAGCACCGTGCACGAGGGCAGCCTCTCGCGCAGGTCGGCGGCCACCTCGAGACCGCCACGGCCGGGCAGCTCGATGTCCAGCAGCGCCACGTCGGGCCGGGTGTCCAGCGCGGCGGGCACGATCTCGGGGCCTGATGCCACGCTCGCGACGATCTCCAGGTCGGGTTCGAGGCCGAGCAGCAGGGCCAGGGCGTCGCGCATCATGCCCTGGTCCTCGGCGATGAGCACCCGGATCGGCGGCCCGCTCATCGCCCGGCCCTGACGCGGAGCCGGAACCCGCCGCCGGGCAGCGGCCCCGCCTGTACGGTCGCCCCGGCCGGTTCGGCCCGTTCGGCCAGGCCGCGCAGCCCGTGGCCGTGCGCCTGCCGGGACGCCGGGCCCGTGCCGTCGTCGGTCAGCTCCAGCACGTCGTCCTCACCTTCCCGCCGTAGTGCGATCACACACCGGGTGGCCCGCGCGTGCCGCAGCACGTTCGTCGTGCCCTCCCTGACCGCCCAGCCGAACAGCGCGTCCACCTCGGGCGACAGGAGCGTGCCGCCGTCCTCGACGGTGACGGCGACTCCCGCCTCGCCCAGCGCGGTGCGCGCCGCCGCGAGCTCCTGGGCCAGGCCCCTCCCCCGGTAGCCGGTGACCGCCTCGCGTACCTCGGCCAGCGCGGTGCGGCCGATGGCCTCGATGTCGGCGGCCTGCCCTGCGGCGGCCGAGGCGTCGCGCGGGGCCAGCCTGCGCACTGCCTCGGCCTTGACCACCATCACCGAGAGCGTGTGGCCGAGCAGGTCGTGCAGATCGCGCGAGAAACGCAGCCGCTCGCGCGAGACCGCCACGGCGGCCAGCTCACGCCGGGTGGCGCGCAGCTCGTCGATCGCGGCGTACAGCTTCAGCGTGACGTGCACCAGCACCCCGGCGGCGGCGGTGCCCCAGGCGACGGCGGCGACCGCGTCCTCGCCGCCGCCGGTCGCGACGGTCACCAGGATCGACACCAGCGTCACGGCCGCCAGCCCCCACCTGATCGCCGTGCCCCGCAGCACCACCCCGCACGCGATCGACACCAGCGGGCACAGGTAGAGCCACTTGCCGCCGAAGGCCAGACACGCCCCGAACGTCAGTACGGCCAGCACCGCGAGCCCGGCGGGCGCGAGCCACCGAGGACTCCCGGTGACGGCCGAACGCACGGTGAGCAGGTAGACGCCCGCGAACGCGACGAGCGCGAACGCGGGCGCGAGGGCCGGATCCCTGACCACGTCGTAGCCGGGAAAGTAGGCCAGCACGAGCCAGAACCCGAACGGCCGCCAACCCCTCTCCATGACGACCACCCTGTCACGACCAGAAGCCGAGCCGATGCTCCGCCGCGTAGTCGATCGGCCCCACCTTGCCCGGCGCCAGCGACTGCGTGCCCTCGGGCAGCAGGGGCCAGGCGGGCAGGCCGGGCGTGTTGGGGTCGCCGGTGCGGGCGAAGGCGGTCCAGTACGCGGCCATGCGGTCGGCGAGTTCCTCCTGCGCTGGCGCGAAGTCGGCCTTCGCCTCGGGGAACAGATAGGGCAGCTCCCCCGCGTGGTAGGCCCCCCAGGCGAAGTCCGTCTCGAACGGCAGGAACATCGGCGCGTCCCGGTCGGCGAACTCGTAGCCGTACACGGGCACGTGCTCGGCCAGCAGCGTGTTCTGCTCGGTGATGCCGTGCGCCCACATCCGGTCGGTCAGCACGGCGGCCCACGCCAGACTGGGCGTGCCGTGCGCGGCGACCGGATAGGCGGCCTCGATGCGGGCCGCGTCGTCGCCGAACGCGGTGCGCAGCAGCTCACGGTACTGCGACGCGGTGACGGGCTTGCCGCTCACGTCGTGGTTCATCCCGACGAAGATGCGGTGTTCGTCCTTGGTCGCCCCGGCGAGCACGGGCACCCGGTGGAAGCGTCCGGCCCGCAGCGCCTGCGGGGGCGCCTGCGGCAGCACGTCGTTGCCGTAGGCGAACACCTGGAAGGCGTTCATGATCTGCGGCACCGCGAGGACCTTGGCGGCGGGCAGGGCCCGCAGGCAGGCCAGGTCGGCGCAGCCGAGTTGCCCGGCGAACAGCTTGCCCATGCCTTCGACCTCGGCCGTGCTGCGCCACCCGAACGACGGCTGGGCGGCGAGGCCGGGCACCATGCTTCCGGCGGGCATGTCGAGCATCGTCGGCGAGCTCTGCAGGATCACCTTGTCGAACAGTCCCTTCGCGTCCGGCGAGGTCAGCTGCCCGCCCAGGGCGAGCGCGCCGAACGAGACGCCGAACGCCGTGACATTGGCCGGGTCGCCGCCGAACGCCGCCGCGTTGCGCCTGACCCAGCGCAGCGCCTCCTGCTGGTCCTGCAGGCCGTACGTGCCGGAACCGGTGAGGCCGGGGAAGCCGAAGGCGCCGAAGACGCCGAGCCTGTAGTTGATCGTCACCACGACCGCGCCCTTGGCGGCCAGCCTGCTCGCGTCGGTGAAGTGCCCGGCGCCGAGCGCGCCGTCGCCGTGTATCCACACCAGGACGGGACGGCCTGAGCCGGGTTCGCGCGGTGTGGTGACATTGAGGACCAGGCAGTCCTCGGTGGTGCTGGAGATCTTGGCGTAGTCGGAGCCGACCTGCGGGCACATCGGGCCCGGCTCGGTGGCGTCGCGCACGCCCTCCCAGGCGGCGACCGGAGCGGGCGAACTCCAGCGCACCGGCGCTCGCGCGTACGGGATGCCCTGGAAGGTGCGCCCGGCCTGGCTCACGACGCCCTTGACGACGCCGGTGTCGGTCGTGACGAGGGCGGGATCGCGCTCCTGCGCGGGGGCCGGAGCGGCGGCGCATCCGGCGATCGCGGACGCGGTCAGCAGTGCGGCGAAGACGGTGAGTTTCATACCGTCCACGCTTCCAGCCGTCCCCCCTCCGGCCCCAGAGCCGAAAATCCGGGATGGTCCACGACAAAAGTCCTGGCCCTCGCCTCACGCTGATCCACTCCGGACTACCATCTCGGGGGCATCAAAAATCTGGAACGGTTTCGAAAAATGGACGATCTTCTGCTGCTGTTCGAGGACGGAGGTCGCGGGCGGACACTGTCCGTGCCGCTGCCCTTCGGCGACCTCGTCTGGCCCGATCCCGCCTACACCCGCCTGCCTCCGGCCAAGCACCCGGCCTTCTGGATGAGCGACGATCCGGTGCCGGGCGAGTTGTGGGCGGCCGTCCGGGCCGAGCACCCGCGCTCGGGGCTGTGGCCGGTGCTGCTGGACGAGTCGGCCCAGCCGTGGTCGGCCGGGCAGGTCATCCCCGACCCGGCCTCGATGATCGACGGCTTCACCGCCGCCGCGTTCATGAGCGAGGTGTGGAGCGAGTGGGTGGCCCAGGTGAGCGACGCGGCCCTGGAGGAGATCGCGCCCTTCGGCCCGCTCTGCCCGGGCCTGGCCGACCCCGGGGTACGGCAGGCCGATCCCGACCGGGTCGCCGACTGGTACGCGGGGGTGCTCGCCACCCGTGGCATGCCGCTCGGCCTGGCCGCGGCCGAACGCGGGGCCGACGCGCTGGCCGTGATGGGCTGGCAGGGCGCGCTGCACCACAACGAGTGGGCGGTGCCACTGGCCGCCGTGGTGCGCAGCTGGGAGGACAGGTTCGGGGCCAGGGTGGTCGGCATGGGCTTCAACACCCTCGACCTCAGTGTGGCCGCCCCGCCCGTCTCCGAGGAGCACGCACTGCACGTGGCGGCCGAACACTGGGCCTTCTGCCCGGACAACATCGTCCAGGGGCCCGGGGACCTGCTCGGTTACGCCGAGCAGATCCGCGGGCAGTACTCCTGGTCCTTCTGGTGGGACTAGCCGCCTTCCTTCCTCAGGCCGTTCCCAGAGGAGCCGTCTTCTAGAAGAACGGGAAGGACGGCACCGACAGGTCGACCTCGGCCGGGCCGGTGAAGGCGCTCTTGGCCTCGGGCACGTCGGCCGTGGTCAGCGGGCGGCCGAGCACGAACGGCACCGAGATCTTGCTCCTGGACAGGTCGACCGTCACATTGGCCCCCGTGGGCGCCTCAGAGGTCATGCTGGCGTCGGTCCCGGCCAGGATCAGGCCGATCCGGTGCCCCTTCTTGAACGTGTAGTCCTGCGGGAGCGTCTCCCACTTGACCCGGCCGTACGTCCCGGCGGGCAGCGGGGTCGAGGTGCTCAGCGAGTCGCGGTTCTGCACGTCGATCCAGCCCCTGGCGACGATCTCCAGCGGGCGGTTGGCCAGGTTCGTGACGGTCTTGCGGTAGCAGCCGTCGTCCGGCCCGGCGGCCTCACCGTGGCAGCTCTCCTCGGTCAGCGTGCTGATGCCCTGGCCGCGCCGCCAGTCCACACGCACGTCCTCGCCGAAGTCGACCAGCAGGGCGGTCAGGTTGGAGGTCGGCTTGTCCAGCGCGACCCGCAGGTCGACGGTGGGCGTACCGGAAAGGCGCAGGTCGAGCGGGATCGCCCCGGTCACGAAGGCGGCCCTGCCCGGCTTGGGCGTTCCGGCGTCGGCGACCATGGCGTCCTGGGTCTGGCGGATGTCGGCGTACGTCGCGGTGTTGCCCCGGCGGTCGGGCAGCAGGCCGAGCGAGCCATCACTCTTGGGGTGCAGCGGGACGTTCAGGGCGAAGGGCGCGGGCCAGTCGCGCTGGGTGATCCAGCTTTCGCCGTTGAGCTGCACGTCCGCGCGCGGCTCACGCATGATGTCGTTGCGCACGCCCTGCAGCCAGTAGTCGAACCAGCGGTGCAGCGTGTCCACCCAGACCTCACGGCGGAAGTCGAACGGGTCCACGTGGTGGTACTGCCCGACCCAGATCTTGCGCGGCACCCCGCGCTCGCCGAGCGCCTTCCACCAGGCCGAGAAGTTGTCCGGCCTGACGTTGTAGTCGTTGACCGTGTGCACGGCGAACACCGAGGCCTTGACCTTGGACACATCGGCCAGCGTGCCCTCGATGTAGTCGCGCTCGGCCCAGAAGGCGTTGTAGTTGCCGCTGTCGTCGCCGTCCTCGGCGTCCAGCCTGGCGCGTACGGCGGCGCACTTGGCCTCGGGGTCGGTGTCGACGTAGTTGGCCAGCCAGGAGGCGTAGTCGTAGTTGTAGACCTGGCCGTTGGCGCGCTGGTACTTGTACCAGGAGCTGATCGCCGAGATCGGCACGATCGTCTTGAGCCCCTCGACGCCCGTGGCGGCGACGGCGTTGGCCAGCGTGCCGTCGTAGGACTTGCCGATCATCGCGGCCTTGCCGTTGGTCCAGCTCGCCCGTACGAGGGAGCCGTCGGGGCCGTAGGCCTTGGCCCGGCCGTTCAGCCAGTCGATGACGGCCTTGCCGCCCAGCACGTCGGCCTTGCCGCCGGTGTCGGGGCAGCCGTCCGACCTGGTGGTGCCGAGCATGTCCACATTGAGCACGGCGTAGCCACGTGGCACGAAGTAGTTGTCGTAGTACAACGGGAAGCGCGTGACATTGCCTGCGGCGTCGTACAGCTTGCGCTCGGCCTCGTTGCCTCGGCCCGAGTTGTCGTAGTAGGGGCTCTCATCGATGATCACGGGAACTTTGAGCCTCGGCCCCGATTCCTTGGGCCTGATGATGTCAACGCGAACCCGGTCACGCTTGCCGTCGCCGTCGCTGTCCACACTGGACTCGACATAGACGTGCTCGCGTACGGCGTCGGCGTAGGAGAAGACCGGCTGGGTGCGGCCGCCCGCGACGGTGATCGCGGTATCGGCCGACGCGGTGCCGGCGGGGATGATGCCGGCGACGACCAGGGCTAGTGCGGTGAGGGCTGACCGTAAAGGTGGCACGCGTTCCTCCAGTGGCGAACGTGGTGAAGCATGCGCAATGTCTCAGGTGAGACTCGTCCTGACAAGATCCCCCTTGGGGTGAAGAGGGTCGTGTGTCACAATCCCGAAAATGGTCGAGTCGCGTTCGCTGGCCGTACGAGTGCTGGGCCTGCCCGACGTCACGCTGTGGATCGTGGCGGTTTCGGGCGGTGCGCTCAGCACCGCCCTCGTCCTGTTCGGCAGGGGCGGCGCCGCGGCCGGGGTCGCGGGCGTCGTGGCCGGGCTCGTGCTCGCCGTACTCGGGGGCAGGGCGGCCAGTGCCGAGCACCGGGCCGAGGCCGAGCGGCTGACCGGGCTGGTGGAGCGCAGGGCCGAGCAGGTCAGCGCGCTGAGCCACGAGTTGCGCACACCGCTCAGCATGATCAAGGGAGCGGCCGACCTGCTGCTCGAAGGCGGGCCTGGGCCGCTCACCGGCACCCAGACGACCTTCCTGCGCACGATCGACCACCAGTGCGCCCAGGTCATCCATCTGTGCGAGAGCCTGCTCATCCATGCCAAGATCGAGTCCGGCCTGTTCACACCCGCGTTCGAGGCGGTGGACATGTCGGCGCTGACCCGTGACGTGGTGATCGCCATGCGGCCGCTGTGCGGGCAGCGCGAGCAGCGCATCACGCTGGACACCCCGCAGGTGACGCCCGACGTGCACGCCGACCCCCGGCTGCTGGTCCAGGCGGTGACCAACCTGCTGTCCAACGCGAGCCGCTTCACCACCGTCGGCGGCCGGATCGCGGTGCGCGTCGCGGTCATCGACACCGGCATCGCCCTGTACGTCACCGACGACGGCGCCGGTATGACCAGGCAGCGCAGGCGTGAGCTGTTCCGGCCGTTCGTCACCAGCGGGCCGCTGGGCGACGGCACCGGGCTCGGCCTGGTCCTCACCAAGACGATCGTCGAACTGCACGGCGGCTCCATCATGGTGGACACCGCGGCCAGGCTCGGCACCACGATCCTGCTCACGCTGCCGTTCGGAGGAGTGCGATGAGCGTCGCCCTGGTCGTCGACGACGAGCCCCAGATGACGATGATCGTGGCATTCGCCCTGGAGACGCAGGGCTTCACCGTGCTCCAGGCGCACGACGGCGCGACCGCGCTGAACCTGCTGCGCACCCGCCGGGTCGACCTGGTCGTCCTCGACGTCGTCATGCCGACCATGGACGGCCTCAGCCTGTGCCGGGCGATCAGGAGCAGGTCCGAGGTGCCGATCATGCTGCTCACCGCGCTCGGCCAGCCCGACCAGGTCATCTCCGGCCTCGAGCACGGCGCCGACGACTACGTCGTCAAGCCCTTCCACCCGCGCGAGGTCGCCCTGCGTGCCCAGGCCCTGGTCAGGCGCGGCCAGAGCGGCACCGTGCTCACCGTCGGCCGGCTCTCGCTCGACCTCGGCGCGCACGTCGCGACACTCGCCGGACGCCGGTTGGACCTGCCCTACACCGAGTTCAAGCTGCTGGCCCAGCTCGCCTCGCACCAGGGCGTGCCGCAGTCGTGGCAGGAGCTGCTGCGCTCGGTGTGGGGCACGGCCGAACTGCACGGCGGGCGCGACGTGGTCAAGTCGGCGGTGTACCGGCTGCGCTCGCGACTGGCCTCGGTCGACGGCGCCACCACCTATATCCGCACGTTGCGGGGTGTCGGCTATCTCATGCCGCCCTTGGATGAATCCTCCAGGTGACAGCCTCGTCACCCAGCCTCACCGGCCGTTCACGGGGAGCGTCTCGGCCTCGCCGTACGTTGACGGCACAGGCAGCCACCGACATTGGAGATCCGATGACGGCCATCGCACCCCCAGCTCGCCGTTCTTCGCTCGTGCTCGCCGCTCTGCTCGTTCCCGTGCTCCTCTCCGCCTGCTCGGCGCATGCCGGGCCCGCCGGGGTCACCGTCGCCTGCGGTTCGATCGAGGCCTGGTGCTCGGCGATGACACGCAGGTTCACCGAGGTCACCGGTGTTCCGGCGGACTTCGTCCGGCTCTCCAGCGGGGAGGCGCTGGCCAGGATCAAGGCGGGCAGGGACGAGCCCGAGTTCGACGTCTGGCACGGCGGTCCCGCCGACGCCTATGTCGCGGCCGCAGCCGTCGGGCTGCTCGATCCCTACCTCTCGCCGAACTCCCGCATGATCAAGGCAGGCTGGACGGACCGGCGCGGCCTGTGGAGCGGCGTCTACGCGGGCGTGCTGTCCTTCTGCAACAACACCGAGGTGCTGGCCGCCAAGGGCCTGCGGCCCGTCACCTCCTGGCAGGGCCTGCTCGACCCCCGGCTGCGCCGCAACGTCGGCATCGCGCATCCCGCCACCTCGGGCACCGCCTACACCGCGCTGTGGTCGCACGTCACGCTCAACGCGGGCTCGCAGGAGGCCGCGCTCGCCTACATGCGCAGGCTCCACCCCAACGTGCTGCAGTACAACAAGTCGGGCGCATCGGCGGCCCAGCAGGTGGCCAGGGGCGAGGTCGCGGTCGCCGTCGTCTTCTCCCACGACTGCGTCGCCACCCGTGAGCAGGGCTTCGACTTCCTGCGCGTGACCTACCCGGCCGAGGGCACCGGCTACGAGGTCGGCGGCGTGGCCGTGATCAAGGGAGCGCGCAACACCGCGGGAGCGCGCAGGTACGTCGACTGGGCGCTCACCGCCGACGCGCAGCGGCTCGGCCCCGCGGCCCGCTTCTACGCCCTTCCCACCAACACCTCGGTCACCCCCGACCCGCGTTCGGCGGATCTGAGCGCACTACGCCTGCTCGACTACGACTTCGGCGAGGCGGGAGCCGCGAAATCAGCCCTGTCCAGGCGTTTCGACGCCGAGATCGCACCCGCGCCCAAGTCATGAGGCGCGACGCCGGGGTCAGGATCGCCATCGGGGCCGCCGTCCTGCTGGTCCTGGCCGCAACGGTGTACCCACTGGTCAACGTGCTGGCCGAGGCGCTCGGCCCGGACGCGCTGCCGCGCTACGCCGAGTTCGCCACCTCCCCCGTCGATCTCGGCATCCTGCGCAACACGCTCGTACTCGGTCTGCTGGTCGGCCTGACCGGGACCGCGATCGGGCTGCTGTTCGCCTTCGTGCAGACCAGGCTGGCGGTGCCCGGCAAGCGCGTCCTGCACGTCGTCGCCCTGCTGCCGCTGGTCAGCCCGCCGTTCGCGGTCGCCACCGCCGCCATCGTGCTGTACGGCAAGGGCGGGCTGATCAGCCACGACCTGTTCGGCCTGGACAACGACATCTACGGGCTCGACGGACTGGTCCTGGTGCTGTCGCTGTCGTACTTCCCCGTCGCCTATCTCGGGCTGCTCGGCATGATGCGCGGCCTCGACCCGGCGATGGAGGAGGCGGCGATGAACCTCGGCGCGAGCCGCCGTCGTGTCTTCCGCACGCTGATCCTGCCGCTGCTCGCACCGGGGCTGGCCGCGCCCTTCCTGCTGCTGTTCGTCGAGGCCATCGCCGATCTGGCCAATCCGCTCGTGCTCGGCGGCGACTACATGGTGCTGGCCAGCCGGGCCTACGTGGCGGTGATCGGTGAGTACGACACCAGGTCGGCGGCCGTCTACAGCCTCATCCTGCTGGTGCCGGCCATCGGCCTGTACTTCGCCCAGCGCCACTGGATCGGGCGCAGGACCAGGGCGACGATCACCGGCAGGCCGTCCGGCACCGTGCACCTGATGCGCGGCGCCGCCCGCTGGCCGATCTACGCCCTGGCCGTGCTCGTCGCCCTCGTCGTCGTCAGCCTGTACGGCACGGTGCTCGCGGGGGCGTTCACCGAGGCGTTCGGCGCGAACAACACGCCTACGCTGCGGCACCTGGAGGAGGCGCTGTTCGGGGCCGGGCGGCAGGCCTTCCTCGACACCACGGTGCTCGCCGCGCTCGCCACACCGGTGGCGGCGCTGGCCGGGCTGATGCTCGCCTGGCTGGTGGTGCGTCATCTCGGCCGGGCCGGCGCGTGGCTGGACTTCGGCGCGACGCTCGGCGCCGCCGTACCCGGGACGGTGCTCGGGATCGGCTACGTGCTGGCCTATCGGGGGGACGTCGAGGTGGCGGGGGTGAGCGTGCTTCCCGGGCTGGTCGGCGGCGGGGCGCTCGCCGGGGGCGCCGCCGGGATCGTCCTGGCCTATGTGGCGCGCAGTGTGCCCGCCGGGCTGCGGACCGGGACGGGGGCGCTGGCGCAGTTGCACCGGCATGTCGAGGAGGCGTCGGCCGATCTGGGGGCCAGGCCGCTGCAGACGTTCAGGAGGGTGACGCTGCCGATCATCAGGCCCGCGCTGCTGACCGGGGTCAGCTACAGCTTCGCGCGATGCATGACGTCGCTGTCGACGATCGTGTTCCTCGTGCCGCCCAACACCAAGATCATTACGTCGCAGGTGCTCAACTCGGCGGGCATGGGCGACTACGGCCTGGCCTTCGCCTACTGCGCCGTGCTCATCGTGATCGTCCTGGTCAGCCTGGCGCTGATCAGGCTCGTCGTCGGCGGCGCGACCGTCCACACCCGCACCGCCGTGGAAAGGTGAATGTGAACCTCATCGATCTGGACCGCGACACCCGGGCGGGCGAGCTCAACCTCGACGGCCTGACCAAGACCTTCACCGGGACGTGCGAGGACGTGCTCGCCGTCGACGGCGTCAGCATCGACATCGCGCCCGGCGAGTTCATCACCCTGCTCGGGCCCTCCGGGTGCGGCAAGACCACCACACTGCGGATCGTGGCCGGGTTCGAGCAGGCCACGTCCGGCACCGTGCACCTGGACCGCGAACGCATCGACGCCGTGCCGCCGCAACGCCGGTCGATGGCGATGGTCTTCCAGAGCTACGCGCTGTTCCCGCATCTGAACGTGCACGAGAACATCGCGTACGGCCTGCGGCTTCGCGACGGCACCAGGAGCGAGATCGACGAGGCCGTGAAGATCGCGATGACCAGTATGAACCTCGTCGGCATGGGCAGACGCCACCCGCACGAGCTGTCGGGCGGCCAGCAGCAGCGCGTCGCCCTGGCCAGGGCCATGGTCGTCCAGCCCAAGGTCCTGCTGTTCGACGAGCCGCTGAGCAACCTGGACGCCAAGCTGCGCGACGCCATGCGGGCCGAGATCAGGCGGGTGCAGCACATGCTCGGCATCACCGGGCTCTACGTCACCCACGACCAGGACGAGGCGATGAGCATGTCCGACCGGATCGTGGTGATGAACCGGGGCCGGGTCGAGCAGATCGGCGCACCGGCCGAGATCTACCTGCGCCCGGCCAGCGTGTTCGTCGCCGACTTCATCGGGCGGGCGAACTTCCTCGAGGTGTCGGCGACTCCCGCCGGAGGCAGGGCCGCGGTCACCGTACTCGGGCGGCGGATGACCGTACCCGCTCACCCCGGTGTGTCACCGCACGACACGGCGCTGCTGATGGTCAGGCCGGAGGCGGTGGCTGTCACCCCGACCGGGGTCGACGGGGACGGGGCCATTCTGAGCAGCACGTTTCATGGGGCGAGCGTGGATTACGAGATCGAGACGGCTGGGGGAACGCTCACCGCTTCGGTGCCGGGGCCGCATCCGGCTGACCTGCTGAAGGAGGGGACGAATGTGTCGGTGATGTTCGCGGCGGAACGCGCTTACGTGCTGCCTCGTCGGTGAGGGGGTGTGTTCCGGGGTGGGTTTTCGGGGGGTTCGGGACTTGGGTCGGGGTCTGATTTCGGGAGTGCTTGTGGGGCTGGTCTTGGGACTGCGTGTGGGGCTGGATTCGAGGGTGCCTTCGGGAGTGATTTCGGGGGTGCTTTCGAGGGTGTGTGCAGGGCTGACTGCGGGAGTGATTTCGGGAGTGTGTGCAGGGCCGGTTGTGGGGCTGCCGCTTGTGGGGCTGTTGGCGGGAGTGCTTGTGGGGCTGTTTGCAGGGCTGTGGTGGGCGAGGAGGGATGGGTAATGGTTGGTCTCGGGAGGGCGTTCATGGGTGGGGGCGGATTGTCGGTCGGCTTCGCCGGGGAGTTGGAGACGCTGTTTCATCCGCCTTCCCACAGTCCGCTCGTACCTGACCCCGAAGGCCTGCTCGACCTGCCCGCACGCTTCGGCTACCGCGTACTGTCGGCCGAGGGTGACCCGCTCGGCCAGGGCCGTACCCCCGGCTCCCACCACGCCATGGCCGCCTTCGCCAGACCGGGCCGAGGCGGTCTCGCCCTCGTACGCAACCACGACCAGCGGCACCGCCCCGGCGGCATGAGCGGCCCACCCGAGCTCACCTACGACCCCGCGGGCTTCGGCGGCGTCACCACGCTCTACCTCGGTACCTCCGGCGACCTGCTCGGCCAGCGCGTCGGCCTGGCCGGTACGGTGGCCAACCGCGCCGGAGGCCGGACCCCGTGGGGCACCTGGCTGACCTGCGAACACACCGACACCCTCGCCGGGCAGACCAGGCCGCACGGCTGGGTGTTCGAGGTCGACCCGTTCTGCGCGTGCGAGCGCCGCCCCGAACCGCTCACCGCACTCGGACGCTTCGGGCACGGCGCACTCGCCATCGACCCCGTCACCGCCGTCTGCTACCTGACCGAGAGCGCCTCCTCCCCCTCCGGCCTCCTCTACCGCTTCCTGCCCGACTGCCCGCACGAGAGGTACCGGGGCCCCGGCCGTCTTGAGGCCCTGTACGTGCCCGGCGTGGCCGACCTGGGCGAGGTCGAACAGCCCGGCACCGTCTTCCCCGACGTCCTGTGGACCAAGATCCCCGACCCCGCCGCCACCACGACCCCCACCCGAACCCAAGTGGAACGCGCCACCCGCGTACACCTGCTGGAAGGGGCTTGGTGGTCCGGCGACTCGGTGTACTTCACCGCACGCTACGAACGCGGGGACTCGCGTGGGCTTGGACAGATCTGGCGGTACCGGCCCGGTCGGCACGCGTTGCGTTTGGAGGCTGTGTTCCGGCCCGGGGGGTTGTTCGGGGGGCCGGAGCGGGTGGAGGTGTCGCCGTACGGGGGCGGGCTGGTGCTCACCGACAACGGGGACGGGGATCGGCATGTCGCCGGGGTCTCGGCCGGGGGCGTCGCCGTGCCCATCGCCCGCAATGCGGTCAACGATGCCGAGTTGACCGGGGCCACGTTTTCGCCTGACGGGGGGACGTTGTTCGTCAACCGGCACACGCCCGGAGTGACGTTCGCGATCCGGGGACCTTGGCGTGGGGGGTGAGGAAGGGGGGGCGGCGGTGGAGTGGGCGCGTTTGGTCTTCGACCTGGAGCGTCGTCGGGGGGTTCTGGGAGACGTTGACTTGACGTCTGGCGCGTGGCTCCAGGTGCATCCCAACGCCCCAAGCACCGAAGCCTTGGACGACTCCCGCACACCCGCCCCTTCGACGACTCCCGCACGCCCGCCCCCTTTGCCCGACGTCACAGACGCAGGTCAAAGGGGGCGGCTCCCGCTCGGGCTGCGCCCGGCATCTCAGACATGCACCCCAGGCAACTCCCGCCCAGCCTCGACCTGCCCTTCCAGCGGAGGCGTACCGCGCCTGCGCAGGAGCCCGAACGCCACGGCAGCAGCGGCGAGCACACCGAACGCCCCGACCAGGAACGTCGTCGACATGGCCTCCCCGAAGGCGGCACGCGCCGCGCCCGCCAGCGCAGGATCGGCGACGGCCTCGGCGATGGAGCCCGGTGCCCCGGCGGGAAGCGCGCCGACGAAGCCCGCGGTCGTGATGCTGCCCAGCGCGGCCACCCCCAGCGCCGCCCCCGCCTGCTGAATGGTGTCGTTGAGCGCCGACCCGACCCCCGCCTGCTCGGCCGGCACCGCCCCCATGAGCGCCGAGATCGCCGACGGCATCGCCAGCCCACCCCCCGCGCCGAGCACGAACTGCCCCGCCACCACCATGACGACCCCGTCCCCCGCGAACGCCAGCAGCACGAACCCACCCGCCATCACCAGCATGCCCACCGCAGCCGTGACGCGATTCCCGAGCCGCGCCCCGATCGCGGCCCCCACCCCGTTGAACACCAGCGAAGCGATCGCCATCGGAATGAAAGCCAGCCCCGCCTGCATAGGCGTGTACCCCAGTACGAACTGCAGGTACTGCGTCAGCACCAGCAACAACCCCCCGTTGCCGACCTGCACCAACGTCAGCGAAAAACTCCCACCCGCGAAATCCCGATCCCGGAACAACCCCAACGGCACCATCGGGTACGGCGTCCGCACCTCCCACACCACGAACCCCACCAGCGCAACGACCGTGACCCCCAGCGCGACCCATGACACCCCGTGCGCGAGCTCGTTGATCGTCCAGACGAGCCCCGCCATCCCGACCATCGACAGTACGGCGCCGACGGGGTCAGGCCTGGTCTTGGGCCCCTTCGACTCCGGCATCAGCGTGAGCGCCGCGACCACGGCGACCGCGACGATCGGCACGTTGATCCAGAACACCGATTCCCACCCGAACGAGGCGATCAACACCCCGCCCAGCACCGGCCCCCCGACGAGCCCCACCATCGCGACCGCCCCCCACGCGGCCATCGCCTTCCGCCGCTCGTTCTCATCGGTGAACGCCGTGATGAGAATCGACAACGTACTGGGCATGACCAACGCCCCGCCCACCCCCATCGCCACCCGAGCCGCGACGAGCTGCCCCGGATCCCCCACCATCGTCGCCACCCACGACGCGACCCCGAACACCACCAGCCCGATCACCATCACCTTCCGCCTGCCGTACCGATCGGAAAGCGACCCAGCCGTCAGCAACAGCCCCGCGAACACCAACATGTAGGACTCCAGCACCCACTGCACATCCTGAGCACTCGCCCCCAGATCAGCCGCCAACGAAGGCACCGCCACAGTCAGCGCCATGTTGTCCACCACCAGCACCAACGTGCTGAGACAGAGCACAACAAGAACCACCCACCGCCGCGACACCGAACTTCCACTCACATCCATGCGCCCTCCCAAGTACACCGTCTTCTATTGCGAACACTGTACGCACAAGCAATCACCGTACGCAAACGACACCTGCCACCGTGGGAACTCCTCCATGCCGCCGCACCCGAGGCCGCGAACATGCGCGAACACCGACCCGCGCCACCTTCGACCACCGGCGGCAAATCCCAGCTCAGGGACTCTCGGTACACGAGGCGCGAGGCCAGAGACTCAAGGGTCGCGGCGGACCTCAACGCATAGAGGCTCGACGCATCCACCTCAGAGAGCGTCTGACAGTGAAGCTCGTGGTTGATCGTCGACTATGCGTCACGCCAGGTTGGGGCAGTTTCGCCGATCGCGCGTCACCAAGGCTGTCGACGAACGCGATGCGCATCACGGCTGCGACGCGGTCGGCGCGAGCTACATATCCTCAGGCAAGTCGGCGATAGAGCATGAGCCAGCCGAAACGCACCCAATCACCCATCGACGCTTGCCCACACCAACCAGAACCGGCCCCGCCCCTGCTCCTCCAGACGCCACCCCGCCCCCGCCGACCATCCCCCATCCGCACGCCCTGCTCCGCCCAGCACTCCACCACGCCGCCCACAAAGACGAGACGACCTGCCCCACAACACCCAAGTCAGCACCAGACGGCAACCACAAGCAGCGCCCATCACCACCGACGAAGCCTGGCAGCAACTCGATACGGCGCGAGGTGATCGATTGTGCGCGCTCTACGAACTCGCCTTGCGTACCGGCATGCGGCGCAGGGAACTCCTCGACCTACGTTGGAAGGACCTGGACCTGGCCTGCGACCCCCTGACCATCCGCAAACCCACCAGCACATCCCGACAAGGGTCTGATCACCGCACCTACCAAGATCGCAAACCCTGGGCGACGCATTGCCGTGCCCGCCCCCTGTATCGATGCCCTCACCGCCCCATCGTGACCAGCACGACAGCGAACGCGCACCCCTCAGCGCAGACAGGCCCCGACACCGGGCTCGTCTTCACCCCCCCCGTCGGCGCCCCCGAGCAACCTAGGCTGCCACTTCCGAGCCCTAGTACCCCAGCCGCACTTATCGATCTTTGAGGTGTTGTCGCTGGTAGTGGCTTCGTCGGGAGCGGGCTTGATGGCGTCGTCGCCAGCGTGACCAGTGCAGGATGTGAGACCGGCTGATGGGCGGCCGGGTCAGCAGGCCGAAGAGGCGGCGGATCTCGTTCGCGGACATCTCGATGAGCTGGCCGGTGCCGGCCGGTGGGACGGGTGCGGCGCTGAGGACTGCACGAGTCACGGCCAGGAAGGCCAGGGCGAGCATGGCCAGAGTGATGTAGCGATACCAGGCGGTATAGAGCCGCACCTGGTACTGGTCGAAGGCGGCTTCGTTCTTGCCGGTCTGGAAGCATTCCTCGATCGTCCAGCGAGCGCCGGCCACCTCGACCAGGCGCTGTAGTGGCACCGGTCGCGGAGTGTGACACAGGTAGAAGGCAGGTCGCGGGGATTGCTGAGCGAGCGGCGGATGAGCAGGCGGCGCGCAGGGCTGTCAGTGGCGATCAGCGCCCAGTCGTAGCGCCGTTCGCCCTTGGCTCCAGGGCCGCAGGACAGGCGCTGCCATCCGCTCTTGGGCACCTTGACGGCCATGACGTCGGCGCGGACCTTGCCCACGCCGGTGGCGATCTGGTGGGCACGGGAGACCGCGAACACGTAGGAGATCTGCTGGTCTTCCAGGTAACGGCGCAGGGGTCCGTTGTCGCCGTATGCCTCATCGGCGGTCACCCAGCCGAACGGCACGCCGGCCGCGAGCGCCCGTCCGATCATGGCCTGCAGGAGTTGGGGTTTGGTGGCGAAGCCGACCTGCTCGGGGACATGAGCGCTCGCGCAGCGGTCCGGCCGGGCGATCCAGGAGTCTCTGGGCAAGTAGAGCTCACGATCCAGCACTGCCCGGCCACGGCTGGAGGCGTAGCCGAGGAACACGCCGATCTGGCAGTTGGTGACCTTGCCGAGGGTGCCGGTGTATTGCCGCTGCACCCCTGCCGAGCGGGTGCCTTGTTTGGCGAAGCCGGTGTCGTCGCCGACCAGCACCCCATCGGGCTCGCCCAGATACCGCATCAGGTAGGTGCGGATATCGTCGCGCACGCCATCGACGTCCCACTTGGCGGCGTTGAACAGCCGCTGCATGCCATCCGGGGTGGCCTCACCGGCGTACTCGGCCAGCGACCAGCCGTTCTTACGCTCCAGCCCGGACAGCAGCCCGCCGAGGCAAGCACGTGCACGCTGTCGAACTTCGGGACGTTTGAACCGGTCGGCTACCAGCGCGAAGGCGTCATCCAGACCCGCTTGCAGACCAGCGGCGCTGACATGTTCTACCCTGGCCAACGCGGCCACCGCATGATCTTCAGTTCCAACACACCTGAATGATCACAGCGGTGGTCGCTCGTCTTTCACCCGGCTACAAGCATGGACGAGCGTGCTCAAGCATGGACGAGCGCGCTACAGCACGACGCAGGCCGTTGCCGCCCAACTCTGAAGTGCGGCTGGAGTACTAGTCCATCACGCCAACACGTCTCATTCCGGGAGAACGAAACCATGGCAGACCATCCGGGGTATTCTCTTTCAGAATTCGTGACCGAACCATCTTTCGGAAAGCGATCTCACACCGGAATCTTCGAATCGATCTACCACTTGCCTGCCTTGACGGCAATGAAAGCAGCCACCAGCATAGCCCGCTACTTCTTTGAGACCACCGAAATACCACCCAGCCCGAGGGAGAAAATTCGGACAAGCGCCTTCCGGACATCCGGGTCTCGATCGAGCCTCTCTAGTGATTTGAACCTTTCCGGATCAAGATCGATTGTGGCAATTCCGCCAGCACCCCCATCATCCACGGCCGAAAAAAGCACGAGACATCGATAGGTCCGCACAGCCCCCCCTCGCTCCTCGCGCATCAGCGACTGGAGGACGACGGTTTCCTCCTTAACCTGGCTACGGAGCGCGTCTACCGAGGTCCACCGAGTCCCCCAGCCTCGCCCCTCCGCCTCCAACTGGATCTCGAGCAGCGTATCGAAACTGATCTGACACACGCGAAAGTCAGGGTCAGTCGAATGAATTATTGGCATCAGAGCACTATTCCCCACTGTAGACGTCGAGACGGATTCTCGTCCTTGGATCAATACGCCCATCTTTGATTCTTCGCAGGAGTTCATCCAAGCGATGATGACCCCCAACAATCTTCCCGCTACGCAAGACGACAATCCCGTCACCAACTGCGGCATTGTTGATCGCGTCTAGGAGTTCTTCATTTGTCAGCTCTTCGTGATACCACTGCGATGCTGGATCCCGAGTCGACTGCCCCACCTTGTATTTCTCAGCAAGATCGCCAGCATTCTCATGGATTTTCGACCAACAGCCGGCGTTATGAACGAGGACGTCGTTGCCCCCTACAGTCACATGGTAGGTGTGAATGTCGTCGACGGTGAGATTGTGGACGCGCTGATCGGCGGTCGTTCTGGTGGCGGCTGCTGCGACCTGGACGTAGGTGCCCGTGCTGGTTTGGAGCCAGTCGCCTGCCTGAAGGCTTGATGCCTGTCGCCACTCTCTCAGGTTTGGGACCCAGAACGGATGCCTATCGGTGGCGATGACCACGCCGGTTTTGTTGCCCTTGGGGCCGTCGGTGTCGACGGTGAGGTGGACGAGGTTCTTGGTGCCCTTGCTGGTGATCAGGGCGATGACGGGCTTGGCCTCGGTGGTGCCGGATTGCGGGTCGGTGGCCAGGACCTTGTCGCCGACCTTGATGTCTTCGATGGGTTTGCGGGTGCCGTCGGCCATCAGGACCAGGGTGCCGGGGACGAAGCTGCTCTTGACGCTGTTTACGGTGCAGCCTGTGGCCTTCTTGATCACCCGGCTGGCCTTGGCGTACAGCTCGCGGGCGGTGGACAGGCGGCCTCGGGCCTCGAACCAGCCCTTGAGGGCCGCGAGGGCACGCTCGCCCAGTTTCCATACCGACTTGGCGAGGCTGGCGAGCTTGCTCCACTTCCACGGTGCGCCGTACTTAAGCGCGAGCTTTCCGAGCAGACCGCCCACCGCGGCACTCAGGACGTTGACCGCGGTCTCGGTGCAGGCGCTGACGCTGCCCTTGGTGAAGCACTCCAGGCCGGCGGTGATGCCGAGCTCGTCCATGACGATCTTGAGGAGTTCCTTGCCGACCGCGAGCAACTCGTTGAGCATTTTGTTGGCTTCGGCGTCGGCGCCGTGAATGAGGTTCGCCGCCTGCCACTGCTTGCATTCCTTGCTCGACTTGTTCTTGGCGCAGGGGTCGGCATCCTTTGGACCCTTGAGCGGGTACAGGCCGGTCGGGTCAGACAGGCCGATCGGGTTGTTGGCCGCGTAGCTGTACGGGTTCGCCCACTGGGGTGGGTCGAGGTTGAGGAGGGGGTCGGTGCTGAGGAACTTGGCGATGGTGGGGTCGTAGTAGCGGGCGGAGAGGTAGGACAGGCCGGTGGTGGCGTCTTCGGTCTTGCCGAGGAAGCCTCGGTCGGTGAAGGGGAGGTCGTCGGTGCCTCGGCGGGCGCCGTACGGGAGGTAGCGTTCGCGGGTGATCTGGCCGGTGGTGTCGTCGATGGCCAGTTGCTGGCTGCCGTGCAGGCCGGAGGTGAGCCAGTTCAGGCCTTCGGCGCTGGTGCGCATGGCGACGGTGGCGCCGTCGACGGTGGTGTAGTAGCGGGTGGCGGTGACCTGGGTCGCGGCGGCGTGGACTTCCATGGCGCCGAGGTAGAGGGTGGCCTTGCCGTCGGGGGTGCGGCGGATGAGGCGTTCGCCGTCGGCGTCGTACACCATCGTGGTGTCCTGGCCGTCGACGGTGGCCTTGTCGAGTTGGCCGAGCGGGTTGTAGGTGTAGGTGGACTGCTTGCCCGCGACGGTACGGCCGGTCATCTGGCCGGTGTTGTCGTAGGTGTAGGTGTCGGTGCCGCCGGGGCGGGTGATGGAGGTGACGGCGTTCGGGCGTACGGCGGAGGCGCCGGGTGCGGGGTAGGCGTAGGTGGCGCTCTGGCCGTTGTCGGTGAGGGTGGTGAGGTTGCCCGCGCCGTCGTAGGTGTAGCTCTGCTGGTAGGGGTCGATGCCCTGGCCGTCGGCGCTGCCCTCGGCACAGCCGGTCGTGGTGGTGGTCCAGGCGGCGCTGAGGCGGTTCAGATTGTCGTAGGTGAAGCACTCGGCCTGGCCCGCGGTCGCACCGGGCACGGCGGAGGCGGCGTCCAGGATGCGGGTGATCTCACCGGACAGGTTGTAGGTGTAGTGGTCGTCCTGGGCCACCTGGGGGGTGGGCGTGTCGGCGTTGGACGTGGTGGTGATGCGGTTCAGCCAGCCGGTGCTCTGGTCCCAGGTCAGGGTGCGGTTGATCTTGCCGTTGGCGCCGTAGGCACGTGAGGTCATACGGCCGGTGGGCGAGTACGCCGTGCTCTTGACGTACGTGGTGCCGCCCGCCAGGTCGGACGTGAGGCCGTCGGCCAGCCCGAGTGCGGTGAACGTCGAGGTGAGCGTCTCGGCGGCGAGCCCTCCCGCGGCGGGCATGGTCGTCTGGGTGACCGCGCCGATCGTGTTGTACGCGACGGAGAAGGTGTAGTCACCGGCCAGCGCGCCCTCGCTCGCGGGCACGGTCAGCGTCGAGCCGGTCGGACGGCCGAGCGTGTCGTAGCCGTTGACCCGATCGGTGTAGGCGTTGCCGTCGACGAAGCGGGCCGCCGAGGTCAACTGCCCCTTGGCCAGGGTGTCGTAGACGCGTTCGGTCAGCTTGGTCCCGGCGCCGACCTCTCCCGACCACGTGGTGACGGGACGACCGAGATCGTCGTAGGCGTAGGACAGCTTCGCGCCGTTGCCGTCGAGCGTCCAGGCGACGCGACCGGCGGTGTCGTAGCCGATCTCGCTGTCGCCCGCGTCAGGGTCGTGCGCTGAGACGCGCCGACCGGCGAGGTCGTAGGCGAACGTACGCTCGTTGCCGTTCGCGTCCAGCATCGAGCTCAGGCGGCCCGACAGGTCGTAGGCGTAGACGGTGTCGTGATGGGTGAGCGCGTCGGCCCACTCCTCGACCTTGGTGACCTTGTCGGCCAGGTCGGTGTGGGTGACGGTCTTGCCACCCGTCGGCGGTTGCACCTCGGTGCGGTCGCCGGTGTAGGTCATCGTGGTACGGCGGAGCTCGGCGGCGCCGTGGAAGTCGACGCCGAGCGTGGTACGGGCGAGAGTGTCGTAGGTCGGCATCGACCACTGCGGCACGTCGGCGAGGTTCGGGTTGAGCAGGCCGGAGCCGGGCTGAGCCGCGTTGTGGAAGGGCGCGGTGGCGGCCGATTCCAGGCCGCGTCCGTCGTAGCTGGTCATGGAGACCATACGGCCACCGGCGGGCGAGGGGGCCTGGCGCTCGCGAGGCCTGCCCCAGCCGTCGACGTAGGTGTGCTCGGTCAGCCAGGACGCCCCGGCCCCGGTGCCGCCGCGCAACCGGTTCACGGTCGTCATCGCCGGGCCGGTCGGCTGCAGGACGCCGCCGCCGTACGGGATGGAGTAGGTGACCTTGGCCGCCGGGGTCCCGGCCTGGCGGGGCTCCTCGGGAGTCCAGAGGGTGAGGGTACGGCCGAGCTGGTCGTAGTCGATGTTGATGTCGTTGTTGTTGGCGTCGCGCAGGCCGAGGAGCTGGCCGTGCAGCGGCGAGGCCCAGCTGGTGACCGCGTGGCCGAGTGTGTTGGTCACCGTGGTGCCGCCGGTGGGCCAGCCGACAGCCGGGGTGTAGGCGCTGGTGGTCACCTTGCCGGCCTCGTCGGTGCTGGTCAGGATGCGACCGTAGGAGTCGTACGTCGCGTGGGTACTGAGATGGGCGGTGGCACTGGTGTACGTGCGCGTCTGGGTGGGGTTGCCGGTCGTGACGGTGCCCGCGGCAGGCGAGGTCTCGCCGTCGTACAGCACGACGGTCTTGTCCAGCAGGGTGCCGTTCTCGCAGTCGTCACCGGCTCGGCGTTCGCCGCCGATGCGGTAGTTCAGCATCCACTTGGCGCTGTTGCGGGCGTAGGCGAGGGTGGCGCAGGTGTTGTCGGAGGCGACGCCGCGCTGGCCGTAGTCGTTCACCTTGATGGGCAGGCCGTCGGCGTTGTAGGTGGTGAGGGACTCGGCGTAACGCTGCCCGGTGGACACCTTCTCGCGCGACACCTGGCGTACCTGCTGCACCCTGGCCGGGTCGTACTCGCCGGGGCCCTGGCCGGTGACCACACGCTCGTGCTCGTAGCGGCTGGCGGCCAGTTCCTCGTACGTCCAGCCGGAGGGCGGCGTCGGGGCGGTGTCGGCGAGCGTGACGATCAGGCGTGGGGGGTGGCCCGCGCCGCCGATCTCCTCGCTGGAGCGGAAGTCCTGGATCGCGTTGGGGCCGGTGGTGAGGTCGGGCTCCTGGCCGCTCACGGACAGGCCGTAGTTGGGGTCGCCCGCTGCCCACGCCCTGGCGATCGGGGTGAGCGACCACTGCATCGTCTTCTCCGGGGCGCAGTCGCCGGTGATGGACTGGCCGACCGGCGGGCGACTGGTCCAGTAGATCTCTTCGGGACGCCAGACGCTGATCGCCTGGCCGATGCTGACCTTCGGGTACTGCGTGTTGCACGTGGGCATCGTGTTGTACAGCTCGAGGCGGGCGTCGACGACATAGCGGCCGCGCAGCTTGGAGCCGTCGAAGCGCAGGTAGGCCTTGTGGTCCTCGATGACGGCCGAGGCACCGGCACCGGTGCGGGTACGGCCGACCATCAGCGACGTCTCCGTGGGGTCGTCGGCGTGGCCGCCGATGGAGTGCACGGAGGTGTCGAGGAGCAGCGGCAGGGTGAGGGTGACCTCGTTGGTACCGCCCGCGACGGGGGCCGGCAGGGTGGTCGGCGGGCACACGCCCATGTCGGCCCAGGCGTTCGCGTTGGTGCCGGGCTCGATGCCGCGGTTGGGGATGCGGGTGTTGGCCCACAGGTGTCCGTTCCAGAACACCGTTTCCTTGCCCGTGTACGTCTCCTGGGAGGACCACTGGGGGACGTCACAGGACACACCGGGGGTTCCGGGAGTGGTCGTGGGGGTTGGCGTCGGGGTGGGGGTGACCGTGGGGGTCCCGGTGGGGGTGACCGTGGGGGTGGGCGTGACCGTGGGCGTCGGAGTGGGGGCCGGGCCGCAGGGGCCGAGGTCCTGCCACATGTTCGCGCTTGAGGGGCCGCCGGGTTCGACGCCCGAGCCCTTGGACTTCGCCTGCCACTCGTGGCCGTTCCAGCTGACGCGCTGGCCGGACAGGTAGTTCGTGCCCGCCGACCACACGGGGTTCGTGCATACGACCGAGGTGGGGGTGGGCGTGGGCGTGGGGGTCGGCGTCGGCGTGGGAGTCGGGGTCGGGGTGGGAGTCGGGGTGGGAGTCGGCGTGGGCGTCGGCGTGGGCGTTGGGGTGGGCGTTGGGGTGGGCGTTGGGGTGGGCGTTGGAGTTGGAGTGGGAGTCGGCGTCGGGGTGGGGGTCGGCGTAGGCGTCGGGGTCGTGCCGCAGCTGCCGAGGTCCTGCCACATGTTCGCGCTGGAGGGGCCGCCGGGTTCGACGCCCATGCCCTTGGACTTCGCCTGCCACTCGTGGCCGTTCCAGGTGACCTTGGCGCCGGTCGAGTAGTTCCTCGTCGCACTCCACTGCGCGGCCGTACACGCCGCCGTCACGCCGAGCGCGACCGAAGGCGGGGAGACGACGCGCGCGAACGAGGTCGTACCGCTGCCGGGAGCCTTGCGGCGCAGGGTGCGTTCCTGCAGAGTCTGGCCGGCCAGCCACCAGTGGTCGGTGTGCGCGGTGCCGTCGAAGTCGGTCACCGTGACGGGGGAACCGCTCCGGTGCAGGCCCCGGTAGAAGGTGCTCTCCGAGACGGAGTACCCCTCGGGGTCGGTGCCGGTGCCCTTCACCGTCCGCACCGAGGTGTAGCCGCGGTAGTCGCTCCACGTGCGCTCGGCGACGTCGTCGGTCAGGAAGGTGCGCGGCAGCGTCCAGGCGGGCGTGCCGACGTACTCGTAGCGGGTCAGGACGGTCGGGCTGCCGCTCACCATGTCGCGTTCGGCGACCGAGGCGACCAGGAACTTGGGATGCACGGCCATCGAGGCACGGCGCAGCAGGACGGCGCCACCGGCCGGGATCCACGCCCAGCGCCTGAACTCGGGGAAGCAGTCCCAGGCGTTGTCGGACCAGTCGCGGGTGCGCAGGCCACTGGTGGGACACGGATTGGTCTGGCCGTAGGCGACCTCGACCTGGCCGCCGAGCCCGTTGTGCACCCTGGCGATCCTCGGCAGCGACACCTCGTACAGCCGCTCGCCCCGGTAGTAGGCGTCCACCTCGGCGGGCAGGTCGCCCGCGTAGAACTCGTTGCGGTACCCGAACGGCTTGACGGCGTCGAACTCCACCACCGGCAGCCGGATCTCGCCGTCACCCGCGAGGCCGACGGGCCGGATGTACTCCAGCCACATGGCCGGGTCGTTGCCTCCGGCCACACTCCAGTCACCCTTGGTCAGGTACAGCTGGCGCAACTGCAGCTTGGCCACGTCCTGCCAGGGCTCGGCCGCCGCCGTACGGGAGTAGGTCGTGATCGAGTCGAGGCGCTGGGAGAGGAAGAAGACCGGCGAACCGGGCAGTGTGCAGGTCGTGTCGCTGGGCGGGCACGACAGATCGGCGGGTACGTCCCAGTACGTCGTGCAGACCTGGCCGGAGCATTCGTGCTGCCAGGAGCCGGGCGCCGCGGTGGGTGTGGGCTGCGTCGGCGCGGCGGCGCACGGGTCGGCCACGGGCGTGGCGAGCGGGTCGTCGACGGCCATGCCCTGGGCGCAGCGGCGCACGGAGGTGAACACGGTCCTGGCCGTGGCGGCGCTGCCCGCGACGTTGACGTTCGAGCCCCAGGTGACCTCCTTCAGGAAGCCGCCCCTGTCGTACTCGACCGGCACCCGGCAGGGCACGCCGGAGCAGACGGAGAACTCCTTGACGTACCGGTTGATCTCGCGGGTCCAGGAGAACTCGATCTGGTTGCCCCTGGCGTCGACCTCACGGTCGAGGTTCCAGCGCCACACACCCGTGCAGGTCGGCTTGGGGTCGGGCTCGTCGGGCTCGTAGTCGGGCAGCGGATCGGTCGGCCAGCCTCCGGCGGGCGGGAGCGGGTAGGTCGCATGGCACGGCTCGCCCGGGTCGTCGCCGACGAACGGCACCTGCCAGCGCGACTCGCGACCGGAGCCGAACGAGTAGACGGTGCCGTCCTGGGAGGTGATCTCCCAGTGTGAGGAGGTGCCGCCGGTCGTGTCGTCGTCCAGCAGGCGGATCTTCCACCCGAAGTCGTTCTCGGTCTTCCACTCCCCCGACGTGCCGTCCTTGAGCAGGCGCGAGGAACGGCCGTCGAGCGAGAGCACCAGTTCCGAGGCCGTGGCGTCGTTCGTGCCGGGGTCGCCGTCGTTCTCGTCGGGCGACTCCCAGCACAGGTGGCCGCTGTCCTTCTGGTACGGGTGCTTGGACGCCTTGGGCAGGATGTCGGTGGCGCATCCCTTGAAGCGGCGTTCGATGAAGCCCGCGCCGCCGACGTCCCAGCCGAGCCCCACCCAGCCGGACTGGGCGTTGGAGATCGTCGTCATGCCGTCGACCGAGCCCGAGTCGTAGGCCAGCGCCAGGTTCGGCCCCTTGCCCGCGACCGTCGGAGGCTCGGCGATCGGGTAGGAGTAGGAGAACGAGCCGGACGACAGGCCGGCCGCCCAGGTGCCGGTGGGCTTGAGGTCGGTGGCGGCGAAGTTGCCCGCCGTACCCTCCGCCGAGGTCGTCGCGGCCGAGGAGGTCAGCACGTAGACCGACCGGCTCGACGCCTCGACCTGGGCCACAACCGTGCTCGTACGGGTGTCGTTGGCGTAGGGCACGTCCTGCGGACGCCAGCGGCACGCATCGGCGTCGGTCTTCGGGTCCAGCACGCACAGCGGCAGGCGTACGACCTTCAGCCGGTCGGCGAAGCCGCCGCCGAACGCCTGGCCGAAACCGGAGTAGTCGAATGCCATCCATACCGGGCCTGGGTCGGTGCGGCCGTCCGTCCGGGTGAGCGTGGCGGCGATGCCCACTCCGCCGAGCCGGTCGGCCGCCTGGGCGCCGAGGACGTCCACGCGTACCTTCGACACCGTCTCGGCGGCACGCAGGCGGGTGGCCGCCTTCGGCCGGGGGCCGTGCAGCTCGGCATTCTTCAGCCGGTCGGGGACCACCGCGCCTCGGGCGACCGCGACCGGCCTGCCCGGCAACGGCGCCAGTCCCGAAGGCGGCAATGTCACATCATCGCCACCAGCCGTCGGCCACACCGGGGGCGCCAGGCGCGTCCGCGGCGCGACGGCCTCCTCGGGCCCACGCACCTCGCTCGCAGCGGCGACAGGCCGAGTGGTAACGGAACGTTCCAGATTGCGCGCGGCACCTTTCTCGGGCACTGCGGGCTCGACCATCTCCCCGGTCACCACCAGCCCCGAGGCGACCAGTACAGTCGCCAGGCCAGTCAGCATCCACATCTGGACACGCGAGATTCCCACCGCTGCAACCCCCGGCAGTCGACATAAGATCCACATAAAGGGACCGGCCGACATCGTGTACCAAGCCCCACAAACAGGACAAGAGCTTTTTCCGCTGTCCAGTCGCTACGGAAAGTGACAATTGCCGTTGAGGCAGGGCGGTGTGGCGGAAAGGCGTCAAGGGCCTTCCTGGGGGTGTTCTCAGCCTTGAAACGCTTGCCTGCTAGCGTTTTTGCGGGGGTGGGCTGTGGGTTTTCGACGGGAATCGTTGACGCCTGAGGCGGCGGTTTTGCGGGCTTCGGTGGATGCCGGGCGGTGTGGGTTCCTTTTTGACTTCGACGGGATGCTGGCGGCCATTCTTGAGGATCCGGCGGCGGTTCGGCCGGTGGCGGGGGTGGCTGAGCGGCTGGCGGAGCTGGTGGCGTTGACGGCGGGGGTGGCGATCGTTTCGGCGCGGCCTGTGGAGTTTCTGTACGGGCGGCTGGGGCGGGTGCCGGGGATCTCGCTGTTCGGGGTGTACGGGCTGGAGCGGTGGGTGGACGGGCGGGTCGTGGTGGCGGCCGAGGTGGAGGGGTGGTTGCCGGTGATACGGGAGGCGGTGCTGCGGGCGCGTCGGGAGTTGCCGGGCGAGGTGCGGGTGGAGGACAAGAGTGGGGCGTTGGCGCTGCACTATCGGGCGGCGCCGCATCGCCGTACGGAGGTGGAGGCGTGGGCGGCGGCGGTGGCGGGTGAGACGGGGGTGGTGTTGCAGGGCGGGCGGATGGTGGTGGAGCTCAGGGCGCCCGTCGGGATGCACAAGGGGGCGGTGGTCGAGCGGGAGGCCGTGGGGCTGGGCTGCGCCTGGTACTTCGGTGATGATCTGTCCGACGTACGGGCGTTCAGGGCGTTGGAGGATCGGGAGGCGGTCGATCCGGCGTTCACGGGGGTGAAGGTCGCGGTGGCCAACAGCGAGACGGGGCAGGAGTTGAGGCAGCGCGCCGACTTCGAGATCGCTTCACCGGGGGCCGTACCTGGATTCCTCGATGAGGTGATCGCGGTATTGCGGAGATAGCTCCGCCCCCGGAGGCGGACACGCTGATCAGCGTGGGTATGGATAGCGGAACTCCTCCTTCACCGCGCTCATGTCGGGAGGTGCTTCCCGGTCCTCGACGGTGTCCAGGTGGAGGGCGTACAGCAGGTGGAACTCCTCGGTGTGGAAGTCGTCGAGGAGGTGGGGCCAGCGGGAGAGGCGTTCGAGGGCGGCGGCGGTGGCTCCGCTGCAGGTGCCTGCGCAGAGGAAGAGGAAGCCGTCGTCGGTCTTGAGCTTCTCGACGACGAAGTACTCGGTGTACGGGCCTTCGTGCTGCTGCAGGGGGTCGCTGCGGCTGAACTCCTTCGACTTGCCGTTGTGGTGGTATTTCAGAACGACGACGCCGCGTTCGGCCAGGCCGGTGCGGGGGTCGACGCGGCGGAAGAAGCGGAAGCGGGAGCCGCCTTCCATGATGTCCAGGCCGTGTTCGAGTACGGCGTGCACGAGTTGGTGGTAGATCGTCCCGCCGACGAGGATCGTGCAGCGCCACCGATGGGCACGCAGGACCGGCAGGTGGGTGTGCTGGCGCCCGGCGGCGTGGTCGACGGCGCGCAGCAGTCCGACTCCCTAGCCCCAATACCCCAAAATTTCCGGATCCTTCGATGCCTGGCCCGTGTTGTCAGCCAGATCGCCGCCAAAGCCAGCAACACCGCGAAAAGCAGGTCGGTCAGGAGGTTGACCCCAAGGTCGGAAAGAAAGTCCACCGCCCAACACCATCCTCACCTCCTTTCATGCTAGGTCCGATATCCGACTATCAGACGATTTTCCGCAACGAGTTATCCCGACTATCCATCCTTACCCCGACTATCCATCCGCCCGGCAGTCAGCCGCAGTTTCAGCCACACCAACAGCCGCCGATCCGGGTCGTCGAGGTCGTACCCCTGCTCGGCCAGCCGCCGGACACGGTAACGCAGCGTGTTCGGATGCACCCCGAGCCGCCGCCCGGCCGCCGCCACGTCGCCGTGCGCCTCGATCCAGGCCAGCGCCGTCTCCCATGCCGCCTCCGGCAGCGCGCCCTGACCGTGGGCGAGCAGATCCTGATGCCCGGCGACGAGATCACCCAACTCCCGCAGCGCCGCCTCGACCCGCACCTCGTCAATCGTCGCCGCCACCCTTCCCCCGGGCCCAGACCCAGCACCGGCACGCAGAACAGCGAGCGTGAGATCCGCATGGTGCCGCGAGCGCGGCAACTCCTCGGCCCGTACGGCCGGCCCGCCGACGCCCGCCACCAACGCCACCCGGCTGCCGATCCGCTGCGTGATGTCGGCGGCCAACTCCCCCAACGCCCGCAGATCCTTGGCCGCGAGCAGGCAGTACACCGTCTCGCCCCGCAACACACACGCCGACGAACGCCGATACACATCCAGATAGGTCGCCACGCCGTCCAGCAACGCCTCCCCCGCCTCGGCCGCCTGCCTGGCGAAGGAGTCGGCGGGCACGGCGGGACCGACGGCCAGCACTGCGGCGCCCGCATCGGGATCGAGGCCGAGCCTGCGGCACGCGTCGCGTGGGTCCCGGCCGTCGAGCGCCTGCCCGACGAGCTCGCCACGCCGCTCCCTCGCCACACTCCTGGCCGCGCGATGCCGTACCAGATGGGCGGCGCACAGCCGGGCGAACTCCTCCATCAGCAGCAGCCGGTGCTCGGGCAGCGCCTCGTGGCCTTCGAGCAGCCACAACATGCCGAGCGGCTCCTGACCGCTGCGGATTCCGGCGCCGACACGGGCGATCGGCCGGTGCGGGTCCTGGCCCGCGGTGCCGAAGCGCAGGGCCCTGCCGCCCGACAGCAGCAGCCGCCTGGTCTCGGGCCTGGCGTGCTCGGCAGGCACCGAACGGGTCAGGATCACCTCGCGCTGCAGGTCGTCGAGCCACTGACCGGGCACGGCCGAGTACGCGAGCAGGCGCCACTGCGTGTCCACGATGGCGGCGGGCCGTTCGAGGGTACGCGCGATGGCGTTGACCAGGGCCGACAGATCGCCGATCGGCACGCCGCTCATGTCGGCCGCGGCCTCGACCGGCGGTGTGTCGAGCAGGTCGCCGGTGGTGACGGCCTGGTCGAGCAGGGTGTGCAGATGGCTCCACGACAGCCGGGCGAGCAGCACGACGATCGCGATCCCGGCGGCCCGCGCGGCGGCCACGGCCTCGGCGGGGAGGGCGGCCAGTGTTCCGGCGACGATCTCGGCGGTGCCGTCGGGTGTGGTACGCGCCGCGACCACGTCGTCCTTGACGACCGAGCGCACGAGCCCGGCGGCCGGCCGTACGATGATCGCGGAGGCTCCGGCCAGGGACGCGACGACGTCGGCGTCCGGTGGGCCGCCGACCATGAGGACGACCGATCCGGGTCTGGGCGGCGTCGGGTCCTCGCGGTCGTGGATGGCCGGTCCGGCGACCGGCACGTCGAGCCCGCGCGGCGCGAGTGCGACCGCGACCATGATCTGGCCGATGCGGTCGATCACCTGGGCCAGCGACGGCTCGGTGTACTCCGCTACCTGGTGCGTCTCTGCCATAATCGAGTATGACCGATCGGCCAAGGTGAACCGCTCATCCTCATCCGTTCGGCCAAAGCACGACGGCCGGGTCCTGCGGCATGCTGCCCGTACTCCACCACGAGAGGGCGGCTTCGCGTGACACCCACCGGTTCCCTGGGCACCAGCTCCTTGGGCGAGGTCGGACATGCCCCGACCCGCGACGGCAGGCGGCTGCACCATGTCAGCCAGGGACAGGGCGACACGGTCGTGGTGTTCGAGGCCGGGCTCGGCGCCTCGCGCACGGAATGGGCGCTCGTCCTGCCCGAGGTGGCCAGGAGCACCAGGGTGGTGGCCTACGACCGGTCGGGGCTCGGCCGCAGCGCACCCGACCCGGCCGTACGCGATCTGGCCAGGATGTCCTGCGACCTCGGCGACCTGCTCGACCATCTGGACGCGCCCTCCTACGTCCTGGTCGGGCACAGTCTCGGCGGGCCGATCATCCGGCATCTGACGATGACCAGGCCGGAGCGGATCGCCGGACTCCTCCTGCTCGATCCCGCCGCCGAACAGCTCGACCTCTACTACCGGCAGGGCCCGCGCCTGGCCTCGATCGGCATGCTCCGGCTGGCCGAACTGCTGGCCCGGGCCGGCGTGCCGATCGTCCAGGCGGAGATACGCCGGGTGCTGGAGCTGTTCCCCGCGCCGATGCGGGCGGAGGCGGCGGCCGAGATGTTCACCGCCGAGGCCAGGCGGGCCTCCCGGCGGGAGTTCGAGCCGCTGGCCCGGAGCCTGCTGGCGCTGCGTGCCCTCACCGCCGCCGAGCCGCCCGTCGCCGTGCCGACCACAGTGATCTCCGGCGCCCTCGAACCCGGCCGCCGCAAGGAGACCCGCCGCCGCTTCGTCCAGTGCCACCGCGACTTCACCGCCACCCTCCCGTACGGCAGGCACGTCATGGCCGAGCACTCCGAGCACATGGTCCCCCAGGACGACCCCGACCTGGTCATCGCCGAAATCCTCCGCCTCCTCCCTTGACCCGCGCCGGAGGCGTCAGCGCCGCCAGGTGTCCCAGGGCTGGGCGGCGATCCAGTCGGTGACGGGTGTCGGCTTGACGCCCAGGACACCGGTCAGGGCGGCGCCTCCCGCGTTGATCATCGCCCCGGCCGGGGTGGCGGCCAGGTGGTACACCCCGGCTACCCCGGCGGCGACCTCCGCCCCGAACACCTCGGTCAGCCCGGCCTCGAACGCCGCCGGATCGATCGCTGCATAACGCACCTCACGCCCCCACACCTGGGCGAACCGCTCGGCCAGCTCCCCTCCGGTCAGCGACTCCTCTCCCCCGACCTCCAGCACCCGGCCCTCCAGACCCGGCGTGTGCAGCGCCGACACGGTGGCCGCGCCGAGATCGACATGCGACAACCACGCGGCGGCCGTTCCCTCGCCCAGCGGGTAGGCGAGCACCCCGTCGTTGACCAGCGCCGGTCCCACGAACGGGCTGAACAGATTGTCCAGATAGACCGGCGGCCGCAGCACCACGACCGGCAGCCCGCTCTCCAGCACCGCGTTCTCGGCCCGCCTGCGCACCTCGACCCCCGGGTACGGCGTGGGGCCGCCAGGCAGACGGGTGGTCGAGTTGAAGACCAGCCGTTCGACCTCGACGGCCTTCGCGGCGTCGAGCACGTGGGCGACGTACGCGGCGACCAGGGCGGGGTCGAACGTCAGCGGGAGCGTCACCGACACGTGCGTGACGCCGTCGAACGCGTGCCGTACCGAGGCGGCGTCGGCCAGGTCGCCTTCGACCCACCGTACGCCGGGCTCGGGGTCGGTCCCGCCGCCGTGCCTGGCGAACCCGGTCACCGCGTGCCCGCGCGCCGCCAGCAGCCGGGTCACCGCGCCTCCCTGGTGTCCGGTCGCGCCGATCACGAGATGGTCAGCCATGCTTTTCGCCTCTCCGTCGGTGGTCAGGGCTCCAGCTTTGCGGCCGATCGGCGTATCTTCCATTAAGAGGGAGGGCTCGTACTTTAAGAATCGTCCAGCGGGCACGGGTCTGATCATGAGTGATGCGCTGACCGAGGTACTCGCCCCGTTACGGCTTCGCGGGGTGTTCCACAGCCATTGGCGTGCCGAAGGGGCGTGGGGGGTGCACGGGGACGAGGAGCATTGCGCCGTGCTGCACTACGTGCTGGAGGGGACCTGCTGGCTGACGCCGCCGCCGGGGGCCGCGTGGGAGGCGGTGCTGTTGCGGGCCGGTGATCTGGCCGTCTTTCCGCACGGCTCGGCCCATGCGCTCAGCGATCGGCCGGGCCGCAGCACGCTGCCGCTGGACGCCGTGCTGCCCGACCGGGCTCCCGGGACGTCGGCTCCGCTGGACTTCGGCACGGCGTCGGCCCCGGAGCCCGGTGCGGTCACCGTCATGATGTGCGGCGGGCTGCACTACGACCCGGACGGGGAGTCGCTCATCTATCGGGCGTTGCCGCCCGTGCTGGTGCTGCCCGCCGAGGTGGTGGCGCGTGAGCCGCTGCTGGAGTTCACCTTGCGCAATCTGGCCAAGGAGAGCGGGCAGCCGGGGCCCGGGGCCGAGTTGGTGGCGTTGCGCGGGTTCGAGATGGCGTTCGTGCTGGCGTTGCGGTTGTCGTTCGAGGAGTGCCCGCACACGCATTCGGCGTTGCGCGCGCTCGGGCATCCGGCGATCGGCCGGGCGTTGCACCTGATACACGGGCGTTTCGCCGAGCCGTGGACGGTGGCCGGGCTGGCCAGGGAGGCGGGCATGTCGCGTTCGGCCTTCGCCGCCACCTTCCGCGACCTGGTCGGCGACAGCCCCGGCCGCCACCTCACCGACCGCCGCATGCGCGAGGCCGCCCGCCTGCTGCGCGAGAGCGCCCTGCCGATCGCCACCGTCTCCACCCAGGTCGGCTACGCCAGCGTCGTCGGCTTCCACCTCGCCTTCCACACCTGGTCCGGCCTCCCCCCGGGCGAATTCCGCCGCCGGACCTCCCACACCACCGCCCGCCCCTGAGGACCTCGGACCGGCCGCCTAAAGATCAAGCCCCTCCTGCTCGCCCCCGGCCGCGTCCACCCTGATCTTGCCCTCGCCGCCGCCGAGCACGTCGAGGAGTTGCTCGCCGTACTTGGCCAGTTTGTTCTCGCCGACGCCGCTGACCGTGGACAGCTCGGACAGCGTGGCGGGAGCGCGGGTGGCGATCTCGCGGAGGGTGGCGTCGTGGAAGATGACGTAGGCGGGGACGGCCTGTTCCTTGGCACTGGCGGCTCGCCAGGCGCGCAGGCGCTCGAAGACGGGAGTGGCCTCGGCGGGCATCTCGGCCGCGGGGGTGGCGGTGCGGGTGCCGCCGGACTTGGCGGAGCGGGACGAGCGGGCCGGTTTGGCGCTTTCGCGGCGCATCGAGACCTGGCGCTGACCCCGCAGGACGTCGGCGCTGGCGTCGGTCATGACGACGGTGCCGTAGTCGCCCTCGACGGTGAGCAGGCCCTGGGCCAGGAGTTGGCGCACCACACCACGCCACTCGGCCTCGCTCAGCTCGGTGCCGATGCCGAACACGGTGAGCGTGTCGTGGTCGTGCTGGATGACCTTGTCGGTCTTCTTGCCGAGCAGGATGTCGATGAGCTGGCCCGCGCCGAACTTCTGGCGGCGCTCGCGCTGCAGCCGCAGCACGGTGGACAGCAGCTTCTGCGCCGCGATCGTGCCGTCCCAGGCCTGCGGCGGGGTCAGGCAGGTGTCGCAGTTGCCGCAGCCGGCGTCATGCGGCTCCTGCGGCTGGCCGAAGTAGGCGAGCAGCCGCGAACGGCGGCAGTCGACGGTCTCGCACAGGGCCAGCATCGCGTCGAGGTGCCCGCCGAGCCTGCGGCGATGGGTCTCGTCGCCCTCAGACGTCTGGATCATGCGGCGCTGCTGCACGACGTCCTGCAGCCCGTAGGCCAGCCAGGCGGTCGAGGCCTGTCCGTCACGCCCGGCGCGACCGGTCTCCTGGTAGTAGCCCTCGACCGACTTGGGCAGGTCGAGATGGGCCACGAACCGCACGTCCGGCTTGTCGATGCCCATGCCGAACGCGATCGTCGCGACCATGACCAGCCCGTCCTCGCGCAGGAAGCGGGACTGGTTGTCGGCACGCGTGCGCGCGTCGAGACCGGCGTGGTACGGCAGCGCCTCGATGCCCTGCTCGACCAGGAAGGCCGCGATCTTCTCCACCGACGCCCTGGACAGGCAGTAGACGATGCCCGCGTCGCCCTTGTGCTCGGTGCGCAGCAGGTCGAGCAGCTGCTTCTTCGGCTCGTGCTTGGCCACGATGCGGTATTGGATGTTGGGCCGGTCGAAGCTGGAGACGAAGTGGCGCGCCTGCTCCAGATTGAGCCGGGAGGCGATCTCGGCCCTGGTCGCCTCGGTCGCCGTCGCGGTCAGCGCGATGCGCGGGATGCCGGGCCAGCGCTCGTGCAGGGCGGAGAGGGCGAGGTAGTCGGGCCTGAAGTCGTGGCCCCACTGCGCCACGCAGTGCGCCTCGTCGATGGCGAACAGCGAGATGCGCCCCCGGTCGAGCAGCCGCAGCGCCTGCTCGCTGCGCAGCCGTTCGGGGGCGAGGTAGAGCAGGTCGAGCTCGCCCGCGACGAAGGCCGCCTCGACCGTGCGGCGCTCGTCGGCGTCCTGGGTGGAGTTGAGGAACCCGGCCCGCACGCCGAGTGCGGTCAGCGCGTCGACCTGGTCCTGCATGAGGGCGATCAGCGGCGAGACCACCACACCCGTGCCCGGTCTGACCAGGGCGGGGATCTGGTAGCACAGCGACTTGCCGCCGCCGGTCGGCATGAGCACGAGCGCGTCGCCGCCTTCGACGACGTGGTCGATGATCTCCTGCTGGCCCGGCCTGAAGGAGTCGTAACCGAACACGCGGCGCAGCACGCCCAGCGGCCCCTCGGGGGCGATCTCAGCCGATGACATCGCGCCAGTCTACGAGCCGTGCGGAGCCGCAAAGCGGTATGCGGAGATCTGTGGACAACTGAGTGATCTTGCTGCCCCCTGTGGAAAAGGCCCCCGCCGGGACAGCCCAAGATCCGGGCCCCGCGTACACGAGGCCCGGATCTCAGCTCACCGCGCGGACGCGGCTACCGCAGACCGGCGTCGACGGCGGTGGTCAGGGTGGCGTTGGCGGTGTCGCCGGACATCTCCCAGATCATCGCGCCGAGCAGACCCTTGCTCTTCAGCCAGGCGGTCTTCTTCTGGATCGACCAGACGTCGTCGAAGGTCCACCACTGCCCACCGGCTCCGGTGTAGCAGTACGTGGCGATGGATACCTCGTCGTGCCTGGGGGTGCAGTTCGGCACGCTGGCCAGCAGGTTGCTGTACCCGCGCGTGCCCGCCTCGGCCGCGAACTGGCCGGGCGCGGCGCCGGTGGCCGACTGCCACTCGCCCGCCTTGCCGCCGTCGGCGACTCCCTGCCAGCCCCGGCCGTAGTAGGCCAGGCCGACCGTGATCTTGCGCGGCGGCACGCCTGCCTGCAGGTAGGCGTTGACCGCGTTCTCCACGCTGAAGTGGAAGTTGTAGGGGTCGTCGGCGTCGGCGTACAGGTTGCCCTGGTGGCCAGTGCGGTTCGGCTCCCACGAGTTGTCGCTGCCCGAGCCGTGGAAGTCGTAGCCCTGGACGTTGAAGATGTCCATGGACTTGGCTACCTCGGCCAGGTCCCAGCCGGACTCGATCTTGGCCGGGTCGGCGGGGGTGAAGGCGGTCAGCTGGTAGCGCTTGCCCGTGGTGAGGGTGAGCGCGTCGAGCTGCTTCCTGAACTCGGCGATCAGCAGCGTGTTGTTCGCCTTGTCGTTGGCCCCGATGTGGTTGCCGGCGTGTCCTTCGGCGCCGGGCCACTCCCAGTCGAGGTCGATGCCGTCGAAGATGCCGGCGCCGGTGCCGGGACCGCCCGCGGCGTTGTACACGGGCAGGTTGCCCTTGATGTAGATGTCGATGCAGGAGGCGACGAACTTCTTGCGCGCGGCGTCGGTGGCGGCCACGTCGGAGAAGTACTTGGAGTAGGTCCAGCCGCCGAGCGAGATCAGCACCTTGAGGTGCGGGTGCTTGGCCTTGAGCTTCTTGATCTGGTTGTAGTTGCCGCGCAGCTTCTCCCAGCCGGTGTCGGCGACGCCGTCGACCGACTGGCCCGAGGAGAACGGACGGCCGTAGTCGGCGTCGGCGTCACCGGCGCCGTCGCCCTCGTTCGGGTCCTGGGGCTGGCCCGACGTGCCCTTGGTGACACCCTGCAGACAGGTCAGGTTGACCGGGTCGATGTTGCCGAAGGCGTAGTTGATGTGGGTGAGCTTGGCGGCGGCGCCGCTGGTGTCCAGGTTCTTGATGAAGAACTGGCGGCCGTAGATGCCCCACTGGACGAAGTAGCCGACCCTGGCGTAACCGCTGCCGATGATGTCGGCGGTGGTGACCTTCAGGGCGTTGCTGGCGCCGGACACGTTGTCGTACAGGTCGCGGGCCTTGACGGTGAAGGTGTACTCCGTCGAGGGCGACAGGCCGGTGATCGTGGCGGTGGTGCCGGAGGCGAGCGAGTTCAGCGTGGTGCCGATGTAGATGTCGTAGCCCGCGATGCCCGAGTTGTCGGTCGAGCCGTCCCAGGCCAGCGTGACCGTGTCGGACGACTTGGCGGTGCTGCGCAGGTTGCTCGGCGTGGTCGGGGCCTGCGTGTCGTCCGCGGGGTTGCGGGTGCGCACGGCCAGCGCGGCGCTGGCGGCCGACAGGTTGCCCTTACGGTCCTTGGCCTTGACGGTGAAGGTGTAGTCGGTGTTGGGCGTCAGGCCGGTGACCGTGGTGGCGGTGCCGGTGACGCTGGCGACCGAGGTCGTGCCGCTGTAGACCTCGTACCCGACGATGGGCAGGCTGCCCGCGACCGCGGCGTCCCAGGCCAGGCCCACGGTCTTGGTGGTCTTGACCGGGGAGCGGAAGTTGCCCGGCACGCTCGGAGGCGCGTCGGCGCTGCCGTCGCAGTTGACGTCGTTGACGCGGCAGCTGGTGGGCTGGGCGCCCGACTGGCTGACGGTGAAGGACGGGCTGTACGGCTCGGTGGTGCCGCCCGCGGCGACGTTGGTGTTGTAGTGCGCGGGGGTGAGGGTCACCGTACGGCCGGTCTGGCTGAGGCTGCCGTTCTGGGCGTTGGACGCGGTGACGTTGGCGGGCAGGTCGAAGACGACCGACCAGCCGTTGAGCGCGGTCGTGGAGTTGTTCTTGATCACGAACTTGGCCGAGGTGCCCGAGACGGTGTACTCCGCCTCGACGGGCGCCGACGGAGGCGGCGGGTCGCCGCTGCCGTCGCAGGCCGCGTTGTTGATCTTACAGTTCGCAGGCTGTACGGCCTGGCTGAGCGTGACGATGGGGCTATATGGATCGGTGTTGCCACCGGCCCTGACCGTGTTGATGTAGAAGGCGGGCACGAGCTTGACCTTCGTGCCGTTCTGCGTGATGGAGGCGTTCTGCGGGCTGGACGCCGTCACACCGGCAGGCAGGTCGAATGTTATCGACCAGCCGGTCACGGCGGCGGTGCCCGGGTTGCTGACGACGAACTTGCCCTGAGTTCCGGTCAGGGTGAAGTTCGCGATCAGGCGCGTCGCAGCTTGCGCGGGAACCGCGATAGCCGTGAGAGCTAGGAGGACGGGGAGAAGCATGAGGCCGATTCTGCGTCGCATCGGAACTCTTTCTATAAGGAAAGTTTCCTAAGAATTACGCGGATCGTAAGCATGCTTCCGGCCCGCCGCAAGGCCCAATTGCGCGAGCAACGGCTATATCACCGCGGTATGAAAATTTGGAGGGTACTGCATGGCCAGATGGCGATGTCAGCGTGAAAGCGGCTCACAAAGCCAGTCAAGCCAGTCACGCTCCCCCCGCAAGGCCATGGAGGCCCACCGTGGAAGCCGAGAACACCGGCGGCATCACCCGCAAGACCCTTCTCCGTGCAGCTTTGGTAGCAGCGCCACTGCCGCTCATCGCCGGAGTACCGGCCCTGGCCCGCACCGCCAGGGACACCGGTCTGCCGCTGGAGCCGACCCCTTTCTGCGACGATGACGACGATCCCACCATCGCGCAGACCGAGGGCCCTTACTTCAAGCCCAACTCGCCCCTGCGCAGCACTCTGACAGGGACGGGCACCGCGCTCACCGTGAGCGGATATGTGTTCGGCCTGGCGTGCCAGCCTCTCGCCAACGTCCTGCTCGACTTCTGGCAGGCCGACAATGCCGGCAACTACGACAACACCGGATTCCGGTTCCGCGGACACCAGTTCACCGACGCCAACGGCTACTACAAGCTGACGACGATCGTGCCCGGCCTCTACCCCGGCCGTACCCGGCACATCCACGTCAAGGCGCAGGCCCCGAACCGGCCGATCCTCACCACCCAGACGTACTTCCCCGGTGAGCCGCGCAACAGCACCGACACCATCTACGACCCGCGCCTGCTCATGAACGTGCGCACCGTCGGCAACGGCCGCGAGGCCACGTTCGACTTCGTGCTCAACGTTCCCGGCGTGCCGCCCACCACCCGCCCGCCGACCAGCCCCCCTCCCACCACCACGCCGCCCACCACCCAGCCCCCCACCACGGCTCCGCCCAGCGGGACCTGGCGTGCGGGCACGGCCTACGCCACGGGTGCGACGGTGTCCTACAACGGGCTGAACTACCGCTGCCTGCAGGGTCACACGGCCCTCGTCGGCTGGGAGCCCCCGAACGTCCCCGCGCTCTGGCAGCGCATCTGACCTCGGGTGCCCTTTTCCTCCCGCTGAGCTATGGTCAAGCCGATGACTGCTCGGCGGCGGGAGATGCGCAGGCCGGCTGCCGCTCAGGCGGCGGCCGGTCTGCTCCTGCTCGCCCTGCTCTTCGTCGCACTCTCCCCCGCCTGGTACGGCGAGAGCACGGGCCAGCGCGCCTCCAGCGCCACCGCCGACCTCTGGGTGCCCGGCTCCTGGGACGCCCAGACCACCACGCCGCCCCGCCTGTCGCCCACGGGCGCCGAGCACCAGCCGCCCGCCGGACTGGCGCGCCTCGTCCTGCCCTTCGAGGACGGATCGGCCCCACTGCTGCTGGGCTGGCGCAATCCCGGCCTGGTCACGGGGCCACAGCACGTTCCCCACCTCATCGCGGGCTCACGCAGCCCGCCGCTCGCCTGACTCCTTCCGACTGACACCCCGCCGTACGGCCAGGGTGTGCTCCGCCGTACCCATCCGGTGTCGAGCTCTTCTTCCAGCATCGAAGGAACCCTCATGACGAGCACAACGCTCAGCAGCGTGCAGCTGTCGGCCCTCCGCGACGAACTCGACGAGCAACTGCTCTGGTGGGCCAGGCACCTGGCCGAACTGGAGGCGACGATCGGCGACGGCACGGTCGACGGCAGTGCCAAGTCCGCGATGATCGCCGACATCGTCTCGGCCGAGCGGCACATCGTGGCCATCCGCGTGGCCCTTTCGGACCTGGCCGACGGCAGCTACGGCCGGTGCGACGCGTGCGGCTTCGCCGTGCCGTTCGACCGGCTCAAGATCAGGCCGCTGACCCGGCACTGCGTCGAGTGCGTGCGGAGCGCGACGCCCCGCTGACCGCTCAGCCCGGGAAGTGGCAGGCCACCCGCCCTCCGCCGAACTCCCGCAGGTCAGGCCGCTCCACCACGCAGATCGCGGCCGCCTTCGGGCAGCGCGGATGGAAGGCGCAGCCCGAAGGCGGCGCGGCGGGCGAGGGCGGGTCGCCGCGCAGCACGATGCGCTCACGTGCCCGCTCGGCCTTCGGGTCGGGCAGCGGCACGGCCGAAAGCAGCGCCCGGGTGTAGGGATGGGCCGGACTGTCGTATACGGCGTGCTTGTCGCCGATCTCGACGATGCGTCCCAGGTACATCACCACCACCCGGTCGCTGACCCGGCGCACCACCGACAGGTCGTGCGCGATGAACACGTACGTCAGGCCGAGCGTGCGCTGCAGTTCCTCCATCAGGTTGACGATCTGGGCCTGGACGGAGACGTCGAGCGCCGAGACCGGTTCGTCGGCGATGACCAGCTTCGGGCGGGTGGCCAGCGCCCTGGCGATGCCGATGCGCTGGGCCTGGCCGCCTGAGAACTCGTGCGGGTACCTGTCGATGTGCTCGGGGATGAGACCGACCAGCTCCAGCAGCTCGGCGACCTGCGGGCGCGGGTCGCGCACCCCCTGGACGACGAGCGGATTGGCGACGATCTGCCCGACGGTCTGCCGGGGGTTCAACGACGAGTACGGGTCCTGGAAGATCATCTGCAGGTCCCTGCGCAGGGGGCGCATGGCGTTCTGCCCGATGTGGGTGATGTCGCGCCCCTCGAAGGCGATCGACCCGCCGCTCGGCTCCAGCAGCCGGACGATCATCCGCCCGGTCGTGGACTTCCCGCATCCCGACTCGCCCACCAGCCCCAGCGTCTCGCCCTGCCGTACGGTGAACGACACCCCGTCAACGGCCCGTACGGCCAGGCCGCGGCGGCGGGCGAAGGGCGCCTTGAGCGGGAAGCTCATCCGCAGGTCGCGCACGGTCAGCAGGTCGCTCACGGGGTTCCTCCCAGGTGACAGGCGGCGAGCCTGCCGGGCAGCGGCTCGGCCAGTGCGGGCAGTTCGCTCGCGCAGCGGTCCATGCGGTGCGGGCAGCGCGGATGGAAGGGACAGCCGCCCGGCGGCGCCAGCAGCGAGGGCGGCGAACCGGCGATGGCGGGCATGGGCTCGTCGTCACCAGCGTTCAGGCGGGGCAGCGACTCCAGCAGCGCCGCGGTGTAGGGATGGCGCGGCGCGGCGAACAGGTCGTCGGCCGCGGCCCGCTCGGCCACCCGCCCGCCGTACATGACCAGCACCTCGTCCGCCGCCCTGGCCACGACGCCGAGGTCGTGGGTGATGAGCACGACGGCCAGGCCGCGTTCGCGCTGGATACGGGCGATGAGGTCGAGGATCTGCGCCTGTACGGTGACGTCGAGGGCGGTGGTCGGCTCGTCGGCGATGAGCAGGTCGGGCTCGCAGGCCAGCGCCATCGCGATCATCACACGCTGGCGCATGCCGCCGGAGAACTGGTGCGGATGGTCGCCTGCCCGCCTGCTCGGGAGCGGGATGCCGACCTCGCCGAGCGTCTCGACCGCGCGTTCGCGGGCGGCCCTGCGCGAGGTGCGGAAGTGCAGCCGGTAGGCCTCGGCGATCTGCTCGCCGACGGTGTAGTAGGGATGCAGCGACGACAGCGGGTCCTGAAAGATCATCGCCATCCGGCGTCCGCGCAGCCCGCGCAGCCGTTCCTCCGGCGCGCCGACCAGCTCCGTGCCGTTGAAGCGGATCGAGCCCGTCACCGTGGCCGTGTCGTGCAGGCCCATCACGGCCAGGCTGGTGACCGACTTGCCCGAGCCTGACTCGCCGACGATACCGAGCGTGCGCCCCCGCTCCAGGCCGAAGCCGACGTCCTGGACCGCGCGCAGCCCCTTGAAGGCCACACCGAGCCCGCTGATCTCAAGAAGCATGACGCACCCTCGGGTCCACGACGCCGTAGAGCAGGTCCACGACCAGGTTGGCGATGACGATGAAGAACGCGGCCAGCAGGGTGGCGCCGAGTACGACCGGATGGTCCTGCGCGGTGATGCTGCCGACGGTGAGCTTGCCCACGCCCGGCAGACCGAAGATCGACTCGGTGATGATCGCCCCGCCGAGCAGCCCGCCCAGATCCATCCCGAAGATGGTCAGCACCGGTGTCAGCGCCGCCCGCAGCCCGTGCTTGACCACCACGGTGCGCCGCCGCAGCCCCTTGGCCCTGGCCGTGCGGATGTACGGCTCGGCCATCGTCTCGATCATCGACGAGCGGCTCTGCCTGGCGTACATCGCGGCCGAGAGCAGGGCCAGCGCGATCCAGGCCAGCACCAGGCTCTGCGCCCAGGCCAGCGGCCCCTCCGACAGCGGAACGTACGTGGGGTACGGAATGAGCTGCCACACCGTGACCACGACGTAGAGCAGCATCGGCCCGACGAAGTAGACCGGCAGCGCCGCCACGGCCACGGTGACGGTCACCAGCGTGCGGTCCAGCGCCGTGTCCTTGCGCAACGCCGATGCCACCCCCACGCTCAGCCCTCCGGCCAGCCACAGCGCGGCGGCGCCGAACGCCAGCGAGGCGGTGACGGGCAGGGCCTGCATGAGCAGGTCCCAGACCGGCTGGCCGCTCTGCCAGGAGTAGCCGAGGCACGGGAAGCCGCACTCGATGGCGTACTGCCCGGTGCCGAGCGTGCGCCCGGCGAAGATACCGGTGACATAGGCGGCGAACTGCGCCAGGACCGGCCGGTCCAGCCCCATCTGGTTGCGGATCTCGGCGATGCGCTCGGGCGAGCAGCTCTTGCCGCACGCGATGATCGCCGGATCGGTGGGCAGCAGGTAGAAGATCGTGAAGGTGACCACGCAGATGACCAGCAGCACCCCGGCCACCCCGCTCAGGCGCCGCAGCAGGAACATCGTCACGTGCGCGCCCCCTTCGGGTCGAGCGCGTCGCGCAGCCCGTCGCCGAGCAGGCTGAAGCCGAGCACGACGAGGAAGAGGCAGAGGCTGGGCACGACGAAGTACATGGGGTCGATCTGGTAGTAGACGACGGCCGAGGAGAGCATCTCCCCCCACGACGGCGTCGGCGGCCTGACCCCGATCCCGAGGAAGGACAGCGCCGCCTCCGCCGAGATCAGGCCGGGCACCAGCAGGGTGGAGTAGGCGATGATCGGCCCAGCGACGTTGGGCAGCACCTCGCGCAGCAGGATGCGCCGGTCCCTGGCCCCGCTGGTCCTGGCCGCGTCGACGAACTCCCTGCGCCTGACCGACAGCGTCTCCCCGCGTACGATGCGCGCGACGCCAGGCCAGCTGAACACACCGATGACGGCGATCAGCATGACGATCCGGTTGACGTCGGGCAGCACGGCCATCACCGCGATCATGAAGATCAGGCCAGGGAAGGACATGAGCAGGTCGATCAGACGGCTGATCACGGCGTCGACCCAGCCGCCGAAGTACCCGGCCGCGATGCCGAACAGGGTGCCGAGCAGCACCACGACCACGGCTCCCGCGAAGGCGATGAACAGCGAGATCCGCGTGCCGTGCACGATGCGGCTGAGGATGTCGCGGCCGCTGACCGGTTCGACGCCGAGCCAGTGCTCGGCGCTCACCCCGCCGAAGGCGCCCTTGGGCACTCCGGCCAGGTTGGCGTCGATGGCGGTGCGGTCGGGGGTCGCCGGGTCCCAGCCGCCCACCGCGGTGAGCAGCGGCGCGGCCAGGGCGACGACGACGAAGAAGGCGACGACGGCGAGTCCGGCCATCGCGGCCCGGTTCCTGCGGAGCCGCCCCCAGGCCAGGCGCCAGGGGGAGCGTCCCGCCGGGACGGCGAGTGCCGCCCCGGCGGTCTCCGCGAGCTGCGGAGTCACGCTCATGACAGGCTCGGGTCCTTCAGGCCGATCACCCCGAGGTCGGGATTGCCCTCCCAGATCGGGTGACCGACGGCTCCGGCGACGTTGGAGCCGAACAGGTTGTTCTGCTTGCCCCACTGGTAGGGGATCGCCGGGGACTTGGCCATGATCATGTCCTCGAGGTCGAGCCAGGCCCTGGTCGCGGCCTCGCCGTCCGACATGGCGTTGATCTCGTCGATCTTGGCCATGACCTCCTTGTCGGTGAACAGCGAGTGGTTGCCGCCGTCCCAGTTCTCGGTGATGGTGCGTCCGTCGAAGATGATCGGCAGGAAGGTGGAGCCCGACGGGTAGTCCGGGCACCAGCCGCCCATCTGCAGGTCGGGCGCCTTGGCCGGGTCGCTGGTGATGCCGCCGATCGCCGAGGCCTCGACCAGGTCGATCCGCATGTCGATGCCCACGCGCTTGAGCGCCACCTGGACGGCCTCGGCATTGGTCTTCCCGGCTCCCGCCGAGGCGACCATCTTGATCGTGAGTCCGCCCGCGTGCCCGGCCTCGGCCAGCAGGGCCTTGGCCCTGTCCACGTCGCCGGTCGGCGCGATGGCGAGAATGTCGCGCTTCTGACCGCCCGCCAGGCCCGGCGGCAGGATGGCGCCCGCGATCTCGGCCACCTGCGGTCCGCCCGCCGTGGTCTGCAGCGCCTCCTTGTCCACGGCGTAGTGCACGGCCAGCCGGGTCTTGACGTCGTCGAAGGGCGGGCGCGAGGTATTGAGGTGGATCATGCCGGTGCAGCCGTCGACCGTACTGGTCATGCGCTTCTGCAGTTGCGGGTTGGACAGCACCTTGGGCAGGGTCGCGAGCTGGACGTCGACATAGCCGACGGCCGAGCGGTCCGGGCCCTGGTCGGCGATCAGGCGGTCGTCGTTGGTCGCGCCGCCGCTGGTCTGCCTGACCACGATGCGGTCGGGATAGGCCTTGCGCACCTGGTCGGTCCCGGGGTCCCAGTGCTCGTTGCGCACCAGCACCATCTCGGACTTGCGGACGTACTTCTCGATCTTGTACGGGCCTGAGGAGAACGGGCGGTTGTCGTAGTCGACGCCGGTGTCCTTGGCCTGCGGGACCGGGGCGAACGTCGGCAGGGTGACCGTCTGGCCGAACTCGGCGACCGGGCGCTTGAGGGTGAAGACGATCGTGCGGTCGTCCGGGGTGGCGATCGAGGACAGGTGCTCGCCCTTGAGCGGGCCCTTGTACTTCTCGCCGCCCTCCAGGTAGAGGATGGCGTAGTTGGGGCCGCCGGGCAGTTCTGGGGAGAAGGAGCGCTCGACGTTGTACTTGACGTCCTGCGCCTTGACCGAGGTGCCGTCCTCGTACTTCACGCCTTCCTTGAGGGTGAAGGTCCACACCTTGCCGCCCTCGCTCGGCGTGCCGAGGTCGGTGGCCAGGTCGGGGACGATCTCGGAGCTGCCCGCCTTGTAGGTGGTCAGCGTGCGGTACAGCAGGCGGGTGCCGAATCCCATGTCGCGCATGGTCCAGTTGCGCGTCGGGTCGAGGTGCACGAAGTCCTGGTTGGCCAGGACGTAGAGGGTGCCGCCCTTCACCGGTCCGCCGCCCGCGGCGCTCTGCGGGGCGGCCTGCGGTTGCCCGCCGCCGCCTCCGCATCCGGCGAGGGCGAGCACTAAGACAGCGGCAGGCAGGCCGGATCTGCGGATCATTCAGTCACCTCATTGTGATCGTGAAGCCCAGGTGACGAGCAACATAAAATGTGAAATATTACATATCAAGTACTGTTACCAACCCGACACTTACCTGTCCGGAAGGAATCCCCCCACATGCGCAAGCCCTTAGCGGCTCTCTTCGGCGTGCTCTTAGCCGCCTCGGCGCTGCCCGCCCACGCGGCGCCGATGCCCGTTCCCTCAGGCGAAGGCCGCCATCCCGACGTGGTCAACCCCGTCGCCGTCGAGGAGCAGTCGCTCAGGAACAAGGCCATGCGCCAGGCGCTGGCCGCCTCCCCCGCCTCGGCGGCCAAGACCGGCGGCAAGGTCAGGATCGGCCGCCAGTACGTCGAACTCGCCCTCGAACGCAAGGACCGGGTCTTCACCGTCCTGTCGGAGTTCGGCGACCGGATCGACAACACCACGACACACGAGGGCGCGATCCGCTACGGCGGCGTGCCCGGCCCCAGGCACAACCGCATCCCCAGGCCCGATCCCAGGTACGACAACCACACGCTGTGGCGCAAGGACTTCAACCGCGCCTACTACCAGGCCGCCTACTTCGACGACAGGCCCGGCGCCAACTCGCTGCGCGCCTACTACCAGGTCCAGTCGGCGGGCCGGTACGACATCGACGGCTACGTCTCGGACTGGGTGCGGGTGCCCTACAACGAGTCCAGGTACGGCACGCCGCGCTGCGCCGACGGCCTGGACTGCGACACCCCGCTGTTCGACTTCGTGAAGGACTCGGCCAACGCCTGGTACGACGCCGAGCGGGCCAAGGGCCGCAGCAAGGCCGACATCGTCGCCGAACTGCGGACCTTCGACGTGTGGGACCGCTACGACCACGACTTCGACGGGAACTTCGACGAGCCAGACGGCTACCTCGACCGTTTCCAGATCATCCACGCGGGAGTCGACGAGACCTGGGGCGGCGGCGCGCAGGGCGAGGACGCGCTCTGGGCGGTCAACCACGACGCCTACTGGAACCTGCGCGGCGAGGCCGGCCCCGAGGGCAATCTGCGCGGCGGCACCCAGATCGGCGACACGGGCCTGTGGGTCGGCAAGTTCCTCACCGCGGGCGAGAACAGCGGCGTCGGTCTCATCGCCCACGAGTACGGCCACGACCTGGGCCTGCCCGACCTGTACGACGGCGGCGGCGGCAACAGTGTGGAGTTCTGGTCGCTGATGTCGAGCGGCTCCTACCTGAGCAGGAGCGGCGGGCCGACCGGCGAGTACCCGGGCGACCTCGACGCCTGGAGCAAACTACGCCTCGGCTGGCTGTCCTACGAACGGGCCACGGCGGCCACGCGCTCCACGCACACGCTCGGCGTGAGCTCCTACAACACGGCCGATCCGCAGGCCGTGCTCGTCGACCTGCCCCCGCGTACCGTGCGCACCGAACTCGTCGACCCGGCGCAGGGCGCCACGATGTGGTGGAGCGGCAAGGGCGACTACCTCAACGAGACGCTCACCCGCGACCTCGACCTCACCGGCCACTCCTCCCCCGTCCTGAACGCCAAGGTCTGGTACCAGATCGAGCAGGACTTCGACTTCCTGTACGCCGAGGTATCGCGGGACGGCAGGACCTGGACGCCGATCGGCGGCACGGTCGGCGGCGTGCCGATCCCCAGCGTGAACGGCGTGCCCGGCATCACCGGCTCCAGCGGCTGGGCCGATCTGAGCCTGCCGCTCGACGCCTACGCGGGCGAGCGCGTGCGGTTCAGGTTCCGCTACGCGACCGACACCAACACCGTGGAGAACGGCTTCCTGCTCGACGACGTCACCGGCGTGGTGAGCGACGACGTGGAGGGCGGCGAGGGCGACTGGACGGCGGTGGGCTTCAGCCGTACCGGCAGGACGGCCGTCAAGGAGCATCCCCGCGCCTACATCGCCGAGAACCGGCGGCACACCGGATACGGCGCCTACCTCAGGACCGGCCCGTACAGCAGGGGCTTCGCCACCGAGGTCTACGAGCACTACCCCTACCAGGAGGGCGTGCTGGTGTGGCTGTGGGACACCTTCCACACCGACAACGCCACCCGCTCGCATCCGGGCGAGGGCATGATCCTGCCGATCGACGCCCATCCGGTGCCGTTGCAGTGGAGTGACAACACGCCGGTCAACGGGCGGTTGCAGGTCTTCGACGCGCCGTTCGGCCTGGAGCGGACCGACCGGCTCGTCCTGCACAAGAACGGCGTCAGGACGGTCTTCCCGGCGCGGGCCGGCGTTTCCTCCTTCAACGACCGGACCGGCGTGTACTGGTACAGCACCAATCCGCTGCAGGGTGTGCGACCGCCGGACACCAACACCCGGATCGACGTGGTCAGGGACGGCGCCCGTACCAAGATCAAGGTTGGTCCGGTCTCGCCATCTTGAATGTGATGTGATATTTCACATTGCATGACCTTGGATGCCTCGCTCGCCCGTATGGCCGCCACCGGGCGGTTCACCCACGGCTCGCCCCGAGCCCTGACCGTCACGCCCGACGGCTCGCTGGTGCTGTTCCTGCGCTCCAGCGGGCCCGAGGACCCCGCCGACGGGCTCTGGGCGCTCGACCTCGGCACCGGCACGGAACGGCTGCTCGCCTCCCCCGGCGAAGGCCCGCACCCGCTGCCGCCGGAGGAACGGGCCCACCGCGAGCGGGTACGCCTGCATGCGCCCGGCATCGGCTCCTACGCCGTGTCCGGCGACGTGGCCGTCTACGCGCTCGGCGGGCGGGTGCACCGGGTCGGGATACGGACAGGCGAGGCGCGTGAGGTGCCGGTCGCGGGACCCGCGTTCGACCCCAGGCCGTGCGGCGAGCGCGTCGCGTACGTCAGCGGCGGGCGCCTGCACGTCGGCGAAGGCGCGGTCGACCGGGTGCTCGCCGCCGAGGAGGGCATCACCTGGGGAGTGGCCGAGTTCGCCGCCGCCGAGGAACTCGGCCGCTCGCGCGGGCACTGGTGGTCGCCCGGCGGCGACGCCCTGCTGGCCACCCGGGTCGACGAGTCGCACCTGCCCAGGCGGCTGCTGGCCGATCCCAGCACACCGGAGGCCGAGGCCGAGTCGCGTGCCTACCCGCAGGCCGGCGGGCCCAACGCCGAGCTGCGACTGCACCTACTGCGCCTCGACGGGACCCGGCTGCGCGTGCGCTGGGACGCAGGCGCCTATCCCTATTTGACCGACGTCGACTGGACCCGCGCCGACCGGCCGGTCCTCACCGTGCACGACCGCCTCCAGCAGCACGCCAGACTGCTGGCCGCCGACCTCACCACCGGCGCGACCAGTCCGATCGCCGAACTGTCCGACCCGCTCTGGCTCGAACACGTGCCGGGCACACCCTGCCTGCTGCCCGACGGCAGGGTCCTGAGCACACTGGAGGCCGAAGACGTGCGGAGCCTGGCCGCCGACGGCGTCGCCATCACCCCGCCGTGGATGTACGTACGCCGGGTCGCGGGGGCGCTCGGCGACGACCTCGTCATCGAGGCGCACGAGAGCGAACCCGCCGAGCAACACGTCTACCGCCTCAAGCCCGGCGGCACGCCCACACGCCTCACCCACGCGCCCGGCGTGCACACCGCGGTCACCGGCGGGTCCACCCTCGTCCTCGTCAGCGCCTCGCTCGCCGAAGGGCTCGTCACCTGCGTCGCGCACCCCGAAGGCGGGCAGGCCGTCCGGCTCGGCGACCTGTCCGCGGCCTCGCCGTACCGGCCGGAGCCGATCTTCGAGCGGGTCACCGCGCACGCGCTGCCCGCCGCCGTGCTCTACCCCGCAGGGCACGTGCGCGGGGAACGGCTGCCGGTGCTGGTCGACGTGTACGGCGGTCCCGGGTTCCAGGCGCTCGCCGCCGAGCCGGTGCGCTGGGTACGCAAGCAGTGGTGGGCCACCAGGGCTTCGCCGTCGTCACCATCGACAACCGCGGCACCCCGAACGTCTCACCCGCCTTCACCAAGGCCGTGCACCGAGGCCTGTCGCAGGTCGCGCTCGACGACCAGGTCGCCGGGCTGCTGGAACTCGCGGGCAAGCATCCCGACCTCGACCTGTCGCGGGTGGGGGTACGGGGCTGGTCCTACGGCGGGTACCTGGCCGCTCTGGCCGTGCTGCGACGGCCCGACGTGTTCCACGTGGCATGCGCCGGGGCGCCGCCGTCGGACTTCCGCTGGTACGACACCGCCTACACCGAGCGGTACCTCGGGATGCCCGACGAGAATCCGGAGGGGTACGCGGGCGATTCGCTGATCGGGGATGCAGGTCGGCTCGAACGGCCTTTGCTGCTGATGCACGGGCTGGCGGATGACAACGTGTATCCGTTGCACACATTGCGGTTGTCGCAGGCGTTGACGGCCGCTGGGCGGGGGCATGCGACCGTGCTGTTGCCCGGGGTCACGCATTTGACGCCTGGTGGGGTGGGGGAGCGGTTGATGGCCATTGAGCTGGACTTCTTGCGGGGGCATTTGGGGAGGTGAGGTGGGTGGGCTTTCGGGGGCTTTCGGGGGGTGGGCTTCGGGGGCGCTGGGATTTGTGGGGGCGTCGATCGGGCTGGGTGTTCTGCGAGCTGTTCGTGGACGTGGCTGCCGCGTCGGCTTTCACGGCTGCCGGTCGTGGGCCGCCCATGCGCCTGCTGCGAGTACCAGCGCGATCCCCATGAGCGCGATGGTGAGACCCCACTGCAGGTAGAACCCGCCCAGCAAGGCCACCGCCGTCGCCGATGCCAGCATCGGGCCCGTCGAGTTCAGCGCCGAGAGCGCACTCACGCCTTCGGGCCCGACATCCCTGACCAGCCTCGCCATCAGCGGCGCGTACCCCGCGCCATGCCCCAGACCGGCCAGCACCAGCGGCACCCACGACCACCCCTGCCCCTCCCCCGCCGACAGCAGCACCGCCACCCCCACCACCGACACGGCGAAAAGCCCCACCCCCGCCGAAGGCACATGCCGCCAGGCCAGCCTCGGCCCGACCAGACTCATCACCCCGAACGCCACCGTGAACGGCAGGAACGCCAATCCCGCACGCAACGGCGTGAACCCCTCTTCCCCCTGGAGATGCAAGGTCAGCGCGAACAGCAGAGCGGCGTACGCACCCGCCATCGCCAGGCACGCCGCGAGCCCCGCCCACGCCCGCCGTACCGCGCCGAAGTCCAGCAACGGAGCCGGCGCCCGCCGCTCGTGCCGTGCGAACACCGCCAGCACGACCAGCCCGCCGCCGAGCACCGCCCACGTCCACGGCCGCCAGCCGTACTCCCTGCCCAGCAGCAGCGGCCCGACCACCCCCAGCATGCCACCGGTGAGCAGGAGCACACCGACCGGATCAAGCCCCGCCCGCCCACGCCCCACCCCCGGCAGCACCCGCCTCCCCGCCAGCACCGTCACCACGCCGATCGGTACATTGACCAGAAACACCGCACGCCACCCCACCTGCCACACAACCAGCCCGCCCACCACCTGGCCGAGCGCCGCCGCCAGCCCGATCGTGGCCGAGTACAGGCCGATCGCCCGCCTGCGCGCCTGCCCCTCGAACTCCACCTGGATCATCGCGAACACCTGCGGCATGACCAGCGCCGCCGCCGCAGCCTGCACCGTACGCGTCGCCACCAGCACCCACGTGACCGTGGCCAACGCACACACCGCCGACGCCACCGTGAACACACTCACCCCCGCCAGGAAGACCCGCCTCCGCCCCCACACGTCGCCCAGCCTGGCTCCGGTGACGATCAACACGCCCAGCGTGAGCGCGTACCCCGACGCGATGAGCTGCACACCGGCATCACCGGCGTCGAGTCCACGCTTGATCGCCGGAAGGGCTACCGCTGTCAGGCTGCTGTCCATGCTCACCGCCAGCTGGGCTGCGAGGAGAACGGCCAGGGTGGCTCGTTGGGTGCGCTTGGTTGGTTTGGTTCTAGGGGTCGCCGCGGTGGTCATGGGCGCAGGTTGGCAGGCGGAGGTACGGCCGGTCTTGAACGAATATGATCCCCGCTCTGGGGGCTTGGAGCTTGGGGCTTGGGTGTTGTTGTGGAGGTGAACGGGTGTGGGGCATCGCCCGAATCGGAGGCGCGTCCCAGGACCTGGCGGAGCCATGGTGACGGGAACCGGGTCGCCAGCGCAGGTCCCGCCACGGGAAAGACCCGACGAAGGCTCCCGGCCACGGCAAAGGCCGGCGCGACAAATGTCCAGACCACCACAAGTACCGCAGGCGCCCTGAAGCCCCAGATTCCCCGCAAGAGCCACCAGCCCGGCGCAAACCCGAGCCTTGACAAGGATCGACCGGCGACGAAGACCGAGGCGACCACAAAACCGCAGACGTGATGAAACCCGAGCCACGAAAAGGAGCACCGCGCGATGAAGACCGGCGTCACTCCAGGAACCGTCGGCGCGACGAAACCCCGAGCCGTGACAAGATCCGGCGCACGATGAAGACCAGGGTCGTCGCAGGGACCGGAGGCGTGACGCCGATCTGGGGTGGTGGCTGGTGGAGCTGACCGAGATCGCGGCCGCCTCGCCGGACTTCACGATCAGGGTGAGCTCCTGCGTCGCGATGACGGCGGACTGGTCCACGCCTCGCCCCATCGACACGCCCGAGGTGGTCCTGGTACGCCGTGGCAGCTTCCGCGTCCGCAGTGGCGGCGAGCGCCTCAGCCCCGACCCCACACTCGGCTACATCCTGGTACCAGGCAGGGAACACCGCGTCGCCCATCCCGCCGGCGACGACGTGTGCACGGTCATCACCGTCGGCGAACGCCTGTGGCACGACCTCACCGACGGCGAACCGCCCTCCACGGTCGCCGTACCGGTCGACGGCCGCCTCGAACTCTGCCACCGCCTCCTGTCCCACCACCGCCACGACATGTCGGTCATGACCGACCACCTGATCCGCATCCTGACCCTGATCGCCACCACCTCCCGCCCCGCCCACCACCGCGCCGCCACCTCCCGCCGCGGCGCCGCCCTCGCCGACGACGCCCGCGCCGCCCTGCTGGCCGACCACCCCGACGCCACCAACCTGATACGGCTCGCCCGCACGCTCGGCGTCTCCCCCGCCCACCTCAGCCGCTGCTTCGCCGCCCACTGCGGCATGCCGCTCACCCGCTTCCGTACCCGCCTGCGCGTCAGCCGGGCCCTGGCCCACCTGGAGTCAGGCGCCCACGACCTGGCCACCCTCGCCACCACCGTCGGCTTCGCCGACCAGTCCCACCTGTCCAGGGCTTTGCACGCCGAACTGGGACTACCACCGGGACGCGTACGAACACTGTTCGGCATCCACGACACATAGTTCGACAGTCACAGGCCACCCGGCCCCGGACGGTCACAGGGCACCTGCCCTCCGGGGGGTCGCAGGTCACCCGCCCAGGACGGTCGCAGGTCACCCGCCCAGGACGGTCGCAGGTCACCCGCCCATCGCTAGTCCTCAGTTCCCAGCCCTTGCCCAAGGTCGCTCGCCTCCGATCCCAACCTCAACTCCGACTGCGGCTTCGACCCGAACCTCAACCGCGACCGCGACCGTGACCACAGCCACAGCCACAGCCACGGCGACGGCGACGGCGAGCAGGGGCCACCCCGCCCCCGTCCTTGGCGCCGGCTCCTGGCCTTGCCCCTGCCCCTGCTCTGCCCCCCGCCCTGCCCCTGACTCTGCTCTGGCCCCTCCCTCGGCCCTGACTCCGACTCTGGCCCCTCCCGGCTCTGGCTCTGACCTCCGGCCCTACCCCGGCTCTGGCCCCGGCTCCTGGCCTTGGTCCTGCCCCGGCCCTGGCTCTGCCTCTGGCCCCTGCCCCGCCCTGACTCCGACTCTGGCCCCACCTCCAGTTCTGCCCCTGACCGCGGGCCAGGCTCCTGGCATCTCCCCCGACTCCGACTCCGGCACAACGTCGCCCACACATCGCCCCGTCGCTCGTCGCTTCCCTCACTCGCAGCACGCCGCTCGCCGCTCTACGTTCGAGACAAAAGATTCGGAAATCAAGCCGTCTTGCAAACAGGTGTTCTAATATGAACGAGGGAGAGTGACTGATCATCCATCAGAAACCGAGGTGACCCATGCACACGACCACCCCGCGCACGTCCAATCGGCTTCTGTCCCCCTTCACCGCCCTCCTGACCGCCACCCTCCTGACGGCCGCGTTCCTCGCTGTCCCCCACACCCCACCAGCATCCGCATCCACCGCCGCCCCCGAGCGACAGCACACCCTCACACTGCCCCTTCAGTCCCACGCCTGGATCGACTCCATCGGCTCGACCGACGCGACAGGCACGACGCTGTGGGCCGGCACCTATTCGACCGGCGAGACGCAAGTCCACGAGCGCTCCTACCTGCGCTTCGACGTCTCGCGTCTGGCGGGCAAGCGCATCACGTCCGCCGAGCTCCGCCTACGCAACACCCAGTCCTACGGCTGCGGCGAAAGCTACTCCCACATCTCGGTACAACGCGTCGCCACCCCATGGACAGGCAAGCGCCTGACCTGGACGAACAAGCCGGAAAGCGTCCCCACCACCGAGGCCGTCTCGCGAGGCCCCGGCACCTGCGACACCGACGGTCCGCCCTCCGGCGTGGACTGGACATGGTCCCTCACCGACATCGCCAGGGAATGGTCCAAAGGCACCCCCAACCACGGCCTTGCCCTACTCCCCTCCGACGAGCCCACCACTCCACTCCTCTACGACCATGCCTTCACCGCATCCCAATCCACAGCCGCACCCGAAACACACCCGCTCCTGACCATCACCTACACAGCCACAGCCACAGAGACCAGCCCCGCCCCAGGCACCAACCCCGACATCTCACGGTCGTCCACTCCGTCACGCCCCACCACGCCATCCGCGCTCACCACTTCATCACCCCAACGCCTTCTGCCACCCCGGCCCCCTCTGCCAACCCCTGCCGGTTCGCCGACGCCCGCAGAAACGACTGTCGAACAGGGTGCCGACACGTTACCCCCGTCCGTCGCGGCAACCTCGCCCAAGGACGGCTCCCAGTCCGTATCACCCGAGGCCGTGGTGACAGTCACGTTGAGCGAGCCCGCGACCCGCGTCTCCTTGACGATCCTCGACCTGGCACGCGGCACCACGATCGACGGCACGACAACCGTGAACTCGGCCGGCACAGTACTGACGTTCACCCCTGCCGAGCCGTTCGACGGCTACTTCCAAATCACCACGAGCGGCGCACGCGACACAGCAGGCAACACCATGCCCTCCCACACCTGGTGGTTCACCACCCGGTCTTCCACCCTCTTACGGGCGTAGCCCACCCTTACGGGCACAGCCCGCGACGCCTACGTGCGTACCCCGAACAGCAACTCCTCGGGCAAAGCGTTGCCCGATTACCAACTCTGCGAGGCCGGAGTGTTGCCCGATCAGCATCTCTTTGGGGCCCGGGTGTTGCCCAAGCAGCATCTCTTTGGACGTAGACCAAACAGCCAGCCTCACTTGCCCATAGGGCGTCTCGCCGTTCATGGGGCATCTCGCCTGCCCATAGGGCAACCCGCACGTCGCCCCAGAAGGCACATCTGGGAAGCACCTCAGGCCAACCCCCGGAAGACGCCTCAAGCTCGCCCCGCCAGGAGCTAACTGCAAGCCGCCCCCCGCAGGTACCTCAAGCTTCAAGCCCACCCTCCCGGAGGCCCGGCAAGCCCGCCCGAGGGCCCGTCAAGCCTTCCCGGGAAACACCCCGAGCTGCCCGCCAATCCCGCCATTCCCGCCAAGCCCTGCCAGGACCGGCCAGGACCGGCCAGGACCGGCCAGGACCGGCCAGGACCGGCCAAGCCTCGACCTAACACCTGCCAAAGCCGGTGAAAGCCCGTCAAACTTGGCCGGGTTTGGCCGCCCATGTGCGCCTGCGCCCGAGGACGGCCTCGCCTCGCCCCAGCCTGATCCAGCCCGTTGTATCCCCCAGATCGAAACTCCGCACGGAAACAACCCCCGGGAGCGGCAACAACTCCTGGAGCTCCCGCCCCCAAAGTCCCGCTTCAGGGCTTCAGGGCTTCAGGGCCTCCGGGCTCCCGAGCACCCGATCCAAGGTCCCGCTCCCGAACTCCCACCAAGGGGAGCCCGGGAAAGCGTTCACCCCGCTGCCAGCCGTACCGCCGAGGTCCCTAGGCCAGTGGGCAAGAAGGAGAATGCGGGGGTGCGTTGGCGGAGGAGTTCGGGTTCGGTGTAGCGGTCTACCTTTTGGTGCCAGGCGAGGATGCCGGACATCCAGTTTTTCAGGTCGGCCGCGTGCTGCAGGAGTTGTTCGTCGATCTCGGGGGCCAGGTCGAGTTCGGCCAGCATCGCGGGGAGGTCGTGGTCGGCGATCTGTTCGAACTGGAGCATGCGCTGGGTCATGAGGTCGGCCACGACGTCACGGGCGGCGATGGTGTCGAGGCCGAGGAAGTTCTCCACGACGAGGACCATGTTGTGCAGCTCGCCCTCGAACTGGATCTCCTTCTGGTAGGAGAACAGGTCGTTGGTGAAACACGCGTAGTCCTGGGCCGCGGTGTCGAGTTCGCGCATGACGCGGGTCTGGTAGAGCTCGGCAGGCACCACGTCGGCCTTCGACATCTTGGCCAGCGCCATCGTCAGGTCGGAGCCGAACGTGCTGCGCCGCATCTCGATGTAGTCGACCGGATCGGGCACCCGGTTCTCCAGCTGGTTGCCCAGCTCCCACACCCAGCTCTCCAGCATGACCTCAACGGCCCGCCGGAAGGCCACCCGGTCGTGCTCGGCCATCGGCGTGGCCGTGCGCCGCCACAGGTCGAGCAGGCCGAGCTCCAGCTGGTTGGCCGGCTGCGGCGTGACCCCGAGGTCGATCGGCATGAACTCCGTCAGCCGCTCGTTGCACAGCCTGGCCGCAGTGAGGTTACGCGCCGCGCCGAACACGGCCGGGTAGTAGTCGTCGGCGTAGGTCCCCCACGCCAGCCAGTCGGCCGCCCGCATCAGCTCCTCGGCGTCGGCGTCGGGGTGGATGCGGGAGGCGCAGTACGGCAGGTCGGCGGCGTGGTAGCTCTCCTCGGTCCACAGGCCGCCGCCGCTGAGGCCGGGCACCGCGTCGAACAGCCCCACACGCCTGGCCCAGCCGAGCGCCCACTCCTGGGCGGCGGGCTCGTGCGGATTGACGTTCACCGGGTACGGCATGCGGAACTCGGGCAACGGCAGATGCCCGACCGGCTTGAACGGCGTGTGCGCGAGACGACGGGCCCGCTGCAGCAGCCCGAGACGCGTGCTGCCGGTGCCGAGACCGGTGGGCCCGCCGAGCGAGGTGGCGCCTTCGTTCATGTACCGGCTGGACCTGATGTGCCATTCGTGCCCGCCGGACTGCCAGTCCTGCAACCCCTTGACGTAGGCGGCGATGGCCAGCTGCTCGTGCGGCGCCAGGCCGCGTTCCAGCACGAGCGCGGGCACCTCGCCCAGCGCCGTGTCCTCGAACTGCTGCATCCTGGAGGTGAGCTGCTCGTTGACGATCTCGGCGGCCTCCTGGGTCGAGCAGTCGAAGAAGCGCTCGAAGACGAGGACGGCGTTGGAGTTCTCGCCCTCCTCCTGCACCTCACGCTGGTAGGAGAACAGGTCGTTGCGCAGGTGCACCGCGTCGGAGAAGGTGTCGCAGAGCACCCGCAGCGGCCTGCTCTCGGCCAGCCCTTCGGGGATCTCGGCCCCGACGGCGTGCTCGACCAGATTGGCCGACCAGGGGGCTCCGCCGACCCGGCGGCGCATCTGGATGTACTCGATCGGATTGGCGATGCGGCCCTTGTCGATGTTGTCGAGCTCCCACATGGACTCGACCATCAGGTTGTGCGTGCTCAGGATGAAGCGCCGCCGCCAGTCGGCCGACATGGAGGGGACCGTGCGCTCCCACAGGTCCTTGAGCCCGGCCTCGGCGGGATTGGCCGGTTCGGGCGACTCCTGGCCGTCCAGGGTCATGAACTGCTCAAGACGGTCGAGATAGGCCCTGGCGCCCGCGAAGTCACGGGAGTACTTGAACTCCTCCAGAAAGTGGTCGTCGAAGAAGAAGACCCAGACGTACCAGTCGGTGATCAGGTCGAGGGTGACGCCGTCGCAGTCGGGATGGGTGTAGGCGCACATCAGCGCGTAGTCCATCCTGGCCAGCCGCTCGGCGTCCCAGACCAGGCCGCCGCCCGGCGTGCGGGCGTCGAGCATGCCCATCGCCTCGGCCCAGGCGGCGCTGTGCGTTCTGGCGCGCTCCATATGGGGGTTGAGCCGGGCCGGATAGGTCATGTAGAAGGCGGGCAGTGTGAATGCCTGCATGGGGGCGCCTACTCTCCTGTGCCGACGGCGATCACGTTGCACTTTCAGTGACGACTTTCGCACTGACGGTATCGCGCCGCAATCCCCCGAGACCCTCCGATCGACATCCTTCGACATCCTTCGCCAACCTTGTCCGCCAGCGCTCCCGGCCGGATTCGAACCGGCGCCCGACGCCCCGGGGGGCGTGTGTCCTCGGCCTCTGGACGACGGGAGCAGCCCGAGACCCTACCGCCGCTGGAGCCGCCGCGCGCGCCTTCCGGGGAGTCAATCCCGTACGGGGGCCCGAAACCGCGGCGAAACCCGGCATGATGGCTCCCGTCACCCCCCAGTGGCTGATCGTGATCCCCCGAGCCGCCCGCCGACCGCTGAGGAGCACACGTTGACCGACATCCTCGATCTCGCCGCCACCGCCAAGGAGCTGGCCGACAACGAGCCGACCGGTTCGCTCGGCCAGACCGCCGCCGCCTCCGTGGCCATCACCTGCGCCACCACCCGCGACACCGACGAGGCGCGCACCGCGCTGAGCGGCATCAGCCCCGAGGAGGTACGGCAGGCCGCCCTGGAGCTGTTCGACCGGCTCGCCACCGCCTGACCCCCTCCTGCAGCCCCCCTCCAGCAACCGCAAGGTCGATTCGGCACAGCGCCGCCGTACCCGCTCCGAGCAGCGCGGCGGCGCTGGCGACGAGGACGGCGCCCGAGGCGGTGGTGAGGTCGGCGGGCGCCAGGCCACGCGCCGCCTGGAGCACGGCGACCAGGACCAGCCCGCCGTACCCTGTCGCGGCGAGGGCGACGAGACGGGTTCGCGCGCGCTCGCTCCAGGTGGTGAGGGTGAGCAGGGCGGCCAGGACCGGCAGCACCTGAAGGGCGTGCAGGGTGACGGCGTGCGGCACCTTGAGCTGCCCGGCGGCGCCGAAGATCGACAGATCGGCCGCCTCCGGCGGCAGGCCGATGACCCTGCCGTTGGCGATCAGCGCCGCGCCCGCGAGCTGGCTGAGCAGCAGAACGCCCAGCCCGGCCCTGACCGCGAGCGTCATGCTCGGCGTGCCTTCGAAGCGCCGGTAGGCCAGTACGGTCAGCGCCACGATGGCGGGGATCAGCCCGGCGACGGCGAAGACGGCGAGCACGGCCGAGATCAGCGAGTCGGCGAGCGTGGCGAAGTTCAGATGGGAGGGCACGCCACGCCAGCGCTGCAGGCCGATCAGCCCGGTCTCGACCGTGCTGGAGACGGCCAGCCCGCCGATGATCAGGCGCTCCTGCCCGGCGCTCAGCCGTACCCGCCCGGCGATCCAGGTCAGGCAGAGCAGCGTCACCCCGAAGGAGAACCCGAACAGGATCGGCTTGCGCCACGACACCGGCCCGTCCCAGCCGCCGCCGTCGATGGCGTGGACGAGCAGATGGAACACGCTGGAGGCGAGCAGCAGCGCCGCGACGCCGTACCCGAAGCGCTGGGGACGTGACATACCGGAAAGCCTGGCCCGCGCGGGCCCGCCGGGCATCGGCCACAGGGAGGCGTCGAGGCTACACCTGTGGCCGTAGGCGGGCCCGCCTGTCGGGTGCGGACTCAGGGGAAGATCGGGAAGCCGGAGCAGCTCGCGGTGGCCAGCTTGCGGACCGACGAGATCTTGTCGCCGAACTTCAGTGCCGAGATGTGCAGGTCCGGCACGTACTGCCCCGGCGTGATGCAGAACCTGCGGTCGGCATAGCCGTGGTCGTCGTAGAGCACCCAGGCGGTCGTGCTGTCGTTGCGCACAGAGCTGGCCTTGTCGCCGCCGATGCTCGCGATGTTCGGGTTGGAGGCGTCGAAGAGCCAGACCGTGCCGCCCAGGTTCTGGTTCTGGCCGAGACGCAGCAGTCCGCTCGACGCCTGGGCCGGAGCCGCCGTCAGGACGGCCGAGCCCACCGCCAGCGCGGCTACGAAGGTCGCCAGGGCGCGGCGCGTGTTCCCCATGATGAGTTCTCCTCAGGCTGGTACGTGTTCGTGTCACTGGTACGGCGTGACATGCCGTTCCATCCGGGGACACACGCGTGGAACGGCGGTCCGGGGCTTCCGACGCCGCCATATTTCTCTACTTATCCGGCATGTCGCGTGCATCGTGCGGGCGATGCCGCCGACACTGGTGGATTCAGATGGACATGCCGGGGGGCCTTGACGCGTGAAACAGCCGGGAACGGCTGCGGGGAGGACGCATTGAGCGTGGTCCATGAGTCGCAGGAGCGCCGGACGCCCTGCGACGATCCAGCACGCCTGTTACCCGCCGGGGAGCAGGCCCTGCACAGCGAGGGCAATCTGCAGGCGGCCAGGCAGTGGTTCGACCGCGCCTGGCATGCCGCCGAACCACACGACGACGGCGAGGCCATGGCCCGGGCGGCGCTCGGCCTCGCCGGACTGTGGGTGCACGAGCACCGCACCAGCGCGGGCGCCGCCACCCTGCACACCCGGCTCGGCGCGGCCCTGGACAGGGTCGACGGGCACACCCCGCTCGGCCTGCGGCTGCGGGCCAGGCTCGCCGCCGAGCACGACTACCGTGCGGGCGAGCACGCGGCGATACTCGGCGTGCTCGCCGAGGCCAGGCGGATGGGCGACCCCGTGGCCCTGGCCGAGGCGCTCAGCCTGGCCCACCACTGCCTGCTCGCCCCCGAGCACGCCTCGGCCAGACTCGGCCTGGCCGAGGAGCTGATCGCCCAGGCCGCGCGCACGCCCGACCGCTGCGACCTGCTCATGGGCCTGCTCTGGCGTACGGTCGACCTGTTCACCTCGGGCGCGCCGCATGCCGAACGCTCGCTGTCCGAACTGCGCGCCGGACTCGCCCGCCGCGAGCACCTGGCCGCCGGGTTCGTGGTCAGTGCGATCGAGGTCATGCTGGCCATCAGGGCGGGCCGCCTGGCGGAGGCCGAATCCCTGGCCGACTCCTGCGCCGCCCGAGGCGCCGAGGCCGGAGACGCCGACACCACCGGCTGGTACGGCGGGCAGCTCGTCGCCATCCGCTGGTACCAGGGCCGGGTCGCCGAGCTGGCGCCCCTGCTGTCCGACCTGGTGCACTCCCCCGTGCTCAGCGTCGTCGACAACGCCTACTTCGCCGCCCTGGCCGTCTCCGCCGCGGCCGCGGGCGACCGGCGATCGGCCGTCGGCATGCTCGCCAGGCTGCGCGGACGCGACCTGGCCGACCTGCCGCGCTCCAGCAGCTGGCTGTCCACCCTGTACGGCGCGGTCGAGGCCGCCCATCTCATCGGCGACGCCGCGACCGCCGGACGCGCCTACGAGCTGCTGTTGCCGTACTCCGGGCTGCCGATCGTGGTCAGCCTCGGTTCGGCGTGCTTCGGCTCGGTGCAGCACACGCTGGGGGTGGCGTCGCTGGCCTGCGGGGAGGTCTCGCGTGCGGCCGGGCACTTCCGGCAGGCCGTCGACCGCAATCACGAGCTCGGCCATTGGCCCGCCGCCGTGCTGTCGCAGTGGCGGCTCGGTCAGGCGCTCACGCTTCTGCACGGCCCGCACGACCCTGCGGCCCGGCAGGAGCTCACCTTCGCGGCGAAGGAGGCGGCCGAGCTCGGGATGACACTTCCCGGCTCGGCCTCCGCCGCCGCCGAGGCGCTGAGCTGCAGGCGGGCCGGAAGGCGGTGGGAGCTGGCACTCGGCGGGCGCACGGCCGTGGTCGACCACTCCGTCGGCATGCGTCACCTGGCCACCCTGCTGGCCAATCCCGGCTGCGAGATCCGCGCCGCCGACCTGGTCACCGGCCCGGCCGCCGCCGTGCCCGAGTCCGGCCAGCCGCTGCTGGACGAGCAGGCCAAACGCACCTACAAGCAGCGCCTGGCCCAGCTGCAGGCCGAGATCGACGCCTTCGAGTCGCGGGGCGAGCCCGACCGGGCGGAAGCCGTACGCGCCGAACGCGACTGGCTCCTGGCCGAACTCGCCGCCGCGGCGGGCCTGTCCGGCCGTACCCGCGCCTTCACCGGCAACGACGAACGCGCCCGCGTCTCCGTCGGCAAGGCCATCCGCCGAGCCGTCCAACGCGTGAGCACCATCGACCCCCTCATCGCCGAGGAACTCCACGCCACCATCCAAACCGGCTCCTACTGCTGCTACCGCCCACGCTGATCAGCGACCGATTCACCACGAACCCAGCGACCAATTCACCACGACCATGCCGTCCAACTCACCGCGTCTGGCAAGCTGAACCCATGGTCACCACGCCTTTGGGCCGCCTGATCCGACGGCACGCGGAGTCCGCCATCGCAGACGCGTTGGCGGATACGCGTGTCGTGCTGGTCAACGGCGCCCGTGAGGCGGGCAAGAGCACACTTGTCCGGCAGTTCGCCAAGCCAGCCGCCACCGAGTGGCGCGATCTGGACGACGCGCTGACCCGCGAGGCCGCCCTGAGCGACCCCGGCGGTTTCGTCGACTTCTCCGACCGGCTGGTCATCGACGAGATCCAGCGAGCGCCCGGCCTGCTGCTCGCCATCAAGTCACAGGTCGACGCCGATCCCCGGCCCGGCCGCTACCTGCTGACCGGCTCCTCCCGCCTGCTGGCCCTGCGCGACCTGCCCGACACCCTGCCAGGGCGGATGGAGACCATCGAGCTGTGGCCGTTCGCGCAGGGGGAGATCGACGGACGGCCCGACGGCTTCATCGACGCGATCTTCGCGATGGGGCCGGAGCTGCGCCACACCTCGCAGGCCTCGCGGGCCGACTACACCGGTCGTCTGGTGCGCGGCGGGTTTCCCGAGGCGGTCGCGCGTCCGAACGCCAGGCGCAGGCAGCGCTTCTTCGACTCCTACGTCGGCGATCTGATCAACCGCGATGTCATGCAGTTGTCCGAGATCGAGCGCACCACGGAGCTGCGAGCCCTGATCAGGCTGCTGGCGGCACGTTCCGGGCAGCTTCTCGTCCCTCACGCGCTGAGCCGCGACCTCGGCCTTCCCGCGACGACCACCTCGCGCTTCCTCGCCCTCCTGGAGGAGGTATTCCTGGTCAAGCGCATTCCTGCCTGGTCGAAGAACATCAGCAGCCGGGCCGTCCACACTCCCAAGGTCGCCTTCACCGACTCGGGCGTGGCCGCGAACCTCCTCGCCGCCGACGAGCACGGGCTCCTGCGTCCGGGCTCGCCGTTCGAGCCGTTGCTGGAGGGATTCGTCCTCATGGAGCTGGCCAGGCAGGCCACCTGGTCGCAGACGCTCGCCGAGCTGTACCACTACCGGACCAAGGACAAGGTCGAGGTCGACGCGGTCCTGGAGACCCGGCAGGGGCGCGTGGTCGGCATCGAGGTCAAGGCCGCCTCGACCGTGCGGCCCGACGACTTCAGGGGGCTCAGGCACCTGGCTGACAGGGTGGGCGCCGACTTCGTCGCCGGTGTCGTGCTGCACACCGGCCGGCAGACGTTCTCCTTCGGCGAGCGGATGATCGCCGCTCCGGTGAGCGCCCTGTGGGAGTGCTCGGCCGACGACTGCTAGTCGAGGCGCCCCAGCGTTCGGCGGACCAGTTGCGCCACCGGGAGGGTTTCGTCCATCAGGTAGAAGTGGCCGCCCGGGAAGGGGTGCAGGGCGAAGGGGCCCTGGGTGTGGTCGCGCCACAGGTGGGCGGCAGGGAGGGTGGTGCCGGGGTCGGTGGTGCCGACGAGGGAGGTGGTGGGGCAGGTCAGGAGGGTGGCGGTGGGGGTGTAGGTCTCGATGGCCTTGTAGTCGTTGCGGATGGTGCCGAGGACCAGGCGCATCAGGTCGGGGTCGGACAGGAGGGCGTCGTCGGTGCCGTTCAGGCGGCGTACCTCGGCGATGATCGCGTTGTCGTCGCGCAGGTGCACGCCTTCGGAGCGCTCGGCCGACGGGCCACGTGCGGCCGAGACGAACAGGTGCGGCACCTCGAACCCGTCGGCCTCCAGGCGCAGCGCCACCTCGAAGGCGACGGTGGCGCCCATGCTGTGGCCCAGCAGCGCCGGGGGCGGCCCGTCGAGCTTGCGCACGCGGCGGAAGATCTCGTCGGCCAGGACGTGGATGTCGTCGACGCACGGCTCGGCGACCCGGTCCTGCCGCCCGGGGTACTGGATCGCCAGCACCTCCACCTCCGGCGACAGCTCCTGCGACAACGCCAGGAAGAACCCGGCCGACCCCCCGGCATGCGGAAGGCAGACAAGCCGGGGTGCGCCGGGCGAGGCGTTATGGAAGCGGCGTACCCACAGGTCGCCGTAGTAGGGGCTCATCGGCGTTCCAGACGGGTCATGTGCGCGGCGATGTGATCGGCGCTCGGCCGGTGCAGCGTGTCGACCACCCGGCCGTCGGTCAGGAACACGACCGTGTCGGCGTAGGAGGCGGCGACCGGGTCGTGCGTCACCATGATCACGGTACGGCCGTGCCTGTCGACCATGGTGCGCAGCAGTTCCAGCACCTCCTTGGCGCTGCGCGTGTCCAGCGCCCCGGTCGGCTCGTCGGCGAACAGCACGGCCGGGCCGGTGATGAGCGCGCGGGCGAGCGCCACGCGCTGCTGCTGCCCGCCGGACAGCTCGGAGGGCCGGTGCGACCTGCGCTCGGCCAGGCCGACCGCGGCCAGCGCGCTGCCGACCTCGTCGCTGGAGGGCTTGCGGCCGGACAGCAGCAGCGGCAGCATGACGTTCTGCTCGGCGGTGAGCGCGGCGACCAGGTTGAACGCCTGGAAGACGAAGCTCATCCGCTCCCGGCGCAGCACGGTCAGGCGGTGCTCGTCCAGCCCGGCCAGGTCGACGCCGGTGAGCAGGACCTGCCCGCCGTCGGGCCGGTCCAGGCCCGCCGCGCACTGCAGCAGGGTGGACTTGCCCGATCCGGACGGCCCCATCACGGCGGTGAAGCTGCCGGTGGCGAAGGTCAGGCTCAGGTTCGCCAGCGCGGTCACCGCCGCGCCACCGGTCCCGTACGTCTTGTGCACCGAGCGCAGCTCGACGGCGAAGTCCATGGCGGTCACCTTCTCTGTGGTCACTCGGACACCAGGGCGGGAGTACGCAGAGCCGCCATCGCGGTCAGCGTCGTGGCGAGGATGGCGAGCAGCGCGCTGGTGGCGGCCAGCGCGAGAACGGGCGCCCAGGGCACGGCGAGCGAGGCCCCGGGAACCACCTGGTTCAGTGCGGCGAGCAGCCCGGCGAAGTTGATCGCGGACGCCCCCACGGCCAGGATCAGCGCGACGGCCACGACCACGATCGACTCCACCAGCAGCGCGGCGACCGCCTGCCGTGAGGTGGCTCCGATCAGCCGCAGCAGGGCCAGGTCACGCCGCCTGCCGGTGGCCGCCATCACCATGGTGTTGACGATGGCGATGCAGCTGTAGACGACGGCGATGCCGAGGGTGACCATCATGCCGATCACGCTGGTGCCCTGGTCGCCGTTGGCCACCGTGGCCACCCACTGGCTCTTGGTCAGCAGGGTGGCGCCCAGTTCGGCGCTTCTGGCGCGCAGTGCGGCCGCCGCGGCGCCGGTGGCGTCGACATAGGCCACCTCCGCCGGGTTGGCCCCGCCGTAGGAGGAGTCGAGGTAGAAGTCGGCGCCGCTGGTGCTGTTGCCCACCACGGCGGCCACCGTGAGCGACACCTGCTTGCCGCCCGCCGGGGTGACCTGGACGCGCTGGCCGACGCCGAGCTCCCACAGGTCGGAGACCACGATGGTGCCGGGCCCGAGGTCGCGCAGCGAGCCCGAGGTCAGCGGCAGCGAGGTCATCGCGGCCAGGCGCGCGGGGTCGGTGGCGTAGCCCCAGAACTCGTAGGAGCTGCCGGGCTCGATGGTCGTGCTCACCGTCATCGGCGCCAGCGGGGCCAGCTCGACCCCGGGTATGGCACGGGCCTCGTCGAGCGCCTTCGCACTGATCATGGCGTCACCGGCGGGCACCAGCACGTGCCCGGCGCGCAACCGGCTGCCCGCCTCCTTCACCTGCGCCTGGCCGATCGTCTCCAGGGCGCCGAGCAGGCTGATCGACATACCGGCCGTGATGAGGATCGGCAGTGTGGTCGCCGCCGTACGGCGAGCCATGCTCAGGGTGTTCTCGCGGACCAGCGTGCCGATCGCACTGCCGCCACGCGCCCAGGGCAGGGTCAGCACCCTGAGGATGGGCGGAACGAGCGCAGGAGCGAGCAGGGCCACCGCCCCGACCAGGCAGAGGAGCACCCACAGATAGACCACCGGCACCGTGGCGATCTCCGGCATGACGGCCGCGACAACCCCCATGCCCATGATCGAGATCACCAGGAGGACGACGCCCCACAGGGTCTGCGCCGAGCGGCCCCGGTGGGTGGGTGGCGGATCGCCCGCCGCCTCACGCAGCGACTGCGTCGGCTGGATGGTCGCCGCGCGCCGCGAGGCGGCCGAGACGCTCAGCGCCGTCACCGCCAGCCCGGCCAGACAGGCGAGCACGAGCGGCAGCGGCGAGACGGACACGGTGAACCACGACGGCGCCATGCCGCCCGAGACCAGCACACCGGCCAGCACTGGGGCGCCCGCCAGGCTGATCAGGACGCCGATCGTGCAGCCGACGCCGGCCAGCAGCAGCGCCTCGACCAGGATCATCCGCCGCACCTGGCGCGGGGTGGCCCCGACCAGGCGCAGCAGCGCCAGCTCCCGCGTGCGCTGGATGACGGTCAGGGCGAAGGTGGAGGCCACGATGAAGACGGTGGCGAACCCGGTCACCCCGGCGGACACGCTGAGCAGCACCACGGTCCCGGTCAGCGCGGCGCGTTCGTGCGGGAAGCCGGTGAGCGCCGAGTTCATCACCAGGGCGATGGTGGCGATGACGCCGACGCCGAGCGCGAGCGCGACGAGCGCCGCGACGAAGGCCACCCAGCGCGCCTTGAGCGTGCTCAATGCGATGCTCAGCACTGGCGCACCTCACGGCCTCCCGCGAACGGGGAGACGGCGGCGCGTGGCCGTACGAGGTCGGGGTTGGTCTCAGCCCGTTCCCGCACGGCAGGAAGAGGAGTCTTCATACCGTTTCTCCGGATGGCTCGTGCTCGGCGGCGCACCCGGTATACGGGTGATATGCAGATTAATCCTGCCTGCCGATGGGCGGAATTTCAACGCTTCCGTCGAATATAGCGGAACTATAGCAGGGCACGGAATAGTCGCGCGGACCGCAATTGTCGTTCGCAAAGAAATGTACGGCAGAGGGCACTGGTTTCACCTTCGAGGGTGTAACCAGGTACCGCCGAAAAGGTGGTGCAGACAGTACCGACAGGCGTCGCGGAACCTGACACCATGGACGGATGAGGGAGACGCGCAACGGCGACAGGGCCCCTGCAGACGACCGCGACTGGTGCCCGGTGCTGCTGATTCGCAGGCCGGTCGGCGGGTGTGCCGAGTGTCCGAGCAGAGCGGCGCCGGAGCCCGCCTCGAAGGCGGCACGCGACCCCACGGCCGGCCGCGCCCTCGCCTGAGGCGTGGGCGAAGACCGGCGGAGGCGCTTTCTCCTGCTATTCACGACCCCAAATACGCTACCCGAATTCCGCCCGCCGCGTTGCGTACGAAAATAGTATTCACGGCGTCGGCGGTGGCGCGCACGCCGATATTCTGCTCGCCCGCGCCGCCGCGAATGTCGAGGGCGTAGGCGTCGCCTTCGGGCACCTCCAGATCGATGTCGCCGGCTTCGGAATTCGCCCGCAGCGAGCCCGGCGCCTGGACGAAACGCAGCGCGATGTCGCCCAGTTGCGTGGCCGCCCCGACGTCGGCCGTGCGCAGCCCGGTGCCGGTGATCGTGCCGGTCGCACTGGCCAGGCGGAGCTCGCCGGTCAGGTCGCTCAGCGTGATGTCGCCTTCGGAGGTGCGCACGTCGACCGTGACCCCGGCGGGCACGGTGAGCGTGTAGCCGACCCAGCAGGCCGCGATCAGCAGGTCCTCGTCGCACCTGGCCTCCACGTGGAAGGTCTCGCCCTTCCAGCGCTCCCGCAGCACCGGCTTGGGTCCCGACCACGTCACCTGCCGTTCGAGGCCGACCTGGCCGGGCTCGCCCGCGACCAGGCGCACCTCGCCGATGCCGAGATCGAGTTCGATCAGGCTGACCGGCTGCCGGTAGGTCTGGCGCTGCGTCTCGCTCTGCCTGGCCAGCCAGGAGTAGAGCGACATCCCGCTCAGCACCACGATGAGGAAGGCCACGCCCGCCCCGAGTGTGATCCAACCGGCGCGGGCCCGCCTGGACGCGGTCATGCCTTCAAGTACTTCAGCACGGCGAGCACCCTTCGGTGGTCGGTGTCGGCCGCGGGCAGGTCGAGCTTGGTGAAGATGCCGTTGATGTGCTTGGCGACCGCGCTCTCGCTGATCGCCAGGCCCGTCGCGATGCCGGCGTTGGAGCGGCCTTCGGCCATCAGCGACAACACCTCGCGCTCGCGTTGCGACAGCCGGGTGAGGCTGTCGGGCCTGCGCCTGATGAGCAGTTGCGAGACCACCTCGGGGTCGAGCGCGGTGCCTCCGGCGGCGACGCGGCGCACGGCTTCGAGGAACTGGCTGAAGTTGCCCACCCGGTCCTTGAGCAGGTAGCCCAGACCGCTCGACTCCCCCGCGAGCAGCTCGATGGCGTAGCGCTCCTCGACGTACTGCGACAGGACCAGCACGGCGACCTCCGGCCACCGCTTGCGCACGACCACCGCGGCCCGCATGCCCTCGTCGGTCTGCGTGGGCGGCATCCGCACGTCGATGAGCGCGAGGTCCGGCCGGTGCAGTTCGACGGCGGCCAGCAGGCCGTCCGGGTCCGATGCCGTCGAGACGACCTGGATGCCGGCCAGTTCGAACAGGCGGACCAGGCCCTCGCGCAGCAGCGCGGAGTCCTCGGCGATCACGACGCGCACGGCAGCTCCACTGTGATCACGGTCGGCCCGCCTATCGGGCTGTCGATGGCCAGTTCGCCGCCCGCCGACGCCACGCGTTCGCGCAGGCCGCGCAGCCCCGTGCCGCGTTCCGGGCTGGCGCCGCCCCTGCCGTCGTCGACGACGCGGATGCGCAGCCGGTCGTCGAGCCGGTTGACGTCGATGTGCACCTCGTCGGCCTCCGCGTGCTTGGTGACATTGGTCAGCGCCTCCGAGACGACGAAGTAGGCCGCGGCCTCGATCGTCGCGGCGGGCCTCGGCTCGACGTCGACGGTGAGCGACACCGAGACCGGCAGCCTGGCGGCGATGCCGGACAGCGCCGCGTCCAGGCCGCGTTCGTCGAGCACCGCCGGGTGCAACCCCCGGACGAATCCCCGCAGCTCGGTCAGCGTCTGCATGGCTTCGTCGTGGGCGTCGGCGAGGAGCTTGTGCTCGGCGGGCGGGAGATGGGCGAGCAGTTCCCTGGCGATGCCCAGATTCATCGCCAGCGAGGTCAGCCGCTGCTGGGTGCCGTCGTGCAGGTCGCGCTCGATCCGCCTGCGTTCGGCGTCGGCCGCGTCGATGAGGCGTACCTGGCTCTCGGCCAGGACCTCGACCCGCTGGGCCAGGTGATCGGTGCGCGAGGGGGTCAGCAGGCTGCGCGCGACGGCGGCGTCCCAGGCGGCGACCGCCCTGACCAGCCACGGCGTGCCGAACAGGCACACCAGGCCGACCGAGGTGAGCGCGAGCAGGGTGAGCGGCTCGTGCAGCCGCCAGCCGAAGTCGTTGCGCGCGGGAAGCGCCCAGGCGTAGGCGGCGATCGGCGTGCCCAGCAGGCCGATCGTCCACAGCAGCATCGAGACGGCCGTGCCCAGCATCAGCGCCATGCCGTTGACCAGGCCGTAGACCAGGCGGGTGCGGGTGACGGGCCTGCGCGCCTCGGCCCGGACGCGCGAGCGCAGGGTGGGGCCGCCGGGCGGCGGCTGCAGGACGGCCGGGATCGGCTCGCCCCGCAGGGCGGCGAACCTGGACCTGTTCATCCGCGTGCACACCCGGCCGCACCACAGCAGCAAGGACAGCGGCAGCCACCGGAACCCGACGACGGCGAACATCAGCACCGCCGCGCCGACCACGCCGAGCACGGTGAACGTCGCCATCCCGAGGATGCCGCCCGTGACGATCTGGAACGTGGCCATCCAGGTGTCGACTCGCCAGGGCGCACGCAGCACCCTGCCCCCGACGGTCACGAGAACCTCCCAGTTGCCCCGCATCGGTGTGGCCGTCTCCGTCTGGTAGGCAACCATGCGCCCGGCCCCGAGACAACCCCAGAGATCAGACCCTGGCCAAAGGCTCGTCGGCGTGCGTGTGCTCGCGCAGCCCGACGCGTCGGTGCGCACGGCGCATCAGGCTCGGCGCCCACCAGTTCCAGCGGCCCAGCAGGGTCATGGTGGCGGGCAGCAGCAGACAGCGCACCAGCGTGGCGTCGATGATCACCGCGACCAGCAGGCCGAGGCCGAGCTGCTCCATGTCACCGATCTTCGAGGCCCCGAAGCAGGCGAAGACGATCGCCATGACCACCGCGGCCAGGGTGATCAACCGCCCGCTGTGCTGCAGGCCGTGCCGTACGGAGGTGTTCGTGTCGTGCCCGCCGTCGGCGTACTCCTTGATCCGGCCGAGCAGGAACACGTGATAGTCCATCGCGAACGCGAATCCGAAGGCGAACACGGTGACCAGCAGATACACGCTCAGCCCGTCGACGACCAGCGTGTCCAGCACACCGGAAAGCCGGCCGTCCTGGAACAGCAGCACCAGCATGCCGAACGTGGCCGAGAGCGAGACGATGTTCAGCACCACCGCGACCAGCGGCGCCACCAGCGACCCCGTCATGAGGAACAGCAGCACCAGCATCGCGAGCACGGCCACGGCGATGGCGAGCGGCAGGTCGCGCGCGGTCCGGTCGAGCAGGTCGTACATCCCGGCGCTCTCGCCCGTCACCCACGACCGGACACCGGGCGGCCGGTTCGCGCGCAGCCGGTCGAGGACCTGCCTGGCGACCGGGCCCTGGGCGTCGCCGCTGACGAGCACGGCGATGGAGGAGAGCCCGGGACCCTCGGCGCGCGCGGGCTCGATCCTGGCCACGCCGGGCGCGCCGCGCAGGGAGGCGCTCCACGCCTGCAGCTCGGCGGGGCCGGTACGGGCGACCACCCGCAGCGGCGGGTTGCCGGTGAAGCCGTAGTCGCGCGACACCTCGCGTTCGACCTGCAGCGACTGCAGTCCGGGTGGCACACTGTCGGCCCCGGCCATCCTGATGTCGAGGTGCAGCAGCGGACTGGCCGCGACCGCGAGCACGACCAGCACACCGGCCAGCACGAGCACGGGCCTGCGCTGCGTGACGCGCGCGATCCCGGCGAACACCCCACGGCCGGGCCCGGCGCCCGAGACCGGACGCCTGGCGGGCTTGACGCGCCTGCCGAACAGCCCGAGCAGCGCCGGGACGAGCGTCACGGCCGCGAGCATGCCGAGCAGGGCCGACGCGATGCCCGCCGCGCCCATCGTCTGCAGCCTCGGCTGCTGGATCACCAGCAGGCTGGACAGCGCCGCCGCGACCGTCAACGCACTGAACAGCACCGTACGGCCGGCCGTCGCCCAGGCCCTGCCGAGCGCCTCCTGCCTGTCGTGCCCGGCGGCGAGCTCCTCGCGGTACCTGGCGACCAGCAGCAGGCCGTAGTCGATGGAGAGCCCGAGCCCCAGCAGGTCGACCACGCTGAGCACGGTGTTGTCGATCTGCAGCACCCGGGTGGCCAGCAGCATCAGGCCGAACGACGAGGCGATGGTCGCGATCGCCGTGATCACGGGAATGCCCGCCGACAGCAGGCCGCCGAACACGAAGACAAGGACGAGCAGGGTGATGGGCAGCGAGTACATCGTGGCGTTGGCCATGTCCTGCTGCGCCAGCCTGTTGGTGTCGTCGGAGACCAGGTCGATCCCGCCGAACCTGACGCTCACCCCCTGAGCGCCTTCGGCCAGGTCGCCGAGCCGCTCCTGCGAGCGCAGCAGCGGCCCGCTCTGGTCGTCGGCCTTGGCCAGCTGGACCTGTACGGCGACGCCCGCGCCACCGTCGCCCGTCGCGCCGTCGCCCTTGCGCGGCTCCCCGACCGCGTGCACGCCTGGCATGGCCCGCACGTCGGCGAGCGCCTGGGTGAGGGCGGGCGCGGCGGGGTCGATCCCGGTGAGGACGGCGGTGAACTCACGGCCGTGGTCGCGCCCCTCCACCAGGGCCCGCTGGCCTTCGTCGGCCTCCAGCCCCCTGATGAAGTTGGTGGAGCTGACGGCGTGGAGCAGGGGGCCGACGGACGTGCCTCCCGCGATGACGATGACCACCCAGGCCGCGAGTACCCAGCCGCGGCGGCGGAAACAGAATGTGCCGATCCGACTTAGCATGATTTCACTGTGGCGGCCGGGAGGTGGCGGCGTCTGTAATGCCTGGTGCCGTATCCAGGTGGTACTAGGTACAGCCGCCCGCCGGACGTGACGAAGTCCCCGGCTCGGGGGCGCGCCGGGGACTTCAGCTCAAGGGGAGGTCGGCTCAGGCGCCGGGGCGCGGCAGCCGCCCTCCGTGCGGGGTGTGGACGACCTCGCGGACGGAGGAGTTGAACAGGGCCACCACGACGAGCGAGCCCATCAGCGCGGCCATGCCGAGCACCGAGTTCGTCACCCCCCACCAGCTCAGCGCGACGCCCGCGAGCAGACTGCCGAGGAAGTTGGCGCCCGACCCCAGGGTCATCATCACGCTCATCACCCGGCCGAACAGCTGGTCGGGCGTCACCTGCATGGCATAGACCGACCCGGCCACATTGAACACGCCCGACACGTAGCCGTTGCAGGCGAACAGCAGGCCGAGCAGCACGGGATGGGTGATCACGGCGAGCGGCGCGATGCACAGCGCCCACACCAGGAGGCCGCCGCAGATGATCGCCCGCATCGTGACCCGCTGCCGCCACCAGGTGGCGGTCATCGCACCGGCCATGCCGCCGATCCCGCCCGCGGTGACCACGAAGCCGACGATCGCGGGCGAGTGCCCGGAGTCCTTGACGACGGCGAGCAGGGTCAGCGTCATGCCCACGAAGATCATGTTGCTGACCGAGATCAGCAGCATCGCCGTGCGCAGGAACGGCCGTCGCCACAGCCAGCCGATCCCCTCGCCGATCTCCGCGTACAGCCTGCCCCTCGGGCCCGGCGCGCGCTCGGCGTCCTGGAAGCGCTTGCGGATGAACAGCAGCTGGATCAGCGAGAGCAGGTGCATCACCGCGGTCAGCAGGAACGGCGTCCAGCGCAGCAGGCTGAACAGCATGGTGCCCAGCGGGCTGGCCAGCATGCTCACGCCCTGCATCCGGGCCTCGTTGCGGCTCAGCGCGACCGGCACCTGGCTCTCGTGCACCAGATGGCGTACGGCCGAGCGCTCGGCCAGTTCGTAGAAGATGCTCAGACTGCCCTGGACGAAGGCCGCGATGATCAGATGCGGCAGCCACACCGCGTCGGCCATGACGGCGATCAGCACGCTGACGGCGACCACCAGGCAGCCGAGGTCGGCGAAGATCATCAGACGGCGGCGGTCGTAACGGTCGACGACGGCGCCCGCCGGAACCTGGACGAGCAGGTGAGGCAGCGACACGGCCGCCGCGATCAGTCCGGCGGCGACGATGGAGTCGGTCTGCCAGAGCACCAGCAGCGGGTAGATGACCATGGTGAGCATGGCCCCGAGCGAGGTGAACCCCGCTCCCGTCCACAGCAGCAGGAAGTCCCTGTTGCGGCCGAGCGGCAGGATGTTCTCCACCGGCTCCGGTTTCTGTGTGGTGCTCATCGGTTCCCCTCTCCCAGGTGTGCCTCCAGCAGGGCGGCGATCTCGGCCAGCGGGCCGGGGTCGGTCATCTCGTGATGGGCGCAGGCGATCTCGTGCTCCTTGACGCTCCCCGCGACGTACGGGCGCCACAGCTCGCCGGGCGAGGCCACCGGTTTGCCGACCGCCGCCGTGACGAACAGCAGGTCGCCGTCGAACACGGCGTCGGGCGGCAGCGAGCCCACGCCCTCCTCGTTGCGGTAGACCTGGTAGATCGCCCGGAGTGTGGCCTCGTCGAGGTCGGACACGGGCGGGCCGCCCCCGGTGGTCGCCGACAGCGGCGACTGCGCGGCGCTCAGCACCTCGCGCAGCAGGGCGAACGTCAGCGGACGCCCTTCGGGCAGGCCGACGTCGAACCCGGCCTCGCTCAGGATGTTGCCGATGAACTCGGCCTCGGTCGGCACCGCGTCCGACATCGCCTCCGGGTAGGCGTCGAGCATCGCCAGCAGGTCGACCCGGTGTCCGAGCCTGCGCAGGTGCACGGCGACCTCGTGTGCGATCCTGCCGCCCCACGACCAGCCCATGAGGCGGTACGGGCCCTGCGGGGCGACGGTGCGGATCTGCTCGGCGTAGTCGGCCGCCATCTCGGCGATCGTGCGCGCCCGCCTGCCCGGCTCGGTGATGCCCCTGGCCTGGATCCCGTACAACGGCTGGTCGGCGTCGAGCCGCCCGACCAGCCGGGCGTACGGCCAGGCCAGGCCGCCCGCCGGGTGCACGCAGAACAGCGGTGGCCTGCTCCCGCCCGTCTGCAGCGGCAGCAGCACGCCGAGCCCCGCGTCCTTGGCGTCGGCGCCCAGCCGCAGGGCGAGCGCCGCGGCCGTCGGGGCCTCGAAGACGACGCGCACCGGAAGCTCGTGGTCGAGCACGGAACGGATACGCGAGGCGAGCCTGATGGCCAGCAGCGAGTTGCCGCCCAGCTCGAAGAACCCGTCGTCGATCCCGGCCCGCTCGATGCCCAGCACCTCGGCGAACAGCCGGCACAGCACCTCTTCGGTGGCGTTGCGCGGCTCCCGGCTGGTGACCAGCCCGGACAGATCGGGCGCGGGCAGCCCGGCCCGGTCGAGCTTGCCGTTGGGGGTGAGCGGCAGGGCGTCCATCACGACGATCGCGGCGGGCACCATGTGGTCGGGCAGCCACTCCCCGGCGAACCTCCGCAGCGCCACGGCGAGCTCCCCGGTACGGCGTGCGCCCGCGGGGTCGTTGACCGTGTCCGGCCACTGCCTGTCCGCCCGGTCCAGGTACACGCCGTCCAGCACCGCGGGGGCGGCGGTGCCCGGCACGAACACGGCGTCGAAGGCGTCGGCGCGTACGGGCGACCAGGTCAGATAGGCCGAGCGGCCCCGCTCGGCGGCCCACGCGCGCAGCGACTCGGGGTCCTCGGCCTCGGCGGCGGCGCTCAGGTGCGCGCGTGCCGACTCGGGTGAGCCGCCCTGGGCCAGCGCTTTGGCCGCGGCGACCTCGCCGACCAGCCGCGCGTTGGGGATGGCGCGCACGCGTACCGTCTCGGCCAGGTGCGGGCTCAGGTCGTCGAGGTCGTGCACGTCGCGGCCCCAGACGAGTTCGGGCACGGCCCGCACCGAGCGCACGTCGAGCGGCGTCCTGTGCAGCACGACCTCGTAGCGGTGCCTGGTCAGCTCGTTGTGCGGGACGCCGCGCTTCAGCTGGATGTCGACGGCGCCGATCCGGTCGTCGCCTGCCGCGAGTGTGGTGAAGAACTCCGGGTCGATCACCAGTTCGCGCTCCAGCAGCGTCGCCCGTTCGACCGCCGCCGCCGCGGACCCGGCCTCGCCCGCGCCGTCCCTGCCCAGCTGGATCGCGGTGTGCAGGGCGCGCAGCGTCTCGCCTCTGCGCACGTCCCCGACGAACACACGGCCGCCGGGCGCCAGCAGGTCGATCGCCTGGGTGAGGACCTGCCTCAGGTAGGCGCCGTTCGGGAAGTACTGCACGACGGAGTTGACGACCACGGTGTCGAAGAAGCCCGCGGGCAGCCCCTCGATCACGTCGGCGGGCTGGGCGCGCAGTCTGACCTTGTCCGTCAGGCCCTGCGCCGCCACGTGCTCGCCGAGCAGGGCTATCGCCGACGGCGACAGGTCGGTGCCCCAGTAGGCCTCGACCCGGTCGACCAGCTTGGCCAGCAGGAGCCCGGTGCCCACGCCGATCTCCAGGACGCGCCTGGGCCGGTGCTCGGCGATCCGCGAGATCACACCGGCACGCCAGTCCTCCATCTCGGCCGACGGGATCGGCTCGCCCGTGTAGCTGGAGTCCCAGCCGCCGAAGTCGGCGCCGAACGCGACCGCCTCGACATCGGTGCGCTCGATGGACTCGTGCAGCTGCAGCCACTCCTCGACCTGACGGCCCGAAGCGCCGTCGTCGCCGGTCGAGGGCACGACATAGGCGACCAGCCGCTCGTCGCGCGGCACCACGACGGCACGGCCGACTCCCGGGTGCCTGAGCAGGACGCTCTCCACCTCGCCGGGTTCGACGCGGAAGCCCCGGATCTTCACCTGTTCGTCGGCGCGGCCGAGGTACTCCACCGTGCCGTCCGGCCGCCACCTGACGAGGTCGCCGGTGCGGTACATGCGCTCGCCGGGCTCGCCGTACGGGCAGGGCAGGAAGCGTTCGGCGGTGAGGGCCGGGCGGTTGAGGTAGCCCCTGGCGACGCCCGCTCCGGCGAGGTACAGCTCGCCGACCACGCCGATCGGGGCCGGGCGGCCGTTCGGGTCCAGGACGTAGGCCCGCACGTTCCACACCGGACGGCCGATGACCTGGCCGCGCTCGCCGTCCATGCGGTGGTAGAGCGCGTCCACCGTGCACTCGGTCGGGCCGTAGCAGTTGTAGACGGCCGTGTCCCGCGCCGACGCCAGGGCCTCGACCAGCGCTTCGCCCATCGCCTCGCCGCCCACGATCAGCGCCGACGGCCTGGCCTCGGTCAGCAGTCCGGCGGCCAGGAGCTCTTCGGCGAACGACGGCGTCACGTCGATCAGGTCGATCCGGTTCGTCCGGGCGTAGGCGACGAACGCGGCCGGGTCGTGGCGGCATTCGTCGTCCAGGACGTGCAGTTCGTGCCCGGCCAGCATCCAGAGCAGCCCGGCCACCGACGCGTCGAAGGAGATCGAGGCGGCCAGCGCCACCCGATACCTTCCGGCGCCCGCGAGGGGGCGGTACAGGCCGGCCAGGTGGTCGTGGAAGAGGTTCACCACATTCGCATGGGTGACCACGACGCCCTTCGGCGCTCCGGTCGACCCGGAGGTGTAGATCACGTACGCGGGGCTCGCCGGATCGGGCATGGGCAGCAGGCCGGCGCCGGGTCCGGCCTGCGCGTCCTGCACCAGCAGGGTCTCGACGCCGTCGGGCAGCTCCACTCCCGGCGTCGTCACCACCACGGCGGGCGCGGCGTCCTCGACGAGATAGGCGATGCGCGCGGCCGGGTAGTCGGGGTCGATCGGCACGTAGGCCGCGCCCGACCTGAGGATCGCCAGCACCGCCACGACCAGGTCGGCCGAGCGTGGCAGCGCCAGTCCGACCAGGCGCTCCGGCCCGGCTCCCCTCGCGACCAGCTCGCCCGCCAGCCGGGCGGACCTGGCGTCGAGGTCGGCATAGGTCAGTGTGGTCAGGCCGCACACCACGGCCACGGCGTCGGGCGTCTCGGCGACCCTGGCCGCGAACAGCTCGGGCAGGCTCTGCGGCCGTACCTCGTGTGCCGTGGCGTTGTTGGTCACCAGGACCCGCTCGCGCTCGGCGGGCGGCAGCACGTCCACGTCGGCCAGGGGCGTGCCGGGGTCGCGGGCGAACGACTCGGCCAGCCTGACCAGCCAGCCGAGTATGCGTTCGGCCGACTCCCGGTCGAACAGGTCGCGCTGGTAGTCCAGGCGCAGGCCCATGGTGGCGCCGGGGGCCACGGCGAGCGACAGCGGGTAGTGCGTGGCGTCGGTGCCGAGCACGCCGACCACACTGATCTGCGCTCCGGCGTCCTTGTCCTCGTCGCTGGCGGGCGGATAGTTCTCGAACACCATCAGCGTGTCGAACAGCGTGACGCCTCCGGCCAGCTTCTGGATCTCCACCAGGCCGAGATGGTGATGGGCCAGCAGCGACGCCTGTGTGCCCTGCAGCCGGGCGCAGACGTCGGCCAGGGAGTCGCCCGGCCCGATGCGCAGCCGTACCGGGACGGTGTTGATGAACAGGCCGACCATGTCCTCGACGCCCGCGAGCTCCGGCGGGCGGCCGGAGACGGTCGCGCCGAACAGCACGTCGTCGCGCCTGAGCAGCCGGGCGAGCGCCGCGCCCCAGATGCCCTGCAGCACCGTGTTCACCGTGAGCCCGGCCTTGCGCGCCTGCCGGGTGAGCGCGTCGGTCAGCCCGGCGTCCAGCTCCACCTCGGCCGTGTCGGGCAGCGAGGGGACGTGGTCGCCGAGCTCGGCCGCGACCAGCGTGGGCTCGGGCAGGTCGTCGAGCTCCTCGCGCCAGGCCCGCCGCGCCCGGTCGGCGTCCTGCCCGGCCAGCCAGGCGAGGTAGTCCTTGTACGGCGTCACCCTCGGCAGCCCGGCCGGGTCGCCGTGCTGCCGGTAGAGCGTGAGCAGGTCCCTGAACAGCGGCGGGGCCGACCAGCCGTCCATCAGGATGTGGTGATGGGTGAGCACCAGCAGCGTCCGGTCGTGCGCACGGCGTATCACCATCAGGCGCAGCATCGGCGGCGTGGCCAGGTCGAACCTGGTCGTCTGGTCGGCGTGCAGCACCCGCCGCAGCTCGGCCTCACGCTCGGGCTCGGGCAGCGCGGTCAGGTCGACCTCGCGCAGCGGCACCTCCACCTCGGCGGGGATGAGCTGCACCGGTGCGCCCTGGTTCTTCCCGGTACGGAAGCAGGCCTTGAGGTTGACATGGCGTTCCAGCAGGGCGTGTACGGCGACGCGCAGCGCTTCGACGTCCAGCTCGTCCCGGAACTCCAGAACCGTCTGCGGCATGTAGACGTCGACGGCATCACGGTCGTAGAGGGAGTGGAACAGCATGCCCTCCTGCAGCGGTGACAGGGGCAGGTAGTCGGCCAAACCTCGGCGCTTCATACGCGGACTCTCATTCGTTGTCCCAACCGGTGGCAAGATCGTCGATTTCTTCCTGGCTCAGCTCGATCAACGGCAGGTCGGACGGGGTGTGCCCGCCCGCGTCGCCCTGTCTGACATGGGCGACCAGGCCCCGCAGCGCCTCGGCCCACAGCTCGGCGAGCTCCTCCACCTCGCTCCTGGCGATCAGGTCGGCGGGGAAGCTCCAGGCCGCCTCCAGGCGTGGACCGCCCGGCTGGTCGTAGGTGACGGCGTTGATCTCCAGGGCGTGTCCCACGGGCATCCGGGGGCGTGGCGCCGGGGGCAGGGCGGGCCCGGCGTCGTGCTGGACCCGGCCGAGATAGTTGAAGCCGATCTGCGGCGTCGGCAGTCCGGCCAGCCGGGCTCCCGTGGCGGGGTTGAGATGGCGCAGCATCCCGAACCCGACGCCGTTCTCCGGCACCGCGCGCAGCTGCTCCTTCACCCGCTTCACGGCCACGCCGACCGCCGCTCCCCCGGCGCGGACGTCCGCCCAGCCGGTGTGCCCGGTGTCGACGGCCACGGGGAAGAGGCTGGTGAACCAGCCGGTCGTACGCGAGAGGTCGACGCCTTCGACGACGTCCTCCCGGCCGTGTCCCTCCAGGTCGAGCAGCACCGCGCCGGTCGCGACCGAGCGCCTGGCCCGCCACTCGGTGACCGCCAGGCCGAGCGCGGTGAGCAGCACGTCGTTGACACGCCCGTAGAACGCGGCGGGCACGGCGGTCAGCAGCGGCTCGGTGATCTCCACGGGCAGTGCGACGCTCACCTCGGCCGTCAGGTCGCAGGTGTCACGCGCCGGATCCAGCGGGCGCGCGCCGAGCAGCGGGTCCGGCGTCGCGAGCACCTGGGTCCAGAACGGCGTCTGCGCGACCCTGGCGAGATCGGCTGACGCCTCCCCCAGCAGCCGGGCCCAGCGGCGGAACGAGGTCGGCACCGGGTCGAGCGCGACCGGCTCACCGGCGGCCAGCGCCGCCCACGCGGCGTGCAGATCGGGCAGCAGGACGCGCCAGGACACCCCGTCGACCAGCAGGTGGTGCAGCACCAGCAGCATCCGGCCGGGCGCGTCCTCGCCGTGGTCGAACCAGACGGCCCTGACCAGCACGCCCGCGTCCAGGTCCAGATCGGTCACGGCCGTGTCCCTGACGGCCGCGACCTCGGCCTGGCCGAGCCCGGCGGCGTGCACGTGCCGTACGACGGACGAGGCGTCGAGCGTGCCCCTGTCCGGCACCGTGAGCCGCCACGGCCCGTCCGCCCGCGACAGCCGCATGCGCAGCACGTCGTGGTGGTCCAGGAGCTCCTGGAGCCCCTGGACGACCTGCTCCAGCCCCAGACCGGCGGGCGTGGGCAGGAAGGCGGACTGGTGGTGCGCGTCGGCGGACCCGCCGTGCTCGCTCAGCCAGGCGATGATCGGCGTGAGCGGCACCTCGCCGATCGCCTCGGCGGGGTCCTCGGCGGCGACGGCCTCGACCGGCCGCATCACGGCGGCGAGCGCCTCCATGCGCTGATGGGTGAAGACGTCCCTCGGCGTGATCTGCCAGCCGGAGCGCAGCGCCCTGGCCGAGAGCTGGATGGTCATGATGCTGTCGCCGCCGAGCTCGAAGAAGCCGTCGTCGAGCCCGACCCGCTCCAGCCCCAGCACCTCGGCGACCAGGGCGCAGAGCAGTTCCTCCTGCTCGGTGCGCGGCGCCCGGTGCGCGGCCAGGTTCTGCGACCACGGCTCGGGCAGCGCCCTGCGGTCGAGCTTGCCGTTGTGCGTCAACGGGATCGCGTCGATGGGCACGACCGCGGCGGGCACCAGGTAGTCGGGCAGCAGCGCGGCGAGATGGGCGCGCATCTCCTCGGGGCCGCCGGCCTCCGGGCCGGGCACGACATAGGCGACCAGGCGCTTGACGCCCGGCTGGTCCTCGCGGGCCACGACGACGCTCGTGACGACGTCGGCCCGCCGGTTCAGCACGGCCTCGACCTCGCCGGGCTCGATGCGGAAGCCCCTGATCTTGACCTGTTCGTCGGCGCGTCCGAGGAAGTCCACCTGCCCGTCCGCACGCCATCGCACGACGTCACCCGTGCGGTACATGCGCTCGCCCGGCGCGCCGTACGGACAGGGCAGGAAGCGCTCGGCGGTCAGGCCGGGCTGACGCAGGTAGCCGCGCGCCAGCCCGTCGCCCGCGACGAACAGCTCGCCGGGCACGCCGGCGGGCAGCGGCCGCAGGTGCTCGTCCAGCACGTACACCCGGCTGTTCAGCACCGGCCTGCCGATCGGCGGCGCGGCCCCGGGGACCGCGTCGGCTACCAGCGCGGCGACCGTGAACTCGGTGGGGCCGTAGGCGTTGAACATGCGGCGGCCGGGCGCCCAGCGTGCGACCACCTCGGCCGGGCACACGTCGCCCGCGGTCACCACGCTCTCCCAGCGCGGGTAGGCCCGCTCGGGCAGGGTCGCCAGCACCGGCGGCGGCAGCACCGCATGGGTCACACCGGCGCCCTCCAGCAGATCGGCGAGCTCGGCGCCGCCCAGGCAGTCGGCGGGCCGCAGCACCAGCGCGGCCCCGGGCGCCCAGGCCATGACCATGTTGGCGACGGAGGCGTCGAACCCGAACGAGGCGAACTGCAGCACCCGCGAGGTGGCGGTGATCGCATAACGCTCGCTGTTGTCGACGGCCAGCGAGGCCAGCCCCCGGTGCGTGACGACCACGCCCTTCGGCGTCCCGGTCGAGCCCGAGGTGTAGATGACGTAGGCGGGCTGGTCGAGCGCGATCGGGCGTCCGGGATCGGCGGCCCGCCCGGCGACCTCCTCGATCAGCAGGACGTCGTGCTCCCCCGCCAGCCTGGGCGCCAGGTCCCCTGTCGTCAGGACGAGCGACGGCCGCGCGGCCGACAGGAGCTGGGCCAGGCGCGCGTCCGGGTAGTCCGGGTCCAGCGGCAGGTAGGCGGCCCCCGACTTGGCGACCGCGAGGATGGCCACCACCAGCTCGACCGAGGTGGCCGCGGCCACCGCCACCAGCCGTTCGGCCCCGGCTCCCCGCTCGATCAGCGCCTCGGCCAGCCCGTTCGCACGTGCGTTCAGCTGGGCGTAGGACAGTTCGACGTCCTCGAAGACCAGGGCGGTCGCGTCCGGCGTGCGGGCGGCCGTGGCCTCGAACAGCTCGGGCAGGGTACGCGCGATGCCCGCACGCGCGTGGTCGTTGCGCTCGTACAGCAGCTCGTCGAGCTCGTCGCCGGTCAGCAGGGCGGCGTCGCCGATCGGCCGGTCCGGGTCGCCTGCGACCTCGCTCAGCAGCCTGCCCAGCATGGCCGCGAGCCGCTCGGCCGTCTCCGGCTCGAACAGGTCGACGGCGTAGTTCAGCTCGCCGCTCAGCCCCGCCGGCTCGCCGCTCGCCGTACGGTGCTCGGTGAGCTGCAGGAGCAGGTCGAACTTGGCCACCCTCTCCTCGAACACCTCGGGGCGTACGGCGAGGCCGGGCAGGTCCAGGTCGGCGTGCTCCTCGGGGGCCAGGCTGAGCATCACCTGGAACAACGGGTGCCTGCCCGCCGACCGCTCCGGCGCGACCATGTCGACCAGCCGCTCGAACGGCAGGTCCTGGTGGGCGAAGGCCGAAAGGTCGCTCTCGCGCACCCGGCCGAGCAGCTCGCGGAACGACGGGTCGCCCGAGGTGTCGTTGCGCAGCACCAGGGTGTTCACGAAGAAGCCGACCAGCCCGGCCAGCGCCTCGTCGGTGCGCCCGGCCACCGGCGCGCCGATCGGGACGTCGCTCCCGGCGCCCAGCCTGGTGAGCAACGCGGCCAGCCCGGCCTGCAGCACCATGAACATGGTGGCCCGCTGACCCGCCGCGACGGCGGCCAGCGCCTGATGCGTCGAGGGGTCGACACGCAGCTCGACCGAGGCCCCTCGGTAGGACGAGACGGCGGGCCTCGGCCGGTCGGCCGGCAGTGCGATCTGCTCGGGCAGTCCGGCCAGTGCCTTGGCCCAGTACTCCACCTGGTCGTCGGCCGCCTCCAGCACGTCGCGCTGCCACAGCGTGTAGTCGGCGTACTGCACCGGCAGCGGCTCCAGCTCCGGAGCCTCGCCCCTGGCCCTGGCGGCGTAGGCCGTGGCCAGGTCGCGGGCCAGCGGGCCCATCGACAACGCGTCTCCCGCGATGTGGTGCACCACGATCAGCAGCACGTTCTCGTCGGGGGCCTGCCGGAACAGCCGGGCGCGTACGGGCAGCTCGGTGGCCAGGTCGAACCCCTGGCTCGCCGCCTCGCTCAGCGCCTCACGCAGGCGGCCAGGCTCGACGTCGGTCACGGGCACCTCGATCGAGGCGTCGGGCACGATCGCCTGCCTGGGCACGCCGTCGGTCTCGGGGAAGACGGTGCGCAGGCTCTCCTGCCTGGCCAGCACGTCGGCGAACGCCTCGGTGAGCGCGCCCACGTCCAGCGTCCCGCTCAGCCGCAGCGCCGCCGGGATGTTGTAGGTCGCGTTCGGGCCCTCCATGCGGTTGAGGAACCACAACCGGCGCTGGGCGAACGACAGCGGGAGCGGATCGGGCCTGAGCGCCGGGCGCAACGGGGCCTGGACCCGGCCGGAGGCGTCGGCCAGGTGCCTGGTCAGCGCGGCGACCGTCGGCGACTCGAAGAGCAGCCTGATCGGCAGCTCGACGCCGAGCACCGAACGCACCCTGGACACCAGCCTGACGGCCGACAGCGAGTTGCCGCCGGTGTCGAAGAAGCTGTCGTCGATGCCGATCCCGTCCACGCCGAGCACCTCGGCGAACAGGTCGCACAGCACCTCCTCGCGTGCCGTCCTCGGCCTTCGGCCAGGCGCACGGCCGCCCGTGTCCGGGGCGGGCAGGGCCTTGCGGTCCAGCTTGCCGTTGGCGGTGACCGGCAGCCGCTCAAGCACCACGACCGCCGAAGGGACCATGTAGCCGGGCAGGTCCCGGGCCACGAAGTCGCGCAGCTCGGCCAGGTCGACCGGCGAGCCGAGCACCACGTACGACACCAGGCGGGGGTCGGGGCCGCCTTCCAGGACGGTCGCGGCCTCCAGGACGCGAGGGTGTGCGGCCAGCGCCGACGAGACCTCGCCGAGCTCGATGCGGTACCCGCGGAGCTTGACCTGGTCGTCGGCGCGGCCGAGGAACTCCAGCGTGCCGTCGGCCCGCCATCTGGCCAGGTCGCCGCTGCGGTACAGCACGCCGCCGCCGAAGGGGTCGGGCACGAAGCGTCGCGCGGTCAGCTCGGGACGCCCGAGGTAGCCCCGTGCCACGCCCGGCCCGCTGACGCAGATCTCGCCCGGCGTCCCCACCGGGACCGGGGCGCCGAACCTGTCGAGCAGGTGCACGCGGCTGTCGGCCAGCGGCCTGCCGATCGGATTGCCTGCCCCCGGCTCCAGGTCGGCCTCGGTGATGCGGTGGAAGGTCGTGTGCACGGTCGTCTCGGTGATGCCGTACATGTTCACCAGGGCCGGGCGGTCGATGCCGAACCGCGACGTCCATGGGCGCAGCTCGGCGATCTCCAGCTTCTCCCCGCCGAACACGACGTGGCGCAGGGCCAGGTGGTCGAGGCGGGGGTCGCCCTCCCTGGCCAGGGCGACGAGGGAGCGGAAGGCCGACGGCGTCTGGTTCAGCACGGTGACCCGGTGGCGGATCATCAGGGCGAGCAGGTCGTCGGTGGAGCGCACCTCGTCGAGGGAGGGCACGACGACCTTGCCGCCGTACAGCAGCGCCCCCCACAGCTCCCAGACCGAGAAGTCGAAGGCGTAGGAGTGGAACAGCGTCCACACGTCGTCGGCGCCGAAGTCGTAGTGCCGTGCGGTGGCCTCGAACAGGCTGGTGACGTTGCGGTGCGTGACGCCCGTGCCCTTCGGCCGTCCGGTCGAGCCCGAGGTGTAGATGACGTAGCACAGGGTGCCCGCCGAGCCGGAGGCCACGGGCGCGGTGTCCGGGCAGGCCGACACGTCGCCGAGCACGAGCGCGCCCGGCAGGTCCGCCGCGCGCCCGGCATCGGTGATCACCACCTTCGCCCCGGAGTCGGCCAGGATGTAGCTCAGCCGATCGGCGGGCTGCTGCGGGTCGAGGGGCAGGTAGGCGGCGCCGGACTTGAGCACGCCGAGCAGTGTGGGCACCAGCTCGGCGCCGCGCTCCAGGCACACGCCGATCAGCGTCTCCGGCCCGGCGCCGAGGTCGAGCAGGCGGTGGGCGTACCTGTTGGCCTTGCGCTCCAGCTGCGCGTAGGTCAGCTCGTCCTCGCCCGAGACGACCGCGACGGCGTCGGGCGTCAGCGCGGCCTGCCGTGCGAAGAGCTCGTGCAGTCGTTCGCGCGGCGCGGTGATCGGTTCCGGCCCGGCGAATGCGGCCAGCAGGCTCTCGTCGCCGTCGGGCAGGAAGGTCGCCAGCGCGTCGCCGCCGGGGTCGGCCGCCATCGCGGCCAGCACCTTGCGATACATCTCACCGAGCCGGGCGGCGTCGGCCCTGCCGATGACGGCGGTGTCGACACTGATCCCGATGTGCCCGACCCGTACGGCCACGCCCAGCGGGAACTCCGTGGGGCTGTCGTCGATGCTGGCCAGGTAGTCGACGAGCCCGGTGTCGACCTGGTGGAAGTCCAGATAGACGAACATCGTGTCGAGCAACCGGCCGCCACCGGCCAGCTCCTGCTGGATGGCGGGCATCGGGAACTGGCGGTGCCGCCACATCGCGCGTTCCCCGGCGAACGTGCGCTCGACCAGGCCGCGCCAGGTCCTGGCGCCGGTCTCGTGCGCGAAGGGCAGCGTGTTGAGGTACATGCCGTAGACGCTCTCCGCGCCGACCACCTCGGGCCTGCCGTGGAAGACCACGCCCGCGAGGAAGGACTCCTCCTCGGTGAGCTGGCTGAGCACCTTGAGATGGGCGGCGAGCAGCACGCTCTTCATCGGTACGTCGGCGCTCTCGGCCAGCCGCCGCAGCCCGGGTTCGAGGTCGAGGAAGGAGACGGCCACGGTGTGGCTGCGCCTGTCCGGCTCGCCCGTCCCGGGGGCGAGGGTGAACTTCGGATGGCTGCGGACGATGTCACGCCAGTAGTCGCGTTCCTCCTGCGAGGCCAGCGCCCGCAGCTCGGCGGCGATGAAGTCGGCGTAGCGCAGCGAGGGGGCCGTCCACGCCTCCGTCTCGCCGCCGTCCCGCAGCCGCCGGTAGCCGTCGAGCAGGTCCATCAGCATCGAGTGATGGCTCCAGCCCTCCATGACGGCGTGGTGCTCGGTGACCGACAACCACCACGAGCCGTCGGCGCAGGTGTGGGCGGCCAGGCGGATCAGGCACGGCCTGCCGATGTCGTCGAAGGGCCGGGCGCGCTCGGCCGCCACGTGGGCCCGCATGGCCTCCTCGATCGCCGCGTCGCCGAGGTCGCCGAGGTCCGCCACCGTGACCGCCATCTCCGCCTCACGGTGGACCAGCTGCATCGGCACCGAGTACGTCGTCATGTCGATCGCCGTGCGCAGCGCCTCGTGCCTGGCGACGAGCGTGGCGGCCGAGCGGCGCAACGCCTCGGGCGAGAACGGCTGGCCGTCGCGGATCCTGAAGGAGGTGGCGTTGTGGTAGACGCGCATGTCCTGGTCGGCCATCATCTCGGCGACCATCCCCGCCTGCACCCGCGACAGCGGATAGGCGTCCACGACGCCGCCTGGCACCTTCGCCCGGTCGGCGGGCGAGATCAGCTCGAACGGCTCGACGTATCCCTGGACCGGCACCTGGGTGCGCTCCTGCCCGACGGCGGCGGCCAGGGCCGCGACGCTGCGGTGCTCGAACAGGTCGCTGACGCCGACGTCGAACCCGGCCTCCCTGAGCGTGCCCGCCAGGGCGACCGCGCGGATGGAGTCGCCGCCGATGTCGAAGAAGCCGTCGTGCACGCCGACCTTGTCCACGCCGAGCACGTCGCTCCAGACGGCGGCGATGCGCTCCTCCGCGCCGGTGCGCGGGGCCACGTAGTCGCCGCGTGCGCTCAGCTCGTCGCGGCCGGGCGCGGGCAGGGCGCGGCGGTCCAGCTTGCCGTTGTTGGTCAGCGGGAAGCGGTCGAGCACGACGAACGCCGACGGCACCATGTACTCGGGCAGCTCCCTGCCCAGGAACTCGCGCAGCTGCGCCGGTGCGGGCACGTCGTCGCCGATCAGGTAGCCGACGAGCTGCTTGTCGCCCGCCGATCCGCTCTCCCTGAGCAGCACGACCGCCTCGGCGACCGCGGGGTGCGCGGTGAGGACCGTCTCGATCTCGCCGAGCTCGATCCGGTATCCGCGCAGCTTGACCTGGTGGTCGATCCGGCCGAGGAACTCCAGGCTGCCGTCGGGGAGCCTGCGGGCGAGGTCGCCGCTGCGGTACATGCGGGCGCCCGGCTCCTGGCCGAACGGGTCGGGCAGGAAGCGCTCGGCGGTCAGCGCGGGCCGGTTGAGGTACTCACGGGCGACACCGCCGCCGCCGACGTGGATCTCACCGGGAACGCCGATCGGCGCCAGGTTCCCCCACCGGTCGAGCAGATGCACCCGGAGATCGGCCAGCGGGTACCCGACCGGGTTGCCCGCGCCAGGCCGGAAGTCGTCGGGGGTCAGCGCGTGGTAGGTCGTGTGCACGGTCGTCTCGGTGATGCCGTACATGTTCACCAGGACGGGCTTCAGCAGGCCGAACCTGGCGATCCACGGCGCCAGCTCGGCGAGCTCCAGCCTCTCCCCGGCGAAGACGACCGCGCGCAGGGCCAGCCCGTCGAGTCCCGGGTGTCCCTGCCTGGCCAGCCCCACCAGGCCGCGGAAGGCCGACGGGGTCTGGTTGAGCACGGTCACCCGGTGTTCGACCAGCAGGGCGAGCAGGTCCTCCGGCGAGCGGGTGACCTCACGCGCCGGTACGACGAGCGTGCCGCCGTACAGGAGCGAGCCCCACAGCTCCCACACCGACACGTCGAAGGCGTAGGAGTGGCACAGCGGCCAGACGTCGGCCGAGGAGAACCCGTAGTGGCGTTCGGCGGCGCGCAGCAGGCGGACCACGTTGAAGTGCGTCAGGCACACGCCCTTCGGCCGGCCCGTCGAGCCGGAGGTGTAGATGACGTAGATCAGGTCGCGGACGCCACCGGCCACGCCGAGGTCCTCGCCCGAGCAGCCGTCGACGAGCTCCCGGTCCCGGTCGAGGTCGACGGTCACCCCCCGGTAGAACCCGGCCACGGCCCCGGCCTGGGCGCTCGACGTGATCACCACGGAGGTCGCCGCGTCCTCGACCATGAACGCGAGCCGGTCGGCGGGCTGGGCCGGGTCCAGCGGCAGGTAGGCCGCGCCGCACTTGAGCACCGCCAGCAGGGCGGGCACGAGATCGAGGCCGTTGCCCAGGCACACGCCCACGAGCGAGCCCGGCCCGACGCCCTGCCCGCGCAGGTGGCGTGCCAGCCTGTTGGCCCTGGTGTTGAGCTGGGCGTAGGTGAGCTCGGTCCGCTCGAACACCACGGCGGTCGCGTCCGGCGTGCGGGCGGCCTGCCGCTCGAACAGCTCGTGCACCCGCGCCTGCGCCACCGACGGCTCGGCGGCGCCGCGCTGCAGGGCGAGTTCGGCCGCTCCGGCGAAGTCGAGCGTGGCCACCCTCGCCGTGGGATCGGCGGCGACGGCCCGCAGCAGCCGGACGTAGTCGCCCGCCATCCGCTCCATGGTCGAGACGTCGAACAGGGCGGTCGCGAACTCCAGCTTGGCCCCGAGCGCGGCGTCGCCGCCGTCCTCGACCAGCAGCGTCAGGTCGAACCGGGAGAAGCGGGAGGAGCCGGAGATCGGCGTGAGCGTCAGCCCGTCCATCGGGAAGGCGGCCCGCTCGCCCTGCTGCACGGTGAAGGCGACCTGGAACAGCGGCGTCCTGGACATGTCACGCTGCGGCTGCAGCCTGTCCACCAGCAGCGCGAACGGCATGCCCTGGTGGTCGAAGGCGTCGGCGACCGAGCGGTGCGAGGCGGCGAGCAGCTCGTCGAAGGCGGCGTCGTCCTCCCACTGGGCCCGCAGGACCAGGCTGTTGATGCCGTAGCCGATCAGCGCACGCGTCTCGGGCCTCGATCGGCCCGAGACCATGGTGCCGACCGGGATGTCCGTCCTGCCGGTGTAGCGCGACAGCAGGGCCTGGAAGGCGGTCAGCAGGACGGTGAACAGCGTGGTGCCGTGCTCCCTGGCGAGCAGGCGGAGCCGTACGGCCAGGTCTTCGGGGATCTCGAACTCGAACACGTCGCCCGAGGGGTCCCTGCGGTTGGGTCTCGGCCGGTCGGCGGGCAGGTCGAGCGGTTCCATCCCGGCGAGGCGTTCCTGCCAGTAGTCGAGGTGGCGGCGGTGCTCGGTCTCCTGGGCGCGTTCCCACACCGCGTAGTCGGCGTACTGGATGCTCAGCGGGGTCAGGCCGGAGGCGCGGCCCTGGCGGTGCGCGGCGTAGAGCTCGCTCAGCTCACCGGTCAGGACGGAGAGCGACCAGGCGTCGCAGGCGATGTGGTGCAGGACGACGACCAGGGCGTGGTCGTCGTCGGCCAGGCGGGCGAGCGTGGCCCTGACCGGCCACTCCTTCTCCAGGTCGAAGGGGGTCAGCGCCTCGCGCTCGGCGAGTTCGGCGATGGCCTCGTCCCGGTCGGCGCGGCCCGCCAGGTCGATCGTCGTCAGACGCGGGTCGCCCGGCTCGTCGACGACCTGGACGGGTTCGGTCCCGGCCATCGGGTAGCGGGTGCGCAGGACCTCGTGCCTGGTGAGCACCTCCCGCCACGCGGCCTCCAGGGCCCGGACGTCGAGCGGGCCTCGGATGCGCCACGCGGCGGGGACGAGATACTCAGGATTGGCCGGTTCCAATCGGTTGAGGAACCACAGTTGCTGCTGGCCGAAGGACAACGGAAGTCGCGTGTCCCGATCGGCGACGGGAATACCCGGGACGGATTTTCCCCTGCGCGCAATCCGAGCGTCGATGCTCCGGCGGAGCAACTCATCACGATCGGGATTCCAGATTGGCTCGTTGCGCATCCCGGTTACTCCCTAGACAGGTGGTTGGCCAGCTGGGAGTGAGCATTTAATTGTTCTCTATACGGGTTCTATACAGAGATAGGCAGTGCGGTTCCCGGCCTGTTCGGAGTTACCTCATCTGAGGCTGAGACCACTCATCTGCATCGAGGCCTTCGTCATACGGCCGAGCGCCGCCTGACGCTCGCACGAGGACTCCTCCTGTACGACGTAGTCCAGGGCGAGCGCGCGGACCAGGGCGTGGAAGCGGTACTGCGGCGGGATCTGGCGCGAGCCGGGCTCACTGTCCAGCAGCCGGGCGTCGAGGAGCTCCTCGATCAGCTCACGGGCCTGCGTGACCTTGGTGTTGAGCACGACGGCCGCCATCCACAGGGTGAAGGCGGGCACGTCCAGCAGGGCGAGCAGCCGGAAGGCGCGCCGCGTCGAGCACGGCAGGGCGAGATAGCTGTGGCTCAGCCGGTCCCTGACGGTCACATCGGCGATCCCCAGCTCGTCCAGGCGCCGGCGCTGGTTCTCCAGCCGCCTGGCGAGATGGCCGAGCGACCAGTGCGGCTTGGCGACCAGCCGTACCCCGGCCAGGCGCACGCCCAGCGGCAGGTACCCGCACAGGGCGGCGATCCGGTCGGCCCCTTCGGGCTCGGCCTCGACGCGCTCGGCGTCGATGATCCGCCCGAGCAGCGCGACCGCGTGCGGCGCGGTCAGCACGTCCAGGTCCATCCTGGGCACGCCGTCCAGCGCCAGCCGGTTGCGGCCGGTCACCAGCGCCGCGCTCCTGGGGCCCGGCGGCAGCAGCGGACGCACCTGCTCCTCGCTCGCGGCATTGTCGAGCAGCACCATCATCCGCTGGTGTGCCATGCGGCTGCGGTAGAGGCGCACGCGCTCCTCGAACGAGGACGGCACGCCGTGCGGCTCCACGCCGAGCGAGAGCAGCATCTCGCCGAGCGCGTCGAAGGGCGAAAGCGGCCGGGGCGAGAGCCCGCCGAGGTCGACCCACAGCTGGCCGCCCGGGTAGCGCTCCAGCACCTGGTGGGCCACGTGGACGGCCAGCGAGGTCTTGCCGACGCCGCCCATGCCGCTGATGACGCAGCCCGCGGTGACGCCCTGGCGCCCTTCGCGGCCGAGCGAGGCGACGAGTTCGGCCGCCTCGGCCGCTCTGCCCGTGAAGTCGCCCAGGTCGGGCGGCAGCTGCACCGGCCGCAGGTGGGGGGTGACGGTCAGGCGCTCGCCCGGCATGTCCAGCGCCGGGTCGCAGACGAGCACCTTGCCGTACAGCTCGCGCAGCTCCTGGCCCGGCTCGGTCGACAGCTCCTCGGCCAGCAGCGCGCGCAGGTCCTCGAAGGCGTTGACGGCGTGGGCCTGCCGTCCGCAGCGGTACAGGGCGAGCATGAGCTGGCCGCGCAGGCGCTCGCGCCACGGGTGCAGGGACACCAGCCCGGTCAGTTCGGCCACCAGGTCGGCATGCCTGCCCGACAGCAGGTCGGCGTCGACGCGGTCCTCAAGCGTGGCGAGCCTCGCCTCTTCGAGGCGGGGGCGCTCCACGGCGGTGAGCATGTCGGTGGCGCCCGACAGCGCCGGGCCCTGCCACAGGGCGAGCGCCCGGCGCAGCACCCGCGCCGCCTCGCCCGCCGACCCGCCCTCCAGCAGCGCCTTGCCCTGCCCGGCCAGCCGTTCGAAGGCCAGCAGGTCGACGGTGTCGGGGTCGACCTCCATGAGATAGCCGGGCCGCTGCCTGACGATGGAGACGCCGAGCTTCTGGCGCAGTCTGGAGACGTAGATCTGGATCTGCGCCTCGGAGGTGCCGGGCAGTTTCTCGCCCCAGAGCATCTCCGCGATCCAGGAGTCCGACACGACCCGCGATCTCGCGAGCAGGAGAATGGCCAGAAGTGTGCGTATCTTGGTGGCGCTCAGTTCGACCGGGCCCGATTCACCGCCGGCTGAAATCGGGCCGAGAATGAAAAAACGTAAAGCTCCGCCGTCGTCGTTCAATGGAACCCCCGAATTCACCATCACTTGGTCGGGATCCTAAGTGTGTATCGGCTCGGCGCTCAACCCTTCACGACCCCTATGAAAAGGGACGAATCGCTGCCCATAAGGGGCCAGTGGCCTGGCGATCACATCGAAGGTACGGCAGGCGTCGAGCCGGGCGAGCAACTCGGCGAACACCACGCCGCCCGCCTTGCCGAGCGGCTCGCGCGTCTCGTGGCCCAGCCGTACGGCGATCCTGCGCAGGGCGACCGTCTGCCAGGCGGCCGTGAACGTGCCGTCGCGCACGGCGCCGACACCCGCGCACGCGGCGGCGGCCAGCAGGAAGGCGTACTGCTCGGCCATGGCGAAGGTGGCGGCCGACGCGGTCACCGTACGTTCGCCCGGCGGCAGGTCGAGGCAGGCGGCGCGCAGCCCGGACAGGCGGCCGAGGAAGAAGGCCCGCAGGTCGGTGTCCTGCACCTGCTCCAGGGCCGCCGACAGGCTGTCGTTCCCCCGCGCGTCGGGCGTCAGGCGGTCGAAGTCGAGTTCGGGCAGGCCCTCGTCGAGGGTGAACAGCTGCCTGGGCGCGGGACCTGCCCGTCCCCAGCTGCGCCTGGCCAGTCTGGGCAGCTGCGCGATGATCGTGGCCAGGCAGGCCGCACCGCTGGAGTGCGCGAGCCCGGCCACGGCGAGGTCCCTGTGGTACTTCTGGAAGACGCCGTAGGGCCCCTCGCGGATGTAGGCGCGTGCGCCCATCAGCGTGAAGAGCTCGTAGGAGGCCGAGTCGAGCAGCGCGCACACCGTGTACTTGCAGGCCGCGGCCAGCACACTGCCCTGCTCGGGCAGCAGGTGCAGCGCGCGTCCCGCCACCGCGCCGAACGCGTCGCAGACCAGGAGGTCGGCGAAGACGCCCGTCAGGCAGTCGCGTGCGGCCGGGATCTCGGCCACCGGCCGCCCGTAGAGCACACGCTCGCCCGCGAAGCTCGCCGCCAGCCGCAATTGCGTGTCCAGGGCGCCGACCGCGATGGCCGGAAGGGCGACCCGCGTCACCTGGAACGCGCGCAGGGCGACCTCCAGGCCGCTGCCCGGCGCGCCGAGCACCGCGTCGGCGGGCACCCGGCTGCCGTCGAACCGCACCCCGCCCAGCGGCGTGGCCCGCAGGCCGGAGGTGTGGTGGCGTTCGAGGATGCGGTAGTCGTCCAGCCCGGCCATGTCCATCAGCATCATCGAGTGGCTGCGGCTGCCCGGCTCGTCGGACGTCCTGGCGAACAGCGTGACGGCACGCGCCCTGGCGATGTTGTTGATGAGCTGCTTGGTCCCGGTCACGACCAGCGCGTCCCCGCTCGGCCGCGCGCGCACGGACATGCGGGTGAAGTCGGCGCCGTGCGCCAGCTCGGTGAAGGCCGCCGCGGCCCGCTCGCCGCCGAGCAGCCGGTCGGCCAGCCATCGGCGCTGGGCGTCGTCGCCCGCCGCCCACACCGGCGCCGAGGCGATGAAGCTGGTGACGCCGTAGCCGATGCCCAGCGTGGGGTCACGCCTGAAGACCGCCCGCACCGCCTGGACCAGCGAGTCGACGTCGACGAACGCGCCGCCGAGCGAGGCGGGCACGAAGTGGTCGGCCAGCCGTACGGTGTCGAGGATCGACTCGCCCGCCGCGAGGAGTTCGCCGCGTTCGTCGGCGGCGAGCACCTCGGCGAAGCCGGTGGGGTTGGCCGGGTCCCAAGGGTCGCCGAGCAGGTCCTCCAGCCTGCTCACCGGCACCACTCAAGGACGGCCGTGGCGCTGTGCAGCTTGTTCTCGGCCTGGTCGAAGACGATGCTGTGCGGCCCGTCGATGACCTCGGCGGTCACCTCCTCGCCCCGGTGCGCGGGCAGGTCGTGCATGAACGCCGCATTCGGGCTCGCGCGCCAGAGGTCGGCCGTCACCTGGAAGGGGGCGAAGACCTCGCGCCAGTTCGGATCTGGCTTGGCGGTGCCCGTGGTCTGCCAGCGCGTGGTGTAGACGACGTCCAGGTTCTCGGGCAGGTCCCGCATGTCGTGCCGCTCGACGACGACCTTGGGGTCGACCCGGTCGAGCACGTCCTGCGTCAGGCCGTAGCCGGGCGGGGTGCGCAGTTCGAGGCTGACCGAGTCGTACCTGCTCAACGCCAGGGCCAGGGCGGCGGCGGTGTTGTTGCCCTCGCCCACGTACAGCAGGCGCAGGCCCTCGATCGCGCCGAAGCGCCACAGCAGGGTGGTCAGGTCGGTCAGCGCCTGGGTGGGGTGTTCGTCGGCGCTCATCGCGTTGACCACCGCCATCCGGTCGCCCGCCGCGAACGTCCGCATCTCGGCGGGGTCGCCTGCCGTACGGGCGACGAGGACGTCCAGCATGCGCTCCAGCACCCTGGCCGTGTCCTCGATCGTCTCGCCGGTGTTGGTCTGCAGGTCGCCAGGTCCGAAGGAGACGACGTCGGCGCCCAGGCGCAGCGCGCCCGTGGTGAAGGCGGTGCGCGTCCTGGTCGAGGTCTTGGCGAAGTAGACGCCCGCGATCCGGCCCGCCAGCGGGCGCGAGGCGCCGCCCTCGCCGTTGCGGTGGTCGAGGCCACGGGCGACCAGGTGACGCAGGTCGTCGTCGGACAGGTCGTCGATCGAGATGAGGTGCTTGGGTGTCATACCGTTTCCTCCAGAGGGAAGTCCTCGGCCAGCAGGTCGGCCGCCACGAGGCCGGCCAGCCCGGCCAGTTCCGCATGCTCGAAGACCTCCCGCGCGCCGAGCTCAACGCCGAGCTCCTCCTGCACCCGCGAGATCATCTTCAGGACCAGGAGCGAGTTGCCGCCCAGGGCGAAGAAGTTGTCCCTGACGCTGACCTTGTCGACGCCGAGCACCTCCTGCCAGATCTCGGCCAGCAATGACTCCAGCGCGTCGCGCGGCGCGACGAACGCCGCCGCGCCCGTCGCCTCGCGTCCGGGCGAGGGCAGCGCGGCCCGGTCGAGCTTGCCGTTGACGGTGAGGGGCAGCCGGTCCATGACCACGATCGCCGCCGGAACCATGTACTCGGGCAGCGTCCTGCTCAGCGCCAGCTTCAGCTCGCCCGCGTCGATGCTGTCGCCGACCGGCTCGACATAGCCGACGAGGGACCGCTCGCGCAGGACGACCACCGCGTCGCGGACACTGGGCTGGTCGAGCAGCAGGGCCTGGATCTCGCCCAGCTCGATGCGGTAGCCGCGGATCTTGACCTGCTGGTCGGCGCGGCCGACGAACTCCAGGCCGCCGTCGGGGTTGCGTCTGGCCAGGTCGCCGCTGCGGTAGTACCTCCGGCCGCCCGGCGCGGGCAGGAAGCGCTCGGCCGTCAGCGCGGGCCGGTTGCGGTAGCCGCGCGCCACGCCCGGTCCGGCGACGAAGATCTCGCCGGGCACGCCGACCGGCGCCTCGCCGCCGTGCTCGTCCAGGAGGCGTACCTCCAGGTCGGCGAGTGGCGTGCCGATCGGGCTCCCGTGATCGTCCTGGCCGATCGGGTGCAGGGTGGTGTGGACGGTCGTCTCGGTGATGCCGTACATATTGATCAGGCGGGGGCGCTCGACGCCGAACCTGCGGATCCACGGGGTCAGCTCGCCGATCTCCAGCTTCTCGCCGCCGAACACGACCGCGCGCAGGGCGAGCTCCCCCAGACGGGGATCGCCTTCTGCGGCGAGCGCGGCCAGTTGCCTGAAGGCCGAAGGCGTCTGGTTCAGCACGGTCACGCGCTCGGCGCGCAGCAGGTCGAGGAAGCGGCCGGGGTCGCGCACGACGTCCTTGGGCACGACGACGAGACGACCGCCGTACAGCAGCGCGCCCCACATCTCCCAGACGGAGAAGTCGAACGCGTAGGAGTGGAACAGCGTCCACACGTCGCCAGGGCCGAAGGCGAAGTCCCGCTCGGTCACCGTGAACAGGCGCAGCACATTGGCATGCGTCACCTCCACGCCCTTGGGCCGCCCGGTCGAGCCCGAGGTGTAGATCACGTACATCACGTCGTCCGGCGCGTTCCGCACCTGCGGGTCCTGGGCGAGCAGCCCCGGCTCCAGCGTGTCGAGCAGCACCTGCGTGCCGCCGAGCCCGGCGCCGAGCCCGCTCGTCGTCACCACCAGCTCGGCGCCCGCGTCCTCGACCATGTACGTGAGCCGCTCCCTGGGCTGCTCCGGGTCGAGCGGCACATACCCGGCGCCCGCCTTCAGCACGGCCAGCAGGGCGACGAGCAGGTCGGGGCCGCGCTCCAGGCACACGCCGACCAGCCCGCCCGGCCGTGCCCCACGGGCGATCAGCTGTCCGGCCAGGTGATTGGCCCTGCCGTTCAGCTCCGCGTACGTCATGGCGTCCACCGCGAGCGCGTCGGGCGTGCGGGCGGCACGCGCCTGGAACACCTCGTGCGCGCACAGGGCCGACGGGCTCTCGGTCCGCGCGGGATGCTCGAAGTCGGCCAGGTCCACGGCCGAGAGCCTGAGCGCGGGCCGCGCCGCGACGTCGCGCAGGAGCGTGAGCAGGCGTCCGGCCATCCGTGCGGCCGTCGCCTCGTCGAACAGCGCCGTCGCGTACTCCAGCGAGGCCAGGACCGAGCCGTCGGGCCGCCGCTGGGCCAGCAGGCTGAGATCGGTCTTGGCGATCAGCCAGGATCCGGCCATCACCTCGGCGTCGGCCGCATCCAGCTCGGTGTCGGTATGGCCGACCTCGTGCAGGTCGAACGTCACCTGGTAGATCGGCGTCCTGGCCAGGTCACGCCGGGGCTGGAGCTCGTCCACCAGCCGGTCGAAGGGCACACGCTGGTGCGCGAAGCCCGCACGGCAGACGGCGTCGACCCGGGCGACGGCCTCCTCGAACGTCGGGTTGCCGCTCAGGTCGACGCGCAGGGCGAGTGCGTTGAGGAAGAAGCCGACCGTGTCGCCGAACTGCTCGTGCTCGCGCCCTGTCACGGGGGTGCCGACGGCGAAGTCCCGCTGGCCGCTGTGGCGCGAGAGCAGCATCGCCCACGCCGTCAGCAGGGTGGCGAACAGCGTCGCCCCCCGCTGCCTGCCCCAGGCGCCCAGCGCGCCCGCCAGCTCGGCCGGGATGTCGAAGGTGAGCATGGCACCCCGGTGGTCGCGGTGCGCGGGCCTGACCCGGTCGGCCGCCAGCTCCAGCGCGGGCACGCCCGCCAGATGCGCCCGCCAGTACGCGAGGTCGTCCGCGAGCGTCCCCGCCGTGAGGGTACGGCGCTGCCAGGCCACGTAGTCGGCGTACTGCAGACCGGCGGGCGGCAGGTCCTCGCCCGCGCACAACGCCCGCAGCTCCCGGTCCAGCACGACGGAGGACCAGCCGTCGCACGCGATGTGATGCACGGTGAGCACCAGCAGGTCACCCGCCAGTACGGCACGCCAGACCGGCCCCGCCGCCAGGTCGAACCCACGGGCGAGCTGCCCGGCGACCACCGCAGCCAGGTCCTCGCCGTCGGCCGCGACCCTGAACTCGACCGGCGACTCCTCGTCGACGACCTGACGTGGCTCGCCGTTCACCGCGACATAGCGGGTGCGCAGGATCTCGTGGCGTGCGGCGAGGCGGGTCAGGGCCGACCGCACGACGCCGGGGTCGGCCGCGCCCAGCCTGATGAACACGGGCGCGACCCATTCCGGGCTGCCCGGCTGGATGCGGTCCAGCAGCCACAGGCGGCGCTGGCCGTGCGAGAGCTCCATGAAGGGCTCGCGCCCGGCCGGGCCGATGGGCTCGGCGCCCGCGCCCGCTCCCTCCACCAGGGTGGCCTGGCCCGCCACCGTGGAGACGGTGTAGAGGTCGGGCACGGGCAGGCCCAGGCGGTTGGCGAGCTTGGTCAGCAGCAGGGAGGTGCCGCCGAGCTGGAAGAAGTCGTCGTCGGCGCCGACACCGTCGACGCCGAGCAGCTCGGCCCAGACCCCGGCGACCCGGTGCTCGGCCGGGGTACTCGGCCGCGAACGGGCGACGGGTTCGGCATGCGCCTTGAGCGCACCTCGGTCGATCTTGCCGCTGGGCAGGACCGGCAGGCTCTCGTGCAGGACGTACCTGGTCGGCACGTGGGTGTCGGGCAGGATCTCCCGGGCGAACAGCCGAAGCTCGGCGGGAGCCGCCAGGCCCGCGACGTGCGCGACCAACCGGCCCGACGACTCGACCACGGCGACCGCGCGCACGGCCGGGTGTTCCTGCAGCGCCGCCTCGATCTCCGCGGGCTCGACCCGGACGCCGTTGACCTTGAGCTGCTCGTCCAGCCTGCCCATGAAGTGCAGGACGCCGTCGGCCGACCAGCGCACCAGGTCGCCGGTGCGGTACAGCCGCTCGCCCTCGGCGAAGGGGTCGGGCACGAAACGGTCGGCCGTCAGGCCCGGCCTGCCCAGGTAACCGCGTCCGACGCCCGGTCCGCCGACATACAGCTCGCCGGGCACGCCGACGGGCGACAGCTCCCCCTTGTCGTCGAGGACCCGCACGCGCATGCCGGAGATCGGCCTGCCGATCGGCACCGCGTCGGCCGGCTGGGCGGGGTCGACCAGGTGGGCGGTCACGTCGATGGCGCACTCGGTGGGGCCGTAGGTGTTCCACATCGCCAGCGAGGGCAGCGCCGCCGCGCGGACCAGCGAGGCGTGCAGCGGCTCGCCCGCGCTGAACAGCAGCCGCAGCGAGGTCAGCCCCGCCCAGCCGGGCTCGCGGACCAGCTCGCGCAGCAGGGAGGGCACCACCTGCAGCACGGTGACGCCGTGCTCGCCGGCCAGCCGTACCAGTGTGGCCGGGTCGCGCTCGGCGCCGGGCGGCGCGACGACCACCGTGCCGCCGCTGACCAGGGGGGCGATCATCTCCCAGCCAGCGGCGTCGAAGGTGAGCGACGTCTTGTGCAGCAGCCTGTCGTGCGGGCCGAGCGCGTGTGTCGAGGTGGTCCAGCGCACGCGGTTGGCGATGCCCGCATGGGTCACCACGACGCCCTTGGGACGGCCGGTCGAGCCCGATGTGTAGATCACGTAGGCCGCGTCGGCAGGGTCGACCGGCACCGCCGCCGCCTCCGGCGTGGGCAGCGAGCGCAGCAGGTCCGGTGTCAGCACGATGGCGGGGGCGGCGTCGGCGTAGATACGCTCGCGGCGCTCGCGCGGGTGCTCGGGGTCCATCGGCAGGTAGGCGGCGCCGCTGCGCCAGATGCCGAGCACCGCCACGATGAAGTCGGCACCGCGGGGCACGTTGACGCACACGACGTCGCCCCTGCCGATGCCCCACTCGCGCAGCAGATGGGCCAGGCGCGCGGCCCTGCGGGTCAGCTGGGCGTAGGTCAGGCTCGTGCCGCCGTCGACCACGGCCACACCACCCGGTGTGGCGGCGGCCTGCCGCCACACCAGGTCGCCGAGGAGGGCTTCGCTCACCTCAAGCTCCGGGGACGCATGTCGGTCCAGACCTTCTCGATATGGCGAAGGCACTCGTCCTTGGTGCCTTCGGCGCCTTCGTGCTGCCATCCGGAGGGCAGGTCACGGTCGGCCCACCAGATGGAGTACTGCTCTTCGTCGTTGAGTACGACGAGATACCTGTCGCTCATGTCGGCTTTCTCCTTCATGCGGGTTGCTGAAAGGCCTCGACGGTCAGGCCGTGGCCACGGGCGCGGGCCTGCTCGAACACGTACCTGGCCAGCGCCATGTCGAGCGCGCCGAGGCCGAAGGGGGAGAAGATGATCGGTGAGTCGCCGCCGGGCAGCGAGGCGGTGCCGCGCAGCAGCCCGCCGATGGTGGCGTGCACGAAGGAACGCCCGCCGACGGCCAGTTCGGCCAGATGCAGCGAGGTGCGCTCGCGCAGGGCGTGGTCGACGTCGTCGACGACGTTGCGCGCGGCCAGGACGGTCGACGGCGTGAGGTCGCGCAGCGAGATGTGCAGCACGATCGCGCCCGGCCTGGCGCCTTCCAACGTCATGTGCGGCTCGACCGCGGTGGTCGCCAGCGACAGCACCCCGGCAGCGGCCACGGCCTCGGCGACACTGCCGGCGAGCCGTACCTCGATCCCGGGGCGCAGCGCGCGTGCGCGCTCGCCGAAGGCCTCGGCGCGCGGGCGCGAGAGGTCGAAGAGGGTCAGCTCCGACACCTCGGGCAGGAAGCGCAGCGTCTCGAAGTTGATCAGGCCGCAGCCGATCATCGACAGCGCCCGCACGGGGCTCGACCCCGCGAGGGTCTGGGCGGCGACGGCCGCGGACGCGCCGGTGCGGGTCGCGGAGATCTGCCCGCCTTCGGCGAAGGCGATCGGCTGTCCGGTCTCCATGGAGTTCAGCACGATGGTCGCACTGGCCCTCGGCAGTCCCTTGCCGAGATTGCCGGGGAAGGAGGCCACCCACTTGATGCCCGCGATCGGCTGCTCGCCTCCCACGAAGGCGGGCAGGCCGATGATGCGGTCGGCGCCGCGGCCGGGGAAGCGCAGGAAGGTGGAGTGCGGTACGACGGTCTCGCCCGCGTCGTGCTCGCGGTAGGCGGCGCGTACGAGGTCGAGCACGGCGGCGTCGGCGTCGCGCAGGACGTCGCGCACGTCGTCGTGTCGGAGGATCAGCATGGTCAGACCCCTTCCTTCCACAGGTGGGAGACCTCGCCGAACGTGCGGCGCACCCACGCGTCGGAGTAGATCGTGTCCAGGTAGCGGTCACCGCCGTCGGGGAAGAGCAGCACGCAGGTGGACCCCGGCTCGATCTCGTGCCGTACGGAGGTCAGGGCGGCGACGATCGCACCGGAGGAGCCTCCGGCGAGGATGGCCTCACGACCGGTCAGCCTGCGGCAGCCCACCACGCAGTCCAGGTCGGACACGTGGATCGCCCGGTCGGCGGCGTGCTCGCGGTACAGGGCCGGGCGGATCGCCGCGCCGTGGCCGGGCAGCAGCCGGGGAGCGGGCCGCTGCCCCTCGAAGATCATGCTGCCCTTGGCGTCGACTGCGGTGATCTTGGTGGTCAGCCCGTGCTCGGCGATGTAGTCGGCACAGCCGACCAGCGTTCCGCACGAGCTCACGGGGATGAACAGATGGTCGGGCCCGCGGCCGAGCTTCTGCACGATCTCGCGCATCGTCTGCAGGTGGGCGCGTGCGTTCAGGGGATTGCCGTACTGGTTGGGGTGGAAGGAGTTCGGGATGCTCTCCAGGAGCTCACGCACCCGCCTGATGCGGCGCGGCAGGTACTCGCCGGTCGCGGGATCGGGCGAGTCCACGACCTCGACCTCGGCCTGCAGGGCCCGCAGGATCGCCAGGTTCTGCTCGGTGGTCTTGGCGTCGACCACACAGACGAACCTGAGCCCGAAGTAACGGCAGATCTGCGCCATGCCGATGGCGAGATTGCCCGAGCTGGACTCGACCACCGTGGAGACACCGGGCTTGAGACGGCCTTCCTGAATGGCCTCGCTCAGCATGTTGAGCGCACTGCGGTCCTTGAGACTTCCGCCGGGATTAAATGACTCCAGCTTCGCGAACACCTGAAGGCCGGGAAAGAGGAGCTCTAGCTTGACGAGCGGCGTCCCGCCAATAGCCGAGAGAATTCCATTTGTCGTGGATACTGGCACAGGGCTGACTCCGTCCAGGAGATTATGCCGGTCCACAATCAGCACCAGCACGCCTACTATCCACTCCGGCGGCTATATCCCTCCTATATTCCGCCGCCCCTGAATAAGGCGCAAAGGGCTATGCCCAGTCCTGGACGTCCAGGGCGTTGGCCACGAGGAGTTCGCGTACGAGTTGCCTGTTGACGCCGCCGCCCGGCATGGTGGGCAGCTCGCCGGGCCGTACCAGCACCACGCCCACCCGCTGCAGGCCGAACCGCAGGGCGAGTTCGTCGCGGATGCCGCGCACCAGCCCGGCCCACTCCTCGCCGCTCGGCTGGGCGACGACGAGGATCTTCTCGTGCAGGTCGAGTGCGGGGAAGGCGGCGCAGGCCACGATGGAGCCGAGTTCGAGCAGGCTCTGCTCCACCCGGCCCAGGTGCAGCGGGCGGCCCTGGTGCAGGGTCACGTCCCTGGCCGTGCCGAGCACGTGGAGTTCGCCCTCGACCCTGGCGCCGAGCGTGCCGCTGCGGACGAAGCCCCTCTCCCCCGTCGCGGTGGCCCGGTCGAAGCGCTCGGCGCTCTGGGCCTCCTTGCGCCAGTAGCCGGCGGCGACGTGCGGTCCGCGCAGCCAGATCTCGCCGACGATGCCCTCGCCCACCTGGACGCCGGTGAACGGGTCGACGATCACCAGGCTTCGCGCGTCCGGCCTGCCGAGCCCGAGCAGGCGTTCGCCTTCGGCGCCGGGCGACAGGTGGTTCTTGTCCAGTGCGCGCATCTCGAACGTGGGCGCGCGCAGCGCCTCGCCGGGCGCGCCCAGCGAGACGATCATCGTCGCCTCGGCCAGGCAGTACACGGTACGCAGCACCTCGGCGCGCAGCCCCGCGGGACGCAGGAGCGCGGCGAAGTCCTCCAGCGTGTCCGGCCTGGCGGAGGGCAGGTCGGCCATCTCCACCACGAGCAGGTTGCGCAACGGCGACAGGTCAAGCGCCGCGCAGTCCTGCGGGTCGACCTCCTGGGTGCACCAGTCGTAGCCGAAGCTCGGCGCCACGCTGAACTCCACCCGATGCCGGTCGAAGAGCCGCAACCACGCGAACGGCTCGGCGCAGAACTCCTGCGGCGACAGCAGTACGGCGGTGCCCCCGGTCAGGAGCGGGACCAGCAGCAGCGTGAACAGGCCGAGCCCGTGATGCAGGGGCAGCCACCCGCCGACGGGCGTGCCGGGGCCGAGCTCGCACGCCTCGGCCAGGAAGGCGGCGTTGCTCAGCAGGTTGGCATGTGTCAGCGCGATGCCGACGGGCTCACCGGCCACGCCTCCGGTGTAGTGCAGCAGCGCCACGTCGTCGCCGCGGCGCAGGGGCTCGACCCAGTCGGAGGGGTCCTCGTGCACGACGCTGTCGGTGGCGACGCAGACGTAGGTGCCCAGGTCGTCGTGGGTCAGCCAGGCGTGGACGTCGTCGGCGTGCGCCGCGTCGGTCAGCAGCAGATGGGCGTCGGCGTCGAGCGCGATGCCGGTCAGGGTACTGAGATGGTGGTCGGCGTGCGTGGGCAGAGGCAGCGGCACGGGCACGACGTCGGCATAGAAGCACGCCAGCAGACATCGCACGAACTCGACGCCGGGCGGGTAGCACAGCAGCACCCGATCGCCCGGTTTGCACACGCTCTGCAGCCAGGCCGCGACCTCGCTCGCGGCCAAATGGAGATCAAGATATCCGATGCGCTTTTCTTCGTCGCCCGGAAATATCACCGCGTCGGATTGCGGTCTTTCCTTGACCTGCCGAAAAAACTCCCCGAAAAAAGATCCTTCCCCCACAAGGACTACCTCGCGCCTCCGTGATAATGCGGCCCCCGCCGCCAGAATGCGGCCCCCGCCGCTTCCACCCGAACAAGCGCCAGCATAACCTACACCCGAAGCGTCCTCTATTGAAATTAAGGGGAACAATGTTCTATTCGCGTCGGAATAGAACATCCACATTCGAACGTCAGGAGTAAATGAGCCTCACTCATGCCTCACCGAAGGCGAGCAATCTCGCGACTTCGCCCTTGTCTACCATGGACAGACCGCCCACCGTCAACTGCGGATCCGACTCGACGGCCCGGCGAAGCTGACCTGCGAAGATTTCCACCGTCGCCCGGTCGTACAGGTCGGCGTCGTACTTGAGCACGGCGGTGAAGAGCGTTCCGGCCCTGCGGACGTCCACCATCAGATCGAACTGGCCTTCCATCTGGGTGAGGTCGAGCACGGCGACCCGAAGGCCGCGATAGATCGTTTGCGCGCCCTCGACCGAGCCGTCGGCCGCCAGCGGCAACGGCGGGTCCATCGCGACCATTGACAGCAAATTCACAGCAAGCCGAAAGGGCGGCCCGCCGGACGGGGCCAAATCCTTGATGAGGGCCGAAGGAAACTCGGCATGCGCCATCGCCGCCACCAGTTCGCGATGGGCGGCGAGCGAGGCCTCCCCCAGCGTCACTCCCGGACGCAACCGGGCCCGGATCGGCACCGTGTTGGCGAAACAGCCGACGACCTCACGCGAGCGGGCGGCGAACCTGGTGCTGACCGGACAGCCGATGAGGAAGTCACCCGGCAGGCCGCGCCGGTGCAGCACGGCCTGCAGCCCGGCCACCACGACGGCGAACGGGGTCACCTCCAGCCGCCTGGCCCGCTCGACCAGCCGTTCGCCCGCCTCCTGCGACCACTCCACGCCGACCGTGGCGCCCCGGAAGGACGGCCTGGCCGGGCGCGTCCGGTCGGCCAGCAGGGTCGCGGGCTCGGCGCCCTCGCACACCCCGCGCCAATGCCGCTCCAGCCGCTGCCCGCGCGGCGAGGCCAGCAGGTCGCGCTCGTGCCGTACGTGGTCGTCGTAGGTGCGGGCGGGCGCCTGCCGGTCGGGGGCGTCCCGCTCGTAGGCGTGCAGCAGGTCGCGCAGGATCATCCACTGCGACATCGCGTCGCTGACGATGTGGTGCGCCGTCACCAGCAGCACCTCGGCCCCGGCCGCGCCACGCATCAGCGTGACCCGGAAGGCGCCCTTGCCCAGGTCGAAGGGCAGTGCGGCGAACTCGGCCGCCCTGGCCCGCAGGGCGTCCTCGTCCACCTCCCCCATGTCGACGACCGTGACCGGGAAGGGCCGGTCCGACAGCACCCGCCGTGGCTCGCCCTCGACCTCCTCGAAGACCGAGCGCAGCACCTCGTGCCTGGCCGTCACGGCCGTGACCGCCCGCCGCAGCCGCTCGGGATCCAGCGCGCCGTAGACCCGCAGCGCGACCGTGATCAGGTACGCGGCGCTCGCGGGCGCCAGCCGGTAGAGGAACCACAGGGCCTGCTGGCCGATGGACAACTCCATCAGCCGACCTTCGCGTGCAGATGGTCGGCCAGCAGGTTGACGGTCGGATGGTCCCACGCCACGGTGGCCTCGAAGACCAGCCCGAACTCGTCCTCGATGTCGCCGCTGAGGCTCATCGCGAAGATCGAGTCCAGGCCGATCTCGACGAACTTGAGGTCCGGGTCGATCTCCTCGGGCGTGCGCTCGACATAGAACGCGACCCGCTCGCGCAGCCAATGGCGGATGTGCTCAACAGGCATGGTCGGTGACTCCTCGCAGAAAGGACGGGGCACTGCGGTGCCGCTCACGGTCGAACAGCAGGTCGGTGGCCTCGTCCGGACGGTCGAACACCCTGGCCAGGCAGGCCCGCAGCCACAGGTCGTCCAGGTCGTTGCCGGCATGCACCCGCGCGACCGCGGCGGCCGCGTACAGCCGGGTGTAGCTCCTGGCCAGGTCGAACACCTCCGAAGGCACCTCACGGCCGCGTGGCCGCCACTCGGCCATACGCCGGTGCAGCCGATCGGCCCGCCTGCGCAGGTCGTGCGGGGCGGCCGGGTCCGCGGCCAGGTCCTGGACCAGGCTGCAGCCGTCACGGGCCGCCAGGCTGAGCCGCCTGGGGTCCAGCGGCGGGAGCGGACGCCCGAGCTCGGTCGCCGCGGCCAGGCCCTCGTGGTCGACCCGGCCGCCTCGGTAACCCCTGACCAGGGCGGGGAACTGGTTGATCAGCGTGCTGAGGTTGACCCAGGTGTTGCCGTCGAAGACGCCCACGATGGAGTGGTCGCGCCAGATCTTCTGGAAGGCGCCCTCCACCAGCAGGGCACGCGCCCCCATGACCTTGGCCAGGCGCTGGACGGCCCGGTCGATCAGCGTGGGCACGTAGTACTTCACGACGGCCGAGATGAGGCTCTGCTCGCCGGTGAGCGAGTGGACGGCCCGGGTCGAGACCAGGGTGACGGCCTCGGCGACCAGGAGGTCGACATGGGAGTCGGCCAGGGCACGCTTGGCATGGGGCAGGTCGGCCAGCGGCCTGCCGTACATCCGGTGGTTGTCGGCGAAGTCGCGGGTGATGCGCAGGGCGTGCTCGCCCATGCCCAGGGACATGCCGCCGCAGAGGGTACGGGTGATCTGCAGGCTCTTCAGCAGGATCTCCAGGCCCGCGCCCGGCTCCCCGATCATGGTGTCGGCGGCGACGACGGCTCCGGTGAAACGGATGCCGCTGATGTCGGCGCCGCGCACGCCGTGGGTTGCCACCTTCGGCAGGCACCGGAAGGTGTGCGCGGGCAGGCCGTGCTTGTCGACCATGAACAGGCTGAAGCCGCGCGCGTCGCCCTTGGGCCCGGTCCTGGCGAGCACGCAGAGCAGGTCGGCGCGGGTGGCATTGTTGATCAGCCACTTCTCCCCGTCGAGACGGTAGCCACCCGGCACCGGCACGGCGGTGACGTCCCCGGCCAGCACGTCGCTGCCGTGGTCGCGTTCGGTCAGGGCCAGTGAGACCACCTCGCCGCGGAACACCCTGGCCTCAAGGGCCGCCACCTGGGCGGGCGTGCCGCCGACCCAGGTCGCCACCGCGCCCAGGTAGGTCTTGCAGTGCGCGAGCGCCACGGTGAAGTCGCGGCCCGCCAGCGCCCGGATGAGGGCCAGCAGCCGCTCGGCCGGCTCCCCCGGCAGGTAGAGCCGCTCGACGCCGGATGCGGTCAGGGCGGCGCAGATGTCGTCGGGGAACTCCTCACGCGCGTCCAGATCGAGGCAGTGCCCGACGGTCAGCTCCGGCGGTAGCTCCAGGTCAGGCGTCATGGTCGCTCCGGCAGTGCGCGATCATCCTCGGGGACAGCCCTTCGTGATGGACGGTGAGGCCGCCTGAGACGAACAACCGCCTGGTGGCCTGCCTCCGGATCTTGCCGCTGGTCGTCCTGCGGATCTCGCCCGGCCGGACCAGGCACACATTCGCCGCGCCCAGCCCGAACCCGGCGCTCAGCCGCGACCTGATCTCCTCCACCAGCGACTCAGGCGAGGACAGCACCCGCGACCTGACCTCCTGGACCACCACGACCTCCTCGCGCGGCATGCCGACGGAGAACACGCACGACGGCAGGTTCTCCAGCGCCGGGTGCGCGCCGCTCAGGGCGCGCTCCAGGTCGTGCGGGTAGAGGTTGCGGCCGTTGACGATGAGCAGGTCCTTGATCCGCCCGGTGATGTAGAGCTCACCGGCCAGCAGCGCGCCGAGATCGCCCGTGCGCAGGAAGCCGTCCTCGCCGTCGGCGCCGGTGCCGCCGAACGTCCGCGCGGACTCCTCCGGCTTGCGCCAGTAGCCCATGGCCAGGCCGCGGCCCCGGACCCAGATCTCGCCGACCTGGCGCTCCGGCAGCGTCCGCCCGGTGTCCGGGTCCACGATGCGGACCTCCAGCGCCCCGGGGCGGCCGCATCCCACCAGCGCCCTGCCCTGCGGGCTCGGCACGAGCGTGTCCTGCTCCAGGGCCGCCGGGTCCACGGTGGTCACGACCGGCGCGAGGCCGGGCGCGGTGCCCGAGATGAACAGCGTCGCCTCGGCCATGCCGTACCCGGCCGTGAGCGACTCCGGCTTGAGACCGGCGCTTGCGAACCTGTCGGCGAAGCGGGTCAGGGTGGCGGCGTCGATCGGCTCGGCGCCGTTGCAGACGTGCCGCCAGCAGGACAGGTCGAGGCCGTGCAGCTGCTGCTCGGTGACCCGGCGTTCGCACAGGTCGTAGGCGAAGTTCGGCGCGGCGCTCACCTCGGCGCGGTGGTCGGCGATGAGGCTCAGCCACCGCCAGGGATGGCGCAGGAAGTCGGTCGGCGACATCAGCGCGGCCGAACCGCCGAGGAAGAGCGGCAGCAGCAGCATCGCCACCAGCCCCATGTCGTGATGGAAGGGCAGCCAGCTGCAGAACCGCGCGCCCTCGCGCAGGTCCAGCAGCTCGGTGCCGACCCTGAGGTTGTCCACCAGGTTGTGGTGGCCGACCATCACGCCCTTCGCGTCGCTGGTCGAGCCCGAGGTGTACTGCAGGAACGCCAGCGAGCCCGGCTCGGGGACGAAGGCGCGCGGCAGCGGCCCGCCGTACTGCGGGGCGAGGATCTCCAGGCCGGGCGAGCCGTCGGCGAGTCCTTCGGCGACCACCTCGACGAGTGAGGCGGAGGTGAGCACCAGGGCGGGCTCGGCGTCGGCGGCCACCGCGCGGACGCGTTCGCGGTGCTGCGGCGAGGCGTCGGGCACGGGCGCGGGCACGGCCACGACCCCGGCGGCCAGGCAACCGAGGAAGACCTCGACGAACTCCAGGCCCGAGGGGAAGCACAGCAGCACCCGCGCGCCCGGCTCGACGCGCCCGGCCAGCCAGCCACCGACCCGGCGCGCCGCCAGGTCGAGCTCGCGATAGGTGAGCGCACGCTCGCCCTCCCTGCCGCGGAACAGGACCGCGCAGGCGTCGGGGCGTTCGCCCGCATGACGGCTCAGAGTGGTCATGAAGGACGTGCTCATGAAGTCCATGGGGTGGTTCACCTGCTCCCTTCAGCCGCAGCCACCGGCGTGGTCTTCCGGTCGGTATCGGTACGGCGCCGGCACGGCCGCCGAGTCGGCGAAGGCCTCCAGCCGGTCCAGGCCCCAGAAGCGCTCACGCCGGTTGACGAAGAACGGCACGCCGAACACGCCGTCCCGATCGGCCGAGCGCAGCGCGTCGATGCCGCGCTCGCGCAGCTTCGGGTCGTCGGGCGCCGCGGCCAGCGCGGCCTCGTCGAGCCCGAGCGAACGGCCGAGCTCGGCCACCACACGCGGGTCGCAGATGTCTGCGCCCCGCTGCCAGCGCAGGTCGGAGGCGCCCCTGACGAACTCCTGGCCGACGCCGTTGTCGGCGGCGACCAGGTAGGCCAGATGCGGCACCTCCCAGCGGGGTTCGCGGTCCAGCGGCCAGCGCGGCTCCAGGCCACGCGCCCTGGCCAGCCGCCGCACGTCCTGAAGGATGTACAGGTGCTTGGCCTTGGACATGGCCGTGTAGCCGAAACGGCCTCCGGCCTCCTCCAGGGCGCGAAGGGTGGCCTCCTCCGGATCCCAGTACGGCACCCACTCCACCGCGTCCGCCAGGGCGGGATGCACATTCGCCAGGTCGTGCAGGGCCAGCCAGGAGTAGGGGCTGCGCAGGTTGAAGTAGAACCTCACAGCGCCATCCCTCCGTCGATGCGCAGGACCTGGCCGGTGATGTAGGCGGCGCGCTCGGAGGCGAGGAAGGCGACCAGCTCGGCGACCTCGTGCGCGGCGCCGAAGCGGCCGAGCGAGATGCGCTTGCGCATCTGGTCGCCGATCTTGCCGGTCAGGCCCGCGGTCATGTCGGTCTCGATGAAGCCGGGCGCGACCACGTTCGCGGTGATGCCGTAGCGCCCGACCTCCTTGGCCAGCGCCTGCGTGTAGCCGATGATCCCGGCCTTGGAGGCGGAGTAGTTGGTCTGCCCGGCGTTGCCCGCCACACCCGCGACCGACGACAGCGTGACGACACGACCGGCGCCGCGTTTGATCATGGCGAAGACGACCGCGCGCACGACGTTGTGGGTGCCGCCCAGATTGACGTCGAGCACCTGGTCCCAGTCGTCGTCCGACAGCAGGGCCAGCGGCCTGTCCCGGGTGATCCCGGCGGAGGTGACCACCGTGTGCACCGGGCCGAGCTCGCTCTCCACGTCGGCCGCGAAGGCACGCACCTGGGCGCGGTCGGTGACGTCCACCTTCCTGATCATGGAGCGCACGCCGTGCTCGGCGATCTCCTTGGCCGCGGCCTCGGCGGCCTCGGTGTTGGACTGGTAGCACAGGGCCACGTCGAGGCCGTCGCGGGCCAGGGCGCGGGCGACCTCGCGCCCGATGCCCCGGGAGCCGCCGGTGACCAGGGCGACCGTCATGTCAGCACTCCGATCGGGCGTGTGGTGGCGACGAGTGTGCCCATCTCCTGGACGAGTTCCGAGCCGACCAGCGACTCGCCCTCCATGACGGCGTTCTCGCCGACCTGGCGGACCAGCCTGACCCGGTGCTCGATGACCTGGCCGGGCAGCACGGGACGGTGGAAGCGCACGTTGCGCATGCCGCCGCCCAGCACCACGTCGCCGGTCAGCACGTCGGGGTTGGGCCTGTCCCACAACGCCAGCAGGACCGCGGCCTGCGCCCACGACTCCAGCAGCAGCGAGCGGGGGTAGTGGTAGGCCTCGGGGCCCTCCTGCTCGCCGATGCGCGCGTAGCAGGGCTCGCTGCCCGTCACCGCCTTCAGTGCGACCAGGCTCTCGCCCGGACTGACCGTGAGGACCCCGTCGAGCAGGAGGATCGGGTGGCGGTGCGGGATGATCTTCTTGATGCTCTCGATACCGATCATGTCGACTTCCGGTAGCTCATCTGGACCCGGGCGGCCTCGCCGCGTTCGGTGCTCACCACGGCGGAGTAGGCGTCCCCTTCGGCGACCCGTACGGTCAGGGTGTCGCCGGGAAGCACCGGCCGCAGGAAGCGGGCGCTGACGATCCCGGTCAGGACCAGGTCCGAGGCGTGCGCCGCCCGGATCGCCTGGTCGGCCAGGTCCAGCACGCCCACGCCGGGGAAGACGGGGAAGCCCGGGTAGTGCCCGCCGAGCACCGGCTCCGCCGGGTCGACGTGCACACGGCCGTCGCTGAAGGTGTTCAGCGCGAGGAGGGCGCTCACTGGCCGGCCTTGCCTTCGAGCAGGCCGCACAGCAGCTGGTAGGTGCTGTTGAGCGAGGTGATCCCGGTGAGATCGGTGTCGTCGATCTTGATCTGGTAGCGCTTCTCCAGGGTCACCGCGATCTCCAGCGCCATCAGCGAGTCGACGTCCAGGTCCTTGACGAAGTGCGCGTCGTCGGTGACCTCGGCGACGTCGACGTCCAGCGTCGTCGCGACCACCATCCGCAGATCGTCCTTGTCCAGCAGGGAGACGGTCATCTCGTGTTCCTTTCGCTCGTGCGCAACGTGTCGACGATGTCGAGCCGGTAGGTGCCGGCCCGGAAGCCGGGGTCGGCCAGCAGGGTCCGGTGGAAGTCGGCATTGGTCACGACGCCCTCGCAGCGGAACTCCCGCAACGCCCGTTCCATCCGCCGCAGGGCGACGTCCCGGGTGGGTCCGGTCGCGATGATCTTCGCGAGCAGCGAGTCGTAGAACGGCGGCACCTGGTAGCCCTCGTACAGGTGGGAGTCCACGCGGATCCCCGGGCCTCCCGGCAGCCGCAGCCCGTGCACCCGCCCGGTGCAGCCCGCCCAGTCGCGTGTCGCGTCCTCGGCGTTGATCCTGACCTCGACGGCATGCCGGTCCGGGTCGGGGGCGGACTGTCCGAAGGGGAGCTGCTCGCCCCCGGCGATCCTGATCATCCACTCGACCAGGTCGATCCCGGTGCGTTCCTCGGTGACCGGGTGCTCCACCTGAAGGCGGGTGTTCATCTCCAGGAAGTACGGCTCGCCGTCGTCGGACACCAGGAACTCCATGGTCCCGGCGCTGACGTACCCCACCGACGTCGCGCCCCGCACCGCGGCCTCGCGCAGCCCGGCCCTGAGCTCGTCGGGCAGCGAGGGCGCGGGCGACTCCTCGGCCAGCTTCTGGTGCCTGCGCTGCACGGTGCAGTCGCGCTCGCCCAGGTCGACGACGTTGCCGAAGGAGTCGGCCAGGATCTGCACCTCGATGTGCCTGCCGCGCGGCACGTACCTCTCCAGGTACATGCGGTCGTCGCGGAACAGCGTGCGCGCGGCCGCCCTGGTCTCCTCCCAGGTCCTGGCCAGCTCGCCGGGGTCGTGGACGACCGCCATGCCACGGCCGCCGCCTCCCGCGACGGCCTTGAGGATCAGCGGGTAGCCGATGCGCCCGGCCGTCTCGCGCGCCTCGTGCACACTGTCGACGGGCCCGTCGGAGCCGGGCAGCACGGGCACGCCGCAGGCGCGCATCGCGGCCCTGGCGTCCAGCTTGTTGCCCATGAGCGCGATGAGCTTGGGCGTGGGCCCGACGAACGTCACCCCGACCTCGGCACACGCCGTGGCGAACAGCGGCTCCTCCGACAGGAACCCGTACCCGGGATGCACCGCGTCCGCCTCGCCCAACGCACAGGCGTACAGCAGGGACGGGATGTCGTTGTAGCTGCGCCGCGCGGGCGAGGGCCCGATGTGCACCGCCCGGTCGGCCAGCTGTACGGCCAGGCTGTCGCGATCGGCCGACGAGTAGGCGGCGACGCTCTCGATGCCGAGCTCGTGGCAGGTGCGGATGATACGGACCGCGATCTCGCCGCGGTTGGCTACCAGCAGACGCTTCATCTCAGCCCACCGCCCCCAGCTCCATGAGCGGCTGCTCGAACTCCACGACGTCGCCGTCCGCGACATTGATCCTCAGGACCAGCCCGGCCCGCTCGGCCAGGACCGGGTTCATCGTCTTCATCGCCTCGACGATCGCCACCTGCTCACCCGCCTCGACGTGCTGCCCGACCGCGACGAACGGCGGCTGGTCGGGGGCGGGCCGCTGGTAGAAGACGCCCATCAGCGGCGCGGTCACGGCCGCGACCGGCGCGGGAGCCACCTCGGGTACGGCTGCCGCCACCGTGACGGCGGCGGGCCCGGCGGCGACGGGCAGGGGGGCGCGCTCGACCTCGATCGTGAGGCCGTCGCCGCTCACCACCAGGCGTCGCACGTCGCTGCCGCGTACCAGGTCGAGGATCAGGCTCGTGGCCTCGACGGTTCTGCTGAGATCAGTCATCCTCGTCTCCCTCCGTGCTCCACATGCCGTAGGAGCGCAGCCGGTCGTGGCGCCTGGCCACCAGGTCCTCCAGCGGCACCTGGAGCAGCTCGCGCAGATGCCCGGCCAGGGTGTGGCCCAGGTCCTGCTCGGGGACCACCTCGTCGACCAGGTTCATCGCGTGCAGGTCGGCGCCCCGCAGCTTCAGCGCCGCGGCCATCTCGGGTGCGCGCGCCGCGGTGCCGTACAGGATCGACGCCGCGCCCTCGGGGCTGATCACGGAGAAGACGGCGTGCTCCTGGATGAGCAGGCGGTCGCCTACGGCCAGGGCCAGCGCGCCTCCGCTGCCGCCCTCGCCGGTGATCACCGACAGCACGGGCGTGCGCACCCCGGCGGCCAGCAGGAGGCACTCGGCGATGGCGCCGCTCTGGTTGCCTTCCTCGGCCGCGAGTCCCGGATAGGCGCCGGGCGTGTCGATCAGCGTGACCACGGGCAGCCGGTGGCGCTCGGCGAGCCGGAACAGGCGCATGGCCTTGCGGTAGCCGCTGGGGTGCGGCATGCCGAAGTTGCGGGCCACGTTCTGCGCCGTGTCGGCGCCCTTGTGATGGGCGATGACCATGACGGGCATGCCCGCGAGCCTGGCCGGGCCGCCGAGCACGGCCGGGTCGTCACCGCTCTGGCGGTCGCCGTGCAGTTCGACGAAGCCGGTGAACATCTCCGCCACCCGGCGTTCGGCGTTCGGCCTGCCCTGCGCCCTGGCCAGCTTGACCGCCTCCCAGGCGTCCGGGCCGGAGGCGGCGTCGCCCGGCGACGGCTCGGGCAGGTCCTCGGTCATGGGGCCGCCCGCCAGCAGGCCGAGCAGTCTGTCCAGCAGGCCGCGCAGCTCCTGACGGCGTTCGACGCGATCGACGTGGCCGTGCTTGAGCAGGAACTCGGCCGTCTGGAAGTCCGGGGGCAGCTCCTGCCTGATCGTCTGCCGGATCACGCGTGGTCCGGCGAATCCCGCCCTGGCCCCCTCCTCGGCGATGATCACATCGCCCAGGCTGGCGAACGAGGCGGCCACACCGCCGTACACCGGGTCGGCCAGCACGCTGACGAACGGCACACCGGCCTGTCTGAGCGCGCGCACCGCGTCCGCGGTCTTGGCCATCTGCAGCAGCGACAGCACGCCCTCCTGCATCCGCGCGCCGCCCGACGCGCAGACCACCACCAGCGGCGCCCGCTCCCGCAGGGCGTCCTCGGCGATCCTGGTCACCTTCTCGCCGACGACCGAGCCCATGCTGCCGCCGAAGAAGGCGAACTCCATCACGGCCAGCAGCACCGGGCGCCCGCCCAGCGTGGCCCGCCCGGTGACGACGGCGTCGTTCAGCCCGGTCTTGCGCCTGGCCCGGGCCAGGCGCTCGCGGTAGGTGAGGCGGTCGGCGAAATCCAGCGGGTCGAGCGGGCTCAGGCTCCTGTGGCGTTCGACGAAGCTGCCCGGGTCGGCCAGCATGGCGATGCGCTCGACGGCGCGCAGCGGGAAGTGCCTGCCGCAGTTCGGGCACGTGTGCTCGTGCCTGGCCAGCGCCTCCCGATGCAGCAGGGCCGCACATCCCGGGCAGCGGCTCCAGGTGTCGGCGGGCAGCGCGTCGATCCGCTCCAGCACGCTCATGGCCGGCGCTCCAGCCGCAGGGCCGTACATCCGACGACGCCGTCGCGGTCGAGCGAGGTCACCAGGGCCACCGTGCCCGGTGAACCGCCCGTCAGGGCCGCCGCGATCTGGAAGGCCGCGCCCGCCGCCGCCGTGTCGCCGAGCGCGTCGCGGCAGGTGCGCCTGACCGCGTGCCCGCCCAGGACGTCGGTGAGCGCCGCGTCCTCGGCGCCGGTCCCCGACGACACGACCAGGCCGACGTCCTCGCCGCGCAGCCCGAGATGGACCAGCAGCCCCCGCGCGCACGCCGCCAAGGTGGCACGGGCCTCGATCGCACGCTCGCAGGCCATGAAGCGCGAGCCGAGCACGGTGGCCAGCGGCCGCCTGTCTGCGTCGAGCGCGGCGGCCCTCGGCTCCACCAGGAAGATCGCACAGCCTTCGCCCGGCGGGACCTCGCGCTCGCCCGCGTGCCAGGTGAGCCAGCCGCGCTGCTCGGAGTACTCCTCGACCGCGCCGCACAGGATGGTCTCGCACCGGCCCCGGCGCAGCAGCCTGGTGGCGTAGTTGAGGGCGAGCAGCCCGGTCGCGGCTCCCCCGGCCACGGTGGCGTTGGGGCCCTTCAGGCCGTACCAGATCGCACTCTGGCCCGCCGCCCTGTTCATCACCGTGTTGGGGAAGCGCGCGGGGTCGACGTGGTACGGCTTGTCGCCTGTCAGGGACTCCTTGGTGAAGTCCATGATGCTCTGGATGCTGCCCGAGCCGGTGCCCAGGACCAGGCCGACCTGGTGGGCCGGCTCCCTCACGTGCTCCTTGAGCAGCATGCCGACGCTCGCCACGGCGATCGCGGTGGCCCGATCCATCGCCCGGGTGCCCTTGGGGCCGAGCGCCGCGCGGATGTCGAAGTCCGGGATCAGGCAGGCCTTGTCGTAGGGCCCGTGCGGGGTGGCCGACAGCGCCGGGGCGCCCGCCCGGAGCCCGGCGGCGAACGCCTCGACGCCGAATCCGAACGGCGACAGCACCGAGCATCCAGAGATGACCAGTTCATCCATCACGTTCCGTCCCTCTGTGAGGTGCCCATGAGTCGCCCGCGGTCAGCAGTTCGCCGCCGTCGACTCCGATCGTGTTGCCGGTGATCCACGAGGAGGTGGTCGAGGACAGCAGGACCACGGCCTCCGCGACGTCGCGCGGTGTGGTGAGCCGGTGGTGCGGGTTGCCGTGCGTGTTGTCGCCGCTGAAGTCGCGGTGCTCGGGAATGCGCAGCAGGGCCGGGGTGAGCGTGACGCCCGCGCGCAGCGCGTTCACCGCGACCCCGCCTGGGGCCAGCTCGCAGGCCAGCTGGCGTACGTGCGACTCCAGCGCCACCTTCGCCGCCGAGACGGCGCCGTAGCTGGGCAGGTGCCGTACGGCTCCGGCGCTGGTCATCGCGAAGACCTTGGCGCCCGGCCGCAGCAGGTTCGCCTGGCACAGGTCCTGCACCCAGTACAGGAGGCTGTGTGCCATGACGTCCACGGTCATCTCCAGCTGGCGCTGGGTGAGCCTGCGGCCGTCCTCCCGCTCGGGCAGGTAGCGCACCAGCGAGCCGAAGGCCAGCGAGTGCAGCAGGATCCGCACGCCCTCGCCGCCGGTCAGCTCGTCGATCGCGCCGACGACCTCGTCCCGGCCGGCCTTGCGTGCGGCGTTGACGTTGTGGAAGCTGGCCTGCACCCCGCAGGCGGTGATCTCCTCGACGAGTTCGGCGACCGAATCGGCCGATGACGCGGTGTCGAAGTGCACGCCCACGACGTTCATGCCCTGCTCGGCCATGGCCAGGGCGCACGCGCGGCCGATGCCGCTCGACGCGCCGAGCACCAGGCCCCAGGTCTTGTCCAGTGAGATCAGCATGGTGAAACCCCCGGAAGGAAGGCGCCGTAGCCGTAGTGGCCTCCGGCCGTCGCGGTGATCACGAGTGCGCTCTCCCGCGTGGTCCGCAGGAGGCGGGAGAGCAGGGTCATGGCGGCCAGGCACCCTCCGGCGCCCGGCGGCGAGGCCACCAGCGGGACGCCGCCGCCCGCGGTGACGGCGGCCTGGGTGACCGCCTCGGACACGGGCGAGTCGTCGACGAGGGTGTAGATCACGCTGGGTGCGGTCCGCCGGACGACCTCTTCGGCCTCGGCGAGCAGATACCGCCGTCCCGCCTCCGACGAGACCAGCGCGGGCGGCGCGTATGCCGTGCGCGCCAGCACACCCGGGCGATCCCCCGCGCCCGGCTCCATGACCATCGCCACCGCGCCCGTCTCCTCCATGGCCGCCACGACCAGCACGTCGGCACGGCCGCTCGCCAGGGCCCTGCCGCCGAGCTCGATCGCCTCCAGGCCGGCGACGCCCGGCGAGGTGCAGGTCAGGCTGAACGCCTTGAGCTGGTGCTCGCTCGTCATGCGGGCGCTCAGCGCGTTGATGGCGAAGTAGGGCGCCGTGGCCGGGCTGAGGTCCTCGGGCCTGGTGACGGCCATGGCCTGGGTGAAGTACCCGCGAACGGCGGTGTTGGACCCGACCGCCGTGCCCCTGCGTTCGGCGGGCACGTGCTCCAGGCTTCCGCCTCCGGCCACCGCGCGCCTGGCGGCGGCCAGCAGGTACTGCGAGGCCGGAAGAAGGTACTTGTAGCCCCTGCCGCCCAGGTCCCGCGCGACGTCGAGCGGCGCGCCGATCTCGCCGACCCCGGTGACCGCGATCATGCCGCCTCCAGCACGAAGGAGGTGTTGGTGCCCCCGAAGGCGTAGGCGTTGACCAGCACCCGCGGGGCGTGCAGCGGGACGGGCGCGCCGACGGGCAGGTAGACCTCGCACTGCGGGTCCTGCTCGCCGATCGGCACGTTGGCCGGCACGGTGCCCGAGCGCAGGATGAGGCAGGCCATGACGGCGCCGAGCGCGGCCGAGGCTCCCCCGGTGTGCCCGAGCAGGGCCTTGGCACTGTAGAGCGGCACCCGCGAGGCGCCTGGACCGAGGACGGAGCGCAGGGCCCGGCTCTCGGCCAGGTCGTTGAGCACGGTGCCGGTGCCGTGCGGTATCACGCAGCCGGGTTCGCCGCCGCCCAGCGCCTCGCGCATGCTGCGGGCGATCTGCTCGCCGTTCGGTTCGGGTGCGGTGAGGTGGTGGGCGTCGCAGCTCCAGCCGCTTCCGGTCAGCCTGGCGTAGCCGTTCACGCCACGGGAGCGGGCGTGCTCGGCGCTCTCCAGCACCACGATCCCGGCCCCTTCGGCGAGTACGGTGCCCTGGCGGTCGCGGTCGAACGGGCGGCACCCGCCCGGGTCCACCGCGCCGAGCCGGTCGAAGCAGGCCCAGCCGACCCGCGAGTACGCGTCGGCGCCACCGGCGATCACCACATCGGCCCGGCCGTCCGTGATGAGGTCTGCGGCCAGGCCCAGGGCGAATCCACCGGCCGCGCAGGCGTTGCTGACACTGATGTTCGGGCCGAACACGCCCAGCAGCTCCCCCACGGCCGACGCCACCTGGAAGGCGGGCGTCCCGTCCCGGTCGGCCTCGCCCAGGCACGAGCCGACGACCACACCGACGCGCAGGCCACGCACCTGCTCGATCCCGGCGTCCCTGAGCGCCTCGCCCACGGCGGAGACGGTCAGCGCCACCGCGCCGCGCGCCACGCCCGGCACCCGGTGGATCAGCGGGTGCCGCATGATGGCCGGGGTGTCGCGCAGCCGCTGGGGCTCGGGCGGCGTCGCGGCGGCCATGGCGGCGAGCAGGGCGGCGGCGCCGTACCCCTGGCAGGTCACCGCGCCGACCCCGGTGACCAGGACGTCGGCGCCTGTCATGACGGGCGGCCGGAGAGGGCGTCGTACAGCCGGTCGTCGAGGTCGACCAGGCTCCACTCCGACCGGTTGGTCAGCTGGGCGTAGCCGTGGGTGATGCGCCCGGTCGCGGTGTGGACGAGCAGGCCGTCGCGCAGGACGTAACAGTCCATCCTGCTGGTGTACGTCAGGCGTTTGAAGACCTCTTCGACGGTGAGGACGGTGTAGAGCTCCTCCTCCATGCCGACCTCGTCCAGCATGGTGATGCGCGAGTGCGGCACGGCCGGGATGAACCGCTGCTCGTCCAGCAGGCGCTTGACCGACACACCTCGGTCGGCCAGGAAGAGGTCGACCACCTCCTCCATCAGGCGCAGGTACCCCGACATCTGCAGCCGCTCGGTGAAGTGGCAGTAGAAGTACGGGATGCGGTGCTTCCAGACGAAGGCGTTGCGCCCGGCGGTGAGGTGCTCCTGCACCGTGACGCCTTCGGGCAGCCGCTCGCCCGCGCCGCCGTCGCCCAGGCGCTTGACGACATGGGGCCGCAGCGCGGCGGGCACGTCCTCGACGTCCTCGTCCCAGGCGTCGAGCCGCAGCGCCACCTTGACCTTCGCGCCGATCGCCTTGCGCGTGTCACCCTCGGCCGTGATCTTGACGGTGAACGACATGCCGTCGGCCTTCACCTCGGCGACGGCCACGTCGTCCACGCGCAGGGCGCGCAGGATCCTGGTGTCGATGTCCACCACGTCCACGCACAGGCCGTGGTCGTGGTAGAGGTCGGTGACCCGCAGCCCCTCGCCGCGCAGGTGCTCCAGGACGGCCTCTTCCACGAGGTAGTTCAGGTGTTTGAAGCCGATCCAGGTGCCGACGTTGGCGCCTTCGTAGCGTTGCCTGAGCCGTGCGGTGTTCACGTGATCTCCCGGGGGTGTGCGGTGACGAAGTCGCCGACCAGGTCGGCGAAGGCATGGGCTTGCTCGATCATCGGCAGGTGTCCGGACGGCAGGACCGCGAAGCGCGCACCCGGCAGGGCGTCGGCCAGCGCCCGCCCGTCCCTCGGCGGCGCCGCCGGGTCGTCCCGCCCGCTGATCACCAGGCAGGTGGCCGTGACCGCCGAGGTGTCCACCAGGGGCGAGCGCAGGTAGGCGTCGAAGAACCGCATCCAGCCGTAGGGGCCGAGCCGTTCCCTCAGCTTGGAGGCCATGTCGTGCCGGGTGTCCGGGTGCAGCCTGTCGCCCGAGCTCACCCGCAGGCCGTGGTCGAGGATCGCATGGAACCCGGCCAGATAGCTCTCGATGCTCGCCCAGTCGAACTCGGCCGGGTCCGAACGGTAGAACGGCGAGACCAGGACGGCCCGACCGACCTTCGTCCCTCTGGCCAGCGACTCCAGCAGCAGATTGGCCGCGAAGGAGTGGGCGATGGCGACATCCGCCCCGTCGACGGCGTCGTCCACCCACCGCCCCGCGTCCGGCAGGCGACTCCACTCGCCCGTCCCGGTCGCCGACCACGGCAGATCGGCCTGCCACAGCTCCAGCCGAGATCCGGCCAGGGCGGCGAAGGCGTCCCAGGTCGAAGGACCCGCGCCGAGCCCGTGCAGCAGCGCCACACGGATCGTCGCCTCCTCCGTCGCCGGTCGCCGCGGCGCTCTCATGGCCTGGCTCCGGCTGCGGCGGCGCCGCTCGTGCTGGACGTGGCCGGGGGCCTGGTGAGGACCGCCGCGGTGCCGCTCGTGCTCGACACGGCCGAAGGCCCGGCAGGCCCGGTCAGGACGGCCGCGGCGGCCGCGTCGGTGCCTCGGGTGCTGACCAGGACGGTTCCGCCGTCCCTTTGCGCCAGCCATGACGCGCCCGCCACGCACTGCACGACGCCCAGCGCGCCGGAGGCCGGGCCGAGCAGGGCGGTCAGGTCGTGCTCGCGCGTGCCCGCCGCCAGGTCGTCCGCGTCCCTCAGCGTCGAGTCCGGTACGCACCACAGGTCGGCCCGGCCGTGCAGGACCTCGCCGACGGCCTGGGCGTGGGTCCCGCGTCTGGCCTGGCCCGCCAACCTGGCCATCGGCTCGGCGCCTCGGTCGTCGGCCGTCTCGCGCGACTCCAGCACCAGGGCGGCGGCGCCGTCGAAGGTCGGTCCGACGAGCTCGGCGACGACCGGGTTGGCCGGTTCCACCCCGATCACCAGCATGTGGCGTACGCGCCCGGCCCCGACCATGACGCCCGCCCAGGACAGCGCGTCCAGGCCGGAGGTCGCGCCGTTGCACAAGGTCAGGTTGACCCCGCGCAGGCCGAACGAGATCGCCACCCACGACGCCGTGACATTGCTGGCCGTACCGGGGAGTGCCATGGGGCTGGTGGCCGTGTAACCGTGTGCCGCGATGGCCGACACCGTGTCGCATACCGTGTCGAGGTTGCCGTAGTTGGAGCTGACGACCACGCCGATGCTCTCGCCCGGAACGGTGAGGCCGGGGTCGAGCAGCAGCCCGGCGTCGCTCAGCGCGGCACGCGCCGCGCACAGGGCCAGCTTGGTGGCCCTGTCCTTGTAGCGGAGCCCGCGCCCGGTGAGCTCGGCCGTGGGGTCGGCCCCGCCTTCGGGTACGGCGTGCCGCAGCAGATCGGCCGGACGGGTCATGCCTCTGATGGCCGTGCCCACACCTGTGATCACGGCGTCCGTGGCCGACACGGGCTCTGTGGCCGGCACGGCGGCTGTGGTCAGCATGGCCCCTCCACGACGGCGACGGCGTTCAGCCCGCCGAACCCGAAGGCGTTGATCTGCGCCAGCCGCATGCCGGCCTCGACGGCCTGGTCGCGTACCAGCCGGACGCCCGCCATCTCGTCCATGACCTCCCGGATGCCGACGACCGGCGGCACCACGCCCGCGCGCATCGCCTCCACCGCCACCAGCAGGCTGTGCAGCCCGGAGGCGCCCGCGGTGTGCCCGGTCATCGACTTGATCGCGGTCATCAGCGGCGACGCCTCGACCTGGCCGAACACCTCCGCGACGCTTCTGGCCTCGGCCTCGTCGTTGAGCAGCGTGCCGGTGCCGTGCAGCATCACCAGGTCGATCTCGGCGGGCGTCAGACCGGCACGCGCGTGCGCCTGCCGCATGGCGATCACGATGCTCTTGGCGTCGGGCGCGGAGGGGTGGTGGGCGTCGCAGTTGACCGCGACCGAGCGCACCCGGCCGTGTGCCGCGGTCGCCGAGCGCCGCAGTACGATCGCCGCCGCGCCCTCGCCCTGCAGCATGCCCCTGCGTGCCTTGTCGAAGGGCCGCAGCGCGTCCGGGGCCTCCGGGTAGCAGCGGTCGAGCAGGCCGTAGGTGCTTTCCGAGATGTTGTCGACCCCGGCCACGACCACCGTGTCGGTCGTCCCCGCCTCGATCAGGTCGCTGCCCAGCGCGAGCGCGTAGAGCGAGGCCGCGCAGGCGTTGGCGACCGTGTAGGTCCGCGTCGCGCCGAACCTCCGCAGCAGGGCGGGCCCGAAGTGCAGCTCCTCCAGGTCGAACGCGACACCGTCACGCCAGCGCAGCTCGACCGAGCGCAGCTCGCGCAGCGTCGTGCCGATCAGGATGGGCACGTCCCGCAGGTCGTCGAGCCCGGCGTCGGCCGCCGCGACCTCGACGACGTGCTCCAGCCATCCGGTCGATCGCCGCAGGACGTCCCCGCCCGGCTCGGGCCTGTCGTCGATCTCGAAGGCGAACCGCGTGCGGTACTTGGTGAGGTCGAACCCCTTCGGGCTGCCGATCGCACTGCGGCCCGCGCACAGCGCCTGGAAGATCTCCTCGACGGAGGACCCGGCGGCGGCCACGGCTCCGGCGCCGCAGATGGCGAGGCCGGACATCAGTTCGCCTCGTACTTGCCGAGGATGAGGACCGCGTTGTTGCCGCCGAAGGCCAGGGCGTTGTTCTGGACCACACGCAGGTCGGCGATCCGCTCGTGGTTCGGCACGCAGTCGACGGCGCAGTCCGGATCGGTGCGGACGTGGTTGATCGTCGGCGGGATGAACCCCTCGGTGATCGCCAGGGCGCAGGCCGCCGCGGCGAGCGCGCTGGCCGCGCCCATCGAGTGCCCGAGCATCGACTTCAGCGAGACCGTTGGCGGCGGGCCTTCGCCGAACACCTGGTGGATGGCCTGCGCCTCGGTGACGTCGTTGGCCTTGGTGCCGGTGCCGTGCGCGGAGATGAAGTCCACGTCCTCCGGCTTGATGCCCGCGTCCTCGTGGGCCAGCCGGATGCAGGAGGCGATGCTGTCACGCTCGGGGGCGACCGGGTGGTGCGCGTCGCAGTTGAGCCCGAAGCCCAGCACCTCCGCGTAGATCCTCGCGCCACGGGCACGGGCGCTGTCCAGGCTCTCCATGAACAGGATCCCGGCGCCCTCACCGGTGAGGATGCCCTTCCTGTCCTGGTCGAACGGCTGGCAGACGCTGGGCGCGATCGTGCCAAGCCGGTAGAAGCCGGCGAAGGTCTTACGGCACAGCGCGTCGGCGCCGCCGCACAGCGCCACCTCCACGTCGCCGCTGCGCACGGCGTCGAACCCGTAGCCGATGGCGTAGTTGCCCGCCGCGCACGCGGTCGGCAGGGTGACCGCCTCGACGTCGGTCAGTTCCAGCTCCCGCGCGATGCTGGACGACAGCCGTCCCGCGCCGATCCTGGCGGCGAGGCCGGGATCGAGCCGGTCCAGCCCGCGCTCCACCTCCTGGCCGGTCAGGTCGTCGAAGTCGCGGCCCTCGCCGTTGGTGGTCCCGACCGACACCAGCGAACGTCGTGAGCGCAGTTCCCCGAACGGAATACCGGCATCGCGCACGGCCATTCTCGCAGCCGCCGCGGACAACTGACTGGCCCGTCCGAGCTCCGCCGGGTCGAGCCGTTCGATATAGGCTCCCGGATCGAATCCCACGACTTCGCAGGCATTGCCGTATTCAAATCCCGTCGTGTCGAACGCGGTAATCGGTTTGACACCGTTGCGTCCTGTCCTGATACCGGAGAGAAATTCCTGGATCCCGGTCCCGATACTGGAGACCACTCCGATTCCGGTGATGACCACCCTGCGCATCACAACGCCTCCGCGGTAGTCTGCCTAGGCCTCTGCGACGACGGTGTACACACCGTTCAGGCTGGTCATCCTGGACAGCTCGGCCTGGTCGATGGTCACCTTGCAGGTACGCTCGATCGCCGCGAGGATCTCGATGGCGCCGAGCGAGTCGGCTCCGTGGTCCTCGTGGAAGAGGCTGTCGTCGGTGACCTCGTCGGGGTCGATCTCGAGAATCTCGCAGACAATGTGCTTGATCTGGCCGCGCAGCTCGGAATCAAGGGCGACTGGCGCATTGAGCTCGGTCATTCTTCCTCCATGAAGCATCGATGAAGAAAGAATTGTCCGGCTCGCTATATTCCCCCTATACCGCCCGAGCGGTTTCACACACCTCGGGCCGGGGTCTGCGGCCGCAGACGACGAAAGGCACCTGACCGTCTCCGGTCAGATGCCTTTCATGGCTGTCGAGCCGTCGTGGGCGCTACTGGGCTCGAACCAGTGACCCCTGCTTTGTAAGAGCAGTGCTCTACCGCTGAGCTAAGCGCCCGACGGAGATACCTTACGACACCTGTGGGCTCTGCCGCACATCCAGCGACCACGAGGCGCCGATGTCGGGCCGTCCGGCCGCTCGCCAGCCCAGCAGGGCCGCGCCCAGCATGCCGGCCGAGACGCCGAGCGTGGCGGGCAGCAGGGGTGGGGCCTCGCGGAAGGCCAGGCGCTTGCCGAGACGGGTACGGACCGGGTCGAACAGGGCGTGGCCCGCCTCGGCCAGACCGCCACCGAGGACGATCATGGAGGGGTCGAGCAGCAGTGTGTAGGTCGTCAGGGCGAGCGACAGGGCCTCGACGGCCTCGTCCCACACCTCGACGGCGATCGGGTCGTCGGAGGTGACGACCTGCTCGGCGGTGGCGCCCGCGACGCCCGAGCGTGTGCTGTAGCGGCGTCCGATCGAGGCGGCCGAGGCGTAGGTCTCCAGGCAGCCGAGCTGGCCGCACGCGCACTGCTCGCCGTCGGGGAAGACCGGGATGTGGCCGATCTCGCCGCCCCAGCCCTCGGCGCCGCCGTACGGCTCGCCGTGCAGGATCATCGCGCCCGCGATGCCGGTGCCGATCGGCAGGAACAGGAAGTCGGGCACGCCGCGCCCGGCGCCGAGCACGCTTTCGGCCAGGCCGCCGGTGCGTACGTCGTGGCCGAGCATGACGGGGACGTCGAGCGAGGTGAACGCGGCTGCGGGCACGTCACGCCAGCCGATGTTCGCCGAGTAGATCGCGGCCTCGGGCGAGACCAGCCCGGGTACGGCCAGGCCGACCCCGGCGGGAGAGCCGCCGCCCGTCTCGGCGAGGTGGGTGATGAAGGCGCGGATGGTCTCGACGACGGCCTCGGGGCCGTCCTCGCGCGAGGTGGCCCGGCGCTCGGTGTGCAGGACCTCGCCGGTGTCGCCGACCAGGCCGCCCTTCATGGACGTGCCGCCCACGTCGAGGGCTACGACGAACGAACTCATACGGCCATCCCGAGTGGTCGAGCAGCGGGCAGTCAGCTAGGCGAGAATATCGCAGGCCTAAGGCTGAAATAGCCGACAGATGAGCAAAGCTGTGCATCTGGCGGCTATTTCGGGCATGCCGCTGACCAAAGGGTGAGACACCCGCGGTTCAGCGGGAGGTCAGACGGCCGAGCACCCGGCTCAGCGCCGCCTCGACCTCGTCGGCGAGCCCGGGAGGCGCACCCGAGGTGACCAGCCGTCCGCCGGCCTGTCCTTCGGCCTGCGCCTCGGTCTGACCGTCGTCGCCCGCGAGGCGGACCGCGCCGCAGCCGCGGCACTCCACCTCGCCGAGCCTGCGGATGAGCGAGGTCGAGCCGCACGTGCCGCACGCGTCGAGCTCGAGATCGTGTGCGCGCTGGCAGTCCGGGCAGATCAGCACCTGGGCATCGAAGCGGACCCCACGCTTCCACGGGCTCGCGCCTCTGACCGGGTCGGTCTGCCGGGCCCCGCAGCGATAGCAGGGCATGGCCCCTCCGTCGTCATGAAAAGTGATTCAGATGCCGTCGAGCGCCGTGACGTAGTCGGAGATGTCACGCGCCGAGGACATCGGGCTGACCACCGACCAGCGGATCACGCCGTCGCCGTCGATGATGAAGGTCCCCCGGGCCGCGAAGCCCTTCACCTCATCGAAGACACCGTACGCCCGCGCGACCTGTCCGTGTGGCCAGAAGTCGGAGAGCAGAGGGAAAGAAAAGCCCTCCTGATCCGCCCATGCCCGGTGGGAGAAGATGGAATCCACCGACACGGTCAAAACCTGGACATCAGGCCCCGCCTGTGCGACGAAGTCGTCACGCAACGCATGCAGCTCGCCCTGGCACACACCGGTGAAGGCGAGCGGATAGAAGACGAGCACGACACGCCTGCCCCGGAAGCCGGAGAGCCTGACGACGGCGCCGTGCTGATCCTTCAGCGCGAAGTCAGGGGCGATGGTGCCGACCTCGACGGCCTTGGTCACGGGGTCCTCCGGCGATGACGATGAGGCGATGACGATGACAGGCGTCATCATCCTGCCGTACGACCGCGTCAGCCGTACGGCAGGCCCCGATCGTCTACTTCCTGCCCTTGGGACCGACCAGTCTCGTTCCTGACCAGTCCGGCGCTGCGGAGATGCTGCTGGTCTGGGACAGGCCCGCCGTGGTGGCGTCTTCGCCGATGTCGCTCGGCTCCACGTGGCCCTCTCGGCCGGCCTTGGGAGTCAGCAGCCAGATCTGGCCGCCGTCGGCGAGTGCTCGCATCGCGTCGCTGAGTGCGTCGAACAGATCCCCGTCTCCGTCGCGCCACCACATCAGCACGACGTCGACGACGTCGTAGCTGGACTCGTCGAGCAACTCGTTACCGGTGAGACTTTCGATGGAGTCGCGAAGCTCGTCGTCGCTGTCCTCGTCCCAACCGATCTCCTGCACCACCTGACCCGGCTTGAGACCAAGTCGTTCGGCCAGGCCGCGCTCGCCCTGCGCCTGACCCGCGGTCGCGCTCACGTGTATCCCTCCTGCTTCGGATTATTGCTTCGGGACAGTCCACACGCTGTGACCCTTAGTCGTCAACGGTCGCCACGAGGACAGCCGCCGATCCCAAGGAATCAACCGGACAAAAACGACAGGCGAACCCGCCGCTCCCGGTTGTCGACGTTGAGGTCGACGATCGCTATGGACTGCCAGGTGCCCAGCGCGAGACGGCCACCGAGAACGGGGACGCTCGCGTAGGGCGGTATCAGTGCCGGCATCACATGGGAACGGCCGTGGCCGCGTGAGCCGTGCGCGTGCCGCCATCTGTCGTCGGCCGGCAGCAGGTCGCCGAGGGCGGCCAGGAGATCGTCGTCGCTGCCCGAGCCGAGCTCCATCAGCGCCACCCCCGCGGTGGCGTGCGGGACGAAGACGTGCAGCAGCCCGTCGCCGCCCGCCTGTCCGACGAAGCTCTCGCACTCGGCGGTGATGTCGTGCACCCGCTCACGGGAGCCGGTCGCCACCTCGATGACCTGAGATCTCACACCGAAATCCTACGACCCCCGCTGACCTGGGACGACGACCGCGTCCCTCGCGCGCGCGGCGGGCCCGCGCGAGGAAGGGCGGCGTCCTTCCCGTCACCCTTGTCCCACCTGCCGCTCCGCGCCGCGCCTGCGGCTTGTGCCGTCATGCCTACAGCTTCGTACGGCCGTCCTCGCGGGGAAAGCCCGGAGCTGGAATCCCCTTCGGAATTTTGTCCGGTTTGGAGGGACTTTTGACGGGCAGGCAGGGAGTCCGCGCTGGACGACCCGCCCGCGTGGCGCTCGCCGTACCGGGATGGAAAAGTTCGTATCTTTTCCGTACTTGTTAAATGGCCACCCCGATGTAACCTTTGGTGGCGATTCGTCCTACCATCGGTGGTCTAGGCCACCCGTATAGCCCTGCCAGCAGGGATGTCCTGGTTACCGGTCAGTAGAGATGCACTTTCCGGCGCAAGCGACCAGGATGGAAGGCGACCCAGACTCATCGCGACACCAGACCAGACAGACATCAGTCACCCTCGGAAGGCGAGACCCAGTGGCTTCCGGACGCCAGCGTTTCTCGATCATCAGTGACGGCCTACCCAGCCAGCTCCCTGATGTCGATCCCAGCGAGACCAACGAGTGGCTCGAGTCGCTCGACAACGTCGTGAAGACGGAGGGGCGCACCCGCGCCCGCTACTTGATGCTGCGCCTGCTGGAGCGGGCCCGTGAGCACCAGGTCGGCGTGCCCGGCCTGCGCAGCACCGACTACATCAACACGATCGCGCCGGAGCGCGAGCCCTGGTTCCCCGGCGACGAGCACGTCGAGCGGCGCATCCGCGCCTACACCCGCTGGAACGCCGCGGTCATGGTGACCAGGGCCAACGCGCGCACCAACGTCGGCGGCCACATCGCGACCTACGCCTCGGCCGCCTCGCTCTACGAGGTCGGCTTCAACCACTTCTTCCGCGGCAAGGACCACGGCGAGTCGGGCGACCAGGTCTTCTTCCAGGGCCACGCCGCACCCGGCATCTACGCCAGGGCCTTCCTCGAAGGGCGGCTGAACGAGGCTCAGCTCGACGCCTTCCGCCAGGAGCTCTCGCACGGCTTCCACGGGCTGCCCTCCTATCCGCACCCGCGGCTCATGCCGGACTTCTGGGAGTTCCCGACCGTGTCCATGGGCCTCGGCCCGATCGGCGCGATCTACCAGGCGCGGTTCAACCGCTACCTGCTCAACCGCAAGCTGAAGGACACCTCGCGCAGCCACGTGTGGGCCTTCCTCGGCGACGGCGAGATGGACGAGCCCGAGTCGCTCGGCGCCATCGGCCTGGCCTCGCGCGAGGAGCTCGACAACCTCACGTTCGTCATCAACTGCAACCTGCAGCGCCTCGACGGCCCCGTGCGCGGCAACGGCAAGATCATCCAGGAGCTGGAGTCGTACTTCCGCGGCGCCGGATGGAATGTCATCAAGGTCGTGTGGGGCCGCGACTGGGACCCGCTGCTGGCGGCCGACGTCGACGGCGTCCTGGTCAACCGGATGAACACCACTCCGGACGGCCAGTTCCAGACCTACTCCGTCGAGTCGGGCGACTACATCCGCGAGCACTTCTTCGGCGGCGACCCGCGCCTGCGCAAGATGGTCGAGCACCTCACCGACGACGACATCCGCAAGCTGTCGCGCGGCGGCCACGACTACCGCAAGGTCTACGCCGCGTTCAAGGCGGCGCGCGAGCACGTCGGCCAGCCGACGGTCATCCTCGCCCAGACCATCAAGGGCTGGACGCTCGGCAAGGACTTCGAGGCGCGCAACGCCACGCACCAGATGAAGAAGATGTCCAAGGCCGAGCTCAAGGAGTTCCGCGACCGGCTCTACCTGCCGATCCCCGACTCCGCGCTCGAAGGCGACCTCCCGCCGTACTTCCACCCCGGTGAGAACGACGAGGAGATCGCCTACATGAAGGAGCGCCGCGCGGCGCTGGGCGGCGTGCTGCCCAAGCGCGTGGTGCGGGCCAAGGCGCTGAAACTGCCCGGCGACGAGGCCTACAAGCTCCTGGCCAAGGGCTCGGGCAAGCAGACGGTCGCCACCACGATGGCCTTCGTCAGGCTGCTCAAGGACCTGATGCGCGACAAGGAGATCGGTCACAGGTTCGTGCCGATCATCCCGGACGAGGCGCGCACGTTCGGCCTCGACGCGATGTTCCCGACCGCCAAGATCTACTCGCCGCACGGCCAGACCTACGAGGCCGTCGACAGGGACCTGCTGCTGTCGTACAAGGAGTCGACCGAGGGTCAGATCCTGCACGAGGGCATCACCGAGTCGGGTTCGATGGCCTCGACGATCGCGGTCGGCTCGTCCTACGCCACGCACGGCGAGCACATGATCCCGATCTACATCTTCTACTCGATGTTCGGCTGGCAGCGCACGGCCGACCAGATGTGGCAGATGGCCGACCAGATGAGCAGGGGCTTCCTGCTGGGCGCCACCGCGGGCCGCACCACGCTCAACGGCGAGGGCCTGCAGCACGAGGACGGCCACACGCCGCTCATCGCCTCGACCAACCCGGGCGCGGTCTCCTACGACCCGGCCTGGGGTTTCGAGATCGCCCACATCATCAAGGACGGCCTGCGGAGGATGTACGGCGACAAGCCGGAGAACATCTTCTACTACCTCACCGTCTACAACGAGCCCTACCTGCAGCCCGCCGAGCCCGCGGGGCTGGACGTCGCGGGCCTGCTCAAGGGCCTGTACAAGTTCGCCGACTCCCCCCGCCAGGACGGCCCCAAGGCCAACATCCTGGTCTCGGGCGTGGCCGGTCCCTGGGCGGTGGAGGCCCAGCGCCTGCTCGCCGAGGACTGGGGCGTCTCGGCCGACGTGTGGTCGGCGACCTCGTGGTCGGAGCTGCGCCGTGAGGCCCTGGCCTGCGACGAGCACAACCTGCTCAACCCCGACGCCGAGCGGCGCGTGCCCTACGTGACGCAGGCGTTGTCGGGCGCGAGCGGCCCCTTCGTGGGCGTCAGCGACTACATGAAGGCCGTACAGGACCAGATCGCCCAGTGGGTGCCCGGCGACTGGAGCTCGCTCGGCACCGACGGGTTCGGCCTGTCCGACACCCGCTCGGCGCTGCGCAGGCACTTCCACGTCGACGCCGCGTCGATCACGCTGGCCGTGCTCACACAGCTCGTCGGGCGCGGCGAGCTCAAGCCCGAGGTGCTGCGCGAGGCCATCGCCAGGTACCACCTGAAGAACGGCGTCACCGAGGCGGGCGGCGCCGAGAGCAACGACACCCAGTCCATGGGCGTCTGACGCTCACCGACGCACACGCGCCCCCGGAAGAAGAGAAATTTCTTCCGGGGGCGCCGTCATGTTCCGGCTGGAACTCCGTGTGATCTGGTGAGGCGGCGCGTTCAGGAGGGGTGCGCGCCGCCTCCCTTTCCCCTCAGGCGTATCGTGGAGATCATCCCCCACCTGCCTGAGGGGGATCTCCATGCGCCTCGTCCCGTACTCCGCGGCCACGGCCGCCGTGCTCGCCCTGGCGCTCGCCGCCTGCGGGAGCCAAGGCGAGAGCCCGAGCACCGGCGCCGGCACCGCAGCGCTCGTCTGGGGGCCGTGCACGGACATCCTGCGGCCCGACGGGCAGGCGCCCGCCTCGCCCGACGCCACGCAGCGCTGCGCCAGGCTCGCCGTACCCCTCGACTACGCCGACGCGGGCGGCGAGCAGATCGAGATCGCGCTGATCAAGGTGCCCGCGACCGGGCCGGGGGCGCGGATCGGGTCGCTGGTGTTCAACTTCGGCGGGCCCGGGGCCTCGGGCGTGGAGACGTTGTCGCAGGCGGCCAAGGCGTTCGGCACGCTGGGCGCACGCTACGACCTGGTGAGCTTCGACCCGCGCGGCGTCGACCGCAGCTCGGGCGTGGTGTGCGGCGACGGCGCCGCCATGGACGCCTTCACCGCGCTCGACACCCTGCCCGACACCGCCGCGCACCAGGCCGACCTGGACCGGGCGACCAAGGCGTTCACCACGGCCTGCGAGCGCGACTCGGGCCGGATGCTGCCGTATGTCGGCACGGTCAACGCCGCACAGGACATGGACCGCATCCGCGCCGCGGTCGGCGACGCCAAGCTCAACTACTTCGGCATCTCGTACGGCACGCAGCTCGGCGCGGTCTACGCCACCAGGTTCCCTGCGGGCGTCGGGCGCATGGTGCTGGACGCTCCGCTCGACCCGAGCGCCTCGCTCGAACAGCGGACGCTGGTGCAGACGGCCGGGTTCCAGCAGGCGTACGAGAGCTTCCTGGCCGACTGCGTCAAGGCCGGGTGCGAGTTCGGCGCGACCAAGGAGAAGGCCGACCAGGCCGTCGAGCGGCTGCTCACCACGCTGACGGCCAAGCCGCTGCCCGTCGGCGAGCGGCGGCTCACCCAGGGGCTGGCCGCCACCGGCATCTCCAGCGCGCTGTACTCCAAGCTGACGTGGCCGCTGCTGGAGACCGGCGTGGCACAGGCCATCGCCGGGCAGGGCGAGGCGCTGCTGTTCCTCGCCGACACCTACAACGGGCGCAGGCCGGACGGCAGCTACTCCACCCAGATGAGCAGCTTTCCCGCCATCACGTGCGTGGACACGGCCGAACGGCCCGACCGGCAGGAGCTCGACCGGACGAAGGCGGCGGCGATGAAGATCTCGCCGCTGTTCGGCGGGGAGGGCTCGGGCGGCATGTGCGCGGTGTGGCCGGTGCCCGGCAGCGACGAGGCCCGCAAGATCAACGCGGCCGGGTCCGCGCCGATCGTCGTCGTCGGCGGGCGCGGCGACCCCGCCACGCCGTACCAGTGGGCGCCGAAGCTGACCCGGCAGCTCGGGAGCGGGGTGCTGGTGACCTACGAGGGCGAGGGGCACGGCGCCTACCTGTCGGGCAGCAGGTGCGTCATGTCGGCCGTCGACCGCTACCTGCTCGACGGGCAGGTGCCCGAGAACGGCACGACCTGTCCCGCGTCCTAGAGGAGTATCCAGGGCCTCAGCCGCCGAGGGCGCGTCTGGCCTCGGGCGCGTGCTGGAAGTTCGGATTGGCCTTCAGGGCCGCCGCGAAGCTGCGCCTGGCGGCCTTGTCCTCGCCGATCGCGCGTTGCGCGCAGCCCTTGCGATAGGCCAGGAGGGCGTCGCCGCCGCCCAGGCTGCCAGCCTTGGTGAGGTAGGTCAGGGCCTCGCGCTGCCTGCCCGCCTTGTGCAGGGCCCAGCCGAGCGCGCCCGCCACCTCGACGCTGTCGCGCCTGCGCCACTCGCGCTCCAGGTGGGTCACGGCGCGTGCGGGGTCGCCGTGGTCGGCCTCGAACAGGCCCGAGGCGTAGTCGTCGCCGTATCCGCTCAGCAGGCGCCTGGCCAGGTCGAACTGCGTCTTCGCCGCGGTGGTGTCGCCGAGCGCCTGGTGCAGTTCGCCGAGTTCGACGATGAGGCCGGGCTGCGGGGCGCGTTCGACGGCCGCGGTGTAGTCGGCCAGCGCCAGTTCCTCTCTGCCGAGCGCGGCCTCGACCCTGGCCTTGGCCGCGAGGGCGGGCGCGTAGCCCGGCGCGGCGTTCACGGCCTCGTCGTAGGCGTCGAGCGCCTGTTCGGCGTGCCCGCCGTACCAGGCGAGCTCGCCGCGTCTGTACCAGGTGAAGGCCACGTCGGAGGGCAGGACGGCGGCGTCCATGGCCAGGTCGAGCGACTCCTTGGCCCGGTCCGGCTGTCCGGTGAGCTGGAAGTGGTGCGCGGCGCGCAGGAAGGAGGCGACGCCGGGATTGAGGTCGAGCATGCGCTGCAGGGCCACCTTGGCGCCCGCGTAGTCGCCCAGGTTGACGCAGGCGTCGCTCAGCACGCCGTAGGCCGCCGCGTGGCCGGGTGAGAGCTTGATCGCCCGTTCCGCCCAGGTGCGGGCGGCGGCGAACTCGTGCCTTGCGGTGGCCAGGGCACCGCTGGCGACGAGCGCGGCGAGGTTGTCGTCCGGCTTGAGCCTGAGCGAGGTGGTCAGCGCCTTGTCCGCGTCGGCGTGCTGGGCCGGGTCGGCGGTGAGCCTGGCCTGCTCCACCAGCGCGGCGCCGAGCGCGGCCCAGGTCGCCGCGTCCTTCGGCGAGGTACGCAGCCGCTGCCGCGCGGCCTCCGCCGCAGCCGCCGGATCGCCGCTCGCGACCCTGGCCCTGGCCACGGCCGCACGCGAGGGATCGGCCGCGGCCTGCCCGGTGGCGGCGTCCTGGCCCTGTCCCGGCCCGAACAGCACCACGGCTCCCCCGGCCGCGAGCACCGCGGCTCCGATCGACAGCAGGGCACGACGCATGGGTGATCTCTCCTCACATGGGTGACGGTTGTGGTCGCTCTCATGGCGAACGGGGCGGGCGGTTGGCGCGCTCGCCGGGTGCCGGTCGTGGTTGCCCACGGGGAGGGCCGGGTCCCGCCTTCGCGGTGGGACCCGGCCTGGTCGTCAGCGGATGTCGGGATATGCCTCGTACGGGAACGTCGACCTGATCGGCTTGGCCGGGCCGATGATCGGGCTGAACCAGGTCGGCAGCAGTGAGCCGCGCGTCATCGGCTCGCCCATCGCCAGGCGCATGAACGACACCGTGACGTCGTCGGTGAGCCTGCGGCCGTTGGGCCAGCCCTGCGGGTCGCCGCCGATGACGCCGAACCTGTTGGGCTTGGCCGTGACCGGTACGGCCATGTTCAGCCTGGTCATCTCGGCCGGGACGATCTTGCTGGGATCGGCGTCACGGTTGAGCGAGTGCGCGTTGAGATCCATCTTGATCGGCCCGTTGGCCTTGGAGATGCCGGTCAGGAAGACCTGCTCGAAGTCCCTGCGCGGCGGCAGCGGCGGCAGGTGCAGCAGGCCGGGCGCCAGCAGGGCCGAGGCGTAGGGCAGCGTGATACCCGCACGCATGGCCTTGTTCGTCGCGTCGGTCGACGGGTGCGAGCGGTGGTAGAAGTCACGCAGCGGGATCGGGTTGACGCTGTCGCCGAACATCGACAGGCCCTGCCGCGACACCTGCGTGTACTTCGGCTTGCCGCTGCCGTCCAGGTTCAGCGTCCGGCGCGAGGTCGTCGCCCAGATGCCGGTCACCGGGTTGCGGTTGACGTCGCCGTTGATCGCCAGCTCCGACTTCGGCAGCTGGATGGCGATCGTGTGCACGTTGAACGGCAGGAAGAAGTCGAACGGCGGCGCGACCGGGTTGCCGATCCTGGTCAGGCTGATCGACCTGAAGTCGAAGAAGAACGGGTCCTTGACCGGCCCCGAGAACGTCTTGCCGCCGTTGGACAGCGGGACGATCGCCTTCTCGAACTTCTGCTTGTAGTCCAGGCCGAGCGGCCACGGCGAGACCGGCGCGTCGTCCAGCAGGACCTGCGTGGGCTTGCCCGGCCGGATCAGCTCCAGCTTGTAGCTCTGCGGGATGAACGTCCTGGCGCCCTTGCGGCCCGGCGTCTGCTCCACGTTCTGACCGTTGTACGGCAGGTCGCGCGGGTCCTGGCCGGCCCCTTCGGCGGGGTAGGCCGGGTAGCCCTTGCTCGGCGGCGCCTTCGGGTCGCCGCTGCCGTCGCCGTTGCGGTACCACCAGCGGTAGGTGATGTCCTCCTTGGCGTCGCCGTCCTTGTCGATGTGCAGGTCGTAGAAGCCCTGGGTGGCGAACCTGTACCAGGGCAGCGGCACGACCGGCAGCTCGAACGGGATGTAGTTCCAGATGATGGTGACCGTGTCCTGCCGGTCCGGACTGGTGAAGGCGTAGAGGTCGGTGACGTCCATCTGCGGATCGAGGATCTGCAGCGGCGAGTCCACGTGGTTGGACGCGACTCCGACGCCCGTGCCCGGGCCCGCAAGCAGGCCGATGGCCAGGATCGCGGCGCCCGCCCCCAGCACGGCCGTCGGCCGCGCTCGCAACTTACTCATATGTGTCTCCCCTATCGGGGGTATCAGTTGATTACATTGCGTGATTAGATCATGACGTACGACTACTTTCTGTCACCTACCCCCCGGTGAACACATCCCAGGGGGAATCGTTGTGAGTACTTCGTTCGACCGCCGTGACGTGCTCAGGCTGGGTGCGCTCACCGCCGGGGCCGTCGCGCTCGGCGGTACGACGCCCGCGTGGTCGGCATCGGCGGACGAGGCCGACTACGTGATCGTCGGCTCCGGGCCCGGCGGAGCTCCGCTGGCCGCGCGGCTGGCCGAGGCCGGCCATACGGTGATCGTGCTGGAGGCCGGGCCGCCCGCGGGCAACCGCACCTGGTACGACACGCCGGCGCTGAGCAACCTGGCCGCCGGGTCGGACACCGCCGTGCGCTGGGACTTCTATGTCAGGCACTACACCGACCAGGCGCAGAGCGCCTCCGCCACCCAGTGGGTCAAGGACCAGGGCGTGCTGTACCCGCGTGCCTCCACGCTCGGCGGCTGCACGGCGCACAACGCACTGATCACGATGTATCCGGACCCGTCGGACTGGCGCTACATCCAGGAGCTGACCGGGGACGCCTCCTGGTCGCCCGAGGCCATGTGGGGCCACTGGCAGCGCATGCTGAGCTGGCAGCCGGTCGAGTACCCCGCGCTGATCGGCGCCACCGAGATCGACCCGCAGCTCGGCGCGCTGATGCGGGCCGCACGCGCCGAGGCCGCCGTCCTGCCGGGCGGCGACGTCATCACCGACCCGCTCGGCACCAACGACCCGCGCAACGTCGGCGGTCGCCAGGGCTTCATCCGCACGCCGCAGATGAGCAGGGCAGGCAAGAGGTACGGCCCCAAGGACATGCTGCTGGCCGCCTCCAACAGGTACGCCTCCAGGCTGACGATCCTCACCGACATCCTCGCCACCCGCGTCGTGCTCGAACCCGGCCCCGGCGGCACCAAACGCGCCGTCGGCGTCGAGTGCCGCGTCGGACGCCACCTGTACGGCGCCTCGCCGCTGGCCGGGTCCAGCGGCTACCGGCAGCAGGCGCCCAGGGTGATCAGGGCGCGCAAGGAGGTCATCGTGGCCTGCGGCGCGTTCAACAGCCCGCAGCTGCTCATGCTGTCCGGCATCGGGCCGCGCGACCACCTGTCCAGGCTCGGCATTCCCGTCCAGGTCGACCTGCCCGGCGTCGGCGGCAACCTCCAGGACAGGTACGAGGCCGCCGTCGTCACCGACCACAGGCCGTTCACGCTCATCCAGGCGTGTACGTTCGGCAAGGGCTTCGACCCTTGTCTCGGCATCGGCGCCGGGCTGGACCTGACCGGGTTCGGCGGGTTCCATCCGTACTCGTTCAACGGCGTCGTCGGCGGCATCAAGCGCAGGTACGGCGCCGATCCGCGGGCCCAGCTCTACGTCTTCGGGGCGCCGGTCGACTTCCGCGGCTACAAGCCCGGCTTCGGCGAGGCCGGGTACGTGCACAACCGCTTCACCTGGCTCATCCTCAAGGGCTACGCCCAGTCCCGCATGGGCACCGTACGGCTGCGCTCCTCCGATCCGACGCATCCGCCGTTCATCAACTTCCGCAAGTTCGACGACGGCAAGGGCGGCGCCGACGACGTCGCCGCGATGGTCGACTCCGTCGAGATGATCCGCCGCATCAACACCAAGGCCGGGGTGGGCCGCGAGATCTGGCCCGGGCCGCAGCTGTCCAACCGCGACCAGCTGGGCCGCTGGGTCCGCCAGGAGGCCTGGGGCCACCACGCCTCGTGCAGCAACCCGATCGGCCGCGACACCGACCCCATGTCCGTCCTCGACAGCAAGTTCCGCGTCCGAGGCACCACCGGCCTCCGCGTCGTCGACGCCTCCGCGTTCCCGCGCATCCCAGGCCTGTTCATCTGGGCCCCCACGGCGATCATCTCGGAGAAGGCGGCGTACGACATCCTGACGGGGGGCAAGGCTTGACCTGAGGGGCTTGCCTTGGTTGAGGCATAGAGGTGGGGCTGCGCGTCAGCCGAGGCTTTCGTCGGCTGGGGGCCAAGGGGGAAACTTGACCCCCAGCCCCCAGCCTCAGGCCGAGGCCGAGGCCGAACCGCAAGGCTTTCCCAGCCCTGGGACGCCTCTAACCCCATGCCGCGCAAGCGGACAGAACCGGCCCGAGCTCCTGCTCCTGCTCCTGCTCCTGCTCCTGCTCCTGCTCCTGCTCCTGCTCCTGCTCCTGCTCCTGCTCCTGCTCCTGCTCCTGCTCCTGCTCCTGCTCCTGCTCCTGCTCCTGCTCCTGCGTAAGGCTGGGACCAGGGAGCGGCTGGCGCAACAGGTACGGACAAGGAACCGGCGTGGAGGTATGGGGCATGGGCGGCGTGCGGTGTGGCTGCACGTCGCCCATGGCGGGGAGGCCCCTGCGCCCGGGCGCGCCGCCGTTCGGCGGGGGGCGGCGAGCCCGGGATGGGGTGAGGCCGGGCGTGGACCGGCCTCGCGGACGCGTCGCCGCCTGCCCATCGCCGACCGATGGGGAAGGTCATCGGCACGACAGGGGCCACACGGAAAACCGGAGGGAAAGTGACCCGGCACCCGTTCAGGCGGCAAACGCGAGGTCTGAGTTCAGAAGCCTCCTACGACTCAGGGAAGGCAGACAGAGGAGCGAGAAAGGAGCGGGCTTGGGGGCAAGGTCACGTCGTCAGGTCGTGTCAATGCACAAAAGAGGAATGCGCAAGAGGGGTCGTGTCGATTCACAAGGGAGATAGATGCAGGGATCACAAGGGAAATGCAGGAATGTAAGATCCGCTAGAACACGGCTCGCCCGCTGCGCTGCCAGAACACGGCCCACGGGCTAAGCACGAGCACCCACGCGGGACACAAGCCCCCATGTCACTCCCCTACAAACGACGAACCCCGCATGAGGCCCACAAGCCAAGCCTCAACAGCAGCGTGAGCTGAACAACGCATCGCCTGCCAAGCCCCCAGCCCCCCAGACCTGCCAGGGGCCATGGCCGTACGCAATCGCCCCTCCCAAACGTGACCCACGACGCGCACCCCCCGACCAAGCCCCTCCCCCTCAGTCCTTCTGTCGGTAGATCCCGAACGTGTTCCCCGCAGGGTCGCTCAGATAGGCGAAGTCGGGGCCGGAGGGCAGGCCGACGACCTTGGACTGGAGTTTGCCGCCGAGTTCCTCCGTCCTGGCGATGCTCTCCTCGACGTCGGCGACGTGGACGACGAAGATCGCGTGGTTGGGCTTCTCGCCGACCGTGTTGCCGATGCCGCCGACGGGGATCTCGCTGCCCGGGTAGGTGATCAGGCGGTAGTCGTAGGCCGGGTTGGGGTCCTTGGTGTAGGTCCAGCCGAACAGGCCACCGTAGAACTGCTCCGCGGTGTCGGGGGCGTCGGTGGCGACCTCGAACCAGGAGATGGTGTTGAAGGCAGGCGTGGTCATGGTCTCTCTTCCGTCGGACGGCGGACTCTTTCGAACACATCCACGATGACTGACATTGACGACAACCCTATGTCGGTGTTTTCGACTCGCTTTCAGTCCAGATTCGTGCCATGCACGATCATCTCCGGCACATCGGCGACGAAGCCTTCGAGCGGCCGGTCGGGGCAGCGCTCGCCGGTCAGGGTGGCGCCGGCGATGCGGTCGAGCCTGAACACCCGCACGTCGTCGCGCAGGCGACACCAGCCGACGAGGTACCAGAAGCCGCCTCGCCCGCCGAGGAACACGCCGGGCTCCACGTCGCGGGTGCTGAGCGCGCCCTTCCTGTCGACGTAGTCGAGGCGGAGCACCTGGCGGCGCAGCAGCGCGTCCTCGATGGTCTTGGAGATTCCGGCCGAGCCGAGCGCCTGGATGGTCTCCCCGGAGTCGGCGGGCGTCATGAGCTGCACGCGGCGGGCGAGCTCCCTGGCCAGGTCGCCTTCGGGGCCGGGCATGGCGGCCACCACCTTGCGCAGCGCGCTGCGGGCCTGGGCGCCGAAGGGCTGGTCACCGGCCCTGCTCAGGGCCACCGCGATGGCCACGGCCTCGGCGGGGCTGAAGTTGAGCGGCGGCAGCGACATCTTCTTGTCGATCGCGTAGCCGCCTTTGCGGCCGGGTTCGGCGTAGATGGGCACGCCGGACTGCTGCAGGGCGGCGATGTCGCGCTCGATGGTGCGCACGCTCACCTCGAAACGCTCGGCGAGGTCGCGAGCGGACCGGCACCTGGGGGCGATGGCGCGCAGGTCCTCGACGAGCGCGTAGAGCCGATCGGTTCGGTTCACGCCTGCGACGCTACGCCGCCCCACCGACAATTACCGCCACTCCCCGGCCAGGCCCTCCATCCAAGGCCCGAAATAGACGCGCCTCGAAACCTCGAAGCGTAATTCGGCTCTGCCCGAAAAAGCCCGAGCACCATTCCAGACCCCGCAACCACTCGAAATCCCAGAAAACGACTACTCCCCCTTGGTCCACGCCAGCAACCGCTCCAGCGACCACGTGTTGACCACCCGATCCGCCTCGACCCCGCAAAGCGCCGCCCGCTCACACCCGTTCCCCAGCCACTCGAGCTGCCCGGGCGCATGCGCGTCGGAATCGATCGCGAACACGCACCCCGTCTCGTACGCCAGGCGGATCAACCGCTTGGGCGGATCCAGCCGATCCGGCCGTGAGTTGATCTCGACGGCGACGCCGAAACGCCTGCACGCCTCGAAGACCAGGTCGGCCTCGAACGTGGACTCCGGCCGCAGCCCGCCCCGCTTGGTGCCCGCCTTGACGATGCGGCCGGTGCAGTGGCCGAGCACGTCGACGTTCGGGTCGGCGACGGCGGTGACCATGCGCCTGGTCATGTCGTCCGAGTCCATACGGAGTTTGGAGTGCACGCTGGCCACCACGACGTCGAGCTCGGCCAGCAGTTCGGGCTCCTGGTCGAGGCGGCCGTCGGCCAGGATGTCGACCTCGATCCCGGTCAGGATGCGAAAGGGGGCGAGCTCGGCGTTGAGCGCGGCGACCACGTCGAGCTGCGCGCGCAGCCGTTCGGCGGTGAGGCCGCTCGCGATGGTCAGGCGTGGCGAGTGGTCGGTGAGCGCCCAGTACTCGTGGCCGAGCGCCTTGGCCGCCAGCGCCATCTCCTCGATCGGCGAGCCGCCGTCCGACCAGTCGGAGTGGCTGTGCAGGTCGCCCTTGAGCGCGGCGCGCAGTGCGCTCGCGTCGGCGTCCAGGTCGGCGCCCTCGGTGGCCTGCAGCCTGCGCAGGTACGTGGGCACCTGTCCGGCCAGCGCCTCCGACACCGCGAGCGCCGTCACCTTGCCGATCCCGGGCAGCGCCGACAGCCCGCCGGACGCGGCCAGCCGAAGGAGTTCGTCATGCGGGAGGCCCTCGACGACGGCTGCGGCATTGCGGAAGGCTCGTACCCGATAGGTGGGTTCGCCCGCTCGTTCCAGAAGACGAGCGATGTCCCGCAATGCTTGCACCGGCTCCATTCGGGTTACGTACCCAGGGAACGGCTACCCTCGCATACACGTTGTCACGAAAAAGCGTGAATAGATCAACAAAAGGTACGAAGCACCACGTATGGGCGGGAGATCGATGGCAGTCCCAGCCAAGCCGCCGGCCTGGAAGCCGGGCAAACCCGGCAAGAAGCCGGGCAGGTCCATGTCGACGAAGGCGATCACCCTGACCGCCATAGGCGCCGTCGCCGTTCTCGTGGTCGGCGCCGGCCTCATCGACCAGGACGACGAAGAGGTCACGGCCGACTGCGTCGACACCTCCACGCAGGTCGAGGACGGCTCCTTCACCGTCGTCGAGGACAACTACTGCGAGCAGGCGCACTACCGGGGCTCGCTCGGCGCCTTCGCCTGGTACTACGCGGGCACCAGGATCGCCGGACGCGTGCTCAAGGGCACCACCGCACGCCCGGCCGACGCCCACATCGTCTCGCGCACCGGCACGGTCATCCAGCGCGGCGGCTTCGGCGGCCGTGGCGGCAGCAGCGGCGGCTGACCCCCGATGCGACGTGAGCACGGCACCCCTCGCCAGGGGTGGGAACAGATCGTCGAAGGCCACGGCCTCGCCTTCCACCGCGCGGTGCAGACACCGGGCAGTACCCGCCCCTACTGGGACGAGTCCGTCCACTACGTGTTCGACATGGCCGAGATCCTCGCCCTCGAAGAGCAGGTCGAGGAGCTGCACCGGATGTGCCTCGCGGTCGTCGACCACGTCGTGACGCATGACCGCTTCCGCGACTTCGGCCTGCCCGAATGGGCCGCCGCCGAGGTGGCGCACTCCTGGGAGCGCAGGGACCCGCACGTGTACGGCCGCTTCGACCTGCGCTACGACGGCACGGGCCCGGCCAAGCTGCTGGAGTACAACGGCGACACGCCCACCTCGCTCGTCGAGGCCGCGGTCGTGCAGTGGTTCTGGCTGCAGGACGCGCACCCCGGCGACGACCAGTGGAACTCCCTGCACGAACGCCTCATCGACCGCTGGCGCGACCTCGTCCTGCCGACCGGCCCCACGCATTTCGCCTGGACCAACAGGGACGAGACGGGCGAGGAGGCGATGACGCTGGCCTACCTCCAGGAGACGGCGGGCCAGGCCGGGCTCACCACCGTCGCCGTGGCCATGGAGGACATCGGCTGGGACCCGCTCAACCGCCGCTTCGTCGACGTCGAACAGCGCGTGATCCGCTCGGCCTTCAAGCTCTACCCCTGGGAGTGGATGCTCGACGACCGTTTCGGCGCGCAGGCCGTACGGCATGCGGCCTCCACCACGTGGATCGAGCCGCTGTGGAAGACGCTGCTGTCGAACAAGGCGCTGCTGGCGCTGCTGTGGGAGCTGTACCCCGGGCATCCCAATCTGCTGCCCGCCTACCTGGAGGGGCCCGCCGACCTGGCCACCTTCGTCGTCAAGCCGCTGCTCGGGCGTGAGGGCGAGGGCATCAGAGTCGCAACCCACGCAGACTCGGCCGAAACGGGCGTGGTCTACCAGGCGTTCGATCCGCTACCGTCCTTCGACGGCCAGCATCCCGTGCTGGGCGCCTGGATGGTCGCCGACGAGGCGGCGGGACTGGGCATCCGCGAGACGGCAGGCCTGATCACCGACGACACCTCGTCGTTCGTACCGCACCGCATCGAGGAGAACTGACATGCCCCTTGCCGAGCACCTCGGGCGCGGCGCACTCGCCATCGGGGCCTACGCCACCCTCGGCGTGGTCCTGCTGATCGTCGGCTTCTATGTGATCGACCTGGCCATCCCGGGCCGGCTCAGTACGATGATCAAGACCGAGCGCAATCCGAACGCCACCCTGCTCACCTCCTCCGGCCTGGCCGCCGTCGGGCTGATCGTGGCCGCCTCGATCTGGTCGTCGGGAGGCGCCCTGCACGAGGGCCTGCTCACGACCGCGGTGTTCGGCCTGGTCGGCATCGCCGTACAGACGATCGCCATGCTGGCCTTCGACCTGGTCGCCGGGATCTCGGCGCGCGAGCTGGTCAAGGAGGGCGAACTGCGGCCCGGCACCTTGCTGCTGGCCGTCACGCACCTCATGATCGGCCTGATCACGGCGGTCGCCGTCATCTGATCCTGAGCACTGCCCGCGAGCTGGCACCCTAGAGGGCGTGAACGATCGAACGCGCGAGGACACCACCCGCCGGCTGGAACGGGCGATGGGCGCGCTCGGCACGCACGCCATGGCCCGCATGGACGAGCGCCTGCCGTGGTTCAGGGCGCTCAGCGCCGAGGACCGCTCATGGGTCGGGCTGGTGGCCCAGGCCGGGATAGCGGCGTTCATCGAGTGGTTCCAGCATGCCGACGAGGGCAGGCCGACGCCCAGCATCGAGTTCTTCGGCACGGCTCCGCGCGAGCTCAAGCGGCACATCTCGCTGCAGCAGACGGTCGACATCATCCGTGTCATCGTCGAGGTGGTCGAGGCCCAGGTCGACGAGCTCGCCGCACCCGACGGCGGCGACATGCTGCAGCAGGCCATGCTGCGCTACACACGTGACGTGGCCTTCGCCGCCGCCCAGGTCTACGCCCGCGAGGCCGAGGCGCGCGGCGCCTGGGACGCCAGGCTGGAGGCGCTGATCGTCGACGCGCTCGTACGCGGCGAGGTCGACGACGGGCTGCACTCCTGGGCCGCGGCGCTCGGCTGGACCTCCTCCCCCGTCGTCGTGCTGGCGGGCAACGCGCCCGACGACGACCCGCAGGCCGTCATCGACGGCATCAGGGAGAAGAGCCGCAGGTCCAACCTCGACATGCTGGCCGGCATCCAGGCCGACAGGCTGATCGTGATCGTCGGCGGCGCCGACAGCGTCGAGGTGGCGGCCAGGCGCGTGGTGCCGAGGTTCGGCGAGGGGCCCATCGTGGTCGGCCCCGAGGTCGCCGACCTGCACGCCGCAGCCAGCTCGGCCAGGGCGGCGATCGCCGGGCTGCGCGCGGCCGGGGGCTGGCCCGACGCGCCGAGGCCGGTGCACGCCGAGGACCTGCTGGCCGAGCGCGCGCTCGACGGCGACGACGACGCGCGCGGCCAGCTCGTCGAGAACGTCTACCTGCCGCTCGCCGGCACCCCGCTGCTCGACACGCTCTCGACGTACCTGGAGCAGGGCACCTCGCTCGAAGCCACGGCCAGACTGCTGTTCGTGCACCCGAACACGGTCCGCTACCGGCTGAAGAAAATCACCGAGCTGACCGGATACCAGCCGACCGAGGGCAGATCCGCCTTCACCCTCCAGGTCGGCCTGATCCTGGGCAGACTGGCCGAGACCGCTGCCACCTGGCGCGCTTAACGCACCCGACCTGCGCAACCGCTGTATGTTTCCTACAAGGTGCCCTGGACAAAGTTCGTACGGATCCTTATCCGCGTGTCGGACTTCTACAGGGCATGGTGGAGTGCGTGCTCGTACTCGTCGCGCCGGGCCAAGGCGCCCAGGCTCCAGGCTTCCTGACCCCATGGCTCGAACTCCCAGGTCTAGCCGACAGGCTCACCGCATGGTCCGATGTCGTCGGCCTCGATCTGATCGCCTACGGCACCACCGCGGACGCCGACGAGATCCGTGACACCGCCGTCGCACAGCCACTCCTCGTAGCCGCCTCACTGGCCGCGGCCGAGGTCCTGGGCGTCACGCCCGACCTGCTCGCCGGGCACAGCGTGGGCGAGCTCGCCGCCGCCGCACTGGCCGGAGTGATCACTCCCGAGCAGGCGCTCGGCCTGGTGCGCGAGCGCGGCCAGGCGATGGCCAAGGCCGCCTCCGTCACCGAGACCGGCATGACCGCGGTGCTCGGCGGCGACGAGGAGGAGGTGCTGGCCTCGCTGGCCGAGCACGGCCTGACCCCCGCCAACATCAACGGCGCCGGGCAGATCGTCGCGGGTGGCACGCTCGCGCAGCTGGCCGCGTTCAAGGAGGACCCGCCCGCCAAGGCGAGGCTGATCTCGCTCGCGGTCGCCGGAGCCTTCCACACCGTGCACATGGCCCCGGCGGCCGAGCAGTTGCGCGGAGCCGTCGAAGGGCTCACGCCCGCCGACCCCGCGATCAAGCTGCTGTCCAACGCCGACGGGCAGGTCGTCACCACCGGGGCCGAGGTCGTCGAGCGCCTGGTCAACCAGGTGAGCAACCCCGTGCGCTGGGACCGCTGCATGACCACGATGGCCGATCTCGGCGTCACCGCGATGATCGAGCTCGTCCCCGGCGGCACACTGACCGGCCTGGCCAAGCGCGCCCTTCGCGGTGTCAAGACCGTCGCCCTGAAGACCCCCGACCACCTCGACGCCGCCAGGGAGCTGCTGCAGTGATCACGATGACGCAGGGCTCACCCGGCGCGAAGATTCTGGCGTTCGGCCACTACCAGCCGGCCAACATCGTCACCAACGACGACCTGTCGCAGACGATCGAGACCAACGACGAGTGGATCCAGAGCCGCGTCGGCATCAAGGAGCGCAGGGTCGCGCCCGACACCGAGAGCGACATCGACCTGGCCGCCCAGGCCGGAGGCAAGGCGCTGGCCGCGAGCGGCCTCTCGCCCGCCGACATCGACCTGGTCATCGTCGCCACCTGCACGCTGGAGAGCCAGATCCCCAACGCGGCGGCCAGGGTCGCCACCCGTCTCGAGATCAAGTCGCCCGGCGCCTTCGACGTCAACACCGCGTGCTCCGGCTTCTCCTACGCGCTGGCCGTCGCCAACGACGCCGTGCGCGCTGGCAGCGCCAGGCACGTGCTGGTGATCGGCTCGGAGAAGCTCTCGCAGTGGATCGACTGGACCGACAGGGCGACCGCGGTGATCTTCGCCGACGGCGCCGGCGCGGCCGTGGTCGGCCCCTCCGACACTCCCGGCATCGGGCCGGTCGTGTGGGGCAGCGCGGGCGACAAGTCCGACGCCATCATCATCAAGGACCGCGACTCCTTCCTGCACCAGGAGGGCCAGACCGTGTTCCGCTGGGCGACGACCGCGCTTCACCCGGTCGCCAGGCTCGCCTGCGAGCGTGCCGGCGTGCACCCCTCGGAGCTGGCCGCCTTCGTGCCGCACCAGGCCAACCTGCGCATCATCGAGGCCATCGCCCGCAAGCTCGGCGCCGACAACGCCGTCATCGCCAGGGACATCGTGCTGGCGGGCAACACCTCGGCCGCCTCCATCCCGCTGGCCCTCTCGCGCATGATCGAGCGCGGCGAGGTCCGCTCCGGCGGGCTGGCCCTTCTGCTCGGCTTCGGGGCCGGCCTGACCTATGCCGGTCAAGTGGTCGAGATCCCCTAGCCTTCACTCCGCACGTCTTTCCGGCTTGTACGGCCAGGCCGTACAGAACCCAAATGAAATCTAAGGAGAACCACCGACATGGCAGTCACCGAGCAGGAGATCCTCGCGGGCCTCGGCGAGATCGTCAACGAGATCACCGGCATTCCGGCGTCCGAGGTCACCCCTGAGAAGAGCTTCGTCGACGACCTCGACATCGACTCCCTGTCCATGGTCGAGATCGCCGTGGCCGCGCAGGACAAGTTCGGCGTCGAGATCCCCGACGACCAGCTCAAGGACCTGAAGACGGTCAAGGACGTCCTCAGCTTCATCCAGGCCTAGCCTTCGCGTCACCGATAGACCCCGCTGATCAACAAGGAGTGCAGACAGTGAGTGCAAACCGGGTACGTGTCGTCGTCACCGGGCTCGGCGCGACGACGCCCCTCGGTGGAGACGTCGATTCGACCTGGTCGGCTCTCCTCGCCGGTCAGTCGGGGGTCAGGACGATCACCGAGGACTGGGTCGACAGCCTGCCCGTGAAGTTCGCGGGCGTCGCGGCCGTCGACCCGGCCGAGGTGCTGCCCAGGCCCGAAGCCCGTCGTCTCGACCGCAGCGAGCAGTTCGCGCTGGTCGCCTCCCGCCAGGCCTGGCAGGACGCGGGCGCGCCCGAGGTGGCGCCCGAGCGGCTCGGCGTCGTGGTCTCCAGCGGCATCGGCGGCATCACCACCACGCTCTCGGCCTACGACACCTTCAAGGAGAAGGGCTGGCAGCGCCTTTCGCCCTTCACCGTGCCGATGCTCATGCCCAACGGGCCCGCCGCCTGGATCGGTCTCGATCTGGGCGCCCAGGCCGGTGTGCACGCGACCGTCTCGGCCTGCGCGTCGGGCGCGGAGGCGATCGGCTACGCCATGGACATGATCAGGTCGGGCCGCGCCGACATCGTGGTCGCGGGCGGCACCGAGGCGGCGATCCACCCGCTGAACATCGCCGCGTTCTCCGCCGCGCGTGCCATGTCGACGCGCAACGACGACCCGCAGGGCGCCTCACGGCCGTGGGACAAGGCGCGTGACGGCTTCGTGCTGGGCGAGGGCGCGGGCATCGTCGTGCTGGAGTCCGAGGAGCACGCCAAGGCGCGCGGCGCGCGCATCTACGCGGTCGCGGCGGGCGTCGGCTACTCGGCCGACTCCCACCACATCACACAGCCCGAGCCCGAGGGCCGTGGCATCATCATGGCGATGACGATGGCGCTCACCGACGCCGCCGTCACCGGCCACGACATCAAGCACATCAACGCGCACGGCACCTCGACCCCGGCGGGCGACGTCATCGAGGTGCAGTCGGTCGCCAAGGCGATCGGCACGCACCCGCTGGTGACCTCGACCAAGTCGATGACCGGTCACCTGCTCGGCGGCGCCGGTGGCATCGAGTCGGTGTTCACGATCAAGGCGCTGCAGGAGCGGATCGTGCCCGCGACCATCAACCTGGACGACATCGACGACGGCATCGACGTCGAGATCGTGCACGGCGACACGCGCAAGCTGCCCGGCGGCGACATCGCGGCGATCAACAACTCGTTCGGGTTCGGCGGCCACAACGCCGCGGTCGTCTTCACCACGTACTAGTCCTTTTCGGACCATTACTCAGGTGCGGGCTAGTCCTCGGGCGCCCGGCATCGGCACGCCGCCCTCGGCCCTTCGCGGGCCGTCGGCAGGCGTGCATGCCGGTGGAGCTCCTCGGTGACCGTCTCGACGCCACGTACGCCGATCCTGCCGTCCGATTCTCCTGCCGTCCGATTCGTTCGTATGTGTGACGCCTTCGGGGCGCATTTGGTTGTCGCTGGGCATGTGCCCGTTATCTACCCACTGTTGACCTGGTGCAACACGATCGAGGGCCCCACACGGATTCGTGTGGGGCCCTCGGTCATGTCGTGAGGCGGGGGTCAGGTGGTGGTGTCGCGGCCGCTGAGGCGCTTCAGAGGCCGTCGTACGGCACGGCCCGCACCCGATGTCGGACGCGGGCCGCGGACGGCTACACGGCCGCGTGCAGCCAGCGCACGGGGGCGCCGTCACCCGCATAGCGGAACGGCTCGAGCTCCTCGTCCCAGGGACGGCCGAGCATCTTGTCCAGCTCGTCCTCGAGCACGGCACGGCCCTGACCTGCCATGAGCATGGCCGCACGCACCCTGTCCTCGGGAATGAGGATGTCGCCCGAAGCGCCGATCACCGCGGTGAAGGCGCCGAGCGTGGGCGTATAGGCGTGACGTGAGCCGTCGACACCGGGCGAACCATCCTCGGTGATCTCGAAACGCACACGCTGCCAGCCCATGATGGACGAGGTGACGGCGGCCGCGATGCCGGGACGCCCCTCCCATTCGGCCTGTGACCGCAGGGTGCCGGGCGCGGCCGGCTGCGGGGTCCACGTCAGGTCGACAGGCACGCCAAGGACGCCCGCGACTGCCCATTCGATATGAGGGCACAGCGCGGGCTGAGCCGAGTGGACGTAAAGCACGCCACGAGCAGACACCGGACCTCCCGTTTCGGTACGAGGTGCGCCTTCCCCAACGGCCTCGTCCTGGGATGATCACAAGTGACTAGGGAGAGACTACCGTCGGTCGCGGCGTGGCACCAGAGGGGGGTCATACCAAGATGTTGCGGGAGTGATACGTGACACGATCGCACCAGGGGAAAGAGAGATCCCCATGGACATCCAAGAGGTGGACGGCGCGCTGATCAGGCCGGGGCAGCTGCTGACCGACAGGAGCGCGCTGTCGGCGGCGAGCCGGTGGACCCAGGCCGTGGCCGAGGCGGACGGCGTGTGCAGGCTCAGACTCAGCCCCGGCGTCGACGCCGCCGACCTCGCCCGCACCCTGCGTGAGCAGGGCCACCGGGCGGCGCCCAACCACGTGCTCGTCGGCCAGCCCCTGTACTTCGGCGGCCCCGCCTCACGCCCCTTCCCCGCCGAACCGCCGGGCTCCCCCGCACGCGGCCGCTCCGGCGTACGGGTCGGCGTGTTCGACACCGGCCTCGCACCCCACACCTGGTGGTCCAAGACCTCCTGGTACGGCGGCGCGGACACGACGCCGGGCGAGGTGCTCGACGCCGACGGGGACGGCACGCTCGACGCCCAGGCCGGGCACGGCACGTTCGTCACGGGCCTGGTCGTGGGCAGGGCGCCGGGGGCTCGGGTGGAGATGACCAGGGTGCTCGACAGCCACGGCGTCGGCGACGAGGCCGGGCTGGTCCGGGCGCTGCACCGGCTGCGGGCCGATCCGCCGCACGTGCTGAACCTCTCCTTCGGCGGTCACAGTGTGGACGACCAGCCGTCGGCCATCGTCGCCGACGCCGTCGCCGCGCTGCCCGGCACGGTCGTGGTGGCGTGTGCCGGCAACACCGCCTCCGACCGGCCGTTCTGGCCCGCCGCACTGCACACGGTGATCGCCGTCGGCGCGCTGGACGCCGCGGGCGAGGGCAGGGCGCCGTTCTCCGCGTACGGCGCCTGGGTGGACGCCTGCGCCCAGGGCGAGTGGCTGACCAGCAGCTTCGTCGAGGGGCACGGCTACTCCGGCTATGCCACGTGGAGCGGCACCTCGTTCGCCACCGCGATCGTGACGGGTGCGGTGGCCGACGCGGCCCGCGAGCTGACGCCGCGCGAAGCCGCGCGCCAAGTGCTCGATCCCAGCAGGAGCAGGCAAATTCCCGATCTGGGAGTACTGATCGCCAAGGCTCGGTAAAGTTCACCCAGAGTTCCCTGTCGATCACGGGGAGGCAACATGGGTCACCAGCATGATCCGCAAGGGATGACGGATCTGCTTCTGGCCGCGGCCGCAGGCGACGCGGCAGCGTGGAACGGTCTCGTGGACCTTTTCGACGCCCGCCTGTGGGCTGTGGCCCGAGCTCATGGTCTCCAGCCGCCCGATGCCGCGGACGCAGTCCAAGGCACCTGGCTGCGCCTCCTCGAGAGCCTGGAGACCATCAGGGCACCAGACAGGGTAGGCGCGTGGCTGGTCACCACCGTCCGGCGCGAAGCGCTTCTCATCAGTCGGAGGGCGGGGGGCGTGCGGCTCACCCCTGAACCGCCCGAAGGCGGCGTGACAGTGGATCCGGCATCCGTGGTCTTACAGGCGGATGAATCGTCTCGGGTCTGGCAGGCTGTCGCGTTCATGCCCGAACCCTGTCGCACCCTTCTGCAGCATTGGGCAACCGCACCTGACTCAGGGCTGCACGAAGCGGCACAGCGACTGGGAATCCCCAGGGGGAGCGCCGGTTCCAGCAGGAATCGATGTCTCCAACAACTGCGCACCCTGATCTCTTCTAAGGAGAAGGTGCCTTGATCGAGGACGAATATCTCTTAGCCGCTCTTCGCCTCGCGACCGGACACGACGAAGTTCCCGCCCACGTCACCGCGTTCGCTCGCGAGGCCTACTCACTCCGGCAGCAGGGCACGGTCTACGCCGCGCCCGAGGACGGGGCGAGCACAACCGCATACGGCATCAGAGGGGCGGACGAGCCCTTCTTCGTCACATTCACGACTCCCGAGCTGGCCTTCGAACTGGAGGTGACCGTCGACGACGGACTCATCGACGTGACCGGGCGTGTCTCTCCCTTCCCGGGGGACGGCACCAGGCTTGAGATACGCACGCCGCACGTGACGCTGTTCCCCGATCTCGTGGGCACGGGTCAGTTCGCGGCGACCGGCATACCGCCCGGGTGGTTCCGGGTGACATGCCACCGGCCAGGCCGTGATGCGGTCTCGACCCGTTGGGTCCGGATCCGTCCTTGACCGTACGTCCACCCATGAGGGCGGCGAACATCACGCCTCCGCCCTCACCGGGAGACTCCCACGGCCCCGCGACGAGGCTTGTCGCGGTGGCCGAAGCGGCCGTGGTGATGGCAGGCGCCGACCCCCGTCGAGCGCACGCCGCCGCGACCGAGATCCTCAGGATGACCGGCGTCCTCACGACGGAGTGGGGCACTGCCGTTCAGCACAGCAGCACGCATGCCCGAAGCACAGCGTCAACCGTCGCTGGTCTCCCGCCAGGCACTGATACGACCTCGGCAGACGATTCCGAGCCCCGCCCCGCACTCCTCTCCGGGCCACCGCCCGGCACGGCGCCGGTAGCACTGGGCGCCGCCACGCCCGGTCCAGCCCTCGGCGGGCTGAGCGGACCGCTGCTCGAAGCGGCGGTGATCGCACTGCGGGCGCTCGCCCTGGCCGCGCGTGAGCTGGGCGACCTGCCCGCCGCCGAACGCCATCTCCGTACGGCTGTCGCCGCCGCGCGGCCCTTCCCGCACCGGCGGGCCCAGGCCCGGCTGTCGCTGGTCACCATCGCCACCGAGCGCGGCCGTCCGCTCCAGGCGTTGCGCATCGCCGCCATGGCCGAGCCTGCTCTGGAGTCGGCGGTCGAGCGGGCCAAGCTCGGCATCCAGCGTGCGGTCGCCCTGGCCCATCTCGACCGGCACGAGGAGGCCATCGCGTGGTGCGATCATGCCGTCGAGGTGCTGGCCTGCTCGTCGGCCGCCCGCGATGAGGGCGATCGGCTGCGTTTCCTGGCCGGGGCTTTGCTCAACCGGGGGATCTGCCGGATGTGGCTGGGGCGGGCCGATGCGGCGGTGGAGGACCTGCGGACCTGCGCCGAGCTCGCCCATGCCGCCGGATTCCCGTTCGTCGCGGTGCTCGCCCGCGCCAATCTGCCGCTCGCCCTGCTGCGTCAGGGGCTGGTGGGCGAGGCGTTGGCCGGGTTCAGGGCGGCGCAGGAGTGGCTCGCCGACTATCCCGAGCGGCTGGCCGTGCTGCGGGCCGAACTCGCGGCGGCGCTGCTCGGGCTGAACCTGGCGGGCGAGGCGCGAGCGTTGCTGGCCAAGGCCGTACCCGAGCTGGAGGCGGCGGGCGCCGGGGCGGCGCTGGCCGAGGCGCGGCTGCGGCTGGCGCAGGCGGAGCTGCTCGCCGGAGACGCGCACCGCGCGGCCGAGGCGGCGCGGCTGGCCGAGGTGGAGCTGGCCGGGCAGCGGCGCACGTCCTGGGTGCCGCTGGCGAGCGAGGTACGGCTGCGGGCGCGGCTCGCCCTGGCGCCGGGCGATGAGGGCTTCGTCACCGAGGCCCTGGAGTGCGCGTCGGCGCTGGAGCGGCACGGGCATCCGGCCCCCGCGTTCGCCTTGCGCCTCACCGTGGCCGAACACGCCCTGGAGCACGGCGACCCGGCCACGGCCGCGCAGCAACTGGACGCGCTGGCCGGGTGCGACCCCGATCGGGCCGGGCGCAGGGCCGCCGAGACGGTGTGCGACCTGTACCGGGTCGTATCGGGCCGGGCGGTGCGTGCGGACAAGGCGGCATCCGCTGGGCGGGGCGGGCTCGGAGATGGTGGGGTGCCGAAAGCCACATCCGCCAGGTGTGACGAGCCTGGAGACGGCGAGGTGCCGAAGGCGGCATCCGCCGGGCGGGGCGGGCTCGGAGACGGTGAGGTGCCGAAGGCGGCATCCGCCGGGCGGGGCGGGCTTGGAGCCGGTGGCTTGCTGAGTGGCGGGTCGCCTGCGCTCGCGCATCACGCCGAGGCGTTGCGCGCCCGGCTGGCCGGTGACGCCGAGGCGGCGATGTGTGCGGCCGAACGCGGCCTTGAGGCGGTCGCCCGGCGGGTCGCGACCCTCGACGACCCGGCCATGCGCGCCTATGCGGCCCGCACGGCGGCCCCCCTGGCCGCGATCGGCCTGCAGCTCGCCCTCACCACGCCCGTCGGCGCACCGCGTGCCGATCGCCCTTCGGCGGGCTCCGCCCGGACGACCCCCGCCGAAGCCGTCTTCCGATGGGCCGAGCGATGCCGAGCCGTGGCCGCCTCCGGCCTCACCACGGCCCCGGATCCGGCCCTCCTGCAGCAGGCGCTCGGCGACCACGGCCTGGTCGAGTACGTCAGGCACGGCGACACCCTCCTGGCCCTCACCCTCACCCCCGACGGCATGCGCCTGCACACGCTCGGCTCCTACGGCGCGGCGGCCGAGGCGACCAAACGGCTGAGGTACGGCCTGCGACGGCTGTACCGCCGCGACACCACGACGCCCGCACGCGACCTGGCCGCCCTGGTGGCGGCCGAGGCCGAGGCGCTGGGCCGGATGCTGGTCACCCCGCTGGAGACGGGCCCGCCGCAGTGGGTCGTCGTGCCGAGCGGCGCCCTGCACACGCTGCCCTGGCCCGCGCTCCCGGCGTTGCGCGAGCGGCCGGTATCGGTGGCGGCGAGCGCGGCCTCCTGGCTGGCGGCGAGGCGGGCCGGCCCGGCGCACGGCCCTGTGCTCGCGGCGGCCGGACCCGGCCTCGTGCACGCCGACGACGAGGTCGCCCAGGTCCTGCGCTTCCACGCCGGAGCCGGGCGGGTGCGGGGCCGGGTCGCCGATGTGCTGGAGGCGATCGGGCGCGCGGGCGTGCTGCACCTGGCGGCGCACGGGCTGTTCCATCCGCGCTCGCCGCTGCTGTCGAGCATCAGCCTGGACGACGGGCCGCTCATGGCCTACGACGTGCTGCGACCGGGCGGGGCTCCCGGGCTCGTGGTGCTGTCGGCCTGCGACGGCGGCATGGCGCACACACCGTCGGACGGCGCCCCGCTGGGCCTGCCGGGCACGTTCCTGGCCAGGGGAAGCGCGTGTGTGCTGGCCGACGTGGTGCCGGTCAGGGACGCCGACGCCGTGCGCCTGATGGAGCGCCTGCACGCACGGCTGGCCTCGGGCACGGCGCCCGCCACCGCGTTGGCCGAGGCGACGGCGGAGACGGGCGTGCTCGGGTTCGTGTGCTTCGGCGACGGCTCGCGGCCGATCGCCCGGACCTACGCGCCGGTGGCGACCGGCCTGGACGGATCGGTGATCCAGTGCGACCACGACCCCACGTACAGCGCGGCGGGGAAACCGGCCAGCGAGAGCGCGAGCACCTCGTGAGCGGCCGTCACGCCGGAGCCGCAGTACGCGCCGAGCTCGGCCCCCTCGTCGACGCCCAGCGCGATGAACCGCTCACGCAGGATCTCGGGCGGCAGGAAGGTGCCGACGGCGGTGACGTTCTGGTCGGTGGGCGCGCTGACCGCGCCGGGGATGTGTCCGGCGACCGGGTCGAGCGGCTCCACCTCGCCCCGGAAACGCTCGGCGGCCCTGGCGTCGAACAGCAGCCCGGTCGTCGTGAGCGCGGCGGCCTGGTCGGCGTCGAGCACCGGCATCGCGCCCGGCTTGGCGGTGAAGTCGCCGGGCTCGGCCTCGCCCACGCCGGTGTCGATCGGCAGTCCGGCCTCCGACCAGGCACGGTAGCCGCCGTCGAGCACGCGGACGTCGTCGTGGCCGAAGTAGCGCAGGCTCCACCAGGCGCGTGCGGCATAGGTGGAGTCGGCGTCGTCGTAGACCACGACCGTGCGCCCGTCGCGCACGCCGAGCGCCCGCATGGCGGCCTGGAAGTCGTCGGCCCCGGGCAGCGGGTGCCTGCCTCCGGCGCCGGGGGTCGCCGCCAGGTCGGCGTCGACGTCGCAGAACACCGCGCCCCGCACGTGTCCCTCACGGTAGGCCTCGGCGCCGCTCGGCGTGCCGCGCCTGAAGCGCACGTCGAGCACCGTCACCTCGTCCGGCAGCAACCCTGCCAGCTCGGCCGCCGTGAGGAGCGGCGTGGCGTCGCCGGTATGGGCACTGCTCATCTGATGACCTCCAGGAGGGGCACGTTCTGCTCGATCGCCGTGAGTGAGCCATGGTATCCGGTGAACATCGCCTCCATCCGATGCCGCTGCGGCGCCACCAGCGCACTGTCCCCGTACGGCACCGCGACGACGTCGCCGATGCGCCCGAGCCACTCGTCTAGCACGCGCGGGCCGAACCAGCCGGACTCGACGGCCTCCTGGCGCGAGACGACCCATGCCTTGCCCGCCAGCGTGTCGCGCCAGGCGGCCAGGACGGCGTCGGCCGCGCCGTGCTCGGTGTAGACGTGGCGGGCCCGCGCCTCGCCGCCCAGCATGCGCACGCCTTCGGCCAGGCCGGGCGCGCTCTCGACGTCGATCTTCTCGCGCACGTTGACCATGCCGTGGTCGGCGGTGACGTACAGGGCGGCGCCCGGCGGCAGGGCCTCGGCGATGCGTTCGGCCATGGAGTCGACGATCGCGAGCTGCTCCAGCCATTCGGGCGTGCCCCAGCCGGTGAGATGGCCCATCGCGTCGAGGTCGCCGTAGTACACGACCACGTGCGCCCTCGGCTCGGCCATCGCCCTGGCCACCCCGGCGACCCGCTCGTCGACGCTGTCGGCGCCGAGGTAGCGCACGCCCCGGTACACGGCCCTGGTCAGCCCCGTGCCCTCGAACATCGCGGGCGCGACATAGCTGCTGGTCACCCCGGCCTGCCCGGCGCGTTCGTACACCGTGGGCCTGGGCTGCCACTCCTCGGGCTCGACGACGAGCCCTTCGGGCCCGCTCCAGCGCAGGCAGTTGAACAACTGCCCCGTGCCGGGTACGGCGAGCATGAGGCCGAGCATGCCGTGCTCACCTGGCGCCGAGCCGGTGCCGAGCGAGCACAGGCTGGTCACGGTGGTGGCGGGAAAGCCCGCGTTGAGCACGCGGCCAGCCCGCGACGACAGGAAGGGAGCGGACTCGGGATGCGCGGCGAGCAGATCGGCGCCGAGGCCGTCGACCAGGAACAGGCACACCCGGTCGGCAGGCGGCAGCCCCAGGACATTGCTCTCGCCGACGCCCAGCGCGGCCAGGATCGAGCCGGGCAGATCGGACAGCGAAGCCGCGCCGTAGGCGGGCACCAGGGGTTCGAGGGGCAGAGGTTCGAGGGAAATGGCACACCTCCGGGTTTCGCGCAGCCCTTCGGGCAGGCCGCCGCCCCACCGTACGCCGGGATCGGCCCGGCGCCCTCAGCTCCCCCGGAAGACCGACGCCCTCAGCTCCCCCTGAAGACCTGAGCGCGATCGGGAGCAGGCGTCTAGGCCGTGGCGCGTGCGGTGGCCTCCGACAGGGACTTGGCGAAGGCCAGGACGTGGCCGACCGCCTCGGGGCCGTCGGCGGCCTCGCTCACGCGCAGGGACAGGTCGTCGGCCGTGATGGCGCCGGTGTAGCCGTGGTCGGCCTCGCAGTTCTCGTCTCCGCAGGTGGCGGGTTCGAGGTCGATGTGCGAGATCGCGCCCCAGCCGATCGTGAGCGTCACCTCGGTCGGCGCCACGCCCGGCACGTAGGAGGCGGGGTCGGGCACGACACGGGTGACGGCGACCGACTGCACGCGGGTCAGCCTGACGGCCTCGGTGGTCGTCGAGGCGTGTGCGGCCGAGACTCCTTCGACGGGCGGGTGCTCGTCGGTGTGGCAGACCAGCAACCTGGTGGCCGACAGCACCAGGACGGTGACGTGCCTGCGCACCTCCATCGCCGGATCGAAGGTGGCCTCGTGGTGCACCACGTAGGCGGTCACCGCCTCCTTGCCCAGCGCGGATTCGACCGCATCGGTGACGAGGTCGGGGTAGTAGCCGCTGCGCTCGATGGCTTCACGCAGGCCCGCGGCCGAGACTCGGGTTTCCCTCATGGGTCCATCCTGCCAGCCCGGTGGCCTGCGCTCATACTGTCGCGGCAGATCTGGACAAATCAACTCATAACCCGCTCAAATCGGATAATTACCCTTGAGCCGGTCGAGGCTGCGGGCAACAATTACCTCTTATCGCCGAATTCACCGGTTTGCTATCAGGCAGAGCAGGTTATCGCTAGGACGTAGACAAGCGATGTCCGTCCCGCTGGCCTGCGCTGAAATCACCAGACGTCATGAGTGGGTAGCGCATGGCCGAATTGCGGTCGGACATTCTCCTATAAATGCTATCTCGGGGGAAAAAATATGGAATACGGACTCCCTCGTCCGCAGCGGCGTGCCCAGGCGGCACGCCGTACAGGGCTGGCCGCCGCCACGGCGATGCTGGCGGGACTCACGTTCGTGGCCATGGTCACGCCCGCGCATGCAGAAACACTCGACCAGGAGACCTTCGCGGGCGACAACGTCTCGGCCACGAAGTGGGTCGCGACCAGCCTGCTCTCGGCGACGGACCGGCCGTGTCTGACCTCGGCCACCGCCTCCAAGCCCGGCTCGCTGCCGCACTGCCTTCAGGGCGCGGCCGACGCGCCCGGTGACGGCGTCTTCCGCCTCACCGACAACTCCAAGAAGAACGGCGGTGCGCTGCTCCTCAACCAGCCGCTGCAGTCCGACCGGGGCCTCACCTTCGAGTTCGACACCTACCAGTGGGACGCCGTGCAGTACGCCGACCCGAAGCTGGGTGCGCGTGGCGGTGACGGCATCTCCTTCTACCTGATGGACGGTGCGGCGGCGGCCAATGTGGGCGCTCCCGGCGGCGGCCTCGGCTACAAGGACCTCAAGGGCGCCTTCGTCGGCATCGGCTTCGACGAGTACGGCAACTTCTCCAACCCCAAGGTCGCGGGCAAGGGCGGCCCCTCGGGCTGCAACTCCGACGGCACGGGCAACTGCGTCAAGCCGAACTCCGTCGTCATCCGAGGCTCGGAGGCGACCGGCTACGCCTACATCCAGGGCAAGACGCTGCCCAACACCTCCTACCTCGCGCTCGACAAGGAGAAGAACCGCGCCGTCGCCAAGCGGCACGTCGTCGTCGACATCTCCACCAAGAGCATCATGAACGTCGGCATCAGGTTCCAGGACGGCGGCGAACTCGTCTCCGTCGTGGAGAACCTCGACCTCAACAAGCTGCCCGGCCAGCCGCCCATCCCGAAGAGCATCAAGGTCGGCTGGGCCGCCTCGACGGGCGCCGCGACGGCCAACCACGCGATCGGCGGCTTCATCGCCAACACGCTGAACGCCGACCTCAAGCTCGACCTCACCAACAACGGACCGTGGGACGGCGGCAAGACCGGCCAGTACACCGCCACCGTCTCCACCAGCCCGTCCTACGGCTACGCCGACGACCCGCTCAAGCTGACGGTCGACATCCCGGCGGGCGTCACGCCCACCGCGGCCAAGGGCGACGGCTGGACCTGCGCGATCGACGGCCAGAAGGTCACCTGTGACAGCGACGCCGACATCGCGCCCGGGGCAGCCGCTCCGGCCGTGACCATCGACGTGGCCATCGCCAAGGAGACCACCGGCACCGTCACCGCCAACGGCAACGTCGACTCGGTGACCGACGTCCCCGGCGGCGTCGAGGTCAACCCCGAGGACAACGCCACCACCAGCGACACCGAGGTCACCCCGGCGCCGATTCCCGGCCCTGACCTGAGCACGACCGTCGGCGGCGCCACCACGATCGCCGCCGGCACCACCGGCGACGTGACGCTGACCGTGGCCAACGGCCCGGCTCCGGCCAACGGCCCGACCAACGGCGTCGTCACCGCCACCTTCACCCCGCCCGCCGGCACCACCGTGACCGGCGCGACGGGCGAGGGCTGGACCTGCACGGGCACCACCGTCGTCACCTGCACCCGTCCGGGCACCGGCGCCGACGCGCTGCAGCCCGGCGCGAGCTACCCGGCGATCACCGTCGGCCTCAGCGTTCCCGCCGGCGCCCCGCAGGGCCCGGTCCAGGGCGGCGTCGGAGCCGAGACCCCGGGTGACACCAACCCGGCCAACAACAACGGCACGGTCGACCTGACCATCGCGCCTCCGGTCTTCGTCGAGCCGTCCGGCAAGCTGGACGTCAAGGTGTCGTCGAGCCCGAACCCGTACGTCCCGGGTGACCCGTACACCTACACGGTCACGGTGACCAACACCGGCGCCAACCCGGTCAGCGGCGCCGCCGTGACCGCCGACTGGCCCACGCCGTGGGACAAGATCAAGTGGACCTGCAAGGGCGACGGCTGCCCCGCCGCCAGCGGTGTCGGCGACGTCAACGCCGTCGTCGACCTGGCGCCGGGCGCTTCGGTGACCTACACGGTCGCCTGCCAGATGCCCAAGGGTGTGGAGGCCGGCTACACGGCCACCGCGAGCGTCACGGCCGCCGACAGCAACTGCGCGAGCGGCTGCACGGCGACCGACACCAACCCGCTGCCCGCGCGCCTGCGCTGAGCGGCACCCAGCACCACCGCTTGACCGCATGACCGCATGACGGAGGCGGGCGTCCGCGAAGGTCGCCCGCCTCTTCGCGTGTCCGGGAGTCAGGCCAGGCGTCTCGGGCCGCCGTCGCGCCGAGGCCCCTCCGGGCTTCTCAGCAGGGCGCGCGCGCCGAGCACGATGACACCGGACTCCCCCACCAGCACCTGGTCGAGGTCGAGCCTGACCAGTTCGGGCAGGTCGTTGGCCAGCCGCCCCACCCGGACGAGCAGGTCCTCCAGCGCCGCCACCGCCACCGGCGGATAGCCGTACTCCCCGAACAGCAGCGGCGCCGCCCGTACCGAACGCACCAGCCCCGCCGCGTCCTCCGCCGTGAGCGGCGCCAGCCGATACCCCTGGTCGCGCAGCAGCCTGGCCGCCACCTCGCCCAGCCCGAACGACACCACCGGCCCGAACGCCGGATCCTCCGTCACACTCACCACCGTGGGTACGGCGGGCTGCGGCGCCATGCGCTGGACGGCGAGCACGGTGTCGGCGCCGAGTTGCGCCGCGAGATCGGCATAGGCGGCACGCAGCCCGCCGGGCGCGGCCAGACCGAGACGCACGGTGCCCGCGCGTTGCGCCGCGTCGGGGTCCGCCGCCTTGAGGACGACGGGCCAGCCGAGACGTTCGGCCGCGGCCACGGCCTCGTCGGGGGTGTGCACGACCTCGGCCGGCCAGACGTCCAGGCCGTAGCGTGCCATCAGCTCGCCCGCGTCGATCTCCACGACCGCGTCGTGCTCGTCGCCGAGCGCCTGTTCGACGAGGGCACGCGCGCCTTCGGCGTCCAGCCCTTCGAGCTCGGGCGGACGTCCGGCGGGGCGCTCGCGCCACATGGCGTAGCGCACGACGTGGGCCAGGGCGCGCACCGCCTCCTCGGGGGCGGCGTAGGAGGGCACGGAGCCGCGTTCGGGCAGGGCGCTCTCGCAGGGCGGGCCGCCCGAGGCGTCGACGCGCAGGGCGGGCAGCATGCCGAGATGGCCCTGGAAGGTGGCCAGGACCGGTTTGTCGAAGGCTCCGGCCGCCGCGACCAGCGCCGAGGCGACGTCGTCGGAGGCGCCCGGGATCGGCGGCATGTACACGACGACGGCGGCGTCCACGTCGTCGGCGCCCAGCACGTCGCTCAGCGCGGCGCCGAACTCGGCCGCGCCCGCCCTGGCGCCCAGGTTCACCGGGGGCCTCGGCTCGAGCCCCGCGCTCACGCACGCGTCGACGGCCAGCAGGCCCAGCGCGTCGGAGTTGCTGACCAGGCCCACTCTCGGGCCGCGCGGCAACGGCTGGTGCGCCAGCAGCTGGCCCACGTCGAACAACTGGATGAGGTCGTCCACCCTGATCACGCCCGCCTGCTCGAACAGCGAGCTCAGCGCACTGTCCGGCAGCCCGAGCACCGGCGCGGCATGCCCTCTCGGCACGCCCTGGGTGGTGCCGCCCGACTTGACCACGACGATCGGCTTGACCCGTGAGATGCGCCTGGCCAGCCGGGTGAACTTGCGCGGATTACCGAGCGACTCCAGGTACAGCAGGATGACCTCGCTCGCCGGGTCCTCCTCCCAGTACTGCAGCAGGTCGTTGCCGGACACGTCGGCCCTGTTGCCTGCCGAGACGAACGAGGAGATGCCCATACCGCGCTGCGCCACCCGCTGCAGCAAGGCCGTGCCGAGCGCGCCCGACTGGCTGAAGAAACCCACCCTGCCCCGGCCCGGCACGGTCGCGGCCAGCGTGGCGTTGAGCCGTACTGCGGGATCGGTGTTGGCGATGCCCAGGCAGTTGGGCCCAACCACGCGCAGTCCGTATGCCCTGGCGATGCGCACCAGTTCGTCCTGCCGTTCCCGGCCTTCGGCCCCGGTCTCGCCGAACCCCGACGACACCACGATCAGCCCCCGCACGCCCTTCTCCGCACACTCCTTGACCACGTCGATCACCCCCTCGGCGGGTACGGCGAGCACGGCGAGGTCGACCTCGCCGTCGATCGCGGTCACGCTCGGGTAGGCCCGCACGCCCGCCACGGCGCGCACCTCGCGGTGCACCGGGTAGACGGGGCCGGTGAAGTCGGCGGCCAGCAGGTTGCGCAGCACGGTCTGGCCGACGCCGCCCGGCTCGCGGGAGGCGCCGATCACCGCGACCGAGCCCGGGGTGAGCAGCCTGGCGATCGAGCGGGCCTCGGCCCGGTGCTCACGCGAGCGGGTCACCTCCTGGGCGGTGTCGGTGGGCGTCAGGTCGAGGATCATCCGCACCACGCCGTCGGCGAAGGCGCTCTGCGCGGTGTAGCCGACCTGGCGCAGCACGGCCATCATCTTCTGGTTGGCCGGGAGCACGTCGGCGACGAACCGCTCGATGCCGCGCTCGCGTGCCGTCTCGGCCAGGTGCTCCAGCAGGACCGATGCCACGCCTCTGCCCTGATGGGCGTCCTCGACGAGGAAGGCGACCTCGGCCTCGCCGGGACCGGTGCGGTCGTAGCGGATCACGGCCACCATCTCGGTGCCGATCGTCGCGATCAGCGCCACCCTGTCGGTGTAGTCGACATGGGTGAACCACGCCACGTCGCGGTCCGACAGCCGCGGCCTGGGGCCAAAAAAGCGGAAATAGATCGATTCCTCGGACAGCCGCGAATAGAATGCCCGCAGCCGGTCGGCATCGGCCGGTCTGATCGGGCGCACGTGAGCGGTCCCGCCGTCGGCGAGGACGACGTCCGCCTCCCAATGGGCGGGATATTGAGCTTGCGCGGTCGCCTCCACAGTCCCGAGCGTAGACCTCTATCCCAGATGCCAAGACCTGGCACCCCGCTTGGACAACGCTTGTGCATCGACTGTGGTCGGCTGTCCGGTCTATGCCCCACGAGCAGACCCGAAGCTGTTAGTTTTCTCGGCGTCAGGCTCGTGTGGAGAGCGTCTGAGGCGAAGGCAGCAAGGTGGTGGACATCATGACGCGGGTCGTCGTGGTGGGCGATCTGATGACCGACGCGGTCGCACGCGCCCGTTACGCCCTGGCCAGGGCTAGCGACACCCCGGCCATCGTGACCATGCATGGCGGCGGTTCCGGGGCCAACATCGCCTCGTGGCTGGCCGTCGAGGGAGCCGAGGTGGCCTTCATCGGCCGTCGCGGCGCCGACATCACGGGCCGAAACCGCGACATGGAGCTGATGGGCTACGGCGTCGACGCCAGGCTCGTCATGGACCCCGAACGTCCGACCGGCACCTGCGTCGTGCTCGTGACCCACAAGGGCGAGCGGACCATGCTGTCCGACCCCGGGGCCAATGCCGCGCTCTCGCCCGAGGACCTGCCGCGCGACCTGTTCGCCCAGGGCAGTCATCTGCACCTGTCCGGCTACACGCTGATCAACGACGGCTCGCGCGAGGCCGGGCTCACCGCCCTGGACATGGCGCGCCGCTCCGGGATGTCGATCTCGATCGACTGCTCCTCCTCCGCGCCCCTTGAGCGCACCGGCGCCGAGCCGTTCCTGGAGTGGACGCACGGCGCCAAGCTGCTGTTCGCCAACGCCGACCAGGCCAAGGTGCTCACCGGGCGCGAGGACCCCGCGGCTGCCGCCAAGGTGCTCACCGCGTGGTTCCCGCAGGTCGTCATCAAGCTCAACACCGACGGCGCGCTGTGGTACACCAACAGCAGGGCCGAGCCGGTCCGCGTCCCTGCCGAGGCCGTCGACCGCGTCGTGGACGGCACCGGCGCGGGCGATGCCTTCACCGCCGGTTTCCTGCCGGCCTGGCTGTCCGGCAAGCCCCCCGCCGAGGCCCTCGCCTCGGGCTGCAGCCTCGCCGCCAAGGCCATCTCCCACCTGGGAGCCCGGCCCCGCCTCTGAGGCACACGCCGTCCCACCTCAGGCCCCGCGCACTCCGGTACGCGGGGCTTTGTGCTGGGATCCGCGTGCTGGGGTCCGCGGGTTTCCGGGTGGGTTCAGCTGGTCGTGGCCAGGGCCAGGGGCAGGACCGCCGGAGCACCGGCGTGCCGGATGAGGGCCGCGCCGAGTGTCATCGTCCAGCCCGTGTCCACCCGGTCGTCGATCAGCAGCACCGGCCCCCCGCACTCGGCGACAGCCGTACCCAGGTCCTTGGGCATGGCCAGCGTCGCGCGGATCGCCGAGACGCGCTGGGCGCTGTTGAACTGGCGGCCGGGTGAACCGGCGCGGTAGCCGAGCTCGCCGAGGTAGTCCAGACGCCCCACCTTGGCCAGCCGTTCGGCGAACGAGCGCACCAGCAGCGGCCGGGAGGCGGACGGCACGCTGACCACGGCGATGGGACGCGCCTGCCACTGCCAGGCGGCCAGCACCTGGACGACGGCCTTGAACATGTCGTCGGCGATGGGCGCGTCCGGCGCGTTGAAGAGGTCGCGCAGGCGGTTGCCCCAGCCGATGTCGGTCAGGCGGCCGAGCGCCTTGCCTGGCTCGGCGCCGAGCTCGGGGCGGATACGGCCCGACAGGTCGCTCAGGCCGGTCGGCCACTGCCTGCGGGCCTCCACCTCCACGCCGGGCCTGCCGAGGCTCTCCCTGGCTCTCTCGACGGCTCCCGAGGCGATCTCCGGCGAGCGGTGCACGCCCGTGCAGTTGTCGCAGCGGCCACAAGGGGTGGCCGTGTCGTCGTCGAGGCGTCTGCGGAGGTACTCCTCGCGGCACTCCTGCGTCGTGAGGTAGTCGATCATGGCCTGCTGCTCGGCCTTGCGCTCGGCGGCGATGCGGGCATAGCGCTCGCCGTCGTAGTCCCACGGCTCGCCCGTCGCCTCCCAGCCGCCCTTGACTCTGCGCACGGCCCCGTCGACGTCGAGCACCTTGAGCATCATCTCCAGGCGGCTGCGCCCGAGGTCGACCCGCGTCTCCAGCGCCTGGGTGGACAGCACGCCGCCCTCCTCCAGCGCGCGCAGCGTGGTGCGCACGACCTGCTCGGGCGGGAAGGCGAGCGAGGAGAAATACTCCCAGATGTCGCGGTCCTCGGCACCGGGCAGCAGGATGACCTCGGCGCGCTCCACCCCGCGCCCGGCCCGGCCGACCTGCTGGTAGTAGGCGACGGGCGACTGCGGCGCCCCGACGTGGACGACGAACCCGAGGTCCGGCTTGTCGAAGCCCATGCCGAGCGCGCTGGTGGCGATCAGGGCCTTGACCTTGTTGCCCAGCAGGGCCTCCTCGGCCTCCAGACGCTCGGCCTGCTCGGTCTGGCCGGTGTAGGCGAGCACCTCGTGCCCCTGCTCGCGCAGGTAGGCGGCGATCTCGTGCGCGGCGGCGACGGTGAGCGTGTAGACGATGCCGGAGCCGGGCAACTCGTGCAGCGTCTGGGCCAGCCAGGCCAGGCGCTGCTCGGCCGTGGGCAGCCGTACGACGCTCAGGTGCAGGCTGTCGCGTTCGAGGGGGCCGCGCAGGACCAGCGTGTCCTCGGCGTCCTCGATGAGGTAGCCGGAGGCCGTGAGCTGCTCGGCCACGTCGTGGGTGACCCTGGCGTTGGCCGTCGCGGTCGTCGCCAGCACCGGCACACCGGGCGGCAACTCCTCGAACAACCCCTTGAGCCTGCGGTAGTCGGGCCTGAAGTCGTGGCCCCAGTCGGAGATGCAGTGCGCCTCGTCGACGACCACGAGCCCGGCGCTCTCGGCCAGCTCGGGCAGCACGTTGTCGCGGAACTCGGGGTTGTTGAGCCGCTCGGGACTGACCAGCAGCACGTCGACGAGCCCGTCGGCGACCCGCGTGTAGATCTCCTCCCACGCCTCGGGGTTGGCCGAGTTGACGGTGACCGCCCTGATGCCCGCGCGCTCGGCCGCCGCGATCTGGTTGCGCATGAGCGCCAGCAGCGGCGAGACGATGACCGTGGGGCCCTCGCCGAGATCCCTGAGCAGGCCGGTGGCGACGAAGTAGACCGCCGACTTGCCCCAGCCGGTGCGCTGCACGACCAGCACCCTGCGCCGCTGCACGACCAGCGCCTCGATGGCGCTCCACTGGTCTTCGCGCAGCCGCGCGTGCTCGCCGGCGAGCGCCCGCAGACGCTCCTCGGCCTGCTCGCGCAACATCGCCACTTCGGGGAGGACCTCACTCATGGGGTCCTTGTTACCAGGTTCGGCCGACGTTTTCCCCCAACCGGTCAGGCTCAGGGGTACGGCCGTGCGATTGGATGGCCGTCATGGACGTCACCACCTGGCATCTCGCCCAGAACTCGCCCGCCGACCTGATCCCGGCCAAGCCCTCGCGGCTGCCCGTCGAGATCCTTCGCGCCGAGGTGGCGGTGCCCGAGTTCAGCCGGTTCCTGTACACGGCGGTGGGCGGCGCGCACCACTGGGACGAGCGACTCGGCTGGAGCAGAAAGCAGTGGGCCGCCTACCTGGAACGACCCGGCGTGGAGACGTGGGTCGCCTACCACCGGGGCACGCCCGCCGGGTACGTGGAGTTCGAGCCGCAGGCCGGAGGCGTGGTCGAGGTGCTGTGCTTCGGGCTGCTGCCGTACGCCATGGGTGGCGGGCTCGGGGGGCATCTGCTGAGCGTGGGCACGGCTCGGGCGTGGGACCTGGCCTCCAGATGGCCCGGCCTCGCGCCGACCACGCGCGTATGGCTGCACACGTGCACGCTGGACGGGCCGCACGCGCTGGCCAACTACGAGGCGCGCGGGTATCGGGTGTTCAGGACGGAGATCGGGGCCGAGAAGGCGGAGGGCGAGCCGCCGGGTTCCTGGCCCGGAGCCTGACCGGCGGGGCGTTGATGTCGCGGGGTGCCCTTTCCTTTCGGCACAATGTTCGGATGGCCCGACGAACGACCAGCACGCCCCCTCCCGAGGACTTCGAGGAGCGGATCGTCGACATCGACGTGTCCGCCGAGATGCGCACGAGCTTCCTCGAATACGCCTACTCGGTCATCTACCAGCGGGCGCTTCCCGACGCGCGCGACGGCCTCAAGCCGGTGCAGCGCCGCATCCTGTACTCGATGAGCGAGATGGGCCTGCGTCCCGACCGGGGGCACGTGAAGTCCTCGCGTGTCGTCGGCGACGTCATGGGCAAGCTCCACCCCCATGGCGACACCGCCATCTACGACGCCCTGGTCCGCATGGCCCAGCCGTTCTCGATGCGGCTGCCGCTGGTCGACGGGCACGGCAACTTCGGCTCCCCTGACGACCTCCCGGCCGCGATGCGTTACACCGAGGCCAGGCTCGCGGCCTCGGCGATGCTCATGGTCGAGTCGATCAACGAGGACACCGCCGACTTCAAGGCCAACTACGACGGCCAGGAGACCGAGCCCGTCGTCATGCCGGCGGCGTTCCCCAACCTGCTGGTCAACGGCACCACGGGCATCGCCGTCGGCATGGCCACCAACATGGCGCCGCACAATCTGGGCGAGGTCATCGCCGCGGCCCGCCATCTGATCAAGAAGCCGGACGCCACGCTCGACGAGCTCATGCGGTTCGTGCCGGGCCCCGACCTGCCGACCGGCGGTTCGATCATCGGTCTTCAGGGCATCCGCGACGCTTACGAGAGCGGGCGCGGCACCTTCCGCATGCGGGCCAAGTGCGCGATCGACCAGGTCACGCCGCGCCGCAAGGGCATCGTGGTCACCGAACTGCCCTACAACGTCGGCCCCGAGCGTGTCGTCACCAAGATCAAGGAGCTGGTGACCAGCAAGAAGCTCCAGGGCATCTCCGACCTCAAGGACCTCACCGACAGGCACAAGGGCCTGCGCCTCGTCATCGAGATCAAGAACGGCTTCAACCCCGAGGCCGTCCTGGACGAGCTCTACCGGCTGACCCCGATGGAGGAGACGTTCGGCATCAACAACGTCGCCCTCGTCGACGGCGAACCCCGCACCCTCGGCCTGCGCCAGCTCCTGCAGGTCTACGTCGACCACCGCCTCGAGGTCGTACGGCGCCGCAGCGAGTACCGCCGCCGCAAGCGCGAGGAGCGCCTGCACCTGGTCGACGGTCTCATCATCGCGCTGCTCAACATCGACGAGGTCATCCAGGTCATCAGGACCTCCGACGACTCGGCCCAGGCGCGCACCCGGCTCATGGAGATCTTCGACCTGTCGGAGATCCAGGCCGCCTACATCCTCGACACGCCGCTGCGCCGGCTGACCCGTTTCGACAAGCTGGAGCTCGACCGCGAGAAGCAGGTGCTGAGCGACGAGATCGCCGAGCTGACCGCGATCCTGTCCTCGCCCGAACGGCTCCGCCAGGTCGTCTCGGCCGAGCTCGCCCAGGTGGCCAAGACCTACGGCACGCCTCGGCGCACGGTGCTGCTGGAGTCGTCCGGCGTGGCCCGTACCAGCTCGGTGCCGCTCGAGGTGCCCGACGACCCGTGCCTGGTGCTGATGTCGTCGACCGGGCTGCTCGCGCGCACCAACGACGCGACGCCGCTGGCCGGTGCGGGCGAACGCGCGGCGCACGACGTCCTGGTCTCGGTCGTACGCTCAAGCGTGCGCGGCGAGGTCGCGGTCGTCACCTCGCAGGGCCGCGCGATCCGCGTCTCGGTGATCGACCTGCCGACGCTGCCGCCTTCGGCCAATCCTCCGACGTTGTCGGGGGGGCATCCTGTGGCCGAGTACGTCTCGCTGAACCCCGACGAACGGGTCGTGGGGCTCGGCTCGCTCGATCCGGACGGGCCAGGTCTGGCGATCGGCACGGCGCAGGGGGTGGTCAAGCGGGTGGTGCCGGACTATCCGGCCAACCGTGACGACTTCGAGGTGATCGGTCTCAAGGACGGCGACACGGTGATCGGCGCGGCCGAGCTGGAGTCGGAGGAGCACGACCTGGTCTTCATCAGCTCCGACGCCCAGCTCCTTCGCTATCCCGCCTCGCTCGTACGCCCGCAGGGCAGGCCCGCCGGAGGCATGGCGGGCATCAGACTGGACGACGGGGCATCGGCGATCTGGTTCGGCGTGGTCGACCCTTCGCGTCCGGCCCAGGTCGTCACCGTGGCCGGTTCGGCGACCGCGCTGCCCGGCACGCAGGTGGGAGGCGGCAAGGTCTCCGACTACGCCGAGTTCCCCGCCAAGGGCAGGGCGACCGGCGGCGTACGCGCCCAGCGCTTCCTCAAGGGCGAGGACGTCCTCCTCCTGGCCTGGGCCGGCCCCGCCCCCGCCAAGGCCGTCTCCGCCGTGGGCAAGCCCATCCCCCTCCCCGACGAGATCAGCCGCCGCGACGGCTCCGGCCTCCGCCTCACCCACACCATCGCAGCCGTGGGGGGATCGCTCGGCGCGTCCTCGTCGGAGGAGCCTGGCGAGGGGTGACATCGTCTCGCCACTTTCCGGCCCGCACCTCCTGGGGAGGGGCGGGCTGGGGCGTTTTTGGGGGTGCTGGTGGTGGGGTTGGGGTGGGGGCGTTGGGGCTGGTGGCGGATGGGCTGGTGGATGGGTTTGGGGCGGGCGCGGTTTGATTGGGGACTTTTGGGCGTGAGGTCTCAGGAGGCGTGAGGTCTCAGGAGGCGTGAGGTCTCAGGAGGCGTGAGGTCTCAGGAGGCGTGAGGTCTCAGGAGGCGTGAGGTCTCAGGAGGCGTGAGGTCTCAGGAGGCGTGAGGTCTCAGGAGGCGTGAGGTCTCAGGAGGCGTGAGGTCTCAGGAGGCGTGAGGTTGCGGGGTTGCGGGGTTGCGGGGTTGCGGGGTTGCGGGGTTGCGGGGTTGCGGGGTTGCGGGGTTGCGGGGTTGCGGGGTTGCGGGGTTGCGGGGTTGCGGGGTTGCGGGGTTGGACGACGAAGAGCCGGGATCTCGTTCCCCGTCTCACGTCCCAGGTCCGTACATCTCCAGCCCGTGCACTCTTCTCGGGCTCGGACCGGTTTTCGCTTCCGGACCGGCACTCCACCCCCGGCCAAACCACGCCTGCGCCCGTCCACGCCAAGCTCATCCCGCGGCCAAGCTCATCCAGCCGCCAGGCTCAGCCGGCCGCCAGGCTCAACGCCTCCCGGGCCACCTCATCAGCAGAGCCATGGCTTCCCAGCCCACACACACCACGCCCTCCCACATCCCGCAGTTCCCGCGCCCCCACCCTCACGCGCCCCACACCCCGCGGAGAAGCACGCCCCCACCCCCAAGGGGAAATCCAGCCCCCCGAACCCCGTTCAGGCCGTAGCGGGCGACACAGCCAGCGCCAGAAGCAGATCCTGAGGATCACTCCCCTGCCAATCGCGGATCAGCAAGGCCCCGGCCTCACCAGGCGTGAACGCGTCGCCTCCCAGCCCCCCGAAGCACCCCGAAGCCTCAAGCAGCCCGACGACAGGCGCATCAGGCGGCAGCGTCTCGGCGTACGCGGCGGCGTCGAGGAGGGCCAGGGCGCATCGGGCGTTGCGTCCCTTGTCGTCGGTTTCGACGCGGTCGAGTCTGCTCCTGGCCTGCGATCGCAGGTACGCGGCCAGCGATTCGGTCCTACTCACGGCAATGACCTTCCACTTTGGGTGACGACATCATCACGCAAAGTTAGCGCTGATCGTGGCACGTTCGGTAACTCGACCGCCCGGTCAGGACCCGGAAACCTCCACCAAAAGGGCGTGAGGGATGATCGGTGCATGCCTTCTTTCGACGATCTGCTGGCTGCCAACAAAGAGTACGCCCGGACGTTCACCGACTCCGATCTCACCGGACGTGCGGCCCGAGGTCTCGCGGTCGTCACCTGCATGGACTCGCGCATCGACCCACTCGGCCTGCTCGGCCTCAAGCCGGGCGACGCCAAGATCCTGCGTAACGCGGGGGCCAGGGTCACCGACGACGTCCTGCGTACCCTCGTCCTGGGTGTCACGCTGCTCGGCGTCGAGCGCGTGCTGGTGATGCCGCACACCGACTGCGGCATGTCGAAGGTCACCGACGACGACGTGCACGCGCTGGCCGCCGCCCGGGGCGTGGACACGCGCAGCCTGGAGTTCCACACGGTTCCGGACCAGCCTGCCGCCCTGCTGCGCGACCTGACCCGGATCAGGACCAGCCCGTTCCTGCCTGCGGACATGCCCGTGGGCGGCGCCCTGTACGACGTCCGGACGGGCACCCTCAGCCCGGTCGACATCTGACCTGCCCAGGAGGCGCGCCCCGACTTACCGGGGCGCGCCGTCAGGCGTCGATGTGGTCGCGGTCGACCTCGGCGGCGCTGCTGACGATGAACTCGCGCCGCGGAGCGACGTCGCTGCCCATGAGCAGGTCGAAGATGCGCTCTCCGGCCTCGGCGTCCTCGATCCTGACGCGGCGCAGGATGCGGTGGCGCGGGTCCATGGTGGTCTCGGCCAGCTGGTCGGCGTCCATCTCGCCCAGACCCTTGTAGCGCTGCACGGGGTCCTTCCAGCGCTTGCCCCGGCGCTCCAGGTCACGCAGGACCTTGTGCAGCTCGTTGTCGGAGTAGCAGTAGATGTACTTCTCCTGGCCACGGCCGGGATTGGTCAGCTCGATGCGGTGCAGCGGCGGCACGGCGGCGAACACACGCCCGGCCTCCACGAGCGGACGCATGTAGCGGTGGAACAGCGTCAGCAGCAGGCAGCGGATGTGCGCGCCGTCGACATCGGCGTCGGCCATCAGGATGACCTTGCCGTAGCGGGCGGCCTCCAGGTCGAACGAGCGCCCGGACCCGGCGCCGACCACCTGGATGATCGCCGCGCACTCGGCGTTCTTGAGCATGTCGCTCACGGACGCCTTCTGCACGTTGAGGATCTTGCCGCGGATCGGCAGCAGCGCCTGGAACTCCGAGTCGCGGGCCAGCTTGGCCGTGCCGAGCGCCGAGTCGCCCTCGACGATGAACAGCTCACTGCGGTCGACGTCGTCGCTGCGGCAGTCGACCAGCTTGGCGGGCAGCGCGGAGTTCTCCAGGACGGACTTGCGCCGCTGGTTGTCGCGGTGCTCGCGGGCCGCGATGCGGGCCTTGGCGGCCGTGGCGATCTTTTCGAGGACCGAGCGCAACTGCTGCTTCAACGCGCGCTTGGGATTGGCGAACAGCTCCTTGAGCTCGCGCGAGACCACGTGCGAGACGATCCGGGTGGCCGCCGACGTGCCCAGGACCTCCTTGGTCTGGCCCTCGAACTGCGGCTCCGGCACCCGCACGGTGACGACGGCGGTCAGCCCTTCGAGGATGTCCTCCTTGGTGACCGGGTCGTCGCCGTTCTTCAGCAGCCTGGTCTCGCGCAGCTGCTCGTTGAGCGTCTTGGCCAGCGCCCGCTCGAACCCGGTCAGGTGGGTGCCGCCCTTGGGGGTGGCGATCACGTTGACGAAGGAGCGGACGGTGGTGTCGTAGCCCTTGCCCCAGCGCAGGGCCACGTCGACGGTCAGCTCGCGCTGGACCTCGGTCGGCGTCATGTGGCCCTGGTCGTCGAGCACGGGCACGGTCTCGTGGAAGTGGCCGACGCCCTGCAGCCGCAGCACCTCGACCAGGCCCTCGTCCCTGGCGAGGAACTCGGCGAACTCCGAGATGCCGCCGTCGAAGCGGAACTCCTCCTCGACGGCCTCCTCGCCGCGCCCGTCGCGCACGGCCAGCGTCAGGCCGGGGACCAGGAAGGCGGTCTGGCGGAGGCGCACGTGGATCTCGTCGAGCGAGACCTCGGCCTCGGGCAGGAAGATCTGGCGGTCGGCCCAGAAGCGCACCCGGGTGCCGGTCAGGCGCTTGGCGAGCTTGCCGCCGTCGCGCAGGCCGGACTTCTTCTTGAACTTGGCGGCGGGCCCGTCGCCGTCGAACACGCCGGGCACGCCGCGGCGGAAGCTGATCTCGTGGATGCGCCCGTCGCGGTCGACCTCGACGTCGAGGCGCGCGGACAGGGCGTTGACCACGGAGGCGCCGACGCCGTGCAGACCGCCGGAGGCGGCGTAGGAGCCGCCTCCGAACTTGCCGCCCGCGTGCAGCTTCGTGTAGACGAGCTCGACGCCGGGCAGGCCGCTCTTGGGCTCGATGTCGACGGGGATGCCGCGGCCGTTGTCGCGGACCTCGATGGAGCCGTCGGGGTAGAGCTCGACCTCGATGCGGGTGCAGTGGCCCGCCAGCGCCTCGTCGACGCCGTTGTCCACGATCTCCCACAGGCAGTGCATCAGGCCCCGGCTGTCGGTGGACCCGATGTACATGCCTGGACGCTTGCGGACGGCCTCGAGGCCCTCAAGCACCGACAGGTGACGAGCTGTATAACCCGCCTCCGCTACCGTCACGCCCGCTCCCCTGCAAGTAGCTCGAACACGTGTGCGCAGCCTACCGTTCTTCCCCGCTGTGCGCGTAATAGCTTGCCATCACGACACGTTTGTCGTTACCCAAGGCCAGTTCCGCGTTACCTTCCGCGACATTCCGCTCTGGGCGTAGCAGGTCAGCGGTTGGGAACGTTCGCGTCCGGTTAGATGTTGTCTCAAGTGACTGCGCCCGATCCTCGCTTCGGCGGGGGTGACCCGAAAGGCGATACGTGACTGGAGCACTCGCCCCCGCCAAGCCGCTGACGGCCCTCGACCGATGCGACCGTTGCGGCGCCCAGGCCTACATCCGTGCAACCCTGCCCGTGGGTGGGGAGCTGCTGTTCTGCGCTCATCATGGGCGTCAGCACGTAGCCGCGTTGCGGGACAAGGGCGCCGACATCCTGGACGAGTCCGCTCGCCTCAGTGAAACCAGGTCAACCGCACAGGAAAGCGAGCGCTGAGCCCGCTTTCCTGACGACATAACCACATATGCAGACAGCGCACGCGGCGGTCCCGCCATTCCGGGGCTCGTCGCGTTCGTGTTTCACGAGACGCCTGCCAAAGCCAGCGCCGCCAGCACATCGCGCGCCTGCCCCTCTGGCACCCGCTCCAGCGCCCGCACCGCCAGCCGGGCGTGCTCGCCCGCGAGGTCGCGCAGCTCGGCGGCGTCGCCCGGCGGTGTGAGCCCGATCCAGGAGTCCGGCCGCAGATGCCGGGAAAGCGCCTGGCTCACCCCGAGATGCCGCCCGTACACCGTGAGCGCGTCCACGACCGGCGCCCCGGCCCCCGCGAGCCGCCCGCCCAACCGGCACGGCAGCTCGAAGGCGAGCGCCATCCGGTCGGCCAGCAGCCCGGCATAGGCCCGCGCGTCCATCGGCCCGCCCCTGAGCTCGCGCGTACGCGCCTGCCCGGCCGAGGCCAGCGCCCCGGCGAAGTCGGCCACCGCCGAGCCACCCGCCCCGACGACCAGCTCGTACGCCCTGGCCAGCAGGAAGTCGGCCACCAGCACCGCGAACCGGTTGCCCCACGCCACCCCGCCCTCGCGCTCCTCCCGCGTCCCGTCCACGGCCATTCCGGCCAGCAGCCCGAGATCGACGGCCGCACCCAGCACGTGCGCAGCCGCCAGCCCCGCCCGCGCTCCCCCGGCGTAGGAGGCCAGCAGCAGCAGCACCGCAGGCCGTACGGCTCCCGCCGCCAGGTCCTCGCGCACGCCCGCGAACCTGACGAACATCGGCCAGTCCTCGCGCACACACCCGGCCAGCACCTCGCCCACGGCGGGCAGATCGCGCCTGAGCGAGCGCGACAGGGCGGCGGGCAGCGCCGGCAGCGGGTCGAGCAGCGCGTCGGCCCTGGCCCCGTCGGGAAAGAGCGCCAGGCGGCGGCACAGGGCGAACAGCGGCCGGTCGTCGTGGAAGGTGGCATCCAGCACCCGCCAGGCCAGCAGGTAGCGCCGTGCGGAGTGCCTGCCGGTCTCGAAGTACCCGCCGTGCCTGGCCGCCAGCCGCCTGGCGTAGGGCTCGGGCCGTACCCGAACACGGCCCGAGGTGGTGAGGCTGGCGTCGATGTGCTCGGCGGCCAGCGCCCCCGACTCCAGCGCGAAGCCGATGCCCTCCCCGGTGAACGGACTGATCAGCCCGGCCGCGTCGCCCGCGAGCAGCAGTCCGGGCACTCCGCATCGGCCGGGCTCGAAGTCCATGCGCAGCGGCGCCCCGCTCATCGGCCCTTCGGCGCGCGCACCGGCGAAGCGGGGATCGCCGCCGGTCAGCGAGGCGACGAACCTCGTGTACAGCCCGCGCAGCCCCTCCTCCTCCATCGGCCCGAACAGCCCGACGCCCACATTGGCCCGCCCGCCGCCCAGCGGGAAGACCCACCCGTAGGACGGCAGCAGGTAGGCGTCGGTCACGTCGGCCAGCGGCATGTGGATCTCCAGCAGGTCGCCGAGCCCTTCGACGCCGCCGAAGTACCCCCTGGCCGCGAACCCGGTCCACTCCCTGTCGGCCGAGCGCAGCCCCGCCTGCGCGGCCAGCCTGGACGCCGCGCCGTCGGCGGCCACCACGACGGGCGCGAGCACCCGCGTGCGGACGCCGCCCGCGGCCAGCTCCACGCCGTGCACCTCGCCCGGCCCGCCGATCAGCGAGACCGCACGCGCCCGCCACAGCTCGGCCCCCTCCCGCACGGCCTGGGCGCACAGCACGGCGTCCAGGTCGAGGCGTGGCACCACCAGCCCCGACCCCTCGTAGGGGAAGTCCCGCACGCCCCTGCCCCGCATGCGCACGCGCAGCCCGCCCACGCGCTGCGCGCCCTCCAGGTCGGGCAGGACGCCGAGCTCGGCCAGATGGCGTACGGCGCCGCGGGTGAGGCCGTCGCCGCAGCACTTGTCACGCGGGAACCCCCGCCGATCGACCAGCAGCACCCGCCTGCCCCGCCTGGCCAGATGGCAGGCCGCCGCCGATCCCGCGGGCCCGGCCCCGACCACCACCGCGTCGAAGTCCAGCCGATCGGTCACGAAGCCCTGGCCACGACATGCCAGGCCAGCCCGGCGAGCGACTCCCGCGCGGGCCCTGCGGGCAGGACGCCGAGCCGGGCCTGCGCCCTGGCGGCCAGCGCCCTGGCCTCGGCCAGCACCCCGTCGACGGCTCCCGCCTCGATGACGAGCGAGGCCACCGCGAACCCGTCGGGCTCGATCCGCCCGAGCAGCTCGCGCAGCCGTACCGAGCGTGCTCCTCCGGCGGCGAGCACGCGCAGGACGGCCAGGGTGTAGACGCCCTGGCCGACGTCGCTCAGCGGGTTCTTGCCCAGGGTCTCGGCCGTGCCCCTGAGGTCGAGGGCGTCGTCGGTGAGCTGGAAGGCTACGCCCAGGTCGCGGGCGTACCCGGTGAGCGCCCGGACGTGCCCGGGCGCCAGGCCGGCGAGCTGGGCGCCGAGCAGGCACGGCAGTTCGAACAGGGTGGCGGTCTTGCGGGCGATGATCTCCATGTGGAGGGCTTCGGTCAGGTGGGTGTCGAAGGAGTTCTCCGCCTCCATGAGCTGGCCGCCGGTCAGCTCCACCATCGCGCGCGCGGTCGGCGTGCCGCAGCGCTCGTCCAGCTCGGCGAGTACGGTGACGGCCCTGGCCAGCAGGAAGGTACCCGCGACGACCGCCGCCTGCTCGCCCCACAGGGCGTTGACGCTGGGGCCGTGCCGCCTGGCCCTGGACCTGTCCATGACGTCGTCGTGGTAGAGCGAGGCCAGGTGGATCATCTCGACCGCCGCGGCGGCGCGCAGCAGGCCCCGGTGCCTGTCGCCGAACTCGGCGGCCAGCAGCAGCAGCGCGGGCCTGATGCGTTTGCCGCCCCTGCGGACCAGGGTGGTGGCCATCGTGCGCAGGGTGAGGTCACAGGCGCCGATCGCCTCCTCCACGGCGGGGCCGACGGCGGTGAGCGCCTGCCTGACGGAGGCGCTCACCAGCCAGCCCGGGGCGTCGGCGCTCACTCGTCGTGCTCGTTCCCGCGCCGGTCGGGCCTGCGCAGGAACTCCACCCTGTCCACGAGTTCGACCGCCTTGCGCAGCAGTCCGGGGTCGTCGAGGGCGCCGAGTATCTCGGCCGCCGTCCGCCCTTCGAACTGCGCCACCACGGCCAGTACCTCCTCGGCGACCTCGGCCTCGTCGGCGCTCAGGTGCGGGCGCAGCCGGTCGAGGGCCCGCCTGCCCTCCTCCAGGTGCTCGCCGGTGAGCGTGGCCTCCGAGCGCAGCGGCTGCAGCGCCACCGCACGCGCGGTGTCGGCGTAGGTGTCGTACAGGTGCTGCAGCAGGGCCCGCTCGTCCTCGCCGATCCTGGTCCGCCTCGCGCGTTCGAGCAGGCGTTCCTCGTTGGCGAAGTAGGTGTCGACGAGGAAGCGCCCGACCCTGGTCTGCTGCAGGTGACGCTGTCTGAACTCGCGTTCGACGGCCTGGTCGAGCTTGAGGTCGCGCCCGAGCAGGCGTCCGGCGGTCGAGGCCGACCGGCAGCCGCAGGCGTCCTCGTTGCCGCCCTTGCCGCCCCGGTAGACCACCGAGCCGGAGTCGCCGCCCTCGGACAGGTGCGCGGTGGCGATCTGCCGGTCGAAGTCGAGGCTCACACCCGGCCCGTAACCCACGGTCACCGAGACATCGATTTCGGTCACGGTCGAGGTCGTGTATTCGGTTGTCCTGCCGACCTTCTCGACATTCGTCCCGATATCGACACCGGCGGTGACCCCCGCCCCACCGAGGAAGGCCACACCGAGCTGGGCGATCACCTCGTCGATGGGATTGATCAGCGTACGGTTGCACGACCCGGCGAACAGCAGGCCGATCGCCGGGTGATCGGGAGTGGCGACCGGGATGAGGCCGTCCTTCACCTCGTCCAGCACGTCGGACTTGTCGATCACCTCGGCGATGGCCGCGTCGACGGTGTTGCCCGCCGCGTTCAGCGCCACGAACCTCTTCAGCTTGGCGATGGTGTCGGCCGGGTCGGCCCCGCCGTCGAAGACGCCCGGCTGCACGATGGGGTCGCCGAGCGCCGCCGCGTTGACGTCGGCCAGGACGTGGTTGTTGCTGAGGATGTTCAGCGTGCCGTCGGTGGTGTCCAGGACGAGCGAGCCGAGTGTGCCCGCGGTGATGTTGACATGTCCGACGCTGATGCCGTTGGGCGCCGGTCGCTGCCTGGCGGTGAAGGACTGGGCGTAGAAGGGGCCGGTCTCCACGACGTCGACCTCGACGAAGTCACGGCCGAAGTACACGCGTCTCGGCAGCACCCGGGTCGTGGGCAGGAACCGCTCGGGCACCTTGCGCAGCACGTAGACCACGAGGGCGGGCTCGTCGGTGCGCACCCCCTCGGCGACCCGCCTGCCGTACGCCAGGCCGGTGACGTTCGGGTCGGCCCGCAGCCCGGCCAGCTGCCTCTCCCTCGCCGCACGGGCCAGCCTTCGGCCCTTGAGGTGCCTGTCGTCGCCCGGAGTGCTCACGGTTCGCGCCTCCTGCCCTGCTTGTCAGGTCCTGCGGCGATCACCCGGCCCGGAAGGGACCGGTCGCCACCAGACGCACGGGGACACCCTCGATCGGTTCGGGGTCCGGATGCGCGCGTGCGCGATCGCCCGCATAGACGGTGATGACGTACGGCCCGGCGGGGTCGGGACGGCCGATGCCGACACCCTCGGCGGCGAAGCGTTCGACGAGCTCCGTCTTGTGCGCCGCGAGCACGACACGCACCTGGTCGAGCGAGTAGGGATCAGCCATCACACGTCACCGGCCTGCTTCTCACCCCGAGATATTTCACGCGCCAGGGCGGCTGTCAACGTTTCTCCTTCGTTTGGAACGCATTAATCACACAATAAGGCCGGGCCCGCTTTCCAGTCTCTCGGATTCGGCCCAGCCGTTCTTCCATTTCCCGCCAGACAATGGCGAAGCCCAGCACACGAGGGCCATCGGGTTTGTAGCATCACCCTCAGCGAGACGCCTCTTTATTACTGAGCTAGGAGAATATGAAATGTCACCAGACCTGGTCCAGCTCGCCACGTCGGTCGGCGCGGATCTGGACCTGGCCGGATTACCCGTAACCCAGGGCGGAAACTCGCACGAAGGAATCGACCGCACTTCGGAGGGCGTCGTCGTCTTCTACGACCCCTCTCCCGACGACGCCTACGGCGTCTATGTGTCCTGGCGGGCCAGCCCGGAACTGTTCGCCATGGCGATCGCGGCCAACACCGCCGACAGCAGGGCCGCCACACTCGGCGGAGCCGCGCTCGACGCCATGCGCAAGGCGCTCACCGAGATACTCGAAGCGGTGGGCTGGGTGGTCGACCCGCTGAACGTCGGCGTGCACGAGTCCGCGATCCGCGTGCTGCGCCGCCGCTGATCACCCGCGGGCCGCGACGCGGTAGTGATAGCCGCCCCGTACGGCGAAGCCCTCGCCCCGGTAGAGGCCGATCGCCGCCGTGTTCGGCTCCCTGGTGAGCAGATAGGCCGAGGTGGCGCCCTCCTTGGCCGTCCTGGCCAGCAGCGCGCGCACCACACTGCGGGCCAGGCCCCTGCGGCGGGCCTGCGGCCTGGTGCCCATGCAGTACAGCCCGGCCGTCACGCCCTGGGGCACGGCCCTGCCGACGGCCAGGGCGACGCCGTCCTGCTCGACGGCCGCGTAGTGGGCGGGCGTGTTCGCACAGACGCGTGCGGCACGCCCGGCCTTCTCGCCCGTGTAGCCCTCGATGCCCCACCACGTCTCCAGCCAGCCCTGCCACGGCGCCTGCTCCACCCTGACGGCGTGCTCGGGCTCCGCCACGGCGATGGCGTCGGCGACCATGTAGCAGGCGGGGTCGAGCGCCGCGTACCCCCTGGCGGCCAGCAGCCCGTCCAGGCCCGGCACGGTCTGCGGGCTGATCGAGAACGCGCTCGGCAGGCCGCGCGCGGCGTAGAACCGCTCGGCCGCGGCCACCGACGCCTCCATGTCGGCGGGCACGCCGCTCGCCAGCACCGAGTTCGCCCGCTTGGAGACGCCTCCGGCGGCCCGGAACGACCAGCCGTCGAAGTCCTCGATCTCGTCGGCCCGCCAGGCTTCATGGACAAGTGCATCGAAATCCATCCGGGCAGCCTAGTGCGGGGCTTCCGCCGGGCATCGACCGGGTGATGGGCCAGGTCCCGGGCCGATAGGCTGCTCCATCGTGCTCATCCTGCTTCCCCCTTCCGAGGGCAAGGCGCCGTCGGGCGAAGGTCCGAAGAAGTTGTCGTTCAGGTCGCTCGCGCCCGCCCGCAGGCAGGTCCTCGACGCCCTGATCGAGGTCTCGCGCGGGCCCGGCGCGCTCGATGTGCTCGGCCTCTCGCCCGGCCAGGCCGACGAGGTCGCGCGCAATCTCAAGCTGCGCCGTGCGCCCGCGCTGCCCGCGGCCGAGCTCTACACCGGCGTGCTCTACGACAACCTCTCGCATGCCACGCTGAGCCCCGAGGCCGCCGCGCGGGCCGAGCGGTCGGTGCTGATCTTCTCCGGACTGTGGGGCGTGCTGCGCCTGGGCGACCGCGTGCCGCCCTACCGCCTGTCGATGGGCGTCACCCTGCCTCCGCTCGGCGGCCTGGCCGCCTTCTGGCGCCCGTACCTCACCCGTGAGCTCGACCGCCTGCCCGGCCTGGTGGTCGACATGCGCTCCTCCACCTACGGCGGCGCCTGGCAGCCGGGGTCGCGCTCGGTCGCGGTCAGGGTGCTGCGCGAGGGCAAGGTCGTCAGCCACATGGCCAAGGCCACCCGCGGCGAGGTGACCAGGGCACTGCTCGAAGGCGGGTGCGAGCCCTCGACACCCGAAGAGCTGGCCAAGACCCTGGCCGACCTCGGCTATGCCGTACGGCTCGGCGGGGCGCCCAGGAGCGGCCGGGCCTGGACGCTGGACGTCGACGTCACCTGAAGGGAGCGACCTCGGCCGGTTCGGGGATCGGCAGCCCGGCCTTGGACCTGGCCCTGCCCACGGCCGCGGCGACGTCGTCGTAGAAGTAGCCCCACGGCGCCACCTCGGGGACCCGCTCGCCCGCCGCCGCCAGATGCGGTCTGGCCAGGGCGTGGTGGCCGCCGTCGTGGAAGACGTAGGCGAACAGGTGGTGGGCGGGCACGTCCGCCGGGTGCGGGCGGGCCCCGCGCGACCAGCGCTCGGCGGCGTGGACCAGCTCCTCCTTCACGCCCTTGTCGGCGAAGTAGCGCTCGAAGAAGTAGCGCTGGACGGTGGGGTTCAGCTCGTCGTCGTCGCATCTGGCCAGCTGCAGCTCGACATGGGCCAGGGCGATCATCGCCACGACCGGATCGCCGGAGGTGGTGCGGACCAGGTCGCGGGCGAAGGCGAACATCTCCTCCTCCGACCCCTCCCACTTGGGCGCGAGCACCTGCATACGGCCGAAGCACCCGGCGTAGGAGCGGGGGTCGCGGGCCACGATGTTGCGCCAGATCTCGTCCTTGGCCGCCCGCTCCAGCTGCATGCCGAGCGCGTAACGCTGCAGCCGTACCCAGGGGGCGACGTCGTGGGGCAGCAGCCTGGCCGCCACGACGAGCGGCTCGTAGCAGGCCTCCAGGCGCGAGAAGAACAGCTTGAAGCGGTCTTCACCGACCGACGAGGCGTAGCCGCCGCCCCTGATCGCCCAGGCCTCCTCGATCAGCGTCGAGCCGAGCCAGAGGTAGAGGTCGGGGTTGTCGCCGTCCTCCTCGTTGAGCAGATGCAGGATCGCCGCCGCCCCGCCGATCGCGGCCTCACCCAGCGCCTGCGCGCACACGGCCCGCCGCTCCCCTTCGCCCCTCGTCTCGGCCAGCAGGGTACGGCCGGCGACGAGTTCGCCGTCGCGCACGGCGTCGATGGCGGCGTCCAGCGCGGGATCCCGCCACGGCCGTCCCACGATCAGGCCCGTCGAAGGATCGGCGCGAAAACGGCTCAACCATCCCATGCCCGATCACCCTAGGGCACTTCTAATCGATCATGAAATCAGAAGAGGGCCCCTCCCGGCCGGGAAGGGCCCTCCGCATGAACAGCAGGGATCAGTCGAGGTAGTCGCGCAGAACCTGCGAGCGCGACGGGTGACGCAGCTTGGACATCGTCTTCGACTCGATCTGACGGATGCGCTCACGCGTCACGCCGTAGACCTTGCCGATCTCGTCCAGCGTCTTCGGCTGTCCGTCGGTGAGGCCGAACCGCATCGACACGACGCCCGCCTCGCGCTCCGACAAGGTGTCGAGAACGGAGTGCAGCTGCTCCTGCAGCAGCGTGAAGCTGACGGCGTCGGCCGGGACGATGGCCTCGGAGTCCTCGATGAGGTCACCGAACTCGCTGTCACCCTCCTCGCCGAGCGGGGTGTGCAGCGAGATGGGCTCGCGGCCGTACTTCTGGACCTCGACCACCTTCTCGGGGGTCATGTCCAGCTCGCGGGCCAGCTCTTCGGGCGTGGGCTCACGACCGAGATCCTGCAGCATCTGCCGCTGCACGCGGGCCAGCTTGTTGATCACTTCGACCATGTGGACCGGGATGCGGATGGTCCGCGCCTGGTCGGCCATGGCCCTGGTGATCGCCTGCCTGATCCACCAGGTGGCGTAGGTGGAGAACTTGTAGCCCTTGGTGTAGTCGAACTTCTCGACCGCACGGATCAGACCGAGGTTGCCCTCCTGGATGAGGTCCAGGAACAGCATGCCGCGGCCGGTGTAGCGCTTGGCCAGCGAGACCACGAGCCGGAGGTTGGCCTCCAGCAGGTGGTTCTTGGCCCTGCGACCGTCTTCGGCGATCCACTCCAGCTCGGCCCTGACGTCGACGGGCAGCTCGCCCAGCTCGCCGCCGAGCTGCTCCTCGGCGAACAGGCCGGCCTCGATGCGCTTGGCGAGCTCGACCTCCTGCTCGGCGTTGAGCAGCGGGACCTTGCCGATCTGCTTGAGGTAGTCCTTGACCGGGTCGGCCGTGGCACCGGCGGCGGCGACCTGCGCCACGGGGGCGTCGTCATCGTCGTCGGACAGGATGAGGACCTCGTCCTCACTCTGCACCTTCACGGCCTCGGTCTCGGCGCCCGCCTTGGGCTCGGACTCCTCCTCGGCGTCGTCTTCGACCTCGACCTCGACCACCACGTCGTCGACCTCGAGGTCTTCGAGGTCCTCAAGCTCGACGTCACCGTCGAGCTCGATGTCCTCTTCGCCTTCGAGCTCGCCCTTGGGCTTGGTCTCGGCAGCCGCCGGCCCCGTGGAGGGGGCCTCGGGCTTCGCGGTCTTCTTGGCAGGCGCGGCCTTCTTCGGCGGAGCGGGAACGGCCTTCTTGGCGGCGGGGGCCGCCTTTCTGGCCGCGGGCTCGGCTTCGACGACAGCGGTGACGGTTTCTGGCTGCTGCTCCTTGGCGGCGGCCGCCGTCTTCGTCTTGACGGGGGCGGCTGTGCGACGCTTTGCTGGTCCCCGAGACTTCTTGGGTGCCGCCGAATCCGCGGCGGTCACCACCACGGTCACGCCCTCTTTGGAGAGGCTCCGCAAGAAAGCGGCGGCGTGAGCCATGGGAATGTCCGCCTCCTCGAAGGCCTGGCGGACATCCTCTGACTCGAGGAAACCCTGCGAGCGCCCACGCTCGAGGAGTCGCTGAATGACGGGCTCGTTCAGCTCAGATGGCTTCGAGCGAGTCGAACTTGCAGGCGACACGAACACCTCTCGAACGAACGCGTGGCGACAATGGACCCAGATGCCCGCTGGGGGGCGGCTGTCTCTCCTTGAGATGATGAGGCCGCGCGGATCGCGACGGACCTGCCCAGCATTCTGGCACGACCACGCGATCCATACGGCCACCTCCCGGCGGTTGACCTCCACCCTAGGCCGACCTGAACAGTAGTGCGTACGGAAGCGGGCCACTGATACCCGAAAGCAACCCTTATGACTGTTTCATTCAGTCACTCTTCGTGGCAGCAGGAACGTGAATTGCCAGCGCGGTCACGTCATCGTCCTGCTCGTAACCCGACAACATCCGGTCAACCAGGAAGTCCAGCAACATGTGGGGACTTGTCACGACTTCAGGTGGAGCTTCGGTTACAACCGAGCAAAGTTCGGCGAGACCGGCGTCCAAACCGCGCTTTCGGTTCTCCACCAGACCGTCCGAATACAGGACGGCCGTGTGGCCCGGAGGCACGCAGAACCGGAACTGACGCCTGCTCGTCGGCCAGCCGAGCGGTGTGCCCGGCTCGGCGTCGCACAGGATCGCGGTGCCCTGTGGCGAGACCAGGACGGGCGGCGGATGCCCGGCCATCGCCAGCGTGCCCTCACCCGTGCCCGGCTCGACGACCATGTAGGCCAGCGTGGTGACCTGCTCCTCCTCCTCGGTGGCGTCGAAGACCCTGTCGAGGCCGGTCAGCACGGCCGCGGGAGGCGGATTGGTCAGCGCCAGGGCGCGCATGGCGTTGCGGATGCGGCCCATCCCGGCCGCGGCCTTGACGCCCTTGCCCATGACGTCGCCGACGACGGCCGCCACCCTGCCGTCCTGCAGCACGAACGCGTCGTACCAGTCGCCGCCGACCTGGACGTGGCGGCTGCCCGAGCGGAAGCGCTGGGCCAGCACCAGGCCCTTGATGACGGGCAGGCGGTCGGGCAGCAGGCTGCGCTGCAGCGTCTCGGCGGTCTTGTGCTCGCGCTCGAACAGCGTCGCCCGCTCGACCGCGAGCGCGCACTGCCCGGCCAGCGCCTCCAGGAAGACGCCGTCCTCCTGGGAGATCTTCTGCGGCCTGGTGAAGGAGAAGCGCAGCGCGCCGAGCGCACGGCCCGCGGCGAGCAGCGGCAGGCCCACCCAGGCGCGTTCGTCGCTGTGGGCGATGTAGCCGTCGAGCACCTTCTCGTCGCCGCCCACGTCGAGGAGCTGGGCCTTCAGGCTCTCGGGCGACTCGGCGAACACCGGTCTGCGGCTGTTGACGGCGATCGTCAGCACGCTGGAGTGCGACAGCGGGATCTCGTCGCCGGGCGCGCCGGGCACGTCGGGCATGCCGCCGCCGTTGATCAGCTTCAGCGCCGCCCTGTCGGTGTCGAGCAGGGCGACGGCCGAGCGGTCGGCGGCGAGCGCGGTGCGCCCGACGTCGATGATGACCTGGACGACCTGCTCGACCGTCAGCGCCTCGGCCAGCAGCGCCGTGGCGCCCTGCAGACGCGCGGTGCGCAGCGCCGCGGCGCCGAGCTGGTCGGTGAGCCTGCCGCGCATCTCCTCGGCCTCACGCTGCGGCGTGACGTCGGTGTTGGCGCCGACCCACTCCACGACCCTGCCGTGCCTGATGATCGGCACGGCGCGTACCTCGAAGTGGCGGTAGCCGCTGGCCCGGGTGCGCACCCGGTAGTTCCACTCGAACATGGTCCTGCCGCGCAGGGCCTCACGCCAGGCCTCTTCGGTCTGCTGGCGCTCGTCGGGGTGCACTGCCTCGAGCCAGCCGTGCGCGAGGTACTCCTCCAGGCCCTGGCCGGTGATGGCACGCCACTGCGGCGCGTCCTCGCCGACGGCGCCGCTGGGCGAGGTGATCCACACCAGCTGCGACTGGGCCTCCACCAGCGAGCGGTAGCGCTCCTCGCTGCGGCGCAGGCTCTCCTCGATCTGCCTGCTCTCGGTCACGTCGACGCCGACCAGCGCGACCGAGCGCAACGCGCCTTCGAGGTCGTGCACGGCGGAGAACGACAGCGACCAGTGCGTGGTGTCGCCCTGGGCCGAGCGGACCCGGACCCTGCCGTCGACGACGGGCGCCTCGCCCTCGGCGACGGCGCGCACGGACTGCTCGACCAACTGGCTGAGATCGGGCGCGAGAACGTCGGCGGCGGCCTTGCCCACCAGGCGTTTGGCCGGTTTGCCGACGATGTCGGCGAAGATCTCGTTGACCCGTTGAATCTGGCCTGCCGGGTCGAAGAAGGCAAAAGCGAAGGCTGCCTCTGACAACAGGCCTTGGAACAGCCCTGAGTCTGAGATGTCCACACCCGACTCCCGGGGACGGGGAACGGAGGTCTCGGCGCTCATGGTCGGCACCTCCGTCGTGTGCCAGGGTCTCCCACGCGGCACATCTCCATAACTGTGTATCGGCGTAGCGCAGCTCCGGGTGACCGGATTCTGCAGTACATCATCGGCGATGGGCAGGCGCGGACGGAAGCCCCGGCCGCCATACGGTCAACGCATCCTGTCAAAAATGCTCCACGATGCGCAGCAAGATCAGGCTACTTGGCCTTCGCCGCCCTCTTCGCCTCCTGTTTCGTGGCACGCACCTTGGCGAGGCTTTCGGGGTCGACCACATCGGCCACCGAGCGGAACGAGTCCTCCTCACCGTATGTTCCCGCCGCCTCGCGCCAGCCGGAAGGCTGGACGCCGAGCTGCTTGCCCAGCAGCGAGAGGAAGATCTGCGCCTTCTGCCGCCCGAAGCCCGGCAGTTCCTGCAGCCGCCGCAGCAACTCCCCGCCGTCGGCCGCGTCGCGCCAGATGCCCGCCGGGTCGCCGTCGTAGCGCTCGGCGACGAAGGCGGCCAGCTGCTGCACCCGGCCCGCCATCGACTTCGGATAGCGGTGCACGGCCGGCTTTTCGGCCAGCAGTGCGGCGAACGCCTCGGGATCGTAGCCCGCGATCAGGTCGGCCGACAGCTCGCCGCCGAGTCTGGTCGCGATCGTGTGCGGGCCCGCGAAGGCCCACTCCATCGGGATCTGCTGGTCGAGCAGCATGCCGATCAGGAGGGCCAGCGGGCTTCGGCCGAGCAGGTCGTCGGCCTCCGCGCTCTGGGCTAGCTGGATGCGCATGATGACAGCTTCGCACGGATGCCCGCGTGGAGAAGTGAACACAGGCCCCGAAGGGGGTTGACTCCCGCCGGAGAACCGGTGAAATGGGAGCCCGAACCTCCGACACAGCACGCCATGGGGTTTGCCCCGTGGCTGCCGAGGAATGCCAGTCCTATGCCCGCTATGGCAACCACCGTCCCGGAGTCGGTGAGCGTCCGGCTCAGCGCCGAGTTCCTGACCGTTCCCGTCGAGACCGTCGGCCGATGCGTGGCCGACGTCTGCGCCTGCGCCAGGCATCTGGGGATCGAGGCCACGCACGAGGTCGTCGAGCGCGTGGCCCGCGAGCACCTGCTGGCCCTCGTGAACTCGGCCCCGCCGCCGCGTACCCCCCGCTGAGGCCGCCGATCCGCGGTAACCGTGACCCACTGCGGCCTTTAGTCCACGGTAACCGCGAAGTCCCCGATAACATCGGGGTCACCGGGCTAGGCTCTACGCACCGTTTAGGCCTGGAATGCGAGAGAGTGAGGGGTGTGCGCCGACACCGACGAGACCCCCGGGAGAGCACTCCGCCCGACGCCGTCTTCGAGGAGATGGTGCAGGCGGCCCGCGAGCTCCTGGCCGTACGAAGCCCCTTGGACGCCGAGCTCATGGTCTCGGACATGATCGGCGCGTGGTGGGGGCGCAGAGTCAGAGGCGGAGACGTCGAGCAGGTGCTCGGCGAAGGCCTGGTCGACTATGCGGCCAAGGCGGGCACGCCCGCCTCGCTCACGCTGCTCATCGCCCTGGCCTACCTCGGTACGGCACGGCAGGGCGCCAAGGCCGAGGGCGCGGCGCTGGCGATGATGGAGTCGGGCGTGGCCAGGCCGCGATGGGCCGACCGGGTCGGCGCGGTCAAGCCGGCCGGCTGCTACGTCTCGCGCGACGCCTACGGCGACCAGGACACGGTGATCTGCACGTTCGCCTACCGAGGCGGCAGCGCGCACGCGCCTCCCGTGCCCCAGCCACCTGCCCCGCAGGACCATAGGCAGCAGAGCGGGACCGCTCCAGCCCCGCAACCGGCCGAGGACAGGCACGCCCTGGTCATGGTCGTCGACTACAACATGTCCGGCATGGCGCGAGACGCCTGGGTCTCCTCGCAGGTCGACAAGCTGCTCGAAGAGGCCAGGCGCGAGGCTGACGCCACGCCGATGCTCCTGCTGCAGGAGATCGAGCCCCAGCAGGCCAGAGCGCTGCTGGAGTCGGCGATGAAGGCCACCCGCGAGCCGAAGACCCCGCCGCCCGTCAGCGACAGCTACAGCGCCTACCACGCCTTCGCCCGCTCCCGCCTCAAGGCGCTTCCCCCCGGCCGCAAGCGGCCCGCGCCGCTGCACAGCGAGGCGCCCTACAGCCGCGAGCGCAGGGCGATGCTCGCGGCCGAGTTCCTCGCCTCGGACGCGGCCGAGCACCTGTCGGACCCGTCGGCGGCCTCGCGGTGCGCCGATCACATCATCGACTACGGCTGCGACATCGACTTCGGCCGTCCGCTGCGGGTCAGCCCGACCAAGTGCGAGACGTTCCTGCTGGACTGGCTGCCGCGCAAGGTGATGCTGAGCCCGGCCCAGCAGGAGGCGATGCCGCACGTGCTGTCGGCGTGGGTGCGTTTCTCCGCACGCCGTACCGGGCTGCCCGAGCAGGGGTTGCGGCTGACACTCGACGCGGTCTGGGAGGCCACGGCGCGCTTTCCCGAGGCCTATCGCGATCCGGCCTCCTTCGGGGTGGACCTGGCGCTGCTGGAGCGGCTGCTGCCCGACGGCGATCTGTCGGCGCTGGCCAGGCGGGTGTTCGCCTTCCCGTACCTGCAGGGTGTGCACGGCGACGTCGACCTGGACACGCTCGACCCCTCGGACGCGACCGACAGGCGCACGCTGCTCGAGGTCGACCTGGCCACCGAAGGGCCGCTGGCCGACAGGGAGGAGCACCTGGCCTGGCACGAGGAGATCGCGACCAGGTTGTGGGAGGGCGACCCCCCGCAGTTGTGGGAGGCGGCCCAGCGGCTGCTCGACCTGGGCCACGAGCGGCTCGACGTGCTGCACGTCCTGATCGAGATCGCCGAGCGCATCGGCGGCGACCCGGACGAGCTGGCCGCCGCTCTGGACGACATCGCCGACATACCCGACGAGATCTAGAGTTTTCTTCCATGTCGATGTATCGAGCGCTGGGCGGCGGGCGCTATCTCGCCACCGAGCACGCCCAAGGCCCGTGGGATCCGGCCAAGCAGCACATGGGGCCGGTCAGCGCCCTGCTGGTGCACGAGCTGGAGCAGACGGCGCCCAGGCCGGGTCTCGCGCTCGCCCGGCTGGCCGTCGACGTGCTCGGGCCGGTGCCGCTGGGCGAGATCACGGTCGCCACCGAGGTCGTACGGGACGGCAAGCGGGTGCAGTGCCTGGCGGCCACCGTGTCGTCGGACGGCCGTGAGCACGCCAGGGCCACCGCGTGGCGTATCCGCGAGAGCCCGACGCCCGCCTCCGAGCTCGGGCCGCCTCCCGGGCCCGTGCCGCCGCCCACCGACGAGGTCGCCTCCTCGTGGCTGGCCACCGGGTTCGGGCACGGCAGGGCGACCGACTGGCGTTTCGTCTCCGGCACGCCGATGGCCGTGGGGCCCGCCGTGGTGTGGGGCCGGGTGGGCGTGCCGCTGGTCGAGGGCGAGGAGATCACACCGCTCGAACGGCTGGTGCTGTTCGCCGACAGCGGCAACGGCGTCAGCTTCGCCGTGGGCTTCGACACCCATCTGTTCGCCAATGTGGACCTGACGATCTCGCTGCTGCGCGCTCCCGTCGGCGAGTGGATGCGCCTGGACGCCGAGACGGTGATCGGCCCCGCCGGTCGCGGCCTGACCACGACGACGCTCCACGACACCGAAGGGCGACTCGGCGTCGCCACGCAGACCCTGTTCGTGGCGCCGCGCTGAGCGCACCGCGATGATGGGCACCATGGTGATCGACCTGAACGCGGACCTCGGCGAGGGCTTCGGCATCTGGCGGCTCGGCGACGACCTGGCCCTGCTCGACATCGTCACGAGCGCGAACGTCGCCTGCGGCTTCCACGCGGGCGACCCGGTGACGATCAGGCGCACGTGCGCTGCGGCCGTCGACAGGGGCGTGGCGATCGGCGCCCAGGTCTCCTACCGCGACCTGGCCCACTTCGGCAGGCGTGAGATGGACGTCGAGCCGGAGGAGCTGTGCGCCGAGGTGCTCTACCAGCTCGCCGCCGTCGACGGCATCGCCAGGGCCATGGGCGGCAGGGTGGCCTATGTCAAACCGCACGGCGCGCTCTACAACCGCATCTGCCGCGACGCCGTACAGGCCAGGGCGGTGCTGGACGCGGTCGTCGACTACGACGCGACGCTGCCGGTGCTGACGCTGCCCGGCTCGGCCGTGCACGCGGTGGCCGCCGACGCTGGCGTGCCCACGGTGGCCGAGGCGTTCGCCGACCGGGCCTACACCCCCTCGGGTGCGCTGCTGCCGCGCCGGGAGCCGGGTGCGGTGCTGCACAACGCGGCCGAGGTGGCGGCGCGCGCGGTCCGCATGGCCGTCGAGGGCGCGGTGACGGCGGCCGACGGCAGTGTGCTCGCGGTCTCGGCCAGGTCGATCTGCGTGCACGGCGACACACCCGACGCCGTACGGCTGGCCCGTGCGGTGCGCGACGAGCTGGAGGCGGCGGGCGTGTCCGTGCGGGCCTTCGCGTGAGCGCGATCAGGGACGCCGGTGAGCACGCCCTGCTCGTCGAGACCGGCTCGCTCGCGCTCTCGCATCGGCTCGACGCCCTGGTACGGGCCGGTTCGGGCGCGCTGGCGCGGGTCGTCGAGGTGGTGCCCGGCCCGGCGAGCGTGCTGGTGGTGGCGCCGGGCGTCGCGCTCGACCGGCTGCGTACGGCGCTCGCCGGCCTGCTGGAGGTGGCCGGGTCGGGCGAGGAGGGCGACGGGCGTCCGGCGGGTGCGGTGGTGACGCTGCCCGTGGTCTACGACGGGGCCGACCTGGAGGAGGTGGCGAGGCTGAGCGGGCTGAGCACGGGTGAGGTGGTCGCCAGGCACACCGGCGCCGAGCTGCTCGTCGGCTGGATGGGGTTCGCGCCCGGCTTCGGGTACCTGACCGGCCTCGACCCCGCCCTGCACCTGCCCAGGCTGGCCACGCCTCGCACGTCGGTGCCCGCCGGGTCGGTCGCGGTGGCGGGGCCGTACTCGGCCGTGTACCCCTCGGCCTCGCCCGGCGGGTGGCGGCTGCTCGGGCGCACGGCGCGGCGGGTGTGGGACGTGCGCGCCGATCCGCCCGCGTTGCTGCGGCCCGGGGTGCGGGTGCGGTTCGAGGCGGCCGCCGCATGATCGAGGTGCTCGCGCCTGGCCCGTACTCCACCGTGCAGGACCTGGGCAGGCCCGGCTATGCCCATCTGGGCGTGCCCGCGTCAGGCGCGGCGGACGCTCCGGCGTTGCGGCTGGCCAACCGGCTGGTGGGCAATGCCGAGTGCTGCGCGGGCCTGGAGCTGACGCTGGGCGGGGCCAGGCTGCGTCTCACCGCTCCCGCCTGGGTCGCGGTGACCGGCGCGCCCTGCGTGGTCTCGGCGCCGGGAGCGGGGCTTTTCGCACCGTTCTGGGGGGCCGAGGGCGTGGTGCTGGAGTTCGGCGCGCCGGTCGTCGGGTTGCGGACGTATGTGGCGGTGCGTGGTGGCATCGCCGTCGAACCGGTGCTGGGCAGCCGCTCGACCGACTCGCTGTCCGGGCTCGGCCCCGCTCCCCTGCGCGCGGGCGATCTGCTGCCGGTCGGCGACGGCACGCCCCTTTCCGCGATCACCGCCGACCTCGCCCCTCCCCCGCCGCCCCGCGCCCCCGTGCTGCGCCTCACCCGTGGTCCGCGCGACGACTGGTTCACCCCCTCGGCCCTCGCCACGCTCGCCGCGGGCCCGTACACGATCTCGCAGGACAGCAACCGCGTGGGGGTACGGCTGCGCGGTCCCCGGCTGGAACGCGCCCGGACGGGTGAACTGCCGAGCGAGGGCATGGTGGCCGGAGCCGTCCAGGTGCCTCCCGACGGCCTGCCGATCGTCTTCCTGGCCGACCACCCGCCGACGGGCGGCTACCCGGTCGTCGCCGTCGTCCGCACGGCCGACCTGCCGATCGCCGCCCAGCTCCGGCCGGGCCAGAACGTCACGTTCAAACTCTGACCCCCCTCACCCAGCGAGCACCGCCGCCATCCGCGCCTTGGCCGCGTCGAGCAGGTCGCCCGGCACCTCCTCGAACAGCTCGACCGCGGCCTCGCCGCCCTTGGGCTCCCACACGCCCGCGACCCGTCCCTCGAACACCACGACGGGCGAGATCCACCCGGCCGCCCGGCTGACCCTCGGCTTCACCGCCGCGGGGACGAGCGCCTCCAGGTCACGGGGGGCCGCGAGGATGTACTGGTCGAAGCCGGGCAGCAGGTGCACCTCACGCGACGGCCGCGCGGCGGCGACGTCGTCGAGGTGCTCGGTGAGGGCGAGCAGCGTCGTGCCTTCGACCTCGACCTCGGTCAGCTCGGGGGCCAGGTCGCGGAACCAGCCCTTGAGCACGGCCTTGCGTGCGACGCCGCCGAACAGCCACTTGTCGAACATCTCGGGCGTGGCGGGGCCGTGCGCGGCGAGGAAGGCGCGGGCCACCCTCGGGCCCGCCTCCTCGGGCGGCGGCGGGTCGGTGGGCCAGGCGGGCAGCCAGTGCCGTGGCGAGGTGAAGGTGACCTTGCCCTCGCGCGGCGGCCCGTAGCACAGCTCGCCCAGGCGGCTGAGCGGCTTGAGCAGCGCGCCCCAGCCCGAGGTCAGCGCCTCACGCAGATGGGCGTCGCCGGTCACGCGCACGACCTCGTCGACGAGCTCCTCACGGGTCAGGCAGCCGCTGCCGAGCGCGGCGGGCACCGCCTCGATGATCGCGCCGATCTCGGCCGCGGTGACGCCGTGGCCGCGCTGCCACACGCCCTTCTCCCACGCGCGCAGCGTGCCGAGCGCCGAGCAGTGGTCGGCGAGCAGGTCGGAGGGCAGCAGGTGCAGGGTGCCTCGCATGATCCACGTCTTGGTGAGCGTGCGCTCGCTCCACAGCGCGCGTTCGACCTCGCCGGGGTCGGGGGCGGCCTGCCTGATCGCGACGGCCTGTCGCGCGGAGGAGGCGACCTGGGCCTGCACCCCGCACAGCCTGCGGGCGACCTCGACGGCGCTCGTGCCGTCGGCGCCGCTCACGTGCTGGCGGCCGAGCCGCCAGGCCAGGATCTGGGACCACGTCAGCTGTGCGTTCACGGTATCCGTTTCTACACCGTGCCACCGACAGGACCACCGACAGGGCGAGGCCCCGGGACGTGGTGCTCCCGGGGCCTCGTGACGCGTGCGGACTCAGCCGGACTCAACCGGACTCAGCCGGTGAAGCCCATGTCCTGGTAGCGGAAGTCGTAGAAGCCGCGGGCACCGATATTGGCCAGCGTGTCCTTGGTCGCGACGTTCTGCGGCCTCTGGTACAGCGGCAGCACGTTGACCTCGGGCCAGATCAGCTTGTCGGCGGCGTTCGTGTCGGTGCGCGCGGTGCCGATCTCCAGGGCGCCGCCCGCCTTCTGCATGGCCGCGTCGATCTCGGCCGAGCCGGTCCGCCCGAAGTTGGCGTTCCACTGCTTGTCGCCCTTGGAGTCCGTGGCCGCGTTGGCGTAGATGCCGTAGCTGCTGGAGACCGGGTACGGCGTGCCGATGTAGGCGAACGGCGTGATGTCGAAGTTGCCGGGAATGACGTACTTGGTGAAGAAGTCGTCGCTCGGCACGGCCTGCAGGGTCAGCTTCACGCCGATCTGCGCGAGCATGTTCTGCGTGAGCTCACCCTCCGACTTGCTGAGCTGCACGCCCGACGGCACCACGAACCTGACGTTGAGCTGCTTGCCGTCCTTCTGCCTGACGGTGCCGTTGAGCTTCCACCCGGCCGCGTCGAGCATCTGCTTGGCCTTGTCCGGGTTGTAGACGCCGAGCTCTCCGGCGTTGTCCTGGTAGCCCTCCTGGGTGTTCATGAAGAAGTGGTTGTTCAGCAGCACGATCGGCCAGTCCAGGCCCTGCAGGTCGGACTGGGCGATGGCCTGGCGGTTGATGCCGAGCTGGATGGCCTGGCGTACGTTGACGTCGGAGAGCAGGTCGCTCGAGCCGTTGAAGGTGAAGTGCCGGAAGTCGGGTCCGGCCGCCTGCCTGACCTGGGCGCCCGCCGTGGCCTTGGCCCTGGCGTAGTCGGGCGCCGACGGGCCCACGTCGGTGACGTCGAGCTCGCCGTTGCTGAAGGCGCCGATGAGCGAGTCCTGCTCGGAGGCGCGGAAGATGATCTGGTCGAGCTTGGCCTTGTCGCCCCACCAGGCGTCGTCGCGGACGAGTGTGATCGTCTTGGCGGTCTGGTCGAAGCCCTTGAACTTGAACGGGCCGCTGGTGACCGGGATCTTGTTCAGCCAGGCGTTGTTGAAGGCGTCGGGCGAGGTGTTCGCCGACTTCGGCAGCAGCGGGCCGAACAGCGACTGCCAGTCGCCGAACGGCTTGGCGAAGGTGACCACGACCTCGTACGGCCCCGACCCCTGCGCCACGCTCTCGATGTCCTGGTAGCCGGTCGTGGTGGCGGTGCGGAAGTCGGCGTTCTTGCCGTTCATCGCCTCCCACTGGGCCCGGTAGTCCTCCCAGGTGATGGCCGCGCCGTCCGACCACTTCGCCTTCGGGTTCAGCGTGTAGGTGACGACCTGCTTGGGCGAGGTCGCCGTCACCTTCGCGTCGCTGACGAAGTCGGTGTTGGGGGCGATCTCCGCCTTCTCGTTGGAGCGGAAGGCCGTCGGCAGCAGGGCGTCGCTGACCTTGGCCGCCATGGCGAGGTTGCCGTCGACGTGGTTCCTGTTCCACTGGGTGGGGAACTCGTTGAGCCCCCAGCGCAGCGTGCCGCCGTCCTTGACCTGGTCGCGCGGTTTCAGGTTGATGTCGAAGGCCTTGACCGTGGCGCCGGGCCCGGTGCCCGTGCCGCTCCCTCCGCTGGAGCCGCCCTCTCCTGAACCGCCGCCGCACCCCGCCAGGGCCAGCGATCCGGCCACGACGACGGCCATGGCGAGCCGGGATCTGTTCACGTCTTCCTCCTAGACAACTTCGAGCTTCTCGGCGTAGTGGCAGGCCACGCCGTGGTCATCGCCGAGCGGTCGGACGTCGGGCTCGACCTCCACGCACTGGGTGCGCTCCTGCTCGGTGAGGGTCCTGAACTTCGGACAGCGCGTGCGGAACCGGCATCCGGAGGGGGGATCGGCCGGGCTCGGCAGGTCGCCTTCGAGCAGAATGCGGCGCCGTGAGCGTTCGAGCGCCGGATCGGGCAGCGGGATCGCCGACAGCAACGCCTGGGTGTAGGGATGCATGGGCGCGTCGTAGACCTCGTCGACGTCGCCGATCTCGGCGATCCGGCCGAGATACATGACGGCCACGCGGTCGGCGATGTACCTCACGACGGCCAGGTCGTGCGCCACGAACAGGTAGGACAGGCCGAGCCTGGCCTTCAGCGAGTCGAGCAGGTTGATCACACCGGCCTGGATCGACACGTCGAGCGCCGAGACCGGCTCGTCCAGCACGACCAGGCGGGGTTCGAGTGCCAGGGCCCTGGCGATGCCGATGCGCTGGCGCTGGCCGCCGGAGAAGTCCTGCGGGTAGCGGGCGGCGTAGGCGGTGTCCAGGCCGACCAGGCGCATCAGCTCGTTGATCCTGGCGCCAGGCTTGCGCACGCCGTGGGTACGCAGGGGCTCGGCGAGCAGGTCGTAGACGGTCATACGGGGGTCGAGCGAGGCCAGCGGGTCCTGGAAAACGACCTGCATGTCACGCCTGACGGCCATGCGGTCGGCGCCGCCCAGCGCAGCGGTGTCGCGGCCGAGCACGACGATCCGGCCGTCCTGCGGTTTGACGAGTTCCAGGATCTCCATCAGCGTCGTGGTCTTGCCGCATCCGGACTCGCCGACCAGGCCGAGCGTCTCGCCCTGCCGTACGTCGAAGCTGATGCCCGCCACCGCCTGGACGGTGCCGACCCTGCGCTTGAAGACCGCGCCCTTCATCAGTGGGTACTGCTTGACCAGCCCGTCGACCTCCAGCACCACGGGACGCTCGGCGCGCTCGCGGGGCAGCGGCTCGGCCTCGGGCACGGCCTCGTGCCTGCCCACCGGCCCGGGCGTGACCTCCGCCGAGCGGATGCAGGCCGCCTCGTGCCCGGGCCCGACCGGCAGCAGCGGCGGCTCGGCGTCACGGCAGGCGTCGACGGCCATCGGGCAGCGCGGCTCGAACGGGCACCCGGGCGGCAGCGCGGTCGGCGACGGCGGGTTGCCCTCGATCGGCACCAGCCGCTGGGAGTCGCCCTGGTCCAGCCTCGGGATGGAGCCGAGCAACCCCACGGTGTACGGCATGCGCATGCGGTAGTAGATGTCGTCGACGCCGCCCACCTCGACCGGCCGCCCCGCGTACATGACGAGCACGCGGTCGACGAAGCCGGCGACCACCCCGAGGTCATGGGTGATCATCACGATGCCCGCGCCCGTCTCGCGCTGTGCGGTCTTGAGCACTTCGAGGACCTGGGCCTGGATGGTGACGTCGAGCGCGGTGGTCGGCTCGTCGCAGATGATGACGTCGGGGTCGTTGGCGATGGCCATCGCGATGACGGCGCGCTGGCGCATGCCGCCGGAGAACTCGTGCGGGAAGGCCAGCGCCCGTTGGCCGGGGTTGGGTATGCCGACCAGGTCGAGCAGTTCGACGGCCCGTCTGGCCGCCTCCTCCTTGCCGACCTTCTGGTGGATGCGCACGGCCTCGGCGATCTGGTCGCCCACCCGGTAGACGGGTGTGAGCGCCGACAGCGGGTCCTGGAAGACCATGGAGATGGTCTTGCCCCTGAAGGCGGTCAGGCTGCGCTCGGGTGCGCCGATGAGCTCCTTGCCGTGCAGTCTGACCGAGCCGGTGACGGTGGCGCTGGGCGGCAGCAGGCCCATGACGGCGGCCGATGTGACCGACTTGCCCGACCCCGACTCGCCGACGATGCCGAGCACCTCGCCCGGTCGCACGCTGTAGGAGACGCCGCGCACGGCGTGCACGGGCCCGAAGGAGACGTTGAGGTCGGTGACCTCCAGGACGGGTTCGCTCACTTGTTCCTCTTCGACGTGGGGTCGAAGGCGTCGCGCAGGGCGTCGCCGATCAGGTTCACCGCGAGCACGGTCAGCACCAGCAGGCCCGCGACGAACCAGAACGTCCACGGGGCGTAGACGGCCGTCTTGGAGCCGTCGGCGATGAGCGTGCCGAAGGAGACGTCGGGCGGCTGGATGCCGAAGCCGAAGTACGACAGCGAGGTCTCGGTCAGGATGGCGGCGCTGACGTTGAGCGTGGCGTCGACGATGAGGAGCGAGGACAGGTTGGGGATGATGTGCCGGAAGATGATCTTCACCGGCGACACGCCCATGAACCTCGCGGCCTGGACGAACTCCCGCTGCTTGTAGGAGATCGTCATCCCTCGCACGATCTTGGACGTCACCATCCACAGGAACAGCGCCAGCATCAGCACGAACAGCAGCCACTGCCCGTCGCCGAACAGCGGCGACATGATGGCCAGGATGAGGAAGGCGGGCAGCACGAGCAGCAGGTCGGTCACCCAGGTCAGGGTGCGGTCGGTCCAGCCGAGGAAGTACCCGGCGAAGGCCCCGACCACCGCGGCGAGCGCCGTGGAGATGACGGCGGCCAGCAGGCCGACGATGAGCGACTTCTGCATGCCGCGCAGCGTCACCGCGTAGACGTCGGCGCCGGTCTGCAGCGTGCCGAACCAGTGCTGCGACGACGGCGGCGAGAGGAAGGCGGTGAAGTCCTTGTCGGTGTAGGTCCACGGACTGAACAGCGGCCCGACGAACGCCAGCACGAACATGAGCGCCAGCAGCAGGAACCCGACCCGCCCCTGCGTCGAGCCGAAGAAACGCCCACCGACCACGCGCAGCCTGGAGGGCGCCTTCACCTCGTCCTCGACGACGTTCAGCTCCTCGGCGAGCTGCTCCTCGGGAAGCGTCACGGGATCACCCCACCCTCACGCGCGGGTCGAGCACGGCATGCAGCACATCGGCGGCCAGCGAGGCCACCAGGACGGCGAACGCGGTCAGGCAGCTGATCGCCGCGACCGTGTTGACGTCGTTGGTGAAGATCGAGTTGACCAGCTGCTCACCCAGGCCGTGCCAGCCGAAGATCTTCTCGGTGAAGGTCGCGCCGGTGACCAGCGAGCCGAAGGTGAAGGCGAAGTACGTCACCGCCGGGATCAGCGCCGTCCGCAACGCGTGCTTGGTCAGCGCCTTGCGCCTGCTCAGCCCCTTGGCCATCGCGGTGCGGATGAAGTCGGCGCCGAGCACGTCGAGCATCATGTTGCGCTGGTAGCGGCTGTAGACGGCGACGAGGCCGAGCGAGAGCGAGATCGTCGGCAGCACCAGGTGCTGGATCCGGTCGACGAGCGAGCCCCAGAACCCGGCGTCGAGGCCGGGCGTGGTCTCACCGCTGACCAGCAGGACCTGCGAGCCGAAGACATTGGTGTTGGCCCACGTGGCCACGATGATCAGCATGTTGGCCAGCACGACGGTCGGGATGGCGAGCACGGCGAAGGAGATGCCGGTGGAGAGCCGGTCGAACCAGCCGTACTGCCTGACGGCCGCATAGGCGCCGATGAGCACGCCGGTGATGCTGCCGAGGAAGAGCCCGATGAGGATCAGCCGCAGCGTCACACCGACCCTGCGTGCGATGTCCTCGTTGACCGAACTACCGGTGACGGTCTTGCCGAAGTCGCCGTGTATCACGCCTCCGGCCCACGTCAGGTAGCGCTCGAACAGCGGCGTGTTGTCGTTGAGGTTGAGCGCCGTCAGCTGCGCGTCCACCACGGCGGGCGGCGGCTTGGGCGTGCGGTCGGCATAGTTGGAACGCGGATCGAGCGCACTGGCGGCCAGCATGTAGGCCAGGCTTGAGGCCACGACGATGAGCACCAGGTAGTTCAGCAGCCTGCGGAACAGAAAGCCCGCCATCGTCCCCCCTCCGACGACCACACAACGTAGCCATATTGCTACACCATGTAATCATCGCCGGGTAGGCGAGTACCAAAGAGGGGTGTGGTTACCGTCCGGAAAGTTCGTCGACGGCCGCGCGCACGTCTTCACTGGTGATGGTGGTGAGCTCGTCGGAGCTGGCGGAGCCGCCGAGCCCGGCCAGCCGCACGTCACGGCGCATCGCGGCGCGCTCGAACAGCGACCTGGCGAACCTGCCGTTGCCGAGCCCGTCGATCAGCCGCTCGGAGCAGACCCAGCGGAAGACCTCGTCCAGGTCGTTGCGGGCGTCGTCGTCGAAGCGGTCGCCCGACTTGTCGGCCAGCAGCACCGCGATCTCGGCGAGCTGGGCCGGGGAGTAGCTGGGGAACTTCACCCGCTGGTTGAACCTGCTGGACAGGCCGGGATTGGTGGCGAGGAAGCCGTCCATCTCGCGCTCGTAGCCCGCCAGCACGATGACCAGCCGGTCGCGGTCGTCCTCGGCCCGCTTGAGCAGCGTCTGCACCGCCTCCGCGCCGAAGGCGTCGCCGCCGGAGTAACCGGAGTTGACCAGGCTGTAGGCCTCGTCGATGAACAGCACGCCGCCCAGCGCCCGGTCGACCAGCTCGTTGGTCTTGATCGCCGTCGCGCCGAGGTGCTGGCCGACCAGGTCGGCCCGCTGCGCCTCCACGACGTCGGGCCTGGCCAGCAGGCCGAGCGCGGCGAAGACACGGCCGAGCACCCTGGCCACGGTGGTCTTGCCGGTGCCCGGCGGGCCGGTGAAGACGAAGTGCCGCATCTGCGGCGGGGTGGGCAGGCCGCGTTCCTGACGCATCCTGGCCACCTGGAGCTGGGCGGCGATGGCGTGCACCTGGCGCTTGACGGGTTCGAGCCCGGCCATGCGGTCGAGGTCGGCGAGCGCCTCCTCGATCGTCGGCGTGGCCTGGTAGCCGCTGAACCTGGCCGTCAGCTCGCCCCACGCCTTGGTCAGGTCGGCGGCCGTCGTGGTGACCAGGTCTTCGGTCGTCGGCGTGCCGCCCGCGCCCACGACACGCACGTCGCGGGCCTGCGCCGCCGCCTCGACCAGGCTGCGGACGAACCTGGCGTTGCCCAGCTCGTCGACCAGGCCCCTGCGCTGCACGTCCTCGTAGCGGCCGAGCAGCATGGGCGCCGCCTCCCTGGCCATGCGGTCGCCGCGCCCGCGCTGGAGCAGGGCGGTGATGTCGACCAGCTCGGCGGGCGAGTAGCTGGGGAAGCGCACACGGGTGGCGAACCTGCTGGACAGGCCCGGGTTGGAGGCGAGGAAGCCGTTCATCTCCTGCTCGTATCCGGCCAGGATGATGATCAGCCGGTCGCGGTCGTCCTCGGCCCGCTTGAGCAGCGTCTGCACGGCCTCGGCGCCGAACCTGTCGGGCTGGCCGTCGGAGGAGTTGATCAGGCTGTAGGCCTCGTCGATGAACAGCACGCCGCCCAGCGCCCGGTCGACCAGCTCGTTGGTCTTGATCGCCGTCGCGCCGAGGAACTCGCCGACCAGGTCGGCCCGCTGCGCCTCCACCACGTAGGGGGTCTCCAGCAGGCCGAACGCATAGAAGATCTTGGCTAGCGTGCGGGCGACGCTGGTCTTGCCGGTGCCGGGCGGGCCGACGAAGACGAAGTGCCTGGTCGTGGTGCCCGCCTGGTACCCGGCTTCGGCGCGGAGCCTGGAGGCCTCGATGGAGGCGGCGATCGATCGCACCGACTCCTTGACCGGGGCCAGGCCGATCATGTGTTCCAGCTCGGCCAGGGCGTCCTCGACCGAGATCGGCGGCGGTGCCGACGCGCGTTCGGCCTGGCGTTCGGGGCCGCCTTCGCGTACCCGCATCCTGACCGGCTCCTCCTCGTGCAGTGCGGCCCTGGCCCGGCGTGCGACGACGAACCTGTAGACCAGCACGCCCGCCGCCGCGCCGTAGGCGCCCCACAGGGCGGCGGCGGGCGAGAGCGGCGACAGCGCGAAGGCGAGCACGGCCGCGGCGGCCAGCGCCATCAGCGCGGTCAGCCAGGGCGGCACCCACCGGACGAGGTGCGCCGCGCCCGCGACGAGCAGGCCGAGCAGCACCAGCAGCGTCGGCGCGAGCGACTGCGACCCGAACACGCCCATGAACAGGGGCAGCAGCAACGCCCACCCCATCAGCACCAGCGCGGTCGCGGCCGCGCGGGGGAACCTCAGCGTCAGGGCGACGAACCCGAGTGCGAGCAGGGTCAGCAGGAACGTCTTGAGCAGGTCCCAGCCGAGAGCGGCGCCGATGCCGACCGAGCCGACCAGGACCGCGACGTGCATCACCCTGCGGGCCACCGGCGGTAGCTGGAAATAACGCAACCGCACCTGTTCAAACAGATCCCGTGCGGCGGCACGCCCCGCCGGTCGGGCCCTGTCGGAGTCCCGCATCACGCCTCCCCGGTCCGACCCTGGTTATACCGCACCGGGACGGCAATTGGGCGTCTGTGACACGCTGCTGTTCAGTTGTCCGGGTCAGCGTCGCTGGTGCCGCCCCGGGTACTGTCCCACGAGCACCTGCTTGGGCGTCACGCGCAGCACTTCGGCCTCGGGGTCGGGCAGCGCGACGCCCCTGATCTCCACCCAGAACCTGCGGTGCAGCGGGTCGGCGGCGAACAGCGCCACACGGGGATCGCGCCCGACGGCGTCCCAGGCGTCGGCGTCGGCATTGAGCCGCAGCTCACCGGCCGGACTGACCGAGGTGACCGCGCCGACGGCCAGCGCGCGCGGCCCCGCCGGATCGGCGCACGCCAGCACCACCTCCCTGGCGTAGGTGAAGGCCTGACGCACCTCTCCGCTCAGCCCGACGGGCGAGCGCACGTCGCCGGGCGCGGCCCTGGCCTCGGCCATCAGCAGCGAGGCACGCCAGGGGCCGGGCGCGCCCCTCCACCACGCCCGCGCCCCGCGCACCGCCGCCACCAGCACCACCGCGCCCAGCGCCGCCGCCGCCACCCGCCAGGCCCGCACCAGCGCCTCATCGGCCGAAGGCACGCCTGCCACGGCCAGCGCGCCGCCCGTCACGGCCGCGAGCGCCGCCAGCACCAGCGCCACCGCCGCCGCGCCCAGCCACCTGTCCCCGGCCCCCGCACGCCCGCGCCGCCCCGCCCACCACACCAGGTACGGCAGCGCGGCGGCGAGCAGGCCGAGCCTGGCGTCGACGGCCAGCGCCAGCACGGTCACCAGCGCGACACCCGACCAGGCACGCCCGAGCAGCACCCACAGCGTGACCCCGGCGTTGCGCCTGGCGATCCGCTCACCCCCCACCTTGGCGAACTCCGTCAGAGCCGGGATCGGACGCCCACGCCACGCCTCGGCCAGCACGCGTACGGCCAGCAGAACGGGTCCGTTGAGCACCACGATCCCGGCCAGGCCCGCCCAGCCGGCGCTGCGGAACGGCAGGGCGAGCGCGACGGCGAACGAGACGACCACCACCACGGTGATCGTCACGGTCGCCCCGAGCCACGGGTCGCGTCCGAACATCGAGGGCAGGTGCCGCCACACCTTGATCCGCTCGGCCTGGCGCGCGGTGAGCGGGAGCAGGGCGAGCAGCACGCCGAGTTCGACCGCCCTGGCCTCGACCGCCTTGCCGTACCCGATGGCCGCGACGCCCGCGCCCGCCATGGTGAGGGCGAGCAGGATGAGCATCTGGCGCGACCACACCTCCAGGGAGCGCCTGGCCCTGCCGGTCTCGCGCGGTTCGAGCAGCGAGGCGGGGTCGTGGTGCGGGCGCGGCCTGCTCCAGCGCAGCAGGGTGAGGCCGAGGTTGACGCGGGCGGCCGGGTGCGCGGGGTCGAGGCGCAGGGCGGCACGGTAGGCGGCCTCGGCCCGGCGCAGTTCGCCGCGCAGCAGGGCCAGGTCCCCGGCGAGGGCGTGCGGGTCGGGCTCCTCGGGGGCGAAGCGCCCGGCGATGGCGGCCTCCGAGGTGGCGGCGTACCAGCGGCCGGGCACCCGCTTGAGGACCGCGCCGAGCCTGAGCCTGGCGCTCCAGGAGCCGGGTGCGAGCCTGGCTGCGGCCTCGGCCGAGGCGAGCGCGTCGAGGTCCTTGCCCAGCCGCTCCCAGGCCAGGCTGGCCAGCCGATGGCCCCACTCCCCCGAGGGGTCGAGCTCGACCGCCTTCAGCGCGGCGTCGAGTGCGGCTTCCGGCCGCTCGCCCGCGAGCCGGTCGACGGCCAGGACGCACCATTCCCGGGGATTGTCGGGGTCGCGGGGAGACGGCGGCGAGTCCTGCGCTTCGTTCCCCACGTTCGCCATGGTCTGTTCCGCACGACAACTTTCCTAGATCGGGACATATGCCTGTATCTCTCTAGAGAGGTACGGCACGCACATCCGTTCCCCCGATACCCGTGTCAGGGGGTACGGCATCGCCTAAGCTGCCACGCATGTTCGTGCGGGCTCGACCCGGCACATGACCCTCCTCGGGATCGAGACCGCGTCAGCCACGCGGCGTGCCACCCAGGAGCACCGGGCAGGCCGGTGGTCCGTTCTCGTGCTGCTCAGCCTCAGCCTCCTGCTCATCACCGTCGACGCCACCGTCCTGCACATCGCCGTGCCCGCGCTCACCGCCGCGCTCAGGCCGAGCTCGACCCAGCTGCTGTGGATCATCGACGTGTACTCACTGGTGGTGGCGCCGCTGCTGCTGACGTTCGGCACGCTGGGCGACCGCTACGGCAGGAAGCGGCTGGTGCTGGCCGGGTTCGTGCTGTTCGGGATCGCCTCGGCGGCGGCCGCGGCGGCCTCGACGCCGTTCGCGCTCATCGTGGCCAGGGCCATGCTCGGCGTCGGCGGTGCGATGATCATGCCGGCCACGTTGTCGATCATCAGGCAGGTCTTCATCGACCGCCGCGAACGGGCCATCGCACTCGGCGTGTGGAGCTCGGTCGCCGCGGCGGGCGCGGCCATCGGGCCGCTGATCGGCGCGCTGCTGGTCGAGCACCTGTGGTGGGGCGCGGTCTTCCTGATCAACGTGCCGATCCTGGCCGTGCTGCTGCCCGCCGCCGTCAGGCTGCTGCCCGACTCGCGCGAGCGCCGCGGCCAGCCGTGGGACTCCCTCAGCGCGCTGCTGTCGGTGCTCGGCCTGCTCGCGCTGGCCTTCGGGATCAAGGAGCTCGGCTCGGGGCGGCCAGGCGCGGTCGTCGTGCTGGCGGCGGGCGTGGCGCTGCTGGTGTGGTTCACCCGGCGGCAGCGGCGCATCGCCGTACCCCTGCTGGATGTGGAGCTGTTTCGGCTGCGGGAGTTCAGCACCGGGGTCGCGGGGGTGCTGTTCGGGGTGTTCGCGCTGGTCGGGCTGCAGCTGATGCTGGCGCAGTACCTTCAGCTGGTGCTCGGCGACAGTCCGGTCGGCGCGGCGCTGCGGATGTCGCCGCTCGTGCTCGCCGCGATCGTCGGCGGGCTGACGGCCGCGCATCTGCTGCCCAAGGTGGGGCTGCGGGCCACGATGAGCGGCGGTCTCGCGCTGGTCGCGGTGTCGCTGGCGCCGACGTTGACGTGGGGGGTCGAGGGGCATCCGGTGATGCTCGCCGTGTGCTTCGTCGGCATCGGGTTCGGGGTGCAGGTCGCCCTGCTGGCCGCCTCCGACACGATCATGTCGGCCGTGCCCGAGTCACGGGCGGGCGGCGCGGCCGCGATCGAGGAGACCGCCTACGAGCTCGGCGCCGGACTCGGTGTCGCGGTGCTGGGCACGATCACCTCGGTCGTCTACGCGCCCGCGCTGAAGGCGGTGCCCGGTGTGCCCGCGCCCTCGATGGAGCAGGCGCGCCAGTCGCTGGCGGGCGCGGCGGGCGTCGCCAGGCATCTCGGCGGGCCCACCGGCGACTCCCTGCTCGGCGCCGCACGCTGGGCCTTCGTGCACGCGTTGCACACGACCATCCTGGTGAGCGTCGTCCTGCTCGGCCTCACGGCGGCCGCCGTGGTGGTCCTCATCCGACGCAGGTGAGGTTTGGAATGAAACGCACCGGTCAGACAAATACCGTGAGACGGACCCTCCACGATCTTGCCGCGCTCGCCGCCCGTGTCGGGGTCGGCGGCATCTTCTTCGCCAACGGCTGGCACAAACTCGAAGCGGGCCTCAACGCGACCGAGACCCAGTTCAGCCAGCAGGGCGCGCCCCTGCCCAAGGTGTGGGCGCCCGTCACCATGCTCACCGAGCTGATCGGCGGCGCGCTGCTCGTCGCCGGGCTCGTCGTGTCCGTGCTCGGCCTGATCCTCTTCCTGGAGGCGCTCGCCGTGACCCTCGTCGCGGCCGGTGACGGCGGCATGCCGCTGACCGGCGGCGACATCGAACTCCTCGTCGCGCTCGGCGCCGCCGCCGTCCTGCTGTCGGTCGTCGGGGCCGGTCGGGTGTCGGTCGACCACATGGTCGTCATCCGCCGCCGCGAGGCCGAGGCGGCGGCCGACTTCGCCGCAGACGACGAGGCCGACAAGGTCATCGCCTCCCTGCGCGAGCCCTGGGACACCCCGGCGACTCCCCCGCGCGAGCAGCCCGCGGAGCCCGTCCAGGCCACCGACCCCGTGCCGCCGGCCGACGCCGTCCCCGAGCCCGCCGTGGCAGGCGACACGCTCGTCGCGGGCAAGCCGAAGGCCGCCCGCACGCGCAAGCGGCCCGAGGCTCCCGAGCAGGACCCGCCTCAGTCCCCGTAGGAGAACGAGGTCGCCGCCTTCGGCCCCTCCTCGCGCACCTGGGCGACGGCCGCACGCAGATCGTCGAGGAACGGATCGATGATGTGCTCCATGTGCGGGCTGAGCAGAATGTGCAGCGACGGCGGGGGGAGCGCCGTCGAGACGTCCCACGCCCGCTCCAGCATCACCGCCGACACCGACTCCAGATCCAGCCCCGGATCGGCGAACACGACCAGGATGCCCGCCTCGGGGGGAACCTCCACGCGCAGGCCGTCGATGCCGCCGACCCCCTCGGCCAGGCGGCGCGCACTGCCGTGAATGCTCGCCGCCGCCCGCACGTAGCCCTGCCTGCCGAGCGTGCGCAACGTGGTCCAGGCCGCCGCGATCGTACTGCCCGGCCTGGAGCCGCCGAAGCCGACCCGCTGGTAGCCCCGGTAGTGCCAGCCGGGCTCGGCCAGGGTGAAGGTGTGCAGCCCTCCTAGACCGGCGGACGACCGTGGGCCAGGGCGTGGCGGTGGTCGCAGGGCGCCTGGGGGGTTCGTTCTCTGAGCGCCGGCCAGCGATTGCGCCACAATATTGATGCACATAATTGTGTGTCAAGATGTCCGCATGACAACGCGCGAGACGATGGCAGCCAGCGCTGCCGAGGTAGTCGCCGAGGATCTTCGCAAGCGCCTCCTCCGGCTTGAGCTGTACCCGGGCAGCCCCCTTCGCGAGGCCGAACTGTCGGAGAGGTACGGCGCCGGCAGGCACACCGTGCGGGCCGCGCTGGCCAAGCTCGAAGCCGAAGGCGTGCTCGTCCACGACCGCCACCGAGGCGCACGGGTACGCGAGTTCGACTCCTACGACGTCAACGACGCCTTCGACCTGCGCGAAGCGCTGGAGATCGAGGCCGTGCGCCTGCTCTGCGCACGGCGGCCCCCGCTGGACGGCCTGCGTGCCGCCGTCGATCGGCTCGACGCCCTGGAGACGGTGGAGCGGCAGACCGGCTCGGCCGACTCCACGCTGGAAGCCCTCGCGGCCGATCGGCTGGTGCATCGGGCGCTCATCGAGGCGACCGGGAGCATGCGGATGGTGCGGGCCTACGACAGCATCGACACCGAGATCGCCTATTGCTACGCGCTCTGCCGTGCCACGTCGATGCCGCCCGACAACCACGAGCACCGCAGGCTGCTCAACGCCCTCACGGCCGCCGACGAGCCGGCGGCGCTGGCCCTGCTCGTGCCGCATCTGGACGCCGCACGCGCGCAGTGCCTCACGGCGGTGCGCCGCTGAGGGCCCGCCTACCTGTGCGTCGCCGTCTCGGGCGTCCGGTCGCGACGTCCGAGCCGCAGGGCGCCCTGGGTCATCGCGATGCCCGCGAGGATGACGATCGCGCCGACGGGCTGGTTCCAGGCGATGTGCTCGTTGAGGATCAGCACGCCGGAGATGGTGGCGAAGACAGGCAGCAGATACGTCACGGTCGAGGTGGTGGTCACGCCAGCCAGCTTCTGCACCCGGTACAGCAGCAGATAGGCGAAGCCGGTCCCGAACGCGCCGAGCGCCGCGACACTCCACCAGGCCGTCGCCGAGGCATCCGCCGGAACCACGGCGACACCCGCGATGAGCGTGATGACCAGCAGTTGCACGGTCCCGCTCAGCAACTGCCCGGTCGCCAGCACGACCGGCGGCTCACTGCGCCTGCCGGTGACGAACCTCCCCAGATAGGAACCGCCGATGCCGTAGCACAGCGCCGCGCCGAAGCAGGCGAGGCTGCCCGCGACCTGGCCGCCCTCCAGCGGCTGCCACACGCCGAGCACCACCATGACCCCGGCGAAGCCGAGCCCGAGACCGGCCATCCTGCCGCCGGTCGGCTTCTCGCTGCGCAGCAGCAGGGTGAAGGCGAGGGTGCACAGCGGCGTGGTCGCATTCCAGATCGCGGCCACGACCGACGAGACGTACTGCTCGCCGTACGCGAAGAGGGTGAAGGGCAGGGTGGTCAGGACGACGGAGGCGACCTGGAAGTGGCCCCAGAGCTTGGGGTCGCGCGGCAGGGCCTGACGGGTGGCGACCAGCACCAGCACCAGCGCGGTCGTGCCGATCGCCATCCGGGTGAGCGAGACCTGCAGCGGGTGCATCTCGGCGACGGCGTTCTTTATGAAGAAGAAAGAGTTGCCCCACACTACGGCCAGCACCAGGTAAGCGGGCAGCCACCGCCCCACGTTCTTGGTGCCCTTGATGCCCTTGGTGCTCACGCCACGCCTTTCCCGCTCAGAAGTGTAAGGAGCGTAGCGGGGTACGGGCGTGATGCCCAGGGTTTTGTCGGTCTATCGAACTATCGTTCAAATATGGCAGCATTTCTATTGATTCCAGGTGCCGGGTGCACCGCGTGGTACTGGGAGCCGCTGGCCGGTGAGCTGCGGCGGCGTGGACATCAGGCACTGCCCGTCGACCTGCCGTGCGACGACGACGGGGCCGGGTTCGAGGACTATGCCGAGGCGGCCGTCGCCGTCGCGGCCGAGCGCCAGGAGGGACCGCTGGTCGTGGTGGCGCACTCGCTCGGCGGCTTCACCGCTCCCCTGGTGTGCGAGCGACTGCCCGTCGATCGGCTGGTCCTGGTGACGGCGATGATCGGCTCGCCGGGCGAGGCACCGGGCGACTGGTGGGGCAACACCGGCCTCGAAACCGCGCGCAAGGAGTTCGCGGCCGAGTCGGAGCTGACGCCGGAGGAGATGGACGACTGCTTCTACCACGACGTGGAGTGCGCGCTGGCCGCCGCGGTCTCGCGCACGGAGAAGGATCAGTCCAGTACGCCGATGGAGCGGCCTTGGCCGGTCACGGCCTGGCCGGAGGTGGCGACGAGGTTCCTCGTGTGCACGCGCGACCGCCTCTTCCCGCCCGCGTTCGTGCGTGCCGTCCTGGCCGAGCGGCTGCCCGGCGTGCCCGCCGACGAGATCGCCTCCGGGCACATGCCGATGCTGGCCAGACCGGCGGAGCTCGCCGACTATCTGATTTCCCAATCAACGTCATAGAAGATGCCTATTTAGCCACAAATTTCACTACATGCCTTGTTTGGGCGTTTTGGTGATCAGCTTGTGGTCATCCTGCGGCCATGGGATCTCCTACGTGAACCACACCCTCAAGAAGATCACCGTGGCGGGCGGCGCGCTCGCCGTCGCCATGGGCCTGGCCATGACCGGCTCGGCCGCCTCCGCCGACCCGGCCGCCGGCAAGGTCACCTTCAATGTGATCAGCGACGTGCAGGGCGACCTGGCCGACTTCGGCCGTGCGCTCGACCAGATCAAGGCGGTCAACCCCGAAGGCAGGGCGCTGGTCGTCAACGGCGACATCACCCCGCGCGGCTACGATTTCGAGTACGCCGCCGTCAAGCAGGTCCTCGACGCCAAGCCGCACCCGGCCGACACCTTCTTCACCATCGGCAACCACGAGTTCTACGTGCCGAAGTACTGCAACCCGAACAAGCTCTGCCAGAACACCTGGCCCAACGGCACCGCCGAGTCCACGCTGTTCAAGAACTTCTACGACTTCACCGGCCTGGACAAGGTGTACTACGAGCGTGTCGTCGGCGGCGTGCCGATGCTCTTCCTCGGCACCGAGAAGTACATGAAGTACCACGACGCCACCAAGTGGGACGAGGTCTGGTTCAGCGAGGAGCAGCTCGGCTGGCTGGAGCAGCGCCTGGCGCACTGGGCGGCCCAGGGCAAGCCCGCCTTCGTCTTCTCCCACCACGTGCTGCCCGACACCGTCTCCGGCAGCCGCAACAAGCTCTACTCGGCCGACTACCTGCAGGCCGACCGGCTGATGAAGGCGCTCGGCCGCTACAAGGACGTCTTCCTGTTCACCTCGCACACCCACTGGGACCTGAACCTGGCCGACTGGGCCGTGCGCAAGGTCGTCCCCGGCACCGGCAACCTCGAAGGCTTCACGGTCGTCAACACCGGCGCCGTCCAGACCCAGTGGACCGACGACGGAGCCGGAGGCGAGAAGGCGCTGAGCGGCTCGGAGAACAGCGGCCTGCAGGTCGAGGTGAGCGGCGGCGAGGTCCTCATCAGGGCACGCGACTTCTACCGCAACTCCTGGGTGAAGGAGCTGCGGGTGCCCCTGCACACCCCGTGCACGGCCACGCCGTGGGCCAACACGATGGTCTACGAGAAGGGCCAGACCGTGACCTGGCAGGGCCAGGCCTGGCGCGCCAAGTGGTGGACCCGCAACCAGGAGCCCACCCCCGCCAGCCCGCACGGCCCGTGGGAGGCCGTCGGCGCCTGCTGACCCCTCACAGCCTCAGCTTCCGCAGGAGGCCCTTGACCTCGTCGTCCGGCGTGGCCTCCAGGTAGATGTTCTCGACCTCGCAGAGCCCGCCCCGGACGACGAGCTCGGCCGGAGGCCCCGACGCGTAGGTGAACACGAGCCTCGTCGCCGGGCCAGGACCCGGCTCGCACGTGCCGTCCAGTGGCCGGCGCCCGAGCAGGTTGAGCGCCTTGGCCAGGGCGTCGGCGTCCGTGCCGACCTGCCGGGGACGGGCGGAGGAGGGGCCGCACACGGTGAGCCCGGTCGGCCCCTCGGGCACCAGGTACCTCTCCTGACCGCGGCGCCCGCTTCCCCGGCCGCACAGGCCCTCCAGCGGCACCTGGAAGGACCTCCAGCGCCCGGAGGTGTAGGAGGCGTCGATCAGGTCGCCGATGTAGGCGCCCGTCTTCAGGGTGCCGTTGGTCGTGGTCGCACAGAGGTTGACGTCACGCGCCGTGCCGATCCAGGACGAGGCGCCGTCGGCGTGGGTCAGGCTGATCAGGTAGTTCGCCGGAGGGTCGGCCATCAGGGTGCACGCCCTCGGTGAGAAGCCCAGGGGCACCAGGTTCAGATCGGCGGTCATGGCCGACAGGTCGGACTCGGGCAGCTGGACCCGGGCCTGCAGCGCCCCCTGCCCGCCGTAGCGGCAGATCGCCGCCTCGAAGGGGATGTCCGGCACGAGCCGTTCGCCCGAAGTTCTGCCCTCGGCCGGGGCCCAGCCCCCCGCCTTCCCCGGGCTGCCGCCCCAGCGCGCCGGGCACGGCGCCGCCGTCGCCGGTGCGGCCTCGGGCGCACTTCCGCAGCCGGACAGCAGCAACACCAGGCACCCGGCGAGCACCGGTCTCGTCCACGGCATGGCCACGATCCCCATCGGCCTCACAGTTCGAATCGTTCCACCCTGCGCAGCTTGTTCATCGCGTCCAGCGCCGCCACCTTGTACGACTCGGCCAGGGTCGGATAGTTGAACACCGCGTCGACCAGGTAGTCGATCGTGCCGCCGCAGCCCATCACCGCCTGGCCGATGTGCAGGAGCTCGGTGGCGCCCGTGCCGAAGACGTGCACGCCGAGCAGGGAACGGTCCTCGGGCGAGACCAGCAGCTTGAGCATGCCGTACGTGTCGCCGATGATCTGGCCGCGTGCCAGTTCGCGGTAGCGGGAGATGCCGACCTCGAACGGGACGTGCGAGCCGGTCAGCTCGTCCTCGGTCCTGCCGATGAAGGAGATCTCCGGGATGGTGTAGATGCCGATCGGCTGCAGGTGGTGCAGGCCGCGCAGCGGCTCCTCGCAGGCGTGGTGCGCGGCGATGCGGCCCTGTTCCATGGAGGTCGCCGCCAGCGAGGGGAAGCCGATGACGTCGCCGACGGCATAGATGTGCGGCACGGCGGTGCGATAGAACTCGTCGACGCCGATGCGGCCCCTGTCGTCGGCGCTCAGCCCGGCCGCCTGCAGTTCGAGCGCGTCGGTCATGCCGTGGCGGCCCGCCGAGTACATGACGGTCTCGGCGGGGATCTTCTTGCCGCTCTCCAGCAGGGTGAGCGCGCCGCGCGGACGGCGCTCGACGGCCGCGACCGTCTCGCCGAACCTGAAGGTGACCGCCAGGTCGCGCAGGTGGTACTTCAGCGCCTCGACGATCTCCAGGTCGCAGAAGTCCAGCATGCGGTCGCGCCGCTCGACGACCGTGACCTTGGTGCCGAGCGCGGCGAACATCGAGGCGTACTCGATGCCGATCACCCCGGCGCCGACCACGACCATCGTGTCGGGCACGGCGGACATGTTCAGGATGCCGTCCGAGTCGATGATCGTCTCTTCGTCGAACTCCACCGATTCCGGTCTGGCCGGGCGGGTCCCGGTGGCGATGATGATCTTGTCTGCGGTGACCTTGACATCGCGGCCGCCGTCGTCGAGCACCGACATCGTGTGCGGGTCGACGAACCTGGCCGAACCCGTCAGCACCGTCACGTGGTTGCGGGCGAGCTGGCTGCGGATGACGTCGACCTCCCTGCCGATCACATGCTGGGTCCTGATCCCCAGGTCCGCGACCGTGATCTCCTCCTTCACCCGGTAGCTCTGGCCGTACATCTCACGCTGGTTGAGGCCGGTCAGGTACAGCACCGCCTCGCGCAGGGTCTTGGAGGGAATGGTGCCGGTGTTGATGCAGACGCCGCCGATCATGTTGCGGCGCTCGACAATGCCTACGCGCTTCTCCAGTTTGGCCGCGGCGATCGCCGCCTTCTGGCCGCCGGGGCCAGATCCCACCACAAGGACATCGAAGTCGGTCACATCGCCAGTGTGCTGGCAGGCGGCGGCCGGGAGAAGCCTCCGCGACGGGATGTCGGCCGCCATTCACCACGCGTGCGTATGGGGGTGTACCGCCATACGGCTCGACGGCTCGCCCCCATGGCCCGGGCCCGGCCGCGCCCCTAGCGTCGTACGGGTGATCAGTTTGCGGGCCGTGACCAAGAGATACGGCGACAAGACGGCGGTCGACGACCTGTCGATCGAGATCAGGGCGGGTGCGGTGACCGGCTTCCTGGGGCCCAACGGCTCGGGCAAGTCCACCACCATGCGCATGATCCTCGGTCTCGACCGGCCGACCAGCGGGCAGGCGCTCATCGACGGGCGGCCCTACCACTCCTACCCCCACCCCCTGCGCAAGGTCGGCGCCCTGCTGGACGCCAAGGCGCTGCACCCGGGCCGCAGCATCCGGGCGCACCTGACCGCGACCGCGCGCAGCAACGGCATCTCGCGCGGGCGGGTCGCCGAGGTGCTGGACCTCGTGGGACTGAGCGAGGTGGCCAGGCGGCGGGCGCGCACGCTGTCGCTCGGGATGAGCCAGCGGCTCGGCATCGCGTGCGCGCTGCTCGGCGACCCCGAGGTGGTGATGTTCGACGAGCCGGTCAACGGGCTCGACCCCGACGGCGTGCGGTGGATCAGGACGCTCATGCGCTCGATGGCCGACGAGGGGCGCACGGTGTTCGTCTCCAGCCATCTGATGAGCGAGATGCAGCTGACCGCCGACCACCTCGTGGTCATCGGCAGGGGCAGGCTGATCGCCGACGCGCCGCTGGCCGAGGTGATCGCGGGCAGCTCCCTCAGCGCCGTCACCGTCCGCAGCCCGCACGCGGGCGCACTCGCCGCCGCCCTGGTCGCCGCCGGTCTGAAGGTGGTACGGCAGGGCGAGCACGAACTCGTCGCCACCGGCGCGACCGTCGAACGCGTGGGCGACCTGGCCTTCGAGGCCGGATTCCGGCTGCACGAACTGAGCCCGCGCGAGGCCTCGCTCGAACAGGCCTACCAGGAGCTGACCACGAGCAGCGTCGAATACGGGGTACGGGCATGACGGCGACACGCACTCTGGACGCGGCCTCGGCCGAGTGGGGCAAGCTCTGGTCGGTGCGCTCGACCTGGTGGTGCCTGCTCGGCAGCCTGGCCGTACTCGGTCTCGGCACGCTGACCATGGGCGGCGGCACGATCAGCCAGGCGCTCAACGACGGGGCCGGGCACGTGGTGCTGCCGCTGGGCGACTCGGTGGGCTCGGCCGCGGCGTTCGCGGTGTTCGGCTTCGCCACACTGGCCCTGCTGGCGATCACCGGCGAGTACGACTCGGGCTCCATCCGCTCCACCCTCCAGGCCACGCCCGTACGCGGCCGGGTGCTCACGGCCAAGGCGCTGGTGCTCGCGCCCGTGCTCGGCGTGGCCGGTCTGGTGGGAGGCGCCGCGTCGGCGGTGGTGTCGTGGGTGGCCTTCCCACCGCTGTTCGGCCGGGGCGGTCACGTGACGCTGCCCGCCGACGAGATCGTGCTCGACGTGGCGGCGCTCGGCGCGTTCTGCGCGTTGCTCGCCCTGATCGCCCTGGGTCTCGGCACGGCGCTGCGCAGTACGGCGGGCGGGCTGACCGTGCTGTTCATGATGATGGTCGGGCTGCCGATGATGCTGATGATGACCGGCGTCTCGTTCGCCGTCGAGCTGTCGTTGCGGATGCCGCTGTTCGCCGGGCTCGCCCTGGTCGACGCGGCCGAGACGCTGACCGGCTCGCCGATGCCGTACGGGCGGGCCGAAGGGCTGGCCTGGCTGGCCGGGTGGACGGTGCTGTCGCTGGTCGCCGGTCTGCTCGTGCTGCGCAGGCGCGACGCCTGAGCCTAGACTTCCCGGCTGTGACGGGGCATGGGGCGAGGCTGACACGGGCGCTGGCAGGCGTCGTGATCGGGCTGCTCACCGCGGTGGCCGAGCTCGGCTTCCTGGCCGTCGTCCCGCTGCTGGGCGCGGACCGGGCCCGCCGGGCGGCCGATCGGCTGACGGGCTGGGAGCGGGCCAGGCTGGCCTCGTGCTTCGGCCTGGTCCTGGCCCCGAGCGGACGCGGACGCGTCTACGCCTATCTCGCCTCGCGTGCCGTGGTCGGCCTGCTCGGCGGGTACCTCGTCCTGGCCGGGTGGTTCGTCGGCGGGCTGCTGCTGGCCGGGTCGTCGTGGGCGCTGGTGACCGGCGGCGCCGACCTGGTGTGGCTGCGGCTGCCCGGGTTCAGCCTGGCCACCCGGGCCTGGACGCTCGGCCTGGGCGGAGCCGCCCTGACGATGGCGCTGTCGGCGGTGTGCACCTATGCCGTGGTCGCGGCCGAGCGGCTGCTGGCCCTGCGTTTCGTCGGGCCCGACCGGCAGGAGGTCATGCGGCTGCGCATCGACGAGCTGACCGCGACCAGGTCAGGCATCGTCGCGGCCGTCGACGACGAACGCAGGCGCATCGAACGCGACCTGCACGACGGCGTGCAGCAACGCGGCGTCGCCCTGTCGATGCTGCTGGGCCGGGCTGCGCACACGAGCGACCCGGCCAAGGCCGCGGACCTGGTCGGCCAGGCCTACGCCGAGTCGCGCACGCTGCTGGACGAGCTGCGCAGTGTGGCCTGGCGCGTCTACCCGACCGCGCTCGACGAACTCGGGCTGCGGGCGGCGCTGGCCGGGCTCGCCGAGCGTTCGGGCGCGCCGGTGAGCGTGCACTACGGCCTGGCCGCCGAGCCCGTGCGGGAGGCGGCGACCGCCCTGTACTTCGTGACCAGGGAAAGCGTCACCAACGCCATCAAGCACGCCCGCGCGACTGACATCCTGGTGCGTGTGAGCGAGGACGGTTCGACCCTGCGGGTGGTGGTCTCCGACGACGGCGTGGGCGGCGCCGACGGCAACGGCGGCGGGCTCGCCGGACTGGCCCGGCGGGTGCTGGCGCTGGACGGCACGTTCGAGGTGCACAGCCCCCGGGGCGGCCCGACGACGATCACCGCGACCCTCCCCAAACCCGGAGGCGTGCGATGAGGCTGGTGCTCGCCGACGACTCGGTCCTGCTGCGCGAAGGGCTGTCACGGCTGCTGCAGGACGTGGGGCACGAGGTGCTGGCCGCCGTGGGCGACGCGGAGAGCCTGCTGGCGGCCGTGGCCGAGCATCGGCCCGACGTCGCCGTCGTGGACGTGCGCATGCCGCCCGGCCACACCGACGAGGGCCTGCGCGCCGCACTGGAGATCCGCTCACGCTGGCCGGACGTCGGGGTGCTGGTGCTGTCGCAGTACGTCGAGAAGTCCTATGCGGCCAAGCTGCTGACCGGGGACACGACCGGGCTGGGCTACCTGCTGAAGGACAGGGTGTCGGAGGTGCACGACTTCCTGGCCTCGCTGGAGCGCGTCGGGCACGGCGGCGCCGCCTTCGACCCCGAGGTCGTCCGCCAGCTCCTGGCCAGGACCGCACGCGCCGATCCCCTGAGCAGGCTGAGCCCGCGTGAGCGCGAGACGCTCGAACTCCTGGCGCAGGGCCTGGTCAATCCCGCCATCGCCGAGCGCATGCACGTGTCGCTGAGCACGGTGGAAAAGCACGTCAACGCGGTGTTCGACAAGCTCGGCCTGGCCGCAACGCCCGGGTACAGCCGCAGGGTGCTGGCCGTGCTCCGCTACCTCGACGAGGAGTCCTGAGCGCGGGCACGACCCGGCGTGTGCGGGGCGGGGTTCACGGCCATTGGGCGGGGACGCCCGCCATCACCCTGTCCACGATCGCGGTCGCGCCCTCCTGCCTGGCGCAGTGCGCGCAGCAGTACCAGCGCCTGTCGACCTGGACGCCATGGCCGATCACCTTGGCCCCGCAGTGCTCGCAGATCGGGGCCATGGCCTGGATCGCGCACTGGAAGGAGTCGAACGTGTGCACCGCGCCCTGGGCGTGCACTTCGAACGACATGTCGTAGTCATTGCCGCAGACTTCGCAGACGGCCATCGGGTCCCCCACCTCTCACCGTGCTTCTCCTGGCCGGAGATACCCAGGTCAGAGGGGGGAGCCCAGGGCTTTGACGAATGCTGACCGAAGCCTTACGCCGCGGCGCCGCCGTCGACCACCAGGTCGGTGCCGACCGCGAAGCCCGCCTCGTCCGAGGCCAGGTACAGCACGGCCGAGGCGATCTCCGCGAGCGTGCCCACGCGGCCGATCGGGTTGCCGCTCCGCATCCGCTCGTCGCGGTCGGCCACGCTCTCGCCCGGACGCATGGACATGGGCGTGTCGCTCGCTCCCGGGCTGACGGCGTTGACGCGGATGCCGTGGCGGATGTGGTCGAGCGCCGCCGACCTGGTCAGGGCGCTGACGGCGGCCTTGCTCGCGATGTAGGCGCCGAGCCCCTCCAGCCTGCGGTGCGCGCCCAGGTTGGAGGCGGTGTTGACGATCACGCCGCCGCCGTTGGCCCGCATGTGCGCCACCTCGTACTTCATCGACAGCCACACGCTGCTCACATTGACCTCCAGCAGGCGTCTCCACTCCTCGGTGGCCAGGCCCTCGACCGTGCCCGCCGCGAAGGTGCCCGCGTTGTTGAAGGCGACGTCGAGCCCGCCGTACCTGCTCACCACCGTCTCCACCATGCGGGCGGCGTCCTCCTCGCGGGTGAGGTCGGCCGTGACGTGGCTCGCCTCGCCGCCCAGCAGCGCCACGGTCTCGGCCAGCGGCCCCGCCGTGCGCCCGGCGACCACGACCCTGGCGCCTTCACGGGCGAACGCCTCCGCCGTCGCCCTGCCGATCCCCGAGCCGCCCCCTGTCACCAGGACGATCTTTCCGGCAAAACGCATGACTCCTCCAAGTGAATTCAAGACCGATCAGTCCAACAAAGACAGCGCCTGCTCGGCCGCCTCCCTGATCCGCACGGGATCGGGCCCCGCCTTGGCCAGCACGCGCATGCCCTGCAGCACGGTCAGCAGCAGCCTCGCCACCGCGTGCGGGTCCCTGCCCTGCGGCAGCTCCCCCTGGGCGGCGGCCCTGACGAGGGCGGAGGTGAGGGCGACCTCGATGCGGTCCCACGCCCGCCGTACCTGGGAGGCGGCCTCCTCGTCGTGGGGGGCGAGCTCGATCGCGGTGTTGACCACGAAACAGCCCAGCCGCTCGACATCGGTGGCGGCCTCTTCGGCGTAGTGCCTGACCAGTGCCTTCACCGCGGGAAGCGCGGGCCCCGGCTGCGAGAGCAGGACGACGGGATCGACCCTGGACTCCAGGTAACGCGCGAGCGCCCGCATGTAGAGCTCACGCTTGGCCCCGAACGTGGCATACAGGCTCGCCCGCGCCACCCCCAGATGCTCGACCAGATCGCCCATCGACGTCGCCTCGTAGCCGCGCGCCCAGAACAGCTCGAGCGCCAGCCCGAGCGCCACATCGGGATCGAACTCCTTCGTCCTCGCCATGCCCGGAACCGTACGCCATTCAAGAACGATCAGTCAAATATAGCCCCAGCAGAGGAACACACAACAGCCCAAGCCCCGCCAGCGCGTACGGCAGGCCGACGAGGGAGGCGAGCCAGGCGACCAGCAGGGGGCTGATCACGAACCCGGCGTAGGAGAGCGTCGACACGCCCGAGACGAGCACACCCGAGGGGTCGTCCGCCGCCGCGCGGCTCAACAGGGCGGGCAGCACCGGCCCGAGCGCGAACCCGGTCAGTGCGAATCCCGCCAGCGACCACCACACGCCCGGCCCGAGCGCGGCCAGCACGATGCCGCCTCCCCCGCCGATCGCCGCCAGGCCGCAGAGGGCGCGCAGACTCACATCCGGCAGAGCCTGAGTGGTGAGCCTGCCCGCGGTGAGCGCCGCCATGTAGGCGGCAGGCGCGGCGGCGGCCAGGAGAGCAGGGGCGCCGCGAGTATCCTCCAGCAGGAGGACCGCCCACTGCTCGACGGCGTTCTCGACAACCAGCGTACAGGCGGCCACCCCACCCGGCACGACAACCGCCCACCGCAACCACCCGCCCTTTCGGCGCCCCGGCGCGGGCGCTCGCCCATCGGCCGGGCCTGCACCTGTGCGCCGCCTGTCTTCGCGGTGTCCCAGCTCGGGCGGCTGCTCGTCTGCCGAGCCCGCCCCCATGCGCCGCCCCGGCTCGGCCACCCCCGCGCCGATCGTCAGGCGTGTCGCATACGCCGCCGCGCACAGCAGCAGGGCCGCGACCGCGCACACCAGCACGCCCGGTGTCGCGCCGAGTTGCCTGGCCGCCCCCGCCGCCGGTGCCGCGACGATCACCGCGAGCGGGAAGGCGGCGTGCACCGGCTGGAAGAGGCGGCGGCCGAGGTCGCGTTCGGCTCGGCCGGTGGCCATGTTCAGGGAGACGTCGAGTGCTCCGCTGCCGGCGCCGACGACCAGGAGCACCAGGGCGAGGGCGATCACCGATCCCGCCAGGCCGATCGCCGCGACGCCTCCCGCGAACACGGCCGTGCTCAGGGCCAGGGCCGCCCGTTCCCTGCCCCCGGCCAGCCGCCCGGTGAGCACCATCGCGGGAATCGCGCCGATCGGCACCGCGCCCAGGGCCAGGCCCAGCTCGGCCGTACCGGCGCCGAGCCCGGCCTTGACCGCGGGGAGCAGCGCCGCCCAGGCTCCCCAGAAGACGCCCCACGCCGCGCACACGACGATCAGCGGCAGCGCCGATCTCCCCGTTGTCATCCCGTGTTGATACCGCGCCTAGTTGAACTGGGCCAGCCCCCGCTTGGTCCAGCCGCCGTCGGCCGCGATGAAGCCCTTCTTGAACCAGCTGGTGAACTGGCGGGCCGTGACGACCGCACTGTCGGAGTACTCGATCTTGTTGGGGTTCCAGAGCCCGAGCTTGCGGTACTTCACCAGCTGCGCCGAGGCCGCCTTGGTGGTACGGCCCGGCGGGACGTCACCGTTGCGCAGGTCGATCCAGGCCTTGCCCTTGGCCGTCCAGCCGCCGTCCTTGCCGATGAGGCCGTAGCCGCACCAGCGCCTGTGCTGGGCCTTGGCGACGGAGGCGCTGTCTGCGTACTCCACCTTGTTCGGATTGAAGGCGCATTTCGCCGTGCCTGCCGCCTGGACCGGAGCGGCCAGGAAGACGGCCGCGCCGCCGCCTGCCAGCATGCCGCCGAGCACGGTGATCGTCAGTACTTTTCGCATGTTCTACTCCCCGTTCGTGTGGACTTCTCCAGAGTCGCGAGCCGGATCGGCGGTGCGTTCTCGGCCGGTTCACGGCTGCCGCACAGGAGCATGTCGGTCCGGTAACGGCGAGGGAGAAATGCCACTTACGCTGCACTTTCCCCACAAGTCCCACACGTTTGGCGTATGAGTTGTCGTCTTGTGTGGCTAAAGGCATTGAGCCGGGGAAGAGGCGGGGGCTAGGTTGGCTGACACGCCAGTTCGACTGCAAGCTCTCGCCAAGGCTCCGTCAAGGACGTCTGCACAGGGTGAGGTAAGGCAAGAGAGGGGGCAGACCCATGAGACGCATAAGGATCGCCAGAACGCCGGTCAGGCGACGCCCGGCACGCACGTCCGATCTGGACCTGCGGACTCCATCGGGTCGCCGCCTGCCGTACTGAAACGATCTTTACACCAGCCTTACGGGGCAAACTGTAGAGAATGTGATGTAACAGGACATCACGCCGGGGGGCTCGATGAAGAGGCTTGTGGTCGTGCCGCCGCACGTCGCGCGGCACAAGATCCGCGACATTCGTTCGACCGATCGCCGCAGGCCTCCGGCGCCGGACCCCAAGGTCGTCGACCTGCGGGCGTACTCGGGGCGCAATGTCATCCGCTTCCCCGAGGGGCCCACACCGGCCGCTTGACCTGCTGCCCGATCTACGGTTACTCGCGGTAGTACGGGTCGAGGACGGTGCCCTCGCCGTGCTCGTCCGAGTAGGTGTAGACCTCGCGGCCCTCGATGAAGACGCGCAGTGCCCTGCTCATCACGTCCAGCGGGTCGCCCGACCAGATGACGACATCGCCGTCCAGGCAGGGGCGCAGCGAACCCACCCGGTCGTCCAGCTTCATGATCTTGGCGGGGTTCACGGTGATGGTGCGCAGGGCGGTGTCCCTGTCGAGGCCCTCCTTCACCGCCAGTGTCACCTGGTGCACCAGGAAGTGGATCGGTACGACCGGGTGATCGGTGGTGATCGCCAGCTGCACGCCCGCCCTGGCCAGGATGCCCGGGTTGCGCAGGGAACGCTGGCGCAGCTCCACCTTCGACCGCGCGGTGAACAGCGGTCCCATCACGACCGGGATCCCGCGCTCGGCCAGGACGTCGGCCAGCAGATGCGCCTCCGTGCCGTGATTGACGATCAGCCGGTAGCCGAACTCGTCGGCCAGCCGGATCGCGGTGGCGATGTCGTCGGCCCGGTGCGAGTGCTGCGACCAGGGCAGCTCGCCGTCGAGCACCCTGACCAGCACCTCCAGCGTGTTGTCGCGGTCGAACGGCTTGCCCTCGGCCTCGGCGTGCTCGCGCTTGCGCTTGTAGTCCTGCGCCTTGGTGAAGGCGTCCCTGATCACGGCGGCCACACCCTGGCGGGTGGAGGGCAGCTTCTTCTGGTCGCCGTACACACGCTTGGGGTTCTCGCCCAGCGCGCTCTTCACACTGGCGGGCTGGCGGATCACCATGTCGTCGACACGCCTGCCCCAGCACTTCACCGCCACGGTCTGACCACCGATCGGATTGCCGGAGCCCGGCTTGATCACCACAGTGGTCACACCACCGGCCAGCGCGTCGGCGAACGCAAGATCGGCCGGGTTGATGGCGTCGAGCGCGCGCAGCCTGGCGCCGTTCGGGTCGGTCATCTCGTTGGTGTCCTGGCCGGCCCAGCCTTCGCCGTCCTCGTGCACGCCAAGATGCCCGTGCGCCTCGACGAAGCCCGGCAGCACCCAGCCGCCCGCCGCGTCAACGGTCGGCACGCCGTCGGGCACCGCGACGTCGGCGCCCACCGCCACGATGACACCGTCCTGGATCAGAACGGTTCCACTCTCGATCGTCTCCCCCTCGACGGGGACGACTCTGCCATTGGTGATCGCAACATTCTTCATAGCGGCCAACTTACGCGCCTCGCCGCCGCGCACGACTCCCGGACGCCACGAACATGGGAATCGCCAGGAAGAACCGATCCCGGCGCGCCCTGTCCGCCAACCCCGCCAGCCACCCCCGAGCCCGCTCCTCGGTGATCGCCCCCGACCGCACGGCCACGGCCGCATAGCCACCTACCATCGGCATCGCCGCGTCCCCCGTGAAGATCCCGGCCGTCACCTCCACCTCGACGTCCTCGAACCCGGCCTCCAGCAGGAGGCTCCGATAGGCACGCGCCGACCGGGGCGAGGCGACCTCGTCGGCACGGGCATGGACGACGGCCCTGGTCAGCGCCGGATCGTCGGAGTCGAGCACGATCGTGTCCCAGTCCTGCCCGACCAGTACGGCCCGGCCGCCCGCGACCAGGACCCGGTGCGCCTCGGCGAGCGCGGCGGCGGGATCGGCGATGTCGTGCAGCACCTTCTCCGCACGGTAGCCGTGGAGGACGCCGTCCCCGAACGGCAGATCGGTCGCGGAGGCCACGCGGAGATCGGCTGCCGGGTGGCGGCGGCGGCCCTCGGCGATCATCGCGTCGTCGAGGTCGAGGCCGACGGCTGTCAGGCCGCGCCCGGTCATCTCGGCCACGGCCAGGCCCGTGCCGCAGCCGACGTCGACCGCGGTCGTGCCGTACTCCAGTCCGAGCAGTTCGTAGGTGCGTTCACGCAGGGCGACGGCGGCGGGCATGCGGTCGACCTGGTCGAGGAGGGTGAGCAGGGCGGTGGGCGTGATCTCGTTGGACATGTCGCTGAGCATGCGACTTAATGTCGACATGAAGTCAAGCATCGGCGAGGTGGCCGCCCGCTTCCGGGTGGCCACGCATGTGCTGCGGCACTGGGAGGCCGTCGGGCTGCTCGATCCGGAGCGCGTCGGCGGCGACCGCCGCAGGTACGGCCGCGCCGACGAGTACCGCATCGCGATGATCATTCGAGGCAAGGAGGCCGGGTTCAGCCTGGAGGAGATCCACGAGATGCTCAACGCCGCCGACCCCGCCACCCGGCGCGACACCCTGGCCCGCCGCAAGGCCGCCCTGGAACTCCGGATCGCCGAGGCGCAGGCGTCCCTGGAGATCCTCGACTGCGCCCTTGCCTGCGATCATCCCGATCTGATGGGGTGCGCGCACTTCCGTTCGGCCCTGGACGTGATCGTCGATCGCGCCCATGATGGTTCCGCTGCGAAACTATCCATTACCTGACGTACTCTCGGGGCATGAGCACGCAAGCACCCGACTCCGCCGCCGAGCCCGTCCCCGCCAGGACCGTTCGCGACCTCACCGGCATGCTGGTCCACGCCGCCCACGTGATGAACACCAAGCTCGCCGCCGCCCTGGCCGAGGTCGACACGACCCCTCGCGCCCACTGCGTGCTGTTCCACGCCCTGGAGGCCGAACGCACCCAGATCCAGCTCGCCGAGATCGCCGACCTCGACAAGACGACCATGGTGGTCACCGTGGACGAACTGGAGGCAGCCGGGCTGGCCGAGCGACGGCCGTCCAGCACCGACCGGAGGGCTCGGATCATCGCGGTCACACCCCTGGGGGTGGAGAGCGTACGGCGGGGACAGGCGATCGTGGACCGGGTGCACGCGGAGGTGTTGAACTCGCTGCCCGACGCCGAGCGGGGGGCGTTCACGGCCGGGTTGGCGCAGTTGCTTGAGGGCGAGTTGGCCCGACCGGCCGAAGGTGAGCGACCGGTGCGACGGGCTCGACGGAAGTAGGCGGGGGTTTGCGACTCCTGAGGCTTCGAGCCTTCTGGGGCCTTGGGGAAGCTAGGGCTTTGGGAGGCTTTGTGTGCGTTCGGGCAGGCCCGGGCTTCGGCGGCGCCTGGCACGGCCGACTTGCCTCACACACGGAGTGCTCAAGGTAGTCCGATAGAGGATCGTCTATTTCTGGACTATCTGTTATGGTCTCTCTCGTCGCCCTCCCGACTGGAGAGAGTTCCATGATCGATACTGCTCCCACCCGTTCCCGATGGCTGGCTCTCGCCATCCTTTGCGCCGGAATGTTGATGATCATCCTCGACGGCTCGATCGTCACCGTGGCGCTGCCCGCCATCCAGCGTGACCTCGGCTTCACCCCCTCCGGCCTCACCTGGACCGTCAACGCGTACATGATCGCGTTCGGCGGACTGCTGCTCCTCGCCGGGCGGCTCGGCGACCTGACCGGGCGCAGGCGTATGTTCGTGGCGGGACTGGCCGTGTTCACGCTCGCCTCGGTGCTCTGCGGGTTCGCCGCCTCGCCCGAGACGCTGATCGCCGCCAGGTTCCTGCAGGGCATCGGCGGGGCCATGGCGTCCGCCGTCAGCCTTGGCATGATCGTCATGCTGTTCCCCGAGCCTGCCGAGCGGGCCAAGGCGTTCGGCGCCTTCGCCTTCGTCGGCGCCGGAGGGGCCTCGCTCGGCCAGGTGCTCGGCGGTGTGCTCACCCAGGCGCTGAGCTGGCACTGGATCTTCTTCGTCAACCTGCCCATCGGCGTGGCCGCCATCGTCCTCGCCCTGCGCGTGCTCACTCCCGACACCGGCCTCGGCCTCGCCCAGGGCGCCGACGCGCTCGGCGCCGCGCTGGTCACCTCCGGGCTCATGCTCGGCGTCTACACGATCATCGAGATCGAGTCGTACAGCCTGGCCTCGGGGCGTGTCGCCGTACTCGGGCTGGTGTCCTTGGTGTTGCTCGCCGGGTTCGTCCTGCGTCAGGCCAAGGCGGCCAGACCGCTGCTGCCGTTGCGGATGTTCGCCTCGCGGGAGGTGAGTGGGGCCAATGTCATCCAGCTGCTCATGGTCGCCTCGCTGTTCGGGTTCCAGGTGCTGGTCGCGTTGTATATGAACGGGGTGCTCGGCTACAGCCCCGCCCAGACCGGACTCGCCATGCTGCCGGCCGCGATCGCCATCGCTCTCGTCTCGCTGTTCGTCGCGGCCAGGGTCATCGCCCGGTTCGGCGAACGCACCGTACTGCTGGCCGGGCTCGCCCTGCTCACCGTCGGCATCGGCCTGCTCACCCGGCTGCCTGCCGGGAACGCCGACTATGTCACCGACCTGCTGCCCACACTCATCTCGGCAGGCGGCTTCGGACTGGCGATCACCGCCCTGACCGGGCTCGGGATGTCGGGCGCTCGGGCCGAGGACGCCGGATTGGCGTCCGGGCTGTTCAACACGACACAGCAGGTCGGCGGGGCGCTCGGAGTCGCCGTCCTGTCGACGGTGGCGGCGGGGCGTACCGAGTCGTTGCTGGGCGGTGGCGGACTCGCCCGGGTTGAGGCGCTTACGGCCGGGTTCCAGACGGCGTTCACGGTGGGGACCGGGTTGCTGGTGGCCGCGTTCGTGGTCGCCTTGGTGGTACTTCGAGGACGCAAGAGCGAGGCGACGGCATCCGCGAACGTGACGGCGTCGTAGGGCCGAGGGTGGAGCGGGCTCAGCTTCACACCCTCCCGGCGAAACGTGCCCGCGTGCCTCCCATCACAGCCAGAAGCGCGTCCTGCTCCGCCGCGAACTGCTCGGGCGTGACCTTCCCGCGCTCCGCCTTCTCGTGCAGCATGATCAGCTCGGTCGCCGCCTGCTGGTAGTCCGACACCGCCCGCCCCTGTCCGAAGGCCTTCCCCCGCTTACGAGCCTCCCGGCGCGTCTGCAACGACCCCAGCATGACGATGTCCGCAGGCTCGACCAGCCCACTGGGCACGTACGCGGGCAGCACATAGCCGATCCGCGCCACCAGCCTGCGCCGCTCCACCACGGTGATGACGATCAGCCCGGCGATGACCAGCATCAGCACCACGTACACGATCCCCAGCCCGGCCAGCGAGTGAATGGTCGCCATGCCGTTCCACAACCCGTGCAGCAGCACAGCGCCCAGATACCCCAGCGGAACGGCCAGCAGCCTGCCCGCCCCCCGATGCGTGGCCGCGTACGCCACGCCCAGTCCGATCATCGACGTGTACACCGGATGGCCGAGCGGCGCGATCACCCCGCGTACCAGGAACAGCGTCGCCGCGCTCTCCACGCCGTCCTGGGTGAACGCCGTGAGGTAGTACCCCACGTTCTCCACGACCGCGAACCCCAGCCCCACCATGCACGCGTAGATGATCCCGTCGGTGGGCCCGTCGATCTCCCGCTTGCGCCAGGCCAGCCACAACAGCACGCTGCCCTTGAGCCCCTCCTCGATCGAAGGCGCCAGCACCACGGTCCCCACCACACTCGCCGCCTGCTCCCCCACCCCCAGCCACAGCACCAGCGCCTCCCCCGCCACGGTCAGCGCGATGGCCAGCACCACCGCGACGCCCGCCCCCCACACGAACGCGAACACCAGCAACAGCTTCGGCTCAGGCTCGAACCGGTCGAGCGCCAGCACCCCCGCCAGCAACACCGGTAACGGCGCCAGCCCCAACGCGAACGACAGCCCGAACCCCTCCGGCCCCCCACTGACCAGCAGCAGGGCCAGCACACCCAGTGCGCAGAGCCCCGACACCACGAGCCCCACGATCAGCCCCACCCCGGGCCGAGGCGGCAACACCCCGGGCCTGACGACCCGCGTCCCTGAGATCATCACCCCCCTACTGTGCCGGACCCCGGTTGAAGCCCGGTTGCAGACCGTTGCCAGGCACACCCACTTCTTTCCGAGCGCCTCTCACACCACGGCGGAGATACGCGCCAACGCCTCCTCCAGCACGGGCAGGGAGGTGGCGAAATTGAATCGCGCATATCCTTCGCCGCCCGGCCCGAACTCCTCGCCCGCACTCAGCTTGACCCGGGCCTCCCGCTCGAGAAAGGCAGCCGCGTCGGCCCGTCCGAAATCCAGCCAGGCCAGATAGGTGGCCTCCGGCACCCGATACCCCACCGCATCGGGCAACCGCTCGGCGACCAACCGCCGATTCCGGTCGAGCAGCCTGCGTACCTCCGCCAACCACCCATCCCCGTGCCGCCAGGCCGCGATCGTCGCCTCGACCCCGAACAGTCCCGCCACGCCGTACAACAACTCCGGCTGCCCCGCCAACGCCGCCCGTACCTCGGCCGCCCCCACATGGACGACCCCACACCGCACACCACCCAAATTGAACGCCTTGCTGGCCGACGTCAGTGTCACCGTCCGTTCCGGTGCGATCGAGGCGAACGGAATATGCCGATGCGGTTCATAGGTGAGCTCCGCATGGATCTCATCCGAAACAACCAACACGTCATGCCGTACGGCCGCCTCCGCCAGCGCCGTCAACTCCGCCCTGGTGAACACTCTGCCGGTCGGATTGTGCGGATTGAGCAGCAGCAAAACCTTGCATCCCGCCAGATCCGGCTCCTCGTACGTCCAGGATTCGCCGCCTTCATCCCCCGTCATGGGAATCGCCCGTACGCGTCGTCCCATGGCACTCAAACTGTGGACGAACGCGTTGTACGCCGGGGTGTGCAGGGCGATCTCGTCGCCGGGGCTCGTCATGAGATGCAGAACGACCTGCAATGCCTGGTTCAGATCGGTGAACACCCGGACATGTCCCGGGTCCGGCTGCCATCCGTACCGCACCGTCATCCGCTCGGCGAACACCTCCGCCAGCGGTCCCGCGCCCGGCTCCTCGTCCCATACCGGGTACCCGAGATCGGTGTCGATCCTGCGCTCCAACGCCTCCCGGATGACCGGCGCAACCGGGAAGTCCATATCCGCCACCCAAGCCGGAATCACTCCTGCTCCGGCCGCCGCCCATTTCACCCCGTCCCGTCGTCCCAGTGCGTCAAGGCCCAGCTCATCCAGCCCGAATCTCTCTTCCACCCGTTCATCGTACGATCCCATTTCCTACCAAACCCACCCAATTGGCGCTCCGTGGGCTGGGGTGGAGGGGTAGGCCGGGCAGGGCAAAGACGAGGCGAGCGGAAATCGGCCAAGCCCGACGGAGCGGGACACGGCAGGCCGGGACGAGGCCCAGCGACGGCACCAGCAGGGCCTACGAACCGGGACAGAAGTGGGAACAACCCGGCTGCCTCTCCAACGTCCCACCGACTGCGGTCAACACCGCCCGCTCACCGGCCATCGCTTCGATCGCGACGACCCGCAGGAGCTCAGTTCGCGGGGTGACGGCAGCACACGACCAGGTTCATCGCCTGCCGCATCGCATTGCGTACCCCTTCAGGGCAGTCGCCGCGCTGGAGGCTGGCCAGCGTCGCCGCGCTCACCGCACCCACCATCGCGCCCACCAGGGTGGCGGCGGCGACCGGGTCGAGTTCGTCCGGATAGGCCTGGTGCAGGGCTCGGGCCAGTTCGGTCTGCGCGGTGAGATAGCGCTGCAACAACCGCGCCTGCAACGCCGGAGACGACTCGGACAGGCGAACCCGCAGAGCCGCGAGCCCACTGGTCAGGTCGCTGTCCCAGCTGTTGGCGATCATCTCTTCGGTCGCCCGCATCAGGACGCCGGAGAACGGCTCCCCCGCTCGGCGCTCGGCCACCACCTGCAGCGCCAGGTCGACCCGCACACCGGCATTGGCGAAGAGCACGTCCTCCTTGGCCTGGAAGTGGAGGAAGAACGTCCGCGTGGACACCTCCGCGACCTCGGCGATCTCGGCCACCGTGACGTGTTCGAACCCCTTGCGCTCGAACAGGTCCACCGCCGCCTCGATCAGCGCCTGCCGCGTCCGCTGCTTCTTGCGCTCCCGCAACCCCGGGCTCTCCGTCATGACTCCAGCCTATTGCATTCCATGCATCACTTCATGCAGTGTAGTAATACATTGAGTGCAGCGAATAGGAAGTGGGACCCATGGGAAACCTGGACGGACGCGTCGTCCTCATCACCGGCGCCGGGCGCGGCATCGGGCGAGAAGAGGCCCTGTTGTGCGCCGCCGAAGGCGCCAAGGTCGTCGTCAACGACCCCGGTGTCGCCATCGACGGCACGGGCGGAGACGCCGGCGTGGCAGCGGCGGTGGTCGAAGAGATCATCGCCCGCGGCGGGCAGGCCGTCGCCAACACCGACAGCGTCGCCGACTGGCACGGCGCCCAGCGCATGGTGAACACGGCCCTGGAGGCCTTCGGCGACCTCCACGTCGTGGTCAACAACGCGACCATCGAACGAAACCGCGGCATCGCCGACCTGGGCGAGGAGGAGTTCGACGCCGTCGTCGCGGTGAAGCTGAAAGGCTCGTTCGCCGTCACCCGATGGGCAGCACGGCACTGGCGCGACCGCTTCGAAGCCGGCGACCGCGTCGACCGCGCCGTCATCAACACCTCCTCGGGCTCGGGCCTGCTCAACCCCCTGCCCACCCAGGCCTCCTACGCCGCCGGGAACGCCGCGGTCGCCGCGATGACCATCGTCGGAGCCCTCGAACTCGGCCGGTACGGCGTGCGCGTCAACTGCATCTCGCCCTCCATGGCGCGTACCCGGCTCACCCTTGAGGTCCCCGGCATGAGCGCGGAACCGGCGGCCGGGGCGTTCGACCCACTGCACCCCTCGACCAGCGCCCCCATCACCGCCTACCTGGCCACCGCCTCCTGTCCGCTCAACGGCCAGGTCCTCTCCATCCGCGGCGGAACGGTCGCGGTCAACCACGGCTGGTCACGAGGCGCCCACGTCCACAAGGACGGCCCCTGGACCATCGACGAACTCGCCGACCAACTGAAAGCCCTACCGATGGACGACCCCTTCGACAAACTCTCCAACGCCCTCGGCTCGGCCCTCGGCCCCACCGGCCACACCCAACTCCAACAAATGATCAACACCCTCCTCGACCGCTCCGCCGCCCCCCACAACACCACCTCATAGGCACCACGAACCACCACGCGACCGCCCGCCCCCGGTCGACCTAGCGATCACCCCCTTCCAACACCTTTACCGCACCCTTCGAAGCAACAACGACAACCAGAACAAAGCCCATCGATCACCGCACCCGGCCAATTAGCACCGGGAATCCTCGGCCATTCAGCGCCCCTTCCCCGCTCCTCCATGCGCCCGGTCCCCCGCCTCACCTTCCCCCTCCCCCAAGAAAGTCGCGAAGCGAGCTGCGGTAGATGCAGGCAGCCCTGCTGTAGCGGGAGACACGGGAGCCAAACACTGCGGCAGGTCATACGTGGAGGCGAGATGGGCGGGCCCTGCGGGCGGTTGAGTTACGGAGCGGGAAACGGAGCAGCGCGACGACGCGTGCGGGGGAGGGGAGGGCGGAGGGGCGGGAGAAAGCGCGCGATACGAGGTTTCCTCGTTTCCCGCCTCCCAAAGGCCAGGCCTCCGGGTCGCCTCCCCCCACTCCAGAGCTCCGTTCGTGCACCGTGCGACAAATCGCACGGTGCACGAACGGCAGCCAGTACGCCTACTGTCCCTTGATCTCCAGGCACTCCTCGTACGTGATGAGGGCGTCTCGGAAGGCGACCTCGTGGCTGTAGCCCTGGCTACGAAGGACGTTGTAGTTGTGGTTGAAGTCCTGGTAACACTCCGTAGCCTTCTTGGCATGCGCAGGCCCGGCAACGGGCAGGAGGAACGCCCCGGCCAGCAGTCCACCAATGACCAAACGACGTACGTTTCTCATGAGGCCCCTTCGAAAGTCACCATGAGTGGTCGACGAATGCCCCCTCAGTGTGCTGCGACCCCCCACACACGGCGATGGGTGAAATCACGTACCGCCCACCCGAACGACCCCCAAGCCCCAAGAGAAACGCCGCAGCGCAACCACACCACGCCACACGAAACCGACATCTCACGGCAGACGACGACCAGAACACAGCAACCACAACAGCAGCACACAAGCCCACGCAGACACACACAGAGCGGTACGCCAACACCGCAGCAGCAAGGCACCACAGAGCGAGAGCAAAAGAAGGGCGAGGAAGGGGACGCTACGGGTCAAGTCAGAACGCGAAGCTCAGAACCGCCCACCCCGACCAACATCAGCGATCACGCAGCATCCACCCCACCAAACCCACTCCACCCCCACAAGCCACCCCAGGGCGGTGACAGCGTCACACCGCCGCCACCCCGGGCAGGTAAGAGGGCTAAAGCTTGCGCAGAACCGCGACGACCTTGCCCAGGACGCTTGCCTCGTCGCCAGGAATGGGGTCGTAGTTCGGGTTGTGCGGGACCAGCCAGACGTGGCCGTCCTTGCGCTTGAACGTCTTGACCGTGGCCTCGCCGTCGATCATGGCGGCCACGACGTCACCGGACTCGGCGACCGGCTGCTGCCGTACGACGACCCAGTCGCCGTCGGCGATGGCCGCCTCGATCATCGAGTCTCCGGCCACCTGGAGCAGGAAGAGCGTGCCCTCGCCGACGAGCTGCTTGGGCAGTGCGAAGACGTCCTCCACGCTCTCCTCGGCCAGGATCGGGCCACCGGCCGCGATCCGGCCGACCAGCGGAACGTATGCGGCCGTCGGACGGCTCACCGCCGCCTCTTCGTCACCGGCGTCGGGATCGACCCACAGCACCGGCTCACCGGGCAGCCTGACCTCCAGCGCACGCGGGCGGTGGGGGTCACGCCTGAGGTAGCCCTTGCGCTGCAACGCCGTCAACTGGTGCGACACGCTGGACGTGCTGGTGAGCTGCACGGCCTCGCCGATCTCGCGCATGGACGGCGGATAGCCGCGCTGCTGGACCGAGTCGCGGATCACTTCAAGGATCTTGCGCTGCCTCGGTGTCAGCCCCAACGAGTCGCGCCGGCGCACCGCCAGGTCGCTGACCGCGCTGTCGTCATCCCTCTCGCTCATGCTCTCCCCTTCGCCCGGCGACCGCCCCTGTCAGGCGGACCCTCCGGTCCGTGGTCTTCATGTCGCACACAGCGACCGTACCGCTACTGAAGATCATCTTCAAACAATTGTTCGAGTCTTCCTCGAAATTGTCAGCGGTGTGGTGTACAACATCGTACGGGAGTTCGATCGACACCGTGTTCGATTCGCCGATCTTTGTTCGGCCCTTTCTGGCCAATTGGCCTGGGCCATACGGTGCGGGAGGTCCATTTTGCGGCTCACGACAACGACACAACAACCCACGGACGACGAGGTCCGGCGGCTGGAGCTCGTCATCGAGGCTGTCCGCCCCGCCACACCGCCCGGTGTTCGAGAAATCGACGACACCTCGCCCCGAAACGCCGACATACCGACGCCGTCGGTCCCTCCGGCACGCACCTCCCGCCCCCGCCGCCCGTTCCGCCAGGGTCGTCCGTTCCGCCAGGGCCGTCCGCCGTTGTGGGTCGTCCCCACCCCGCCCCCTTCCCAGGACGACACACCGCCCCAAGGCGACACAACGTCCTCAGGCGACGCAGCGCCCACATCCACGGGCCACACAGCGACAGCCGCCTCACCCAGGACCGGCGCGCCTTCCCACACGCCTGCCACCCCCGCGACGCGCTCCGCACAGCCGTACACCACGCCGCCACGCCCGCCAACCCGCCCGACGCCCGGCGCCTCCCTTGACGGCACGCCTCACTCCGCCAACGGCACGCCTCGCCACAATCCCCCGCAAAGCCGTACTCGCAGCAAAAGCACCGCCAAGCGCGTCCGCCCCACGGAAGGGCCGTGGCTCACCCCAGGTGACAGGCCGAACCACCGCACATCGGCCGACCACGGCAACCAGGGGCGCCGCCCGTCCGCCAAGCGCACAAGCACCGCCAAACGCGTCAGGCCGACCGAAGGCGCACGGCTGCTCAGAGCCGACGGAGACGGAAACGGGGCAGCGGCACGACCGAAGCGACGGCGTCCGCCGATGCGGCTGACCAGGCGGGGGCGGGTCGTGCTGGTGTTCGTGCTGGCCGTGTTCTGCCTGGGGCTGTTCTGGCTCGGCACCAGGGCCATGAGCCTGGCCGCCGAGCAGGGGCCGCCCAGCCATGAGGGCCTGCCCTGGATCGTCGTCGACACGGGCGACACCATCTGGAAGATCGCCGACGCCTTGGACCCTGGCGGCGACCCGGGTCCCGTCGTGAACGAGATCATGCGCATCAACGGGCTGTCCGACTCCCTCATCCGGCCCGGATCCCGCCTCTACCTCCCGAACGCCGTAACTCCCTGAGAAGTCTTGAGAAGTCTTGAGAAGCACCGCCACTCCTTGAGCAGCACGGCACAGGAGGGCATGGCCCTCCCCCACAAGCATGCGGGAAGCGGCGCGAAACCCAGCCACACCCCCACCGCCACACGGGATGACCCCCCACCCCCGAAGCGTTGTACCCAGTACCCCCCACCCCCGGCCTTGACCAAAGCCCGACCACTCCTAGCCCCCTCCCAGGAAGCGGAAATCACGAGACCGGTGGGAAAGTTGGGGCGACACGCCGTACCCCCCGTTCTGATCAGCCACTTCCCCGCGACCCTCCGCTTCAACTTGCGTTCATGGTCGGCGGCTTCTACGGTTGGACCACAACATCTAGTAGTTACACCGATGTAGTTCACCACAACTTGTGTTTCCGTGACCGCACCCAGGGTGACCGTGGGGCGTGCGCGAGCATCCCCGAGAGGGCGTTCGCCGCAGGCGGATGCGGGCAGACACGGTGGGCTGCGGGTTCGAGGAGGCGACACGCGTGCACTGTCCGTTCTGTCGTCATCCGGACACGCGGGTCATCGACAGCCGCTCCACCGAGGACGGCGCGGCCATCAGGCGCAGGCGCACGTGCCCGGAGTGCGGGCGACGGTTCACCACGCAGGAGACCGTTCTCCTCATGGTGAGCAAACGCAGTGGGGTGACGGAGGCGTTCTCCAGGGACAAGGTCGTCGCGGGAGTACGCAGGGCGTGCCAGGGCAGGCCGGTGAGCGAGGATTCGCTCGCCCAGCTCGGGCAGCGGGTCGAAGAGAGCATCAGGGCGACGGGCTCGGCCGAGATCCCCTCCAACGAGGTGGGGCTGGCCATTCTGGGTCCGCTGCGCGATCTGGACGAAGTGGCCTATTTGAGGTTCGCCTCGGTCTATCGGGGATTCGAGAGCCTGGCCGACTTCGAGGCGGAGATCGAGCAGCTACGCGCCGACAAGGACGACAAGAACGCGGACAAAGCCTGAGCCATCACGGCACAGCGGGCAGGCCCGGTCGGGCGGGGCCACAGGAACGGTAATACGGCGGGGCTCAGGCGGAGCCCCTAGGAGGGGGAAGTCATGACGGAGACGATCAGCGGCGCAGTGACACGTGGGGGGAAGCGGCCGCGCAAGGGGCTGAAGATGAAGCGCATCTTCACCAAGCCCGGTGTGCACCCCTACGACGAGATCACGTGGGAGCGCCGCGACGTCGTCATGACCAACTGGCGCGACGGTTCGATCAACTTCGAGCAGCGCGGTGTCGAGTTCCCCGACTTCTGGTCGGTCAACGCGGCCAACATCGTGACGACGAAGTACTTCCGCGGCGCCGTGGGCACCCCCCAGCGTGAGTGGAGCCTCAAGCAGCTGGTCGACCGCGTCGTCGGCGTCTACACCAGGACCGCCATCGCCGAGGGGTACTTCGCCGGTGACGAGGACGCCGAGATCTTCGACCACGAGCTGAAGCACGCCCTGGTCAACCAGGTCTTCGCCTTCAACTCGCCGGTCTGGTTCAATGTCGGCACCGCCTCGCCGCAGCAGGTCAGCGCCTGTTTCATCCTCGCCGTCGACGACACCATGGAGTCGATCCTCGACTGGTACAAGGAAGAGGGTGTGATCTTCAAGGGCGGCTCCGGCTCCGGCGTGAACCTCTCGCGCATCCGCTCCTCCAAGGAACTCCTCTCCAGCGGCGGTACGGCGAGCGGCCCGGTCAGCTTCATGCGCGGCGCCGACGCCTCGGCGGGCACCATCAAGTCGGGCGGCGCGACCCGCAGGGCGGCCAAGATGGTCGTGCTCGACGTCGACCACCCCGACATCGAGGAGTTCATCGAGACCAAGGCCCGCGAGGAGGACAAGGTCCGCGCACTGCGCGACGCCGGGTTCGACATGGACCTCGGCGGCAAGGACATCGTCTCGGTCCAGTACCAGAACGCCAACAACTCCGTCCGCGTCTCCGACGAGTTCATGCGCGCGGTCGAGGGCGGCCAGCCGTTCGGCCTGCGCGGCCGTCTGACCGGCGAGGTCATCGAGGAGGTCGACGCCAAGTCGCTCTTCCGCAAGATGGCCAAGGCGGCCTGGGAGTGCGCCGACCCCGGCGTGCAGTACGACGACACGATCAACGACTGGCACACGAGCCCCGAGACCGGCCGTATCACCGCGTCGAACCCGTGCTCGGAGTACCTCCACCTGGACAACTCCTCCTGCAACCTGGCCAGCATCAACCTGATGAAGTTCCTGAAGGACGACAACTCCTTCGACATCGCCAACTTCGTCAAGATGACCGAGCTGATCATCACTGCGATGGACGCGTCGATCACGTTCGCCGACTTCCCGACCGAGAAGATCGGCGAGACGACCCGCGCGTACCGTCAGCTCGGCATCGGGTACGCCAACCTGGGCGCGCTGCTCATGGCGACGGGCCACGCCTACGACTCCGACGGCGGCCGTGCCATCGCCGGTGCGATCACCTCGCTGATGACCGGCGCCTCCTACCGTCGCAGCGCCGAGCTGGCCGCGGTCGTCGGCCCCTACGACGGCTACGCCCGCAACGCCGACGCCCACAAGCGCGTCATGCGCAAGCACGCCGGGGCCAACGACGGCATGCGCACGGTCGGCACGATGGACGACAAGATCCACGCCGAGGCGTCGCGCCAGTGGTCGGAGTGCCTCAAGCTCGGCGAGAAGAACGGCTACCGCAACGCCCAGGCGTCGCTGCTGGCCCCGACCGGCACCATCGGCCTGATGATGGACTGCGACACCACCGGCATCGAGCCCGACCTGGCGCTGGTGAAGTTCAAGAAGCTGGTCGGCGGCGGTTCGATGCAGATCGTCAACCAGACCATCCCGCGTGCGCTGCGGCAGCTCGGCTACCAGCAGGAGCAGATCGAGGCCATCGTCGAGTACATCGGCGAGCACGCCCACGTCGTCGACGCCCCCGGTCTCAAGCGCGACCACTACGAGGTGTTCGACTGCGCGATGGGTGAGCGTGCGATCGCCCCCATGGGCCATGTCCGTATGATGGCCGCCGCCCAGCCGTTCCTGTCCGGCGCGATCTCCAAGACCGTCAACCTGCCCGAGTCGGCCACGATCGACGACATCGAGCAGGTCTACATGGAGGGCTGGAAGCTCGGCCTGAAGGCGCTCGCGGTCTACCGCGACAACTGCAAGGTCGGCCAGCCGCTGTCGGTCGCGAGCAAGAAGCCCGCCGCCGAGGAGGCCGAGGCGAGCGCCGCACCGGTCGCCGAGCCCGAGGTCAGGGTCATCGAGGTGGCACGCCCGACCCGCCGCCGCATGCCCAACCAGCGCCCCAGTACGACCACCCGCTTCTCGGTCGGCGGCGCCAAGGGCTACATGACCGCCTCGTCCTACCCTGACGACGGCCTCGGCGAGGTCTTCCTCAAGATGTCCAAGCAGGGCTCGACGCTGGCCGGTGTCATGGACGCCTTCTCGGTGGCGATCTCGATCGGCCTGCAGTACGGCGTGCCGCTCGAGACGTACATGAGCAAGTTCGTCAACATGCGCTTCGAGCCGGCCGGTATGACCGACGACCCCGACGTGCGTATGGCGACCTCGGTCATGGACTACATCTTCCGTCGCCTTGCCCTCGACCACCTGCCCTACGACGAGCGCGCCGCCCTCGGCATCTTCTCGGCCACCGAGCGCGCCGCCCAGCAGCGCGGCGAGGACCCGGCCCCCATCGTCGACCGCGAGGCCCTGGCCCAGTCCGCCCCCATCGAGCCCGGCCCGCGCCCCGAGCCGGTCCCGGTGGCCGAGCCCAAGCCCCGCACGTCCCTGGAATCCCACCAGGGCCGCACGGCCGACGCCCCCCTGTGCATGACCTGCGGCACCAAGATGCGCCCGGCAGGCAGCTGCTACGTCTGCGAAGGCTGCGGCTCCACCAGCGGATGCAGCTAGCAAGGTATTTCCGAAGCGAACAGGCAGGGAGCCGGTGTCCACCGGCTCCCTGCCTGTTTGTCCGGACAGCATCTCAGAAAGTACGTCACGTACTTGACGTACTTGGATGTCGATGGCAGGGTGAGGGATACGTCTTACGGAGGTCTCGCCATGAGCACTGTCCACTTCGACAGCTACACAGCAGCCCGCACACACTTCAAGGCACTCCTTGACGCAGCCGAGAAGGGGCGCGTCGCCACCGTGCGCCGCGACTCGGCCGTGACGGCGCTCGTGGATGTCGAGCGGCTGCGACACTATCTCGCTGCGGTCACTCCGTCTCGCGCCCAGGTCGTTCCGGAGGCGGGTGGTTGGTCGATCTTCATTCCCGGCCTGCCGGTCGCCGCCGACGGCGCCACTTTCGACCAGGCCGTCAGCGAGATGATCGAAGCTCTACGTGAGTACGCGGAGGACTGGCAGGATCATCTTCTCGACGTCCCCAACCACCGCGAGAACTGGGGAGTGGTGCAGTTGATCAGTCTCAGTGACGACAAGCAGATGCGGGAATGGCTGGTGGGGACAGCCAAGTGAATTGGCCCCAGCCCACACGTGACCACCACGACTCCTTCTGCCGGTGCGAAGGCTGGCACCTGGTGCGCAACGCGCGGGGAGGCACGGGCACACACCACGTCACCTACGAGCTGCATCTGTTCGACGGCAGGGTGTTGAGGACCAGGATCTCGCGTCCGGTCGATCGCAGCGCGTACGGCCCGAGTATCTGGAGCCATATCCTCCGTGACCAGCTCCAGGTCGACGAGACGGCCTTCGGGGCGTGTGTCCTGGACGGGGTGAAACCTGATCGCGGCGTGCCGGAGCCGCCGTCCGAGGCGCTGCCCGCCGATGTCGTCCATCTGCTGATCTCGCGGGTCGGCCTCACCGAGGCCGAGGTCGCGGGCATGAGCAAGGAGGAGGCCATCGCCAGGCTCCACAAGCACTGGACCGAAGGCCCCTGACTGATCGTGTGGCTCGGGTGGCGCACCCCCCGGGCCACACGATCAAAGCGGCCTCACCCCAGTGCAGGTGGCTCCGGGGCCTCGGCGGCTGGGGATTCGGTCAAGGCGGTGAGGGCGAGTTCCACGGCCTTGGCCAGTTGGGGGTCGCGGCCGGCTACGCGGTCCTGGGGGGTGGTGACGACCTCGATGTCGGGGTCGACGCCGTAGTTCTCCACGCCCCAGCCGGGGCCCTCCAGCCAGAAGGAGTAGCGGGGCTGGGTCACCACGGTGCCGTCGACCAGGGCGTAGCGGCTGTCGATGCCGATGACGCCGCCCCAGGTGCGGGTGCCCACGAGGGTGCCGAGGCCGCGCGACTTGAAGACCGCGCTGACGATGTCGCCGTCGGAACCGGCGAACTCGTCGGCGACGGCCACGATCGGGCCGCGGGGCGAGTCGGTGGGGTAGCGGCGCGGGCGGTAGCCCCTGGAGACGTCCCACCCGGCGATCTTGCGGGCCAGCTTCTCGATGACCAGCTCGGAGGTGTGCCCGCCGCCGTTCTCGCGCACGTCGACGACCAGCCCCTCGTACCCCATCTCGACCCGCAGATCGCGATGGAACTGGGCCCAGCCGTTGGCCACCATGTCCGGCACGTGCAGGTACCCGAGCCGCCCGCCGGACAGCTCCCTGACGACGGCCCTGCGCCCTTCGACCCACGCGTGGTAGCGCAGAGGCGTCTCGTCGGCGAGCGGCCTGACGACCACGCGCCTGGTCTCACCGCCGGAGGCCGGCCGTACGGTCAGCTCGACCGCCTGCTCGGCCGTACCCGCCAGCAGGGCGAGCGGGCCGCGCACCGGGTCGACGGGGCGCCCGCCGACGGCGACGACGGCGTCCCCCTCGCGTACGGCGACGCCGGGTGCCAGCAGCGGGGAGCGTGCGGCGTGGTCGGAGGACTCGCCGGGCAGGATGCGCGAGACGCGCCAGACGTCGCCCTCGCGCACGAGGTCGGCGCCGAGCAGGCCCTGACGGCGTTTGGGGTCGACGGCGGTGCCGTTGGCCCGTGCGTAGGCGTGTGAGGTGGCGAGCTCGCCCTGCACCTCCCACAGCAGGTCGATGAGCTCGGAGTAGGCGCCGATCCGTGCGACCAGCGGCCGGTAGCGGTCGAGTGCGGCCTGCCAGTCGACGCCGTTCATGTCCTCGCGCCAGAAGTGGTCGCGCATCAGGCGTCCGGCCTCGTCGAAGCCCTGACGCCATTCGGCGACGGGGTCGACGGTGAATCTGACCCGGTCCAGGTCGATGCCCACCACGTCGTCGCCTTCGCCCGAGCCGCGCGTCTGCAGGCTGCCCTTGCTGGCCAGCACCAGGCGTGAGCCGTCGCCGCTGACCTCGAACGAGCTCTGCTCCCTGCCGATCTCGGCGCAGGAGCGCTTCTTCAGGTCGTAGCGTTCGAGGACGGTCTCGCCCGAGGCGTCGCTGCCGTCGCCGAGCTCCCCGGCCAGCGGGTACCTCAGCCACAGCAGCGCGTCCTTGGCCGTGCGCAGGTTGCCGTACCTGGCGGCGGGCACCGGCACGGGCACGACCCTGGAGGCCAGCCCTTCGGGGTCCACCTCGGTGCGCGGCGCCGCGTCCTTCTTCTCCTCGCCCTGCGCCTGTCCGGCGGGCTGCTCGTCGTCGGCGCCGAAGCCCCTGCCCAGCAGGCTGGGGTCGAACGGCGACGGCGTGCTCGCCTGCAACGGCACGATGTACGGCCGGCACCCAGCGGGGAAGGACAGGTCGAAGACGTGCGCGTCGTACACGGGATCGAACGTCCTGATCGACAGGAAGGCCAGATGCCTGCCGTCCTGGGTGAAGGCCGGTTCGTAGTCGGCGAAGCGCAACGGCGTCACATCGAGCGTGGAGGTGCCGTCGACCCGGCCCATCCTGATCTGCTGCAGCGGCGAAGGCCCGGGATGCGCCCAGGCCAGCCAGGCGGAGTCGGGCGAGAACACCGGGTCCTTGATGTCGCCGTCGAGCGTCCTGTCGATCTCGCGCAGCGCGCCGGACTCGACGTCGACGACGACGAGCCTGCCGTCGTGGCTGGTCAGCGCGACGTGCTTGCCGTCGGGTGAGGCGGTCAGGTCGAGTACCCTGCCGATCTCGCCCGCCGCCAGGGTGCGGATCTCGCCGCCCGGCCTGCCGATCTCCAGGGCGTCCTCGCCGGTGGCGTCGCTGACCCAGACGGCGCGGGAGTCGCCTTCGGCGCCGAGCACGCGGGGCAGTCTGACCCGGACGCCCGGCTCGACGCGCAGGGCTCCGGCGGGGCCGTCGCGGTGGGTGACCCAGTGCGCGGTGCCCCTGATCTCCACGACGCTGGCCCGGCCGCTCCGGTCGGGTGAGTACCCGCTCGCCCAGGCCGACGCGGGGCGCCTGGCTCTGGCGGGACGGGGGCCGCCGAGTGTGATGTCGAGCTTGCGGGGTTCGGCGTCGAGGGAGTCGAGCAGGTAGAGGTCGCCGCCGTGCGCGTAGACGACGCGTTCGCCGTCGGTGGCGGCGTGCTTGACGTAGAAGCCGTCGGAGGTGGTGTGCCTGCGGCGTTCGGAGCCGTCGGGCCGCGAGCTGTAGAGGTTGCCGACGCCGTCGCTGTCGGCGAGGAAGGCGATGCGCTCGCCGACCCACATGGCGTTCCAGTGCTGGGCGATGTCGTCGGCGAACAGCCGGGTGAACTCACCGGTTCCGTCGGCGTCGATCCAGATCTTGCCCGCCGTACCGCCTCGGTAGCGTTTCCAGTGCGAGGGTTCGCGCCACAGGGCGGACACGGTCACCACGCCGCCGCCGGCCGCGACCTGGGCGTCGCTGACCCTTCCGTACGGCAGGCGGGGGGCGGGGCCGCCGTCCAGGGGCACGGCTCGGGCCCACACGTGGTTGCGGCTGGCCTGTCCGTCGGCGGTGACGGCGATGACGTCCCCGCCGGGCGTCCAGCCGCGCACTCCGGTCATGGGATTGCCCCAGTGCGTGAGCCTGTCGCCTTCGCCGCCGTCGAGGGCGGCGGCGAACACCTCGGGTGCGCCTTCGCGGTGGCTGGTCCAGGCGATGCGGCTGCCGTCGGGGGCGAACCTCGGATGTGAGACGGGCGTCTTGTCGGCGGTGAATCGCCAGGCCCTGCCGCCCGCTGTCGGGGCCAGCCACACGTCGTCGTCGGCGACGAAGGTGACCAGGTCACCGTACAGGTGTGGGAATCTCAGGTATGCGCCAATTGTCACACCTGCACCCTATGACGGGCCATGACAGGCGTGACCTCCGTTCCGCGATCGGCTGATGTCAGGGCCTGTGCCATCCTCGTCGCCATGAACATCACCAAGGGCACGCCCGCCGACGCCGCCAGGGTCGCGGCGCTGCACACGGAGAGCTGGGTGAGCGCCTACGCCGGGATCATGCCCGAGACGTATCTGGACGGGCCGCTGCTGCCCGAGCGCACGGCGTTGTGGCAGGCCAGGCTGGAGGCCGCCGCCTGGGAGCTCAGCGAGCCGTGCCTGCTGACCGCCGACGACGAGCACGGCGCACTGCTCGGCTTCTGCTACCTCCTCCCCCAGCCCGACGGCCGCGTCCTGCTCGACAACCTGCACGTACGGCCTGCGCTCAAACGGTCGGGCGTGGGCACGGCGCTGATCGGCGCGGCGGCCTCTTGGGTGTGCTCGGCCCATCCCGGTGCGGCGATGTACCTGGAGGTGCTCAAGGCCAACGAGGCGGCGATCGCCTTCTACGCCAGGCTCGGGGCCGTGCCGTGCGGTGAGTTCGTCGAGGAGTTCCCGCAGGGTTTCTCGCTTCCGGTCATGGAGTACGTCTGGCCGGGCGCGTCCGTAATCTCACTGTGCGTTGACCGCTCGGAGCTGTCCGCATAGCTTCGCTGGGCACGTTCCAAACGATCTGCCACCCCCTCCGAAAGGCAGTCCGATGAGCGACCACCCCCACGACCATCCGGGCGACAAGCGCAAGGCGGACGACCAGGACATCAACACCGGTCCGACGAAGAAGGCCAAGACGGTCATCGTCATCGAGGACAGCGAAGAGAGCGACGAAAGCGACAACGAGGAGCAGGAGACCAAGAAGCGCAAGCGGGAGCCCGAGCCCGCGGTCGAGCGCAAGAAGCCGAAGAACACCACGACGACGTCGGAGAAGGAGAAGGAAAAGGCGGACGACTCCGCGTCGGCCGACGACCTGCCCGTCGTCCTGCTGGGCGCGAGCGGCGTGCAGCCCCTGCACGGCAACGACGACATGCTCGCCCAGGTGCTGCTGCAGATCTGCCAGAACCCGATCTTCGCCGACCTGCTCACCGAGGTGGCCGCCAACGCCCCCGAGCACTGGGGTCAGCTGATCGCCGCACAGCTGCAGCTCGCCACCGAGGAGCAGCCGCTGACCACGTCCGTGCTCACCCTGCTGGCCCCGGTCGTCGGGCCCGATGTGGCGATCGTGGTCATCGACAGGGACGGCACCGACCTGCCCGACCTGACCGAGGACGACATCGTCGTGGGCGACGAGGTCGACCACGCGCCCGAGCGCGACGTCGCGGCGGCGAGCTACAACTCCATCGTGCACACCGTCGACGTCGGGGTGATCTTCGACATCGACCCCGCCTACGCCGAATCGGCCGACGGCTACTGGATCTACTTCAGGCGCGTGCTGTTCGAGCTCTGCAACGCCTCGCAACGCAAGCTGTTCCAGCTCATCCGGACGACGGCCGAGAGCGGCGGCCTCGACTGCGTCAGCTACGTGCTGGCGATGGAGTGCGCCGAGGCGCTGAGCATCACGATGTACGACAAGCTGTGGAGCGCGCTGTCGACGGACCAGGCCTGCCTGACCGTCATCCTGCCGGGCTCGACCAAGGCCACCGTACTGAAGAAGGCCCCGGCCTGGACCTTCGACAAGAACGCCTCCAGCGCGGCCCTCGTCGTGCGCGCCGTCGAGGCCGGGCACTGCCTGCGCTACGTGGTGGAGTGGAAGATGCTGTGCTCGGTGGCCTACGGCAAGAAGAACGCGGCGACGTTCAAGACCTTCTGCGCCTGGTCGCTGCGCAAGGGCGCCGCGCCCGGCATCGACCACGCCCACGTGCTGGACACGCTGTTCGGCCTCACGGTGGGCACCAAGGAGATCAAGGCCGTGACGGCCTACGTCCTGGCCAAGTACGACGACGAGGACGCCGCCACCTCCGAGGAGGACGACGGCACCTACAAGCCGGACTAGACCAAGAAGCGGAGGTAGCCGGGCCCGCGCCCCCGCCCCTGCTGAAGGGCGGGGGCGCGCGCCGGTCGGCTACGGGACGATGTTGACCAGCTTCGGCGCCCGCGCGATGACCTTGCGCGGCTCGCCGTCGAGGAACGAACGCACCTTCTCCGAGGCCAGCGCCAGCGCCGCCAGCTCCTCGTCGGTGATCTCGGGCGAGACCTCGAGGCGGTCGCGCACCTTGCCCGCGACCTGGACCACGGCGGTCACCGAGTCCTGCACCAGCAGCTCGGGGTCGGCCGTCGGCCAGTTGCCGATCGCCACCGAACCGGTGCGCCCGAGCCGCTCCCAGCCCTCCTCGGCGGTGTAGGGCGCCACCAGCGACAGCATGACGGCCAGCGCCTCGGCCGCCTCGCGGACCGCGGGGTCGGCCGCGCCGGGGCCCGAGTCGATCGCCTTGCGCGCCGCCGACGTGAGCTCGTGGATACGCGCGATGGCGACATTGAACCGGTAGGACTCGACCAGCTTGGTGACCTCGTCGATCGTGCGATGCGTGACCTTGCGCAGGTCGCGGTCGCCGCCCTCGAACGCCACGCCCGGCTCGCTGGCCACCTCGGTGATCACGCGGAACACCCTGGCCAGGAACTTCTGCGAGGCGGCGGGCGAGACGTCGGCCCAGTCGATGTCGTCCTCGGGCGGACCGGCGAACAGCATCGTCAGCCTGACGGCGTCGACGCCGAAGTCGTCGATCTGCTGCCCCAGGTCGACGCCGTTGCCCAGCGACTTCGACATCGCCTTGCCGCCGTTGATCACCTGGCCCTGGTTGAGCAGGCGCAGGAACGGCTCGGAGAAGTCCAGCATGCCCATGTCGTGCAGGACCTTGGTGAAGAAGCGCGAGTAGAGCAGGTGCAGCACCGCGTGCTCGTTGCCGCCGACGTACTGGTCGATGGGGCCCCACTCGCGCACCTTGGCCTGGTCGAACGGCCCGTCGGTGTAGTGCGGGTCGACATAGCGCAGGTAGTACCAGGAGGAGTCGACGAAGGTGTCCATCGTGTCGGTGTCGCGCCTGGCCGCGCCGCCGCACTTGGGGCAGGCGACGTTGACCCAGTCGGCGGCGCTACCGAGCGGCGAGACGCCCTTGGGCGACAGGGCCTCGCCGCGCAGGTCGGGCAGGGTGACCGGGAGCTGCTCGTCGGGGACGGGCACCTCGCCGCAGTCGGGGCAGTGGATGATCGGGATCGGCGTGCCCCAGTAGCGCTGCCTGGACAGCAGCCAGTCGCGCAGCCTGAAGTTGACCGCGCCGACGCCGTTGCCGTCGACCTCGAGCAGCTCGATGATCTTGGCGATGGCGGCGGCCTTGGTCAGGCCGTCGAGCGGGCCGGAGTTGACCATGGCGCCCTCGCCGGTGGTGGCGACGCCGGTCTCGCCCGGGTCGGCCAGGCCGGTGTGCACGACGACCTGCACCGGCAGGCCGAAGGCGCGGGCGAAGTCGAGGTCGCGCTGGTCGTGGGCGGGCACGGCCATGATGGCGCCGTGTCCGTAGTCGGCCAGCACGTAGTCGGCGGCCCAGACCGGCAGGCGCTCGCCGTTGACCGGGTTGACGGCATAGCGGCCGAGGAAGACGCCGGTCTTGGCCTTCTCGGTCGACAGGCGCTCGATGTCGCTGAGCCTGGCGACCTCGGCGCGGTAGGCCTCGAACTTCTCGCGCTGCTCGGGCGCGCAGATCTCCTCGGCCAGCGCCGCGTCGACCGCCACCACGAAGAAGGTCGCGCCGAACAGGGTGTCCGGGCGGGTGGTGTAGACGGTGACGGGCTCGTCGCGGCCCTCGATACGGAAGCGCACGTCGGCGCCGGTCGAGCGGCCGATCCAGTTGCGCTGCATGGTCAGCACGCGGTCGGGCCAGCCGCCCTCCAGCTGCGCCATGTCGTCGAGCAGCCTGTCGGCATAGTCGGTGATCTTGAAATACCACTGCGTGAGCTCACGCCGTACGACGTCGGCGCCGCAGCGCTCGCACTTGCCCGCGACGACCTGCTCGTTGGCCAGCACGGTCTGGTCGTTGGGACACCAGTTGACCAGGCCGCCCTTGCGGTAGGCCAGGCCTCGCTCGAAGAAGCGGGTGAACAGCCACTGGTTCCAGCGGTAGTACTCCGGGTCGCTGGTGTGCAGGCGGCGCGACCAGTCGAAGGAGATCGCGTAGCGCCTGAAGGAGTTGGCCTGCGTCTCGATGTTGGCGTAGGTCCACTCGGCGGGGTGGGCGTTGCGCTTGATAGCGGCGTTCTCGGCGGGCAGGCCGAAGGAGTCCCAGCCGATCGGGTGCAGGACGTTGTAGCCCTTCTGGAACCAGTAGCGCGCCACGACGTCGCCGATGGCGAAGACCTCGCCGTGCCCCATGTGAAGGTCGCCCGAAGGGTAGGGGAACATGTCGAGCATGTAGCGCCGCTCGCGGGGGTCGGCGGCGTCCTCGCTGGCCCGGAACGGGTCCTGCTCCTCCCATCGCTGCTGCCACTTGGCCTGCAGCGCCTGCGGATCGTACTCACTCACGGCGGATTCCCTTTGATTGATCTGGCATGACCCATAAAGAAACCCCCCGTTCGCACGAGGGGTAGCCGCGGCGGCGGAGCACTCAGCTCTATGACCGCCGCGGCCCGCTAAGCAGCAGGGTCGCGGAACGCATAGGTCAAGCCTAGCGCACCTCTTCACGGGAAACCCGATGCGCGAGCATCCTGCGGGGGCACAATGGACGCTGGCCTACTCGCGATATCCGATGGTGATAGATCCGTTGTGACCTCTTATGTCCCTTTAGTTTACTCTCGTCGCCGTGGCGCATTCTCCTGAGCCTGGACGCGAGGAGATCGGTCTGCCGATGCAGGATCCGCCGACCGATCCCACTGGCCTGCACATTCGCGAAGCCTTGTCGCGTTTTGCTGCGGAGGCCCCCGGCGCGCATGAGATCATGCCCAACGCGTCCATAGCGGACATCAACCCGGGAGGTACGGCGGACATGACATCGGAGCCTCAGGAGGTGCCCACGTCCTGGCCCGAGTCGCCCTCCTGGTCCGACTCCTCCCGTCAGGACGTCTGGGGAGCTCCTCCGCGTCCGGCCCCGGGTGCGTGGGTCGAGCCGCAGCACGACCCGTCGGCGCCCTCGTGGCCCGAGCCCACCCCGCCGCCCGCACCCGCCTGGCAGGAGCCGCAGCAGCAGACCGGCTGGAACGACAGGCCACAGCAGCCCATGATGCAGCCGCCCCTCGCACAGGGACCGCCGCAGGGCCACGGCCAGTCCGCCTGGAACGAGGCCCCACGCCAGCCGTGGAACGACGCCCCCGCCCAGCCCCCCGGGCCCGAGCCGCAGCACCAGCCCGCCTGGTCGGAGCAGCCCACCACATGGAACGCCGTTCCGCCGAGCTGGCACGAGGCTCCGGCCCCGCGCAACGAGCCGCCGCAGGTCGAGGCGCTGCCCGCCTGGGCCGCCGCGACCGCCGTACCTCCCGGCACACCCGCCTGGCCCGCCGACCCGCTCACCGGCCCGCTCGGCAGCGCGCCGCTCGTGCCCGCCGAGCCGTTCCCCGGCGGGCCCCACGGCATGCCCGCCTTCGACCCGCTCACCGGTCCGTTGCCCCCGCAGCAGCAGCCGGGCACCGCGCCCTCGTGGCCGTCGCCCGCCGCGGCCGACCAGACCGTGACGTACGGCGCGGCGCAGCAGCACCAGCAGCAGCAACAACAACCGCAGCAGCACGGCCTGGCCCCGCAGCCCGCCATGGGCTCCGACTACGGGCCCCAGCAGGGGTTCGGCCCTTCGATGCCGGGCGGTCCTCTCCCCCAGGGCGACCCGCCGCCGCCCAACGGCTTCCTGCCGCCTTCCGCCGCCCAGACCGGCTACGCACCGGCGCCCGGCGCACCTGGCGGGCTTCCACAAGGCCCTCAGGGACCTCAGGGACCTCAGGGACCCATGGGCGGGCCGCAGGGCCTGGAGCACGGCCGGCCCGGCTCGGACCTGAGCCGTGACCCCGCCGACCCCGATCGCCCATTCGTCACGGCCGGGCAGATCAGCGGATCGCGTACCCCTCCCCCCGAGCGCCAGCAGGAGCTCTGGAACACCGTTTTCGGCGACAACTACCAGGCCATCGGCGAGGAGGACGACGACTACGACGAGGGCGGCAAGCCGGTCTGGGTGTTCGCACTCGCGGGGTCGGTCGCGGTCGCGCTGATCGCCGTCCTGCTGTGGGCCTTCCTCGCCGGACCGCTGGCCGCCGCCGAGGGCGAGAGCGGCACGCCGACGAGCGAGCCGACGGCCGCCGCCAGCAAGCCGGCCGCCACCAAGCCCAGGCCGCTGGGCAGGCTGCCCAAGTACCCGGGCCAGGCCTCGGCCGTGACCGGCACCCTCACCGACGACACCGCGGGCATCACCGTGCCCAAGCTCGGCGGCGACTGGCAGCTCGACCTGCGCCAGACGGTGAAGGCCACCTTCGGCTTCTCCACCCGCCAGTACGTGCCCGCGGCCGCCGACACCTCGGGCAACCCCAGGTTCGCCCAGCTGATGACCGGCCCGCTGTCGCCGAAGTACGCCAAGTTCTACACCTCGCCGGAGAACCTGGAGCCGGTCATCAAGGCCGTCGTGGTCGGCGCGCGCAAGAGGCTCTTCGCCGAGGGCAACACGATCCGCAAGAGCGCGGCCCAGACGCTCAACGTCGACGGCCTGCCCGCCCAGCTGATCGCCTACGAGGTGACCGAGGGCACGGCCAAGACGACCGTGGTCGCCGCCGCGGTGAGCACGGGCGCCGACCTGCCCGCGATCGTCTACATGTCGGTGCCGGGCGACAAGAAGGACCTGCTGCCCGACCTCAACACGGTGTTCAAGCAGATCAAGCTGACCAGCCCGGCCTGAGCACCCGCTCCCAGTCGACCTGACGCGCCCACTGCTCGAAGGAGTGCCAGTCCACCTCCGGGTAGTCGGCGCGCAGGGCCGCCCGGTCGACGAACTCGGTGTTGCGGTCGAACGCCTGGAACATGTCGGCGATGTCGGCACCCGCCCAGTGCCTGATCTGCTCATCGGGGATGACCTCGTACGGGATGTCCCTGCCGAGCACCGAGCCGAGCACCCGGGCCGCCTCCTCACCGGTGACGGTGTCGGAGGCCAGGTCGATCCTCCTTCCGGCCAGCCGGTCCGGTCGTTCGACGGCGAGTACGGCCATGGCGGCGATGTCGCGCACGGCGACCTGGTCGAGCCGGGTACGCGGTGCGAGGGGCATCGCGAGCACGCCGGTGTCCAGCCGGGTGAAGCCGGTGTTGAGCACGTTGTCCATGAAGTAGACGGGCCCGAGCACCGTCCAGCCGATGCCCGCCTCCCGCAGCCTCGCCTCGACCACGCGCTTGCCGTCGACGTGCTCGGCCACGCCCTGTTCGACGCCGCGTACGGAGGAGAAGACCAGGTGCGCGCCCGCCGACCGTGCGGCCTCGACGAGTGCGGCGCCCTGGGCGATCTCCTCGGCGGCTCCGCCGTCGCCGAACGGCACGGTGAGGCCGAACACCGCGTCGACGCCCGCCGCGGCCTTGGCGAGCGTCTCGGCGTCGGCCAGGTCGCCCTGCGCGAGGCTCGCCCCCTTCGCCTTCAGGGCCTGCGCGGCCGGTGAATCGGGTGTGCGTACATAGGCGAGCACCTCGTGCCCGCGTGTCAGCAGCAGGGAGGCGACGGCGCCTCCCTGGTTGCCCGTCGCTCCCGCGACCAGAACTCTGCTCACGACTCGCTCCTCCGCCTAGTTATCAATCATTTAGTTGATTGATATCATGGAACCATGGCGACACAGCAAGAGCGGGCCGAGCAGACCCGTGAGCGCATCCTCAAGGCCGCGGTCGAGGAGTTCGGCGCGAAGGGCTACTCAGGGGCGCGCACGGCCTCGATCGCGGCACGCGCCGGGGTCAACCAACAGCTCATCTCCTACCATTTCGGCGGCAAGCAGGGCCTGCTCGACGAGTTGCGCCGCCGCTGGGCCGAGGCGTCGGCCACCAGGGCGACGCCCGGCGCCACGTTCTCCGAGTCGTTCGCCACCCATCTGGCCGCCACGCTGGAGCGGCCCGACTGGGCCCGACTGGTCATCTGGCACGCGCTCGGCGACAACCCCGGCGAACGCCCCGCGCCACCCGAGGTCAGCCCAGCGATCGAGCGCATGCGGGCCAGGCAGCGCGACGGTGAGATCACCGACCGGGTCGACCCGGAGTTCGCCGTCCTGCTGGCCTATGTGCTGTCGTTCGCACCGCTCGCGCTGCCGCAGCACGTGGCGGCGATCCTCGGGCTCGACCCGCTCTCCCCCGAGTACCGCGAGCGCGTGCACGACCAGCTCATGCGCCTGCTGACGCCTTGAGGCCCGCCGGCATCCGCGAGGCTGTCAGAACGTGCAGTGCATGTGCTTGATGCCGTTGATGAAGCTGGAGTGCAGCCGGTCAGGCTCGCCCACCGAGCGGATCTCGGGCACCCGGCGCAGCAACTCCTTGAACAGCACCGAGATCTCCCTGCGCGCCAGATGCGCCCCCAGGCAGAAGTGCGGCCCCGGCCCGCCGAACCCGACATGCGGATTGGCCGCACGCATGATGTCGAACCGGTACGGCTCGGCGAAGACGGCCTCGTCGCGGTTGGCCGCCCAGTAGTAGAGCAGGACCTTGTCGCCCTCCTTGTAGTCCATGCCGTTCATCGTGTGGTCGCGGGTGAGCGTGCGGCGCATCCAGGCGACGGGCGAGCTGAGCCTGACGATCTCCTCGACGGCGCCGGGCATCCGGCCCTCCAGGTCGGCCAGCAGCAGGGCGCGCTGGTCCGGATGGCCGGTCAGCAGGTGCAGGCCGTGCGAGATCGCGTTGCGCGTGGTCTCGTTCCCGGCGACCACCAGCAGGATGAAGAACGAGCCGAGCTCCTGCGGGGTGAGCTTCTCGCCGTCCAGGTTGGCACTGCTGAGCGCGCCGATGAGCCCTTCGTCCGACTCGCGTGACAGCGAGATGACCAGTTCCTGCAGCCGCTGGCCGGCCGTCAGCAGCAGGGTGGCGATGTCGGAGCCGTCGCCGACGAACTCGGGGTCGCCGCCCGCCAGGATGATGTTGGAGGCGTCGAAGACCGTGCGGTAGTGCTTCTCCGGAATGCCCATCATGTCGCAGATGATCTTCAGGGGCAGCCGGGCCGCCACCTCGGTGACGAAGTCGCACGGCCCTGCGGCGATCAGCCTGTCCACGACGGCCGACGCCTCGACCCGGACGTCCTGCTCGAACTTCTCGATCATGCGTGGGGTGAACGCCCTGGACACGATCCTGCGCAGTCTGGCGTGCCGGGGGTCGTCCATATTGATCATCGAGCCGAAGTACTCGTTGAACTCGGCCGGGAGGTCGTGGATGGAGGTCGAGCTCTTGCCCGAGCAGAACACCTCGGGATTGCGGCTGGCCGCCACCACGTCGGCATGCCGTACCAGGGCGTAGTAGCCCGGGCCTGGAAGCGCCCAGCTGATCTCGCCCTCGGGGAAGCGCACGGGGCGGGGCTGGGCGCGTAGCGTGGCGAAGGCCGCCTCGCGCTCGGCCATCGGGCGGCCCCAGAAGGCGAAGTCCGACAGGTTGATGTCCGACAGCTTGATGTGCGCCTGCTTGACGTCCGTCTGCTTGCTGTCCGTCTGTGGAACCGGCACGGCGGCCTCCAGTAGAACCGGGTTCGGTTCACCAGACTAGGGTGCCGAGCCGATCCAGTCGAGGACGAGGTCGTTCACCTCACGCGGGCGCTCCAGGTGCAGGAAATGACCCGCGTCGGCGACCAGTTCGACCCTGGAGCCTTCCGGCAGGTGGGTGATGGCGTCCTTGACCAGGTGGGCGCCGAGACAGCCGTCGTTCTGGCCGTGCAGGTAGAGGACGGGCCCGCCGCCCGGCCCGGTCGCGGCCTGCTCGGCGGCGAACCTGCCGCTGTGCACACCCGGGTCGAGCATCGCACGGTAGTAGCCGATGGCCGCCGCCAGGTTCGCGGGGTCGCCGATCGCACGCCTGGCCAGCTCGACGTCCTCGGTGGCGTCGTAGCCCGGCGACCAGTCGCGCCACAGCCCTTCGAGGAACCCCGTTGCCGATGCCGCGCTCTCGGCCAGCCCCGTCTGGAAGAGGAAGACATAGAACGAACGCTTGAGCTGCTCGTAGTCGAGGAAGGCGTTGAGCACCGCGCCGATCGGCGGCACCGCCATCGCCACCGCCCTGCGCCAGCGCTCGGGCGCGAACGCCGTGGCCCCGTAGACGGCGGAGGCGCCCCAGTCGTGGCCGATGAGCACGGCGTCACCGTCGCCGCCGAGCTCCTCGTGCAACGCGACGGCGTCCGCGACGAGCGCACCGCTCTCGTACTCGCCCCTGCCCGGGATCTCGGTCGGCGCGTAGCCGCGCATGAACGGCGCGACGGCACGGTACCCGCGCTCGGCCAGTTCCGGCATCATGTGCCGCCAGGTGTGCGCGGAGTCAGGGAAACCGTGCAGGCACAGCGCCAGCGGGCCCTCCCCCAGCGTCAGACAGGCGAACTCGACACCATTGGCGTGAACGGTCCTGATCTCCATGGGCCGCAACCTAGGCGATACCGGCACTATGGCGCCAGAGGTCAATATACGTAGCGAAGACGCTCCATACCGTTGACATCCCCACACATACCCCGACCTGCACAAACCACCCTGCGAAAGCGGTCTGCGGCCCTCTTCTCGCCGACTCCTGGATATGAGGACCTCCTGGACACGACGGCGTAGCGACGGAGAGCTCGTCCATCGCATCGGCCATCGCGGTTTCCACCGCCCGGGGAGGGGCGGCCGAGAGCCTGGCCGCCAGCACACCTCCCACGCCCGAAGATCGAAATGTCACGTTCCACACCCCTTCCACAGTGGACGTAACCTGGTGATTGCTTGGCCGCTTCGAGTGCCTCGTGTCGTCCATATGCATCTGTAACCTTTGTTACCTACCGGTTGGTATGGCGGTCCTGGAAGGATGCAGGCGCGAAGCCGTACAGAGAAGGAAGGCGCGATCCATGCTCAATCTGTCGATCGTTCTTGAGGACAGCGCCAGGGAGACCCCTGACGGCACAGCCATCGTCTTCGGTGACATGCGCTTGCCGTACTCCATGGTCGACGCCGTGGCGAACCAGGTGGCGAACCTGCTGGTCTCGCGTGGCATCGGCAAGGGGGACAAGGTCGCACTGGCCTGCCCGAATCTGCCTTACTTCCCGTTCGTGTACTTCGGCATCCTCAAGACGGGGGCCACGGTCGTACCGCTCAACGTGCTGCTGCAGTCGCGCGAGATCGCCTACCACCTGGAGGACAGCGAGGCCAAGGCGCTGTTCTGTTTCGAGGGCACGCCGGACCTGCCGCTCGGCGAGCGCGGCCGGGCGGGGTTCGAGGCGTCGTCGGTCACCGAGCACTTCTTCGTGCTGCCCGCGACCGCACTGGCCACCGAGTCGGAGTACGGCGAGTCGATCTGGGCGGCGCTGGGCGGCCAGCCGGGCGAGTTCGCGACCGCGCAGACCTCGCCCGACGACACCGCGGTGATCCTCTACACCTCCGGCACCACGGGCCAGCCCAAGGGCGCCGAGCTCAGCCACCAGAACATGCTGCTCAACGCCATGGTCAGCGACGAGATGTTCCCGCGCGGCGCGGACGGCGACTCCTACCTCGCCGTGCTGCCGCTGTTCCACTCCTTCGGCCAGACAGTGATCATGAATGCGGGCTTCCGGCGCCGGGCCGCGCTCGTCCTGCTGCCGCGGTTCGAGGCGGGTGACGCGCTCGCGCTCATGCGCAAGGAGAACGTCACACTGTTCGCCGGTGTGCCCACCATGTACTGGGGCATGCTCACCAAGATCCACGCCGATGGCGCCGAGGTGCCCACCTCGCTGCGCGTGGCCGTCGCGGGCGGCGCGTCCTCGCCGGTCGAGGTGCTCAAGGACTTCAAGGCGACGTTCGGCCTGGACATCCTGGAGGGCTACGGCCTGTCGGAGACCTCGCCCGTCGCCTCCTTCAACCAGCTCGGCCGCCCGACCAGGGCCGGCACGATCGGCACGCCGATCTGGGGCGTGGAGATGAAGCTGATCGACAACGACTGGAAGACCATCGAGGGCGAAGGCCCCGGCGAGATCGCGGTACGCGGGCACAATGTGATGAAGGGCTACTACAACCGGCCCGAGGCCACCGCCGAGGTCATCCAGGACGGCTGGTTCCGCACCGGCGACATCGCCACGCGTGACGCCGACGGCTACTACTCGATCATCGACCGGGCCAAGGACATGATCATCCGCGGCGGCTTCAACGTCTACCCGCGTGAGCTCGAAGAGGTCCTCATGACCCACGAGGCCGTCTCGCTGGCCGCCGTGGTGGGCGTCCCGCACGACTCGCACGGCGAGGAGGTCAAGGCGTACGTCATCCGCACGCCGGGAAGCGCCGTGACCGAGGAGGAGCTCATCGCCTGGGGCAAGGAGAACATGGCGGGCTACAAGTACCCGCGCATCGTGGAGTTCCGCGACGCCCTGCCGATGACGGCGACCGGCAAGATCCTCAAGCGCGAGCTCCGCTAGGGCCTGACCTGACCATCGGGCGCGTACCGTCACCCTTCGGTACGCGCCCGATGCGTTTTCTCAGGTCAGCACCTTCTTCCGAGCTCGTGGACCACCACGGAACGTCAACCGGGACGGAAGCCTTGACAGGAGTGTCTTCCCTTGGTGGACTTACTTGTAAATGATCATCAGTCCAGCCGGAGGTCTGACATGACCGACCTGTCAGAGCGCCTCAGCAAGCTCTCCCCCCAGCAGCGCACCGCCCTCCTCCAACGCCTCGACCGCTCCCACCTGCGCGAGCCCCTGAAACCACTGGAGTCACGCCAGGCGATGGAGGAGCGGATCGACGAATGGCGTCACGTCTACGAGGACGCCTACCGCAATCTGGCCGACGACGCCGATCCCGCCTTCAACCTGGCCGGATGGGACAGCAGCTACACCGGCCTGCCGATCGACCCCGACCACATGCGGGCCTGGCTGGGCGACACCGTGACGCGCATCGCCGCGCTGCGGCCACGACGTGTACTGGAGATCGGCTGCGGGACCGGCATGATCCTCAGCAGGGTCGCGCCCCTGTGCGAGGCCTACACCGGCACCGACATCTCGGCCGCGGCGCTCGGCCACGCCCGCAGGAGCCTGCCGCCCGGCAGTGCGGTCGAACTGCGGGAGGCGGCGGCGCACGAGAGCCTGCGCGGGGTCGGCGAAGGCTACGACACGGTCGTGGTGAACTCGGTCGTGCAGTACTTCCCCTCGACGGCCTACCTGCTGCACGTGATCGACGCGGCCGTCGAGGCGCTGCCGGACGGCGGCCGGGTCTTCCTCGGCGACCTGCGCAGCAAGCCGTTGCAGGAGCTGTTCCATCTGTCGGTCGAGCTGCACCGGGCCCCGGCGCACCTGCGGATCTCCGACCTGCGCACCCAGGCGGACGAGCGCCGCCGGCGCGACCCTGAGCTCTGCGTCGACCCCGGCCTGTTCGCCACGCTCGTCGAGAGCAGGGCGCGCGTGGCTGGTGTACGGGTGCTGCCCAAGCGAGGGCGTCATGTCAACGAGCTCACCAGGTTCAGGTACGACGTGGTGATCGAGGTCGGACCGGCCACCGAGCCCGAACCCGTCGAGTGGCGGCGCTGGGCCAGCGACCCGCTGGAGCTGGACGGCGAGCGCATCGGCTTCACCGCCGTGCCCAACGCCAGGGTCGCGGGGCTGGCGGCCATGCGCGACATGCTGGAGGAACGCGATCCGGCCTCGACGGCAGGCGAGCTCAGAGCGCTGACCGAAGGGTACGGCGTGCCGGGTGTCGAGCCCGAGGACCTGTGGGCACTGGCGGGCGACGGGCGCTACGACGTCGAGCTGAGCTGGCTGAGCGGGCGTTCCGACGGCGCCTTCGACGTCGTCTTCACACGGATGCCCGGCTGAGCGGGAGTCGGCGAAGGCTTTGGGCGTACTCCGCCGCCTCGGCGATCAGGCGCCGGTGAAGGCCTCGGCGTACTCGGCGTGCGGCGGGATCTCGGTGATCACGTCGATGAGCACGCCGTTGGGGTCGGCCACGATGAAGTGGCGCTGACCGAAGCGCTCGCTGCGCAGGGACAGCTTCGCCTCAAGCCCGGCCCCGGTGACGAGGCGGTCGTACTCGGCGTCGACGTCCTCGACCTCGAAGTTGAGCAGCACGCCCTGGGCCGGGACCCGGTAGCCCTCGGGGATCGTCGGGTGCGTGTGGTCGAGCAGGGCGAGCTCGAAGTGCGGCGCGTCCTTGCGGCGCAGGCTGACGTACCAGTCGATCTCGAAGACGGTCTCGAAGCCCAGCAGTTCGGTGTAGAAGGTGTGCGACTCGGCGAGCCTGGAGGTGCCGATCACTGGATAGAAGCCGGTCAGACGCATGGAAACCACTCCTCGCTTCGGATACATACCATCGGTATGTGAGATACCGTAGATGCGTACCATCGGTATGTCAACGAGGCGGCGGCGTGAACAAGAAGGTGCGGCAGCGCGAGGAGACCAGGCGGCTGCTGCTGGCGGTGGCCAGGCGGCTGTTCGCCGAACGGGGCTACGCGGCGGTCAGCCTCAGCGAGATCGTGGCCGGGGCCGATCTGACCAAAGGCGCGCTCTACCACCACTTCGCCGGGAAGGCCGAGCTGTTTCGCGCGGTCGTCGAGCAGGTGCAGCAGGAGGTCGGCGAGCGCGTCGCCGCCGAGGCCGACCGGCGGGCCGACCCCTGGGAGCAGCTCCTCGCCGGGTGCCATGCGTTCCTCGCGGCCGGGTCCGACGCCGAAGTGCAACAGATCATGCTCATCGACGGCCCGGCCGTGCTCGGCTGGGACGCCTGGCGTGCCCTCGACCAGGCCGCCTCGATGCGTCATCTCGCCGAGGCGCTCGAAGGGCTGATGGCGGCCGGGGTCATCGCGGTCAGGCCGGTCGAGCCCCTGGTCCACCTGCTGTCGGGCGCGATGAACGAGGCGGCGATGTGGCTGGCGCGCGTCCCCGACCCCGAGGCCGCGCTACGCGACAGCTCGGCGGCGCTGACCCTGATGCTGCAGGCGCTGCGCACACCACACAACAACTGACGCCTTGGAACGGCGGACGGCCGGCGGCCCTGATCCTCCAGGGCCGCCGGCCGTGCTCCCGCAATGGGCCCGGTCAGGGCCAGTCGAGCGAAGGACGCAGCGGCATGTGCGCGCCCGCCATGTCGTCGAGCTTGACCGCGAGCACCTGGTGCAGCTGCACCTTGTTGCGCTCGAAGCCGACGATGCAGCCCGCCATGTAGAGCCGCCACACCCTGGCCGTGCCCCCGCCGACCTCCTGCAGAGCGTCCTCCCAGTTGTCGTCGAGGTTGTCGCACCAGTGCTTGAGCGTCCTGGCGTAGTGCTCGCGCAGGTTCTCCTCGTGCCTGACCTCGAAGCCGATGTCCTCCATCTGGCGGATCAGCCAGCCGACCGACTCCAGCTCACCGTCGGGGAAGACGTAGCGGTTGATGAAACCGCCCTTGTTGAACGTCTTCTCCGAGCCCGTCGGCCTGGTGATGCAGTGGTTGAGCAGCCGGCCGCCCGGCTTGAGCTTGCCGTACAGGAACTGGAAGTACGACGGGACGTTGGCGGCGCCGATGTGCTCGGTCAGACCGATCGAGCTCACTGCGTCGAAGCCGCTCTCGACGACGTCGCGGTAGTCCATGTGCCGGACTTCCGCCAGATCCTGCAGGCCCGCGTCGGCGATGGCCTTCTGCGCCCACTCCGCCTGCTGCTTGGACAGCGTGACGCCGAGAGCCTTGACTCCGTACTCGCGGGCGGCGTGTATGACCATGCCGCCCCAGCCGCACCCCACGTCGAGCAACCGCATGCCCGGCTCCAGGCCGAGCTTCTTGGCCACCAGGTCGAACTTGGCGTACTGCGCCTCCTCCAGCGTCGCGCCCTCGGTGGGGTACACGGCGCAGGTGTAGGCCATCGACGGGCCCAGCACCCAGCGGTAGAAGCGGTTCGACACGTCGTAGTGGTGGTGGATCGCCTCGGCGTCACGCTGTTTGGCGTGCCTGTTGCCGAGTCTGGCCAGCGCGCTCTGCCGTACCTCCTGGGGAGGCGGGGGCACACGCATGAGCAGGGGCTTGAGGCCGAGCGACTTGACCGCGGCGAACTTCTCCGCCTTGGTCAGGTCGTTGGTGGTCAGCGCCCACATGCGATTGAGCAGGGAGTACATGTCGCCGTGCACGTCCAGGTGTCCTGAGACGTAGGCTCTGGCCAGCCCCAGCTCGCCGGGCGCCTGGGCCAGATAGGCCACCGCCACGGGCGACTTGACCTCGATCCTGATGTCGGCCCCGTCGGGACCTGCCTTGCTTCCGTCGTAGGCGATGAACGCCACGTTGGCGTCGGCGCCGAATGTTGTCTCGAAAATAGATGCCAGTGTCACCGCATCACCTTCCACGCACGCACTTTTCATACAGATCGAGCAGTCGACCACGCGGGTCGTATTCCTGCTTGACCGGCCAATAGGCGTCCCCGTTGTAGAGCTGCCAGAACTGCTCACGCGGATAGAAGGACGTCGAGTAGAGGGACTTGTGCCCGTGCAGCTCGTGCACCGAGTGCTCGATGGCACGGTTGTAGTAGCCGTCGTACTGGCCCTTGGGCAGGGCCACCATGCCCCAGAAGCCGAAGTTGACATAGAGCTTGCCGGTCTCCAGCGGGTAGAGCGGCCATTCGCTCGACGACTTCAGCGGGCACATCCACACCGGGGTCATCCCGACCTGGGCGTGGAAGAACTCCAGGAACTCGGCCCCGCGCTCGACGGGTACCTCGATGTCCTGGATGACCGACTCCGAGGCGGGCTGGCCGCGCCAGCGATCCACCTTGGCCATGACGCCGTGCTTGCGGTCGAGCGCCACCAGCCTGCGGTAGACGTCGGAACGCATCCACTTGCGCGGCATCAGCGAACGCACCAGCGGCTGCTGCACCCCGAACGCCCGCGAGCACCAGAACCAGTCGGTGTCCCAGCGCCACAGGTAGTCGCGGATCGACAGCCAGTCGCGCGTGCGGGTCTGGATCGACTGGTAGTAGATCCGCATCCCGGTGTAGTCGGAGGTGTACGGCGCACGCTCGGCGAACCGGCCGATCGTCACGTAGAGCTCGGTCGGCGAGAAGAACACGCCGTCCACGAAATCGACGGCCTCGCCTTCGTACTCCATCCGCTCGCAGATCTCGGCCATGGCCAGCATGCACTTGTCGGCGTCGGCGAACGGGATGTGCGTGATCCTGACGTACGGCTGGACCCGCTTGAGCCTGATCCGGATGCGCAGGGCGTAGCCGAGTGTGCCGTAGGAGTTGGGGAAGGCCCCGAACAGCTCGCTGTGCTCGTTGTCGGCCCTGGCCACCACGACCCGGCCGTCGCCGGTGAGGATCTCCAGCTCCTCGACCGACTCGTGCGGCAGGCCGTCCCTGAAGCTGGTCGACTCGATGCCGAGACCGGTGACCGCTCCCCCGAGCGTGATCGTCTTGAGCTGCGGCACCACGAACGGCATGAGGCCGTGCGGCAGCGTGGCGTCGACCAGGTCCTCGTAGGTGGTCATGCCCTGCACCTCGGCCGTCATCGCGACCGGGTCGACGCTGATGACCTCGTTGAGATCACGGGCCGACAGCTTGGCCTCTTTGCCGGTGTCGCGGAACCTGAACAGGTTGGACGTGGCCTTCGCCAAGCGCGGCGCGGCGTCGTCGGGAATCTCGGCATAGGCCTGCCTGATCTGTTCCACGGCCCGCCGGTGTGCCGACATCTTCGTCACAGGATCCACCCCCAGGGCTGCGATAGAGATCGTCGGTAAGACCGTATCTCCCTACGCTGATCTGCACGAGACCGGGTGTGTCAATCGCGGGAAAACTCAACAGACTGCCAGGTCGCATGCGTACGCGGTGAGCGAACCAGGAAACTGTATCCGGACTCACCCTGATCGGCGGCGCACCGACTCACGGCATACGGCGTCTGACCACGGGAGACACCCCGTTGAGCACACCGGGGACCGCCCGGCCCTCGACGGCGGCGGTGAGATTGGCCAGCACGCGTGCGACGAGTCTGCCGGTGGCCTGCGGCGTCACTCCGGCCACGTGCGGCGACAGCAGGACGTTGCCCGCCGAGCGCAGCCGATCACCGGCGGGCAGCGGCTCCACCTCGAACACGTCCAGCGCCGCGCCGCCCAGATGCCCCGAACGCAGGGCCGAAACCAGGGCGTCCTGGTCGACGACGCCGCCCCTGGCCGCATTGATCAGCAGCGAGCCCTCGGGCATCGCGGCCGGGTCGATCAGTCCCCTCGTCTCCTCCGTCAGCGCGATGACCAGGACGAGCACGTCGGAGCCTGCCACGATCGCGTCGAGGTCGGCGAAGGTCGCGCCGTGGGTGTGCTCGCGCGGTGTACGCGTCCAGTAGCGCACCTCGCAGCCGAGCGCGCCGAACAGCCGGGCGCACGCCTGGCCGATCGGGCCGAACCCGACGATGCCCACCCGCGAGGCCGACAGGTCCTTCGGGGCCAGGTCGAGCTGCGGCCAGCCACCCGCGCGCACGGCCGCGTCGGCGGCGAGCAGCTTCCTGGACAGGGCGAGCGACGCGGCCAGGCACCATTCGGCCACCGAACCGGCGCTCACCCCCGCCGTGTTGGCCAGCGGCACCCCGGCCGCCGCGAGTGCGGCCAGGTCGTGCCCGTCGACGCCGACGGCGGGCTGCTGGACGAAGGCGAGCATCGGCGCGGCCGCGACCGCCTCCGCGTCGAGGGCGAGGGCGCCGCTCCAGTCGCCGAGCACCAGGTCGGCCGTGCCGAGCGCGGCCAGCAGCCCGGCCCGGTCACGCGTGGGCGGCGCCGTCACCAGCACCCGGTCGCCGAGCGGCCCGAGCAGAGCCGTCAGCGCGTCGAGAGGCACAGGGGGCAGGGCCAGCAGGCTCCACGGCGTCATCGGGCGGCCTTTCTCGGGCGGCCAGGGGGCCGGGTCAGGTGCCGGGCTCCGTGATCGGGCCGGTGGCCACCTCGGAGGGGCCCGGCGACTTCGGCGGCTGGGGCTCGATCGAGGAGGCCCCGCCGACGGTGAAGGTGGCGAACGCCGTGCGCCCGAGCCCGGTCCCGGCACGCCAGGTGGTCTCGGTGGTGGCCCACGACAACATGTACGCCGTCTGGCCGACGACGAGCACCCTGCGTACCTCGTGGTAGGCCGTTCCGGTCAGGGCCCACGGCGTCTGGGCGGCCGTCCAGGTGAACTCCCACTCCAGGCCGCCTCCGGCGACGCGCTTGCGCCTGATGGTCTGCGGGTTCTCGCCGCGCTGGCTGAAGCGCTCCTCGGTGTCGCGCAGGATCTGGGCGGCGTCGAGGCTGGAGTAGATCTCCTCGATGGACAGGCGTGCGCTCTGGTCGCGCTTGGCCCACTCGGTCGTGGAGTCGTGGCGTGCGCCCTTCCAGCCGACCGGGCGGCTGATCGTCCAGCCCGATGTGGAGGTCCACGGCCGCAACGGCGTGATCGTGCGCGAGGGCCTGGCGCTGGGCGTGAGGGTGGGCGAGGCGCTGGGACTCGGCGAGGGGCTGAGCGTCGGGCCGGGCGTCGGCTGCGCGCTCGCGGTCGGCTTGGCCGCCTGGGAGCCGTCGGCGGGGCCGGGTACGAGCTGGGTCCACGCGACGGTGCCCGCGCCCACCAGGACGACGGCCACGGCCGCGATCAGTGCGACGCGACCGCCGCCTTTGCGGGTCTTGGCCGGTCCGGGCGCCGCCGCGCGGGTGGAGGGCGGCGGCGTCGCCGACAGGGCGGCGAGCATGGCGTCGGCCTGCTCGGCGGTGGCGCGCTTGGCCGGGTCGCGCTGCAGCAACGCCGTCAGCGCCGGGTGCAGCGCGGGCGGGATGCGCCGGTAGTCGGGGTCCTCGCTCAGCAGCGCGCCGAGCGTCGCCATGGCCTCGCCCCTGTCGAACGGCGAGCGCCCGGTGAGCCCGGCGTACAGGGTGGCGCCCAGCGACCACAGGTCGGAGGCCGGACCGCAGTCGGCTCCCCTGACCCGTTCGGGGGCGAGGAAGCTGGGCGAGCCGGTGACCATGCCGGTCTTGGTGAGCGAGGTCTCGCCCTCGGCGGTGGCGATGCCGAAGTCGGTGAGCACGGCTCGGCCGTCCTCGGTGAGCAGGATGTTGCTCGGCTTGACGTCACGGTGCAGGATGCCCGCTGCGTGTGCGGCGCGCAGGGCCGACAGCACCTGGCGTCCCACGTCGGCGATCTGCCTGACGGGCAGTGCGCCCCTGGTGGCGACGACGTCCTCGATCGAGGGGGCGCGGACCAGCTCCATGATGATCCACGGCCGCTCGTCCTCCTCGACGACGTCGTAGATCGCCACGACGCTCGGATGGTTGAGCCTGGCCGCCGTCCGCGCTTCGCGGGTGGTGCGCAGCAGATGGGTCTCGCGGTCCAGATCGGACAGGCCAGGGGGCAGCAGCACCTCCTTGACCGCGATCGGCCGGTTGAGGAGGGTGTCGTGCCCTTCCCAGACCACGCCCATACCGCCTCGGCCGAGCTCGCGCAGCAGGCGGTAACGCCGGGCGATCAACCGTTCCCCGTCCGAAACCATGTCCAGCCCCTAGATCCTTCGCAACAGGGGGCAAGTTTCCCATAGCTGAGAGGCTCGCGCGGTGGTGTCTTGCCAGACCAGACCGAAGGTTGTTCTACTGGGCGGGCGAAACCTATGCATAGCCACCAATCGCTTGCTTGATTACCGGGCGATACGCAGTCGAGGAGAGAGCCATGTCCGAAGCCCCGCTGGCGGGAGTACGCGTCCTTGAGCTGGCCGGGCTGGCTCCCGGGCCCTTCGCCGGGATGATGCTCGCCGACCACGGCGCCGAGGTGCTGCGCGTCGACCGGGTGGCCACCGTCGAGGCCGAGGGCGACTCCCCGCGCACGGATGTGATGGACCGCGGCAAACACACGATCGGGCTGGACCTGAAATCGCCCGAAGGCGTGGCCGCGTTCAAGGAGCTGGCCGCAGGGGCCGATGTGGTCATCGAGGTCTTCAGGCCCGGTGTGGCCGAACGTCTCGGCATCGGGCCGGACGATCTGCTCGCGGACAACGAGCGGCTGATCTACGGGCGGATGACCGGCTGGGGGCAGGAGGGGCCGCTCGCCCTGCGGGCCGGGCACGACATCGGCTACATCGCGGTCTCCGGCGCGTTGTCGATGCTCGGGCGTGCGGGCCAGAAGCCGACGCCTCCGGTCAACATACTCGGCGACTTCGCCGGGGGCGGGCTCATGCTCGCCTACGGCGTGCTGCTCGCCCTGGTCGAACGCGGGCGCACCGGCAAGGGCAAGGTCATCGACGCGGCGATGGTCGACGGCGCCTCGGTGCTGATGTCGATGTTCCAGCACGCCGTGGGCAACGGCCTGTGGGGCGAGCGCGGCACCAATCTGCTCGACACCGGAGCGCCCATGTACGACACCTACGAGACGGCCGACGGGCAATACCTCGCGGTCGGCGCGCTCGAACCGCAGTTCTGGGCCGAGATGGTCGCCCTCATGGGCCTGACCGACCTGCCCGACCGCGACGACAGGACGCAGTGGCCCGCGCTGCGCGCCCGGCTCGAAGAGGCGTTCAGGACCAGGACGCGGGCGCAGTGGGAGGCGGTGTTCGAGGGGTCGGACGCCTGCGTCTCGCCCGTGCTGTCGATGGGCGAGGCCGCCGTCTACCCGCACAATGTCGCTCGCCGTACCTTTCGTGAGGTCGGTGGCCTGACCCATCCCGCGCCCGCGCCGAGGCTGGCCGGGGCGCCGGAGGCCGCGCTCGCGCCCGCGACCAGGCCGGCCGACCTGAGCGGCTGGGGGCTGAGCCGGGAGGCAGAGGCCAAGCTGCGGGCCGCGGGCGTCCTGGCCTGACTGACGCGACGTGTCCGGGGCGTCGCGCACGGGTACCCCCACAACGCCGGGACCCCCGACGCCCGGCGTGAGAGGTGGGCGGCCGTGGATCTGCTCGACGGCGAGATGTACGCAGGCGACCCCGGACCCGTCTACGCCTGGCTGCGTGAGCACTCCCCCGCGCACTGGGACGAGGCCAACGGCCTGTGGGGCGTGAGCAGGCATGCCGACGTCACGGCCGTCGAGCGCGACCCGGAGCTGTGGAGCAGCGCGGGCGGCTACCGGCCCGGCCTGCCGTCGGACCCGTCGATGATCGGCATGGACGACCCCGAGCACGCCGCCAGGCGACGCCTGATCCACCGGCGTTTCACCCCACGCCACGTGCACGAGCGCTACGCCGCGCGGGTGCGTGAGGTGGTCGTCGAGCAGATCGAGCAGGCGCTGGAGCTCGGCGCGGTCGACGCCGTGCCCGCGCTCGCCGCGCCGCTGCCCGCCCGGATGATCGGCTGGCTGCTCGGCTTCCCCGACGAGCAGTGGCCGCTGCTCGTCGACTGGTCGGCGCGCACGATCGTGGCCGGAGGCGGCCCGCAGTACGTGACGCACGACGCCGCCGTCGCCGCCGGTGAGTTCGGCCTGGCCGCGCTCGAACTCGCCGCCGAGCGCAGGAAGTGCCCGCGCGACGACCTGATCTCCCTGTGGTCGTCGCGTGCCGACTACGACGACGACCATCTGGCCAACGAGGCCCTGCTCCTGCTCGACGGCGGCGCCGAGACGACCAGGACGGTGATCGCCACCGCCCTGGACGCGCTGATCCGCCATCCGGACCAGTGGGACCTGCTGCGCCGCGACCCCTCGCTGATCGGCGACGCCGTCGAGGAGTTCATCCGCTGGAGCACGCCGATCCTCACCATGTGCCGCTCGGCCACCCGCGACACCGCACTGCACGGCCTGCCGATCGCCAAGGGCCAGCAGGTCCTGCTCATGTACGGCGCCGCCAACCGCGACCCGGCCGTCTTCGACGACCCCGACGCCTTCGACGTGACCCGGGCGCCGGGCGGGCACATCGCGTTCGGGCTCGGCACGCACTTCTGCCTGGGAGCGGCGCTGGCCAGGCTGGAGCTGCGCGTGTTCTTCGAGGAGTGGATACGCAGGGTCGAGTCGGCGGCGTGGGGCGACGGGCGGGGGCCGAGGATCCTGGCCAGCCCGTTCGTCAGGGGGGTCACCGCCTTCCCGATCGTCCTCACCGCCCGGTGAGCTGGTAGTCCTCGACCTCGAAGCTCTCGTGCAGGCCGATCCCGCCTCCGGCCAGCGCGGTCAGCCGGCGCGACACCCCCACGGGCAGGCTGGTGACCAGCTTGGCCCCGTACACGGTCGCCCAGCGGCCCAGCGTGGTGGCGGGCAGCAGCCTGACGGCCGCCTTCCTGCCGAACTCCCGGCTGTATTCGACGAACGGGCCCAGCGCGCGCTCGTAGGCGGGGAAGGCGACGGTGTGGTCGCCGCCCGCCGCGATCAGCTCGCCCGCCAGGACGTACGCCCCGGCCACGGCCAGGCTGGTGCCGCCGCCGACGGCCGGTCCCGGCGAGTAGCCCGCGTCGCCCGCCAGGCTGACCCGCCCGCGCGACCACGACGCCATCTCGATCCGCGTGATCGAGTCGAAGTAGAACGCCTCGGCCGACTCCAGCTCGCGCAGCATCCTGGGCAACTCCCAGCCGACCCCGGCGAAACGCCGTGCGAGCAGTTCCTTCTGGCGTGCGGTGTCACGGTAGTCGTAGTCGAGCGCCGGGCTGCGGAACATCAGCAGCGCGCGTGCGTCGTCGAGCCCGTTGGAGCTGTACATCCCCGCCATCGCGCCGGTCCCGCTGTAGGTGAACATACGGCCGTCGAGCCCGAGATAGTTCGGCAGCGAGAACACCCCGAGATAGGCCCCGGCGAACCTGGTGAAACGCGACTCCTCACCGAAGGCCAGCCGCCTGACCGTCGAGTGCAGCCCGTCGGCGCCGATCACCAGGTCGAAGCGCCTGGGTGCGGCCCGTTCGAACGTCACCTCGACGCCGTGCGCGTCCTGCTCAAGGGTGGCGACGGAGTCGCCGAACAGGTACTCGGCATCGCCTGCCGTGGCGTCGTACAGGATCTGGGACAGGTCGTCGCGCATGATCTCGACGTGTTTGCCGGACAGGGTGCCGATCAGCCTGCCGACATGGACGTCGACCGGTCGTGGCAGGCCCTCGCCGACGATCGTCAGCACCTCGGTGCCGGTCTTCCTGGCCAGCACCTGCTCGCGCAGCCCCATGCGCTCCACGATCGTCATCGCCGGTCTGAACAGGTCGACGGCATGTCCGGCCGTCTTGCGCAGCGCGGGTGTGCGCTCGACGACGGTGACCTCGTAACCGCCTCTGGCCAGCCACCAGGCCAGCACGGGACCGGCGACACTCGCCCCGGAAATCAGGATGTTCACGGCAAACCCCTCTCCTTACTTAACGGATGGTAAGTCAATCGCTGACTTAACGGAAGGTAAGGTGAGAGATGTGAGACCAACCGGCACCAAAGCCAGGATCCAGGCGGTCGCCAAGGAGCTCTTCGCGGAGAAGGGCCTGCAGCAGACAAGCCTGCAGGACATCGCCTCCCGGCTCGGCATCACCAAACCGGCGCTGTACTACCACTTCGCCTCACGCGACGAGCTCGTGCAGAGCATCGTGCAGCCGATGGCCGACGCCATGGAGGCCTTCCTCGCCACCCAGCGCGTGGAGCCCGCGCCCGACAGACGGGCCTTCCTCCAGGAGTACTTCTCCGTCATCCACGCCCAGCGCGACATCGCCGTCTTCGTGGTCAGGGAGCTCAGCACGCTGGCCTATCTCGACCTGGGCAGCCGCATGTTCGTCTGGCGCGGGCAGATCATCAGGCTGCTGGTCGGCCCGGACGCCCCGCTGGCCATGGAGGCACGGGCGATCGTCGCCATCGGCGGTATGTCGGACTGCGTGGTGCACTTCGCGGACGCGCCGTACGCCGAGCTCGCGACCGCCGCCGTCGACGCGGCGTACGCGGCCCTCGGCGCCGACTCGCCGAGGGCCGCGACCGGTTAGCCGATCCACTCCTTGGCCAGCAGCTGCAGGGAACGCACCCGATCGGCGTGGTCGTGCGTGATGGTGGTGACCAGCAGCTCGTCGGCCCGCGTCACGTCCCTGAGCACACGCAGCCGCTCGGCCACCTGCTCGGGCGTCCCCACGAACTGCGTGTCCAGCCGATCGGCCACCAGCGCCAGATCCTGCTCACTCCACACCTCGGCCGCCGCCTCCTCGATCGACGGATAGGGAATCGCCCCCGCCCCCGACCTGATCGAACGCACCCACAGCCCGTACGGCGTGGCCAGCTCGCGGGCGCGCTCCTCGGTCTCGGCCACCACGACATCGGCCGAGACGATCACATGCGGGGCGCCGACGGCCGCCGAGCGGTAGGCCTCGACGGCTTCGAGCACGGCCGAAGGCGCCACGTGGTAGTTGGCCGCGAACGGCAGGCCGCGCGCGGCGGCGACCTGGGCGCTCTGCCCGCCGCTGCTGCCCAGCACCCACACCTGAAGGTCGGCGCCCTCGCCAGGGGTGGCATGCACGTCGAAGCCCTCGACGGAGTGCGTGCCCGCGATGAGTTCGAGGATCGCGTCGACCTGCTCGCCGAAGTCGGGCGACTGGGCGCCGGGCTGCTGCAGCAGTGAGGCCAGCGCCTTGAGCCTGGCCGACCCGGCCAGTGCGGCGAAGGAGAACTCCTCCGGGATGAGCAGCCCGTCCACCACCCGGCGCGACTTGGGCGGGGCCGGAGCCGGCGGCGGCTGCTTGGCCAGCTCGCTCCTGCGCTGGCCCGAACGGCCGAGCCCGAGGTCGATGCGGCCCGGGTGCAGGCCGTCCAGCAGGCCGAACTGCTCCACGACGGCCAGCGCGGTCTGATGGCCGAGCTGCACCGCGCCCGAGCCGACCCTGATCGAGCTGGTCGCGGCGGCGACCGCGCCGATCAGCACGGCCGGGGCGGCGCTGGCGACACCGGGTGCGAAGTGGTGCTCGGCCAGCCAGTAGCGGTGGTACCCGGCCGTCTCGGCATGCCTGGCCAGGTCGATGGTGTTGGCGAGCGCGTCGGCGACGGTGCCGCCTGAGGTCAGCGGGGCCAGATCGAGAATGGAAAGGGGGGTGGTGGTCACAGCGGCCTACTCGCAATCTCTCGGCGGAGCACGGGGGCGACCTCGCTCTGGAACAGTTCGAGCGAGTTGCGGTGTTGCTTGTCGGTCAGGCCGTCGGCGTCGGCCTGGACGTGCATGACCTCGTGACCGAGGCGTTCGTGGTAGCGGTGCACCTTGTCGACGACCTGCTGCGGACTGCCGACCAGGATGGAGCTGCGCTCGACGGCGTCCTCGATCGTGGGGAAGACCGGCTCGACGCCGTGCGCCTTGAACAGCGCCAGCCTGCGCTCGAACACCGGACGGTAGGCCTCGACCGCCTCCTGCGAGGTGGGCGCCACATACAGTCCGGCGCTTCCCGCGCCGACCAGGGCCTGCTCCGGGTCGTGCCCGTGGTGGGCCCAGCGCTCCCGGTAGTGGGCGACGAGCTCGGCATAGGGTTCGACGGGATTGGTGACGTTGGCCGAGAAGAGCGGGTCGCCGTGCACGGCGGCCAGTTCGACCGACTCCTTGCTGGTCGCACTGCCGTGCCAGACCCTGATCGGCTGCTGCAACGGCCTCGGCCAGGTCTCGGCCTCGTGCAGCGAGGGCCGGAAGTCGCCCTCCCACGTGACCTTGTCCTCACGCCACAGCCTGCGGAACAGCTCGTAGCCCTGGCGGTTGCGCTCCCACTGGTCCTCTGCCGTGACATGGAAGAGCTGGGCCTGGGCCGCGCCGTTGCCCTTGCCGATGATGAGCTGCAGCCGTCCGCCCGAGAGGTTGTCGAGCGTGGCGTAGTCCTCGTAGGCGCGGACGGGGTCGAGCAGGCTCAGCGTGGTGACCGCGGTGAACAGCTTGATGCGCGTGGTGAGCGCGGCGACATGGCTGAGGACGACAGGCGGCGAGGAGGAGAGGAACGGCCGTTCGTGGCGCTCGCCCACCCCGAACCCGTCGAACCCGAGCTCCTCCGCCAGAACCGCGTTGTCGACGACCTCGCGCAACCTTTCGGCGGCGGGCTTCTTCCCGTCATGAACGATCAGCGTGATGGCCAGGAACTTCACAACATCACCCCTTATTTCCTACCAAAATAACATGCAATGGTGATGGATAGTAGGGATTGGCCTGGATGTAGTACATGTACTACATTCCTTCGTATGGATACTGCACCCAGTGGCCGTGGCGCTCCCCTGGCCTGGAAAACGTGAGGTCGCAGCATGTCGCCGGAAATCGTCCACAACCGCATTCCCATGCTGCGCGCCGAGCGCGGGATCTCCCGCAAGGACCTGGCGCTGGCCCTGGGCGTGCACTACCAGACCGTGGGCTACCTGGAGCGCGGCGAATACAGCCCCAGCCTGTTCCTGGCGCTCAGGATCGCGGAGTACTTCGAGGTGCCGGTGGAGGTGGTGTTCTCCCTGCACCCCTTCCCCAGGATCGGCGCAGCGGGATGAACGCGGCTTCGACGAACGGAGTGTGGAGATGACCGACTATCGGCACGGGCGGCAGGCCCGTCTGGAGCCGGCCGCGCAGCGCACCGGCGGCCTCGTCGCCACCCGGCCCGGACGCCGCCGGATCGTCGTGGCCGGAGCCCTCGTGCTCGCCCTGCTGTGGACCGGGCTCGTGGTCATCGTCGTCCAGGCGCCCGGCGACCTGGCCCGCGACGTCTACCTGACCGTCCTGGCGCTCACCGTGCTCGCCGGGCTGCCGATCGCCGGGCTCCTCACGATCGCCACCCGCGGCGCCACCACCCTGCCGATCCACCTCCTCGACGAACGCCAGCAGGCCGAGCGGCAGCACGCGCACGCCACCGGGCACAAGGTGACGTCGCTCCTGCTGGGCGCCCTGACAGTGCTGGCCGTCTTCTGGGCCTCAGGCTTCTGGGCCTCGGGCGGCGCCGCCCTCCCCGTCACAGCCCTGCCGCTCGTCGCGTACGGCCGTGCCGCGGCTAGACCGCGATGTACAGGTCGGCGCCGCCCGGGTGGTGCACCTCCAGGTCGGTGGTGAACGCGCGGGGCGGTGTGCCGCCTGACTCGGTGTGCTTCCACACCTGCTGCCACGCCTCGACGATCGCGCCCGGCATCGGTCCGCGCGCCTCCACCCGCAACGCCCGCCCGCCCGGCACCCGTACCGCGACCATGCCTTCGGGCAGCCTCGGCACCGTGCGCACCGCGACGCCCACGATCTGGGTGTAGGCCCCGTGGTGATCGCTCTCGTAGTCGGTCAGCACCGCGTACAGCAACTCGTCCACCCGTCCGGGCACGTGCGCGAACGCCCCCGGCGCACCCGCACGCTGCCACAACCCCGGCAACGCCGCCCGGGTCTGGTCCAGCTCGTCGGCATTGGTGGTCCGTACGGCGAAGCCCACCACCAGCGCTTCCTGCCGTTCGACGATCTCCATCTGACCCCTCCACCCCGTTTTCCCTCGCCCCCGGATCATAAGCGCACACGAAGGGGGGAACGCTCACTCTTGACCAGACACCACATAAGGTGGGCATACGTGAAGTTCCTCAACGGCCTGCAGCCGTCCTATGACCTGACATACAGCGACGTGTTCATGGTGCCTTCGCGCTCCTCGATCGGCTCCAGGCTCGGTGTGGACCTGTCGACCGGCGACGGGACCGGCACCACGATTCCGCTCGTCGTCGCCAACATGACGGCCGTCGCCGGACGCCGGATGGCCGAGACCGTCGCCAGGCGCGGCGGCATCACGGTCATCCCGCAGGACATACCGCTCGACGTGGTCGCCGATGTCGTCGACTGGGTCAAGAAGCGCGATCTCGTCCACGACACGCCGCTCACCCTCACGCCGCACGACACCGTCGGCGAGGCGCTCAACCTGCTGCCCAAGCGGGCACACGGCGCCGTCATCGTCGTCGACTGGGACAACAGGCCCATCGGTGTGGTCACCGAAGCCGACTGCCACGGCGTCGACATGTTCACCCAGCTCGACCAGGTCATGTCCAGCGAACTTCTCACCCTGCCCGCCGGGCTCGACCCCCGGGTCGCCTTCGACAGGCTGCACGAGGGCCGGCACCGCCTGGCGCCCATCGTCGACGGCGAAGGCCGCCTCGTCGGCATTCTCACCCGGACCGGCGCGTTGCGCGCCACGCTGTACCAGCCCGCGCTCGACGCCTCCGGCCGCCTGCGCGTCGCCGCCGCCGTCGGGGTCAACGGGGACGTCGCGGCCAAGGCCAAGGAGCTGCTCGACGCCGGGATCGACTGTCTCGTCGTCGACACCGCGCACGGCCATCAGGAGAAGATGATCTCCGCCCTGCGTGCCGTACGGGAGCTCGACCCCGCCGTGCCCGTCGCCGCCGGGAACGTCGTCACCGCCGGTGGGGTCGCCGACCTCGTCGAAGCCGGGGCGGACATCGTCAAGGTGGGCGTCGGGCCGGGCGCCATGTGCACCACACGCATGATGACCGGCGTGGGCCGTCCGCAGTTCTCCGCCGTACTGGAGTGCTCGGCCGAGGCCCGCCGTCTCGGCCGCCACGTGTGGGCCGACGGAGGAGTACGCCATCCACGCGACGTCGCCCTCGCGCTTGCGGCCGGCGCGGCCAATGTGATGATCGGCTCGTGGTTCGCGGGCACGTACGAGTCGCCGGGCGACACCCGCACCGCCGCCGACGGCCGCAAGTACAAGGAGAACTTCGGCATGGCCTCCGCCCGAGCCGTACGCCTCCGCACGGCCGAGGACACCGCCTTCGAACGCGCCCGCAAGTCGCTGTTCGAGGAGGGCATCTCGACGTCGCGCATGTACCTGGATCCGCAGCGGCCGAGCGTGGAGGACCAGATCGACGCGATCGTGGCCGGGCTCCGGTCGTCCTGCACGTATGCGGGGGCGGCGAGCCTGGAGGAGTTCTTCGAGCGGGCCGTGGTGGGGGTGCAGAGCTCCTCGGGGTACACGGAGGGAATGCCGTTGCATCAGAGCTGGTAGACGGGGCTGGGCTCCGTGAACCAGGAGCTCCGGACCGATCGCATGAGAACCCGCGAGGCTCGCCGTGCCGTACATAGCAGGGGGTGCCGGTCAGGATTGTGTGGAGGTCAGGGGTGGGTGTGCGGCGTGGTGACGGTGGGGGCGCGTAGAGTCGTGCGGTCCAACTGTTTTCACGGATCAGGAGCACCTGTGGCACTCGAGAAGCCGGAAATCGACTTCCCGGAGGGCAACCCGCCCGCCGACCTGGAGATCGTCGACATCGTCGTCGGGGACGGCCCCGAGGCCAAGTCGGGACACAACGTCAGCGTGCACTACGTCGGCGTCTCGTTCTCGACCGGCGAGGAGTTCGACGCCTCGTGGAACCGCGGCTCGGCCTTCCAGTTCCCGCTCGGCGGCGGGCGCGTCATCGCCGGCTGGGACCAGGGCGTGGCCGGTATGAAGGTCGGCGGCCGGCGCAAGCTGGTCATCCCGCCGCACCTCGGCTACGGCAACAGGGGTGCCGGCGCGGCCATCAAGCCCGGCGAGACGCTCATCTTCGTCGTTGACCTCCTCGGCGTGAACTGACGCCCCCAGGGGGTGAGTCGGCCCACCGCCCTCACCCCCTCCCCCAAATACGGCGAAACACCGCCCTACCAGGCCCCCGACCCGCGACTTTGTCAGTCCGGTAGGGCACGATAGCGGTGTGTTGCTGATCGACGTGGCTCGCGTCTCCGAAGCCGTGGCGAGGACGTCCGCCCGGCTGGGCAAGGTCGGCCATCTGGCCGAGTTGCTCGGCCGTGTGAGCGCGTCCGAAGCCGAGATCGCCATCGCCTACCTCTCCGGCGAGCTGCCTCAGCGTCAGATCGGCGTCGGCTGGCGCACCCTGCAGGACCTGCCGCAGCCCAAACTCATGGCAACCGCCACGCTCACCGACATCGACGCCCTGCTCAGCCGTATCAAGGCCGTGTCCGGCGCCGGGTCCCAGGCTGCCCGCAAGGCCCTGGTCACCGAGCTGTTCGCCGCCGCGACCAGCCAGGAGCAGAGCTTCCTCATCAAGCTGCTCAGCGGCGAACTCCGCCAAGGCGCCCTCGACGGTGTGATGATCGAGGCGATCGCGAAGGCGTCGGGTGCGCCGTCCGCCGACGTACGGCGAGCGCTGACGTTGCGGGGGTGGCTGCCCGCCGTGGGGGCCGCGGCGCTGGCGGGCGGGGTGGAGGCGTTGCGGGCGTTCAAGCTGGAGGTGGGCAGGGCGGTCTCGCCGATGCTCGCGGGCAGCGCGCCCTCGATCGCCGCCGCGCTGGAGAAGATCGGCGGACCGGCGGCGCTGGAGTGGAAGCTCGACGGCGTGCGGGTTCAGGTGCACCGGTCCGGCTCCGAGGTCAGGGTGTTCACGCGCACGCTCGACGACATCACCGCCCAGGTCCCCGAGCTGGTCGAGGCCGTGCTCGCCGTACGTTCCAGCGATCTTGTGCTGGACGGTGAGGTGATCGCGTTGCGGGGGGACGGGAGGCCCGAGCCGTTCCAGGTGACGGTGTCGCGGGTCACCAGCAAGATCGATGTCGCGGCGCTGCGTGAGAGCACGCCGCTCAGCGCGTACTTCTTCGATGCCTTGCGGGTGGACGGCACCGATCTGCTCGACCTGCCGTACTCCTCCCGGCATGAGGCCTTGGCCGCCGCCGTTCCCGCCGACCTGCTGACCCCTCGCCTGGTGACCGACGACGCCGAGGCGGGAGCCGCGTTCTTCGCCGATGTGCTCCGGCTCGGCCATGAGGGTGTGGTGGTCAAGTCGCTCGCCTCGCCCTACGCGGCGGGCAGGCGTGGCGCCGGGTGGATCAAGGTGAAGCCTCGCCACACGCTCGACCTGGTCGTACTCGCCGCCGAATGGGGGCACGGCCGGCGCGAGGGCAAGCTGTCCAACCTTCATCTCGGCGCTCGCGATCCGGAGTACGGGGGGTTCGTGATGCTCGGCAAGACGTTCAAGGGGCTGACCGACGAGCTGCTCGCCTGGCAGACCGAACGCTTCCTCGAACTCGCCGACGGCCCCACCGACGGCTGGACCGTCACCGTGCGCCCCGAACTGGTCGTCGAGATCGCCTTCGACGGCGTACAACGCTCCCCTCGCTACCCCGGCGGCATGGCCCTCCGCTTCGCCCGCGTCCTCCGCTACCGCCCCGACAAAACCCCCACCCAGGCCGACACCGTACAAACAGTCCGCTCCCTTCTCCTCTAACCCGCCCTGCGGAACGGTCCCCCACACCGACACCTTCCGCCCCTCACCACCACAGCCGGCCCGCGCAACACATTCACCCCCCGCCCGGGCGTACTCTCTCCGCGTCCCCCTTCCTTTACGGCAAGCCCCCTCACGCTCCCCCGTGAGCACGGGGCCGGGCCCCACCGCTCGACGCCCCTCAAGCCGACTCCGCCCCCACCGCAACATCCCCCACACCCCCACACCCCCGCCAACTGGGCGAAGCCACAGGCGAAGCCACAGGCGAAGCCACAGGCGAAGCCACAGGCGAAGCCACAGGCGAAGCCACAGGCGAAGCCACAGGCGAAGCCACAGGCGAAGCCACAGGCGAAGCCACAGGCGAAGCCACAGGCGAAGCCACAGGCGAAGCCACAGGCGAAGCCACAGGCGAAGCCACAGGCGAAGCCACAGGCGAAGCCACAGGCGAAGCCACAGGCGAAGCCACAGGCGAAGCCACAGGCGAAGCCACAGGCGAAGCCACAGGCGAAGCCACAGGCGAAGCCACAGGCGAAGCCACAGGCGAAGCCACAGGCGAAGCCACAGGCGAAGCCACAGGCGAAGCCACAGGCGAAGCCACAGGCGAAGCCACAGGCGAAGCCACAGGCGAAGCCACAGGCGAAGCCACAGGCGAAGCCACAGGCGAAGCCACAGGCGAAGCCACAGGCGAAGCCACAGGCGAAGCCACAGGCGAAGCCACAGGCGAAGCCACAGGCGAAGCCACAGGCGAAGCCACAGGCGAAGCCACAGGCGAAGCCACAGGCGGCGGGGCAGGGCAGGGCCGGGTCTGTGGGGGTGTGAGGGCTGGGCGGGCAGGCTGGGCCGTTTTGGCGATACGTGGGTGATCGAGCGCGTACGCTCGGTGTTCGCATGGCCGGGATGACCAAAGTGAGATGTGTCACGGTATGTGCGCTTAAGTTGTCTTTACTGCCCGTATGTCGCATATGTTCAAGCGCACCGTGGGGCACCCCTTGCCCTGCTCGGGATCGGCCGACGCGCTCCCCCATCACCTCCACCGCCCGTCCGGCCCTCCCATGCCCTGTCCCCGATCTAGGACCGTGGTTCCCCTTGGGCCAGCACTCCATGAAGCCGTCCGCCAAGCAGGACGGCGCCTCCCGTCTGAACACGCTCACCGCATCGGGCAAACGCCGCTGGGCCACCATCGCGGCCGGAGCCGCAGTCGTGGTAGCCGCATCGGCCACCACCTGGATCGCCGTGGCGAACGGCGAGGAGTCCCCGGCCACCGCCGCAGTCGGCCTCGCCCCGCCCCAGAACGCTCCCGCCTCCCCCAGCGTCACCCCCTCCGCCGACACCACGTCGACGACCAGCCCGGACGCCACCCCGTCGCCCCTCAAGCCCAGCGACAGCGCCCCGGCCACGACCAAGGCGACGCCCGAGCCGTCCAAGGCCAAGACCGAGCCGAAGAAGCAGGCCAAGCCCCAGCCCCGCGTACTCTCCAGCGGCCGATGCGGCGCCTCCTTCTACTGGGAGCCCCAGATGACCGCCAGCGGCGAGCGCTTCAACCCGTCGGCGCTGACCGCGGCCCACAAGACCCTCCCGCTGGGCAGCAAGGTACGCGTGACAAACCCCTCCACAGGCGACGCGATCACCGTGCGCATCAACGACCGCGGCCCCTTCGTAGGCGGCCGATGCCTCGACCTCTCCAAGGCCGCCTTCTCCGCCATCGGCGACACCGACGCCGGCGTGATGAACGTCAAGTACGAGGTCCTGGCCCGCTAGTCGCCACCGCCCAACGCCTCGCCCTACCGCCCAGCACACGCAGGGCACACGTACGGCCTCACCTCTCTCACATGCCTCGCCGGGGCCACACCGCCCGCGCCTCGAACCCGCACAGCCCCCTCGGCAGGCCCGTGGACGAACAGGAGTACGCGGCCAACACCTCCAACGGTGTCGCGAAGCGGCGAAGGCGGCCTGTGACAGTTCGGGCGAGCTCTCAGCCACAGCAGCGAGCTCGCCCGAACGACGCGAGCCGACAAGCCGGCCAGCGGCAAAGCCCGACACAAGCCCGAAGCCGCAAGCCTCACTCACCCAAGGCTGAACGCCGACCGGCAGCAGCGGGGATGCGCCCCACACCGCCGAAGCGCCATCAGGCACACCCAACACCTGCGGCAGGCCGCAGCCTCAGCACCGTGTCCGCACCGCAGGCCGAGCGAGGAATCACCCGAGGACCTGCGCATTCTGCAGCCCACTCGAACAGGCCCCAGCAGCTCCCACACAACGCCCCCGGCATCAACCGAACAAGCGGCAAGGCGGCCCTCATGGAGCCGAGCCCAGGAGACCCAACAGCCCGAAATCTGTCAGTTCCGACTGATACTCATGATCACTCAATGCTTGCGATCATGAGTGGAGCCGTGTGATGACGTCAGCGGGTGGATGGGACTACCTGGACCCGGACACGAGGACCGCCTACCAGCGGTTCGACGAGCTCCTCGAACAGGGACTCGACCCCGCCCCCGACGTCGACTGGCGCATCTACGGCACATACGCCCAGACGAAACTCTGGCTGGGCCCGGAAGGCGGTCACGACTACGACGAGCGGGTGCTGCGTGTGGTCCGGTCGGTGGCCGAGCGCGACATCGAATTCACCTACCGGGAAGCGCACCACCTCATGTACCAGGCGAGCTACTGGGTACGGCAGGCACACACCCGCTACGAGGAGCTGTTCCGGATTCCGCTCGCGGCGGCCCGCCGGTTCGACTACCAGCGGCGCCGGGAGCTGCTGCGCTGGCTGATGTCGGAACCGTGGCTCAAGGACGCGCGGGCACTCCTGGCCGAGCAGGCGACCGAACTGCTCACCGAACCCGCCGAGCACGGCCCGGCCGGGGTGATCCGTACCGAGATCGGGGACACCGATCACTTCGCCCGCCTGCTGGCCGAGGAGTACGGCACGCGCCTGGTCGAGGTACTCCCGCTGTTTCGCCACTGGAACACCGCCCGCTCGACCAGACCCAGCGCCCGGTGGCTGCGGAACGCCACACGCATGCTCACGCCCGACGCGATCGCCCTGGTCCGCGAGCTGCTCACGCGGCTGGTGGCCTACCGGGGCGGAGAGTGGGTCGTCCGCCAGGACGCCGCCGAGTGGAGGGACAAGGTCTTCCTCAAGGAGGACACCATCGTCGTGGTGCGCGGCATCCTGTGGACGTGCCAGGTCATCGACGAGCGCTGGGTGACCTCGCTCGTCACCGACGTCGCGATGACCTGTGGCACCGGCAGCAACGGCATGGGCTCCACGTGCCGCTGCGAACCCGTCACCAACGCCGCCGTCGGCGTCCTGGCCCGCAGGGGTGGCCTCGACGTGATCGTCCCCCTCTCCAGGATCCAGGCGAAGGTACGCGCGAGGTCCGTACAGCGAAATCTGAGCCTCGCCCTCGACGCGGTGGCCGACGAGAACGGCCTGACCCGCGAGCAACTGCTCGATCGGACGGTACCCACCTTCGGCCTGGACGCCGACGGCGTTCACGAGCAGAGGATCGGCGAGTACCGGGTCAGATTGTGCGCCGACGTGCCCGCCTTGCGCTATGTGAACGCCTCCGGCAAGAGCGTCAAGTCGCTGCCGAAGGAGCTGCGCGCGGAGTTGTCCGATCTGCGATCCCTCCTCAAGGAGCTCAAGCTGGCCCAGGCGGCCGAACGTGCCCGCTTGGAGCAGGCGCTCGTCCACGAACGGACGTGGCCCTGGCGCGAGGTGACCGAGTACTTCCTCGACCATCCCGTCACCGGCCCGTACGCCCGCGCCCTGGTCTGGCAGATCGCCGACGGCCCGGCGGCCCTGCCGGTCAAGACCTCCGACGGCTGGGAACTGGACGGCCACCGCCCCGCCCCCGACGCGGTGGCAGGCCTGTGGCACCCGATCCACGCGACCGCCGATGAGGTGGCGGCGTGGCGCGACCGTCTCCTTGAGAGCGGTGTACGCCAGCCGTTCAAGCAGGCCTTCCGCGAGCTCTACCTGCTGACCCCCGCCGAGGAACGGACCGGCACGTTCTCCAGCCGTTTCGCCGGTCACATCCTTCGCTACGGCCAGGCCCGGACCCTGCTGGGCCAGCGCGGCTGGTCCGGCCGGTCGATCGGCCACTGGGGCTTCGACAGCGGCGGCGGCGAAGGCGAGGTGGTACGCGACCTGGCGGGCTGGCAGGCCCGGTGGGGCATGCACATCGCTTCCGCCCCCGGGGATGAGATCACCATGCTGTGCGCCACCGAGGGCATCACCTTCCACCGTGACGGGCAACCGGCGTCGATGGCCGATCTGCCGCCGCTGGTGCTGTCGGAGATTTTCCGCGAGGCCGATCTCGCCGTGGGCGTGGCCTCGGTCGCCCGCGACGACCAGGCGCCGATCGGCTACGACGAATACTGGCGCTCCCAGGGCTTCGGCGAACTGACCGAGACGGCCACGACCCGGCGCGAGGTGCTGGCGAGGCTGCTGCCGAAGCTGAAGATCGCCTCCCGGGTGGAGCTGACCGGCAGATTCCTTCGTGTCCGAGGCGACCTGCGGACGTACAAGATCCATCTGGGGTCGGCGAACATCCTGATGGAGCCCAACGACGTGTACCTGTGCATCGGCCGGGTGAGCGGGCGCGAGACGGGATCGGTGTTCCTGCCGTTCGAGGACGACGGGGGGCCGCTGTCGGTGATCCTTTCGAAGGCGTTCCTCCTGGCCGACGACACGTCGATCACGGACCCGACGATCACACGACAGCTCGGCTGAACCGTCTCGCTGAAGCGCCTCCCGGACATCGTTGATTCAGCGCTTGGCCCGCGTTGGTTGGCCCGCGATAGTTGGTTCGCGATGGCTGGTTCGCGATTCGCGTACCAGCCGGTGGTACTTGTCGCAGTCGTTCCCGCGGTCAATCGGCACCCTACCGGGGCAATTTCGGGTTGGCCACGCATGCTCATATCGCTCGGCTGTCGCGAGAGACTCGACTGCTGTGAGAGAAGGGCAAAGCACAGCGGAGGTCATTCTGTGGGGCGCAGTTCTTTGACACCTTCCCGCTTGGGCCTTCGGTCTGTTCGGTGAGTACCGCGTCGGACGAATCGTCGCGCGCGGACGATCCGCCGAACCGCTGGACGCTATTTGATCAACCGAAGCGTCATCGGATATCGGAACCCGCCCTCGCCGAGAGCCGCCAGGCCGCCGACGATGGCCAGGACGAACGCCGCCACCCAGATCACCGGCAACAGGACGACGCCGACGATCGTGAAGGGAAGCAGGACCGTGGCGCCCAGCACGGTGAGGTGGAAGTTGAGCGCCTCGATGGCGTGGGCCCGGATGTACGGAGAGGTCTTGCCTCCTGTGAGGAGCATGATCAACGGGCCCAGGATGACGAGCCCGGCGAACGGCAGCAGATGCGCCGCGGCGGCGCCGAACCTGTCGGCTCCGTCGCGCGAGGCCGGCATCTGGGTGGCGTCCCCCGAACGCCGCCATCCGGTCGAAGGCGCACCGTCGGTCGACTGCCAGACGACCGGAGGCGGCCCCTGCCGGTGCGACCGCACGCCGTACAGCTCGGTCATGATGGGGGAAAGCTCGGCGTGTGTGGTGGCGGTCATGGCGCGGTGGAGGCGGTTGTCGAAGTCGTACTTGTCGAAGCGTCCTGCCGCGTAGGCCCCCTTGATGTGCTCCACCACGTGTTCGCGGTCCTCGTTGGAGACGCGGAGCTGCGCGTGCGTGACCTGGGCGCCGGGCCACGACGGTGTCGGCGTCGGCGAAGTTCCCCCTGCCATGAGGCCATCCTTTTCAGTAGAGCGGCGATCTCATCCATGCTCGTGCAAACCGGCGCGGAGGACCATCGGGAGAAACCCCGAGGTGTCCCGGAGGTTCAGCCCCGACACAGCAGGCCAAGTAACGGTATAAAAAGGAAGCATGAGATGGCGTGACCGCTACGGACTGAGGCGCCTGCGCGGCCCCAAGGTCGCAAAATTCGACCGTGATGCCACCGATGAGGACATCGAGGCGCTCATTGCCTTTGCCAAGTCGCGCAGGGGCGTTGAGTTCTATGTCGAGCCTGAGACGTTCGCGACGGACACGACGGCTGTCGCGGTGGCCGATGACGGCGAATGGACTCGGCGCAGGGTGGGCTCCCCTGCGGTGATCCGCAAGGTTGCCCAGGGACTGGCGTTGCCCGTCTATGACGTGCAGCTCACGGGATATCCGCCCCGAATGCGCGCATACAACGAGAGGCGTAAACGCGAAGAAGGATGATCTCGTTTTCCTCTGATTCTTCTCCGGTGGGCGTGAGCGCCTTTGTTCTTCTCAGGGTGTGCCGTCCGGCGCTTCGGCGGCGTTGAGATGGGTGAGCAACGGCAGGAGCCAGGTGGCCCTGGGCGGCCCCATCTGACGGTCCAGCTCGCCCGGACTCGGCATGCGCTCGCGCAGCAGCTTGGGCGGCAGGAGATGGCGCAGCGCGTGGGTCAGCAGATTGGCCATCGAGTAGTCGGGGTCCACGGCCAGGGCGCGTTCGAGGGCGATCGAGGCGAGCACACAGTCGCCGGAACGCCAGGCCGACACCGCCAGCAGGCATGCCGCTCCCGGCACGTAACGCGGCTCCAGCCTTCGCGTGAGGTCGCGCCACAGGGCGATGTGCGCCTGCTGCGTGTCCTCGGTGATCAACGCCCAGGCCTCGTCGCGTAGCCGGATCAACGTCAGATCGAGCCCGAGACGAGCGGCTTCGGCATCGTTGAGGCGTATTCCGGCCGCCGAAGCCGCGACGGCGTCACGAATGCGGGCACAGCCGTCCTCGATGAGAGCGCGTACGACCTCGTCGAGCTCCTCCTCGGTCGTGGTCGCCGCGAGGAGCTCCCGCAGGTTCGCGGCGGCCTGCGCGGTGGCCCTGCGCATCGCCACGCGTACGGGGCCTTCGACGGAGGCGATCGTGCGCTCCAGCGACTCCCTGTCCGGCAGTGCGACCAGACCGTGCACGGTGGCCAGGGCCGCGATCGGGCTGGACTCCTGGTTGTACGGGGTGCCGCCGGGTGGGCAGCAGCGGTGATCGGCGCACACGTAGGACCAGTAGTGGCCTTCGTGTGCCCTGAGCAGCTCGCTGAGGACGACCCCGGTGCGCGTCGCCACCGCTCGTACCTCGTCCAGGGCCGAGGTGACCCCGTCGAGCGGACCGTAGCCGACGGCGATCAGCTGGGTCACCTTCTCCCGCTCGAACACGCCGTCGAGGGCCGCCAGCGCGCCCGACAGGAGGGGGAGGTCCCAGCGTGCGGTCACCTGGAGGCTGGGGCCGTTCAGGCCGATCACCACGAGGCTGTCGGCCGGGTGGAACCCGACGAGGTACGGCACTGCGCCGAGGATGTCGGCCGGGCTGGAGAGGGTCATGCAGGGGGTGGGGGCGTTCGGCGTCATGGGTAGGGAGGATGGCGGGCGGCGTGGGGGGAGAAATCGGGCGAGCGTGGTTCTGGGGATGGGTGAGTGGGGTGATGGGCGAGGTGTGGATGGGGCGGGTGGGAGGCGGGTGGGGGCAAGGTGGGGCGGGCGTGAGAGTGGTGACATGGGCGCGAGACGGGTGGGTCTTGGGGTATGGAAGCGTGAGGGCGCGAGATGCGCGAGATGCGCGAGATGCGCGAGATGCGCGAGATGCGCGAGATGCGCGAGATGCGCGAGATGCGCGAGATGCGCGAGATGCGCGAGATGCGCGAGGCTGGTTTCCGGCAGTGATGGTGTCATCTCCTGAGGGGCTCCCCCTCGTGCCGCACCACCAACGACTGCGGCACTCCTCAGGCCGGACCCGTACCTCCTCGAAAGCCGCGAGCCTGCGCTACCTCCCCAACGCCTCCAGAAAGCCGCGAGCCTCCGCTACCTCCCCAGCACCTCCATGCAAGCCACCAGCCTCCGCTACCTCCCCAGCGCCTCCCCACCCCCCACCAACCGATGCCGCACCAGCAGCGCCGCCCCCGCCACAGCCGCCGGCATCGCGACCACCGCCACGAACGGCACGAGGAACAGCAAGAACACCACAACCCCGAACCCAATCGCCGGTGCACGATTCCCCCGAAGCACCGCGAACCGCGCCTTGCGCGACAACCCGCGGCGCTCCATGGCGATCGTCGTCAGCTCCACCGTGAGGAAGAACCCGGACACAGCCGCCCCGAGCACCGGTACAACCGTCTGCCCGATCACGGGGATGAACCCCATCACGAACAGCGGAATCGTGAACATCAGAACGTACGCCAGGGTCACCAGGCTGTCCCGGATCGACCGAGGCAGCGTCCGCCACCAGGGCTGTTCGTCCGCTTCGGGCAGGTCGTCCACCGTGGCCGAGAGCTTCTCGTAGAACGGCTCGCCGATCGCCAGGGTCAACGCGGTGAACGTGACCACCGTCAGGGCCAGGCCGCCGACGAAGACGAGCGCGGCGATCAGCCAGCGGAAGGCGTCTCGCCAGCCGTTGCTCCAGTCGTCGGCGAACGGCGTGAGGAAGTCGGCTATGTCGAAGGCCTGGTTGCCGAGGTACACCAGGGCCCCGACGTACAGCGCGAACGAGATCAGCGCAGGGATCAGCCCGAACAGCCACCATTTGGGGTGTCTGGCCACCCAGCCGAGGCCTTGGAAGAAGAAGCCCGCGCCGGTGAAGAGATCGCGCACAGATCGCATGCCCGGCAGGCTAGCGCCAGAAGGACGTCACCGCGAAGCCGAGATCGGCGAACAGATTGCGCAGCAGGGGAAGCGAGATGCCCAGAACGTTCCCGTGGTCGCCTTCGATGGCATCGACGAACCAGCCGCCGAACCCGTCGAGGGTGAAACCCCCGGCCACCCGCAGCGGCTCCCCCGTGGCGACGTAGGCGGCGATCTCCTCGTCCGTGGGATGCCCGAAACGTACGGCCGTGGAGGCGGCTGCGGCCACCTGGCGGCCCGTGGCCAGGTCGATCACGCAGTGGCCGGTCAGCAGGTGCCCGGTGCGGCCCCGCATGCCCTCCCAGCGCATCTTCGCCTCAAGCGCCGTCGCGGGCTTGCCGTACGCGAAGCCGTCCAGGTCGAGGACCGAGTCGCAGCCGATGACGAGGCCTTCGGACTTGAGTCCGGCGGCGACGACCTCGGCCTTGGCCCTGGCCAGTTTGAGGCACAGCTCGGCGGGGGTGTCGGCGGTGATCGCGTCCTCGTCGACGCCGCTGACGATCACTTTGGGGTCGAGGCCCGCACTCCGCAGGAGCGACAGGCGGGCGGGAGAGGCCGAGGCGAGGATGATCACGCCGGTAGTTTACCGACAGCCGATCCCGCTGCGCATGGCTGTGCCCCGGCGCCCATGACCGCGGGCCCCGGAGCACGGCAGGCCGTGCGGGTCGTCACCAGTCCGGGTTCGAGGTGCCCTGGGTCTGGGGCTGACGCGCGTTCTCAGGCTGAGCGGGTACGGCGCCGCCGCCGGTCGCACCGCCGAAGATGCCGCCGAGCAGGCCGCCCAGCAGGTCGCCGAGGCCGCCGCCCGAGATCGACGACTCCTCCTGGCGTACGTCCTGGGCCACGGCTCCCGCGTCCATGCCGTTCTGGTTGGCCCGGTTGGCCAGGAGAGACATGATCATCGGGGCCAGGCCGGCGAGGAGCTTCATGACGGTGGCGGAGTTCAGTCCGGCGAACTGCGAGATGCCGGCCGCCGCCTGCTGGGTGCCCTGGCCGCCGAGCACATGGCCGAGGATGCCTTCGCCGTCGCGTTCGAGTGTGGACACGTCCGAGGTGAATGGGTCGGTGTCGACGTGGTCGTCCAGGGCGGTACGCAGGGCCTGGGCGCCGTCCGGGTTCTCGGAGTTGCGGGCCATGCCGCCGACGATCGTGCCGAGCGACGCCTCCACCGCCGCCTTGGCCTGTGTGGTGTCGGTGCCGAGCAGGCCCGCGATCTGCTGCAGGCCGGAGTCGCCCAGCTGGGCGAAGAGCTCGTCATTGAGTGTCACGACGTTTCCCCCGATCACTTGTCTTCCGGAGGAGACCTCCCCTTGGACAAATCGGCATATATCCCGGCACAGGCCAGCTTTGCACCAAGGATCCACCAACGAGAGAGGAGAGCACGGGACAGTACGGGGCCACGCCCTGAGGGGGAAGGCCGGGCTACGCGCTGGGAGTGAGCACAGGGCTGGGAGGCACGGAGGGTGGAGCTGCGCGCTGGGCTTGGAGGTACGGGGTGGGGCCGCGCGCTGAGGGTGAGAGCCGGGAGCTGAGGGCCGGAGGGTTAGGACCGGAGGTTAGGGGGTGCCCGAGCTGAATACAGCTCGGGCACCCCCTAACCCCTACGGCTCCGGCTTAGGTGCGGGCCCAATAACCGCCCCGCCCTCACCCACGCCCCCCTCCAACGCCGCCCGCACACCCCGAGGCAGCCCCGCCGCCGCGTAGGCCGCCCCTTCGTCCAGCGTCTCGTGCTCAAGAAGTGCCGCGACGATCGCGTCCAGCCGATCGCGGTTCTCCCCCAGCACCCGCACGGCCACCTCGTAGCACTCGTCCACGATTCGCCGTGTCTCCTCGTCCACGGCGGCCAGCGTCGCGGGGGCGGCGGCGGGCGGGGAGCCGTCGTTGGACAGGATGGTGAGCGGGCCGATCCTCGACGACATGCCCCAGCGGCCGACCATGCCTCTGGCGATCGAGGTGACCTGTTCCAGGTCGTTCTCGGCGCCGGTGGTGATCACGTCGTAGATCACCTGCTCGGCGGCCATCCCGCCGAGTGCGCCGATGATGCGCCCGCGCAGGTACGTCTCGTCGTAGGCGTAGCGGTCGGTGTCGGGTGTCGACAGGGTGACGCCCAGGGCACGGCCGCGCGGGATGATCGAGATCTTGCGTACGGGGTCGGCGCCGGGCTGGAGCATGCCCAGCAGGGCGTGGCCTGCCTCGTGGTAGGCCGTCCTGGTGCGTTCCTCCTCGGGCATCACGATCGAGCGTGCCGTACCGAGCTGGAGTTTCTCCAGGGCGTCGAGGAAGTCCTGCTTGCCGACCTTGTCCTTGCCGCGTTTGGCGGCGAGCAGGGCCGACTCGTTGACCAGGTTCGCCAGGTCGGCGCCTGTCATACCGGGTGAGGTCTTGGCGAGTTGGTCGAGGGAGACGTCGTCGCCGAGCGGTACGCCCCTGGTGTGGACCTGGAGGATGGCCTTGCGGCCTGCGGCGTCGGGCGGGGAGACCATGACCGTGCGGTCGAAGCGGCCGGGGCGCAGCAGGGCGGGGTCGAGGATCTCGGGGCGGTTGGTGGCGGCGATGACGATGACGCCTTCGCCGCCGGAGAAGCCGTCCATCTCGGTGAGGATCTGGTTGAGCGTCTGCTCGCGTTCGTCGTGCCCGCCGATGCCGCCGCTGCCGCCGCGCGCCCGGCCGATGGCGTCGATCTCGTCGATGAACACGATCGAGGGCGCCACCTTGCGCGCCTCCTCGAACAGGTCGCGTACGCGTGAGGCGCCGACGCCGACGATCATCTCGATGAACTCGGAGGCGCTGGCGGAGAAGAACGGCACATTGGCCTCGCCCGCGACCGCTCTGGCCAGCAGGGTCTTGCCGGTGCCCGGCGGTCCGGCGAGCAGGACGCCCTTGGGCAGCTTCGCACCGAGCTTGCGGTACTTCTGCGGTTCCTTGAGGTAGTCGACGATCTCGACGAGTTCGTTCTCGACCTCGTCGATCCCGGCCACGTCGTCGAAGTTGACGCGTACCTTGTCGCTCTCGACGGGTTTGGCCGCCTTGGACTTGCCGATGCCGCCGATCCCGCCACCGCCCATCATGCTGGCTCCCCGGCGCATGATCCAGATCCAGAGTCCGGCCAGGATCGCGACCGGCAGCAGCGACAGCAGCAGGTTGACCAGGAAGCCCCTGCTGCCGGTGCTGAGCGGCTCGGAGGTGACCACGACGCCCTTGGCGACCATCTGCGAGTAGATGTCGTCCTCGGCGAACGCGGGCCGCTCGGTGGTGAACTTGGTGTAGCTGCGGTTGTCGTTCTCCGGGTCCTGGGCCGCCTTCTTGAGGTCGCCCTGGATGGAGTAGCCCTGGGTGTAGACGTCCTTGACGTTGCCCGCCGTGACCTGCTTGGTGAACTCGGTGTAGGCGATCGTCTCGACCTTGCCCTCGTCGAAGAACGAGGAGATGAGGAAGAAGGCGGCATAGACCACGAGGAGTGTCAGCAGGAAGCGCCACCAGTTGACCTTGGGACGCCCGCCTGGTGAGCCGCCGGGCAGCCCCTCGGCCCGCCACGGCTTGGGTCGATCCTTTTTGTCCGGATCCTGCGGCGAACCAGTACGTTGCTGCTCCACGGCGCTCCTCCCCCGAAATGCGCGCCAATCCCGATGATCTACCCTATGCGCCTCAATCCGGAAACCAGACGGTTGAGGTCACGCCAGTGTTTGCGCTGGCTATCGGGGATCGTGGCGAAAACCATGCCGGGCCGCCCCTTGGGCTGCTTGAGCACGGCCAGGGCCGCCATCGAGGTGCGCTTGCCGTACTTCACCCGGTACACCAGCAGCCAGCCGTGCTTGATCGGCTGCGAGGCGACCCAGGTGATCTTGGAGCCGTCGGGGTGGTGGCCCAGCGACCAGCGGGCGGCGACGAGGGCGGTCGAGCGCGTGTTCTTCTGCACGTCGGTCGGCACGGGGGAGGTCACGAGCATCGCGCGGTGCGCCTGACCGCGCAGCGGCGGCAGGACCTGCTTGGTCTTGAACGGCGAGGGCCCGAACGCCTTCCACGGCTTGCCGAGCCTCGGCACCGCGACGCCGGAGCGCTTGTCCTTGACCGTGCCCTTGGGCTTGGCCGACGTTCCGGGCAGCGTCTTCAGCTTGACCGTCTTGGCCGGAAGGGCGGGGACCCTGCCGTCGGCCCTGACCTGCTGCATGGCCGACAGCTTCGGCGTCGGCTCCGCGCTGGCACTGGCGCTGGCCGCCGGGGTCGGCTCGGGCGTGGGGGTCGGCGGCGGCGTCGGGCTGGGGATTCCGGGCGAGGCCCCCTCGGCCGATGGCGCGGCGACCGGCCCAGGCGCGACCTCGCCCGGAGTCTTCGAGGTGCCGGGAAGCACGAACGCGGCCGCCACGGCGACCACCGCCAGCGCCAGCAACACGGCGAGACCGCGATAGATGTCACGCATGCGCAGGTCGCCGAGCCTGCGACGCCGCGGCTTTGCGGGAACGCCACCGGCGGCCGGCTTCCTGATCATCGTCCGTTGGGACCCTTCAGTCCCAGCCTCCCCATCAAGCACGATCGGGAGCGTACGACATATCGCGCCATTCCGTATACGGACTGCGGGAAGTGCCATCATGGGCAGATGACACAGCGGGTGGAGTTGCGCTTCGACAGCACGTCCAGGCAGGCCGAAACACACACCAACCTCTCCGCTGTCCGCCTGGACGGCGAGACGCTGTGGGTGGCGGGCGACGAGACCGCGACGATCGAACGCCTGCGCTTCATGGGCGGCAGGTTCGACGGCCAGCACACCTTCCACCTGGCCGACTACGTCGACCTGCCCGCGGGCCGCGACGAGGAGGCCGACATCGAGGGCCTGGCCCGCGCCGACGGCTGGCTGTGGGCGATCGGCTCGCACAGCCTCAAGCGCAAGCGCATCAAGTCCCCCGACCCGGTCAAGGCCAGACGACGCCTGGCCACCGTCGTCCGCGAGGAGAACAGATTCACCCTGGTACGGCTCCCGCTCGACCCCGCGACCAACGCCCCGGCCAAGCAGGTGGGCGACCGGACCGCGGCCATCCTCGCGGGACCCGGCCGCAACCTGGCCGACCTCATGCGAGACGACCCGCACCTGGCGCCGTTCCTGGCGCTGCCCGGCAAGGACAACGGGCTCGACATCGAGGGCGTCGCCGCGATCGGCGACCGGATCTATCTCGGCCTGCGCGGTCCCGTGCTGCGGGGCTGGGCCGTGGTGCTGGAGATCGTGCCGCGCACCGACCCGCGCGACCCGCACAAGCTCCGCCTCGAACGCCCCTACCTCACCCACTTCCTCGACCTCGGCGGGCTCGGCGTGCGCGACCTGTGCCCGGTGGGCGAGGACCTGCTGCTGCTCACCGGGCCGAGCATGAGCCTGGACGGCCCCGTGCGCGTGGTGCGCTGGCGCAGGCCGGGCACACACGCGGGCCCGGCCGTCATCCCGGCCGTCGAGCTCGAGCCGATCGCCGACCTGCCCTACGGCGAGGACTGCGACCACCCGGAGGGTCTGGCCGTGGTCGGCGACGGCCGCCTGATGGTCGTCTACGACAGCCCCGGCCCCTACCGCCTGACCCCCGAAGGCGGCGTGTACGCGGACCTGATCAGGGTCTGAGAGCCCATGTGTACGCGGACCTCATCAGGATTCTGAGAGCCCACGTGTACGCGGACCTCATCAGGGTCTGAAAGCCCACGTGTACGCGGACCTCATCAGGGTCTGAGAGTCCAGAGATCTAGAACCAGGGCGTCTGCGCGACGAAGGTGCACGAGCCGGGCTCGATCTCGGTGAACCCGGCGTCGCGCACCACCGGCAGCCCCTTGGCCACCAGGTCGGCGAACCTCTCCTTCGACGCCGTGCGCACCGCCACCTCGAACCCGCGGGCGCGCCACGCGGCCCTGGCGTCGTCGCCGAGCGCCCACCAGGCGAGCTGCGCGGCATGCCCGGCCTGCGCCATGGCCTTGCCCGCCGTCATCTCCACCTCGGGATTGGCCCACAACACCGGCGGTTCGGCGGGGCCGGGCTCCCGCGGGTCGGTCAGCTCGGTGCCCGACACCTGCAGCCTGGACAGGTCCTTCGGCCAGTCGTCGAGCGGCACGGGCGGATGCACGCGCACCTCGGCGCTGCGGTGCTCGATCGTACGGCCGGGCAGGGCGAGCACGCGCTGCCACTCGGCGCCTCGCGCCCGGCGTACGACCTTGCGGATGCGGCTCCTGCCCTGCCAGATCGCGATCTCCTCGGCCCACTCCCCCGGGTCGTCGAGCAGGCTCAGCACGGCCTTGGCCGCCGCCTCCATGGCGTCGGTGCGTTCGGGTGGGGTCGCTCGTTCGATCCTGACGACTAGGGGCAGGACCATGGGCTCAGTCTCGTTCATCCCCTCCAGCATGCCCGATGGCCAGCGACAGCCCTGCGGCCAGGAGGCACAGGGCCCCGGCGGCGTACCAGGCGAGGTCGTATGCGCCCAGGTGGTCGCGGGTCAGACCGGCCCCGACGGCGGCCACAGCCGCGCCGAGCTGGTGCGAGGCGAACACCCAGCCGAAGACCACCGAGCCGGACGCCCCGTAGATCCTGCGGCACAGCGCCACCGTCGGCGGCACGGTGGCCACCCAGTCCAGGCCGTAGAAGACGACGAACAGCAGCATGCTCGGCTCGGTCGTCGCCGCGAACAGTCCGGGCAGCACCATCAGCGACAGCCCGCGCAACGCGTAGTAGACGCCGAGCAGCACCTTCGGGTTCATCCGGTCGCTGAGCCAGCCGGAGGCCACGGTGCCGACGACGTCGAAGATCCCGACGAGGGCGAGCAGCCCGGCGGCCGTGCCCTGCGGCATGCCGTGGTCGTGCGCGGCGGGGATGAAGTGGGTGCCGACCAGGCCGTTGGTACTGGCGCCGCAGATGGCGAACCCGATGGAGAGGTACCAGAACGGCCTGGTCCTGGCGGCGTCCCGCAACACGACGAGCGCGTGCTTGGCCGCGTTCCGGGTGACGGGCACGACCGGCCTGGGCCCGTCGGCGCCGAGCGCGTGCACGCCGACGTCCTCTGGCCGGTCGCGCAGGAACACCCACACCAGCGGCACCACGAGCAGCGCGGCTCCGGCCACGCTGAGCGAGGCGACGCGCCAGCCGCTCTCGCCCGCCAGATGGGCCAGCAGCGGCAGGAAGACGAGCTGGCCGGTCGCGCCCGCCGCGGTGAGCACACCGGTGACGACTCCCCTGTGCCTGGTGAACCACCTGTCGGTCACCGTGGCCACGAACACCAGCGCCATCGACCCGGTGCCGAGCCCGACCAGCACGCCCCAGCAGAGCACGAGCTGCCAGGAGGCCCCCATGAACACCGTCAGGCCGCTGCCGAGCGCCACCAGCACCAGCGCGAGCGCCACCACGCGCCGCATGCCGAACCTGTCCATCAGCGCGGCGGCGAACGGCGCGGTCAGGCCGTACAGAACGAGGTTGACCGAGACGGCGAGGGAGATGGTGCCGGTGCTCCAGCCGAACTCGGCCTGCAGCGGCTCGATGAGCACGCCGGGCGTGGCGCGGAATCCGGCGGCTCCGAGTATGGCGACGAACGCCACGGCGGCCACCAGCCAGGCCCGGTGCAGGGTGCGCCGCCGGGAGGTGGTCAGTGTCATGGCGGCCATCCTCGCCGGGCCGCCGACACCTACGGAAGTGGCCGGATAGCCAATATGTGAAAGAATCCGGCCATGGCTCCGCATCGCATCGCCGTCGTCGCGCTTCCCCACTTCGCCACGCTCGACCTGGGCGTGCCCGGACAGGTGTTCCGGGGAGCGCGCACACCGTCGGGCGCACCGCTGTACGAGATCGTGACGTGCTCGCCCGGCGGGCTACCGGTGCGCTCGGACGCCGGATACAGCGTGCTGCCCGAGCACGACCTGTCGGTGCTGGCCACGGCCGACACGGTGCTGGTGCCCGGCGTGCACGGCGGCAGCGCGCTGGAGGAGGGCACGATCGACGAGGAGTTGCGCGAGGCCCTGCAGGGACACGCGCGCACGATGTCGATCTGCACGGGCGCGTTCGTCCTGGCCGCGGCCGGACTGCTCGACGACAGGCCCGCGACCACGCACTGGCGCGACACCGACGCCTTCGCCGCGTTCTTCCCCCGGGTACGGCTGGACCCCGGCGTGCTGTTCGTCGACGACGGCGACGTGCTGACCTCGGCGGGAGTGGCGGCCGGGCTCGACCTGTGCCTGCACGTCATCAGGCGCGACCACGGCAGCGCCGTGGCCAACCAGGTGGCACGCAGGTGCGTGATGCCGCCGTGGCGCGACGGCGGCCAGGCCCAGTACATCGAGCGCCCGCTGCCCGCCGAGTCGGGCGTGAGCACCGGGCCGACCCGCGAGTGGATGCTCTCGCGCCTGGAGGAGCCGATCGACCTGACCGCGCTCGCCACCCACGCCAGGATGAGCGTGCGTACCTTCACCAGGAGGTTCCGCGACGAGACCGGGCTCAGCCCGGCCCGCTGGCTGACCGCGCAGCGGGTCGAGCACGCCAGGCACCTGCTGGAGACGACCGAGCTGCCCGTCGACCAGATCGCCAGGCGGGCCGGGTTCGGCACGGCCGTCTCCCTGCGCCAGCACCTGCACGCCGCGGTGGGCGTGGCGCCGCTGGCCTACCGCAGCACGTTCAGTCGAACAGGTCGGGCTGCTCGCGGATGATCTGGTCGTGCAGCGGCTGGAAGTTGATCCAGCCGACCAGCTCGTTGCCGATCTGGGCGTGGGTCAGCTCGGCGCTCTCCGGCGCGATCGGCACGACCTGGCCCGCCGCCTTGGCCACCAGCTGGACCTGGGCCGAGCGCTCCATCGTGATGAACCACCAGGCCGCCGAGTCGACGGTGTCGCCGACCGTGAGCAGGCCGTGGTTGCGCAGCACGACCGCCTTGGCGCCGCCGAGCGCGGCGGCGATGCGCTTGCCCTCCTCCACGTCGGTCACCACGCCGGTGTAGTCGTCGAACAGCGTGTGGTCCTGGTAGAAGGCGCAGGCGTCCTGGGTGATCGGCTCAAGGAGCTGGCCGAGCGCCGACAGCGCCCTGCCGTACACCGAGTGCGAGTGCGCCGCCGCCACCACGCCGGGCCTGGCCTGGTGCACCTGGGAGTGGATGGCGAAGGCGGCCTCGTTGACGTGGTAGCGCCCCTCGACCACCTGGCCCTGGTGGTCGACCAGGAGCAGGTCGCTGACCTTGATGTGCTTGAACGACATGCCGAACGGATTGACCCAGAAGTGGTCGGTGAGCTCGGGGTCGCGGGCGGTGATGTGTCCCGCGACCCCTTCCTCGAAGCCGAGCTTGCCGAAGACGCGCAGCGCCGCCGCCAGCCGTTCCTTGCGGTGCCTGCGCTCCTCCTCGACGGTCTCGAAGGTGGGGGGCAGCCTGAAGATGAGGTTCTCAGCCATGAACCGAATGTAGTTCAGGCAGGCGTGATCAGCAGTCCCCCGTCCTCGGCGTCCACCTTCACCGAGCCGCCCTCGACGACGTCGCCGTTGAGCACCATCCGCGAGAGCCTGTTGTCCAGCTCCCGCTGCACCGTACGGCGCAGCGGCCTGGCCCCGAACTCCGGCTGGAAGCCCTTGGCCGCCAGCCAGTCCTTGGCCGCGTCCGACACCTCGAGCTCGATGTCCTGGCCCTTGAGCCGCTGGCGCGTCTTGTCCAGCAGCAGGTCGACGATCTGCCGCAGCTGCTCCTTCTCCAGGCGGCGGAAGATGATGATCTCGTCGATCCGGTTGAGGAGCTCGGGCCTGAGCGTGCCCTGCAGCAGGCTCATCAGCTCCTCCTCGCTCGCCTCGCCCGACAGGATCAGCTGCGCGCCGATGTTGCTGGTCATCACCACGACCGTGTTGCTGAAGTCGACCGTACGGCCCTGCCCGTCGGTCAGCCTGCCGTCGTCGAGCAGTTGCAGCAGGATGTTCATGACGTCCGGGTGCGCCTTCTCGATCTCGTCGAACAGCACCACGGCATGCGGGTGCCTGCGCACGGCCTCGGTGAGCTGGCCCGCCTCCTCGTAGCCCACGTAGCCGGGAGGCGCCCCGACCAGGCGGCTGACCGAGTGGCGCTCCTGGAACTCGCTCATGTCGATGCGGATCATGTGATCCTCACCGCCGAACAGGTACGCCGCCAGCGCCCTGGCCAGCTCGGTCTTGCCGACACCCGTCGGCCCGAGGAACAGGAAGCTGCCGATCGGCCGGTTCGGGTCCGACAGTCCGGCCCTGGACCTGCGTACGGCCTCGGCGATGGCGGTGACCGCCTCGTCCTGGCCGATCACGCGTTCGTGCAGGTGCTCCTCCAGGCGCAGCAGCCGGTCGCGCTCGGCCTCGGTCAGCTGGGCGAGCGGGATGCCGGTGCGGCGCGAGACGACCTCGGCGATGTCGGTCGCCGTCACCTGCGGCACGTCGTCGTGGCCGTGCCTGGCGTCCTCGATCTCCGGCCTGAGCGCCTCGATCTCGGCGGTCAGCTCCTTGGCCCGGTCGAAGTCCTCGTCGGCGACGGCCGCGTCCTTGTCCCGGTGCAGCCCTTCGAGCCGCTCCTCCAGCACCCGCACGCCCTCACCCGGGGTACGGCTGCGCAGCCGTACCCTGGCGGCCGACTGGTCCATGAGGTCGATCGCCTTGTCGGGCAGGAACCTGTCGGCGACGTAGCGGTCGGACATGGTGGCCGCGGCGTCGATGGCGTCGTCGGTGATCTTCACCTGGTGGTGCGCCTCGTAGGAGTCGCGCAGCCCGGCCAGGATGGTGATCGTGTCCTCGACCGACGGCTCGGGCACCAGGATCGGCTGGAAGCGGCGTTCGAGCGCGGCGTCCTTCTCGATGTTCTTGCGGTACTCGTCGATCGTGGTGGCGGCCACGACGTGCAGCTCGCCTCTGGCCAGGGCGGGCTTGAGGATGTTGGCGGCGTCCATGCCGCCCTCCACCGCGCCCGCGCCGACCAGCGTGTGCACCTCGTCGATGAAGACGACCAGTTCGTCGCTGTGCTCGCGGATCTCGTCGATGACCTTCTTGATCCGCTCCTCGAACTCGCCTCGGTACTTCGAGCCCGCGACCATGCCGGTCAGGTCGAGCGCGACCACGCGCTTGCCCTTGAGCGTGTCGGGCACCTGGCCGTTGACGATGCGCTGGGCGATGCCCTCGACGATCGCGGTCTTGCCGACGCCCGGCTCGCCGATGAGCACCGGGTTGTTCTTCCTGCGGCGCGACAGGACCTCGATGGCCTGCTCGATCTCGTCCTCACGGCCGACGACCGGGTCCAGCCTGCCCTGCCTCGCCTCTTCGGTGAGGTCCCTGCCGTACTCGTCGAGCGTGGGCAGCTCCGCGTGCGGCGTGCCGCCCGGCTCGCCCTTGCGCGTGCCCTGCGGCTGGCCGAGCACCGCGTCCTGCAGTTCGTTGGCCGACACGCCCTGGGCGGCGAGCAGCCTGGCGGCACTGGAGTCAGGATTGGCGGCCAAGGCGAGCAGCAGGTGCTCGGGGCCGATGTAGGAGGCGCCGAGCGCACGCGAGATGCGCTGGGCGTCGAGCACCGCACGCTTGGCCGAAGGCGAGAGCGTGCTGGGCGGCTCGCCGGGAGCGCCCTGGCCGACGAGCCTGCCGATCTGCTCGACGACGAGGTCGGGATCGGCGCCGGCCGCCGCCAGCAGGCCCCTGGTGCTCCCGTCGGCGGCGGACGCGCGCAGCAGGTCGAGCACGTCGAGATCGGCCGCGCCCCTGTCGGCGGCGTCGGTGATGGCCCTGCCCATGAGCTCACGGGCGGGCCGGCTGAGCAGCTTGCCGACGTCCACCCGCTGCACACCGGGCCGCGCCGGCGGCCAGGAGCCGAGTCCGCGGAATGGGTCGCCGAAGAAGGCATCGAAAGGAGAGGTCACGCCCCCCTTGTCACCGCGAACCCCACCCAACAAGCCCACGAAAGCGAAAAACCCCACCCAAAATGGACAAACACCAAGACGGGCGGCCCGACCAACCGAAAAGGCCACTTTCCATTACGGAAAGCGGCCCTTGGAATGCGGTGGAGCTAAGGAGATTCGAACTCCTGACCCCCTCCATGCCATGGAGGTGCGCTACCAGCTGCGCTATAGCCCCTTGCGCCGATCGGCACTCTGCAAGTGTACAGGCCTTCGAACACTGTTGTGCACGACAACGCAACGCCTTCGACTTGCTACCGTCCGTGAGATATGGACACGGTTCCACTGACGATCAGATGCGAGGCGCTGTTCGCCGAGCGGGAGCATGCCCTGCTCGGGATCAGCGCGCTCAACGGGTACTTCAGCCAGTCGACGGTCACGCGGCTGCTGGGCTGGGCGCTGGGCACGTTCAGACAGGTCGACGTGCTGGTGCCGGGGCGGGAGCTGGGGCTCACGCTGCTGGCCAAGGGCTGTCCGGAGGGGAAGGTGGCGGGCAAGGCCAGGGCGGCGATCAACAACACGCGCAACCGGGTCACCACTGCGCTGCGCGAGCTGGACGGCAAGGCCAGGGTGTTCTCCTGGACCGACCTGGAACAGCACGCCCCTTACGCCGGGCGCAGGCGCGAGATCGAGGATTTGTTCAGAACGGATCCGGCGTTCAGGGAGCACTGCCTCGATGCGGTCGGCATGATCGTGGGGGCCGATCCGGAGGCGCGGAGCATCGCGATGCCGTTCCTGTTCGCCGAGCTTCCGCTGGTGCTGGCCTCGCCGCCCATTCTGGGGGTGTCCTCGTCGGTGTTCTGCTATCCGAGGCCGATGCCGCTGGTCAGCAGGCTATATGCCGGAATGCTGCCGATATTTCCGGACGCAGGGCAAGGGTTTCTGGTGACTCGATTGACAGGGCTTCTCACCAATGGCAAACATGACACGTAACCGGAGTGACCAGGGGTGGGACTCATGGATCCGAGGGCACGCAACGCCGGCATCGCATTCGACACCAGCGACATGGATCACGACGGATTTCTGGATCACCACGACATGGTCGTGGTCGCCTCGGCGCTGTCGGACCGGCTCGGCCTGCCCGAGCTCTCGCCCCAGCGCGAGCGGCTGACGACGGCCTACGAGGTGGCCTGGCGGCACGCCACCGCCGAGATCGGCACCGACGCGCAGGGCAGGATCAGCCGTGAGGCCTACATCCACCACGCCCTCGCACCGGCGCTCGACCGCACCGCCTTCGTCGCCCATGTCGTCTGGCCGATCACCGACGCCCTGTGGGACGCCCTCGACACCGACGGCGACGAGAAGCTGACCAGAGCCGAGTACCTCCGGCTGTGGGCCGCCTACGACGTCGAGGGCGACGCCGCCAGGGAGGCGTTCGAGCGCCTCGACCGCAACCTCGACGGACGGCTGTCCAAGGACGAGTTCGCCGAGGCGATCTACGACTTCTACTACACGGGCGACCCGGACGTGCCGATACTCGGACGGCTCTCAGCCGAGCGAGGCGGCTCTTCCGATCAGCTCGGCGAGCTCTTCCACCGCGCGGTCCTCCGTCGTGCGGCCGAGCCTGGCGGCGTGCTCGGCGAGCTCTGACAGACCGAGCCCGAAGGCCTCGCGGTCGCGCAGCTGCAGGGCGAAGGCCGCCGCGACCATGCCGACCTGCAGCCTGGGCGCGCCGTCCGACCAGATCGAACGGCCGAGCTGTGTGACGTCCAGCGTCCTGCTCGCCTCGGCCGGTCGTCTGGTGTCGGGCTCCTGCCAGCGCACGCTCACCTGGGCGAGCTGGCCGGAGGCGCCCGGCCGCAGGCGCAGGGCGTAGAGCGCGGTCACGGCGTGGCCGGGCCCGATCTCGCCGCCGTCGCGGGAGTCGTCGCGGAAGTCCTCGGTGCTCAGCCTTCTGTTCTCGTAGCCGATCAGGCGGTAGGAGTCCACGACGGAGGGGTTGAACACCACCTGGGCCTTGGCGTCGCGTGCCCGCAGCTCCACACTGGCGGGCAGCCGTTCGACGAACACCTTGCGCGCGCCCGCCTCGTCGGCGATGTAGACGGCCGCCCCGTCGCCGTTGTCGGCCAGCTGCTCCATCAGCTCGTCGCCGTACTCCCTGCCGACGCCCACGCACAGCAGGGTGATCTGCCGCCCAGCCGCCTCTGCGACCGCGTCGAGTATGCCCTGCCACGTGGTGTCGCCGAGATTGGCCAGGCCGTCGGACAGCAGGATGACCCGGTTGGTCGCGGCCGGCCTGAACGCGCGGGCCGCCTCCTCGTAACCGGTCGTCATGCCCTCCTCCAGGTTCGTCGACCCGGCGACCTCCAGCCGGTCGACCGCGCTGTGCAGGGCGGCGCGTTCGGTGAGCGGGGTGGTGGGGGCGACCATCGTGGCCCGGTCGCTGAAGCTCACGATGGCCACCTGGTCACCGGGGTCGAGCTGGTCGATCAGCGTGTGCAGCGAGCGCTTGACCAGGTCGAGCCTGCCCGGCTCCGCCATCGAGCCGGACACGTCGACCACGAACGTCAGATTGGCCGGGCGGCGCTGCGACGCGTCGGCGCTCCTGGTCTGCAGGCCGACGCGCAGCACGGACTCCCCGTCGGCGCCCAGCGCGGCACCGTCCATGTGTACGGCGAAGCCGTCGTCACGGGGCTCGGCGTAGCCCTGGTCGAAGGAGTTGACGTACTCCTCGGGCCTGACCTCGCCCGGCTGCGGCCTCGCGCCTTCGGCGATGACGCGCTTGGCGTAGTCATAGGAGGCGGTGTCGACGTCGAGGGCGAAGGTGGAGATCTGCGCCGTCGTGGTGTCCTCCCAGAGCGAGCCTTCCCTCTCGGCCTCCCCGGACTCGCGTGCGGCCCTGTCCTCCGGCACGGCCGGGGCCGCGCTGCCGTACGGGGCCGCCTGGTCGTGCGAGCTCACGGCGCCCTCGGGGCCGGCGCCGCAGCCGGAGAGCAGAATGAGCGCCGAGCTAGCCGTAATTGCCGCTAAAGAGCGAAATTTCATGTCTTGGCACCTCCAAGCGGTATGACGGCAGCTGGAGGCGCATCGCCGGGCCCTTGACCCAAGCGACGGCAAACCGTGCTCGACGCGTGATCGGTTGCCCTGAACCGGCGCCGTCCGGTTTGCTGAACGCCATGCGCATCCACCTGGCACTCGCGGCGAAGAACGGCGACCTGCCCGAGCGCGTCATCGCGCGGGCCCGGTCCCTGGTCGGCACGGCCTTCCCGGTGCCGCCCGAGGTGATCAGGGAGGCCGGGTGGAACGGGCGCGGCGTCGCCCTGCTGGCCTGGAGCAACGAGCCTGACGACACCCGGCAGCCGCCGATGCTCGACGCACGCGCCCACGAGGCGGCCGGGCTCAACGGCCATCCGGGCTGCGCCTCGCACTGGCACGCGGCCGACGGCGAGATCTCGGCCCGCACGCCGATCAACCGGGTCTGCCCGGTCTTCCACGCCGAGAACGCCGATCTGCACGTCGTCGGCAGCCGCGCCCTGCTGGTGCACCTGGCCGCGCTCGGCGAGGACGACCGGGTCAGGTTCGACGTGCTCGCCCTGCAGTCCATGGTCAGGCAGGGCTTCTTCCTGTCCGACGAGACGCCGTACGCCGGGGTGACCGCGCTGCGCCCCGACACCGAGATCCGGATCGCCGACGGCCGCCGTACGATCACCGCGACGCCGCTGCCGACGGCCGCGCCGCCGCCGGCCGGAGCGCGGGCCAGGCGCGCGGCGATCGACGAGCTGGCCGGGGCGCTGCTGGCCACCGTGGAGCCGCTGCGCGGGCTGCCGGAGCCGGTGAACCTGGCGCTCACCGGCGGACGTGACACCAGGATCCTGGCCGCCCTGCTGCACACGGCGAAGGTGCCGTTCCGGGTGACGACCAACGGGCTCGACACCCATCCCGACGTGATCCTGGCCAGGGAGCTCGCCGCCAGGCTCGGCGTCGAGCACACGGTCATCCCACCGGCGGGCACACCGGAGGCGATGGTGGTCGAACACCCGCTCGCCCGGACGTACGAGACGCTTCGCGCGTGTGAGGGCATGACCTCGGCCTACGAGACGATCGTGTCCTACCTGCCGTATTCGGCCAAGCCCACCATGTCCGGCCAGAGCGGCGAGACGCTCAGGGCGGGCAGCCTCAACCTGCTGCAGACCGACCTGAGCGACAAGGCCCTGCTCAGGCGGATCACCACGACGTTCACCAAGGACGGCGCCCTGTTCACGGCCGAGGCCAACGAGCACGCCGCCGAGCTGGCCAGGCCGTGGCAGGCCAGGGGCGACCGGCTTGAGGCGCTCGACCACATGTACATCTGGTACAAGGTCGGCCGCTGGCAGGCCAGTGCCCGTGCGGGCGCCCTGCGCAGGGGCGACCCGGTGCGGCCCTTCCTCGACGAGGGCGTCGTGCGAGCGGCGCTCGCCCTCGACCAGGGCTGGCGGCTGTCGGAAGAGGTGATCCACACGCTGATCGGCCGTTTCGCCCCGGTGCTGCGCGACGTGCCGATCGAGGGCAGGCAGTGGCGCTTCGCCGACGGCGCCGTCAAGCGGTGGCCCTGGTCGCGCGTGCCGCCACCGCCGATGCCCACGGTCAGGACCGCGGGCGGCTGGAGCTGGCGGACCAGTCCCGGGCCCGAGCTCTCCTCGATCCTGCGTGAGCAGGTGCTCGGCTCGCTCGACGCGCTCGCGCCGATCGTCGAGCCCGACCGGGTCCGCGCGCTGTTCGCCGAGCCCGTCGTCACCAAGGTGGCGCAGGCCTGGCACCTCTACACGGTCAGCGCCCTGCTGACCGGGCTGTATCCCGGCAAGGCCCCCGTGAGCCTGCCGTCGATCACGGTGGCCAGGCCGTCCCCCTCCGGCTGAACGCTCAGCAGGCGCAGGACACGCCGCCGACCGGCGAGGTCAGCGCGTCGACGGGGTGGCGGGTGACGCCGCTCAGGGTCTCGACGGGGAAGCCCTCGCGCGCCCAGTACTCGAAGCCGCCGATCATCTCCTTGACCGGGTGGCCCAGCTTGGCGAACTCCAGCGCCGCCTTGGTCGCGCCGTTGCATCCCGGGCCCCAGCAGTACACGACGACCGTGGCCGAGGGCGGGATCAGCTCGGCCGCCCGCGCGGCGATCTCACGCGTGGGCAGGTGCACGGCGCCCTCGACATGGCCCTGGTTCCAGCTGTCGAGGTTGCGCGAGTCGACCACGACCAGACCGGGCACGCCCGCGGCCAGGTCGGCGGCGACGTCGGACACGTCGCTCTCGAAGGTGAGCCTGGCGGCGAAGTGGGCCAGCGCGGCGGCGCTGTCGGCGGCGGGCACTGCGGTGACGGCGGAGGTCATGTCCGGCTCCTCGAAGGGTGTGGCGTGCTGACGACCGCCATCCTGCCGCCCGGCCGCACGCCGCCAACAGTGGCGTGAATGACGCCTATCGCTAAGATTGCGCCATGCTACTCCCCGCCCCCGCGAAGCTGCCGACGGTGAGCGTGCTCGCCTACGACGGCATGGCGCCCTTCGAGCTCGGCTGCGTCGTGGAGATCTTCGGCCTGCCCAGGCCAGAGCTCCAGGTGCCCTGGTACGACCTGCGGGTCTGCGCCGAGCACGACGGCCCACTGCGTGTGGTCGGCGGCTTCACCATGCGTGCCGAGCACGGCCTCGACCTGCTGACCAGCGCGCAGACCGTGATCGTGCCCGGTGTCGCCGACGTGGCCGGCCGGGTCTCGCCCGCCGTCGTCGAGGCTTTGCGCGAGGCGCACGGTCGCGGCGCGCGGATGGTCTCGGTCTGCTCGGGCGCCTTCGCCCTGGCCGAGGCCGGTCTGCTCGACGGCAGACAGGTGACCACCCACTGGAAGTACGCCGACCTGCTGCAACGCAGGTACCCGGGCGTCCGGGTGAACCCGAAGGTGCTCTACGTCGACGACGGCGACGTGCTGACCAGCGCGGGCAGCGCCGCCGGGCTCGACCTGCTGCTGCACCTGGTGCGCAAGGACCACGGCGCCGGGGTGGCCAACGCGGTGGCGCGCAGACTGGTCGTGCCGCCGCACCGCGAAGGCGGCCAGGCGCAGTTCATCCAGGCCGCGGTGAGCGCCGTCGAAGGTGACGACGCCGTGGCCAGGGCGATGGAGTGGGCGATGGCCAACCTGTCCCAGCAGATCACGGTCGCCGACCTGGCCGGGGTGGCGCGGATGTCGCAGCGTACGTTCATCAGGCACTTCAAGCTGCAGACCGGGACCAGCCCGCTGCGCTGGGTCATCGCCCAGCGGGTGGCGGCCAGCCTGCCGATGCTGGAGAGCGGCGGTGCGGCCGTCGAGGAGATCGGCGCGGCCGTGGGGTTCGAGAGCCCGGTGACCTTCAGGCACCATTTCAGCAAGGCGATGCGCACGTCGCCGTCGGGATACCGCCGGGCTTTCGGAGGATGAGCGTTCATGTGGCCACGACTTGACGGACTGCGCGTGCTGGAGCTCGGCTCGCCCGGCGAGTTGCAGGACGAACTCAACGCCCTGGTGCTCGCGGGCGCGAAACAGGCGACCGCCGGGCTGCTCGCCCTGGACTACGAGGCCGAGTCCGAGCCTCTCGAACACGTCGGCGAGCGGCTGGTGCTCGTCGACGGCTCGGGCGCGCGGCTGACCGAGGTCGAGGTGACCAGGGTCGAGGTCGTCCCCATGCGCGAGGTGACCTGGGAGTTCGCCGACGCCGAGGGCGAAGGGTTCACCTCGGTCCAGCACTGGGCCGAGGCGCACACGAGGTACTGGCGCGAGCACATGGGCCACGCCGTCCAGGACGACGACCAGGTCGTCTGCCTCTGGTTCAGGGTGGCGGCGGCGTCTGCCACGTAGGCGTCTTGCCGCGCTGGGCGATGCCGACCATCAGCTTCGTGATCATCTGCTGGTACGAAAGCCCGGGGTCGCCGCCGCTGATCAGGTCGTAGGTGACGGAGTAGGCGCTCGACCCGACGTAGAAGGAGGCGAAGTCGCCGGCGTCGGTGTCCTTGAAGACCCTGCGCATCGGACCCAGCTTGGTCAGGTCGCCGACGCCGAAGAAGACCAGGCAGGCGGCGAAGTCGAAGGCGGTGTTCTTGGCCACGGTGCCGGGCGAGCCGAGCGGCTGGCCCATGAGCGGCTTGATGGTGGAGGCGAGCGCGAGGTCGCCGAGTGCGAAGAACGCGCTGCCCGCCACATAACTGGCCATGACCTGGCGCATCTTGGCGGTCGTGACCCGCAGGAACAGGTCGGTGATCACCTTGAGCTGGGCGCGCAGCCAGATCCTGCGCCCGATCAGCGCGATCATCGACGCGCCCGGCCCGCCGACCCACGGCCAGGCCGCGGCGAACGCCAGTTGCGCCATCGCCACCGCCGTGACGGCCAGCTTCGCCTCGCGCTCCTTCTCGACGCTGTCGGCATAGGCCTCGCAGGCCAGCGCCATGCCTTCGGCCCGCCGTGCGAACTCCAGCGCCACACCGTCGACCGAGAAGGTCTGGCCCGATGAGGTGGTGACCCCGCTCTGCCAGGCCTTCCTGAACGCCTCGCTGCCCGCGCTGGGGTGCTCCTGCCAGACCCGGGCGGCCACCGTGCCCATCCGGGCCGAGGCCTCAAGCCGTTTGCCCAGCGCACGCCACAGCGCGGCGGCCCGCCTGGCGCCTTCGGGGTCGCCTTCGGGCCAGTGCTCGATCAGGTCGTAGATCAGGAACCCGGCCAGCCCCGCCCCTCCGACGGCGGCGAACAGGCCGCGCGGCAGTTTCGCCATCATGCGAGGTACTCCCCCAGGCCACGGACGTTGTTCCACTCGGCGACCTCGACATTGGCCGCCATCAGGCCCAGCCGGGCGGCGATGCCGTCGTAGGCGTTCGCCAGCGCCGTCGTCTCGGTGACGAGCCTGTCCATCATCTGCAGGTAGCCGGGCGCGCCCTCGCCGCCCCTGGCGAACGCCTGTCCCGCCTTGTCGTTGCCGAAGAACTCCCCCACCTCGCCGAACATCAGCAACGCCGCACGCAGGTCCGCGATCAGGTCCTCGCTCTCCATGTCGAAGAGCCGCTCGACGTTCTGGCGTAAGCCCTCGGGCGACATGGCCAGTTCGACGGCCGAACTGGTGTCCACCCCTTGGGGCACGTGATCTGTCATGACCGTCTCCTCTATCATCGCCTTGCGACTGGTTCGATCATCCTGTCAAAGATGATCGACGCAAGAGGGAACCCGGTGCGAGTCCGGGACTGCCCCGCAGCGGTGAGTGGGAACGAACGCCGTCACGTAGCACTGGGCCACCCCGGCCTGGGAAGCGACGGCCAGTAGGCACGAGCACGACGCCCACGAGTCCGAACACCTGCCATCGCCCGCGTGCCGTCTGGCGCGCGGTCACGCCATGGCCTCGCGGGAGGGCCGGGGGCCACCCTCGGCATGCCCGCAAGGCGGGTTCCGCGAGGGAAGGACCCCATGAGACAGCAGCGCACCACGATCCTCGGCCATCCGGGAATCGACCCCGACGACGAGTTCGCCAGGGCGAGCGCGGCACACGGCGGCGGCGCCATCGACGACCTGGCGCTGGCCGAGGCGAAGGTCAGGCTGCGCGAGCGCACCTGGGCCGGCCTGCGCGACGCCGGACTGACCGATGTGCCCTCCGCACCGCCCGCCGCACACGACCCGATGCTGGAGGCGGCGCTCACCTTCGGCCTGGTGGCCGAAGGTGAGCGCCCCGGCAGGCGCTCGCACCTGCGTCTGGCCCCGTGGTTCGGCATCGGCCGCCACTACCTGGCCCCCGAGGTCGGCCCCGGCACCCGCCTCACCCTGCGCTGGCAACCCCCGGTAGCCGAGTACGGCGAAGCCGTCAGACTGGGCGTCGCGGTCAGGCCGGTCTTCGTCGGGCCGCTCACCTTCCTGCTGTCGGCCAGGCCGAGCATCCCCGGTTTCCCGCCGCTCGACCTGCTCGACGACCTGGTCGAGCGCTATGCCGAACTGCTGGAGCGGCTGGCCACGGCGGGCGTGCGCGAGGTGCAGCTCGACGAGCCCGCCCTGGCCGTCGAGCGCACGACGGGTGAGCTCAGGGCGCTGCGCCGGGTCTACGAGCGGCTCGGCGAGCTGAGCAACAGGCCGAGGCTGCTGGTGGCGACCTCGTTCGGGCAGATCGGCGAGGCGCTGGGGGTGCTGGCCGCCTCCAAGGTCGAGGCCATCGCGCTGGACTTCGTGGCGGGGCCGGGCAATCTGGAGGCGGTCGCTTCGGTGGGTGGCCTGCCGTACAAGACGGTGGTGGCGGGGGTGGTGGACGGGCGCGGGGAGCTGGGAGGCGGGCAGGGGCGGGCGCTGGCCACGTGTGCGACGTTGCTCGGGCTCGTGGGTGAGCTGGTGGTGAGCACGTCGTGCTCGCTGACGCACGCGCCGCCCGACGCCGGGCACGGGTTCGCCGGGCGCAAGGTGGCCGAGGTGGTCGCGATCGGCAGGGCGCTGTCGTAGGTGCTCGGCGTCCCGGACACTCAGCGGAGTGAGGTGACGAATCTGGTCATGCCCGACAGCCAGCGGTCGTAGTCGTCGGCCTTGCGCCGGACGAAGGCGGCCACCTCGGGGTGCGGGAAGATGTGGAACCTCTCGGCGTCGAGCCCGTCGATCACGGCGGCTGCCACCTCGGCGGGCTCGAGTACGGCTCCCGACGCGCGCACCGCCCTGGCCGTGAGGCTCTCGCCCGCCTCGTCGGCGTCGAGCATCGCGGTGCGCACGCCCTGCGGGCACAGCACGCTGACCTTGACGCCCTGGTCGCCGTAGTGGATGGCCACCCACTCGGCGAACGCGATGGCCGCCGCCTTGCTCACCGCGTAGGGCGCGTCGCCGGGGCAGCTGATGAGGCCCGCGGCCGAGCAGGTGTTGAGCAGGTAGCCCTCGCCGCGCCCGGCCATGAGCGGGACGACGGCGCGGGCGGCGTGCACGTGGGCGAGCGTGTTGACCGCCAGCGTGCGGCTCCACTCCAGGTCGGTGGCCTCCAGGCCGCTCCCGGTGATGACTCCGGCGTTGGAGCAGTACAGGGCGATGGGGCCGAGCAGGCGCTCGGCGGTCTCGACGGTGGCCACGACGTCGGCCTCGGCCGAGACGTCGGCGCGCATCGCGAAGGCCCTGTCGCCGATCAGCGCGGCGACCTCGGCGACGGCGTTCTCGTCGAGGTCGGCGACCAGCACGCCGGCCGCGCCCTCCTCGGCGAAACGCAGCGCCATGGCCCTGCCGATCCCGCTGGCCGCTCCTGTGACGACGACGACCTTGTCCCGCACCCGCATGGGCGTCTCCCCTGAACCGACCGGTCGGTATCTCCCCTGCACGCTATGGCGTTCGCCACTCGGCCGTCAAGGCGATTGAACGCGTTCAAGTCGGGCGTTATGGTCGCTTTGAACGTGTTCAAGGAGGCTCGCGTGTCCCCCCTCGTCGCCGTGATCGTCACCCTCGGCATGGTCGTGATCGTGCCCGCCGGGCTGGGGCTCGTGGGGGTGCGCTCCCGGGTCTTCCTGGCGGGCGCGCTGCCCGGGGCCGTCTCGTTGTGGCTGCCGCCAGGGCCGTTCGCCGCCGGGCTCGCCTGCTGCTACCTGGTGGCCGCCCTCTGGCTCGCGGTGCGGGCCGTGCCCCGGTTGTGGCCGCCGAGCGCCGTCGGGTTCGCCGTCGCCACCGCGCTGGCCTCTCCCGCCGTCGCGGCCGTCGCCCTCGTGGCCGAGCGGGCCGGAGTGTCGCTGCTGGGGTACACGCCGCAGATGCTGGCGCTGACCGTGGCGCACTTCCACTTCGCCGGGTTCGCGGCGGCGCTGGTGGCCGGGCTGGTCGCGGCCGAGACCGGCGACACGCTCGCCGCGCTGACCGTGCCCGGCGGCACGCTGCTGGTCCTGGCCGGGTACTTCGTCGCCGACTGGGCCGAGCTCGCCGGATCCGTCGTGCTGACCGTGGGGATGTGGCGGGTCGGCTGGCTGGCCTGGCGCGGGGCCGGGCGCACCGGGGGCGACCGGGTCACCTCCGTGCTCGTCGCCCTGTCCTCGCTCACCCTGGCCGCGACGATGGCCCTGGCGATGAGCTGGGCGCTCGGCCAGGCGACCGGCCTGCCGCATCCCTCGCTCGGCGTGATGATCGCCACGCACGGGCTCGGCAACGCCTTCGGTTTCGCCCTGTGCGCCGTGCTCGCCTGGCGCCGCATCCTGAGGAGACCCGCTGTGGACCTGACCTATCCCGAGGTCGGCGCGACGCTCACCGGCGACCTGCCGCCCGGCTACACGCACCTGCGCCACCAGCGCACGCTCGGCGTGCCGTTCGAGCGGGCGGCCGAGGCGCTCATGACCTGGCAGACCCACGTCCGCACCGGCCTGCGCCCCCGCCCGAGCACCCCGAGGGTGCGGGTGGGCGCCGAGGTCGTGGCGAGACTCGGCCCGGTCCGCGCGCCGTGCCGCGTCGTGTGGGCGGTGGAGGAGCCGGACCGCACCGGATGGGCCTACGGCACGCTCGAAGGCCACCCGGAGAGCGGCGAGGAGAGCTTCCTGCTGGAACGGCTGCCCGACGGCAGGGCCAGGCTCACCGTCACCGCGTTCTCCCGACCGGCCCAGTGGTACGCACGGCTCGGCGGCCCGCTCGTCACCGTGCTGCAGCGCCTGTTCCTGCGCCTGTACGCCCGCGCGCTCGACCGTTAGGGCCAATGCCGGTTAGTTAAGGTCTGGCTGCTGGTGGTGAGGGTTTCGGCTGAAGTCCGGACATGAGAACGGAGATCCAGTAGAACGGGTGATCTTCTACCACCGCCCGCACAGACTGGATCTCCGTTGGCTCGTCAGTCTGCCAGGTCTGCCCTGGCCTCCGCTATCTGTTCGGTGACGCACACGGTTCGGGTGGGTATGGGGGTGTTCGCGCCCGGTCATCTGGGCGAGCTGACACAGATCGTGCCGTTCGAGATGGTCGATGAGGTGCTGGCCGAGACCGGTGCGACCGAGCGGCGGGTGCGGGAGTTGCCCTCGCGTGTGGTGGTGTACCTGCTGGTGGCGGCGGGGTTGTTCGCCGAGCTGGGGTATCGGCAGGTCTGGTCGCGGTTGGTGGCGGGGCTGGAGGAGGGCGGGCCGGTGCCGTCATCGTCGGCGCTGGCCCAGGCCCGCAGGCGGGTGGGGGTGGCGCCGTTGAAGGCGTTGTTCGAATTGCTGGCGGGGCCACCTGCGGGGGCGGCGCGGTGGAGGGGGCTGCTGGTGTGCGCGATCGACGGGACGACGATGAGCGTGCCGGACAGCCCGCAGAACCTGGCCTGTTACGGGCGTCAGAGCGGATCTCATGGCGGATCGGGGTTTCCGCTGGTCCGGTTGCTGGCGGTGGTCGCCTGCGGTACCCGCACTGTGCTGGGGGCGAGGTTCGGGCAGTTCAAAACCGGTGAGAGCACCTATGCGCCGGACCTGTTCGGCTGCCTGCGGCCGGGAATGCTGCTGCTGGCCGACCGGAACTTCGCGGTCAAGGACCTCATCACCCAGATCGCCGCGACCGGCGGCGGCCTGCTGATCCGCTGCAAGAACAGCCGGCCGCTGCCCCGGCTGGCGGCCCTGCCGGACGGGTCGTGGATCTCGGTACTGGGCGGGGTCACGGTCCGGGTGATCGATGCGCAGATCACTCTTGGCCTCTCGGGTGGCGGCTGCCGGAGCGGTCGTTACCGGCTGATCACCACCCTGCTCGACCATCGGCGTTACCCGGCGCCCGACGTCGTGGATCTGTATCACCGGCGGTGGGAGATCGAGACGGCATACCGGGAGCTGAAATCGGCCCTCCTGGGCGGCAGGGTTTTGCGGTCCCGTACTCCTCAGGGCGTCGAACAGGAGATGTACGCCCTGCTGGTCGGCTATCAGGTGCTGCGGACCGCGATGGCCGGCGCCACCGGTCCCGACCCGGCCGTCCTGGACGACCGGGCCAGCTTCACCGTCGCTTTGTACGCCGCCCGCGACCAGATCACCGCAGCCGCCGGGATCATCACCGAGCCCGCCGGCCTGCCAGGCCGGATCGGACGGGCTGTCCTGGCCAGCCTGCTCCCCAAGCGCCGGAGCCGATCCAGTCCCCGCGTCGTGAAACGAGCGATCTCCAAACATCGCGCGAAAGGCCAGATAGACCGCACCAATCACCGCACGACCATCAACATCGACATCCTCACCGAAGCCATGTTGACGACCACCGAAGACCCTTAACTAACTGGCATTGCCGTTAGGGCAGGTCGTAGTCAAAGGTGTAGGTGTGCGAGCCGTCGGGCGCGACGGCGATCCCGATCTCGCCGCGCAGCCCGGCCAGCTCGCCCGTGCCCGAGTCGGGCACGACGCCGATGCGCAGGGATGTCTCGCCCTTGTCGCTGAAGGCGTAGTGCTGCACGACGAAGCCGCCCGATCGGCCGTGCAGCACGCCGGTGACGCGCTCGACCGCCACGTAGGAGCGCGACTCCGCCACCGGCGTGCCCGTCGCCGTCATGTGCACGACGCTCGTGCCGCTCAGCTCGCCCGCGAACTCCTTGGTCAGCGTGATCCTGGCCAGCGAGACGCCGTCGCGGTCGTCGAAGGCGTCCTGCGGCTCCCAGCCGGTGATGGTGAAGGGTCCTGTTGCTCTCATGCGGTCATCCTCGCGCCGATACCTGTCAGATCGCGTCAGGTACCGAGGGACGGGAGGGACTGCGGGGGTAAACGTGGTGCTTACGCCATGCGAATGAAGAGATTTTTCCTACTTGCTCCCGATTGGCGGGGCTATGGGGGGTGATCGACAATCGGGGCCTCTAGTGAGGAGATTCGTGTGCGAAGAAGTACGTCGCTTGTCACGCTCGTCTTAGCCCTTGTCGCATCCCTGCTCGTCCCGGCCTCCGCGTCGGCCGACCCGGTCGCCTCCCCCGCCGCGAGCCGTCCGCCCGCCATCGTGTGGACGCCGTGCGTGGAGGACCCCACGGCCGAGTGCGGCACGCTCACCGTTCCCGTCGACTGGCGCCGTCCGGGCGGCCAGACCTTCAAGCTCGCGCTGGCCAGGCGCAAGGCGAGCGACCCGGCCGCCAGGATCGGCTCGCTGGTGGTCAACCCCGGCGGCCCCGGCGGCTCCGGCGTCGACTTCGCCCTCTTCTCCGGGCAGTACTTCACCCCGGAGATCACCCGCCGCTTCGACGTGGTCGGCTTCGACCCGCGCGGCGTGGCCAGGAGCAGCCCGGTCGTCTGCACCGGCGAGGTGCTCGGCCAGGCGCCAGACCCCATCCTGAAGAACCAGGCCGACTTCAACGCCATGTACGCCTACAGCAAGCGCCTGCGCCAGGACTGCCGGGCCAGGACCGGCCCGCTCTTCGACCACGTCGACACCATCAGCGTCGTGCACGACCTCGACGCGTTGCGTGCCGCGCTCGGCGACCAGAAGCTGACCTACTACGGCATCTCCTACGGCACGCTGATCGGCCAGCTCTACGCCGAGACCTACCCGCGCCGGGTCCGCGCCCTGACCCTCGACAGCACCATGGACCACAGCGTCGACACGAAGGAGTTCTTCGACACCCAGGCCTGGACCGTGCAGGACTCCTTCGACGAGTTCGCCGCCTGGTGCGCCCGCGAGAGCAGCTGCGCCCTGCACGACAAGAACCTGCGTGCCTTCTGGGCCGGTCTGCTGGCCAGGGCCGACAAGGGCGAACTGCACTTCCCCGGCGAGCCGGACAGGCCGCTGACCTCCTTCACCCTGATCACCGCCGCGACCGACGCCTTCTACGGACCCAACTGGTCCTTCCTGGCCGACTTCCTGCATGCCGTCGACACCGGGGCCGACACGCCGACGGCCGCCTCGCTACGTCCCGCCGCCGCCCAGCGGGCCAGGGCCCTGCCTCCCGGCGTCGAGGAGTTCCCCGCGCCGATCTTCTGCCAGGACTTCGGCCTGCCGGTGCGCGACTACCGCGCCTGGGCCGACCTCATGCGCAGCACCGGCCGCCAGGCGCCCGACATGCGCTACAGCTGGCTCTCGGTGATGCTCGGCGGCCTCTGTCTCGCCACGCCCAAGCCGATCCCCAACCCGCAGCACACGCTCAGGGTCAAGGGCAGTGCGCCGCTGCTGCTCGGCAACTCCCTGCACGACCCGGCGACCGGCTACAACTGGGCGCTCGGCCTGGCCGCACAGCTCGGCAGGACCGGCACGCTGCTCACCTACGAGGGCTGGGGCCACGGCATCTACGGCCGGGGCCCGTGCACGTCCGACCCGATCGACCGCTATCTGATCAGCCTCACCCTGCCCGCACGCGGCTCCCGCTGCCCGGCCGTACCTCCGGCCGACGCGCTGAGCAAGCGCGCCACCTGGCCGACGAACACCGGCCCCCTGCCCGGCCTGCCCGGCTGGGCCCTGCGCCGCTAGTGCGGCAGCGCGCCGCCGTCCTTCGTCAGAGCTGACGGGGTACGGCGGCGCCCACCCGATGGGCCGACGACCTGGCGGGCGCGTAGCGGGTGCTGCCCGCGTAGACGGCCCGCCAGGTGCCCGCGCCCTTGTGCGCCTCGACCTTGTGCGTGAAGCGCCCAGCCCTGTCGGTCACCGCGACGGCAGGGCAGGTCGGGGCCTTGGACGACGCGGCAGGCTGGACGCACAGCTTGACCTTCCGCCCGGCGGCGGGCGCGTACGGCCTGCCGTACGCGGTGAGTTTGTGCAGGCGGCCGGACAGCACCACCCTCGCGCCCTTCCTGGCCGCGTCGAACCCGGTGAGCCTGGTGCCGCGTTGCAGCAGGAAGGTGGTCTCGGCCTTGGCGACGACGCCTTCGGGGCCTTCGGCGCTGAGTCTGACCCGCCAGCGGCCGGTCAGATCGCGGCGGCCGAACGAGCACACGAAACGCCCGGCGGCGGCCTGCTCGCGGCACGCCGGGGTGACCGGGGCGCCGTCCGGCCTGACGAAGGCCAGGTCCATGTCGCCTGATGTGCCCGCCGGGCTGGTGAAACGCGGGGTGATCGTCACCCGGGTACGGCCTTCGGCCTTCAGCACGACCGGGTTCGGTCCGACCTCGACGGCGGTGACGGCGAACGCCGTCGTGCCCGCGGCCACGGGCACGGACAGCAGGGGAAGGGTCGCGGCGGCCACGAGCAGCGGCAACGCGAGCTTGCACATGATGATGGTGTTGCCTTCTGGTTGGTTCAGTTGTCGGCGGGTGTGTCGGGCAGCGAGCCCTCGTCGAAGCCGTCGGCGACCGTGGTGATCGGCTCGACCTTCAGCGCCGGTTCGCCGGTGCCTGACAGCACCGCGTTGCCGGCCGCCGCGCGCAGGGCGGCGAAGTTCGCGGCGAACCTGTCGTGCAGGGCCGCGCCGCTCACCTTGAGCAGCGTCTCGTCGTTCTGCCTGAGGGCCGCGGTGGTGTAGTTGTGGCTGCCCATGAAGACGAGCTTCCTGTTCGGAGCGCCGTTGTAGGTGCCCTCGACGAGGAGGTACTTGGAGTGCACGCCGTTGCCGCTCTCGGCGGCGGCGAACGTGCGCACCCGGGGGCCGTTGTAGCCGTTCGGCCTCTTGGACAGCGCCTTGAGCGAGCCTGCGTCGATCTTGTTGAACACGATGTCGACATAGCAGCCGCGCTGGTCGAGGTCCCACAGCTTCCTGGCGACCGCGTCGCGGGTGATCGACCACATGGCGACCCTGATCACCGTGCGGTGCTTCGGCCCGGCCCCGCCCTTGGTGCTCCCGGTGCAGGAGACGTTGTCCAGGATGTTCACGATCGGGTCGGCGTTGGCGCCGCTGCCCTGCCTGGGGAAGAAGTAGGCCTTGCCCGCCGCCGAGACGACCGGCGGGCGCCTGGTGAAGTAGTCGGCGCTCTTGCGCATGGCGGCCAGGTCGGCGAAGTAGCCGGAGTAGGCCTGGTACAGGCGGCGGTCGCCCGGCACGGTCACCGCGCTGTTCCAGCCGCCCGTGCCGCCGAGCCCGGCGTTGAGGTTGGCCGTCGACTGCACCACGACGTCGCCCGCGCCGCGGGTCCTGGAGAACAGGAAGAACTTGTTGTGGTTGATCGGCCCGCCCGCCGTGCCGATGCAGGCGGCGCCCTTGGTGCACAGCACGGCCCAGGAGGCGCGCGAGCGGTCGGAGCCCAGACCGGCCGTGGCCGAGGCGAGCTTGCGGAAGGCCGCGTTGTCGGCGCTCGCGGTGTGGTCGGCCACCACGGTGACCTTGACGCCTCGCCTGGAGGCGGCGATGAGGGCGTCGGCGATCGGCGTGGAGTTGACGCTGTACATCGCCATCTTGATCGTCGAGCCGGACGCCGCGCCCCTGATCAGGCCGATCAGGTGGTCGACGATCGCATTGCGCTCGACGGCCGTGCCGAGCGGCTTGTTGAACACCACCTCGGGCGCCTGCGCGGCGTACGCCGCCTGCGGGGCGGTCGCGACCATGCCGACCCCGATCGCCGCTGCCACGACACCTGCCCCAAGGCGACGCCCACCCATGCTGCCCCTTACGTCCAGAATGATGACGTTCGAGACTATAGAGAAGCTAAAGTCCTTTTTGTCGGCTTTTAAGGTTACGATTGGCTACCAAAGGGGACGGTTGGTAGCATTCGTGACGGCTTGGACGCGGCCCTGGCCCCGGTCGCCCCCGACCGACGCAGGAGCAGCCCGTGCCCGCCTTCATCGACCTCACCACCGAACGCCTCACGCTGCGTCCCTGGCCGCACGCCGACGTCACCGCCGCACTCGACGGCCTCCGCCTCCCGCACTGGGCCCCCGACTTCGCCGCCGAAGGCGACCGCGTCATCGCCCGCTACATCGCCGGCCACCCCGCCGCCTCCACCAGGTACGGCCAGCGCCAGATGGTGGAGCGGGCCACCGGGCTCGTCGTCGGCGCGATCGGGCTGTTCTGGCCGCCCGCCGACGGCACCGTCGAACTCGGCTACGGCGTCATCGCCTCCAGGCGAAGGCTCGGCTACGCCACCGAGGCGACCAGGGCCATGGTCGCCTTCGCCCTGACCGCACCCGGTGTACGCGCCGTGCACGCCGACGTCGAACCGGCCAACCCCGCTTCGATCAGGGTGCTGGAGAAGGCCGGGCTGCTGCGCTGCGCCGAGGCCGGGCTCGACGACCAGCTCAGATTCCGTGCGACCGTCGCCTGGCTGGAGTGAGGTGATGTTGCTGTGGACCAACGGGCCGTCCGGCGCGGGCAAGACGCAGACCGCGTACGAACTGCATCGGCGGAGCGCTCAGCGCCTGGGCATCTCGAAGCCACCCATGTCCTGCAGTTTCAGGTGGTAGACCGTGTCGACGGCGGGCGCCCATGAGGCCGTGGCCCGCAGGTACTCGGCGCCGTGCCTGGCGGCCAGGCGGAAGAACCACCACTTGGTCCGCTCGTCCTTCTCCCTGAACGTGCACTGCAGCAGGGCCGAGGCGAGCGAGGACAGGTGCAGCTGCACCCGCCAGTCGTCGTCGAAGTCGCCGTGCTCCAGCGCCGTCCTGGCCATGTCGCGCAGCGTGGACAGCATCGGCGCGAGGAGGTCGTCCCCACCGCCGCCGTCCATGATCTGGCGGAACAGCCGCTCCTGGGCCTGCGGGTCATCGGGGACGCGCCCGGCGAGTATCGAGTGGAACAGCGTGGCCGGGTCGCGCGACAGCGGCGCCGACTTCTCGAACGTGGTCAGGTCGACGAGCTTGAACTCCTCCGGCCTTCGCTCCCCCTCCTCGACGCCCGGAATGAGGACATTGCCGTGGTGCAGGTCGCCATGGGCGAAGCCCCGCAGGTGCTGTACGCGGTGGCGTCCGGCGATGCGCCCGGTCAGCATGGCCAGCGGGTTGGGCAGCACGACGGGCGTCTGCTCGCCGGCGAAGAAGATCCACTCGCGCTCCGGCTCCAGCAGCCCGCGCGCCTGCGCCCAGCGCCTGAGCTTGCTGCCTTCGGCGAAGGCGGCCCCCAGCTCGGCCGCGAGGTACTCCCACGAGTACGGGAGCGGACGGCGGACCGCGGGCAGCCTGGGGTTCCAGTCGCGGATCACGGCGGTGACGACGGCCTCGAACGCCGCCGCGAGCTCACCGGGCGCCGACAGCTCGGCCATCTGGCACATGCCGAACAGGCTGCCTCCCGCCACGTGCTGGAGCAGGACGTGGCCGCCGTCCGGGCCGAGCGACGGGCCCTGCCCCCAGAGGTCGACCAGGTGGTCGCGCCGGAAGGCGCTGACGCTGGCGTCCAGGGCCAGCTGGTGCTGTGCGGGCTCACGCGAGAGCGGGCCCGGCGGGCAGACCTTCGCCACCACCTTGCGTGCCATCGTGCCGATGCCCGAGGGCGGTGTGATGATCAGGCCGAGCAGGCGGCTCTCGGTGTTGCCGCTCTTGCTCCAGACCGGCTCGTTCGAGGTGATTTCGCAGCCCTTCGCCGCGGCCCAGGCCTCCAGCGCCGCCGCCGCCTCCGGGCCGAGGTGCTCCACGATGGTCGCGTAGTCGTTGCGGCCGATGCTCAGCGAACCCTCGACCGTGGTCTCGGTGTCGAGCTCCCTGAGCTCCTTGATGAGCTCGCCCGGGTCGTCGAGGAGCTGCGGGCGGCTGTCGAGGAAGGCGGTCTCGGCCGACGACAGGCGGCGGACCTGGACCTCGCCCTGCACCTGGACGACCAGCGTCCTGTGGATCAGCAGCAACGCGTCGCCCACCCGGCCGAGCGCCGTGAGGAGCCCGCTGACCGGCCCGTCGGGCAGTGGCGTGGCCCGCAGCGCGTGCTCCAGCTCCTCACGCCGCCGCTCCTGCGTCACCCCGTCGCCGTTGCCGTCGCCGCGGAAGTACAGGCCGTAGGGCGGGATCCTGTTCTGGCACGGCGGCAGCATCTCGAAGCCGTAGGCGCGCACCAACTCCATGACGGCGAACTCCAGACGGCACAGCGCCGCACTGTGCGCGCCCGTGACGCAGATCCGCAGCCCCTTCACCTCGTCGGCGTCGTAGACGCCCATCGCGAGCGCCGAGGCGCCGTCCAGGTCCATGCGCTTGCCGAGGTCGAACGCCTTGCGAAAGGCGTCGGCGTCCAGCTCCTCGCGGCACACCTCCTCCAGCCGGTCATGGCCGTCGATGAGCCAGGAGGCGCCCAGCTGCGGCCGTGCGGCGCTCGTCCAGCGCTGGCCGAGGACGCCGAGCAGCCGGGCCGACACCTCGTACTCGCCCAGCTTGGCGTAGATCCCGGCGGCGACCTCCAGGGCCATCAGGCGTCCGAGCGTGTCGTCGAACAGCCCCTTGATCCGCAGGCAGTGCCTGACGGCGTCCAGGGCCTCGTGGGTCCTGCCGCAGGCCAGATAGACCTCGGCGAGCGTCCAGTACGCGTACGAGCTGACGAACAGCTCCTCGCGCACCTCGCACGTCTTCAGGCAGTCGACCAGGAGCGCCTCGGCCTCGTGGAAGTCCTGCTGCTTGGTCAGCACGATCGCCAGCTCGACCACCGTGGGCAGCAGGCCGGGATTGAGCTCCCTGCCGGTGCCGTGGAAGCCGATCGCCATCCCGAGCAACGCCCTGGCCTGCTCGAAGTCATCGCCGAGCAGGGCCGCCGTCCCCTGCATCTTCAGGGCGAGGATGGCGGACTTGGAGTCGCCCGACGACCTGGACTCCTCCAGGCACCGCTCGGCCACCTCCATCGCGCCCGCGCTCTCGCCCGCGGCGCTGCGCACATAGGACAGCACCCACAGGGCCTTACGGCGTGCCGCGCTCGCGCCCGGGTTGGCCTCCAGCGCCTTCTCCAGGTGGCTCTGGCCCTCCTTGATGAATCCGCAGCAGATCCACATGAACCACAGGGACGACAGCAGTTCGAGCCCGCGTTCGGTCTCGCCCGGCGTCTGCAGGGCATGGTCCAGGGCCAGCCGTACGTTGTCGTGTTCCTTGCGCATGCGCTCGAACCAGTAGATCTGCCGTTTGCCTGACCAGTCGGCCTCGGCGCGGGCGGCCAGGTCGAGGAAGTACTCCAGGTGCTTGCGCCTGAGTTGACCGGTCTCGCCCAGCTCCTGCAGCCGTTCGGCTCCGTAGGCGGCGAGCGTGCCGAGCAGCCGGTAGCGCGTGGTGTCGTTGTCGCCGCCGACGATCAGGATGGACCGGCTCACCAGCGCGTCGACCAGGCCGTCGATCGCCTCGGGCGCGATGCGGTCGTCGCCGCACACCAGGCGGGCCGCCTCCAGGTCGAACGCCCCGGCGAACACCGACAGGCGTGACCACAGCAGGCGCTCGTCCGGCTCGCACAGCTCGTAGCCGCAGGCCAGGGCCTCGCGCATCGTCGCGTGCCGTGCCGTCGTCGCGCCCGCCGCGCTGGTCAGCAGGCCGAGCCTGTCCTCCAGCAGGGCGTGGACGTGCTCGAGCGACAACGTCTCCAGCCTCGCCGCCGCCAGTTCGACGGCCAGCGGGATGCCGTCGAGACCCGCGCAGACCTCGACCACGAGCGCGATGTTCTCCTCGCCCAGCACGAATTCCGGGGGAGCCGAGGCGGCGAACAGGCGTACGGTCTCGTTGGCGTAGCGCGCCTCGGTGTCGTCGTCGCCCGGCAGGGCCATGGGCGGGAGCAGGACCACACGTTCGTCAGGTGCGCCGAGCGCGCACCTGCTGGTGGCCACGATCCGCAGCTTGGCACTCGCCCCCAGCAGCCTCTCCACCAGTGCGGCGCAGGCCTCGGCGAGGTGTTCGCAGTTGTCGAGCACGAGCATCATCTCGCGCCCCGCGACCCAGCGCTCCAGCGCCTCGGCCTCCTGCCCGAACACCGCCGCGACCGCACGCCCCACCGCACCCGGCTCCCGCACTCCCGCCAGGTCGACGAACCAGACGCCGTCCTTGTGCCTCGGCCGTACCTCATGGGCCAGCCGCAGGGCCAGACGCGACTTGCCCACGCCCCCCACGCCCGTCACCGTGACCAGACGCGACTCCCGCACCTGCGCCTTGAGCCCGGCCAGCATCCCGACCCGCCCGACGAACCTGGCCCCTTCCTCAGGAAGGTTCCCCCCACGTCCAGCACCATGCCCAGGCATCATTCTCCCAGCGTGAGACCACCTCAACCCTACGAGCCCCACCAGCCCCTTGAGGGGTGATCGCGACTATCGCCCTTGAAGCGCGGATAGGGGCTTATATGGGGATGTCTGATGCCGAGGAGGTGCCTGGGAAAGACGAAACCCCCACATCCGACACGGATGCGGGGGCGAAACGACGTCCGTGAAGCTTCGGGAGCGCCTTGAGGCCCTCCTGGGCGTGCTGACGGGCATAGGAAAACCCGGCCCACAAGGAGCCGGGTGGTATGTGCCTTCAGCTTATCAGATTCAGCTTTCCGCAGCGGGCAGCCAACCCAGCGTCACCAGCCCGAAGGGCGCGTGTAAGCGCCGACAGTCACCGGCAGCTGACACCTCACCACATCGGCCGCCGACAGTTGATACCACCAGTGTCTGCCCACACCATCTGACGCCTGTCCACGGAGTGCGCCCGCCAGGTAGTTGCGACTCGGATTGACCAGCCCAACCGGGACTTGCTGACGCGCTCGCTCGATGGGAAAGCGCAGGTCGCTGTCATTGGAGACAACCACCGCGGCGTCGATCGCACCGGCGAAAACGTCGAGCAGGAGATGCGACGCCACGTTGACGTCGGAGCCCTTCTCCTCGCGGTAGGCATAGGAGACCATGAAGCTCGCATCAGGGATCGGCGTCCCGGACGAATCGCAGACCCCCACCGGCCAGGCGGAACGTGTGATCGCCGGCCGACCTGCGCGATCTCGGACGGCGAGGGGCGCGTACTTCACTCGCGAGACGTAGTAGCCGAACTCGATGTGGTCGACGCCGTTGCTGGCCAGCAGGGCATTCAGGTAGATGCTCTGATCACGTTGCCCTTCCGGGTTGTCCGCCCCGTCGATGCGCGCCGTGCAGTAGACGACCCGCTCCACGTGCGCGTTCGGCCAATTGGTCCGCCGCGCGACGAGATCAGCAGCCAGCGCCCGAAGATCGAGCCAACGCCACCCCGGCGTGCCCCGACCGCACAGGCCACGCGCACCGTAGTAGAGGTTGAAACCGTCTACATAGATCCCGACCCGCATGCGAGCGACCGTACCTCAGCACCCGCACTATCCGTGGTCGAACAGTGACTCAAGACCGGCCGTGAGCCTCAGGAATGAGAAAACGGCTGGCGTCACGACACCAGCCGTTTTGCAGTGCTGTGGAGCTAAGGAGATTCGAACTCCTGACCCCCTCCATGCCATGGAGGTGCGCTACCAGCTGCGCTATAGCCCCTTGCGATTGCGTGAGAACTATATCGGACTTCCGGCACCCCTGACGACTTGAACGAAGGACCCGGCGGGCTCACGCGGCCCTTCGGGGGGTGGGGATGCGGGACTGGCGGGCCAGTTCGGGCAGGTTCACGGCGCAGGACCGCAGGATCGCGGCCGTGCCGTTTCGGGAGTCGGCCAGCAGGCCCCACAGCAGGCCCTCGCCGTCGGCCGACGACGACAGGGCCACCTCCAACGCCTTCCGGGTGTGCATCGCCAATACCACGACGCCCAGTGGGCCGGTCAGCTCCACCCGTAGCGGGCGTACGACCGATCGGCGCAGGCGCCACGACGCGGGGTCGTCGGAACCGGCGAGGGCGCGCAGCCGTACCTCGTCGAGGTCGATCCCGAGTGTGGCCAGCAGTTCCCGGGCGCGGCCGGTGTCGACGTGGGCGCGGATGTCGTCGCCGGTCGGCGAGAAGGCGGGCAGGGGACGGGTGAAGGGACGGGTCTCGGCGAGGGCCAGCAGGAGCAGGCCGGGCGGGACGACGGGGTGGCCCGCCTCGATGGCGAGCACGCCCGCGCGGACGAGCGCGCGCCGGGCGCCGGGAGTGAATCGACTGAGCACCTTGCCTCCAGAGAACGCGGTCAGCGAAGACGGCGGGCGTGCTTGCGGTGGACGGTCTGGCGCGTGACGCCGAGTGCGCCCGCGATCTGCTCCCACGACCAGCCTCCGGCCCGCGCGGTGGTGACGTGGGCGGCTTCGAGCTCCTCCAGCAGGTGCCTGAGCGCGGCCACGGCGGCGAGGCCGGTGCCGGGGTCGCGGTCGGTGGCGGCCGAGGCGAGGTCGGTGACGTCCATGGTGTCAGCATGTGCTGACAGCGCAGATTTGTCAACCGATGCTGACGCCGGTCCGCATGACGAGTTCCGTGCCGTCGCCGGAGAGCTCCAGGGCGACCGAGACCGTGCCCAGCGCACCGGTGCCGGACACGTGGGTGCCGCCGCACGGGATGGACGCCTCCCCCTCGGGCAGTGCGCAGTGCCAGCTGCGCCTGGCGGTCAGCGACGGGTCCGGCACCTCGACCCGGATCGGCGCCTCGGCGGCCACCCATCGCTTGAGCGTGTCGCCCACCTCGGCCGCGACGGCGTCGACCTCCAGATCGGCGGCGGCGAAGCCCTTCTTGCGCAGCGACTTGCCCAGCCGGTACACATCGACGCTCGCCCCTTCGGAGATCCGCGAGGAGGTGATGGCCAGCTTGTCGAAGTCCGGATGCCCGAGCGAGTCGAGCGGCGCGTCCTTGCTCCACCGATCGGCCAGCGCCGCGTTCAAGGCGAGCGCGGCCAGGTGACAGGCGGAGTGCCCGGCCGAAAGCGCGGCCCGGTACCCGGCGTCGACCAGCAGCTCGACCTCCGGCCCCGAGGCAGGTGCGGCGTCGACGAGATGGACCACCAGCCAGGCCCAGCCCTCGCTCCCCCGCCGGACCGGGATCTCGGCCCCGAGGAGCACCCGCCGCGAGTCGTCCCGCAGATCGACCGCGCCCGTCACGCAGTCCACGACCGCCACCCCGCCGATCGTCCCCCGGTCGGCGGGCTGGTCCGGCCAGGTGTGGTCGAGCGGATGAAAGGGCGTCTCGACGACCACGAGGCCGTGCCGGTCCCCTGCCGGCACGACCTCGACGATCTCCGAGACGATCTCCGAACGGCCGCTGACCTGGCCCTGCGGGAAGGTGACGCGTGTTGAGTCCACGCCTCGATTATCGCGCCGCGACCTCGCTGCGGCTTGCGCGGCCCCCGTCGGCGCCCAAGCCGCTGCCGGTGTCCAGCAGCGCGCCCTCGTCCTCCAGATAGCGGTCGCGCCCGGCGTACAGACCGGTGCCGAGCTGGATCGCCAGCACCGCGAACACGAGCAGGAACGGCAGCGTCCAGCCGCCCGTCGCCTGGTACAGCACGCCGACGACGAGCGGGCCGGCCCCGGCCAGGAGGTACCCGGCGCTCTGCCCGAACGCCGACAGCGCGGCGGTGGCCTCGGCCGTACGCGTGCGCAGGGCCAGCATGGTGAGCGCCAGCGGGAAGGAGCCCATCCCGACGCCGACGAACAGCACCCAGATCCACGCCGTCGAGGCCGGAGCCAGCCACAGCCCGAGGAACCCGGTGACATAGAAGACGACGAGCCCGACCACCACAGGACGCTGGTCGGCGAACCTGGTGGCCAGCGACGGCACGACGAGCGAGATCGGGATGCTCAACGCGGTGAACGCGCCGAGGATCAGCCCGGCCTGCCCGGTCGTGTAGCCCTGGTCGGTGAGGATCTTCACCAGCCAGCCGAACATGATGTACGCGATCATCGACTGGCTGCCGAAGTAGAACGCGACGGCCCAGGCCAGCTTGCTGCGGACCAGCCGCTTCGGGCCCGCGTCCCTGGCGCCGGTGTCGCGCGCGGGCTCACTGCGCAGCAGGGCCAGCCACGGCAGTACGGCGACGGCGGCCAGCAGGGCCCACACGCCGAGCGCGATGTGCCAGTTGCCGTCGGCTGCGCGCTCGATGGGCACGGTCGCGGCGGCGGCGAGCATGGTGCCGACGGCCAGCGCCGTGGTGTAGACGGTGGTCATCATCCCGGCCTTGCCGGGGAAGTGCCGCTTGATCAGCGTGGGGATCAGCACATTGCCGACCGCCCCTCCGGCCAGGGCCAGGGCGCTGCTCAGCAGGAAGACCTGCGCGGAGTCGACCGACGCCCTGATGGCGAGACCGGCGCCGAGTGTGAGCAGCGACAGCAGCAGCAGCCTGTGCTCGCCGACGCGCCTGGACAGCGCGGGCGTCATCGCGCCGACGGTGGCGAACATGAGCACCGGTAGCGTGGTGAGCAGCCCGGTGCCGACCCCGGACATGCCGAGACCGCCCGCGACCTGGTCGAGCAGCGGCCCGATGCTGGTGACGGCCGTGCGGAGGTTGAGCGCGGCCAGCACGATTCCCAGCACGAGCAACCAGGGCAGCGGTCCGGTACGGCCTCTGGACTCTTGCGTGAGAACACTCATGGCGAGCTCAAATCCTCCACTCATGGAATCATGGGATGACTGGTTGAGTCACCATCGTAACAGGAGCAAACTGCACCGTTATTCCTGTCCCCCCGCCCCAACGACCCCGGCACGCGCGAAGGCCCCCTCCCTGCCTGCGGGAGAGGGCCTGACTGTGAGTTGCGCCACCGGCGCTACACGAGAGGACCCGAGGTCAGCGGCGGCTCCTGGTCCGGCACGCTGCCCCGCCACGCGCCGGTCTCGCCGCCCCGCGCCTCGACGAACGTCTTGAAGCGCTCCAGGTCGTTGCGGACCCGCAGTTTGACGATCTGCAGCCAGTCTCCGGCCGTCTCCAGGAAGCCCTCGGGGTCGTACTCCATCTCCAGCGTCACACTCGTCGTCGCCGCGCCGACGGGCCTGAACGACACCGACCCCGCGTGGTGCGGCGCCTCCAGCGAACGCCAGGCGATGAGCTCGTCCGGCCGCTGTTCGAAGATCTCCGCCTCGAACTCCCTGCGTACGCCCGCGATCTCGACGACCCACGCGGTGCGCGTGTCGGTCAGCTGCTTGACGGTCTCGACGCCCTCCATGAACTCGGGGAAGCTCTCGACCTGCGTCCACTGGTTGTAGGCGGTCCGCACGGGCACGGCCACCTCGACCGTGTGCTCGATGGTGCTCATCGTCTCCGTCTCCTCCTGTGGGGTACGGGAGCACCACTGCCCCTGAGGCGCCGGGCCTAACGCCTGCGGCGCGCCAGCCACAGCAGGCCGACGACCGGCAGGACCAACGGGATGAACGCATACCCCCTGCCGTAGGCTGACCACACGGTGGCGGCGGGAAAGGCCTCGGGGTCGAGCACACTGGCCGTGCCGATCACCAGCACACCGGCCAGCTCCACACCGAGCGCCCACAACGCCGCCCGCCGCGCGCCGCGGACCAGCGCGACCGTCAGCAGCAGATAGACGGCGGCGGCGAACGCCGAGAGCGAGTACGCCAGCGGCGCCTCGTCGAACCTGGTCGCGATCTGCACCGCCGCCCGGGCCCCCGCCGCCAGGGCGAACAGCCCGTAGACGGCGACCAGCGCCCGGCCGGGCCCCGTGCCGATGCCTTCGACGCTCACGCCACGCCCTGCCAGATCTGCAGCAGCCTGCCCGTCATCACCGCGACCGCGAACCCGGCCACGACCAGGATCGCCGCACCCCACCGGCTGCGCTCGGCCAGCGCGAGGAAGACCCCGGCGGGCGGGATCAGCGCGACGCCCGCCAGATAGCCGTACAGCGTGACGTGCTCCCGCGGCCCCTGCCCCGACAGCGAGGCGACCACGGTGAACCCGGCCTGCACGAGGACGGCGAGTTCGAGCACGACGAAGCCGCCGAGCAGGATCACGCCCATCGGCCGGTCGCGGATGGCGACGATCAGGCTCACCAGGGCCAGCAGCAGCGACCCGACGATCACGCAGGTCGCGAGGGTTGCATTCATATCGCGCAAAAGGCTACCGCCCCACCTGTCCGGTGCCTTCGCCAGCGTGGGCGTGCCCCGTAGCATGAGCGGCGTGGAACGCATCCTGGTCAGCGCCTGCCTGATGGGGCGGCGTGTGCGCTACGACGGCGGGGCCAAGACGAGCGGCGACGCCGTGCTGGCCGCCTGGCGGGCCGAGGGGCGGCTGGTGCCGTTCTGTCCCGAGGTCGAGGGCGGGCTGCCGACGCCGAGGGCGGCGGCCGAGATCGAGGCGGGCGCCGGTGGCGCGGCCGTGCTCGCGGGCACGGCACGCGTGCTGACCACGGCGGGCGAGGACGTGACGGCCGCCTTCGTCACCGGGGCGCGTGCGGCGCTGGAGGCGGCGCGCTCGCTCGGGATCAGGATGGCCGTGCTCAAGGAGGGCAGTCCGTCGTGCGGCGCGCTGAGCATCTACGACGGCACGTTCGGCGGGCGTCGCATACCCGGTCAGGGCGTCACGACCGCACTGCTCGGGCAGCACGGCATCAGGGTGTTCACCGAGGACGACCTGCGATCGGCCGCCGCCTACCTGGACGAACTCACCGCACGCGAATGAGCACGGCCGCGGCTCTGCCCGCCGCGGCCGTGCTCGTGCACGCGTTCCAGTGCTCCCGGCTGTCTAGTACTCCCAGCTGTCGGTGCGCTGCTCGGCGCTGATGCAGAACGCCGACGAGCCGTGGTTGCCCAGATAGAGGTCGACCCTGATGAATCCGTTCTGCTCGGTGACATTGGCCGAGTAGCCGCTGATGGGGGTGGCCGAGACCAGGACGCAGCCGGTGCCGGTCAGTCTGAACGCCACCTCGCCGCCCTTCATCTTGACGACCTTGACCCCGGGGTCCTGGGCCGCCATGGCCTGCTGGGTCGGCGTCGGCGCGACGGCCGCGGCCGTGGTCGCGCTCGGCGCCGGTTTGGGCACCGAAGCGGGTGCGCTCGCTTGCGGGGTGGTCGTCGCGGGGGTGGGAGGGCGCTCCATGACCGGCGCACGGGTCTGGGGGGCGCTCTTGTCGGGCGTTTTGAAAGGTTGCGAAATCGTGCGAGAAGGTTGGGGCTCCCGCTTTGGCTGGACAGGTGGGGTCGCTGGAGGCACCCTTTTCTCGGTATGGCCAGGCGTGGCCGACGGCGTGCTCACAGGGGTGGCACTCGGCACAGGAGTGGGCAGGTCAGGACCCTCTTCGGCAAAGCGCCCCGCGAGCCCCGACGTCACCACCTGGTCGCCGAACAGCTCGCTGTGCAGGACGTCGCGCACGCCGTACCACGCCACGCCTATGGCGGCGGCGGTCGCACCGCACCACAATGCGGCATATCCGATGGTTCGACGCATGGGCAGCATTATGAGTGACTACGGTTACGGTAGGGACGCATGGCGACGGTTCTCGTGGTGGAAGACGATGAGTTCGTCAGGTCGGCGATGATCCAGGAGCTCGACAGACGGCATCACGCGGTGCGCAGTGCGGGCTGCGCGCTCGACGCGTTGCGCGAGATAGCCCAGCGCCCACCGGACGCCGTCATCCTCGACCTCGGCCTGCCCGACCTCGACGGGTCGGAGGCGCTGCGCATGGTCCGCGGGATCTCCGACGTGCCCGTCATCGTCGCGACGGCCAGGGACGACGAGGCCGAGATCGTACGGCTGCTGGAGGCGGGTGCCGACGACTACCTCGTCAAGCCGTTCTCGGGCGACCATCTCGGTGCCAGGCTCGACGCCGTGCTGCGCAGGGCCAGGTCGGCTCCCGCGCCGCAGGTGCTGACGATCGGCGGCCTGAGCATCGACGTCAACCGGCGTGAGGCCGGGCTCGACGGCATGCCGCTGTCGCTGACCAGGCGGGAGTTCGACCTGCTCGCCTATCTCGCCACCAGGGCCGATCGCGTGGTGACGCGCAAGGAGCTGCTGACGGAGGTGTGGCGGCAGTCCTACGGCGACGACCAGACCATCGACGTGCACCTGTCGTGGCTGCGGCGCAAGCTCGGCGAGAGCGCCTCCGCGCCGAGGTACCTGCACACGGTCCGCGGGGTCGGAGTCATGCTGTGCGCGCCCCGCTGAGCGCCGCGCCCGCGACGGAGGCCTGATCCCCATGCGCAAGACGCTCGCCCTCATGGTGATCGCGGCGACCTCGATGATCGCCCTCGCCTTCCTCATACCGCTCGGGCTCATCGTCACCGACCTGGCACACGACAAGGCCCTGATCGAGGCCGACCAGCAGGCGACGGCGCTGGTGCCGGTGCTCGCCCTGACCACGACGCCCGCCAAGCTCGCCCATGCCATGGCCAGCACCGAGGCGGGCAGGCGGCGGCTGCTGGCCGTGCACCCGCCCCAGGGGCTGCCCGTGGGCGACTCCAGGGCCGCCGAGACCGATCTGACGGCCGCCAGGGTGCTCACCAAGGCCGCCAACATCGTGCAGGCCGACGGCTACGTGCTGCTGCGGCCGGTGGCGCTCGGCGGGGATCGGGTCGCGGTGGTGGAGGTGTTCGTGCCCGAGTCCGACACCGTGCGCGGCGTCGGCACCTCGTGGGCGCTGCTCAGCGGCGTCGCGCTGGCGCTGGTGATCGGCTCGCTGGTGGTGGCCGACCGGCTCGGCTCCAGGGTGGTGCGCTCCAGCCGTCGTCTCGGCTCGGCCGCCGCCGCGCTCGGCGCCGGGGACCTGAGCATCCGCATCGCGCCCGAAGGGCCGCCCGAGCTGGTCGCGGCCGGTGAGGCGTTCAACTCGATGGCCGATCGCGTGGTGCAGTTGCTCGCGGCCGAGCGCGAACTCGCCGCCGACCTGTCGCACCGCCTGCGCACGCCGCTGACCGCACTGCGGCTCAGCCTCGACCACCTGGGACCCGGCGCCGAGTCCAGCCGTCAGTCGCTGGCCAGGCTCGAACACGAGGTCGACGTCATCATCTCGGCCGCCAGAGGCCCGTCGCGGGCGCCGGAGTTCACCGACTGCGACGCCGCCGAGGTGCTGCGCGAGCGGCTGACGTTCTGGTCGGCGCTCGCCGACGACCAGCAGCGCCCCTGGGAGCTGAACGGCGCCACCGGCACCGTACGGGTGCCCGTGGCCGCCTCCGAGCTCGTCGCGGTCGTCGACGCCCTGCTCGGCAACGTCTTCAGGCACACCCCGCAGGGCACGGCCTTCACCGTCACCCTGCACCAGGGCCACGGCATGACCGGCATCATCATCGCCGACGCCGGACCCGGCATCCGCGACCCCGACGCGGCGATGCAGCGCGGCACCAGCGGCGCCGGTTCGACCGGCCTCGGCCTGGACATCGCCCGCAGGCTGGCCGAGTCGTCTGGCGGCTGGTTCAGGCTCGACTCCTCGGCGCTGGGCGGGGCTCAGGCGCAGCTGTGGTTCCGTACTGGCGAGCCCGAGCAGCGGCCGCAGCGCCGTACTCCGCGCTTCAGGACGGTCGGGCGGTGACCGGACTGAAGATCGTCATAAGCCTTCCTTAACGGAGGCTCAACACCCTTTCTGTGCCGCCTGAGGTGCGGCAATGTGTGGTCATGCAGTCGCGCGAGTGCGGCGCCGAGTCGGGTCGGCGCCCCTCGCGCGAGCTGACATCGGCAGACCACTCCCCAGGGGCGGCCCGCCCGGTCCATCTGCCAGGACCGCGCGAGGCCGCCCCACCTTTCTTTTCTCCCCCTGCCTCCTTCGTCCTGTCCCCGGCTCCTTCCCCGGGCCGGGGACACCCCTGCTCATCCCCTAGCGACCCCCTACCCGGGCAACACGCGCCCGCACTCGGTCGTCTGACTTAGCAGTTCAACGCACCAAGGGGGCCCGCACGTCACCACGACCACCGGGGAGAAGCCACACATGCCAGTCGATCTGAACAACGACCAACCACTCGCCTGGGACTCGCCCAAGCTCGACGCGGACACCAAGGAGATGCTGAACACCCTTCAGCCGAACATCCTGCGTGCCCACGTCCGCGAGTACCTGTCGGTGCTGTTCATCCGGTTCAACGACGTCAAGGAAGGCCGGCGCTTCCTGCGCAACGTCGCCACCACCAAGATGAAGTCGGCGCGCAAGCACCTGGAAGAGATCAGGGACTTCAAGACGCACGGCAGGCACGGCACGCCGTACGTCGGGATCGGTATCAGCAGGGCCGGATACCGCGACCTGGGGCACCCGGTCGAGGACATGCGCAAGTTCGGCGACCTGACCTTCCGTGACGGTATGAAGCGCCGCACGGCCGAGGTGGACGACCCGCCGGTCGACCAGTGGGAGTGGGTCTTCCAGCGCGAGATCCACGCCGTCGTGCTGGTCGGCGACGGCGACGAGGCCAGGGCCAGGGCCGTGCGCGACGAGATCGTGGCCACCCTGCCGCAGAGCGCCAGGCTGCTCGGCGAGGAGAGCGGCAAGGGCATGCGCAACCCGGCGGGCGACGGCATCGAGCACTTCGGCTATGTCGACGGCCGCAGCCAGCCGCTGTTCCTGCACGACGACTCCCAGGCCGAGCCGCAGAAGCACTGGAACGCCACCTTCCCGCTGAGCAACGTGCTCGTCGCCGATCCGTTCGGGCCGAACAAGGACCGGCACTTCGGCAGCTACTTCGTCTTCCGCAAGCTGGAGCAGAACGTCAGGGCGTTCAAGGAGATCGAGCGCGACCTGGCCGACGAGCTCGGGCTGAAGGGCGCCGATCGCAGCAGGGCCGGTGCGATGCTGGTCGGCAGGTTCAAGGACGGCACGCCCGTCACCAGCAGGGCGCTGGCGGGCGGCGGGCCCGTGGCCAACGACTTCGTCTACGACGGCGACGAGGGCGCCAGGTGCCCGTTCGGCGGCCACGTGCGCAAGACCAATCCCCGCTCGTTCGGCCGTGAGGTCATCATGGCGCGCAGGGGCCAGACCTACGGCGAGCGCACCGACGACCCGTGGGACGAGGCGCCGCCGGAGAGCAGGCCGTCGGGCGAGGTGGGACTGCTGTTCATGGCGTTCAACTCGAGCCTGACCGGCCAGTTCGAGTTCACCCAGCAGAGCTGGGCCAACAACCCCTCCTTCGAACGGCCGGGCACCGGGCACGACCCGGTCATCGGCCAGGGCGCACGCGAGCTGAAGGTGCGCTTCCCGAAGGTCTGGGACAGGCCCGAGCTGTCACCGCCGCAGCCCCAGGTGAAGCAGACCGTCACGATGCGCGGCGGCGAGTACTTCTTCATGCCGTCCCTGCCCTACCTGCGCTCGCTCTGATCACCCGCAGGGCCCGTGCCGTCGCCGGTGCGGGCCCCTCCGGACGCTGGCCCGGGGGCGGGCGGATGCCGTAGCGTCGGGGCTCATGAATTCGATCGCGAACCTGTTGAACGTCGTCTTCTTCCTGCCCCCGATGATCGTGCTGGCCGTGGGTGCGGTGCTCATCTCCAGGACCAGGGCCGAGCACGCCAGGGCCGCGGCGCTCGGGCTCGGCGGCTGTCTGGTGCTGCTGTTCAACACCGTCCTGGAGGCCGCCAGGATGCTGTCGCTGCCCTATGTGATCGACAGCTTCGGCGCCCAGCAGTTCGGCATGATCAACAGCCTGCTGAGCCTGATCCTCATGGTGATCTACTGCATCGGGCTCGGCCTGCTCATCGCGGCGCTCGCCACCCGTCGCCCGGCTCCGAAGCCCTACTGACCGGCGGTCCGCCGCCCGATCTGGCCGGCGGCCCACAGCGCCCATTCGCGCTGCATGTCGTTGAAGCGCAGCCCCCATTCCAGGGCCAGCCTGCCGTTGACCGAGAGCGGGCTGTCCTCGTGCGCGAGGCTCTCGCGCAGTGCGATCAGCTCCTGGTTCTGCTCCAGCAGGCCTGCGCTCTGCGCGACGAGGTACTGCCTGGCCTGCTCGGGGCCGACCAGGTCGAGGAAGAACACGCGCAGCAGCATGTCGCTGCGGCGCGTCCTGACCGGCTCGACGTCGACGATCCAGTGCCGTAGCTCGGCCAGGCCGGCGTCGGTGACGGCATACTCCTTGCGCCCGCGCGGGCCCTCGGCCGACACCCGCACCAGGCCGGCGTCGGCGAGTTTGCCGAGCTCGCCGTAGATCTGGCTCTGGGTCGCGGGCCAGACGTTGGCCAGGGAGATCTCGAAGATCTTCACGATGTCGTAGCCACTGGCGTCCTGCTCGGCCAGCAGTCCGAGAATCGCGTGACGAAGGCTCATGGGGCCACCCTACCGTCCACATTCCACTGTTGACAGGTCATGAGTGGAGGTTCTACTTTCGACCTGTCGAACGTGGAACCTCGAAGGAGCACTCCCCATGATCCGTGCCCTGCTCGGCTTCCTGCCCTGGATCGCCTACGCGATCGTCGCCACCGGCGAGGAGTGGCGCTACGGCGCGATCATCGGCCTGGCCGCCGCCGCGGGCGTGCTGCTGTTCGAACGGCGAGCGGGCAGGCAGTGGGACGAGCTGGTCATCCCGCTCAGTGCGGCCGTGTTCTTCACGCTCATCACCGTGATCTCCTTCGCCTGGCCGGACGCCACCTTCGTGAGGTACGGCCCCGCGCTGGTCAACGCATGGCTGGCGCTCACCGCCGGGGGCTCGCTGCTCATCGGGCGGCCCTTCACCCTGGGCATCGCCAGGACCGTGGCTCCGGCCGAGGTCTGGGACTCGCCGCTGTTTCGCCGGATCAATGTCGTCGTCACCTCCGCCTGGACGATCAGCTTCGTCCTGGCGGCCGTCGCGCTGACCGTGCTGCTGGCCGCCTACCCGCACACCACGGTGGCCGTGATCGTCATCAAGATCGCCTCGATCGCCGTGCCCGCCGCCTTCACCGCCCGCTATCCCAAGACGGCCATGGCCAGGGCCTGACGGTCCCGGCCCGCAGGAAGGACTCCCCCGTGCCCGCCTACCTCGAAGGCCATCTGGCCCCCGTGCCCGACGAGATCGACGCCCTGGACCTGGAGGTCACAGGGACGCTGCCGCCCGAGCTGACCGGACGCTACTTCCGCAACGGGCCCAACCCGCCGCCCGGCCAGGACCCCGGCCACTGGTTCAACGGCGACGGCATGATCCACGGCATCCGGCTGCGTGCCGGTCGCGCCGAGTGGTACCGCAACCGCTGGGTGCGTACCTCCAGGCTCGTGCGCGGCGCCTCCTACGTCAGCGAGCAGGGCGTGGTCGACCTGACCGCCACCCCTGCCAACACCCACGTCATCAGGCATGCCGGCCGCATCCTGGCCCTCGTCGAGAGCGGCCTGCCGTACCAGCTCACGCCCTCGCTGGAGACCGTCGGGCCGTGTGACTTCGGGGGCGGGCTGACGACGGCGATGACCGCGCATCCCAAGGAGGATCCGGTCACCGGGGAGTTGCATCTGTTCGGCTACGGGTTCTTCGCGCCGTATCTGACCTATCACCGGCTCAGCGCCTCCGGGGTGCTCGTCGAGAGCAGGCAGGTCGAGGTGCCGGGGCCGACGATGATGCACGACTTCGCGATCACGGCCGACCATGTCGTCTGGCTGGACCTGCCGGTCGTGTTCGACCTCGCGCTGGCCGGGTCCGGCATGCCGTACCGGTTCGACGAGGGGTACGGGGCCAGGATCGGGGTCATGCCCAAGGCTGGAGGGGCCGTGCGGTGGTACGACGTCGATCCGTGTTACGTCTTCCACGTGGGCAACGCGCGGCAGGACGCGGCCGGGCGCATCGTGCTCGACGCCGTCAGGTACACGCCCGAGGCCTTCGCCTCGACCTGGCGCGAGATCGGCGGGGCTGCCGTGCCCGCCGCCGAGGCCACGGGCGGCGTACTGCACCGCTGGACGCTCGACCCCGCCACCGGGCTGGCCGCCGAGGAGCAGTTGGACGACCGGTCGATCGAGTTCCCGACGATCAACGAGCGCCACACCGGGCTCGCCGGGGACCACCTGTACGCGGTGGCCGACGACGCCATCGTCAAGTACGACCTGCGCACCGGCGCCACCCGCACCCACCGCACCGGGCAGCGGACGGGAGAGGCCGTCTTCGTCCCCTCGGGCGACGTCTGCGAGGATCATGGCTGGTTGCTGTCCATCACCGGCTCGGCCCTGCTGGTCCTGGACGCCACAGATTTGTCCACCGTCGCCTCCGTACGGCTTCCGCGCCGCGTACCGGCCGGGTTCCACGGTTCATGGATCGAGGATTGATGCGCGTCACCCCATCCCACGACACCAAGGCACTGGGCCAGGTCCTCGGCCAGGCCTTCCGCGACGACCCGGTCATCCGCTGGATGCTCGAAGGGCGTGACGCCGGGCCGATGTTCGCCGTTCTGGCCAAGCACGTGCATCCGGTCGCCGATGCCGCCTTCGACGGGGACACCATGATCGGCGCCGCCATCTGGGACCCGCCGGGTCACCGTCAGCCGTTCCTTCGCACGCTGCTGGCGATGCCCGGCTTCATGTCCTCGATGGGCTCGCGGGTGTCCTTCGGCCAGAAGCTGGAGTCCACGGTCCGCCGGTTCCGTCCTGCCGAGCCGCATTGGTACCTTGCGCAGATCGGCACGCTGCCCTCGGCTCAGGGGAAGGGCGCCGGGCGTGCGCTGCTTGAGGCCAAGCTGAGCGACTCGCGCGTCCCGGCGTACCTGGAGAGCAGCAAGGACAGCAACGTGCCCTACTACGAGCGCTTCGGGTTCAAGGTGACACAGGAGATCACGCTTCCCGACGGCGGCCCGACCCTGTGGGCGATGCTGCGTCCCGCAGGCTGACCGCCTCGCCGCGCTCCCGTGCGTCGAGCAGTTCGTCCCAGTGCTCGGTGGCCCACGCACAGGCGGCGTACAGCGGCTCCAGCATGCCGACTCCGAGCGGCGTCAGCGCGTACTCCACCCCCGCGAGCGGATCGGCGTGAACCGTGCGCGAGACGAACCCGCCTCGCTCCAGTCCGCGCAGCGACTGCGTGAGCACCTTCGGGGTGACCCGACGCAGCGGCACACGCAGCTCGGAGAAGCGCCGCGGGCCGCCCTCCAGGCATCGCAGGACGAGGGCGGCCCACTTGTCACCGAACCGGAACGGCACGAACGCCGAAGGACACAACTCGTCGAACAGATCGGCGGGCAGCGGCTGCTTCACGTGTACTCCTGTGGGGCGGTGAGCGGGGGGTGAGGGGTGAGCGGGGGCTGGGGCTCGGCGGGGGCAGGGCTCGGGGCGGGCGGTATCCGGTCGGGGCGGGCGGTACCCGGTCGAGGCGGGCGGTACCCGGTCGAGGCGGGCGGTATCCAGGTGGTAACCCGCCTCTCGGCTACCTTTCCGGAGCATCGCGCCAACGGGAGGTATTCCAGACATGAGTAGATTTGTGATCTTCGGAGCGGGCGGCCGGGCCGGACGTCAGGTCGTCGCCGAAGCCGTACGCCGCGGCCACCAGGTCACCGCGGTGCTCCGCGACCCGTCCCGCTACGAAGGCCCCTCCGACGGCCTCGTCCGCATCGCCGCGGGCGACGTCACCGACCCGTCCGACGTCGCCTCGCTCGCCGCCGGGCACGACGCCGCGATCAACACGGCCGCGTCGCTCACCCCCGAGACGTTCTTCGCCGACGCGGCCCACGCCCTCGTCAAGGGCCTGGCCCAGGCCGGCGTCCCCCGCCTCGTCACCGCAGGCCTGTCGTCCCTGCTGCCCGGCCCCGACGGCACCCGCATTCTCGACACACCCGGCTTTCCCCCCGAGTTCCGCCCCTTCTGCCTGTCCCACGCCGAAGGCCTCGCCGTACTCCACACCGAAGCCACCTCCCTGTCCTGGGTGTACGTAAGCCCGGCAGGCGACTTCGACCACACGGGCACCCCCAGAGGCCACTACACCCTCCACACCTCCGCCGCCCCCGCCTCCCGCATCACATACGCCGACTTCGCCCTCCCCCTCCTCGACCAGGCCGAGTCCACACACGACCACCACACCCATGTGGGAGCAGCCTGAGGGGGCGACCACGAACGGCCGTGTCGAGCTCACGCGATGTCTCCGGTATCGCTGACGATCACGACCGCCATCCGGGGATACGCAAAGCACAGTCGCGGTGTCAGCATGGGTGCAGGTCGCATGACGCGATCTGCACCGACCGGCGTGGAGGCGCGCATGAGGACACCGGCTGCGCGTCTGTCGAACATCAGGTTCTCGCGCGTGCTGCCGCTGATGACCCTGCTGGCCGCGGCTTGTGCGCTCGTTCTCGATTTGCTCGGCGTCTTCCAGGCCACACTTGCCGAACAGGTCATCATCGCGCTGCTGGGCCTGCTCGGCGTCGACGCGCTCGTGGAGAGGGCGACCCTGTTCGGCGAGCTGAACAGGCGTCTCAGCGACATCAAGGCCTCCTCCACCTTGCGGAGCCGCATCGAGATGCCCAGTGTTCCGGCGCAGGCCGCACATGCGAAGGAGATCCTGCTTCTCGCCGTTCACGCGACCTCGGCGATCATCCCGCACATGACCTTCTACAGAGAGCGCCTGGAGGCCGGTTGCCGCATGCGTATCCTGCTGATGGATCCCGCGTCTCCGGCCCAGACCCTGTTCACGGGTACGAAGGCCGGGCTCTCGACGCCCGCCAACCTCACCAATCTCTCGCTGGAACATCTCTCCGAACTTCGGAACGCCCTTCACGAGGGAAGGCTCCAAGTCCGTCTCACAGATGCCTTCCTGCCCCACTCACTCTTCGGGATCGACAGCGGCACCAAACACGCCACCATGGTCGTCGAGTTCCAGAACGGCCAAGGAGCGATGGACTCCCGGCCGCATGTCTTCCTCCGGAAGCCCGAAGACACAGGCTGGATCGACTACTACGCCAAAGAGTTCGACCTGAGCTGGGCACGAGCAACACCCTGGCTGCCGGAATCACTGCGCACGGGGGCCGACTGAACAATGCGAGGGCCCGAAGGGGCGGGATCGCGGCCTGGCCGGAAAACAGAAATGTCCCCGCGCCCAAGGGACACAGGGACAAGTCCATTCCTGTGGAGCTAAGGAGATTCGAACTCCTGACCCCCTCCATGCCATGGAGGTGCGCTACCAGCTGCGCTATAGCCCCTGGTCACCGCTGCGAGTGTTCTCGTGGCGGCGCTCGGAGAGCATATAGGCAGCGCTCCGAATTCACCTAATCGACCGGCTCAGGACTCCGCGTCGTCGCTGTTGATGGGCTCCGGCAGGGTGCCGGCGTTGTGTTCGAGCAGGCGCCAGCCCTTGCGGCCCTCCTCCAGGACCGACCAGGAGCAGTTGCCGAGACCGCCCAGGGCGGGCCACAGCTCCTCCGGCAGGCCGAGCAGGGAGGCGATGCCGAGGCGGAGGGCGGCGCCGTGCGAGGCGACGACGAGCAGGCCGTTGTCGTCGAGCTTGGCGGCCCAGCGGCGCATGGCCGCCGAGACGCGTTCGGCGACGTCGGCGACGGGCTCACCGTCGGGCGCGTCCCACGCGAGGTACTCGGCGGGCCAGCGCTCGGCGATCTCCTCCCGGGTGAGCCCCTCCCATCGGCCGCCGCCGCGCTCACGCAGGTCCTTGTCGACCGAGACGTCGAGCCCGACCAGACGGCCGAGCGCCAGCGCGGTGTCGTTGGCCCTGCTGAGGTCGGAGGAGACGATGAGCGAGGGCCGCAGCGAGGCCAGCAGCGAGGCCGCGCGTGCGGCCTGGGCCAGGCCGGTCTCGTCCAGGGCGATGTCGGTGTGGCCCTGGAAGCGGTGCTCGACGTTCCACAGGGTCTGCCCGTGGCGCAGGCAGACGATGCGTCGGCTCACGAACGCGCCCTTTGCGCGGCGGTCTTGGTGACGCTCTCGGGCAGCCCGATGGCCGGGCAGTCCTTCCAGAGACGCTCCAAGGCGTAGAACGTGCGGTCCTCCTCGTGCTGCACGTGCACGACGATGTCGATGTAGTCGAGGAGCACCCAGCGCCCCTCGCGCTCGCCTTCGCGGCGTACCGGCTTGGCGTCGGCCTCGATGCGCAGGCGGTCTTCGATCTCATCGACGATCGCGCGGACCTGGCGGTCGTTGGTGGCGGAGCAGAGCACGAACGCGTCGGTGATGACGAGTTGCTCACTCACGTCGTAGGCGAGAATGTCATCGGCCAGCTTGTCGGCCGCGGCTTCGGCGGCGATCTGGACGAGCTGGACGGCTCTGTCGGATGCGGTCACGATACGGGTCTGTCTCCCTGTGTCGGCGGCCCTCTTGGGCTTTCTACCCCCTTACCGAGGTTACCGCTCCTACGAGTAGGCCTTCGCCTGCAGCGAGTACATCTCGGCGTAGATACCGTCGAGCGCCATCAACGCCTCGTGTGTCCCGCTCTCGGCCACCCGCCCCCGCTCCAGTACGTAGATGCGATCGGCCCAGCGCACACTGGCCAGCCGATGGGTGATCATCAGTACCGTGCGCTGGACGGCGTGCCGCCTGATGCTCTCGAAGATGGCGTGCTCGGAGCGTGCGTCGAGGGATGCGGTCGGCTCGTCGCACACCAGCAGCGGCGCGTCACGGTAGAGCCCTCTGGCGACCGCGATGCGCTGCCACTGCCCGCCCGACAGCTCGCTCCCGCCCCGGTAGGAGGGGTCGAGCAGCGTGTCGAGCCCGTACGGCAGCCTGGCGACGACGGCGTCGGCCCCGGAGGCCTCCAGCGCCTCCTGCAACCCCTTGTCCGCGTCGTGCCTGCCGATGGCGATGTTCTGCCCTGCGGTGAACGGCCAGTGCGTGAAGTCCTGCGCGATGACCGCGACGTGCTCGCGCAACGCGTCCAGGTCCATCTCCTCGTGCCGTACGCCTCCCCACGACACGGTGCCGCCGCCGGGCGCGTACAGCCCGCCGATGACCTTGGCCAGGGTCGTCTTGCCCGAGCCGTTCTCACCGACGAGTGCGACGATCTCGCCGGGTTCGATCCGCACGCTGACCCCGCGCAGCGCCGGTTCCCCGGCCGCAGGGTAGGTGAACACGACGTCGCGCACCTCCACCCTGTCCAGGTCGGCGGGCGGCGCGACCTTGCCACGCGCCGGGATGCGGCCTTCTGCCGTGCGCACGAAGGTCAGGTAGTCCTCGTAGTACAGCCCGGCCTCGTAGGCGTTGTTGACGCCCTGCAGGAGCTGGGCGGTGGCGACCCCGGCCCGCTGGATGGCCAGCACCGCGGTCGCCGCCACCGCCAGCGGCACCGCCCCGCTCACCAGCAGCAGCCCGAGCACCACGTACACGAGCCCGGTGGCGACGCCGCCCAGACTGTCGCCCAGCACCTTCGACACCTGCGCCCGCCGTACGGCACGCAGTTCGTAGGCGGTGATCCAGCGGTAGACGCGGTCGAACTCGGCCAGCAGGTAGGGCCGCATCGTGTACGAGCGCACCTCGGCCGCTGCGGCGCGCTGCGTCATGAGGTCCTGCAGTGTGCCCTGCCTGCGCCTGGCCGCGGCGATGCCCGACGTGACCCGGTAGCCGATGCGCGCGGCCTTGGTCGAGGCCCAGGCGCCGGGCAGCGTCGAGAGCAGGATCAGCGGGAACAGCACCGGATGCAGCACGCCGAGCGCCCCGGACACCGCCAGCAGGCCGATCAGCCCGGACAACGTCTCCAGCACCGCCCACAGCAACATCATCGCGCCGCGCGAGGCGTTGCTGGTGGCCCGTTCGACCTGGTCGTGGAAGTCGGGGTCGTCGAAGGCGACGAGTTCGACCCGTGTGGTCAGCCGTACCAGCCTGGTGTTGACGCCGCGCATGACCTGGGGTTCGAGCCGGTCCCTGGCCCACTGCCCGGCCTCGCGGAACAGCGCGCGGGCCAGGATGGCGCCGATCACGGTCAGGATGGCGGGCAGCGCGGCGCGTACGGTCTCGATCGTCGGCACGGTGGCGAACAGCTGGGACAGCACGTCGGTAGTGGCCAGCAGGCCGAGTGCGGTGAACACCTCGGAGACCAGGGTGGCCGAGACCATCGTCACGGTGTCGAGCCTGTTGGTGTGCCAGGAGAGCACGAGCATGTCGCGGATCAGCGCGGGCAGCCTGGCCACCATCGTGAGCAGGCTGGACGCGGCCACCTCGGCGTCGTGGGCCCACCACGACTCCTCGTTGAGCTCAAGACCGTCGAGCGACTCATCCCCCATGATCGGGAGAGTACAACCCCCTCTTGTTGATGTACTGGACGATGCCGTCCGGCACGAGATACCAGATCGGCTCGCCCTTGGCCACGCGCTTCCGGCACTCGGAGGAGGAGATGGCCAGGGCCGGGATCTCGATCAGGCTGACCTTGCCCTGCGGCAGGCCGGGGTCGTGCAGGACGTGGCCCGGACGGGTGCAGCCGACGAAGTGCGCGATGTCGAACAACTCCTCGACGTCGCGCCAGCTCAGGATGGCCGAGAGGGCGTCGGCTCCGGTGATGAAGTACAGCTCGCTCTCGGGGCCGTAGACGGCGGCGATGTCACGCAGTGTGTCGATCGTGAAGGTGGGGCCTGGGCGGTCCACGTCGACCCGGCTGACGGAGAACCTGGGGTTGGACGCGGTCGCGATGACCGTCATCAGATAGCGGTCCTCGGGGGCCGAGACCACGCGTTCGGCCTTCTGCCAGGGGCGTCCCGTCGGGACGAAGACCACCTCGTCGAGCTGGAAGTGGTGTGCCACCTCGCTCGCGGCGACCAGGTGGCCGTGGTGGATGGGATCGAACGTGCCGCCCATCACCCCCACACGCCGCTTTCCCCGGACACTGGGCGCGTTCATCATGAAACGGACCATACGCGGATGGCCCGCAACACATCACAGCACCCCCCTTTCTCCGGAGAACTCCGGTGAATCGCGCGGCCCGCATCCTGCCGACGTAGCATGCCGAGCATGACGACCACTCCGGATCGCAACCGCGTGCAACTACCCGGCATCTCGTCCCGTGCCTACGAACACCCCGCCGACCGGTCCGCGCTGGTCGCGCTGCGCAAGCTGAGCGGGTTCGACACGGTGCTGAAGCAGATGTCCGGGCTGATCAGCGAGCGCCGCCTGCGCCTGATCTACCTGGCCTCGGCCGTGCGCGTGAGCGAGACCCAGTTCCGCTCGCTGTACGACATGGGCCGCGACGCCGCCTACACCCTCGACCTGCACCGCGTCCCCGAGATCTACGTGCAGCAGGACCCCCAGGTCAACGCCAAGGCGATCGGCTTCGACGACCCGTTCATCGTGGTCTCGACCGGCCTGCTCAACCTCATGGACGAGGAGGAGCAGCGTTTCGTCATCGGCCACGAGACCGCCCACATCCTGTCGGGCCACGCGGTCTACCGCACGATGCTCGACATCCTCACCCGCCTGGCCGCCAGGGTGGCCTGGATCCCGCTGGGCTACATCGGCCTTCGCGCGATCGTCGCGGGCCTGGAGGAGTGGTATCGCAAGTCCGAGCTGTCGGCCGACAGGGGCGGCCTGCTCACCGGCCAGGACCCGCAGGCCGCGATGCGCGCCCTGATGAAGCTGGCGGGCGGCTCGCGCCTGCACGAGATGAACATCGAGGCCTTCCTGGCCCAGGCCCAGGAGTACGACACCGCCGGCGACCTGCGCGACGGCTTCCTCAAGGTGCTCAACCTGCTCGGCACCACGCACCCGTTCGCCGTGGTCCGAGTCGCCGAGCTGGACAAGTGGCAGCGCAGCGGCAGCTACGAGTCGATCCTGGGCGGCGACTACCCGCGCCGCGCCGACGACGCCGACGCCAAGGTGACCGACGAGGTCAAGGCCGCGGCCGAGTCCTACCGCCAGTCGTGGTCGGAGTCGCAGGACCCGTTCATCGGCGTGCTGCGCGACGTCGCCGAAGGCGCGGTCAACGCGGGCGAGCGCATCTTCAACCGCTTCGCCAGACGCGACAGCTAGCCCGACCTCCGTTGGACCAGGCCCGGAAGCCCGCCTTCCGGGCCTCTATCATGTCCGCGGGTCACAGCGACAGCAGCAGTGCGATCGCGCGTACGGCGGCGGCGCACAGGGCGACGAAGCCGCCGAGCACCACCAGGGCACGCAGGCCCTCCTTGCGCAGGTCGGGCAGTTGCGGTCCGACGCGTTCGATCTCGCGCCCGGCGATGCCGCCACAGACCACGCCGAAGATCACGCCGCCGACCGTGACCGGCATCGGCAGCTGCCACCAGTCGTGACCGAGCTCGCCGCCCGCCGTCAGCCACAGCGCCAGTCCGGCCGCCGCCGCCGCGGGCAGCCCCGGCCAGGCCACCACCGTGACCGCCGAGCCCGCGAACGCGAACGGGAACAGCAGCACGCGCAACGCCACCCGCACCTTGCGCGACTTGCACTTCTTGACCATCCAGTGCCCGGCCCACAACGCACGGGCCAGCACGATCAGCGTCGCCGTCACCCCGAACGTGGCCACCGGCCAGATCACACTCGCCACCACGCACGGCACCGCGAGCACCGCGAGCAGCAGCAGCGCCGCATTGCCCGCGGGCAGCGCACCGGCCGTGCCCGCCTCGGCCCTGAGCGCGGCCGTCCGCCTGGCCACCCGCACCCTGGCGCCCTTGGCCTCCTCGCCCGTCCTGGCGCGCGCGGCCTTGGCCTCCTCGCCCGTCACCGCGCCTCTGACCTTGGCGACGGCCGTCTTGCCGCGCTTGCCGTCCTCAACGGCCGATGGGCCTCTGGGCCTGGCCGCGGCCGAGGCGCCGCGTCCTTCGTCGCCCGTCGCCGTGCCACGCCCTCGGGTGGCGCCCGTGTCGGCCGTGGCGGCGCCCCTGGCCCTGGCCGCGCCGCTGTCGGCCGAGGCCGCCGCCGCCCTGGCTCTCGGGCCGGTCGCGTCCGTGGTGCCACGGCCGCCACGCGCTCCCATGCCGTCGGCCCCGGCGGCGCTCCTGCCCCGCGCCGCGGGCGCCTCGGCGCCGGAGGCGGGCCTGCCCCTGCTCACGGGCGTGTCGGCGCCGCCTGACGCACTCCTGGCCCTGGCCGCGCCCGTGCCGCCACGCCCCTCCTCGGCCGGTGTGCGTGTCCTGGCGCCGTCGGGCTGGCCCTGCGGGCGTCTGGGCGGGGTCTTGGTCTCGGTGTCCGGCCTCGGGCGCTGGGCCGCGGAGGCGCCGTCGTCCTGCGCGGCCTGGCCCGGCTGCTGACGCCTGGGGCCGGTGCCCGGATCGGTCCCCTGCTCGCTCACCCTGGACCCGGCGACCGGCTCACCCCGCGCCGACCGTACGGCATGCGGGCCCGACGCGGCGCTCGCCCTGGCCAGGCGGGTGAGGCGGTCGGCCAGCAGGGCGGCCGTCGGGCGCTTGCCGGGCTCGCGGTTGAGCGCGGCCCGCACCAGCGGCAGCAGCCCGGCCGGGACGCCCTTGAGGTCGGCCTGGCCGTTGAGCACGTTGTACATCTGCGCCTCGACCGTGCCCCGGCCGAACGTCGGCCTGCCGGTCGCGGCGAACGCCACCGTCGCGGCCCACGCGTGCACGTCGGCGGGCTCGGCGACGTGCTCGTCGGCGAACAGCTCGGGAGCGGCGTAACCGGGCGTGCCGAGGAACGTGCCCGTCATGGTCAGCCGGGTGGCGTCGAGCACCTGCGCGATGCCGAAGTCGATGAGCACCGGCCCCTCGACCGCCATGAGGATGTTGGCCGGCTTGAGATCGCGGTGCACCACACCCGCCGCATGGATGATCGCCAGCGCCGTGGCCACGCCCTGGGCCAGCTCCAGCAGGTCGCCACCGACGAGCGGCCCGCCCCGCCGTACCCTGGCCAGCAGGGTGTCGCCCTCGATGTGCTCCATGACAAGGTACGGCTTGGCGCATTCGAGGTCGGCGTCCAGCACCCGTGCGACGTAGGGGCTCTCGACCCGTCGCAGGGCTCTGACCTCTCGCTCAAGCCGTACCCTGGCGGCGGCATCGTCCTCCACCAGGTCGCGGAGCATCTTGAGTGCCACGCGCTCGCCTCGCCGGCTGGAGGCGAGATATACCTCGCCCATGCCGCCTCGGCCAACGCGCTCCAGAAGCGTGTAAGGCCCGACCTTGCCGAGCTTGCTCACGCTCCCTCCCCGCTCGGCGCACACATAAGGGGCAACACCCTAGCGCCCTCGGCCCGCCACGGCCGCGCGGCGCGCCGGAGCGTCACCAGATCATCTGGGCGAGCTCGGACAGGCGTGCCACCTCACCGGCGCGTACCGTCGGACAGCAGGGTGTCCAGCTCGGCCGTCGGCTCGGCCGCCAGGTCGCGGCGGCCGGTGCGGCGCCAGCGGACGTGGCCCCTGCCCTCCATCCACAGCAGCAGCCTGTCGGCGCCGAACAGCATGATCCCGGAAAAGGCCAGCGCGACCACGATCTCCACCATGGCCTCAGCAACGCATCCCGGGACCGGTCGCACCGGCCCGACACGCGGCGTATTGCCGTTCTCAGCCCCGGACGTGACCTTCGCCGGTGTAGACCCACTTGGTGGAGGTCAGCTCAGGCAGCCCCATCGGGCCCCTGGAGTGCAGCTTCTGGGTGGAGATGCCGATCTCGGCGCCGAAACCGAACTCCCCGCCGTCGGTGAACCGGGTCGAGGCGTTGACCGCGACGGCCGCCGAGTCGACCAGCGAGACGAACCTGCGCGCCGCCCCCTGCGAACGCGTCACGATCGCGTCGGTGTGGCCGGAGCCGTAGGTCCTGATGTGGCGCACGGCCTCCTCGAGGGAGCCCACCACGGCGGCGGCGATGTCGAGGGAGAGGAACTCGGCCCCGAAGTCCTCGTCGGTGACCGGCACGACCGCGTCCGAGTGCGCGGCGACCGCGGCGTCGCCGTGCACGGTCACCCCGGCGTCGGCGAGCGCGGCCAGCGCCCCGGGCAGGAACGCGTCGGCCACGTCGGCGTGCACCAGGAACGTCTCGGCCGCGTTGCACACCGAAGGGCGCTGCACCTTGGCATTGAGCAGGATCGACAGCGCCATGTCGAGATCGGCGTCGGCGTCGACGTAGACGTGGCAGTTGCCGACGCCGGTCTCGATCACAGGTACGGTCGACTCCTCGACCACGGAGTTGATCAGCGAGGCGCCGCCCCTGGGGATCAGCACGTCGACCAGGCCGCGCGCCCGCATGAGGTGCTTGACCGACTCGCGCGTCTGGCCGGGCACCAGCTGCACGGCGCCCTGCGGCACCTCGGTGGCGGCCAGGGCCTCCTGCATCACGCGTACGAGCACGGTGTTGGACTCAAAGGCGCTGGAGGAGCCGCGCAGCAGCACCGCGTTGCCGCTCTTGAGGCACAGCGCGGCGGCGTCGACCGTGACATTGGGCCTGCCCTCGTAGATGATGCCGATCACGCCGAGCGGCACCCTCAGCTGGCGCAGCTCAAGGCCGTTGGGCAGGGTGCTGCCGCGCACCACCTCGCCGACGGGGTCGGGCAGGTCGGCCACCTCGCGCACGGCATCGGCGATCCTGGCGATCCTGGCCTCGTCGAGCCGCAACCTGTCGATCATGGTCTCGGACGTGCCGGACTCGCGGGCCCGCTCCACGTCGAGGGCGTTGGCCGCGACGATCTCGGCGCTCCTGGCCACCAGCGCGTCGGCGAGCGTGCGCAGCGCCCGGTCCTTCGGCGCCCTCGGCAGCGGAGCCAGCTCGGCGGCGGCCTCTCGCGCCGCATGGGCAACCTTCAGGAAGTCCTCGGACATCTCACACTCCGCCTGCGATCTAGTGGTGGGACTCCAGTATGACGATGTCGTCGCGGTGAATGAGCTCGCGTTCATATTCCGGACCGAGCTCGCTGGCCAGCTCACGCGTGGAGCGGCCCATCAGGCCGGGGATCTCGCCCGCGTCGAAGTTGACCAGGCCGCGCGCCACCACCCTGCCCAGTGGCCCGCACAGGTCGACGGGGTCCCCGGCGGCGAAGTCGCCCTCGACCGACACCACTCCGGCGGGCAGCAGCGACTTGCGCCGCCCCACGACCGCCTCGACGGCGCCGTCGTCCAGGTGCAGCCTGCCCCGGCCGGTGGTGGCGTGTGCCAGCCACAGCAGCCGGGTGCCGGGGTGACGGCCTTCGGGATGGAAGTACGTGCCGACGTCGGACCCGGCCAGGGCGTGTGCCGCGTGCGCGGCGGCCGTCAGCACCACCGGCACGCCCGCGCCCGTCGCGATGCGGGCCGCCTGCACCTTGGTGATCATCCCGCCGGTGCCGACGGCTCCCGACCTGCCGAGCTCGACGCCGACCAGGTCCTGCGGGCCCCTGATGTCGCTCAGGCGCTGCGAGCCCGGCTTGCGCGGGTCGCCGTCGTAGAGGGCGTCGACGTCCGACAGCAGCACCAGGGCGTCGGCGTGGGTCAGGTGCGCCACCAGGGCGGCCAGCCTGTCGTTGTCGCCGAAGCGGATCTCGTCGGTGGCCACCGTGTCGTTCTCGTTGACGACCGGCATGATGCCGAGCTCCAGCAGCCTGCTCAGCGTGCGCTGGGCGTTGGCGTGGTGCGAGCGGCGCATCATGTCGTCGGCGGTCAGCAGCACCTGGCCGACGCGCAGGCCGTACCTGGCGAAGGAGGAGGTGTACCTGGCCACCAGCACGCCCTGGCCCACGGAGGCGGCGGCCTGCTGGGTCGCCAGGTCACGTGGCCTGGCGGTCAGGCCGAGCGGGCCGAGCCCGGCGGCGATGGCGCCCGACGACACCAGCACGATCTGGGTGCCCAGGCGGCGTCTGGCCGCGAGCACGTCGACGAGCGCGTCGACGCGGTCGACGTCGATCATGCCCTGGGGGGTGGTGAGCGAGGAGGAGCCGACCTTGACGACGACCCTCGACGCTCCGCTGATCCGATCGCGCACCTGGTGTACCCCTATCCGAGCCGGTTGTCCGTGCCGCGGGGCCCGACCCTGATCGCCTCGGCGTTGAGCGTGGGCTGCCAGTCGAAGATGTAGCCGCTCTCCATGGACCCGATGACGACCTCGGCTCCCGCGACGGCTCCGGCCTTGACCAGCTCCTCCTCGACGCCGAGCCGCTCCAGCCTGTCGGCCAGGTAACCGACGGCCTCGTCGTTGGTGAAGTCGGTCTGCCTGATCCAGCGCTCCGGCTTATCGCCGGTGACCTGGAACTGGTGGTCGGTGATCTTACGGACCTTGAAGCCGGTCTCGCCGAGCTGCCTGGGCCTGATGACCAGGCGCGTGGGCTCCTCGACCGGGGCCGCGGCCCTGGCCGCCGACACCATCTCGGCCATGGCGAACGTGAGCTCGCGCAGGCCGTCGTGCGAGGCGGCCGAGATCGTGAAGACCCGCAGGCCGCGCTCCTCCAGCATCGGCCGCACGATGTCGGCCAGTTCACGGGCGTCAGGCACGTCGGACTTGTTCAGCACCGCCATGCGCGGCCGGTCCTCCAGCTTGCCGTACGCGGCGAGTTCGGCCTCGATGGTGTCGAAGTCGGTGATCGGGTCGCGGCCCGGCTCCATCGTGGCGCAGTCGATGACGTGCACGATCGTGTTGCAGCGCTCGACATGACGCAGGAACTCGTGGCCTAGACCCTTGCCCTCGGAGGCGCCGGGGATCAGGCCGGGCACGTCGGCGACGGTGAAGACTGTCTCACCCGCGGTGACGACACCCAGGTTGGGGATCAGCGTGGTGAACGGGTAGTCGGCGATCTTCGGCCTGGCCGCGCTCAGCGCCGCGATCAGCGAGGACTTGCCCGCGCTCGGGAAGCCGACGAGCGCCACGTCGGCGACGCTCTTCATCTCCAGCATCACGTCGAGGCCGTCGCCGGGCTCGCCGAGCAGCGCGAAGCCGGGGGCCTTGCGCTTGGTCGAGGCCAAGGCGGCGTTGCCGAGCCCGCCGTGGCCGCCTTCGGCGATCACGTAGCGGGTGCCCGCGCCGATCAGGTCGACGAGGACCTCGCCGCTCTGGGCGTCCTTGACCACGGTGCCGTTGGGCACCGGCAGGATCACGTCGCCGCCGTTGGCGCCGTCGCGGTTGGAGCCCGCGCCCTGCTTGCCGTTGTCGGCCTTGCGGTGCGGCCTGCGGTGGTAGTCGAGCAGCGTCGCGGTGTTGGCGTCGACCTCGAGGATCACATCGCCGCCGCGTCCGCCGTTGCCGCCGTCGGGGCCGCCGAGCGGCTTGAACTTCTCCCGATGGACGGAGGCGCAGCCGTTACCGCCGTCACCGGCCTTGATGTGCAGGACCACCTGATCGACGAAGTCCGGCATCTCTGCCTCCCCCCTATGGGCACGTCAGTACTACTTCTGGGTGAAACACGACAAGGGGCGGATCGCCGAGTGCGATCCACCCCTTGCCTAACGTCGAGCGGTGGCGGATCTACTCCGCGACCGGGACGATGCTGACGGCCTTGCGACCGCGCTTGATGCCGAACTGCACGTGGCCCGCGGCCAGCGCGAACAGCGTGTCGTCGCCACCGCGGCCGACGTTGTCGCCGGGGTGGAAGTGGGTGCCACGCTGACGGACGATGATCTCGCCCGCGTTGACCAGCTGGCCGCCGAAGCGCTTGACGCCCAGGCGCTGGGCGTTGGAGTCACGGCCGTTCCGGGTGGACGACGCGCCCTTCTTGTGTGCCATCTCTACTCCCGATCAGGCCTGGTCGATGCCGGTGATCTTGACCTGGGTGTACCGCTGACGGTGACCCTGGCGCTTCTTGTAACCGGTCTTGTTCTTGTACTTGAGAATGCGGATCTTCGGGCCCTTGGTCTCGCCGAGGATCTCGGCGCTCACCGTGAACTTGCCCGCCTCCGTGGTCACATCGCCGTCGTTGACGACGAGCACCGTCGGCAGCGAAACCGAAGAACCGACCTCGCCGGCGACCTTGTCCACCTCGAGGACGTCACCGACGGAGACCTTCTGCTGCCTGCCGCCGCAACGAACGATCGCGTACACCGCGGAACCCTTCTGCTGTCTACTGTTGTTGAGACCCGCGACACACCCGAAGGGGTGTCCCGGACTCCCGAATGCTGCGTCCGTCATCCGGCTGCCGTCTGGAGACCAACGAACCGAGCGAGCGCGCAAGAACAGGGCACGTCGCTGACGCACCGATAGACAAGGGTACCGGTTAAAGGTCCCCTGGTCGAACCGGGCGGATCGTCGGTAGTCGGCCGAAGCCGCCCGGCGACGCTGGGGCGTCGCCGAGGGCTCTAATCTGCCGACTTGGCTCGGCGGGAGCGTCTCCGCCCCCGGCCAGAAGTCTGAGTCGCCTGGTCGTCCTCCGAAGAGGGAACGTCATCAAGCGCACCGGTCACGGTATCACGACCGGCGGACTCGTTCGCCGCGGAAACCTTGTCGGCCACCGACTTCTCGATCGCCATCTTGCCCTGGGTGCCGCGCGGCTCGGGCTTTCCCTCGACCGGTTCGGTCGAGACGATCAGCCCACGCCCGTTGCAGCAGTCACACGGCGTCGAGAAGGCCTCCAGCAGGCCCTGTCCGACCCGCTTACGCGTCATCTGGACGAGACCGAGCGAGGTGACCTCCGCGACCTGGTGCTTGGTCCTGTCGCGCGCCAGGCACTCCAGGAGCCTGCGCAGGACGAGGTCGCGGTTGCTCTCCAGCACCATGTCGATGAAGTCGATGACGATGATGCCGCCGATGTCGCGCAGCCTGAGCTGGCGGACGATCTCCTCGGCCGCCTCCAGGTTGTTGCGCGTGACCGTCTCCTCCAGGTTGCCGCCCTGGCCGGTGAACTTGCCGGTGTTGACGTCGACGACGGTCATCGCCTCGGTCCTGTCGATCACCAGGGAGCCGCCCGAAGGCAGCCACACCTTGCGCTCAAGGGCCTTGGCGAGCTGCTCGTCGATGCGGTACGCGGCGAAGACGTCGCCGTCCTCGTCCCACTTGGTCAGCCTGTCGCCCAGGTGCGGCGCGACGTACTTGACGTAGTCGTCGACCGTCTCCCAGGCGTCGTCGCCCTGGACGACCAGCGAGGTGAAGTCCTCGTTGAACACATCGCGGACGACGCGGATCGTCAGGTCGGGCTCGGAGGAGAGCAGCTCGGGCGGGCTGGCCGACTTGGCCTTGCGCTGGATGTTCTCCCACTGCGCCGACAGCCTGGCCACGTCGCGGGCGAGCTCCTCCTCGGAGGCGCCTTCGGCAGCGGTGCGGACGATCACACCGGCGTTCTCCGGCATGACCTTCTTCAGGATGCTCTTGAGCCGCGTGCGCTCCTTGTCGGGCAGCTTGCGGCTGATGCCGGTCATCGACCCGTCGGGCACGTAGACCAGGTAGCGGCCCGGCAGCGAGATCTGGGAGGTCAGGCGGGCGCCCTTGTGGCCCATCGGGTCCTTGGTGACCTGCACCAGGACCGACTGGCCCGACTTCAGGGCGACCTCGATGCGCTTGGGCTGACCTTCGAGACCGGCGGTGTCGAAGTTCACCTCTCCGGCGTACAGGACGGCGTTGCGGCCCTTGCCGATGTCGACGAAGGCGGCCTCCATCGAGGGCAGGACGTTCTGCACCTTGCCGAGGTAGACGTTGCCGACGTAGGACTGGCTGGCCTCGCGGTTGACGTAGTGCTCGACGAGCACGCCGTCCTCAAGCACCGCGATCTGCGTGCGGTCGCCGTGGCGGCGCACCACCATCATGCGGTCGACGGACTCGCGCCTGGCGAGGAACTCCGACTCGGTGATGATCGGCGGACGCCTGCGGCCGAGCTCGCGGCCCTCGCGGCGGCGCTGCTTCTTGGCCTCCAGGCGGGTCGAGCCACGCACGCTCTGCACGCCGTCGCCCGCGGTCTCCATCGAGGAGGAGCGGCCCGAACGCGGGGCGCGGATGCGCACGACGGTGTTCGGCGGGTCGTCGGGCGTGGGCTCGGCGCCGTCGTCGCCACCCCTGCGGCGCCTGCGACGGCGCCTGCGCGAGGAGGAGCTGTCGTCGTCGGCGTCGTCTGCGGCCGACTCCTCGGTCTGCTCGGACTCGTCGTCGTCGGACTCGCCGTCGTCGGCGTCGTCACGCTCACGCGACTTGCCCCGGCCCCTGCCGCCCCTGCGGCGACGCCTGCGACGGCCCGAGCCCTCCTCCTGCTCGGAGTCGTGCTCGTCGTCCTCGGCGGCGTCGTCGGTGAGCTCCAGGTCCTCGGGCTCGGGCTCCGGCTGCTTGACCGGCTCGGGCTGGGCCTGCCGCACCGGCTGTACGGGGGCGGGCTGCGCCTGGCGGGCGTGCTGCGGCTCCGGCGCCTGGAACAGCGGGGCGAAGATGGCGGCCGGGCGCTGGAACACCGCGCCCGATGCCTGCCTGGCCGGCTCGTTGCGGCCGAACGGGTCGGCGAACAGGCCGGGGCGCTCGATCTCGAGCTCCTCCCCGGCGGGCTCGTCGTCGAGGGGCTCGTCCTCGGGCAGCTCCTCCACCAGGGCGGCGGCCAGCGCGACCTCGGCCGGGCTCTCGACGGGCTCCTCATCGGCCTTCTTGCGCGACCTGCGGCGCTTGGCGGGGGCCTCGACGGCCGGAGCCTCGGCGGCGGGGGCCTCGACGACGACGGCCTCCGCGACCTCGGGCTCGGCCTCCACGGCCTTGGCCCTGCTCCTGGTCCGCCGGGTGGGCGCGCTCTTGGCGGGCGCCTCCTCGACGACCTGCTCGGGCTCCGGGGCCTGCTCGGCCTGCGCCGACGCGGCGGTGCGCCTCGACTGCCTGGTCGCCCTCGCCGGCTTGGGCTCGACGGGCGCCTCGGCCTGCTCAGGCTGGGCGGCCTGCTCGGCCGCGACGGCCGTGACGGAGGCGGCGGGGGCCTCGGGCTCCTCGGGAGCGGCGGCGGCCTTGACCGCCCGCGTCCTGGTGCGCTTGGGCTTGTCGGCGGGCGCGGCGGCGGCGACGGCCTCGGCGGGCGCGTCCACCACGCCGTTGGCGACCGCCGCGCCGTCGGTGGCAGCGCTCCCAGCCTCGTCGTCCTGCTCGGCGCTCTTCTTCGTGCTTCGGCGGCGCGTCGCCGTCGTCGTGGTCGCCGACCGCGTGCGGGTCGCCCGCTTGGGCGCCGTCTCGATCACGTCGGAGACCTCGGACGCGGTGCCCGCCGGTGTGGTCACCGGCGCGGCGGGCGCGTCGTCGATCTCGGGCGGCGGGCCCGCGGGCCTGCTGGCCGCGCGCCTGCGCGTGATCTGGTCGCTGGTGTTCTGATCGTTTGTTTCCCCGCCGGAACCGATGGCCCCGGCGTTGGGCTCGTTGTCGAGCATGCGGGCGCTCTCCCGTCAGCTCCCGGGCGCGTCGCCGCGCCGCGCAGGAGCCCTCGTGTCTCGTTGTCCGCCCGCGCCTCATGTGAGGCGCAGGCGCCAAGTCCTGTCAAATGCTGCCAAGTCCTGTCAGCGGCCACACCCCTGCGGAGCACGGCCAGGGGCCGCGTCCCTCAGATCGTCTGCCGGCACTCGGCGATGTCTGACGGACCCATTCCCTAAACGGCGACGTGGTCGCCCGCCGGTCCCGCGTCGCCGCCGCGCGAAATGTCGCGGTCAAGGTCGAACGGGTCGGCCGGCTCACCGGTGCCTGCGTCCAGCGGCCCCTGCGCCAGCCTGGTCACCTCGGGGGGGACCGGCGGCGCGAAGTCGGCCACAAGGCGCAAGCCTGTGAGCACGTCGTCGGGTCGAACGGCAGGAGTCACGTGCCGAACAACCATGCGCAGTATGACACACGACTGTCCGTGCACCTGAGCTGCGGTTCTCGATGTTCCCAGCGCCAGCACCGCCGAACGGGCGTCGAACCGGCGCAGACCCTTCTTCGTCATGCGCTCGACCTCGACGACCTCGGAGGCGAGGAACTTCGCCACGGCCGCCTCGGCCAGGTCGGCGTCGAGATCGCGCAACCGCAGCTCCCACGCCGAGACCTCCAGCCTGTCGGCCAGGGCGCCGCCGGTGGCCTCGACGACCTCGAGCACGTCGATGCCGGGCGGGAGCGAGGCGTCGAGCGCGGCCCTGAGCTGCTCGGGGTCGCACGGCCTCGTCACCCCGATCTCAAGGTACTCGGCCTCGCTGGCGACACCGGTCGGCGCCGCCGAACCCGCGTAGGAGATCTTCGGATGGGGCGAGAAGCCCGCGCTGAACGCCACGGGGACACCGGCCCGCCTGACCGCTCTTTCGACGGCACGGGTGATGTCACGGTGACTGGTGAAGCGCAGCCGACCGCGCTTGGCGTAGCGCACGCGAAGGCGCTGCACCGTGGGCGCGGGCGCAGGCCCGTCGGGAACAGGTTTCAGAGCGCTGTCATCCTTCCCATCTCGTCGTCATCATCCCAGGATAAGCCCGGTGCGGCGGCAGGCCGACGCCGCGTCCTTCACGCGATGGCCGTCACACGAACGGCCATCACGCGACGGCCGTCACACAACGCTGAGCGGCAGCAGCTTCCTGCCCGTCGGGCCGATCTGGATCTCGGTCCCCATCGTCGGGCAGACACCGCAGTCGTAACACGGCGTCCAGCGGCAGTCCTCGACCTCGACGTCGTTGACGGCGTCCTGCCAGTCCTGCCACAGCCACTCGCGGTCGAGCCCGGCGTCGAGGTGGTCCCACGGGAGCACTTCGTTCTCCTGGCGCTCACGCGTGGTGTACCAGTCGACGTCGATGCCGGTGCGCTCGGCGGCGTCGAGCCAGCGCTGGTAGGAGAAGTGCTCGCTCCAGCCGTCGAAGCGCCCGCCGTCCTCCCAGACGGCCCTGATGACGGCGCCGACCCTGCGGTCGCCGCGCGACAGCAGGCCCTCGACGATGGAGGGCTTGCCGTCGTGGTAACGGTAGCCGATCGCCTTGCCGAACTCCCTGTCGCCGCGCAGCGACTCCTTCAACGCCTTCAGCCGCCTGTCGACGGTCTCGGCGTCGGCCTGGGCGGCCCACTGGAAGGGCGTGTGCGGCTTGGGGACGAATCCGCCGATCGAGACCGTGCACCGGATGTCACGCGAACCCGTGACCTCGCGCCCGGCCTTGATGACCTTCTTGGCCAGGTCGGCGATGCCCAGGACGTCGGCGTCCTCCTCGGTGGGCAGGCCGCACATGAAGTAGAGCTTCACCTGCCGCCAGCCCTGGCTGTAGGCCGTGGTGACGGTCCTGATCAGGTCTTCCTCGCTGACCATCTTGTTGATCACCTTGCGCATGCGCTCGGACCCGCCCTCGGGCGCGAACGTGAGGCCCGAACGACGGCCGTTGCGCGAGAACTCGTTGGCCAGGTCGATGTTGAACGCGTCGACCCTGGTCGAGGGCAGCGAGAGCGAGGTGTTGGTGCCCTCGTAACGGTCGGCCAGGCCCTTGGCCACCTCGCCGATCTCGGAGTGGTCCGCCGACGACAACGACAGCAGCCCGACCTCGTTGAAGCCGGACTCGTTGACGCCGTTCTCCACCATGGCGCCGATCGTGGTGATCGAGCGCTCACGGACCGGACGCGTGATCATGCCCGCCTGGCAGAACCTGCACCCACGCGTGCAGCCGCGGAAGATCTCCACACTGAACCGCTCGTGCACGGTCTCGGCCAGCGGCACCAGCGGCTTCTTCGGGTACGGCCACTCGTCGAGGTCCATGACGGTGTGCTTGTGCACCCGCCACGGCACGCCCGCCCTGTTGGGCGCCACGCGCTTGATCCGCCCGTCGGGGTGGTAGTCCACGTCGTAGAACCTCGGCACGTAGACGCCGCCCGACTCGGCCAGGCGCATGAGCAGCTCGTCGCGACCGCCGGGCGAGCCCTCGCCCTTCCACTCGCGGACGACCTCGCTGATGGCGATGGCGATCTGCTCGCCGTCGCCCAGCACGGCGGCGTCGAGGAAGTCGGCGACCGGCTCGGGGTTGAACGCGGCGTGCCCACCGGCCAGCACGATCGGGTCCTCGTCGGTGCGGTCGGCGGCCAGCAGCGGAATACCGGCCAGGTCGAGCGCCGTCAGCATGTTGGTGTAGCCGAGCTCGGTGGAGAACGACAGCCCGAGCACGTCGAACGCGCGCACCGGCCGGTGACCGTCCACGGTGAACTGCGGCACGCCCTCGGCCCGCATCAGCGCCTCGAGATCGGGCCACACCGAGTAGGTGCGCTCGGCCAGCGTGCCGGGCAGCTCGTTGAGGATCTCGTAGAGGATGGCCACGCCCTGGTTGGGCAGGCCCACCTCGTAGGCGTCGGGATACATCAAGGCCCAGCGCACGTCGGCCGCGTCCCAGTCCTTGACGGTCGAGTTGAGCTCACCCCCGACATACTGGATCGGCTTCTGCACCTTGGGCAGCAGCGCTTCCAAGCGCGGGAAAATCGACTCGACAGACATACCACTTAGGGTATCCGCATCAGAACGCGGTCCACTCGCGATCGTCACCGGCGCGCAATGATCCCAGCCGGTGCGCGAGCTCCGCCGCCGCCCTCGGATCGCGATGGGCGTTGCGCAGCACCGCCGTGAGCGTGCGCAGCTCCCGCATGTCGCGCAGCACCGGATAGCCCGGCCAGGCCGACACGTCGTAGCCGTAGACCCTGGCGAACGCGGTCCGCTCGACCGGACTGCTGCCGAACCTGGCCCCCTGCATGGTCGGCACCAGGTCGATCTCACGCGGCCCCGCGCTGACGGAGTCCCAGTCGCACAGCAGCAGCCCGCCCGCCGTACTGATCAGGTTGCCCCGGTGCGCGTCCCCGTGGATGAGCCCGTACGGCAGGGCGAAGCGCACGCGTTCGTAGTACTCCTCCGACAGCTCGTCGCAGCGGGCGGTCAGCCAGGCGCGTTCCGGCTCGGTCAGGGTCAGCGCCGCCGTCACCGCACGGCGTACGGCGCTGAGCGGGTCGTAGACGGGCAGTTCGAACGGCACGGGCGGCAGGTCGTGCAGGCGGCGCAGCAGCACGCCGAGCGCCGCGAGGCCGGGCCTGCGCCCGTCGGGCTCGGAGTAGTGCCAGAACGTGGCCAGATAGCCCTCACGGGCGTAGGGCCCGGCCTCCTGCAGCGGCGGCGCGACCGGGAAGCCCTGGGCGGCCAGCCATCGGGCGACCTTGACCGCCGTGGTGAGCCGGTCGAGCTTGCCCGGCGCGTTGGCCTCGGCCAGCCGTACCACGACGGACTCGGCGGGCAGGTGGTAGACGGAGTTGGCGAAGCTGCGCATCAGGCGTGCGCCCGACGGGTCGAGCCCGGCGGCGCGGCACACCTGGTCGAGCACGGGGAGCACGGCGTCGGCCGCGGCGACCGTCATGTCAGCGCCTTGGCCGCGGCATGGGTGAGCCCGGCGGCGCAGAAGCTCTCCACGCGCGTCAGCAGGTGCGGCGGCAGCAGCGAGCCGCCTGCCGACAGGGTGGTGGCCAGATGGCTGATGCGTCGTTCGGGGGGCAGTTCGAGCAGCGGGAGCGCGGCACGCTCGGCCGCGTCCTGGTCGCCCGCCATCAGGTGACCGACGACCAGGTGCGCCCTGGCCATGGCCTCGCAGCCGTAGGAGCGGTGTTCGGCCGCTCCCCTGGTGTAGGCGCTGACGGCGGCCTCGGCCGCGCCGATCGCCTCGGCTGCCTCGCCCAGCGGCAGGCGGGTGGCGGCCTCGTAGTAGTGCTGTTTGGCCGGCAGGAAGGCGAACTCTCCCGCTATCTCGTCATGCAATTCGTCCCTCGTCCCTTCGCCGCGCGCGTCGCCCGCCCGCGCCAGCGACTCGTGCGCCTCGCGCGTCCTGGAGCGCATGGCGAGCGACCTGGCGTGCAGCATGTGCAGCCTGGCCGCTCCCGTGCCCGTCGACAGGTGGGTCAGTCCCTCTTCGGCGTAGCCGGTCGCCTCGCCGTACCTTCTGTCCCACAGGGCGACGGAGGCCTGCATGCCGCGGGCCCAGCCCATCAGGGAGGAGTGGCCGCAGATGCTGCCGTAGGTCCACGCGGCGCGGGCCAGCGTGTCGGCTGGCGCCCTGCGGCCCAGGTCCATGCTCACGTTGGCCATCAGCCCGCACAGGGCTCCGCTGAGGAAGTACAGCTCGGCGGCCTGGCCGGGATGGATGCGGCGCTCCAGCGCCCTTTTGGTACGTTCCTGCAGGCCACGCATCTCCACGAAGAGCGGCAGCGGCGCCTCCCACACATAGCGCCTGCCCACCCAGACGACCTCGGCCCGCAGCCGGTCGAGTGCCGAGACGCCGAGTTCGCTGGCTTCGGCGCTCTCGGCGTGGTGCCCGGCCTGCTCGGCCGCCTCGGCGATGAGGTCGGGCGCGGCCGAACCCGGAGGCGAGTAGTCGTGGGCGAAACCGAGTTGCACCGGCCCGGTGGACAGCAGCCGGCACAGCAGGTCGGTGTAGTCGCGGTCGGGCCTGGCGCCCGCCTCCCACTCCCGCCACGAGCGCTCGCTGAGCCCCCGCCTGCGAAAGCCCTCCCTGTCGCACATCGCGTGGAAGCGCGCGATGCTCTCCTCGACCGTCCAGCCGCAGGCCAGCCGGAAACACTTGAGCCTGCTCTGGTCGGGGCAGGCCAGATGGATCTCCTCGGCCATCTGGTGCACGAGGGCGACCGGCGGTGGCCCCGATAAGGAGCCGAGCGTGCGCTCGCGAATGGCGGACGCTATGACGTGATGATTCATATGCTCTTGAGCACCTCGGCCATGAACAGTTGCCCGCACAAGCTGCCTGCCGTCTCCGCGAACCACACCGTCGGCGGATTTCCCGCCGCGGCCGCGGTCCATCTTCCTCTTCCGTGCACGATCCGGTAGTCGGGATAGGCCTCGCGTAGCATCTCCAGCGCTCGCCTGGCCACCTCAGCCTCCGAGCTCGCCCGCATCCCAGCTCCTCGTCACTAGGTGTTCATCCCCTGGGCATCCCCCGAATCGGTGCCGTTTCCAGGATGTTCGCGGCGGTGTTGGCCCGCCAGTGAGAGCCGGGCTCATGGTCAGACGGGTGCGGAGCCTGCGATTCCGCTCAGCACGATGATCTCGTGACCTTCGTAGCAGGTCAGCTCGACGGCTATCAAGCCATTCGCGAGGTTGTGCAGGGCTTTGACGTGACTTGTCGGCAAAAGGAGACGACGACGACATTCGTCACAATAGGCCAAGAACATTCTTCCATTGTGCGACTAATTGAAAGATTGTTCACGTATCCGGATCGCCTGCAGGAGGCCGATCGCGATCAGGTTCGCAAATGTAGCCGTGCCGCCATAGGAAACGAAGGGCAGCGGCAGACCGGTGATCGGCATGATGCCCACCGTCATCCCGATGTTCACGAAAGCCTGGAACGCCAGCCAGCACACGATCGACCCCGCGACCAGCGTGCCGAAGCGGTCCTCGCACTGCGAGGCGATCCGCAGGCCGCGCAGCAGCACCACGCCCAGCAGCACCACCACGCTCACCGAGCCGAGGAAGCCGAACTCCTCCCCCGCCACCGTGAAGATGAAGTCCGTGTGCTGCTCGGGCACGAACCTGCCCGTCGTCTGCCCGCCGTCGAGCAGCCCCTTGCCGAACAGCTCGCCCGACCCGATCGCGATCAGCGCCTGCGTGCTGTTGTAGCCCACCCCCCGAGGATCGACCCCCGGATCGAGGAACGCCGTGAACCTCGCCACCTGGTACGGCTCCAGCACCTCGAAGTACCACACGCAGAACGCCGCCCCGAGCCCGGCCAGCGCGAGCCCCAGGATGAGACGCTTCCTCACCCCCGCCACGACCAGCGCGCCCGCCGTGATCACGGTGAGCACCAGCGTCGTGCCGAGGTCGGGCTGCAACATCACCAGCCCCATCGTCAGCCCCGCGCACACCAGCGCCAGGCACACGTCCAGCCCCCTGGGCCGATCGGTGCCCTCGGCCGGCTGGGCCAGCAACATCGCCAGCATCAGCACCAGACCGATCTTGGCGAACTCCGACGGCTGCACCGCGAACCCGCCGCCCAGCATGATCCACGAATGCGACCCGTTGACCGTCGAGCCGAGCGGCGAGACCACCAGGGCCAGCCCGGCGAGCGTCAACAGGTACACCATCGGCGCGTAGGCGCGCAGCAGCCGATGGTCGACCATCGCCACCGCACCGCACAGCGCCGCCCCGATGGCCACATTCAGCATGTGCTTCTTGACCAGGCCGGTCGCCCCTGGCGCCCACGTGCGCGTCGAGGACCACACCAGCAGCGTGCCGATCACGCACAACGCCGCGACGGCCACGAACAGCACCCAGTCGATGCGCCACACGGCCGACTGCGCGCCCACCGCCCTGCGCCCGAACGCCCGCCGCCGCAGCACGAGAGCCCTGTCCGTCATCGGGCCACCGTGCCGTCCGGCTTGATCAGCGGCAGCTTGGCCACCGGCCTGCCGTCGGGCAGGGCGGGCGGGCGCTTGAAGCCGTAGATGCCCTCGTAGATCTCGCGCACCGCCGGAGCCGCCGCCGCGCCGCCGAGCCCGCCCTGCGAGACCATGACGACCACGACGAACTTCGGCCTGTCCGTCGGGGCGAACGAGGCGAACCAGGAGGTGTCCTGCTTGCCGTACACCTCGGCTGTTCCGGTCTTGCCGCCCACCTGGACCTGGTCCATGGGGAAACCGCCGAACGCGCCTGCCGCGGTGCCGTCCGACGCCACCTGGCTGAGGGCGCGTTTGATGTAGGCGCGTTCCTTGGCCGAGATGGGCAGCTTGGCCTTCACCGGGGCCTGGATGGTCTCGACCAGCGTGCCGTCAGGGCGTACGCGGGCCCAGCCGACGCGCGGGCTGCGCAGCCTGCCGTCGCCGACCAGCGCCGCGTAGGCCGAGGCCAGCTGCAACGGCGTCACCAGGACGTCGCCCTGGCCGATCGAGAAGTTCGCCGCGTCACCGGGACGCAGCAGGAAGCCCTCCACGCAGTTCTCGTAGGCCAGTCGCTTGAGGAAGGCGGCCCTGGTGCGGTCGGACCTGGCCACCTCCGGGTAGCCGGTGCGCGAGCGCCTGCAGTTCTCCGTGCTGGTGTCGCTCCACAGGTCCTTCTTCCACGCCCGGTCGGGGATGCGGCCGGCCGACTCGCCCGGCAGGTCGACGCCGGTCGGCCTGCCGAAGCCGAACGCCCTGGCCATCGCCGCCATCTTCTCCTTCGGCTGCTTCTTCGGCCGCAGGCCGCCGTCGCGCAGCCACTGCTCGTATGCCGCCTTGTAGAAGATCGTGTCGCACGACTTGACCAGCGCCGTGTGCAGGCTGAGCGTGCCCAGGCCGATGCCCCTGAAGTTGTGGAAGGGCCGGTCGCCCACCATGAAGGCGCCCGGGCAGCCGTAGGTGCCGTTCAGCGGATAGCCGTCGCGCACCATCGCCGCGACCGACGACACCTTGAACGTGGAGCCCGGCGCGAACTCCCCCTTGATCGCCCGCGACACCAGCGGCCTGCCCGCACGGTCCGACAGCAGGCGCTGGTACTCCGACTCCGAGATACCGCCCGTCCAGATCGCCGGGTCGTAGCCGGGCGCACTCGCCAGCGCGACCACACGGCCGCTCTTCACATCCAGCACCACGCCCGCCGCGCCGTCGGCCTTCGGCGCGCGCTTCATCGCACCGTTGACCGCCTTCTCCACGACCGCCTGCACGCGGGAGTCGATGCTGGTGATCAGCGTGTCGCCGGTCGTCGGCGCCACCTCGCGTTCGGTGCCGATCACCTTGCCCAGCCGGTCGACCTGCACCGTGCGCAGACCTGGCCTGCCGCGCAGCGCCACGTCGTAGACCGACTCCAGGCCGTCCCTGCCGACCAGGTCGACGCCCGAGAACCCGGCCTTCAGCCCGTCGCGCCGCTCCAGCTCCTCCTGCGTCACCGGCTGCAGGTACCCCAGCACCTGCGCCGCCGCCCGGCCGTTCGGGTACTCCCGCACCGCCTGCACCTCGGCGCTCACCCCTGGGAACTCCTCCTGCCGCTCCAGGATCGTCAGCGCCTCCCGCGTGCTCACCCGGTCGTCGATCGGGATCGGCTGGTACGGCGAGCCCGGCCAGCACGGCCTGGTCACCCCCGCCCCGCACGGCCTGATCCGCTCGCGCAACGCCCGCACCGGACGGCCGAGCACCTCCGAAAGGCGCTTCAGCACGACCTCGCCGCCGTCCTTCATCCGGCTGAGCTGCGTGCGGTCGACCGAAACGACCAGCGCCGTGCGATTGCGCACCAACGGCCGCCCCGACGCGTCGAGGATCTGCCCCCGTACGGCGGGCACCACCACCTCACGCGTCCGCGTCTCGGCCGCCGCGCTCACGAACTCGGTGCCCCGCACCACCTGCACCTGCCACAGCCGCACGGCCAGCACGGCCAGCAGCGACAGCACCACCACGTGCAGCACGACCAGCCTGGTCCGCATCCTGCTCACGCGGCGTACCTCATCAGGCTCTGCTCACGCCTGGTCAGCAGCCAGAGCACCGGCGGCGCGAGCAGCAGCGTGTACACCGCGACCGGCGCCGCCGACTCCAGCAGCCCCGTCCACGTCACACGCGGATCGCCGATCAGCCCGCTCACCGCCGCCGCCAGCAACGGCGCCGCCAGCACACACACCACCACGGTCACGACCGGCCCCCCGATCCCCCGCCCCGCCAGATATCCGACGAAGGCCAGCACGAACGCGTACTGCCCGACGACATGCGCCGTCGGCGGCAGCAGATCCACCAGCAGCCCCGCCCCGAACCCGACGACGGCCCCCGCCGCCGGACCCCGTACGAGCGCGGCCCCCACGACGACGAGCAGCACGAGATCCGGCCCACCGCCCCCCGGCAACCCCAGCCGATTGACGACCACCACCTGCACCAACAACGCCCCCACCACCCAGAGCACCACCATCACGGCACCTCCCCGCGTAGGGGTGGTTCGGGGGTGGGGGGTGCTGGGAAGGTGGTGGCGGGGCTCTTCGGCTCGGTCATCGCGCCTCCCCTGACGTCGCGGGCTGGCGGGGCAGCACCGCGTCGCGAGGGTCGCGCCTGGGCGCCTCCACCACGACGCCGACGACGTCGAGCGCGGTCAGATCGGCGTACGGCCTGGCGTAGGCGATGCGGGTGAGCTCGCCCGGCGTCGCCTCGACGCGCTCGATCACGCCGACCGGCACGCCGGGGACATACGGCGCGCCCGCCTGCGACCCGAAGCTCACGATCCGCTGCCCGGCCCCCAGCGCGGCCGTCGAGTCGAGCAGCCGGAACCTCACCAGCCGCCCGCCCTCCCCCACGCCGTGCACCACGCCGATCTCGTTGCTGCCTTCGAGCCTGGCCCCGGCCGACGAGGCGGGATCGCTCAGCAGGACGACGGTCGCGGTCGTCGGCCCGGCGCGTACGACCCGGCCCACCAGCCCCGCGGCGTTGAGCACGGTCATCTCCGCCGTGATGCCGTCGGCGCTCCCGGCATCGATCTCGACCGCCTCCTCGAACCCCGGATGGCCCCGCCTGGCGATCACCTGGGCGGGTACGACCTTGTAGCCGCCGATCCCGGCCATGCCCAGCAGCCCGCGCAGCTCCGCCGCACGCGTCTGGTCGAGGCGTCCGGCCGTCACCTCGGCCCGCAGCCTGGCGTTCTCCTCGGTGAGGCTCTTGAGGCGCTCGTGCGCGTCCGGCGCCCCCGCGACCAGCCCGGCGAACTCCCCCACCGGCGTCGTCACCGCGGCCACCCCGCGCTCGGCCGCCCCGAAGGCCCACCCGCCCGCATCACGCAACATCCCGAACGGCGAGCCGTCCCCCGTGCGGTGGTCGACGGTCAGCATGACGAGCGCCGCGGTCAGCAGCAGTCCGAGGAGCAGCCGGGTCCGGCGCGTGTCGCGCATCAGTGCCGGGGCTCCGGAACGAGAACCTGCTGCAAAGCCTCGAACTCCTCCACGCACTTGCCCGATCCCAGCGCCACCGAGTCCAGGGCGTTCTCCACCAGGTGCACCGGCATGCCCGTCTCGTTGCGCAGCCTGTCGTCCATGCCCTTGAGCAGGGCGCCACCACCGGTCAGGGCGATGCCCCTGTCCATCAGGTCGCCCGACAGCTCGGGCGGGCACTTGTCCAGCGTGGTCTTCACCGCGTCGATGATCGCGTTGATCGGCTCTTCGGTGGCCTTGCGGATCTCCTGGGCCGACACCACGATCGTCTTGGGCAGCCCGCTCACCAGGTCGCGTCCCCGGATCTCGGCATGGCACTCGTCGTCGGTCTCGCAGGCCGAGCCGATCGCCATCTTGATCTCCTCGGCGGTGCGCTCGCCGAGCATCAGCGAGAACTCCTTCTTGGCGAACGTGATCACCGCCTGGTCCAGCTCGTCGCCGCCCACCCTGATCGACTGGCTGGTCACGACGCCGCCCATCGAGATGATCGCCACCTCGGTCGTGCCGCCGCCGATGTCGACCACCATGTTGCCGGTCGGCTCGTGCACCGGCAGTCCGGCCCCGATCGCCGCCGCCATGGGCTCCTCGACGATGTAGACCTTGCGTGCGCCTGCCTGGTACCCGGCCTCCTTGACCGCGCGCTGCTCGACGCCCGTGATGCCGCTCGGCACCGCGATGATGATGCGCGGCTTGGCGAAGTGGCGGCGCTTGTGCACCCGCTGGATGAAATAGCGCAACATCCGCTCGGTGACGTCGAAGTCGGCGATCACACCGTCCTTGAGCGGCCTGACGGCCACGATGTTGCCCGGCGTACGGCCGATCATCCGCTTGGCCTCTATGCCCACGGCCACGATCTTGCCGGTCGTGGTGTTGATGGCGACGACGGACGGCTCGTTGAGCACGATGCCGCGTCCGCGCACGTAGACGAGCGTGTTGGCGGTGCCGAGGTCGACCGCCATGTCACGGCCGAGAAACGCGAGCTTGCTGCCCATGGGGAAGGAGGCCTTCCGTAACGTCGTTCGCGAATGATTACGGATCGCATTCGCATCGTAACGTCACGTACCCACCGCTGAGCGCAATGAGCCCCGCAGTCCCAGGAAAATCTTGGCGTCTCTCCCTCATCATCCGTTTGCCGGATATGAACGCCCATTCACCCGTCGAAGCGACCCCCACCCATTCAACCAACATCACCCCCCACCCGCCCCAACTTCTCCCCGGCGCGTCGCAAACCCCCACCCCCACCCCCTCCCAAACCCCCACAACCTCCCCCCTCCCCTCCTCGCCGTCTCCCGCCCCTTCTCCCTCCTCGCTCCCACCACCTCTCCCGCCACCGCCTTCCCGCCCTTCAGCACCGCGTTCAGCAGGCCGCTCGACCGTGATCCGATCTCCCCTCCCCCATCCCCTCCACCCCCGTCCCCTCCGCTTCCCGCTCCTCCCACCCCGGCGCCCTCGCCACCGCTCCTCCCATCCCCGACGCCCTCGCCACCGCTTCCCCGCTCCTCCCACTCCGGTGCCCTCGCCACCGCTTCCCGCTCCCTCGCACTGCCCCCCGCTCCCTCGCCACCGCCTCCCTGCTCCCTTCGTACTGCCCCCAGCCCTCTCGTACCGCTCCCAGTTCCCTCGCCACCGCCCGTGCGTTCCAGAGGCCCGCCCAGCCCTCCGAGAAACGCACAAGCCCCTGGAGAGGCCCTCAGAGTGCCTCCCAGCCCGGCAAACGCCAGACCCGGCCACACAACTCCAAGCACCAGCCCCAGGGGCCAGCTCACAACCCTGCCAACGCCTGGGCTGCCGACGATTGGCCAACAACCCAGCCAGTCGCCTGTCCCCTCGCCTGTCCCATGCTCCCTGTCGCTTGTCGCCTGTCGCCTCGCCCGCGAGCCAAGTCATCGACCGAGCAACCGGCGAGCAACGCCGACAGCCAAACCGACCCCACCGCAGACGGCGAATCGCCCCTCAACGACCAGCCGTCACCATCACGGCACTCAACGACCAGCCGTCACGGCCAGCCATCCCTGGTCCCAGAACTCCACCAGCGCCACCAACACCCACAGCCAACTCCAGCAACAACCACAGCCGGCTCCGGCAACAACCACAGCGCCAATAGCCCCAGAACCCGCCCTCGGCCCCCACCTCCACCCCCAACAGCCCGAAGGCCTGAAAACCGAGAGGTCTTCAGGCCCGAGCAGCGGCGATGTCGGTACGCGACCCGACAGGCCGACTGACTTCCTAGAACCGGTCCGGGAAGAAGATCTTGATCTCGCGTGCGGCGGACTCGGGCGAGTCGGAGCCGTGTACGACGTTCTCGCCGATCTCCAGGGCGTGGTCGCCACGGATGGTGCCGGGAGCCGACTTCACCGGGTCGGTGAGCCCGGCCAGCCCGCGGAACGCCTCGATCGCGCGCGGCCCCTCAAGGACCAGCGCCACGAGCGGAGCCGACGTGATGAACTCCACCAGCTCGCCGAAGAACGGCCGCTCGGAGTGCTCGGCGTAGTGCGCCTTGGCGGTGTCGACGTCGAGGGTACGCAGTTCCAACGCCACGACCTTGAGGCCCTTGCGCTCCACGCGGGCGATCACGTCACCGATGAGACCGCGCTTCACCCCGTCGGGCTTGATCAGGACAAGAGTGCGCTCGGACACGAAAGTTCTCCTTTGAACAGATACGTCTTGGTCGCGCAATGCGGCGAACGCGCGAAGTTTACCGTCCCCACGCCGATATCCCGTGGTCGGCAAACCCCGCCCTCACCGATCCTCAGGCGAAGGCGAAGGCAACGGCACAACCGCAATAGGCCCAGTCACCCGCTCTCCTTCATCAAACTCCTCCTCTCCCCCCAACTCCCCCAGCCCGCCCAACTCCCCAGACTCCCCCGCCCCACCACGCACCTCAGAGCCACCAGGCTCCCCGGCCCCCTCACCGACCTCACCGACCTCACCGACCTCACCGACCTCACCGACCTCACCGACCTCACCGACCTCACCGACCTCACCGACCTCACCGACCTCACCGACCTCACCGACCTCACCGACCTCACCGACCTCACCGACCTCACCGACCTCACCGACCTCACCGACGTCACCGACGTCACCGACGTCACCGACGTGGATCTCGACTCCGTTGCCAGTGTTACCGCTGTCGTCAGCCCCACCGGCAACAACCTCGCCACCGCCAGCACTCCCCACAACAGCGACTCCGCCTCCGGCCTGGCCCTCGCCATCGGCATGGCCGTCGGCGTCGGCGTCGGCGTCGGCGTCGGCGTCGGCGTCGGCGTCGGCGTCGGCGTCGGCGGAATCATCCCTCTCCACACCCTCCGACGACACCCCAACACCCCCCAACACTCCGGCGCTCACCACCGCAAAGGCACCAAGGCCAGCACCAGCCCCCTTCCCGCCAGCGAGTGCCGCAGCCTTGCTTCCCGACTCCGCCTCGCCCCCAGCCTCCGACCTACGCCTAGCCCCCACCTCAGCGCCCGCAGCCTCCGACCTACCCTCAGGCCCCACTTCAGAGCCCCCATCCTCCGCCCCCACACTCCCCAGCACGACCCCACGCCCAGACTCCCCGCCCTGCCCTCCACCAGCAGGCCGTACTGCATCCGCCGCCCGCACACCTTCACCAGCCACCCCACCCCGCTCCGCATAGGGCTTCAACCCCACCGGCCCAGCCTCCCCGGCAGCAGGCCGCCCAACCCCCACACCACCCCGCTCACTCTCGCCAGCAGCATCAGCCGCCTCCTCCCTCCGAACCACAGCCCCAGCCGCACTAGCACCCGCGCCCGCACCAGCGGCCGACCCCGCACCCCCGACCCCAGCCCCACCCCCAGAAGCCGCCAGCAAATCCCCACGAGCCCCACCCCCACTCCCACCACTACCAACCCCACCTTCCCCAACCTCTCCCATCTCCCCCCGAGCCACCAGCCGCTTCTCGAACCGCCGAGCCGCATCCCCTTCGCCCACCCGAGCCGCAGGCACACCTCCCCCAGAAGCCTCAGAACCCCCCGAAGCACCAGCACCAGCCCCACGCCTCCCCAACAAGGCCCCGAGCACGATCACCGCCACCACCAACACCCCACCCACGAACGCCCAAAGATGCAGCGCCCCCACCAACCGCGACACGATCTCCTGCGCCGAAGCGACATCACTCAACAGCACCAACTGCATCCCGGACCCCAGCAGGAACCCCGCCAGCACCCCGGGAAAGCACAACGACAGCCCGAACAACGCGGCCCCGACCCCGGCCAGCCGCAACGCCGCCGTCAAAGCGACCCCGGCCCCCACGGCCAGCAACACGAACGGCACCCCGACGAGCGCTCCCTGCGCCGCGGGCACGATCAGCCGTACGGCCGCGAGGCCCAGCACCACCAGCACCAGCCCGGCGCCACCAAGCCGGAACGCCTTCGCCTGATCCACCCGCCCGGCCACCACGGACGCCGCGATCCCCAGCACGGCCGCGGCCACGAACGCGGGCCACAGCCCACTCAGCCCGGGCCCGCCGAGACCACGCAGTTCGATGGTCGTGACCTGAGCCGCAGTCGGCAGCAGCACCACACCCACCGCGACCATCGCGTACGCCAGCGTCCGCCCACCGGCCCCGTCGAACATGCCGATCGAGGCCAGCGCCAGCAACGTGGCGATGGACACCAGCGCCGCCAGCACGACCAGCGAAGGCGACCAGTTGTACGTCGTGCCGATCGCCAGCACCGCGATCCCAGCCGCGGGAACGGCCGTCAGCGTCAGCCGACTCCGCTCGACCGCCTTGGGCCCGCTCTCCGCGCCCTCCCCGCTGCGCAGCCACAGCACGAGGTACACCGCCGCGAGCGCCAGCGTGGCCCCGGTGAGCAGAGGGTACGGCTGCAGCGTGATACGCCAGTCGTCGACGCCGTCCAGCGGCCACAGGGCCATCGCCTGAGCGAGGATCATGCTCACCACGAGCATGCCGCTCCACACGGCCCGCACGACGGGAGCACGCCCCCACGCGGCGACGAGCGTGGCGGGCACGAGCAGCCCCGCACCCACGCCGTGCAGCACGCGAAGGACGGTGACCATCCACGCCGACCCGGCGAACCCGCCCGCGGCGTCGGCCAGGGCCAGCACGACCAGCCCGGCCATCAGCACGTAGGCGGCCTTCAACCGGCGCACGGCCACGGCGGCCAGCGGCACGGTCAGCATCATCGCCGGAAGCGCGAGCCCATGGGCACGCATCAGCTCAAGCCGGTCGACACCGGGAGGCAACAGCCCGCCGACCACGGAAACGGTATTGGGAATCGCCACGATCGCCAGCGGCAACGCGGCGACGATGAGGAGTCCGAGGACAACGTCGAGCGGCCAGGACGACCTGGCTGAACGCTCCGGTCCCACGGAATGCGCGTCGGTCTCGGCGGACCGCTCGATGGGGGGTACGGCCATGGTGGCCGACTTTAGCGGGAAGTCACGCCCTCGACACGGCGAGCGACGATAATTGCCGTGACCCAAAGCGCCGCGAAGATCACCCCAAGGAAGAACATCGTCGGCACCACGAACCCTGAAGCGATCGCCAGCACCTGCACAACACTACCCACGACGTACGCGAACGGACGCTTCAGCAGCCCCGCGACGATCACACAGAGCAACGCCAGGCCGATCCCCACTCCCACGGCGAGCGGCGGCGTGACACCGCCCACCATGATCGCGACCGGCGTCATCAGCCCGGCGACGATCGCCTCCATCCCCAGCACACTGGCGCACAACCGCCTGAGCGTGGGCGTGACCTCAATATTCATGACCCCTTCACCTTCGCCGAAAAACCCGGAACACCGGCCCCAGCTGTCCCCACATCCGGTCAGCCTTCGACCTTCAGCAGATGCCGGGCATCTCCCGCCGTGACCACCGATCCCGTGATGAGCACCCCGGCCCCGGCGAACTCCCCGGCCGCGTCCGCCAGGCCGATCCCCACGTCGATGGCGTCGTCCAGCCGGTCCACCAGGTGCACGCGATCGGCGCCGAACACCCCTTCGGCCAGCGCCGCCAACTCGCCCGCAGGCATCGAACGCGGTGAGGAGTTACGCGTCACCACGATCTCCTCGACGATCGGCTCCATGAGTTCGAGCAGGCCCGCGACGTCCTTGTCCTGCATGACGGCGACGACCGCGACGACCTTGTTGAAGTCGAACGCCTCGTGCAACGCCTCCAGCATCGCGACCATCCCACCGGGATTGTGCGCGGCGTCCAGGACAACCGTGGGCGTGCGCCGTACGACCTCAAGCCGTCCGGGCGAGCTGACCTGTGCGAACGCCTGCCGTACGAGCTCGATGCCCAAAGGGTCGTCGCCGCCGGTCAGGGCCTCGACCGCGGCCAGTGCGCACACGGCGTTGCCCGCCTGGTGGGCGCCGTACAGCGGAAGGTAGACGTCCTCGTAGACGCCCTTGAGGCCGCGCAGGGCCAGCAGTTGGCCGCCGAGTGCGACTTCGCGGTTCAGTACGCCGAACTCCAGGCCCTCACGTGCGACGACGGCGCCGGTGTCGGCAGCGCGTTGCATCAGCACCTCGGCGGCCTCGAGCTCCTGCTGGGCCAGGATCGTCGTGCCGCCGGGCTTGATGATTCCGGCCTTTTCACCGGCGATGGTGGCGATGTCGTTGCCGAGCCTGTCCATGTGGTCGAGGGAGATCGGCGTGATGATGGAGACGGCGCCGTCGACGATGTTCGTCGCGTCCCAGGTGCCGCCCATGCCGGTTTCGATCACGGCCACGTCGACAGGAGTGTCGGCGAATGCCGCATAGGCCATGGCCGTCAGCAGTTCGAAATACTGAATGCGCCGGCCCTTGGTATCGGTGAGTTCGACGTACGGGATGATGTCCTCGTACACCTCGGCGAATCGCTCCTCGCTCAGCGGCTCGCCGTCGACGCAGATCCGCTCTCTCATCGAGACCAGATGCGGACTGGTGAACCGCCCCACCCGGAGATTGCGCTCCTTGAGCAGCGCCTCCACCATCCGGGCCGTGCTCGTCTTGCCGTTGGTGCCGGCGATGTGAATGACGGGGTACGCCTGCTGCGGCGACCCGAGGAGATCCATCAGCGCCGTGATCCTGTCGAGCGTCGGCTCGAAGTCCCACTCGACCCCGCGCTCCATGATGGCCCGCTCTACCGCACGATAATCCACACCACAACCCTACTGACCCGATGGACTGCTCAGGCTTGCGGGCCCCACACACTCACTTTCGGTACAACGCAAAAAGGGCCACCCCGCACAAGCAGGGTGGCCCTTCTCGAAAGATTGTCCGGCGGCGACCTACTCTCCCACACCCTCCCGAGTGCAGTACCATCGGCGCAGTAGAGCTTAACTTCCGGGTTCGGAATGTAACCGGGTGTTTCCTCCACGCTATAACCGCCGTAACACTATGAAACTGTCAAACAGACCAGCTGTTTGTGGTTTCAGAATTGCCTAGTGGACGCGAGCAAGATGCTTTGTGGTCAAGTCCTCGGCCTATTAGTACCGGTCAGCTCCACACGTTACCGTGCTTCCACCTCCGGCCTATCAACCCAGTCGTCTACTGGGAGCCTTACCCACTCTCATGGTGGGAGACCTCATCTCAAGGCGAGCTTCCCGCTTAGATGCTTTCAGCGGTTATCCCTTCCGAACGTAGCCAACCAGCCGTGCTCCTGGCGGAACAACTGGCACACCAGAGGTTCGTCCGTCCCGGTCCTCTCGTACTAGGGACAGCTCCTTTCAAGTCTCCTGCGCGCGCAGCGGATAGGGACCGAACTGTCTCGCGACGTTCTAAACCCAGCTCGCGTACCGCTTTAATGGGCGAACAGCCCAACCCTTGGGACCTACTCCAGCCCCAGGATGCGACGAGCCGACATCGAGGTGCCAAACCATCCCGTCGATATGGACTCTTGGGGAAGATCAGCCTGTTATCCCCGGGGTACCTTTTAGCCGTTGAGCGACGGCGCTTCCACATGCCACCGCCGGATCACTAGTCCCAGCTTTCGCTCCTGCTCGACCCGTCAGTCTCACAGTCAAGCTCCCTTGTGCACTTACACTCGACACCTGATTGCCAACCAGGCTGAGGGAACCTTTGGGCGCCTCCGTTACTCTTTAGGAGGCAACCGCCCCAGTTAAACTACCCACCAGACACTGTCCCCGATCCGGATCACGGACCAGGGTTAGACGTTCAAAACGACCAGAGTGGTATTTCACCAATGACTCCACCACCACTAGCGTGACAGCTTCACAGTCTCCCACCTATCCTACACAAGACGTTCCAAACGCCAATGTCAAGCTGTAGTGAAGGTCCCGGGGTCTTTCCGTCCTGCTGCGCGTAACGAGCATCTTTACTCGTAGTGCAATTTCGCCGGGTCTGCGGTTGAGACAGCGGGGAAGTCGTTACGCCATTCGTGCAGGTCGGAACTTACCCGACAAGGAATTTCGCTACCTTAGGATGGTTATAGTTACCACCGCCGTTTACCGGCGCTTAAGTTCTCAGCTTCGCGACTTACGTCGCTAACCGGTCCCCTTAACGTTCCGGCACCGGGCAGGCGTCAGTCCGTATACATCGTCTTACGACTTAGCACGGACCTGTGTTTTTAGTAAACAGTCGCTTCCCCCTGGCCACTGCGACCCCCACCAGCTCCAGGCGCAAGGCCTATCACCAGCAGAGGTCCCCCTTCTCCCGAAGTTACGGGGGCAATTTGCCGAGTTCCTTAACCACAGTTCACCCGATCGCCTTGGTATTCTCTACCTGACCACCTGAGTCGGTTTAGGGTACGGGCCGCCATAACACTCACTAGAGGCTTTTCTCGGCAGCATAGGATCATCCACTTCGCCACAATCGGCTCGGCATCACACCTCAGGCTTAATAAGACGCGGATTTGCCTACGTCTCGCCCTACATGCTTACCCCAGGAACAACCATCGCCTGGGCTGGACTACCTTCCTGCGTCACCCCATCGCTTACCTACTACCCGATCGGTCCGAGCGTTCACCCCACCAAGACCCGAAGGTCACAGGAGGGGTTAAGGACTCTTAGCATCACGAGGTTCAGTATGGGCGCGTTAAAGCGGGTACGGGAATATCAACCCGTTGTCCATCGACTACGCCTGTCGGCCTCGCCTTAGGTCCCGACTTACCCTGGGCGGATTAGCCTGGCCCAGGAACCCTTGGTCATCCGGCGCGAGGGTTTCTCACCCTCGATTCGCTACTCATGCCTGCATTCTCACTCGTGTACGCTCCACGGCTAGATCACTCTGCCGCTTCACCGCAGCACACGACGCTCCCCTACCCATCCACACCTTGCAGTGTGAATGCCACGACTTCGGCGGTGTACTTGAGCCCCGCTACATTATCGGCGCGGAATCACTTGACCAGTGAGCTATTACGCACTCTTTCAAGGGTGGCTGCTTCTAAGCCAACCTCCTGGTTGTCTCTGCGACTCCACATCCTTTCCCACTTAGCACACGCTTAGGGGCCTTAGTCGGTGATCTGGGCTGTTTCCCTCTCGACTACGGAGCTTATCCCCCGCAGTCTCACTGCCACGCTCTCACTTACCGGCATTCGGAGTTTGGCTGACGTCAGTAACCTTGTCGGGCCCATCGGCCATCCAGTGCTCTACCTCCGGCAAGAAACACGTGACGCTGCACCTAAATGCATTTCGGGGAGAACCAGCTATCACGGAGTTTGATTGGCCTTTCACCCCTACACACAGGTCATCCCCCAGGTTTTCAACCCTGGTGGGTTCGGTCCTCCACGAGGTCTTACCCTCGCTTCAACCTGCCCATGCGTAGATCACTCCGCTTCGGGTCTACAGCATGCGACTCAAACGCCCTATTCAGACTCGCTTTCGCTACGGCTCCCCCACACGGGTTAACCTCGCCACACACCATAACTCGCAGGCTCATTCTTCAAAAGGCACGCAGTCACATCACACACCAGACAAGCTGGTGCAAGCTCCTACGGCTTGTAGGCACACGGTTTCAGGTACTATTTCACGACCCCTCACCGGGGCGCTTTTCACCTTTCCCTCACGGTACTTGTTCACTATCGGTCATCAGGGAGTATTTAGGCTTACCAGGTGGTCCTGGCAGATTCACACAGGATTTCTCGGGCCCCGTGCTACTTGGGATCCCCTCAAACAGTCCAAAAGGTTTCGCCTACCCGGCTCTCACGGTCTACGGCGCCCCTTCCCAGAGGCTTCGACTACCCAAAGGATTTATCACTGTCCGGAGAAGCGGCAGCTCCTCCAAGAGGGTCCCACGACCCCGCATGCGCAACGCCTGCCGGCTATCACACGCAAACGGTTTAGCCTCATCCGCTTTCGCTCACCACTACTCACGGAATCACTCTTGTTTTCTCTTCCTACGGGTACTGAGATGTTTCACTTCCCCGCGTTACCACCAACCGCCCTATACATTCAGGCGGAGGCAACACCACATGACTGGTGCTAGGTTTCCCCATTCGGAAATCCCCGGATCAACGTCTGATTGGCGACTCCCCGAGGCTTAACGCAGCCTTCCACGTCCTTCATCGGCTCCTGATGCCAAGGCATCCACCGTGTGCCCTAAAAAACTTGGCCACAAAGATGCTCGCGTCCACTATGCAAATCTCAAACAACAAACAGCAACCAAACCCGACCCGCCATCAGACCACCACCCCGAAGAAGAGGCGATGCGATCTGGCAGGAGGATGGCCCTGAATGAGGCTCCAACAGACAGCGAGCCCGCCTCAGCGGGCCCGACCGGTCCGTTCCCTCAGGACCCAACAGTGTGTTCCAGACCTGGCCCGAACCCCCGGAAACCCCGTTCCCACTCCCTCACAAGGAGGGCGGTACTAGCGGCCCGGCGACCCGGTCCAGCTGACTAGCCAGTGCTCCACTAATGAGCTGCCGTGTGCAGAACATTCGCCTGCAATCACAGCGTAGACCAGGTCGTTAGACCCAGCCGGTGCTCCTTAGAAAGGAGGTGATCCAGCCGCACCTTCCGGTACGGCTACCTTGTTACGACTTCGTCCCAATCGCCAGCCCCACCTTCGACCGCTCCCCCCCTTACGGGTTGGGCCACGGGCTTCGGGTGTTGCCGACTTTCGTGACGTGACGGGCGGTGTGTACAAGGCCCGGGAACGTATTCACCGCAGCGTTGCTGATCTGCGATTACTAGCGACTCCGACTTCATGGGGTCGAGTTGCAGACCCCAATCCGAACTGAGACCGGCTTTTAGGGATTCGCTCCACCTCACGGTATCGCAACCCTCTGTACCGGCCATTGTAGCATGTTTGCAGCCCAAGACATAAGGGGCATGATGACTTGACGTCATCCCCACCTTCCTCCGAGTTGACCCCGGCAGTCTCCCATGAGTCCCCAACCCTCCGAAGAGGTTGCTGGCAACATGGAACAAGGGTTGCGCTCGTTGCGGGACTTAACCCAACATCTCACGACACGAGCTGACGACAGCCATGCACCACCTGTCACCCAGTCCGAAGAGGGCACCATCTCTGATGCTTTCCGGGCGATGTCAAGCCTTGGTAAGGTTCTTCGCGTTGCGTCGAATTAAGCAACATGCTCCGCCGCTTGTGCGGGCCCCCGTCAATTCCTTTGAGTTTTAGCCTTGCGGCCGTACTCCCCAGGCGGGGCGCTTAATGCGTTAGCTCCGGCACGGAATCCGTGGAAGGACCCCACACCTAGCGCCCAACGTTTACAGCGTGGACTACCAGGGTATCTAATCCTGTTCGCTCCCCACGCTTTCGCTCCTCAGCGTCAGGTAAGGCCCAGCAAGCCGCCTTCGCCACCGGTGTTCCTCCTGATATCTGCGCATTTCACCGCTACACCAGGAATTCCGCTTGCCCCTACCTACCTCTAGCCGGCCCGTATCCACCGCAGAACCCGAGTTAAGCCCGGGTCTTTCACGGCAGACGCGACCAGCCACCTACGAGCTCTTTACGCCCAATAATTCCGGACAACGCTTGCGCCCTACGTATTACCGCGGCTGCTGGCACGTAGTTAGCCGGCGCTTCTTCTGCAGGTACACGTCAACTTCGTCCCTGCTGAAAGAGGTTTACAACCCGAAGGCCGTCATCCCCCACGCGGCGTCGCTGCGTCAGGCTTCCGCCCATTGCGCAATATTCCCCACTGCTGCCTCCCGTAGGAGTCTGGGCCGTGTCTCAGTCCCAGTGTGGCCGGTCGCCCTCTCAGGCCGGCTACCCGTCGTCGCCTTGGTAGGCCACTACCCCACCAACAAGCTGATAGGCCGCGAGCCCATCCCCAACCGAAACAACTTTCCACACACAGACCATGCGATCGTGTGTCATATCCGGTATTAGACCCAGTTTCCCGGGCTTATCCCAGAGTCGGGGGCAGGTTGCTCACGTGTTACTCACCCGTTCGCCGCTCGAGTACCCCGAAGGGCCTTTCCGCTCGACTTGCATGTGTTAAGCACGCCGCCAGCGTTCGTCCTGAGCCAGGATCAAACTCTCCAAACAATGCTTGGAAATGTTTCACCCGGCTGATACTGCATGTATCAACCAAAGGAATCCATCACACCCACAATGTGAGCGCGACGGGGTTGTGCATCATGCACTGGCTTTTAACACACTGTTGAGTTCTCAAGAAACGGACGCGTACACCCTCAACCACCAGGTGGCACTCCACTTCGTGTTCCGATCTTATCAGATCCGGACGATTCTTGTCAAATCGACCGATCCGGCAGGATTCGGATTTGCCCCGTTTCCGAGGCAACCCTCGTAACTTACTCCGACATTCTGTCTGTGTCCAATCGTACGGACACATCCCGAATCGGGAGGCGGTTCAGAAGGTGTGCAGTGAGAGTATCAGCCCCGGAGACCATCCTCGACCTGTCGGTCGAGGCCCTGTCTCCGCGGGGCTTGCTGCCCTGCGTTGAAAACTGTAGCAGCCGGCAGACCGTGCCACGTCCGTCTTCGGTAACGAAAGTACCTTCCCCTGGCTCGTGTTCACCAAACCAGGGATCTCCATACGAACATCGACGGCGTGTCTTCGAACACCCGACGCCCCGCACCCGAGGCCCCGCCCGGCAAAAGCGGAGGGGCCTCGGTCCGATCACCGAAACCCCTCCCCCATCACCTGCTCACCCGGCGGGCAACGCCGCGAGCTGCGCCTGCAGTCGGGCGATGTCGGCATTGGCCTGGTCCAGGCGTCCGCGGACCTTGGCCACGACATCGTCGGGCGCCTTGGCCATGAACTGCTCGTTACCCAGCTTGGCCGTCGCCTGGGCGACCTCCTTCTGGGCCGCGGCCAGGTCCTTGTCCAGGCGCTTGCGTTCGGCCGCGACATCGATGGTTCCGGCCGTGTCGATCTCGACGCTCACCCCGCCGACCGAGAGCCTGGCCGTCGCCGCGAACGACTCCGACGCCGGATCCAGCCGCAACAGCGAACGCGCGGCCGACTCGTGTGCCGCGATGGCCGTACCCGAGAGGTCTAGTCTGGCGGCGACCTTCTGGCCTGGCTTGAGGCCCTGGTCGGAACGGAAGCGCCGTACCTCGGTCACCAGCTCCTGCAACGCGAGGATCTCCGCCTCGGCGGCGGAGTCGGCGTAACGCGGATCGGGCTTCGGCCAGGGGGCGACCACGACGGACTCGCCGCCGGTCACCGCGCGCCAGAGTTCTTCGGTCACGAACGGGACCAGCGGATGCAGAAGCCGCAGCAACGCGTCGAAGACATGGCCGAGCACCTGCCGTGTGCCCTCGCGGCCTTCGGCTAGCTGGATCTTCGCCAGCTCCAGGTACCAGTCGCAGACCTCGTCCCAGGCGAAGTGGTAGAGCAGGTCGGAGGCCTTGGCGAACTCGTAGTCGTCGAAGGCGGCATCGGCGCTCTTGATCACGGTCTGCAGTCTGGACAGGATCCAGCGATCGGCCGCGGTCAGATCGTCCGGCAACTCGCCGACGCTCGCGCCGTTCATGAGGGCGAAGCGGGTGGCGTTCCAGATCTTGTTGCAGAAGTTGCGCGAACCGGCCGCCCACTCCTCGCTGATCGCCACATCGGAGCCGGGATTGGCGCCACGCAGCAGGGTGAACCTGGTGGCGTCGGCGCCGTAGCGTTCGACCCAGTCGAGCGGGTCCACCACATTGCCGAACGACTTCGACATCTTCTTCCCGAACTGGTCACGGACCATGCCGTGCAGAACGACCGTGCGGAAAGGCACCTCGCCGTCCATCGCGTAGATGCCGAACATCATCATCCGCGCGACCCAGAAGAACAGGATGTCGTAGCCGGTCACCAGCACCGACGTCGGATAGAACTTCTCCAGCGCCGCCGTCTTGTCCGGCCACCCCAGCGTCGAGAACGGCCACAGCCCCGACGAGAACCAGGTGTCCAGCACATCAGGATCCTGGACATACCCCTCGGGCGCCGCCTCGTCCGGCCCCACGCAGACGACCTCGCCGCCCGGGCCGTACCAGACCGGGATGCGGTGACCCCACCACAACTGCCGCGAAATACACCAGTCGTGCATGTCGTCGACCCAGTCGAAGTAGCGCTTGGCCAACTCCGGCGGATGAATCCGGGTACGCCCATCGCGCACGGCGTCGCCCGCGGCCTGGGCCAATGGCGAGACGTTCACGAACCACTGCAGCGACAGCCTCGGCTCCACCACAGTCTTGCAGCGCGAGCAGTGCCCGACCGAGTGCAGGTACGGCCGCTTCTCGGCGACGATCCGCCCCTCGGCCCGCAATGCGGCCACCACGGCTGGCCGCGCCTCGAACCTGTCCAGCCCGAGGAACGGCCCATGTGCGGTGATCACACCGCGTTCGTCCATCACGGTCAGCGAAGGCAGCGAGTGCCGTCTGCCGATCTCGAAGTCGTTGGGGTCGTGCGCCGGGGTCACCTTGACCGCGCCGGTGCCGAACGCCGGGTCCACATGCTCGTCGGCGACGATCGGGATACGCCGCCCGGTCAGCGGGACCTCGACCTCCTGGCCGATGAGGTGCTGGTACCGCTCGTCGTCGGGATGCACCGCGACCGCGGTGTCGCCGAGCATGGTCTCGGCCCGTGTCGTCGCGACGACGATCGAGTGCTCGCCGTCGCCGTACCGGATGGAGACGAGTTCGCCCTCGTCCTCACTGTGTTCGACCTCGATGTCGGACAGGGCGGTCAGGCAGCGCGGGCACCAGTTGATGATGCGCTCGGCGCGGTAGATCAGCCCGTCGTCGAAGAGTCGCTTGAAGATCGTGTGAACCGCGCGCGAGAGCCCCTCGTCCATCGTGAACCGCTCACGCGACCAGTCGACGCCGTCGCCCAGCCTGCGCATCTGGCCGAGGATCCGGCCGCCGGACTCCTCCTTCCACTGCCAGACCTTGTCGACGAACGCCTCACGCCCGAGGTCATGCCGCGAAAGCCCCTCTTTGGCCAACTCGCGCTCGACGACGTTCTGTGTGGCGATGCCCGCATGGTCCATGCCCGGCACCCACAACGTCTCCCGCCCCTGCATCCTGGCCCTACGCGTCAGCGCGTCCTGGATGGAGTGGTCGAGCGCATGCCCGATGTGCAGCACACCCGTCACGTTGGGCGGCGGCAACACAATGGAGTACGGCTCACGCCCACTGCCAGGGTCAGCCGAAAAATACCCTTCGGCTACCCACCGGTCGTAGCTCGGCGTCTCGACATCGGCAGGCGTGTACTGGGTCGGCAACTCTGACATGCTCACCGGGCAAGTCTATTGGGGTCTCCATGGGGGTTATCCCTTTGCGGGTGGCCACTGCTTACTCGCCTGGTCGCAGGCGACGTCACCGGCGTATGTCACGTCGCCGGCGTATGTCACCGTCTTGGGCTTGGGCTTCCTTGGGCTTGTCTCTGGCCTTGGGTCTGGCCTTGGGTCTGGCCTTGGCCACCGCAGTGCGGCTCCACGCGCGATGCCGCTCCCATCCGTCGGCACCAGACGCGCCTTCGGAAGCATCTTCCCCATGCACATGGCTGTGATCCCCAATGCCAACGGCCTCGCCACGGTCTTCACGACCGGTCGAACCACTCAACCCACACGCCTGCGCCCCTGCCTGGCGCATCCCCGGACATCGCCTGGCACCACCCGTACGCGCCTGTACTCTGCCTGGCGCATCGCCCGACATCGCCCGGCACGGCCCGCATGCCTGCCCCCCGCCTGGCGCACCGCCGGACATCGCCCGACACCACCCGTACGCCTGCCCCTCGCCTGGCGCACCGCCCGTTAGACCCTCGGGCCTCGGCACCTCACGTCTCCGGCGTCCCGCCGTCCCCGCCTCGCCGAAGTCCAGCTGGAGTGGCGTGCTTGGACAGGCCTCAGCCACGCTCCCACGGTGGGCAATGCCCGGCCTGCCGTAAAGGGCCCTCCCAGACGACACCCTCAACCCCAGCCGAATCCCTCAGCCCCTCCCCAACCTGAGCCACCACTCACCAGACCCCACTACCCGCCAGCAAGCCAGCACCCACCAGCCCAGCCGCCCGATGGCCACCAGCGTTCAGCCCTCAGACGCCAGCGCTCAGCCGGAGCCCTAAGTCACCAGCCCCCGAACGCCTCAGCCCTCAGCCACCACCACAACCTCACCCCCACACACGAACACCCCCAACCCCCGCCCCCTAAACCCACACACCACCCACACACAAGACAAAAGGGGCGGCCCCAAAGGACCGCCCCCAAGTGCAACTTCGCCCACCTACGCCGACTTCTCCCGAGGCGCACGCTGCTGCTTCGCAGCCAGTTGGTCGCGTGGCACCAGGGTGGGAATCGCGTGCTCCAGCACGACCTCCCGGGTGATCACCACCCGGGCGACGTCCTGCCGGGACGGCACCTCGTACATCACCGACAGCAGCACCTCCTCCAGGATCGCGCGGAGCCCGCGGGCGCCGGTGCCTCGGAGGATGGCCTGGTCGGCGATGGCGACGAGGGCATCCTCTGAGAACTCCAGCTCGACGCCGTCCAGCTCGAACAGCTTGCGATACTGCTTCACGAGGGCGTTGCGCGGCTCGGTGAGGATCTGGATGAGCGCTTCGCGGTCGAGGTTGTGCACCGACGTGATGACGGGCAGCCGGCCGACGAACTCGGGGATCATGCCGAACTTGAGCAGGTCCTCAGGCATGACATCGCCGAAGATGTCGGAGGAGTCGACCTCCTCCTTCGAGCGGATGATGGCGTTGAAGCCGATGCCCTTGCGGCCCACCCGGGATTCGATGATCTTCTCAAGGCCGGCGAACGCGCCTCCGCAGATGAACAGCACGTTCGTGGTGTCGATCTGGATGAACTCCTGGTGCGGGTGCTTGCGCCCGCCCTGCGGCGGCACCGAGGCCGTCGTGCCTTCGAGGATCTTCAGCAGGGCCTGCTGCACGCCCTCGCCCGAGACGTCGCGGGTGATCGACGGGTTCTCGCTCTTGCGGGCGATCTTGTCGACCTCGTCGATGTAGATGATGCCGGTCTCGGCCTTCTTGACGTCGTAGTCAGCGGCCTGGATGAGCTTGAGCAGGATGTTCTCGACGTCTTCGCCGACATATCCGGCTTCGGTCAGCGCAGTGGCGTCGGCGATGGCGAACGGGACGTTCAGCATCTTCGCCAGCGTCTGCGCGAGCAGTGTCTTACCGGAACCCGTCGGGCCGAGCAGCAGGATGTTGGACTTCGACAGCTCCAGGCCGTCGTCTCTGCCGCGGTCGCCGGACTGCACCCGCTTGTAGTGGTTGTACACCGCCACCGAGAGCGCCTTCTTCGCCTTGTCCTGACCGATGACATAGGCGTCGAGGAACTCGTAGATCTCCCTCGGCTTGGGCAGGTTGTCCCACTTGAGCTCGGAGGACTCGGAGAGCTCCTCCTCGATGATCTCGTTGCACAGATCTATGCACTCATCGCAGATGTAGACGCCGGGCCCGGCGATGAGCTTCTTGACTTGCTTCTGGCTCTTCCCGCAGAAAGAGCACTTCAGCAGGTCTCCCCCGTCGCCGATGCGTGCCACCCCAGATACTCCTTTGCGTGGGACCGCCCTGCTCCCGCGATCCGTATCCTCCGGACCCGGTCCGAACCGCTCAGGTTTCGACGTTACCGTCTTCTGGGCCCACAGTGAGCCCCCTGGCGGCGAGTCGCACCGGAACGTGCCCTATTGGGCACCGTTCCGGTGCGCTGCCATCTCGTCAGGAAGCTACGGCCTGAGCTCGCTTCTTCCGCGACGGGATGATGTCGTCGATCAGACCATACGCCTTGGCCTCATCTGCGTTGAGAATTTTGTCGCGTTCGATGTCCTTGCGAACCTCGACCGGACTCTTGCCCGAGTGCTTGGCAACGATCTCCTCAAGCAGAGAGCGCATGCGCAGGATCTCACGGGCCTGGATCTCGATGTCGCTTCCCTGGCCGCCGCCCTCGGTGGAGGGCTGGTGGATCAGGACCCGGGCGTTGGGCAGTGCGAACCGCTTGCCCGGGGTGCCACCGGCCAGCAGCACGGCCGCGGCGGAGGCCGCCTGGCCGAGGCAGACGGTCTGGATTTCCGGCCTGACGAACTGCATCGTGTCGTAAATCGCCGTCATAGCGGTGAACGACCCGCCGGGCGAGTTGATGTAGATGCTGATGTCACGGTCGGGGTCGAGCGACTCCAGCGTCAGCAGCTGCGCCATCACATCGTTGGCCGACGCGTCGTCGATCTGCACTCCGAGGAAGATGATGCGGTCCTCGAAGAGCTTGTTGTACGGGTTCATCTCCTTCACGCCGTAGGACGTGCGCTCGACGAAGGAGGGGAGAACGTAGCGGCTCTCGATATTCACTTCCAGCTCCCCCTAGGAAACGGCGCCGTGCGAGGGCACCTGACGCGCGCTGCGGACGACGTGGTCGATGAAGCCGTAGTCCTTGGCCTCCTCGGCCGTGAACCAGCGGTCGCGGTCGGAGTCCTGCTCGATCTGGTCGAGCGCCTGGCCGGTGTGGAAGGCGATCCGCTCGGCCAGCGTCTTCTTCACATAGAGCATCTGCTCGGCCTGGATGGCGATGTCGGCGGCGGTGCCACCGATGCCACCGGACGGCTGGTGCATCATGATGCGGGCGTGCGGCAGCGCGTAACGCTTGCCAGGGGCCCCGGCGCAGAGCAGGAACTGCCCCATGGAGGCCGCCAGGCCCATCGCAACCGTGGCCACGTTGTTCGGCACGTATTCCATCATGTCGTAAATCGCCATGCCGGCGGTCACCGAACCACCGGGCGAGTTGATGTAGAGCCAGATGTCGCGGTCGGCGTCGTCGGCCGCCAGCAGCAGTAGCTCGGCACAGATGCGGTTGGCGATCTCGTCGTTGACGTCGGTGCCGAGCACGATGATCCGCTCGCGCAGCAGACGCTGGTAGAGCTGGTCCTCGAGCCGGAAGGACGAGCCGTTCTCACGGCCGCGAGACTCGGGCTGGTAGAAGGACGGCGGGCTGGTCACAGCGTCACCTTCCGATGCGTCGTTGTCGATTGGCTTTGCTTGTGACCTTAACGCGCACGGCCGACCGGTCATGCCCCGTCCACCGACTGTTCGCTGACGGCGCAGGTAGCCGGGCCAACGGCCCCTCTGCCCCCGCAATCCCCCAGCTGACCCGCAACCACTCGACCCACACCCACCACTCGAAGCCACTGAACGCCAACCAACCGCCACCCGAAGACACAGAACACCACAGGAGGCACTCACCTCCCGGGCCCCCGCAATCCCCCCGGCCCCTGCCCCCACCCGCCAGCCGTACGCCCCCCTGAGCCGCGCCCCCTCGCAGGCCGCCCGACAGCGCCCCCAGAGCCCCGCCACCCCCCGATTGGGAAATTCTCCCGAGTACGCCCGGCACGCCCCGCAGGAGCCGTCTCAAGGGCTCCGGGAAACGCCGAAGCCCCGGCCCGCCGGAGCGGGTCAGGGCTTCACGGGGCGCCCGCTGTGGGCGAGCGCCTCGGCGTCACACGTGCGGCGGCCTACTTGGCGGCTGCGGTCTCGGCATCGGTCTCGGCCTCGGCGGAGTCCTCGGTGCCGTCGCCCTCGGCGGGCTCCTCGACGAGCTCCTCGCCGTTGATCTCCTCGTAGATGGCCTTGAGGTCGACCTCGTTGCCGGCCTCGTCGACGACCTTGGCGGCGTCGCCGATGACCGTCTTGGCCTTGTCGCGGACGATCTCGACCATGGCCAGCGTCAGCTGGTCGTTGTCGGCCAGGTGCTGGGCCAGCGTGTTGGGCGCGACGCCCATCTGCATGGCACGGCGTACGACGAAGTTGGTGAGCTCCTGCTCGGAGACGCCCAGCTCCTCGGTCTTGACGATCTTGTCGAGCATGAAGCCCGACTTGATGGCCTTGACCGAAGCGGTCTCGAACTCGGCGAAGCGCTCGTCCTCGCTCGTCTGGTACAGACGGAAGAACGCGTCCTTCGACAGGCCGCTCTCGGAGATCTGGTGCTCAAGGTTGTGCTTGCGCGCGTCGAGCTCGGCCTTGAGCGCGCTCTCCGGGATCGGGATCTCGATCTGCTCGAGGAGCGCGTCGACGGCCTTCTCACGGGACTGCACGACCTGGTCGACCAGCTTGTTGCGGCGAACCTGCTCGCGGACGCTGGCCTTGAGCTCGTCGAGCGTGTCGAACTCGCTGGCGAGCTGCGCGAACTCGTCGTCGAGCTCGGGCAGGACCTTCTCCTTGACCGACTTGACGTTGATGATCACGTCGGCTTCCTCGCCGGCCTGCTCACCGCCGACCAGCGTGGTGCGGAAGGTCTTCTCCTCGTCGGCGGACAGGCCTTCGAGCGCGTCGTCGAGGCCCTGCAGCACGGAGCCTGCGCCGACCTCGTAGGAGACCTCGCTGGCCTGCTGCTCCTCCAGGTTGCGGCCGTCGATCTCGGCGCGCAGGTCCATGACGACGAAGTCGCCCTTGGTCGCGGCGCGCTCGACACCGGTCAGCGTGGCGAAACGCTGGCGCAGCGAGTCGAGCTGGCCCTCGATGTCGGCCTCGACCACGTCGGCGACCGGAACGGTGACCTCGATGCCCGCGTAGTCCGGGACGTCGAAGTTGGGGCGGATGTCGACCTCGGCGGTGAACTCGATGTGCTCGCCGTCCTCGATCTTGGTGACCTCGATGTCGGGCTGGCTCACCGGGAAGACGTCGACCTCGTCGACGGCCTGGCCGTACAGCTTCGGCACCGCGTCGTTGAGGGTCTCCTCAAGCACCACGGCGCGGCCGAACCGCTGCTCGATGATGCGCGCGGGGACCTTGCCCGGCCGGAAGCCGGGGACGCGAACCTGCTGGGCGACCTTCTTGTACGCCGCATCCAGGCTCGGGCGCAGCTCGTCGAACGGCACCTCGACGGTCAGCTTCACCCGGGTCGGGCTGAGCTCCTCGACAGCGGTCTTCACGGGGTGGTCTCCTTGATCAAGCTACGAGTGTTCGCGGGCGCGTCCATCAGGTACGGCTCAACGCGCCGCGCCCACATGAGCGGTGTTGGGCACGCTCCGCCTTGGCGGGTGTCCAAACGCCGCATGCCAGTCTAGGGCAGATGTGCACCCTACAACGACGGACCGACCTCAGATCTCATTCATGATCTTGTTGAGGATGGCGACGGTCTCGTCGGGGGTGGTGCTGACCGCGCAGAGGCGTTCCATGACCTCGGTATAGCGGTCGACGTCCTCGCGTTTGTCCAGGTAGAGGGCGCTGGCCAGCTGCTCGACGTACACGACGTCCGGCAGGTCCTGCTCCGGGAAGCGCAGGATGCTGAACGCGCCGCCCTCGGCGCTGTGCCCGCCGAAGCTGAACGGCATGACCTGGATCGTGATGCCCGGCTGACGCATCAGGTCGAGCAGGTGCTCCAGCTGTGCCCGCATGACCTCGGCCCCGCCGATCGGACGGCGCAGCGCCGCCTCGTCGATGACCGCCCAGAACAGCAGCCCACCGGGCCTGTCGATGACCTTCTGGCGTTCGAGCCGCAGGTCGACCCGCCTGGCGATCTCCTCGGTGCCGACCCCGGCCGACCCGGCGGTGATGACCGCCTTGGCGTACTCCTTCGTCTGCAGCAGGCCCGGCACGAACTGCACCTCGTACGTGCGGATGCGGAGCGCGGCCTCCTCCAGCCCGACATAGGCCTGGAACCAGCCGGGCAGCAGATCGTTGAACCTGTGCCACCAGCCGGGCTCGTTCGCGTTCTCGACGAGTCCGAGGATGGCCGCACGCGCCGACTCGTCGGTCACGCCGTACAGGGTGAGCAAATCGGCTACGTCGCGTTCCTTGAAACCGACGCGACCGAGCTCCATGCGACTGATCTTCGACTCGGAACCGCGGATGAGATGTCCGGCGTCCTCGCGGCTGACGCCCTGCGATTCACGGAGCCTGCGCAGCTGAGAGCCCAGGAGGATGCGCAGCGCCGTAGGCCCTGAGCCCGGCTGATTCTGCGTCAATTCCGCCTCCTCGTTCCCCGGCATGCATGGTCCAGCGCACACAGTGTCACCACTACGGGCCGGTATGACAAGGTCTCAACCAGGTGTCCGGTTCGCCAAACCCCCGTGGTAACCGCCCATGCGGCTGCACATTGCAGGTGCACGTGCATTTGGGTCTTGCAGCACCGGGTGTCGTGACCCATGATGGCCTAGTGCATATTGGGCCAAACATGCACTAACCCTTAACCGTGGGAGGTAGCGGCAGCATGGTGGAGGAGCCCCTGGCGGCTGCTGCCGACTGCCTGCAGCTTACGCGTGAGGTGGGTTTCGATCGCCTGCTGACCTGCGGCGGCCCGGACACGACAGCGTGCCCGCTGCCCTTCCAGGCCGACTCGGTCAAGACCGCGCGCGACGTCACCCGCTCCACGCTCAGCTCGTGGGGACTGTCCGAACTGAGCGACGACGCCGCACTGGTCGTCTCCGAACTGGTGACCAACGCCGTGCGTTACTCCCTGTACGCGCGTCCGCACCCCGGCGAGCACCCCATCACCCTCCTGCTGGTACGGGTCGCCCCCCACGTCCTGCTCGCGGTCGCCGACCCGAGCGACGAGGTGCCCACGCCCAAGGAGCCGGACTTCATCTCCGAGAACGGCCGCGGCCTCTACATCGTGGAGACCTACAGCCAGAGCTGGGGCTGGGACCCCCTGGACCGAGGCGGCAAGGCCGTCTGGGCCGTCTTCCACACCGGCGACTGACCCTTCCCTCTCGCCCTGCTCACGACGAAGGCCGCCCCCGAACGAACGGGGACGGCCTTTTCGCTGTCCTGAGAGTCGGGGCGACAGGATTTGAACCTGCGACTTCTTGCTCCCAAAGCAAGCGCGCTACCAAGCTGCGCCACGCCCCGCGGCGTCGAGTGTGAAGGTACTCCGGGACTCCGGTACGCTTACGCCCTGACGACCGAACGAAGTCTAGACCAGACTTCGACCGGCTCGCGCGGACGTAGCTCAATGGTAGAGCCCTAGTCTTCCAAACTAGCTACGCGGGTTCGATTCCCGTCGTCCGCTCCGGATCGAGAAAGGCCAGGTCATTCCCAGTGCGGGGTGCCTGGCCTTTGTCTTGGGCAGGGGATTCGACGAGGCCGGGTCAGACGGTCAAGGCTGAGGAGATCGCGCGGGCCACCGAGGGGTGGCTGAGGTATTCCTCGATGTTGTGGGCGCGTTGGAGGGGGTTGATGACGGCTCGTTCGTCGACCTGGCCCTTCCAGTCGTCGTCCAGGGGTGAGCCGATGCACACCGGGTCCGCAGGGCACCACACGTTGAGCCAATGCCCCACGCGAGCAGGCCGGATCGGCCCGCCGGACAGCAGGCGGCTGTGGACGGCGTCCAGGCCCAGCGGGCTGCCGACCGTGATGAACAGGGGCACGCGCAGGGTGTCGGGCAGGACGGTGAGCAGGTCCATGGCCACGGCGGTGCCCAGGCTGTGGGCGACCAGGACGACCTCGCCGGAGGCGGGCAGCGTGTTGCGCACGGCGTCGAGCACGGCCTGGCGGGCGGTCCGGTCGTCGAGGTAGGCGGCGACGTCGCGGAAGGCGGCGGCGATGAGCAGGTGGTCGAGGTTGGTGGCGGAGGCCAGCCACGACAGGGCGCCCTGCAGCCCGGACAGCAGCCCTTCGCTTCGGATGCCGGACGGCATCCCGGCCATGCGCGCGGCCTCGACAACGAGCTGCTCGTAGATCACCCGGGCGGTGGGGCTCGACGGTGTGAACGCGGTCGCGGGATCGGCGATGAGCGCCTCGGCGGTGGAGGTGCTGAGCAGGCGGTTGCCGTAGAAGGGCAGCCAGGCGTCGGCGGGGTCGAGGGGCGGCAGGCCGGCCAGTGTGAGCCCTTTGTTCAGCCCGGCGCTCCACTCCCTGCGGATCAGCGGGAGGTCGCGGTCGTCCTGGCCACGGCCGTGCAGGAACACCAGGTGGCGCCCGCCGCCGAACGCCGTGGGCCTGGCGGCCAGGCCGGAGCGGGGCGCGGCGGCCTCGACGGCGACGACCGTGCGGGGTGCGGTGGTGGTCAGGCCGGTGTCGGGGCCCATCTCGGCCAGCAGGGCGCGTACGGCGGGCGTGTGCTCGGTCGCGGCCAGGTGCTTGAGTATGGCGCTGACCCTGGCGCCCTCGTTGGCGATCCAGGCGAGCGCGTCGTCGCCGTCGCCCTCCTGCCACCGCTCGCCGTCCTTGCGTACGAGGTTGCCTTCGGCGTCGGTCTTGGGCACGCCGGAGTGGTGCAGGGCGACGACCTGCCACTGGTCGTTGTAGACCGGCGAGCCGGAGTTCCCTGGCTCGGTGTCGGCGGTGTACTGCAGGAAGTCGGGCAGTTGGAGCGACAGTTCGTTGTGCCTGATCGCGATCTCCTTGAGCCGTCCCGCCGGATGGCCGACGACGTTCACGGGCTCGCCGACGACGATCTTGCCCTGTTTGACGTCGAGCCGGTTCCAGCCGGAGACCGCTCCCGCCTCGCGCCCGTCCGAGCCGGGCCGTACCTGGACGAGGGTGTAGTCGAGGTGGGCGTCGGTGATGAAGCAGCCTTCGGGGTCGAGGCGGTGGCGGCTCCACAGCTGGGGCTGGTTGTCGATGCCGGCCTCGGCGCCGAACTCGGCGATCACCGCAGCCGCGGCGTCGGGGTCGGGCAGCACGTGGTTGTTGGTGAGCAGCAGCCTGGGCGAGACCAGGAAGCCGGTGCCGAGCGGTACCTCCCTGCCGTTGTCGGACAGCGAGATCCTGGCCACGGTCGCTGCGGCCCGCGTTCCCCTGGCCAGGAAGCTCACCGCCTGGAAGTCGCGCGAGGCGCCGATGATGCGCTCCAGCATGCGGGGCGCACCGGCCGTGACCAGCTTCTCGATGGTGGCGTAGGCGATCTCCCCGTTGCCGACCAGCCGCTCGGCCCTGGCCACGAGTTGCGCCTGCTCGTCGACGATGCGGACGTCGTCGCGCTCGCGCCTGCGCTCGATGTCGGCGCGCTCGCCCTCGGACTCGCCGTACCTCTGGGCGGCGGCCTGGATCTGCTCGGTTGCTCTCATGGAGCAACGTTGCGCCCGGCCGCGGGCACGCGGCATGAGTAACCCCATACTCAGAACGCGGGAAATGCCGCACGATGCGGATATGACCCGTCACTGGTACAACATGGCCGCCGATCTGCCGCTCCCGCCTCCTCCGCCCCTCCATCCCGGCACGTTGCGCCCGGTCGGGCCCGACGATCTCGCGCCGCTGTTCCCGATGGCGCTCATCGAGCAGGAGGTGAGCACGGAGAGGTTCCTGGAGATCCCCGAGGACGTGCTGGCCGTCTACCGGCTGTGGCGGCCCACGCCGCTGCTGCGGGCGCGCAGGCTGGAGGCCTCGCTGGGCACTCCGGCCCGCATCTACTACAAGTACGAGGGCGGCTCCCCCTCCGGCTCGCACAAGCCGAACACAGCCGTCCCCCAGGCGTACTACAACGCCGCCGAAGGCGTCAGGAAGCTCACCACCGAGACCGGCGCGGGCCAGTGGGGCTCGGCGCTGGCGTTCGCATGCGCCCAGTACGGCCTGCAGTGCGAGGTGTGGATGGTACGCGCCTCCTACGACCACAAGCCGTACCGCCGCTCGCTCATGCGCGTGTACGGCGCGACCGTGCACGCCAGTCCTTCACCGCTGACCTCGTCGGGCGCGGCGGTCCTGGCCGACGACGCCGACTCCCCCGGCAGCCTGGGCATCGCGATCAGCGAGGCGGTCGAGGTGGCGGCGGCGTCGGCCGACACGAGGTACGCGCTCGGCTCGGTGCTCAACCACGTGCTCGCCCACCAGACCGTGATCGGCGAGGAGGCGCTGGAGCAGCTGCGCGAGCTCGGCGAGACGCCGGACGTCATCGTGGGCTGCACGGGCGGCGGCTCGAACTTCGCCGGACTGACGTTCCCGTTCGTCCGCGAGCGGCTGCAGGGCCGGATCGACCCGGTGATCAGGGCCGTCGAGCCCGCCGCGTGCCCTTCGCTGACCAGGGGCGCCTACGCCTACGACTTCGGCGACACCGCGGGCCTCACGCCGCTGCTGAAGATGCACACGCTCGGGCACGGCTTCATCCCCGACCCGATCCACGCCGGAGGCCTGCGTTACCACGGCATGTCGCCGCTGCTGTCGCACATGTACGACCAGGGCATGTTCGAGGCGGTCGCCAAGGGCCAGCGCGAGTGTTTCGAGGCCGGGCTGCGTTTCGCCAGGACCGAGGGCATCGTGCCCGCGCCCGAGCCGACGCACGCCCTGGCCGAGACCATCGCCGAGGCCCTGCGCTGCAAGGAGAGCGGCGAGCCCAAGGTCATCCTGACCGCGCTGTGCGGGCACGGGCACTTCGACCTGGCCGCATACGACCGCTATCTGTCGGGCGAGATGCAGGACTTCGAGCTGCCGCAGGAGCGCATCGAGCACGCACTGGCCGGGCTGCCTCAGGTGTGAGCGCGCCCTCCGGGTTACGGTGGTCGTATGGACGTCGATGTGATCGTCATCGGGTTGGGGCCTGGCGGGGAGGACGCCGCCGGGCGGCTGGCCGAGGCCGGGCTGCGGGTCGCGGGGGTCGAGGCGCGGTTGGTGGGCGGCGAGTGTCCCTACTGGGGGTGCATCCCCTCCAAGATGATGATCAGGGCGGCCGATCTGCTCGCCGAGTCACGCCGTGCGGGCGCGCACCTCACACCCGACTGGCCGAAGGTCGCGGCCAGGATCAGGGACGAGGCCACCGACGACTGGGACGACAAGGTGGCCGCCGACCGGTTCACCGGCAAGGGCGGCATCCTGGTCAGGGGCCGGGGCCGCATCACCGGGCCCGGCGAGGTCACCGTGACGGGCGCCGACGGCGAGCAGGTGCTCAGGGCCGCCAGGGGCATCGTGATCGCCTCCGGCTCGCAGCCGGTCGTCCCGCCGATCGAGGGCCTGGCGGGCACGCCGTTCTGGACCAACCACGAGGCCATCGAGGCGGCGACGCTGCCCTCGTCGGTGATCGTGCTCGGCGGCGGCGCGATCGGGGCCGAGCTGGCGCAGGTGCTGGCCAGGTTCGGCTCGCGGGTGACGGTGGTGGAGGCGGCCGATCGGCTGCTGGCGCTGGAGGAGCCCGAGTCGGGCGAGCTCGTCGGCCGTGTGTTCGCCCGTGAGGGCGTCGACGTGCGCACGGGCGCGCGGGCGAGCCGTGTGACCCACGCCGACGGCGCCTTCACCCTGGAGATCGAGGGTGGCGGGGCGGTGTCGGCCGAGCGCCTGCTGGTGGCGACCGGCAGGCGGGTCGACCTGCGGGCGCTCGGCGTGGCCGCCGTCGGCCTGGAGGAGTCGGCCAGGTCGATCGAGACCGACGGGCGCATGCGGGCCGCCGAAGGCGTGTGGGCGCTCGGCGACGTGACGGGCAAGGGCGCGTTCACGCACATGTCGATGTACCAGGCCGACATCGTGGTCAGGGATCTGCTGGACGAGCCGGTGCACGAGGCCGACTACCACGCCGTTCCCCGGGTGACGTTCACCGATCCGGAGATCGGCGCGGTGGGGCTGACCGAGGCCCAGGCCAGGGAGCGGGGCCTGGACGTGCACGTCGGGCTGACCGACCTGGCGGCCAGCACGCGCGGCTGGATCCATCGGGCCGAGGGCTTCGTCAAGCTGGTGGCCGCCGACGGCGTGCTGGTGGGCGCGACGAGCGCGGGGCCGAGCGGCGGCGAGGTGCTGTCGATGCTGACGCTGGCCGTGCAGGAGCGGGTGCCTGTCGCCAGGCTCAGGCAGATGATCTACGCGTACCCGACGTTCCACCGGGCGGTCTCGGCGGCGCTGCAGGCGTTCGAGTAGGCTCCGGCCTGCCGCTGACCAGTGGGCCGAGCCAGTGTGTGCCCTGGTCGGCGTCGATGAGCAGGGCCCTGGCCAGTGCGGTGAGCGGCACGGCCAGGATGGCGCCGAGCGCGCCGAGCGCCATCGTCCACACCAGCAGCGACAGGATGGTCAGCGTCGTGGACAGCCCCGCCGACTCCCCCGCGTACTTCGGCTGGATGACCGACTGGATGACGAAGTTCAGCACGCAGTAGATCACCACGACCCACACCATGGTCTGCCAGCCCGAGTCCAGCAGGGCCAGCAGCGCGGGCGGCACGAGTCCGACGATGAAGCCGATGTTGGGGATGTAGTTGGTGATGAACGCCAGCAGCCCCCACGCCAGGGCCAGCGGCACCCCGAGCATGGCCAGCGCCACCCCGTCGAGCACGGCGACGATCAGCCCGAACACGCTGGAGACGATCAGGTAGCGCACGGTGTCCTTGGTGAAGACGCGCAGCGCCTCGACCAGGTGCGGGCGGGAGGCGGCCATCGCCTTCACGGCGTCCTGGGTGAAGGTCGCGTCCAGGCTCATGCCGTACAGCAGCAGCAGGATCAGCACGAAGGCCGAGGCGACGCCGATGAGGCCGCCGAGGAAGGCCTGGACGACGCCGAGCAGCTTGGTCGGGTCGAACTTGGCGAGCACCGCGCCGATCTGCTCGGAGGTGATGCCGAGCCTGCCGAGTTCGGCCGTGGCCGAGGCGACGAGCGCGTTGTACTGCGGCGCGTAGGTGGGCAGCAGCACGGCGAGCTGGGCCACCGAGACGACCAGCGCGCCGACCAGGGCGACGAGCACGAGGATGACCACCAGGAGCGGCACCAGCATGAGCGCCCAGCCGGGTGCGCCGCGCCCGCGCATCCAGGTGCGCAGCGGGCTGACCGCGATCGTCATGGTGAGGGCGAGGAAGGCCGGACCGGCGATGTCGCTCGCGTGCTCGATCCCGGCCAGGGCGATCACCCCGGCGGCCATCGCGATGAGGAGCCTGAGACCGCGCGACTTCATGCGTCACACTATGACTACATTCGGCTACCAGGTGTGGGACCCGCAGCCGAGCGTGCCGCCCCCGCGTGGCCTCGGGAGCGGCACGTGTCCTCGGGCACGGGTGCGGTCAGCGGACCTCGAAGATCGCGGTGGAGCCGCTGATCTCGTTGCCGACGATGACGAGCGGCTTGTGGGTGGGGCTCTTGGCCGCGGGCACGAACAGCACGCCTTCGGGGCCCGAGTCGCCGTTGCCCGCCCAGTCACGGGTGTTGGCGTAGGCGGCGAGGCGCGGCGCGCTCGGGTCGCTCACGTCGTAGGCGACGACGCCGCCGACGCGCTCGAGACCGGCGAAGGCGTAGGTGCGTCCGGCGACCTGGCCGACCGTGACGCCCTCGGGCTCGGGGCCCTTGTTGTCGCTGCGGGTGTCGAAGGAGTCGTCGCTCTCGTTGTCGGCGTTGAAGTGCGTGGGCAGTTCGCGGGCGACGAGGCGTTCGAGTTCGTCGCCGGAGTCCCAGACCAGGCTGCCGCTCGCCGTACGGATGGACAGCGACCTGGCGCCGAAGGCACGGAGTTCGGTGGTGACACCGGCCGCGTCCTTGGGCGAGTCGGTGGCGACGGTGAGGCGGCCGAGCTCGGCGTCCTTCTTGAGCGCGGCGTCGGCGATGTTCAGGTTCTTGACCCTGACCTCGTCGGCGTGGCAGGCCCAGTCGCGGCTGTCACCCTCGTTGGCGGTGATCAGGTACGTGCCGCCGCGCGCGCGGAAGTGCGCGATGCCGTCGGGCATGTACATGCCCTTGACCGGGCGCGGCCTGATGTCGATCTTGCCGTCCTTGTCGGAGGCGTCCAGGCCGCTGGCGGCGAAGTCCTTCAGGCCGAGCGGCTGGATCTCGCGCACCTGGGCCGAGGCCAGGTCGACGACGGCGACGGCGTTGTTCTCCTGCAGCGTGACGTAGGCGGTGCCGCCGTCGACGGTGACGTACTCGGGCTCGAAGTCGTGCGAGGCGTCGGCTCCGGGGCCGGTGATGCGCACGCCCTTGGCGCGCAGCTCGTTCTCACGGCCGTTGAAGCGGCGGAAGTCGGCGGTGCGCACGGTGCCGCGCGAGACGTCGACGATGCTGACCGAGCCTTCGGGGTCGTCGACCTGCCCGGCGCAGTACGACAGCGGCTCGCCCTCGTTGGCGACGACGACCTTCTTGCCGTCGGGCGTGAAGGTCACCATGTCGGGCAGCGCGCCGACGGTCACCTGACGCAGCTTGCGGCCGCTGGCCGCGTCGAAGAGGGCGACGGTGCCCGGCGCGGTCTTGACCTGCGCCTGCTGGGCGACGGCGACCATGCCGCCGTGCACGGCGACGCTGTTGGCGCCGGGCGTCTGCAGCGTGCTGACCTTGCGGGGCTTGCGCGGGTCGCGGATGTCGATGACGTCCAGCGTGCCCGTCTGCGCGTTCACGACGAAGACGCGGCGGGTGGCCTCGTCGTATGCGGTGATCTCGGAGGCGCCCGCGTCGCCGGTGTCGATGCGGCCGAGCAGGGACAGCTCGATGCCCTTGGCGGGCAGGCCGGGCTTGCCGGGCTTGTTCGGCTGGATGGCCGGGTCCGCGGCCGATGCGGGGCTTGCGGTGAGGAGGGTGGCCAACGCCAGTCCAGCGGCGGTGGCGACGGCAGTCGTGGTGCGCATGAGCGGAAGTGTCACGAAATCTCCTGACGTACTGCTTACGCCCGCCTGACCGTGAGATGAACATCGCAGGCCAGACGCCCGCCGGCCGAGCCTCCTCACCGCCGGGTCAGCGTCCCGTGGGTCGCTTGCCGTGGTTGGCCTTGCTCTTCTTGCGAGCCTTGCTCTTGCGCTGGCGCTTGCCCATGGCTCCTCCGAACGTGGTCGCGTACGGCGTGCGCACCCAACGTCTCCCGTACGGGGGCGGCGGGCAAGACCTCAGTTCGTCTGCGTCACCGTCGCCTGGCCGCTCGCCGCGTCGACCTCGACGCTCGACTTCTTGCGCGCCGCGTCGACGACGTCCACGTCCCAGACCGTGCGGCCGTCCTCGTCCTCCAGTTCGGCCAGGGTGACCTGGGCTCCGGGCACGGCGGCCCTGGCCTTGTCCACGGCTCCCGAGATGCCGATCTTGTCCTTGGCCACCAGGGCCTTGGCCTCGGCCGCCTCGTCGGCGGGTTCGTTCTGGCGGCCGGTGACCGCGCCGGTCTCGGCGTCGATGCGCACGTCGACCAGCGTGCCCGTCTCGCTCAGCACCGAGCTGAACCAGCGTGGCGGCGGCTGCGGCGCGTAGAACTGCACCATCGTCGGCGTGCCGTCCTTCTTGGCGAGCTCGACGGCCTTGTCGAAGGTGACCGCTCCTGCGGGCACCGACACCGCCGGTGACGACACAGCGGTGGACGGCGAGGTCGCGGCCTGTGTGCCGCAACCGGCCAGGGCGAGCGCGAGGACACCCAGCATGAGTCTCATCCCCTGGTGATGACCGCTGACCGGCGGCGGACACGAGACCTGACCAGAGCTTTGCCCGACCACTTTCCCCCAGGAACCAACATCGTCGTGTCATAATTTGGGGGAATCTGTTGAAACACCAGTCAGCGAAGGGCGGCCGGATGCTCGCACAGCAACGGCAGCAGGCGATCGTCGAACGCGTGCGCAGGAGCGGCGGCGTCCGCGTGGCCGACCTGGTCCGCGAACTCGGCGTCTCGGACATGACGATCCGCAGGGACCTGGAGCTCCTCGCCGAGCGCGGCCTGCTGCAGAAGGTGCACGGCGGCGCGACCGTGGCCGGGCCCGGCTCGGCCGAGGAGCCGGGCTTCGCCGCCAAGTCCGGCAGGCAGCAGCCGGAGAAGGACGCCATCGCCCGCCGCGCCGCCGAACTGGTCGCGCCGGGCACCTCGGTCGCCCTGTCCGCGGGCACGACCACGTGGGCGCTGGCCCATCACCTGACCGACGTGCCCGAGCTGACCGTCGTCACCAACTCGATCCCGGTCGCCGAGGTCTTCCACCGCCATCCGCGCGCCGACCGCACGGTCGTGCTGACCGGCGGGGTGCGCACGCCCTCCGACGCGCTCGTCGGACCCGTCGCGGTCACCGCCATCCGCGACCTGCACGTCGACACGCTGTTCCTCGGCGTGCACGGCATGAGCCCGAGGGCCGGGTTCACCACGCCCAACCTGCTGGAGGCCGAGACCGACCGTGCGCTCGTCGCCTCCGCGCACCGGCTGGTGGTGCCGGTCGACCACACCAAGTGGGGCATGGTCGGCATCAGCACCATCACCGGCCTGGACGCCGCCGACGTGGTGGTCAGCGACGCCGCCTTGCAGGAAGAGGCCAGGGCCGAGTTCGGCGACCGTCTGATCATCGCGGAGGACCCCTCGTGAAGCGCACGCTTACCCACCTGGCCGACGGCAGGGAGCTGTTCTACTTCGACCACTCGGACTCCGCCGTGCGCGACGCCCGCGACCTGCGGGAGCTGCCGCCGCGCCCGCCCGCCTCCGAGCTGCGCCTGGACCCGCTGACCGGCGAGTGGGTGGCCATGGCCGGGCATCGGCAGAGCAGGACGTTCCTGCCGCCCGCCGACGAGTGCCCGCTGTGCCCGTCGGCGCCGGGCCGGCTGTCGGAGATCCCGGCCGGCTCCTACGACGTGGTCGTCTTCGAGAACCGCTTCCCCTCCTTCGGCCCCCTCCCGGGCGCGCACGGCGAGGCGGGCGGGCTGAGCGAGGTACGGCCGGGGCTCGGGCGCTGCGAGGTGGTCTGCTTCACCTCCGAGCACGCCTCCTCCTTCTCCCGGCTGGCGCCCGAGCAGGTGGAGCTGGTCATGCACGCCTGGGCCGACCGCACGGCGGAGCTGTCGGCGATGCCCGGCGTCGAGCAGGTGTTCTGCTTCGAGAACAGGGGCGAGGAGATCGGCATCACCCTGGCCCATCCGCACGGCCAGATCTACGCCTATCCGTATGTCACGCCGCGCACCCGTCTGCATCTGCGGGCCGCCGCGCGCAGGCCGGGGCTGTTCGCCGAGGTGCTCGCGGCCGAGCGGGCGTTCGGCGAGCGCGTCGTCGCGGCCAACGAGCACTGGACCGCGTTCGTGCCCGCCGCCGCGCGCTGGCCGTACGAGGTGCATCTGTATCCGCATCGGCAGGTGCCCGATCTGGCGGCGTTGTCGGAGGCGGAGATGCGGGCGTTCGGGCCGCTCTATACCGATGTGCTGCGGCGGCTGGACGGACTGTTCGGGGTGGTCATGCCGTATGTGTCGGCCTGGCACCAGGCGCCGGTCCGGGAGGGTCGGGAGCTGGCCTACCTGCATCTGGAGCTGTTCTCCATCCGGCGGGCGCCGGGCAAGTTGAAGTATCTGGCCGGGTCGGAGTCGGCGATGGGCGCCTTCGTCAACGATGTTCTGCCCGAGGAGGCGGCCCGGCGGCTGCGGTCACAGGTAGATCACTGATTGATCTCAGCGGAGAGTCGCATGGTGCTGCATTTACCACTAATATCCATCTCGCCTAGTTCCGGGCGTGTTGCCCGGAAGCCGGGGACCCACTCCCTCGGGGTGAATCCACTTCGGTGGTAGGGCTCCTCCCGCCCGAACCCGTCAGCTAACCCGGTCGGCATGAGGAGAGGAGAGTGCGTGGCGGCCCCGTCCCCCACGTCGCGTCGCCGCACGGCACCACGCTTCATCAGCACGGCGCTCTGCGTTCTGAGCGCGGCAGCCCTGGTCTGCGCCCCCGCCACCGCAGGAGCCGCGCCCAAGCCCAAGGAGAAGCAGCTCCGCGCCGACCTGGCCAAGCAGAATAAGAAGGTCGACCGCCTGATCGAGGCCTACAACGCCAAGCGCGTGCAACTGGCCAAGGCGCAGGAGTCGGAGAAGAAGGCGAACAAGCGCCTGGCCGCCGCCGAGCAGGCGCTGGTCACCGCGCAGGAGCAGGTCAGCGAGATCGTCGAGCTGCGCTACCAGGCCACGACCGGCGGCATGCGCCTGCCGTTCGGCGGCAATCTGGGCGGCGCGGCCATCCTTGAGCAGCTCGTCGGCCAGCAGGAGGCGGTGCTCACCTCCTTCAGCACCGCACGCGACGAACGCAAGCAGGCCGCCGACGCCGCCCAGGTCGTCACCGGCCAGATCCGCAAGGACGCGGCCGAGGTCGAGGGCCAGCGCGAGGAGGCACAGGACCTCATCGACGAGATCCAGAAGAACCTCGACAGGCTCGTGCCCTACGGCACCGGCCGCCGCTCCGACGGCAGCTGGGCCCCCGAGCTGCCGAGCGGCGCCGACAACATCACGCCTCGCATGCGCCTGATGCGCGACCTCATCCGCAAGAACTTCGACCTGCCGTACCAGGTGGGCTGCTACCGCGTCGACGACAGCGGCGAGCATCCGCTGGGCCGGGCGTGCGACTTCATGATGAGCCAGGGCGGTTCGATGCCCTCCGCGGCCAACCAGGCGCTGGGCGACAGGATCTCGGCCTGGGCGATCAAGAACAAGGACCGGCTCGGCGTGAAGTACGTCATCTGGCGGCAGCGCATCAACATGGGCTCGGGATGGCGCACGATGTCCAACCGAGGCGGCATCACGGCCAACCACTACGACCATCCGCACATCTCGATGTACTAGGACGCGGGGCCGCGACCGGTAAACCGACGGGCCGTGACGGCAGTCCTCTTCTGTGACACGTGTGACGAGGAGGATGCGCCGGTGGAGTACCGCTTTCATTCGCCGCCGGGCTGGCCCGAGCCCCCGGCGGGCTGGCGTCCTCCTGCCGGGTGGCGGCCGAGCCCCGCGTGGCCGCCCGCGCCCGACGGCTGGGTCTTCTGGGTCGCGGTCCAGCCCGCCGTCCCGGCGACCGAGCGCGACGGGCTGGCCGCGATGACGCAGGCCCTGCGCCAGGAGCACATCGGCCTGCAGGCCGCCGTCGCCGACGCCGCACTACGCCTGCGCGAGATCGAGCAGCAGATCATCCACACCGAGGAGACCGTGCTGCTGCAGGAGGCCGGTCTGTACGAGTACCGCCACCCGCTGAGCGACGCCGTCGCCTACAGGGACAGGCTCGCCCAGGTCAGAAACCGGATCAAGGCCCTGGCCAAGGACGGCACCGCCGTGATCGGCGCCACGAACTGGCAGATCAACGGATCGCTCGCCGAAGGGCGCAGGATGGTGCGCGACTTCTCCAGGCTGATGCTGCGCGCCTACAACGCCGAGGCCGACAACTGCGTGCGCACGATGCGCCCGTACAAGCTGCAGTCGTCGGTCGACCGGCTGGAGAAGGCCGTCGAGACGATCGTCAAGCTCGGCCGGACGATGAGCATCCACGTCAGCGGCGAGTACCACCGCCTGCGCCTGTACGAGCTGGAGCTGACGGCCGACCACCTGGCCAGGCAGGAGGAGGAGAAGGAACGCTCCAGAGCGCAGCGCGAGCGCCAGCGCGAGGAGGAGTCCGCCCGCAAGGAGTTCGAGCGCGAGAAGGCCAGACTGCGCAAGGAGGAGGCGCACTACCGAGCGGCGCTGGCCAAACTGCTGGCCGGAGGCGACGAGCGGGGAGCCGGGGAGCTCAGGGCCAAGCTGGAGGAGATCGGCGCGGCCGTCGGCGACGTCGAGGCCCGCGAGGCCAATGTGCGGGCCGGATATGTGTACGTGATCTCCAACATCGGCGCGTTCGGCCCGGACATCGTCAAGATCGGCATGACCCGCAGGCTCGAACCCCAGGACAGGGTGCGCGAACTGGGCGACGCCTCGGTACCCTTCACGTTCGACACCCATGCCCTGATCTTCAGCGACGACGCGGTCGGCCTGGAGAGCCGATTGCACAGCGAGCTGAGCAGCCGGCGGGTCAACCGGGTCAACCCGCGCAGGGAGTTCTTCCACATCACGCCCGCCGAGGTCAAGGTGGTGCTGGAGCGGATCTCCGGCCACCACCTCCTGGAGTACCGCGACACCCCGGAGGCGTTGGAGTGGCACCAGTCCCGGCATGCGCCCTGACGCCGGACCTGCTCGCGGGTCAGTCGATGCGCTGGCAGATCTCCACGGGAAGCCTGGGCGACCAGGTGGCGGTGGCCTCGTCGTAGGCGCGGGCGTAGCCGTTCTTGCCGCCGGCGCACGGGGCCGCGACGGTCGTCTCGACGTACACGGCTCCGCCTGGCGTGATGGAGTGCGTCCTGGCGACGACCCACTTGGAGAACACCGTGCGTCCCGAGTTGAACTTGACCGCGACGAACACGCGCCGATCGACGGTGAAGTTGCCTCCGGCGACCTTGAGGTGCCCGTTGAAGGTGTAGTTGAACAGGAAGCTGGGCCCGGCCGAGGCGTGGGCCGCGGAGCCGAGCGCGGGAGCGCCGACGGCCAGGAGAGCGGCGGTGGCGGTGGCGGCGGCCAGGGTACGCAGAGTGCGGTTCATCGGGATCTCCTGTGCGATCGTGTGAAACGAGCGGTCCGGAACGATGTGCCGTGCACCACCATGGAACAGGCGGCTGCCTGCAGACCGCTTTCACCGCCCCTGACATCCACCTGCAGAGGAGCTCCATGAGCGATCACGACACCACCCGGCTGCTGCGCACGTTCGTCGACGCCCTCACCGAGGCCGTGCCCCCCGTCGCGGTGTGGGCGCACGGGTCGCTGGCGCTCGGCGACTACCAGGAGGGCCGCAGCGACCTCGACCTGCTCGCGGTGCTGGCGAGCGCGCCCGGCGACGAGGAGAGCGGCAGGCTGCGCGCCCTGCACGAGAAGCTGGACGCCGCCGACCCGCTCGCCGCGAGACTGCACTGCTCCTACCTGGTCGCGGGCGAACTGGCCGACGCGCGGGTGCGGCATCTGACCTGGGCGCACCGCGAGGTGATGCACCGCCAGGTCACCGCCGTGACCAGACGCGAACTTCACCTCGGCGGCCTGACCCTGTACGGCCGCGCGCCCGGTGGCCTGCTGCCCGAGGTGCCCGACGCCGACCTGGCGGACTTCGTCCGGACCGAACTGCGGACGTTCTGGCTGCCCGCGACCGCCAAGACCGCCAACTGGCTGCAGGACGTCTGGGTGGACCTCGGCGTGCTCACCGTGGCCAGGGCCGACGTCACCCTGCGCCACGGCCGCCTGATCTCCAAGCGGGAGGCGCTGGACGTGGCCGCCGACCTGGGCGCGCCGCAGGAGGTCCTGGACGACATCAGACGCCGAAGGTACGGCCACGCCGAGCCCACGACACCCGGCTGGGCGGCACGGCGGGCCGAACTGACCCTCGCCTACCTGCCCGCCGCCATCGAGGCGACCGCCGCGCTCAGCCCAGCAACGCCACCAGTGTCTTCGGCGCCACCACCCGATAGGCGTCGGTGACGATCTCCTTGACCTCGGCCCAGTCCACCGGCACGTCCAGGTAGACGCCGAGCCAGCCCCGGTGCCCGACGTACGGCGGCCGGAAGAACCTCTCCGGCGCCTCGGCCACCAGCGCCTCCTGCACGCCCGGCGCGGCCGCGCACCAGAAGCCGAGCCGATCGTCGTGGTGATGATCGGCGTACATGACGAACGTCTTCTTCCCCCGTACGAACCAGGTCGGCTCGCCGTGGCTCAGCCGCTCGGTCGTCTCGGGCAACGCCAGGCACAACCGCCGCAACTCCTCAAGCGCGTCCATGACGACACGCTACGGCAATCCCCACGATCGGCCCCACGTCCGGCCCCACGTCCGGCCGCCCGCCGAGCCGCGACACGAACGGCTCAGCGCGGTTCGAGCGCCTCCGCGATGAGCTCGTCGAGGCGGCCCACGTCGGCGGGGCGTGCCGCGACCGCCTCGGCGAAGCGGCCGAGCAGCGCGGCCAGGCTCTCGCGGTCCGCCTCGGGCCACTCGTCGAGCAGGCCCTCCAGGTAGGCCCGGCGATACCTGGTGACGGCGTCGAGCACGCGCCGCCCCTGGGCGCTGACCACGAGCCTGACCCGGCGCGCATCGACGGCCGAGGCCTCGCGTACGACGAAACCGGCCCCGATGGCGTCGTTGACCAGCCGGGAGGCCGTCGAGGGATCGACGTCGAGGCGTTCGGCGACGGCCCCGATCGTCACCTCCTCGCAGCAGCGGCCGAGCGCGTCGACGGCGTGCACCACCATGACGTTGGACATGTGGACCGGCCGGTCGCCGCGGGTGCGCAACGGCCTGGCCCACATCCGGCGCAGCCGCAGCAGCGACACGTCGATCGTGGCACTGAGCGAACCGTCCATCAGCCCGAGAGCCTGACCGGGTTGACCAGGTCGGCGTACATGAGCAGACCGGCCATGATGATCATCATGAAGGCCAGCGCGTAGGTCAGCGGGAGCACCTTGGCGATGTCGACATAGGCGGGCTCCGGCTTGCGCCTGACCTTGGCGTAGGCCCGCTTGAGCCCCTCCCACAACCCGCCCGCGATGTGCCCGCCGTCCAGCGGCAGCAGCGGGATGAGGTTGAACATGCCGATCGCCAGGTTGAACCCGGCCAGCAGTTGCAGCAGCGTCGCCACCTTGTTCTCGGTGGGCGCGTCGGAGGCGGCGATCTCACCGCCGATCCGGCCCGCGCCGATGACGCCGATCGGCCCGTTGACGTCGCGCTCCTCGCCGGAGAAGGCGGCGTGCCAGACGCCGACCATCTTCTGCGGCAGGTTGAGCAGCGAGGCGGCCACCTTGCCGACCAGGTCGCCCATGTGCGTGAACACATAGCCGACGCTCTGGCGCTCGATGGCGACCGTGGGCCCGACGCCGAGGAAGCCGACGTTCTTCTCCACGCGCCTGGGGTCGTCGAGCGCGGGCCGGTCCTGGGCGATGAGCGTGACGGCGAGCGTCATGGGCTGCCCGGCGCGCTCGATGCCGATCTGGACCGGCCCGGCGCCGTTGGACCTGATCCGGGTGGTGAGGTCCTCCCAGGAGGTGATCTTCACGCCGTTGAACGCGACGATGGTGTCACCGGCCTGCATCTTGGCCTGGGCGGCGGGGGTGAGCTGGTCGCCGGGCGCGCAGGCGTCGCGCTGCGCGCTGACGGGGATCACGCACTTCTGCGTCTCGGGCGAGACGACCGGCTTGAGCACCTGCACGCCGAAGCCCATGAGCACGATCGCGAACAGGATGAAGGCCAGCACGAAGTTCATCGCCGGGCCGCCGGCCATGATGATGACCTTCTGCCACCACTTCTTGCGGTAGAAGACCCGGTCGGCGTCCTGCGGCCCGACCTCCTCCTGCGCCACGTCGCGCGCCTGGTCGATCAGGCCTTGGAAGGGACCGGTCGAGGCGCTGCGCAGCTTGCCCGGCTCGTCGCCCGGCCTCGGGGGCAGCATGCCGATCATGCGGATGTAGCCGCCGAGCGGGATCCACTTGATGCCGTATTCGGTCTCGCCCTTTCTGCGCGACCACATCGTCGAGCCGAAACCGACCATGTACTGGGTCACGCGGACGCCGAAGATCTTCGCGGGCACGAGGTGCCCGATCTCGTGCAGGGCGATGGAGGCCATGAGTCCGAGGAGGAACACCACGATCCCCACAAGGAAAAGCCAGCTCACTTTGTAGTCTCCCGGCAGGCGAGACGGTCCGGACTGCTCCAGGTTACGCGAAGTCTCAGGCACCGAACGGCTTGCGCGCCCTTTGCCGAATCGAGAGACTGCGTTGACAGTACGGAGTCATCCGATCACCCTGGGACATAAGGGTACGTAGGAGGGAGCGTCTTGATCCGGATCCTGGTTGCCGAGCACCTGCCGTTGGTCAGGCGGGGGCTGGTCGCATCACTCGACGCGGAGGCCGATCTGTCGGTCGTGGCCGACGTCGGTTCCGGTGAGGACATCCTTCCCGCCGCGCTCCTGCACGAGCCGCACGCCGCCGTGATCGACCTCGACCTGCCCGGCGTCGACGGCCTCTCGGCCTCGGCCAGGCTGCACGAGAAGGTGCCGCTGTGCCGCGTGCTCATCCTTTCGGCTCAACCCAATCCCGGCCAGGTACGGCGGGCGTTCGGCGTGCACGCGCTGGGGTTCATGAGCCTCGACGTGCCCACCGAGACGCTGGCCGAGGGGCTGCGCAGGGTCGCGACCGGTCATCGGGCCGTCGACTCCGACCTGGCGGTGGCGGCCATGGAGGCGGCGGCCAACCCGCTCACGCGCCGCGAGCTCGACGTGCTGCGCATCGCGGCGGGCGGCGCCAGGTCGACGGAGATCGCCGACGAGCTGTTCCTCTCGGTCGGCACCGTGCGCAACCACCTGTCGCGCATCATGTGCAAGACCGGCGCCCGCAACCGTCTCGACGCCGTGCGCATCGCCAGCGACTCCGGCTGGCTGTGATCCCCACGGTGCCCCTGCAGCGCCTCCGTAGCCCCCGTGCCGCACTCAGGCGCTCCAGTGCCCGACCAGGTCGCGGTAGAGCTCCGAGCGGGCCAGCAGGCTCTCGTGGTCGCCCTCCACCGCCCGCGCGCCGTCGAGCACGAGCACCCGCCTGGCCCGCAGCGCCGAGCTCATCCGATGGGCGATCACCACGAGCGTGCCCGGCCGCTCGGCGAAGGCCAGTTCGGCCCGCGCCTCGGCCGCCGGGTCCAGGTGGCAGGTCGCCTCGTCCAGCACGACCAGCCGGGCGGGTGACAGGTAGGCCCTGGCCAGTGCGACGAGCTGACGCCTGGCCGGTGAGGTGGCCGCCGGGTCGATCCAGGCGTCGAAGTCGGTGTCTGGGAGGCCGATCGCGCGCGCCGCCTCCCAGACCATGTCCTCGGTGGCGTGCGGGCGCAGGTATCTCAGGTTGTCGCGCAGGCTGGCCCCGAAGACGTGGGCCTCCTGCGGGACCAGCACCCGTCGCCTGTTGAGCACGACCGGGTCGAACGTCGCCAGCGGCGCCCCGGCCAGCGTCACCTCCCCCCTGCCGGGCTGCAGCACTCCGGTCAGCAGGGCGGCGAGCGTCGACTTGCCGATGCCGCTCGGTCCCACGACGGCCAGGTGCTCGCCGTCGGGCACCTCGATCGACAGCTCGCGCACGACCGGCTCGGAGCCGGGCCCGTAGGCGAAGGTCAGGCCGCTGACCACCACGTCGTTGCCGTGCCGCCACACCTCACGCGGGCCCCAGCCCGGCTGCGCCGCGTGTTCGACCGGCGTGGCGTCCAGCAGCCCGCGCACGGCGACCACGAAACCGGCCCCGGAGCCGCCCAGACCGTGCACGAGGGTGCGCAGGGCCGGTTGCACGCCGTACAGGACGAAGACGGTGGCGCCGAGCAGGGCGCCCGTGGTGACGCCGCCGCGCAGCAGCGAGGGGCTCGCGAGCAGCAGCAGGAGCACGGGCAGCCAGCCGCCGACGGCCAGGCAGACGGCCGAGAAGGAGTTCAGCCTGACCACCGCCCTGGCAGCCCTGGCGTGCGCCTCGACGCCGGCGTCCGCCATGGCGGCGACGCCCTCGTCGGCCCCGGCCGCCACCACATCGCGCACACCCGCCACGACACCGGCCGAGGCGGTCGCGACGTTGTCCTCGCACCGCAGCAGGGCCCGCCGCCTGGGCGTCAGTGCGACGAGCAGCCAGGCGAACAGCGCCACGGCCACCGCCACCGGCGCCACGACCAGCGGCGTCACGATCGGCGCCAGGGTCGCCAGGCCGATCACCGCGCCCAGCGTCGTGAACGCGAACGCGCGTACCACCATGATCAGACCGGCGAAGGAGTCGCGGACCAGCTCCACCTGCTGGGTCAGCCGCGCCACCATCGCGGCCCCGCCGATCTCCCTCGCCGGAGTTCCGGCCCCCGTCGTAGCGGCGTGCAGCGTGCCGCCGACCACCCTGCGAACCAGGGCGTCACGCAACGGCTCGACGATCGCGCCCACGCGCGGCACGACCCGGCCTGCCGCCAGCGCCCCGCACACCACCGCCGCCGCGAACACCGCGAGCCACGCCAGTCCCGCCACCGGCGCCCCCACGAGGAACCCGTCGTCCAGCGCCCTGGCCGCGGCATGTCCCGAGACGAACGCGGGCAACGCCTCCACCACCGACCACCACAGCAGCGCCACGTAGTGCCGCCTGTCCCGCCTGACGGAGGCGCCGACCAGCCCGGCCACCGGCCCCCGCGTCACGGGCACCCCCCTTCGGGTACGGCCAGCCGCCGCCGCGCCTGCCCTCTGGGCGTCACGCGTACGGCCGCGAACGGGACGGTGGGCGCCTCCGCCTGGTGCTCGGGCACGGGCGGCGCCGGGCGCGGCGGTGTGGGGACGGTGTCGCCCGGCGGGTCGAACACCGCACGGTAGGCGGGGTCAGACCACAACGTACGGTGCTCGGACAGGGCGTGCAGCCTGCCGTCGCGCAGCCAGGCCACCAGGTCGGCACGCGCCGCCGTCGCCGTCCTGCCGGCGACGATGAGCCGGGTGCGTCCCTTGAGCTCCTCGGTGATCGCCCTGCTGACCTGCAGCTCCGTCGCCGTGTCCAGGTTCGAGACGGCGTCGTCGAAGATCACTACCCGTCCGGGGTGCGCGAACGCCCTGGCCAGGCCGAGGCGCTGGATCTCGCCGCCCGACAGGTGAGCACGCGCGGGCGGCGTGGCGTAGCCGTCGGGCAGCCGCCTGATGAACGCATCCGCCCTGGCCGCACGTGCCGCAGCGCGCACCCCCTCGTCCGGCAGCGCCCGCCCGTCCGGGCCCAGCGCGATGAGGTCGTAGAGAGTACGGCCGAGCAGCGCCGGCCGGTCGAACGCATAGCCGACCGCCCCGCGCAACGCCTCACGCGACAGCTCCGCGATCGGCACGCCGTCCAGCAGGACGCGTCCGGCATCGGGCTCGGCCAGTCGTCCCGCCATCGCCGCGAGCAGGGAGCCGCCCGCGCCGACGACCGCCACGCTCAGCCCGCTGGGCACGGTGAGCGTCACACCGTCGAGCTCGCCGCCCCTCACCCCGGCGAACTCCAGCCTGCCGAGCGCCAGCCGTACGGGGGTGGGGTTGTTGCGGATCGGCCACACGCGGCGGCCGGGCAGCGGGTCGACGGGGGTGTCTGGCAGGTCGCGCGTGCCGTAGGCGATGCGGGGATGGGCCAGCACCTCGGCCGTGCGGGCGACGGCCTTCCTGGCCCCGGTCAGGCGGCCGAGCAGGACGAGCACGGCGCCGAGCCCGGCCCCCACGACGGCGTAGCGCGTGGCGGCCACCAGATCGCCCGGCGAGATCGCCGAGCCGGCGAGCAGCACACCCGCGACGGCGACCACGGCGAACGGCGTGAGCGGACGCAGCAGCGCCGTCCGCACCGCGGCACCGGTGCCCGCCCGCCACCTGCCGTCGCCGTGCCTGCGCAACTCGGGAAGCACGGCCAGCACACGGGCGCGTTCCTCGGCCTGGGTGCCGCAGGCGGCGATGGTCCTGGCGCCCGCGAGCGCCTCGGTCAGCCGCAGGGCGAGCACGCCTTCCACCCGCCGGTAGTGCTCGGCGGCATCCGGGCTCTCGCGTACCAGTGCCCTGCGCAGCAGCGCCGTCGCCAGGCTGCCCGCCAGGAACGCCAGGCCGAGCCGTACGTCGAGGGCGGACAGCATCGCCGTACTGCCGAGCGGCAGGGCGAGCGAGGTCAGGGCGAGCACGGCGGCGGGGGGCGCGTGGCCCGCCTCGTCGGTGTCGCCGGTCATGCGGGTGATCAGGTCCCCGGCGCCGAACCGTCGAAGCGCAGACGGTCCGGCGCCGAGGACATGTCGGATCAGCCGGTGCCGCAGCTCGGCGATGACGCTCACCCGGCTGATCCCAGCGCTGAGGTCGGTCGCGACCTCCCCCACCACCGCCAGGACGACCACCAGCGCGCACACCGCGAACCATCGCGGGTCGGCTGCGCCGGCGATCACGCTGTCGAATGCGGCCCCGAGCGTCAGCGGTAACGCGAGCTCGGCCGCGGCCGTGGTCAGCGAGGCCACGGCCAGTAAGGACGTCCAGCCGCCGGCCCGCCGGACGAGTCCGGCCAGAAGGCGATCGGCGTCCCGCATGTCAGCCTTTCTTGGGGTCGGCCTTTCCAGGGGTTCGGCAAGCAGGGTGCATGGCCGAGTCCCGAGCGAACCGCGCCGCTCACCCGGGACCCGGGTCACACGGGCTTCAGCAGCGCAGCGGGCCCGGTCGGCCCGCTCCACCGCCGTCGCCACAACACCGGCCGCGACAGCTGTCGAAGCCGCCGTAGCCGCCAGGGGTCTCGGCCTTCCTCGCCCGCGGGTCGAGAATCGCCATCCCTACACCTCCACCGGTGAGAACTCCCGCGCCAGGAAAGGCGCGGATCCGTGTGCCGCCGCCATGCCGAGGAAGGGCAGCGTGGCCTCCTCCTCGTGCAGGGCCGCGCCGACCGCCAGCAGCACACCCGCCGTGCCGGTCGCCAGGTCCATGGACAGGCGCAGCAAGCGCTCGCCGGGGAAGGCCAGATGAGCCTGGTACCTGAGCGCGTGCCAGCCCAGCGCGCCGAACTGCCCCTCCGCACGCGGGTCGGCCTCACCCCAGCCGCCCGCCCGATCCCGGCACAGGTAGGCGAGGATGCCCGCCCTGCCGGTGAACAGCCCCGAGTGCGGACAGAACGGCGAGCCTGCGGCCAGGTCGAGCGCCTTGCGCGCGATGGCGAGCTCCTCGTCGGGACGGTGCCTGAGGTAGTACGACAACACCCAGGCCAGGCCGACGCCGCCGCCACCGAGGCAGGGAGTGGCCCGGCCGCCCTCGTCGACCTGCAGCGAGCCGTCCTCCTGTGTGACGCATCGGCGCAGGTCCTGGCGCAGGGCCAGCTCGGCCAGGTCGAGCAGCCGGGTGTCGCCGAGCCGTTCGAACAGCCGCAGGAACAGCAGCGCGGGCCCCGACGAGCCGTGCATGAGGCCCGCGCGCGGCACGTCGCCGACGCCGCCGAGCCGGGATGCGACCGTCTCGGCGACCTGGAGCGCGGAGATCATCATCTGCCTGTCGCCGTACAGCTCCGACAGGTGCGCCAGGTTGAGCCCGATGCCGGCGAGGCCGCCGTGCAGGTCGGTGCCGAGCCGCTCCCAGCGCCCGCGCGAGGCGACGTCGGCCAGCTCCAGCGCCTCCTCCCGCCGCCCCAGATGGGCGAGAGCGTAGGCGATGCCGTGCAGGCCGTCGTAGAAGCCGAGCCTGCTGCCCTCCCGCGGCCTGCGCACGCGTTCGATCAGCCATTGCTCGTGTTCGGGGTATCGGCCGCAGCCGGTCGTCTCCAGCGCGTAGAGCACGCCGGCCGCGCCGTGGGCCAGGTTGAGCCCGCCGGAGGCGAACTGGGCGATGTCGCCGGGGAACAGGCGGTCGTCGCGTTCGGGTGTGGCCGAGGCCAGGATCGCCATCGACATCGACCTGCGCAGCCGGTGCCAGCGTTCGGGGTCGGGCAGGGTCGAGGAGTACCACGCCGGGATGTGCGCGCCCGGCACCCGCTTGGCCCGCCTGCCACCGGTGATGACCTGGACGGCCTCGTCGAGGAAGGCGTCGGGCACGGGAAAGGCGTCTCGGATCGTGTCGGCGAGCTCGGCCGCCTTGTACCTGTCGATGAGCAGCAGCTCCGTCACCGGCAGGAACACGGCCAGACGCAGGCAGGCCAGCGCGTGCCTGTCGATGTCGGTCCCCGTGACGCCCTTGGGCGCGGCGAACCCCGGACGGGCACGCCCGCTCGGCGTCGCCCCCTCGGTCGGGGCCGCCACGCCGAAGCCGACAAGGGCGACGCGACCGTCCGGGCGCACGATCAGGCCTGCCGGGTGCACGTCGCCGAACACATAGCCGCGTTCGTGCAGCTGCGCGAGCGCCTGCTCGGCCTCCGCGCACACGCGCATCGCCCAGTCGGCGTATCCCGCGCGCTCCTGCTTCGGCCGTCGCACCGCCTGCGCGTACCGCTCGGCGAGCATCCGGTCGAGCGGTACGCCTTCGATGTGCTCCATGGCCAGGAAGTGCCGCCCGCCCACGCCGTGCCTGCCGATCAGCCTGGGTACGACGTCCAGCCCGTCGAGCGCGGCCAGGACGTCACGCTCCCGGCCGTGCCCCGCGTCCTTGAGCACCACACGCCCGCCGGTGCGCTCGTCGGTGGCCAGGTAGACGGCACCGCTCGCGTGGGGGAGGACGCTGGTGATGGAGTACGGCAGGGCGGGGGCGGCTTTGGCTGCGGCTTCGGCCTCAGGCGCGGCTACGGCTTCGGCCAGGGCTTCAGCTGCGGGAACGGCCTTGGCTTCGGATGCGACTACGGCCTTGAGATCAACCGTGGTCACGGAACGGGCCTTGACGTCAACCGTGGTCACTGAACGGATGCGCAGGAATCCGGGCGCATCAACGGCGACTCCCTCACGCTCGGGGTCGGCGACGCCGCCGTAGCGGACGCGGAGTACGCCGTGCCCGATGCGCAGGTCGCCCAGCACGCACGGCTCCGCCTCGGGATCGAGTAGGCCACCGAGCTCGGTGAGCGTGCGCTCGAACCGCTGCTCGTCCGGAAATATCGCGACAAGCTCGCCCCCGACCTCCCCGGCCTTCCCGGCCTCCCGGTCGACGCCTCCCGCATTACGTACATGCAGAACGTGCTTTCCTCGGAGAAAAGCGAAAGCAATCCCCTGGCTGCCGCAATAACGCCAGACCTCGTCGACAATTCGCTCGGCCGCGCCGGGAGCAGCCGAGACACGAATCGTCCAGCCCAGCTCAGGAAGCGTTACATCGAGCGGCCGATGCACGACCCAGTCGCCGCACTCACCCCTGCTCCAGCCTGCGGCCTGCGCCCGGCCTGCCTGCTCGAAGTCGAGCCCGGCAGCGGCTCCCTCACGCTGCCCCGGCTGACGAACAAGCGGCGAGTCATAGAAGAGCGGATCGGCAAGACAGTAGAGTTCGTACTGTTTATCCACGATATTTCTACTCCTTTCCGCTCGTGTACGGAGCTCTTCGGATTTCTTGCGGTTGGCTGTATTGAGAATCGCAGGCCACCACCACCGTCGCCAGTGAGCACCTTCACGACAAGTACATGAACGACTACACAGGGTCACCCATGTGATTCGTCACGATCCGCACACCGGCCCGCACAACCGCGCAGGCCCCAAGGCCGACCGGCAGGAGAAGGCGTCAGGGACGCCAGATGAGAACGAGCGCACAGTCGTCGTTGTGCCCGGCCGACATCGAGTTGACCAGCGCACGAGCCCCGTCGCGGAACCCGGACGGCAGCAGACGCTCGGCCTCGCCGAGCAGCCGGTCGAGGCCGGCGTCGATGTCACGGCCGGGCTGCTCGATCAGGCCGTCGGTGTAGAGCATCAGCGCGTCGCCCTTGCGCAGCACACCGCTGTCGGGCTCGCAGTGCAGGTCGGGCACCACGCCGAGCACGACGCCCTTGGCCGTGGCGATCTGCCAGTTGCCCGTGCCCGAGTCGAACTTCACCACCGGCGGATGCCCAGCCGAGGTGATCGTGTAGTCGCCCGTCCGCAGATTGAGCCTGACGTGCACGGCCGTGACGAACCCCTCGTCGCCGCGCTGCCTGTGCAGGTACGTGTTGCAGGCGGGCAGGAAGTCGTCGACCGAGCCGAGCAGCCCGCCGAACGTGCCCGACAGCAACAACGCCCTGGTGCCCGCGTCGACGCCCTTGCCTGACACGTCGACGAGGGCGATCTCCACCATCTCCTCCTGGCGCATCGACACCAGGAAGTCGCCGCCGAAGGAGGAGCCGCCCGCCTGCTTGAGCACCACCTTGGCGCCCCAGTCCTTGGGCAGCGGCGGGAGCTCGCCCTGACTCTTGAGCCGATCGCGCAACTCCAGCAGCATCGCGTCGCCGCGCAACCCCTGCACGCCCAGCTTGCCCCGGGTACGCGCCATGAGCACGGCCAGCACGGTGGTGAACCCGATCGTCACCATCAGTCCCACGCCGATCGCGCCCAGTCCTCGGACCGCTCCAACGTAGACGAGTGCGACGATCACCGCCACGAGCAGTTTGGCCAGGCTGCGCAGCCGTAACTGCAGGCCACCCACAAGGGTCACCAGGACGAGCAGCGAAGGCGAGAACCACTCGATGTCCACGCGCGCCCCGAGCCCGCCGATGAGCAGGGCGAGCAGGCTGAGCGTGATGAGCAGATTGCGGTCGCGGGCCAGCGGCCCTCTGCGCAGGAACCTGACGACGGGCACGAGACCCGGCACCCGTACCAAGAGCGCACGGAGCCCCGGAGGGATCAGCGGCGCCGGACGGGAACTCATGATGGCCCCGACTGTATCGGTCTATCCCGCCTTTGGGCAGCCCACTTGACCAACGCCTTGATCATTAAACAGGGATATTGGATGGCCGTTCCCCTTTGCCCGCTCCTACCCTGGAGGGATGACCTACCCGATCCGTCCGATCTCGACCGATGAGTGGCCTGCTTACAGCGCGGTACTCGGCGAAGCCTTCAACTGGACCCTGGCCCCCGAACAGAACGAACGCCACAAGGCGGGCACCGAGTACGACCGCACCCTGGCCGCCTTCGACGGCGACCTCATCGTCGGCGTCACCGGCATCGACACCTTCAGGATGGCCGTGCCCGGCGGCCCCATCCCGGTCGCGGGCGTCACGGCGGTCAGCGTCCTGCCCTCACACCGTCGGCGCGGCATCCTGTCGTCGCTGATGCGCCGCCAGCTCTCCGACATCCGCGAACGCGGCGAGTCCATCGCCGCCCTCTACGCCTCGGAAGCCGGCATTTACGGACGCTTCGGGTACGGCAGAGCCGCCGACGAGCTGTCCTTCCGCATCCCCAAGCACGGCTCGGCCTTCGTCAGGAACGCCCCGCACGACCCCGCCCTCCGGCTGCGCGTGGTCAAACCGGCCGACGCCAGAGCCGAGTACGAGGCGCTGTTCGCCGCCGTCGCCGCCGACAGGCCCGGCCGCTACGAGCGCAACAAGGGCTTCTGGGACGCCGTGCTCGGCGACGCCGAATACGACCAGCACGGCAACGGCAACCTCCGCTCGATCCTCGCCGAAGACGACCAGGGCGTACGCGGCTACGCCCTGTTCCGCGTCAAGCCCGGCTGGGACGAGAACGGCGTGCCCAACGGCGAACTCAAACTCAACGAGCTGCACGCCAAGGATCCCGCCGCATACGCCGCCCTGTGGCGCAGCGTCCTGGACCGCGACCTCGTCTCGCTCATCACCGCGGGCAGCCGTCCCGTCGACGACCCCCTGCTCGACCTTCTCGCCGAACCTCGCCAGGTCAACGCCCGATGGGGCGACGAACTGTGGATCCGAGTCGTCGACGTCGAGCAAGGCCTGGCCGCGAGGTCCTACGCCGCCCCCGTGGACGTGGTCCTGGAACTCGACGACGACATCTGCCCCTGGAACACCGGCCGCTGGCGCCTGTCCGCCGACACGACATCGGCAACCTGCAAGCGAACCGAGGAGCCCGCCGACATCTCCCTGCCCGTGAGCGCCCTCGGCGCCGCCTACCTCGGACGGGCCGGTCTGGGCGCCGTCCAGGCGGCCGGGCTGCTCCAGGAGCACACCGAGGGCGCCGTGCGCACCCTGGACACAGCCATGACCTGGAACCCGAAGCCTTGGGCGGGGTTGGTGTTCTGACACCTGGCGACGGTGCCCGAGAACGCCGCCGACTCCCCTGCGCGGGCGCGGCGCTGACGACTGTCGTCATTTGCCGGGCGCTCTGAAGGCCCTTCTCACGGAATGCGCCACTCCTCCAACGACACCTCGCATCACGAACGCGTGGCCGTGGTTGACGTCTGCCGCATTCCGTTGGTCGCTTCATGAGTCCCCAGCGGAATGAGCAGCCCCGCCATCGCCCCTTCGCGCGACCTGAACGAACGTGGCGCTGCGCCTGACGCTCACCGCATTCCGTTGGGCTGCTGAACGAGTTCCCAGCGGGATGGGGGCCGCCCGCCCAATGACAACGGCTCGCGCGGTGCCTGCGCGAGTGCGGCTCTGTGGTTGACGCATGGTTCCGGGTACTCAAAGGCAGAGCGACTGGGGAGGGGCGTTTCGGGCGAGGGTGTTCTAGGGTGACGGTATGGCACTGCAGAGCTTGCAGATCACGGCGATCACCGCGATGCGCGCACGCGACGTCTCCCGCCCAACCGTGGAGCAGCAGGACGCCGCCGACCGCCGTCCCTTGCGCGACGAGTCCCCCAAACGCGACCCCAAGCCCAAGCCCCTCCCCCACCGCGACCGCCCCACGCCTCCCCCACCGTGCCCTCGACCCGCACCGCCGCCTTCGTAGGGCACGGGTGTCGTCGTAGGGAGTTGTGTCGTCGTAGGGGGTTAGGGAGTCGCCGCCGGGTCAGGCGGCGGCCGTCCGGGCTCGCGACGCGCGCCTGGGGCTTATCGTGCTGGCCCCAGGAATTGTCCGCTTCCGGACATCACCTGTCTCGGGCCTTCATCGTCCACGTCCGCAAGCCGTGCGCTTCCGAAAGCCGCCCACATCCGGGCCTTCACAGCCCGGCCGATGCGGCGTCGTCGCCCTGGCCTTTTCCTCAAGCCCCCATCGTTTTCCTCAAGCCCCCATCGCATGACACATCGCCGCCCCTCGGACTCCTCGCACCGACCGCACGATGCGCCCTCCTGATCCCCTCAGGCCCGGATGCGTGACACGCCGCCCTGGTCTCGCCAAGCCCGACCGCAGAACACGCCGCTTTCGTCTCGCCAAGCCCGATCACCTAACGCGTCGACGCCTCGGGTTCTCACACCCGACCACACTCCACGCCCCCACACCCCCGACGTCCCCCCGCCCAGCCGAAGTCCCGCTGGAGAAGCGTGATGGACGGCGGCCAGGCGGTGACCACGGTGGGCTGGGGATGGCCTGCCGTGAAGGAACGTAAAGGAGGGCTACAGCGGGGGAAGCTGGCCGATGGTTTCGTAGGTTTCCAGTTGGGCGATGCGGCGGCTGTGGCGGGCGGCACCGGAGTACGGGGTGGCGAGGAAGACGGAGACGAAGCGGGTGGCGTCGTCCTGGGGGTGCATGCGGGCGCCGAGGGAGATGATGTTGGCGTTGTTGTGTTCGCGGGCGAGTTGGGCGGTTTCGTCGCTCCAGGCGAGGGCGGCACGGATGCCCTTGACCTTGTTCGCGGCGATCTGCTCGCCGTTGCCCGAGCCGCCGATGACGATTCCCAGGCTGCCGGAGTCGCCCGCGACGCCCTCGGCGGCGCGCAGGACGAAGGCGGGATAGTCGTCCTCGGCGTCGTAGACGAAGGGACCGGAGTCGATGACCTCGTGGCCTTGGTCCTTCAACCAGGTGACGAGGTGGTTCTTCAGCTCATAGCCGGCATGGTCGGCACCGATGTAGACGCGCACGACCCCAGTTTCGCAGGTCTTGATGGCACGATGGACCGCGACCCGGGATAAAGTAATGGGCGCAAATCCTTACCAGCCCTTACATCACGTCGAGGAGAAGAGCGCTCATGCGTGAGATCCGATTCATCGGCGACCCGGTTCTGCGCACGCCCGCCGAGCCCGTCGCCGAGTTCGACCGCGATCTGCGCCGCCTGATCGACGAGATGTTCACGCACATGTACAACGCCGACGGCGTCGGTCTGGCCGGCCCGCAGATCGGCGTGTCGCGACGGCTGTTCGTCTACGACTGCAGCGGGCGCAAGGGGCACGTGGTCAACCCCACGCTGACCGTCGACGACGACGCGGTCGTGCTCGACGAGGAGGGCTGCCTGTCGGTGCCCTCGCGCGAGACCATGCGCCCGCTGTACGCGCCCACGCCCAGGGCGGCGGGCGTGAGCGTCACCGGGTTCGACAAGCTGGGACGCCCGGTCAGGCTGAAGGCGCGCGGCCTGCTCGCCCGCTGCTTCCAGCACGAGGTCGACCACCTCGACGGCATGTTGTACGTCGACAGGCTGGCCAAGGACGCCGCACGTCAGGTCCTCCTGCAGACCCCCTGAACCGCGGCGGACCCCTGAACCGCGGAAGGCTCACAGCTGCAGGGACTTGACCTCCTGGTACTCCCGCAGGCCGTGCTCGCCGAGCTCTCTGCCGACGCCGGACTGCTTGTACCCGCCGAAGGGCGCCATCGGGTTGAACGCACCCCCGTTGATCGCCACCTGGCCGGTGCGCAGCCGTTTGGCCACCGCGACGGCCCGTTCGGCGCTCCCCGCCCACACCGCGCCGGACAGGCCGTACCTGGTGCCGTTGGCGATGCGCACGGCGTCGTCCTCGCGGGTGTAGGGGATCATCACGAGCACGGGGCCGAATATCTCCTCCTGCTCGATCGCCATGCCGTGCTCGACCCCGGCGAACACGGTCGGCTCGACGTAGTACCCGCGTTCGTGCGGCCGGTCGGTGCCGCCCACGATGAGCCTGGCGCCTTCCTCCTGCCCCCTGTTGACGAAGCGCACGACACGCTCGCGCTGGGCGGCCGACACCAGCGGGCCGAGCCTGGTGGCGGCGTCGAAGGGGTCGCCCACGACGTACTCGCGCGCGGCCTGGCCCGCCAGGCGCACGGCCTCGTCGTACTGGTCGCGGTGCACGATCATGCGGCTGAGCGCCGAGCAGGTCTGACCGCTGTTGAGGAAGGCGCCCGCCACGCCCGCCCTGACGGCCGCCTCCAGATCGGCGTCGGGCAGCACGAGCGCCGCGGACTTGCCGCCGAGTTCGAGCGTCAGCCGCTTGACGCTCTCGGCCGCCAGCGCGGCGACCCTGCGCCCGGCCTTGGTGGAGCCGCTGAAGGAGACCATGTCCACCTCGGGATGAGCCGCGATGGCCTCCCCGACGACCGGCCCGTTGCCGCTGACCAGGTTGAACACCCCGGGCGGCAGCCCGATCTCGTGCAGGACCTCGGCCAGCGCGTAGGCGGCGAGCGGCGCGATCTCGCTGGGTTTGAGCACGACCGTGCACCCGGCGGCCAGGGCCGGAGCCACCTTGCAGACGATCTGGTGCAGCGGGTAGTTCCACGGCGTGATCGCCCCGACCACCCCGACCGGCTCCTTGAGCACGACCGAGTTGCCGACACGGCTCTCGCGCGGATGGCTCTCGGCGAGCTGGGCGTATGAGGTGAGCACACCGATCGGCATCAGCGTGTGCACGTCGAGCGCGAACGCGATCGGCGCTCCCATGTCGGTGGCGATGGTCGCCGCGATCTGGTTGGCCCGCTCGGTCAGCAGCCCGGCGGCGGCGGCGAGGAACTTGCCCCGCTCGGCCGGAGCCGTGCCCGACCAGGCCTCGAAGGCGCCCCGCGCGGCCGCGACCGCCGCCTCCACATCGCCCGGCGAACCTGCGGGCACCCTGTCCACGACCTCTTCGGTCGCGGGATTGACGACGTCGACCCCTTCACGCGATACCGAAGCCGTCCACGCCCCGTTGACGTACAGCTGGCGCATGTCCCCCATCCTTGCGCGCCTGCCGGTCACCTGACGAGGGCACGGCGCATGACACGGTGGGCCTGCTCGACCGCCCGCACGTCGCTCTCGGTGCGTACGTGCGCCACCGCGGTGGCCAGGACCCGATCACCTTCTGCCAGAAGGGTACGGCGAAGCGCCGCCGTTAGCGGGAGATGCCCCAAATCCTGAAAAACTCGAAGGATTCTCACAAGCACCGCCGCATTGTCCTGAGCCGAAAGCCTGATCGTCGCGAACGAACGCTCGGCGAGCGCCGCCGTGTCGGTGCGCCAGGTGACCAGCCGTAGCCGCCCACGCCTGTCGAGATGCCCTTCGGCCGCCTCCGGAATGGGAATGAGCAACCGGAATGCCTCGCCGAGCCATTCGACACAGGCCAGTCCGGTATTGGTGTCGTTGATGGCCGCCGACATGGCCCGCAGGGCGATCTCCACAATGCGATTGACCGGCCCGATCACCGTCGATCCGGTGCGCGGCAACGGGCACAGCGTGATCCACCGGTCGAAGGCCCTGACCTCGCGCCTGCCGAGCGTCACGACCTCCGGCCGGCCCGGCCCGGCGCACACGGTGGCGATCGGCGTGCCCTGGATGACGAAGGAGCCGGGCTGCCTGGCCAGGGTGACGACGACGTCCCGCCTGGCCGCCCATCGCACGAGGCGTCCGGCCGACACACGGTCCAGGTACCCGGTCCTGGCGGCGAGCACGGGCACACCCGGCCTGGCGGGGGCCTCGACCGGCACGCCTTCGAAGTCGCGGTGCAGCAGTTGGGAGGTCTCGCGGATGAGTCTGGGCAGCACGACCGGGATGCGTACCTCGCTCACCACGGCCTGGACGAACAGCACCAGCATGACCAGGCAGGCCCCGGTGAGCAATTGCGTGACCAGCAGGCCGAGCGCGGGGGTGTAGACGCCCCTGCTCATCGAGCTGACCATGCGGTTGCCGAAGATCCAGGTGCCCAGATAGAGGCCGATGGTGAGCTGGACCACCCGGTTGCGCAGGAAGTCGCCGATGAGGCGTGGACCGAGCTGGGAGGAGGCGAGCTGGACGGCGACGAGTGTGAGCGACAGCAGCAGGGCGATCGTGGCGATGAGCGCGCTGGTCAGGGTGGACAGGCTGCTCTTGACGCCGTCCTTGAAGTCGGCGAGCTCCTCGGGATCGGCCGGAAGGTCGAGCTCCCTGAGCTCGTCGGTCGTGAACAGCTCGTACAGGCCGCTGGTCTGCAGCCACTGTTCGAGGTCCTCCGTCAGCCTGGCCGCCACGTAGGCGAGCAGCATCATCAGCAGCGGGACGAACCAGATGGTGTCCCGCATCCGCTCGCCGCGCGGCTTCAGCGACAGGTAGGCGCCGATCCCCCCGAATTGCCCCACCGGGGGGATCTACCCACGTCAGAGGCCTAGTCGAACATCGGCGGCCGGGAACGCGAGCGCTTGAGCTCGAAGAAGGAGTCGAAGCTGGCCACGGTCTTGACGCCGTCCCAGAGCCGCCCGGCGTCCTCGCCCTTGGGCGCGGGGGTGAGCACGGGCCCGAAGAACGCGACGCCCTCGACGGCGATCACCGGGGTGCCGACCTCCTGGCCGACCCGGTCGATGCCGTCGTTGTGGGAGGCGCGCACGGCGGCGTCGTACTCCTCCGACTCCATGGCCGAGACGAGGCCGCGGTCGAGGCCCGCGGCTTCGAGGGCGTCGGCGACCGTGCCTTCGAGGTCGTCGAGCCGCTGGATGGCGCCCTGGGTGTGGAAGCGGGTGCCGAGTTCGGTGTAGAGACGCCCCACGACCTCGTCTCCGTACTTGTCGGCCGCCGCGGCGACGACGCGGACCGGGCCGATCGCCCTGGCGATCAGCTCACGGTAGGCCTCGGGGACCTCCTTGTCCTCGTTGAGCACGTTCAGGCTCATGATGTGCCAGCGCGGCGTGATGGGCCGGACCTTCTCCACTTCCAGCAGCCAGCGGGAAGTGATCCAGGCATAGGGGCAGAACGGGTCGAACCAGAGGTCTACGGGTGTGCGCTCTGTCATATGTCGGCTTCCTCATTCGTGACGACCTTGCCGTGGGCCATAACCTGGGTGAGAGTCATGCCTATTCCGGGAAACGAAATCGGTTTGCCCGGACATGGGAGGATTTGGTCATCCCCGACGTTGTGGTTGATAGGAGCGGATCTTGGCAGGGAACCTGACCCGTGACGAGGCTCGTGAGCGGGCCCGGCTGTTGAAGGTCGAGTCGTACGCGGTCGAACTTGATCTCACCGAGGGTGACGAACAGTTCGAAAGCGTGACGACCGTCCGCTTCAGCGCCACGGAGCCGGGCGCGACGACCTTCATCGATCTGCACGGCGCACACGTGCGGTCGGTGACGCTCAACGGCGCCGAGCTCGACGTCACGACCTACGACGAGGCGAAGGGGCGCTTCCCGCTGCCCGGCCTCGCCGCCGACAACGAGCTACGGGTCGACGCCGACGCCGCCTACATGCGCACCGGCGAGGGCCTGCACCGTTTCGTCGACCCGGTCGACCAGAAGGTGTACCTGCACAGCCAGTTCGAGACCGCCGACGCGCACCGCATGTACGCGTGCTTCGACCAGCCCGACCTCAAGGCCACCTTCGAGCTCACCGTGCTCGCCCCGGCCGAGTGGGAGGTCGTCTCCAACGCCGCGCCCGACACCGTCGACGAGCTGGAGGCGCACGAGGGCAGGCACGGCCTGCTCCAGGCGGCCAAGCGCTGGCACTTCCCCGCCACGCCGGTCATCTCCACCTACATCACCGCACTCGTCGCCGGCCCGTACTTCAAGGTCACCGCCGAGCACGACGGCATCCCGCTGGGGGTGTACTGCCGGGCCTCGCTCGGGGAGTACCTCGACGCCGACAACATCCTGGAGATCACCAGGCAGGGCTTCGACTTCTTCCACAAGGTGTTCGGCGTCCGCTACCCGTTCGGCAAGTACGACCAGCTGTTCGTGCCGGAGTTCAACGCGGGCGCGATGGAGAACGCCGGATGCGTGACCTTCCTCGAGGACTACGTCTTCCGCTCCCGCGTGACCGACGCCGTCGTCGAGCGCAGGGCCGAGACGATCCTGCACGAGATGGCGCACATGTGGTTCGGCGACCTGGTCACCATGCGCTGGTGGGACGACCTGTGGCTCAACGAGTCGTTCGCCACCTACGCCTCCGTGCTGTGCCAGGCCGAGGCCACCCGCTGGGGTCAGGGCTCGTGGACGACGTTCGCCAATGTGGAGAAGGCCTGGGCCTACCGCCAGGACCAGCTGCCCTCCACCCACCCGATCGCCGCCGACATCCCCGACATGCAGGCCGTCGAGGTCAACTTCGACGGCATCACCTACGCCAAGGGCGCGAGCGTGCTCAAGCAGCTCGTCGCCTATGTGGGCCTGGACAACTTCCTGGCCGGCGTACGCGACTACTTCAACGAGCACGCCTGGGGCAACACCGAGCTCAAGGACCTGCTCACCGCACTTGAGCGCACCTCGGGCCGCGACCTGTCGTCGTGGTCGAAGGAGTGGCTGGAGACCTCCTGGGTCAACACGCTGCGCCCGTCGTTCACCCTCGACGCCGACGGCCGCTTCGCCTCGTTCGAGGTGCTGCAGGAGGCGCCCGCCGACTACCCGACCCTGCGCTCGCACCGCATCGCGATCGGCCTGTACTCGCGGGTCGACGGTGTGCTGCGCCGTACCAAGCGGGTCGAACTGGACGTCGTGGGAGCGCGCACTGCGGTCACCGCGCTGGTCGGCGAGACGCAGCCGGACCTCGTACTGATCAACGACGACGACCTGACCTACGCCAAGATCCGGCTGGACGAGCGCTCGCTGGCCACGCTGGTCGACGGCGGCATCACCGAGTTCGAGGACTCGCTGCCGCGTGCGCTGTGCTGGTCGGCCGCCTGGGACATGACGCGTGACGCCGAGCTCGCCACGCGCGACTACGTCAAGCTCGTGGCCTCGGGCATCGGCTCGGTCTCCGACATCACCGTCACCCAGACCGTGCTGCGCCAGGCCCGTCAGGCGCTGCAGCAGTACGCCGACCCGGCCTGGCGCCCGCAGGGCTTCGCGCTGCTGTCGGCGACGCTGCGCGAGCTTCTCGGCTCGGCCGAGGCCGGGTCGGACCACCAGCTCGCCTATGTCAACGCCTTCGCCGCCGGCGCGACGACGGCCGAGGACCTGTCGCTGGTCAAGGCCATCCTGGACGGCGAGGCCGTGCCGCAGGGCCTCAGCGTCGACACCGACCTGCGCTGGACGCTGACCCACGCGCTGGTCTCGGGCGGTGTGCTCGGCGGCGCCGACATCGACGCCGAGCTCGCCCGCGACGCCACCGCGGGCGGCGAGCGCTCGGCGGCCATGTGCAGGGCGGCCATCCCGACCGCCGAGGGCAAGGAGGCGGCCTGGGCCGCGATCACCGGCGGCAAGCTGGCCAACGCCATCTTCCGTGCGACGATCGGCGGCTTCCAGGACGCCCACCACGTCAACCTGCTGCAGCCGTTCAAGGAGCGCTACTTCGCCGAGGTCGGCCGCGTCTACAAGGAGTGGACGTTCGACGCGGCGCAGAGCTTCGCCGTCGGGTGCTACCCCTCGCTGGTCATCGACCCGCTGACGGTCGCCGAGACGCAGGACCTGATCGCGGCCTCGCAGCCGCCGCAGGCCCTGCGCAGGATGTTGCTCGAAGGGGCGGACGGCATCGGCCGTGCGCTCAGGGCCAGGGCCAAGGACGCCTCGCACGCCTAGCCCCCGCAGCTCTCGGCAAGCCCCCGCAGGGCCGGTCCCCGCGGGGGCTTGCCGCGTTTACCGTCACGCCTTGTCATGTTCACACGGTGTAACGTCGTGGTCACAGATTTGTGTCATCCACCCCTCGGTCCCGAAGCCCCGGTGTTAGCCTCGACCAAGGGCCTAGCCAGGGGGTTTGCAGGTGCTCGATGCGGGGACCAGGCTCAACGACCGCTACCTGCTGCAGGGCAGGCTCGGCGGCGGCGGCATGGGCGAGGTGTGGCGGGCCGAGGACACCGTGCTCGGTCGCACGGTCGCGGTCAAGGTGCTGCTCGCGGCCCTGATGGAGGACCCCAGGTTCGCACTCAGGTTCCAGCACGAGGCACGTGCGATGGCCACCCTGCGCCACCGGGGCGTCGTCGACGTCTACGACTACGGGTCGTGCTCGCTCGGCGAGGGGCGCGAGGTCAGCTTCCTGGTCATGGAGTATGTCGAGGGCGACTCGCTCGACCGGCTGCTGCGCGACGATGTGCTCGCTCCCACGGCCACCATGCGACTGGTCGCCGATGTGGCCGACGCCCTGGCCGCCGCACACGCGCAGGGCATCGTGCACCGTGACGTCAAACCGGCCAATCTGATGGTCAGGGCGGGCGGCGGGGTGGCGCTGACCGACTTCGGCATCTCGCGCTCGGTCGCGGGCGACCAGCTCACCGCGACCGGCATGATGGTGTGCACGGTCGGCTACTGCGCGCCCGAGCAGGCCACGGCCGGTGAGCCGAGCGCCGCCGTCGACGTCTACGCGCTCGGCGTCGTCGCCTACCAGTGCCTGACCGGACGGCTGCCCTTCGACGGCGACACGCCGATCCAGATCATCTACAAGCATCTCAACGCCCCGCTTCCGCCGCTGCCGCCCGAGGTGCCGGCCGCCGTGCGCCATGTCGTGGCCAAGGCGCTGGAGAAGGACCCGCACAAGCGGTGGGAGTCGGCCGCGCTGATGGCGCAGGCGGCCAGGCAGGCCGTCGAGTCGCCCGAGGTCGCGCCCGGCGCCGAGCGCTCCTTCCGGGTGCGGCGCCGTGCGCTCACGGTGTCGGTGAGCGTGGTCGTCGCCGTGCTGGCGACCGTGGCCGCCCTGGTCGTCGTGCTGGTCAGGCCCGAGATCATCACGGTCATCGTGCCCGGTCAGCGCGCCGTGCAGCCGATCGCCGAGACCAGCGTGCCCACGGCGGGCACGACCGAGCCCGGCGCCAGGCCCGGCCGACCGGTGCAGCCGCAGCAGATCGGCGTCTCGGCCGCGCCGAGCGCCGGGCAGACGAAGGGCCCGGCGCCGACGACCTCGCCCCGCGGTCCGAAGGCGACGCCGTCGGCGAGTCCCACTCCGGCGCCGAGCGAGCCGCCGACGAAGGAGCCCGCGCACGGCACCCCTTCGCCTCAGCAGCCCTCGCCCGATCCGGCCGAGCCCACGCCCGAGCCGCCCACCCAGGAGCCGACGCCCGAGCCCACCGTGTCACCGGCGTCGGCCGAAGGTTGAGGGGCGTCCGTCACTCGTGGGTGATCACCAGGATGGGAGCGTGCTCACCGGTCTCGGACGAGGCGAACCTCTTCCAGCCGAAGGTGTCCTTCTCGTCGCTCGCCCTGATGCCGACATAGCCGGTCTGGGCCCTGGTGTCGGCCCAGGCCTGCACCACCTCGCGCAGGTCGGCCTCCACCCAGCCGTCGGCGCAGCCCTCGCCGTACCCTGTGGTGGCGTCGGAGACCTCGTGCGGGTCGGTGAGCGCCGGGCCGGGCCAGCGGGTGGCGGAGGAGACCTGGGCGGTCGTCCAGACCTGCCAGGCGCGGGGCTGACACGACCAGGAGTGGTGGTTCCACAGCTTGAGCGTGGCCGAGGTGATCTTCTTGCCGGCGAGCGCGGTGGTGTCCCACGCCAGGAAGGAGCGGAGCACGTTCTCCCCGTTGAAGCCGATCTTCAGCTCGCGGGCGGTGGAGTGGTCCCTCGTGCTCCCTTCCTGGACGAAGGCGTCGTAGGTCGGCCTCAGCTCGACGGTGCTGTCCACGGGAGCGAGCAGCGCCAGGGCCGCGAGCGCAGTGATCATCATGAGCCGAGCGTAGGCACACGGTCACGGGGACGATATCGGCAGACACACCGGCTTTCCCTCGCCGTGAGCTCGTCGTGAGAGAGTGATCACGTGGAATCGACCCGCGACCTGTACGTCGCCCTCGCCCGCAGGTACGCGTTCGCCGACCTCGGCGCGCTCGCACCGACCGAGGAGGTGGCGCTGGTGTGCGAGTTCGGCCAGCGGGTGCTGTCGCTCGACGCCGAGGACTTCGCCGCCGAGGCCAAGGCCGTGCCGAGCGACATCAAGCGCAGGGCACGCGCGTGCAGCATGCCGCAGACCCCGCGCGAGCAGCCGCGCGGGGCCCTGGAGTCGCTCAGGCCCGCCTACGCGCTGCTTCTTGAGGTGATCGCCATCCGGTGGCACCGCAGGGAGCTCAGCCCGATGATCGCGGCCGTGCACATCGCCAGCGAGTACCTCCCGCTGCTCGCCTTCGAGCCGCAGCTCGGCCATGCGGGCGACCCGGCGCGCTGGCCCGCCGGGCTCAGCGCCGAAGGCAGCAGGTTCGGCGTCATCGGCGAGCGCGAGTGCGACCACACCAAGTCCGAGCAGTCGGCCACCAACCGCACGCTCAGGGTCGCCGGTGAGCCCGCCGAAGGCTGGCGCGCCTACTTCGACCGCCAGCACAGCCAGGTCGCCGGAGCCCTGGCCGTCTGCGTGGCCACCTGCCGTACCCCGTGCACCGCCATGGACTGGATCCCCGCCGACCCCCGCGCCCGCCTCGGCGTCCGCGCCCGCACGGCCCTGGCCTTCGCCGAGACCCCCCTGGTACGGCTACGCCACGCGGCCCCCGTCGGCCACGGATTCGGCGTGCCCTCGCCCGAGGAGGTGCTCGACGCCTGGCAGCGCAGCCGTTCGGCGCTCGACAAGAACCCGGTGGGCGCCAAGGCACGGGTGGAAGACGGGTTCCCGCTGCCCGGTCTGGCCTCGCTGTTCTCCGCCGTCGCCGACGCGCCGATCGCGCCGTCCGCCCTGCTCGCCGACATCAGCGCGCACGTCGCCAAGCTCCTGCTGGAGACCTGAACCTCCTCACGCGGTCGATGCGCGCGCCTGTCCCACCAGGGCGGCGATGCCGTGCAGCAGGCCGCCGACGAGGTCGCCCGAGCTGAACGCGGTGGCCATCGACATGGCGGCCAGCCTGCACGCGCCGTCGGGCAGCCTGCGCCTCGCGCCCTCGCCGGTGACGAGTTCGAGCGCCCTGCTCGACGGGTCCACATAGACCAGCACCGCGTGCGCGGACTCCTCGTCCATCGCCGCGTGCAGCCGTTCGGCGTAGTGCCGTCTGGGACCGGGCGGCGGGCCGACATAGACGGCGAAACGCAGGCCCGTACGGCGTTCGGCGCGTAGCAGTGCGGCCCTGATCTCGTCGGCCTGGCCCGGGGTCATCGTGCGCATCGCGGTCACCATCCCCCCGAGGCGCCGCCGGTGTGCCCGCCCGGTTCGGCGGTCGCCGCCCGCTCGGGCCAGTCGACGTCGGGCACACGCGCCCAGTGCGCCCTGCGCTCGGTCAGGACCAGGCGCGAGGTGCTCACGCCGTGCTCGCTGCGGCCCGGACCGCCGAGCCAGACCACACCGGAGGGCGTTTCGCCCGCTCCGTCCCCGCCTCTGCGGCCCGGCAGCAGGACGAACAGGGCGATCAGCAGCGACAGGCCCACCGCCGCCCCGACGAGCAGGCCGAGAATCTCCAGCGCGCTGTCCACACCAGGAACGTAAACCCGCATTCCGCGCTCGGCCAGACCTCAATGCGCTTTCACCACACAGCAGGCCGTCGTTCGCGGGCCGGCAGCGTGGCCTCCTCGGGCCTTCACCACACAGCAGGCCGTCGTTCGCCCCAGAAGCCGCCACACGCGGCCTCGATCTGGGCCGAGAGCTCGATCAGGGTGGCCTCGCCGCCCATCCGGCCGGCCAGCATGACGCCGATCGGCAGGCCTTCGTCGCTCCAGTGCAGGGGCAGGTTCACGGCGGGCTGGCCGGTGATGTTGTACATCGCGGGGAAGGGCGCGAACTCCTTCATGCGCTCGAACGTCTCCGACGGGTCCCGGACGTCCTCGAACCAGCCGACGGGGACAGGCGGCCGTGTGACGGTCGGGGTGAGCACGGCGTCGTAGGCGTCGGTCACCAGCAGGGCGAAGCGCGTGGCCAGTTGCAGCGCCGACTGGGCCTGCAGGAAGGTCGGCGCGGGCGTGGCGAACCCGCGTTCGCGCAGCCAGGCGGTGAGCGGGCGCAGCCGGTCCTGCCGGTCGAGCGCGACCGGGTGCATGCAGGAGAAGGCGAACCACAGGTGCTCGAACTGCGGCACCAGGTCGGCGCCGAACGGCGGGTCGATCTCCTCGACGTCGTGGCCGAGCGACTCCAGCGTCTTGGTCGCGTACTCGTAGGCGGCCAGCACGTCCGGATGCAGGGCGCTGCCCTCGACGACGGGACGGCTGTAGCGCGCCACACGCAGCCGGCCGGGGTCCCTGCCGACGTGCTCGCGGAAGGTGCCCTCGTGCCGGGGCGCGAGGTAGAGGTCGCCCGGGTTGTTGTGCGCCATGACGTCGAGCAGTGCGGCGGCGTCGGCGACGGTCCTGGCCAGCGGCCCGTTGGTGGACAGTCCGGCGAGGTCGGGGATGACCGGGGCGAAGCTGATCCTGCCCCTGCTCGGCTTGATCCCGAACAGGCCGCAGACCGAGGCGGGGATGCGGATGGAGCCGGCGCCGTCGCTGCCCTGCGCCGCGGGCGCCAGCCCGGCCGCCACCGCGGCTGCGGCCCCGCCGCTCGACCCGCCCGCCGAGCGCGTCAGGTCCCACGGGGTACGCGTGGGAGGCGCGATCGCGGTCTCGGTGTAGCACGGCATGCCGAACTCGGGTGTCGCGGTCTTGCCGAGCATGATCGTGCCGGCGTCGCGCAGCCGTTCCACGACGCTGTCGTCGACCGGTGCGACGAAGCCGTCGTAGGTGGCCGAGCCGAACGAGATCGGCACGCCTTTGACCAGGTTGAGATCCTTGATCGGGATCGGCACGCCGTACAGGGGGCCCTCGGGGGTGCCGCGTTCGAGGTCGCGGGCCTGGGCCAGGGCGCGGTCGGCGGTGACGGTGACGTACGCGCCGATCTCGGGGTCGAGGCTTTCGATGCGGCTCAGATAGTGCTGGGTGATCTCGACGGGTGACAGTTCCCCGCGTCGCACGGCTTCCGCCTGGTCACATGCGGTGAGATCATGAATTTGCGCCACTCACGCCACAGTAGCCCGAGTTATCTAGAGAGGAAAGGAATAGATACCCGAAAATGGGGCGGGCACACCGATGGGCTGGGCCATAAAAGTATGGACTACCTAACACTAGGCATCCCCGGAAAAGCTCAGCTACCGTGAGTCACGTGGACTCCGGGCAGCAGCGCGAAGACGGTAACAACGCGTCACCGATCTGGGTGAGCGACAGGCCAGAGGTGACCGAAGAGGAGCGCCATGAGCGCCCCTCCCCCGCCGCGACCTCGTCCTACGCCCCGATCGAACGCGCCAACCTGCGCGCCCTCGTGATGGAGCCGAAGTATCGGCATCTGCGGGTGCGGGCGCTGATCGCCGTGGCCGGAGGCATCCTGGCCGGCATTCTGCTGTCGGACGTGCGCTGGGGTCTGACCGGCGCGGTGCTGGCGGCCATCGCCGACACGGTCTACCGCAACCGCTCCTCCTCCACCGTGCCCGCGTGGCGGCGTTCCTCGGTGGCCGAGCGGCGCACCGAGCAGCAGCTCAGGAAGTTGCAGCGCAGCGGTTACCGCACCCTGCACGCGCGTGCCATTCCCGGCAGCGAGGCGCAGATCGACCATCTCGTCATCGGCCCGACCGGTGTCTACGCGGTCGACTCCGAGAAGTGGGACAAGCGCCTGCCCGTGCGCGTCGTGTCGGGCAAGAAGCTCTTCCACGGCCCGTTTGACATGAAGGGCCGCCTCACCGAGGCGCGCTGGGAAGCCGCGCAGGCCAGCGAGCTGATGACCAAGGCGTTCGGCCGTGAGGTCACGGTCGTGCCTTCGCTGGCCATCTACGGGCCGCAGGTGCCGTGGAAGATCATGACGATCCGCGAGGTCGACGTCTACGACGGCGCCCGCGCCCGCAAGTGGATCACCAAGCGCGAGCGGGCGCTGACCGAGGAAGAGATCGACAAGCTCTACGACATCGCCGCCCAGGTCCTGCCGCCGCGCTACGGCGAGAGCGACTGACCGCCCGTCAGGCCGGTTCCCTGACGCCCGCGCACCAGGCCGGCTCCTGACGCCGGTCGGCATGGGTGCCGCAGAAGCCGAGTTCGACCGGCTGGCGCCCGTTCTCGATGCGCAGCACGGTCACCGGCTTGTTGAGCGGCACCTGGCGTGACAGGTCGCCGCCGAAGTCCACCACGCCCGTCGCGCCTTCGAGCGCGCCCTGGCCCTGCAGCGTGGTCAGCTGACGCCACACCGCGCCCGGCGAGACCGGCACCGGGTGCGAGCCGCCGCGCAGCCGCTGCACGGCGGTGATCATCGTCCTGGTCGCGTCGTGGGCGAGCGCCGCGTGCCCGTCGAGCGAGCGCCCCTGCCCGTTCGTCCGGCACTCGAAGGGGAACAGGCGATACAGCGGCCCGTAGAAGGCGTCGGGCACGTCGGCGCTGCACCGCTCGGGCGCCACCGCGAACGACTGGAACGAGAACGACACCTTCGGAATCCTGCTCACCAGCTGCCGATCGGCGACGTACCTGGTCACGTCATCACCCCCCAGGATGTACGGCTCCGCCGCCGAGCACGTGTCGGCCACACCGGACAGGAAGTCCTTGAAGTCCGGAATGCCGCGCCCGGCGAAGTACACGAGCCCGCCGAACCCGCAGGCGTCGCGCCCGGCCGCCTTCGCATCGCCCACGACCGGGCCGGCCAGCTCCTTGACCGGGCCGGACGGCCGGAAGGCGCTCTCCTCGACGCTCCAGCCCGCCTCGGTGAAGGAGGCGGCCACGTCCTGTCTGAGGTTGTCGGCGTACTCGTCCTCGGCGTCGCCCGAGAAGTACACGTGCACCGCCTTGTCCGACAGGCCGGCCTGGCCCTTGGCGTACAGGTCCTGGGCGAAGGCCGCCGCGACCTTGGCCTGACGGGCGTTCTGCGGGGCCACCTGGTAGAACAGCGGCGACTGGGCGATCAGCGTGTCGGCCGACAGCGTCGAGGCCACCATGGGCCAGCCCGCCCTGCCCAGGGCCACGACGGCGTCCATCGTGGGCTTCCTGCTCTGGTCGAGGCCGACGATGCCGACCAGCGGCGCCTCGCCCTCACGGTAGCGTTCGAGCAGCGGCGGCAGGTCGTCGCCGTACTGCATCTGGCCGCCGCCGTTGGCGATGATGATGCGCACGATGGGCTCGGTCTGCGCGGTCTCCTCCAGCTGGCGGCGCTGGGCGACGGCGACGCCCTCCAGGCCCTCGCGTGCCGCCGACAGGTCGTCCTCTCGCGTCTGCGACGACAGCGCGGCCACATAGGCGATGGTGACGTAGGGGCGTTCGGCGTCACTTTCGTGCAGGCTGCCGGCGAGCCGGTTCTGCTCGTGGATGACGGCCTGGACCTGGGCCATCGTCCGGTTGTCCGCCTGGAAGCTGAAGTGCTCGTCGCCGATGCCCACGCACTCGCCGTCCAGCAGTTCCCTGCCGCTGTCGGCCCACGGCGTCCACAGGCCGCTCGCGCAGTGGTCGCGGTTCCAGGCGTGGGTCTGGCCCAGGTAGGAGGCGACGCCGCACACGAGGAGCAGCATGAGCAGCGCCGCGGCCGGTCTGGTCGACCACAGCGGCACGCGCCTGGCCGGAGGCACCCACGGCCGGTGCGACACCGGGTCGAGCTCGCCGATCGTCTCGGGAAGCGCGGGCGCCTGGAGCACGACGGGTGTCTCCAGCACCTCCAGCGGGTCCTTGGCCGACACCAGTGCCCTGCGCCATCGGATGACCGCCCAGAGCTGGCCGCCGCTGAGATCGGCCACACCGGGCACGGCGCCGTACCTGGCCACCACCAGCGGCACGAACCTGCCGTGCCCGGCCCGCCTGCGCTCGACGAGCAGCTCGCTCAGCCGCTCCCCCGTGTCGTCGAGCAGCACCAGCGGGTAGAAGATGCGACTGCCGCCCAGCAGGAACGGAAAGCGCCTGCGATAGGCCCTGCGCAGGTCGTCACAGAAGGCGTCGACAAGCAGCCTGTCCGCGTACGGCGCCGCCGCGTTCATCAGGTGCGCACGCTGGGCCAGGGACCTGATCCGGCCGAGCTCCGGCTGGTCGGCCGTCGCCCTGCGCAGCCATCGGAACCTGCCGCCGATGCCGGGCACCAGGCCGGACATGCGCATCGCGTGCAGCAGGCCGGGCAGCAGGCGCAGCACCCACAGCAGCGGTCCTGGCAGCGGCGATCCGCCTTCGGCCGCGCCCTGCGTGCCGCCGACGAACCTGCTCCAGCCGGGATCGGCCGAGCGCAGCAGCTCACGTGCGGCCTGCGCGCTCCACTGCCCGCCGTACGGGGGCTCGTGCGGGTCGGTGCCCGCCTCCCACGGCGTGCGGCGCAGCACCGACTGGGCCAGCCACAGGCGCGGGAAGCGTATGCCCTGGCGTTCGAGGTCGGCGGCGACGAGCGCGAGCAGGTCGGCGACGGAGGCGTCGGCGGGGGGCGAGGGGTGCGAGCGCGGGATGCCGGGCGAGATGACGCCCTTGGCCCGGTCGGCCAGGACCTCGGGCCAGCCTCGCGCGTCCTTGACGTAGACGGTCGGCAGGCCCTGGCGGCGGCTGTGCTCACGGCTGTCCCTGGGCACGTGCGGCGAGTCCTGCACGCCTTCTCCACGGGCCGGGCGGCGGCAGAGCCGGTCGACGGTGTGGATGAAGTTGCCGACGCCGTCGCTGACCGGCTCCCAGCCGTGGTCGTGCATGTGACCGTTGGGCATGGCAGATCTGTAGCAGGACATAACGGATCTTGTCAGTGCCTTGACCGGAAATCCGTACTACCGGAAGTCCGCCGACTGGACAGCTGTCTCAGCTGCCGGGCGATGGTCGTACCATGGGAAGCTCATCGATGATGGGAGAACCTCATGCCCGCCCTCAGGTCACGCACGGTCACGCACGGCAGGAACATGGCCGGAGCCCGCGCCCTCCTCCGCGCGACCGGCGTAGCGGGCGGCGACTTCGGCAAACCCATTATCGCGGTGGCCAACAGCTTCACCCAGTTCGTCCCGGGCCATGTGCACCTGCGGGAGGTGGGCGACGTCGTCGCGGGCGCGATCCGCGAGGCGGGTGCGATCCCGCGTGAGTTCAACACGATCGCCGTCGACGACGGGATCGCGATGGGCCACGGCGGCATGCTCTACTCGCTGCCCAGCCGCGAGCTCATCGCCGACTCGGTCGAGTACATGGTCAACGCGCACTGCGCCGACGCGCTCATCTGCGTGTCCAACTGTGACAAGATCACGCCGGGCATGCTGCTGGCCGCCTTCAGGCTCAACATCCCCACCGTGTTCGTCTCGGGCGGGCCGATGGAGGCGGGCAAGACGCCGACGAGGAAGCTCGACCTCGTCGACCCGATGATCGCCGCGGCCGACGACTCCGTCTCCGACGCCGAGCTGCTGGAGATGGAGGAGAACGCCTGTCCGACCTGCGGCTCCTGCTCGGGCATGTTCACCGCCAACTCGATGAACTGCCTGGTCGAGGCCATGGGCCTGGGACTTCCCGGCAACGGCACGATCCTGGCCACGCACAAGCGCCGCAAGCAGCTCTTCCAGGACGCCGGTCGTCAGCTGGTCGAGATCACCAAGCGCTACTACGAGCAGGACGACGAGTCGGTGCTGCCGCGCTCGATCGGCACCCGTGAGGCGTTCGAGAACGCGATGGCGCTCGACGTGGCGATGGGCGGCTCGACCAACACGATCCTGCACATCCTGGCCGCCGCCCGTGAGGCCGAGGTCGACTTCGGGCTCAAGGAGATCAACGAGATCTCGCTGCGCGTGCCGTGCCTGTGCAAGGTGGCGCCGGCCACGGCGAAGTACCACATCGAGGACGTGCACCGGGCGGGCGGCATCCCCGCCATCCTGGGCGAGCTCGCCCGCGCCGGAGTGCTGCACACCTCCCTGCCCACGGTCAGCGGCGGCACGCTCGGCGAGGTCATCGCCGCATGGGACCCCAAGTCGCCGACCGTGCTGCCCGAGGCGCTCGACCTCTGGCACGCCGCTCCCGGCAACATCCGCACCATCAAGCCGTACTCCCAGGACAACCGCTGGGACGACCTCGACCTGGACCGCGAGCAGGGCTGCATCCGCGACCTGGCGCACGCCTACACCGCCGACGGCGGCCTGGCCGTGCTCTACGGCAACATGGCCCGCGACGGCGCCGTGGTGAAGACGGCCGGCGTCGAGGAGGAGATCTGGACCTTCAGCGGCCCCGCCGTGGTCTTCGAGTCGCAGGAGGACGCCGTCGAGGGCATCCTCGGCAACAAGGTCAAGGCGGGCGACGTGGTGGTGATCCGCTACGAGGGTCCCAAGGGCGGGCCCGGCATGCAGGAGATGCTCTACCCGACCTCCTTCCTCAAGGGCAAGGGCCTGGGCAAGGTCTGCGCGCTGATCACCGACGGGCGTTTCTCGGGCGGCACCTCCGGGCTGTCGATCGGTCACGCCTCGCCCGAGGCGGCCGAAGGCGGTGTCATCGCCCTCGTCGAGGACGGCGACGTCATCGACATCGACATCCCCAACCGCGGCCTTGAGCTGCGCGTGCCCGAGGCCGAGCTGGCGGCCAGACGTGAGCGCCTGCTCGCCGACGTCGGCGGCCACCGCCCCCGCGAGCGCAACCGCCCGGTGACGGCGGCGCTGCAGGCCTATGCCGCGATGACCACCTCGGCCTCCACCGGGGCGTCGAGGGACCTGTCGCAGCTGTCGCGCTAGCGACGTCCGGCCCCCTGCGCGTCGCGGCGTGCGGGGGGCCGTCTGACCATGAAGACGTCGATCTCGTCCTCGGTCTCCACGACGAAGCCGTGCCGTTCGTACAGTCGCCGGGCCTGGCTACCTGCCAGCACGTTCAGCCGCACGGTGAGCGCGCGGGCGTCGGTGTCGTCGAGCAGGGCGCGCAGCACGGCCGAGCCGAGACCTCGGCCCTGGTGGCCGGGCGACAGGAAGAAGTGTTCCAGCCAGTGCTCGCTCTCGGCCGGTCGCACGGCCACGCATCCGGCGAAGCCGCCGCCGGATGTGATGATCGACATGTGCTCGATCCCGGCCCGGCGCACGCGCTGCCTGACGTGGTGCTCGTCGTAGCGGCCCAGGCGTTCGAGGTCCTCGCGCAGCACCACGGCGCGCAGCTCGGCGATCGCGTCCATGTCGCCGGGCACGGCCGGTCGCAGGCTCCACGCCTCTGTCGAACACCTGTTCTCTTCACGGTAGCCTGACATGGGCGACAGCATGCCAGGCGACCTGGCCCTACAGGTCACCGGGGTATGTTCAGGCACTCACGTCACAGGACGAACTCCCGTACAGGCATTCGAAAAATGTCGGTGCCGGAGGCTATGGTTGGGGTATGGCTACAGTCGTGAAGCCCCTCGCCACAGCTCCGCTGAAGACCGCACCGCTGACGACCGCCGAGATCGCCGCACTCGCCCTGTCCCTGGCTCATCTGGGATCGGGCCCCCAGGCCGTCACCGCACGCCGAGGCCTGCGCCACGCCTTCGCACATCTGGACCTCGACGACGACGTCGTCGCGGGCACACTCGCCACCCTGACCGACCCCCTGCCCGCCGACGTCGCCTCCCGGGCCAGGGTGATCGCCGATGCCATCACCAGCCGCCTGGTCATCCGTCTGCACTACCGTGACGCGGGCGGCCGGGTCACCACGCGTGACGTCGAGCCGGTGACCTGCCTGGTCCACCGCGAGTTCTGGTATCTCGTGGGCATCTGCCGCCTGCGGGGCGCCATCCGGGCCTTCCGCTTCGACCGTGTGGTCGCGGTCGAGCCCACCCTCACCCCCAGCCGTCCGCATCTGGCCGAGCGTTTCCTGCCGTTCCAGCGCCGCAAGGCCGCCTGACCTCGTCCGGCGGGGGAGGCGCCTCCCCCGCCAAGCTTGACCCGGGCTCGACGATCTCTCGAACGGCTCTGTACGGCGGGGCTGACAGGCTCCGCTCATGCGTGCTCGGGGGTTGTCTCTCATCGTCGTGCCGGTCGTGGCCACCACCCTGGCCGGGTCCGGTTGTGCCCAGGTCAGGGCCAGGAACGCACCGGCCAGGCCGCCCGTGCCCAGTCCGTCGTCGGCGTCGGCCTCGGCGGTTTCGGTGTCACGCGCGGCCGTGGGAGGCGCCTCCCCGGCCCCCTCCCCGGCGGCGCAGCCCGCACGCGCCGAGTCGTTCCCGCCCGCCGCCAAGGCCAGGCTCGACCGGGCGATCGGCGCGTACCTGTCCACCAGGCACGGCCGCGCCGCGGTCGCCGTGTACGACAGGGCGACATCGGCGCGTTACGCCTCCAGGCCGGGCGGGCACTTCCTGCTGGCCAGTGTCGCCAAGGTGGACATCCTGCTGGCCGTCATGCTGAAGGCCCAGCACGAAGGCAGGGCGCTGAGCGGCGCCGAGAAGCGCCTGGCCGGGCCGATGATCAGATCGAGCGACAACGGCTGCGCGCACGCCCTCTACCGCTCGATCGGCGGCAAGCGCGGCCTGACCAGGACCCTGCGCTCGCTCGGCGTGGCCGACACCTGGCCGGGCACGGCGCCGTACTGGGGATCGACGAGGAGCAGGCCGTCCGAGCAGGTCGAGGTGCTCCAGCGGCTGACCGACCCCTCGGGCCCGCTGACGGCGGCGCACCGGCACTACGCGCTCAAGCTGATGGGCTCGGTCGACCCCGGTCAGGCGTGGGGCGTGAGCGCGGCGGGCGCGGGCGGCAGGGTGGCGTTGAAGAACGGCTGGATCCCGTTCCGGGTGCACGGCGGGCTGTGGACGGTCAACAGCATCGGCCGGATCCAGGTGAAGGGGCACGACCTGCTGATCGCCGTCCTCTCGGAGCACAGCAGGTCGATGCGGGGCGGCATCACGACGGTCGAGCGGGTGGCCAGGCTCGCCGTCGAGGAGTTCACCGGCGCGGCGTAGCGCCTCAGCCGCAGCAGCCTCCGCCGCAGCACCCGCCGCCACCGCCGCCGCTGGGCACGGCGGGCGCGGAGGAGCCGCCGGTCATCGCGACCGTGGACAGCAGCTTGACGGTGTCGTCGTGACCTTCGGGGCAGGACGCCGGGTCACCTGAGGCGGCCATCGGCCGGGTGAGCTCGAAGGTGGAGCCACAGGCACGGCAGCGGTAATCGTAGCGAGGCATGCAGCCAGAATACGACGCTACTCGGGATCGAACGTCAGATGCGCGTAGTCCCCGACCGGCTCGAAGCCGATCGACCGGTACACCGCATTGCTCGTCGCATTCGCCAGGTCGCTGAACAGCACGACCTGCTCGCACCGTTCGCTCAGCGCCGTGCTGCTCGCCAGGGCCGTCACCGCGGCGCCGTACCCCTTGCGGCGCCGTTCGGGTGGCGTGTAGACCGGGCCGATCCGGCACACTCCGGCGGCGGGGGTGGAGACGGCCGCCATCGAGACCGGCTCCTGGTCCGCCTCCCAGAGCACGACGTCGCCGTGCTCCAGCCTGCGCCTGACATGCGCCTCCAGGTCGGGGTGCAGGTCGCCGCGCGCCTCGTCGGCGAAGGCGAGGAACCACGCGGTCACCACGGCGGTGTCGTCGGCCCCGGCGACGCGTCCGGCGCCCGAGGTCTGCGGGGTCCTGAGCTCGCCGAGACGGTACAACCGCTCCGAACGCACGTGCGCCAGGTCGAGCGGCCACAGTGCGGCGAACTCCTCGGTCAGGGCGAGCGGCCCCATGAGCTCGGGCACGTCGATCTCGTCGGCGTGCAGGGCGTCGACGAGGTCGCCGACCGCCTCGACCGGCATCCTGGTCATGGCCAGCGGGTAGGACGGCGTGAGGCAGACCGCGCCGCGGACACGGCCGTCGCGCCTCCACCAGCCGAACGTGGAGGGGCTGATCTGCAGTCCGGCCCGCACGTTGGCCAGCACGGTGAGCGGCACCGTGTTGCGCACCGGATCCTCGGCCAGGAACGGCTCGACGGCCGCTGCGTACTGCTCAAGGTCGGTGCTGAAGGTCCACATGGTTGGCATCTTGCCAGGTCGCACCCCTCGCATCCCTCAGCGCACCCGGCGGCGCGGCCGCGGGACCCGATGGGAACGGGCCCCGCGCCCGCGCGTGCTCAGGCCGCGGCGGCGTTGAGGTACGGCGCCCACTGGGGGTCGCCGACGAGCTGCGCGCCGATGAGCCGCCAATGGGCCCCTCTCGGTACGGCGGGCGCGACGCGGAGCGTCCACCCCAGCTCTTCCAGGAACTTGTCCGCCTTCCTGTGATTGCACGGCGTGCAGGACGCCACGCAGTTCTCCCATGTGTGCGTGCCGCCCTTGGACCTCGGGACGACATGGTCGATGGTCTCCGCCTTGAGGCCGCAGTAGGCGCATCGATAGTCGTCACGGCGCATCAGGGCGGCCCGGGTCAACGGGATCCGCGAACGATAGGGGATACGGACATATCGGCGAAGCCGGATGACCGACGGCACATCGACCGTGCAGGAGGCGGAGCGCAGCACCGCTCCCCTGCCGTCTCGGTGGACGACGTCCGCCTTCTCGCACATCACCAGGATGACGGCCCGGTGCAGCGAGAGAGTGGTCAGCGGCTCGTAGGTGGCATTGAGCAGAAGGACTTGGCGCATCAGGAGGCCACCTCCCGTGCACAGGTCAGTTGAAGGGACATGCCGTGGCATGTCCCGGTTTGCGGCCCCTCCTGGGGCCCGGACGCTTCCGTCACGAGGACCTCCGCCGGACGGCCCAGCGGATGGTCACCACGGCACCGTCCTTCACCAAGCATGGCGTTACCTTCGCGCTCCCCGCCACCCCATAACTGACGGGAGGGACGCACGGTACGTCTTATGCCCGCTTCACCGCGGCTTTACGCTTACGGAGCCGTAACGTCGTAAGGTCGAGTCATGACGCGACCGCCGTACCCGACTGCCCGCCGTGACGAGATCGTCGACGACCTGCACGGCACTCCCGTGCCCGACCCCTACCGCTGGCTCGAGGACGGCGACTCCCCCGAGACCAAGGGGTGGCTGCATGCGCAGGAGGAGCTGTTCAGGGCCCAGGCGGAGCCCCAGTTGTTCAAGGCGCGTGTCGCCGAGCTGATGCGTTCGGGCTCGATCGGCGCGCCGATCTGGCGGGGCGAGCGGCGTTTCTTCATGCGGCGCACGCCCGACCAGGAGCACGCCGTTCTCTACGTGGTCGACGCCGACGGGAGCGAGCGCGCGCTCGTCGACCCGATGGCGCTCGACCCCTCCGGCCTGACCACGCTCGACTCCTGGCAGCCCGACAAGGAGGGCAGGCTGCTGGCCTACCAGATCTCGGTGGGCGGCGACGAGGAGTCGGTGCTGTACGTGATCGACGTGGCCACCGGCGCCCGGGTCGAAGGACCGATCGACCGCTGCAGGTACACCCCGGTCGCCTGGATGCCGGGCGGCGAGTCGTACTACTTCGTGCGCAGGCTGCCGAGCACCGAGGTGCCCGAGGACGAGCGGCAGTTCCACCGCAGGGTCTACCTGCACCGGGTCGGCTCCTCCACCGAGGAGGACGAGCTGATCTTCGGCGAGGGCCTGGAGAAGACCAACTACTACGGCGTCTCGGTCTCGCGCGACGGCCGGTGGCTGACCGTCTCGGCCTCCAGGGGCACCGCGCCGCGCAACGACCTGTGGCTGGCCGACCTGCACGCCTCCTCGCCCGAGCGGCCCGACCTGCTCGTCGTGCAGGAGGCCGCCGACGACGCCCAGAGCGGGCTGGTGATCGGCCGCGACGGCAGGCTCTACGTGCACACCGACAGGGACGCCCCGCGCGGCCGCGTCTGTGTGAGCGACCCCGAAGCTCCGGGCGTCGACGGCTGGCGCGACCTGATCCCGCAGGACCCCGAGGCCGTGCTGTCGGACTTCGCCATCCTCGACGACCTGGAGCGCCCGGTCATCCTGGTCGGCTGGACCCGGCATGCCATCAGCGAGATCACCGTGCACGACCTGGCCACGGGCGAGCGCGTCGGCGAGGTGCCCACGCCCGGCCTCGGCACGATCGGCGCCCTCATCGAGCGGCCCGAAGGCGGCCACGAGGCGTGGTTCGGCTACACCGACAACACCACGCCGCCGAGCATCCAGCGCTACGACGCCCGCACCGGCGAGACCTCGCTGTGGGCCGCCTCGCCCGGCGCCGTCGAGGTGCCGCCCGTGCGCACCGAGCAGGTGGTGTACTCCTCCAAGGACGGCACCCAGGTCCACATGCTGGTCATCTCGCCCGTCGACGGCGAAGGGCCGAGGCCGACGATCCTCAACGGATACGGCGGCTTCGGCATCTCGATGACGCCCGGCTACTCCGCCTCGATCCTGACCTGGGTGGAGGCCGGAGGCAGCTACGCCATCGCCCAGCTGCGCGGCGGCGGCGAGCAGGGCGAGCAGTGGCACCGCGACGGCATGCTCGGCCACAAGCAGAACGTCTTCGACGACTTCCACGCCGCCGCCGAGCACCTCGTCGCCACCGGCGTGACGACCTCGCGGCAGCTGGCCATCTCGGGCGGCTCCAACGGCGGCCTGCTGGTCGGCGCCGCGCTCACCCAGCGCCCCGAGCTCTACGCCGCCGTCGCCTGCTCGGCCCCGCTGCTGGACATGGTCCGCTACGAGCTGTTCGGGCTGGGCGCCACCTGGAACGTGGAGTACGGCTCGGCCGAGGTCGCCGAGGAGTTCGGCTGGCTGCACGGCTACTCGCCCTACCACCACGTGCGTGCGGGCACGGCCTACCCGGCCACGCTGTTCACCGTCTTCCAGTCCGACAGCCGGGTGCACCCGCTGCACGCCTGGAAGATGTGCGCGGCGCTGCAGCACGCCCAGAGCGCCGACCGGCCGATCCTGCTGCGCAACGAGGCCGAGGTGGGCCACGGCGCCCGTTCGGTCAGCCGCACCCTCGATCTGGCGGCCGACCAGCTCACCTTCCTGGCCAGGAACACCGGCCTCGTATAGTCGAAGGCGTGCGGACCAGCGGCCTGACGATGACGGAGGTCGAGCCCGAAGCCGGGCTCGGGCCGTACGTCAGGTCGCTGTGCGCCTATCGGGAGCACTACGGCGGGCCGCTGGTGCGGCCCGAGTTCCCCGGGGCCGGGGTGGTGCTGATCCTCGGGTTCGGCGGGCCGATGGTCGTGGACGGCGCGCGGGTGACGTCGTTCACCGGCGGCATGTCCGACAGGCCGGTCCAGACCCGCACCGACGGCATGTGCGAGGGCGTGCAGGTCGATCTCACACCGCTCGGGGCACGACGGCTGTTCGGCCTGCCGATGGACGAGCTGACCAATCTCACCGTGCCCGTCGAGGACGTCCTGGGCGGCTGGGGCACGCTGGTCGTGCAGCGGCTCGGCGACGTGCCCGGGTGGGGCGAGCGGCTGGCGCTGCTGCAGGAGCTGCTCGGGCGGCGCCTGGCCGAGAGCGACGAGCTCGGGCCGCAGGTGCCGTGGGCGTGGCGTCGGCTGCTCGACTCGGGCGGCGCGGTGAGCGTCGCGGAGCTGGCCGAGCGGCTCGGCTGGAGCCACCGGCATCTGGTGACCAGGTTCAGGGACGAGGTCGGGCTGACGCCGAAGACGGCGGCGCGGGTGATCAGGTTCGAGCGGGCCAGGCGGCTGCTGGGCGCGGGCGTCGGGCTGGCCGACGTGGCCGCGCGGTGCGGCTTCTACGACCAGGCGCACATGAACCGCGAGTTCAGAGCCCTGGGCGGCGCCACGCCCGGTCAGATTCGTCCAATACCTTTCGCCGCGACCGCGCCAGACTTGGCCCCATGAAACGCACCGTGTATCCGCTGGTCCGCTATCCCGATCTGCCCTCCGGCCTGGAGTTCCTGACCACGGCCTTCGGCTTCGTCGTGCACGAGGCCTCCAAGAACGACCAGGGCGTGCTCAGCCATGCCGAGGTCCTGGTCGAGGACGACATGATCATGCTCGGCGAGGGCAAGGCCGGAGGCCCCGGCATCTACGTCGCCGTCGACGACCCCGACGCCCACCACGACCGTGCCAAGGCCGCGGGGGCCACGATCACGATGGAGCTCGTCGACCAGCCCTACGGGTCGCGCGAGTACGCCTGCACCGATCCGCAGGGCAACTCCTGGTTCTTCGGCACCTACCGCGCCTGAGCACCCGGCCGACGGGGCTAGCGGGGGAAGACGATCGTCTTGTGGCCGTCGAGCACGACGCGCTGCTCGGCGTGCCACTTGACGGCCCTGGCCAGCGCCACGCACTCCACGTCACGGCCGAGTGCGACCAGGTCGGCGGGCGAGTGGCTGTGGTTGACCCTGGCCACCTCCTGCTCGATGATCGGCCCTTCGTCCAGGTCGGAGGTGACGTAGTGCGCGGTGGCGCCGATGAGCTTGACGCCCCTGGCATGGGCCTGGTGGTAGGGCTTGGCGCCCTTGAACGACGGCAGGAACGAGTGGTGGATGTTGATCGCCCGTCCGGCCAGCTTGGCGCAGAGCTCCTCCGAGAGCACCTGCATGTAGCGGGCCAGCACCACGAGGTCGACCTGGTAGTGCTCGACCAGGGCCAGGATCTCGGCTTCCTGACGTGGCTTGGTCGCGGGCGTGACCGGCAGGTGGTGGTAGTCGATGCCGTAGGACTGGGTGAGCGGGCGCAGGTCGGGGTGGTTGGAGGCGACCGCGACGATCTCGATGTCGAGCAGGCCTGAGCGCACCCGGTAGAGCAGGTCGTTGAGGCAGTGGTCGAACCTGCTGACCATGATCAGCACCCGCGGCTTGACCGCGACGTCGCGCAGCGTGAACTCCATCCCGAACTCGGGCACCAGCGCGGCGAAGGCCGCCGACAGCTCGTCCGACGACAGCGGACCGCTGAACTGCACGCGCATGAAGAAGCGCTCGCCGTCCTGGTCGCCGAACTGCTGGCTCTCGCTGATGTTGCAACCGTGGCCCGCCAGCAGACCGGAGACGGCGGCGACGACGCCCGGCCGATCGGGGCAGGACAGGGTCAGAACATACTCGGCAGAACTCATGCCTTCACTCTCGACGAGGCCGGGTCGTACGGCGCCTTCAGGCTGACCTGGGCAGAGTACATCTCCCCGGCCACATCGACGTCGACCTTCCCAAGGGCTGGACCGGTGAGAAAGCCGAGTGCGACCGCACGACCGAGCTCCGGGCTGTGGGCGGCCGAGGTGACCCGCCCCGCCACGACCCCATCGGCCAGCAGCGACTCCCCTCCCCACAGCCGGGCGCCGGGGTCGTCGAGCACGATCGAGACCACACGCCTGGCCGGTTCGGCCGTCGGCATGCGCTCCCGCTTGCAGGTGAAGGCGAGCCCGGCCTCGGCGGGCGTGACGCCGGGGCCGAGCTCGGCGCCCCAGGCCCGATGGCCCCTCTCGATCCGCATGGTCTCGGCGGCGTAGTGCCCGGCCTGGGTGAGCGCGCCGGTCGCCATCAGCGTCTCGTACACGGTGACGGCCTGTTCGGCGGGGACGCAGAGCTCCCAGCCGGGCTCGCCGACGGAGGTGATCCTTGAGGCGCGTACGGTCGCGTGGCCGATGCCGACCATGCGGGAGGCGGCGAGCGGGAAGGCGGTGAGGTCGGCCGTCGACACCGAGGCGAGCACCTCGCGCGAGCGCGGTCCCACGACGTCGAACAGCGCGTAGGCGCCGGTGACGTCCACCACGACGGCCCGCTCCTCGCCCACGGCCCTGGTCAGCACGTCGAGGTCGCGCGTGCTCTGCGCCGGTCCGCTGACGACGAGGTACTCGCCCGCCGCCACCCTGGTCACCGTCATGTCGCTCTCGTAGCCGCCGCGGTCGTTGAGCAGGCCGGTGCGCACGACCGTGCCGACCGGCACGTCCACGTCGGCCGCGCAGACCCGCTGCAGCACCCGGCAGGCGTCAGGCCCCTTGAGCGTGAACTTCGCCAGCGGCGTCCGGTCCAGCAGCGCAGCCCCCGCCCGGCACGCGCGCACCTCGGCGTCCACGACGTCCTGCCACCCCGGCCTGCCGAACGTGTACGGCACGGCGGGCCCGAAGTGGTTCACCCGCTCCCAGCCCATCACCGACCCGAAGCACGCCCCCGAAGCGGCCAGCAGGTGATGGACGGGCGAGCGGCGCAGCGGCCTGGCGCTGTCCGGCTCGCGGCCCGGCCAGGCCATGGCGTAGTGCAGGCCGAGCGTCTCCTTGACCCGGTCGCGCAGCCAGGAGGCGTTGCCCGCCCAGGGGGCGAAGCGGCGGATGTCGACCGGCCACAGGTCGCTCGTGGGCGAGCCCTCGACGATCCACTCGGCCAGCGCCCTGCCCGCCCCTCCGGCCGACGCGATGCCCGCCGAGTTGAACCCGGCCCCGACGAAGTACCCGCCGACCTCGGGCGCCTCGCCGAGCAGGAACATGTTGTCCGGCGTGAAGCTCTCCGGCCCGTTGTAGAGCTTGCGCACCCCGGTCGTGTCCAGCGCGGGCACCCGGTGGATCGCGCTCTCCATGAGCACGGCGAAGTGCTCCCAGTCCTCCTCCAGCAGCTGGAACTCGAACGGGTCCGGGATGCCGTCCATGCCCCACGGCTTGGCGTCGGGCTCGAACCCGCCCACGACCAGGCCGCCGACCTCCTCCTTGAAGTAGGTGAAGCCGTCGGGGTCGCGCAGGACGGGCAGGTCAGGCCGTACGCCTTCGATGCGTTCGGTGACGGCGTAGAAGTGCTCGGCCGAGTGCAGCGGAACGGTCACACCGGACAGCAGGCCGAGCTCCCTGGCCCATTGCCCGGCGCAGTTGACGACGATCTCGGCCTCGATGAGGCCTTCGGCCGTGCGCACACCGGTGACCCTGCCGTCCTTGACCGGGACGCCGATGACGCGCACGCCCTCCAGGACCAGGACGCCGCGTCGCTGCGCCCCTCTGGCCAGGGCCTGGGTGAGGTCGGCCGGATTGGCCTTGCCGTCGCCCGGCAGCCACACAGCGCCCACGAGGTCGTCGGTGCGCATGAGCGGCCACAGCTCGGCCGCCTCCCCTGGGCCGATGAGCTCGGCCGTGACGCCGAATCCCCGTGCGGTGGCCGCGGTGCGCCGTAGCTGGGTCATGCGCTCGGGGGTACGCGCCACGCTGATGCTGCCGCACTGCTTCCAGCCGGTGCCGAAGCCGGTCTCGGCCTCCAGGCGGGCATACAGGTCGGTGCTGTACTGGATCAGCCTGGTCATGCTCTCGGTGCTGCGCAGCTGGCCGACGAGCCCGGCGGCGTGCCAGGTGGTGCCGCACGACAACCGGCCCTGCTCCAGCAGCACGACGTCGCTCCAGCCGAGTTCGGCCAGGTGGTAGGCCACACTGCAGCCGACGATGCCGCCGCCGATGACGACGGCCCTCGCCCGTGCGGGCTGCGCCTTGCTCACGAGATGCTCCTGAGACGATTGATGCCCGGCCACCCGCGCACGGTGCGCAGCATGGCGATGAAAGCCTGTTCGGCCGGTCCGAGCAGCCGGTCCCTGCGATGGGCCAGCACGATCGGCCGGGGCTGCGGAGCGGGCGCCACCTCGACGGCGGTGAGCCTGCCGTCGGCGATCTCCTGCTCGACGCAGTGCTCGGAGACCAGCGAGACGCCGAGCCCCGCCGCGACCGCCTGCTTGATGGTCTCCGGCCCCCAGATCTCCGTACGGCCGGCCTCCGCCAGCCCCCAGCTCTCCAGGGCCTCCACCTGCAGCTCACGGGTGGAGGAGCCGGGCTCCCTGATGAGGAAGAGCTCACCGGCGAGCTCGGCGGGCTCGGCCGTGCCGCAGTCGGACAGGCGGTGACCCGGCTGGGTGATGACGACGAGCCGGTCCTCGAGGATCGGCTCGCTGACCAGCTGCGGGGCCGACGGCAGTCCGGCGAGCACGGCCACGCCGATCTCGCCGTCGACCAGGCCGCGTTCGACCTGCTGGCCGTTGCCGACGTGGATGCCGACCTCGATGCCGGGATGGCGGTCGCGGAAGGCGGCCAGCAGCGAGGGCAGCAGGTAGGTGCCGACCGTGGTGGTGCCTCCGGCGACCAACCGGCCCGTCTGCAGGCCGGAGACCTGGCGGATGGCGGCGACGGCCTCGTCGGCGAGCAGGAACACGCGCTTGGCGTACTCCAGCATGACCTCGCCCTCGGGGGTGAGCCTGATCCTGGCTCCGCTGCGGTCGATCAGCGTCGTGCGCAGCGACTGCTCAAGCTGCCTGACCTGGTGGGAGACCGACGGCTGGCTGAGGTAGAGCTTCTGCGCCGCGGCCGAGAAGCCGCCGCACTCGACCACCGTCATGAAAATCCACAGTCTGTGCAGGTTGAGCTGCATGTCTGACTAACCCCTAGCTGCTGCTATCGACTCGCGGAGCGCGTCCTCGAGCTGTTCCAGCCGGTGCCAAGGGATCTCGCCCATCGTGCAGATCCTGAAGAAATCTGCCGAAAGTCGCCCTTGTCCGGCGTAGATAACGTAGCCACGGGATTTGAGCTGGTCATGAAGGGATTCGTACGTCACGCCGTCCGGCAGATGAAGCATCGTGACCGTGTTGGACCTGAATCGTTCATCCACGAGCACGCGCAGGCCGAGCCGGTCGAACTGCCCCCTGACCAGCCTGGCCCGCTCGCGGTAGAGCGCGGTGCGCGCGGCGAAGCCACCGGCCTCCTCGTACTCGGCGATGGCCTCCTCCAGGGCGTAGCAGACCTGGACGGCGGGGGTGAAGGGCACATCGCCCTTGCGCTGGCCCTCGAGGTAGCTCGCGGCGTTCAGGTACAGGCTCCTGACCGGAACCTGGGGGATGCGCTCGATCGAACGCCTCCCGCAGAGGATGAACGCCATGCCGGGCTGGCCGTGCAGGCCCTTGTTCGCGGTGCCGCAGATGACGTCGGCCTGGACCTCGGCCAGGTCCTGGTCCTCGATCGCGGTGCCGCTGATGGCGTCGACGACGAACAGCGCGCCCGATCCCGACGCGGCCACCACCTCGCCGATCTCCTTGATCGGGTTGATCAGGCCGGTCGTCGTCTCGTGGTGCACGCACACCACGGCGTCGATGTCGTCGTGCTCGGCCAGCGCCGCCCTGACGGCCTCGGGGTCGGCGGGGAGCGTCCACTCGCCCGGCACCTGGTGGCAGGGGATGCCGTGCGCCCGGGCGACCTTGATCATGCGCTCGCCGTACACGCCGTTGTTGACGACCAGGACGCCTCGGCCCTCGCGTACCGAGCTGATCACCGCCATCTCCATGGCGGCCGTGCCCGAGCCCGTGACCAGCAGGGCCTCGTGGGTGGAGGCGAGGTTCAGGGAGCGGGGCAGGGCCTGGCGGATCCTGGACAGCAGGTCGGTGAACTCCGGCTCCCTGTGGCACAGGTCGCCGCGCAGCAGTGCGTCCTTGACCCGCTGGGAGGTGCACGCGGGTCCCGGGTTCAACAGAATGAGCTCTTCGTCCATCATCCACTCGATCTTGGGTAGGTATCAGGCGCCTTGGACGCTAGCGGCGGCCCCCACCGCCCGACAGCCGTCTTTTCGCTATGACCCCCATAAGCGAATCGGCCTTGTTGCCGTTGACCAGGGCGGATGGGATGGAACGCGTGCCGCTGGAGACCGTCGTGCTCGTCGTCGTCTCGGGACTGTTCGCGGTCGTGTCCGGGATGAACGACGGCGGCGCCCTGCTGGCGACCGGACTGAAGCTGCCCAGTGTGCGACCGGCCACCGGGATCGTCACCATGGTCGTGCTCATCGCCGTCGTGCCGCTGCTCTCGCACCAGGTCGCGACCACGTTCGTGACGCGGCTGGCGACGCTCGACGGGCCCGGCGGGCGGGCGGCCATGGGTGTCGCGGTGCTCGCCGCGATCACGGTCGTCACCGTGCTCTCGGCCAAAGGGCGGCCGACCAGCCTCACTCTGGCCGTGGTCGGCGGGCTGACCGGGGCCGGGCTCGGCTGGGGGCTTCAGGTGTCGCTGCCCGCCGTCGCGCTCGTGCTGGCCGTCGGGCTGGCCGCGCCGTTCGCCGGGGCGCTGGCCGCCTGGTTCGCCACCCGGGCGCTGCTCTCCCTGGCCACGGGCAGGAGCCTGCCGCACTGGCATCGCGCGGGCTTCGCCGTACAGTGCCTGGCCTATGCCGCCAACGACGGGCAGAAGATGCTGGCCGTTTTCATGGTCGCGCTCGGCTTCTCCGGTGCGCCGCTCACCGTCAGCGCGCTCACCGCACTGCTCTTCGGGGCGGGAGCCGTGTACGGCCTGCCTCGGGCCGGGCGGACGCTCAGCAGGGAGATCATCGTCTCGCGCCCGCTGCACGGGGTGTCGGCCGAGTGGGCCTCCGGCGTGACGGTGATCGGCTGTGCCGCGGCCGGGATGCCGGTGAGCATGACGCAGTCGATCGCGGGCGCGCTGATCGGCGCGGGGGTCTCGGCCGGAGGCGGCCGGGTGCGGTGGTACGCCGCTGTGAAGATCGTGCTGGCCTGGTTGCTGACCCTGCCCGCGAGCCTGCTGCTGGCGGGCGCCGCGGCCTGGATGGTGAAGGGAGTGAGCGCTTGAGCATCGGCTCCCGGCTGGTGAACCGGCTCAGACGCGTGGGCGACCTGCTCACGGGACGCATGGACGGGGCGCTCGTCGACGCCCTGATGGGACAGCTGGCCGCCACCAAGGAGGGCGCCTGGCTGGCGATGGCCATGATCGGCGGCGAGGTCGGCCGGACGGGCGCGCACGAGCAGATGCGCGCGATCGAGCACCTCGGCGACGAGGAACGCGCCCGCCTGGTCGACGAGCTGAAGTCCGCCCTGGTCACGCCGATCGACAGGGAGGACCTGTTCCGCCTGTCGCGCTCGATCGACGACGTGCTCGACTCCCTGCGCGACTTCGTACGCGAGTCCCACCTGTACCGTGTGCCGGACCAGATCAGGTTCGCGCCGCTGCTCGACCAGGTCGTGGTCGGCATCGAGGCGTTGGAGAGCGCGGTGCAGGACCTGGCCAAACGGCCCTCCGCCGTGGTGCACGACGCCCTTGAGGCCAAGAAGGCGGGTGGCGCCGTGCGCAGGATGTACCAGTACGAGATCGCGCGCATCTTCGCGGGCGCCGACGAGGGCGGCGGTGAGATCACGGCGAACGCCCTGAAGGAACGCGAACTGGTACGCCGCCTGGAGATCGTCGGCATCGCGATCGGCGACGCGGCCAACGCCATAGCGGACGGAGCGATGAAACGGTGAACGGATGAGCGAGCACGAGGTGAGCGAGCGGCCGGCCGCGAGGGTGGTCTGCGTCGACGCGGACGGACGCGTCCTGCTCATGCACTGGCGCGATCCGGTCGGCGGCGAGACCGTGTGGGAGCCGCCGGGCGGTGGCCTGGACCCAGGTGAGACGCCGCTGCAGGCGGCCAGGCGCGAGCTGACCGAGGAGACCGGGCTGCCGGGCACGGCGGTCGTCGACCACTGGATCATGGTGCACAGGGACTTCTGGTGGATCGGTGTGCACTATGTGAAGAGCGAGCCGTTCTATCTGGCCCGTTTCGCGGCTGCCAGGCCCGAGGTTGATCCTGGCGAGCTCACGGAGGAGGAGAGCGAGGCCTGTCTCGGCTGGGGCTGGTTCACACCCGCGGAGATCGCCGCGCTGCCGGGCCGGGTCGACCCGCCGGAGCTCGTCGATGTCGTCAGGAAGCTGCTCTGACCCGTTCGGCCACATAGTGGGCGGCGCTCTCCGCGTCGGCGAAGTTCGCCGAGCGGTCACCGGCCTCCACGTGGTAGCAGCCCTCGACGCTGATGCTCATGTCGCCCGCCACCAGCACCGGGCCGCGGCGCTCGGGCGGATCGTAGCGGTTCTGCACGAGCGTGAGGTGAAAGTGGCGGACCAGAAGGGCCCTGACCCCGCGCGTCGAGAGGTAGTCCTGCACCCAGGCGAGCTGCTGGAGTTGCTCCTCCTCCAGTCGCTGGGTGAACACGGCAGACATACGCACCACATGTCCTTACTCGGTTGGATTCTCCTGTCGCGACCCCAGACTGCATTCAAGTGACTACTGTATGTAGGAAATCCGCCGCCACACAGCGACTGTGCGGGAACGGGTCGCGTTTGTAGAACCGTGTAGAACGGAAGGGCACCCCCGATGCCGGCGCCACGCGAGCTAGATCCGACTGCGAGCCCATTGGCGTTCTTCGGCGCCGAGCTGCGGGAATACCGGACGAAGGCCGGGCTTTCACAGGAGCAGCTCGCCGAGCGGATCAGCTATTCCCTTTCTCTGGTCAATGCCGTCGAACTGGCCAGGCGCACTCCTTCACGCGACTTCGCCGAACGGGCCGACCAGGTCCTGACCACCAACGGCGCCCTGCTGCGCCTGTGGCCCCTGGTACGGCAGGCCGCCTATCCGGCGTGGTTCCGGCCGTGGCTGGAGATCGAGCACGCGGCGAGGACCCTGCAGACGTGGCAGCCGCTGCTGGTGCCCGGCCTGCTGCAGACCGAAGACTATGCCCGCGAGGTCTTCAGGCGTGAGCCCGGCGCGACGGCCGAGCAGGCGGAGGAGGCGGTGTCGGCGCGGATGACCCGCCAGGCGGTGCTGACCGGGCCCAATCCGCCGATCTACTGGGTCGTGCTCGACGAGTGGGTGCTGCACAGATCGGTCGGGTCGGCCTCGGCGATGCGCGGTCAGGTTCGCGCGCTGCGGGAGCGGGCCAGGCTGCCGAATGTCACCATTCAGATCGTTCCAGTCGATGCGCAGGCTACACCGGGGCTCACGGGAGCCTTCGTGATCGCCAAAGTGCCGGGCGAACCCGATCTCGCCTATCTAGAGTCGGCAGGGGCAGGGTACGTGACTGACAGGCCACTCGACGTTGAGTCAATTGTCCGAAGATATGACGTCATCCGGTCGCTCGCCCTGCCTGTCACAGCAAGTCTAGATTTACTTAAGAAATTGGAGGAATCCATATGGAGCTGAGCGACATCACGTGGCGCAAGGCCCTGCGCAGCGGCGGCAACGGCGGCGACTGCGTCGAGGTGGGCGTGCTCGACGCGCCCCAGGCCACACTCACCGACAAGGCCGACGAGAACCGGCTGTTCGTCCTTCGCGACTCGAAGGACCCCGAAGGGCCGACGCTGTTCTTCACCGAAACCGAGTGGGAGGCGTTCCGGCTCGGAATGAAGGACGGCGAATTCGACGACCTGATCTGATGTAAGCAGTTCCGGCGGCGTGCCGGTCACGATCGGCACGCCGTCCCCGCCCCCTCGTCCAGCGGAGGAATGGTGAAAGAAGAGTTCGCACGTGCATTGCACGGCTTCGGCATCAGAGTGCACCAGATCACCCCTGAACAATGGCATCAGCCCACCCCCTGCACCGAATGGGATGTCAAAGCCCTGGTCGGCCACATGGTCTACGAGGCCGTCTGGGTCCCCGCCCTGTTCGAGGGCGCCACGATCGAAGAGGTGGGCACCGCGTTCGACGGCGACCTGCTGGGCGACGACCCCGTCAAGGCGTTCGACACCGCCGCCATCGCCGCCGTGTCCGCCGTCCAGGCCGCCGACCTGAGCGCCACCGTCCACCTGTCCTTCGGCGACGTGCCCGGCTCCCTGTACCTGGAGCAACTCTTCGCCGACGCCCTCATCCACACGTGGGACCTCGCCCGCGGCATCGGCGCGGCCGACCTCCTCGACCCCGAACTCGTCGCCCTGTGCGCCGCCTGGTTCCCCCAGCACGAACAGACCTACCGCACCGCCGGCATCATCGCCCCCCGCCCACCCGCCCCCGCGGACCCCACCCCCCAATCCCACCTCCTCACCGCCTTCGGCCGCACCCCCTGACGGCCTTTCCCGCCTTTACGGCCAAGCCACCCCCAGCCCTCCGCAGTCACTTGGCCGCCCCCCATCCATCACGCCCCTCCAGCCGACTCCGGCCGCCCACCGCCACATCGCCCGAACGACACCTCGACGGGAAAGCGCTCCTTCGTTTCCTGGAACGTCGTGGAAAGCCCGTGCGGAGACTGCGACTCTCCCGGCCCTCGGTCTGGCAAAGGGGCTGCGGTGGTGGGCGACCGGCACCGGAAAACCGTTGACGTCCGGGGCGTGCCCGGTTGCAGGGGTCGGACAATCGCCGAACAGGATCAAGTAGGCCTGCCCCCGCTCGCAAGCGGCACGCGCGAAGACCCATCCGGCGGCTTCAAACGGTTCCCACCGCAATCCTCCGCTGCCAGGCCCACAGCTTGAACGACCTGACGAGTTAGCCGGCCGCCGCGCATGCACAGGGCACCATCGTCATGGTCATCGTGGCAGTGTCGATGCCTGACAACTGGCCGGCGTCCAAGCAGTATGGACAGGCGAATGCCGCCCTGGTGACGGAATCCTTCCAGCTTCGGTCCTCCCACACGGGTGGGGGCTCCACCGGAATCGCGGGACGAACCTCGGCTGGATCGCTCGCCCCACCTACGATCCCGGTGCCGAGACAGAATCCGCACTCGACGTTCAGCGGTCCCAGCATCTCAGCGCCACTCCCGCCGCATTGCGGGCAAGGAAGCGGATCACTCACGCTGGTCCACCCACCCCGTGCCCTTGCATACTCTGCATTTGGTCCACTCCTTCTTCCTTCCGGGCTGACCGTTAGGGTTCTTCCACTCCCCTCCTTCGCCGAAGCAGGCACCGCACTTGTGCTTCTTCTGCCGCCTGTCGTCGTCGCCGTTCGTTGCCGTGCGAGGTTTCATGGCGAAAACGCTAGGTTGCGGACTAGTACGTACATAGCACGTTTGCGTGTCTGGGGTCCTACAGACAGTGAAGGGGGTTCCTCCGAACACAAAGAAGCCCTCAGCCTGAACTGAGGGCTTCGCCATCGGTGCGCCAATCGGCTTTGCGGTCTCCGCTGTCTGCGCCTTTGGCGCCGGACCCGCCTTCCTTGTGCCACGCGGCTGTGATCAGTTCATCGTCGTCGCTCCATAAGCAACCATCTTTTTGCGGATTAACTCCCCCGATTCCCGCAAAGGGTGCGCCCACGCACGTATTGCCTCGAACCTCATGTTGACCGCTTTCACTCTGTCCATGCGATCAGTGACCTGCCCGTCTGCGGCCGTGTCCAGGTAGAGCGTGGTGGAGCGGTCGCCACGGGCGATGGCGAAGCCGCCGAGCAGGCCGACCGGCGGTACCACAGCGCTGGCCACCACCTGCAAGGTGACACGAGGATGCTCCATCATGCGCAGCAGATGAGCGCACTGCTCATTCATGACTCCCGCTCCGCCCAAGGGCCTTTCCAGGACGGCCGCGTCCATCAGGGCGTAGTACATCGGGCCCTCAGCCTGCCGAAAGATCTGTTGACGTTGAAGTCGCGCTTCGACGTTCTCCTCGACCTGGCTCTGCGGCACGCCTGGGACTCCGCCAAGGACGCTGCGGGCGTATGAATCGGTCTGCAGGAGTCCGGGAATGACCAGCGGCTGCCACGTACTGAGCGTGTGAGCTTGCGCCTCCATCTCGGGCCACTGCGGAAAGCACTGCGGACCTGCTTGTCCGCTCACGAGTGGCCAGGTCCGCATGAGCTCGCCTGCCAGGCCCAGAACCTCCTCACATCGTTCGGTGAAATCGCGCTGTGGTGTGCGCTTTCCCCTCTCGATCGCACTGACAAGGCTTTCGCTGAACCGAATGCGCGCGGCCAACTGCTCCTGGGTCAACCCCGCGTTCTGCCGTTGTCTGCGCAGCTCGGCTGCATAGAGCTCCAGCGGCGACGGACTGGGATCGAACTCGCTGCCGCTCACGTGCCCCTCCGAATCTGCGAGCCAGTCATGGGACGGCTGCTCCCTCATGAAGCCGTCAGTTGTGCGAATGCCGTCATCTCCGCCGGAGGGTCGACGACCGGATGGATGACGAGGTCGGTGACGCCTGCCTGTCGCAGGGCCGTGATGCGGAGGAGGAGGGCGTCGCGGGAGCCGGTCAGGGTCAGGGTGTCGATCAAGGAGGGCGGGATCAGGGCGCGTTCGGCGGGTGGGATGCGCTGCAGGTAGGTGGGGTAGAGGGCGAGGTGCCGGTCCGGGGCGGTGGGGGTGGTGCCTCGCCGGGCGAGGAGGGTGCGCACGGCTTCGCGTACTTCGGTGTCGAGGACCTCGGCGAAAGCGGGGGTGTCGGCGGCGAAGGTCAGGAACGACATGACGATGTGGCCCGTGGCGTCCAGGGTCGCGTCGCCGTACGGGGGGTCGGGCTCGTCGAGGATGTGCAGGGCGGTCATGACGTAGGAGTCGGCCCGGGGTGCGCCTCCGGCCTGGCGACGGGCGTGGTCGCGGGTGTGGCAGGCGGCGGGGTCGAGGGCGGCGAAGGAGATGAGGCCGACGCCTCGGCGTCCGGCGACGGCGGCGGCCTTCGAGCCGTTCGCGGCCACCAGGAAGGTGATGGGGTCGGTGGTGTTCACATGCGGCCCGGCGTGCGGGAAGCGGATGGCGTGGGACCGGTCGCCCTCGCGGTACTCGATGGCGCGTCCGGCGCACAAGGCCTGCAGAGCCGCGGTGAAGCGTTCGAGTTCGGCCGTCGTGGTCGGCGGCAGGCCCAGGGTGCGTCTGGCGGTGTTCCCGGTGCCGACGCCGCAGACGATCCGGCCGGGCGCGCGTGCGTTGAGGCTGGCGAGGGCGCTCGCCGCGGCCGGGACCGAGCGCAGGGCGGGTGACGTCACGCCGATGCCGAGCTTGATCCGGCTGGTGGCCTTCGCACATGAGGCCAGGGCCACGAAGGGATCGCCGTGGAGCATCGGCGTGTCATAGACCCAGAAACTGCTGAAGCCCAGTTCTTCGGCCAGTACGGCGAGCTCTTCCACTCCGGGTCGCGCCGTGAGCACGACGCCTTTGCGCATGACGCCTCCGTGAGGTCGTCTTCCGCTCATGTCAGCGGAAGCCCCATGCACATCCTGCTGCACGATTATCGCGTCGTCAGCGCTGACAGAATCGTGCCGACGTTCCCCCGCAATTCCTCGGCCGCGTCTCCCACGCCCGACAGATGCCGAAGCAGGCCCTGCTGGAACACCCCGTCGAACAACGCATAAGCCAGCGACGATTCCACCCTCAACGGCAGCCGGGCCAATTCCCCGTAACGCATGACCACACGCCAGATCATCTCCTCCAGGCTGCGATCGATCTCCAGGACGTCGGCCCGGAACGACGCCTCGAACAGACTCTGGTTGCGCAGGTCGTACCAGAGTCGGTGCAGGGGGGCGTCCTGGACGAGGGTCGTGGCCATGGCGGCGGCGAAGCCGGTCCTGAGGGCGTCGGCGGTGGAGGCGGTGTCCACGATCTGGTCGTATCGGGTGACGCATTCGGACTTGTACAGCCGGACGCAGTGGGTGATGAGGTCGACCTTGTCGCGGAAGTAGTAGTGCAGGACGCCGTGGGAGAACTCGGAGTTCTGCGCGATCTCGCGCAGGCTGGTGCGGGCGTAGCCGAGTTCGGAGAGCGTCCGCAGGGCGGAGGCGGCCAGCTGGGTGCGCCGTTCGGCGAACTTGTCCACCTGGCGGCGCGAGATGCGGTCCTGGCGCGCGACCTCGGTCACCGTGAGCCTTCCCCTCGCCCCGTCGACTCGCGGGCAGTGTGCACCACCCGTGCCGCCATTTTATCCGATATGTCCACTCCGACCAGGGACAATAGCCTCATTTGGGCAAAAATCTTGACGATCGTCCAAGAAAATCTTGACGACTGTCAAGGAAGTGACGAACCCTGGTCCGTACGCCACCACGACGTGCCCCCGACAACGACCAAGCCCGAGACCAAACCACCCCGGAAGACCAGCAGCAGGAGGCGTCCCCCATGAGTGTGTTCGACCTGACGGGTAGGAAGGCGCTGGTCACGGGCGGAGCGCGTGGGCTGGGCGCGGGGATGGCCGTGGCGTTGCGCCAGGCGGGGGCCGAGGTGGTGATCGCCGACATCCAGGAGGACGTCGGCAGGGCCACGGCCGAGGCGATCGGCGTGCGGTTCGTGGCGCTGGACGTGACCGATGACGGGAGCTGGGAGCGGGCCGTGACGGCCACGGTGGCGGTGCTCGGCGGGCTGGACATCGTGGTCAACAACGCGGGCGTGGAGATCTCCGGCCTGGTCGTCGACCTGGACCCGGGCGACGTGCGCCGCATGCTTGAGGTCAACGTGCTGGGCGTCGCGCTCGGCGTCAAGCACGCGTTCAGGGCGATGCGGCCGGGCGGCATGGCGGGCGGCGGCGGCGCGGTCGTGAACATCTCGTCGGTCGCGGCGACCATCCCGTTCCCCGGCATCGCCGCCTACTCGGCGACCAAGTCCGCCATCGACCGGCTGACCAGGGTGGCGGCGCTGGAGTCGGGCAAGCTCGGCTACGGCGTCCGGGTCAACTGCATCTATCCCGGACTCGTGCCGACCGAGATGGGCGCGCAACTCGCCGAGGACATGGTCACGCTCGGGCTCTGGCCGAGCGCCGAGGCCGCGGTCGGGGACGTGATCGGCCTGACGCCTCTCGGACGGCTCGGCGAGGTGGGCGACATGGCGGACGCGGTCGTGTTCCTCGCCTCCGACGCGGCCAGGTTCATCACCGGGGCCGGGCTGCCCGTCGACGGCGGCATGGGCATGTGACCACGACCGCCGGAAACCGGCCCTCCTCCGACTGATCGACTCCTACATCTGACAAAAAGTCAGGCGATATACCCAACGCGCCTATCCCCCACGACCTTGGACACACCCCGCAAGGGTGAATCCCATGCGTACATCCCCCGTGCACCTTTCCTCCCTGATCATGCTCCTGCTCCCCCTCACCCCCGCCACCACCTCCCAAGCCCCCGCGCCGGCCCCCTACGGCATCACCTACCAGCGGGCCGCCTTCACCGCGGGCACCGCCGAAGGCGTCAAGGCCACCGCATCGGCCCTCACCTTCGCCACCCCGATCGGCATCCGCCGCCACACCGACGGCCTGGGCGCCAAGACCTGGGAGTACGCCCGCTGGACAGCCCCGGAACGGCGTACCACCTTCCCGGCGACCGAGCTCATCGCCTCCTGGACGGCGGACACGCCGAAGGGCAGCTGGCTGCAGGTCGAGGCCAGGACACGCAACAGCAGCGCCCTGAGCAGGTGGTACGTCCTGGGCCGCTGGGCCTACGGGGACGCCGACATCCAGCGCACGTCGGTGTCGGGCCAGAGCGACGCCGATGCCAAGGTCTCGGTCGACACGCTGGTGGCCGCGACCGGCAAGCCGATCACCGCCTACCAGCTGCGCGTCACGCTCCTGCGTACGCCCGGCTCCGCCGTACGGCCGAGGGTGCGGACGCTCGGGATGATGGCGTCGGCGGTGCCCAGGCGGGCGAGTGTGCCGGTGAGTCCGGCGGGAGGGGCGTGGGGCACCGAGCTGCATGTGCCGCGCTTCTCGCAGAACGTGCACAAGGGGCACTACCCGGAGTGGAACGGCGGCGGCCAGGCCTGGTGCAGCCCGACGTCCACCGCCATGGTCATGGCCTACTGGGACAGGCGTCCGAGCCGGGCCGATCTGGCCTGGGTGGACCCGGCCGACCCCGACCCCGAGGTGGACCACGCCGCCAGGCACACCTACGACCGGGCCTACGACGGGACGGGCAACTGGCCGTTCAACACCGCGTACGCCGGGCGGTTCGGGCTCGACGGGTTCATCACCAGGCTGCGCTCGCTGGCCGAGCTCGAACGCCTCATCTCGGCCAGGGTGCCGGTCATCACCTCGCAGTCGTTCGAGGAGGAGGAGCTGCCGGGCGCCGGGTACGGGACGGACGGGCACATCATGGTGGTCGTCGGGTTCACGACGAAGGGCGATGTGATCGCCAACGACCCGGCGTCGCCGAGCGACCAGGCCGTGCGCAGGGTGTATCCGCGTGCCGCGTTCGAGAACATCTGGCTGCGCAGCTCCAGCAGCGGCGGCATCGCCTACATCATCAGGCCGCCCGGCCACCCGCTGCCCACGAGCCCCGGCAACTGGTAGCACACGATCGTTTCGGCGGGCGGCGAACCGGCGCACGCCTAGCCTGACCCTCACGACGACGACGTGGAGGACGACCGTGAGCAGCGAAGAGATCCCCGAGACCGACGAGCGAGCCCCCGGCGACGTGGTGAACGCGATGGTGGAGCGTGTCCTCGACCTGGCCTCCACCTGGACCTCGTGGAACGGCGAGCCCATCGAGTCCGGCGAGCGCCACTACACCCCGCACAAGGCCGTGCGCCGGGTCGCCGACCACATGGTCGACCACCTCGCCGAGCTGGAGGCCAGACTGGCCGGCCTGCCGACGATCCCGGACCGCTGGCACGCCTCGGCCGTCACCACGCCCGCCGACCTGGCCGTCTTCACCGCCGACGATCTCGACGAGGCACACAGCCGGTTGCGCAGGCTGGCCCTGATCTGGCGGGTGCGCCTGGACTCGCTCGACGACCGGCTGCTCGACCGGTCGCCGGGGCGGGGATGGACGTTCCGCCAGATCGCCTTCCACGTCGGCGAGTCCGACTACTACGCCGACGCCGTCGGCAGGCTGCCCCTCCACTCGGGGGCCAGGATCGAGTGGACGACGGAGTCGCGATAGTCAGCGCCGATACGGATATGTCCTCTGATACGGCCTTCCTCGATCATGCCGAGGCCGGTCATCAGCCGCCGTGACGCCTCGTTCGCCGGACTGCGCGCACCCCACACGCGGTGCAGGCCGAGCTCGCCGAAGCCGAGTGTCAGCAGCAGCGAGACGACCTCGCGGCCCAGGCCCTGGCGGTGGCGGTCGGCGCGCAGGGCGAAGCCGATCTGGCCGCTGTTCTGCGCGGGATGCTGGGTGTCGACGGCCAGCCTGGCGAACGCCACCAGCTCGTCGCCGACCACACCCGCCAGGGAGTACTCCCTGCGCGGCACGGCGACGGCGGCCGTGACGACACTGCCCACGATCGACTCCACCTGACCGCGGTCGCGCGGCTCGAAGCTCATGTGCTCGGCCACGACCGGATCGCCGTAGACGGCCAGCAGTCCGTCGACGTCCTCGATGCGAAACTCGCGCAGACGGACCCGCTCGGCGGCGAGCTTGACTGGATGCATAGCCGCCGACCCTAGCGCCATGGAGCGTGCCGCGACCCCGCCCTTGGGTGATCGCGGTGGGTGCCCCATCTGCTCGGAGCGCAGTCGAGCAGAGGGGGACGTCTTCCAGAATCGCTGGTCAGCGGCCTCGGCGAGAGCCCGCTGGGCAAAGTTCCCAGCCAATCCCCATGAACTCTCCCGGACAATTACCCCCACATCCCGCTCAAAGCCCACCGAAATTCGGGGAACGGAGCGCCAGGAAATACCACAAAGGGGCCAGCCGAAGCTCCAGGTCCCAGCCCCAGTCGCCGTCGCCGTCGCCGTCGCTAGAGGGTGCGGTCGGCCGGACCGTCGTAGTGGTCGGGCCCCTGCATCGACAGGTCGAGCGGCTGGACCATGTGGCTGTTGGCCGAGGCCCGCCAGCCCTTCTCCCTGGTCGCCTCCTCGATGGAGTGCGCGCACAGTGACAGCGAGCGGCACACGATGAACAGCGCCTTGAGCTGCAACGGCGCATAGCCCATGTCGAGGCCGATGCAGCCCATCGCCCCGGGTCCGTTGAGCCAGACGCGACGGCCGAACACGTCCTCGGTCGCCTCCTCCATCGCCCGTGCGATGCCGACATAGCGCCCGGTGACGCCGAGCTCGTCCGAGACCTGCAGCAGCCTGGCCGTACGGGGGTCGCGGATGTGCTGGGCGTGGTGGAAGCCGGGCATGCGCTCGCGGCGTGCGCGCATCTCGGCGACGACCTTCGCCGCGGCCTGGGCGTCGTCGAGGCCGTCACGGTCGGCGCGCTCGGCCACCGCGAGGAACATCTCCGCCGGGCGGTCGGCGGTGCCGTGCAGGCGGCCGATGCCCGCCACGCCCGCGGCGACGGCGGAGTTCAGCTCGGCGCCGCCCGAGGTGGCGAAGCGCACGGTCGCCGACGAGGGCGACATGGCGTGCTCGGCCATACTGACCATGATGGCCTCGGTCATCGCGCCGACGGCGGGCGTGGGCAGCTCGCCGCGCAGGACGAGATGGAAGTGCTCGCCGAAGGAGATCGCGCCGGTCAGCTCGTTGACGTCGTAGCCGCGCACGACGATGCGGTCCCGGTTCTTCCAGGCGATCGCCGTCTCCCAGGCGAAGGCCTGCTTCTGCTGCTCGGTCATCGGGTGATCCTTTCCGGGAAGTACACGCAGGCCGGGTCGATCTCTTCACGCAGGAGGCGAAGCTCTTCGGAATCCGGCGGCGCGGTGGTGGTGAGGTCGGCGGCGAAGGCCGGGATGAAACCGGTGCGTTCGAGTACGGCACGGCGATCGGCGCCCGGCATGAGGGCGGTGACGACGAGCGCCGAGTCGGCGGCCTCCATCACACACAGATCGGTGACGACCTTGACCCGCAGGGGGCCGAGCCCGGCCTTGGCCCGTTCGCCGGGCCCGCCGAGAAAGCCGGGGCTGGTGACGTAGTCGCAGCGGGCCGGGAAGCGGCGGCGTTCGTGGTCGGTGAGCACGACGACCTGTGCGCAGTGGCTGGCGATGTCGTTGGCGCCGCCGCTGCCCGGCAGCCGTACCCGGGAGCCGTCCTGCCTGGCGACCCAGGTGGAGTTGATGTTGGCATACTCGTCGACCTGCGCACCGCCGAGGAACCCGGTCCTGACCAGGCCGCGCTGCACCATCCCGCCGAGCGCCTCGAACAGCGACCCGTGCCGTGAGGCGCCGCGCATGAGCCGGGGGTCGACCACGGAGACCGGCGTCGGCACCACCTGGGGGAAGACCACGCCGGACTCGATGACCAGCTTGGCGCCGGGCGCGTGTGTGCGCTGGGCGAGTGTGGCGGCCAGCAGGGGCAGCCCGGTGCCGACGATGACGAGGTCGCCGTCGCGGATCTGCCTGGCACCCTCGACGACGAGCAGTTCGCGCGGCAGGGCGTCGTGCGCGCTCACACCAGCCTCCTCATCCGCTCGACGAGCCCGGCGCGCATCTCGCCTGAGGCGTCCCGCCGGTCGAGGTGGTCGGCGAAGGCGGCGCCCAGGTTCGCCTCGATCCAGGCGCGCAGGTGCTCGTCGCCCTGCCTGCCGAGCGCCTGGTACTCCTTGATCTCGGACTCGGCGAAGTCGTAGGCGCGGTAGACCGAGGTGGGGAAGGCGCCGAACGGCTGCTCGACCACGGCCGTGACATACGCCTCCGAGATCGTCACATGCTCGGGCCGATCGGCGAACGCGCCCGCGGGCAGCACCTCCTCGGCCGAGACGATGGTGACCTTGGCCGCCCTGACCATGTCCACCTCGTGCGAGGTGACACCCTCGACGACGACGTTCCCGGCCTCGTCGGCGCGGTTGGCGTGGATCAGCGCCACGTCCGGCGTCATCGCACGCACCAGCACCAGCGGCCTGCCGCTCCACGGGTCGACGGCCTCGACGGCGTCCCCGTCGGCGACCATGTCGGCCAGCAGGCCGGTGCCGAGCAGACTGAACGTCGGCAGGTACGGCAGGCCGAGCGCTCCGGCGGCGAAGCGGCTGGCCATGGCCAGGTGGGAGTGGTCGCCGACCGACACCTCGCCGCGCTCGACCGCACGCCGCCAGGCGAACAGCGTGCCGTACCTCTCCAGGTTGCCCGTGCCCTGTTCGGTGCGGACGACCAGACCGGCGGCGACCAGCAGGTCGAGGGGCAGCGACAGGTTGCAGCCGACCACGGTCAGGCCGCCGATCCGCTGGCGTACGACCTCGTGCACCAGGGCCATCGGGCAGCGGTTGATGTTCTGGCCGCCCATGCCGATGACCGCGCCCGGCTTGAGGTACCTGGTGATGGCCTGCTCGGCGGTGAGCCGCTTGGTCAGTAGCTGATGCATGCCGACCGCCACTCGGTGTAGAAGTCCCAGACCTGCGGCGAGCACTCGGGCGGGCCGAACTGCGAGAGCTTGGCCCCCATATGCGGCAGATGTGCGTAGGCGCCGACGCCGGGCCGGTTGACGTGCAGCATTCCGGCCTCGAACCGGTCGAGCGCCTCGAAGATCGTGGCCGGGTCCTGGGTGAAGATCGTGCCGCTCATGCCGTACCTGACGGAGTTGGAGATGCGCATGGCCTCGTCGAAGCCGTCGCAGTCGATGACCGACAGGACCGGGCCGAAGATCTCCTCCTGGGCGATCTCGCTGTCCCAGGGCACGTCGCGCAGCACGGTGGGCTGGACGTAGCAGCCTTCGGGCAGGCCTTCGGTGGCGCGGACGCCGCCGACGGCGACCTTGGCGCCCGCCTCCTGGGCGTTCTTGATCGCATCCAGGCAGGCGCGCATCCTGGCCTCGTTGATCACCGGGCCGACCGAGGCGTGCTCGTCGGCTCCGCCGCCGACCCTGAGGGCGGCGACCGCCTCGACCAGGCGGGCCAGGAACTCCTCCTTCACCGCCACGTCCACGACGACGCGCGAGGTGGCCGAGCAGCGCTGCCCGGACTGGCCGAACGCGCCGAACACCGTGGCCTCGACCGCCTTGCCCAGATCGGCGTCGGCCAGGACGAGCACGGCGTTCTTCCCACCGAGTTCGAGTTGGGTACGCAGCAGCCTGGGCGCGCCCGAGGCGTGGATGGCCAGGCCGACGGGCAGCGAACCGGTGAAGCTGATGCCGCTGACACCGGGATGGGCGACCAGCGCCTCACCTGCCGCGATGTCGCCCTGGACCAGGTTGAGCACACCGGCGGGCACACCCGCGTCGGCGAACACCTCGGTCAGCAGCGCGGCCGTCAGCGGTGTGAACGGCGAGGGCTTGAGCACCGCAGTGCACCCGGCCAGCAGCGCGGGCGCGACCTTCCACATCGGGATGGCCAGCGGGAAGTTCCACGGGGTGACCAGCCCGACCACGCCGATCGGCGCGCGGAAGGTGTAGGAGAAGGTCCTCGGCTCCTCCGCGGGCAGCGTCTCGCCCTTGAGCCTGCGACCCTCCCCTGCGGTGAAGTCGAGGATGGCCAGCGCCCGCCTGACCTCGCCGCGCGCCTCCTTGAGCAGTTTGCCCTGCTCCCTGGTGATGGCCCGGGCGAAGTCCTCGGCCCGCTCCTCGATGAGCCGCTCGGCCCTGCGCAGGTACTCGGCTCGCTTGATCGGTCCGAGCGCCTTCCAGGCCGGCATCGCCGCTCCGGCCGCCTCCACCGCCAGGTCCACATCGGCGCCGCCCGACTCGGCGAAGTCCCCGAGGTGGTCGGCGAGGTCGCCGGGATTGAGGTTCGGCCGGGTCTGCCCGCTCTCGGGGGCACGCCATTCGCCGCCGATGTGGTTGAGCAGGTAGCGACTCGGGATCGTCGCCATCGGTTTCCTTTCCTGTCGGATACGAGTCCCCCAAAGCCTCACTGTCCGCCACCATCCGGACAAGTGGGTATAGACCGATGCCCCCGATAGGCAGCGGCTATATGGCTGCTCCTATGGCCCCGATAGGCAAATGCCGCATTGGCCGACCCCGTTCCCTGCACTAGACATTGCGGGAAAAGACCAGGTCACAGCGCCTGCGGAGTTCACCGCGAATTCACCCGGCCGATACGCCCGAGTGGCGAAACAGTCGATCGACGACACCCGACATAGGCCAACGTTCGGTGCGAAAACACGCAGAAGGGTCATTTAAATGAAAAACCTCCGCATTGGCGCCATAGCCATCGCCTCACTTCTCGCCCTCACCGCCTGCGGCAGCTCCAGCGCCGACTCCTACGACTGGAAGGCCGCCCCCGACACCGGCAAGATCGCCGAACAGGGCAAGGACCTCCCCACGTACGGCCTGGCCCCCGACTGGGCCAACTACGGCGAGGTCGTCAAGACCTTCTGCGCCAAGCACGGCGGCGCCTGCGCCCACAAGGACACCGACATGTCCTCCTCCGAGGAGATCGTCAAGTTCGACGCCGAGAAGGAGAACCCGGTCGCGACCGCCAGCGACATCGGCCTGATGTGGGGCCCGATCGCCGAGGCCAAGGGCGTCGTGCCGGACTACCTGCCGCCCTCGGCGAGCAAGCTCAAGGACTGGCAGAAGGGCAAGGGCGGCTGGGTGGCCACCTTCGTCGGCGCCCCCGCCTTCGTGGTGAACGTCGACAAGGTCACCAACCCGCCCAGGACCTGGGCCGACCTGCTCAAGCCCGAGTACAAGGGCCTGATCGCCACCAAGAACCCCACCTCATCGGGCACCGGCCAGGCCATGGTGGTGGCCGCGGCCGTGGCCAACGGCGGTTCGGTCGACGACCTCGCCCCCGCGTACGCCTACTTCAAGAAGCTCAAGGACGCGGGCAACATCAGCGACGTCAAGATGAGCGAGGAGACGCTGGAGAAGGGCGAGGCGCCCATCCAGATCAACTACGACTTCAACGGTCTGGCCCAGCAGGCGGCGTTGAAGGAGAAGAACGTCAACGTCGAGGTGATCATCCCTGCCGACGGCTCGGTCTGGTCGCCGTCCGGCATGATCATCAACAAGTACAACACCGCCAAGGGCGACTTCCTCAAGGGCTTCATCGACTACGTGCTCTCCGACGAGGCGCAGATCCTGTTCGCCAAGTTCGGCGCCAGGCCGATCCGCACCCTCAACGGCGACCTCACGCTGCCCGCCGACGCCAAGGCCAACTGGCTGCCCGACACCGCGTACGCGCCGGTGAAGGAGATCGAGATCACGAAGATCAACCCGGAGCAGATCGTCGCCGACTGGGAGGCCAAGGTCCTCGCGTGACGACCAATCCCATCGACGTGGCGGCGGGGAGCACCCTCTCCCCGCCGCATGCGGCTCCCGCGCCGGGTGAACAATCCTCTACGAGGAGCGAGAAATCCCCAAACATCGGGGGAAAGTTCTCCACCCGCAGCTTTCTCACCCGGTGGGGTCCCGCTCTACCGCTACTGGTGTTCACCAGCGCACTTCTCGTCCTGCCCGCACTGCGACTGATCCACGACACGTTCGCTCTGCGTGAGGGCGGCTACGGGCTCGACCACATCGTCAAGGTGGCGGGCAATCCCGTCGACCGGCAGGCCATCGGCGGTTCGCTCGCCCTCGGGTTCGTCCAGGCGACGCTGGCCACCGCCATCGGCGCGCCCGCCGCCTGGCTCATCACCCGGATGCGGCTCGGCGGCAGGGCCTTCTGGCTCTCGCTGATGAACGTCGCCTCGAACTTCGCCGGAATCGGCCTGGCCTTCGGCTTCGTCGCCCTGATCGGCTCCACGGGGATGCTCACGCTGGTCCTGAACGAGGCCTTCGGGATCGGCAATCCGTTTCCCTCGACCGGGTCGTTCAACGGGATGAACCTCGTCTATCTGTACTTCAACGTGCCGATGTTCGTGCTGCTCACCCTTCCGGCCTTCGGTGTGCTCAAGGACGACTGGCAGGAGGCAGCGGCCGTCTGTCATGCGAGCAGGATGCAGTTCTGGCGGTATGTCGGGCTGCCGGTGCTCTCGCCGTTCGTCGTCGCGGGCTGGCTGCTCATCTTCACCTGGACGATCGGCGTCTACGCCGTCGCCTACGCGGTCGCGGCCTCGCCCGGCAGTCAGAAGCTCATCACCCTGCAGATCGGCAGCACGCTGGAGTCGTCGGTGTTCGGCCTGGAGCGCGCCGCCGTACTGTCGGTGCTGCTCATGTTGCTGGCGATCCTGGCGACCGTGCTGTATCGGCTCTCACTCAAGCGCGCGGCGAGGTGGCTGTGACCAGACGGATCTTCCTCGGCCTGCTGGCCGTGTACTTCGGGCTCCCGCTGCTGGCCGCCCTGCTGTACTCGCTCGCCACCCGCTGGACCGACACGCCGCTGCCCGACGGCTACACCGCGCAGCACTGGATCGGCGTCTTCACCGCTCCCGACGTGCTGGCCGCACTCGGGCGCTCGTTGCTGCTCAGCGTGGTCGTCGTGGCCGTCGACATCGTGCTCGTCGTGCCCGCCGCGTACTGGTCGGTCGTGCGCAATCCCCGGATCGGGTCGGTGGTGCAGACGATCGCCGTCATTCCCTTCGCCATTCCCTGGGTGGTGGTCGGGGCGGGCATCCAGCTGGTCACCGCCTCGGTCGCGCCCGATCTGTTCGGCACCTTCGGGCTGCTGGCCGCGGCCAGTGCGGCGATCGCCTTCCCGTTCATGTACTGGGCCGTCGAGAGCGCGTTGATCGCGGCCGGGGCGCTGCAGCTCAGCGAGGCGGCGGCCACGTGCGGGGCCAGTCCCTGGCAGGCGCTGACCCGCGTCGTGCTGCCCGCCGTACGGGGTGGGGTGGTCTCGGGGGCCCTGCTGGTCGTCGCGACCGCGATGAACGAGTTCGCGCTGGCCAAGATCCTGGGTGGGGGGCGGTTCGAGACGTTGCCGATCTGGTCGGCCAGGCAGTTCGTCTCGCGCACGCTCGGCGATCCCAATGCGCTGGCCGTCGTCACCGTGTTCACCTTCGGCTTTCTTTTCGCGCTCTCCGCCCTGGTCGTACGGCTGGGCCGGGGGCGGGTCAGCACTATCGGAAGGACCCTCCGTTGAGTCACGTCGTCCTGCAGGGCATCACCAAGCGATACGCGGGTCACACCGCGCTCGGCGGCGTGGACGTCGGCGTCGAACAGGGGGAGATGCTGGCCCTGCTCGGGCCTTCGGGCTGCGGCAAGACCACCCTGCTGCGCTGCGTCGCCGGGCTCACCGGCTACGACGAGGGCCGGCTGACCATCGGCGGGGCCGACATGTCCGGCGTACCCGCCAGGAAACGGCCGATCGGCATGGTCTTCCAGTCCTACGCGCTGTTTCCCAACCTGACCGTGCGCGGCAACATCGCCTTCCCGCTCACCGTGCGCAGGACGCCCAAGGCCGAGATCGCCGAACGCGTGGAGGAGATGCTCGGCCTCGTCGGCCTGGAACACCTGGGCGAGCGGCTGCCCAACCAGCTGTCCGGCGGTCAGCAGCAGCGCGTCGCCCTGGCCCGCGCCCTGTCGCCCAGGCCCGAGGTCCTGCTGCTCGACGAGCCGCTCTCCGCCCTCGACGCCCAGGTACGCCACCGGCTGCGCGACGAGGTACGCCGCATTCAGCACCAGATCGGGATCACCACCATCTTCGTCACCCACGACCAGGCCGAGGCGCTGGCCATCTCCGACCGGGTCGCGGTGATGAACGCCGGGCAGATCGAGCAGTGCGGGCCGCCCGCCGAGATCTACACCGCCCCCGCGACCAGGTTCGCCGCCGGGTTCGTCGGCAACCGCAACACACTGGAACTGTCGGCACGCGACGGCCGTGTCACCGCGGGCGGCGCCTTCGACGTGGCCGCGCCGTCGGAGCGTGTGCTGTGCATGTTCCGGCCCGAGGACGTCTCGCTCAGCGCGGGCGGGCCCGGCGCACCGGCCGTCGTCGACGTCACGGTCTTCCTCGGCGCCACCACCCGCGTCTACGCCCAGGCCCGCATCGACGGCCACACCGCCACCGTGTTCGCCGACCTGCCCAGCCGCACCGCCGCCCACCTGTCCCCCGGCAGCCCGGTGCACATCACCGTCGACCCGGACCACGTCCAGACCTATCCCGCGTGACTGCCGCGCCCCCGGCGGGGACGCGGCAGCATCGCGAGGAACTACGGGTTGGTGAGCAGGGTGACCGGTGCGGTGCCCGCGCTCCATTCGTTCAGCAGACGCTTGGTCTCGGTGAACAGCAGGCACCGGAAGCCGGTGGGCTCGCCCTGCGCGTTCCATTCGGTGGGGGTGTGACCGGCGCTGACGATGCCCCGGCTCTGCAGCTTGCCGTCACCCCACCAGTTGTAGACGGGACCGCCGCTGTCTCCCCTCCTGACAGCGGTCTGGCCCGGGTTCGCACACGCCTCGACGCCCACGGTGCCGCCCCACGAGGTGAAGGCGTCGGTGACCCAGATGCCGCACGTCGCATTGATGGCGACACCGCTCTGACACACCTCGCCGTTGAAGGTCCATGCCGAGTCGCGGTAGTGCGTCCAACTGGTGTCGCTGGTCCACACCCCGCTCCACGCGCTGGTGGGGCCGATCGTCGCGGCGTCGTTGCGCCACTCCCATCCGGCCACGTTCCCCACGTGGTACACGGCGCCGCCGGAGTACACCGGCTGCCCGCTGGAGAAGCAGTGCGCGGCGGTCACCAGGAACTGCTGGCCGTTCTGGGCGACGCCGAACGCGCTGCTGCAGATGGAGCCGTTGGCATTGGGCGCCAGGTGGGTGCCTCCGGCGTGCGGCGGCCCGTCGTTGTAGCGGTTGAGCAAGACGATCGGCTCGCCGCGCTCGAAGGTGGTCGGCGGCTCCTGCACCACGCCCTTGCCGCTCACCGCGGCGGCCAGGGCGCCCGCCTTGACCGGATCGGCGACCGAGGCGACCAGGCCGCTGCCGTCCGGTTTGATGGAGATCTTGTAGATCTCGGCTCCCCGCCGCTTCCAGCCGCTCGCCCGCTCCAGCAGCGCCTGCCGCGCCGCGTCCAGCTTCTTCTGCGTGTACGCGGCCTGGCGCACGACCACCTTGATCTGGGCGGCCTCGCTCACCTCCGAGGCCCCGGCGGCGGCCAGGGCTCTGCCACGCGCCTGGTCGGTGGCGTAGAGGGTGATCCGGGAGGTCTTCGTGTCCACCGTGAGCCCGCCGAAGACGTCGGCGAAGTCGCCGTGTCCCCGGTCGGCGATGGCACTGGCTAACCGGCTCGCCGGAGAGACCGTGGGTGCGCCTTGCGGTGCGGCGGTCACCCGGATGCCCGGCTTGGTCACCTCTTCGGGCACCGCCGCCGCACCGGCGACGAGCGGGGTCAGCACTGTCACGGCGCCCGCGACGAGCAGCGCCTTGGGCCAGCTCCTGATCGATCGAGATCGAAGGAACGACATACGACGTCCTTTCCTTTCCTATCACTGAAATGATCCGAAGCTTTGACGGATCACTTCAATGAAGGTAGGTCGCCGCTCACACGTGTGTCAATAAACTGATTTGAGGAGATCGACCTCCTACTCAAGTGACACGCGCGAGCCGTCCAGCGGAGGTACAATCACCGCAGTGACACAACGGGGGCGACGGTCATTCTGCTGACAGCACGGAGAGACGCACGATGAGCGACCACTCGCCACGGACACTGCAGGACAAAGTGGACCACCTGTTCCGGCAGGTACGTCCAGAAGGCAGCAAGCCCTACACCCACCCCGCCGTGGCGGCGGCGACGGGCCTGTCCACAGGCCTGCTGTCGGCCCTGCGCTCGGGCCGCAACACCAACCCGACCAAGGACACGCTCGAACGACTCGCCAAGTTCTTCGGCGTGCCCGTGGCCTACTTCTTCGACGAAGAGACCGCCGAACACGTGGACGCACAACTCGAACTCTCCTCCGTCATGCGCGACGCCGAGATCACCCACATGGCCAGCCGGATGGTGGGCCTGTCGAAGGGCAGCCTCGAAGCCGTCACCCACCTGACCGAGCAGCTGCGGAGGCTGGAAGGCCTGGAGCCCCGCGAGCGGGGAGACGGCCCTCGTTGAGGCGCTGGAGCGGCCGCCGCAGGGTCGAACGCCGATGCCGGGAGCTGCTCGGCGGGTTCGACCTCCCTTCCTGCGACACCCGGGAGCTGTGCCGGAGGGTCGGGGTGACGCGCGGCAGGCCGATCGTGCTCGCGCCGCTGTCGCTGGCCCCGATCGGCGCCAGCGGCCTGTGGCTGGCCGGGCGCTCCTGCGACTACATCTGCTACGAGGAGAGCACCTCCGCCACCCATCAGGACCACATCGTCCTGCACGAACTCGGCCACATCCTGTTCGGCCACCAAGGCCACACGACGCCCGTCGAGAGCCTCGTGGGCACGGTGATGCGGCGCCACGCGCTGGACTTCGGCGACCGGCACGAGAGCGAGGCCGAGACCTTCGCCTATGTGGCCGCGCTGCAGCTCGACCTGCGTCGGACGGCGCCACCCCCACGGCCCGCGGGCGGGACCCCGGCCGAGAGGCTCGCCCAGATCTTCGAGGCCTGAGGCCCGGCATGGCCGACCTGATCCATCGGTGCCTGCTCGTCCTGCTCCTCGCGGCGCTCGCCTACCGGCTGGTCCTGATGGCGCGGCGGCCGGGCGACGCCGCCGCGCGGGCGCTCGTGATCATGCTGTCGGCCCTGCTGGTGGTGCTGCTGCTGGGGCTGCCCGCGGTGTACTGGTGGATCCAGCGCCACACCGGTGGCGTTCCCATGCTGCCCCTGCTGCTTCAGCACGCCGTCGTCATCGTCATGGCCTACCACGGTGAGGCCTTCCTCGCCGGGGTCGTCGCCCCTGACCGCGCCTATGCCATGGCCGGGCGGCGGCACCTGCTCGCGGGCGGGCTCATGCTGCTCGGGCTGTGTTACCTGGCGGGTCCCTACCGGCTGGGCGCGGAGATCCCGGGCAGCGCGGGGACCCGCGATCCGGCGCTGGCCGCCTATCTGCTGGTGCCGCAGGTCTATCTCGTCCTCACGCTGGCCGCCGTGCTGCGTCACGGGTGGCCCGCCGTACGGATGGACAGCCGTCATCTGCGGGTGCGTGTCGGGCTGATCAGGGCCGCCTGCGCGCTCGGGCTGCTGCACAGTCTGCACAAGATCGTGTACCAACTGGCCGTGCTCGCCGGAGCCGCGCTGCCCTGGCACGACAACGGTCCTCGCGGGGTGCAGATGCTCCTGCTCGCTCCGGTCGTGGTCTGCGTGGCCGCCGCCCTGGCTTTCCCGGCGCCCGGATCCAGGGCCGCGGCGAGCTGGGCCGACCGTCTCGCCCTGCGCAGGCTCGCACCGCTGGCGGCGGCGCTCGACGTCGGCGCAAGGAACGCTCCCGTGCGGGCACGAGGGCCGAGGGCCAGGTTACGGGCCAGGGTGATCGGCATCAGGGACGCCGTCATCGGGCCGCTCTACCACCATTTGGACGCCGAAGCCCATGACCTGGCGCACCGGCGCGGCCTGGCGCACGGGCTGGACCCGGACGAGGCGCTGGTCGTGGCCGAGGCGGTGTGCATCGCACTGGCCCTGCGCCGCCTGCGTGCCGGAGCCGCCCCCCTGCCCACCGCCCCTCCCCCACTGCACACGGCCGCCGACCTCACCGGCGAGGCCAACTGGCTCGCGGCCATCAGCAGAGCAACCCGCCACTGCCCCCTCGTGCACACCCTGCTCACCGAACTCGCACCGCAACCTCCCTGACCGACCCAGCAGGTACGGCTCCGCCCTCCCCTGCTCCCCGGCCCGGCACAGGGCGGGGCCCCTCCGCTCGACGCTCCTCGTGCGCACATGGCCGGGCGGCCGACATCACCCGTGGCGCATCACCCGTGCGACAGGGCCTCGTCCTGCTCGGCCTGGGAGGTCAGGCCCAGTGCCCGGTAGGCCACCGCGCGGTTGGCATGCAGGTCGGGTGCGGGCGCCAGGGTGATCGCCTGCGTGAGATCGGCCACCGCCCCCTCGGCGTCCCCGGTGTCGAAGCGCAGGATCGCCCGATTGGCCCAGGCCGAGGCGAGACGGGGATCGGCGGCCAGTGCCTCCTCGAAGGCCAATGCGGCCTGGTCGTGCCTTCCGGCCGTGGTTTCGAGCTGGCCCAGCACCGCGAGCAGATGCGCGTGGCGGGGCGACAGGGTCAGGCCGGTCTCGACATCGGCCCTGGCCTGCTCGTCGAGGCCGAGCGCGGCCAGCAGCCCGGCCCTGTTCACATAGGCGTCCAGGTAGCCGGGGTCGAGCTCGATCACCCGGTCCAGATCGGCACGCGCCGCCTCCAGCTCACCCAGCGAAAGGCGCAGCTCGGCCCGGTTGTAGTACGCCTCGGGCAGCGGCGGGCTCAGCGCGATGGCCTGCTCGTAGTCGGCCAGCGCCTCCCGGGGCCGGTCCCGGCGAAACCACAGGTTCCCCCTGTCGAGGTAGTGGTCGGGAAAGGCGGGATCCAGGGCGATCGCGGCCGTGTAGTCGGCCAGCGCCTCCTCCTGCCTGTCCAGGCCCGCCAGCAGTTGCGCCCGGTTGGCCAGCAGCACCATGCGATGCACGGGATGGCGATCGCCCAGCTCACCGGCCAGGACGATCGCCGACTCCACCAGGGCGAGCGCCTCGGCCCTGCGACCTTCGCGCAGCTCGATCAGGGCCAGGCCGTTGCGGTCGAAGCCCAGCTTGAACGCGCGCTCGGCCGGGTCGGGCAGCAGGGTGGAGATGGCGACGGCCTGGTTGATCCAGCCTCGTGCCCTGCCCAGGTCGCGCCTGGCCGGATCGGGATGCCTCGCGTCCAGCATGGCGGTGCCGTACGCGGAGGCGGCGTGCACGGCCGGGTCCTGGCTGCTCCTGCGGGCGCGTTCCCACCAGGTGCGGGCCTCGTCGTGGCGGCCGAGGCCGCCGAGTGCCGTCGCGGTGCGCTGCAGGAGCCGCCACCACAGCGGGTGCTCGCCCGTGACCTGCGACAGGGCCAGTTCGCCCAGCTCGGCCACCGTGTGCAGGAAGCCTTCGCGGGTGCACCGGTCGACCTCGGTCCACAGCTCGTCGGGCCCGCGCGGGTCGGGCGGTGCGGACGGCCCCTCCTCGAAGACCGTCAGGCGCAGCACCGCAGGCGGCATCCTCCGGATGAGAACGTCGAGGAACTCCTGGTCTGTCGCATCGGCATGCGCCGCGTTGCACACGGCGAGCGTGTGTCCGGGTGGCGTCGCGGCCATGGCGTACTCGGCCAGGCCGTTGGCGATGCGCAGGGTACGCCGGGGAGCCGGCACCAGGATGCGTTCGTCGTCCGGCAGTGCGGCCTCGACGCCGGTGCGGCGGGCGGGCACCCGATCGTGCAGGTCGGGTGCCGCCGCACGGATCTCGATGTCGTGGGCGTCGAGCAGCCCCGGGGAACGTTCCAAGGTCACCAGATGTCGCAGAAGTGCTCGCGCGACCGTGTACGGCCCGCCTGGCCTGCGATGAGCGTCGATGAGGGGCAGAAGAAGGGAGTCGCCCACCTCCCACGAGCCGTCAGGGGCGCCCTTGACCCTGGTGTGCCCGGAGGCGCTCACCCCTTGTGGATGACGCTCGCGGTCCCCGTGAGCTTGGCGGTGCCAGGTTTCCTGACGATGATCCTTTTCATGCTTCCCCTTTTCCGCGCCGGGTAAAACACAAACTTATTCGGACAAATCAGCGATTATCAAGGTTTATATCGAGCAAGGATGATTACCAGATAGACATAAGGCCAGGCCCTTGATGGGCCTGGCCTTAGTGATATGGGAGGTGCGTTGGTTAAGTGATGAGAGCGGGGCTGAGGTGCTTCTCGCCGTAGACGACGATCAGGTCACCGACCTGCTGCCGGGACGTCTCCCGCCAGCCGAGCTTCTCATACAGCGACATGGCGGCCTGCTGGTTGAGCGTGGTGTCCCCCCGCACGGTGCGGAAGCCCAGCTCGGTGGCGCGCTGTTCGAGCCTGGCGACCATCGTGGCCGCGAAACCCCTGCGCTGGAACTCCGGATGCACGCGGAGCCTGCACATCTCCGCGACGGCCGCGTCGATCGGGCGAAGTCCTGCCATCGCCACGACCCTGCCGCCGTCGACCTCCCCTACGAGAAAGTCCCCGCCTGCGGCGAGATAGATCTCGTGAATCCTCGGGAAGTCGTCCTCGTAATAGACCCCGTCCCCTGGAGCCAGCCCGACTTCGGCGAGACAGATCTGGTGCAATGCCCAGACGGCCTCAAGATCGGACCAGCGATACCTCCTGATCTTCAGCGTCATGCAAGATTCCCTCTTCCGTCGAACACCGCGGTGGTAGGCCGCATCTCGTCGCGGAAATCCTGCCAGCCAGGCACGACGTCGCCGTACTTGCCCTGGATGACCTTTTCCAGGTCTCCGGCTCTCCGCATGATGATGTCGGTCCGATACTCCGGATCGACGAGGCGCAACGCCTCGACGGCCATGCGCACCGCTTCCTCGGGATCACCCTCAAGGAAACGACACTGCGCGCGGTCGAACCTGATCAGCGTCTGGTCGAGCAGATCGCCGGAGTACTTCTCCAGCGCCTGTTCAAGAATGACCTCCGCCTCCAGGGTCTGGCCGAGCTTGGTCAGCACGTCACCCTGGTAGAAGTAGAGCTGACGTTCGGTGTAGCCGAAGGTGGCATCCTCCTGCTCGTGGCTGCCCAGCTGGGCGAACGCGGCCCTCGCCCGCGAAAGCGCCCGCTTGGCCTGGTCGACGACGTCCTTCTTGCCGTTGCCCGAGAGCATGGCAAGCGCCCTGGCCTCGACGACCGGTGCCATGGCCTGAGCCGCACAGGACGTCTGCCCTGCCAGGTCGCGACTCTTCTTGGCCAGATTGAGTGCCTCGCGCGGGTCCCCGTAGTAGAGCGGGACCAGCGCCTCACGTGCTGTCACCCATGCCCGGAGCGCGCGGTCGCCGGTTTCGTCGGCGGCGGTGCGTCCGGTGCGGAAGAACGACCTGGCGAGCCTGTGGTCGCCCAGGTCGATCATGATCATCCCGCTGAGACCCGCAAGCTGCGCGGACATCCGGCACAGCCTCTCCTGCAGGTCGACGGGCTGTCGACGGTCGATGGCCTTCCGAACAGCGCTGAACTCCAGCAATACGTCGCAGAGCAGCCGGAGTGGTGGAGTGTTCATGTACTGACGGCCGAAGCCGACGGTTGATTCCTCCCACTGGTCCAGCATCGCCGGCGAGACACTGGCCGACACCAGGGTGTCGTCCATGCGCCGCCTGATGCCTTCGACAGCGCCCAGCACTTGGCCGTCCAGCGCGACGCCAGTGCCGGCAAGGAGCTGTAAAAGCGTCCTCCGTAGCACGTTCTCGTCCTCCTCGCCCCCACTCGCGGAGGGGTCGCTGCTGATCGGCTGGATCCACAGCTCGCGCGAGTTAGGGGGAATGTCGGGTCTTCCCTCTTGGAGGTCGCCTCGGACGACACCGGGCATCCGATGGCCGTGGCCGCAGATGCACGGGCCCTCGTATCCGAGGGCGACCGGTTCAACCCGGTAGACGGAGCACAGATAGTGGAGATACTCGGGCCCCGGCCTCTTCAGTCCGCTCTCGTAGGCGGACAGCAGCGTCTCCCCGATTCCTGGCGGAGGCTTCTCGTCGCGCTCGAACAGCGCCCTGACCTGCTCGATGACATCGGCTAGGGCGATGCCGTGCGATAGACGATGGCTTTTGATCTTGGTCGTGCCGAACTGCGGGCTGCACGCCTCATGGATCTCCTCAGCGATCTGAGGAGACGTGCGACCTGCGGCGAGACCCTTGGCTCTGATCCGCCGGGCTATCTCCGTTTCCCTGTGCTGCCTGCCGGACATACCGGCCCCTCTCTCGTGAGCAGCTGGGCGGGCTGACTCACATGTCCCGACCGGTCCACTTCCGCTGACGCAGCGTAGCTTTCGGGTTGCACTGCGCCTACTGAGAATGATGGACCATGCATGACAGGTTGAAAATGTGCCCTTGAAGCTTACGGTTAAGAATCCTCCGCCGCCGGGCTGTTTCTTAATACCCGCTTGGGACAAGGCCCATCCTCGTGACCCCCTAAGTCGCGTTGACCGCCGCCCCCTAGTGGGCGATGGTTGGCCAACCAGCAACGATTCGAGGGAGGGTCACGAGGTGGGGGACGACAATTTCGGTCACCTGGAGCGCCTGGTGCAAGAGCTCGGCGATCGCGGGCTGCTCGCTCGGGTGGTGCGCACATCGTCCGGACGGCTGTTCGTTCGAGTGATCAACCCCAACGCGACCAGCCTCGCCGAGAACGTCACCTGCCGCGCGACCACGGTGCCCGACGAGCTTCGCGACTGGTGGTACTGCTGGTCCTGGGGGGAGCCCATGCACACGGCCGACGATCCGGCCGGTGCCGCGACCAAGGTCGCACGCGTGCTTGCCGCGGTGGGAGAGTGAGGCAGGCGGTGACCCGGATGAAGCGCAGTCATCTCGGCTCATCGCTCCCGTCGCGGTCACACGGAACCGGCGGAGTGTCCGGTGCGGAGGGCCTCGTCACAGAGCCCCAGGCCGCTCCGCCGGTTCCGTATCATCTCTGCGCGTTTCACCTCTGCGCCCCGAAGGCGGGATCGGCGCAGGCCTCCGTGCGGGAGGCTTCGCCCGATCCGTCGCGCGAGCATCTCGCACGATCCGCTTCGCCCGCCGTACTCCCGGGATCCGGTGAGGTCACGGTGGGTCACAGCTCGCACGGCGGCGACGTCGTGCGGACAGAGCCGCTCTCCGGGTCAGCCCGGGGGGCGTTCGGGGGATCCCTCCCGGAAACGGCACGGGACATGCTTCCGGGTGTGTGTCCCGTCCGAGCCGTCCGTCACCGGAGCGTCAGGTCCCGCCCTCCGCGGCCCCGGTACCTGACGACCCCGTCTTCCCCGGCGTGATGTGACGGCGGCCGGTTCGATCGGCGGAGGGCATGGGTCATAACAGCCTAAAATCCCTTTGCCGATCGAACTGCTTCCGGAGGGGATCTACCTCGTGTTTTTCGCGCCGACGCCGTCGCCGACGCCCAGTAGTACGACATCGCCCACTGCTCCGTCGTTCGACCCGTTCGACACCGAGACGGCGGTCAGCAATGTGGAGGGATGGGTGAAGGACTTCCTGCCGGGCGGCGTCTACGCCACCATCGTCGCGGGCGCGATCATCATCGTGGTCATCCTGGTCCTGGCCTTCGTCGTACGCGGCCTGGCGCACCGGCTGATCAGCCGGATCGTCAACCGGGCCGGGTCCGGCACCTCGATCACCGGCAGGCTGCGCCGCAACCCCGGCGCCACCGACGGCATCGACGCCCTCCTGCACGAACGCCGCAAGCAGCGCGCCGAGACCATGGGCTCGGTCCTGCGGCACATCACCTCGATCGTCATCATGGGCATCGCGATCCTCACCGTCCTGGAACGGCTCTCGGTCCCGATCGCCCCCCTGCTCACCAGCGTCGGCATCCTCGGCGTCGCCATCGGCTTCGGCGCGCAGGAACTCGTCAAGGACTTCATCGCCGGAATGTTCATGCTGATGGAGGACCAGTACGGCGTGGGCGACGTCATCGACGCCGGAGCCGCCATCGGCACCGTCGAGGCCGTCACCCTGCGCGTCACCCGCCTGCGCGACCCCGACGGCCGCGTCTGGTACGTGCGCAACGGCACCATCACCCGCGTCGGCAACGAGTCGCAGGGCTGGTCCCGCGCCTACCTCGACGTGCCGGTCGGCTACGACGCCGACATCCCCGCCGTGCGGGAGGTGCTCAACGAGGTCGCCGAGCAGATGTGGGAGGACACCGAGTACAAGGAGTCGGTGATCGTCGAACAGCCGGTCGTGTGGGGCCTCGAACAGCTCTCCGACACTTCGATGATCTTCCGCATCTCGGCGAAGACCGTACCGTCACGCCAGGCCGAGGTCGCCCGCGAACTCCGCATCCGCGTCAAGACGGCGCTGGACAGGGCGGGCATCGCGATCACGGCGTAGGCGGCCGGGGTGGGGACGTGGTCGCCTGCGGCCGGGTCGAGGTGGCGGGCGACCTGGCGGAGATCGCCATCTCAGGCTCGGGCGGGGTCGCCTGCGGCCGGTATGGTGTGGCGGGCGACCGCGTAGATCGCCCGAGGCCGGTGCGACGCGGTGGGCGACCTGGCGGGCATCGCCATCACCGCGTAGACCATAGGCTTGGAAGGTGACCGAGCCCTCCTCACCCGCATCCTCCTTCTACGACGCCGTCGGGGGCGAAGAGACCTTCCGGCGGCTCGTGCACCGCTTCTACGAAGGCGTCGCGAGCGATCCGATCCTCCGCCCGATGTACCCGGAGGACGACCTCGACGGGGCCGAGGACCGGCTGCGCCTGTTCCTCATCCAGTACTGGGGCGGCCCCAACACCTACAGCCAGGAGCGAGGCCATCCGCGCCTCCGCATGCGCCACAACCCGTTCGTCATCGACACCGCCGCCCGCGACGCCTGGCTGCAGCACATGCACGACGCCGTGCAGTCCCTCGGTCTTGACGCCGAGCACGAGACCCGGCTGTGGGACTACCTTGTTTACGCGGCCCAGAGCATGGTCAACGCGCACGGGTGACGCGGGCGGGGGCGTATGGCTGGGCGCTGGGTTGCTGCGCGCCTGGTCGGCTGCCGAGCTGAACGGTGGGTACGCATAGCCCGACTGCCGAGCCGGGTGGCGGCGCGCATAACCGGCTGTCCTCCGGGGCAAGGCATCGCGTATGGACATCCCCTGGTGGCGTGACGCCGTCGTCTATGAGATCTACGTCCGCAGTTTCGCCGACGCGTCGGGCGACGGCATCGGCGATCTGGCGGGCATACGCTCGCGCCTGCCGTACCTCGCCGAGTTGGGTGTGGACGCCATCTGGCTCACCCCGTTCTACACCTCGCCCATGGCGGACGGCGGGTATGACGTGGCCGACTACCGCGATGTCGATCCGATGTTCGGCACGCTGGCCGACTTCGACGCCATGGTGGGCGACGCGCACGCGCTCGGGTTGAAGGTCATCGTGGACATCGTGCCCAACCACAGCTCCTCGGCCCATCCATGGTTCCAGGAGGCGCTACGCGGGGTGGGCCGCGACCGCTACATGTTCCACGAGCCGGACGGTTTCCAGGAGTCGGGCGCCTCCCACGAGCCGGACGATTCTCACGCGACGGGCGCCTCCCACGAGCCGGACGATTCTCACGCGAAGGACCGCGACGCCCCTCCCAACGACTGGCAGTCCACCTTCGGCGGCTCCGCCTGGACGCGTACGCCCGACGGCCGCTGGTACCTGCATCTGTTCGCCCCCGAGCAGCCGGACTTCAACTGGCGCAACCCCGTCGTGCATGCCGAGTTCCTGGACGTCCTGCGCTTCTGGCTGGACCGCGGCGTCGACGGCTTCCGTATCGACGTCGCCATGGGCCTCTACAAGGCCGAGGGCCTGCCGGACATAGGCGATCAGTCGTTCAAGTCCGTATCGCCGATCTGGGGCCGTCCAGAGGTGCACGAGGTGTACCGGGAGTGGCGCAAGGTCCTCGACTCCTACCCCGGCGAACGCATGGCCGTAGGTGAGGTGTGGACCGACTCCCCCGAGGACCTCGCCCTCTACGTCAGACCGGACGAACTCCACCAAAGCTTCAACTTCGCCTGGCTTGAAGCCCCCTGGTCCCCCACCGCCTTCCGCACGGTCATCGACAACACCCTCGCCACCGTCCCGTTCGCCACCTGGGTCCTGTCCAACCACGACGTCGTACGGCACCGCACCCGCTACGGCACCGAGGAGCCCGGCACCGGCCTCATGCGGGCCAAGGCCGCCCTGCTGACCATGCTCGCACTGCCCGGCTCGGCGTACCTCTACCAGGGTGAGGAGCTCGGCCTTCCGGAGGTGAAGGACATTCCGGCCGAGGCGCGCCAGGACCCGATCTTCTTCCAGTCCGGCGGCACCCTGCCCGGCCGCGACGGCTGCCGCGTCCCCCTCCCCTGGTCCGGCGACGCCCCACCGTACGGCTTCGCACCGCAGGGCAGTACGCCATGGTTGCCGCAGCCCGCCGAGTTCGCCGATCTCAGCGCCGCACACCAGGACGGGGACCCGTCCTCGACGCTGGAGTTCTACCGCGAGGCCCTCGCCATACGCCGTGACCTTCGCGAATGGCTCCCTTACCACCTGGAGTGGCTGGACTCCCCCGAAGGTTCACTTTTCTTCGCCCGTGGGCCGTTGATCTGCGCCATCAACTGCGGTCTCGGCCCTGTGCCGCTTCCCCCGCACAGCCGTGTCGTCATGGCCAGCGCCGCACTGCCCGACGACGGCTTTCTTCCCCCCGACACCGCCGTCTGGCTTCACGTCAAGCGATAGGTCGATCACATACTGTGATCATCATGAAACGCCTGATCTTCATCATGCCCATAGCCGTCCTGTCCCTGCTGGGCGCCGCCGCCCCCAGCGGCCCCTGCGCCTGCTCCGAAGGCCGCCTGTGCACGTGGGAGTCGCCGTACTACAGCGGCTCCCACGAGGAACACCCCGAAGGCGACCACACCCACACCGGCGAAACCACCGTCACCCGCTCCATCCTCAACAAGACCCTCACCACAGTCACGGTGACCGGGCAACTCGCCGGCAACCCGGCGACACCGAAGTCGTTCTGCCTGGACCCGTTCGAGGGGGTACAGGACACCAAGGGCGCATTCCTGGTGGAGTCAGTCACCACCAGCACCACGGCCTGCACACCGTAGGCCTCTTTGGCAGGCTGCGCTTCCTGGGGTTTCTTGGGGCTCCTCGGGGCTCCTTGGGCTCCTCGGGGCTCCTTGGGCTCCTTGGGCTCCTTGGGCTCCTTGGGCTCCTTGGGCAGCCTGCGCTTCTTCGAGCTTCCCGACAGCCTGCGCTCCTCGGGGCTCCTTGGGCTCGGGAAACTACGCTTCGTAGGACTCTCCGGGCGGGCTACGCCTCTTGGGCTCCTTGGGCTTCGGGTAGCCTGCGCCTCTTCGGGCTTCCCGACAGCCTGCGGTCCATAGGGCGTTCCGACAGGCTGTGCTCCTTGGGGCATTCCGGCGGCTTGCGCTCCTTTGGGCTTTGGCAGGGTGGGGCGCCCATTCGGTGACAGCCCGCGCGGCCTGCGCGGGGGTGGCGCTGCGTCTGACGCCTACCGTCGCATTGTGTTGGGCGCTCCTAGAGCTCTCCGACCGCCTGCACCCTTGGAGCTCCTCACGGAGTGAGCCGCCCCGCCCGACACAACCCAGGCGATCTGCACGGACGCGACACCGTGGCGGACGCCCCCTGCCGAGCGCCATCAGGGCTCCCATCGGGGTGAGCTGCTCCTCCAGTGACATGTTGCACGACCTGGGCGAATGCGTCGCTGCAGCTGACGTCTACCCCATTCCGTTCGGCGCTCTCATGGGAGCTCCTGGCGGGGTGAGTGGCGTCTTTCTGGAGGAGTGGTGGCACTGGGTAGGCGGGAGTTCTTGGAGGACATTGGACCGCCTACCTGGAGCCGTTGAAACAGGTGCAGGTGCAGGACACCTGGAGTGCCATCTTGGTGAAGCCGACGAGGCATCAGCAGTCCGAAACCTGCACCGTTCGGACCTGCCCCCTGGAGCTGGGGCACTGGGGCTTGAGAACTGGGGCTTGGGACCCTGGGCCCCGGGGGCCCGGGGGCCCGGGGGCCCGGGGGCCTGGAGCCCGAGGCCTGGAAGCCCGAGGCCTGAAGCCCTGGGGGCTTGAGGGCTGAGGGCTGAGGGCTGAGGGCTTGGGCCCGGGGCTTGAGGGCTTGGGCCCAGGGGCCTTAGGGCTTGAGAGCCCAGGGGCTTGGGAGCTTGAGGCTTGGCTCCTTGAGGGCCTGGAGCCCGCGCGACCTGCTTAGACGTCTGGCCGACCTGCCTCCCAAGCCCCCTGTGCCCTGGCGCCCTTGGGACTCCCACCAGAACGAGCCACCCGCCAGCGATGTCCCGCCTCCATCTCCCCAGACCACATCAGGATCGACGCCAAGCTCGGCCCCAGACTCCGCCCCAGCCCCCGCCGGAAGGCCTTGAGCTCAAACACCCACCCCGACCAGCGCTAACAAGCACCCCACCAAGCAGTAACTCACGCGACCACAGCCCATCCCCCGCCGACTTCAGGCCACGCAGTAACGCTTGAGATAGTCCAGCTCCTCCTGCACCAGTCGCCTCGGCCGCGACTCCGCCACGTCATACGCGACCATCACCGACGACGCGGCGACAAACACCTCACGCTCATCCCGAATCTCATAATGCAAGGTGAACCGAACCGCCCGAACCTCACTCACCCACGTCTCCACACGCACCGGCTCAACCCGAAACGTCAAAGGCCGCCGATAATCAATCTCATGCCGAGAAACAACAAGCCCCCGATAAGGCTCCCGCCCCTCTTTAACGGGATCGACATAAAACATCGCCGCCCGCGCATCTTCCAGATAGTCAAAGAACCGCACATTGTTTACATGCCCCAGCGAATCAATATCCGCAAACCGCACGGCCCGCTGATAAACATGCCGCCCAACACCAAGACCCGAGTCAACCATCCGGCCAAACTACCGGGTCCCCGAGGCTACTCACGTCTTGGGTGAGCGAAGAACCTCAGCAACGTCAACGCCGAGGACGACCAACTCCCGGAGGACTACCAACTCCCAAGGCCGGGCTCACACCTGAGGTCGGGCTGAGGCTAGCCCGCCGGTCCCTCAACGACTCACCCCTGACGCCCCCCACCTTCCCCTCCCTCGCTCCCGCCTTCCCTCCCCTCTCCCGCTCACGATCTCCCGCCCACCCATCCCCATCCGCCCGCCCGCCTGTCCACCCGTCCATTCACCTACGCACCAATCCACCTACGCACCAATGTGTCCATGCGCCCACCATGACGACTCGATCGAGACAACCAGCCCATAGCCACACCCCCACGACGACTCGCCCATAGCCAGTCGCCCAAGCCATGACCGTTCGCCCACACCGTCTACCCCCGCCCCGTCCGTCTGCCTCCACAGGCGAAGTCCACTGGAGAAGCGTCCCTTCAGCAGACCTCAACCACGCTCCCACGGAGGCGCAGGGAACGGCTTGCCGTAGTGGTTAGCCCTAGAGACTTGCGCACTGGTTCGCCGTAGAGGTTGCACAGAGGTTCGCCGTACTGGTTCACCATTGGGCTCGCCGTACCGGCCGACGCAAGGACCGGGACGAGCCGTGCGAGTGTCGTGATGTCGGCATGGTTCACCATTGGGCTTGCCGTACCGGCCAACTCAAGAGCCGCCTCACACCCCACTCCCACCCACGCCAACTACACATCTCCGCAAGCGACTCCTCCCCCATCCCGCCCTTCCATCCGCAAGCCCCTCCCTCAACACCAGCCCCCACCCCGACACAAACAGCCAGCTCGACGCAGACAGCCGGCCCCGCAGTGCAGACGACCTTGCCCCCCGACTGCCCCGCCCCTCCTCACGCCGCCGTTCCCCGAGCGCACTCCGCTCATCTCTCCCACTACCGCACCCGAAACCAACACATCCCACCGCCCCCACCGCCGATCCACCCATTGGACCCAACCGCACGCCACCTCCACACATCCACACCCCCGCCTCCCCCAACGCCCCCGCCACACCCACACCCACACCCACACCCACACCCACACCCACCAAAGCGAAACTCCCCCGCCAACCCACCGACGGAGGAGCAACGCCACGCCACACAGAACCCAATCAGCCGATCAGTCCCGATGCAGCTTCCGATAAGTAACCCGGTGAGGCCGAGCCGCGTCGGCGCCCAGCCGCTCGATCTTGTTCTTCTCGTAGTCGGCGAAGTTGCCCTCGAACCAGTACCAGTTCGAGCCTTCCTCCCACGCCAGAATGTGTGTCGCGATCCGGTCCAGGAACCACCGGTCGTGCGAGGTGATCACAGCACAGCCGGGGAAGTCGAGCAGTGCGTTCTCCAGCGAGGACAGCGTCTCGGTGTCGAGGTCGTTGGTCGGCTCGTCCAGCAGCAGAACGTTGCCACCCTGCTTCAGCGTGAGCGCCAGGTTGAGCCGGTTGCGCTCGCCACCGGACAGCACGCCGGACTTCTTCTGCTGATCCGGACCCTTGAACCCGAACGCCGCGATATACGCCCTGGACGGCATCTCGACATGACCGACCTTGATGTAGTCGAGCCCGTCGGAAACGACTTCCCAGACGTTCTTCTGCGGGTCGATGCCACCACGGCTCTGGTCCGCGTACGAGATCTTGACCGTGTCGCCGATGATGATCTTTCCGGCGTCCGGCTTCTCTCCACCCGTGATCATCTTGAACAGCGTCGTCTTACCGACACCGTTGGGACCGATCACACCGACAATGCCGTTACGGGGCAGATCGAACGTCAGCCCCTCCATCAGCACCCGGTCCTCGAACCCCTTGGTGAGCTGCTCCGCCTTGATCACCGTCGTGCCCAGACGCGGGCCCGGCGGAATCTGGATCTCCTCGAAGTCGAGCTTGCGGTGCTTGTCCGCCTCGGCGGCCATCTCCTCATAACGCTGGAGACGTGCCTTGCTCTTGGTCTGACGCGCCTTCGGATTGGAGCGAACCCACTCAAGCTCATCCTCAAGCCGCTTCTTGCGCTTGACGTCCTTCTGGCCTTCGACCTTCAGACGCTGCGCCTTGGCTTCGAGGTAGGTGGAGTAGTTGCCCTCGTACGGGTAACAACGTCCGCGGTCGAGCTCCAGGATCCAGGTGGCCACATTGTCGAGGAAGTACCGGTCGTGGGTCACGGCCAGCACAGTCCCCGGGTACTTCTCCAGATGCTGCTCCAGCCACTGCACACTCTCGGCGTCGAGGTGGTTGGTGGGCTCGTCGAGCAGCAGCAGGTCAGGCGCCTCAAGCAGCAGCTTGCACAGCGCCACGCGGCGACGCTCACCACCGGACAACTGTGACACATCGGCGTCGGGCGGCGGGCAGCGCAGCGCGTCCATAGCCTGTTCGAGCTGGCTGTCGAGGTCCCAGGCGTTGCGGTGGTCAAGCTGGTCCTGCAGCTTGCCCATCTCCGCCAGCAGATCGTCGCTGTAGTCGGTCGCCATCAGATCGGCGATCTCGTTGAACCTGTCGAGCATCGCCTTGGTCTCGGCGACCCCCTCCTCGACATTGCCCAGCACGGTCTTCGACTCGTTGAGCGGCGGCTCCTGCTGCAACATGCCGACGGTGAACCCCGGCATCAGCTTGGCATCGCCGTTGGAGGGCTGCTCCAAACCGGCCATCATCTTGAGCAGCGTCGACTTGCCGGTGCCGTTAGGACCGAGCACTCCGATCTTGGCTCCGGGAAGAAACGACAGCGTGACGTCGTCGAGGACAACCTTGTCTCCGTGCGCCTTGCGCACACGCTGCAACGTGTAGATGTACTCGGCCATGCCCTCTAGCTTAGGGCGTCCCCATAGCCCTTCCACCCGCCCACTCCAACCCCCAACACCCCCAAAACCCCCAAGTACGGCAAGCCCTCCCCAGCGCCTCCCCAGTCACCCCCACCGCATCCGAAGGGACGCTCCTCTCACGACTCCGCTCCCCACCCCAACGCCCCCCGTTCAGCCCGCACCTCCCCAATCAGGCGACAGGCGACAGGCGACGAAGAGCCTCGCCCACGCCGCACATCCTCCTCACCCTCCAGTGATCAACGGCGCCAGCAACAACCGAACGAAGACCAGATTCACCACCACATGAATGAAGACGATCGCCCAAATGTTGCGATACCGGGCCCACAGATACCCCTGCATCACCCCGAACACCCCTTGAAAAGCCACGATCGAAGCCACCCCCAACAAGGGTGCGTCAAGATCAACCCGAGACGAATGCATAGCCGCGAACAGCAACGCCGACCCCAAAATCGCCACCCACCGCCCGTACAGCACCTCCAGCCTCGTCTGCAGCCACCCGCGATAGAACACCTCCTCCAGCACCCCAGCCGTCAGCAATGTGAAGACCGAGGCCACAACAAGCGTCACCATGTCCGGCAAGTCCGGCGAAGCAGGCACCGCCAACGGCCCCACCTGCGACAGCACGAACCACGCGACCACCGCAGGAACCGGCGCAAGCCAAGCAACCGGCACCGGAATCGCCCCGGCCCTGGCTCCATCCCCCCTGATCACCCGGAACGCCACCAACGGCACCACCAGCAGCAACACCACCTTCACCACCGCATACAGCAGCCCCATATCCGGCCACACCAACTGCACGAACGCGAACACCAGCGCCAGCCCAACCAGCAGCCACGCCTCCCTGAGAAGACGCCGACGAGGCAAGTCCACCAACGGCAACGGCACATCCCGCTTGGCGGCCACCAGCCAAGCCAGCCCCATCGCAGCCGCCGCAGGCACCACAGCCCCCCACAAGGAGAGCCGGTAAGCACCCGGATCAGTAGACGTGACGATCTCGCCATGCCCAGTAGCCACCAGCCATCCATAGGCAAGGACGAATACCGCCACCCCTGCCCCAACAACCCAACTCCGAGAAGAACCCATACAACGATCCTCCTCCGCCCCGAACCGCCCAACCTCCCCCTCAAGCCCGGTCACCAAGTCATCCTTTGTATGCGCCCCAGACTCCTCCCCAGGCACCCCTCAAAGCCCCACCAGGAACAACCGCCCCCACACACAACTCACCCGCGAACCGGTCAGGCGGAAGCGTCCTCAGCAGAAGTCGTCTCCGTCTTGGGCGGACGCGAAGGCTGAGGAAGCTGAGGCTGAGCCGGTAGGCAGATACGGTCGCGCCCAAGCTCCTTCGCCCGATACAACGCCAGGTCAGCAGCCGCAAGAAGCTCGATGAGGTCATTGCCGTGCGTCGTCATGAGCGCCACGCCGGCAGAAATCGTAACGGTGATCATGGCATCGTCAGCGGGTACGGCCATCCGACCGATCCGAGTACGGAGTCGCTCAGCCACTCGGCGGGCCTCAGAGATGTCCGCCCTGGGCAGCAGCACCACGAACTCCTCGCCGCCGAATCGCCCGACGACGTCGTAGTCACGCAACTGACTACGCAATGTGGCGGCCACACCGATCAACACCTGGTCGCCCACCAAATGACCATAGGTATCGTTCACGCGCTTGAAGTGATCGATGTCGATGATGAGCAGCGCAAGCGTCTCCCCAGTACGGCGAGCCCGAACGATCTCGGTATCGGCCTCACGTTGCCAAGCCGCAGCGTTGAGCAACCCGGTCTTGGGATCAGTCCTGGCGGCGGCCTGGAGCTGAGCGTGCAAGAGGCTTCGCTGCAGCAGCACCACGGGCGGCAGGGTCAACACGAGAAGCGCAAGATTCAGGCCGCAGGCGATGGCGACCATGATGCCGAGGCAGAGCTCCACGACGTCCAGGAGCGCGCTCTCCCGATCCCAGAGCACCTCACGCCAGCGTATGTCCGGGTCGGCGGTATGCGCGGCGATGGCGATCAGCCCCGTATTGAGCAGAGCGAACAACGCGGCACACCCGATCGCCAACGCGATGGACGCCCCCTTGCCGCTCGACAACACCGAGATGTCGGGAACCGCAGTGTGAAACACCACCGACGCCGTGCACGCCGCCAGGCCGATCGCCGCCGAACTGAACACACGCCGGTAGAGCACCGTGGCTCTGACCCGTACTTGCAGCAGCGCCTGGAGCAGGATCGGTGCGAACAACGCATAGACCGGCGGCAGCAACAACGCCACCGGCAACCACCAGGCGGACAGGAGATCGCGAGCCACGCCCGCCGGCATCCCCAGACGCCTGGTCGCCTCTATGCAGACCGCACCACATCCCATCAACGCCGCAAAGGTCAGCAGGTCAGGCCAACGAAAGGGGGCCGATGCCACGAAGTACACGATGGCGACAAGATCCAGCGCTACGATCCCGCTGATATAGGCGACGAGCGCACGGCGCTGCCCCAGGAGTGGCCACCGGCCAGCCAGGGTGGACACACCGTCACGAGGCTGGACCGAGGTGTGACTGGTCGCCGCCATCTCGCCTCCTACTCGACTAACGATGTGTAACACAATAGTTGCGGAGTGTGCGTCGCGCGACGGGAACCGCTACCTTTGGCAGCGTGGCCACGTGTGACCAGCGGCCACCGACAGGGGACCGCCCACACCGCGGGCGGACCGTGCGGGAAAGGAGCCAGCCATGGTGCGGGGCGTGACCTGGACCTGACAGGTGCTCTAACCAGCTGACGAAAGCACCATCGGCCGATCCCCCGGGACTCCGGCAGGCCTAGCCACCGGGATCCAGCGTGCGGCCGATGCCCCCGCCCTCCACGTTGCGCTTCGTCATGCCCAAAAACCAATCTCTGCCACCTTCCCTCATCTCCTCCCCCAACCGCCACCCCTGCGCCTTTCTTCTCTCCTTTTTCTCCAGTGAATTCCTCCCCCGTATAGCTACCGGTGTCGGGATAGGCAATCGGTATGGACATCCGGAACACCCTCGGTATCACCTCGATCGACGACCACAACGCCGGTATGTGCATTTGTTGCGAACGCCCGCTCAACCACTCCGATTGAGCAGCACAGGCGGAGCGCCCCAAGCCCCAGCCGTTCACAAAACGGACACTCGGGATCCTCGTCACACAAGAGTTGACCTGCCACCAGCAAAAGACCTCAAAGGTAAACCCCCTTCCTGGACGCAAACCCTCAAGCATGAAGCCCTACGGGCCGAACACCTTCAGGGCCACACCAGCCAGGCCTCAACACCCGCCCCGAAAGCCGAAGGCCAACTTCGACCCGCCGTCCAGCCACCCCGGTGACCGCCCAGCCCCCCGGCGACGCGATGTCTCATCCCGGACTGCGGTAGCGACTGAAAACTCCGCTCCAGGAACAACACTGAGCGAGCGGCACTGCAGCGCACCCCAAAGGCTTGAGGACGCTTGCAAGCGTTGACTACGCGCGAACCCCCTGACGCCGTAAGCAACCAACCCACCCTTAGCCACGTCACGGCGTCACAGCAGCGATTGTGCTGGATGCACGCACCTACTGCAGTCGGCGAACGACGCTTCCCCGGTAGGTAGGCAGCAACGGAAGCCGGCGAAGGAAGACGTAGTGTCGGGAGCACCTCCTGGAGGCAGTGAAGTACGCGTAGCAACACACGGAAGGCGACTACACTTCGGAAGTTCGATGGCGTTTGGGATCAAATGAGCAGATAGATGGCTATTGGCGAGACTGCAGGCGATAGAGGGCTTTGAAGGGTGGTTTCGCTCACTTGTTTCGTGCGACTAGTCGATGAATGTTTGGTATGGCCGTGGTGAGAGGTAGTTGAACGGGCGGGCTGGCGGTTGACGCTGAGGAAATGGGAGTGGGAGCAGGTGCTTGGCGACGTGGTTGTGTGGTTGGACGTGCTATGTGATGAGCGCGGCATTTGGAGGAGTGAGCAGGCCGAGCGGGTAGGCAGGTGAACAGGTGCTCCGAGGTTGAGGGAGTGAGCGAAGGGAGGTGTGGTGGCTCTGGCCCTCTGGAGGCAGGTTGTACAGGGGTTGCGGTTGAGCAGATCGGCTTGCGAGAGGTGGGGATGCAGGGAGCTCAGCAATGCGGAAGGCAGGGGGACGGGCTGGGAGGCTGGATTCGCGATGGATGCAGTGGGTGAGGTGGAAGCGGTAATCGGGATGGAGAGCTGTAGGCGGCATGGGAAGCGGCCGGGTACAGATTCGGGAGCCAGCGCCAAGTACCTCAAGGCCGTCGCCAAGGTGATCGATGACCTGCCTGGCCTGATCGAGTTCTTCAGCTACCCGGCTGAGCACTGGCGGCACCTGCGCACTACGAATCCGATCGAGTCGACGTTTGAGACCGTCCGGCAACTCACCATTGCCACCAAGGGCCCCGGATCTCGTACCGCCGGCCTGGCCACGGCGTTCAAGCTCATCGAGTCCGCCCAGGCCCGTCCGCGCCTGGTGAACGCACCGCACCTCGCCGCGCTCGCACGCGCCGGAGCCCAGTTCACGAACGGCAGGCTCGTCGAACGACCGGCGAAGGCGGCCGCGTGAGCACCTCCCCTCACCCGGCCAGCGACGGCCCCGGCTGGCCCGCCGACAAGCTGACCGCGCTGCGACTCGGCCAGCCGCTGGTCACAGAAGTCCCGGCGTCCGGACCCACTCGGCGAGCTTTCGTCACCATCACCCCACAGACCACGCCCGCCGACACCCACGCACGCATGCAGGGATGGAAACGCGCCGACCACACGCGCACCTTCCTCCTAAAGCACTGGGACTACGACGCCAGCCTCCTCGACGGCTTCGACTACGACCTCGGAGCCGCCCTCATCCGGGACACCACAGCCACCGGCGAGCCGCAGCTACTCACCACGATCCAGGCATGGGGCCTGCACCCCGACCAGTTCCTCTACCCCTGGCAGACCGACGACCCCAGATAACCCTCGAGCACACGGCCCACCCACAGGTCTTGGCTATTCCTCCAGATTCAGCGCCATGGTGGGGGTGCAGAAGAGAGGTGAGTGGGTGGGTTACACATTCCTGGGGCTGCAGCACGAAGTCGGGTGCTAGGGGCCGCCGGTGATGAGCCTGCATGGCTGAGTCTGTGAGCGCTGAGGGTGTGGGGACTGAGCCTGCAGGGCTGAGCGTGTGAGTGCTGAGCGTGCGGCGGCTGAGTCTGGGGGTTGAGCCTGTGGATACGGGCCAACCCCGGTGGGTTTTGTTAGGCGGCGGGCTGTTCCTCTGTGGGCCACTTTTCTTCGCCGTCGTCCTCGTGGTTGGTGTTGCCTGCGTCTCCTGGGGATTCGGAGTGGGCGGCGGTTCTGAGGAGTTCGAGGGGGGCCAGCGTGGGGGTGGTGGATGTGGTGGCCAGGGCCCAGTCGCTGGTGTCGTTGTCGAGGCGGTCTCGGATGTCGGGTGAGAGGCTGCTGGTGCCGGTGCCTCGTTCGGGGCGGGCGAAGGTGCCGATGCCCCAGCGGAGGTCGTGGCCCATGGCCATGGCTTCGATTTCGGGCATGAAGCGGCGGTCACCTTCTGGGCCGAACTCTCGGAAGCGGAGTTTGCCTTGGATGACTACCGGCTGGCCGACTCGTATGGACTGGGCGGCGTTGTCTGCCAGGGCTCGCCAGCAGCGGATGGCGTAGTAGACCGTGTCACCGTCGGTCCATTCTTGGGTCTTCTTGTCGTAGTAGCGGTGGCGGGTGGCGACGCGTAGTGAGGTGACGCGAGCGCCGTCGGGGAATGTGTGCTGGCGTGGCTCGGCGGCGACGTTGCCGGTGATCGTGACGTAGATGTCGTTCATCGCTGTCTCCCATCGGGCGGGTGGGCCGGGATGCCCGTGGGATGAAGGGTGGCTTGGCGGGTGGGGGGCGGGGGACTCCGAGCGGCATTCTGTGGAAGAGGGGGATGCGGGTGGGTGGGGTTGTGGATGAGGGAGGAGAGCTGTGGATGAGGGAGGAGCTTGGAGGGCTGGTGGTGGGAGGCGAGAGGAAGTGGGCCTTGGCGCCGTATGTGAGGGAGCCTGTGTCGCCACACGTCTGCTGAGGGGCGAGGACGGCGAGGGCATGAGGGAGGTGAGGGAGGTGAGGGAGGTGAGGGAGGTGAGGGAGGTGAGGGAGGTGAGGGAGGTGAGGGAGGTGAGGGAGGTGAGGGAGGTGAGGGAGGTGAGGGAGGTGAGGGAGGTGAGGGAGGTGAGGGAGGTGAGGGAGGTGAGGGAGGTGAGGGAGGTGAGGGAGGTGAGGGAGGTGAGGGAGGTGAGGGAGGTGAGGGAGGTGAGGGAGGCGGGAGTCTAGAGGCGGAAGTTTCCTCGCATGGCGAGCTTGGGTGTGGATGGGACGGGGAGCGGCTGGCCTGGAAGGAGGGGTAGAGCAGGCTGGACTGGTGGGGCCGCCGACGTGGCGTAGGGGGTGCGGCCTTGACATACAGCGAGACCAGTGCGAGCTCCGCGCATCCGGCAAGGATGGTCGGAGCGGGGCAGAGCAGGTCGGAGCAGGTCGGGGTGGGGTGGGGTGGGGGAGGTCGATGCGGGCCAGGTCGGGCAAGGAGGGTCAGTGCAAGGCAAGGCAGGTCAGGCCAGGCAAGGATGGTCGGCGCAAGGGCAACGCAGGGCAGGGCAGGTCGGGGCAAGGGTGGTCGGTGCAGTGCAGGTCGAAACGGGGGGCGAGGCGGGCCAGGTCGGGCAAGGACGGTCAGTGCAGGCCAGGTCGAGGCGAGGCGGGGCAGAGCGGGGCAGGGTGGGGCGCAACGTACCCCGGCAGGGACGCACATACCTGACCCAAGCCTCATGCCTCGCCCGAGGTGCCGCAGCCCAGATCAATGCCACAGCGCCCCAAAGCCCAAGGCCCAACGTCCCTCGTCAAGACCTGAGCCCCTCAAAGCCCCACTCCGACCAAGCCCCTCACACCAGCCGAAGCTCCCGCCAACGAAACCCCGCCACACCACCGACAGACGCCACCACCACCAAAACCCCACCGCGACAAACCCCGCCACCACCAACCCTCACCCCCCAAACCTCCCCCAACACTCACAAACCCCCGCCACCAACACCACCCCCAAAACCCAAAAACCCAAAACCCAAAACCAACCCCACCTACCGCCCCTGCAACCCGCTGAGCGCCGCGTAGAACTCGTGGTGCCGAACGAGCTCTCGCTCCACCGGCTCGATCACCAGTGACTCCGCCACCGCCGACACCCGTCGCCGCATCTCCAGCTCCAGCCTCTCCCGCTCGTTCGCAGCGCCGAGCACCACGAAGTTACGACTGGCCACAGCCGACAGAACCCCCAGCCCAAGCACGGATGCCAGCATCAACCCCACCCAGGGAAGCGACCCCACATCCCCGAACACAGCCAGCGAAGCGGGAAGCGACCCCACCGAGAAGACGCCGACCACCACGCCGACGACCAGCCACACAAGGGCGGCGGTGAAGGCCGCGACCAGGAGGTACTGCCAGTACTTCAGCAGCCGCCACCAGCCGGGCACCCGGTCAAGGCGGGGGGCGATCTCCGACAGCTCCTCGGACAGCACCTGCGGCAGCTGCGACGCGCGGGAGCGTGCGGCGTCGTGCAGGGCGGTGCGCCAGGTGTCGTGCATGCCGACCGACAGCCCGTCGGACAGGGCCTGGACGGCGTTGGCGACCTCGGCGGACTGGGCGGTGACGGTGCCGCCGACCAGGCCGCGTACCTCGTCGCGTACCTCGGCCAGGCGCAGGGTCTTCAGCGGGTCGGGGCCGAGGCGGCGGGCCCAGCGGGCGAACGGCCAGCCCACCCACTCCTCCGACCGTACGGCGTAGCCGTTCTCCATGGCCTCGCCGACGGCGGGTACCCCGACGGCGTCGCAGAGGGCGTCGGTGAGGCCGACGCGGCGGGCGGCGTCCACGGCGGCGGGGGCGGGCTGGGCGCCGGATTCAGGCAGGACCGAGGAGAGCTTGCGGTCGACCCTGTCGAGGTCGGCCTCCAGGCGCAGCAGGGCGGCCCGGCGACGCGAGACGGCTTCGGCGAGCACCCCCTTCAGGCTGTCGACGCCGCGTCCGCTGAGGGCCGACGTGGCCACGACGGAGGGCCGGTCGACGCCTTCGCGGCGCAGCAGTTCGCCGAGGTCGGCCACGCACTCGGCGAGGTCCTCCTGGGTGAGCTTGTCGGCCTGGTTCAGCACGAACACGGTCACGGCGTCGTGCCCGGCCAGTTCGGTGACGTAGCGGCGGTGGGTGGAGGCGTCGGCGTACTTCTGCGGGTCGAGTACCCACACGATGAGGTCGGCCAGGCCGATCAGCCGGTCGGCCTCGTGGTCGGTGAGCGCGCGGATGGAGTCGTGGTCGGGCAGGTCGAGCAGGATGAGGCCGTGCAGCTGGCTCTCGCCCTTGTCCAGCGCGCTTGCCCTGGCGAAGCGGTGACGCCACTGGATCTGCAGCCAGTCGAGCAGCGGCGCCGCGCCTTCGAGCCCCCAGACGCACGCGTGGGTACGCGCGGTCGTCGGACGGCGTACTCCGGTGGGTGACAGTTCGAGGCCCGAGATCGAGTTGAACAGCGACGACTTGCCGCTGCCCGTGCCGCCGGCGAGTGCGACGACGGTGTGCTCGCTCGACAGCTTGAGCCGGTCGCCCGCCCGCAGCAGCAGCTGCCCCGACTCGGCGACGAGCTTGGGGTCGATGCGTCCGTTGCCCAGCTCGACGATGCGGCCCAGCGCCGCCAGACGCGTGCCGAGCGGCGGCTTGGCACGTCCGGCCCCGAGTCCGCGGCCCTGGCCGGGGCCCGAGGTGTACGGCGAAGCTGAGAGGCTCATCGGGCCACCTCGAGGTTGTACGTCGCCTGGTAGAGGCGAGTCGCTGCCGACTCGTCGGGGATTCCGGCGGAGTCGAGGGCCTGGGTGTAGCGCAGGGATTCCTCGTCGAACAGCATGCCGACCCTGGCCCGCAGGTCGCTCATCGCCTTGGCGCTGATGGCGCGCAGCGACTCGGCCCCGAGCAGGGCCCGGACCATGCGTTGCGGGAGCTGGCTGGTGCCGCTCTCGGCGGCCACCTCGGACGAGCCGTAGCCGAACAGGCCGACCATGAAGATCAGCGAGAGCGACTCGGCGTCGAACGAGACGACCTTCGACACCGAGCGCTTGGTGACGCCTTCGGTGCGGATCAGCTCGGCCATGTGCTCCTGCCAGGCGCCGACCGCCCTGGTCGTACGGCGTACCAGCTCGTCGGAGGGCCGTTCCAGGCCCGCGCCGAGTGTCGCGCCGAGTTCGGAGCGGCGGGTCCAGCGGCCGACGACCTCCTCGGCCGCCTTGTGGGCCGCCGAGACGATCACCGACTCCAGCCCGGAGCGCAGGGCGGCCTTGAACGCCATGATGCGTTCGGGAGCGTTCGGGGAGCCCTTGGGGCGCTTGCCGATGTGCAGGGTGCGCATGAGGTCGCCCGATCCGGCGAAGTCCTGCCAGCGGGCGAGTACCTCACCGTGCAGCAGGGCGCCGCTGCCCGCCGCCTCGTCGATCTGGTGCAGCGCGCTCATGTACGCGGCGTCGACGTCGCCGCGCAGTTCGCCCCTGAAGGCGACCTGCGCCTCGAGGTGGCGGGCGAGGGCGGGCACACGGGTACGGAAGCTGTTGAGCACGCCGTCGAGGGTGGCGTTGACCGCCTCGGTCCTGCGTTCGTCGTCGACCGACAGCTCGGCCAGCCACAGGCGCAGTTCGGTGACGGCGCTGTCGGGCAGCTTGCCGTCGTCGACCTCCGTCTCCTCGATGACGAACCGGTCGACCTCGCCCATGCCGTACTCGGTGAGCATCCTGACGAAGTGCTTGAGCACGACCTCGCGCGACTTGGCGGGAACGCGGGACAGCACGATCGCCAGGCGGGCGCCGCGCTCCTTGGCCAGGCGCAGCAGCTTCCACGCGGGGGCGTCGGCGTAGCGCGCGGCGGTGGTGACGAAGATCCAGAGGTCGGCGGCGTCGAGCATGCGGTGCGCGATCTCGTGGTGCTCCTCGACGACGGAGTCGATGTCGGGGGTGTCGAGCAGCGCGACGCCTTGGGGCAGGCGTTCGGTGGGGACCAGGACGAGGGCGTCGAGCCCGGCGTCGGGGCCCGGCCTGTCGATGCGCTGCAGGGAGCCGAGCAGGTCGCCCTCGGCGTACCAGCGGTGGTCGTCGGGGTGGCAGGCGAGTACGGGGGTGCCGGTGGTGGGGCGGCGCACGCCGGTCTTGCTGACGTTCGCATTGGCCAGGGTGTTGACCAGGGTCGACTTGCCTGCGCCGGTCGATCCGGCGACGACCACGAGGGCGGGTGCGGTGCTGCGCCTGACGCGCGGCAGGACGTAGTTGCCGAGCTGGGCCAGCAGTTCGGCCCGCGCCTGGCGTGCCTCCTTGGCGCCGGGGAGCTCCAGGCCGAAATGCAGGTCGGTGATGCTGTCGCGCAACGCGTTCAGCGCGGCGCCCAGCGCCTCGGCCGCGGCGTCGGGCAACTCCTCCTCGACGACCCTGTCCTCGGGGGCATCGGGGTCCTCGGACTCCTCGGGATCAGCCTCAGGGGCATCATCCTCCTCGGAATCGTCAGGCTCCTCGGATTCAGCCTCAGGGGAATCGTCGTCGACGGAATCGTCGACAGGTTCCTCCGCGTCCCTGATGGGACTGAAGGTCAGGGTCTGTTCCCCCACCGACTCGGGGTGCTCAACCGGCTCGTCGGCATCGCCGACGGACTCGGCGGCGTTGTCAGCAGCCGATTTCACGGGACCCGCTCCGCTCGAACCATCTCGACCTCCTGGCCGACCTTCACGACATCGCCGACGACCACGATCGCCGGGGGCCGTATACCAGCCGCTGTCACACGGTCGGCCACGGTGGACAGCGAGGCGATAACAGCTCGCTGGGTGGGAAGAGTACCGTCCTGTACCACCATTACGGGAGTTTCCGGCGAACGTCCGTCTTTGACCAGAGTCTCGGCGACCTTGGCCAGCCGCTCGACGGCCATCATGAGCACCAGCGTGCCGTTGGAGCGCGCCATCGCGGGCCAGTCGACGGTGGACTGGGGATGGTCGGGCGCCACGTGCACGGAGATCACGTGGAACTCCTGGCTGACCCCGCGATGGGTGACGGGCACCCCTGCGGAGGCGGGCACGGCGACCGCGCTGGTGATGCCGGGCACGACGGTCACGGGGATGCCCGCCTGCGCGCAGGCGATCACCTCTTCGCCGCCCCTGCCGAACACGTACGGGTCGCCGCCCTTGAGCCTGACGACGAACTTGCCCTGCCTGGCATGCTCGACGAGCAGCTCGTTGATGCGTTCCTGGGCCAGCGACCTGCCGTAGGGCACCTTGGCCGCGTCGATGAGCTCCACGTCGGGCGCGAGCTCGTCGAGCAGGGCGCGAGGGGCGAGCCTGTCGGCGACCACGACGTCGGCCTGGGCCAGGAGCTGGCGTCCGCGCACGGTGATGAGCCCGGGGTCGCCTGGCCCGCCGCCGACGAGCGCGACGCCGACCGGCTTGGTGCGGTTGCGCCTGGCGTCGACGGTGCCGTCGCGCAGGGCGCCGACGACCGCGTCGCGGATGCCCGCCGCCCGTCTGGGGTCGCCGCCCGCGGTGATCGCGACGCTGATCTCGTCGACCTTGCCGCTGGCGGGCGTCCAGGCGGCGGAGGCGTCCTTGTCGTCGGCGCGTACGCACCAGACGCGCTTGGACTCGGCCTCGGCCGCGATGGCGGCGTTGGCCGCGGTGTCACTGGTGCAGGCCTGGACCAGCCAGGCGCCGTCGCAGTCGCCCTCCTGGTAGGCGCGTGCCTGCCAGGTGACTCGTCCGGCGGCGATGAGGTCGTCGAGGGCGGGGGTGACGCTGGTGGAGACGATGACGACCTCCGCGCCCGCTTCGAGCAGCGCGGGAACCCGCCGCTGCGCGACCCTCCCGCCGCCCACGACGAGGACCCTGCGGCCTGTGAGCCGCAGGCCAAGGAGGTAGGGGCCCATGTCGCCGAATCTCCCGTTCGCGAAGAATGGTGTGTTGGTAGGTAAACCTACCGGGTCACGTCTCCTGCTTCTCCGACACGCCCGCCGAGTCGAACGTCGCCACCTCGTGCATCACCCGTACGGCCGCGCACACCAGCGGGTGCGCGAGCAGGCCGCCGGTGCCTTCGCCCAGGCGCAGTTCGAGGTCGACCAGCGGTCTGAGGCCCAGGTGGTCGAGCGCGGCGGCGTGTCCGGGCTCGGCCGAGCGGTGTCCGGCGACGCAGTGGTCGGCGGCGGCGGGCGCGATGGCGGCAGCCGCGAGTGCGGCCGCTCCCGCGATCACGCCGTCCAGGATGACGGGCACCCGGCGTGCGGCGCCTCCCAGGACGAACCCGGCGATGGCCGCGTGCTCGAACCCGCCCAGCGCGCTCAGCACCTTCCAGGGGTCGCTGTCGGCCGTGATCGTGTTGACGGCGAGCGCCTCGCGGACGACGGCGACCTTGCGGGCGTGGGTGGCGTCGTCGATGCCGGTGCCCCTGCCGGTCACGGAGGCCGCGTCGCGGCCGGTGAAGGCGCAGATGAGGGCGGCGGAGGCGGTGGTGTTGGCGATGCCCATGTCGCCGGTGACCAGACAGCGGGCGCCGTCGTCGATCAGGGAGGCGGCGACCGCGATGCCGGCCTCGACGGCGGCCACGGCCTGTTCGCCGCTCATCGCGGGACCGGCGGACAGGTCGGCGGTGCCGTATCCGATCTTGTGGATCAGCAGGCCGGGGGCCGGGTCCAGGTCGGTGGCGACGCCGACGTCGACCACGGTGACCGTCGCGCCGACCTGGGCCGCGAAGGCGTTGGCGACCGCGCCTCCGGCCAGGAAGTTGGCCACCATCTGGGTGGTGACCTCCTGCGGCCACGGGCTCACGCCTCGGGCGTGCACGCCGTGGTCACCGGCGAAGATGGCCAGGGCGGCGGGCTCGGGCATCGGCGGCGGCGAGAGGGCCGCGGCCCCGGCCAGGCGGATCGCGACGTCTTCGAGCACGCCCAGTGCGCCTGGCGGCTTGGTCAGCCTGTCCTGGTGCGCTCTCGCCTCGGCGAGCGCCGCCGCGTCTGCGGGGCGGATCGCGGACAGGGTCTCGGCCAGCAACGTCCCGGCGGGCATTCGACGGCCTCCTAGGCCAATCACACGGGAAATCCCATGATTTCCAGCCATAACGATAACGCGAGCCGAGCCGGGCTAAGCCGGGCGCAGCGCCTCCTCGTAGCGGTCGATGACCACGTCGGCGAGCGTCTCACAGTCGCCGATCACCTCGGCGCACCGGATGTCGAGCTCGGGATGCCCGGCCCCGTAGGACAGCGCCTGCCCCCAGACCCGCTCCAGCAGCCCACCGGCGAACAGGAGGTACGGGACGACGATCACGCGCTTGGCGCCGAGCCTGCGGCACCGTTCGAGGCCGCCCGGCACTCCTGGCGGCGTCAGCGAGACGAACGCGGTCTCGACCGTCATGAAGTCGTAGGCGTGCGTCTCCCAGAACAGCCGCGACACCCGATGGATCTCGGCGTTGGCGACGGGATCGGTCGAGCCCTCCCCCACCAGGACGACCGCGGTCTCGGCCGGCTCGACGTGCTGCGAGGGCTCCTCGACCGGCACCGAGGGCACGGCGCGCAGCCTGGGTCTCGGCCTCGGCTCGGCGAGGAGTTCGAGCGGGCGCAGCCTGGGGATCTCGGCGGCGGCGTCGGCGAGCCTGTCGGCCAGCAGGGCCAGCACGCGGGGGTCGGGCCCGAGCGGCCTGCCGTAGTCGTACATCAGCGTGGGGTGCCGCTCGGCCATCAGGGCGAGCGCCGAAGGGTACTCCTCGCCCGCCTTGCCGAGGCTCAGCGGCAGTGCGACGAGGCGGTGGTGCCCCCTCGCGACCAGCGAGGCGACCGAGTCGCTCAGCCTCGGCCTCGACTTCTCCAGGTAGCCGCCTGAGACGTCGGCGGCCGTCTGGTCGAGCCGACAGCGGAGCCTGTGTACGAACCTGCCGAACTCTGCGGCGCCGGTGTCGTCGTTCGAGCCCTGCCCGATGAGCAGGAGCGGGGGCTTCATGTAGGGATCTCCACGGCTTTGACCTGGGGCTACCTAGACAAGACGAGTGAGGATATCCGATGCCCAGGGGTTCGCGACAGGTCACACTACGTGATGTGGCACAGCATGCAGGACGAAAACCGGATCCGCGGCCACCAGCGCGTGCGACCCGTCGGCCCTGACGACCAGCCTGGACGCCTGGATCTGCGTGCCCTCGGCCCGATACCCGTGCAACCGCAGAAGATCGAGTACGGCGGGCACGTGTTCGAGCGAGGCGGGCGTGCAGACCAGCGAACGCGGCCCCCGCGCGGCGCAGGCGGCGATCACGTCCGGCCCGCCACCGCCCACGAAGACGGCGTCGGGGTCGGGCAGCGGTTCGAGCGCGGGAGGCGCCTGACCCTTGGTGAGCGCGACCTTCACACCGTGGGCCAGCACGTCGGCGCGCAGCAGGTCGCAGCGGGCCTGGTCGCGTTCGACGGCGACGACGGCGGCGCCGAGCCTGGCGCACTCGACCGAGATCTCGCCGGTGCCCGCGCCCACGTCCCAGACCAGGTCGCCGAGCCTGGGGCCGAGCTTGGCCAGGATGAAGGCGCGTACCTCTGCCGGTCGCTCCTGGCGCAGCGGCAGCGCCCATTCGGCCGGGCCTGGCCCTCCGCCCGCCAGCCAGCCGCGCCCGGCCGCCTTGTGCAGCGGGTCGAGGACCAGCACGACGTCCGGCCGGTGCCAGGGCCTGGTCGTGGCCTCGCCCATCCGCGAGTGCGAGACGCGTTCGGCGGGTCCGCCGAGGTCCTCGCAGACGATCAGGGCGCGTGGCGTGGTCGGGGCCAGTTCCCTGGCCAGCTCGCCGGGGCCGATGCCGTCGACGGCGAGCACGGCGACCTTTGGCCTGGCCCGGCAGACGTTGACGGCCCTGCGCAGGTCTTCGGGGCCGCGGGGCGCGACGACGAGCGCGTCGTCCCACGGCAGGCAGGCGGCGGCGAAGGCCCGGGTGGCCAGCGACGGGGCGGGAAGCACGCACGGCTTGATGCCGTGGGCCCGCAGGGCGCGCAGCACGCCGAAGAAGCCGGGGTCGCCGTCGGCGAGCACGACCGCGTGCCCTTCGCCGCGTTCCAGGTGCTCGTCGAGCACACCGAGCAGGGCCTGCTCGCCCACGGCCGGCACCGCCTCGCCCGCGTCCGGGGCGCTCGCCCGGCCGAGCAGGTGCGGGGGGCCGGTGAGCAGGGCCGCCTTCGCGACGAGGTCTCGTGCCCGCTCCGGCAGCCCGGAACCGTCCCACCCGATCACCGTGATCATCGCGCCTCCCGCCTCCCCTTCAGCCTGACGGCTCGACGCCGATCACACCAGCCTCACTCCAGGTCGCCGGGCAGCAGGCTGTAGACGACCAGGTCGCCGCCCTTGTGCACGCCTCTGGCGACGCCCTCCCTGGTGAACCCGGCCTTGTACGCGACCCGCTGCGAGGCCTCGTTGGCGGGTGCGGCGCGCAGGACGAGCCGCTGGAAGCCGTGCCTGCCGAACAGCCAGCGGGCCACGCCCAGGACCGCCTCGCCGGTGAAGCCGTTGCCCCTGGCCCAGGGCGCGGCCATGTAGCCGATCTCGGCCGAGCCGTTGGCCCAGTCGGCCGCCTTGAGCTCGATGTTGCCCGCGTAGCGTGCCGTGGCACGTTCCTCCACGGCCCAGACGATGCCGTCGCCCGCCATGCGGTGCTGCTCGGCCGTCGTCAGGGCGTACAGGCGGGCCTGGGCCTCGGTGTAGCCGCGGGGCAGGCCGGTGCGGGCCTGGGTGAGCTCGTCGGCCCCGGTGGCGGCCAGGGCGGGCACGTCGGACTCGGCGTAGCGCCTCAGCAGCAGCCTGCCGGTGTGGATCTCCTCCATGGGGAAGATCTCGGCGACGGCCCCGCCTTCGCCGCAGTCGCCGCGCAGCCTGCCGAAGACGACCAGGTCACGCCGTCCCGCCTCGCCGTGCTCGGCGCCGCGCAGCACGCCCTCCCGGGTGAACCCGGCCTTCTCGGCCACCCTGAGGGAGGCCAGGTTGTCGGCGGCGGCGCGTAGTTCGACCCGTTCGAGCGGGGTGACGGCGAACAGCCAGGCGACCAGCGATCTGGCCGCCTCCGAGGCGTATCCCCTGCCCCTGTGGACGGGGTGCACGCCGTAGCCGATCTCGGTGGTGCCGCCTGGCCACGACGTCCTGAACAGGCTGACGGCGCCGATGACGAGACCGTCCCCGTCGGTCATGGCCAGGTGCATGCCCTGGCCGGAACGCCGCAACTCGTGCACGCCCGTGGCCAGCCAGCGCTCGGTGTCGGCGGCACGCGTGGGCGCGCCCGGCGGCAGGAAGCCGACGCCCGAGCGCACGATCGCCCTGATGCGATCGGCGTCCTCGGACCCGAAGGGCCGCAACACCAGGCGTGGCGTCGTGATGCGCACGCCGGGCTCGAAAGCGCTCATGTCTCTCCCAGGACATCCCGATCTCAGCCGAAGACTACGACGGGTTGTCCCGCCTCCTGCCGGGTAGGGGCGGTTCCTGCCGGACGGGAGGACGGGTGGCGAGGTGAGACTGGACTTCTTCAGGCCGATGTACGAACGCAGAGGCCCCTTCGTCTCGGTCTACGTCGGCGGGCACGGCTGGCCCGAGCTGCGCGGGCGGCTGGGCGCTCTGCCGGGCGACACGCTCGCCGCCCTGGACGAGGCCGTGGCCGAACCGGCGCCCGGTCACGCGCTGTTCGCCGCCGAAGGCGAGGTCGTACACGCCGAACGCCTGCTCGCCCCGCCCGGCCGCGACCTCGTGCACCGCTCGCCCCTCCCGCTGATCACCCCGCTGCTGCTGCGCCGCGGCGAGAACGTGCCGCACGTCCGCGTCCTGCTGGAGCGCGCCGTCACCCGGGTGAGCGCGTACGGCAGAGCCGCGCCCAGGCACACGGCGCTTCCCGCCTCCGACCGGCCGATCCGGTGCACCGGCCAGGGCGGCCGTTCGCACCGGCGTTACGCGCTCGGCCTCGAAGCCGCCAGGCAGGCCCAGGCCGCCGCCGTCGCGCAGGAGGTGGACGAGCAGGTCAGGCGGACCGACGCCGAACTGGTCCTGGTGGCGGGCGGCCCCAGGGCCAGGTCGGTGCTCTGCGACAGGCTGACCACCCGTTCGGCCGATCGCGTGGTGATGGTGGAGGCGGCCGGGCGGGACGGCGAGGGCCTTGAGCGCGGTGTGGAGACCGCCCTCGACGACTGGATCGACAGGCGGCGCGCCGATCTGCTCGGCCGGGTGTGCGAGGCGGGCTGTCACCGGGGCATGTGGCCCTCGGTGCTGGCGTTGCGCGAGGGCAGGGCGCAGGCGCTGCTGACGCCGGGCGAGCTGGACGTGCCGGTGTGGATCGGGCCCGGGGCGGTCCAGGTGGCGCCGGACGCCGCCGTGCTGCTGGGAGGACGCGGGGTGGCCGCGCCGGTGGTCGAGCGCGCCGACTCGGCGCTGGCCAGGGCCGCGGCGATGACGGACACCGAGCTGTGGTTCGCACCCGAGCTCGGCGGGGTGGCCGCGGTGCCGCGCTTCTGAACGGCGACGGGGTCGGACCAGCGCGGGCGCGCCGAGGCGCCGCCCAGGGTCGAGCCGCGGTGCCCCGCCTCTGAACGGCGACGAGGTCAGACGGTCACGACGACCTCCAGGGTTCGCGGACCGTGCACTCCCTCGACGCGGTCGAGTTCGATGTCGCTCGTCGCCGAAGGGCCGCTGATCCAGGTGAGCGGGCGTGCGGGGTCCAGGCGGCCGAGCGCCTGCGGCACGCCGTACACGATCTGGGGGGAGGCGACCACGCACAGGTGGTAGTCGGGCACGAGGGTGAGCGCCCGTGCGCCCTGGCCGGGGCCGGTGTCCAGGATGATGGTGCCGGTCTCGGCGATGGCGGCGGCGCAGCCGGTGAGCACGCCGTCGGCGCTCATCAGGTCGGCCTCGGTCAGCGGCCGTGCCACGCGCCAGGACTCGGGCAGGCCCTCGGGGATGATCAGTCCTCTGCCCTGCGAGAGCCTGAGCAGCGTGGCGGGCAGGTCGGCCTCGGGCACGACGTGCACGGCGGCGCGGTAGTCGCCGACGCGCTCGGCGAACAGCTCGACCAGGCCTTCGGCCGGGCCCGTCGTGCGGTAGTCGCGGACGATCCCGGTGTCGGGCGCGTGTGCGACGGCCTGCCTGATCCTGGCGAGGATCTCCTCACGGGCGTTCATGCTTGAGCCACCAATCCCTGAACGACTCCTGCGGGATCTCCGGCAGGTCCCTGGTCTCGGTCCACGCCGACAGCGGTCCGGGCAGCCGATCGGGCACGAAAGAGCGCAGGCGCGTGGCCAGGCGCTGGGCGCGCGTCAGGCGGGCCTGGTCGCCGAACAGCCATCCGGCCACGGCCATCCCGGCGCGTTCGGCCACGGGATGCCTGACCTTGGCCCGCAGGTCGACCAGGACCTCGGGGATGTCGATGGCGACCGGGCACACCTCGTAGCAGGCGCCGCACAGGGTGGAGGCGTAGGGCAGGGAGGCGTCCATGGGCGTGGACATACCGCGCAGCTGGGGCGTGAGGATGGCGCCGATCGGCCCGGGGTACACCGAGCCGTAGGCGTGGCCGCCCGCGCGTTCGTACACGGGGCAGACGTTGAGGCAGGCCGAGCACCGGATGCAGCGCAGCGCCTGGCGGCCCGTCTCGTCGGCGAGCACGCCGGTGCGGCCGTTGTCGAGCAGCACGAGGTGGAAGTCCTGGCCTTCGGCGGCGCCGGTCCAGGTGGAGGTGTAGGGGTTCATGCGCTCGCCGGTCGAGCTGCGCGGCAGCAGCTGCATGAAGACCTCCAGGTCGCGCCAGGCGGGCAGCAGTTTCTCGATGCCGACCACACTGATGAGCGTCCTCGGCAGCGTCAGGCACATCCGCCCGTTGCCCTCCGACTCCAGGACGACGAGGGTGCCGGTTTCGGCGATCATGAAGTTGGCGCCGGAGATCGCGACCTTGGCGGAGAGGAAGCGTTCGCGCAGGTGCAGCCTGGCGGCCTCGGCCAGCGCCGCGGGTTCGTCGCCCAGCCCTTCGGGCGCCGGTCTGCCCCACTCGCCCATCTTGCTGAGGAAGATGTCGCGGATCTCGGCCCGGTTGCGATGGATGGCGGGCACCAGGATGTGCGAGGGGAAGTCGTCGCCGAGCTGCACGATGAGCTCGGCCAGGTCGCTCTCGTATGCGGTGACGCCTTCGGCGGCCAGGTGCTCGTTGAGGCCGATCTCCTGGGTGGCCATCGACTTGACCTTGACCACCTCGCGCTCGCCCGTCGCCTTGACCAGCGCCGTGACGATCGCATTGGCCTCGGCGGCGTCGCGTGCCCAGTGCACGTGCCCGCCCGCCCTGACGACCTGCTCCTCCATCCGCACCAGGTAGGTGTCGAGGTGGCGCAGGGTGTGGTCCTTGATCTGCCTGCCCGCCTCGCGCAGTTCGGCCCAGTCGGGCAGCTCGCCGACGACGCCCGCGCGTTTGCCCCGGATGGTGTGGGTGGCCTTGCGCAGGTTGCGGCGCAGCTGGGCATCGCCCACGGCTCGTTCGGCGTTGGCGGGGAAGGGGCCCGGCATGCCGAGGAAGGTGGATCCGGCCATCAGGGCGCCGCCGTGGTGGCGAGGATCTCGGCCAGGTGCATGACGCGTACTCCGTTGTTCTGGCGGCGCATGGCGCCCGCGATGTGCATCAGGCAGGAGTTGTCGGCCGCGCAGAGCACCTCGGCGCCGGTGTCCACGACGTTGCGGATCTTGTCGGCGCACATGGCGGCCGACACGGCCTTGTTCTTGAGTGCGAACGTGCCGCCGAACCCGCAGCACTCCTCGGCCCCGCCGAGCGGCACGAGGTCCAGGCCGCGTACCTCGGCCAGCAGCCTGGCGGGCCGGTCGCCCAGGTGCAGGCCGCGCAGCGAGTGGCAGGTCGGGTGGTAGGTGACGCGGTGCGGGAAGCTCGCCCCGACGTCGCTCACACCGAGCACGTCGATGAGGAACTCCGACAGGTCGTACACCTTGGCCACCACCCCGGCCGTGCGCTCGGCGTCGAGCCTCGGGTACTGCTCGCGCACCATCGCCGCGCACGAGCCCGACGGCGCGACGATCGCGTCATAGCCGTCGAAGACGTCGGCGAAGTGCCTGGCGAGCTTGACGCCCTGCTCGCGGTAGCCGGTGTTGACGTGCATCTGCCCGCAGCACGTCTGGGCCGAGGGGAAGTCGACCTCGCAGCCGAGCCGCCGCAGCAGGCGCACGACCGCACGCCCCGTCCCGGGGAAGAGCGTGTCGTTCACACACGTGATGAACAGGGCTACGCGCACGGTTGTCCTTTTCCGATGGCCATGAATGGTCAGACCACAGTATGGTCAGACCATACACATCGGACAAGAGGGGACGCCGTGACGGCCAACGCCTGGCAGCCGGTCAAGAAGAAGCGCACGTTCGAGGACGTGCTCGCCCAGATCGAACGGCGCATCGTCGAGGACGGCCTCACCCCCGGCGACCGGCTGCCCCCCGAACGCCAACTGGCCGAGCAGCTCCAGGTCGGCCGCTCGTCGGTGCGCGAGGCCCTGCGCGTGCTGGAGACGCTCGGCGTGGTGGCCTCCCAGGCGGGCAGGGGGCCGGACGCGGGCGCCGTGCTCGTCGCCAGGCCGGACAGCGCGCTCACCGACCTGCTCAGACTGCACCTCGGCCTGGCCAGCCTCTCCCTCGACGAGGTCGTCGACACGCGGCTGATGATCGAGCAGTGGGCGGCGGGCCGGGCCGCCGGGCTCGGCGCCGACACCTCGGCGCTGGAGCGCGCTCTGGCCGCCATGGACGCCTCGACCTCGGCCGAGGAGTTCGTCGAGCACGACACGGCCTTCCACGTGGCCATCGCGGAGGCGTCGGGCAACCGGCTGGTCGCGGCCGTGATGCGCTCGTTGCGCGAGGCCGTGCGCAAGCACGCGGTGCGGGCGGTCGAGCGGCTCGGCACGACCGAGGGCCTGCGCGCCGACCACGCCCGCATCCTGGCCGCCGTGCGGGCCGGGGACGAGGCCGAGGCGGCGCGTGCCGTCGCCTCGCACCTCGCCCGCGCCTACCCGGACCACAAAGCGCCGGGCGCGGTGACCGGGTCAGTGGAACTGGTCGGTGACACGGCAGCCGGGGCCTGAGCACAGCTGCATGAGGTTCAGCCTGAGGCGCAGGTTGCGGATCAGCGAGCGATCGGCGCCCTTGTAGACGTTGCGGAGCTGGTGCGGGTCCTTGACCAGGTCGTAGAGCTGGTGCTCCCCCGTCGCGTAACGGACGAACGTATGCCGCTCGGTCCGCAGGGCGGCATAGGCGGGCACCGGCGTCTGCGCGGCCGACGCCTTCTGGGCAGGCCGGGTGAACTCCACCAGAATGTTGCGCCGCCACCTGTCCACCCGGTCGCCACGCAGGAACGGCAGCAGCGACCTGCCTTCGGCGAACAGCGGCGGCACGCCCGAGCCGATCGCGGCGAACGTCGGCGCGAGGTCGACGGTCGAGGTCAGCGCCGAGACCGTGCGCCCGGCGCGCACGCCCGGCCCCCTGACGACAAGCGGCACCCTGATCGCCTCCTCGAACGGTGTGGTCTTGCCCTGGGCCAGCCGGTGCTCGCCCTGGTGGAAGCCGTTGTCGGAGGCGAACACGAGATAGGTGTCGTCCAGCTTGCCGCTCTCGGTGAGCGCCTTGACCAGGGCCGCGACCATGTCGTCGACGCCGAGCATGGCCCGCATCCGGTTGCGGTAGCGCTTGTCGATCTTCGCTTCGGCCTTGGCGTCGAGCCTGGGGCGCTCGCGCAGCCACTGCGGCTCGCGCTTGAGGTCGGCCTGGTCGAACGCCTTGCCCCTGGGCGCCCTGGCCTCGGCGAACGCGCCCGCGTGCCTGGCGGCGTGCGCGGCGGGCAGGTGCGGGGCGATGGGCGCGAGATAGAGGAAGAACGGCGAATCGTCCTTGCCGGCGATGAAGTCGACGGCCTTGCCGGTGAGCACGTCGGCCAGGTAGTCGCCCGGGGCCGTGCCGTACGTCCTGAGGGCGCCGTTGTCGTTGAGGGTGTAGTCGTACTCCTCGTAGAGCCTGCGCACGGGGACCGCCCACTGGTCCCAGCCTTCGGGCACGTGGGTGGGCTGGGTGACGCCGCCCGGGTAGTGGTTGAGGTACTTGCCCATGAGGCCGGTGCGATACCCGGCGGCCTTCATCCAGGTGCCCAGCGTGGAGCGCTCGAGGCCGGACCGGAAGAACCTCTCGAATCCCCCCTCCGGCGCCGTGTTGGTGAGCACGCCGTGGCTGTGGACGTACTGCGAGCGCAGGATGGAGGAGCGTGAGGGGCAGCACCAGGAGTTGGTGACGAAGAAACGGTCGAACGAGGTGCCCTTGGCGACCAGTTCGCGGTTGATGACGGGGAAGTGCCGCAACGAGGCCGCGTCCAGGTCGTCGGCCAGGATGAAGACGATGTTGGGGCGGGCCGCCCGCCCGGCCGGCAGCGCGAGCGCCGACGGCACGGACAGCGACGCCAGCGACAACGCCAGGAGCAGGCAGGCGAGACGGCGAAGACTCTTGATCACAGAGTTCACGTTCTCCCGAAGATCGACGATTGACACCCGAAGTCACAGGATCACTACGGAACGTGCCCATCATGACGACCGACCATCTCACAGACGCTCCTTCTCCGCCCCCGGACACCGCGAACGGGCGGGCGGCTCAGTCGGGCCTGGGCGCCGGGTTCTCGGTGACCGAGCGCAGCAGCGGCCTGCTCAGCGCGCCCGCGCCGAGCACGCCCGCGAAGCCCAGCGTGACGCAGACCAGCAGGGTGAGCGCGCCGCTGACGTCCATCGAGCCGATGACGAACGGCGAGGCCACCGCCATGCCGACCGCGATCGAGCCGCCGCCCATCACGGTCAGCGGGATCACGGTCTCGGCCCTGCGCGCCCGGTCCAGCACCTCAAGCGGCGTGCCCGCCAGGCGCAGCAGGGCGAACGTCTGCCGCCTGTCCAGGATGGACGAGGCCGCCGTGATCCCGGCGCTGGCGATCGCGACCAGGAACGACACCGAGAGCACCACGATCGTGCCGGTGCGCACGTCGCCGATGATCGTGGCGCCCCAGAGGTTCTCGTCCGCCTCGCTCGCGGCGACGCCGCCGGGGACCAGACCGGTGAGCGCGGTGCGCGCCCTGTCGGCCGTGACCTGGTCGTCGGTGCCGAGAGCGGCGACGACCGAGAGCTTCTCCTCGCTCACCTCCGCCTTGAGCCCGGCCTCGGCCAGCGCCGTGCGGGCCCGCTCGGCGACGGTGGCGACCTGGGCGGCGGGGACCGCGATCCGCAGCCGGTCGGCCGGATGGTCGCCCACGAGCGCGTCGCTCGGGCTCAGCAGGCCGATGAACCCGGCCACGAATCCGGTCAGCGCCACCCCGCTGACCGTGCGCCAGGCGGCTCGCGGGTCGTCGACGAGCCTGCGGCCCGCCAGCAGCATGGCCGGTCGCCTCGCCGTGCCCGCGGTGATCCGGCCGATCACGCCGACCACCCACGGCCCGGCCACATTGATCGCCAGGAACGCCCCGCCGACGACCACGGCGATCACGCCCACCCCGACGCCCATCCCGAGCATGGGCACCGCGGCCAGCGCCGCCACCAGCATCAGCAGCCTGACCGCCCGCATCCCGGGAGGCGTCTGCCGCTTGGCCACCCCCAGCGGGCTGACCACGACCCGCCTGAGCCCCACCACGGCCGACAACCCCACCAGCAGGGGTACGGCCAGCAGCAGCCCGGCGACGGCGAGCGGCGGCGGCCACAGATCGGCGGTGTACCAGGCGCCGCCCGCGATCTCGATCCCGGCCAGCAGCGGAGCCGCGAGGGCGTAGAGCACGGTGCCGAGCGACGCCCCGGCGAAGGCGACGATCATGGCCTCGGCCACGGTCATCCACACGACCTGTCCAGGCGTCGCACCGACCAGGCGCAACGCGGCCAGTCGCTGGTCGCGGCGGGCGACGGTGAGCCGGGCCGCGGCCCCGCCGAACACCAGCAGCGGCACCACCATCAGCACCGTGGCGACGATCCCGAGCGCCTGGTAGGCACGCGCGTCCTCGGTCGGCTCACCGGCGAGCGAGGCCACCTTCGTCGGGGAGGCGCCCCTCAGCCAGTCGCCGGAGCGCGAGGCGGCCAGCGCCGGGTCGCCGGGCGCACGGCCCAGCACCGCGACCAGTTCGCCCGGCCGTACCAGGGCCTGTTCGCCGAGCAGGCCCGTCACCTTGCCGTACCTGGCGGCCAGGTGGTCGGCGGGCAGCTCACGGGCCAGGGCGGCCAGCGCGGGCGACAGCCACACCTCGCCGGGCGCGGGCATGCGCGCAAGGCCGGGCGGCGGGGTCACGCCCGGCTTGAGCGCGGCCAGGTCGACGACGGTGATCGGCAGGCCGCGCACGTGGTCGTAGGCCAGGGCCTCGATCGCGACGGCGTTCTTCGTGGCGGCGACCGGGTTGCGCCAGGCGCCGCGTTCGGCCCTGCCGTCGAAGGCGAAGTTGACCGCGACGGCGAACATCAGCAGCATCGCGGACACGGCGACCGCGCCCAGGGTCAGCGCGGTGCCCAGCGCGCCTTTGCGCCCGCCGCCTTTGAGCAGGCGCCAGCTCAGCCTGAGCAGGTTCACACCATCACCCCGCTGACCAGCCTGCCGTCGCGGACCTCGACCGTGCGGTCGCACCAGCGGGCGACGTTCGGGTCGTGCGTCACCACGATGAGCGCGGCGCCGTTGTGCTTGGTGGCCTCGACCAGCAGCCGCATGGTGTCGTGGCCCGTCGTCTGGTCGAGCGCGCCCGTCGGCTCGTCGGCGAACACCACGGCTGGCCTGGTGACCAGTGCCCTGGCGATCGCCACCCGCTGGGCCTGGCCGCCCGACAGCTCGCCCGGCCTGCGCGTCTCCATCCCGGCCAGGCCGAGCGGCGCGAACCAGTCGCGGGCCTGGCCGACCGCCTTGCTCCTGCTCACGCCGCCGAGCATCAGGGGCAGGGCGACGTTCTCGTCGGCGGGCAGCTCCGGCAGCAGCTGGCCGAACTGGAAGACGAATCCGAACCTGGTGCGCCGCAGGGCGCTGCGCTCGCGCTCGCTCATGGCGTCGATGCGGGCGCCGAGCAGGTGCACCTCGCCCGCGTCCGGCTTCATGATCCCGGCCAGGCTGTGCAGCAGGGTCGACTTGCCCGATCCACTCGGTCCCATGATCGCCACGGCCTCGCCCCGGCCGATCGACAGGTCCACATGGTCCAGCGCCACGGTCGCGCCGAACCTCTTCACCAGCGCCCTGCCTGAGAGTACTTCGTTCATGTGCCGAGCCTCTCCCGCACGGCGGGCACGCAGGATCGGCCGGGTGTCCGGTTCCCATCGGCCGAACGACTGATCTTAGAGTGGGGGCCGTGACTATTCGGGTGCTGATCGCCGACGACCAAGAGCTGGTGCGCACGGGATTTCAGATGATCCTCGACGCCCAGCCGGACATGGAGGTCGTCTCGGCCGTCCCGGACGGCGCCGCCGCCGTCGAGGCGGCCAGGCGGCTGCGGCCCGACGTGTGCCTGCTCGACATCCGCATGCCCAGGCTCGACGGCCTCGAGGTGACCAGGATCCTGGCCGGGCCCGGCGTCGAGAACCCGATGCGCGTCGTCATCGTCACCACGTTCGACCTCGACGAGTACGTCTACGGCGCCCTGCGCTCCGGCGCCGCCGGGTTCCTGCTCAAGGACAGCGGGCCGACGCTGCTCATCGAGGCGATCAGGGCGGCGGCGGCCGGTGACGCGCTGGTCTCGCCCTCGGTGACGGTACGGCTGCTGCAGCATCTGGCCCAGCCCAGAGCCGGTGTCGGCGGCGCGCAGCCTGCCGATCCGCTGACCGAGCGCGAGCTCGACGTCGTCCGGCTGGTGGCCAGGGGCCGGACGAACCAGGAGGTGGCCGCCGAGCTCTTCGTCTCGCTTTCGACGGTGAAGACACATCTGGGGAGCATTCAGGGGAAGCTCGGTGCCCGTAATCGTGTGGAAATCGCCGCATGGGCGTGGGAGTCCGGCGTGGTGCGCTGATTAGAGAGGGGTCCGGCGGGATACAAGTGATTCAGGTCCCGCAGCGCATGCACGGGGGGAGAGATCCATGCGCTTTACCCCGTCGAAGAGGCACGCGACAGTCGTCCACGTGACGCTCGCCGCCCAGGTCCTTTCCTTTGCCGCCCTCGTCGTGTTCGAGGAGGCCAGGGGCCGCAGGCTGGCCACCGAGATCGCCGCGCTCGGCGGCGATCCCCGTTCACCCGGAGCCGCCGCGGTCGTCGGTGCGGTGACGGTGTTCGCCGTGCTGGTCATGGCGCTCATCGCGACGACGGCCGCCGCCGCCTACGCCTACCTGTCGTGGCTGAGCAGGGCCAGGCAGGTCAACAGGCAGAGCGGCTCGGTGCTGACGGCGTGGCTCGCGCCCTTCTACAACCTGCTCGCGCCCGCCGTACTGGTCGACGAGACCTGGCTGGGGGCCAAGCCGCCCTTCGACCGGCGCGGGCGCTGGCTGGCGCTGGTCGCGGCCTGGTGGCTGAGCTGGCTGGCCACGCTGGCGCTGCTGGTGATCAGGCTGTCGGGCGCCTCCGAAGGGCTGACCGGGCTCGGCGGCGCCGAACTGGCCGCGGTGTCGATCTCGGCGCTGCTCTGCGGGCTGACGGTCAGGGAGATCACCCGTATCCAGACCGCGCCCGCCCGCCGCCGCCAGCCGGCGGGCCGGGCGATCCCCGCCGTCCAGTAGGGCTCAGCCCGCCTCGATCGAGGTCCAGCCGGGCAGCGTCAGGCCCAGCAGGGTGAGCGTGCCGTCCTTCTCGTGCGCCGATCCCTGCCACGAGGCGCGCCAGGTGAGGCTGCGCGCGGCCTCCTGCCTGCCGAGCAGCGCGCGGGCCTCGTCGTTGAGCGTGAGGGCGAAGGCGTGGCCGGTGTTGACCGCGGCCAGTTCGTGCTTGACGACGTACCACGACACCACGCCGCCGTCGGCCGTGCGCAGCGCGTGGCCCTGCTGCTCGTCGCTTCGCTCCTTGGCCGTCCAGCGGGAGCGGCGCAGCAGGTCCCGCACGTCGCCCAGCGCCTCGCGCAGCCTGCCCGACGCCTTGTCCGGGGCCAGGTCGTCGCCCGCTTCGCCGGTCAGGTAGTCGGCGTGCCTGGACGGTGCGCGCGCCGTACCGGCCTCGGCCGCGTAGCCCTCCGGGTCGAGGGCGAGCGCGGGCATCGGCTCGCTCTGCGCGCTCCACTGGGCCAGCCGCCACGGCGTGCCCTTCGCGTCCTGGACGAAGATCCCCACATCGCCCGTCATGCCCTCGCCGACGGCCCCGGCGGCGAACCAGCGTGGATAGCCGCTCGTCCTCGGGATCGCGAACCGCTCGTCGAACTCGGGCCCGGCGCCCGGCAGCAGCCGCTGCAGCGCCTTGTACACCCTGAGCGCCGCCGCCGTGCGCCGCTCGGTCCCCCTGAGCACCTGCAGCGCACCGGCTGGAGTGATCGCCGGCTGGTCCTGGCGTACGAGCCCCGAAGGCGTGGCGCCCTCGCGCTCCGCCGTACACCCGGCCAATCCGACGCACACCCCGACAACGGCGCACACCACCATCAAACGCACCCGCATGATGGACAGTGTGCTGTACGGCGGGCCCGAGATCACCTATGCCCGCCGCCGGGGTCAGCGGCGGGCCAGCCCCTCGACGGCGACGGCGAGCAGCCTGGCCACCGCGTTCTCGCCGGGCAGCCGCTCGCCCGCCCAGGCCACGCCCGCGGCCATGGCCAGCAGCTCGCTGCCGGTGAGATCGGCCCTGACCTGCCCGGACGCCTGCGCCCTCGCCAGCAGGGCGCCTCCGGCCGCGCGCATGGCATGGCAGGAGTCGTGCAGGTCCGAGCCCTCGTCGCGCAGCGCCGCGAGCACCGATTCGGGCAGGCCCTTGTAGGCGCCCGATCCCACGGCGAACTCCTGCAGCCACTCCACCAGCGCCGCCAGCGGGTCCGGCGCCCGCAGCAGGTCCTCCGCCCTGGCCTTGAGCCGGTCGAAGCCGCTGCTCATCAGCGTTTCGAGCAGCGCCTCCCTGGTCGGGAAGTGCCGGTACAGCGTGCCGATGCCGACGCCCGCACGCCTGGCGACGTCACGCAGGGAGGCGTCGGTGCCGTGCTCGGCGAAGGCCTGGCGCGCGGCGTCGAGCAGCAGGTCGTAGTTGCGCCGCGCGTCGGCGCGCATCACCTCGGCCATCGCCGCCTCCCCACCCGCCCCGGTCGCTATCGGAGCAATGCTCCGGATAGCCTACCAGCGCTCATGCGGCCTGGGTGGGGCCCGAGCTGCCCTGACTGGCGTGCCAGAGCCTGCGCGGCGGGTCGACCACGCCGGGCGCGGGACCGATGTCGGCGTAGGGCGAGAGCAGATAGCCGTTGGCGTACTCGATCCGCCTGCCGCCCACGCCGCCGCCCGAGCGCACCGGCGGGGCCAGCAACGCCTCGACGGCGCCGAGCCCCTCCCTGCGCCAGACGGCGTCGAGGTCGGCCAGGTTCCAGCAGTCGAGCGCCCGCATCGACAGCGCCCTGGGCCCGGTGCGCCTGACCACTCCCCTGGCGACCAGCAGCCACGAGCCGAACACCGTGGCCGCGCACCGGCCCTGCACCGACTCGAAGAAGGTCAGGTCCACCGGCCCCGTCGAGTCGTCGAGCGTGGTGAAGATGACCCGCTGGCCGCTGCGCACGGCCGGGGTCTGGGTGGCCACCTTCACCCCCGCCACCAGGACCTCGGCGCCGTTGCGCTGACGCAGCAGATCCGCCGATCGCACCACGCCGATCGCGTCGAGCAGCTCGTCGTGGAAGCTGATCACGTGCTTGCTGACGTCGATGCCGAGGATCTCCAGCTCGGCCTCGACCATCTCGCTCGCCGTCATCTCGGGCAGTTCGCCCGCCTCGACGTGCTCGGTGAAGCCCAGCGGCAGCTGCACGGCCTCCTGGCGCGCGGCGGGCGCGGGGGGCGCCGCATAGCCCTTCCTGGCCCTGGAGGGGCGCGTGAGACCCGCCGACGAGGCTCGCTCCAGCGCCCCCGTCCTGGCGATGAGGTCGCGCCTGGTCAGCTCGCCGGGCCGCCAGCGCGGACCGCCCGGCGACAGCGCGTGCAGGTCGTCGAGCCCGCCCACCTGGACGATGCGCTCCATCGTCGGCCGTGAGGGCCTGGCCCGGTCCCAGAGATCGGCCAGCGAGACGTAGGGGCGGCCCGCGACCAGCCTGTCGACCTCGGCCTCGGTCACCCCCTTGATCGCCGAGAACGGCACCCGCAGCCCGTAGCCCCTGCCCAGCTCCTCCGCCCTGAACTCGCCGGACGGCCTGCCCCGCCGTGCCCGAGGCTCGCCGTGCCCGCCCGGTCCCACGCGTTCGACCTGCCACTGCCGTCCCGAGCGGTTCACGTCCAGCGGCAGGATCGCCACCCCGCACTGCCTGGCCTCCTCCACGATCACCCGTTGCGGGTACATCCCGGGCTCGTGGGTGAGCACACCGGCGAAGAAGGCGGCGGCGTGATGGCGCTTGAGCCAGGCCGACTGGTAGGTGGGCAGGGCGAACGCCGCCGCGTGCGCCTTGCAGAAGCCGAACGCGCCGAACGCGTCGAGCACCTGCCAGGCCCGCTCCACGGTCGCCTCGTCGAACCCGTGGGCGAGCGCCAGCGGCGTGAACGCCGCCCTGACCCGCTCGCGCCCCTCGGCCGTGCCCAGCGTGCGGCGCATCCGCTCGGCCTCCGACAGGCTCTCGCCGGTCATCACGGAGATCATCCTCAGCACCTGCTCGTGGAAGACCACGATGCCCTGCGTCTCGGTCAGCGCCGGGCGCAGCCGCTCGTGCGGGTACACCGGCTGCCGCCACCCGTGCCTGGCCTGCAGATAGGGCGTGACCATGTCGGAGTTGACCGGCCCCGGCCGAAACAGCGAGATGTCCACGATCAGGTCGTGCATCGTACGCGGCTCCAGCTTGGCCACCAGCTCCCGCTGCCCCGGCGACTCGATCTGGAAGCACCCGAGAGTACGGCTCGCGCAGATCATGTCGTAGGTCGCGACGTCGTCGTGCGGCACCTCGTCCAGGACCACGTCGAGGTCGTCGACCCGCTTGATCTCCTTCAGCGTGTAGGCCATCGCCGACTGCATCCGCACGCCGAGCACGTCGAGCTTGAGCAGCCCGGCCTCCTCGACGTCGTCCTTGTCGAACTGCGACATCGGGAACTCCAGCATGCTGCGTTCGACCGGCGTGCGGTCGCGCAGCGCCGAGTCGCCGACCAGCACGCCGCACGGGTGCAGCGCGATGTGCCTGGGCAGCCCGTCGAGCTTCTCGGCCAGCCTGAACACCCGGTCGAGCGCCCCGTCGCCGAGACCGCTGTCACGAAGCTCGGGCAGGTCCTCCAGGGAGGCCCGGATCTGCCGCGCCCTGATGTGCGGGAACGCCTTGGCGATCACGTCGATCTCGTACGGCGGCAGCCCCATCGCGGCCCCGACGTCGCGGATGGCACTGCGCGCCCGGTAGGTCTCCATCATCGACACGCAGGCGACGCGGCGCTCGCCGTACCTGGTGAAGATCGCCTGGTAGCAGTCGAGGCGGCGGGCCGACTCCACGTCGAGGTCGATGTCGGGCAGGCCGATGCGGCCCTCGGACAGGAAGCGCTCCATCAGCAGGCCGTGCTCCAGCGGGTTCACCTCGCCGATCCGCAGCAGGTAGTTGACCAGGCTCCCGGCGCCCGAGCCCCGGATCGCACAGCGGACGTCCATCTTCCTGATCATGTCGGTGATCCCCGCGACGGCCACGAAGTAGCCGGACAGCCGCTTGCGCTCGATGATCTCCAGCTCGGCGGCGAGCCGGTCGCGGGCCTGGCGTGAGCGGGTCAGGCCACGCCCGGCCAGGCCGTCCTCGCAGCGCACGCGCAGCATCGGCACGGGGTCGCCGCCGATCTCCGGCAGGTTCAGCCGGGCGGGGTCGCCGTGCCGCAGTGCGAGCAGGTCGAGCGGGTCGGCCGCGCACGCCTCGGCCAGCTCGCGCGTGGTGCGCAGCAGCCTGTTCACGCGTTCGGGGTCGCCGCCGCAGATCCTGGCCGCCACCCTGGCCATCTCCTCGCCGCTCTTGAAGTAGGCGTGCGAGGTGGCGCGTTCCAGGTGCCTGGGGTGCAGCGGGACGAGCTGGCGCGCCGCGTCGAGCACGTCGCCCACCTGGTGGTCGGCCGGGTCGAGGTAGCGCACGGCGTTGCTGAGCACGGCGGGCACGCCCGACGCCTCGGCCAGGGCCAGCATGCGCGTGGCCGTGGTGGCGTCGCGGTAGCCGTGCTGGTCGACCAGCTCGACCACGACGCAGGGCACCGCCGCCTGCCAGACGCGCAGCAGCGCCCTGGCCCGGTCGTCGCGCCGTGCGGCCACCGCCCTGCCGACGTCGGAACGCGGGCCGAGCAGCACGACCAGGCCGTCGGCCGCGCCGAACCTGCCGCCGCCGCTCCCCTCGCCCGCCGCCGGTGCGGCCACCAGCGCGTGGGTCACCTCGGGGCTGCCGCGCTCGCCCGCGGCGTGCGCGGCCGTCACCAGGCGCGAGAGCGCGGCCCAGCCGCGGGAGCGGGCCAGCACGGTGATCCGGTCCTCCGCCTCGGACCCGGTGCGCGGCCGCGCCCCCTCCGGAGGCCGTGTGCCGCCCGAGGGCGTGGCCAGGGCCAGGTCGACGCCGTAGACGGGCGCGATGCCCGCGTCCGCGCAGGCCTGGGCGTGCTTGACCGCGCCGTAGAGGCCGTCGCGGTCGGTGAGGGCGAGGATGTCCATGCCGTGCGCCGCCGCCCTGGCCGCCAGTGCCTTCGGGAAGGCGGTGCCGTAGCGCAGGGAGTAGGCGGAGGCGACGTGCAGATGGGTGAAGGCCGCCATCAGTCCCACGCCCTCAGCAGCAGCCAGCCGCCGCTCGCGGTGTCGTAGCGCAGCTCGTAGGCGCCCTTCTCCCTGCCGGGACCGGCCTCGACGCGCCAGAACCAGCGCTCACCGGGATCGGTCTCGGAGGTCTTCCACCATTCGCGGGCGACCACCCAGTGGTCGAGGATCTGCCTGACCAGGTAGAGCCGGTCGCGCCAGACGAACTGGACGGGCCTGCCCTCACGGGTCCACACCTCTATCGGATCGCCATAGAGTCTGCTCAAGACTTTTCTCTTCTCCCCGCGGGCTCAGGACTGCTCTCTCGTGAGCCACCCGGGGGAAGACGGGCGCATCAATGTGTCGAACATATGTTCTCACGGCCCGAAGCGCAAGTCGCCCTCCTGCCGGATCAGCGGGTTGGCGCCGATCGAGTTGCGGATGCTGAAGGCCACGCTGCCCGCCCGGTACCTGTCGTCCGACCACTCCACGGGCCTGCCCTCACGCGTGGTGGTGACCCGTCGCTGACGCAGCAGCGGGCTGCCTCGCCGTACTCCGAGCAGGCGGGAGTCGAGCGAGCCCGCGGCGACGGCGTCGATGAGGTGCTCGCCGTAGGCGAAGACCAGGCCGACCGCGTCGTTCAGGGCCTGGGTGATCGACTCGCAGTCGGGCGGCAGGGCCTCGACGGCCGGGGCGATCCAGCCGCCGTACACCGTGCGCTCCAGCAGCACGGGCTCGCCGTCGAGCGAGCGCAGCCGCAGCACGTCGAGCACCTCGTCGACGGCCAGTTTCGCCGACTCGGCCGCGCTGGCCCGCCTGCGCCGCTGCCGCACCACCTGGCCGCCCACCCGGTAGCCCTTGGAGGCCGCCCACTGGGCGAAGCTGTGCAGTTCGGCGAAGCTCTGCGAACGCTCCTGGCCGAGCACGATCCTGCGCGCACCCTGACGCGAGCCGATGAGCCCTTCGGCCGCGAGCAGCGCCACCGCCTGACGCACCGTGCCCCTGGCAGCGCCGTAGCGCGCAGCCAGGTCGGCCTCGGTGGGCAGCTGTGCGCCCACCGCGTGCACACCGGTCAGGATGGCCTCGCGCAGCTCAGCGGCAATGCATTCATAGCGGGCAACCATCCTCGACCTTCCCCGTTCACGAAACAGCAATCCTTATGGGACTTACTGGGACTGGCCTTGTTTGAACAAGTTTCTTACATTCAGTGCACAGCCCCAAGAGTGGAGGAGGCGCCGTGTTCGCACCCCGCGCCCGAGTCGCAGCTGTCGTAGCAACTCTCACCGTAGTCACGGCGGCCTGCGGAGCCGCGCCCTCGAAGGAGCAGGCGACGGAGGGCGGCGTCAACGCGAAGACCGCCACCTCCGCCGCCGACTTCGGCGGTTTCGACAAGCTCGTCGAAGCCGCGAAGAAGGAGGGCAAACTCCATGTGATCGCCCTGCCGCCCGACTGGGCCAACTACGGCGAGATCATCAAGGTCTTCGGCGAGAAGTACGGCATCGCGATCGAGAGCGAGGACCCCGACGCGGCCAGCGCCGACGAGATCAACGCGGTCAAGACGCGCAAGGGCCAGGACCGCGCCCCCGACGTGCTCGACCTCGGCCAGTCCTTCGCCATCAGCGGCGCCAAGGAGGGTCTGTTCGCCCCCTACAAGGTGCAGACCTGGGACAAGATCCCCGCCGCCCAGAAGGAGGCCACCGGCCTCTACGTCAACGACTACGGCGGCTACGTCTCCATCGGCTGCGACGCCAAGGCCATCGCCGCCTGTCCGCAGAGCTTCGCCGACCTGCTCAAGCCCGAGTACAAGGGCAAGGTCGCGCTCAACGGCAACCCCACCAAATCCGGCTCGGCCTTCGCCGGTGTCTACGCCGCCTCCCTGGCGAGCGGCGGCTCCTTCGACGACATCGCGCCCGGCCTCGACTTCTTCAAGAAGCTCAAGGACGCGGGCAACTTCAACCCGGTCGAGACCACCCCGGCGACCATCGAGAAGGGCGAGACCCAGATCAGCATCGACTGGGACTACAACAACGCCGCCTACGCCCCCAAGATGGCCGAGAAGGGCCTGGACTGGCAGGTCGCCATCCCCAGCGACGGCCAGTACTTCCAGATGTACGCCCAGGCGATCAACAAGGACGCCCCGCACCCCGCGGCGGCCAGGCTGTGGCAGGAGTTCCTCTACAGCCCCGAGGGCCAGAACCTCTACCTCAAGGGCTTCGCACGTCCCGCGCTGCTGCCCGCGATGATCGCCGACGGCACCGCGGACCAGGCGCTGCAGGACAAGCTGCCCAAGGTCGAGGGCGAGCCGACGTTCCCGACGCCCGAGCAGGTGGACAAGGCCAAGGCGGCACTGGCCACCGGCTGGGACACCGCGATCTCCGGCTGAGGCATGACATCCACCCTCACATCGCGCCGGGCCCGCTCCAAGGGCTGGCTCGGCGCGCTGCCGCTGCTCGCCTTCGTCGCCTTCGCCTTCGGCGTGCCCGCCGCCGCGATGGTCGCCGGAGCCTTCACCGCCGAGGGCGAGCCGAGCCTGGCCAACCTCCGGATGAGCCTGCAGGGCGGCTACCTCAATGCCATGATCGGCAGCATTCAGCTGTCGGCCGTCGTGGCGTTCTCCGGCGCCGTGCTCGGCTCCTTCCTCGCCTATGCCGTCGTCACCTCGCGCTCGGCGCTGCTGCGCGAAAGCGTGCTGACCGCCTCCGGCGTGCTGGCCAACTTCGGCGGCGTGCCGCTGGCGTTCGTGTGGATCGCCACGCTCGGCAACTCCGGCATCCTCAGCGCGCTGCTCGGCCTGCCTTCGGGCAGCCTCTACAGCTTCTGGGGCCTGGCGATCACCTATCTGTACTTCTCGGCGCCGCTCATGGTGCTGGTCATGGTGCCCGCCTTCGACGGCCTGCGCCCGCAGTGGCGTGAGGCGGCGGCGGGAAGCGGCGCCACCGCATGGCAGTACTGGCGGCACGTGGGCCTGCCGGTGCTCGCACCCGCGCTGCTCGGCGGTGTGGTGCTGCTGTTCGGCTCGGCGTTCGCCGCCTACGCCACCGCGCAGGCGATGGTCGGGACCGTTGTGCCGCTGGTCACCTTGAAGATCGCCAACGCGCTGACGGGCGACGTGCTGATCGGCTACGAGAACGTCGCACTGGCGCTCAGCCTCGACATGGTCGTCGTCGCCGGGCTGGTCATGGCGCTCTACCTCCCGCTGCAGAAGAGGAGCACGCGATGGCTGCGGTGACCCCGGTGCTCGTCCCCGGCTCCGAATCCGCGCCCGCGCCGCGTCAGGCGGGCCGCAGGCCGTGGCGTCTCGTCGTCCTGGCGCTGGCCGCGCTGTACTTCCTCGTGCCGCTCGGCGCCTCGGCGTGGTTCACCGTCGAGGACCCGGGCAAGGGCTTCACCCTGGCCGCCTACGGCCGCATCCTGACCGCCGACGGGTTCGCCGCCAGCCTGCTGCTGTCGTTGTCGCTGGCCGTGGCCACCATCGTGCTCGCGCTGCTGCTGACCCTGCCCGCGATGCTCGCCGTACGGCTGAGCGCGCCTCGGTTGAAGCCGGTCATGGAGGTGATCTGCACGCTGCCGCTGGTGGTGCCGCCGATCACCTTCGTCGCCGGGATCAGCACGGTGTTGCGGGCCGGGCCCGACTACCTGGCGGCCACGCCGTTCTGGGCGACGCTCATCGCCATCCAGGACCCCGCCTTCCCGTTCGTGCTGGTCCTCGCCTACGTGGTGCTCGTGCTGCCGTTCGTCTACCGCTCGCTGGACGCGGGGCTGGCCACGATGGACGTGCGCACGCTGGTCGAGGCCGCGCGCAACCTGGGCGCCTCCTGGCCGCACGTCATGTTGCGTGTCGTCGTGCCCAATCTGCGCTCGGCGCTGGCCAGTGCCTCGTTCCTGGCGCTGGCGCTCGTGCTGGGCGAGTTCACCGTGGCCAGGCTGCTCGGCTACCAGCCGTTCGCGGTCTGGATCGTCACCGTCTCGGGAGCGGACGGGCGGTTGTCGGTCGCGGTCTCCGTACTGAGCCTGCTGCTGACGTGGCTGCTCCTGCTCCTCGTGTCCACGGCCTCGGGAAGATCCACCGCCTCACGAAGATCTACCGCCTCAGGAAGGAAGAAGCGATGACGTCAGCGCGTGTGGAGTTCAGCGGGCTGCGCCGGGTCTTCGGCAGGACCACCGCGCTCGACGGATTCGATCTGGTCGTCGAGCCGGGTGAGTTCGTCGCGCTGCTCGGGCCTTCGGGGTGCGGCAAGACGACGGCGCTGCGGTGCGTGGCCGGGTTCGAGCAGCCGGACGAGGGCGCGGTGCTGATCGACGGCAGGGACGTCACGCGCGTCCCCGCCAACAAGCGCGACGCGGGCATGGTCTTCCAGTCCTACTCGCTCTTCCCCAACCTCAACGCCCGCGACAACGTGGCGTTCGGGCTGCGCGTGCGCAAGGTGCCTGTCGCCGCGCGCCGGGCCAAGGCCGCCGAACTGCTCGACCTGGTCGGCCTGCCCGCGCACGGCGAGCGCTACCCGCACCAGCTGTCCGGCGGGCAGCAGCAACGCGTCGCCCTGGCCAGGGCGCTCGCCCTCGAACCCCGCGTGCTGCTGCTGGACGAGCCGCTGTCGGCGCTCGACGCCAAGGTACGCGTCACGCTGCGCGAGGAGATCCGCAGGCTCCAGCTCGACCTGGGCATCACCACGATCTTCGTGACGCACGACCAGGAGGAGGCGCTCTCGGTCGCCGACCGGGTCGCCGTGCTGCGCGACGGCCGTCTGGAGCAGTGCGGCACGCCCGCCGAGGTCTACGACAGACCGGCCACGCCCTTCGTCGCCGAGTTCGTCGGGACGATGAACCACCTGCCAGGCCGGGTCTCGGGCGATCACGTGACGGTGCTCGGCCAGCTCCTGCCGCTGGCCGGCGCCGCGCCTGGCGACGACGTCGACGTCCTGGTCAGGCCGGAGGCCGTACTGGTCGAGCCGGACGCCGAAGGCCGCGCCGACGTGCTGACCGTCTCCTTCCGAGGCGCGTCCGCGCGGGTACGGCTGGCCGTCGACGGCGCCGAGATCCTGGCCGACGTCGCCGGGCACGAGGCCGTACGGCTCGCGCCCGGCGCCAAGGCCACGGTGCGCCTGGTGGAGCGGCCCGTCCTGGTGGCGGCACGCGCCGCCGCGTCGCCGGTGCGGGAAGCGCGGGCCGGTGCGATCTGAGGCCCGGGCGGTGCTCTTCGACATGGACGGAACGCTGGTCGACACCGAAGGGTTGTGGTGGGAGGCCGTCGCCGAGGTCGCCGGATCGCTCGGTCTGCCGCTCGGCCCGGCCGACGCCCCCGACGTCGTCGGCCGCTCGGTCGAGGACACCGCCGCGTACCTGCTGCGCCGTGCCCCCGATGCCGGGCCCTGGGTCGGGGCGGGGCTGGCCGAGGCGTTCGTCTCGCGTGTCGCCGGAGGGGTCACGGTGCTGCCCGGCGCGTTCGACCTGCTGGAGGCGCTCACTCTGGCCGGGGTGCCCACCGCGCTGGTCAGCGCCTCGCCCCGGCGTGTCGTCGACCTGGTGCTGCCCTGGCTCGGCGGGCACGCCTTCGACCTCGTCGTCGCGGCCGAGGACGGCGCGCGGGGCAAGCCGTACCCCGATCCGTATCTGGCGGCGGCGCGTGCGCTCGGGGTCTCGCCCCGGGCGTGTGTGGCGGTCGAGGACAGCCCGGCCGGGATCGCCGCCGCGCACGGGGCCGGGATGACGGTGCTCGTGGTGTCGGGCGCGCCGCTTCCGCCCGGTGGGCTGCGGCTGGGCGGGCTGGGCGAGGCGATCGGGCTGCTCGGGCTCGACGCCGTGCCCCGGTGAGGTTCCGGCCGGGCGCTGCCCCTTCCGAATACGCCCGGCATCGGTAAGCTGGCCCGCTGTGAGCGCGCATTCCCCCCAGATCGGGCGTTACAGATTACTGGGGCAGCTGGGCAAGGGCGGGATGGGCACGGTCCACCTCGCCGAGGACCCTTCGGGGCAGCGGGTCGCCATCAAGGTGATCAACCAGGAGTACAGCCAGCACGAACAGTTCAGACTGCGCTTCCGCCGTGAGGCCGACGCGGCCGGCCGGGTCCGCAGGTTCTGCACCGCCGCCGTGCTGGAGGCCGCGCTCGACGGCGACCAGCTCTACGTGGTGACGGAGTACGTGCCCGGTCCCAGCCTTGAGCAGGCCGTACAGCAGTCGGGCCCGCTCAGGGGGTCGAGCCTGGACGCGCTCGCGGTGAGCGTGGCGACCGCGCTCACCGCCATACACGGGGCCGGCGTCGTGCACCGCGACCTCAAGCCGTCCAACGTGCTGCTCTCGCCCGTCGGGCCCCGGGTGATCGACTTCGGCATCGCCAGGGCGCTGGACGAGCTCGGCGGCGTCACCACCACGGGGCAGCTCGTCGGCACGCCCAGGTACATGGCGCCCGAGGTGCTGCGCGGCGAGCAGGCCTCGCCCGCGTGCGACGTGTTCTCGTGGGGCTGCCTGGTCGCCTACGCGGCCAGCGGCAAGGCGCCCTTCGGCGGGGACGCGCTGCCCGCGATCGTGTACCAGGTGCTCAACACCGAGCCGGTGCTCGACGACGTCGAACCCGGTCTGCGTGAGCTGGTCGTGGCCGCGCTGTCCAAGGATCCGGCCCGGCGTCCCACGGCCCAGCAGCTGCTCGACCAGATGGTGGGCCGCCAGGCCGACCCGACCCGCGTGCGGGAGGCGCTCACGACGGCGCTTCCCTCGACGGGGGTGCCCACGGCGGCCGTGCCCGCCGTACGGCAGGGGGCGAGGGCTGGGCGGGTCAAGCTGGTCGCCGGGCTGGTCGCGGCGCTCGTCGTCGCGGGCGGTGCGGCCGCCGCCTGGACGATGCTCGGCGACAAGGGGCCCTCCGCCGACCTGCCGATCCTCTACCAGGACGACTTCATCTCCTCCTCCACCAGCTGGGGCGGCGAGGACTACGACACCGGCAGCTCCGACTACAGCTACGGCTACACCGCCGAAGGCTTCTACGCCCTCGACGCCGAAGGCGACAACGACCTGCGGGCCGTCCAGGCGCCCATCCCCTACGTCGCGCAGCAGCCCACTCCGGTGCCCACGCCGACGCCCTCGCCGCTCATCCCCGAGCACGTGCAGATCGGCGCCGACGTCACGCTGCGCGAGGTGGAGGGCGAAGGCGAGTACGGCCTGTTCTGCAGGGGCGCCGACACGGGCAGCGCGTACGAGTTCATACTCGACAGCGGCGGCCAGGCGCGTATCCGCAGGTCGGTGAGCGGGGCGGGCGGCACGATCGCCAAGCCGGTCAAGGTCGAAGGGCTCAAGACCGGCAGCAGGGTACGTCTGGTCGTCTCGTGCGAGAAGGTCGACGACGCGGTCAGGCTGCGCATGTGGGTCGGCGACAGGAGCGTGCTCACCGTCGACGACCCCAACCCGCTGCCCAACGGAGTGATCGGGATCTTCGCCCGCATCGCCAAGGGCAGCGACTCCAAGATCCGTACCTCCTTCGACGACTTCGAGCTGCGCGGCCCGAAACCCACTTCCTGAGTCGGGAATTATCGGGGGCGGCGGCCGGTTGCCGCTGAACATGCGTGCCATCGTCGTGTCCGCGCCCGGCGGACCTGAAGCCCTCGTCCACTCCGCCGACCTGCCCGACCCACGGCCCGGACCCGGCGAGGTGCTGGTCGCCGTCGCCGCGAGCGGGGTCAACTACGTCGACGTCTACCACCGCTCCGGCGTCTACAAGGTGGCGGCGCCGTTCACTCCCGGCTCGGAGGGCGCGGGCACGGTGCTCGTCTCCAACAGCGACGACTTCACCGAAGGCCAGGTCGTGACCTGGGCCAACGTACTCGGCAGCTACGCCTCGCACATCGTCGTACCCGCCGCGCGGCTGGTGCCCGTGCCCGACGGCATCACGGCCGAGACCGCCGCGGCGGCGTTCCTGCAAGGCCTCACCGCGCACTACCTCGTCCGCTCCACCCACGAGGTCAAGCCAGGCGACCAGGTGCTCGTGCACGCCGGGGCCGGAGGGATGGGCCTGCTGCTGACCCAGCTCGCCAAGCTGCACGGCGCCCGCGTGATCGCCACCGTCTCCACCGACGAGAAGGAGAAGACCGCCCGCGCGGCAGGCGCCGACGACGTCCTGCGCTACGAGGGCTTCGCCGGGCGCGTACGCGAGCTGACCGGCGGCAGAGGCGTCGACGTCGTCTACGACGGCGTCGGCCTGACCACCTGGGAAGGCAGCCTCGCCTCCCTGCGCCCACGCGGCGTCCTGGCCCTGTACGGCGGAGCCGGCGGTCCCGTGCCGCCCATCGACCCGCTGGCGCTCACCGCCGCCGGTTCGGTCTTCCTGACCAGGCCCTCGCTCGTCGACCACATCGCCGAGCGCGCGGAGTTGCTGGCGCGGTCGGCCGAGCTGTTCGGGTGGATCGCCTCCGGGGACCTCAGGATCACGATCTCGCACCGCTATCCACTGACCGAGGCGGCCCAGGCCCACACCGACCTGACCGGACGGCGCACGACGGGGAAGGTCCTGCTGATTCCTTAGGCTCGGGCGTTCTTCGAGGTGATCGGCGGGCGCCTTGGGATCCGCCACAGGCTTTCTTCGACACGCTCGGCGGGCGCCCAGGGTCAGACGTGAGATCCGCCGTCCACGCGTAGCTCCACGCCGGTGAGGTAGGCGCCGTCCGCCGATGCCGCGTACGCGATGGTACCCGCGATGGCGGCGGGGTCACCGAAGCCGACCTGCGGCATGATGCGGCCGTAGAAGCTCGCGTCCACGCCTTCGGGGAAGCTGACCGACGTCATCAGCGGCGTCACCACCCCACCGGGCGAGATCGCCACCACGCGCACGCCCTGCGCCGCGACCTCCGCCGCCAGACTCACCGAGAACGCGAGCACCGCACCCTTGCTGGCCGCATAGGCAGTCATGTACGGATGCGCGTGCGTGGCCGACGTCGACGCCGTGTTGATCACCACTCCCTTGCGCTCCACCAGGTACGGCATCGCCTCGCGGGCGAACAGGAAGGTGCCGATCAGGTTCACGTCGAGCAGGCGGCGGAAGTCGGCCACGGTCAGTGTGGCCAGCGGCGTGGTCTTGTGGATGCCCGCGACGTTCACCAGGACGTCGATGCCGCCCATCGCACGTACGGCCTCGGCCACGGCCCGCTTGACCGCCTCCTCGTCCGACACGTCGGCGACGTGGGTGTGGACACCGTCGAGCTCCTCGAGTCCTTCGGCGAGCCCCTCGGCGTTGACGTCCACGGCGAACACCGTCGCGCCCTCCGCGACCAGGCGCTGCACCGTCGCCCTGCCGATGCCGGTCGCGGCCCCGGTCAGAAGCACACTCTTGCCTGCGAAGCGATCCATACGCACCTACCTTTTGTCGTCTCATAACGAGACACATGTGTCTCTTTCAGAGTATCCCGTCGAACATGGTGCGAGCGGCGGGGCGGGGGCGGGGGGCGGCCTGGGCTTACCGTGGATGGGCGATCCGCACTCTCGCCGGCCTCGTTCTCACCAGGCTCGTCACGTCGGGCTCGTCACGTCGGGCTCGTTCTCGCCAGTGACAGGCGGCTTGGCCCTACAGTGGATGGGCGATGAGATCAGCCGAGACCATGAGCCGCACCCGCGACGCCATCCTCCGAGCCGCGGCCACCGCCCTGCGCACCCACGAACGCGCTGGAATGGCCGACATCGCCGCCGCCGCGGGAGTCGGCAGAGCCACCCTCTACCGCCACTTCGCCAACCGCGAGGACCTCCTGCTCGAACTCGGCCGCTTCGCCGCCGAAGAGTCGATCAGAGTCCTGGACGAGGCCCGCATCGACGGCGTCCCCCCTGCCGAAGGCATCGCCAGACTCACCCGGGCCCTGCTGACGACAGGACGTGAGTTCTGGGTCGTCAGCACGCATCGCACCCAACTCTGGCCCGAGGAGGAAGAGGTGGGCCACCGGCTCCGCACCCTCGCCGAACGCGGTCAGGCCGACGGCGTGCTCCGAGGGGACATGCCTGCCGATCAGCTGGCCGTGCTGCTGGGCGCGCTCATTCTCGGGGCGCTCAGTTTGCCGCCGCTGTCGAACCTCGGGGTCGAGGACGCCACGGATGCGATCGTACGGCTGTTCCTGGAGGGGGCTCGGGCCCCAGGCTAGAGGGGCGCCGACGTTTCGTTTCGCCGGTTGCCCAGCTGTGGGCTTGTGTCGACTGTTGTCCAACCGCTGGCTTGTGCCGATTGCCCAGCTTCGAAGGGCTCTCACCAGTTGCCCGCCTACCTGGGCGTCTAGACGCGTAAGTCCTTAGTCGGGGTCAGTGATCGTAGGCGATCAGCGATCGGGTGATGGGCTGGCCGGTTGCGCGGTTGTGCCAGATCGCGGTGGTCAGGGCGAGGATCCGCTGGGCTATGCGCACCGCGACGCCCGTTGGGGTGCGGGCGCCGTGCAGCTCGAGGTCAAGCTGGCTTTTGAGGGTGTGATGCACGGATTCGATGAGCTGGCGGATCGGCTTGAGCAGATGCTCGCCTGGGCGGGGTGCGCGGTTGCGGTGGGAGGGACGCAGCAGCCGCACGCCGCGGTCGGCGAGGTAGGTGTCCAGTTCGGCGGAGATGTAGCCCTTGTCGGCGATGATCAGCAGGCCGGGCCGGTCGGTGAGCAGGGCGGGATCGTGGTCGCAGACGGCCGTGAGCACCTGGCGTTCGTCGATGCCGGGGGTGGCCAGCGCCCAGGTGACGGGGAGTCCTGCGGGGGTGCAGACGAGGTGCAGGCGCAGCCCCCAGAACCAGCGGGCGTGGGAGCGGCAGTAGCCGTAGCCGGCCCAGCCGGCCAGCTCGGATCGCAGCGCGGTGGGGCGGGAACGGCCGCATTCGACCGGGGTGGAGTCGACGATCCATACGTCGTCGTGCCACAGGTCGGTGTCGGTGGCCAGGGCACGTATGGCATGTTTGAGCAGGGGCAGGGCTTTGTGCAGGCGCTTGTTGTAGCCGGATTGGCCGGGCAGGTACGGGAAGGCCCCGGGCAGGTGAGCGGGCACATAGCGCAGCCAGCGGGCTTGGGAGCGGACGCCGAGCAGGACCTGAGCCACGGCCAGGGTGAGTAGCTCGGCGTCGGTCAGCTTCGGCGGTCGTCCGAAGCGCGGGGATGTCTTCAGCCAGTCGTCGATCGCCACGTACAGTGCGGTGAGAAGGGTGTTGAGGTCTTTCGTCACACATCGATCCTCAACACCCTTCGCCATTCCCGCACTGGCATGGAAGCGACTTAGGACTTACTCGTCTAGGGGCTCTCGATGGTTGCCTGCACACCTAAGCGCCTAACGGCTCTCGACCGCCAGCCGTACGCCCAGGGCGATCAGGACCGTGCCGCTGATCGCGTCCAGGCGGCGGCGGATCGCCGGACGCCGGAACCACGCGCCCGCCCGTCCGACCACGGCCGCCAGCCCCAGGTACAGCACGACCTCGATCGCCACCTGGAGCGCCGCCAGCCAGGCGGTGGTGGCGAACAGCGGCCGATCGGCGGGCACGAACTGCGGATAGAACGCGATCATAAATGCCGCGATCTTGGGATTGGCCAGCATCACCACCGCCCCCTCCCCGAACGCCCTCCACCACGACAGCGCCGCTTCCCGCTCCTCCAGTTCCTCGCCCCCCGCACTCCCCCGCCGCGCCGACCGCCAGGCCTTCACCCCGAGGTACAGCAGAAACCCCGCCCCCACCACACGCAGCACGAGAAAGGCCACCTCAGAAGCGGCCACCAGCGCCCCGAGCCCCGCAGCGGCCAGCAACGCCCACACATACAGCCCCGCCTCGAGCCCCAGCACAGTGGGCACCGCACCGGAGAACCCCCGAAGCGCGGCACGCCGCAGAATCAACGCCATAGCCGGCCCCGGCGAAGCCGAAATCACCACAACCGCAAGCGCAAAGGCAAGAAGCGAAGACGTCTCGACCATGACGCACATCATGTCCGCGCCAACGCCACCCCCTCAAGACATTTAGCACCGAGCACCTTCGCCGAGCACGTCTACCGGGAACGTCTACCAAGGACGTCTGCCGGGCGCATTTGTCTCGCGCCTTTGCCTCGCGCTTCTGCCGAGCGCGTCCACCTCGTGCACGTGCCGAGCGCTTTCACACCAAGCGCGTTTCGCGCCTAGGCGCTTCCCAAACCGGGCGCTCCGGGATGCGCAGGGTGCCCAGCATGACCGGGAACCCCCGCGCACCCGATCAGACCAGACTCTCCAGGTCAGACAAGACCCTCCTGGTCAGACCAGCCCTTCCCGCTCAGACCAGACTCTTCTGCATCAACACGGTGTCCACCCACCGGCCGAGCTTGAACCCCACCCCTCGCAACCGCCCCACCTCGCCGAACCCGTACGCCCTGTGCAACGCCCCGGAAGCCTCGTCCCCCGTATCGGCGATCACCGCGATCACCTCCCGCACCCCGCCCGCCGCACACTCCGACAGCAACGTCGCCAGCAGCGCCTTGCCCAGCCCCTTGCCCGTCCAGCCCGGCGCAAGGTAGACGGAATCCTCCACCGAATGCCGATAGGCCGGCTTGAGCCGCCAAGCACCCGCATAGGCGTACCCGGCCACCTCCCCCTCCACCTCGACGACCAGGAACGGCAACCGCCTCTCCTGCAGCCCGTACAGCCGCTCCCGCCAGTCGTCCACCGAGGGAGGCGTCTCATCGAAGGTGATCACAGTGTGCTCGACATAGTGCGCATAGATCTGCGCAACAGAGACGAGATCCACCGGCGTGGCAGGACGAATGACCATACCGCCCATCCTCCCGCACCCAACGCCACCACAAGGGCCACTACTCCGGATCAGCCCCTCACTCCCCGTACAGCGCGACGATCAACTCCTCCACATCACCCGCCACAAGGGTCCAGCAGGGCCTCCGATCGAACCCGAGATACAGAACACGCGGCCGCCCACGCGACACCCGATAATCCAGAACCACCGGAACGAGCAGCCCACCAATAGCGAGACCGTCTTCCTCGGCAGCGGCGGTCAGGCGAGCTCCATGACCAGCAGATTCCGGCAAGGTCACTCCGTCATCCGATCCTCATCGAACCCGAGTTCGTCCTCTATCCCCAAAGCCACCGCGGCATGCCAGCGAATCGGGTCCGGCCAGTCCTCCGCAGTCATCTCCCGCAGAAATCCATCCGCCTCACCGGTGCCGAACTCACTCAAAGCGAGAACGGCTTTCTGCGTCAGCCAATAAGCCGGAGCATCGGACACCACCGAACGCGCGACCAGCCCATGAATCGCACGTGCGGCACCCGCTGCCCGTATCTCCCCGAGGATGTCCACGAGGTCCTCGACATCAAGCCCCGGCCGATCCCCCTCAAGCAGCCCGCTGAGCTCCTCCCCAAGCCCAGGCGGCGCGAGCGGAGCGGCAAGATTCGCCAGACGGCCCACCCTCGGCCAGTCCCCGTGACGGGCTGCCCGGCGAATCCAACCCACGATCAATTCCTCGACCTGAGGATGCTCCCGAACGATGGCCCGAGCCTGCTCGGGAGTGACAAACCCGGTGATCAGCGAGTCGACCTCGCCAAGAAGGAATTCGTCACTCCCGAAACTCATTACCAGTCTATCCTCTCGAATCCAAGAATTCTGGAGTTGAATACATCGACCGAGCCCGGCCTGAGGCCGAACGTCTGCGCTCCCCGCTCCATCTTCAGATGGACGGCGGCCATGTCGGAGCCGATATCGTCAGGCATTTTCCCGGCGGCCGTGAGCGCATCCCTCGTCCCGTCCGCCATTTGGAAGCGTACCAGCACGGTGTACTTGTCGGCATTTCTGCCACCCCTTCTCGTGAATCTGTCCCTCAACCCTTCGAGGTATTCACGTGACTGGGTGACGAAGTTCTCAGTCCCCTTGACCGTAATGCTGCCACTGTTTTCACCGAGCTGCTTGAACTCCTTCTCGCTCATCGCCCGGTAGAAGGTTTCGCAGTTGTGGACGAGGACATCTGTGGTCCCGGCGTACACGTAGTACGTGTGGATGTCGGCGACCGTGAGGTTGTAGACGCGTTCGTGCTGGGTCCATTGCTTGACCGCGCTTACCTGGACGTATGTCCCGGCGCTGGTGCGCAGCCATATGCCGGGCTCGAGCTGGTCGGCGTCGAGCCACTTGCGCTGGTCCCGCACCCAGAACGGATGGTTGTCGGTCGCCACCAGTTGGCTGGTCGCCGTGCCATCGTCGCCGTCGGTGTCGACGGTGATGCGGACCAGGTTCTTTTCGCCCTCGCCGCGGATGAGGCCGACGACCGGTTCGGTCTTGGTCTCTCCCGTTTCGGGGTCGGTGGCGATGACCTGGTCACCGAGGTCGACCTTTTCGATGGGCTTGCTGGTGCCGTCGGCCAGCAGGACCGGCGTGCCTGCGACGAAGCTGTTCTCACACTTGGCCGCTGGTTTGGGCTTGGTCTTCGCCTTGGCCTTGGCGGCCAGTGCCTTGGCCCGTTCTGCCGCTTCGGCGGCCACCTTCTTCGCGTATGCCTCGGCTGCCGCCTTGGCCGCGGCCGCCTTTTCGGCTGCTGCCTTGGCTGCTGCCGCTGCTGCGGCCTTGGCGGCTTCGGCGGCTCGTTCGGCTCCTCTCAGGATGGCTTTGGCCCAGTTGAGTTCCTTGAAGAAGGTGATGACGGCTTTGCCGGCTCGCCAGATGGCCTCGATGATCTTCTTGGCCTTGAAGATCTTGCCCCAGGGCAGGTTGCCGACCACGGCCATGACGCAGGCGCCGAGGTCGCCGTTGAGGCAGTTGATGATGTCGTTGATCCCCAGGACTTCCATGAGGATCTGGCCGCCGGCCTCCAGGATGACGTCCAGCACGCTCTTGTTCTGCAGCTGCTGGGCCTTGGCCACGTCCTCGGGACTCGGCCCCGGGTCGACCTCCTGGTTCGGCGCGGTGCCGCCGCCTCCTCCTCCGGCGTCGAGGACCATGCCGGTCGGGTCGGTGTAGACGAGCGGGTTGTTGGCCGCGTAGGTGTAGGCCGAGCTCTTGCCGATCCCCGTCGGCATGGCGTCCGTCGCGGTGAAGCGGCCGGTGCCCGGGTTGTAGTTGCGTGCTCTGAGGTAGTAGTTGCCCTCGCCGCTGGTCTGGTCCTGGTACGCCCCGGTGAAGCGCATCGGGTTGTCGGGCGCCTGCTGGGAGGGAGGCGCGGTCAGGGTGGGCCCGGTGCGGGGATTGCCGAACGGGTCGTAGTCGTAGCCCGCTTCCACCTGCCCGCCGGGGGCGAGCATGTTGGCGACGCCGCCGAGCCAGTCGTGGGTGTAGGCGTGCGCGGCACCGTTGAGCAGGGCGAGGGGCTCGTCGTCGGGGCCGTAGGCGAAGCCCTGTCGTTCCACCGTGGCGCCGTTGCCGTTGGTGGTGGTGTCCAGGGCGATCTGCGGCAGGGTGCCGTTGGTGTCCCAGCTCCAGCGCTGGGTGGCGGCCAGGGTGCCGCCCGCGGTGCTGGTGGCCGCCGACAGGCGCAGGCCGGTCGCGTCGTAGGTGAAGGCGGCCTTGTTGCCGTTCACCGTGGCGGTGGCCAGGCTGTTGTCCAGGTTGTAGGTGAGCCGGTCGGCTCCGGCCCGGATCTGGTTGCCGTTGACGTCGTAGCCGAAGTCACGCGCCACCACCGAGCCAGGCTTGGCCACGGTTTCACGGGTGAGCTGGTCGGCGGCGTCGTAGGCGTAGGTGGTGGTGTCGTTGCCCGCGCTGCCCGTGCGCTTTTGGGAGGTGCGGTTGCCGACCAGGTCGTAGGTGTAGTCGATACGCCCGGCCATCTGCGAACCCGTCGCGCAGCTGGTGGCCGAGTAGCACGCCGAGGTGACCCGGTCGACGTTGTCGTAGGAGTAGACCACCGCCTCCGACGCCGTCCCCCTGGTGGTGGTGACCTTCGTCGGGTTGCCCACCGGGTCCAGCGTGAGATCGAACGCCGAGACCGGGGCCGCGTCCCCGTCGGCGGTGCGGATGGAGGTCAGGCGTCCGGCGTCGTCGTAGGCGCGCCTCTCGCTCAGCCCGCCGCCCGGCAGCGTCGTCGTGGTGCGGCGTCCGGCGGCGTCGTAGGCGAAGGTCCAGGTGCTGGTGCCCCCGGCGATACCGCCCGCGACCTTGTGCTCGGTCTGACGGGAGTCGTCGTCGTAGGCCGCGCTGACCTGCGTGCCGTCCGGATACGTGCGCGAGGTGATGTTGCCGCGCTCGTCGTAGCCGTAGGTGAACCTCTCGTCGTCGAGCCCGGCGGTCTTGCGGGTGACCGTCGTGATCTGGTCCTCGTCGTCGTAGGCCACCTCGCGTACCCCGGCCGGGTCGCCGTAGGCCGTGGTGCGGTCCTTGGCGTCGTAGCCGTAGGTGTAGGCCGGGCCCTCCGACCCCAGGGCGGTCTTGGTGCGGCGGCCCCGGATGTCGTAGGTGTTGACGATCGTCCGCTTCAGCCGCTCCTCAGGGCTGACCCACTCCGGCCCGTTGATGGTGATCGCCGACAGCGCGTTGTTCTCCGCGTCGTAGGTGACCTCCACCCGCCTGGCCAGCGGATCGGCCCGCGTGATCAGACGCCCGGCATCGTCGTAGGCCATCCGCGTGTACCGCCCGGCCGGATCGCGCACCGACTCCAGCAAACCGTCCACGCTGTACCCGTACACCGTCGACCTGGCGGTCGGATCCGCCGGGTTGTACGGCGTGTCCGGGGTGTGCACCGTCGCCGGGAGGTCGTCCTCGCGGTAGGTGTAGTGGGTGGTGCGGTTCTTCGGGTCGGTGCTCGCCGAGACCCTGCTGGTCGCGTCGTAGGCGATCGTGGTCGTCGCGCCGAGCGGGTCGATGGACTTGACCTGGTTCCCGGCCTGGTCGTACTCGTAGCGGGTGGTGAACCGGGCCGGATCGGCGCCCTCCAGGTTGCCACGCGGCTCGGTGACGCTCACCAGCAGGCCGTCGTCGTCGTACTTCCAGGTCGTGACGCCGCCCGCCGCGTTCGTCTCCTTGATCCGGTTCCCGGCGGGGTCGTACTCGGTCCTGGTCGCCTTCCCGCCCGGATCCTTGATCTCGGTCTGACGACCCGACCGGTCGTACTCCATGGACGTCTTACGGCCCAGGTTGTCCGTGGTCGCCGTGACCTGGCCGGTCTTGTCGCGCTGGAAAGCCGATGACTTGCCCAGCTCGTCGGTCTTGTTCGTCGTCCGGTCGAGCGGGTCCACCTTGATGTCACGCTCGGTGAAACCACCCCCGGGATACGGCGTGCGCACCCGGATCGGATTGTCGTTGGCGTCGTAGAAATAGGTCGTCGTGAAGTCCGCCGGATTCGCGCCGGGCTCGTTACCTCGTGGCGAGACCACGGTCTTCAGCAGGCCCTTGGCGTCATACCCGTACGTGGTCGTGATCGGGGCACGCGTGCGCAGATGCACCAGGTCGGCGGACTTGCGGCCGGCCGCCGTGTAGGTGAACGTGGTCGTGCGGCGTTCGTCGTCGACCGTCTTGAGCAGACCGTTGGCGAAGTACGCGTAGACCGTCGTCTGGCCGGTCGGCGTCTGGGTGCGGATCTTGCGACCGGTCTCGTCGAACCCGGTGCGCCAGGCCCCCGTCTTGCCGGGCTCCAGCGTGCTGAGCAGCCGGTCCTGGGCGTCGTAGGCGTACCGGGTGGTGTAGGCGGCACGATTGCCCCCCGCCACCAGGCCGCGCGGATCGACCGAGGTGAGGGTACGGCCGGTCACGTCGTAGGTGACCTCGTTGCGGCGTCCGGTCGGCGAGATCACGGCCTTCGGCATGCCGGTGGCGTAGTACTCGTACCTGGTGACCTTGCCGCGCTGGTCGGTCGTCGTCAGGCGCAGGCCGCGCGTGTCGTAGGTGTGGGTGATGTCGTTGTTCTCGGGATCCACACTGCGGACCAGCTCGTTGAACTCGTTGTAGGTGTCCTTCCACACCTGGCCATTGGCGTCGGTGTGCTCGGTCGGATTGTTGTTCGCGTCGAACTTCGTCCTCTCCGAGAAATCCAAAGACTTCGGCGCGTCCGCGCGCACCCGGTTGCCGTTGGCGTCGAACGTCGCCTCGTGCTGGTACTGATTGCCGTTCACCACCAAATCACGGTTCAGCGCAGGGTCATACCGGTGGTTGTCGGAATCGCCGGTCGCACGCTGGGAGTAGACCAGCGTGTTGCCCTTGTACCCGTCCCAGATCGTCACACCGTCCGGGTCGGTCGTCGACGCCTCCTCCTTCCCGGCATCCCACCCGAACACCGTCTGCCTGCCCAGCGCGTCCTGCTGCGACGTCACCCGCCCGTCGGCGCCGTAGACGTTCGACACGATCGCCACATTGTGCGGATCCACCACCTGCGAGAGCAGGCTGTTGGCGTGGTAGGCGTACCGCCACGCGAAACCACGCGCGTCCAGCACCCTCGTCAACAGGCCACCGGTGTAGAAGTAGTTCACATTACGGCCGTCCGGCAGACTGATCTGCCTGATCAGACCGCCCTCGATCCGTACCTCGACGACCCGGCCGGAGGCGTCGGTGATGTTCACACCGAGCCCCTCGTACGCCAGCGTCACGCCGACGTCGCGGGCGTTGCGCACCGAGACCAGGCGGCCTTGGGCGTCGAAGGCGTAACGCACCTGGCGGGGCGTCTTCAGCTCCCAGCCGCTCGCCGTCTTGCGCAGCGTCGAGCGCACACCCGGCGGGCGCTTGTAGGAGTCGCCGTCGGCGGTGTACCTGGCCTGGGCGCCGTCCTCGGCCCTGACCAGCACGGCGCCCTCGCCCGCCGGGGTGACCCGCATGTCGTAGGACCAGTTCCAGCCCGGCCCCAGCGGGCTCGCGCCGCGGTTCATCGACGAGTACGTACGAGCCGACACGAACTGCGGCCCGAACGACGCCATCGCGAAATCCTGCTCGGTCCGCACATACGCCCCCGTACCGGTATTCACACCCGACGCACGAGAGGCCTGCCCGGCCGCGGTCAACGCCAGCGCATTGCCACACCCGCACCCGGCCGCCTGCTCGTTCGGCACCGGCGGCGGCACCGACGTGACACGCGGCTGCGCCTCACCCGACGGATTCGACACCACCTCACGCCCGTCGCCGAACACCGCGGCGACCGTCACGAAGTACTGCTTGGCCGGGTCCAGCACCCAGCCGTCCACAGCACCGAACGAACGACAGAACTGCCCGCCCGAACCGCAGTACGACGACGCCAGATCCGCACGCGACACCAGCGACGAGGCCTGCTCGGTCTGCGACTCCACGTCGTACAACCGCACCCGTGCGCCGGTCCACGACGGATCGACGCCGGAGCCGTTGAAGTAGGTGATCAGCGAGGTGTCGCCCAGCGCGTACCCGGGGCGCAGGTCGAGGTCGGTGAAGCCGTCGTCGGCGACGGCGGCGGGCCTGGCCACCAGCGACGACCACCTGGCCCCGGCCAGCTCGACCGGCTTGCCCTCGGCTTTCGCGCCCAGGGGCACGACCGGCGGCCGTTGGGCCGGGGCCTTGTCCGGGCGCACACCGGCGGGCAGCGGCCGGTTGACCGGCCCGGCACCCGCCTTCACCTGCGCCACGGGTGGCGGATCCGCCGCCGCCGCGATCGGTACGGGAGCCCATAAGAATGAGGCGAGAAGAGTGGACACCACGGCCAGGATCAGAATCCGGGCACGCCGAACAGAACGCTTGTCGCGCATGGGCTTCAACCCCCGTTGAATAGTCCCCGGGCTGAGAGTTCAGCCATTCATTTCCATATCGGAGACAAGCAGGGCTTCAGGGGGTGCGCAACCCGTAATTTATAGGGGTGGCATTCCGTCATTTCGCTCGGGAATAGGCGGCGAGCAGTTCAGCGGCATCGCCGCCGATTCCATACCTGGCAGTTCATCGGGAACGTCACCTTCCGCTTCCTCACTCAGTGCGAGGAATCGACTCCCTTTCCCAAAGAATGCGCGATATCGGTCGCCGCCGCATATCCGAACGTCATCGCCGGGCCGAGCGTCGCCCCGGGCCCCGGGTAGGTCTCGCCCATCACCGCGGCCGATGCGTTGCCCGCGGCGTACAGGCCTTCGACGGGGGTGCCGTCCGCCCTGACGACCCTGGCCTTGGCGTCGGTGACCACGCCGCCCTTGGTGCCGATGTCGCCGGGCCTGATGGGGATGGCGTAGAAGGGGCCCTTGTCCATGGGGGTGAGGTTGGGATGGGGCAGCGTGGGGTCGCCGTAGTAGGCGTCGTAGGCGCTGTCGCCGCGGCCGAAGTCCTCGTCCCTGCCTCGGGCGGCGAGGGTGTTGAAACGGTCGACGGTGGCCTGGAGCCTGGCGGGTGCGACGGAGATCTTCGTGGCGAGTTCGGCGACCGTGTCGGCCTTCCTGATGAAGTCGCCGCGCATCCACGCCTTCTTGAACGGCTGGCCGGGGAAGTGCCCGAGCATGAGATAGCGGTTCTTCGTACGCTGATCGATGATCATCCAGGACTCGACGGCGTCCTTGGCGTACATCGTGTCGACGAACTCGTGGTACGGCACGGCCTCGTTGACGAACCTGTCGCCGTCGCGGTTCACGATGACCATGCCGGGCACGGCCCGGTCGGTGACGAGGAAGACGGGCGCGGCGCCCGAGGGCACGGCGGTGGGCATGCCCCACACCCTGTCCATGAGGTCGAGCGTGGCTCCGGCCGCGACGGAGGCGGCGATCACGTCACCGGTCTGGCCCGGCGCCGCCGAGGTCCACCGGGCGTCGGTCGGGGCCGGCAGGTACTGCTCACGCAGGGCCTGGCTGTGCGAGAACCCTCCGGCGGCCAGGATCACACCGCCGCGTGCCTGGATGCTCTTGCCCGAAGCCCGCACCCCGGCGACCCTGCCGTCCTCGACGACGAGGTCCTCGAACGGCGTGTTCACCCGGACCTGGCCGCCCGCCTCGGCCAGCGACAGCCGCAGCCTGCCGACGAGCGCCTCCCCGAGCGAGGCGTAGCGTGCGCCGGTCAGCAGCGAGGTGACCGCCCGCATGCCGATCCTGAGCGCCATGCGCCTGCCGCGCCACGTCCTGGAGATCATGTTGACCTTGTGGAACTCGCGGGAGTTCATCACCATGCCGTAGGTGGGCAGTTCGGCCCGGCGCATCGTGGCCCGCAGATGGCCGAGCTTGCGCAGGTCGAACAGGACGGGCTCGACCGACCTGCCGAGCGGCTTGCCGCCGGGCCGCTCGGGATAGTAGTCGGAGTAGCCGGGCGTGTACTCGAAGCGCATGTGCCGGGTGCGTTCGTGCAGGAAGCGCACCATCTCGGGACCGAGGTCGAGATAGGCCTCAAGGCGTTCGCGCGGCACGCGGTCGCCCACGGTCTCCTTGAGGTAGAGCGCGGCCTCCTCACGGCTGTCGCGCAGCGCGGTGCCCTCCAGGTAGAGATTGCCCGGCACCCAGATGGCTCCGCCCGACAACGCACTGGACCCGCCGTACGTGGCCGTCTTCTCGATGACGAGTGCGGTGAGCCCGCGCAGCCTCGCGGTGAGGGCGGCGGCCAGTCCCGCGGCTCCCGAGCCCACCACGACGACGTCATAGCTGTGGTCCCAGTGCATCGCTACACCTCTTTCTCATGACGAGACACCTATGTCTCATACTAGCGATGCGGGCCAATCCAGCAGCCGTGCTCCGAGTACGGCCGTCTCCAGCGTGAAGCGCTGCGTCGGATCGTCGGGCGAGAAGCCGGTCAGCCTCCTGACCCGCTCCAGCCGATACGTCACCGCCCGCACACTCACCCCCAGCCGCCTGGCCGCCGCCGTCTGGTTGCCCTGCGCGGCGAAGACCGCCTCCAGCGTCTCCAGCAGCGGCCCCGGCCCGCCCCTGGCCTCGAGCAGCGGGCTCAGCACCGTACGGATCAGGTCCTCGATCGCCTCCCTGTCGCGCAGCAGAACGGGGAAGACCAGCAGATCGGCCGCCTTGAGCACGTTCGCCCGCAGGCCGAGCCTGGTCCCGAGATCGAGTGCGCCTCCCGCCTCCCTGAAGGAGGTGACGATCCCGGCCGGGCCCCTGTGCGGGCGGCCGATCGCCACCCTCCAGCCGGGCGCGTCGTCGGCACGCACCCTGTGGGTGAACTCCCCCGTCGCCGCCGCCAGCGAGGCCGGAGCCACACACACGAGCAGCCCCTCCCGCACCGCCACCAGGATGTTGTGCGACCCAAACCTGGCCACCAGGTCACGCTCGATCCGCCCGGCCACCCCCTCCTGGTACGGCCGCGCCGAGCCCGCGACGGTCACCGTGTACGACTCGGCCAGGCGCAGGCCGAAGTGCTCGGCGCGTTCGGCCAGCCGTTCGGCCCTGCCCTGGAGCAGGTCGTCGACGAACTCGCGTCTGGCCTTCTCCTCCTGGCGCAACGCCTCTCGCTGGGCGTCCTCGTACCCGGTCAGCAGGGCGGCGACCGAACGGCGCAACTCCGGGCCGACGACCGTGCCCTGCGCCGCCTCCAGCGCCGCCTCGACCAGGGTGCGCACGGGGACGCCCAGCTCGGCGGCGCTGACACCGCACGCATGCCAGTGCGCCCTGGGCTCCGCGCCCGCCACCAGCTCGCGCAGCCGTTCGCCGAGCAGATCCATCAGACTCCCAGGTCGCGCCTGTCGAAGGTGAGAACCGCGATGAGCACGAGTACGGCGCTCGCCCCCGCGAGCACCAGGTAGTCCCCGACCGGAAAGCCGTGGTGCAGCGGCTGCCCTTCGAGGTAGTAGCGGAACGGCGAGACCCCCCTGAGCCAGCCGACGGCCTCGACGCCCTTGCCCAGCGTCTGCACCGCGTAGCCGGTCAGCGCCACCGCGCCGACGACGGTCAGCGCCAGGGCCTTGCGCCCGGTCGCGGCCCCGACCGCCAGGCACAGCGTCCCGAACAGCAGCGCGATCAGGTACAGACCGACGTGCCCGGCCACCAGCCTGGAGAACGGCACGCCCATCCCCACCGCCGAAGCCACCCCCCACACCACGCCGAACGTCACCACCGCCACGCCGAGCAGCCCGAGCGCCATCGCCGCGAACCTCTCCAGCAGCAGCCTGCGCCGCCGTACCGGCAGGGTGACGGTCAGCTCCAGCGTGCCCGACTCCTCGGGCGCGGCGATCGCGCGGCCCGCCATGCCGGTCGCGCACAGCAGCAGGAGCAGCGGCCCGAACAGCTGGTACACCAGCGTCTGGAGGAAGCCGGCGCCCGTCGTGAAGTCGCCGAGACCGCCCATCAGGTCGCGCAGCACGCCCGGGTACTTGTTCAGCACCAGCTGGCCGTACAGGTGGGCCTCGGCCTTGACCTGGGTGAAGAAGGCGCCGTACCCGCCGAAGAACAACGACGTCCCGAGCGTCCAGCCGATCAGCGGCCTGCGGTTGTCACGCAGGGCCTTCGCCAGCAGCACCGGCATCACGCGCCTCCTCGCTGTAGTAGGTCAGGAAGATCTCTTCGAGGTCGGGCTCGGCGCTGACCAGGTGGACGACGGTGAAGGCCGCCGCCGCCTTGATCAACGCATCCGGCCTGCCGTCGATCGTGCAGCGCAGATGGGCGCCTTCGATGCGCAGCTCCCGCACACCGGGCAGCCCCTTGAACGCCTCCGGCGGCACCGGCGCGTCGAAGTGGAACTCCACCTTGCGCACCGCACGCTCCCGGAGCGCCGCCACCTCCTCCAGGGCGATCAGGCGACCGGCGCGTACGATGCCGACCCGGTCGGAGACGTGCTCGACCTCGGCCAGCACGTGCGAGGACATCAGCACCGTGCGGCCTTCGGCTCTCGTCTCGCGCACCATGGCCAGCACCTCCTGCTGGACCAGCGGGTCGAGGCCGCTCGTCGGCTCGTCCAGGATGAGCAGGTCGGGGCGGTGCATGAAGGCCTGGATCAGGCCGACCTTCTGCTTGTTGCCCTTGGAGAGCCTGCCCATCGGGACCGACAGATCGGCGTCGAGCCGTTCGGCCAGCTCCGTCACCCGCCCCTGCGGCACGCCGCCGCGCATCGCGGCCATGAAGGCGAGGAAGTCCTTGGCCTTCTCCCCGCCTTCGAGCGCCAGTTCGCCCGGCAGGTAGCCGATGCGGGCCCGTACCTCCGGGTCGCGCGAGTCGTGCCCGAGCACGGTCACGCGGCCTCTGGTCGGTCTGATGACGTCCAGGACGAGTCTGAGCGTCGTCGTCTTGCCTGCGCCGTTCGGCCCGAGATAGCCGAAGACCTCTCCGGCGCGGATCTCCAGGTCGAGGTCTTCCAGTCCCCTGCGCCCGCCGTAGAACTTCGTCAGCCCCTCGGCTCGCACCACTGCTGTCATGGCGTCGATGTTCCTCCGGGCGGGTGGCCCGTGACAGGGCCGAACCCGGACATCTGGCCGCCGCTTCCGTTCCGTGCTCCAGAAAGTTTTAAATTCCGAAAATTCGAGTTATCGTAGATCCATGCATCTCCTTCCCTCGCTCGCCGACATCGTCGCCTCGGCCGCCACCTTCGCGCCCCGCCTCAAGGACACCGAGTCGCTGCTGGCCTACCTCACCGCCCATCCCGGCGACGTCGCCCTCGTCACCACCGGGCTCGCCCACAACGCCGACGTCCTGTTCCCCGTCGCCTCCGCCATCAAGGTCGTGCACCTGCTTGCCTACGCCCAGGCCGTACGGCAGGGCACCGCCGATCCCGGCGAACCGGTCGAACTCGCTCTCTGGCGCGCCTACCACCTGCCCGGCACCGACGGCGGCGCCCACGACAAGGCGCTCAAGCGCCTGCAGGCCGGACCCGTCGTCACCCTCGACCAGGTCGTCTCGGCCATGATCGAGGAGAGCGACAACGCCGCCGCCGACCTGCTGCGCGACCGCCTCGGCCCCGACCACCTCGCCGAGATCGCCGCCACCCCCGTGGGCCCGGTGAACGGCGAACTGCTCAAGGAGTACGGCAACCGCCCCGGCAGCGCCGACGCGTGCCTGCGCCGCCACATCGAGCACGGCGACGTCAAACTCAGCATGGGCCGACTGTCCCGGCAGGCCGCCTGGGCCGACACCGTCACGCGCCTCACCCCCGCCGCCCTGCACACCGCCCTGACCGCGTGCTGGGCCGACCCGCTGGCCGCCCAGCACCTGCGCTGGCCCATGCGCAGGCCCGGCGCCACCCCCGAACCGGTCATCGGCGTCAAGCCCGGCGCACTGCCCGGCGTGCTCAGCGAGGCCATGTCCGTCCACACCCAGGCCGCCGGCGCCCGCCACACCGTGCTCGCCCTGCGCCACCTGCCGCTGTCGACCTGGCTGTCCGGGACGCTCGGCTATGCTCTGCAGCAGTTCATCGCCCGGCTTTCCACCGATCCCGGCTTCGCGCCCAGGGTCGGGCAAGCCCTCCAGCCCGAAGCGAGGCCGCTCTGACCGACGAGACGCGCATCCAGTCGCTGGAGGCCAGGGTCGCGGCGCTTGAGGCGTCCATCGCCCGGCCTCCCGCCCCGTCGTCCACCACCGTCTCGGCATCCGGACGCTTCGAGTACGGCGGGCAGGCCGAACTCGGCGGCCAGACCTGCGAATGGCATGCCGTACACGACCCCGCCGACCTGCTGACCCTGCCCACCGCGCCCATCGCCGCCGTCCTGGCCGCCGCCGGGCACCCCGCACGCCTGGACATCCTGCGCCTGCTCACCGCCGGCCCCCGCGCCATCGCCGACCTGCAGTCCGCCCTGGGCCTCGCCTCACCCGGCCAGCTCTACCACCACCTCAAGACCCTCCAGTCGGCCCACCTGGTCGAACAGCCCGAACGCGGCGTCTACCGCGTCCCCCCCAAGGCCATCTTCCCCATCCTGGCCCTGACGGCAGCCGCCCAGGACACCACGCGTTAGGGGCCGACCTTCAACGGCTCAGGCAGCACCACCTTTTCTTTCCCGCCGAACCTCCGGCGCGCCTTCACCACGACCACCCGCGTCACGGCGGCTCCCCGCTGATAGGTACGGCCGCGCACGAACAGCAGGTCGGTCGCAATCATGATCAACGAGAACGACGCCAACCCCATCAACACACCGATTCCCGCATGCATCCCGGTCACAGCGACCAGACCGAGCCGCCTCGTCACCGTGTTCAGCATCAACAAAGGGAACAGCAGTTGCACGAACACCGCCGTGTACGTCCCGGCGGTGACGAGCAAGGCATTGTCGTACACCAGTTCGCTCAGCCACGGGAACGGCTGAAACTCCGTCACCCGCAGCGTGTAGTACAACGCCGTCCCGTCCTGCCACATCTCACCGCGTACCTTGAGCAGACCCGCGTTCATGTACAGGATGCTCACCTGCAGCAACGTCGCCAGCAGGGCCGCGTTGTGCAGGACGCCTCCCAGCCTCCGGCGCAGCCCGTCCCGCACCTCGACCGTGCCCCTTCTACGGACGTCGAGCGACCAACGGCCCGACAGGTCGGCGAAACACAGGTAGATCAGGACGAGTTGCATGAGGTTGTCGCCACCGTCGAGCACCCACGGCTCCCGCTGGTGCCACGACCACACCATCGCCGCCAGCAACGGCGTCACCCACCGCGTCCGCCAGCCCAGTGTGAACAGTACCGCAAGCCCGATGAAGGCGTGGTATACCACCTCGAAGAACCATCCCGAGTCGGTCAGCGCGAAGATCGAGAACGTGCCTTCCTCGGCCAGGCTCTCGTTCAGCAGGCCCACCGTCCACGGCGACTCCGGCCCCCATAGCACCCGCCGATCGCCGTATGCGGTCAGCAGCAACCCCAGCAACACCACGCCGTAGCCGATCCGGAGCACCGCCAGCCCGTAGAGTCCGTGCCGAGCCCCCGAGACCCACTCGACCGCATCCCACAACCGGGCCCGCCCACGCGCCCAGAGCCGACGCGGCGATGGCAACACGTCATCCTGTCGCACGTCGCTCACCGGTGCGCCTCCTTCCACAGCCGCACCGCATGCGCCGAGACCTTCGCCGGCTGCCACCACCCGAAGTCGCCGTAGGTCCGCTGCCCGTCCTTCCGGCTCACACCCGCGCGCTCGTCGAACCGCGCGAACACGTGGTCGGTGACCCGCACCTGCACCGCGCTCACCCCGTCACCCCACCGCGCCCTGGCGGCCAGCGTCGCCACCGCCCGCATGTGCCGTACCGCCTGCTCCTGGAACACGGGATCCGCCGTCTCCTCCTCCCCTTCCTCTTCCTCCTCCTCAGTCCCGGCGGGGCTCTCCGGTGCCACGTCGGCATCGGTCATCATCTGCCGCGCCCCGCCCACGATCCGCGACGTACGCCTGGGGAACAGCGAGCCCTCGACCATCCGCATCTCCGCCACGGTGATGTCCTCCCAGCCCGTGTGCCGCTCCCACCCATCGGCGTTCTTGACCTTCGCCCGCACCTGCACGGCGGGGTTGTAGTCGATGGGATCGGGGGCGAACAACTCCCAGTTCTGGCCGAAGTACGGATTGATGTAGCCGTCGACGACCGATGCCCCCTTGTCGTAGACCGGATTCCAGGGCGCCACGTATAGGAAAGTCAGGAGAAAGTGTCCGGTGAGTGCTGCGGCGCAACCGAAAATCCCACCTAGCACCAGGCGCCTTTCCCATCGCGGGAGGGCACGAATGCCCCCCACTCCTGCTAAGGGTTCAGTACGCCGATCCGGCTCCGCCGCTCTGACGATTTCAGTCGTCATCGTCATCGTCCGGCGCCAAGGCCACTTCCAGCGCGTCGAGAGCACGCTGTCGTCGTGTGGAGGTGGATCTGGCCACTTCCCGCTCGATGATCCCCAGTGCCTCCGGGCTGCGCCGGACCATGCCTCGTACCAGGAACATCAGATACTCGAATACCGCGCCTTGCGCCTCTGAAGCCGCCCGGCCGATCAGTGGAAGCGCATCAGCGATGCGCGTACGGCAATACTCCTCGATGTCATGGCTCTGCCCCTCCACCATGACTTGCCCGCCGTACGAGGCTCCGCGATTGATGGCGTTGAGCAGGAGCCAGCCGTAGGCAGGCAGATTCCCTTCCTGATTCAGCTCATTCAGCAGAAGATCCACTACACCGGCGGCAGCCGAGTGGAGGTCTCCTTGAGTGACCACCAGGTTGAACAAGTATCGAAACGCGTTCAGCGCTTCTTCCTCTACCGGCGAGAGCAGTCGCTCGACCAACGGCGGCACACCGCTGCCGTCGCCACTCAGCGTTCGCAGACTCGCCCAGTCCCAGTTCACTGCACCCGTCATCTGCCCCACGCCCCATCAGGATCGGCCAGCACCCCAGGAGGGAACTGACTCTCTGCATTTCTTTCTTGGCATCGCGTACAGACGGCGGCGTCTTTTTCCGTGTCCGGGTGACGCGGGTTTCCGTAGCGAATGTTCGCCGGATCGGAGCCCATGTTCACCAGCTGTTCACGCGCGTTGTCCTCTGCGCAGAAAGGCCCGGCTCCGGACCGCTTCTTTCCGAAAACGCCTCTTCCATTGGTACAGTCCACTGCGCCGATGCCCATGACGTGCTTGTCTCTCTGCGTCTTCGACATGTTGCTGATCCCCTCATCTCTGATGCGATTGGCTTCAGCGAAGCACTGTTCATCGGTGAGCGGCTCGTCGTTGTGAACCAGGATGCCCTGGTCACCGACGACGACGTAATACGTGCTGAGCTCGTCGATCGTCAGGTTGTGGACGCGTTGGACGGCGGTTTGCCGTTCGACTGCGGTGACCTGGACGTAGGTGCCGGCTGAGGTCTGGAGCCAGGCACCGGGCTGGAGTTGGTCGGCGCGGACCCAGCGGCCGAGGTCGGGCGCCCAGAACGGGTGGGCGTCCGTCGCAGTGATGGGGGCACCGGTTTCGAGGCTGATCGAGACGAGGGTCTTGGGGCCCTCGCTGGTGATCAGATTGGTGACCGGCTTCGGCTCGGTACGGCCGGTGGCCGGGTCGGCGGCGAGCACCTGGTCGCCGATCTCGACTTGCTCGATCGCTTTGGTGGTGCCGTCGGCCAGGAGAACCTGCGTCCCGGCCACGAAGCTGCTCGGCCGGGTGCATCCGCCGCCGTCGAGGCCGGGGATGTCCATCGGGAGTTCGGGGACGATGTCCTCGATGATGTTGTCGATGACCTCATCGGCGGTGTCCTCGACGATGTCCTCGATCACGTCCTTGACGCAGCTGCGGACACTGCGGCAGCCCAGGTCGACATCGCCCATCGGGATGCCGAAGTCCTCGACAGCGGCCTCGATCAAGCCTTCCTTGACGTCCTTGCTGCTGCCCTTGCCTGCCTTCTTCGCGGCCTTGACGACCTTCTTGGCCGCCTTTCCTGCCTTCTTCGCCACCTGCTTGGCGGCCTTCTTCGCAGCCTTGCCCGCCTTCTTGGCCGCTTTTCCAACCTTCTTGGCGGCCTTGCCGACCTGCTTGCCCGCCTTCTTGGCGACCTGCTTGGCGGCCTTGCCGGTCTTCTTCGCCACCTGCTTGGCGGCCTTGCCGACCTGCTTGACCGCCTTGCCCGCCTGCTTGCCTGCTCGCTTCGCGCCTTGCTTGACGGACTGCTTCACCGCCTGTTTGACCGACTGCTTCCCGCCTTGCCTTGCCCCCTGTTTCGCGCCTTGCTTGGCTGCCTGCTTCACCGTCTGCTTGACGGACTGCTTCACCGACTGCTTGACCGCCTGCTTCACGACCTGCTTGACCGCCTGCTTGCCCACCGCCTGCGCGACGGCGCGTCCGACGGCGGTCCGTACGGCCACCTGGACGACCACGCGGACGGCGATGAAAAGCAGCGGAATGCAGAACGGACAGTTACCCGACGGGTCGGTGTAACCGAGAGGCGAGCCTCCGGCATAGGTGTAGCGGTTGAGATTGATCGACGGGTAAGGGCTGATCGTCCAGTCGTCGCGGGAGGCGAAGCCTCCGGTCCCCGGCATGTACCAGCGCGAGTGCATGTTCACCTTGCCCGTGGTGGGGTCGGTGTACTCGCCCTGGTAGCCGAGCCTGCGCTTGGTGCCCGTGCTGGCCGCCACCTCGCCGAAGGGGGTGTAGGCGACGCTGTCCACCAGGCCGGTGTCGGAGAAGGTGGCGACCACGTCGTCGTGCTGGTCGGTCAGGACGCCGAGCTTCACGCCGCCTTCGTCGAGGCCGAGCAGTTCGCCCGCCGGGCCTCGACCGAAGCGCGCCTTGACCACTCCGGCGGCGTCGGTCACGGCGGAGATGTCGTTCTCCAGCCCGCCGTACACGAATCGCTCGTCGTCGCGGGAGGTCAGGCGGCCCAAGCTGTCGTAGCCGTAGTCGACCTCGCCGTCCGAGACCATCTGGTCGAAGGCGTCGAACACCAGGTTCGTGGTGACACCGTCCGTGGTCTGCGAAGCCAGGGTGCCACGCGGTGAGTAGGCGTAGGTGCTGCCCGCCCCGCCGATGAGGCGGTTGCGCTCGTCGTAGGTGAAAGCGGTGGCGCCGACCTTGACCCGGTTGCCCGAGTCGTCCCACTCGTAATCGGTGACAGTGCCGTCGGGAGCCGTCCAGGAGGTCAGCCGATCCGCGCGGTCATAGCGATAGGAGTTGGTCCCGGCACCGGCCGTACCCGTGGTGGTCTTGCCGGTGAGGTTGTCGTCCTTGTCCCAGGTGTAGGCGATCGAGGCCAGCGGTGTGGAGCCGGGGCCGCGCAGCTCGTGGCTGACGACGCGGTCCATGCCGTCGTAGCCGTAGGTCTGAACGCCGGCCGGGTTCGCTGAGGTCAGTGTGGTCAGGCGGTCGGCCTGGTCGTAAGCGTAGGTGAAGGAGCGTCCCGAGACGGGGTCGCCGACCGAGGAGAGCCGGTCGTCGGCGTCCCATCCGAAGGTGGTGTCGCCGTTGACGTCCTGGCGCTTGGTCGGGTTCCCGTACTCGTCGTAGGTGAAGGCCGCGGTCTGGACACCAGCCTTAGTGATCGTGGTGAGCAGGCCCCGATCGTTGTAGCCGAGGTCGTACTCGCCGATCTTGGTACGGCGGCCCGCCTTGTCATATCCGAAGGCCCATTCAGGCGTCGCGGCCTGCGCGTTCGAGCCGTTCTGGCGGACCAGACGGCCCAGCGGGTCGTACTCGTTGTCGACACGCACGCCGCCCGGCTGCAGCGCCGCCAGCATGTTGCCGCCGCCGTCGTAGACGTAGGTCCAGGTACGGTCGGCCGCCGACGGGTGTGACGAGGTGGCTGGCTCGATCACCGACTCGGCCAGTCCCAGGCTGTTGTACGTCGTCCAGACCGTGTTGCCCCGGCCGTCGGTCGAGCGGGTGCGCTGACCGGTGGCGTCGTATCCGAAGGTGGTGGTGATCGACTTGTCGGCCGAGGCCGGCTCGATCAGCTCCACCAGGGCGTCGGAGGCGTCGAACACGCTGCGGATGGTATGCCCCTCGGCCGACGTCTCGCTGGTCTCGTTGCCGGCCAGGTCGTAGCCGAAGCCGATCTCGCGCAGCACGCCTCCCGCCGCGTCGGCCTCCTTGAGCGAGGTACGCCGTCCGGCCAGGTCGAAGTCCATCAGTGTGGTGTCGCCGAGCGGCCCCTTGACCTTCACCGCCCGGCCCATGAGGTCGTAGCCGTAGGTGGTGGTGTTGTTCGCCGGGTTCTTCTCGGTGAGGATCTGCCCAGCCGCGTTCACCGTCCATGTGGTGGTACGGCCGAGCGGCCCGACCTCCTTGACCCGGTCGCCCGCGTCGTTGTACTCCAGCGAGGTGATGAACGCCTGCGTCGCGGGGCTGCGCTCGATCAGTGTGGTGGTGATCGCCCGGCCGAGATCGTCGTAGGTGGACTGCACCCTGGCGCCCATCGGGTCCACGCCGGCCACCTGCTCACCGGCGAGATCGTACTCGTAGACCCACTGACCGGAGCCGGGCTCGGTCACCCGGACCCGGTTACCCAGGGCGTCGTACTCGGTCGTCCACACCGATCCTCTGGGGTCGGTCATCGCGGTGACCCGGCCCGCGTGGTCGTAGGTGTAGGCGGTGACCGGGTTCAGCAGGCCGCCGCCCGATGGCTGCTGGTAGGCCGGCGCGGTGGCCGACTTCAGCCGACCGAGCCGGTCGAACGCGGCCGTGCTGACGGCTCCCTCCGCATCCTCGGCGTGGGTGCGGTTGCCGACCGAGTCGTAGCCGTAGCGGCCGGTCGGCCTGGTCGTCACCGGTGCGGTGCCCTGCTTCTCCACTCGCACCTCGGGAGCCTTGACCTCCACCAGGCGATCGGCCGCGTCGAAGCGGTAGGCCGTGGTGAACGCGGCCGCGTCGGCGCCCGCCGCGTTGCCACGGGGGTCGGTCACAGTCATCGTCAGCCCACGCTCGTCGACCACCCGCGAGCTCACGATGTCGACGTCGCCGTTCTCGACCGTCTGGCGGATCAGCACGTCGTCGGCATTGTAGGCGTACTGCGTCGACTCCTCGCGCTGCGTGCCGGCGCCGGTTCGCGACGCCTTCAGGACGTTGTCGTTGGCGTCATAGGTGTAGGAGGTCGTGCGTGCTTCCCCTTCGGGATCGAACGTCCTGGACGTCAGCCGGTCGGCGGCGTCGTACACCGCGTCGCTGCGTTGCACGCCCCCTCCGGCGACCACGCGCACGATGTTGCCCGACGGGTCGTAGGTGTTGGCCTCCAGCACGACGTCCCTGGGAGTCGCCGAGCCGTTCAGCCGTACGTCGTCGGCGATGACCTGGGCCAGCAGGCCGTCGGCGAAGTAAGTGTAGGAGGTCTTGCGACCCATCGCGTCCACCTCGGAGGCGAGCCTGCCCTCATGGTCGTAGGCGTTGGACTCCAGGACGACGTCCTGCGGCGCGTGCGGCGCCACAGGGCTGCCGGTCCAGCCCTTGAGCGTCGTGGTCTCCAGTTCGTCACGCTTGGTGTAGGCGTACTCGAAGCGCACGCCCGCCTCGTCCACGACACTCGTCCGGTTACCTGCGCCGTCCCAGGTGTAGGCGACCGTGCCGTTCTCGGCCCCCTTGACGGTCTCGACCCGGCCGTGGGCGTCGTAGGTGTAGGTGACCATGCGGGCCGGATCGCCGCCGGTCAGGTCCGCGGCAGTCTCGGTGAGGGTGTTGCCGTCGGCGTCGTAGGTGTAGGAGACACGCGAGGTGTGGGTGACGCCGGAGACCTCGTTACGGACGCCGGGACCGGTGTGGGTGAGCAGCCGGGTACGGCCGTCGTAGGTGAAGGCCGAGGTGACTCCGTCTGGGTCGGCCTGGGTGGCCACGGTCTTGGAGCGCACTCTGCCGATCTCGTCGTGCGTGAAGCGGGTCACCAAGCCCTGGGGGCTACGCGTCTCGGCGAGGTCGCCGGAGGCGGTGTAGCGGTATGTCGTCTCGTTGTTCTTGGCATCGCGCTCAATCTTGAGCAGTCCTGCGGGCGTCTGGCCGCCGCCGACCGCGGCCTCGGTGCCATCGGTGTAGACCGATACGGCGGCCCTCCCCGTGGGGAAGTCGGCCGTCGGCGGGGTCGTCTCCTTGGTCTTCTCGCCGAAGGAGTTGAACGTCCAGGCGGTGAGGTACCTGTCGTCGACGGCCGAGCTCGAACGGCCGTCGCGCTGGGCGATCAACTGGTCGTTGCGGGGATCGAAAGGATCGTCGGCCTTGAGGTAGTAGTCGAAGTACTCGGTGAAGCAGGTGCCGACCACGCGGCACGTCTTCTTCGCGATCATGTTTCCGCGGGCGTTGAAGGACAGCTCGGCGCCGTTGCCGTTGCGGTCGACGACCTTGGCGAGGAAGCCGCCGGTGTCGTATCGGAAGGTCGTGCTCTTGCCGAGCTGGTCGGTCCTGGTGACCAGTCGGTGTCCGCGCTGCGCGTCGGTGGCGTAGGTGATCGTGTTGTCGCGCGGGTCGGTGACCTTGGTGGTGGCCAGGGTCAGCGAACTGGACTCGCGGGTGAAGACCGGGGCCGACACCTTCCACATACCACCGTTGGAGTCGACATGGGTGAGCAGCCTGCCACCGTCCGGAGCGTAGGCATTGTCCGCCCACACCCGGCCCGACGGCTGCACCACCTTGGTGAGCTGCGCTCTGGCCAGCCGGGCCGCGTGATGGGCGCGGACGACGCCCTCGCCCAGCGGCTTGGCGTAAACGGCGACCTCGTCGATGTCACCGACGAAGGAGAAGGATCCGGGCGTGGTCGTGGTCGACGGCCAACTCGGCGCGCCGTAGCCGGAGCCGATCCTGGTCTCCCATTGATCCCAGTGCCAGATCTGCCCGGCCAGGGCGCCGACGCGCTGACCGTCGAGGAAGAGGGTCTGCGAGGTTCCGGCCCCCGACAGCACGACGTGGTGCCAGTTGCCGTCGTTGACCGGCCCCGTCGAGGTGATCGGCTCCGGCTTGCCGGTGTAGAACTGGCCGCGAAGCTTGCCGTCCTTGCCCACGTACACGACGGGGGTGAAGGCCGAGGGGTCGCTCCACTCGGAGTTCTGGTAGCCGATCACCGTGCCGGACGCCGTGGTCTTGAACCAGGCCTCGACGGCCAGGTTGCTGCCCTTGCCGCTCACCGAGCCCGGCGGCAGGCGTACGTAGGAGGAGGTGGCCGTGCCCTTGAAGCGCATCGCGGTGTCGCCCGAGCCGCCCAGCGCACCCGGCACACCCGCGATCAGGTCGGCGGTGTAGCCGGTCACCTTGGCGTCGTCGATGCCCGCGTTCCATTCGGCGGCGCTGGCCACCTTCGTGCCGCCGACGGCCGTGGGCTCGTTGAGCCGCCAATAGCTGACCGGTCCGGTGTCCAGGGCCAGGCTGCGGTAGGTGTTGGCGTCACTGTAGGCGTAGGTCGTACAGGCGGTTGCGCTGTCCGGCGGGCATACCTTGGTCAGTTTGTCACCGTTGTAGGTGTAGCTCCAGGTGAGCGGCGTGCCGGCCACAGGGTCGGTGGAGACGCCGGTGACGTGGCTTCCGGTCCAGGTGAACGAGATCGACCGGCCGCCCGTCGCCGTGACCTTCTCGATCTTCCCGTCCGCGCCGTGGGTGAGCACCTGGGTACGACCCCGGCTGTCACTGATCTTGGTCAGCCTGGAGGAGGCGTCGAACCAATAGGAGGTGGACGACTTGTCCATAAGTCGCCAGCCGCCGCCCGCCACTGTGGCCAGCGTGGCGTAGGTGCCCGGCGGCGCCGCGTAGGTCCCGTCACCCTTGGCCGCGAACCGCAACTGCCGGCCATCCGGGTAGGTGATCAGCAGCGTCGAGGTCTGACTCTCGTCCTCGACCCGCATGTCCCAGCGGGTCGACCAGCCGACCCCGAACGCACCGTCGGCACGCTGGTCGAGGCTGTTGTAGGTACGCGTGATCGACAGCGGCGGTCCGGCCACGGGGATCGCCAGATCGGTGACCGAGTGGCTGTAGTTACCGGCGACGTGGTTAAATTCGCGGCCGTTCGTCCCTGTCGTCAGCAGAGAGTTGAGCGAGCCCTGCTCGGGTGCGGTCACGAAGGTCCGCCAGGCCGAGGTGGTCTGTGCGGTGGCCGTGCTCGCCTTGGCGTACCACCAGTAGGTCTCTCCCCACTTCAGCTTCTCCTCAGGGATGCGCCAGCTCCCCTCCTTCCCCCACTCGTAGGAGGATTCGCACCACGTCCAGGCGTCCTTGGCTCCGGCGCAGATCTGGAACCAGTAGGTGACGGGCGACTCGTCCAGCGGCCTGGCATTGGCCGACAGTGTCGGCGTCAGCGCCCCCACCTGGGTGTTGTCCTCGGGATAGAACGAGGTGAACGGCAATGCGGTGATCTTGGCGCTCTGCCATTCGGTCCAGGGGCCCGTGGCGTTGGACACCGTTACGGCGCGCACCCGCCAGCGGATCTGCCAGCCGTCGCTCAGCTTGGCCGTGGGCACCTGAGTCCAGGCGTTGGTGCCCGAGGCGTAGGACTTCGCGCCCTTGCCCGCCCAGATCAGGCCGGTGCCCTGATCGGTTGCGGTGGGGTCGTGCTCAACCTCGACGCCGAGGAAGGCGGGGCGACTCTCCGGGTCGGTCACCTTGGCGTAGAGCCATGGGGTACGGGTCGTGGCAGTCCACGAGACGGTGCCGCGCGCGGCCGGCGACATGCCCGGCGCCTCGACCGACGGCTTGTTCAAGTCAACCTTGGCCGATTCCCAGTCCGACCAGGGGCCCTTGACGCCGTTGGCGGTGGCTCCCCTGACCCGCCAGCGCACCAGCCAGCCGTCGGTCAGCTTGGCCGTGGGCACCTGCACCCAGGCATTGGCATCGGAGGCCGCAGCGGTGGCGCCCTGCCCGGCCCAGATGAGGCCGGAGCCCTGCGCCGTGGCGGTGGGGTCGTGCTCGACCTCGACGCTGAGGAAGGCAGTGCGGCCCTCGGGCGAGGTGACCTTGGCGTACACCCAGGGAGTGAGCGTGGGCACCGTCCACAGGCCGCTGCCCTTGGTACCGGGTGTCAGGCCCGGCGCGCTGACGGCGGTCTGGGTCAGCGACACCCGGCCGGTCTGCCAGTCGGTCCAGGCGCCCACCGCGCCCGACGTCGGCACTCCCCTGACCCGCCATCGAACGAGCCATCCGTCGGTCAGCTTGGCCATGGGCACCTGCACCCAGGCATTGGCACCGGAGGCGTAGTTCGTCGTGCCCTTGCCTTCCCAGATCAGGCCGGTGCCCTGGCCCGGCACCGACGGGTCGTGCTCGACCTCGACGCCGAGCGCGGCGGCGACGCCGTTCGGGGTGGTGATCTTCGAGTAGAACCACGGGGTCAGCGAGGCGAACGTCCACAGACCGTCGCCCTGCGTGCCGGGTACGACGCCCAGTCCGGTGCCCGCGGGCGAGTTGACCTCGACCTTGGCGATCTGCCAGGTCGACCAGGGGCCGTAGAGGGTGCCCGACACACTGGTGTGGCCGCGCGCCCGCCAGCGGATCAGCCAGCCGTCGCGCAGCTTGTTCGAGGGGACGGTGAGGGAGATCGCGGAGCCTGAGGCGCTACCGGCGCCGGTGGCGCCGGTCCATATCCGCCCGTTGCCCTGGGCGGGCACAGAGGGATCGTGCTCGACATCGATCTCAACCCCGACGCTGCGGCCGTCCCCGTCGGACACGGTGGCGGCGAGGGCGGGTGTCAGCGACGTCAGAGTCGACAGGCTCGTGCTCAGCGATCCCGGCGACACCGACAGCGACGACACCGCCGGCTTGGTGATGTCCAGCCGTGCGTACTGCCAGGTCGACCACGGACCGTAGAGGGTGCCGGACGCGGAGGTGTGGCCGCGTACCCGCCAGCGGATCAGCCAACCGTCCTTGAGCTGGTTACCGGCGACGGTGAAGCGGACGGCCGCTCCCGAGAGGTTGCCGGAGCCGCTCTCAATGGCATAGATCTGGCCGACTCCCTGCGCCGGGACAGAGGGGTCGTGCTCGATCTCCAGGCGCATACCGACGTTGCGCTCGGCCGGGTCGGTGACCCTCGCCTCGATCCACGGCGTTCTCGAGGACAGTACGGCCATGCCGCCGGTGACCGCGGTGCCCGGACCGGCGGCGAGCTGGGAGACCGCAGGCTTGCCGATATCGATCCTGGCGGTCTGCCAGGCCGACCACGGTCCGTACAGCGTTCTGGAACCATCTGTGATGGTAGCGCCTCTGGCCCGCCAGCGGATCAACCAGCCGTCCCTGAGCTTGCCCGAGCCCACGGTCTCGGTGATGACGGTGCCGTTGTGGTAGCCCACTCCTCCGTTGGTGGACCAGATCAACCCTGAGCCCTGGCCGAGCGCCGACGGGTCGTGCTCGACCTGCACGGACATGCCGACGCTGCGTTCGTCGGGGTCGATGATCCTGGCACTGAGCTCGGGCGTCAGCGAGGTGAGCTCGGTCAGGCCGCCGCTCTCGGTGCCGGGCCAGGCCGCGAGCTCGCTGGCCAGCGGCTTGGTGACGTCAACCTTGGCCGACTGCCACAACGACCACGGCCCGTACAGGTAGAGGTTGTCCGCGCCCACGGTGAGGCCACGCACACGCCAGCGGACCAACCAGCCGTCCTTGAGTCTGCTCGAAGGCATGTCTACTGAGGCCACTGAGCCCGACGGGTAACCCGACCCGGTGGTATCGGACCAGATCCGGCCCGTGCCCTGACCTGCCGCAGCCGGGTCGTGTTCGACCTCGACGGTGATACCGACCGGGCGTCCGTCGGGGTCGACAACCCTGGCCTCGAACGAGGGGTCGAACGCGGCGATCGTCCACAGGCCGCCGTCGTTGGAGGCAGGCCATACCCCCAACGAGGAGACCGAGGGCTTGCTGATGTCCACCTTGGCGCTCTTCCAGCCCGACCACGACCCGAACACGTACTGGTTGCCCGACCCCACTGTGAGGCCACGGACACGCCAGCGGATCAGCCAGCCGTCGCTCAGCTTGCCGGACGGGACGGTATGTCTGAGCAGGGAGCCGCTGGGGTTGCCCGAGCCGCCCGTGTAGTCCCAGATCAGGCCGGTACCCTGCGCGGGTACGGAGGGGTCGTGCTCGACCTCCACGGCGAGGCCCACGTTGCGTGCGTCGGGGTCGTCGACCCTGGCTTCGAACCACGGCATCTGTGAGGACAGCGTCGTCTGGCCGCCCTCCTCGGTGCCGGGTCCCGTGCTGCGCTGGGAGACCGCCGGCTTGCTGATGTCGAGCCTGGCGCTCTTCCAGCCGGACCAGGCGCCGTAGACGCTGCCGGTGCCGCTGTCCCAGGTGTGGCCCCGCGCCCGCCAGCGGATCGTCCAGCCGTCGCTGAGCTTCCCCGTCTCGACGGTGAACCGGATCGCGGCGCCGCTGCTGTGGCCCGAGCCGCCCTCGTAGGCCCAGATCTCCCCGGTGCCCTGTTGCGGCACCGAAGGGTCGTGCTCGACCTGCACCTGAAGGCCGACGGTGTCGCCTGCGGCGTCGTGGACCCTGGCCTCCAGCCAAGGCGTGGGGGACGACAGCACCATGACACCGTCTGCGGCCTGCGTGCCGGGACCGGCCTGGAGCATGGCGATCGTGATGTCCGCCGGCACCGAGGCACGAGCTTGGGCAGGTGGTACGGCCGCTGCCCCTCCCACAGGGGCGATCGGCGGGACGGCAGGTGGTGGCGGTGTGTCCTGCTTCAGCGCTTCTGGCAGAGGCGGTGCGCTCTTGAGGCCACCGGTGGCCGGCTCGTCGGCAGGCTCATGCCGGGCTTCGAGCGGCAGTGCCCCCTTGGGCCGCTTGCCGCCCTCCGGCAGAGCCGCCGGGCCTTGCTGGGTCACCGAGGGGTCGACCAGATGGGGCAGGCCCTTGGCCGTACCGCTCTGCTGGACGGGCAGGCTGAGTGGAACGGGAACGGGATCAGCTGCCACCGGGAAGGCACTGAGCTGCGCCATGCTTGGTAACAGCGCCACGGCGAGCACCGCCGCCAAGCGAGCCCGCCACCGGCTCGGTCCGTCGATCCCCAGCCCAAATCTGCTTGCGCGCATGCGACCGCCCCTATGCCCCGTAAGCCGTCCAGTACGGAGAGATCAACTTCTCCGCGAACGGTCAGGAAGCTATCAGGGCGCTCTAAATAATCTCTAGACGGAACAAATGCGCATCAGAAACGATGACACCCAAAGGCGTATACAGCACCGAACACGCGGACACCATCCGCCGAACATGCTCAAGCACAGGTTTCGACCGACGAAAGCAGTTACTCAACACACCCGCGCCGTCACCATCAGCGCGCTTACGCGAAGCGCATGCCTGTCTAGATGAACTCGTCGCGAAACAAGCGCCCCTCGTAAACCTGGTCCATGGCGACTCTTGCGACCGCCAAGGAATGCTCCGGGTCGGTCCAGTCGGGCAGGTAGCGCCTCAGTACACGCGCCACGCGAAGGCGGATCACCGGATTGGCGTCCACCAGGAAACCCCGCGTGGTCGCCACCGCCTCCTCCCCCCAACCCGTCCGGCCGAAGAGCGTGGTCACGGCAGCGGCCAGGTCGCCTCGCACCACGAGGTCCGTCTCGCTCCGAAGCGCCTCGACACACCACGGCAGCGCCTCATCGGGGTCCGCGGCCTCGCCTAGCAACTCGATACTCGCACCCCGTAGCGCGACCTCCGGATGAATGGCGAGTGCCCAGACCACGTGCATGCCCTCCGAGATCGCCGACCGGCATTCGTACTCTTCGGTCCCCGGCCGCATGTCGAGCGGCGGCGCGCACACACCGTTGACAGCCGCGACACAGTCGATGAGCTGCAGCGCATAGTTCCGCCACGCGAACGCGGGATCCGCGACCAGTCCCCACAACTGCCTGACCACCGATGCGGTTCCTGCCACAACGAGGAGCGAGCAGCTGAAGTACTCCCCCTCGATCCCGGCGGCCGCGTGAGCGGCCTCATCATCCGTCGGGGCGGCGCGAAGCGTGTGCACCACCGGCTACCACTCCTGTGACAGGCCCGACATACGGCGCAGGTACTCGTCCTCGTCGATCTCCCCGGCGGCGTAGCGGCGGCGCAGGATCTCGCGTGGCTCCTCCGCCGACGACCTGCGCGGGGCGGGCTTGGACCTGCGGTTGTTGGCCAGCATCACGCCGAAGATGACGGCCGCGACGAGGGCGATCAGCAGGAGCGGCAGGACGAGGCGCAACATGCACCGATGATACGTGTCATCGTTGGAGGCGTGGAGACGGCGTTCGTACTCGGTGGTGGCGGTGTGCTCGGTGCGCACGAGGTGGGCATGCTGCGTGCCCTCGACGAGGCGGGCGTACGGCCCGACCTGGTGGTCGGCACGTCGGTGGGCGCGCTCAACGGTGTCCTGGTGGCGGCCTCGCCCGAGGACGCGGTCAAGCGGCTGACGGGGCTGTGGGGGTCGGACGTCGTGCGGACGGCGTTCACGGGGTCGCTGCTGACGCGTATCTCGACCCTGGCCAGGACCGGCACGCATCTGCATCCGATCTCGCCGCTGCGCAGGCTGATGGAGGAGACGATCCCGGTCTCGCGCATCGAGGACCTGGCGGTGCCGTTCCAGTGTGTGGCCGCCTCGATCGAGAAGGCCAGTGCGCATTGGTTCACCGAGGGGCCGGTCGTCGACGCCGTGCTCGCCTCGTGTGCGGTGCCGGGGCTGCTGCCGCCCGTACGGGTGGGTGGCGAGAGCTTCTTCGACGGCGGGCTCGTGCACAGCATCCCGGTCGGCAGGGCCGTGCACCTGGGGGCGAGGCGGATCTTCGTCCTGCATGTGGGCAGGATCGAGCAGCCGCTGAGCCGGCCCAAGCGGCCCTGGGAGGTGGGCACGGTGGCGTTCGAGATCGCCAGGCGGCATCGGTTCGCCGAGGAGATGGCCGCGTTGCCGCCTTCGGTGGAGGTTCATGTGCTGCCCGCCGGTGCAGATTCCTTGAGCTCACCGCTCCGCTACCGCGATTTTTCGGCTATTGGTGGATACATCGACAGGGCTTATCGGGCGTCGGCTCGATACCTTGCCGCCCTGTGAACCGCCTTATGACAGGAGGCCCGGCGTGCTTCCCCCTCGTATCCTGCGGCGGTTGATCCTGGCGCCGTTGCTGATCCCGCTCACTCTGTTCATGATCGTCACCCTGCCGGTCTGGCTGCTCGTCGCCGCCGCGGCCTCCATGCGGCTGCCCAGGCCGCAGCGGCGCAGTGCCAGGCTCGTGTGGTTCCTCGTGGTGTGGATGACGCTGGAGTGCGGGCTGCTGGTGTCGTGCCTGGCGCTGTGGGTGGCCAGCGGGTTCGGCGGGCGGCTGCACCGCGACAACCACCAGGTCAGGCACTACTCGCTGATCCGCTGGTTCCTGTCCAAGGTCTACAACGTCGCCGTGGCCATCTTCCAGCTCAGCGTCGACGTCGAGGAGCCCGAACACACCCCGCAGGAGCTGGCCAGCCGAGGCGCACGCCCGGTCGTCGTGCTGTCCAGGCACGCGGGACCCGGCGACTCCTTCCTGCTGATCCACCACCTGCTCACCCAGTACGGCAGGCAGCCCAGGATCGTGATGAAGGCCGCACTCCAGCTCGACCCTTCGCTCGACGTCGTGATCAACCGCCTGCCCAACGCGTTCGTCCCCCGCAAGGTCGCCGAGAGCGGCGTCATCGAGGAGATCAAGCGCCTGGCCGCCACCATGGACGACGACGACGCGCTCGTGATCTTCCCCGAAGGCGGCAACTTCACCCCGCGCCGCCGCAGGGCCGCCATCCAGCGCCTGGAGGACAAGGGCCTGACCGAGGAGGCCGAACGCGCCCGCGGCCTCGACCACCTGCTGCCACCACGCCCGGGAGGCGCGATCGCCGCCATCGACGCCTGCCCGCAGGCCGATGTGGTGTTCGTCGCGCACACCGGGCTCGACGAGCTCATCACGATGCGCGACGTCTGGCACCACCTGCCGGTGCGTGCCCACATCAAGGTCAAGTGGTGGCGGGTGCCGAGCGCGCAGGTGCCGAGGGAACGCGAGGCGCAGGCCCGGTGGCTGTTCGACCAGTGGGAGGCCATCGACGCCTGGATCGCCGCCAACCGCACGCACCCGGTGATCAAGAACTGACCTCAGATGTCTTGTGCGAGGGGCACGACCTGGGTCAACCTTGATCCCCGTGACCTTCTTCCCCGCCCGAAACTTCCCCGCCCGAAACGCCCTGTGATGTTCCGTCGGCTCCTGGGCGTCGACGGCCGCCGCCCCACCCCGCGCGAGGAGGGCCCCGCCGAGCGCGCCCGCGCCGCCGGACAGTACGGCGAGCGCCTGCTCGACGAGGCGCGCGAGGAGCTCAACAGGGCCGACGTCAAGGCCCAGGTCCTGCTCAGCACCGCGGGGATCGGCCTGGGCGCGGTCGCCGCCGGACTGCTGGCCGGCACCTGGGCGCCGGTGTCGCTGCCCGACTCGGTGGAGTGGCTCTGGTGGCTGGGCGTCGGAGCGACGCTGGCCGCGGTCGGCGCGCTCGCCGGAGCCGTGTACCCGCGTCTCGGGCAGGCCAGGCGGGTGGGCTCGCTGGCCTACTTCGGCGACGTCGCCAAGCACGTCACGCCTGCCAGCCTGGCCAAGGCGCTCGACGACGCCCACCAGCCGGACCTGCTGCGCATCGCCGAGCAGCTGCTGCAGATCAGTGTGATCGTCCGGCGGAAGTACCGGCTGATCAGGTACGGCTTCTGGCTGCTGTGCGGAGGCGTCACCGGCGCACTCGCCTCGGTGATCATCGGCTGGATCATCAAGTCCGCGACGCCGTGACCCCGCCGCCTCAGGGCGCGCCCGGCGGCAGGAACGGATAGGCCGGGAGCGGGCCGGTCAGCAGGCGGGTGAGGGCGGCGGTGTCGAGGTGCCGCTCGACCAGGTCGCCCAGGGCGTCGAGCCTGCTCTCCCGCAGCGCCTCGAACGACACGTCAGGCGCGGGGGTGAAGTCACGTCCGGCCCTGGCCGCGACGTCGGCGAGAAAGGCACGCCGGAAGCCGTCGTTCTCCAGAGCGCCGTGCCACGTGGTCCCGTACGTCGCGCCGACCCGGCACCCGTCGAGGAACGGCTCCCCGCCCCGAACGGTGACGACGCCGTGATGGATCTCGTAGGCCGCCACGCGCTCGCCGTACGCGCTGCCCACAGGACGGCCGAGCGTCTTGTCCTCGGCGAAGGTCACGTCGGCGGGCAGCAGACCGAGCCCCGGTACGGCTCCCGCCTTCGACTCGACCTCGTCGAGGATCCGTCCGGCCAGCATCTGGTACCCGCCGCAGATCCCGAGCACGGGCCCCCCGGCGGCGGCGCGTGCGACGACGGCGTCGGCGAGGCCGCGTGCGCGCAGCCAGGCCAGGTCGGACACCGTGGCCCTGGAACCAGGCAGCACGACCAGGTCGGCGTCGTCGAGTTCGGCGGGCGAGGTGACGAAGCGCAGCACCACACCGGGCTCGGCGGCCAGCGCGTCGACGTCCGTGAAGTTGGAGATACGCGGCGGACGCACCACCGCCACCCGCAACGTCTGGCGACCGCGCGCCTCCTGGGCGGGCACCGAGCGGCTGTCCAGGGCGAGGGAGTCCTCGACGTCCATCCACAGGCCGTCGAGCCAGGGCAGCACGCCGTACACCTCGCGTCCGGTCAGGCCGCGCAGCATGTCGAGCCCCGGCTGCAGCAGTTCGGCCGCGCCCCTGAACTTGTTGACCACGAACCCCGCCACCAGCGCCTGGTCGGCGGCCTCCAGCAGTCCGACCGTGCCGTAGAAGGCGGCGAACACGCCTCCCCTGTCGATGTCGCCGACCACGATGACGGGCAGGTTCGCGGCTCTGGCCAGGCCCATGTTCGCGATGTCGCCGCGTCTGAGGTTGATCTCGGCCGGGCTGCCCGCGCCTTCGCAGACCACCACGTCGTACTGCTCGCGCATCCGGCTCAGCGACTCCAGGGCGACCTCGCGCAGACGGTCCTTGAGCGCGCCGTACTCCATCGCGTCCACGTCGGTCAGCGGTCTGCCCATGACCACGACCTGACTACGGCGGTCGCTGCCCGGTTTGAGGAGGATGGGATTCATGTCGGCCGTCGGTTCCAGCCCGGCCGCCCTGGCCTGCATGGCCTGCGCCCTGCCGATCTCGGCGCCGTCCGCCGTGACGAACGAGTTCAGCGACATGTTCTGCGCCTTGTACGGCGCCACGCGCACGCCCTGGCGGGCCAGCCAGCGGCAGATGCCCGCGGTGACCACGCTCTTGCCCGCGTCCGACGTCGTCCCTGCGACCAGCAGTGCACCCTTCACGGGTGCCATCTTGCTGCATCACCGCACAACGGCCGAAGGCCGCTCCCCCACGCCGGGGAAGCGGCCTTCGGTGCGGACCGGCTAGCGGCCCTGCAGTGACTTCACATTGTCGCCGAAGGTCCAGCCCTTCGAGCCGTCCCAGTTGATGGACCAGGTCATCAGGCCCTTGAGCTGGCCGCTGAAGCTGTTCCAGCTCTGGCTGACCAGCGACGGGCCCATGTGGCCGCCACCGGCGCCCGGCTGGGCCGGAAGGCCGGGGACCTGCTTGTCGTAGGGCACCTTGATCGTGGTGCCCTGGATGACCAGGCCGTTGTTGAGGCAGGTGGTCTGGGCCACGAAGCCCTGCACGGTGCCTGCGCCGTAGGAGTCGCCGGTGCAGCCGTACATGCTGCCGTTGTAGTACTGCATGTTCAGCCACCACAGGCGGCCGTTGTCGGCGTACTTCTTGATGATCGGCAGGTACGCGCCCCAGATCGAGCCGTAGACGACGCTGCCGCCGGTGACATAGGCCGTCTCCGGGGCCATGGTCAGGCCGAAGTTCGAGGGCATCTGGGCGAGCACGCCGTCGATGATGCGGATGAGGTTGCTCTGCGAGGCGGACAGCGTGTTGATGTTGCCGCTGCCGGCCAGGCCGGTCTCGATGTCGATGTCGATGCCGTCGAAGTTGTACTTCTTGAGGATCGGCACGACGGTGGCGACGAAGCGGTCGGCGACGGTGGCGGAGCTGAGGTCGATGCCGGCGGTCGCGCCGCCGATCGACATCAGGATCGTCATGCCGTCAGCCTTGGCCTGGCACATCTCGGCCGGGGTCGCGACCTTGACGGTGACGTCCATGCCGTCTTCCCACAGGACCGTGCCGTCGGAGCGGATGACGGGGAAGGCGGCGTTGATCACGTTGTAGCCGTGCTGCTTCATGCGCGGGTCGGTGATCGGGATCCAGCCGAGCGGCGGGTGCACGCCGTTGATGGCGCCGTCCCAGTTCTCCCAGTAGCCGTGCAGGACCTTGCCGGTGGGCCGCGACTTGACCGCGCAGGTGGGGCTGGTCGGGGTCACGGTGGGCGTGGGCGACACGGTCGGCGTCGGAGACACCGTCGGGGTCGGGGAAACCGTCGGGGACACCGTCGGCGTCGGCGACACGGTCGGCGTGGGCGACACGGTCGGCGTCGGGGACACCGTCGGGGAGACGGTCGGCGAAGGCGTGGAGCCCGGGCCGTCGAAGTTCACGTCGTCGACGTTGTAGGTGCCCTGGCCGTACCAGCCGTGGGTGTAGACCTCGGCGCTGGTCTGGCTCGCCGACGTGGTGAAGGACACCGTCAGCTGGGCGTAGGAGGAGGCGGAGGAGGTCCAGCGGGCCTGGCCGCCGGTCACGCCGAGATAGACGTAGCTGCCGCGTACCCAGGCGCTGAGCGTGTAGGCCGTGCTCGGCCTGACGCTCACGGTCTGGGTGCACTTGGCGTTGTCTGAGCCGCTGGCGGCGGCGGCGAGCGCCTTGGTGCCGCTGCGGACGGGAGTGCTGACGATCGAGCCCAGGCCGCCGGTACACGACCAGGGCGACAGGGTTCCGGTCTCGAAGCCCGGATTCACAAGGAGGTTGGCGGCGTTGGCCGACGTCTGAGTGACGAGGACGCCTGCGAGTGCCAGCAGCAGTGACACTGCCAGCACCAGGAGGCGGGGGGTTCGCTTCATGGGGGGAGAACCCTTCTGTTGCCCGGACGCGATTTGTCACCGGGCACTGACGGAGCGGCGGTTAGTAGCGGGGCCGCGGTGATGGGTGGCTCGCGAGTAGCAAGTTGACCGAATTATCGGAAGAAATTCGGTCATTGTCCATCAGAAGTTGATAACCCGTCATTGTTCACTTCTAGACACTTATTCGGGCATCTTTGGCGACGAGGGGCGCTTACCCGGGTTGACCTGGGACGTCAGGAAGACGGGTCAGGCTGACTTCGTCGGGTCCTCGGCCGGGTCCTTGCTCGGGTCCTTGCTCGGGTCCTTGGTCACGTACGGCGAGACCGTCGGACGGCCGCCACACCGAGGGCCACCGCGGTCGCCGCCAGGCTCACCACGCGCGTCAGCCGTACGGCGCGCCTGATGTCGCCCACCTCGGGCTTGTGCCCCTCCCCCAGCTCCGGCCGGTGCTCGACCCGGCTCCCGTACACATTCGTGCCGCCGAGCCGCACCCCCAGCGCGCCCGCGAACGCCGCCTCGCACCTGCCCGCATTGGGACTGGGATGGCGGTGCCCGTCCTTGAGCAGCACGCGTGCCGCCCGGCCCGGCGATCCGCCCACCAGCGGCGCCCCGAGCACGGCCAAGGCGCCCGTCAGCCTGGCCGGAACTACGTTCGCCACGTCGTCGAGCCTGGCCGAGGCCCAGCCGAAACGCTCGTACCGTGCCGACCTGTGGCCGACCATCGCGTCCAGCGTGTTGATCGCCCGATACCCCAGCAGACCGGGCACCCCGGCGACCGCCCCCCACAACAACGGCGCCACGACGGCGTCGGAGGTGTTCTCGGCCAGCGACTCCACCGTCGCCCTGGCCAACTCGGGCGGCTCCAGCACCGAAGGGTCGCGCCCGCACAGGTGCGGCAGCCTGCGCCTGGCGGCTTCGAGATCGTCGCCCTCCAGATGGCCGGCCATCAGGGCGCCCTCGCGGGCCAGCGTCGTGCCGCCGAGCACCGCCCACGTCGCCACCGCCGTCACCCCGGCCCGCGCCACCGGACTACGCCGCGTCAGCCACTCGGCCGCCGCCCCCAGCCCCACCGCCGCGCCCACGGCCAGGGCCGTGTAACCCGCACCCGCCGCCCGCGCGTCCCGATGCGTCCGGCGCTCCAGCGTGCCCGCCGCCCGGCCGAACACCGCCACCGGATGCCAGCGCGAACGCGGATCACCGATCACCGCGTCGAGCGCCACCCCCGCGGCCAGTCCCGCGACCCGCGACCATCGCTTCTCACACCAGATATCCACGAATCTCATCTTCGTGCACGTCCAGCCATGCCGCCGCACGCCTGATCCGCTGCCCGGCGCCGCCCGCCCACAACCGGGCCCACGCGCCGCCCTCGCTCTCCGCACGGTCGCGCATCACCAGATACGACCGGTCGAACCGCGTGCGCGCCACATCGACGAGCCGGCGCCGCTCCCTCGCGCCCAGACCGTAGGCGTCGCAGAACAGACGCACCCGCGCGCCCACCTCGACCCCGCGCTGGCACGGCTGGCGATCCAGCGGATCGGCGAAAGGCGCCCAATGCCGCAACGTCGTCACCACGTCGAACAACCGCGTCGTCGGCCTGGCCAGATCGAAGTCGATCAACGCATAGGGCAGGCCGTCACGGCGCACGACATTGTCGGGTGTCACATCGCAGTGCCCGATCACCTCGGGCGGCGCGTCGTCGTTGGAACCGCCGATCCACCCGTGCCCCGCCAGCGGGAACCCGGCCGTGGCGTCATGGAAGCGGCGCAGCAACCGCGCGAGTGCGACCAGGCTCTCCTCGCTCGCCGTCGCGGCTCCGGCGCCGCACTGCCCCGGCAGATAGGTGAGCACCTCGCGCCCGGCCCCGTCGAGCCCCATCGCCCGGGGCGCACCGTCGAAGCCCGCGGCCTCCAGGTGCCGCAGCAGGGCGTGCACAGCGGGCGTCGAACGGCCCACGGGTCTGCGCACCGTGCTGCCGACACGCACGACCCCGTCCGTCACGACCCCGCCCTGCAGCGGAATCTCATGAAGGGTCGTCGCCACCATGCGACCACAGAATAGAGCAAGGCCCTTGGAACGCGCCGCCGTTTTCCCAGGCGCATGTGTCGTTCGGCCCGCCCGGGGCCCGCTCCCCCTACGGTGAGGTCCCGTGCCGATCCTGCTCTCCTTCGCCGCGTTCCTCATGACGCTCGCGGGAGGCCTCGTCGCCCTGCGCGTACGCGACCACCGCCACCTCGTACTCGGCGCAGCGGCCGGTGTCATGCTCGGCGTCGTCGCCTTCGACCTGCTGCCCGAAGCCCTCACGCTGAACACCGTGATCCTGCACGGCGTGCCCCTGCCCATGCTGACGTTCGCACTCGGCTTCCTCGCCATGCACGGCGTCGAGCGTTCGCTGGCCGTACACGACTCCCAGGAGGGCGCCTACGCGCCGCACGTCCATCACCACCACTCGGTCGGCCTCACCGCGGGCAGCGCCCTCGTCCTGCACAGCCTCCTCGACGGAGCCGCCATCGGCGCGGCCTTCCAGTCCGGCGGCACGGTCGGCCTCACCGTCGCCGTCGCCGTCATCGCCCACGACTTCACCGACGGCTTCAACACCTACACACTCACCACCCTGTACGGCAACGCCCGCCGCCGCGCGCTCGTCCTGCTCGGCCTCGACGCCGCCGCCCCCGTGGCCGGAGCCGCCCTCACCACGCTCATCACCATCCCGCACGGCGTCCTGTCCGCCTACCTCGGCTTCTTCGCCGGTTTCCTGCTGTACCTGGCGACCGCCGACATCCTGCCCGAGGCCCACACCACCCGCCGCCAGCCGTACCTCACCCTCGCCACCACCCTCACCGGAACGGCGTTCATGTGGCTGGTCATCGGCTTCGCCGGCTGAGCCCGTCGCATACTCGCCGAAGGCGACACAGGACACTATGCTCTACGCTGTGTACGCGCGGGAGCCGCATCGGCACCCGGCCCCTGGCACCCTTAGCTCAGCTGGATAGAGCACCGGACTTCTAATCCGACGGCCGCAGGTTCGAATCCTGCAGGGTGCGCTTCCTTTTCCTGAATATCAGCGGGCTGACCTGGTTCTTCTTCTGATCTGAGCGATGATCTCGAAAGCCGCTGGATGTCAGTAGAGGCCGTGCACTGCACCTTCATGCCACTGGTCACGGACCATACACGGAATGCGTTGGCCTCTTGTTCCCCCGATAGATCACCGATTCTGAGCCCGATCACCAAAGGACTCCGGTGGTCTCCGGAGCCCCGTTTCGCCTTCGTGCTTCATGCGGCCAAGGCGTCAAGGATGCGCTGGTTTGCCACCTCACGTTGTCCGTCAATGCACTTGGCGCAAGCCGAGCCGGAGACCAGTCCACTGACCAAATGCCGGCGCGACCGAGCCACTACCGGATCCTCCGGGCCGATTCCCAGCAGGCCCACCGCATCGTTGGAGGGCGCTCCTCGGCGAACCGGATCGTCTTGCCCTGTTCGCGGTGTCGGCGCGCGAACCTGCCGGAGGCAAATCCGCGAACCGGCGAATGAGATCGAGCGAAGACGTCTTGTGTGTGCTCGGCGACAGTCAGCCCTTCGCCTTGCAGAGCCAGAAGGGCGCCGCGGATCGTCATCCGCGCAACGCCGTAATGTTGCATGAGCTCGGCTACTGAGGTCACTTTGTCGCCCACGGCAACCGCGCCTCGCTCGGTCGCGCATGCCTGATGTGACGGCAGCTCTGCCACCACCACTCCTCAGCGCGTAACCAACCGCATAGCCCTCCTTCACAAGCAGCGGAGGTAATCCGATGGATCACCAGGACACGCACTCCGTCAGCGTGGCAGGCGTGATCATCGACGATCGGGGACGAGCACTCCTCACCCAGCGCAGAGACAACGGCCACTGGGAGGCACCCGGCGGCGTACTGGAGTTGAACGAGGACATCACCAGCGGCCTGCTGCGCGAGGTCTACGAGGAGACCGGTCTGACAGTCGAACCGGTCGCACTGAGCGGCGTCTACAAGAACATGGCCCGAGGCGTCGTCACGTTGGTCTTTCGATGCAAGGCCATCGGCGGACACATCTCCGTGACCGACGAGACCCGAGCGTTCCGCTGGGTTACCGAGACCGAGGTACGAGAGCTCTCATCCGAGGCCTTCGCCATCCGCGTGCTGGATGCCATGCACCGTACCCAGCCGCCCGCCGTACGCCACCACGATGGCGTCCAACTGTTGGGGAGCTAGCAGAACACATCCGGCATCTCACCCGAGCATCTGGGGATCGTGCCGAACTGTTCTCGTAGGTATTCAAGGCGGCGGCGCGCGCCGCGCCGCCGCATCAGCCGTATGCCCTCCGCGCTGCGCGTGCGGCCGAGCTGGAAGGTGGATCTCCTCATTCGCCGTCGGCCCAGGCGCATCGGCCCTCGGGACCAGGGACCGATCGCTAGAGGGCGATGCCCGAGCGGTGTGTCTTCCAATGCTGGCTGAGCCATTTCAGATGTCCCGCCGACAAAGGGACACGGACAGGTGAGCCATGGAGGCTTGCGTACTCGGAGAACGCCTTGAGCGAGTGTGCGGCATCGATCGTTCTTGTGCCGGGGTGGATGGACAGCTGGCCTAGGTCGAAGAGCCGGTGAATGTCTCTGCGCATGAGCAGGCCACCATGGGAATGGTGTCTTGCTTGATCCGCATAGCTGTAGAGGTGCGCTGCTTCGAGAACGGCGTCGGGTGCCGGACCCGTGAAGGCGCAGATGTACCCATGCTCTCGGAGGAGACGCCGACGGAAGTCTGCTTGGCCGATGCGGACTCTGACGGTAGCGGTCGAGTGTCCGCCGCGGATTCGGACCTGAGTGTTGTGGAGAAGCGGTAGCGGAAACCCCTCGATGCGCTGCTCTATCGCCTTCGTAAAAGCCGACCAGTCGAGCTTGCGGAAGCTGTGCTGGGTTCCAGGGACAACACAAAGCTGCCGAAGCTCGCTGCCGGACAGCACGCCTGCCAGGTCGATCCAGGCTGCCTCGTGTTGCGAGGCGTAGGACGTGACTTCCTTCTCCTGGCGTGCGGCAACGTCAAACTCGCCCTTGCACCCATAGCATCTATAGAGCGGCTGCTGCACTTCGCGGGTCTTGATACTGGAATTCCCGCAGTCGGGGCACTTGTATATGGACTTCTGGATCTGGGCGGTCATGATCTTCTCGATCACTGAGACGCCCAGCAGCGTGTCTTTGTCCCATAGCGCGATCACATCGCCCGCTGCCACTGCCGCCGAGTGCGGAACAGTGCTGTCCCATCGGTAGGACTCGCTCGGGATGTCGGCGTACCCATCGTTGCCGCCATGCTCCCGCTTGCCCGACACGGTCAGTGCCAGCCAAGCCGTCGGCTCGCTCATAGTCCCCCCGGGAGGTTGCGGTGAGAGTCTCAACGCTAGCCAGCGTCACCGACAAAAGGGCAGGTTTCATGGCCGACTGAGCGCCCAGCGCCAAGCTCTTTGGGAGCCACATTGGGAGCCACCGCGCCGACCGGCTGGCATCTCGCCGGAGATCGCTTGCACCGCTGCCTGCTGTGCCTTCCATCAGGTGGCCGCAGACATCCTTCCTGATGGAGATGCCAAGTGCCCGACTGCCTCCGGGGAGTGCCGCGAAGGCAAGAGCCTCAGAGGTTGCGATCCTTCACCAGACCACCGGCTCCAGACGGTCCACCAATGGCGTGTCAGACCAGCCCGAACACGCTGGGGCAGCGCAGACCCGAGCAGCTGATGCCGGTTTGCCACGGCCCCGGAGGCGCTGCCCACATGTCGTCTCACGATCGCCAGAGGGCTCCGGGAACTGCGGGTGGTAAGAGCGCTCCTCCAAGCGATTAGCGTCCGACCAGCCAAGACACCTGGACCTCTTGAAGCTCTCCCACACCGACAGCAAGGACTTCTGCATGATCCGGAACGTGCACAGCAAGCCCAGCGCTCCTCCTGGCCATGCAACGATCGGCTTTGGGGAACGATCACGAGGAGACGCTTTGTCTGGCGGCTGTCGCAGGCACAGACGCACTTCTGGGGATCATCGTCGAGCGAGCAGGCCAGGCCGCCGACACCCTGTGAACGATCGCAGACCAGGACACCAACGCCCGCGGCCTCATCCTCAAGCTGACCAACGCCCAGAGCCAGGGCTGGACACTCCTATCAAGCCCCGCCGTATGCCATCACGGTGGCACCCGTCTGCTGAGGAGCTGACGGCGCGACTCAGGGTCCTGCGCCGTTCGCCGCGTGGGCAATGCCAGGAGCGCTCAACGGCTGCTCGTCGGCGAGTAGATCCGTGCTCAGCGAACGAGGCGCGCCGTTGTCCGGGCCTTTCGTCGCTCGGTCAGTGCTTGGCGCGGTGTTCTGGGCACAGTTCCGAAATCGCCATGCCGATGACGAGGGCGGCCTCTTCGCGTGACAGGTTCCTGGGCACGGTGCCGTTTTCCGCGATCGTGGCGAGGTCCTGGCCGTCGTCGAGCGCCTCGCATATGGGCAGGCCCGAGTCGACGAGCCTGGCCACTTGGTCCTCGGAGAGCATCGGGTGCTCTCGCTGCAGTTCCGTCAGGAAATCCTCGCGCTCATCGGCGATTGTCGTCTCTACCGTGTCCCTTGACTGTTCGGCCCAGCCCAATGGTGCGGCGGCGAGCGGGACCACGCCGAATACGAGAATGCCGACAGCCATCAGCACGGTGACGGTCAGCACGGTGCCCCCGCCGACCGCTACCAGGGCGATCAGCGCGATCCAATGGCCGCGTCGGAGCGGTGTCAGCCGACGCTGCTGCGGGGGCTGGTCAGAAGGCATGGAGCACACCGTACGCCCCATGGCGCGGCTTCCGTCCCTGGTGACCGGTGACGCCTCAAGGTGACCGCCCGATGCAGTCCCAAGCCGTGGTCGCCTCACTTCAGCTCGCCCAGCGAGAAACCCGCGTCCGTCAAGCGGATGGAATGGACCTCGGGGTCGTCGAGGAGGCGGCTCAGTGTCGGGACGGCCCAGCGGTCGACGACCAAACCGTAGGTCAGCCCGAACGCCGTGAGGTCGACGTCGGCGTCCGGAGCGGCGGTCCAGGTGATGGCGTTGGCAGGGTGGGGGTCGCTGGAGTCGTCGTGGTACGGCGGCGCGTACATGAAGGAGACGGAGGCGTCGACGGCCTTCTTCGCGTTCAGCGCCTCGGGCCTCCCTGCCGCCTCCGCCCGGCCCAGCTCGGCCAGGGCGTCGCCCAGCCTGCCGTTCGGACCGCCGAGCCAGGGAGCCGAGACCGTGCCGAAGAAGTCCTCCTCGATCGCGCAGGCCTTCTCCGCAAGGGAAGCGCGGCTCCCCCCGCACGGTGTACGTCGACGTCAGCACGCCACGTTCGACCCGGCCGTGCGTCGAACGCAGGTCGGGGTTGGCGATGAGGGCGGTGGTGCCGTACAGGTGGGCCATGGTCGTGGCGCCGTCGACGACGAACCGGGCCGGGGGGCGGAGCATCGCGAGGGCGAGCACGAGGGCGGCGGTGACGGCGATGACCTCGGCCGGTGATCGGCCCACGTGGGACCAGTCGGGCTCGTTCGTGTTCGACACCGGACACTCCCCGCGCGGCGACGACGGACAGCGGCACGGATCGAAGATCGAAGAAGTGGAACGCACCATATCCGATCGGCCCGGCGAACGGCTTCGGATGGCGACGCGTGGGACGCAGGAATATGCAGCAATACGCAAGTTCCCGCGCCGGTGCGAAAACACGCCCGCACCCGGCGCCAATTCCCTGTCGCGATTATGGGACAAGCCCGCACCCCGGCGCCCACGGGCCGGACCCTGCCCAGCAGGGGTGATGACGCAGCGAAACCACGAGTTTTCTAATTGCTCCCGTCAACCATTATCCCGCCCTCTATATAGAGCCTGCGTTCGCCGCTGGCGTAGAGGGGTTTCGAAATATGAGAAGGGTAGTTGGATAGAGCGTGAACGAGTCTGCCCCAGGGAACGTCTATACGTAGAGGTGCGAGGAGCGGCGTGATGTTCGAGAGGTTCACCGACCGTGCGAGGCGGGTTGTCGTGCTGGCGCAGGAAGAGGCGCGCATGCTCAACCACAACTACATCGGCACCGAGCACGTTCTGCTGGGCTTGATCCACGAGGGCGAAGGCGTGGCGGCCAAGGCGCTGGAGAGTCTGGGCATCAGCCTGGAGGGGGTGCGTCAGCAGGTCGAGGAGATCATCGGGCAGGGCCAGTCGGCTCCTTCGGGACACATTCCGTTCACCCCGCGGGCCAAGAAGGTTCTTGAGCTGTCGCTCAGGGAAGCTCTGCAGCTGGGTCACAACTACATCGGCACCGAGCACATCCTGCTCGGGCTCATCCGTGAGGGTGAGGGTGTGGCGGCCCAGGTCCTCGTCCGGCTCGACGCGGATCTCAGCCGTGTGCGCCAGCAGGTGATCCAGCTGCTGCACGGATATCAGGGAAAGGAGCCAAGCGTGGCGACGAGTGGGCCCCAGGAGGCGGCGCCTTCGACCTCTCTGGTGCTCGACCAGTTCGGCCGCAATCTCACCCAGGCCGCCCGCGAGGGCAAGCTGGACCCGGTGATCGGGCGTGAGAAGGAGATCGAGCGGGTCATGCAGGTCCTGTCCCGCAGGACCAAGAACAATCCCGTTCTGGTGGGCGAGCCGGGCGTCGGCAAGACGGCCGTCGTCGAAGGGCTCGCGCAGCGGATCGTCAAGGGTGAGGTGCCCGAGACGCTGAAGGACAAGCAGCTCTACACCCTCGACCTGGGCGCCCTCGTGGCCGGTTCCCGCTATCGCGGTGACTTCGAGGAGCGCCTGAAGAAGGTGCTCAAGGAGATCCGCACGCGCGGCGACATCATCCTGTTCATCGACGAGCTGCACACCCTGGTGGGCGCGGGCGCGGCCGAGGGCGCGATCGACGCCGCCAGCATCCTCAAGCCGATGCTGGCCAGGGGCGAACTGCAGACCATCGGCGCCACGACCAACGACGAGTACCGCCGCTACCTGGAGAAGGACGCCGCCCTTGAGCGCCGCTTCCAGCCGATCCAGGTGGCCGAGCCGACCCTCACGCACACGATCGAGATCCTCAAGGGCCTGCGCGACCGCTACGAGGCCCATCACCGCGTGTCGATCACCGACGACGCCCTGGTGGCAGCCGCCCGCCTGGCCGACCGCTACATCAGCGACAGGTTCCTGCCCGACAAGGCCATCGACCTCATCGACGAGGCCGGTTCGCGCATGCGCATCCGCCGGATGACCGCACCCGCCGACCTGCGCGAGTACGACGAGAAGATCGCCGACGTACGGCGGGGCAAGGAGTCGGCCATCGACGGCCAGGACTTCGAACGCGCGGCGGCGCTGCGCGACAAGGAGAAGCAGCTGCAGCTCAGACGTGAGCGCAGGGAGAGGCAGTGGAAGGCCGGCGACATGGACGTCGTGGCCGAGGTCACCGAGGAGCTCATCGCCGAGGTGCTCGCGACCGCGACCGGCATCCCGGTCTTCAAACTGACCGAGGAGGAGTCGCAGCGCCTGCTCCGCATGGAGGACGAGCTGCACAAGCGCATCATCGGCCAGAACGACGCCATCAAGGGCCTGTCGCGGGCCATCCGCCGCACGCGGGCCGGCTTGAAGGACCCGAGGCGTCCGGGCGGCTCGTTCATCTTCGCCGGGCCTTCGGGCGTGGGCAAGACGGAGCTGTCCAAGGCGCTGGCGGAGTTCCTGTTCGGCGACGAGGACGCGCTGATCATGCTGGACATGTCGGAGTTCATGGAGAAGCACACGGTCTCGCGGCTGTTCGGGTCGCCTCCCGGCTATGTCGGCTACGAGGAGGGCGGGCAGCTCACCGAGAAGGTGCGGCGCAAGCCGTTCTCGGTGGTGCTGTTCGACGAGATCGAGAAGGCGCACTCCGACATCTTCAACTCGCTGCTGCAGATCCTGGAGGACGGCAGGCTGACCGACGCCCAGGGCCGGGTGGTCGACTTCAAGAACACCGTCGTGATCATGACGACGAACCTCGGCACCCGCGACATCTCCAAGGGCCAGGGCATCGGGTTCGCCAAGTCCAACGACGCCGAGTCCAACTACGACCGGATGAAGGTGAAGGTCCAGGAGGAGCTCAAGCGGCACTTCCGGCCCGAGTTCCTCAACCGTGTCGACGACATCGTGGTCTTCCACCAGCTCACGCCGAAGGAGACGATCCAGATCGTGGACCTCATGCTGGCCCAGGTCGGCCAGCGCCTGAAGGACCGCGACATGGACATGGAGCTCACCCAGGAGGCCAAGCAGCTGCTGGCCGACAGGGGCTACGACCCGGTCATGGGCGCTCGGCCGCTGCGCCGTACCATCCAGCGCGAGCTGGAGGACTCGCTGTCGGAGAAGATCCTGTACGGCGAGCTGCGCCCTGGCCAGATCGTCAAGGTGGGCGTCACCGGCACGGGCGAGGCGGCCACGCTGACGTTCACGGGTGTGGCCAGGCCGATTCCCGGTCTGACCCTTGAGGCCGAGGCCTCCTCGATGTAGCCGGGAGGCGCCTGCCGCCGTACACGTGTGACGGCCGGCGCCTCCGGGGACGAGATCACCGTCAGTAGTCTTCCGACTTCCTGAGGTGAGTCTTCATGCGTGTCACCCATAGCCTGACCGCCGTCGCCGTCGCCCTGACGGCCTGCCTGACCGGGCCGGTCGCCCTGGCGGCGAGCGCCGATCCCGCGCCCGTCGCCGCCGAGGAGTGCCAGGCCACCTGGCACGGCGAGCCGGACGACCCGCCCACCCAGACCGCGAGCGGCGAGATGTTCGACCCGCTCGGCCTGACCGCGGCCCACCGCACGCTGCCGTTCGGCACCCTGGCCAAGGTGACCAGGATCGACGACGCCAGGCGGCCTTCGGTCGTGGTCCGGATCATCGACCGGGGGCCGCGCGGCAAGAAGCGCTGCGTGAACCTGTCGAGGGCGGCCTTCGAACGGCTCGCGCCGCTGTCGACCGGCGTGGTCCAGGTCAGGGTCGAGGTCGTGCCACCCGGCACTTCGCAGGACTAGCACCACCACGGAGCCCTGTACCAGCGCACCCGAAGCGTCAACCCCGCCGACTCCGGGGTTGACGCTTTTCGCTGCCTGCTTCTATGGTTCATTAGTGGAGTAATGAACCATAGAAGCAGGAGCCGATGTTCGACGACCGCAGTCCCATCTACCGGCAGATCGCCGAGCGCATCAAGGCCGACGTGCTGAGCGAGGCGATCAAGGCCGACGAACAGGTCATGTCGACGACGCAGTACGCCGCCTTCTACCGGATCAACCCCGCCACGGCTGCCAAGGCCTTCCAGCAACTCGTGGACGAAGGCGTCCTCTACAAGAAGCGAGGTATCGGGATGTTCGTCAGTCCGAGCGCGCGCGACTCCCTCAGAGCGCAGCGCCGGGAGAGCTTCTTCGCCGACGTGGTCGAGCCGATGATCGCCGAGGCCGCGGCCATCGGCATCTCACTCGACGAGATCGTCGCCAGGCTCAGGAAGGAGCAGGTATGAAGATCGAGGTGACCGGCCTGCGCCTGGACTACGGCAATGTCACGGCCCTGCGCGACGTCGACTTCACCCTGGCCAGCGGCAAGATCTACGGCCTGCTCGGCCGCAACGGCTCGGGCAAGACCACCCTGCTGTCGGTGCTGGCCGCCTTCCGCAGGGCCACCGCAGGGAGCGTACGGCTGGACGGCCTGCCGGTCTGGGAGAACAGCGCCGTCACCCGCAGGATCGCCCTGGTCAGGGACGCGGGCGAGACCATCGACATCGACAAGGTCGAGGACGCCCTCTGGTTCGCCCAGGGACTGCGCCCGCAGTGGGACCAGGACTACGCCGAGCAGCTGCTGGAGCTGTTCGGGCTCAAGAAGTCGATGAAGGTCTCGGAGATGTCCAAGGGCCAGCGCTCGGCGACCGGCATCGTGGTCGGGCTGGCGGGCAGGTCGGACGTGACCATGTTCGACGAGTCCTATCTCGGCATGGACGCGCCCTCGCGCTACGCCTTCTACGACGCGCTGCTGGCCGACTACGCCGCCAACCCGCGCACGATCATCCTGTCCACGCATCTGATCGAGGAGGTCAGCTCGCTGTTCGAGGAGGTCCTCATCATCGACAGGGGCCGCCTGCTCGTGCACGAGGAGCGCGAGAGCCTGCTGGCCAGGGGCACGGCGGTGACCGGGCCGACGGCGGCGGTGCACGAGTTCACCCGGGGACTGCAGGTGCTCAACGAGCGTTCGCTCGGTCCGACCACGTCGGCCATGGTCTACGGCGAGTTCGACCAGGCCCGCAGGCGGGCGGCGCTCGCCGACGGCCTCGAACTCGGGCCGATCGCCCTGCAGGACCTGTTCGTCCACCTCACCGAACCCGAGCCCAAGTCCGAGCCCAAGTCCATGCCCGCCTCCGGAGGCCCGTCATGACCTTTCCCACCCGGTTGTTCGGCGGCAACGCCTACTTCTCCGTCGTGGTGTGGGCGCTGTTCCTGCTGGGCGTGCTGGTCGTGGCGACCGGCATCGCGATCTTCGGCACACTCTCGGTGAGCATCTGGGAGGCCGGGATCGCCGCGTCGAAGTGGTTCGCCGCGGCGCTCGGCGTGTATCTCATCCGCATGTACATGCCGCTCTACATCGCACACGGCCGGACCAGGCGCGAGTTCGGCGGGCATGCCGCGATCACCGCCGCGCTGCTCGCGCCCTTCCTCGCCGTCCTGGTCACGCTGGGGTACCTGCTGGAGCGGCTGGTCTACCACCTGGCCGGATGGACCTACGCGCTCGACCGCGAGCACCTGTTCACCCAGCCCACGCAGGCACACCTGGTCTTCGCCGAGTACACCCTCGCCTTCCTCGTCTGGATCGCCGCGGGCGGCTTCGTCTCGGCCGGGTTCTACCGCTGGCAGGTGGGAGGGGTCGTCACGCTGCCCGTGGGGCTCGGCCTCGTGGTGCTGATGGAGGGCACGATCGGCTCCGGGCTGCGGCTGCCGTTCTTCGCCGACATGTTCTCCTTCGAGGCGTCGGTGCCGCTGCTGTCCGCCCTGGCCATCGGGCTGGCGCTCGCCGCGGCCGGGCTGGGGCTGTGCTGGGCGCTGATCAGGGACGTCCCCCTTCGCAACAGGACCGGCTGACGCCGAAAGGAGCGCGCTCGTGACCGTCCCCCTTCTCCAGGTCACCGGGTTGTGCAAGACCTACGCCGGACGCCCCGCCGTACACGATCTCGGCTTCGACGTGCACGCGGGTGAGATCTACGGGCTCCTCGGGCCCAACGGAGCCGGGAAGAGCACGGTGATCTCGATCGTGGCGGGTGTGCTCGCACCCGACGCGGGTGAGGTGCTGCTGGCCGGCCGCCCGCACTCGGTGCGTGCGTACGCGGCCAAGGCGCTGGTCGGTTACGTGCCGCAGGAGCCCGCGCTCTACACCGACCTGACCGCCCGGGAGAACCTGCGCTTCTTCAGCGGCCTGTACGGCATGCGCCGCGCCCGCGCCAGGGCCAGGATCGCCGACGTCCTGGCCCTGGCCGGGCTGAGCGACCGGGCCGACGAGCCGGTCGCCAAGTACTCCGGCGGCATGCTGCGCCGCCTCAACATCGCCATCGGCCTGCTGCACACCCCCCGCCTGCTGGTGCTGGACGAGCCCACGGTCGGCGTCGACCCGCAGAGCCGCAACGCCATCCTCGACGGCGTGCGCCGCCTGGCTGACGAGGGGCTCGGCGTGCTCTACACCACCCATCACATGGAGGAGGCCGAGCGGCTGTGCGACCGGGTCGGCATCGTCGACCTCGGCAGCATGCTCGCCGAAGGCACACCGGCCGAGCTCGGCGCGCCCGACCTGGAGGCGCGTTTCCTGCAGCTGACCGGCAAGGCGCTGAGGGACTGACATGCGCGCCCTGCTGCTCATCACGCTGAAGGATCTCAGGCAGCGCTCACGCGACAGCATGCTGGCCGTGTTCGCGGTCGTGCTCCCGCTGGGCATGGCCCTGCTGTTCACCACGGCCATGGGCGAGGAGGGCCCACGGCTCAACGCGAGGTACGGCGTCGTCGACCTCGACCCCGGGCCGACCGCCGAACGATTGTCGGGCCAGGTGCTCGGTCCCATGGCCTCGGCCGGACACATCGAGGAGCCGCGGGGGCTCGCCTCGGTCGTCCGGGCCGAGGCCATGGCGGCCGACGGCGAGCTGGACGCCGTGTTCGTCGTCGAGCCCGGCGGCTCGCTGCGGGTGATCGGCTCCACGCACGCGCCGCTGGCCGTACAGGTGGCGCGTGAGCTGGCCGAGGGGCTGCTGCTGCGGGAGGAGGGGGGCAGGCTGGCGGGGGCGCTGGCCGGGGGCGGGGGTGCGGTCGCGGCGCTCGCGCCCGTGCTGGTGCTCGGCGGTGACGACTCGCTCGGCACCAGGCAGCTGAGCCGTGCGGCCTATCACACGGCGGGGATGGCGGTGTTCTTCCTGTTCTTCGCGGTGCTGTTCAGCGTCGCGGGGATGTTCCAGGAGCGCTCGTCGGGGACGCTGCGCCGGATGCTGGCCGCGCCCGTCGCGCCGGTGACGATCGTGGCGGGCAAGCTGCTGGCGGGGGTGCTGGCGGCACTCGCCGGGCTGGTGGTGCTGATCCTCAGCTCCTCCTGGCTGCTCGGCGTGTCGTGGGGACCGCCCGCGGGGGTGGCGGCGCTCGCGGTGTCGGGGGTGCTGGCGGCCACGGGGCTGATGGCCGCCGTGGCGACGTTCGCGGGTACGGCCGAGCAGGCGGCCAACTGGCAGTCGATGCTGGCCACCGTGCTGGGACTGTTCGGCGGGGCCTTCTTCCCGGTGGGGCAGCTCGGCGTGCTGGGCGGGCTGGCGCCGTTCACGCCGCACCACTGGTTCCTGCACGGGCTGGCCGAGGTGCAGGGGGGCGGCTCGGCCGTACTGGCTGTGCTGGTGTTGCTGGGGTTCGCACTGGCCGGCGGCTCGGTGGCCGTCGGCCGTAGCCGAAGGACGGTGGGGCTGTGAAGGTCGCGGGGATCGCGTGGCTGAACCTGCGGCGGCTGTTTCGCGACCGGGCCAATGTGTTCTTCGTCGTGCTGGCGCCGTTGCTGCTGGTGTTCGTGCTCGGGCAGCTGTTCGGGGAGCAGCGGCTGCGGCTCGGCGTGCTGGCCGACGACGGCGTGCTCGCCGCCGGGCTGGTCGCGGCGCTCGGCGCGGGGCCGAAGGTCGAGGTGGAGCGGCACGACGACGAGGCCGGGCTGCGTGCGGCCGTCGAGCGTGGTGAGGTGCACGCGGGGCTGGTGCTCCCGCCGGGCTACGACGCCGGTGTGCGCGAAGGGCGTCAGGTGCCGCTGCTGCAGCTCACCAGGCGTGACGACCTGCGCGGACACGACGTCGCCGCCTGGGTGCGCTCGGTGGTGGCCGGGCAGGACGTACTGCTGGCCGCCGCGCGGCACGGGCAGGGCGCGGGGGCCGGTTCCCTCGACGCGATGCTGGCCGAGGCCGGGCGTGCCGCGCCCGTGCGCCGCGTCGTGGTCAGCATGGCGGGCGGGCCCTCGCCCTTTCCCGAGGGGTACAACGCCTTCGCGGTGTCGGCGCCGCCGTTGCTGCTGATGTTCACCTTCCTGACCTCGCTGACCTCGGCGCTCGGCCTGGTCGAGACGCGGTTGAGGGGAGTGGCGCGGCGGATGTGCTCGACGCCGACCGCGCCGTGGACCATCGTCTGCGGCGAGGCGCTCGGCAGGCTGCTGGTGGCGCTCACCCAGGCGTTGCTGGTGATGGCGGGCTCGGCGCTGCTGTTCGGCGTCGAGTGGGGCGATCCGGCCGGTGCGGCGGCCCTGGTGACGGTGTTCGCGCTGGTGGGTGCGGGCGCCGGGATGCTGCTCGGCGCGGCCTTCCGCACGCCGGGTGCGACGATCTCGACGGCCATGGTGCTCGGGCTCGGGCTGTCGGCGGCGGGCGGCACGATGGTGCCGCTGGAGGCGATGGGCGAGCCGCTGCGCTCGCTGGCGCATCTGACGCCGCACGCCTGGGGCTACGACGGCTTCGCCGAGCTGCTGCGGCGCGGCGGCGGCCTCACCGACGTCCTGCTCGAACTCGGCGTGCTGGGCGCGCTCGCCGCCGTGCTGTTCACGCTGGGCGGCTGGCGGCTGCGCGTCGTGCTCACCCGTCGGTAGCGTCCTTCGGCACCTCGACCATGATCTCGCCGCCCAGCCGGTGGCCCTCGGTCAGGCCCAGGTCGTCGCCGCTCCAGAACCGGCCCGGGTCGTACCAGTTGGGCCTGCGCCCGCCCGGCAGCAGGCCCATCTCCTCGTAGGTCACCGCGACGACCTCGGCGCAGTACGCGCTCTCCAGCGCGGCGTCGGCGCCCGCCCGCCTGATCCTGGGCAGCCTGCCGCGCAGCCAGCGACCGGCGAGCCTGGCGGTGGAGGGGAACGGCGTGCCGTCCAGCCGTGCCACCACGCGCAGGGCGGCGTCCTCCATCTCGCGGGTCGCGGTCGGCTCCAGCTGACGCAGCCAGCCGCGCTGGCCGTATCTCCGCGCCCACACCGTCACGGCCGAGCGCAGGTCGTGCAGCTGGACGCCGCGCTGGTTGGCGCCGGCCCACAGGTCGGGCAGCGAGCGGCCGAGCTCGGCGTGCCACATCATCGGCGGCATGTCGTCGACGACGATCGACATGCCCACGTGGTTGACCGGGCTGTTGGTCGTCATCTGGATCGCCCGGTCGGGCACCGAGCGGCCTCGGAACACCCAGAGATCCCCGGTCCTGGTCAGGCTCACGGCCTCGTCGAGAGTCAGCACACCGCTAGCGTAGGCACATGACCAAGCGCTGGTGGAAGATTCTCGGCCTGGCCGGGTTCGCGGGCGTCGCCGCGACCGGTGTGGTGATCGCACGGGCCGAAAGGCGTCGCCGGGCCTACACGCCCGACGAGATCCGGTCCAAGCTCCGCGCACGGGTGGAGGAGGCTCAGCCCGACACTTCGAGGTCGTGAACGAACACCACGTCCGGATAGGCGGGATTGTCGGTGTAGCCGCGCACGCCGCCCTGGTAGACACGCTGGTAGGTGACCACCCAGGGCACCGCGAGCACCGCCTTGGCGTCGAGGAGCTGGGCGCGCAGCTCGGCGTATGACGCCTGGGCGGCCGGTCTGTCGGTGGCGGCGAGCTGGGGCAGCCTGTCGATGGCGGTGTCGATGACGCTGTCCTTGATGAAGCTCAGATTGAACTCGGGCCGCTCGCTGCTGCGGAAGAGCCCCTTGAACCAGGAGTAGGCGTCGGCGGCGTCGGGCCACCAGTACATCGCGAAGATGTCCTGGGCGCCGCGCTTGCCGAGCTCCCACTGCCTGCCCCAGGGCAGCGCCTTGGACTCCAGCGTGACGTTGAGCGTGGCGAGCGTCTCGGTCAGGCTCTTGACCAGGGTCGCCTGGTCGTCGTCGCCTTCGGCGTAGGTGAGCGTGAGCTTGAGCGGCGCGCGCCCGGGGCCGTGCCCGGCCAGGGCCAGCCAGGCCGCTGCGTTGTCCAGGTTCTGCTTGGCCGCCTTGCCCGCGACATGGCCGAGCAGCGCCTCGGGCACGATCCCGCTGGCGGGCGCGGCGGCTCCGCGCAGCTTCTTGATCAGCCCCTCGTAGTCGATGGCCCGCTGTACGGCCTTGCGTACCCTGACGTCGCGCATCGGGCCCTTGGCCGTGTTGAACATCAGCACCATGGTCTGGAACGAGGGCCGGTTCGTCGTCCGCACGCCCGGTGTGCGTTGCGCGGTGCGGAACAGCGCGGGCGTGAGCCTCGGCACGAACGTCGCCTCGCCGTTCAGCAGCAGCCGCCAGCTCCGGCGCGGGTCGGTCTCCACCCGGAAGGTGACGCGGCGGTAGTGCGGCTTGCTCCAGCGCCCCCAGTAGCCCGGGTAGGCCTTCAGCTCCAGCTCGTCACGCGCCCCCTTGCGCCAGGCCGCCACCGTGTACGGCCCCGAGCCCGCGTCGCGTCCGGCCGACAGCCATTTCTTCAGGTCGGGCGCCGCCTCGGTGTCGTAGATGTAGGCCGCTGCCCCGGCCGATGCGATGAGGTCGAGCGGCACGGGGTACTTCAGGGTGAACGTCACCTCGGTCGGCTCGTCCACCCTGATGCGATCGACGGCGTCCCAGATGTAGGACGCGCCCATGCCGAGCCGCCTGGTGCGCTCGATGGCCGAGCGCACGGCGTCGCCGTCGAGCGGTCTGCCGGTGTGGAAGGTGACGCCTTCGCGCAGGACGAACGTCCAGGTGCGGCCGTCGGGCGTGGCCCACCACGAGGTGGCCAGGCGCGGTCCGGCCTTGCGGGTCACCGGGTTGTAGACGGTGAGCGTCTCGTAGATGTTCTGCAGGGCGACGATCTCGTTGGAGTAGGCGCTGGCCGGGTCCCAGTCGGTGACGATCTCGAGGTTCGACAGGTAGGTGAACGTCGATTCCAGCACGGTCGGAGGCTGGGCCGAAGGGACCTCCGAGGCGGTGCAGCCGGTGAGCGCGAGCACCACGGCGAGCAGGCAGGCGGTGATCGACCGGTATCTCATGGACTCGTTCCTCGTTGGATCCTGGGGCAACCTACTCCAAGTCCGTGGGCAACCTACTCCAAGATCACGAAATTACCCCGAAAGTCCTTATTTTTCGGGTAATCTCAACTTTCTCACTGATAACCTCAGGCCTGTCCCCTCCGGGGTTCCGATCAGGGACCGCTCGGAAGGAGGTGTCGATCGTGTCCCGTAGCCGGACCATCCGGGTCAGGGTCGGCAGCCTGCTGCTGGTGCCCCTCGTCTCGGTCGTCGTGCTGTGGGGCGTGGTCGCCGCCGTGACCACCGGCGAGAGCCTGGAGCTGCGCACCTTCGAGCAGCTCTGGACCGGCCTGCGCCAGCCCGCCGACCGTCTGGTCGTCGAACTCCAGCGTGAGCGTCTGGCCTCGGCCAGGCTCCTGCGCACAGAGCAGGAGCGTGACAGAGCAACCGCATACGTGCAACGCGTCAGGACAGATCAGGCCAGGGAGAGCTTCCGCACGTTGGCAACGCAGTCGAAGAGCATGATCGCAGAGGGCACCGTCGCGCAGGTCGACGACCTTCTCGTCCGGCTTTCCCGCCTCGAAGGGGTCAGGGCCGAGATCGACTCGGGCCTGTCGGACCGGCTGCGCGCGATCGAGTCCTACAACGACATCTGCGACGCGCTGTTCCGCCTGCACCGCAGCGTCGCGCTCTACGGCGACATCCCGATCTACCAGCAGTCCCGCGTCGTGATCAACCTGGCCTACGCCAAAGAGCTGCTCAGCAGGGAGCAGGCGCTCGCCGTCGGCAGGCCGGACTCCGCCGAGCGCAAGATGTTCACCCAGTTCGTCGGCAACAGGCGCTTCCTCGTCGACCAGTCGCTGGCCGAGCTCGACCCCGAGCTGCGCGACATCCACGTCGACCTGCTGGCCGGGGCCGAGTACCAGCGGCTGCGCATGATGGAGGAGCAGATCGCCGCCGGTCGCATGCCGTCGGCATGGCAGGAGACGGCGCAGGAGTTGTCGGCCGACTTCCAGCAGGCGCACGTCGCCGCCGGGTCGATGCTGGCGCGCAAGGCGAAGCCGATCTCCGAAGCCGTGTGGACCAGGGCGCTGCTGTTCATCGGCGCCGGTCTGATCGCGGTCGCCGCCTCCATCGGGGTCTCGCTGCGCCTGGGCACCAAGTTGTCCAAGGAGCTGGCCGGGCTGCGGCAGAGCGCGCTCGACCTGGCGCTGATCCGGCTGCCGCAGGTCGTCGGCAAGCTGCGCAGGGGCGAGGACGTCGACGTCGCCGCCGAGGCGCCCGATCTGCGGGTCAGCGCGAGCACCGTGGAGATCCAGGACGTCGGCCAGGCCTTCTCCACCGTCCAGCACACCGCGATCGAGGCCGCGGTCGGCCAGGCGCACCTGCGCGAGGGCGTCGGGCACGTCTTCCGCAACCTGGCCAAGCGCAGCCAGGCCCTGCTGCACAACCAGCGCATCCAGCTCGACGGCATGCAGCGCAGGGCCACCGACCCCGAGGCGCTCGAAGACCTGTTCAGGCTGGACCACCTGACCACCAGGATGCGCCGCCACGCCGAAGGCCTCATCATCCTGTCGGGCGCGACACCGGGACGCGGCTGGAGCAAGCCCGTGCCCCTGCACGACGTCGTACGCGGCGCCGCCGCCGAGGTCGAGGACTACGCCAGGGTCACCGTGCTGCCGATGCCGTCGCACGCGCTGGCGGGACCCGTGGTCGGCGACATGATCCACCTCATCGCCGAGCTCATCGAGAACGCCGCTCGCTTCTCCCCCCAGCACACCACCGTGCACGTGCGGGGCGAGCTCGCCGCACACGGGTTCGCGATCGAGGTCGAGGACAGAGGGCACGGCATCGGCGCCGACGAGCTGACCGAGCTGAACGCCAGGCTGGCCGACCCGCCGGAGTTCGACCTGGCCGACAGCGACAAGCTCGGCCTGTTCGTCGTCGCGCGCCTGGCCGCGAGACATGACATCAGGGTGACGCTGCGCGCCTCGCCGTACGGCGGGAGCACGGCGATCGTGCTGATTCCGGGCGACCACGTGGTCGCCCCAGAGGAGCCCGTGGCCGAGCAGCGGCCCCGGCCGGTGAGGGTGGTTTCCGGTGAGTGACCAGAGGTGGCTGGACGAGGACGCGGGCCCGATCGTGCCCGCGTATCTCCTGACCAAGGGCCGGACCGAGCCCTCGGGTCAGGCGATCGACCTCATCGCCACGGTGACGACGGCAGGCGGCCTGGCCATGCCGGTGGGGCTCGGCCCCGAGCACCTGATCATCATGCAGCTGTGCACCAGGCCGACCAGGCTCGTGGACGTCGCGGCCGAGCTCGACCTGCCGATCGGCGTGGTCCGCGTGCTCGTCGGCGACCTGCGTGAGCGCGAGCTCGTCTCGGTGGAGCAGCCCGCTCCCACGCCGACGGGAAGCGTGCTGCTGGAAGTGATCAACGGACTCAAGGCGCTCTGAGCACCTCAGGCGCCCGATGGCAGGCGACCTTCCTGCCCTCCTCGATCGTCACGAACCGCGGTGTCCGAAGGCAGACGGCCACCGCGAGCGGACAGCGCGGCCGATAGGCACAGCCCTCCCCCGCCGCGACCGCCTCCGTCCTCCCCGTCACCGGCGGCGCCGGACCTCCCAGCTTCGGCGTCGCGTCCCGCAACGCCTTGGTCCAGGGATGCGCCGGCCGTTCGAGCACCGCCTCCGACGGCCCCGACTCCACCACCCGCCCGGCGAACAGCACATACGTCGTACGGCACAGCCGCCGCACCGAGGCCAGGTCGTGCGTGATGAGCAGGCGTCCCGCCTCGACGGAGGCGATCAGGTCGAGCACCCTGCGCCGCACCGTCGCGTCCAGCGCGCTCGTCGGCTCGTCGAGCACGAGCAGCGACGGCCGCACGGCCAGCGCCCTGGCGACGACCGCACGCTGCCGCTGCCCGCCCGACAACTCGTGCGGCCTGCGTACGGCGAGCGCGGGATCGAGGCCGACCTGCTCCATCAGGGCCGCCACCCGCCCGGCGGCCTCCGCCCTGCCCAGCCCTTCGGCGATCGAGCGGCCGATCCGCATCCGGGGGTCGAGCGAGTCGGCCTGGAACACCGGCTGCACCGCCCGCCGGAAGGCGCGCCGCTGGGCACGGTCCATGCGGGCCAGGTCGAGCCCGTCGAAGGTGATCGTGCCTTCGACCGGCCTGATCAGGCCGAGCACGGCCCTGGCCAGGGTGGTCTTGCCCGAGCCGCTCTCGCCGACGAGCCCGGCGCCGCCCTCGCCCACGGTGAGCGAAACGCCGTGCACCACCGTGGTCCTGCCGTGGGCCAGGCTGACCTCCCGCACGCGCAGCTCGGTCATGGCAGTGCCTCCAGGAGCTCACGCGTGTGGGCGTGGGCCGGGTCGCCCAGCACACGGGCCGTTTCGCCGCTCTCGACGACGTCGCCGTCCTTCATCACCAGCACCCTGCCCGCCATCGCCGAGACCAGCGCCAGGTCGTGCGAGACCAGCAGCAGGGCCAGGCCCCGCTCCTCACGCAACCGGCACAGCACCCCCGCCACCTCGGCCTGGACGGTGACGTCGAGCGCGCTGGTCGGCTCGTCGGCCAGCACGACGCCGACGCCGAGCGCCAGGGCCAGGGCGATGGCGAAGCGCTGGGCCTGGCCGCCCGAGATCTCGTGCGGACGGCGCCGCAGGATCGACGGGTCGAGCAGCACGTCCCGCAGCGCCCGTGCGGCCCGCTCGCCCCTTTCGTCGCCGAGGCCGTGCCTGCGCAGGGCGCGCCGCATCAGCGTGCCGAGACGCATGGCCGGGTTGAGCGAGCCCTGCGGGTTCTGCAGGACGAGGGCGGCTTTCGCACCGCGCAGCTCGCGCAGGCGCCTCGGCCCCGCCTGGTCGACGCGCACGCCGCACACGGTGATCTCGCCGCCCACCTTCGCGCCTTCGGCCAGGCCGAGCGCGGCCAGCAGGACGCTGGACTTGCCGCAGCCGCTCTCGCCGACGATCGCCACGCACTCGCCGGGGCCGACGTCGAGCTCCGGCACGCGCGAGACGCTGTGCCCGCCGTACGCGACGTCGAGGTTTCTGATCTTGATCATCGCCTGGCTCCTCTGGGGTCGAGTGCGGCGCGCAGTCCCTCGCCGAGCAGGGTGCAGGCGAACGCGGTCAGCACGATGGCCAGGCCCGGGAAGGTGATCACCCACCAGTTCGTGGTGAACAGCGCCTGCCCCTGCTCCACCATCAGCCCCCACTCGGCGACCGGCTCCCGCGCGCCGAGCCCCAGGTAGGACAGCGCGGCGACGGTGAGGATGACGCCTCCCGCGTCCAGCGAGAGCTGCACGATGACGGGCGTGAGCGAGTTCGGCAGCACGTGCCTGACCACGATCAGCGGCGCGGGCACGCCGAGGCAGCGGGCGGCGTCCACATACGTGCTCCTGGCGACGGTGGCCGCCGTGGAGACGGTGAGCCTGGCGTACCAGGGCCACCAGGTGGCGGCGACGGCCACCACGACACTGGTCAGGCCGGGCCGCAGCACCACGGCCAGCGCGAGCGCCAGCAGCAGCGCCGGAAAGGCGAGGAACACATCCGTCACGCGCATGATCACCTCACGCGCCCACCCGCCCGCGTACCCCGCGACCACCCCGAGCGTCACCCCCACCAGCGCCGACGAGAGCAGCACCGCGGCGACGACGGCCAGCGAGGTCCGCGCGCCGTACACCACCCTGCTGAGCACGTCGCGCCCCACCTGGTCGGTCCCGAACCAGTGCGCCGCGCTCGGCCCCTCAAGCGCCCGCACCGGATCGAGCCGGTCATACGGGTACGGCGTGAGCCACGGCGCCAGCACGGCCACCAGCACCACGAACGCCAGCAGCACCCCTCCCGCCACCGCGAACCCGTCACGCCTCACCCGGCACGCGCCCTCGGGTCGACCACGCCCTGCAGCAGGTCGACGACCAGATTGGCGAGCACGTAGACGACGGCGACCAGCAGCGTGACGCCCGCCACGGCCGGGGTGTCCAGCGCCCTGATGGAGTCGGCGGCGTAGCGGCCCAGCCCCGGCCAGTTGAACACCGCCTCCACCAGGAACCCGTTGACCAGCGCGTAGGCGAAGACGAGCGCGATCAGCGACAGGACCGGATTGATCGCCGGTCGCAGGGCGAACCTGGTCAGCACCGCGCCCTCGCCGAACCCGAGCGCCCTGGCCATCCTGGCGTGGTCCTGGCCCGCCTCCTCGATGAGCGCGGCCCGCGTCATCTGGGCGATCACCCCGGCCGGGTACGCCGCCACGACCACGGCCGGGAGCGCCAGATGCCACAGCGTGCTGACCAGGATCGGCCAGTTCCCGGTGATGAGCGCGTCGACGGCCGTGATGTCCGTCCACACCGTCAACGGACTGGTCGTGTCGAGCGAGGCGTCGTACTCGCCCGCGACCGGGAACCACCCGAGATCGGCCGCGAACACCGCCTGTACGGCGAGCGCCAGCCAGAACACCGGCACCGAGACCGCCAGCATGCCGCCGAGCCGTACCCCCAGGTCGGGAAGCCGGGCCCGGAAGCGCGCGGCCAGGAGGCCGAGCGGCAGACCGACGGCCACGGCGAGCAGGAGGGCGGCGCCGACCAGTTCGAGCGAGGCGGGGAAGGCGCCGAACAGCTCCTCGCGCACCGGCCGCCTGGTCCGCAGGCTGATCCCCCAGTCGCCGCTCAGCAGGTCGCCCGCGTAGCGCCACAGCTGCACGGGCAGCGGGTCGTCCAGGCCGAAACGCCTCCTGGCCTCGGCCAGCTGCGAGGCCGTCGCCTTCGGCCCCGCGTAGGCCACGGCCGGGTCGCCCGGCACCCTGCGCATGATCAGGAAGGTGAGCGTGACCACACCGGCCACGACCAGGACGGCCTGGCCGAGCCGGTGGATCAGGTGACGCGTCATGCCGTCCGATCAGTCGATGGGCCTGAGCGAGTGGAAGAAGACCACGTTCGGATAGGCCGGGTTGTCGACATAGCCCTGCACACCCGCCGACAGCACCCGCTGGTAGGTCTGGACGTAGGGCACCGCCGCCGCCGCGCGTTCGCCGAGGATCGTGCGCTGCAGGTCGATGTAGGACAGCTCGGCGCTCTTGCTGTCGGTGGCCGTGAGCTGGGGCAGGGCGTCGACGGCCCGGTCGAGCGCGGGGTCGCTCAGGTAGGACAGGTTGAAGTTCACCGGGTCGGCGCTGCGGAAGACGTTGACGAACCAGGAGTAGGCGTCGGCGTAGTCCGGGTACCAGTACATGACGAACACGTCCTGGCCGCCTCGCTTACCGAGGTCCCACTGGGCGTTCCAGGCGAGCGGCCTGGCCTGCAGCTCCACGTTCAGGCCCTTGAGCGCCGAGCTGAGCAGCGTCACCAGCAGCTGCTGGTCGTCGTCGCCCTGGGCGTAGGTGAGGGTCAGCCTGAGCGCCTCCAGGTCGGGCCCGTACCCGGCCTCGGCCAGCAGGCTCTGCGCCTTGTCCAGGTCCTGCTTCGGCTCAAGGCCCGGGCTGAAGCCGAGCAGGCCCTGCGGGACCAGGCCGCTGCTCTTGCGTCCCGCGCCCTTCAGCGCCGCCACCAGGCCGTCGTAGTCGATGGCCAGCTGCAGCGCCTGCCGTACCCTGACGTCCTTGAGCGGGCCCTTGGCCGTGTTGAACAGCAGCATCAGGTTCTGGAACGAGGGCGTCTCGCTGACCTGCACGCCCTGGGTGCTCCTGGCCCGCTCGACGAGCTGCGGGTTGAGCCGCTGGACGAAGCCGACCTCGCCCGCCTGCAGCAGTTGCCAGGCCGTGGTGAGCTTCGGGGTGACCCTGAAGGCCGCCTTGCGGTAGTGGCCGGGCTCCCAGCCGCCCCAGTAGTCGTCGAACGCCTTGAGCGTGAGCTCGGTCTCCTTGCCTCTGGTCCAGGTGTCGACCGTGTACGGCCCGGTGCCCGCGTCCTCGCTGCCGTCCTTTACCCGTTCGACGGCGTCGGTGTCGTAGATGTAGGCCGCGTACCCCGATGAGGCGATGAGGTCGAGCGGGGCCGCGTACTTCAGCTTGAAGGTCAGGGTCGAGGCGTCCGGCGTCTCGATCGCCTGGACCGCGCGCCAGATGTAGGCGGCCCCGCCGTCCAGTCTGATCGTGCGCTCGACGGCCTTCTTGGCCGCCTGCGCGGTGAGCGGCGCCCCGCTGTGGAAGCGCACGCCCTGACGCAGCTTGAACGTCCAGGACCTGCCGCCCTCCGCGCTCGACCACTCGGTGGCCAGCAGCGGGTCCGGCTTGCCGGTCTTCGGGTTGTACCTGGTGAGCTGCTCGTAGATGTTGGCCATCGCGATGATCTCGTTGGAGTACGAGGTCGCGGGATCCCAGTCGGTGACCACCTCCAGGTTCGGCGCGTAGACGAACGTGGCCTCGTTGGGCTGGGCGGTGTGCGGCTGTGCCGTGGCTCCCGTCGCCGTGGGCTTCGCGGACGGCCTGGACGCGGACTTGGCGGGGTCTGCCCCCCTGACCTGCCCGCCCGCGCACGCCGATGCGGTCACGGCCAGAAGTCCTGCGACTCCGGCGACGAGCAGACGCTTGTGCCAGCGCATGATGTTCGGGTGTTCCTTTCCTACCTGTGGTGCCGGAGCGGCCCTGCGGCCTTCACGTGCAGGCGCGTTGCGGGCTCTGCCAGATAGCTGAGCGGGACCTCGTGCAGATCGACGATCCGCACGGCGCCCGGATCGGCCCCCGCCGCGACCGCGCGTTCCACGGCCTCCTGTTTGGCGTCTTGCATGGCTTTCGTCCGGCCCGGCCCCGCGGGCAGGATGGTATCGACTCTGCCGCCCGCCAGTGCGATCGCGGCGCCCACGGCGTTGGCGACGGCGGCGTGCGGCGGCCTGACCGGCTCGCCCGCCCCCGCCAGCCGTCCGGGCATCAGGAAGGCGCCTCCGCCCACGACGACGAGCGGCAGGCCGGACCGTCCGGGCCGCATCCGGTCGACGGCGTCGGCGAACTGCCGCTCCGCCCTGGCCAGCGCCCGGGCGAGCGCCTCGGCCCGGCTCGCGAGCACCCCGGTCCTGGCCGCCCACGAGGGCGCGATCCCCTCGGTGCGCCCGGCCGCGACCGCCGCGTCGGTGAGCGTCGGGGTCGAGCCGCCCGCCACCAGGGCGGCCGAGCCGATGCGGCGCCCGACCGACCGGGGCTCGCCGCCCACGACGGTGCCGCCGCCGACCGCGATCGACAGGATGTCGGGCATGCGGAAGCCGGTGCGCACACCGCCGATCTCCGTCGCCGCCGCCGACTCCCTCGGGAAGCCGCCCGCGATCACCCCGAAGTCGGTCGAGGTGCCGCCCACGTCGGCCACGATCGCCTCGCCCACCCCCGATAGGAGCGCCGCCCCTCGCAGCGAGTTCGCCGGGCCCGAGCCGATCGTCGAGATCGGCAGGCGCGCGGCGCGCTCCACCGACATCAGCGTGCCGTCGTTCTGGGCGAAGTACGGCCGCGCGCGCACCCCCGAGGCGGCGAGCGCCCGGGTGAGGGCCGCGCTCACCTCGGCCGCGACGCCGTGCAGCGCGGCGTTGAGCACGGTGGCGTTCTCGCGTTCCAGCAGGCCGAGTGTGCCGATCTCGTGGCTGAGCGAGATCGGCAGTGCGCCTCGTTCGCGGGTTATCAGGTCTGCCGCCGCCCGCTCGTGCTCGGGTGTGGCCGGGGCGAAGACGCCGGTGACCGCCACGGCGTCCAGGTCGTCGCCCAGCGTCTGGAGGAACCTGGCGATCTCGTCGGTGTCCAGGGGGGCGATCGCCCTGCCGTCGACGTAGTGGCCGCCGCCCACGACGCGCTCGCCCGCCGACACCGCGGCCCTGAGGTCGCGCGGCCAGTCGCTCAGCGGGGGGATCGAGGTGGTCGCGGGCAGGCCGAGCCTGATCACGGCGACCCGGCCGAGCCGCGTGCGTTCGACGATCGCGTTGGTGGCGTGCGTGGTGCCGAGCACCACCCTGCTCACGTGCCGCTCGTCCTGGCCCAGTACGGCGAGCACGGCGCCGAGCGCGTCGGTGAGGCCGCCGGTCACATCGGCGCTCGTGGGGCGCTTGACGGCGGCCACGACCCTGTCGCGTTCGTCCAGGGCGACCGCGTCGGTGTGGGTGCCGCCCACGTCGACGCCGATACGCAGGTCAGGCATGCGGCACCGCCACCGGCACGTGGTCCAGGTCGTACCCGAACGCCCTCGGCCCCGCCGTGCGCAGCCCCTGCGGCGTACGCCACAGCGGGTCGCACGGCCAGGCCAGCACCGCCACGCGCATGCCGTACCTCAGGCTCTCGGTCTGCACGGCCAGCGCGGTCTCGGCGTCGACGACGGCGATGAGGTCGGGGACCGCGGCCAGGACGCGTTCGCCCGATCGGGCCAGCAGGTTCTCGTTCTGGATGTCGAGGGTCAGCGTCGTGCCCCGGTGCTCGCCGGTGCCCTCGACGGTGGCCGTGCCCCTGACGAAGCCGCCCGAGGTACGGCGTTCGACGTCGGCGAGCCTGCCGGTGATGAGCTGGGCGGCTCCGAGTTCGTCGCGCAGGGCGGCCAGCGGGCCGTGCGGGGCCCTTTCGGTCGCGAGGCCGATCTCGATCGCCCTGCTGACCGTGCCCTCGATCACCGCTCCCCTGGCCAGGCCCGCCGTCATCACGTAGTCGGCCATGAGCGCGCTCGATCCCGACGCCACGCACACGGCCCTGGCCAGGCGTTCGGACCACAGGCCGTCCGCCGGTCTGATCGTCACCACGTTCCCGGCGACGTCCGCCATGATCACCAGGTCGGCCGGCAGGCCGGCCACGTACATGGAGACCATCTGCACCTCGGGGAAGGCCCGGCCCATGCCGTCGGCGTCGAGCAGCGGCAGGCCGAGCTGTGCGGCCCAGGCGACGGCCGCCACGCCGTTCGCGCCGCCGATCTCCGAGGGCATGACGACCGTGGGCGGGCGGCCGAAGACGCGCTCGGCCTCCTCGGCGATGCGGCGCGGCTCGTGCGTGCCGTGCGGCATCTCGTGGCTCACGGTCGGGGCGCCGATGCCGGACAGCGGGAGGATCAGGGCGTCGTCGTCCAGGTCGGCCAGGCGGGTCAGCCTGACCTCGCCGTGCTCCTCGATCGCACGTCCGGCCGCGACCGCGCCCGTCCGCACCTCGCCGCCGCCGCCCGTGCCGAGGACCGCGCATCCTCTGGCGAGTGCGGCGACGTCGCCGAAAGTGATCTTCCCTCGCATCACGGCGAGCCTTGCCGATCTTCGTCGGCGGTGGCGGGGAAAGCGGGGAGCTGTTCCCGATTTGTGTCTTTCTGCCCCCGATGCCGCACCTGCCACACTGCTCTCATGACCGTGCCCCAGACGCTCACCGACGCTCTGACCGCCGTACGGCAGGACCTTAGATCCACCGGCGTCGCCCAGCCCCTCGACCTCGTGACCGACGAGTACGGCTACCTGCGCGTCTCGTTCATGGGCCAGGCGTGCTCCTACGGCCTGTCCGCACACGACGCGCACGAGCCCGTCGACACCACGGTGCTGGTGGCCGACCTCGCCCAGGAGGTCGTCGTCGAGCAGCTGTGGGGCGCCTGGCCGGTGTGCCCCGAGCACGACCACGGCCTGCATCCCGTGCGGGCGGCGGGCGCGGCCGTGTGGAGGTGCGAGGCCAAGGGACACCAGGTGGCGGCGATCGGGGAGCTCGCAGGGGCGGCGCGATGAGCGGCGCGAGCGACCCGGTGCTCGGCCGGGTGGTCGCCGACGTGCTCGCCGAACAGGCGGCGCAGGTGGCGCGGTGGGGTGAGCAACGCCATCACGACGACACGGGAGCCGCCGAGCACGCGGCCGCGGCCGAGCGGGCCAAGGCCGCCGTCGCCGACGCCGTCGCCCGGGGCGAGCTGACCTGGCGGGCGATCCTGTACGAAGAGGTCATGGAGGCGTTCGCCGAATCGGACCCCGGCGCGCTGCGTGCCGAACTCGTCCAGGTGGCGGCCGTGGCGATCCAATGGGCCAGGGCCATCGACCTGCGTGCCGCCGAAAACGTCGGCGGCACCGTCTAGGGTGCAGGCATGACCGAGGTCCTGCTGCGGGGTGGCCGCCCCTGGGGGCTCGACGCCCCCGCCGACATACTCGTGCGCGACGGCGTCATCGCGGCCGTCGGGCCCGATCTCGACGCCGCCGGGGCGCTCCCCCGTGCCCAGGTGCGCGACGTCACCGGTCTCCTGCTGCTGCCCGGACTCGTCGAGGCGCACTGCCATCTCGACAAGACCCTCTACGGCGGGCCGTGGGAGCCGCACTCGGCCGACGACACGCTCGCCGGTCGCATGGGCAACGACCGGACGCGGCGGCACGAGCTCGGCCTGCCCGACCTCGGCCGGATCACCGCGCTGCTGGAGCGCATGAGCGCCTTCGGCACCACCCACGTGCGCACCCACACCGACGTCGACCCCGAGGTGGGCCTGCGCGGCGTCGAGACCGTCGGCGCGGCCGCCGAGCTGGTCGCCCGCCGGATGAGCGTCACACAGGTCGCCTTCCCCCAGCACGGCGTGCTCACCAACCCCGGCACGGCCGAGCTGCTCGAAGAGGCGCTGAAGAGCGGCGTCGCGGCCATCGGCGGCATCGACCCCGCCGGTGTCGACCGCGATCCCGTCGGCCATCTCGACGTGGTCTTCGGCCTGGCCGAGCGTTACGGCTGCGCGGTCGACCTGCACCTGCACGACGGCGGCACGCTCGGCGCCTGGGAGCTCGAGCTGATCATCGAGCGCACGCGGGTGAGCGGCCTCGGCGGCCGGGTCACCGTCAGCCACGCCTACGCGCTCGGCCAGCTCGACGAGGGCCACCAGCGCCGCCTTGCCGAGCAGCTCGCCGACGCGGGAGTCGCACTCGCCACCGCCGCCGTCTACAGCTTTCCGGTGCCTCCGGTGAAGCTCATGCGCGCCGCCGGGGTCACGATCGCGTGCGGCCACGACGGCATCCGCGACCTGTGGGGCCCCTACGGCAGCGGCGACATGCTGGAGCGCGCGATGCACCTGGCCTACCGCAGCACCTTCAGGCGCGACGAGGACATCGAGCTGGCCCTGCACGCCGCCACCTACGGCGGTGCGCGGGCCCTGCGGCTCGACGGCTACGGGCTGCGGCCGGGCGACCGGGCCGACCTCGTCGCCGTCGCCGCCGGCAGCGCGGCCGAGGCCGTCGTGACGCGACCGCCACGGATCGTGGTGATGAAGGACGGGACGCTCCTGTGACCCTGGACAATTGACGGGCACCCCTCTGCTGCCTGCACCTTGCAACCTCGTACCTCGAAGGCGGATCAGTGACCTCAATCAACCAGCGGATCGCGGAAGAGCTCGGCGTGCGCGAAGGACAGGTGGCGGCGGCCGTCGACCTGCTCGACGGCGGCGCCACCGTGCCCTTCATCGCCCGATACCGCAAGGAGGTGACGGGCACACTCGACGACGCTCAGCTGCGCACGCTGGAGGAGCGCCTGCGCTACCTGCGAGAGCTGGAGGAGCGGCGGGCCGCGATCCTGGAGTCGATCAGGTCCCAGGGCAAGCTCGACGACGCGCTCGAAGCGCAGATCCTCGCGGCCGACTCCAAGGCCAGGCTTGAAGACATCTACCTGCCCTACAAGCCCAAGCGGCGCACCAAGGCCATGATCGCCAAGGAGCTCGGCCTCGAACCCCTCGCCGACGCCCTACTGGCCGACCCCACGCTCGACCCGCTCGCCACCGCCGGACCCTATGTCGTGGAGGGGCTGGCCGACGCCGCCGCCGCGCTCGAAGGGGCCAGGGCCATCCTCGTCGAGCGGTTCGCCGAGGACGCCGACCTCATCGGCGAGCTGCGTGAGCGCATGTGGAGCAAGGGCCGGGCCTCGGCCAAGGTCCGTGAGGGCAAGGAGGAGGCCGGAGCCAAGTTCGCCGACTACTTCGACTTCGCCGAGCCGTTCACCAAGCTGCCCTCGCACCGCATCCTGGCGATGTTCCGCGGCGAGAAGGAGGAGATCCTCACCGTCTCGCTCGAGCCCGACGAGGGGCCCGACTACGAGCTGCGCATCGCCGCGCGCTTCGGCGTCTCCGACCAGGGCAGGCCCGCCGACAAGTGGCTGTCGGACACCGTGCGCTGGGCCTGGCGCACGCGTGTGCTCGTGCATCTCGGCCTCGACCTGCGGATGCGGCTGTGGCAGGCGGCCGAGGAGGAGGCCGTGCGGGTGTTCGCGTTCAACCTGCGCGACCTGCTGCTGGCCGCGCCGGCGGGCACCCGCGCCACCATGGGCCTCGACCCCGGTCTGCGCACCGGCGTCAAGGTGGCCGTCGTCGACGCCACCGGCAAGGTCGTCGAGACTGCCACGATCTACCCGCACGAGCCCAAGCGGCAGTGGGACCAGTCGCTGGCCGTGCTGGGCGCGCTCGCCCAGAAGCACGGCGTCGAGCTGATCGCCATCGGCAACGGCACGGCCTCCCGCGAGACCGACAAGCTGGCCGGTGACCTGATCAAGCACATGCCCGGTCTGACGAAGATCGTGGTGTCGGAGGCGGGGGCCTCGGTCTACTCCGCGTCGGCCTTCGCCTCGCAGGAGCTGCCCGACCTCGACGTCTCGCTGCGTGGCGCGGTCTCCATCGCGCGTCGGCTGCAGGACCCGCTGGCCGAGCTCGTCAAGATCGACCCGAAGTCCATCGGCGTCGGCCAGTACCAGCACGACCTGTCGGAGACCAAGCTCTCCCGCTCGCTCGACGCGGTCGTCGAAGACTGTGTCAACGCCGTCGGCGTCGACGTCAACACCGCTTCGGCGCCGCTGCTCACCCGCGTGTCCGGCATCGGCGCCACACTGGCCGACAACATCGTCCAGCACCGCGACACCAACGGTCCCTTCCGCAGCCGCACCGCGCTCAAGGGCGTCGCCCGGCTCGGGCCCAAGGCGTTCGAGCAGTGCGCCGGGTTCCTTCGCATTCCCGGGGGCGACGATCCGCTCGACTCCTCCAGCGTGCATCCCGAGGCCTATCCGGTCGTACGGCGCATGCTCGGCTCGACCGACGGCGACCTGCGCACGCTGATCGGCAACACGGCCGCACTGCGGGCGATCAGGCCGCAGGACTTCGTGGACGACACCTTCGGCCTGCCGACCGTGACCGACATCCTGCGCGAGCTGGAGAAGCCCGGTCGCGACCCTCGTCCCGCCTTCAAGACGGCCACGTTCAAGGAGGGCGTGGAGAAGCTCTCCGACCTGTCCTCCGGCATGATCCTCGAAGGCGTGGTCACCAATGTCGCCGCCTTCGGCGCGTTCGTTGACGTCGGCGTGCACCAGGACGGCCTGGTCCACGTCTCGGCCATGTCCCGCACGTTCGTGAAGGACCCGCGTGACGTCGTCAAGCCCGGCGACATCGTCAAGGTGAAGGTCCTCGAGGTCGACATCCCCCGCAAGCGCATCTCGCTGACCCTCCGCCTGGACGACGAGGCCACACAGGACGACGGGGGGCGCGGGGCTCGCGGTGGCGCCGGGGGTCAGGGGCAGCGGGGTGCCGGCGGGCCTGGCGGGCCCGGCGGATCGGGAGGCCAGGGCGACGGCCAGCGTGGTCGCGACGGCCAGGGCGGCGGGCGTGGCGGTCAGGGCGGCCGTGATGGGCAGCGTGGGCGTGATGGGCAGCGTGGGCGTGACGGTCAAGGTGGTCAAGGTGGTCAAGGTGGTCGTGATGGGCAGGGTGGCGGGCGTGGTGGTCAGGGCGGGCGTGGCGGTCAAGGTGGCGGCCAGCGTCGTCAGGACCGTCCCGCTCCCACCGGCGCACTCGCCGAGGCCCTCCGGAAGGCGGGCCTGACCGGCGAGGACAAGCGTTCCTGACCTCAGGGACGCGCACGGCCAAAGCACGCCGATCGTCATCCGCCAGGGCGAACAGCCCTGGCCGTTCCAGGGATGCCTGAGGTTCCGGCCTCAGGCATCCCGGGCGCACACACGGCGTCGGTGGGGAGTGGGTACGGTCGGGTGGTGAGCAAGAAGAGAGCGGTCGGGCGGTATGCGCAGGCGGTTACGCAGGCGCGTGAGCTGTTGCGGTGGCGCTCACCGCTGCGGACGGAGTTGTGGGCCGGTCGGCTGAGTGCCGCATGGTTGCCAGGCGGTCCACAGGAGGTGTCGCCGGACCTGGACGACGCCGTTGTGCAGGAGTCGTCGCTCCAGGAGTCCGGAGCCCAGGAGGCGGGGTCTCAACAGGCGGCGCGCCAGGAGTCCGAGCCCCACGAGGCGGGATCGGTTCCGGCAGATGTTGAGGCCTTTCTCGGGCGGGCGTTCAAGGAGAAGGGGCCGGAGGGGGCCGTCATCCTGCGGGCGCTTGCCGTGGCAGGGGCCCCCGAGGTGGTGGCGCGGGAGGCCGGGCGGCTGGCGGCGGAGCGCGAGAAGCGCCAAGGAACTGAGGAGCGCGACGAGCGCGGCCGTGAGCTGGGCTGGCTTGGGCGGCTGGGTGAGGTGAGGTGCGAAGGAGGCTGGTACGGGAAGGCCGATGCCTACGGTGAGCAGGCGCTCGGTGTGTTGCGCTTCGACTACGAGGACGGCAGGGAGCCGCATCTGGTCGTGGTGGGCATCGACCAGGTCAACGGTGGACTCGCCGTCGACGCGACGGTGGAGGAGCCGAAGTTCCTCGACGATCTCGCCCTGCTGACCGCGGAGCCGTACGAGCAGGTGGCGCGGCGGATCGCGACCGCGTTCGCGCTGACCGACGAGGTGATGGGGGCGGCGACGGCCGACACGCTGGCGGCCGAGCGGTCGTTCGTGCTGGCCAGGGTCGGGCGGGTGCTGGAGCAGGCCGGGCCGACGGCCGAGGACGAGCCGTGGGGGCACGGCGGCTGGGGCGGCGAGGAGGGCGTGCGGGGCTTCGAGGTGCCGAACGTGGCGGGAGGGGCCGAGGCCTGGGAGCGGTTGCGGGAGTTCGTCGGCGACCGGGTCCTGTGGTGGAGCCCGGCCAGGGTGACGACCTTCCTGACGACCTGGTTGCCGCGTGAGGCCGTGCTGAGCGACGAGGCGCTGGCCGCCATGCCCGACGTCGTGCTCGCCTGGACGCGTTTCCAGGGCGGGCACGCCGAGGTGCTGGCCAGGGTCGAGCGGGAGGCGCCGAAGCTGCCCGCCTTGATGGCGGATCTCACACGGGCGAGTCTCGCCAAGCGCATCGCCCTGGCCCAAAGGGGTTGACTCCTGCGGCTATGCTGCGCAGTGGACTTACCGTGGGCCTTGCCCGGACACCCCTGAGGGAGATCTTCGCCATGTACAAGGAGTTCGCTGCCGAGGCCGTGGTCTGGCTCGTACCCGTCGTCGTCCTGCTCGGCCTCGCGCTGATGATCACCAGCACCTGAGCCTGCGCACGTGAGCCTGCGCATCTGAGTCTGCATATCTCAGCCTGCGCATCTGAGCCCGAGTGCCAGAGCCCGCACACCTGAGCCTTGACGGCCGGTCCGGCGTGTCCCGCCCGACCGGCCGTCGTCGTTCGCCCCCCGCCTATGCCCGGCCCGTCACCCGCACGTACGCCTCGGCCGAGAAGTCCTCCAGGTAGCCGTTGTCGTACTCGTCCCACAGAGCGGCGAGTTTGTCGGTCGACACCGTGCATCCGACGTTCCGCACACGTCCGCGGGGAATCGTCCCGACGTAGGCCGAGCAGGTTCCGGCCTTCTTGCCGTTGACCTTGAGCGTGGCCTTCATGCGCGTGCCGTACGAGGTGCTGGAGCCGTTCTTGATGCGGACCTTGATCCGGCAGGTGTCCTTGCAGCGGCCGAACGTGATCTTCAGCGTGTAGTGCCTGCCCGCCGATTCCGCCGCCGACGCCGATGCCGTCACGGGGGTGACGGTGGTGAGTGCCGTGGCGAGCAGGGCTAACGCGAGCACGCCGGTGACTCTTCGCAACATGGGACCCCCTGGTTGATGTCCCCGCCCCCGGTCGGAAACGGGCGCATTAATCAACCTTCATCCCATTCGTCCCGTCAACGAATACCCACAAAACGGGTATCAAGCTGCCCAGGCCAGCAACACGCGGCCCTTCTTGAGGCGGTTCATCGCCTGCTTCTCCAACTGCCTGACGCGCTCCCTGGTGAGCCCGAGCCGTTCGGCCAGCTCCCTGTGGCTCGTCGGGCCGCCGCCGCCCAGGCCGTACCTCGCGGTGATGATCAGCCCCTCACGCTCGGGCAGGCGTGCGACCATGCGGCGCACGTCCTCGCCCATCGCCCTGGCCTCCAGCGCCTCGTGCGGCTGCGGGCCGTCCTCGTCGGCCAGCAGGTCGGCGACGACGTGCTCGCCGCTCGCCCCCACGGGCACGTCCAGGCTGACGACGTCCCTGGCCAGCGTGCGCAGCCTGGCCAGCTCCCGCGTCGAGAGCCCGGCGGCGTCGGCGAGTTCGGCCTCGGTCGGGTCGTGCCCGAGGTCGAGGAACATCCGGCGCTCCAGCCGGGCGAGCTTGGCGATCTCCTCGGCCATGTGCACGGGCAGCCGTACGGCACGCGACTTCTCGGCCAGGCCGCGTTCCATCGCCTGCCTGATCCACCACATGCCATAGGTGGAGAACTTGAAGCCGCGCCGGTAGTCGAACTTCCACACCGCCCTGATCAGCCCGAGATTGCCCTCCTGGATCAGGTCGAGCAGCGGCAGCCCGCGCTGGGCGAACCGTTTGGCCGCGGCGACGACCAGCCTGAGGTTGGCGGTGATCAGAAGGTCCATGGCACGCTCGCCCTCGACCGCCACCTGCCACAGGTCGCTGTCGAGCACATCGGCGTCGTGACCGTGACGCAGGAGGTGACGCGCGTAGAGCCCGGCCTCGACCTGCCTGGCGAGGTCGACCTCCTCCGCCGCACCGAGCAGGGGGACGCGTCCGATCTGCTCAAGGTAGAGCCCGAGCAGATTCGGCTCGTCGACGGGGATCGTCATGCCCCGGCGACTACCCAGGGATCGGCGAAGGATGCTCCAGAGCGGCGACGGCGTCGTCGACCGTGGGCCTGATGTCGAAGAACCTGTCGAGCGAGGTGATGGCGAACAGGTGCCTGCAGCGGCCGTGCACCCCGGCGAGCAGCAGCCGGCCGCCCGTCGCGGTGATGCCCTTGTGCAGATACACCAGGACGGACAGGCCCGAGGAGTCGCACATGCTCACCGCGCGCATGTCGATGACCAGCAACGGCGGGCGCGTGAGATCGAGTGCCCTGGTGATCCGATCCCTGACCTCGGCCGCCGAGCCGAAGTCGAACTCTCCTGACAGTCTCGCGACCACGCACGGGCCCTGCAGCCCGAGTCTGATCGACAACGCCTGATCTGTCGTCACCTCAGCTCCACTCGGTCGGTTGCCAGCAAATCCGGACACCACATCCAACCGCATACCTTTACAAGAAGTAAAGGCTTGAGTTGCTGCCAAGCATAGGGTCAAGGCCGCCGCTGGGCCTGCTTTCCTGGCGAATATGACCAAAGCGCCAGTTCAGTACGTCGGGCCGCCGCGCACGGGCTCGCCCTGCTGCCGTCAGGGGCCATGACCGTGCGTGATCGCGTGCTGCGTGTGCGTGCGCGTGAGATCGGGCTGGGCGGGTAGGCAAAACAACCTCCCAAACCTGCTGGGGTTGCGGGTAACGTACACCGCGCATCCCAAGCACACCAGAGGGGCCGAAACCGCTTACAGGGTTCCGGTCCCCCCTTCCAGCCTCGCGACCACCACGAACCGCCCGTCCGGGCCCGTTCACCTGGGCCTCGCGCGCATGAGGGCGAAGACCAGCGCGCCCACCGCGAACACGGCCACCCCCGGCAGCACCGAGCCGATCGGCAGCGTCGCGGCCAGCACCAGGCACAACACCAGCCCGGCGACGGGCACCACGACGGGCGGCGCCCCCTCGGCCGCTGTCAGCCTGAGCGCCGCCGCATTGGCGATCGCGTAGTACACCAGCACCCCGAACGAGGAGAACCCGATCGCCCCCCGCAGATCGGCCACCAGCACCAGCCCGAGCACGACGACCCCCACGACGAGCTCGGCCCGATGCGGCGCCCGACGCACCGGATGCACGGCCCCGAGCATCGAGGGCAGGTCACGCTCCCGCGCCATGGCGAAGACCGTGCGCGAGACGCCGAGCAGGAGAGCGAGCAGCGCCCCGAGCGCCGCCACGGCGGCCCCCACCCTGACAAGCGGTGTCAGACCATCCCATCCCGCTGCGACCACGGCATCGGCCAGCGGCGCCACCGACCCGCCGAGCGCGACCGGCCCCAGCACCCTGAGCAGCCCCGCCGCCACCAGCGCGTAGACGACGAGCACCAGCCCCAGCGCCAGAGGTACGGCACGCGGAATCGTCGTGGCCGGATCGCGCACCTCCTCGCCCAGCGTGGCGACGCGCGCGAACCCGGCGAAGGCGAAGAACAGCAGCCCCGCCCCCTGCAACACCCCCCACGGCCCCGCCGGTGCGACGACGACGTCAGGCGCGCGCCCGCCCGCGAACGACGCGACCACCACCACCCCGAGCACGACCAGGACGAACAGGACGGCGACCCGCGCCGCGAGGGCCGAGCGGTGCACGCCGAGCAGGTTCAGCCCGGTCAGCGCCACCACCGCGCCGACGGCCAGCGGCCTGGCCAGGCCGGGAGCGACGTAGGCGCCGAACGTCATGGCCATCGCCGCGCACGAGGCCGTCTTGCCGAAGGTGAATCCCCATCCGGCCAGGAAGCCCCACAGCGGGCCGAGCCGCTGCCTGCCGTACACGTAGGCGCCGCCGGAGGAGGGGTGCCTGGCGGCGAGCGCGGCCGAGGAGGTGGCGTTGCAGTAGGCGGCGAGCGCGGCCAGGGCGAGGGCCGCGGGCAGCCAGGCCCCGGCGGCTGCGGCGGCGGGCGCGAAGGCGGCGAACACCCCCGCGCCGATCATGGCGCTCAGCCCCACGACGACCGCGTCGCCCGTGCCGAGCCGCCGGGCCAACCCCTCGGCCACCGTGTCCCCTCCGCTGCCTCGCAGTGAAAGCGACACTCTCCACCATCCCGATGAACAACGGGTTACCGCATACCGTCATCCACCCCCGAGACGACCACGCCCACATGCGCCCCCGTATCCACGGCATGCCGCCGCCCGAGACAGCCGCGCACACTCGCCCCTCGCTCTCGGGATCAGCGCCCGTCGTCGCTCTCCTCGACGCTGGGCACGACCAGGACGGGGCGTCCGGCGTGGTGCAGGACGCGGTCGGAGGTGCTGCCGAGCAGGAGGGACTTGACGCCGCTTAGTCCTCTGGTGCCGGTGACGATGAGGGCGGCGTCCAGTTCGGCCGCGGTGTCGACGATCGTGGACCAGACGGCCAGCGAGTTGGAGGCCCAGCGGGCGCTCGCGTCGAGGCCGGCCTGGCGGGCGAGTTCGGCGCCCTGCTCGGCGAGTTCGCGGGTGGCCTGTTCGATCGCCGCGTCCTCGCCCGTGGTGTCCGGCGTCATGATCATGCCGGCGGACGCTCGGGCCGAGGCCAGGGCGAGGCTCTCCCACACGCTGAGGACGACGACGCTCTGCCCCTTGAGCAGCGATCCGGCGAACGCGATGGCCGACTTGGCGTCGTCGGATCCGTCGTAGGCGATGAGAATGGCCATTTTCGGTCCTCCTAAAAGAATGCTCCCGACTAGCCCTCTTTCCGGATTCGCGGCTTTCACGCATGCTGACGCGCACAGCCCCCCTCAGGCCCGCGCCGTGACCCTGGCCTTCCTCGCCTTGAACAGCGACAACGCGGTCAGCGCCAGCACCGCGACCTCGCTGACGACGACCAGCCGCTGGGTCAGCCCGGCGGGGATGTCGGCGTTGCTGAGCGGGTACCCGAGCATGCGCACCACGTACGGCACGACGACCAGCAGCAGCGCGCCGAGCGCGACGGCGCTGAGCACCTTCAGCGCCCTGGCGTAGTACAGCCTGGTACGGCTCAGCCGCGCCCGGCTCAGCAGCAGCCCGGCGGCCGGCATGCTGAGAAAGGCGGCGAAGGCGGCATAGCGATGGATGCCCCCCGAAAGCGATAGCGGCACACCGGGCCTGTCGGTGGGGAAGGCGCCGATGAGGAACATGCACGCGCCCCACCCGAGCATCAGCAGCACGACACGCCGATCGGCCCCCGCCTTGCGCAGCGCCAGTGCGATCAGCGCCGAGCCCGCAGCGAAGAGCGTCAGCGAGGTGGGCAGCAGCCAGCCGACCGACTCGAACGCGTACTCACTGATCACACTGTGCAGCGGATCGAGGCCCGCACCGGCGTGCAGAGTGAGCATGGCGCCTGTTCCGGCGGCGATGGCGGCGAAGCCGCTGACGAGGAGACCCTTCATGTTTCAAAGGTCGGGCAACGCCCGCTCCCGGAGTATCGGAGATCGACCCGAAGCGCCCCTGAAGGACCCCCTACTACTTTGGTCGGAAAATACCGCCCGCACGTGCCCTGACCTGCCCCCGGACAGCCCCTGGTAGGGCTGGCCTCCTCAGGGTCTCCCCTGGGGACCGCACCCCCGTGCGGCAAGCTGGACAGGCAGGCGACCACCATCGGGAGAACACATGAAGCACCGCACACTCGGCACGGACGGCCCTCAGGTCTCGGCACTCGGACTCGGCTGCATGGGCATGTCGGAGTTCTACGGCACGGCCGACGAGAGCGCCTCGATCGCCGTCATCCACCGCGCCCTCGACCTGGGCGTCACCTTCCTCGACACCGCCGACATGTACGGCGAAGGCCACAACGAACAGCTCGTCGGCCGGGCGATCGCGCAGCGCCGGGACGAGGTCGTCCTGGCCACCAAGTTCGCGATCCGGCGCGAGGGCGGCGTCAGGAGCATCGACAACTCCCCCGCCTACATCCGCAGCGCCTGCGACGCCTCGCTCAGGCGGCTCGGCGTCGAGCACATCGACCTGTACTACATGCACCGCCGCGACCCGGCCGTGCCCATCGAGGACTCGGTCGGGGCCATGGCCGAGCTGGTCCAGCAGGGCAAGGTCGGGCACATCGGCCTGTCGGAGGTCAGTGCGCGGACGCTGCGCCAGGCGCACGCCGTGCATCCGATCGCCGCACTGCAGAGCGAGTACTCCCTGTTCACCAGGGACATCGAGCGGGAGATCCTGCCCGCCGCCCGTGAGCTCGGCGTCGCCCTGGTCGCGTACTCGCCGATCAGCAGGGGCCTGCTCACCGGCACCGTGCCGTCGGCCGAGCACCTGCCGGACGACGACTTCCGCAAGCACACCCCGCGCAACGTCGGCGAGAACGCCGTGCACAACGCCGCCCTGGTGGCCGAGGTGGCCAAGATCGCGAGTACGGCCGGCTGCACGCCCGCGCAGCTCGCCCTGGCCTGGCTGCTGGCCCAGGGCGACGACGTCGTGCCCATCCCCGGCACCAAGCGCCTGACCTACCTGGAGGAGAACGTCGCCGCCGCCGCGCTGACCCTGACCCCCGAGCAGCTCGACGCCCTGGCGACGGCCGTGCCCGCCGACGCGGTCAGGGGCGCGCGATATGCGGACATGTCCAGCGTCGAGCGCTGAGGCTCAGGTGCGGGGCAGGGCGAAGGTCGCCCTGATGACCGTGCGGCCCGGCGCCGTCCAGGTCCTGACCAGGTCGCTGAGGAGGTTGACCACCAGGAGGCCGCGTGAGCCCTGCTGACGCGGGTCGGCGGGGACGCGGCCGGCCATCGGGTCGGTGATGTGCCCGGCGTCGCTCACCTCGCACACGAGCGCGTCGGGTTCGAGCCAGAGGCGCAGCGTGCCGGAGCCGCCGCCGTGGTCGAGGCTGTTGGCGGCCAGTTCGGCCACGACGAGCTGGATGTCGTCGATCCGGCGCGAGGAGAACCCGGCCAGCCGTGCCTCCTCGACCGCCAGGTGCCTGGCCGCCGCCAGGCTCCCCGCGTCGAAGCCGAGCACGACGGGCCCGTCGGGTTCGGGCAGCGGCAGGTTGTAGCGCTCGAACACCTCGTCCGGCGCGTAGGCGCTGCTCGGCCACTCGCCCGCGGTGTCGAGCAGGGTGGGATGGGTCCTGGCGGCGTCCTCGATCACCGAGAGCGGCAGGCCGTCGAGGTCGTAGGGGCACAGGATCGTGACGGGCCGACCGGCGAACGCGTGGTTGATCAGCGCCTCGTGCTGGACGCAGGCGGGGTACTCGGCGTCGCTGCGGCCGGGCCAGATGGGCTCGCCGACGATACGGACCCTGCTGTCGGGATGGGTGTCGGCGAAGGCGCGCAGCACACCGGGGATGATCCGCCCGGGATTGCGGCCCGCGACCCGCATGTCGATCCAGTGCACCTTCTCGGCCGCCGCCCCCAGCGCCTCGCCGATGAGCTCCAGATGCGGTCCCGGCGCGGCGACCGCGACCGGCTCGGCCTCGGCCAGTCCCTCGGCGACGAACGGCACGGCGCCGGCGACGAGCTCGTCTGGCCCGCTGTAGAACAGCGCCGGATGGACGAAGCTCATTGCCTCACCGCGTCTCCCATGTACCACCTGGCATTGCCGTCCCCCCTCGCCAGAGAGTCGAGCCTACGCGGTAGCTCGCGCCTGGAGAACGGATCGGCCGCGGCGTTGCGGATATGGATACCGATGGCATACATGTCTCGTACCTCCATCAGCGTCGCGTAACCCCGCCAGCTACGGAGATCTCTGCCATAGGCCGCGGCGAAATCATCCACATCACCCGAGGTCAGGCCAAATCGCCGCTGCCCGTGGTAGGTGTGCACGAGGTCCCACTCCCGTGGGCCGACCGCCACGCCGTCCCAGTCGCACAGCACCACGTGCCCGTCGGCGCACCGCAGCAGGTTGTCGATCCAGGCGTCGCCGTGCAGGAGGACGGGGTCGTCCTCGACGGCCAGGTCGAGCCACTGCTCGCTGAGCCTGACGATGCGCTCGCCGAGCCACACGCGCTCCTCGACGGTCAGCACCTGCGAACGCGCCACCGCCGCGCGCAGTTCGGCCAGCGGGTCGCCGAACCTCTTCAGCTGCATCGGCGGCACCGGCAGCCGGTGCAGGCTGCGCAGGATGCGCCCGAGCTCACGCGTGGTGGGCCGCCCGTCGGAGGGCACGTAGTGCCAGAACGTCACCACCCTGCCGTCGTGCACGACCGGCTGCTCGGAGATCTCGTCGGCCGGGCGCACGGCGGGAAAGCCCTGCTCGGCCAGCCACCTGGCGACGGCGAGCACGAGCGGCAGGCGGGTGAGGGCGTCGGGCGCGGTGGCGATCCTGACGACGATCTCGCTGCGCAGCTTGAACACCGCGTTGCTGCGCACCCGCAGGAGCTGGGCGTCGTCGGAGCAGATGCCGACCTCGGAGCAGACCTGTTCGAGCACACGATGCGCCTCGTCCGTCCTCACAGGCTCACCAGGATCTCTTCCAGTCTGCGCGCGGCCGGGCCACGCCTGCCGGTGGGCAGCAGTTGCCTGGCCCGTGTCACCACGATCGAGGTGCGGAACTCCACCGGCACCTGCAGCAGGGCGGCGGCGGCGAGCTCGCAGGCGTCCTCGGCGCCGCCCTCGCGGGCCAGCCTGGCCGCCTTGTCGAGCTGCAGCAGGATCGGGTCGATCGTGTAGGGGCCGGGCGCGTAGCTGCCCGCCTCCTCGGAGTCGCCGAGCTCGATCAGCGTGCAGGCGCGGTAGAAGGCCAGGCGGCGCTCGGAGAAGACGAACGCCAGATGCTCCGACCTGCCCCTCGGCATTCTGGCGAAGATCTGCTCGGCCTCGGCGAGCGCGTGCCGCGCGGCCTTGTGCTCGCCCATCCTGGCCAGCGCCCTGGCCTCGGCCGCCGCCCCCAGCGCCGCCGGTGTGCTCGGCGCGCTGCCGGCCAGCATGCGGGCCTCGCGGGCCAGGCGTATGGTCTCGGCGACGTCGCCGTAGTAGTAGGGCAGCATCGCCTGCTGGGCGCGTACGAGCGCTCTGAGACGCAGGTCGCCCAGGTCGTCGGCCGCGACGCGGGCCGAGCCGTACCAGGCGTTGGCCAGTCTGGTGTCGCCGAGCTTCATCAGCGCGTCGGCGGCCAGCAGGGCCAGCATGGTGGTGGCGTTGAGCAGGCGGCGCTGGGCGGTGAGCGGCTGGCGTGCGGCCGTCACCCTGCGCACGTCGTCGAGCTCCAGCATCAGCCGGTAGAGCATGGGGACCGGCGCGCTGCCGATGTACTGCCTGCGGAAGGTGACGACCTGTTCGTCGATCAGGTCGAGCTGGTCCTCGGTCACGGTCGAGGTGGCCAGCGCCCGGTCGAGGTCCTGGCGGGTACGTTCCACTTCGGCCAGTTGCCTGCCGCCCGGCGCGCTGCCTCCGGCGATCATGGCCTGGTGGAAGACCGCGCTCCTCGGGCCGGACTCGTCGATGAGCACGGCGTCCAGGGACGGCGGCAGCCGCTCGGTGGTGGCGACCATGACGACGGCGGTGTCGTCGTCGTCGCAGAAGTCGGCGGCCAGGCCGAGGCGCACGGCGTTGGCACGGTACAACCTGGCGATGAGGTCGATGGTCTGCGGTCTCGGCCGTGCTCTGCCGTTCTCCCAGGCGTTGAGCAGGTCGATGTTGGCGTGCGGCTCGCCGAGCCCATGGCGTTCGCACAGGTCGGTGAGCTCCTGGACGGTCTGGCGTGCCGACCAGCCTCTGGCCAGCCGGTGTGCTTTGAGCAGGCTGACCGCGCAGCAGCCGTGGATGGCCTGGGCGCTCTGCCACAGGGTCCAATGCTGCTCTGCGGCCTGCTGACGCCAGCGCCGTGCGCAGGCAGGTGCGTGCTCGCCTCTGGCCACCTCGCCCCCTCCGGGATTGCCGCCAGATTAATCATCGCGCACGATCCCATGACCGTCCCGTTACCCAGCATTCCCGTTATCCGCGTGTTTTCCACGACCTACCGCCCAGTTTCCGCGTTAATCCACGTATCTGGTCATGCGCAGTGATTGCCGGAGCGGACAGGCTGTCGCACTCTGCAGGAAAAGCAGGCTGCAGGTAAGCATGCCTTCCCGTTTCCAGCCGATGGAGTCGATCGCCATGGAACGTGCCGACGCAGTGGACCACCTGCAGCGCCTCGCGATCCAGTTGGAGGCGCACGCCTTCCAGGTCGAGCTCCGCTCGCGTACCGGCCTGTTCCCGAGGCTGCACGTCGTCAACCCGATGGTGCCGTCGATGAGCGAAGACGTGCTCGCCGCCTACGAGTCCGACGGCGAGTGGTGGTTCTGGCTGTCGTGGGCCGGACGCATCGGCCATGCCGAGGACGTCGCCACCGCCGCCGAGCGGATCGCGTCGGTCCTGCACGTGATCCGCAGGTGAACCGGTCGTTGAATCAACATCGCCCATGACGTGATCTGTCGTTGACCTGGGGTATTAATAAAGCATCCCCTCCGGAAAGGAGTCGGATCATGAAAAGGCTCCAGATCCAGCGTCCCCGTCCGCCTCGCCGACCCGAACCCTCGCTCGACCTCCGCACGCCGTCGGGTCGTCGACTCCCTTTCTAACGCCGCCTGGCCAGCAGCAAGGCCAGATAGCACCCCCCGATGGCGGCCGTCAGGACGCCGACGGGCACCTGAGTCGTGCTCGTCACGCGCTGAGCCGCGAGGTCCGCGGCCAGTAGGAGCAGGCCGCCCATGAGCCCGGAGGTCACCAGACCCGTCCCTGTGGTCCTGGTCAGCCGCCTGGCCAGCTGGGGCGCCGTCAGCGCGACGAACTCCACCAGGCCCACCGCGGCCGTCGCCGTGGCGCACAGGGCGACCGCGGCGAGCATCAGCGTGAGCCTCGTGCTCTCCACCCCCACGCCGAGCCCTCGCGCGGTGTCGTCGCCCAGTTCGAGCAGCGTCATCCGGGTGCTGTGCGCGAACACCACGGGCAGCAGCACCGCCAGCGCCACCGCCACCATCGCCACGTCCGTCCAGCCCCGCCCGTTCAGACTGCCGAACAGCCACGCCTGGGCCCGCTGCGCCTGCGTCACCTCCGCCCTGGTGATGAGGAAGGCGTTGACCGAGTACAACATCGCGCTGACCCCGATGCCGATGAGCACCATGCGGTAGCCCTGCACGCCCTTGCGGTAGGACAGCGCGTAGACGAGCACGGCGGCCACGATCCCGCCGCCGACGGCCGAGCCCGCCAGCAGGGCGGGCCCGGCCCCGAGCACCAGGATGGCCACGATCGCGCCGGTCGCCGCGCCCGTGGTGAACCCGATGATGTCCGGGCTGCCGAGCGGATTGCGGGAAAGGCTCTGGAAGACCGCACCGCTCACCCCGAGCCCCGCCCCGACCAGCAGCGCGGTCACCACCCTCGGCACGCGCAGCGTCAGCACCACGAACTCGCTGCCGGGATCGCCCCTGCCGAGCAGGGTGCCCACCACCTCGCCGGGGCTGAGCGGCACGTCGCCGGTCCCGATCGCGTAGACGGCCATCAGGGCCGACAGCAGTGCGATCAGCGCCCCCACGACCACCGTGCGCGCCCGTACCCGGGACAGTCCCGGCCTCGTCATCGCCTTCACAGCTGCGCGATCCTCACCTTCCGCACGATCGCTATCAGGACAGGCGCCCCCACGAACGCGGTCACCAGCCCCACCTCCAGCTCGCCCGGACTGGCCACGATCCGCCCCAGCACATCGGCCACCAGCAGCAGCAGCGCCGCCAGCACCATCGAGTACGGCATCAGCCACCGCTGGTCGGGCCCGGTGATCGCCCGGGCCAGATGCGGTACGGCGAGCCCCACGAAGACGAGCGGCCCCACGGCCGCGGTCGCACTCCCGCACAGCAGCACGACGGCGACCGCGCCGAGCCCCCTGGTCAGCCCGACCCGAGCGCCGAGCGCCGCCGCCGCGTCGTCGCCGAGCGCGAGCGCGTTGAGCGGCCTGGCCAGCGCGAGCGTGAGCAGGATCCCGGCGACCAGGAAGGGCATCAGGTCGACGAGCACACCGAGGTCGCGCCCTTGCAGCGACCCGACCGACCAGAACCTGAAGTCGTCGAACACGGTCAGGTCGAGCATCATCATCCCGGCGACGAACGCCTGCAGCGCGGCGGTGATCGCGGTGCCCGACAGCGCCAGCCGTACCGGGGTGGCGCCGCCTCGGCCGCGGCTGCCGAGCGCGTAGACGAGGACGGCGGCGGTGAGCGCTCCGGCGAAGGCGAACCAGACGTAGGAGCCGGGCTCGCTCACGCCGAAGAAGGCGATGGCGACGACGACGGCGGCCGAGGCGCCCGCGTTGACGCCGAGCAGGCCGGGATCGCCGAGCGGATTGCGGGTCAGCGCCTGGACGAGCGCTCCGGCCAGGCCGAGCGCGGCGCCGACGCCGATGCCGAGCAGGGTGCGCGGCAGGCGCATGTCCATGACGACCACGGCCTGTTCGGTGCCGCCGCCGTGCCAGAGCACGTGCCAGACCGTCTCGAAGGGGATCGACTGCGCGCCCACGGCGAGGCTGGTGACGACGGCCGCGGCGAGGGCGGCCAAGGCAAGGGGCAGCCCCAGCGCCCTTCTCACGTTCATAGTAACCGGACAATATTAGGTAAACCTCACCTAAGTAAATTAAGGTAAGCCTGCCCTTAGATCCCCCATGGAGGACTCGTGCGTATCTTCACCGGGCTCGTGGCGGCCGTCGCCCTTGCCACGCTGACCGCCTGCGGCTCCGCGGCGCCCGCCGCACCCGCCGCTTCGGCCGCGCCCGCCGCCGACGCGGCGCCCGCCACCCGTCAGGTCCAGCACGACCTCGGGACCACCGCGGTGCCCGCATCCCCCCAGCGCATCGTCTCGGTCAGCGTCACCCTCACCGGGCACCTGCTGGCCCTGCAGGCGCCGCTCATCGCCACCCAGGCCACGCCGCCCTCGCCGATCGTCGACGAGAACGGCTTCTTCACCCAGTGGGCGAAGGTGGCGGTCGAGCGCGGTGTCAAGCCCGCCTACCAGGGGTTCGAGCCCGCCCTTGAGAAGATCGCGGCACTCAAGCCCGACCTGATCGTCGGATCGGCGTCGGGAGCCGACGACAGCTCCAAGCTCTACGACAAGCTCGGCCAGATCGCCCCCACGATCATCTACCGCTACGACCAGCTGTCCTGGCAGGACCTGACCACCAAGATCGGCCAGGCGATCGGCCTGGACGCGGCCAAGGTCATCCAGACCTACGACGCACGCGTGGCCGAGGTGAAGGCCAAGATCAAGCCTCCGGCCCAGGAGGCCGCGCTGATCAGGGTCAACCCGACCGAGATCCCGATCTTCACCGCGGTCTCGGCGCAGGGCCGGCTGTTCACCTCGCTCGGTCTGAAGGTACGCGCGCTCCCCGCCGACCTCGCGGGCGGCTCGGTCGAGGGCGAGGCGGGCCAGCGCTCCGACATCACCCCCGTGGCGGGCGAGAACGTCACCAAGGCACTCGGCGACTCCTCGCTGTTCTTCGTCAGCCACACGCCCGAGGAGATCACCGAGGCGCAGACCAAGCCACTGTGGAAGGACCTCCCCGCGGTCAAGGACAAGCGCGTCTACGACCTGGGCCTGGACTCCTTCAGGCTCGACTACTACAGCGCGACCAATGTCATCGACCGGCTGGAGAAGCTGCTAGCCGGTCAGTGACCCAGCGGTGGAAGGCCGAGAGGTGATGCTCGCTCGGCACCAGGACGCCCCCATCCCGGTAGGCCCGTGAGGCCATGCCGGGCTGGGTGCGCTCGCAGGCGGCGAAGTCCTGCTCGTTGACCCGGTGGAACAGCTCGACCGAGCGCGACAGATCGGCGCCGGACTCCACCACACCGGGGGCGTAGAGCCAGTCGCACTCCACCCTCGTGCGGTCGGGGGCCAGTGGGAACACCCGGTGCAGGATCACGTGGTCGGGCACCAGGTTGACGAACACCTGCGGCTTGACGGTGAGGGCGAAGTAGCGCCTGTCCTGTTCGTCCGCCACCGAGGGCAGCCGCCCGAACCCGGCGCCGCCGTCGACGGTGAAGCCCTCGGCCCGCTCGGCGAACGCGGCGCCGTGCCCCACGTAGGACTGGGCGGCGTACCCACCGGCGAACTCGGGCAGCACGGCGGTGAGCTCGGGATGGATGCTGGCGCAGTGGTAGCACTCCATGAAGTTCTCCACCAGCAGCTTCCAGTTGGCCGCCACGTCGTAGCCGATCCTGCGCCCGAGCGCCAGGTCGCCGACCGTGTAGCGCTCGATGGCCCCCTGCTCGCCCAGCCGCTCGACGGCCGACGCCGTCACGGTGTCCTCGAACGAGGGCGGCCGATCGGCCAGGCACACCCACGCGTAGCCGAGCCACTCGCGCAACGCCACCGCGACCAGGCCGCGCTCGACCCTGTCGACGTCGGGCATCCTGGCCAGGTTCGGCGCGGCGGCCAGCGTGCCGTCCAGGTCGTAGCTCCAGGCGTGATAAACACACCGCAACGTACGGCCGGCCTGGCCGCTCTCCTGCTCGCACAGCCGTGCTCCCCTGTGCCTGCAGACGTTCAGGAAGGCCCTCAGGACGCCGTCACGGCCCCTGACGACGATCACGCTCTCCCGGCCCACCTGGACCGTGCGCCAGGCCCCTGGCGAGGCCAGGTCGGCCGAGCGCACGGCGCAGAACCAGAGCGCCTCGAAGATCTTGGCCTGCTCCTCGGCGAAGATCGCGGGATCGGTGTAGAAGTGGCCAGGCAGGGTGGGCATCAAGCTCGTCACATCGGGCCCCCTGTCGCGCACCACGCGCACAGTCGCATCCTTGGCGACATCGTGGGAGTCGTTCATCCACCTGTCAAGAAGATGAACGCCCGGGGGCCCGGGCTCGTCAGTCCGACGGGTTGATCTTCGAGGCGTCGATGTCCTTGACCCGGCCGAAGAAGATCCAGTTGACGAACCACAGCAGCACGCCGATGCCCAGCAGGATCCCGGCCCGCAGGTAGACGTCGCCGCCCCTTCCGGTGATCGGCAGCGTCAGGAACAGGCACACCACGGCGCCGAGCGCGGGCATCCAGCTGGGCGCGACGTAGTGGTCATGCTCGACCCGGTCCTTGCGCAGCACCAGGACGCAGACGTTGACCAGGGCGAACACCAGCAGCAGCAGGAGCACGGTGGTGTCGGCCAGCGGCCCGACGTCGCCGGTCGAGACCAGCACGACCGCGATCGCCACCGTGAACAGGATCGCCACCCACGGCGTCGAGCGCGTCGGGTGCACCGCGCCGAGCACCGGCGGCACGATGCGCTGGCGTGCCATGCCGTACACGAGTCTGGAGGCCATCAGCATGTTGATCAGCGCGGTGTTGCCGACGGCCAGCAGGGCGATGAGGGCGAACAGCTTGGGCGGGAAGGCGAATCCGGCCACCTTCACCACTTCGAGCAGCGGGCCCGAGGAGTCGATCAGCGTCTTGGTGTCGACCAGCATCGTCGCGGTGAAAGCCACCGCCATGTAGATCAGCGCCGCCACGACCAGCCCGCCGAACAGCGCCCTGGGGAAGTCGCGCTGTGGGTTCTTGGCCTCTTCGGCCAGGTTGACGGAGTCCTCGAAGCCGAGCAGCGCGTAGAACGCGAGCGCGGTGCCGCCCAGCACTCCGAGGAAGGCGCCGTTGGCCGGATGGAACTCCAGCGCACGCGCGGGCTCGCCGTCCCCCGTGACCAGGGCGAACACACCGATGGCCACGATCACCAGCAGGCCGAACGCCTCGATGACGGTCAGGACCACATTCACCTTGATCGACTCGGAGATCCCGGCGAAGTTCACCAGGGTGACCAGAGCCAGGAAGACGAACGCCCCGATGATCGTCGGAATGTTCACGAACTCGGCGAGGTACTTCCCGCCGAACGCGCGTGCCGCCGCGCTGGCCGACGTGATCCCGCTCATCAGGACGGCGAACGCCACGATGAACGTGACGAACGGAATATTGAATGCCTTGTTTGCGTAAAGCGCGGCACCGGCCGCTTGGGGGTACTTTCCTACCAGTTCGGCGTAGGCCGTCGCAGTGAGCGCCGCAAGGACGAACGCCACCAGGAACGGCATCCACAGCGCTCCGCCGACATACCCGGCAACCTTCCCCACCAGGGCATAGATGCCCGCACCCAGGATGTCGCCGACCACGAACAGCAGCAGGACCCTGCGGCCGATCACGCGCTTGAGTGAGTGATTCTGTACCTGACCCTCAGTCATGCGGGGGGTCTACCCCAGATCTACCTCGGATCTACCTGCGGGTGTAAGCACGATGTAAGTGATCCGCAAGGAGTGCTGAATAATGTCCGCTTCGTTGCACATGCGAAGAAGGGCACATCCACATCATGAAGTTCTATAGCCGTCCCCTCGCCGTCGCCGCCACCGTGGTCGCGCTCGCCGGGTTCACCTCCGCCTGCGGCGCCTCCGACACGGCCAACTGCGTCGAGGCCAGCCAGATGATCACGGCGTTCAGCTCGGCCGCCAGCTCCAAGATGGCGACCGACCCGGCCGGCTTCTCCGAGTCGCTGAAGAAGTTCAGCGCCGACGCCAAGGCTCTCGCCGACAAGAGCGGCGGCGACCTCGCCGCGGCGCTCAACTCCTTCGTCTCGCTGATGACGGACCTGGAGGGCGCGACCCAGGACCCGACCAAGGCCGCCGAGGCGACCGCGGGCATGGGCCCCAAGCTCCAGGAGTTCCAGACGAAGCTCACGGCCGCCTGTAGCTGACGGCGAGGCCGTACCGGCCAGCGGCTCACGGCCGTCGTACCGCCTGCGGGGGGCAGCGCGGTGCGGCGGCCGTGTCGTGTCCGTCGCAGGTGGTTCGTCATCGGTGTCGCCTCTGGCACCCGAACGACGTTCCAGAGCGCTCTGGCCGTGTTCTTACCCCCCTCGTGCCGTCTACCCTTGTCGCCCGTGACCGTCGACATCGCGGAACCAGCGACCGTGCCGCCAGCAGGCCCCACGGGCAGGACCAACCGCCACGCGCTGTACGTGGGGCTCATCAGCGTGGTGTCGACCCTCGCCTACGCGCTGCTCGGGCTGACGAAGCTGGCCTCCTTCCGGGCCACCACCTTCGACCTGGTGATCGTCGACCAGGCGGTGCGTGCCTTCTCCAGGTTCGCGCCGCCCTACATCCCGTCGGTCGGGGTGTTCCGTGATCGCGGGCTGGAGTACCTCCTGCTCGGGGAGCACTTCTCGCCGATCTACGCGTTGCTCGCGCCGTTCTACTGGATACACGACGGGCCCTCGACGCTGATCGTGGCGCAGGCCGCGCTGTTCGCGGCGGCGATCCCGTTCCTGTGGATGTTCACGCGGCGGGTGCTCGGCACCGGGCCCGCCTATCTGGTCGCACTCGCCTACGCGCTGTCGTGGCCGGTCGCGCAGGCGGTGGCGTTCGACGCGCACGAGGTGATGTTCGTGCCCGTGCTGACCGCGATCATGATCGAGCGTTACCACGCGGGGCGGCACGTGCCCGCGTTCGTCGCGATGCTCCTCCTGCTGATGGTCAAGGAGGACATGGGGCTGATGGTGATCGGCTTCGGGCTCTACCTGGCCGTGATCGGCGACCGGCTGCGCGGCGCGAGCGCCGTGGCGATCGGGCTGGCCTGGACGGTGCTGGTGCGCTCGGTGCTGGTGCCGATGGCGGGCGGCGATCCGAGCGACTTCTGGGCCTACAACCACCTCGGCGACGGCGCCGGCAGCGCGATACTCGGCATGCTCGGCGATCCGCTCGGCACGCTCTGGCTGCCCTTCAGCGAGGAGGCCAAGGTCGACACGCTGTTCCTGCTGGTGTGGCCGACCCTGCTGCTGTGCCTGCTCTCACCGCTCTCGCTGGCCGCGCTGCCGCACGTGCTGGAGCGCATGCTGTCGGACCGCATGCTGTGGTGGCAGGCCGACTTCCAGTACAACGCCTTCACCGTCATCGTGCTGTTCTGCGCCGGGGTCGACGGGCTGGCCAGACTCCTGCGCTGGCTCAAGCGTTCCGACGACCGCTCGCTGAAGCTGGCCTGGTCGGTCGGTGTGCTGGCGGTGGCGCTGACCCTGGTGCCCAGGTTCGCCTTCGACCAGCTCTACCACCACACCTTCTACGACAAGGACGCCCGGGTGGCCGCCGCGGCCGAGGCCGTGTCCTACGTGCCCGACGGGGCGCTCGTCGAGAGCACCAACTCGCTCGGCCCCGCCCTGACCAGGCGTACGACCGTGCTCCTGTGGGACCACAAGCCCAGGATGGCGCCGTGGGTGGTGGCCGACGTGGCCCGCTGGGAGTTCCCGTTCGGCTCGGCCGAGGACCAGGCCAACCGGGTGGCCGAGCTCAGGGCGATGGGCTACGTCACGGTCTACGAGCGCGAGGGTTACGTCGTGCTCAACAAACCCGCCTAGCCGGTGCCGCCCGCCTGCTTGTAGCAGCGCTCGAAGCCGTCGAGCACGGCGGGCCAGGCGCCGACCGTGGGGTCGGTCCTGCGGTTGTGCTCGGCGATCGACCGCCTGAAGCCGGCATCGGTCGCCAGCCGCGCCACCGCACTCACGAGATCGTCGAACGTACGGCCGAGCAGGCCCTCCCTGCCCTGTGCGACGAAGTCGGCCACCCCGCTCTGCGCCCTGGCCACCACCGGCAGCCCGGCCGCCCTGGCCTCAAGCGCGGCGATGCCGAACGACTCCCGGGGGGCGGGCGCCACGAAGATGTCGGCCGAGGCCAGCACCTTGCCGATCTGCTCGCGCGTGTAGCGGCCTGGCAGGCTCACCCAGCCGGTCATGCCGTGCTTGGCCAGGTAGCGCTCCATCGAGCCTCTGGCCGGACCGTCGCCGATGATCGTCGCACGCATGCCGATGCCGGGCGGCACCTTGGCCCGTGCGCCCCGCAGCAGTCTGAGCAGGCGCACCGGCTGCTTGCGCGGCGCCAGCCTGCCGACGGCCACGACGTGCACGTCGCGCCCTTCGCCGCCGCTCTCGCGCACGCCCGGCTCCGCGGCCGCCGGACGCCAGCCTGAGACGTCGAGGCCGTTGGGGACCACGTGGACGGGCACGCCGCGTCCCGCGACCCTGCGGATCGGCACCGCGGCCGCGGCGCTCACCGTGGTCGCCACGATTCCCCAGCGCTGCCACTCGAACAGCAGCTTCAGCCCGCTGTACAGGCCCGCCGTGACCGGGTCCCACATGCTGTGCACGGTGACCACGACCGGCAGCCCGCACCGCACGGCCGCCCGCACCCCCATCCACGCGAACGGCGAGACCGCTCCGGTGTGCACGTGCACGACGTCGGGCCTGCGCGAGGTCATCAGGCGCATGAGCTTGCCCACACCGAGCGGATGGACCGGCAGGTCGAACGGCATCCTGGCCACGATCCTGTGCACGCCGGGCAGCGCCTCCCCCTTGGTCGCCGTCGCCACCTCGACGTCGTGGCCGGCTTCGCGCTGCATCCTGATCAGGTCGGCGACCTGCACTTCGATGCCTCCGAGCCGCGGCAGGTAACAGTCGCTCACGTGAAGGATCCGCACCCGTCCACCCTAGTGCGGCACCCGGCGAGCGCTCACCGCCCGCCACATTGCCCAACGCGTAACCTATGGGTTACGCTTTCAGTCATGGACCAGGCTGCCGAGGCGATCGCGGATCCGGTGCGGCGCGAGATCCTGGTGATGCTGCGCGAGCGGCGGATGCCCGCCGGGGAGATCGCCGCCCACTTCACCATCAGCAGGCCCGCCGTCAGCCGCCACCTGCGCGTGCTCAGGCAGAGCGGTCTGGTCCGCGACGAGGTCGTCGGCAGGAGACGCCTCTACGCCCTGGACACCACGGCGCTCACCGAACTCGTGCGATGGCTCGACGACCTCGTCCGCGCGCCCGAGTCGCCCTGGGAGCGCCACCTCGACGCCCTGGAGACCGAGGTCTACCGGACGCGCCGCGAGAACCGCGCGCCGCAGCCGCACGCGGATTCCGACACCGACAAGGAGAACACCGCATGAGCCCGACACCCACTGGCAGGCTCTTTCGCACCGATTCCGGCACCGACCTCGTCCTGACCAGGACCTTCCGCGCGCCCGTCGACGACGTCTGGGCCAGCCTCACCGAGCCGGAGCGCACCGCCCGCTGGTTCGGCACCTGGACGGGCGAGGCCGCGCCCGGCCGGACGATCAAGGTGCAGCTCGGCTTCGAGGAGGGCACGCCCTGGAGCGAGGCCCGCATCGTGGCGTGCGAGCCGCCGGTGCGCCTCGCGCTCGCCGTGGTCGACGAGTACGGCAGCTGGCACCTCGAGCTGCTGCTGAGCGAGAGCCAGGGCAAGACGGAGTTGCGCTTCGTGCACCACCTGGACAAGGAGGAGCAGGTCGGCGAGGTCGGCGCGGGATGGGAGTACTACCTCGACCAGCTCGTGGCCTCCCGCGAGGGAACGCCTCTGCCCGACTTCGACGACTACTACCCGGCCATGAAGCCGTACTTCACCGCGCTGCGCGACGAGCTGGACTAGGCCCGCCGGAGGCGTAGGCCGGGACGCGCCCGGCGATCTCGCCGGGGAAGGGCAGGGGCTGGGACCACTCGCTCGCCCTGAGCGACGCCTCGGCGTTCTGCCCGCCCCTCGCCCGCGCGAAGCACGCGGCCAGCCCGGCGACCTCCTGTGGGCGCAGCGGCACGTGGTGATGGCCGCGCGCGGTGTGCCTGCCGCGCGCGGGCAGCAGCAGTTCGAGGCCGGCGGGCCCGTCAACGCTGGTCGCGTAGGCCAGCCACCTGCCCGTCAGGCCGCCGGCCTCGAAGTCGGCGTAGGCGAAGGCGACCTGCCAGCAGACGTCGGCCACGATCGAGCCGACGAACCTGGCTCCGGCCCGCAGCTCGGGCAGGTCGAGCGCCAGCTGCGGCCTGGCCCGCCCCGCCAGCTCCAGCAGCAGCCGCCCCTCGTGCACACTGCCGCGATTGGCGAGCAGGATGCCCAGCTCGAACCCCGACAGCGCCTCCCCCTGCTCGAACTCGGCCAGCAGGTGCCGGCCTCTCGGCCCGAACCACCGTTCGAGGCGGTCACCCGTGCGCCCGTCGCGCGAGGACCGCGCCCCCACCGGGGGCGAGGGCCCCGCCGCCCCCGAGGCGGAGGGGTCGGCGGCTCCCGTCACGTCGAGGTAGAGGCGGTAGAGCCGCTCCAGGGTGCCGAGGCCGACGTCCGGATCGACGCCCGTCGCGGCCAGCTCGGCCCGCAGGACGTCGTAGACGCTGGCCACCTGCTCCCACCGGGGCGGATTCTTCCTGCCCTTGCCGGTGCACACCGCGACCACCGTGGTCTTCGACCAGCTCTTGCTGATCTTCTTGGCGATCTCGCCGTAGGAGATGCCGCCCGCTCTCCTGCGCATCTGCTCGAGCTCGGCGTACAGCCTGCTCGCCGTGGGCCGTGCCTCAGGGCCAGTCATCGCTGCCGGCCACCGCCAATCGCACGCTTCGTCGTTGATGGATGGAAGGCAAGATTCTTCCGCACCGCACCGGCCCGCGCTCCCCTGACGGAACCTGCCGTACGCGAACGGCACGATCCGGAACGATCCGTTCTCCCCTCGACCGGGCCGGGGCGCGCCCGTGCTGCTGTCGCGATGCGGTCCGGGCGCGGCCCGGATCATGCTTGGCGCGGCGCGGCCGTACCTGGCGCTGGTATGCCTGGTGGTGGGGGCGCCGGCCCCCTGGCGGCCCTGGTCGGGGGCGGAACGTGCGGCCCTCCTGGTGATGTTCGGAGAGTGCGATGTCCTTGTTCGACGTGCGGGCCGCGGTGGTGCTGTCGATCGCGGTGGGGGCCGCGGCCATCGCCGTGGGGCTGCTGCGCGCCGGGGGTGCGACGTGGCCGACGGCGCTGCTGGGCGGGGGCGCGGCCTTCGGCGGTGCGCTCGCGATCGCGCCCGCGCTGATCTCCTGACCGGTCGCGTGCGGGCCGGTTCGAGATCGATTGGGGACCGGTGTCGCGCGCGGCCGGGGGTGGTGGACAAATAGGCTGGAGCCTGTGCCACGTACCGCAGTGTTCTTTCATGCCCATCCCGACGACGAGGCCCTGCTGACGGCGGGCACGATGGCGATGCTCGCCGACGAGGGGCACCGGGTGGTCCTCGTGGTGGCGACCGCGGGCGAGCGCGGACTGGCCGACCAGGAGCCCGGCGAGGCGCTCGGCGAGGCGCGCATGGCCGAGCTGGAGCGCTCGGCGGCCGTGCTCGGCGTCCAGCGCGTGGTGTGCCTGGGCTACGGCGACTCGGGCCTGAGCCCATCGGGCGGCTCGGCGGACGAACGTCCGGACAACGCCTTCATCGACGCCGACTCCGAAGAGGCGGCCAAGGCGCTGGCCGGACTCCTCCAGGAGGAGGACGCCGACCTGCTGACGATCTACGACCCGGCCGGAGGCTACGGCCATCCCGACCACGTCCAGGTGCACAGGGTGGGACGCCGGGCGGCGGAGATCGCGGGCACGCCGATCGTCCTGGAGGCCACCGTCAACAGGGACCCCCTGCTCAAGGCGCTGAGACTGGCGGGAAAGGTCTACCGCTTCCCGCCCGAGTTCGACGTCAGGACCTTCGAGAGCGCCTACAGCGCCGGGGACACGATCACGCACAGGGTCAATGTCAAACGCTACATCCGCCGCAAACGCGCCAGCATGCGCGCCCACGCCTCCCAGGCCACGGGCGGCAGCACCGACCGCACCCTGGCCGTGATGCTCCGCATCCCGGGCCCGCTCTACCGCCTGGTCTTCGGCACCGAGTGGTACGTACGCCGTGACGTCCCGCCGGGCACCCGGCTGAGGCACCCGTTCGACAATCCGCCTCAGGGATGAGCTGAGGAGCCGTCGCGACCGGGCAGACTTGACGGCGATGAAGAACAAGTGGCTCCAGGTCCTGCTGTCGGTCGCGTCGCTGGCGCTCGCCGTGACGCTGGTGGTGTTCCTGCCGCAGATCGTGCGTTCGCTGACGGGCAAGGACGTCTCCTGGGCGCAGATCGGCGAGGTGTTCGCCGGGCTCAGTCCCGGCATGATCGCGCTGATGGCCGCCGTGTGGCTGGCCAGTCTCGGCGCCTACACCTTCGTGCTGACCTCCTCGCTGCCCGGCCTCACGCATCTGCAGGCGCTGACGCTGAACGCGGCGGGCAGCGCGGTGTCGAACCTGCTGCCGTTCGGCGGGGCCGCCGGGGTGGCGATGACCTTCGCGATGACCAAGGGCTGGGGCTTCCCCGTCCGTCCCGTCGTGGTGCTGACGCTGGTCAGCGGGGTGTGGAACACCCTGTTCAGGTTCATCCTGCCCGCGGTCGGGATCGTGGCGCTGCTGACGGCGGGCGAGGTGCCCAACCAGACGATCGCCAACGCGGGCTGGGTCGGCGCCCTGTCGATCCTGGCCCTGGTGGCGGTCGCGGCGGCGGCGCTGTACTGGGACCGCGCGGGCGACCTGCTCGGCCGCGCCCTCGACCGCCTGGTACGGCTGGCGCCCAAACGGATCAGACCGGCCGAGCACGCGGCGTCGGAGGCACTGCGCAAGCTGCGGGCCGACACGGCCGACATCGTCAGGACCCGATGGGCCGGGCTGACGTTCGGCATGGTCTTCTTTCTGGTGTTCCAGTGGTTGATCATGGTCTGCTGTCTGCTGGCGACCGGCGCCTACCCGGGCCTGGCCCAGTCGATCGCCGTGTTCGCCCTGTCGCGGGTGCTCACCACCGCCCTGATCACGCCGAGCGGCACCGGGATCATGGAGGCGGGCACGATCGCGTTCCTGCTGTTCTTCCAGGTGCCGGCCCCCGCCGCGGCGGCCGCTGCACTGCTGTTCGGCTTCTGGACCTACACTGTCGAAATCCCCTTCGGTGGCCTGGCACTCGGCGCCTGGGCCCTGCTGCGCAAGCGAAACGGCAAGGTCTCCGACACCGACAGGGGCGAGGTCGCAGAGCGAGGTTGAGTTGTCCAGGCCAGCGCCAAACACAACAAGGTCCTTGTGCGTGATTCGAAAGCCCGCATAGCGTGGCGGCTGACATGGTGGCATTCCGGGTTCTCGGGCCGGTCGAGGCGTACTCCAACGACGATGCCCTCGACCTAGGCGGGTTGCGGCAGCGCGCCGTGCTCGCTCGCTTACTCGTTGCCAGAGGTCAGGTCGTCCCCGTCGACACCCTGCTGTACGACCTGTGGGACGACGACACGGCCAAGGGCGCGCAGTCCGGCCTTCAGGTCTACATCTCGCGCCTTCGCCGCGTGCTGGAGCCGGGCAGGCCGCGCGGCGGGCCCAACAGGCTGCTGGTGACCGTCGCCTCCGGCTACGCGCTGCGCGTGGCGCCGGACCAGGTCGACGCCCTGCGCTTCGAACAGTTGGTCAGGGCCGCGGGCGAGCACCTCGAAGGCGACGATCCGCAGTCGGCACGCGCCCGCCTGGAGAAGGCGCTGGGCCTGTGGCGCGGCACGCCGTACTCCGACTTCGCCGACCAGCCGTGGGCCGAGGCCGAGGTCAACAGGCTGGCCGAGATGCGCCTGGTGGCGCGCGAACGGCATGCCGACACCGGGCTGCGGCTCGGGCTGCCCGCCGAGACCGTGCCCGACCTGGAGGCGCTGACCGGCGAGCACCCCCTGCGTGAGGAGGGCTGGCGGCTGCTGGCACTCGGCCTGTACCGCTGCGGCAGGCAGGGCGACGCGCTCGCCGCGCTGCGCCGGGCCCGCAACATGCTGGCCGACGAGCTCGGCATCGATCCGGGACCGGCGCTGCGCAAGCTGGAGTCCGACATCCTGGCGCAGGACTCCGGGCTCGAACTCGCCGCCGCCCCACGCCCCTCGCGTCCGGCGCCGATCGGCGACACCTGGCCGCCCAGGCCCGCGACGCCCATCGAGCCGCCGCCGCTCGAACCCGAGCCGTTCGTCGGGCGCGACGCCGAGCTCGCCAAGCTGACCTCGGCGGGCGCCCGCACCGGCCGCTTCACCGTCGCCATCGTCAGCGGCGCCGCCGGAGCGGGCAAGACCACCCTGCTTCGCCAGCTCGAAGGCAGGCTGGCCGCCGACGGCTGGACCACCTCCTCCGGCGCGTGTCCCGACTCCAGCGCCACCCCGCCCGGCTGGGCCTGGGTCGAACTGCTGCGCACGCTGGTCGGCGTCACCGGCCCCGGAGAGTACGGCCAGCTGCTGGCCCCGCTGCTCGACGACGCCGACCCCGATCCCGACGACGACGAGGCGTCGGGCGGCTTCCGCCTGCACCGGGCCGTCGGCGGCTACCTGGCGGGCGTGGCGCGCAGGGCTCCCGTCCTGCTCACCCTCGAAGACCTGCACTGGGCCGACGACCAGACGCTCGCCCTGCTGCGGGCGCTGCCGAGCCTGCTGGCCACCAGCAGGGTCCTGCTCGTCGTCACCTGCCGTGACAGCGAGCTCGACGACAGGCAGGCCGACGTGCTGGCCGCCTTCGCCAGGCTCGGGCCGGTCAGGGTGGGCCTGTCCGGGCTCGACCCCAAGGCGGTGGCCGAGCTGGTTAGGGCGACCTGCGTGCGCGAGGTCGACGAGGAGGCGGTCAACTCCATCGCCGAACGCACGGGCGGCAACCCGTTCTTCGTACGCGAGACCGTCAGGCTGCTCGACGCCGAGGCCCAGAGCGACCGGGCGACCGCGCAGGAGGTGCTGTCCGGCGTCCCTTCGGGTGTGCGTGACGTGCTGCGCAGGCGTATCTCCCGGTTGCCCGCCCAGGCCCAGCAGATCCTGCTGCAGGCGGCGGTGATCGGCCGCGACGTCGACGTCGACGTGCTGGTCGAGGTGGCGGGCGACGAGGACGCCGTGGTCGACGCGGTCGAGGCCGCGCTGCTGGCCGGACTGGTCACCGAGCCGGGCCCGGGGCTGCTGCGCTTCGACCACGACCTGGTCAGGGACACCGTCTACTCCGACGCCTCCAGACTTCGCCGTACCCGGCTGCATGCGGCGGTGGCGGCGGTCATCGAGCGGCACAGCGCGGCCGACGTCGCGGCGCTGGCCCACCACTACGACGCGGCGGGCACGGCCGAGACCGCGGCCAAGGCCGTGCACTACGCCGGGCTCGCGGCCGAGCAGGCCGAGCGCAGGTTCGCCCATCGCGAGGCGGCCACGCTGTGGGAGCAGGCGATCACCGCGTTCGACCGCACGGGTGGCGACGTGCGCGAACGCCTTCAGCTCACGCTGCGCCTGATCAAGGCGCTCGCGCTGTGCGGCGACATGACGGCCGCCAGGCTGCGCAGGCGTGAGGCCATGGACGCGGCCCTGCCGCTGGGCGACCTGGCGCTGACCGCACGCGTCGCGGCCTCGCTCGCCGTACCCCACAAGGGCATGGCACGTGACTTCACGCGCACCGCGTGGGAGATCGTGGACGTGACCGAGCAGGCGCTGATCGAGCTGCCCGAGAGCGAGAGGTCGCTGCGGGCCAGCCTGCTGGCGACGCTCGCCCTCGAACTCGAGGGCTCGTCGGCGCCCGAGCGCGGGCGTCAGGCCTCGCTGGAGGCGCTGGAGCTGGCCAGGCAGAGCGGCGACCCGACGCTGCTCGCCCTCGCGCTGAGCGGGCAGCTGCGTCAGTCCTACGACATCCCGACCGTCGACACGCGCGAGAGCATCGGCCGCGAGCTGCTGGAGGTGGCGCAGCGCTCGGGGCAGATGGCCGTGCAGGCGCTGGCCCACCTGGTGCTGCTGGAGTGCGCGGCGGCCAGGGGCGAGTTCGCCACCGCCGACAGGCACGCGGGCGCGGCCGAGCGGCTGGCCAAGCAGTACGACATGCCCGCGCCCGCCGCGGTCGTGGCCTGGCACGCCGGGCAGCGGCTGATGATCGCGGGCGACTACCACGGCGCCGAGCGCGGCTACCGCGAGGCGGCCAGGCTGACCGCGCGGGCCGGGATGCTGGAGGGCCGCCAGGACCTGCCGCTGATCACGACGTTCTGCCTGCACCTGGTGGACGGCAGGGCGGCCGGGATGGTCGAGCCGCTGGGCGAGGCGCACCAGCGCGGCGCCAAGTGGACGATCGACGCCTACGCGCTGGCCCTGGCCTCGGCCGGGCATCCGCGTGACGCCAAGGCGGTGGCGGCGGCCAGGCCTCCGGTGCGGCCCGACTTCCTGTACGAGCTGGCGATGACCTGGCGGGCCCTGGCCGGGATGCTGCTCGACGACCGGGAGCGGATGGTGGAGTCCTACGACACGCTCAAGCCGTTCTCCGACCGCATCGCCGGGGCCGGGACCGGCGTGGTGGCGTTGTGGCCGGTCGCGCTTACGCTCGGCGACCTCGCGGTCAGGCTCGGCCAGGCCGACGCCGCCCGTGATCACTACGAGAAGGCGCTGACGGTGGCCGAGCGGGTCGGGGTGCCGCGCTGGGTCGAGGCGGCGCGCCGGTCGGTGTCGGCCGCCCTGTAGAGCCGGAGCGCGGCCTTTTCAGCAGCGCACGCGGCCGTCTCAGCAGGTCACGCGGAAGTCTCAGCAGCGCACGCGGAAGTCTCAGCAGCTCACGCGGAAGCGGGTGCTCTTGATGGTCTTGGCGGTGCCCGCGGTGAGTTCGACGCGGTACCAGCCGGGGTTGTCGACGACGCGGGCCTCCCAGGAGACCGTCATGCGCTCGCCCGCGAACCCGGACTGCCCGGCCGCGTAGGTCTTCCAGGCGCCGGAGGCGGTGCTCCAGCGCACCAGCTTCCAGCCGTACAGCAGGGTCTGCTCGGGCGCCGGGTTGATCAGCACGCTCTGGGCCAGGTACGTCTTGTCGCACGTGGCGCCCGTCTGCCGTGCGGCGACGGTGACCGCGCCGACGGCGGCCGGCTGCTGCTGCTCGATCTCGGTGGTCACGGCCTTCGCGCTGAGCGTGACCGTCTGGGCGCCGGACGCGGCCGAGGTGGCCTTGTCGTGCGCGGAGAAGCCGACGTAGGCGCCCGTGAAGGCGAGCGCGGCGATGAGTAGCTTGGCCGCGCTGGCTGTTCCGCTGGCCAGGACCGGGGCGACTGTGCTGCGCTGCTTCATGGTCAACACTCCTTCTGTTCTCACCCCTAGGTTGGGCCACCGTGCTTGATCTCGACTTGCCGTCGGCTTGCAGCCGCTTTCGGGCGCGCGGCCCTACGGTTGGAACGGTGTGTGGTGCGCGCTCCCCGGATGAAATAAGGTAAGCCTGACCTAATGTTCGTTTGGGGCGGTGATGTCCTGCTATGCGACACTTTGTGATCGCGCATCTGGCTGTCCCCGCACCGGACAGCTCCTCCTGGCTCGGCCTGCCGTACTGGCTGGTCGGTGTGATCCTGACCGTCGCGCTGTTCGGGGCGTTCCAGGTGTACTACTGGGTCGGGTTCAAGCTCGGCGAGAAGCTCTACGACTCCAAGTTCGGCAAGAAGCTGCCGCGTGAGCGGATCGCGCAGGTCGAGCGGATCGTCGAGAAGTGGGGGGCGCTGGCCGTATACGGGTGCTTCTGGGTGCCCGTGCTGCGGCACACGCTGCCCTGGGTGGCGGGCGTGCTGCGCGTCTCCTATCCCTGGTACGTCGTCGCCAGCCTGCTGGGCTGTCTCACCTGGGCGCCTCTGGTGTGGTTCGGGCTGTATGCGGCGTTGCGCGGCTGGCTGGAACTCGCGGCGCGTTCGCCGCTCGTGGCGGGAGTCGTCGGGGTTGTCGTGATCGCGGGTGTGGCGTGGTTCGTCACGTGGCGCAGGCGCAGGCGCAAGAGCGCGCAGGAGGCCCTCGCCGCCTGACGAGGGCCTCGGCTCCGGATGGCGTCAGACGGCCGCGGCCTCAAGGGCGGAGTCGTCGATCACGGCTTCGGCCGCGTACCTGCGCACGGACTCGACGCCGTTCACACAGGCCGCCTTGGTCGTGTAGCCCTCGCTGACCGCGATGGTCTGGCCGTTGCCTGCGACCAGCTTGAAGCGGAATTCGCCTCGTCTGTCCTTTGTGATGACAAACTTACCTGCCATGTGGATCCCCCCCGGAATGCGACTTGTAACGATCATTTACCCCGGTCAGTACGTTGTTTTCCCGTCATAGGGTCAAGTTCCGCATATCAACGGTTGATCACCTGTCACCATTGGTGGCATGAATACCGGTGGTATCAGCAGTCTCTCGCGCCTGGTCACAGGCCTTCTGCTGGGCGTGCTCGCCCTGCTCGTGTCCGCTTCGCCCGCTCTGGCCGCGCCGGTCGACGCGTCGCGTACGGTGTCACGGCCTACGGTCGCCGCCCAGATCGGGTACCTGCTCGACACCACCACGGGCACCGTGCTCGTCGAGAAGCGCTCCACCCGCCGGGTGCCGGTCGCCAGCCTCGTCAAGACCATGACCGCCTATGTCGTGCTGAACGAGGGCAGGCTCGGCGACGTCGTGACGATCACCGGGGCCGATGTCAGGCATGCCGTCGCCAACGGCGCGACCAGCGCCAACCTCACCAAGGGCGAGCGGCTCACCGTCAGGGACCTGCTGTACGGCCTCATGCTCCCCTCCGGCGCCGACGCCGCCCGCGCCCTGGCCAGGACGTACGGCCCCGGCCTCGACGCCTTCGTCGCCAAGATGAACGCCGCCGCCCGGCGCCTCGGCCTGACCGACACCCGCTACACCAACGCCGACGGCCTGCCCAAGCCCGCCAAGGGCGGCTACTCCACCGCCGTCGACCAGGCCGCACTCGCCACCGTCTCCCTACGCGACCCCGTCTTCCGTCAGATCGTCGCCACCACGACGTACAAGGTGCGCAAGAACGCCGTCCACAAGGCGCACACCTGGCGCAACAGCAACAAGCTGCTGACCCGCACCGACGGCGTGCTCGGCGTCAAGACCGGCTACACCAACGCCGCCGGCTACTGCCTGCTGTTCGCCGCCGAACGCCAGGGCCACCAGCTCGTCGGCGTCCTCCTCAACGACACCGCCGAACGCCGCTTCACCACCGCCGAATCCCTCCTCGACCACGCCTCTGCCCAACTGCTTTCCTAACGCACGGCCGCCCCCCGCATCAGCCCGTGGCAGGCGATGGCCGCCGCTGCGACGACGTTGAGGGAGTCGACGCCCGAGGCCATGGCGGTGGGGCTCATCGGGATGCAGACGGGGGTGTCGGCCATGCGGAGCCAGCGGGAGGAGAGGCCGTCGCCTTCGGAGCCGAGCAGGAGGGCCACGCGCGAGGTGAGGGGGACCTCGTCCAGGGGGGTGGCGTGCTGGTCGGGAGTGAGGGCGAGGGTCTGGTAGCCCTCGGCGCGGATGTGGTCGATGCCGTCGTACCAGTTGGTCATACGGGCGTACGGGACGCTGAAGACGGCGCCCATCGAGACCTTCACCGAACGGCGGTACAGCGGATCGGCGCAGCGCGGCGAGAGGATGACGCCGTCGACGCCGAGTGCGGCGGCGCAGCGGAAGATGGCGCCGACGTTGCCGTGGTCGACGAGGTCCTCGAGGATCAGCACCCGGCGGGAGCCCGAGCCGGACAGCAGGTCGGCGACCGAGGGCAGGGCGAAGCGCTCCATCGAGGCGAGTGCGCCCCGGTGCACCTGGAAGCCCGCGACTCCCGTCATCACCTCGTCGTCGACCAGGTACACCGTCACGCCGTCGAGCACGTCGGCCAGCGAGTCGGCCCACTTGCGCGTGGTCAGCACCGAACGGACGCGGTGCCCGGCGCCGATGGCCCGGCGGATCACCTTCTCGCCCTCGGCGACGAACAGGCCGCGCTCGGCCTCCATGCTCTTGCGCAGGTCGACGTCACGCAGGTCGAGGTAGTCGGCCAGGCGGGGATCGGCGGGATCGGTGAGGTGTTCGAGCACCCGAGCATCCTGCCACGAGCATCCGGGGATCCTGCCACGAGCGGGCGAGCACGGGCTCCCTCAGGCACGCGCGGCGACGACGGCACGCCGTACCCGCCACAGCAGGGCGTAGCCGGTCAGCACCAGCACCAGGCCGACCAGCGTGCCCGCCCCCACCTTGGTGACGACCGAGGCCAGACCGAGACGGGCGATCGGCGGATCGACGAACCGCCATGCCCACGCCCCGGCCAGCGCACCGGCCACGGCGCAGGCGAGTACGGCGTGCCTGACCCGCGTGCCGATGCGCAGCTCGACGGGCACGGGCGAGTCGGGCAGCCGGGACAGCCCACGCCAGGCCCACCACACGACCAGGACCAGCCCCACGACCGACGAGCCGTACTGCAGGAGCCTGAACACCGGGATCACGCCGAACGCGTCGGCGTTCAGCCATGCCCAGCCCCACACCTGCAGGCTGTAGGAGTGGGTGAAGGAGTCCCACACCACGTGTGTGGCCGCCCCGACGACCGCGCCGAGCACGATCGGCACCACGCGCACCGACGGCCGCAGCGAGGCGGCCCGCCCGGCGAGCGAGGGCGGCAGCAGGGCGATCAGCGGTTCGCGCAGCAGCCAGTGGAATGCGGCGAGCACCACCAGCACCATGACCAGGTCGACGGTCAGCACGCCGGTGGGCGAATGGGTGTCGCCGTACTCGGGCGCGAACGGCAGGAAGATCGGCAGATCGGGCACCATCGTGCCGAGCGCCAGCGCCCACGGATCGAGCCACCGCCTGGCCTTCGGTGACGAGATGAGCGGAAGCACAGCCGCGACATGGCTGGGCGTGAACGGCACCGAACGCCTCCCTGGGTACGGACTCCCGCACCCTACCCACCGATCTCCGCGATCTGGCGTCCCAGGCGTTTCTTGCACGATCTTTACACATCTTCGGCGGCGTCACGTTGCGTGCTGGGTAAGGTACGGAACGCTGTCTGCGGCCGGAGTCGAGGGAACACGGAGGTCACGGTGTCTGACCAGCGCGTTCACTCGCATCCGGCCGCGTCAGCCGCCTGGTTGCGCGATGCCGGGCGGGCCAGGGCGCTGTCGGTGGCCACGCTCGTGTGGCTCGGCGCGGAGAGCTCGCTCGGCCTGCTGGCCGGGCTGAGCGCGCATTCGGTGGCGTTGATCGGCTGGGGGCTCTCGGCCATGGTCGAGGCGCTGGCGAGCCTGATCGTCGTCTGGCGGTTCACCGGGGCCAGGACGTTGTCGGCCCATGCGGAGGCGCGGGCGCAGCGGGCGGTCGCGATCAGTTTCTGGCTGCTCGCCCCCTATCTGGTCCTGCACGTGCTGCACGACCTGGACGTGGGGCATCGGCCGCAGGCCTCGGTGCTCGGCATCGTGATCACCTCGATCAGCCTGGTCAGCATGCCGGTGCTCGGACTGGTCAAGCGCCGGCTGGGTGAGCGGCTCGGCTCCGCTGCCACGGCGGGCGAGGGCACGCAGAACCTGCTGTGCGCGGCGATGGCGGGCGGTGTGCTGCTGGGGTTGTGGCTCACCACGTTCGGCTGGTGGTGGGTCGATCCGGTGATCGCGGTGGCACTGGCCGTGCTCGCCGTACGTGAGGGATGGCGGGCCTGGCGGGGCCATGGGTGCTGTCACTGAGCTGCGATCGGATACCGACCAATAGTAATCGCAGCACCAAAACAGTGGTTTTGCCGCACCAAGTCCACCGAGTATCGTTCCGTATTCACTACGGACTTAACGTCTCGACACCGAAGAGGACATCGTGGGGCGACATCGTACTGACGACCTCGATGACGGATACCGGACCCCACGTCGCCGTAGCCGTGGCGGGCGGGGCAAGGTCCTGGTGCCTCTCGCGGGCGCGGTCGCGCTGACCGTGTTGCTGGGTGTCGCGGCGTACGTCATCTTCACCAAGGAGCGCGGTTGCGGCGCCGAGAGCATCGCGCTCAAGGTCGTCGCCGCCCCTGACATCCATCCCGCGCTCGACCAGATCGCCACCACGTTCAACAAGGCCGGACACCGGGTCGGCGAGGCGTGCGTCGCCGTCGAGGTCGGCAAGGAGTCCCCGGCGAAGGTCGCACTCGGGCTCGGCAGCGGCAAGGCGCCGGGCGACGTGTGGATCGCCGACTCCAGCCTGCTGGTGGCGAGGGTACGCGCCTCGGGCAAGGGCGCGGCGCTTCCCGCGCCGACCGGCTCGGTGGCGCAGTCGCCGATCGTGCTGGTGGCGGCCAAGAGCGCGGCGGCGGGACTGGCCAAGAGCCTGCAGCCGAGCTGGGAAGGCCTGATCAGCGCCGCGAACGTGGCCAACCCCGACGGTCCGGGACGCAAGATCCGCGTGCTCGCGCTCGATCCGCAGAAGAACTCGGCGGGGCTCGGCGCGCTGCTGGCCGCGGCGGGAGCCGCCGAAGGCGCGGGGCTCGGCGAGGATCAGCTCGTCGGCGCGCTCAAGCAGCTGTCCGGCTCGATCGTCGCCGACCCGGCCGCGCTGCTGAGCAGCCTGGGCGTCAGGTCGGGCGGCAAGGTGCCGGTCGGCGTGGCCTCCGAGCAGAACGTGTTCGCCCACAACGCCAGGAAGGGCGAGGCGCCCGTCGTCCCGCTGTACCCGGTCGAGGGCACGCTGAGCCTCGACTTCCCCCTCGTGGTGACGAGCGGCGACCCGGCCAAGGTGCGGGCCGCGCAGGAGTTCAGGAAGGCGCTCGGCGGCGAGGCGGCCAAGAAGGTGCTGCGCGAGCGCGGCTTCCGCACGCCCGACGGCAAGGGCGGCGCGGCGCTGGCCGAGGGCGACGGCTTCCAGTCCGACGCGCCCGGCGCCCTGGCCGCGCCCGATCCCAAGACGGTGGCCAGGATGGCCCAGTCGTGGTCCCGGCTCAATCTGGGCACCAGGCTGCTCGCCCTGCTCGACATCTCGGGCACGATGGCCTATCCCGTACCCGGCACCGGCATGGACCGCATGGGCGCGATCTCGAAGATCGCCGGAGAGGGCATGGGGCTGTTCCCGGCGAATGCGGAGATCGGCGTGTGGGAGTTCTCCACGAACCTGGACGGAGCAGGCAAGGACTGGCGCGAGACCGTCTCGGTCGGCCCGCTCAGCGAGACCGTGGACGGCGTGCTCCGCAAGCAGCAGCTGGCCCAGAAGCTCGCCACCCTGCGCGCCAAGCCGACGGGCGACACCGGACTCAACGACACGATCAAGGCCGCCTACACCCGGATGAAGGAGGAGTACCAGCGCGACAAGATCAACACGATCCTCGTCCTCACCGACGGCGCCGGGAACGACGACCCCGAAGGCGGCGTCGGCAACCAGGAGATCCTGACCTTCCTGAAGAAGGAGTACGACCCGGAGAAGCCGGTCAACATCCTGCTCATCGCCTTCGGCCCCGACGCCCCGCGCGGCAAGCGCCAGATGGACGCCCTCGCCAAGGCCACCGGCGGCGAGGCCTACATCGCCAAGGACGTCCTGCAGGTCCGCGACTTCTTCCTCCAGGCCATGAAGCGCCGCCTCTGCAGCCCCCACTGCGACGGCTGACCCCTTCCGCCCCAGTACGGCAGGCCACACCACGCTCCCCCGTGGTCACCCGCCCGGCCTCCACCGCCCGACGCCCCTCAAGCCGACTTCGCCCCCCGCCGCCACGTCGCACGTGCCCCTGGAAAGGGCTGTCAAACCCCACCCGTCACACCCTCACCAAAGATCACTCCTCGCCCCTCCAATAGCCTCGTTTTCCCAGCTCATGCCCACTTGGTATGGCCGGGACCGCACGGGTCAACCTCTCCGGGCAAGGCGGCGTCCCACTCCCCGTGGGGCCTGTCTGAACGTGTGAAGTCCTGCGGGGAGGAAGATCAGTGCCCGGATGGCCGACAGTCGACCGTGCCGACGACCACCGACTGGTGGAGGCGTTGCGCCGAGGCGAGAGCGACGCGCCCGCCTTCCTCTACGACGCCTACGCCGAGCGGCTCCACGACTACGCCTACTCCATCGTCGGCGACAGGGACACCGCCTCCGAGGCCGTGCACGACGCCCTGGTCACCGCGCACGGGTGCGTCGACCGGCTCAAGGAGAGCCCTCGGCTGCGGGCCTGGCTCTACGCGCTGACCAGGTTCCAGAGCATCGCCAAGGCGTCGGCGCGCGGCGAGACGCCCGCTCGTGGCGGCGCGGCCGTACTGGACGATCCCGAGGACCCGGAGCTCGCCGCGCTGGTGCGTGACGCGCTGGGCGAGCTGAGCCGTAACGAGCGCGAGGTGCTGGAGCTGTCGTCGCGGCACGGCCTGACGCCCGCCGAGGTGGGCGCCGTGCTCGGGCTGACCTCGCGGCAGGCGGCCTCCCGGCTGGCCAGGGCGCGCGACCATCTGGAGAACTCCGCCGCGGCCGTGGTGCTGGCCAGGACCGGCAGGGCGCACTGTCCCGACCTGTCGGCCATGGTGGACTCCTGGGAGGGGCCGCTCACGCCGCTGCTGCGCCGTCGCCTGTCGGGGCACATCAGCGGGTGCGAGGTGTGCACCGAGGGACGGCATCGGCAGGTGTCGGCCGGGCGGCTGCTGGACATGGTGCCCGTGGTGTTCCCGCCCATCTCGCTGCGGCGGCGTGTCGCCGACACGTGCGGCAACCCCGAGCGCGACCGCTCGCGCACGCTCATCACCGAACGCGGCGACAGCTTCGACCGGACCGGCTTCCCGGTCGTCGTCGAGCGCCGTTCCCGCCGTCGGCGCAGGAGGCTGGCCCCGGTCGTGACGGTGGCCGCGTGCGTGCTCGCCGCGACGGGCGCGATGGTCGTCATCAGCGGGCAGAGCGTCGGCACCACGGCCTTGCGGGTCGTGCCCGCCGCTTCGGGGCCCGTGGTCTTCAGCCCCGAGCCGTCGCCGCAGACCGATCCCGAACTCGACCCCGAGATCGACCTGGAGTCCGCGCCCGAGCCGACCGCGCCCGGCGAGGAGCTCGACAACCCCTCGACGCTGCCCCCGGCCCCGCGCGCGGTCGTGCCGACCAGCAGGCCCGCGCCCACCCGTACCCGTCCGGCGCCGCAGCCGACGAGCTCGCGCCGCCCGCCCGCGGTGCCCGGCGCCCGGCTGGCCGTGAGCTGCCCCGGCGCCATCGAGGGCGCCTCGACGGTACGGCTGACGGCGAGGAACGCGGCTGTGACCTGGAGCGCCACCACCTCCCAGGACCTCGGCGTCTCGCCGTCGGGCGGCACCATCAAGGCCGGGGCCTCGGCCCAGATCTGGGTCACCGTGCACGACCCGGGCACGGCGGGCGCCGGAACCGTGGTCTTCCGTTCCAACGGCGGCGCCCAGAGCTGCACGATCACCTGGTTCGGCCAGGACCCGCACCCCACCGAGCCGTCGGACCCGACGCCCACGCCCACCGACACGCCGAGCGCGTCCACCACCGTCGAAGTCGCGACGCAGAGCACCGCCTGAGCCCCGGGCCGCCCCTGAGCCGCCCGAGAAAAGACTCCACCGCCACCTTGACTCTCCGCAACTCATGAGTGACGTTGCGTAGACAGACATGAGGCGGCACCGCTGGAGGAGCAACATGGGGCTTCGGTTCATCGGCATCGATCCCGCGACACCCGGAGGAAACTGTCCTGCCGTGTGGGTGGACGAGCGCGACGGCTCGCTCGTCATACAAGGGTCGGAGATCGTGGATCCGGCCGACCGGGAGGACTGCGCGGCGGACAGCCCGCTTCTCGCGCACGAGCGAATCATCAAACTGCCCGGCAGGATGAAACACATCGTGGTGGAAGCGCTGAAGGCCCTTGACCGCGATCACGCCGTGGGCGCCGAAGGGCGACATTCGGCGATGCGTGAGAATACCCCCTGACCGTCACCGCGCACACCAGTTGACCCTCTGATTCACCGCGGCGGCCGGCGGAACTCATTCGCCGGCCCGCCCGCATTCCGAAGCAGCGATTCTCCTCCCGGTTTCCTCGTTTCCTCACCAGACCAGGAAGACCATGCCCACTCCATCCTCAAGCGCGCAGCTCGCCCGTCAGGCGCTGGCCGATCGGCTGCGTGAGATCCTGCGTGACTCGGGCCTGACCGCACGGGCGCTCGCGGCGAAGGTCGGCTGGCAGGAGACGAAGTGCTCCCGGCTCATCAACGCGCGTACCCCGCCGAGCGAGCAGGACATCCGGCTGTGGTGCTGGGCCTGCGGCGCCGAGGAGCAGATCCCCGACCTGCTCGCCCAGGCGCACGCGGCGGGCTCGCTGTGGCTCGACTGGCGGCGCATGGAGAAGTCGGGCCTGCTGCAGGCGCAGAAGTCGGTGCGCAGCCTTTACGACGCCACGCGCCTTTTCCGTTTCTACTCCTCGGTCATGATTCCCGGCCCGATCCAGACCGCGCCCTATCTCACCGCGATTCTCTCCGCGATCAGGGACAGGCGCGGCCTGATCGACGACGTGGCCGCCGCGGTCGCCGAAAGGGTGGACCGCCAGCGCATCGTGCACGAGGGCGATCACCGTTTCGCCATTCTTCTGGAGGAGAACGCGCTGCGGCACCGCCTCGGCGGAAAGGACGTCATGGCCGGGCAGCTCAGGCATCTGCTCGACGTGGCCTCACTGCCTTCGATGTCGCTCGGCGTCATTCCGATGAACGCCGACCGCTCGGTCATGTGGCCGGTGGAGATGTTCTTCGTCTTCGACGAGATCCAGGTGAACGTGGAGCTGATCTCCGGCTTCCTCACCATCACCGACCCGAGGGAGATCGCGATGTACGTCAAGGGTTTCTCCGCCCTGGCCGACAACGCCGTGTACGGCCGGGCCGCCCGCGACCTCATTCTCGGCGCCATCAGAGCACTGGACTGAAGCACCCCGGTAGAAGTCCGTAGAAGTTCGTAGAGGCGTTGGAACGATCTCTCCTAACGTCGAGGCATGCCTCCGTCTCCCGCCACGCCAGGCCTGTCCGCCCAAGCCGCGGAGGACCTGGACCGCGAACTGCAGGAGGTCCAGCGCCTGCTCGCCACCCGGGGTGTGCGCTGCCTGCGGGTGACCCGCATCGTGCTGCGCGTGGGAGCCGGGCCCAACTGGAAGCCGGGCGTCGCCGAGTACCACCCGCCCGAGCTCCTCGTGTTCGACCAGGGCCGCCGCACCGCCCACGTCACGGTCGACGGAGACGCCTTCGCCGTGGAGCAGGCCGACACCGTCACCCGCGAGCACACCCCCACCGACGCCGCCCGGCGCATCACCGCGACCGATCCCCGCCGAAGGCCACACCCTTCCGCCCCCTGAACCCACGCCGGCCCTCCTTCCGACCTCCTGGCCCACGCTGGTCGTCGCTTGGGGATCTCGTTACCCCTCGTGCGGTGAGTGAATTGCCCCACACCGTCGCAGGGCCCCGCCGAGCGTTCCCCCTTGCCTGCATAGCCGCTGGTCACAGTACATACGGCTGCGAAACGCCCCGCCTCAAGACATTGCCAAGTCGAGACACGACAAGTGGCGCATCATGGTGCAAACTAGGACCAATGGGACCCCCGATGTCCCACCTGGGACCACCATCAGGCATCCTGGTGGGCTTGAAGTCGTCTTCAAGCAAAGAGTCTTGACATCGTGTTGAATAGCACGATGGATTGCCTCGCCCATGCGGTAAACCGGGGGCACCGGCCAGACGTCGGCATTGACGTTCCCGCAGGGGGGTTGGTCACATGAGGATGAGATCAACCATGCCTTTACCAGCCAGGAGCAGGAGTCACGGACATGCTGAAGCACCGCAGGGCGCTCACATGGGTGCTCGGCCTGGCCTGCGTCGCGGGAGCCATCGTGGCGCTGGCCGACATCCAGACGCCGCTGCGGCCGCTGCTGATCTCCCTGTTCCTTCTCGTGGTCCCGGGCGCCGCGGTCGTCGGACTGTTGCGTGATCGTGACCCGCTTGCCGCACTATCAGTAGGTGCCGCGGCAAGTCTCGTCCTGAACGTTCTCCTGGCCCAGGCCATGCTGCTGTTCGGCGCCTGGTCCCCTCGTGCGGGCGTGGCCACCGTCGCCGTGCTCGGAGCGTTCATGTACGTCCTGCGGATTCTGTATCGGGGGAACAAGAGCATGCAGACCGAACAGGGGGCCGGATCAAGGTGAACATCACCGTCGTCCGCCCCGGTGAACTCGGCGCGTCGGAAGTCGAGCGCTGGCGTGAGTTACAGAAAACGTCTCCTTCCCTGGACAACCCCTTCCTCTCGGTGGAGTTCGCCCTGGCGATGGACCGGCTGCGCGACTACGTGCGGGTGGCCGTGATCACCGACGGCGGCCAGGTCGTGGGCTTCTTCCCCTACGAGCGGCACAGCTTCGGCATCGGCAAGCCGCTCGGTGGTTTCCTGACGACCTGCCACGGCCTGATCTCGGGACCCGATCTCCAGGTGGACGTACGCGCCCTGCTTCGCGCCTGCAAGCTGAGCGTGTTCGACTTCGACCACATGGTGGCGGGCCAGCCGACGTTCGCGCCCTACGAGACGGACGTACGACCGGCCGCGGTGATGGACTTCACCGAGGGGTTCGACGGCTGGATCGCACAGGTGCGGGCCAACTCCCCCAAGAACCTCAAGACGGTGCGCTACAAGGAGCGCAAGCTCGGCCGCGAGCACGGCGGACTGCGTTTCACGTGGGCCTCCGACGACGTCGGCGAGCTGCGTACCCTGCTGCGCTGGAAGAGCGACCAGTATCGGAGGACAGGCCGGGTCGACAGGTTCGCCCAGCCGTGGATCGTCGAGCTGATCGACCAGATGCATGCGCAGAGGTCGGACGACTTCTCGGGAGTCCTGACCATGGTCTACGCCGGTGACGTGCCGGTGGCCGGGCATTTCGGTCTGCGCACGGCGACGACTCTGGTCGGCTGGTTCCCCGCCTACGACACCGAGTTCGCCCGCTACTCGCCCGGCATCGTGCACCACCTGCAGATGGCCGAGCACGCGGCGGCTGCCGGATTACAGCAGGTCGACATGGGCAAGGGCGGCAGGGAGTACAAGGACTGGCTCAAGAGCGGAGCTCTGCTGGTCTCCGAAGGGCGCATCTCGCGACCTTCGGCCACTGCCGCCGTGCACTGGATCGGCCGGACCCCTTTCAACAAAGCGCGAACAATCGTCACCGATCGACCGTCTCTTTATAGGGTGGCCGATCGAGTGCTCAAGGGTTTCGGCCGGGTGCGGACGTCTTTGCACTCCCAGTCACCTAACGCAACCGTCAAGGAACCCTCGGGAGCGCGTTGAGCGCCCCCACCCCCGCACACCCTCACCCCACAGGACCCTTCATGTACCGCTCAGACCATCCGCCATCCCCGACGATCCTTAGGATCGCGAGTGGCACTCGGGTCTTTCGGCCGATACAGGGTCCCGGAAGGAACCCGTCGCCATGAGTCCCGAGATCACCAAGCACAACGGCAAGGCCCAGGTGGCAGCCCTGCGGTCCATGCCGCCCATCGAGCGCTTCACCCCACTCACCCCGCACTTGGCCATTTCCCCGACGGTGAGTGTCGTCGTCCCCGCGATGAACGAGGCGGAGAACCTGCCCCACGTTTTCGCGACCCTGCCCCAGTGGATCGACGAGATCGTACTCGTTGACGGCAACTCCGTCGACGACACGGTCGCCGTCGCCAGGAAACTGCGGCCGAACGTGAAGATAGTCACCCAAACAGGCAAGGGCAAGGGCGATGCGCTCGCGGCCGGTTTCGCCGCCTGCACGGGCGACATCATCGTGATGATCGACGCCGACGGCTCGACGGACGGCCACGAGATCATCACCTTCGTCGGCGCGCTGGTCACCGGAGCCGACTTCGTCAAGGGTTCGCGCTACGCCTCCGGCGGCGGCAGCGACGACCTGACGTTCAGCAGGCGTTTCGGCAACAAGGCGCTGACCGCCCTGGTCAACCTCATCTACGGCACCAAGTACACCGACCTGTGCTACGGCTACAACGCCTTCTGGGCCAGGCACCTGGACGTACTCGACCTGGACTGCGACGGCTTCGAGGTGGAGACGCTGATGAACGTCCGCGCCGCCAAGGCCGGGCTGCGCATCCACGAGGTGCCCAGCCACGAGCGCTGCCGCATTCACGGCGAGAGCAACCTGCGTGCCGTACGCGACGGCATCAGGGTATTGAAGACCATCCTGCGGGAGTGGCGGCGTCAGCCGACGCTGCCCGTGCCCGAGCCCGCCGCGGCACGCGCCGCCGACCAGGGCGCGGCATGAATGGGCTGCCCACCAGGCAGCTCACCCTAAGCGTCGTCATCTGCGTCTATACCGAAGATCGTTGGGCCGACATCGAGGAGGCCGTCGAGTCGGTCGGCAGGCAGCGACGCGGGGCGGACGAGCTCATCCTGGTGGTCGACTACAACGACGACCTCCATCTGAAGCTGAAGAGGGCCTACCCGCAGGCGATCGTCGTGCAGAACACGCACGAGAAAGGCCTGTCGGGCGGCAAGAACACCGGGGTCGACACGGCCACGGGCGACATCGTGGTCTACCTCGACGACGACGCGGTGGCCGACGCGGGCTGGCTGGAGGCTTTGGAGGAGGGCTTCCAGGACCCGCAGGTCGTCGGCGTCGGCGGGCGCACCGATCCGCTCTGGGCCGGTGGGCGCAGGCCGCGCTGGTACCCCCGCGAGTTCGACTGGACCGTGGGCTGCACCTACAGGGGCATGCCCACGGTCAAGGCGCCGATCCGCAATGTGATGGGCGGCAACGCGGCCTTCCGCAGGGCGGCCGTCGCCGAGGCGGGCGGCTTCCACACCGGGATCGGGCGCAGCGTCCAAGGACGCAAGAGCCGCCCGCTCGGTTGTGAGGAGACCGAGTTCTGCATCCGGCTGAGTCAGCGCAGGCCGGGCTCGATCATGCTGTTCGAGCCCGGCGCTGTCATCGGCCACAAGGTGCCAAGCCAGCGCCAGACGTTCGCCTACTTCCGCTCGCGCTGCTACGCCGAGGGCCTGTCCAAGGCCCTGGTCACCCAGAGCGTGGGCGCGGGCGACGGCCTGTCGAGCGAGCGCGCGCACGCGATGAAGGCGCTGCCGCTCGGCGCGCTGCGCGGTGTCGGCGAGGCGCTGCGCGGCGACGTGTCGGGGCTGGGCCGGGCCGTCGCCATCGTCGTCGGCCTCGCCTGGACCGTGTGGGGCTACGCCGTCGGCTCCCTGCGCCTGAAGCTGGTGCGGTCATGACCAGGGTGCCGATCCTCATGTACCACTCGGTCACCGACCGGCCCAACGCCGAGACGGCGCCGCACTCCGTACGGCCTGGCGACTTCGCCGAGCAGCTCGCCTATCTGAAGGAGAGCGGCTTCACCCCGCTGACCGTGGCCGACCTGGTCGCCTCGGTGCACCGCAACAACGGGCGCGTGCTTCCCGCCAAGCCGGTCGTGGTGACGTTCGACGACGGCTATGCCGACTTCCACTCGGCGGCGCTGCCGTTGCTGGCCCACCACAACTTTCCCGCCACGGTCTTCCTGACCAGCGGCTGGGTGGCCGACGCGGGCAAGGACGCCGCGGGCACGGCACTGGACGGCACACTGACCTGGGGCCAGGCCCGTGAGGCCGCGCAGTCCGGCATCGAGTTCGGCGGCCACAGCCACAGCCATCCCCAGCTCGACCAGCTCTCCGACGCCGACCTGCGCCAGGAGCTGCGCCGCAACAAGGGACTGCTGGAGGAGAAGCTCGGCCAACCAGTGGCCACCATGGCCTATCCTTACGGCTACTCCAGCGCGCGGGTGCGTCGCGAGGTGCGCAAAGCCGGCTATTGGGCGGCCTGCGCCGTCGGCAACGCCATCGCGGCCGACCGCCACGACGTGCTGGCCATCCCGCGCCTCACCGTTTCGCAGAGCACCAGCATCTCCATGTTCCGCCGTGCGGTCGAGGGCTCGGGTGTCCCCCTGATCTACCTCAAGGAGCGCGTCCTGACCAAGGGCTACGCGGTGGTGAGAAGAACGAGGTACGGCCTGCGCCGGGTGCGCGGCGATGTCTAGCACCTCGCTCTGGCAGCGACTGCTCAAGGACCTGCGCAATCCGTTGTTCCGCAACGGCTACGCGTTGATGGCCAACACCGGCATCACCGCGGTCCTCGGCATGGGCTACTGGCTGCTGGCCACCAGGTACTACACCCCCGAGGAGTTCGGCAGCGGCCAGGCGCTGATCACCGCGATGCGGCTGTTCGCCTCGCTGACCGCGCTCGGCTTCGTGGGCGCGCTGGCCAGGTACATCCCCATCGCCGGTCGCCGCACCCCCGAGCTGATCCTGCGCGCGTACGGCGTCGCGGCGGCCACGGGCGGCACGGCCGCGGTCGGGTTCCTGCTGACGCTGCCCGTCTGGGGTGACACCTATGCCGTGCTCGGCGGGTTCGGGCCCGGACTGTTCTTCGTGGCCTCCGTCCTGGTGTGGGCGATCTTCACCCTGCAGGACGTGACGCTGGCCGGGCTGCGCAAGGCGACCTGGGTACCCGTCAACAGCATGGCGTTCGGCCTGGTGAAGATGGGCCTGCTGGTCGCGCTGGCCGGGGCGCTGCCCGACGGCGGCATCTTCGTCTCGTGGATCGTGCCGACGGCCATCGCGCTGATCCCGATCAACTACCTCATCTTCGGCGTCCTGGTGCCCAGGCACGTCAAGGAGACCGAGTCCGAGGCCGCGCCGCCCAAGCTGCGGGAGGTCGGACGTTTCCTGGCCGGTGACTTCCCCGGCACGCTGTCGATGCTGGCCATCGTGTACCTGGTGCCGGTGCTCGTCGCGGCGCAGGTGGGCGAGACGACGTTCGGCCGGTTCTCGATGGCCCACACGCTGGGCTGCATGATCGAACTGCTGGCGATGAACATGGCCGTCTCGCTGACCGTCGAGGGCTCCTTCGACCGCGAGGCCCTGGCCGCCAACGCTCGTCAGGCGTTGCGCCGGGCGTTTATGATCATCACGCCGATCATCGTGGTGACGATCGTCGCCGCGCCGTTGATCCTGACGATCTTCGGATCGGCGTTCGCGGAAGAGGGCACGCTGCTGCTGCGGCTGATGGCGCTCGCGGTGTTGCCACGGGTGCTCATCGAGATCTACCTGAGCGGTCTGCGGGCCCGCGGCGAGGCCAGAATGCTGGCATTGGTGCAGGTCGGGCTGGCTGTCATGGTGTTGGTCTCGGTATTGGCGCTGTTCCCCGCATTCGGGGTCAACGCGGTCGGCTACGGGCTGCTGATCAGCGAGACGCTCATGGCGCTGCTGATCTTCCGCGGACTTCGTAAAATTCTCAATTTCGGCGAAAAAGGTCATACGACTGTCACGCAGGGGTCGCCGGAAGCCGCATGATTTACAACGTGAGGCAACGGGCAGGCGATGACATGGCAACCGGCATGACCGACTCCTCCTCCCCCTCGGCACAGCCCGAGTCGGAGGAGGTAGAGGCGACGTCCCCCAACGGCGACGCCGCCCCGGTCACCGACGCGACGACCACGGACGCCGACCCGGCCGCAACCCAGAACTTCCGCATCCAGAAGGCTCCGACGCCCGGTCCCGTACGGGACGGCGAGGCGGGGCCGGGTGGGGAGAAGTCCGAGGAATCACCGGGTGGCGAGAGGGGCTCGGGGAGGTTCGGGAAGGCGAAGCAAGCCGCGGACGTACCGGAGACCGGGAAGTCCCGGGCTTCCGGGGCTTCCGGGGCTTCCGGGGCTTCCGAGGATGGGACCGCGTGGCTGGACGGCGACGCCGACGACGAGGACACGACCGTCGAGCGTCGTCTCCCCTCCGCGAAGCCTCGCTCCGCGCCGCGCGCGATCGCCGCCCCCAAGCCGAAGGCCCCGCAGCCGAAGCCTCAGGCCAAAGCCCAGTCGAAGCCCCAGCCCAAGGCGCTGACCCGACCCAGGCCCAAGCCGAAGCCGCCCGCTTCGGACGTCTCGACCACCGAGCCGGAGCCGACGACCGAGGCGTCCGCCGAGACCACCGTCGTCATGCCCACGCCGAAGGCCACCACGGCCGCCCCCGAGAGCACCACGCCCACGCCGGACGTCACCACGACCGCGCCCGAAGGCCGCACGCCCGAGGCGGAGAACTCCGAGCCCGACTCCGACGACGCCCACGCATCGGCGGACGTGCGCGAGGATCTCCCTTCGCCTGTGGACGCAGGCAGTACTGAGGTCAGCCTCTCCCCAGTGGACGCGGGCACGGTTGAGGTCAGTCCCTCACCCGATGCCGATGCCGAAGACGCCCACGCGTCGGAGGCCGAGGCTTCCTCCCTGCCTGAGGACGAGCACACTCTGCGCCTCCCCCTGGCCGTGGATGACGACGAGGACACCTCCTCGCCCACCGACGCGGACGTGCGCGACGACAAGGACGAGGACGCCCCTGAGGTCGCCCCCGAAGGCGAAGCCCAGGACGAGAGCGCGAGCGAGGCCGAGGACGAGCAACCGCCCGCCTCCGACCTCGCCTCCCCCACCGCCCCCGCCCTCCCTTCGGACACCCCCGCCCTCCCCTCAGACGACGAGGGCGAAGCCGAGGACGCCCCCCCAAGCGCCTCCCACCCCGGCACGCTCACTCCCGCACCCGCGACCCCCCAAAGCCCCCCCAAGCCCACCTCAGCCCCGCTCGTGGTGACCGCAGCCGACGCCCCAGGCGCCAAGCCCCACACCGGACTACGCGCCAGAGCGGAAGCGCTTCTGCGTAAGGCGCCGGTGTGGTTGCCGGTGCTGCTGACGGTCGAGGCGCTCGTCATGTACGTGCTCGCGCTGAAGGTCGCGCCGGGTGCGCTCGCGGGGGTGAACCCGGACGACGTCGACGGGCTCGGGCTGATCTCGGCGTTGCCGGTGACGGCGTTCGTGGCGATCTCGCTCATGCTGGTCGCGTTCTTCGTCACCGTGGCGCAGAACACCGACCGCAAGTTCCTCCTGCTGTTCCAGCTCGCGGCGATCACCTTCGCCCTGCACGGGGCGGGCGCGCTGGTCGCCGACGAACCGCGCTTCCCCACGGCGTACGTGCACGCGGGGTTCGTGGACTTCATCCAGCGCACGGGTGAGACCGCGCCGATCCTGGACGCGCGGATGGCCTGGCCCGGCTTCTTCGCGCTGTTCGCGTTCGTGACGAAGGCGGCGGGGATCACCGATCTGTCCAGCGTGCTCATGTGGACGCCGCTGCTGTCGAACCTGCTCTACCTGCTGCCGTTCGTCCTGATCCTGCGTCAGGTGGTGGCGACCACGCGGGCGCGGTGGTTCGCGGCGCTGCTGTTCGTCCTGGTGCAGTGGATCGGGCAGGACTACTTCTCGCCGCAGGGCTTCACGTTCGCCGTCTATCTGGCGTTCGTGGCGATCCTGCTGCGCTGGTTCGGGCGGGTGGAGCCGCGCGAGGGGCCGCTTCCGGCCAGGCGCGGACTGCGCAGGCTGTGGGCGCGGCTGGACGGGCTGACGCCTGGCGAGCTGGCCAACACGGGCATGGTCAAGGCCGACAAGTTGATCATGTTGCTGCTGTTGATCATGTTGTTCGTGGCGGCGACCGCCTCGCACCAGATCACGCCGTTCATGATGCTGGGCGTGCTGACCGGCCTGCTGCTGCTCAAGCGGACCTCGCTGACGTGGGCGCTGCCGTTCTTCTTCGGCCTCATCGTGCTGGCCTGGATCAGCTACCAGACGACGATCTTCTGGGCCGGACACCTGGACCAGCTGTTCGGCGGGCTCGGCCGCATCCTGGACAACCTGCAGCGCAACACCGGCGACCGGATCGCCGGAAGCGACCCCGAGCACGCCCGCGTCCTCCAGGTACGGCTCGGCATCTGCGCGGCCATCATGGGCCTGGCCCTGGTCGGCCTGCTGCGCAGGCTGCGCCGAGGGGTGTTCGACCGGGCGGCCCTGGTCCTGATGTGCGTGCCCGTGCTCGCACTCGGCCTGCAGAGCTACGGCGGCGAGATCGGCCTGCGCATCTACATGTTCGCGCTGCCCGGCGCGTGCCTGCTGGCCGCCTACGCCTTCTTCCCCAACCTGCCCGCGCTCGGCGCCGGCGAGGAGACGGTGCCCGTACGCAGGCTCAATGTGCGCTTCAACCCGCAGGTGACGCGCAGGGTCTCGCTGATCCTGGCCGCGACCGTCGCGGTGGCGTTCGCGATGGGCTTCCTGGTGGCCCGCTACGGCAACGAGAAGTTCGAGCGCGTCACCACGGGCGAGGTGGCGGCGATGCACTACATCTACGACCACCACAAGCCGAGCGCACGCGCGTACTACCTGGTGCCCAAGCTCGGCGAGGAGGTGACGCCGACGCTGCCGTGGGGCGAGAAGTTCTTCGAGTACGTCTCGATCAGCGCCAACCAGGTCCTGGTGACGAAGGACCCGGCCAACATCGCCCCGGCCGTCCAGACGCTCAAGGGCGCCCCGCGCAACACCTTCCTGGTGGTGAGCAAGGGCCAGGCCAACTACCTGGAGCTGAACGAGGGCTTCCCCGCCGACTGGGTGGACAGGTACCGTGCCTCGCTCGACGCCTCCAAGGATCTCAAGCGCGTCTACTCCAACAAGGACGCGGCGGTCTACACGTGGAAGAAGTTCCCGAAGGGCACCGAGGTCCCCGAGCCGATCACCCTGGCCGGGAGCGGCGATCCGACCTCGCCGTGGACGCCGCTCGGCCTCGCGGCGCTCGCGGTGACGTGGACGTCGCTGTTCGTCTACGAGGTGATCAGGCTCCGGGGCGGCACACGGGGGGCCAGGCTCAGGCGCAGGATGCTGATGATCGGCATTCCGGCGTTCGCCGTGTCGTTCGCGGTGATCGTGGAGAGGTTCCTCACCATCGGTCTCGGACCGTGACCATCCTGGGGAAAACTCACAGCTGACTCCCAGCTTTGCGGCATGATGTCGGCTTCGTCGTCGTCACGGGGAGCCTCGGGTCATGCTGGAGTCGGGAGATCGGCGGCAGGCGCCCGCCGTGGCCGCCTCCCGGCTCGCCGCCGTGGACGCGCTGCGCGGGTTCGCCCTGCTGGGCATCCTGGTGGTCAACATCGCCTACCTGGCCTCCGGCTATCGGATGGCCGGGCTGCCCGAGCCCGCGTTCGACTCGGGGCTGGACTGGGCGGTGCGCTGGGGCGTCACGCTGCTGCTGGAGAACAAGTTCTACCTGCTGTTCTCGTTCCTGTTCGGCTACAGCTTCACGCTGCAGCTCGACAGTGCGGCCAGGCGTGGCAGGGCGTTCACGCCGATGTTCCTGCGGCGGCTCGGCGGGCTGTTCCTGCTGGGCGCGGCGCATGCGGTGCTCCTGTTTCCCGGCGACATCCTCACCACCTACGCGGTCGCCGGGCTGGCGCTGCTGGCCCTGCGCAGGGTCGGGCCGCGCACCGCGCTGATCATGGCGGGGGCGCTCACGGTGGCGCTGGCGCTGGGGTTCGCGCTGGTGGCGGTGCTGGCCGCGACGGGCAGCGACCTGGCGGGCACGGTGTCGGGCGGCGCGGCCGAGGCGTTGCGGTCCGACCGCGCGCTGCACGGGGACGCGCCGCAGATCGTGGCCGAGCACCTGCACAAACTCTCGCTGATCGTCGTCATGCGCGTGATCTTCCAGGGGCCCGCCGTACTGGCCGCGTGTCTCGTCGGGCTGGCCGCGGGTCGCAGGCGGCTGCTGGGCGAGCCCGAGGCGCACGTGGCGACGCTGCGGGCGCTGCAGTGGGCCGGGTTCACCGCGGGGCTCGCGGGCGCCGTCTTCTACGCCTGCGCGGTGTGGGCGGGCGCGGGTACCGTGCTGAAGATGGCGGGGCAGGCCGTCGACCTGCTCACCGCGCCGCTGCTGGCCGCCGCCTACGCGGCCACGCTGCTGCGGGCGCTGCCGAAGGCGCCTCTGCTCGGGCGGGCGCTGGCCGCGCCCGGACGGCTGGCGCTGACGAACTACCTCGGCCAGTCGCTCATCTGCGCCCTGGTCTTCACCGGGTACGGCCTCGCGCTGATCGACAGGGTCGGGCCGCCGACCGAGGTGCTGCTGGCTCTGGTGATCTTCGTCGCGCAGGCCGCGCTGAGCGCCCGGTGGCTGCGCGGCCACAGGTACGGCCCGGCGGAGTGGATGCTGCGGGCCCTCACCCACTGGCGAAGGCCCGGCCGGTAGTCACGCGCCGCCGCGCTGGCTCCACTTGATCTCGTAGGGCGCGAAGTCGAAGGACCTGCCGTCGACGGTCGCGGTCAGCGGGGCGTCGGTGGTGTTGACCATGACCATCTGCCTCGGCTGGCCCAGCACCTTGACCTTCGGGTCCGAGGCGGGCAGCTTCTGCGCCGCCACGCCCGCGGGGAACCACCGCGTGAAGCCGCTGAGCAGCCCGGCCATCGGCAGCTCGTCGCCGCGCTCGGGCCGCCAGAGGCAGCCGTGGCACTGTCCCGCGCTCTTGGCCTGCGGGTTCCAGTACAGGGCGGTGGTGACGCCGCTGGTGGCGAACTCCATCAGCGCCGCGGCCTGCACGGCCGTGCGGTGGTCCTCCTTCCAGCCCGCGTTCTCCGGCTCGACGTACCACTCGGCCCACCAGACCGGCATGTCGCCGCTCTTCTGACGCAGCCAGGCGGTGATCGCGCTGAACTTGCCGAGCGAGGTGAACTCGTCGGGGATCGCGCCCTTGTCCTTGGTCACCGAGGCGCCGTCGATGACGATGAAGTCGGCGCCGTCGTTGTTGTCGATCCAATACTCGATCGCGTCGAGGGCACGCTGGTCGACGGTGCCCCACGGGCCGCGCACCTCGGAGTCGTCCGGCTTGGAGGAGCTTTCGAGCGGGACGTACGGCCCGCCCACCTTGATGTCCTCGTCGACGGCCTTGAGCGCCCGGTAGACCTTGTTGTAGAGCTCGGTGTAGCCCTCGGCGTCCCAGCGGTTGGTCGCGTTGTTCCAGAAGCCCTTGAACTCGTTCCACACCATGAAGTGCTTGACGGTCGGATAGCGCTTGGCGACCGTCACGGCGAGTTTGGCGTAGTCGTCGAAGAACTCGCGCTTGGGTGCGACGGTGGCGTTCTTGCTCCAGTCGGTGCGGCCGGGCGTGCCGCCCTTCATCCAGTCGGGGGCGCAGCACAGGGTGATGACGGGCAGGGCCTTGGAGTCCGACATGAACTTCATGCGCTTGTCGAGCTCGCGGAAGTCGTACTTGCCCTTGGACGGCTCGGGATTGCCCGCCCCCCAGCCCATGATGTGCTGGTTCTGCACCATGGGGACCCGGCTGAGCACGTGGGCGGCCCCGTCGGCGACCTCGCGGCTGTCGTTGGTCGCACTGTACTGCGTGTGGGTGATCCCCCAGCGCGGCCAGCCCTCGACCGCGGGCGGCTGCTCAAGGGTGGGCGCGGCCTGCGAGGGCGGGATGGTGGCGACCTCGCCCCTGGAGCGGTCCCGGCCCGACGCCACGATCATGATCGCGACGACCAGCACGACGGCGACCACGCCCGCGCCGACGGCAACCGGCCACGGAGGTCGCCTTCGCGCGTGCCGGCCGTTGTTCGGGATCACCGGAACCTCCATGGACGTGTGTGGGCGCGGGATGGCACTGGGTCACCCCATCGCCACTCCCTACCGTATCCGCCCCGTCTTGCAGGACGCTTGAAACATTGACTACAGCCGGTCACCTCGGTCGCCGTCCAGCATGCGATGCGCCCTTGCCACCAGAGTGGGCACGGCCGAGCCGATCTCGCCGAAGCCCTCCCCCACGGTCTTGCCCTGCTTGAACCTGGCATGGATGCCTTCGACGATGACCGCGAGCTTGAAGTTACCGAAGGCGACGTAGTACCCGAGATCGGACATCTCACGCCCCGACACCTCGGCGTAGTGCGCGGCGAACGCACGCGAGTCCAGGAAGCCCGGCGTGAGCGTGACGTCGCCGGCCACAGGGATGCTCGCCCGCTCCTCGTCGCCCGGATCCTGCCAGTACGTCAGCGACAGGCCCAGGTCGGCCAGCGGGTCGCCCAGCGTGGACATCTCCCAGTCGACGACCGCGAGGATCTCGGGCTCGGGCGAGAGCCGTACCAGGGTGTTGTCGAGGCGGTAGTCGCCGTGCACGAGGGTGGCGGCGCCTTCGGGCGGCATGCCGTCGCGCAGCCTGGCGACGAGCCTGTCGTACTCGGGCAGGTCGGCGGTCTTCGAGCGCTCCCACTGCTGGCACCAGCGCTGCAACTGCCTGGCCAGGTACCCCTCCGGCCGCCCGAAGTCGCCGAGCCCGACCTCGGCGTAGGAGACGGCGTGGATCTCGGCCAGGATCTCGGCCAGCCGCCTCGACAGCGCGCGCACCTGCTCGGGCGTGGTCTGCGCCAGCTCGGCCTGCTCGCGTACGGCGACGCCCTCGACATGGCCCATCAGGTAGAACGGCGCGCCGATGACGTCCTCGTCACGGCAGAAGGCGATCGGCTCGGGCACCGGGACCGGCGTCGAGGCCAGCGCCGAGATGACCCGCCACTCCCTGCGCATGTCGTGCGCGGTGGGCAGCACGTGACCCAGCGGCGGGCGTCTGAGGACCAGGCTGCGCTCCTTGGTCCGCACCAGGTAGGTGAGGTTGGACTTGCCTCCGGAGATCAGCGAGACCTCCGTCGGCTCGCCCGCGTCGGGGGCGTTGGCCGCCGTCCAGGAGACGAGGGCGGGCCAGTCGATGCCAGGTACCATCATGACACCCCATTAGAACGCCACTCGGGTTGTCGCCGCCACCCGGCCCCGATCGCATGTTTGTCCAGCGGGCGACACGGGGATCAGGACATCCTTTACTGTTGCATTACCTGCGACGGGAGAAGATGGATGGGGGAGCACCTATCCTGACTCAGGCCATGCCGAACGGCGGTCGGGGAAACCGCGAACCCGCAGTAGGAGCCCATGCGTATCTCACTCGTTCACCCCCGTGACCTGGGGGAACCTGAAGTGACCCGCTGGCGGGCTCTCCAGGAGGCCGACCCGGCCTTCGACAATCCGTTCCTCTCGCCCGAGTTCACGATCGCCGTCGGCGACCTGCGCGAGCACGTGAGGGTCGCCGTGCTGCACGACGGGCCGCAGATCGTGGGCTTCCTGCCCTTCGAGCGGCACCCGCTGGGCATCGGCAAGCCGGTCGCGGCCGGGCTGACCGACGCGCAGGGCATGGTCCACGCCAAGGGCATCGACCTCGACGCCCGCAGGCTCATCAGGCAGTGCGGGCTCAACGTCTTCGAGTTCGACCACCTGCTCACCACGCAGGCGATCCTGCCCGAGCGCCACGAGCGCCACCCGTCCCCGCTGATCGACATGAGCGACGGGTTCGAGGCCTACACCGAGGCCATCAAGAAGCAGTCCGGCAAGACGTACAAGTCCACGGTCTACAAGTCGCGCAAGCTCCAGCGTGACGTCGGGCCGCTGCGCCACGACTTCGGCACGACCGACCTCGAACCGCTGCGCACGCTGCTGGCCTGGAAGACCGACCAGTACCGTCGCACCGGCCGCACCGACAGGTTCGCGCACAAGTGGATCGTGGAGCTGGTCGAGCGGCTGCTGGCGACCAGGTCGGAGACGTTCGCCGGCGTGCTCGACATGCTCTACGTCGACGACGTGCCGATGGCCGGGCACTTCGGGCTGCGCACCCGCGACACGATGGTCGGCTGGTTCCCCGCCTACGACACCGCCTACGCCAAGTACTCCCCCGGGCTGATCCACCACCTGGCGATGGCCGAGGAGGCGGCGGCGGCCGGGATCAAGGTCATCGACATGGGCAGAGGCGAGAAGGAGTACAAGGAGAAGCTGAAGAACGGCGAGCACTACGTCGCCGAAGGCCGGATCGCGCGCATCAGCGCGGGCGCGGGCGTGCACTGGGTGGTCAGGGTGCCGCTGCGCAAGACCCGGGCCACCGTGATGGCCAATCCCCTGCTGCTGAAGACCGCCGACAAGGCGCTGAAGACCTACGGGCGGCTGCGCACCGCCCTGCAGTCCTGAGTCCGGGATGACGGTTCAGAGCAGGCATGACCTCACCGATCCCATCGTGACGCCCCGGCCGCGCAGGAACGCGCCCGCGACCCCCGAAAGGGCCATCGCCGAGCGCACGGGCAGGCACGCGCTGCTGCTGCCCTCCAACCGCCTCGGCCTCTACCTCGCGCTGCGCCACTGGTGCACGCCGGGGCAGCGGCTGCTGATGTCGCCGATCTCGGCCGACGAGATCCTCTTCCTGGTGCTGGCCGCCGGGCTGCACCCGGTCATCGCGCCGCTGTCGCCGCGCGACGGCAACATCGACACCACCAGGATCGACCTCACCTCCGTCGACGCGGTCCTCACCACGAACCTGTACGGCCTGCCCGACGACGTGGCCGCGCTGTCGGGCAAGATCCTCATCGAGGACGTCGCCCATGCCATGGAGACGTCGGTGGGCGGTCGTCCGCTGGGCACGTTCGGCCAGGCGGGGGTCTTCAGCCTGTCCAAGCATCCGGCCGCCGGGTCCGGCGGTGTGCTCGTCGTGCGGGACGCCGCCGAACTCGCCGCCCTCGAACGCGAGCGCGACCTGCTGCTGCGGCCCGGCGCGCTGCATCGCGAGCTGCTGAGCGTAGGCTCCTCGATGGCCAGGCAGGCCGCGCTCCGGCTGGGCCTGGTCCGTCCGGCGCTGCGCATGACCAGGCTGCTCGGCCTGGAGGAGAAGCGCGACGGCTATCGCATCGCGGTGCGGGCCGAGGCGCTGGCCAAGGCGCAGGTGAGCATTCCGCAGCTGCCGCCCTTCGACGGCTGGGTGCGGGCCGACCTGCACGACTACCGCTCGCGCCGGGGCCGGGTCGCCCGCTGGTACCAGACGCGGCGCACCGCCAAGGTGGCCGGAGATCGGGCGCGCAGGCTGGAGGGCGTGGCCATGCTGGCCGCGCTGCCGACCGTGGCCGCCGGTGTGCTCGACCAGCTCGACCAGCCGCTGTTCCGGGTGCCGCTGCTGGTGGCCGACCGGGACGCGGCCATCGCCGAGCTGGAACGGCGTGGCGTCGCGACCGGCTATCTGTACGACCCGCCCTACGACGACTACGCGCCCGGGTTCACCGAACCTTCACCCGATCCCGGCGCGGCACGCTGGTGGGCCAGGCACGTGCTGCCGGTCGACCCGATGTACGCGGCCAGGGCACTGCCGGTCCTCCTGCGCCAACAGCCCGCGCCGGAGCGCCCGCTTCCCTGACGGGCACATGCTTCAGGTACACGCCCTCGTGATCAGGCCGACCGGCAGTGTGCAGCCCCTGCGGACGTCGGGCGCATGCTTAAGCGCGTGCCCTGGCGATCAGGCCGGCCAGGAGGGTGCAGCCCCTGCGGACGTCGGCGAGTGAGGCTGAGCCGTAGCCGATGACCAGTCCGTGGACCCGTTCGGCGCCCAGGTGGTGGCGTGTGGTGGTGTCGAGCAGGACGCCGTGTGCCTCGGCCTCGCGCACGACGCCCGCGACGACGGCCTTCGGCAGTTCGGCCAGCACGTGCAGCCCGGCGGTGACGCCGTGCAGGGTGGCGACGGGGCCTAGCGTCTCCACCACGACACTGCGGCGACGGGCGTACTCCAGCCGCATCCGGCGCAGGTGGCGTTCCAGGTCGCCCCGGCCGAGCAGGGTGGCCACGGCCTGCTGGACGGGGCCGCTCGTCCGGTCGGCCAGCTCGTCCCTGATCCCGGCGATGCGCCGCAGCAGGGCCTGCTCCCCGACCAGCCAGCCGACCCCGACGTCCGGCGCCAGCGACTTCGACAGCGTGCCGAGCAGGACGACCCTGCCGGGATCGAGGCCGTACAGGGCGGGCAGCGGCGCCACGTCGTAGCGGAACTCCGCGTCGTAGTCGTCCTCGACCACGACGGCGCCCGTGCGCCTGGCCCAGGCCAGCAGCCGTTCCCTGCGGCCGATCGGCAGCCGCCCGCCCATGGGGTACTGGTGCGCGGGCGTCGTGTAGAGCACCTTCAGGTCGTCGGGGAGCGCCTCGACGATCACACCTTCGGCGTCGACGGGACAGGCCACGACCTCGGCCCCCCTGGCGGCGAACACGTTGCGCGCCACGCGGTAGCCCGGGTCCTCAACGCCCGCCCTGGCGCCCGGTCCGAGCAGGGCCATCGCCACCAGGTCGAGACCGTTGCCGGTGCCCCTGGTGACCAGGACGTTCGCCAGTCCGGCGGGCACCGCCCTGACCCGGCGCAGGTGGTCGGCCAGCAGGCGTCTGAGGACCGGCAGGCCGTAGGGGTCGGGGTCGTCGCCGGGCGGCAGGTCGGCGGCCTTGCGCCAGGCTCTGCGCCAGGCCGCCTCGTCGTAGTCGCGTACCCATGGGCTGCCCGGGGTCAGGTCGATCACGCCGCCGCGCGGCGGGCCAGCGTCGGTGGGCTGGAGGGGCTCCTCCTGTGGCTGGGGCGTGGCCAGGGCCGCGTGCGCCGCGTCGTCGAGCACGGCCACGTATGTCCCCGAGCCGTGCCTGCCTTCGAGCCAGCCCTCGGCGTACAGCTGCTGGAACGCCTCGGTGACGACCGTACGGCTGACGCCGAGCTGGGCGGCCAGCGCCCGGGTGGAGGGCAGGCGCTCGCCGGAGGCCACCGTGCCCGTGCGCATGGCGGCGCGCAGCCGGTCGCCCAGCTGGGTGGCCAGCGGGACGCCGAGCTCTCGGGTGAGGGAGATGGGCAGGTCGACGGTGGTGCGCACCAGAAGTGGTCTCCATGAACAGGCTGATAGTGGCTCTAATCTACAAGCCACTCGCCGGGCAGGATGAGACGCATGCTCTCCACCACACCCCGCACCACACTCGGCCGTGAGAAGGTCCGGGCGCGCACCGACAGATCCGACCTCTATGCCGTGCTCGACGCGGGGTTCATCTGCCATCTCGGCGTCGTGACCGACGGGCACCCGATGGTCGTGCCGACCGGCTACGGCCGGATCGACGACACCCTCTACCTGCACGGCTCCACCGGCGCCAGGTCGCTGCGCGCGGGCGGCGGCGCCCAGGTGTGCGTGACCGTGACCCACATCGACGGCGTCGTGCTGGCCCGCTCGGTGTTCAACCACTCGATGAACTACCGCTGCGCCATGATCTACGGCGAGGCCCGCCTGGTCACCGACGAGGACGAGCGGCTCGAAGGGCTGCGCGCGCTGACCGAGCAGATGGCGCCCGGCCAGTGGGACTACGCGCGCAGGCCCACCCGCAAGGAGCTCGCCGCCACCTCGGTCGTGGCGTTGTCGCTGGCGGAGGCCTCGGTGAAGGTACGCCAGGGGCCGCCGAACGACGAGCCGGAGGACTACGGGCTGCCGATCTGGGCCGGGGTGCTGCCCACCCTGACCGGGTTCGGCGCGGCCGAGCCGGACCCGAAGATGACCGACCGATACGACATACCTGTTCACATCACCGCCAGACGGTAGTTCCATACGATCGGGAGCCACCTTCGCCAACCAAGTCGGCGTTCCACACGTCTCATACAGGTGAGCCCCACCTCCTGACAGGAGATCGACATGGCGGCCACCGGTGAGTGGAGTGTCCCGGGCTACACCGAGGCACGACAGCTCGGTCACGGCGCAAGCGGCAGGGTCGTGCTCGCGCGGCACGACGAGTCGGGCACCGACGTGGCCGTCAAGTACCTGTCCGAACGGCTGCGCCACGATCCCGCCTGGCTGGCCAGGTTCCAGGCGGAGGCCAGGCTCCTGGTGGAGCTGCGTGACGACAACATCGCCAGGCTGTGGGAGTACCACCAGGATCCCAGGGGCGCGGCGATCGTCATGGAGCTGGTCAACGGCGTCTCGCTGCGCGCCCTGCTGCGCGAGCACGGCGAGACCGGTCCCGAGGCCGCGCTCGTCGTGCTCAAGGGCTCGCTGCTCGGTCTCGCGCACGCGCACTCGACCGGTCTCGTGCACCGCGACTACAAGCCCGAGAACGTCATCGTCCAGGCCGATGGCGCCAGCAAGCTGGTCGACTTCGGCATCGCCGTACGGCAGGGCACGGTCAACGAGGCGACGGGCACGCCGCCGTACATGGCGCCCGAGCAGTGGGAGGGCGGGCAGGCCACGCCCGCGACCGACGTCTACGCGGCGACCACCGTCTTCTTCGAGTGCCTGACCGGGCACAGGCCCTACCGTTCGACCGAGCCGAGTGTGCTCGGGTACCAGCACATGCACGCGCCGATCCCGGCGCACGACGCGCCCGAGCCGGTGCGCGAGCTGATCCTGCGCGGGATGGCCAAGGACCCGGCCGAACGCCCGGCCGGGGCGCTGGCCTTCGTGATCGAGCTGGAGCGGGTGGCCGCAGACGCCTACGGCGAGGAGTGGGAGGAGCGCGGCAGGCGCAGGCTCGCCGCGCTGGTCGGGCTGCTGGCGCTGCTGCTGCCGATCCAGTCCGCGGTGACGCCCGCGACGTCGAGTTCGCTCTACCAGTCGGTGCTCGGGGCCCGGGTGGGGACCGGGCTGCGCACGGCGCTGGGCGCGGCCAGGCGCAATGTCGGCAAGCTGGTCATCGCCACGGCGGCCGTGGTGGTGGCCGGAGGCGTCACCGCGTACGTGCTGGCTTCGCAGCGCCCGCCCGAGCCGACGGTCAAGACGGCCGCGATCGCGCCTTCGCCGCCCGGCCTGCCGAGCCCCGACGAGGTGTTCACGCCGAGCGCCGAGCCGACGCCCACGCCCACGCCGACACCCACGCCGTCGGACAGCGACCCGGCGAACGGAGGCGGCGGCTCCAGCCCACCACCGGCGACGCCCACCCCGACCCCCACGCCGACACCCACCCCGACGCCCTCCACCACGCCGACCCCGACGCCCACCCCCACACCTACGCCCACCCCGACCCCCACGCCGACCCCGACCCCCACACCCACCCCGACGCCGGTCACGCAGGTGTCGACGCTGGGGCTGGGCGGCCTGTCGGTGAGTGAGGCGGGTGTGGCCTCCTCGCGGCTGACGCTCAGGACGACGGGCACGAAGCCGATCAAGGTGAGCGCGGCCTACGCCGTGTCGGGGCAGCTCGTCCACACCCAGCGGGTGACGCTGACCGGCGCACGCTCCTACGCGCGCACGCTCTCCCACGACCTTGGCGAACAGCCGTGCGGCAAGCCGGTCGCACTGACCGTCACGACCGTGCCCGCGGCCCCGGGCGGCGCCAGGACCGTCGCGCTCGACGTGCCCGCCTGCCCGACCCGCGTGACGGGGATCGACGCCTCGCTCTCGGTGGCCGAGGCGCCGGGCAGAGGCGTCACGGGAGGCGCCCGTATCCAGGCCGGCGGCACGGGCCTGGTCAAGGCCGAGGCCGAGATCCTGCTCGACGGCAAGCGGGTCGCGGCCGAGAGCTACGAGTTGTCGGGCCGCAGGAGCTACTCCGTCTCCCTCTCCCACACCTTCGAGTCCAGGCCGTGCGGCAGCACGGTGAGCGTCGTCGTGCGCGCGGGCGACGAACGCTCCAGCGCCGAGTCCAGGGTGAGCTGCCCGGCCGTCGTCCGAGCCGTGGAGATCACCCGGGCCTCGCTCACCCCGAACGGCCTCACCACCGTCGTCTCGGTCTCGACAGGCGACGAACAGCCCGTACGGCTGGCGGTGAGTTTCGCGGTCGGCGAACGCGGGCTCGGCGCCCAGGAGATCGAGTTGTCCGGCGCGACCTCCTACACCAGGACGGTCTCGGTGCCCGCCGGACGGGTGCCGTGCGGCTCCACATGGACCGTCACCGCAGGCACCACGCCCCGGGCGGCCAACGGCGATGCGACCAGGAGAGGCGAGACGGAGCCGTGTTCTGAGCCGTCCGAAACACCAAATGAGGACGAGCCGGAGTCGGCGTCTATGCCCGTTTGAGTGAAATACGCGATATTGCAAGTCGGATTCAAGTTAGCGCCGCTACGCTACGGTTCCGTCTGATGTGGGTGGGGGCCCTGAGACAGGAGACCGTTATGAACGGGATGCCGGAACGGCATTGGGGGGTCCCCGGCTATACCGAGATTCGTGAGCTCGGGGCCGGGTCGGCGGGCAGAGTGGTACTTGCCCGCCGGGACTCCGATGGTGCCGAAGTCGCTATCAAGTACCTCTCTGAAGAGCTGCGATCCGACATGGGGTTCGTGGCCAGGTTCAGGCACGAGGCCAGGCTGCTCGGCACGATGCGCAGCCCGCACAACGCACGACTGATCGACTACATCGAGGACAGCAACGGTTCGGCCATCGTCATGGAGGCCGTCGACGGCGTCGCCCTGCGTGCGCTCATGCGCTCCAAGGGCCCGACCGGACCCGAAGCCGCCCTCTCGGTGCTCAAGGGCGCCTTGCAAGGTCTGGCAGCGGCGCACGCGATCGGCGTGGTGCACCGCGACTTCAAGCCGGAGAACGTCATCGTCCAGGGCGACGGCGTCAGCAAGCTCGTCGACTTCGGCATCGCCGTACGTTCGGGCGAGAGCGACGTGCCCGCGGGCACACCGCCGTACATGGCGCCCGAGCAGTGGTCGGGCGGGCCCGCCTCGCCCTCGACCGACGTCTACGCGGCGACCGTGGTGTTCTTCGAGGCGCTGACGGGCACCAGGCCCTTCCGCGCGCCGAACATCGCCGCTCTGGCCCGTCAGCACACCTCGGCGCCGCCGCCGATCGAAGAGGTGCCCGGACCGGTGCAGGGGCTGGTCGAACGCGGCCTGGCCAAGCACCCGGCCGAGCGGCCCGCTTCCGCCGAGGACTTCCTGAACGAACTGGAAGTCATCGCGATCGGCGCCTACGGGTCGGACTGGGAGGAGAAGGGCAGGCGTCGGCTGGCCAAGCTGGCCGGACTGCTGCTGCTGCCCTTCCCCGGTGACGGCGGGGTGCCGGACGCGAGCACGTCGCTGCACCAGACGACGCTGCCCGAGCCTTCCGGCCTGCTCGCCAAGCTCGGTGTGAAGATCCTCGTCGGCGTCGCCGTCATCGGTGTGATCACCGCGATCGGCGCCATGGTGCTCAGCGGCGCCAGTGACGACGATCCCGCGCTCACCTCGCAGAGCTCCAAGGTGACGCCCAGCGCGCCGCCCTCGCTCATCGAGGCGCCGAGCGAGGAGCCGTCGGAGGAGCCGACCGAGGAGATCGTCGCACCCAGCGAGGAGCCCGAGCCCACGCCGAGCACCACGACGCCCACCGTCAAGCCCAGCCAGGGCGTGAGCGTCGCACCGCCGGTCAGGCCGAGCCCCAAGCCGACCAAGACCAAGTCGCCCAAGCCGACGCCCACGGCGACCAAGACCAAGACCGTGCCGCCGGCCAGCCCACCGCCCTCGCCCGAGCCGGCGATCACCCTGACCGGCAAGGACGACCCGCCGGCGACGACCAGGCCGCCGACCACGAGACCGCCCACCGTGGCGCCGACGGTGGTGCCGACGCGCCCGACGCCGACGCCCACCCGGACGACCGACACGCCCACCCCGACGCCCACCCAGACCCAGACCAGCACGGACGACACCAACCCGCGCATCACGGCCGTCGCCCTGCTCAGGGTCGACACCGCGCCCGCGGCGTTGCTCCTGTTCGGCCTGGTGACGTCGGGCGCGGTACCGGTCACACTTGCGGTCAAGCGCCGCGTGGCCGGACGCCACCGCCGCAGGCGCTAGCCGACGAGCGGTAGCCGGCCGAGGCACACGGGGGCGAAGGCGATGAACGACAGGTCCACCTCACCCGACTCGCCCAACGCGCGATCGGGACGACACCACGAGCCGTACGGGTCCACCGGCCCGTACGGCGGGGCCCAGCAGCCCGGCGACCCCCACGGGGGCCCGCAGGGCAGGGGCTCCATCTCCGGGTTCCGGCTGACCGCGCGCACGCGTGGCAGCGAACTCGGCCTCTGGAGCGACGCCGTCACGCCCGACGGGCGAAGGGCGGGCGCTCTGCTGTTCGACACGCGGATCGACGCGATTCCCGGTGCGCGGGAGCGCGTCGTCGCGTCGATCGTCGCCGACAGGCGGCTCGCGCAGGCCGGGGTGACCGGGCTCGTACCGGTCGCCGACCTGGTCGCGGGCAGGGCGGAGATGTGGCTGCTCACCGGCCACGCCGTCTCGCCCAGCGTCGGCGATCTGCTCAACACCCCGCTGGAGGCGGGAAGCGCGGCGGCGGTGCTGGTCGAGACCGCCCAGACGCTGCTCGCCCTGCACGCCTCGGGCCTGGCGCACGGCGCGCTGCACCCGGGCACCGTGGTCATCTCCGACGACGGGGCCGCGCTGCTGTCCGAGCGTGGTCTCGCCGATGCCATCAGGGGCACGCAGCCCGCTCCCGCGCACGACGTGGCGGCCTGGGCGGCGCTGGCCAGAGGGCTGGCCGCCGGGTGGGCGAGCGGGTCGCCGCAGGCGGCGGCGCTGCTGGAGCGCGCGGCCACGGCGGCGACCACACACGGCCTGGCCACGGCGCGCGACACCCTGCTCGCCGGGCGGGACGCGCTGCCCGGCGGGTCCATCCACCGCGATCGGCTGGCCGAGCTGGCCAGGCGGTGGTCGGCGCTCGACGTCGCCACGCAGTCGATGGCCAGGCAGGACGAGGGCGACATCGTCACCCTGCTCCACGTGCCCGGCGAGAGCCGTACCGGGCCGCCGGTCTCCGGTGCGGCGTTCGCCGGGGCCGCGTTCGCCGGGGCGGTGGGAGGGGCCGATCCGGACCGGACCCGGGTGGCCGACGACGTGCGGTTCGGGCCCGGCGTGCCGGGCGGGCCTGCCGGGCCGCCTTCGGAGACGACCGCCGAGCAGATCTGGCGCACCGGCAGGGACCAGGCCACGGTGCAGCCGAAGGGCAGGCAGCGGGCCGCGGTCGCGCGGCGGCGGCGCACGATCGTCTCGACGGCGATCCTGGCTCTCGTCGTGGTGGGCGTGGTGCTGGCCTTCCTCTGGCGGTGGTCCGGGCCCGAACTCGTGGTGAACACGGTCTCGGTGAGCGCGCCCAAGAAGACGCAGGGCTGCGGCAAGACCGTCAAGATCACTGCGAAGATCGCCACGAACGGGGCCGCGGGCAGCATCACCTACCAGTGGCTGTTCAGCGACGGCAGGGAGCCCATCGAGCAGACCGACACGCTCGCCTCGGGTACGACGTCGCATCCTGTGACGCTGAACTGGGCGGTCAAGGGCGAAGGCTCGCTCAAGGGCACCGCGACGCTGAAGGTGCTCTCGCCTGCGGCGTCGGGCAAACCGATCTCGGGGAAGGCCACGTTCACCTACAGGTGCTGAGTTCCGGAGGTCCGGCGCCACCTCCAGGCGCCGAGCCTCGGCAGGCGGGTTTCACCTACAAGTGCCGAGGAAGGCGGCAGTGAGTAGTTCGGCCGACAATGCATCGCATTCGGGTTCTTACTACTCTGGCGGCCATGACCACGCAGACCCCCGCAGGCTGGTACCCGGACCCCTATGGCTCGCCGCAGCTGCGGTGGTGGGACGGGAACCAGTGGACCGACGCCACCCATCCCGTGGAGCCGCAGACCGGCGCCGCGCCCGCACAGCAGCCCTCAGGACCGTCCGGCGGCCCTGAGGGCGGCCCGGCACAGCCGCAGCCCGACGCCCATGGGCCTACGGCCCCGCCGGGCACGGGCGCGTTCGGGCCGCCGTCCGAACCCCACCGGTCCCAGGGCGCCTTCGCCGCACCATCGGGGCCATCGGGGCCATCGGGGCCATCCGGACCGTCCACCGCGTCCGGGCCTCAGGCGCCGCCCGGCGGGTTCGCCTCGCCGTCCGGCCCGCAGGCCCCGCCGCCCGGCCCCTACGGACCACCGACGGGCCCCGCACCCTCGGGCCCCTACGCGACGCCGTACGGGCAGCAAGGGCCCCAGACCGGGCCGGGAACGGGCGGATGGGCGGGAGCGCCGCACCAGCCGACGCAGCAGTACGGGCAACCGGCGTGGGGCGGGACGGCGCAGTTGCCGGTGCCCGAGTTCGGGGGCGGGGAGCCGCCCAGGCGCAGTCCGTTGCCGTGGATCCTGGGCGGTGTCGGCGCGGTCGTCGTCGTGGTGGCGATCGTGGTCGCCGCGTTCTTCGTGATCAACCAGACGCGCCCCCAGGCCCAGCCGAGCACGCCCGACCCGACGTTCACCCTGCCGCAGGAGCGGCCGACGGACGAGTTCGAGCCGCCGCCCTCCGACAACCCGACGGGACCGGCCCCCGAGTCGGGCCCGCTGCCCCAGCCCCAGGACGGCAAGCTGACCGACCCCACGCTCGGCCTGTCGTTCGACGTGCCGGGATCGCCGTGGGCGGTGCCCGAGGGCCAGGTGAACGCGGGCGCGGACCAGCAGCAGTGGACGAGCGCGCTGTCGGCCGTCTCCCACCCGAAGTACGACGGCAAGAGCGACTGGACCGGCAGCATCTTCACCGGCCCGCTGCACCCGAGCTTCCCCTACCTGGGCCCGAAGACCCTGCGCGAGACGACGGCCACGGTGTTCACCTACTTCAACGGCTGGGCCTACCCGGTCAAGCACGAACGCCGGATCGTCGACGACAAGGCGTTCAAGGTCGGCGACAGGGACGCCTGGGTCCTGGAGTACGAACTGGACTTCAGCGCCGAGGCCGAGAAGAACGGCTACAAGTGGAAGAAGGAGCGCGGCGCGGTCGTGGTCATCGACCGTGGAGCCGACCAGCGGCCCGCGCTGATGTACATCTCCGTTCCCGACAATCTGGACACTTCCCTTGTAAACCAGGTACTCAAGTCGCTCAGCCTGTCCTGAACTGGGCACTACCCTGGGTTGTACGAGCGAACACAGCTCGTATGGGCGAGGTCGAGGAGCACGTACATGAGTGACCTTCTGGTCTGGATCGACTGCGAGATGACCGGGCTCGACCTCGGCCGTGACGCGCTCGTCGAAGTGGCCTGTGTGATCACCGACAGCGAGCTGAACCAGGTCGACGCGGGGGTCGACGTCGTGATCAAGCCTCCCGCCGAGTCGATCGAGCAGATGTCGGACGTGGTGCGCGAGATGCACACCGCGTCCGGACTGCTGCCCGCGCTCGGCGGTGGCGTCACGCTGGCCGAGGCCGAGTCGATGGTGCTGGACTACATCAGGAGCCACATCCCCGAGCCCAAGCGCGCTCCCCTGTGCGGGAACTCGATCGGCACCGACCGCACGTTCATCTCGCGCGACATGCCCGCGGTGGACGCCCATCTGCACTATCGGATGATCGACGTGTCGTCGATCAAGGAGCTGGTGCGCCGCTGGTACCCCAGGGTGTACTTCGCCGCGCCGGAGAAGCAGGGCGGGCACCGGGCGCTGGCCGACATCACCGAGAGCATCAGGGAGTTGCGTTACTACCGCGCGGCCGTGTTCGTCGCCCAGCCAGGCCCGGACTCCGCCACCGCCCGCCTGCTGGCCGAGGGCGTGGTCGAGGAAGCCGCGAAGGGCGCCGCCGAGGGGTGATCCACGCGTCGGGGGAAACTCGGTGGCGTAATGACTCCCGAACACCGCTACACTTTTCATGTGCTGCTGCGGCGGTGCGCATGGTGGGTGTAGCTCAGTTGGCAGAGCGCCAGGTTGTGGTCCTGGATGCCGGGGGTTCAAGTCCCCTCACTCACCCCATGTCGGCGGCCGGTCCTTCGGGACCGGCCGTCTTTTATTTCTCCCTTATCCTCCGCAAACGCACACATTGAGGGTTATGCTCGCTCTCAACCGCTTACGCCGGAAGGGCGGGGGCCTCGGCGATCTAACCGTCTTCGTCTACGGAGGCTGGATGAGATTCGACGACGCCAGCGATGTTCGTATCGCCCCACGGCTGAGCAAACGCGAGACCGAGGTCATGGACCTGATCGCGACAGGCCAGTCGAACGGACAGATCGCTCAACACCTGTTTCTCAGCGAGAAAACCGTCAAGAACCACGTCAACCGGATCTACGCCAAGCTCGGCGTCGACTCCCGAGTGACCGCGATCGGCGTCTGGCTCGCCCGCCCCGAGTAGCCCCACCGAGCCGCTTCGCCCTGCCCTGTACGGCTCACGCCCACCATCGACCACTGTCCGTAGCCGGCCCCCCACCATCCATCACGCTCCTCCAGCCGACTCCGCCCACCCGCCGTCACGTCGCCCGCACTGCTTCGGCGAACGCCGTGCTTCGACCAACGCAGTGCCACGACACACGCTGCGCCCCGCCGAGCTCCACGCCACCCCGCAAGGCCCGGCGCCTCCCACCGGGCCCCTCCGGCATGCCCGGCGCCCGGCTACACCCCTTCCAGCACCTTCGCCACGGCCGCGACGCCGTGCTCCAGCTCCTCCTCGCCCATGTTCAACGCGGGCCGAAGCCGTACCGACCGCTCCCCGCACGGCAGGACCAGGACGCCCTCCTCCTCGCGCAGCCGGGCGATGACGACCTCGCGCTCCCGCCCGGACGGCAGGTCGAAGGCGCACATGAAGCCGCGCCCCCTGGCGTGCGAGACCAGCGCGGGGAAGTCCGCCTCCAGCTTGGCCAGCCGCTCCAGCAGCCGGACGCCGAGCCGGGCGGCACGAGGGATGAGGGAGTCGCGTTCGACGATCTCCATCAGGCCCTGGGAGCGGACCATGTCGACGAGGCCGCCGCCCCAGGTGGAGTTGATGCGGCCGGAGACCTCGAACACGTTGTCCGGCACGAGGTCGACCCTGCGCCCGGCCATGATGCCGCCCACCTGGATCTTCTTGGCGAAGGCCACCACGTCGGGCTCCAGGCCGAGTTGCTGGTAGGCCCAGGGGGTGCCGGTCGTGCCGCCGCCGGTCTGGACCTCGTCCAGGACGAACAGGGCGTCGTGCTCGTGGCACAGCGCTTGCATGGCGCGCAGGAACGCCGGACGCATGTGGTTGTCGCCGCCCTCGCCCTGGATCGGCTCGGCGATGAAGCAGGCGATGTCGTGCGGATGGCGGGCGAACGCCTCGGCCGCCTGGGCGAGCGCTCTGGCCTCGGCGGCCTCGACGTCGCCGAGATGGATGGCGGGCACGTCGATCCTCGGCCACGCGAACCGTGGGAAGCGATCGGTCTTGACCGGATCGGTGTTGGTGAGCGAGAGCGTGTAGCCGCTGCGGCCGTGGAAGGCACGGGTGAGGTGCATGACCTGCGTGCCGAGTGCCCGGTCGCGACCCGCGGCCTCGTTGCGGCGGCTCTTCCAGTCGAAGGCGGTCTTGAGCGCGTTCTCCACCGCGAGCGCGCCGCCCTCGACGAAGAACAGGTGCGGCAGGGCCGGATCGCCGAAGACCCGGGCGAAGGTGTCGGCGAAGTCGGCCAGCTGCTCGGTGTAGAGGTCGGAGTTGGCCGGTTTGTTGGCGGCCACCTTGCCGAGCACGGCCTGGAAGTCGGCGCCGAACGGGTTCACCCCCAGCGGCGCCGAGGCGAAGAAGCTGTAGAAGTCGAGGTAGCGCCGGCCGGTGCGGGCGTCGACGAGCCAGGAGCCCTGGCTTGCGTCGAGGTCGAGCACCAGCCGGTACCCATCGACGAGTAGGTGGCGGGCAAGCCGGTCGTGTACGTCCATGTCCCCTCCGCATCGAGTCGACAAGCCGTACATCCCCGTAAATTCAGCTGGTCATGCGAAAGGATTTCCGCGAGATCAGACTCTGGAGGCGAGGTTCTTCACCCGGAAGGAGAGGAAGATCAGGGCGATGCCCGAGATGACGGCGAACGTGCCGATCAGCCAGACCAGGGCGAGCGCCCCCGAGCCCGGCCAGACCAGCAGCAGGAGGCCGAAGATCACCGAGAGCACGCCACCGATGATCATCAGCCACTCGTTGGTGATCTCCTTGCGCAGTTTGATCCCGGCCACGATCTCCGCGATACCGGTGAAGATCGCCCAGAACGCGATCATGTAGAGCAGCACGAGCGTGGTGATGCCCGGCCACACGAAGACCACGATGCCGGTCAGGATGCCCAGAATGCCGGAGACGATCAGCCCGGCCTTCGACCCGGACTCGGCCCTGAACCCGGCGAACAGCGCGAAGGCGCCACCCACCAGCGAGTAGGCGCCGAAGAGGATCACCAGCGTCCACACGGTGATCCCGGGCCAGACCAGGGCCAGGATGCCGAAGATGACCGCGACGATGCCGCGGATCAGAATGAGCCACCACGTGCTTCCCCATTGCTCCATAAAGGAGTGATTTCCGAAAGGAAGCGGAGATCAGCCCAGTACGGGGTCAAATCTCGGTGACGCGCACGCCAATCGTCCCGGTCTGCCCCCTGCGCAACCGGCTGCCGAGCATGGTCACCCAGCCGAGGAAGCCGTACTTGCGCTGGATCAACCTGCGCACGCGCTCGCTGCCTTCGGCGTCCAGGAGTTCGGCCCTGCCCTTGACGGCCTCGCCGCGCAGCTTGCCGCGCACGTCGCAGGGCGCGAGCGTCACCTGGGGGTTGTTGCGGATGCGCTTGACCTTGGCCGAGTCGGTCACCGTCCAGAACACCAGCGCCTCCCCGTCCTCCGCCACCCAGACGGGCGTCGCGACGGGTGTGCCGTCCCGGCGGAAGGTGGTCACCGAAACGTACTGCTCAGCTCCAAGGCTCACAGGTGGGAGTAGACCACAATCGAGACCGCGATGTACTGCACCAGGTAGGCGGCGAGGGTGAAGGCGTGGAAGACCTCGTGGAAACCGAACCAGCTCGGCGACGGATCGGGCCTGCGCAGGCCGTACACGACGGCTCCCGCGCTGTAGAGGATGCCGCCGACGGCCACCAGCACGACGGCCAGGACGCCCGCGCCCGCCAGCAGTTGCGGCATGACGAAGACCGCGGTCCAGCCGAGCCCGAGGTACAGCGCGGTGTAGAGCCAGCGCGGCGCGCCCATCCAGAACACGCGGAACAGCACACCGGCCGTCGCGCCGCCCCAGATGACGGTCAGCACGGCCACCCTGGGCACCCCTTCGAGCGCGAGCAGCGCGAACGGCGTGTAGGTCCCGGCGATGATCAGATAGATGTTGGCGTGGTCGAACCTGCGCAGGAACTCGGCCAGCCGGGGACCGAGCGTGCCCCTGTGGTAGGTGGCCGAGATGCCGAAGAGCAGGCCGGAGGTGATGGCGTAGACGGCCGCCGCCAGGCGGGCCTGGAGGGTGGGGCCGAGTGCGACCAGGGCGAACCCGGCGACCAGCGCGAACGGAAGCGCGCCGGTGTGCAGCCATCCTCTGAGTCTCGGCTTGATGAGTACTGCGCTCGTCATGCAACCTACGTTAACGTAACTTACGCCTCCGTAGGTTATGACGTTCGCTACACTTTCCCCCACCCTGCGTCCCCGCTTTGTCCTGACGCCCGCCCCGCCAGGCCGAGCGCCGACGCGCCATGCGGTTCACATGCTGTTGAGGAAGCGCGCCGCGATCGGCACGGCCGTCGCGGCGCCCGAGCCGCCGTTCTTGACCAGTACGGCGAAGGCCAGGTCGCCCCGGTACCCGATGAACCAGGCGTGCTCCCTGCCACCGCCGAGTTCGGCCGTGCCGGTCTTGCCCGCCGTGCCGGGCGGCAGGCCCTTGCCCTTGGCCGTGCCCTCGCGCACGGTGGCGAGCATCATCGTGCGCAGCGGTTCGAGCACGCGCGGCGGCAGCGGCGTCTCGGCGGGCGGGTCGCCGTCGAGGCGTTTGGCCGCGCGTGCGGTGACCAGGCGCGGCGAGCGCCAGGTGCCGTTCTGCACGGCGGCGGCGACGCCCGCCATGCACAGCGGGCTGGCCTCGACCGTGCCCTGGCCGATGGCGTCCTCGGCGAGCTGGTCGAGGCCGTCGGTGGGCTTGAGCGTGCCGCAGACGCCGCCGAGCCCGGTGGTGAGCCTGCGGCCGTCGAAGCCGAACAGCTTGGCCGCCTCGGTCAGGTCCGGCCTGCGCGTGACGACCTGCTGGACGAATGTGGTGTTGCACGACTGGGCGAACGCGCCGACCAGCGTCACCTGTCCCCGGTCCGTGCCTCCGGCGTTGCGCTTGGTACTGTAGCCGGGAATCGTGTACGTGCCGGGACAGGCGAGCGTCGCGGTGGGGGCCAGGCCCGAGGTGAGCAGCGCCGCCGCCGTGACGACCTTGAACGTGGAGCCGGGCGGATACATCCCGCCGAACGCGCCCCTGCCGTCGCCGAGCCGGTCGGCGACGGCCAGGACCTCACCGGTGCTCGGCTTGACGGCGACGATCGCGGCCTGCTGCCTGACCGGGTCGAGCGCACGCGCCGCGGCGGCCTGCACGGTCCTGACCAGCGTGATCCTGGCCTTCTCGGCCGGAGGCGGCTGGAAGACCACCAGCTTGTGCGGCTTCTCCCTCGGCGACCTGGCCTCGATCGCCCACCCGTAGTCGACCTCGCCGACCTTCTGCTTGAGCGCGTCGATGTACGGCTCGGCCCTGCTGTCCCTCGGCACGGGCTCGCCCGACCTGGTGACCAGTTCCAGGGCGGGCACCTCGACGGGGTCGAGGGTGAGCGAGCCGCCGTCCTTGAGCGCGGGGTGCAGTGTCTCGGGCGTCCAGGACACCATCCAGCGGCGCTCACGCACGACGAGCCTGAGCGTGGTGGTGAACGGCCACGAGCCGAGTTCGCGCATCTGCCGGGTGCCGCTGAAGGTCATCTCGGCGCTCTGCTCGCCGAGCATCCTGAGCTTGCCCGGCTGCAGGTCGATCGAGGTGACCCTGAACTCGGTCGAGAACGCGTGATGGCGCTCGGAGAAGTCCGCTGGCGGCGCGGCCACGAGCGAGCGCATCGTGTCCACGTCGCTGTCCTGCCAGGCGTCGAGGTACATTCTGGCCGTGGCGGCAGGGGTGCCGTGCACCCTGGTGGTGGCGACGAAGGCGAAGGTGCCCGCGCCTGCCATCACCAGAAGCGCGACAACCAGCCCAATCAGCCTTCGGCTCCGCATACGGTTCTCCCAGGGACAAGTGCCATGTTCATACCAGAGGAGTCGATCGTGATGCGAGGACCGGCCGAACCGATGCCCGGGATCTACCCGGTCACCTTCGGCGAGGTCGAACTCCTGCGCGACCTCGACCGGCAGGACGGCTGGCTGCTGTGCAAGGACGACGTGCCGCAGTCGTATGTGGACCTGAAGGATCCGACGTACCTGGAGTTCGAGTACGTCAGGCTGATGGCCGACGTGATCGACGTCATCGACGACGGGCCGCTGAGCTGCGTGCACATCGGCGGCGGCGCCTGCACGGTCCCCAGGTACGTGGCGGCGACCCGGCCGGGTTCACGGCACATCGTGGCCGAGCCGGACGGCCTGCTCGTCGACCTGGTGCGCACCCATCTCGACCTCAAGTCGGTGCCCAAGCTCAAGGTCAGGGTGCAGGGCGGCCTCGAGGCGACGGCCAAGATCTGGGACGACTCGACCGACCTGTTCGTGCTCGACGCCTTCTCCGGCGCGACGATGCCGGTGGAACTGGCCACCGCCGAGTACATGGCCGACATCGCCCGCGTCCTGCGCGCCTCGGGCACACTGCTGATCAACCTGGCCGACGGCAAGGGCCTGGCCTTCGCCCGCAGGCTGGCCGCCACCGTGCGGGGCACGTTCAGGCACGTGGCCCTGATGGCCGAGCCCGCCGTCATGCGGGGCCGCCGCTTCGGCAACCTCATCATCGCCGCCTCGCCCACCGCGCTGCCGCTCGACCTGCTCACCAGGCGCGCCGCCGGAGGCCTGACCCAGGCCAGATGCGTGCACGGCGACGCGCTGACGAACTTCATCGCGGGCGCGGCCCCGATCCACGAGGGCGAGGCCGTCCTCGCCCCCGTGCCGCCGCCCGCGCTGTTCGACTAGGGGTTCGCCTCGCCCGCCGCCAGGTCGAGGAAGAGCGCGGAGGACCAGCCGAAGCCGCTGGTCGCCCGCTCGGCCCGGCGTCCGGTGAGCGGGTTCCAGTACTCGTACAGGCCGCCGCCGTCGCGCACCATGGCCAGCGTCCTGGCGGTCAGCGCGTCGGCGGCGGCGTCGTATCCCGACCTGCGCAGGCCGTCGACCAGCAGGTAGTTGACATTGAGCCAGACCGGGCCGCGCCACATGGCGTCGGGGTCGAACAGCGGGTCGTCGTAGGCCACGGTCGGCACCGCGCGCTCGCCCCAGAACGAGGGCGAGAGCAGGTCGGCGACCAGCCGGTCGGCGATCTCGGCCGGCAGCCTGCCGGTGAACAGCGGCATGAGGTCGAGCGGCGTGCGCGTGTCCACCCGCGTGCCGCCCGAAACGGTGACGAAGCGCGAGCCGTCCCAGCGCCTGGCGATCAGCAGGTCGGTGTGCCGCTGCGCGCTGTCGCGCCACCCCCGCGCCTCGTCCGCCAGGCCGAGCGCGTCGGCGATGTCGGCCAGCCTGTCGTACTGCAGGGCCAGGTAGGAGTTCAGGTCGGGCGGCTCGGCCCGGGGCCCGTGGTCCCAGATCGGGCTGTCGTCCAGGCCGGAGGAGTACGGATGCAGGTATTCGGCCAGGCCGTCGCCATCGGGGTCGGAGTGCGTGAGCCACCACTCCTGCGACCGGACGAGCGGCCGGTAGACCTCGGCCAGGAACTCCAGGTCGGGAGCGGCCTGGTGGATCTTCCACACCGCCCACGCGAGCAGCGGCGGCTTGGTGACGGGCACGACGCCGCCGATCGGCCCTTCGGCCGGGGCCTCGCCGCCCACGTGCTGGGCCAGTCTGGCGTGGTCGGACCTGGGCAGGTCGGTGGTCTCGGCCAGCACGCCGTGGTCGTGCACGACGTCGGGCAGCAGGCCGTCCGGCCGCTGGTTGGCCAGCAGGATGCGCACCTGCTCACGAGCCAGGCCGGGATCGGCATGCCGCAGCGCGATGGCGTGGAAGGCGGAGTCCCAGTTCCACAGTCCGACATAGCCGTACTTGGAGGGGATGAGCGACTCCCGCCCCTGGATCCACACCAGGTTCACCGCCAGCGTCCACCACGCCATCCGCGCCCGCTCCACCAGATCCCCGCGTACGGCGGGCATCAGCGCGAACCAGTCGGCCCAGCGCCTCCCGGCCGCCGCCAGCACCGAGGCGCCGTCGAAACGCCCCTCCCCCACGAGCGTCACACAACCGTCGATCTCGGCCGAGCCCTGCGCCCAGACCGCACGCGCGCCCGTCCCGACCAGGACCAGTGTGTCCGCGTCCGCGAAGGCCAGGCGCACGCCGCCGTCGAACTCCACGTACTCGGGCAGGGCAAGCCGTACGGGCAGCTCGCGCTCGCCGTCGAAGAGCCGCAGGCCCGACAGCAGGGTCGCGTCGGCCAGGCGGGTCTCGTACAGGGCCTGGGCGACGCTCAGCGAGCCGTCTTCGGCGGCCACCACCAGCAGCCGGGAGCCGCGGTCGGTGAACGGCCTCTCCACCAGGTCGAGCATGGGTCAGCGACCTCCAAGGCCGGATGCGGCCATCGAGTTGATGATCTTCCGTTGACCGATCAGGAACGCGATCAGCGTCGGCACGACCGAGATCGCCGAAGCGGCCAGGATGAGGCCGTAGTCGATCGCGGAGCGCTCACCGGAGAACTGGGCCAGCAGCAGCGGCACGGTGGCCAGCTCGGCCGAGTTCAGGAAGATCAGCGGGAAGAAGAAGGAGTTCCACGAGGCCAGGAAGGCGATGATGCCGAGCGCGCCCATCCCGGGCCTGATGTTGGGCAGCACCACGCTCCAGAAGATGCGCCAGCGATTGGCCCCGTCGATCTTGGCCGCCTCCTCCAGCTCGATGGGCACCGCCCTGATGAACTGGCGCAGCAGGAAGACCGCGAACGGATTGACGATCGTCGGCACGATGAGCGCCAGATGCGAGTCCACCCAGCCGAACTTGGCCAGCATGATGTAGAGCGGCACGATCGTGACCTGCGCCGGCACCATCTGGGTGGCCAGGAACAGCACGAACAGCACGCCCGAGCCCCTGAACCTGATCCTGGCGAAGGCATAGGCGGCCATCGCCGAGGTGAGCAGCGTCAGCGCCACATTGACGACGGCGATGTAGAGGCTGTTCCAGTACGCCCGGCCGAAGGGCATCTTCGACAGCGCCTCGGGATAGTTCTCCGCACGCCAGGGGTTGGGCAGCCAGTCGAGCGGGTTGTTCAGCATCTGGTGCACCCCCTTGAAGGAGGTGAGCGCCATCCAGACGAAGGGGAACAGCATCGCCAGCCCGCCGAGCAGCAGCGCGGCATGCAGGGCTACCTGTCGGTTACGCATCTCGCGCCCCTCAGGAGTCGTAGTGGACGAGGCGCTTTTGCGCCGCGAACTGGACGAGGGTGACGATCAGCGTCATGACCAGCAGCAGCAGGGCGGCGGCGCTGCTCATACCGAACTCGAACTTCTTGAAGCCGAGGTCGTAGACCTGGTAGACGATCGTGCGCGCGCCCTCGTTGGAGTCCGGGTCGACCAGCACGTAGATGAGGTCGAAGGCCTGGAAGGAGCTGATCACCGCGACGATGGTGGAGAAGAAGATCGTCGGGGAGAGCATCGGCAGCGTCACCGAGCGGAAGATCCGCCAGGCCCCGGCGCCGTCGATCCTGGCCGCCTCCGTCAGGCCCGGCGGGATCGTCTGCAGCCCGGCCAGGAAGATGACGACATTCAGCCCGAGCGACGACCAGATGGTCACGGCCGAGATGGCGACGATCACCCAGCTCGTGTCGCCGAGCCAGTCGGGCCCCTCGACGCCGAGCAGCGAGCGCAGGGTGTTGTTCAGCACGCCGTTCTCGTCACCGGCCAGGATGACCTGCCAGATCAGCGCGACGGCCACCGAACTGGTGACCACCGGCATGAAGTACAGCACCCGGTAGACGTTGCTGCCCTTGATGGTGTTCAGGGCGACCGCGATGAGCACCGCGAGCGTCAGGCCGACGGGCACCGTGACGAAGGTGATCTTCACCGTGTTCCACACGGCCAGCCCGAACTCCCGGTCCGACAGCTGCGCCGCGAAGTTGTCGAACCCGACGAACGACATCTCGCCGAGGCCGTCCCAGTCGGTGAAAGCCAGCACGAAGGCGAAGCCCAGCGGGAACAGCAGGAACACCACCAGGCCCGCGACCTGCGGCCCGAGGAACAGGGCGGCCCACCAGCCGTCCCGGGACCGCACGCCGCGAGCGGCGTGGCGTGCGGTCTCCGGGGGGCGGACCTCTTTGGCGAGGACGGCCATCGTCAGGCCATCGCACTCTCGACGAGCTTGTTCAGCTCGGCCATGCCCTCGTCGAAGCCGATCTTGCCGGTCCAGACCTTGAGCAGGTGCTCGTTGATCTCGGCCGTGAGACCGGGCACCGCGACCTCTTCGGGGAAGTTGGCGAAGCCGCTGTCACGCACGTCGATGAACGTCTGCGCGTGCGCCGGGTAGCCGTTGAGCACGACCGCCTCCGCGCCCTTGATCGACGGCACCGCGCCGCCGCCCTTCAGGCGGATGGCTTGGCCCTCCTTGGAGACGAACTCCGTCAGGAAGGTGAAGGCCTCCTTCGGCAGCTTGGTGTCCTTGTTCAGCGCCAGGTACGAGGCGGCCACGGCACCCGGCATCGGCGCACCGGTCTCGGAGGGGAAGGGCACGATGTCGTAGTTGTCGAGGTCGCCGCCCTTCTTGATGGAGTCGATCACCCAGCGGCCGCCGGCATAGAAGCCGACCTTGTGCTTGAGCATCTGGGTGCTGGCGCCGTTGCTCGCGGGCAGCACGTCGGCCGACAGGAACGTCTTGTCGGCATAGCCCTTGGCCAGGGTCTGCAAGGCCTGGAGCGACTTGGGGTCGGTGGTGGCGACGAACTTGCCGCCGTCCCAGACCTTGCCGCCGAAACCGCCGATGACGCTGTAGGTGGAGCCGTACCAGTTCCAGAAGATGGAGCCGCCCTTGCCCGCGGCCTTGAGCTTGGCGTTCATGTCGAGGTACTTGGCCATCGTCCACTGGCCCGCCTCGTTGAGCGCGGCCGGGTCCTCGGTGATGCCGGCTTCCTTGAGCGCCTTCTTGTCGAACCAGAGGACCTCGGGGTTGGTGTCGTTCGGGACGCCGTAGATCTGGCCGTCCTTCTTGGCGCCGCCGTACACGCCTTCGAAGAAGTCCTCGGGCTTGCTCTTGGAGTCGGCGCCCGCGAGCTTGTCGTTGAGCGGGCTGAGCACGCCCGCCGAGACGAACTTGCCGACGTTGTCGTCGCCGACGAAGAAGACGTCGGGCGCGGTCTTGCTGGTGAGCTGGGTGAGGAGCTTGGGGTGGTAGTCGGAGTACTTCGGCACCGACTCCAGCTTCAGCTTGATGTTGGGGTACCTCTTCTCGAAGTCCTTGGTGAACTCCTCGTACAGCTTCACGTCGTCGGCCGAGCCCCAGGTGGACCAGCGGACGGTCACGGGACCGCCGCCGCCCGCCTGGGCGCCGTCGCCGGTCCCCGGCACGCCGGGTGCGGCGCCGCCGCCGCTGCAGGCCGCCATGGCCGTGGTGGCCGCCGCGAGGGTGAGTACGGCAATAGCGCGCTTCATCACAACTCCTTACAAGGGGGGTGTAGGTCGTACAGGTCAGGCGAGTCCGCCGCCGTCGACCACGAGGGCCGCGCCGGTGATGTAGCTGGCGGCGTCGCTCGCCAGGAAGAGCACGGCCTGGGCGATCTCTTCTGGAGTGCCCGCCCTGCCCATCGGACGGTCGGCCGCGTCGGCCGCGAACGCCGTCCAGTCCTCCTCAAGCTGGCGCGCTTCCTCGCGGAGCATGGGAGTGTCGGTGTCGCCGGGGTTGACGGAGTTCACCCTGATCCCGGCCTTGGTGTGGTCGATGGCCAGCGCCCTGGTCATATTGACGACGGCGGCCTTGGAGGCGCAGTAGGAGATCGCGTTGCCGCCGCCCTTCAGGCCCCAGCCGGAGCCGGTGTTGACGATCGAGCCGCCGTCCTTCATGGCGGGGATCGCGTGCTTGCACATGAGGTAGACCGAGCGCACGTTGACCGCCATGACCCGGTCCCACTCGTCGGCCTCGATGTCGAGCACGGTGGTGCGGCGGATGATGCCCGCATTGTTGAACAGCACGTCCAGGCGGCCGAAGCCGTCGAGCGCCGCCCGGACGATCCGGCGGCAGTCGGCGTCGTCGGACACGTCGGCCCGGACGGCGATGGCCGCCTCGCCGATCTCCAGCGCGGTCTTCTCCGCACCGGGGCCGTCGATGTCGGCGACGACCACCCGGGCGCCCTCCTGGGCGAACAGCAGGGCGGTGGCCTTGCCGATGCCGGAGGCGCCGCCGGTGACGATCGCCACCTTGCCCGTCAACTTGCCCGTCACCATCGTCATGTCTATTCGCTTCCTGAGATTCGGTAGAAGGCGCTCTCCCGGTAACCGGTGATCACCTCGGCGTGGCCGCTGAGCCGTTCGTCGGTCGCCCGGTCGCCGGTGTCGGCCAGCAACGGCCTGCCGTGCAGGGCGGCCAGCTTCTGCTGGGTGGCGAGCACCAGCAGGCCGCCGACACGGGCGAGCACGCGGGGCGAGAGCTGCTGATTGCCACGGCCGAGCACGAAGCCCTGTCCGCCGATCACCGAGACGACCGCGACCGCGCCGCCGGCCTCGACCGGCTCCAGCAGGGCGAGCAGCTCCCGCTCACCGGCGTCGGCGGCGAGCAGTTCGCCGTCGGCCACGACGTCGACGCCCAGCAGGGTGGTGGCCAGGCCCAGCTCCCTGCCGACCGCCATCGTGGTCGCGCCCGGTCCCAGCAGGTACCGCACGCCCGGCCGCATCCTGGCGACCACCTCGCGGGCGATCGACTCGGCCGAGCCGGGCTCGGCGTGCGAGGAGCCGGTCTTGCGGCCCGACAGCCTCGCCCTGGCGGCGGGGACCCTGAGCGTGCCGTACAGGCGGGGGCTGACCCTGCCCCGGCGGTAGAGCTCCTCGTCGAGGTCCACCACCTCTGCCTCGGTCGTCTCGCCGGTGAACTCGGCCGCCAGGGCGCCCGCCGCGGCCGGGCCGAGTGCGAAGCAGCCCGAGTAGACCTTCACGCCCGCGGGCACGCCCAGCACCACGGGGGCGCGCTCGCCGAGCTCACGCACGGCGTCGAGCACGTCCCTCGCGGTGCCGTCGCCCCCGGCGAACAGCAGCAGGTCGACGTCGGCCAGCTCGCGCACGGCCGCCTTCGTCTCCTCGGGCGAGCACCGCGCACCGGCCTCGCGCACGACGGCGTCCGGCCTGAGCCTGCTCAGCGCGGCAAGCGCCTGGGCCGCGCGCTCGGCCGACCTGGGCCGTGCGCCCCTGGCCCTGGCCTCGGCCTGGACCTCGGCGCCGTCGCTGCCTTTGAGGCCCACGCTGCCGCCGAGCCCCGCGACGGGGTTCACGACCAGACCGACGGTAAGCACGGGTCAGGCCTGTCCGGAGGAGAGGTGCTTGCGGACGTAGGCACGCCAGGTCGGCGCCCACTGCTTCGGATCGTCGAGCGACGTCATGTCGATCTTGTGAACCGTCTGGTTGTACGGCGCGCCCTTGACGAACTCCGGATCGGTGCGCGCCTCGGAGGCGACGTGCGCCAGGATCGCGGCGTACTCGTCGAGGTCCTCCTTGGAGTAGGACTCGGTCGGCTCCAGCGTGAACGGCTCGGGCACGAGGTAGGGGTGATGGCTGGTCCAGTAGTGCACGCCGAAGTCGGAGGCCCGCACGCCGATCTCCTCCGAGTGCACGCCCGTCTCCTGCGACAGCTGCTCCCAGGAGTAGCGGACCTGCTCGACCCTGCGCTTGTCCCACGGGGCCGAGGCGCCGGGGATCTGCAGGATCTTGTGCATGAGGTAGTTGTTGTTCAGCACCGCCGTCTCGGCCACCTCGCGCAGCCCCTCGGCGCCGAGCGACATGATCCAGGCGTAGGCCCGCACGATGTTCGGCGTGACGCCGAGGAACGGCCTGATCTTGCCGACCGAGCGCTCGGGCGTCTCCAGCGTGTAGCGCCCGTCGCGCTCGACGACGGCCGGGCCGGGCAGGAACGGCTCAAGGGCCTCGGAGACGCCGCACGCGCCCGCCGCCGGGCCGCCGCAGGCGTGCGGGGTGGAGAAGGTCTTGTGCAGGTTGAAGTGGCACAGGTCGAAGCCCGCGTCCCTGGCCCTGGTGATGCCCAGGATGCCGTTGGCGTTGGCCTGGTCGTAGCAGGCCAGGCCGCCCACGCCGTGCACCAGGTCGACGAACTCGCCGATGCGCGGGTTGAAGATCCCGGTGTCCTCGGGGTTGGTGATCATCAGTGCGGCCGTACGGGGGCCGACGGCCGCGCGCAGGGCCTCGATGTCGGGATAGCCGTCGGCGTCCGGCATCAGCGTGATGACCTCGTAGCCCGCGGTCTTGGCGCAGGCCGCGTTCGAGGGGTGGGAGAACATCGTGGTGATGACCTGGTCGCGATGGCCTTCGCCGTGCGAGGCGTGGTAGGCGCGGATCATCGCGATATTGGCGTAGATCGCCGCCGAGCCCGAGCCCGGCTGCAGCGAGACGCGTGCCATGCCGGAGATCTCCGCCAGCATCCGCTCCAGACGCCAGTAGATCTCCAGCACGCCCTGCACGGTGTCCTCGTGCTGCAGCGGGTGCAGTTCGGCCGCGGCGTTGGCGAACTGGTCGTTGACCTTGGGGCTGTACTTCATCGTGCAGGTGCCCTGGCCGACGTCGATGTTGAAGTCGACGCCGAGGTTCTCCTGCGACAGGCGAAGGTAGTGCCGCAACACATGCAGCTGCGACATCTCGGGCAGCCTGGGCGGCTCGGCCCTGCGCACGGAGGCGGGCAGTTCGACGTCGGGCGCCTCCTCCGATGAGACGGAGGAGACCGCGATGCCCCTGCGGCCCGGCACCGACTGCTCGAAGATGATCGGCTCGTCCCACCTGGCCTGGTGGAAGCGGCGCAGCGCCGGCTTGGGCGCCACGGGAAGCGAGGCGAACGACTCACCAGACGCGCTCACAGCGCCTCCTTCACGGCTGCGGCGAGCCGGTCGATGTCCTTCAGGGAGTGGCGCTCGGTCACACAGACGAGCACCGTGCGCGCGTCCAGCCGGACGCCGCCGTAGATGCCCTGCGCACGCAGGGTGTCGAGGAGCGCGTCCGCCGACGGCACCTCGATCGCGAACTCGCGGAAGTGGACGGCGTCGGCGCGCAGCACGACGGCCCCGGAACGTTCCAGCACGGTCATGGCGTAGCGGGTGCGGGCCAGGATGGTCTCGCCGAGCTCCTTCATGCCCTGCGGGCCCATGAGCGCCAGGTAGACGCCCGCGGTGATGCCCCAGAGGGCGGCGGCCGTGCCCACCCATTCCTTGCCCTCTTCGCGGTGGGCGAAGGAGGTGCGGTCGTAGAAGACGTCGCCGAAGCCGTACTCACCCTCGACCCTGGTCGGCGCGATGCCGAACAGGCGGGACGGGAACTCCGCGACGAGCGGCTCGTGGTCGTGGGTGGCGATGTATCCGGCGTGCCCGCCGCCGAAGCTCTGGTGCATGCCGAGCGACTGGATGTCGCCGCAGACGATGTCGGCGCCGTAGGCGGCGGGCGGGGCCAGCACGCCGAGCGAGATCGGGTCGGTGCTGACGACCAGGAGCGCCCCGCAGGCGTGCGCCGCGTCGGCCAGCTGCCTGCCGTTCTCGGCCACCACGCCGTCGGCGTCGGGCGTCTCCAGGTAGATCGCCGCGAACGACTCGTCCACCTCGCCATCGGTCACGATCTCGACGTCGGGGGCGAGGAAGTCGCGCAGCTTGCTCATCTTGTCGGCCGACACCGCGCCCCGCACCAGCACCCTGGCCCGCCCGGTGTAGCGCGCGGCCATGCGGATCGCGGTGCCCGACGCCTGGAAGCCGTCGTAGGTCGGGACGTTCACCACGTCCATCTCCAGCAGCTCGCCCATCATGCTGACGTACTCGAACAAGGCCTGGAACCGCCCGTGGTCCTCGTACGGCTCGCCCGCGTACGCGGTGAGGAACTCGCTGCGGGAGTTGACCTCGTCGCACACGGCGGGCACGTAGTGCGGGTAGCAGCCGCCGCCGAGGAAGCTGAGCGCCTCGACGGTGTCGGTCGTGCGGTCGAACAGGCCGCGCATGTGCTGTACCAGGTCCTGCTCGGCCACGAAGGGCTCGGGCAGGTCGAGGGTACGGCCGAGCCTGAGGGCCTCGGGGATGTCGGCGTAGAACTCCTCGACGCTGTCGGCGCCGATCGCGGCGAGCATCTCGGCCCGCGCGCCGGGCGAGGCGTTCGGGATGTAGGGGTGGGTCACTTCGCTCCTTCGATTCGCAACACGACGGCGTCGCGCGAGGGGATCTCGATCTCGCCCGCCAGCTGCCGTCCTGTCAGCAGGTCCTGTCCCGGTCCGCGCAGACGGACGCGCTGGGCGGTGCTGGTGTGGTTGAGCAGGAAGAGGTGGTCCTCGCGGCGGGTGGCCTCCACGCCGGGCGGCACGTCGGCGACCGGCGTCACGCCCGCTCGCGTCAGCACGTCGGCGAGGACCGGGGTGAGGTCGTCGAGCAGGCAGCTCAGGTACGTGGCGCGGCCTCGCCTGGTGATCGCGGGGCGGCCGTCGAGCTCGCCGCCCCGGTACAGGGCGATCGGGTCGGCGCCTTCGAGGGTGAGCCACTCGCTCCAGGTGCTCGCCGTGCCGAGGTCGCCCACCTGCCGCGTGTGGCCGTCGGGCAGGGGCCAGAACTCCTCGACCGTCACGCCGAGCAGCTCGCGCAGGGGGCCAGGTGCTCCGCCCTCGTGCACCTGGTCGGCCGCGTCGACGACGCCGCTGAACGGGCCGACGACCAGCTCGCCCTGGTAGGCGGCCAGCGCCTTGGCCTGTTCGGCCGTGCACATGTAGAGGTTCGGCGCGATGACCAGGCGGTAGCCGGACAGGTCGCGGCTGGGCGGGGCCAGGTCGACGGCGATGCCGCGCTCGTGCAGCGGCGCGTACCAGTCGAGCAGCAGGTTCTTCAGCTTGAGCCGGTTGGAGGGCATGGACTCCGGCGCCTCCAGGCCCCACCAGGAGTCCCAGTCGAGCACCAGGGCGACGTCGGCCTCGCTCGACGTTCCCGCGACCCCGGCGAGCGCGGCCAGGTCGCGGCCGAGGCGCAGGGTCTCCTGCCAGGTCCTGGTGGCGGTGCCGCCGTGCGGGAGCAGGGCCGAGTGGAACTTCTCCGGGCCGTACCTGGCCTGACGCCACTGGAAGAACATGGCGCCGTCGGAGCCGTGCGCCACGGCCTGGAGGCTGTCCAGGCGCATCTTGCCGGGCGGCTTGGGCGCGTTGACCTCACGCCAGGACACGGCGCTGGGCGACGACTCCAGCAGCAGCCAGGGCCGCTGCCGCAGCGAGCGCATGAGGTCGTAGGACAGGGCGATGGCGATGTGGCTGCGCGGGTCGGCCGGGTCGGGGTAGGCGTCGTCGCTGACGACGTCCTCGGCCTGGGCCCACTTCCAGTAGTCGAGGCCGTGCAGGACGCTCATGAAGTTCGTGGTGATCGGCAGGCCGGGTGTGATCTCGCGCAGGACGGCCTTCTCGGTCTCGAAGCACTCCAGCAGGGCGTCGCTGCAGAAGCGCCGCCAGTCGACGAGCTGGGAGGGGTTGACCGGGCCCGGGGCCTTGCGCGGCGGCTCGACCTGCTCGAAGCCGGTGTAGTGCTGGCCCCAGCAGGAGGTGCCCCAGGCGGCGTTGAGCCCGTTGATGCCGTGGTAGCGCTCACGCAGCCAGCGCCTGAAGTGGGCGGCCGACTCCTCGCAGAAGCACTCCAGCGTGTGGTCGGCGTACTCGTTGCCGATGTGCCACATGACGACGGCCGGATGGTCCTTGTAGCGCTCGGCCATCGCGCCCGCCAGCCTGGCGATCTCCCGCCTGAGCACGGGCGAGCTCGGGCAGTACCCCTGGCGCGAGCCGAACTCCAGCCGGGTGCCCGCGGCGTCGACCGGCATCAGCCCGGGGTTCTCGCGCACCAGCCACGGCGGCGGGGTGGCGGTGGCGGTGGCCAGGTCGACCGCGACGCCGTTGGCGTGCAGCAGGTCGACGATCCGGTCCAGCCAGCCGAAGTCGTAGGCGCCCCGGCTCGGCTCCAGCCGCGACCAGGAGAAGACGGCCACGGTGACCAGGTTGACCCCCGCTTCGGCCATGAGCCGCACGTCCTCGGCCCAGACCTCCTCGGGCCACTGCTCCGGGTTGTAGTCCCCGCCGAACAGCAGGCCCGGCACCCTGGTCAGCACTCTTCCATCCCCCTACGTGACATGTAATATTTTGTATGCAGAATTCATAGTGCAGCATTCACAATGCCGTCAAGGCGCTAAGCTCTCGACGGAGATCACATAGAAGGAGCGCCATGCCGATCGAGCGGCGTCCTCTGCGCGAGCAGATCAGGGAAGAGCTTCTGACCAGGCTCGACCGAGGTGACTTCGCCGCAGGCACCGACATCAACGAGGCCGTGCTCGCCGGTGAGCTCGGCGTCAGCCGGACACCGCTGCGCGAGGCCCTGATCACCATGGCGGGCGAAGGCGTGCTGGAGAGCAGCCAGGGCCGCGGCTTCAGGTTCGCGCCGGTCAGCCGCCAGGAGTTCCGCGAGCTGTGTGCGATCGTGGCCGCCCTCGAGGCGCTCGGCCTGGAGAGCTCCGACCCCGCCGACCTGCGACGCATCGCGCCCGAGCTGCTCACGATGGCCGAGGAGTTCCCCGACCCCGTCGCCGAGCAGGGCGAGATCGAGCGCCACGACGACGAGTGGCACGACCTCATGCTGAGCGGCTGCCGCAACGAACGCCTGCTCGACCTGATCACCAGCGTCAAGGCCGGGATGCGGCGCTACGCCCACCTGACGGTCGACGACGAGCACGCCCCCCTCGAACGCGAGGCCGCCGAGCACCGCAGGATCGCCGAGCACCTGGTCGCGGGCGACCTGGAGGGCGCCATCGCCGCCCTGCGCGACAACTGGGTCAACGGGATGGAGCGCATGATGTCCCGCATACCGACTCCCTGATCTCCCCGGCTTCCTCCCGGGTTCTCCGACGACTTCCACGGGAGCACTCGACGCCGGAATAGTTGAAATCTAAACTGTGTTTCAGCCTGGCGAATCCGATGGAAGGAGCCAGAGATGCCCGCCGTGACCGTTGAGAACCCGTTGACCCTCCCGCGCATCCCGCAGCCGCTCACCGGCGCGGAGGAGCGCAAGGTGCTCGTCGTCGAGACCGCGCCCAGCGGTTTCGAGGGAGAGGGCTTCCCGGTGCGCAAGGCACTGGCCGCGATCAAGCCCAAGTACCTCGACCCGTTCGTGATGATGGACCAGATGGGCGAGGTCGACTACGCGCCCGGCGAGCCGAAGGGCACGCCCTGGCACCCGCACCGCGGCTTCGAGACCGTCACCTACATGATCGACGGTGTCATGGACCATGCCGACTCGCACGGAGGCGGCGGCACCATCACCGACGGCGACACCCAGTGGATGACCGCCGGGTCGGGCATCCTGCACAAGGAGGCCCCGCCGGAGTGGCTCGTCGTCAAGGGCGGCCTCTTCCACGGCATCCAGCTCTGGGTGAACCTGCCAGGCAAGGCCAAGATGCTCGCGCCCAAGTACCAGGACATCGGCAGGGCCAGCGTCAAGCTGCTCAGCAGCGACGACGGCGGCGCCCTCGTCCGCCTGATCGCGGGCGACGTCGCCGGGCACCAGGGGCCGGGCAGCACGCACACCCCGATCACGCTCCTGCACGCCACGATCAGCCCGGGAGCGCGCCTCACCCTGCCCTGGCGCCAGGACTTCAACGCCCTGGCGTACGTCCTGTCGGGCAAGGGCGGGGCCGGGCTCGGCAACCGGCCGATCGAGAGCGGGCAGCTGGCCGTCTTCGACGGGTTCGGCGCGACGACGGCCGAGGCCATCACGCTGTCCGCCTCCGCCAAGGCCACCGAGCCCCTGGAGGTCATCGTGCTGGGCGGCCGGCCGATCGGCGAGCCGGTGGCCCACTACGGCCCGTTCGTGATGAACACCAGGGCCGAGCTCGTCCAGGCCTTCGAGGACTACCAGTCGGGCCGCTTCGGCAGCATCCCCGCAGGCCACTGACGGCCGCCGCGGACCGGCGCCCTCCCGTACGGCAGGCATCGGGAGGGCGCTACCCGCCCCGCGCCGCCAGCACGCGCGGCAGGACCTCGGCGAGCCTGTCGTAGTCGGACTCGGTGTTGTAGATCTGGGCCGACAGGCGCAACAGCCCACCGGGGCCGATCTTCGCCTGGATGCCCTCGCCGAGCAGGGCCGCCACCAGTTCCGGCTCGCTCGCCGTGGTCGGCGGCAGCCGTACCAGGCGCATGGACAGGCCGGGGTCGCCGCCCTGGGGGTCGACGCCCAGGGCGGCGGCGACCACGTTCTGGCCGTAGGCGACGAGCTTCTCGTTGTGCTCGCGCACGCGGGAGGCGCCGAGGCCGCACAGGAAGGCCAGGCCTTCGGGCGCGGTCAGCAGGTTGCTGTAGTCGCGGGTGCCCTGGAACTCCACCGACAGCGGGAAGTCCGGCGCCCACGACACGATCGGCGGGCGCACCCGGCCGCGCCAGCGCTCGGCGACGGCCAGCACCCCGGCGGGACGCGGTGCGAACGCCCACTTGTGCAGGTTCGCCACCCAGAAGTCGGCGCCGATCGCCGCCACGTCCACCGGCAGCATGCCGGGCGCGTGCGCCGCGTCGACGAGCGTGACGACGTCCCTGGCCGCCAGCTCCGCCACCAGCGCCGCGACCGGCATCAGGCGCGCGGTCCCCGAGGTGACGTGGTCGAACACGGCCACCCGGGTACGCGGGGTCAGCGCGCCGACGATCGCCTCCATCGGCTCGCGCCCGGTCACCGGCACGCGCACCACGCTCGCCCCGCGCTCCTTGGCCGTCCTGAGCACGGCCAGCTCCACCGCGCCGTAGGCCTGGTCGGTGTAGAGGATCTCCTCGCCCTCCCCCAGCGGCGCCGTGCCCAGCGCCACCGCAACGCCCTCGGTCACATTGGCGAGGAGCGCCAGGTCGGGTGCGTTGAGGAAGGCCGACACCTCGGCCCTGGCCGCGGCGAGCCGTTCGGGCAGCGTGTCCAGCCAGCGCTCGGGCGCACGCTCGATCTCCGCCCGCATCCCGTCCTGCGCCAGCCGCACGCTCACGGGCACCGCGCCGAACGAGCCGTTGTTGAGATGGATCAGCCCGGGATCGAGCGAGAACAGCCCGAGGGCGTCGGGAAAGGCCACCGCCTCACGCTAGCCCTCCCCCGGCCCGGGAAGGCCGCCGGGGGCCGCTGGAGGGCCGTCAGCCGCCCTTCAGCGTGACGCAGCCCACCCGCGCGCCCGCCATGCCGGCGTCGGCGCCCGTCGTCTTGGTCGCCAGGGCGTGGATGACCAGGGCGCCGGGCACCCTGCCGCCCTCGAACGTCCACGGATGGCGGGCCCTGGCCGTGCCCGAGCCCTTGGCGTCGGTGGTCAGGTCGAGCCAGACCTCGCTCGACGGGTCCACGTGGGAGGGCATGTGCTGGTAGTGCGGGCCCGCGTCGTCGGGGTCGGCGCCGCACGCCCGGCTGTGCAGGTGCACGCCGTACACGCGGGAGGGGGTCAGGCCCTCGACCGAGAGCGACGAGACCGTGGTCGATCCGGACGACTCGACGGTGACGTCGGCCCGCGCGCCGGACGGCACGAGCGCGGGGTCGTAGGCGATGGCCTCAGGGCCCTTGGCGGTGAAGGGGCCGCCGCCGGTGAGGACGATCGCCGGGGGCGCAACGGCCACGTCGTGGCCGGACGGGGGCTGCGGGGTGCTCGCACAGCCCGCCTGGGTCAGAAGGACGGGCAGCACGAGCAGAGGGGTGAGCACACGCACGGGGCATCTCCAAGAGCGGTGGCCGACCCGACCACTCTAATGAGTAGCCGTGCGACTACGCCCCGTGTTTTGCGGCGATGCCGTCGATGACGGCGGCCAGCCGGAAGTCCAGATCGGTCAGGCCTCCGGCGTCGTGCGTGGTCAGGGCGAGGGTGAGCGTGCGCCAGCGGATGTCGATGTCCGGGTGGTGGTTGAGCTCTTCGGCGGCCACCGCGATCTCGTCGACGACGCGGATCGCGGCGGGGAAGTCCGGCGCGGTGATCGTGCGCCGGATCTCCTCGCCCTCGCGCGTCCAGTGCGGCAGGTCCTTCAGCTTGCGTTCCACGTCCATGGGTTCACTTTAGGGCTCCCGCACCCAGGCCGGACTGGATCTGGCGCTGGAAGACGACATAGATCAGCACGACCGGGATGATGGCCATGCTGAGGGCGGCGAACAGGGCAGGCCAGTCCGCCTCGTACCCGGCGATCGTCGAGATGTCGGCGATGCCCTGGGTGATGACCCACTTGTCCTTCGCGCCCCCGAGCAGCACGAGGGGAAGCAGGTACTGATTCCACTGACCGAGCACATTGAAGATCGTGATGCTGACCAGACCCGGCTTGGCCATGGGCAGCATGACCTGGAAGAACGTCCTGGTGTGCGAGGCGCCGTCGATCATGGCCGCCTCGGCGACCGCGGTCGGCAGCGTCTTGAAGAACGCCGACAGGAAGAACACCGTGAACGGCAGCGAGTAGGCGATGTAGACCAGCACCAGCCCGAAGTGCGAGTTCAGCAGGCCGAGCTGGTCGACCACGAAGAACAGCGGCACCAGCGCGAGGAACACCGGGAAGGCCATGCCCGAGACGAACAGGAAGTAGATCACCCTGTTGCCCACGAACTTGTAGCGCGACAGCACATAGGCCGCCATCGACCCGAACAACATCGTGCCGAGCGTCCCGAAGAACACCACGATGACGGTGTTGAGCATGTACCTGCCGACATTGGCCTTGTCCCAGGCCCTGGCCCAGTTGTCCAGGCGCAGTTCGGCGGGGAAGGCCAGCGGGTCGCCGAAGATCTCGGTGTTGTTCTTGAACGAGGCCAGCAGCGTCCAGATCAGCGGCAGGATGATGAGCGCCGCCCAGATGAACAGCGCCACGTGCGCCAGGCCGCCCAGCACGTTCGGGCGCTTGACCGGCTGCGGAGCGGGCGACGCGGACTCGACCACCTTGAGCTTGCGTGCGTCGGTGAGTGCCATGTCAGAGCTCGATTTTCTCGCGACGCCCTGCGCGCAGGGTGATGATCGCGAACGTGATGGTCATGAAGAACAGCGCGACACCCATCGCCGAGGCGTAGCCGAACTTGGAGTAGCTGAAGGCCGCCTTCCAGATCTCGACGGGCAGCACGGCGGTGGCGCCCTGGGGCCCGCCCTGCTCCATGGTCAGCACCGCGACGAGCGCGAAGCAGTCGAAGGCCGCGATGCCCAGGTAGACCCAGCCGACCTGGATGGTGTCCCAGATCAGCGGCAGCGTGATGCTGAAGAACAGCCGGAAACGCCCGGCGCCGTCCAGCGAGGCCGCCTCGAAGACGTCCTTGGGGATGGCCGCCATACCGGCGGAGAACAGCACCACGTAGAAGCCGACGGCCTGCCAGACCATGACCGCGATCAGCGACCACAGCGCCAGGTTCGGCTCGGTCATCCAGCCGACCGGCTCGATGCCGACCTTGTCGAGGATGCCGTTGAGCACACCCTGGGCGTCGGGCCGGTACACCGCCTTGAACAGCACGCCGATGATCGCGACGGCCAGCACCTGGGGCAGGAAGAAGACGACCTTGTAGAACTTCGAGCCCCAGACGCCCGTCATCACGCCCCCGCGCTGTCCGCCGCCCACGTTCAGCAGGAAGGCGAAGAACAGCGCGAGCGCGATGGTCAGGAGCGGCAGCGTGATCAGGACGATGGCGTGATTGCGTATCGCCTGCCAGAAGATTTCGTCATCCCACAACTTGACGAAGTTCTCAAAACCAATGTATTCCGGCGACCTGGCGATGCCCTTCCAGTTCGTCAGCGAGATCTGGAACGCCTGTACGTACGGGCTGATCACGAAGACGACGTAGAGAGCCACCGGCACGAGGAGAAAGCCGGTGATGAAGCCATACCTGCGCAACCGCTCCATCGTGCTAGACGCTCCGCGTCTGCTTGGTGATGGAGGTGTCGGCCTTGATCTCGTCGGCCTTCTTCTGCATGTTCGCACAGAACTTGTCGACGTCGATGCGACCGGCCATCACGGCGTTGACCTGGGTGCTGGCGTAGTCGAAGAGCTCCTTGTACCAGCCCTCGAAGCGCGCGTCGGTGATGATGTTCTGCCCGGCGGCGGTCTGGACGGCGGCGGCGCTCTTGACACCCGGGGGCAGGTCGAGGCCGTCGGCGGCGCCGTCGACGACGGTGAGGTTCTTGGTGCGGTCGGTGAAGTCGCGCGCACCGGCCTTGGAGAGCATGACGCGCATGTACTCCAGGCCGCCCTGCGGGTTCTTGCCCTTGGCCGAGACGAAGAAGTTCTCGCCGACGCCGACCATGATGGCCTCGTACGGCATCTTGTCCATGGCGGTGACGCTCGGGACCGGCGCGAGGGCGTACTCGAAGCCCTCGGGCTTGTCCTTGGCCATCTCGTTCTCGAGCCAGGAGCCGGTCGGGTAGAACAGCACCTTGTGCTGCAGGTGCTTGACCTGGGTCTGGGTGTGGTCGAGGCCGAAGTAGGCCTTGTCGCCGTACAGCTTCTGGATCTCGACCCAGGCCGAGACCGAGGCCTTCACCGCGTCGTTGTTCCAGGCGTTGTCGACCAGGTTGTCGATGTCGAGCAGGACCTGGTTGCCACCGATCTTGGCGGCGGTGTAACAGATGTTCCACGTCTGGTAGAACGGGCCGACCTGACCGGGGTAGGCGAACAGCGTGATGCCCTCGGCCTTGGCCTTCTCGCCCAGGGCCTTGAACTCGTCCCAGGTCTTGGGAAGCGTCCAGCCCTTGGACTCGAAGAACTTGGCGTCGTACCAGAGGCCTCGGTGCGAGACGTTGTAGTTGAGCACGAGCGGCTTGTCGGCGATGAGGCCGTTGGTCAGCACGGCGGGCGTGATGGTGTCCCTGACCTTCTTGGACGGGTCGTCGATCGACGGCGCGTCGTAGAGGGCGGTCAGGTCCATCAGGTGGCCCTCTTCGGCCAGCGCGACCAGGTCGAGCGCCTCGGGGCCGGAGTTGTTGACCACGTCGGGCACGTCGCCGCTGACGAAACGCGGGCGGAGCTGCGTGCCGATCTTCTGGGTGGCCTCGTGCTTGATCGTCACACCGGCGTACGCCTTGGAGTACAGAGCCTCGTGGCCCTCCTTGGCGTAGGCGTCGCCGAATCCGCCGGAGAAGATGACGACATTGAGCGGCAGCTTGGCGTCGACGCCGAAGGGGTTGGCCGCCGAGGTGGCAGCGGCGGCGGCAGTGGTGGGGGCGGCGGACGGCTTGGCGGTGCTGCCGGTCGCGCAGGCGCTCAGCAGCCCCGCGCCGGGGCCGGCGACGAGCGCGGTCATTCCGATCCGGCGCAGCAACTGCCGCCGAGTGATCTCTCCGGGGTGGGACATGCGGGGCTCCTGGTTAAAGGATCAATTAGGAAAGTTTCCTAAACGTTTGCCCGAAAGTACGGACGTTCCAAGAGTCGCGTCAAGGGCCTGCAACAGACCCGTGACCTTGAAGGGTCACAACGTGATCCGGGGAGCGCCGCGCACCCCACCTACCTAGAACATTGTTCTGGAAAAGGGCGGCGCCCCGCGAGCGGAACACCATGATCGTCAAGTATGCCGAGCGTGTCCGGGAGGGCCCTGAGACCGACAGCATCGTCGATACGCCCCCACGACGGCAAGGGTGCGCCCGGGCCCGCCCGAGCCCCGGCCGTCCTGGCGGCTCCGCGACCGGTTCATCCCGTTTCCGGAGGAGTCGTCACTCCGAGCGGCGTTCTAGTGGCTTGAGTCACTCGGCCCCCCGTCCCCAGGGGTCTTCCGGTACGGCCTGCGCGACCCCGTGCCTGCCGTACCGGAAGAGAATCAGGCCCCGAAATGTGCTCGCGTTTCGGCGAAGGCGCGATCTGTGCCTTCGAGAGCACGAGCGATGTCGGCCTCGGAGTGCGCTGCCGACAGGAACCAATTGTGCCAAGGGTGGAGATAAACGCCATGCCGAAGGGCCGCGTCACTCCAGAAAAGTGCTTGCTCCAGTGTGACGTCTGACTCGAAGCTGAGCCAGGGAATTGTCACAGGTCCCGTCTGATTCACGGTAAATCCATGAGCCTTGGCCTGACGGTAAAGCCCGTCGCGCAGCTGGGAGCCCGCCGCTTCCATGGTCGCTATGCCGTTTTCATCGCGCAGTGTCTCGATGGTCGCCTTCGCTGCGGCCATGGCCACGGCCGAGAACCAGAACGAGCCGGTCGAGTACAACGACTGGGCAGCGCCGCGCAACGCGTCGACCCCGGTGACGGCGGCGATCGCATAGCCGTTGGCCATGGCCTTGGACCACGCGGTCAGGTCGGGCCGCACGCCGTAGGGCTCCCAGGAGCCGCGCAGGTCGATGCGGAAGCCCGCCCGCACGTCGTCGATGACCAGTGCGGCGCCGATCCGGTCGGCCAGCGCCCTGGCGCTCCTGGCGAAGGCGGGCTCGGCGAGCTCCTGGTCCTCGAACGAGTCGTGCTTGAACGGGGTGACGATGATCGCCGCGATCTGGCCCTCGTGCTCGGCCGCCTTCGCCTCCAGGTCGGCCGCCGAGTTGTAGGCGAACTCCACCAGGTCGGCGCGCTCGTTCGGCGTCGTGCCCGCCAGGCTCGGCGTGCACCAGGGATCGGCGCCGTGGTAGGCGCCGTGCGCCATCAGCACCTTGTGCCTGCCGGTCGCCGCGCGGGCCACCATGAGCGCCTGGGTGGTGGCGTCGGTGCCGTTCTTGGAGAACATCGCCCAGTCGGCGCTCGGCACCGTGTCGACCAGGAGTTCGGCCAGCTCCACCATGACCGGGCCGGGGCCGTTGAGCGTGTCGCCCAGCGCCAGCTGCCTGGCCGCCGCCTCCTCGACACGGGGATGGCGGTGGCCGAGCACGACCGGGCCCCAGCTGCACATGAGGTCGACGTACTCGTTGCCGTCGACGTCCCACTGCCTGCAGCCCTCGCCCCTGGCGAAGAACTGCGGATAGCCGGGGGCGAAGATGGCGGCGTTGAGGTGCCCGTACATTCCGCCGGGCACCACCTTCAGGGCGCGGGCGCGCAGGTCGGCGTCGGTCATCGCGAGGTGCCTTTCGAGGTTCGGAGCAGGGCCAGGGTGTCGGCCAGGTCGACGAGCCCGGCGTCCGAGCCGAGCCCGGTGGCGACCTTGGCGGCGGCGGCCGTGCCCCAGCGGGCGGCCGTCACGACGTCCTCGCCGTTGAGCAGTCCGGTGATGAAACCGGCGCAGTAGGCGTCGCCGCAGCCGGTGGTGTCGCTGACCTCGACCTCGATCGCGGGCAGCCGGGTCACACCTTCGGCCGTGGCCACCAGGCTGCCTTCGGCGCCGAGTGTGACCAGCACGCCCTTCGGCCCCTCGGCGAGCAGCGCCGCCGCGGCCGATTCGGCGTCCGCGGCGCCGGTCATGAGCATCGCCTGGGCGTCGTTGGGCAGCACGTAGTCGACGTGCGGCAGGAACGCCTTGGCCAGGCCCAGCAGGTCGCCCATCTCCGAGAGCAGGTCCATGGTCACGACGACTCCCGCCGCGCGGACCTCGTCGAGCAGGGCGAAGAACGCCGGGTCGCCGAGTCCGAACGTGACGTCCATCCCGCCCAGATGCACGGCCGACGCCGTACGCAGGAGGGCGGGGTCGAGGTCGGCGAAGGCGAGCGAGAGGTTCGCGCCGGGCACGTGGAAGCTGGGCCTGCCGCCGTCCGGCCTGATCGGCAGGATCGAGGCGGCGGTCTGCTCGCCCTTCCTGCGCACGATCTGGCCGACGTCGACGCCGCGTGCGCTCATCACGGCCAGCAGGAAGTCGCCGAGCTCGTCGTCGCCCACCGCTCCGGCCGAGCGCACCTCGTTGCCGAGCCTGACCAGGTCGACGGCCGTGCCCGCCGCCGAGCCCGCGGCGGTGAGCCTGATCTGGTCGACCAGCACCGTGTCCTGTCCCTCGGGGATCGACACGACGGGCCTGGTCAGGATGTCCACGATGTGAACGCCTAGCGTGACAACGGTCATAGTCGCTTAGTAGACAGACGTCCGAATAAAAAGTCAATATGCTTGGATGCGACGGGAGACGACCGAGCGAAGGGGTCCCGAATGCCGAAGATCGTCGATCACGACGAGCGCCGCCGCGAGGTCCTGGCCGCGGCCCGGCGGGTGATCGTGCGCGACGGCATCGACGCGGCCACCACCCGGGCGATCGCCAAGGAGGCCGGGTACTCCAACGGCGTCCTGGCCCACTACTTCGCCGACAAGGACGACATCCTGCTGTCGGCGCTCGGCCAGTCGCACCGCCGTATCAGGGAGCGCATCGCCGCGAGGGTGCACGGCGTCTCCGGGCTGGCCGCCCTGCGCGAACTGCTGCTGGACAACCTGCCGCTCGACTCCGAACGCACCCAGGAGACCAGGCTGGAGATCAGCTTCTGGAGCCGCAGCCTCGCCGTCGAACGCCTGGCCGAGGTCCAGCGCTCCGAGGCCGCCGAACTGCGCACCGCCGTACGCGTCCTGCTCGGCCAGGCCGCGAGCGCGGGCGAACTCACGACGCGGGAGAACCTGGACGACGTCACCACCCGCCTGCTGGCCCTCGTCGACGGCCTCAGCCTGCACCTGCTCCTCTACCCGGAACGCCTGACCAGAGTCGACCTGGAACGCCTGCTGCTGTCGACCCTGGACGCGCTGACGACCTGACGACCTGACGTGCGACGGCGCCACACACTCAGCCCCCCGGCGCCCTCCGGGGAAACGTGGGAGCCGTGAACGCCCGTTCCACCACGGCGGTGAGTTGTTCGTCGGTCAGTACGGCCGGTTCGCCGATCGCACTCGCCCTGACGTACACCTCGCACAGCCATTCCAGCAGTCTGGTCGCCTCGAAGGCGCGTTCCAGGTCGGCGCCGATCGTGACGCCGCCGTGGTTGGCCAGCAGGGCGGCCTGCCGTCCGCTGAGCGCCTCCCGCACGTGCGCGGCCAGCTCGGGCGTGCCGTACGTGGCGTAGGCGGCGACCCGGATCGCACCGCCGAGCAGCAGGGCGTTGTAGTGGATCGGCGGCAGCACCTCGCGGGTGGTCGCGACGACGGCGCCGAAGACCGAGTGGGTGTGCACCACGGCCCTGGCGTCGGTGGAGGCGTAGATCGCCAGGTGCATGGGCGTCTCGGACGAGGGCGGCGACTCGCCCTCGACCAGGTATCCCTCGATGTCGACCACGGGGATCAGGTCGGGCGTGAGCCGGTCGAGCGGCACGCCCGAGGGGGTGACCGCGACGAGGTCGCCGTCGCGGACGCTCAGATTGCCCGAGCTCCCGATCACCAGGCCGAGCTCGACCGCCTTGCGGCCGTAGGCGCAGATCTGCTCTCTCGGCTCAGCCATCCTCATGCTGCGCAATGTAGTCGGTCGTCCGAAATAGAGCCAGCACCGGCCGCTCAGGCCAGGGCGACCTGCTCGGCCAGCCCGAGCGGCAGCCCGCCGGACCCGGCGATCGTGTCGTGGAAGGAGCGCAGATCGCCCGGATAGGCGTCCCTGATGCGCTCGATCTCGATGGCCCCGGTCAGGTACGAGGGCGCCTGGGTCGGCCAGGCGCAGTACCTGCTGACCTCGCCCTGCGCCGTGCCAGGCGACAACGACGCCTTGGTCGACATGAACTGCTCGGCCTCGGCCACCGACATGTCGTCGCAGTGCAGCGCGGTGTCGACGACCATGCGGGCCGCCCTGAAGATCCGGCAGTCCAGATGCGCGAGCTCGGTGGCGGGCGTGTCGAAGTACCCCTGCTCCAGCAGCAGCTTCTCCACGTACAACGCCCACCCCTCGGTGAAGTACGGCGTGCGGAACACCTTGCGCACGGTCCGCGAGCTGCCCGCCAGGTACGACAGGTGCCAGTGGTGGCCGGGATAGGCCTCGTGCACGGCGATCGAGGGCATCTGGGCACGCGAGTTGGTGCGCAGCCGCTGGCGTACCTGCTCGGGTGTGAAGGAGTCGGGCGTGTAGGGCACGTAGAAGACGCCGGTACGCGAGGCGGTGAGCGGCGGCGGCGCGAGGTAGTGCGCCACGGCCAGGATCGGCCGCTGGTACTCCGCCGACGGCAGCACCAGGCACTCCTCCCCCTCCGGGAAGGTGACCAGGCCGCGCTCACGGACGAAGGCGCGGGCGCGCTCGGTCTCGGCCTCGTACTCGGCGCGCATCGCCTCAAGGGTGGGCGGATGGTCGTCCATGAGGACCTCCATCGCCGCGCGCCAGTCGTCGGAGCCGCCGACCAGCTTGGCCACCTCGCGCATGCGCGTGTCGAGCTCGGCCCAGGCGGCCTTGCCCTTCTCGTGCAGCTCGGCCGCGCCGTACCCGAGCAGCTCGCGCTCGCGCAGCAGTGTGGAGTAGAGCCGCTCCCCCATCCGCCAGCTGCCGCCGCACACGAAGCCTTCGAGGAAGGCGGCGAAGTCGTCGAAGGCACGGGCGGCGGGCTGCGCTGCCTCGGCCAGCCTGGCGCGCAGGACGGGATCCTCCACCTGCGCGGGAATGGTCTCGGTCAGGAAGCGCCTGCCGATGCGCGCCTGCCCGAGACCACGTTCGACCAGCAACGGCGCGGCCAGGTCGGCGTCCAGATTGGCCCGGCACGCGGCCAGTACGGCGGGCACCTCGGCGAGCCTGTCGACGGCCGCGGAGACGAGCTCGGCCTCCGGCTTGAGCCGTTGCTGGAACGGCGTGAACAGCGAGGAGAAGATCGGCGACAGGTACGCCGCCGGGTCGCGCCGCCAGCTCGGCCAGGTCGCGAGCGCCGATGCGCCCCTGAGCTGCGACAGGACCAGATCGCGGTCGACGGCGTCGTCCAGGGTGGCGACGGGCAGGGCTGAGAGCCGTTCGATCCAGCCCTGCGCGGCCCGCTCCCTGTCGAGGAAGGCCGAGGCGCTGAAGTCGCCCAGCGTACGGTCGTGGCCGTCGGCGCCCATGAGGCTGGCGGTGACGGGGTGCTCGGTGAAGTACCAGGTGAGAAACTCGTCCACGAGAATGGACTTTATCCCGACATAAGGAGCATCCCAGTGCCTCTCCAGATCACCGGCGCGCTCGGCGATCCCGACCTGATCCGGCTGCCCTGGGACGTCCCGCTTGAGCAGTGGCCCAACCACCACCTGGTCGACCTGCCCCGCGGCATCTCCCGGCACGTCGTGCGTTTCGCCAGGCTCTCCGGCAAGGTCTATGCGATCAAGGAGATCAGCGAGAGGTACGCCAAGCGCGAGTACAAGCTGCTGTGGGACCTGGCCAGGCTGGACGCGCCGTCGGTGGAGCCCGTCGCCTATGTGACCGGGCGTGACGAGGGGCTGGACTCGGCGCTGATCACCAGGCATCTGCAGTTCTCGCTGCCCTACCGCGCGGTGATGTCGGGCACGCTGCGGCCGGACACGCTGACCAGGCTGCTGGACGCGCTGGCCGTGCTGCTGGTGCGGCTGCACCTCAACGGCTTCTACTGGGGCGACTGCTCGCTGTCCAACACGCTGTTCCGCAGGGACGCGGGCGCGTTCGCCGCCTATCTGGTCGACGCCGAGACCGGCGAGCTGCACCCGATGATCAGTGAGGGCCAGCGGCTGCACGACATCGAGGTCGCGCACACCAACATCGCGGGCGAGATGTTCGACCTGGAGGCGGGCGGCCTGCTGCACCCGTCGATCGACCCCGTCGACACCTCCGACGAGATCGCCGCGCGCTACCACCGGCTGTGGAGCGAGATCACCCAGGACGAGATCATCGAAGAGGTCGACTGGCACAAGGTCGAGCACCGCATCAGGCGGCTGAACCTGCTCGGCTTCGACGTCGCCGAGATGATGGTGCGCCGCAAGGTCGGCACCGGCCGGTTGATCGTCAGGCCCAAGGTGGTCGACGCCGGCCACCACCAGCGCAGGCTGCTGCGCCTGACCGGTCTCGACGTGGAGGAGAACCAGGCCAGGCGGCTGCTCAACGACCTCGACGGCTACCGGGTGGCCAAGGGGCTGCGGCACGAGGACGAGGCCATCGTGGCGCACCGGTGGCTGGCCGAGATCTTCCAGCCGACGATAGAGGAGATCCCCACCGACATGCGGCGCAAGCTGGAGCCCGCCCAGCTCTTCCACGAGGTCCTCGATCACCGCTGGTACCTGTCGGAGGAAAAGGGGGGCGACGTGGGGTTGCGTGCCGCTGTGCAGTCATACGTGACAAATATTCTCATTTACAAGCCTGACGAGAAGGCTCTTCTTCCCGTTGAGGCGGCCGACACTGAGGGTTAACCCGACTGTCACCCTAAATGCGAATATTCTTATAAAAGACTGGGACTTTTCTATACAGGTGCTAGTTCCTTCCACTCAGTAGCAAACCTCTCCATCCACACCGATAGTCCGGGAAGCGCAAACTCCTACGCTTTCCCCGGTTGGGACTTCGGCGAGGGAGGCCACGTGCTCGGACTGGACGACTGCCTCACCGAGGTCATGGCCATCCCGGGTGCGCTGGACGCGATCGTGGTCGATCACACCAGCGGGATGGCCGTGGCCTACGGTGGCGGCGAACAGGGGTTCGACCCCGAACGATCGGCGGTGGCGCTGAGCGAGACGCTCCGCGCCACGATGGACGGGCTGGCCCAGTCCTCACCAGGTGGAACGGTCCGGATCGAGGACATGATCGTCACCACCGATCAGGGCCTCCACCTGCTCAAACCTCTGGAAACGGTCTTCGACGGACCGCTGGTCATCTATCTGCGTCTCGACCTCGACCGCTCCAACCTCGCCCTGGCACGACACCGGCTCCAAGCCATCTCCTGCCGGTTGACGACGTGAGCCATGCCACCCCTGGAGACGCTACTCAAAGGCATAGCCGCCGAACGGGCCACGGGCTCGCTCAAGATCGGCAGAGCGGGCACGATCTATCTCACCGGCGGCAAGGTCACCTATATCGACAGTGCCCAGACGCCGAAGGTCGAGGACATCCTGCTGGCCAACGGCCGGGTGTCGGGCACGGCGCTGCGCCGGGCGCAACGCGAGGGCGGTGGCGACCAGCTCGTCGCCGAAGGTGTGCTCACCCTCGGCGAGTTGCAGTACTGCGTGCTCGGCGCCGTTCTCGACGCCGCGTTCTTCCTCCTGCCGGTCAAAGGCGCCCCCAGGCCGAAGTTCAGGCCGGGTGAGCGGCACTGGCTCGGCGCCCAGTGGTACTTCGAGGTTCCCGGACTGATCCGGGAGTGCGCACGAAGGAGAGCACAGTTGGCACAGGTCTGGTCCTCTGCCGAACTCGACACCGTCCCCGTGGTGCCGGTCCCGAGACTGCCCGGCGATCGGGTGGTGCTCACGGATCTGCAATGGGAGGTCCTGGTCCACGCCGACCGCGCCTCCAGCCCGATGGACCTGGCCAAGCGGCTCGGGCGTCCGGCGTACTCGATGCTGCTCGCCGTACGGCAGCTGGGGGCGGCCGGGCTGCTGCAGTCGCCGCCGCCCGCGCCCGCGCAGGCCGTGCAGGGCCAGACGGTGCAGGCGCAGGCGACGCGGGGCTCGCTGCCCAGGCGTGAGGCCGCGGGGCCCGACCAACGGCCCGAGCTGCCGCCGGTACCCACGGCGGAGCCGACCGATATGACCATGCTGCTCCGGCTGAAGAAGGCCCTGGAGGAGTTGTCGTGAGGTTCCCCTCACTCAAGCGCAACGCGAGGAGACCCCCAGTGGAGCTACGCGAAGACGTGCTCAGGGAGATGCGCAGGCTGCGTGAGCACACCCCCGACGTCAGCGGCAGTGTCGTGTGCACGGTCGACGGGCTGACCGTCGCCTGCGACAGGATCGGCGAGGCCGCCGAGCAGACCGCCGCGCTCTCCTCCGCGCTGCTCGCCCTCAGCCGCCGTATGACCACGCTGGCCGAGAAGGGCGCACTCGAAGAGACGCTCATCTCAGGTACGGCCGGCTTCGCCGTCTTCTACGCGGCGGGCCCCACTCTCGTCCTCACGGTCCTGGCCGAGCCCGGCGCCAATCTCGGGCTGCTGCGACTGGAGGGCCGCAAGTCGGCGGACAGGCTCGCCGTCATCGCATCGCGGACGCCAAGTGGTCCGTCCGTCACCCCGTAACACCCATCCCAACCCTCATCTGGAGGCACTCATGGCCAGCATCGACGTCTCGCTCAAGGAGATGATGACGATCGACGGTGCGGTCGGTTCGGTCGTCGTCGACTACAGCAGCGGCATGGCGCTCGGCGCGCTCGGCGGCTCGAAGGATCTCGACCTGCAGATCGCCGCCGCCGGGAACACCGAGGTCGTCAAGGCCAAGATGCGCACGATGGACTCCCTCGGTATCAAGGAGTCCATCGAGGACATCCTCATCACGCTCGGCTCGCAGTACCACCTCATCCGCCCGATCACCGGCAGGGGCGGCAAGGGCCTGTTCCTCTACCTGGCCCTGGACCGGGGCCGGGCGAACCTGGCGATGGCCCGCCACCAGCTGCGGGCCATCGAGGAGAAGCTGGAGATCTGACCCGCGCCTTCGTGGCACGGCCCGCTCCCGGCGGCGCGGCGGGCACGGGCCGTGCCACGGGAGCGGGATCTGCCCGCCGGGCAACGCCGCAGCGGTCGCCCGGCCCCCGTCGATCCGCACGAGCGCGTTCTGCTCACCGTGTACGACGAGTGCGGGCCCGGCGAGCCGACGGCAGGGCGTCTAGCCTCGGACGAAGCGGCGGATGCGGTCGCGGCCGAGGAACAGTCCGCCGCCCAGCAGTGCCAAGCCGCCGACGAGCACCAGGGCCGTGCCGTTGTGGCTGTCGTCGGCGGTGTCGGTCTTCATCGCGGCCGCGGTGGCGTCCAGCTTCTGCGTCTTCTCCGCGGCGGGAGCCGCCGCCGCCTGCTTCTCGGCGGGCTCGCTCTTCTTCTCGACCTCGGCCTTGGCCTCGGCGACGACCGGCGGCTTGGCCGGGTTGGCGTCGTGACGCTTGTAGGCGCCGGAGGAGAAGGAGACCGGGTGGTTCTTCTTGCCCTTGCCCGAGCCCCACTTCGTGATGACGTACTGGACCTTGATGTGGCCCTGGCCGCCGACGCCGTCGACGCCGAGCGTGCGGCTGTTGAAGGAGCCGCCGGTGAGCTGGGCGAAGGTCTTGGCGTCGAGGTCGAGCATGATGCCCCGGTTGGAGGGGGTGCCCGGACCGCGGTCGCCGACGAAGAACGGCGCCTTCTTGCCCTTGTAGACGACATAGCCCTCGGTCATCAGGGGCCAGCTGGGGCTGGCGGCCAGACCCTTCTGCATCGGCTTGCCGCTGGCGGGCAGACCGGTGTCACCGGCGCGGCCGGAGGAGTCGTCCCAGAAGTAGGACGCGGTGGTGTTGCCCTTGAGCAGCACCTTCTTGTCGGTGTCTGTGTCGGCGTGAGCCGTGGATCCAGCGCCTGCGACCACGGAGGCGGCGATCAGGGAACCAGCGAGAACGGCGGAAACGCGCATGCCAAAACGGGCGTTCATGAAAAACGAAATCCTTCGTACGGCGACAGGGCAGGCGCTCGCGAATGATCGTCGAAAAAGCGATCAAAGAATGGCGTAGCCGGGCAAAGGCCTAACGGACGCTACGCATCGCGACGAGCGCGGGGGATGGTGCGAGAAAGTTCAGGGAACGCCGGCCTACAAGGCGGCGGAAGCTGGGCGATCGTACGCTGGGGAAGCGACGCGGGGGGTCGCGGCGAGCTCGTTCACAGGGGAAAGTCCTCTCCATCGCGCCTACCGGGTTAGCTGACGGGTTCGGGCGTGGAGATGCCCTACCGACCCGCAGGTCGGACTCACCCCAAGGGACATGGGTCCCCGGCTCCCGCTCTCGCGGGACTCGGCGTCAGCCGGCTGCCTTCCTTACGAAGGTCCAGGTCACCAGCTGATAACGCTTAGGACTGTATGGGGCATTTGGCGGAAAAGCAAAAGCAAACCCATGAAATGGTGTAAAGATCTACCTTTATCGCCCTGGAATGGTCATGGAGATCGCGGCCAAAGCATGATCCCGGACATGAAAAAGGAGGGCACGGACTTGCCGTACCCTCCTGTGTTGCCGCCGTTCAGCCGCCGCTCTTGCGGCGGAAGGAGCGCTTGCCGCCCGCCCTGCTGTGCACCCCGTGGATCTTCGACGGATCCTTGCCCTTACCGCCGGCCCCCGAGTCGGCCTGCTGCGCCTGCTTGCGTGCCAACGCCTCGCGGAACTTGCGCTTCAGCTCGTCCTCGGGACCCTCGGTAGCGTCTGGTTCAGCTGGGACTTCAGCCATGAGGACCTCCTGGTCTTGGGGACGCACAAAGCTTCGCACACCGGCGGACCGCGCCGCGAAACCGGGGCGGCTACGATCCAGTCATGGCCCCCCTTCCCGACCGCGATCACCGCGAGATGCGCATTTCCGACCAAGACCGCGATCAGGCGGCGGCCGTCCTCCGCCACGCGGCCGGAGAGGGGCGTCTGGCGATGGTGGAGTTCCAGGAACGACTCGACTCCGTCTACACCGCCAAGACCTACGCCGATCTCGAACCACTCACCCGCGACCTGCCCGCCGTCACAGCGGTCGAGCGGTCGGCGCGCAGGTTCGATCCGCATCCCGAGGGCTCCAGGGTGAGCAGGTGGGCGCTCGGCTTCATGGGCGGGTTCAGGCGCAGGGGCCGCTGGCGGGTGGGCAGGGGCTTCACCGCCGTCGCCGTCTGGGGCGGCGGGACCGTCGACCTGCGCGAGGCGGTGTTCGCCGAGCGCGATGTGACGATCTACGCGATCGCCGTCATGGGCGGCGTCAGTGTGATCGCCCCCGAGGACGCCGACGTCCGCACGACCGGACTGGGCATCATGGGCGGCTTCGACACCAAGGCCGACGGGCCCGGCATCGAGAACGCTCCCCGCATCACCGTCACCGGCCTGGCCTTCTGGGGCGGCGTCGACGTCAGGCGCAAGCCCCTGAAGCGGGCCAAGGCCATCAAGCAGAACACCGACGACGACACCTGAACCAGCCGGGCGGCACCTACCCCCCTTGGAGCTCACTCCGGGAGCGTCAGGAACTGCGGCGGCACGTGCGCGGCCAGCCAGACGCCGTTGGCGCTCAGCCTGAACTCGTGCCCTTCGGCGTGCATGGCGCCCGCCCGTACGCTCAGCACCACGGGCGGCCCCTTGCGGGCGCCGACCCGCCGCGCGGTCTCCCTGTCCGGCGACAGGTGCACGTGCAGCCGTCGCATCGGCAGCAGGCCCTGCTCGGTGATCGCGGGCAGATGCCTGTGCACGGTGCCGTGGAAGAGCCATGCGGGAGGCGTCGCCACCGGGAGGTCGAGGTCCACCTCGACCGTGTGCCCCTGGCTCGCCCTGATCCGCCCGTCCTCGAGCACGTAGCGGCGTTTGTCGTTGAGCTCGACGACCTGCTCCAGTTCGTCCCTGCTGATCGCGAATCCGTGTGCGCCCGCCGCGGCGAGCAACTCCTCGACCGGCACCCAGCCCTGCGGGTCGAGCTCGATCCCGATGCGCCCAGGCTGGTGGCGCAGGTGCCTGGAGAGGTACTTGGAAATCTTCACCATCCGCCTGTCGTCCACGTCCGGCACGATACGGCCGGCGGCGGCACGGCGGCCAGCGGATAGTCGCGCCCGCCCGGATGACCTGTACGACCGCCGAAACCCCGACGAAACGGCGGCCGTACAGGCGTCTGCGATGACCTCAGTGCGCCGCTGCGACGACCCGGTCATCTTCCCTGATCCTCGCAGGCCGCAGCGCGCCCGCAAGGGCCGCCATCGCCAGAGTGACCGCCACGATGACGCCGAACGCGAAGGGCAGCGAGGTCAGGCTTGCGATCCAGCCGGTCGCGGCGGGTGCGACCAGGCCGGACACGTAGGTGATCGTGGCGACTCCCGCCACGCCCTGGCTCGGTGTGGCCGCGGCGTTCCCGGCCGCGCCGAAGACCAGCGGCACGATGACCGCGACGCCGAAGCCGAACAGGGCGAACCCGGCCGTCACCAGGACCGGCTCCCGGCCGAGCACCACGACGAGTCCGCCCGCCGAGGAGACGAGCCCGGCGACCCTGACGGTCGCGACCGGGCCGAGCCTGCCCACGATGGCGTCGCCGCCGAGCCTGGTGACGGCCATGGCCAGGGCGAAGATGGCGTAGCAGGCCGCCGCGACACCGGGGCCGCCGCCCGCCACGTCCTTGACGTAGACCGCGGCCCAGTTGTTGGCCGACCCCTCGGCGAACGTGGCACAGAAGCCGACCAAGCCGATGAACAGGATCGCCCGCGAGGGAAGGGCGAAACGCGGGGGCGCCTTCTCGCCCGGCTGCGGCACGGTCACCAGGAGGGTGCGCCCGATGTACAGGCTCACCAGGAGCAGCACGGCCGACATCACGGCGAGATGCACCCTGGCGTCGACGCCCGCCGATGCGGCCAGCACGCCGATCCCGGCGCCCGTCAGGCTGCCCACGCTCCACATGCCGTGCAGGCTGGACATGATCGGGCGGCCGTATCGCTGTTCGACCGTCACGCCCTGGGCGTTCATCACCACGTCCGACATCCCGGCGGCGCAGCCGTACAGGAAGAAGGCCACGCACAGGGCGGGCAGGCTGGGCGCCAGCATGGGCAGGGCGAGCGCCAGGCACCACAGGGCGATGAGCAACCGGGTCGCGGGCTTGCCGCCGAGGCGGTGGGCCAGCCGCCCGGCCATCGGCATCGCGATGAAGGCGCCGATCGACGGGCAGAGCAACGCCAGACCGAGCACACCTGGACTGAGGTCCAGCTGATCCTGCAACCATGGGACACGGGTGGCGAGGCTGCCGGAAACGGCTCCGTGCACGGCGAACACACCGGCGATCGACACTCTTGCTCGTTGGATCGTCATGTTGATAGAAATTAACAGGCAGGCTTCCTGATGAAAAGAGGGGCTTTGAAAACCGCCACTCCGTCGATGGCTCGGGCGATCAACGACAGGCTCGCGCTCGACCTGCTCCTGGAGCGGGGCGCGCTCACCGCGCCGCAGCTCAGGGCGCTGACCGGGCTGTCCAGGCCGACCGTCTCCGACCTCATCGAACGGTTGCAGCGCGAAGGGCTGATCCAGGTCGCGGGCGAGAGCGGCGGGGAGCGGCGCGGGCCCAACGCCAAGACCTACGCCATCGTCGCGGGCAGGGCGCACGTGGCGGGGGTCGACGTACGCCGTGACCGGGTGGACGTCGAGGTCGTCGACCTCAACGGCGACATGCTGGGCACCGCGTCCGCCGCGCCGGGCGCCGACCTGACCGGTGTCGTCGCCGAGGCCGTCGCCCAAGCCTCGGGCCCGCACGCGCCCTACGCCATCGCGGTCGGCTACCCCGGCCTGGTCGACCCGCGCAGCGGCGAGCTGTTCACCGAGACGCTGGTGCCCGGGTGGCGGCCGGACCTGCTGGCGGCGCTGCGCGAGCGCACCGGCGCCCAGGTCGTGCTGGAGAACGAGGTCAACCTCGCCGCCATGGCCGAGCACCGCCTCGGCGCCGCACAGGGCGAGGACGACTTCGCCCTGCTGTGGCTCGACGACGGCGTCGGCTCGGCCGTCGTCCTGGACGGCAGGCTGCGCAGGGGCGCCTCCGGCGGCGCGGGCGAGATCGGCCTGCTCGACATCGAGGACATGGCGATCTGCGACTACCTCGGACCCGCGGCGCGCTCGATGGCGCCGGACGCGCTCGCCTCCTACGTCGCCAGGGTGGCCTACACGCTGGTCGCCGTGCTCGATCCCGGCCTCGTCGTGCTCGCGGGCGGGCTGGCCAGGACCGGGGGCGAGGCGCTCGCCGAAGGCGTCGAACGCGAGCTCGGCCGCCTGTCCCCCGTGCCCACCCGCGTCCGCACCACCGCCGTCGAGGGCAACCCGATCCTCTGCGGCGCCGTGCGCACCGCGCTGGCACTCGCCCACGACGAGTTCTTCGGCCCCGGCCAGCGCCAGGCGTGATCTCATGGACTGATGTGGGATGAGTTGATGGTGAGCGGCGTCTCCCTGGCGGACAAGACGATCAGGACGGTCGCCGTCTACGCCGCGATGGTGATCCTGCTCAGGCTCGCGGGCAAGCGCGGGCTCGCCCAGTTCAACACCTTCGACCTGGTGGTGACGTTCCTGCTCGGCAATGTCGTGCAGAACGCCATCATCGGCCCCGACAACTCCCTGACCGGCGGCCTCGAAGGCGCGGCCGTCCTCATCGCGATCAACGCACTGTGGGTACGGCTGGTCGCCTCCTCGCCGCGCCTGGCCCGCCTGATGGAGGGCACGCCGACCGTGCTGGCCAAGGACGGCGACTACGACACGCCCGCACTGCGCAAGCTGTCCCTGCGCAGGAGCGACGTCGACGTGGCCGTGCAGCACCAGGGCGGCGACGGCATCGCCGACGCCCGCCTGGTCACCCTCGAACCCAGCGGAGCCGTCCTGGTACGGCTGCGCGACGACGAGCAGAGCGCCAACAAGGCCGACATCGCGGCCCTGCGCCTGCAGCTCACCGCCATCGAACAACGCCTCGACACCCTGCTCGGCAACCGGACCTGATACCCGTCGATCTGCGAGGGTAGACGCCTCCCCTCAGCTCGACAGGGAGGCCTCGTGTCCGAAAAGAGCGGCACCGTGCGCAGTCTGGTGCCGGCGCGCATCGACAGACTGCCGTGGTCGCGCTTCCACACCAGGATGGTCGTCGCACTCGGCATCGCCTGGGTGCTCGACGGTCTTGAGATCACCATCGTCAGCTCGCTGGCCAGTGTGCTGCAGGGCGACGACGCGCTCGGGCTGACCTCGACCGAGGTCGGGTTCTCCTCGACCGTCTATCTCATCGGCTCGGTCGTCGGCGCACTGTTCTTCGGGCATCTGTCCGACCGCATGGGCAGGCGCAAGCTCTTCATCTTCACCCTGGCGCTCTATCTGATCGCCAACGCGCTGACCGCGCTCGCCTTCAACTTCCCGATCTTCCTGGTCTTCAGGTTCTTCGCGGGCATGGGCATCGGCGGCGAGTACGCGGCGATCAACTCGGCGATCGACGAGATGATCCCGGCACGCTACCGGGGCCGTACCGACCTGGCCGTCAACGGCACCTACTGGCTGGGCGCCATCCTCGGCACGCTGGCCACCTACGTGCTGCTCAATCCCGACCTGCTGCCGCCCGAGATCGGCTGGCGCATCAGCTTCCTCGTCGGGCCGGTCATCGGCCTGTCGATCTGGCATCTGCGCAAGCACATCCCCGAGAGCCCGCGCTGGCTGCTCACCCACGGCAGGCCGAAAGAGGCCGAGGCCGCGGTCGCCGAGATGGAGCGCGACGTCGAGGAGTCGGGCACACCCGTGCCTCCCGTGGACGAGACCAAGGTCATCGAGGTCCACGAGGAGAAGACGATCCCGTTGACCGAGGTGGCCCGCACCCTGTTCGTGAAGTACCCCAAGCGCTCCTTCCTCGGCGCGACGCTGATGATCTGCCAGTCGTTCCTCTACAACGCGATCTTCTTCACGTACGCGCTCGTGCTCACGCACTTCTACGGGGTCAGCGCGCAGGACACGCCGAAGTACATCTTCGCCTTCGCACTCGGCAACCTGTTCGGGCCGCTGGTGCTCGGGCCGCTGTTCGACACGGTCGGGCGCAAGCAGATGATCGCCGGGACGTACATCACCTCGGGTGTGCTGCTGGGCTTCAGCGGGTGGTTGTTCAACATCGGCGTGCTGACCGCGCTCACGCAGACGATCCTGTGGTCGATCATCTTCTTCATCGCGTCGGCGGCGGCGAGTTCGGCGTATCTGACGGTGAGCGAGATCTTCCCGGTCGAGCTCAGGGCGCGGGCGATCTCGCTGTTCTTCGCGATCGGGCAGATCGTGGGGTCGTTCGGGCCGACGATCTTCGCCTCGCTCATCGGCGACCAGGCCGACCCCGATCCGACCCGGCTGTTCTACGGGTATCTGTTCGCGGCGGGCATCATGATTTTCGCCGGTGTGGTGGAGGCGGCGATCGGCGTGAAGGCCGAGCGCGCCTCGCTCGAAGACGTCGCCGAACCGCTCACCGCCGTACGCAAGTAGGCCGTCTGCACCGAATCCACACATCCCGTTAAGTCGCTGACCTGCGCGGACTGGCTAAGGTCGAGCATGACGCCGTCCACCGGTCACGGCGCTTACCCGATGGGACGGATGGAACGCATGGGCGTCACAGCAAGGACCGAACGCCGCACGGCTCGCGCGAGCGGCACGCGCGGGCGCAGGGTTCCGGCCTTGCTGATCTGGACGCCGGTGACCGGACTGGGGGCGATGGCGGTGGTCCGGGTGTTCGGGCTGGAGGGCGGCTCGCTGCCGACCCAGATCATGACGCTCACCCCGCACGCCGCCGCCGCCTCGCTCCTGGTCGCCGGCACGGCCCTGCTGACCAGGCGCAGGTATGCCGCCGTGGCCGCCGGGGTGGTCTGCGCGGCGCTCGTTTGGAACGTGCTACCGAGGATGCTGCCCGCCGACCAGCCGCCGGCGCAGGGGCCGCAGCTGCGGGTCCTGACGCTCAACCTGTTCGGCAAGGCCGACCCGGACGCGGTCGTCGACCTGGTGCGCGAGCTGAAGCCCGACGTCTTCAGCGCGCTCGAACTGCGCCCGCACCAGGTCGCCGCGCTCGACGCCGCCGGGCTGGACGAGCTCATGCCGCACCGGGTGCTGCAGGACGCACCCGGTGCGACCGGCAGCGGGCTGTTCGCCGCCCATCCGCTGGCCGAGCTGAAGGGGCTGTTCACACCGCTCGGGCACAACATGCCCGCCGCCACGCTCACCCTGCCCGGCGGGACGAGCGCGCAGATCGTGGCCGTGCATCCGAACCCGCCGCTCGGCAGGAAGGCCGCCGAGTGGTACGCCTCGCTCGCCGCGCTGCCGCCCGCCTCGCCGGAGGTGTTCAGGGTGCTGGCGGGCGACTTCAATGCCAGCCTCGACCACCGCGCCCTGCGCGACCTGCTGGCCAGAGGCTACGCCGACGCCGCCGCCGAAGTGGGCAAGGGCCTGACGCCCACCTGGCCCGCCGGGCGCGTCGTCCCACCGATGATCACCATCGACCACGTCCTCGCCGACTCCCGGGCCGCCGTCGACACCGTGCAGGTGCGCACCGTCCCCGGCACCGACCACCGCGCCGTCTTCGCCGCCCTCCGCCTGCCCTGACCCGCGAGGCTCAGGCGGGAGCCGACAGGACCAGGCGTACGGCGAAGTTGCGGTAACCGGCGCGTTCGAAGGCGGCGGCCATGGGGGCGTTGGTGGTGTCGGTGTCGGCGGCGATGCGCTGGGCGCCACCCGAGGCGAGCGAGCGGGTGATCTCGTCGAGCAGATCGCCGACGTAGCCCTTGCCCCGGTGCTCGGGCACCACACCGAGATAGCCCACAACCGGACCTGCGGCGTTGGCCGAAGGCAGGGCGACGCCGACGAGTTCGCCTTCGGGGGTGAAGGCCAGACGCCACCAGGAGCGCTCGCCGTTCATCGTGCGGTAGAGCTCGACGTCGTCCCTGGCCTGGGTGACCGGGTCGGTCCTGGCCAGCTCCTGCCTGGTCTCGTGGTCGAGTGTGCCCACGGCCACCCGGCGGAAGACCTCGACGAACGCCTCGTCGTCGTCATCGGCCCTGAACTCCAGACGCGCCGACGCCTGCGGCACGCCGATCTCGCTCGTCCACTCGTAGCGCAGGCGCTCCAGCTCGGCCGTGAGCCCGGCCCGGCGTGCGGCATCGGCGCGCCAGCCGAGCCCGGCGGTCACCGCGGGCTTGTCGCGCCAGCCGTTCGGCAGGAACACGTGGTAGGCGGGGGCGTCACCGAACGCCCGATGCGCCTCGGTCAGGAGCTCGGCCGCCAGCTCGACCCGGTCGGGCACCGACGGGTGCACCCAGACGCAGTCGAGGGCCAGCGGTCTGTCGTCGGTGGCGAAGCCCCACCAGACGGCCCTGGCCAGCAGGGTGCCGTTCTCGTCCTCGACCAGCCAGATGCGCTCGAAGCGGTACTGGCCGTCGGCCAGGTTGGCTCGCATGCGGTCGGGATTGGCCCAGCTGATGGGCTCGTCGACGACGCAGGCGAGCAGACGGTCGAGATCGGCCTCGACCGCGGAACGGAAAAGCATCAAACCTCCGGAGGGGAGCAGGAAACCTGGAGGCTCATCATCGTCCATATCCCACGATGCCGGGACGGCCTCCGTCAGGTCGTACGTCGAGACCAAGGGCCAGGGCGATCGTCACGGCCTGGCCGGGGTCGATGATCGCGCCCTTCAACGACACGGCGCCTGGCTCCAGGGCCGAAAGCTCGCTGCCCCGCAGGTCGGCCCCTTGCAGGTCGGCGCCGTGCAGCCAGGCCCCGGCCAGGTCGACCTCGCGCAGGCTCGCCCCGGCGCAGCGCGCGTGCGTCAGGTCGGCCTCACGCATGCGCACCCCGCCGAAGGAGGCGTTGCGCAGGTCGGCGCCCGGCAGCCCGGTGAACGACCAGTCGCCGCCGCTCACCTTCATCAGGTCGAACGAGCAGCCGTCGAACATACTGCCCACCAGCTTGCACTCGGTGAAGGAGGCGTCGAAGAACGACGTCCTGACGAAGGTGCAGTTGACGAAGGCCGAGCCGGTGTGGACGGAGGCGTTGAAGCGGGCCTGGCGGAAGGTGCACTCGGTGAAGACGGCGCCCCGGCTGGTGGCCTCGGTCAGGTCGAGGTCGGCGAACAGCACGCGCTCGTGGCGCTCGGCGCTGACGTCCTCGCACTCCCAGTCCTGGCCGCGCACGGTCGAGGTCGTCTCCGGCGCCTGCTCGCCGTGCTTGCGTTCGCTCATGGACGGGCACCCTAGCCCGCGGGTACGACAAGTCGGCGGCGGCCTGCTCAGGCCCGTCTCAGCACGACCTCGGCCTGCGGGTCGAAGAGCACCAGGCGGTGCAGGTGCGCCAGCTCGATGACCACGCGGCACACCTCGCCCGCCCGGGGGAAGACGGCGTCCATCAGCACGAAGTCCGGCCCCACGGTCAGCGGCGTCGCCCACGGCGAGTCGCGGTAGTCGTGCTCGTCGTCGAGGTCGGGCAGGATCAGCGTCAGATCCTCGTAGAAGGCCGAGACCTCGGGCCCAGGCTCGCCCGGCTCGCCCTCGGCCGCACGCCAGTGCAGGTACTTGCGCAGCGCCTCGTCCTCGGTGATCGGCGCCGACTCCACCCAGGCACCCAGTTCGAAGCTCATCTCACGCCCTCGGGCTCGCGCACGGTTTGCGGCAACCGCCCTAACCGTAGTGCCCGCGAGCCCACGCCCGGCCCGCCTCAGCAGTGCGGGCAACTGGTGCGGCAGCGCCTGCCCGCGCGTTTCGACCGGCTCGCCAGCGGTGTGCAGGCCTGGCTGAGCGAGGCGTCGCTGGTCAGGATGGCCTGCTCCAGCCTGCGCAGCTCGGCCGAGGGCTCCAGGCCGAGGTCGTGGGTGAGGATGAAGCGCCCGTCGCGGTAGACCTCGAGCGCCTCGGCCTGCCGTCCGGCGCGGTAGAGGGCGAGCATGAGCTGACCCCGGAACCTCTCCTGGAAGGGGTGCTCCTTGACCAGCACCGACAGCTCGCCGATGAGATCGGCATGCCGTCTGAGCTTGAGGTCGGCCTCGATGCAGTCGCCGGTGGCGGCCAGGCGTTCCTCGTTCAGCCTGGTGGCCTCCTGGTGCAGGATCGGCGCGTTGTCCAGGCCGGACAGCGCGGGGCCGCGCCACAGGGCGAGTGCGGCGCGCAGCAGGTCGCTGGCCTGGGCGACGCGACCGGCCGCCAGTGCCTTCCTGCCTTCGCCCGCCAGGCGTTCGAAGCGGCGGGCGTCGACGGAGTCGGGGGGAACGGCGAGGGAGTAGCCGGTCGGCTCGTACACGATGATGTCGGTGGTGCCGAGGGCCTTGCGCAGCCGGTGCAGTTGCAGCCGTAATCGTTTGGCGCCCAGGTCGCCCGCGTCGGAGCCCCAGAGGGTGTCGATGAGCACACTGCTGTGCACCAGCCGCCCCGGCCGGCACAGCAGGAGGGCCAAAATGGCCCGTTGTTTGGCGGATCGCAGGGGTAAGCGGCATTCGCCCTGTATGACTTCGAGTGCACCCAGAATTCCGAACTGCATGGTCCCTCCACAGCGCAGCCGAGTTACCCGAGAGTCGGAGGATAAAGCCAAAACAGAGGGCAGAACAGCCGATCATCGAGAAACGACGGAGAATCCAAAGTGAAACCCATCTAACCGACACTCATGGGGTGCTGACGTGGGCCGTCATCATCCTTTTATGCCATTCACCCTATGTGTCCCGGCACAGCAGTACAGACACATAAGTCATGAATGGTGGAGTTTAGATGGGAAATATCATGAAAACTAGTCGTGCCTCGTGGCTGGTGCGCGCCTCCCTGCCGATCGCCATCGGCCTGGTCGCGGCACTGCCGGCACTCCCCGCCAATGCCGCCAATCCCCCGGCCAATCCCGAGGACCCCTCCAGCCACGCGCACGCCGCACCGGGCAAGCTCCCCGTGGAACTGCCCGCCGTCACCACCCCAGCCCCGCTGCCCACCACCACCCAGGGCCCGATCGAGGTCGAGACGGGCGCCGCCGCCCGCTCACTGGCCGCCGCCGCCACCGACAAGGTCGCCCTGCGCGCGCTCGTCGTCGCCGTGGACGAGGAGGACTTCGGCCTGGCCACCTGGAAGGCCGCGCTGGACCGCGTCGGCATGCCGTACGACGTGCTGCTCAGCAAGTCGCAGGACCTCGGCGACCTGGTGCGGGGCGACGGGACCGGCAAGTACAACGCCGTCCTGCTGACCAACAACTCCCAGCTCTACTTCGACGGATCGGGCTACGTCAGCGGTCTCGACGCCCAAGAATGGAACGCTCTATGGGCCTACGAGCGTGACTTCGGCGTCAGGCAGGTCTCGCTCTACACCTCATACGGCTCCTTCCCCGAGGACTACTGCCTGCGGCCGGGCACCGAGGGCGGCGTGGGCGCCACGCCGATCGCCACCACGCTGACCCCGGCGGGCGCGGCCGTCTTCGACTACCTCAAGACCGGCGTCAACGTGCCGATCAGCCAGTCCTACCTGTACCGCAGCACGCTGGCCGCCGGATGCGCCGCCGATCCGATCATCAAGACCGGCAACGACGTGCTCGGCGTCAAGAGCACCTCGGCCGACGGGCGCGAGCGGGTGGCGCTGACCTTCACCTCCAACCAGTACCTCCCCCAGGCCGACCTGCTCACCTTCGGCCTGCTGCGCTGGGCGACCAAGGGCCTGATGCTCGGCGAGCGGCGCCACTACCTCAACCTCGACGTCGACGACTGGTTCGCCCACACCGACCACCTGATGACCAACGGCACGCTGGACAGCAACCCGGGCTTCAGGATCACGCTCAACGACGCGGCCAACGCGCTCAGCCAGCAGCAGAGCTTCCGCTCGGCCAACCCGCAGGCGGCCAACTTCAAGCTGAACATCGCCTACAACGGCGAGGGCTCCAACCTCAATGCCGGCGCCGGGCTGGCCTGCCTGCTGCCGATCCTCAGCCCGGACGGGCTCACCACGTTCACCCGGTGCAACCCCACGGGCTTCAACTGGGTCAACCACACCTTCTCGCACCCGAAGATGAACTTCCTCGACCTGGCCACCAGCCAGACCGAGATCACCACCAACCTCACCCGGGCCCAGCAGCTCGGCCTGAGCGTCGACCCCGCCGTGCTGAAGACCGGCGAGTACTCGGGTCTCGGCGTCTACCACCCAGACCCGACCAACGACATCGACCCGCCGACCGACTTCGGCCTGGCCGCGGCCAATCCGAACCTGCTGCAGGCGGCCAAGAACACCGGCGTGAAGTACCTGCACGGCAACATGTCGTTCGTCAGCCACCGCCCCTCGTGCTTCAACTGCGGCACCAAGCTGCCGCAGGAGCCGACGCTGACGATCGTCCCCGACTGGCCGACGAACGTGGCCTACCACGTGACCGACCCGGCCGAGGAGACGCTGTTCTACAACTCCTACTACGGCCCGAACGGCAAGTTCCCGTACTGGCCCGTCAACCAGACCTACGCCCAGGTCATCGACAACGAGAGCAACATCGGCCTGCAGCACGTCATGTCGGGCTCGATCTACTCCCACACCTTCCACCAGGGCAACCTGCGCAACTACACCGGTAACAAGACCCTGGTCTTCGACTGGGTCAACGCCGTCATGACCAAGTACAAGAACTTCTACAACCTGCCGATCCTCAGCCCGAACTGGACCGAGCTGACCACGCACGTCTCACGCCGCAACGCCCACTTCTCCACCCTGACGGCAGGCGCCGACGCCGTCTACGACAGGAGCGCGGGCACGATCACGTTCACCTCGCCGGTCGCGGGCTCGGTGCTGGCCACCAATGCGAACGCCGCCGGGTTCACCACCTACGGCACCGACAAGACGGCCAACGTCACGCTCGCCGCGAACGTCCCCCTCACCGTGCCCGCGAGCGTGCGCCCGTGAAGGTGACGCTCGTCTCCGAAGGCACCTACCCGTTCGCCATGGGAGGTGTGAGCGTCTGGATGGATCAGCTCATCCGCGGCATGCCCGACTACGAGTGGGATGTCGTCACGATGACCGTGGACGGCGCCGAACGGCCCGTCTGGGATCTGCCGGACAACCTCGGACAGGTCATCTCCATGCCCTTGTGGCGAACCGATCTCCGGCGCTCCACGCGAGCGCCGGGCTCGGCCTTCCACGAGGTGTACGACGAGTTCCTGCGGATGATCCTCACCCCGGCCGTGATGGGCGAGGGCAGCGACAGGTTCCTCGCCGTGCTGGAGGAGATGTCGCGCGTCGACGACCTCATCGGCGCGCTCACCTGCACCAGGTCGCTGACCCAGCTCATGGACCGCTGGTACTGGAACCGCATGGACGGCATCAACCTCGCCGACGCCATCACCGCGGCCCACCTGCTCGGCCACATGCTCCGCCCGCTGGCCGAACCGCCGATCAGGACCGACATCACCCACGTCGCCATGAACGGCCTCAGCATGCTGGTCGCCATGGCGGCCAAATGGCGGCACGGCACGCCGATCGTCCTGTCCGAGCACGGCGTCTACCTGCGCGAGAGGTATCTGCAGTACCTCACCGAGCCGGTCGGCCATGCCGTACGGGTGCTGCTGCTCAGCTTCTTCAGGAGGCTGGCGGGCGCCTCCTACGCCATCGCCGACCGGATCGCGCCGCACTCCTCCTACAACAAGCGCTGGCAGGTACGCGGGGGCGCCGACCCCGAGCGCATCCACGTCATGTACAACGGCGTCGACCCCGACGACTTCCCACTGGCCCGCAGCGAGCCGGACGTGCCGACGCTGGTGTTCATGGGCAGGATCGACCCGCTCAAGGACCTGCACACGCTCATCCGCGCCTTCGCCGTCGTCTTACAACGGCTGCCGGACGCGCGCCTGCGCATATTCGGCGGCGTGCCGGAGGGCAACGAGAGCTACCACCGCAGCTGCGTGACGCTCATCGAGGAGCTCGGCCTGACCGGGTCCGCGGTGTTCGAGGGACGGGTCTCGACGCCGGTCGACGCCTATCACGCGGGACACGTGGTGATGCTGACCAGCATCTCCGAAGGCTTCCCGTACACGGTGGTCGAGGCGATGGCCTGCGGCAGGCCGGTCGTGTGCACGAATGTCGGCGGCGTCTCCGAGGCCGTCGCCGACGCCGGTTTCGTGGTGGCGCCCCGCGACCACGAGGCGGTGGCCGAGGCCGCCGTGCGCCTGCTGACCGACACCCAGCTGCGCCGCAGGCTGGGCACGGTCGCCAGGGGCCGGGTGATGGAACGTTTCACCCTGCGCCAGTCCCTCGACGACTACCGCGGTGTCTACCGCCGGCTCATCCCGTCGAGCGTGTCCGCATGACCACGGTGGCCATCGAACCCCTCGACGTCCTCATCGAGCAGCTGCGGCCCAGGCTCGCCAGGGCCGTGGAGCCGCTGCAGGTGGCCGCCGCCCTGGAGTCCGAAGGGCTCAACGACAAGATAGCCAAGGAACGCTACGGCCAGCAGGACGTGTTCGCGCTGGCCGAAGCCGTCTACACCAAGCTGGCCGCCCCCGGCTCGGCCGGACGCGACCCGGCCGAGCGTACGGCCAGGCCGCTGGCCCAGGTCGCGCACGGCCTGCTCTACGCCATGCCCGCCGCCCTGCTGCCCGCGGCGACCGCGGCCGTCGGCGCACGCTGGCTGCTGCCCGGGCTGGTGCTCACGACGGGGATCGGCTGGGTGTTCGGCGGCGCGCTCACGCGTGTCGCCTACGGCCTGGTGAGCACCGGGTCCAAGGGGTCGGCGGGGCGGGTGTTCAGGCACGGCATCGGGATCGGCGTCGGCATGGCGCTCGTCTCGGGCGCCCTGCTGCCCGGTCCCGCCACCCTGGTGGCCTTCTGCGCCGCGCAGATGGCCTTCCAGCTGTCGTCGGGCATCCTGCTGTTCTACAAGCGTGAGGGCCTGCTCGCCCTGACCATGTCGCCCGCCGTCGGGTCCGGGGTGGCGTTCCTGCTGGTCGGCGGGCACACCGCGATGGTGGTCGCGGTCGTGACCGGGTGTGTCTGCGTCGCCGCCGTGGTGGGGGTGGCCGTCCTGCTCTCGCGCAGACAGGGCGGTGCCGACAGGTCGGGGCTGGCCTTCGTCAGGCTCAACGCCAGGACGATGGCCGCCGCGGCCTGCTACAGCCTGCTCACCGCGCTCTTCCTGCTGCAGGGCGAGGCGCGTTACGTCGTGGGCAGGGCCGACATCGCACTGGCGGGCGCCGGGCTCGTGCTCGGGATGGGCGTGCTGGAATACCGCGCGCACCGCTTCGAGGACGACGTCAGAGGGGTGATCCGGCAGGTCTGCTATCCCGATGAGTTCACCGCGCACGGGCAGCGGCTGGTGGTCTCGGGCCTGGCCGCATGTGCGGGCTCGCTGGCCGCGCTGGCCCTGATCCCGCTGCTGTTCCTGCACGTCACCGGGGTGATGACGGTGGCGAGTGTGGTGATGGCTGCGGCGCACGTCGTGCTCGGCGTCTCCTACTTCGTCGCCTTCCTGCTGGCCAACCAGGGCCGTGTGGTCGATCTCTGCCTGGCGCAGGGCGCGGCCCTGCTGGTGCATCCGGGTTCGTTGCTGCTGCTGCCCGCTCCCGTGGACGCGCTGCCCGACGTGCTGCTCTTCCTGTCGGCCTGCCTGATGTTCCTGTTCATCCTTCTCGTCCTGATGGCCAACGCGCTCAAGGACGTGTGGCACTACCGCTGAAAGGACCCTCACCATGCACGTGGTCATCCTCGCGGGCGGCAAGGGTGTGCGGCTGCGTCCGTACACCTCGGCGCTGCCCAAACCTCTGGTGCCCATCGGCGAGGAGTACGCGATCCTCGACATCATCCTGCGTCAGCTCAAGTCGCAGGGTTTCACGAGCGCCACCCTCGCGGTCGGCCATCTGAGCCCGCTGATCAGGGCGTTCGTCGGCGACGGCAGCCGCTGGGACCTGGCGGTCGACTACACCGAGGAGGTCACACCGCTGTCGACGATCGGGCCGCTGTTCTCCATCAGGGACCGGCTGCCCGAGCACTTCCTCGTGATGAACGGCGACGTGCTCACCACGCTCGACTACGCCGCGGTGCTGGCCACGCACAGCGCGGCCGACGTCCCGCTGACCGTGGCCACGGCTCCCAGGGTCGTCAAGATCGACTTCGGTGTCCTGGAGGCGCAGGCCGGGCACATCATCGGGTTCAGGGAGAAGCCGCTGCTCAGCTATCTGGTCAGCATGGGCGTCTACGCCCTGTCGCGCAGCGCCATCGCCTCCTACCCCGAAGGCATGGCGTTCGGCTTCGACGACCTGGTGCTCGACCTGCTGGCCAAGCAGACGCCTCCGGCCGTCTACGAGTTCGACGGCTACTGGCTCGACATCGGCAGGCCGGACGACTACGACGAGGCCAACGCGCGCTTCGAGGAGTTCAGGCCGTTGCTGCTGCCCGAGCGGGAGCCGGCGCGATGAGCAGGGTGCTGCTGTTCGGCGCCTCCGGCTTCCTCGGGCGCTGGGTGCACGCCCTGCTCGCCGACGACCCGCGGGTGAGCGAGCTGAGCTGTCCCGGCCGGACCAGGCTCGACCTGCTGCGCGCCGGGCCGCAGGAGGTGGCCGCACTGCTGAACGACACCAGGCCCGATGTCGTGCTCAACTGCGTCGGCGCCATGTCGGGCGGCCCGGACGCCTTGCTGCGCGGCAACGCCGGGGTCGTCGCCTGCCTGGTCGAGGCGATGACCCTGGTCACACCCGCCGCCAGGCTGGTCAGGCTCGGCTCGGCCGCCGAGTACGGCGAGAGCGTCGCCGGCCGCTCCAGCCACGAGGAGGACCGCACCACCCCCGTCAGCGCCTACGGCGTCAGCCACCTGGCCGGGACCGGCCTGATCGAGACGTGCGGCCTCGACGCGGCCTCGCTGCGGATCTTCAACCCGATCGGTCCCGGCCTGTCGGAGCAGAGCGTGCTCGGCCGGGCCACCGCCCTGCTGCGCCGTGCGGCGGCCGAGGGCGCCAGGCACATCGACCTCGGGCCGCTCGGCGCGATGCGTGACTTCGTCGACGTGCGCGACGTCGCCGAGGCCGTCGTCGCCGCCGCGTTCGTGCCCTCGCTCGCCGCTCGCGTGTTCAATGTCGGCAGCGGGAACGCCGTGGCCACCAGGCAGCCGGTGCTCATGCTGGCCGAGCAGGCGGGGTTCGCCGGTGAGATCCGCGAGGGCGAGCCGGAGTCGGCCAGGTCGGCCTCGATCGGCTGGAGCCAGGCCCATATCGGCAGGGCGGGCAGGCTGCTCGGGTGGCAGCCTCGCCACACCATGGCCGAGTCGGTGAAGGAGCTGTGGTGCGCCTCGCCGTACTGGCCCTGATCCTGGTGCTCGCGGGGTGTGCGGGGCCGGTGGCCGAGGCGGGTGGCGGCTTCGTCTACGTGCTGACCGGGTACCCGCAGGGGCGGCTGGACCGGGTGGCGGCGGCTCCGGCCGAGCTGGCGATCGTGGATCTGTCCAGGGACGGCACCGTGCCCGGCTACTTCACCGAGGCCGAGATCGCCCGGGTGCGGGCGAGCGGCAAGCAGGTGCTGGCCTACTTCGAGATCGGCTCGATCGAGGAGTTCCGCACCGAGTACCCGCAGACGCGCGGCCTTCGGCTCAACTCCTGGAAGCAGTGGCCGGACGAGCACTTCGTCAGGTACTGGGAGCCCCTGTGGTGGCAGCGCGTGCTCGCCCCCCGGGTGGAGCAGGCGCTGCGGGCCGGGTTCGACGGGGTCTACCTCGACACGCCGCTCGCCTACGAGGAGATCGACCTGAGCCTGGTGCCAGGCGAGACGCGCGGGAGCCTGGCCAGGAAGATGGCCGACCTGGTCATCAGGATCAGCGCCCACGTCAAACGGGCACGGCCCGGCTTCCTCGTCTTCCCGCAGAACTCCCCCGAGCTGCGCCACCAGCGCGGCTACACCGAGGCCATCGACGGCATCGGCATGGAGGAGTTGTTCTTCCGCGCCACCGACCGGCCGTGCACGGCCGAGTGGTGCGCGGGCAACCTCGCCGAGACCCTCGCACTCAGACGGCAGGGCAAGCGCGTGCTCGCCACCGACTACGCGCAGGACCCCGCCAATGTCAGGGCGGCCTGCCGCCGATACCAGGAGCACGGTTTCGCGGGAAACGTCACCGTGCTCGCTCTCGACACCGAAAGGAACACACGATGCCCAAGACCGTAGGCGTCATCGGCATGGGATACGTCGGCCTGACCCTCACGGCCGCGCTCGCCCGCAACGGCTATGTCGTACACGGCGTCGACAGCAGCCCCGCCGTCGTCGAGGCGCTGTCCAACGGGCGTATCCACGTCTACGAGCCCGGTGTGCAGGAGGTGTTCGCCGAGCATCTCGGCACGCGCATCACGATCGGCTCGCAGTTGCCGGGCACGCCGCTGGACGCCGCCGTGCTGTCGGTCTCGACGCCGGTCGATCTCACGACGGGCAGGCCGGACCTGACCAACCTCGCCGCCGCCGCGCGGCACGTCGCCACCACGTGCTCGGAGGACACGCTGGTGGTCGTGCGCAGCACGGTGCCGATCGGCGCAAGCAGGAGCGTCGTCCTGCCCGAGCTGGGTCAGGGCGCACGCCTGGTGATGGCGCCCGAGCGTACGATCCAGGGCCAGGCGCTGCGCGAGCTCGTCGAGCTGCCCCAGGTCATCGGCGGTCTGGACGAGGAGAGCCTGGCGGCGGGCATCGCGGTGTTCGAGGGGCTGGCCGACCAGATCGTGCCGGTCTCCAGCCTGGAGGCGGCCGAGATGGTCAAGCTGTCGAACAACTGCCACACCGACCTCATCTACGCCTTCGGCAACGAACTCGCCCTGATCGCCGAGACGCACGGCCTCGACCCCCTTGAGGTCATCGCCGCCACCAATCTCGACTATCCCCGGCCGGACCTGGCCAAGCCCGGCTATGTCGGCGGCGGCTGCCTGTCGAAGGACCCGTACATCATGCTGGCCAGCGCGGGCACGCACACGCCGTACCTCGTGGGCAGGGCCAGGGCGCTGAACGAGCGGCTGCCCGCGCATGTCGCCGAGCGGCTGGTCGGGCTGATCCGCGAGGAGTTCGGGCAGAGCGAAGGGGTGCGCCTGTCGGTGCTCGGCTGGGCCTACAAGGGCTGGCCTGCCACCGACGACATGCGCGGCACCCCGATCGCGGACATGATGCCGGTCTTCGAGGCCGCCGGGCTGGTCGTGCAGGGACACGACCCGCTCGTCACCGACGACGTCATCAGGCAGTACGGCGGCAGGCCGCTCAGCCTGGACAAGGCGTTCGCCTCGGCCGAGGCGATGCTCGTCATCAACGACCACCCCGACTACCGGGCGCTGGAGGTCGGGCCGCTGCTGGAGTCCTCGCCGATCAAGGTGCTGTTCGACTCCTGGCGCGTCCTCGACGAGGAGCAGATCACCGAGCACGGCGTACGCTACGCCGGGATTGGATACACCCGATGAAGATCCTTCTGCTGGGCGGGGCCGGGTTCATCGGCCTGCACCTGGCCAGACGGCTGCTGGCCGACGGCCACACGGTGACGATCGTCGACGACTTCTCCCGGGGCAGGCGCGACCCCGAACTGGAGGCGCTGCCCGCCGACGTCAGGTCGGCCGACCTGACCGACCCGGCCTCCTACGCCGCGCTCGAACACGGCTGGGACCAGATCTACATGCTGGCCGCCGTCGTCGGCGTGCGCAACGTCGAGGCCGATCCGGCCCGCGTCATCAGGGTCAACACACTGGCGGTGCTGAACCTGCTGGGCTGGATCACCCCGCAGGAGCGCCTGTTCTTCGCCTCCACCAGCGAGGCGTACGCCGGAGGCGTCAGCGCGGGCGTCGTGCCGGTCCCCACACCCGAAGGCGTGCCGCTCGTCATCGAGGACGTCGCCTCGCCGCGTTTCTCCTACGCCATCAGCAAGATGCTCGGCGAGGCCGCCGTGCTGCACTCGGCGCACGCGGTCGTCGGGCGCTTCCACAACGTCTACGGGCCGAGGATGGGGGCCGACCACGTCATTCCCGAGCTGTCGCTGCGCGCGGCGGCCGGGCAGGATCCGTTCACGCTCTACGGGGCCGACCAGAGCCGGGCGTTCTGCTACGTCGAGGACGCCGTCGACGCCATGATCGCACTGATGGCCACCCCCGAGGCCTACGGCCGCGTCGTGCACATCGGCGACGACACCGAGGAGACCAATATCGGGGACCTGGCCAAGCTCATCCTCAGAACGGCCGGATTCGACCCCTCCGTCATGACCGTGCCCGCCCCCGAAGGCTCGGTCGCCCGCCGCTGCCCCGACCTGACCCTGCTGCGCTCCCTGACCGGCTACGAGCCCAAGGTCGGCCTCGAAGAGGGGGTACGCCGTACCTTCGACTGGTACGGCGGGCGCCGATGACCGCCACGGGCGAGGCGCGTGCCGTCAAGTCGCCGATCTGCTTCTACTACGGCGACGGCGAGCTGGAGCGGCTCTCGGTGTTCGAGAAGGTGGTGCTGCAGGCCGACTTCTACACGCCCGCGCAGCTGGACGTGCTCAAGGACGGCGGCGTGCACACGCTCGGGTACCTGTCGCTGTCGGAGGACGTCGGGCCGCCCGCGCCCTGGCATCGGCCCGAGCGCAACCCCGACTGGGGAGGCGCGTTCGTGCACGTGGGCGATCCCCGCTGGATGGCGCATGTCGTGGACCAGGCCAAGGGGGCGATCGCGACCGGGTTCACCGGGTTGTTCCTCGACACGCTCAACCTGGAGCAGACCTATCCGGAGGACCTGCCGCACCTGCTCACCCTGATCGCCGCGATCCGGGAGGAGGCCAGGCCGGACTACCTGCTGGCCAACCGCGGCTTCGGCCTGCTGCCGCAGATGGCCGACCTGGTGGACGGCGTGCTGTTCGAGTCGTTCTCCGCCCGCTGGGTGGACACCGAGAGCTACGCCCCCTGGCCCGACGACGTGCTGGAGGTGCACGCCTCGGTGGCCGAGCACCTTCTGGAGTTCGACCTCGACCTGTACGCCCTGGACTATGCCGAGGACGACGAGCTGTCGGACTACGCCTATCGCCGGGCCAGGGAGTTCGGCATGTTGTGCTTCGTCAGCGATCGGGTGCTGTCGAAGATCTGATGACCGGACCGGCGCCGTCGCCTGGGAGGCTGTGACGGCGCCGGTCCTTTCGCATGTGCGCGGGATCCGTGAGACAACGGAGGGCGATGGACGTCTCCGATGTCATGTGGGCGCGGCTGGTGGCCGCAGGCACACCTCGCGGGTTCGGGCGGGGCGAGGTCGTGCTGCACCAGGGCGGCGCCTCCACCCATGTCGTGCTGCTGCTGGAGGGGCGGGTCAAGGTGCTGCTGGACCTGGCCGACGGCGGGACGCTGCTGCTGGCCGTACGCGGGCCCGGTGAGGTGCTCGGGGTGATGGGTGTGGTCGGCGAGAGCGACAGGTCGGCGACCGTCGTCGCGCTCGACGCGTGCCGGACCAGGACGCTGGGCGCCGGGCGCTTCCTGACCTTCGTCCGGTCGGCGCAGGAGGAGTCGGTGCTGCTGCGGCGGGCGATGTTGCGGATCAGGGAGGGCGAGGCCTGGCGTGCCGAGACGGCGGCGCTTCCGGCCAGGCAGCGTGTGGTCCGGGCGTTGCTGCGGCTGGCCGTACCCGTGCCCGGCAGGCCGTTGGAGGTGGTGCTCAGCCAGACGGAGATCGGCCAGGCGGTGGGGTTGTCGCGCAGTGTGGTGGCGGCGCAGCTGGCGTGGTTGCGCACCTCGCGGGTGGTTTCGACCGGGGACGGCCGTGTGACCATCGAGGATCCGGCGAGGCTGCGGGCGCTGGCGGTATCAACTGAGGGCGATGTCTGATTTAAGACACCATAGTCGGCAGATCATCTGCATCATGGGCAAGACCGACCACTCGCCAGGGAGGCCCGTCCATGGAGAAGTACAGCGCGCTGCTCAGCGTCGACGCCGAGAAGTTCAGCCGGAACCGTGACGCCGACCTGCCCCGCCTGCACATGGAGATCCGCCACGCGCTGGTGGCCGCCTGCGCGGCGAGCGGCCTGGCCGAGGTGTGGCGATCGGCGGCCTTCGTCGAGAGCACGGGCGACGGGATCCTCGCGATCCTGCCGCACGAGTCGATCGCCACACTCGTCGACAGGTTCCCGCTCAGGCTCCAGGACGCGCTCGCCGCCGTGGCGCCCGAACTGCGGGCCGAGGGGCTGCGCCTGCGACTGCGGGTCGCCCTGCACGTCGGGCTCGTCGACGACGAACGGCCCGAGGCGCCCGGCGTCTCCAGCGCCACCGTCGAGGTCTGCCGGATGCTCGACTGCGGGCCGCTGCGCGACGCCCTGCTGGACAGCGATCCCGACGTCACCTTCGTGGCGTTCCTGGCCTCGCAGGAGATCTTCTCCACATATGTCGCGGGCGGCAGGACCACCCTGCGGCCCAGCCGGTTCACACCCGTGCGGGTGGCGGTGAAGAGCTTCGACCGCACGGCCCACCTCCACGTGCCCGTGCCCTCCTCCATCGCGCCCCCGCCCGCGCCCCCACCCGTACGGCCCGCTCCCCCGGCGGGCGTCTCGCTCAGCGGTGTGCACATCACCGGGCAGGGCTCGCGCAACGTGTTCGGCAACACGGTGACCGGCGACCTGCGCCTGGGGGACTCGTGACGACGACGATCATCGAGGACGTCACGATCGGCGACGACTCCCAGAACGTCTTCGGCAACACCGTCGGCCGCGATCTCGTCGTCCACCAGATCAACACCATCCGCGGCAGGCCCTCGATGATCCTGTGCGAGGAGGACGTCACCGAGAAGGTCGCCGTCTACGTGCCCGTACGCAACCATCGGCGCATCGGCGAGGCTCTGGCCAGGGAGAACGTCATCGCCATCAGCGGCGCACGCGGCTCGGGCCTGGAGACGACCGCCGTCGCGGTGCTGCGGCACCTGAGGCCCGGCGTGCCGATCAAGATCTTCAGCGCCGAGGAGAACGACGTCGACGAGGTCGAGACCCAGAGCCGGACACACGGCTACATCGTGCGCGCCCGCGACGAGCAGCCCGCCCGGCTGCGCACGTTCCTGCATGCCGTACGGGAGGCCAACGGCTATGCCGTCGTGGTCGGCACGCCCGCCGAGCAGCGCCCCTTCGCCACCTTCCTCACGCCGATCACGATCGAGACGCCGCCCGCCGACGCGGTGTACCGCAGCCACCTGTACCGGCGTGGATTCGGCGAGTCGCACTGGCCCGACTGGCGGCGCGGCCTCGAACTGCTCCAGGGCGCGAGCCCCGCCGACGCCGAACGGCTGGCCAAGCTCGCGGCCGAGATCCTGCGCGAGGGCGGCGGCGAGCACGAGGTCGAGCGCGCCTACCTGGGCTGGGCCGACGAGCTGCGCACCTGGTTCGCCAAGCACGCCGAACTGCTCGACCAGGCTCTGATGATCTCCGCCGCCACCATCGCGCCCGCCGACGAGACGCAGATATACGGAGCCGCGCTCGCCCTGACCAGACAGCTGGAGATCAGGCCGCAGGGCGGCGGCCTCGCCTGGACGCCCACGGCCGAACTGAGCCACCTGCTCGACAGCGGCAGGGACGACGACCGGATCGTCTTCCGCAGGCACGGCTACGCCCGATCGGTGCTGCGCCACGTCTGCGGGGAGTACCCGCTGGCCAGGATGGAGCTGCTGTCGTGGCTGGCCGCACTGCCGACCGACACCGTGCTGGCGCTCGACGCCTCGATGGGCTACCGGCTGGTCGAGGAGTTCGCCGGGCTGGCCGCCGACTACGACAAGGCGGAGAAGGTCACCCAGATGGCCCGGACCTGGGCCGAGGCCGAACGCTCCGACCTGGCCTACATCGCCCTCACCGAGACGTGCCTGCACGACGTCGTCGGCGGGCAGGTGCGGCGCACGCTGTACGACTGGTCCAAGCAGCACCACACGCCGCAGACGCTGAAGCTGACCGTCGTGCGGGTGTGCGAGGTGCTCGGCCAGACACATCTGGCCATGGCGCTGACCCGGCTCAAGCATCTCGCCACCCACGGCAACCGGCAGGTACGCGACGAGGTCGTCGAGGTCGTCAGGTCACTGGCCGCACTCGACGCCGACACCGTCTTCCGTACAGTGCTGCAGTGGGCCCGCACCGCCGTACGCGCCCATCCCAGGGACGCCGAACGCCGCCTCGACGTCGCCACCCGGCTGCTGCTCGACGTGATCCCCCGCCCTCGTTTCGGCCACTCCCATCTCAAGGCGATCCTGGACGCCGTCGAACTTCTCGTCTCCGACGGCGACCCGCGCCTGCACCAGCGCCTGCTCGCCTGGGCCGCGGGCGACCTGGCCGCCGTGCACCGCGTGTCCGTCCTGGCCCTGGCCACCACGCTCGCGGCCACGCCCGACGCCCTGACCCCTTCGACCGGCGCCAGGCGTGCCTTCGGCACCACCCTCGTCTTCCAGCTGGCCGTCGTACCCGACGCCGACGGCCTGGCCGCGATCCTCACGACCGCCGAACCCCTCGACCCGCACGCCTACACCCCCGCCTGGCGCATCGCCCTGCGCCGCCCGTCCGAACACCCCGGCCTGCGCGACGCCCTCACCCTCTGGCTCAACACCGCCGCCACCCGCCCCCGCCTCCGCGTCCCCCTCACCACCACCCTCACCACCGCCACCGGGCGCGACCCACTGCTGCGGCGGGTGCTGATCCCCCTGGTGGTGACCTGGGCGGGGACACATCCTCGCCTGCATCGGGGGGTGAAGGAGGCGATCCTCACCCGCATCCTGCTACCGGAGTGGCGCCGCTGGGCACTGGTGGCCTGGGTCCAGGTGCGAGGCGCCCTCACCCCAGGCCGCCAGCCCCGCCGTAGGCGGTAAGGGCAACGCACGGTTGCACTGGCGCGACATCTGGCGAAAATTGTTCACTATTAATACCAGGGCACTATTTATTCCACATACACCAAGAGTGGCAATATAGTCCGATTTGCGGCCCGTCACTGCCAGTAACCAGCAAGGTCAGCAGCCCTCGAAGAATAGCCGCTCATGTGTCGCGCCTTACTCCTCCGACGATGCGACCCTGGCGAACAGCCAACCGTATTTCATGCTATTTCATGATTTCTGACGGAGATGAGTGAGATCCGCTAGTCTCCCGCTGCAATTGACTCTCTAGTGCCGTGGGGAATCAGGTGCACCCCTATCCGGAACACGCTTTCGCCCAGGGCTGGCAGGACGCCTGCAGCCTTCGCGGGGACCTCCTGGCCGGTCGCCCGCTCCCCGCACTGTGGACCAACGACATCCGGCTCCTCCCCGGCGAGGAGTTACATGCCCAAGCGTCACAACTGCACGAGATCTGGTGCGGGATGGAGGTCAGCTATCGCGTATCGGGCATCGCTCTCGGTCACCCTGCTGCCATGGCCGCAAGCTTGGCGGTCAGTTTGGTCGGCAACTCGATCCGTCGCACCAGGGCGCTCCGGCGGGCGATGGACCAATGGCGGCCCATGGGCTGGACGCCGACGCTCGTGACCAGTCACCGCATTCTCGCGTACGCGGACCACCGATGGCACTCATGGGGATTGGATTCCATCATGGGATTGTGGCCTGCCGTGGCCGGCTTCTCGTTCATCGTCCACCTCCAGGGCGAGTATCCGCTGCGTGTGTCGGGCCCTTGGGCGCCCTGGCACTGCGTCGTGCTGAGCTATCTGCTGGACGGCCGCGAACAACTGCTCAACCACGACGAGTTCCGGATGATGGGACCGGCGACCCCACCGCGGATGCGTGCGACATGACAGGCCAGCCCCCGATCAACTTCCGTGCGCACGAACGGCAGAACAAGGAAGGCGCCCGCATCGAGTTCGAGCAGATGCTCGGAATGCTGGTTCAAACCGTTGAAGGCGTCCAGGCCTACACGCTCGAACCGAGCGGCGGGGAAGGTGACTGGGGCATTGACGTCCTGGTCGGAGAACTCCACGACCGCGTCTCCATCTGGCAGGCGAAGTACTTCATCGATGGGTTCAACCCCTCTCACTACCAACAGGTGAGGCACTCCTTCAGATCGGCACTCAAAGGCCGGTCCGATCATGGCCATGCAATCGATCGATGGACTCTCTGTATTCCCTGCAGCATGACGCCCGCCGCCCACAACTGGTGGGCGCGCTGGCGTGCCAAGCAGCAGGCGGCAACCGGTATCAAGATCGAACTCTGGGACGAGACCAGGCTCCGCACCCTCCTCGCCCGGCCTGAGGCGGACCACGTCCGGCATCTGTACTACAACCCCTATCGCCCGCCGTCGGACAACCACGCGGCACCGGTGTCGCCCTCCGTCTCCGGCGACGACGGCCACTGGCGTCCCGGCGCGGTCAACGGCGCGTACCTCCTGCACGAGGACGCCACGGAGACCCTGGCCGCCGACCTCTCGTGGGCGTCACGGCAAGGGAGCGCCGACCAGATCGACCCGCCGGGCCGACGTGTCGTCCTGCGGCAGGTTCAGCTGTTCCGGGACTCGCCTCATGGCCGGACGAGATTCGATGGCCTGCTGGCCCAGGCCGCACTCATGGACGAGCTGGCCGACGTGCGGAACCTGCCGCGCAAGCTCGCCGCGATCCGTGCCGGTGATCGCCTGATGACACTGGCCAGCACACATCCGCGAGGCATGACATGGCGAGAGGCGTTGGGGCCCGCCACTGCGCTTGATCGGCTGGGTGCGGCTGCCGTGACCGCGGCTGCCGCCGCCGCCTGCGACGCCCTCCGCCATCTGCATCGGCGAGGGCACTCCCATCGCGCCTTGAGCCCAGATGCGCTGATCCTTCGGGATGGCAGGCACGAGGCGGCGCTTCGTGATCTCGGACTCGCCGCCGTCGGCGTGCTTCCTGGCGAAGGCGTCGCTCCCTACCAGGCGCCGGAACAGCTTCGGCCCGGCCTGGCGTCCCTGCCGCCGGGGCCACGAACCGACATCTATCAGATCGCCGCACTCGTTCATCACACCGTCTCCGGGCTGCCCGGATCCGCCCTGCCTTTGCGTGCGGTCGTGCCGGGGTTTCCTGACGCGTTGGAGGAATTGTTGGCTCAGGCACTTGATGCCGATCCCGCACGACGTCCTGCCGACATTCGCACCCTCTCGGCGGAGCTGCGCCGGGCCCGCGCCTCGCTGTCTCAGGGGGCAGGGTCATGACAACGGTGCCGGTGCTGCTGAACACAGCCGTCGCGGTCGTGCCGTCCCCGAAGGTCCACACGAAGCTCGGCCCGCCCTTGCATCCGTTCGCGCTGGTCGAGGAGATGAGCGCCCTCGCCCGTGCGGGCGCCCTGCCTGCCCGAATCGACGACGGACGCCTCATTGTCTATACGAGCAGGCACGTCGCCTGGCTCTTCCGTACCAATCGAGGTGACGCCTACAGTCTGGGTAGCGCCGCCCCACGCACGTTCAGGGACGAGGAGCGGCTGGTGACCGCCGCCCTGCTTCTTCGGTGCCCATATGGGTTCCAGGCGTTTCACCACGTGCGCGATGTTCGGCCCGGTATGTCGGCCCACACCGAGCTTCTGCACCACGCCTGGGCGCAGGCGGAGGCGCCGGTCGTCTCCGGCTCGCCTTTACCGCCTCGGCACGGCCACTACCTGGACCTGATGTCCCGGGTGATCGAGGCGGGGAAGGACCTTGAGATCGCCAAGCAGCTGGACGCCGAGCCCTTGCTCTATCGCAACAAGAGCAGCGCCAGGGAACAGCGCCACTCCACCCGCGACGTCTACACCTTCCAACTCCTGCGCACTGTCGAAGTGGCGGAAGGCACCGTGCTCTACGTCAAGGAACGACCAGAGCTGCGGGGCAGAGTCATCCGGATCAAAGGCACAGACCTGACGATCCGGTTCGAACGCGCCATCGACTATGGACAGGTACCGGCCGTCGGAGCACTGATGGCAATGCCGAGCGACCGTATCTTCAGGGCACAGGCCGACGCGGTGACCCGCCTCCGCGAGGGGGAAGCAGCCAACCCCCGCCTGCTCCACCAACTCGTCGATCGGCAGGTCTCCGCGTACGAGCCGGACGCGAACGCTCGGCCGCGCGAGCCGCTCGACCAGGAGAGCGGTCAGCTCGCAGCCTTCCAGCGTGCGCTCACTGTTCCGGACATGCTGCTTGTTCTCGGACCGCCCGGCACCGGCAAGACCAGGACCATAGCCCAGATCGTCGCAGCGTGCGCGGGCCGCCAGCGGGTACTGATCACCTCACACACCAACCGTGCCGTGGACAACGTTCTTGAGAAGCTGCCCGAGGACGTCTTCACCGTCAGGGTCGGCAACGAGGACAAGATGAGTTCTCACGCCAGAGGCCTCATGGTCGAGACACGCGTGCAGCAGGAACAGCGCCGGATCATGGCCGCGACCGAGGGCACCGCAGCGGCACTGGCCGCCTTCTCCCACTCGGATGCGCCTGCTGGGCGCTGGCTCGGATATCTGGCTCAATGCCTCGACGGCGCCGTGTCGGCGGACGATCGGGCCGGTGAGCTTCAGGCCGAGCGAAAGGCTGCCGTCACACGCGTGGCCGCGCCGATCGCCGAGCATCTGCACCAGGCCGAACTCGAACTCACGACCGCTCGTGCACTGACCGCCAGGCTCGACACCGTGTTGCACACCGCACGTCGGCGATACGAGAGCAGTCGTTCCAAGGCGGACTCGGGTGCTTTCGCCTTCTTCTTCCAATGGCTGGCAGGCCGGCGACTGCCCAAGGTCCACTCCGCGCAGCAGGACCTCGCCACTGCTCAGGCCAGGCTGGCGCAGGCCGATGCCGCGAACGCCACCATCCAAGCTCGACTTCAGGAGCGGGTCGCGGGCGACCCACAGGCACTGCGCCTGGCCGAGGAGATCCAAGCCGCACACGCGCAGCGTGAGCGTGAACTCGCCGAGGCGGAACGTGCGACGTCCATGCTCCGTCCCATGATCTCCGCCTGGCTGCCGCTGAACCCGGTGCGGCCCGGTGAAGCGCTCCCTGGCAGACGCATCGAGCAGGCGTCACTGGAACGGGCCGTGGCCGCTCTGTCCGCAAGGGCGGAGATGCTCGCCCAGTGGCGTGCCGGTCTCGCGACGGTCGGCGAGGAGCTGCAACGCGAAATGGTGCGTTACGCCACTGTGGTGGGCGCCACCTGCATCGGCACCGCGACCACGCCGCTTCTGGCCGACCTCGAATTCGACCTGGTCATCGTGGACGAGGCCGGTCAGATCTCAACACCCAACCTGCTGGTCCCGCTGGTACGCGGCAGGCGCACCCTCCTGGTGGGTGATCACCATCAACTGCCGCCGTACCTCGACGAGGAGATCAAGGCGTGGGCCGACGGGCTGATGGCCGACGACGACATCACTCCCGAGGCCGTTGAGACGATCGGCGACGTGCTGCGTCGAAGCGCGTTCGAGCAGCTGTACGGCACGCTACCCGACGATCACCAGATCATGCTGCGCAAGCAGCGACGCATGCCCCGTGAGGTCGCCGATTTCGTCTCCACAGCGTTCTACGGAGGCATCCTGCGCACTGAGCATCCCGGCCGAGACCCGGACCCGATCTTCACAAGCCCATTCGCCATGATCGACACGTCCGACCTCGCACCCTCCCGCAGGCGCGAGACGAAGATGACCGGAGAGAAGGCCGGCTACCGCAACGAGGCGGAAGCCGAGCTGATCGTCCGGCTGATCAACGCCTATGCGCCTCGTTACAAGGACTGGGCGGTGATCGTGCCGTACAACGCCCAGGCCGAGCTGATCCGGCGTCGACTCGACATACCCGAAGCGGCGGAGCAGGTCGGCTCCGTCGACTCATTCCAAGGCGGCGAGCGAGACCTCATCGTGTACGGCTTCACCCGCAGCAATCCCGGCGGCCAGGTCGGATTCCTCAAGGAGCTGCGCCGACTGAATGTGGCCATCTCCAGGGCACGCGCCCAACTGGTCGTCGTCGGCGACACCACGACACTGACCAGAGCGCAGAACAAGGAGTTCGCCCAGCTGATGAAGGCCATGGTGGCCCACGTCGGACGAGTCGGGGACCTGCGGCCATCACACGAGATCAGCGCCCTGATCGACACCGTCGGGGAGGTCTGAATGGGGCAGAACATCATCTACCCCGCGATACGCGCTGTAGAGCATGCGGTCGTCCGATCCGGCGCGCACCCCGTGCGTATCTTTCCCGTTCTATGGCCTCTGTGGCAGGCCGAAGTCACGGCCGACCTCTACGAGCAGCAGGCCTACGAGGTGATCGACCGCTTTCTTGTCCGCGCCGTGGCCGACGGGGGCGTGACGACCGTCGGTGAGCTCAGCAGCTTCTTCGGCCTCGATCGCTCCTTGGTGGATCGATGCCTGCACTTCCTGGCGATCATGGGCCATCTGTCCGTCACGGGCGAAGGCGTCATCCGCCTGACCGAGCTGGGCCTGCGCTCCCACCGCGAGGGAGTGCGCTATGCCTTGCGCAAGGAGAGCCGGAGAAAGCTCCTTTTCGAAAGATTCACCGGACACCCCTTGCCCAAGAGTCACTACGACGGTTCGGTCGCCATCCTAGACACACCCGCCGCGAGCAAGGAGGTGCTGGCCGACAACACCCGCTTTCGTCCGTTGTTCGCGCTGACCCCGTTCAGCGAGAAGCTCGTCACCGGCCTCGCCGCGCGGCCGGATCGGGCCGCCTACAACCTGAATGCCTCGCTCACCGAGATCCGGGACATCCGGTCCCAGGAGGCGTTCCTGCCCGCTTATCTCATCGACACCGCCAAGAAGTCCTTACTGGCCTACACAGCAGCCGGAAGAGATCGCGACCTCTTTCTGGAGGGGATCGTCCATCACGTCCCAGAAGTGCGTGCGAGGGTCGAGGCCGAATTCAGCCTGGATGAACAGTCGCTGTGGCGGGAGTGGCTGGCCGAAAGCGGTCTCGGTCACGGCACGCTCAGTCAGGCTTCGCATGGCGGCTGGCGCGTAGTGCTGGCGGCGAGGGCGTTCGGTCCTGCCGGAAAGCTGCCGCTCAGCCGCGTGGGTTCCTTCCAGCTCCGCAGGAACTACTTCCTTCAGCTGTGGTGCCAGGACGAACGTCTACGGGGTCGCGCAGCACACGAACGCGCCCTCGGCATGGCCAGACAACGCGAAGTCCGCACCCGTGACGACCTGGAGCAGCGTCTCATCGATCTCGCGACGCAGCTCGAGATCGACATCCCCACCATCGAGTCTCTGCGCGCCTATGCCCAACAGAACGGTTTACGCGACCGCATCGCTCACCTCGACACTCTCGAATAGGCACTCTTCATGACCAGCATGAGCATTGATGTCCACTTCTGGAACATCAAGTTTCAGGATCTCTACTACTTCGTCGACGCTGCCCGCGCGATGGGCCACGAAGGAACGACGCAGGTCCCTGTCATATACCGCGACGACGACGGGTACGACTCACCACGCGAACCGGCGGGATTTCAACTCAGGTTCACTCCGGAGAAGTTCAGAGGATTCCCCGCGCCGTGACCTTCGCGGAGTGCGAACAGCTGTGCCGCCTACTGGAAGAGCTCTCGACCGGCGTGCACTCACGCGATCACCTCCCCGGGATTCTGCATTGGCGAGATCGCCTTCGACAGCTCTCCGCACATCGGTGTGACAAGAAGGCGGCTGAATGACACACACAGCCCAGTGATACGCCATCGACGCCTGCATCTCCAACGTGTGTCGCCACCATCTAGCGCACTCGCCTTGTGCTGGCAAGGTGCTGATCCGGCGACAACTTTGAGCCCTTGCCGGTAGGACGCTGTTGGCTGCATCGTCGTCGTCATGGGAACGGATCATGCGAATGGCGGGGCGGTGTGACGGGGGCGAGGTCGCTGCTCTCGTTCGATGAGGTGGCCCGGTGGTTCGGGGCCGTGCGGGCGCTCGATCCGGTGACGCTGGCCGTCGGGCGGGGGGAGTTCGTCTCGGTCGTCGGGCCTTCGGGGTGCGGGAAGTCCACCTTGCTCCGGCTCGCGTCCGGGCTGGACACCGCCTCGGCCGGGACCGTGCGCACCGCCACCGACGATGTGGCCTACGTCTTCCAGGACCCCACCCTGATGCCCTGGCGTACGGTACGCCGCAATGTGGAGCTGCTCGGTGAGCTGTCGGGGTTCGGCCGTGCGGACGTGCGCAAGCGGGCGCAGGCGGCGCTGGAGGCGGTCGGGCTCGTGGACTTCGCCGAGCACCTGCCCAGACAGCTGTCCGGCGGGATGCGGATGCGGGCGAGCCTCGCGCGTGCGCTGGTCGTGGAGCCGGGGCTGTTCCTGTTCGACGAGCCGTTCGGGGCGCTGGACGAGATCACGCGTACCCGGCTGAACCTCCAGCTCATGGACCTGTTCGTGGAACGCGGGTTCGGCGCGCTGTTCGTCACGCACTCGGTCGAGGAGGCGGTGCTGCTGTCCGGCCGTGTCGTCGTGATGTCGGCGCGGCCTGGCCGGATCGTCGCCGAGTTCGCCGTGCCGTTCGCCTTTCCCCGCCCCGCCGGGCTGCGGTACACGGCCGCGTTCGCGGCGCTGGCCGGAAAGGTGGCCGGCGCGCTGGAGGAGGAGGCGTGACCAGGCGCGTGGCGGCCGTGCTCGGCCGGGCGCTGCCGCCGCTCGGCGTGCTCGCCCTGGTCCTCGCCTGCTGGTACGCGGTGACGTACGGCGTGCTCGCCGAGGACCGCAGGTTCCTGCTGCCGCCTCCCGACGAGGTCGTGGCGGCGGGGCTGTTCGACGCGCGGGTGCGGGCGGACATCCTGCTGGCGAGCTGGGAGACGCTCAAGGCGGCGCTGATCGGGCTGGTCGTCGCGTTCGTGCTCGGGTCGGTGCTGGCGGTGCTCATGGCGCGGGCGCGCTGGATCGAGCGTTCGCTCTATCCCTGGGTGGTGTTCCTGCAGACGATCCCGATCCTCGCCATCGTTCCGGTCATCGGCTTCTGGTTCGGGTACGAGCTGACGGCGCGGGTCGTCGTCTGCGTGATCATCTCGATCTTCCCGCTGGTCATCAATCCGCTTCAGGGCCTGCTCGGCACCGATCGCGGACTGCACGACCTGCTCACCCTCGCCAAGGCCAGGCCGCTGACCCGGCTGCTGAAGCTCCAGATCCCGTCGGCGCTCCCGCAGGTGTTCGTGGGGCTCCAGACGGCGGCCGGGCTGTCGATCGTGGGGGCGGTCGTCGGCGACTTCTTCTTCGGCAGAGGGGCCATCGGGCTCGGCCTCCTGCTCTCGCGCTACAGCGGGCGGCTGCAGTCCGCCGAGATGCTGGCCACGGTCTTCGCCGCGGCGGCGCTCGGGGTGGTCGTCTTCTGGATCTTCGGCGCGCTGGGCCGAAGGGTCGTCGGGGGCTGGTCGGAGGCATGGGGCCCGGCCGACCGGGCGTCCCGTACGTCCTGATCTTTTTGGTGGTTGTCCATCCCCTGGTGTTCCGGCCGTGGCCGGGGCGCCCGATCACGCAAGGACGAGTCATGTCCAGTCCGCTCCCCCGCCGTCTGCCCGTCGCCACGACCCTCGTCACCTGTTTCGCCCTGCTCGCCGCCTGCGGTGGTGAGCCGCAGGCCGCGCCGAAGGCCCGCTCCGGAGTGCTGTCCGGCGTGTGCCCCGCCACCGTCGCCATCCAGACCGACTGGGAGCCCGAGGCCGAGCACGGCGGCCTGTACCGGCTGCTCGGCGAGAACCACACCGCCGACGTCGAGGCCAAGTCGGTCAAGGGCGCGCTGCTGGCCGCCGGGACCGACACCGGCGTGGACGTCGAGATCCGCATCGGCGGGGCCTCGGTCGGCTACCAGACCGCCCCTCCCCTGCTCTACCAGGACAAGAGCCTGCTTCTTGGCTACGGCCGCGTGTCCGAGCATCTGGTGACACAGCGGAAGACGCCGGTCGTTTCGGTGTTCGCCCAGCTGGAGAAGAGCCCGTACGCCATCTACTGGGACCCGGCCACCTACCCGGCCGCCAAGACCATCGCCGACCTCAGGAAGGACAAGGTCAAGATCCTGTTCGGCGCCGAGGCCACCGTCTGGCAGGAGTACCTCGTCGGCGCCGGGATCGTCGACAAGGCCCAGGTCGACCAGAGCGACTCGCCCAAGCCCGCGACGTTCGTCGCCGAAGGCGGCAAGGTCGCCGAGACCGGCTTCATCACCGCCGAGCCGTACATGTACGAGGTCGAGACCAAGGCCTGGGCCAAGCCCGTCGTGGGGCAGCTCATCCACGACACCGGCTTTCCCGAGTACTTCCAGTCGGTGGTCGTGCGCGAGGAGGACGTCACCAAGGAGCGCGACTGCCTGTCGAAGCTGGTGCCGATCCTGCAGCGGGCCCAGATCGACTACATCACCGACCCCGCGCCGACCAACAAGCTGATCGTCGACCTGGTCGACCGCTACCGCACGAGCTGGAGCTACACCCAGGGCCAGGCCGAAGCCGCGGTCAAGGCACAGACCGACCTGGGCCTCGTCGGCAACGGCGACGACGCCACCCTCGGCAACTACGACCTCAAGCGCGTGCAGACCCTCATCGACCTGATCGGCGAGTACGCCCCCGACGCCGACATCTCCGGCATCACGCCCGGCGACCTGGTCACCAACGAGTTCATCGACCCCTCGATCGGCGTCAAGCCCTGACCTCCCAGGAGGAACGCGTGTCCCCTTCCCCGTCGCGTGAGGAGATCCTGGTCCGGGCCGCGTGGGTCCTCACGGTCGGGCCGCCGGGCGAGATCGAGGACGGCGCCGTGCACATCCGCGACGGCCGCATCGTCGCGGTGGGCCCGTACCCGCAGCTGCGTGCGGCACTGCCCGGCCTGCCGGTCGAGGGTGACGGCACCGGCCTGCTCATCCCCGGCCTGGTCAACACGCACACGCATCTGTCGGAGGCGCTGGCGACCGGGATCGGGTCCGAGCTGACGCTGTTCGAGTGGGGCGAGCGGATCGTCGGGCCGCTCGGCTCGGTGCTGACCACCGAACACGCCCGCGAGGGCACGCTGCTGCGGGCGATCGAGATGATGCTGTCCGGCGTGACGACGGTGAACGACATGTTCGTGCACTGCAATCCCGACGAGGCCGCCAGCCTCGGCGTCGTCGCCGGGCTCCAGGAGGCGGGCCTGCGCGGCGTCGTGTCCTTCGGCGCCGAGGACGCCACACCGCCCTGGGCGGACGTCGAACGCGTCCTGGCCGAGCAGTACGCCCTCGCCGACGCGTGCGAGAGCGCCGAACTCATCTCCTTCAGGTACGGCGTCGGCACCCTGCTCGGGCAGAGCGACGCCCTGCTGGAGGCCGGGGCCAACGCCTGCCGGGACCGAGGCTGGGCCGTACACACCCACCTCGCCGAGGTACGCGAGGAACTCGTCGCCGCCTCCCTGCGCTGGGGCCGCCGGACCATACCGCACGCGTACTCGCTCGGCCTGTTCGACCGCCCGCTCATCGCCGGGCACGGCGTCTGGGTCACCGAGTCCGACATCGAACTCCTCGCCGCCCACGACGTCGCCATCGCCCACAACCCGGTCGCCAACATGATCCTCGGCTCCGGCGTGTGCCCCGTGCCCCGCCTGCGCTCCGCCGGGATCACCGTCGGCATCGGCACCGACGGCGCCGCCTCCAACGACAGCCAGGACATGCTCCAAGCCGTCAAGACCACCGCCCTGCTGCAGAAGGTCCACGCCCTCGACCCATCGGTCATCGACGCCGCCACCGTGCTGCGCATGGCGACCCTGGACGGGGCTCGTGCGCTCGGGCTCGACCACCTCGTCGGGTCCCTGGAGGTGGGCAAACGGGCTGACCTGGTGCTGCTGCAGGACTCGGTGTGCGTGTCCGTTCTGCATGACCCTTGTGGGCAGTTGGTGTACGGGGCGTCGCCTCGGGGGGTTCGGGCTGTTTGGGTGGATGGGCGGCGGGTGGTCGGGGGGCATGTGTGCTTGACGGTGGACGAGCAGGGGCAGGTGGAGCGGGGGCGGCGGCTCGCACGGGAGGTGGCGGAGCGGGCCGGGTGGCGGGGGGTGGGGGTTTCCCGGCTGAAGTCCGGTTGACGGGCGACCGGCTGTGTGGACGCGCATACGCCACTTGGGCCAGCACCTGGAGCGCCGGGAGTGCCTGGAGCGCCGGAGGAGCCCCTGCTGTTCCTCCTCCCGCCTCTGATCACTCTCCTCTGCGGCGGCGATACAGCCTGTTCATCTCGTCCCAGAGATCGAGGGGATCGGGGAATGCCTCAAGAGCTTTCCGCCCGGCGTCTGTGATGTGCCAGCGAGGCCTGGTCTTGCGCAGCCAGCCGTCGTACTTGTCGCCTTGTCCGGTGGAGGCGTTGTTGCTGCCGTAGCCGACGTTGTACCAGTAGCGGGTGCGCTTGCCGTCTTTCATCAGCTCCAACTCCCCGGGCTGCGGTGGCATGCGCTCCATCATCCTGGCCTCGACCTCGGGCCGGTCGAGCCCGTGAGGGTGCTCGGCCAGCAACTCCAGTACGGCACGCAGCAGGTGAGCCCTACGTACGTCGTTCGGATCTCTGCCCATGTGATCTCCTTTGCTTGATCCCCCAGTCTGGACCAGGTTGGACGTGTCCACGCAAAGCCACCGATAGGCGTACATGTGATCCGCGTCCCGCGATAGCGATGGACATTACCCAGCCGGGCCCACATGAGCTGAAGTATCGTTCTACGGTTCCCCTCCCTGACACGCGTAGGACTTTCATGGCGACCGCGCTCTTTAAGGATTCCAGCTACACCGTCGGCTACCTCGTCGAAGCGATCGACCGAGGCGACATCGCACTGCCCGACATACAGCGGCCCTTCGTCTGGCAGGCCGCCAAGGTCCGTTCTCTGTTCGACTCGATGTACAAGGGCTTTCCTGTCGGGTTCCTTCTCTTCTGGGAAACCGATGCCGACCCCGGCGCCCGTCAGATCGGGACGGGCACGGCCGTTCCTCGCTACATGATTGTCGACGGGCAGCAGCGCCTGACCTCGTTGTACGCAGTTCTCAAAGGCCGGCCGGTTCTCCGCGAGGACTATTCCACGGCGTCCATCCGCATCGCCTTCCGCCCTCGCGACGCGCTTTTCGCCGTCACGGACGCCGCCATCGAGAAGGACCCGGAGTTCGTTCCCGACATCAGCGTCCTGTGGAACGGCAGTTTCCGGCAGACGGTCCGCGAATTCCTGGACCGTCTCGACTCCTCCCGGCACGAACTCCCGCTCCAGGAACGCGATCGCCTCGAAGAGGCCCTCGACCACCTCCGCGATGTGCAGAACTACGCCTTCAAGGTCATGGAACTGGCCAGCACAGCCGACGAGGAACGCGTCGCCGAGATCTTCGTACGGATCAACAGCGAAGGCGTGACCCTCAACCAGGCCGACTTCATCCTCACCCTGATGAGTGTGTTCTGGGAGAAGGGCCGCCGCGACCTCGAGAACTTCTGCGTCGGCGCGAAACGACCTACCGGACGTGGTCCGTCGCCGTTCAACTGGTACATCCAGCCGCAGCCGCCGCAACTTCTCCGTGTGAGCGTCGCCCTGGCCTTCCGCCGTGCCGTACTCAAGCACGTCTACACGCTGCTCCGAGGCCGTGACCTCGGCCATGGAGTCACCTCCCCCGAGGGCCGCGACGAACGCTTCGCGCGACTGGCCGAGGCTCAGGCGCACGTCCTGGACCTGACGAACTGGCAGGAGTTCCTGCTCTGCCTCGAACGGGCCGGCTTCCGCAGCTCGAAGATGGTCACCAGCGACAATGCTGTTCTTTTCACCTATGCGATGTGGCTGTTCGGGCGGGTTCACTTCCATGTCCCGCTCAAGGAACTGCGCGAGGTGATCGCCCGCTGGTTCTTCATGGTGCACACCACGAGCCGCTACTCCGGTTCGTTCGAGACGCAGGCCGAGCGCGACTTCGGCGCTCTCGGCCAACTCGCCGACGCGGACGCGGACACTTTCCGCAGTGTGCTCGACGCGCTCATCAACGACACCCTGACCAACGACTACTGGACGATTCGCTTCCCGAACGACCTGGCCACATCCGCCTCCAAATCACCCGCCCTCATGGCGTACGTGGCCGCGCTCAATATCCACGACGCCCCGGCGTTGCTCTCGCACATCCGTATTCGCGCTCGTCTCGATCCGGCCGTGATAGCGAAGAAGGGCATCGAACGCCACCACCTGTTCCCCCGCAAGTACCTGCAGACCACGCTGGAAATCACCAGCGTCAACCAGATCAACCAGATCGCCAACATGGCCTTGGTCGAGTGGTTCGACAACATCTCCATCTCCGACAAGGCGCCTGCGGTCTACTGGCCGGCCGAACTCGCCGCCGCGAAACTGTCCGAGTCGCAAAGGGAGCGGCAGGAGTATCTTCATGCCCTTCCCGACGGCTGGACCGCCATGGACTACCAGGAGTTCCTGTCGGCCCGTCGGCTGTTGATGGCCAAGGTGACGCGGGATGCCTTCGAAACACTCTCCAACCCGGCTTACGCGCCTTCCTATCCGGAATCCGGGCCGCCGCCGCCGGAAGCGAAGACGACCTATTACGGGGTCACCGTGTCGCACCTCATGAACGCCGGTCTGCTCGACGTCGGCACCACCCTCATCGACGCACAACGAGGAACCGGCGCCGAGGCGTTCGTCAGCTCGGACGGCAGGATCGAGTTCGAGGGCGTCCCGCATCCGAGTGTGTCAGCGGCGGCCGCCGCGGCAGGCGTCAACGTCAACGGCTGGGAGTTCTGGTACGCGGTCACCGACGACGGCCCGCGCAGGCTCGCCGATCTGCGCGAAGACCACCTCGCCCAGATCGCTCAGCCCCCGCCCGAGCCGGAGCCCCCCACCGAGTCCAGCATGTAGGCACACCACGCGATCGCGGCCCGTACGGCGAGCCGGCTGTCACGCGGTTCGACCCCGGTGACGGCCGACGCCGGGCCGTGCCCGTCGCCCACCTTGTTTCTCAACGTACCGACCTTGAGTGCGACCTCACGCAGGCTGTGCAGCATGTCACGCACAGCCTGCGGCTTCGCGGCATCCTGCTGATCGGGATGGACGTGAAGCACCGTCATCGCCCGATTGACGAGGTCTGGGATGTTGTCCCTGGTGCTGACAGCCGACCCCTTCGCGATGAGGACCGACTTGGCGGTCGCCTCGATCAGGTTCTTGGCCTTGCCGATCGCGAGTCCGGGATCTTCGTCGAGCGCCCGTTCCATCCGGGTCAGCTCCACGCGGATCGCCGACGCGTCGAGCGAGGTCCCCGCAGCGGCGAGGCCGAGCCCTCGAATGGCGACCATCGGATCCCCGGACGCCTCCAGGTGAATCCCGTCCGAGGCCAGGCACTGCCGGAGCCGCACCAGGCGGCTGCGATCCCCACTGGGATGTCCCTGGTAGATCTCGGCGAGGGTGACCGCCGCTCGCAAGACCGCCCCCACTGTCTGCGGGGCCGTGAGATCCAGCCCTCGCAAGGTCCTCATCACATGCTTGGAGATGCTGGGGATGACCACCGCACCCTCGTGCCGGGCAATGGGTGCTCTGTCCAGCACGATCCCGACCTCGGCGAACGCCCGCTCCACATCGTTCTCCGAGCGCGCGAGATCCGCGATCGCGCCGAGGGTGCCACTGCCGAGGAGCGGCTTCCCGGAGTCCGCCGCTGTCACCATGCCACGATTGTTCCAGATCTTCACCAACCTGCGCCGCCGGTCGGAAAATCGCACTGTCGCAGAAGGTACCGGGTCCCACGGCGACATCTTCCCCACTGAGATCATCGCAGCGCAGGTCGATGTCCAGCCAGAATGGGCGGATGTTCGACTTTGGCATCCATGGCTAACGCCCGCGTTGGCTGTCGGGTTGCCTTGCCCTGCGGGAAGCGCACGGCGACCGGCTGGCGGCCCTCGTCGGACGCCGCCTGACGAACCTGTGGACGGTGTGGGATCTGGAGGATGATCGCTGGTTCGCCGACTGTCCCGTCATCGTCGACCTCGCCGACGAACGGGTCGAGATCCAGCACCAGAAGTTCGCCGACCTGTCGATCACCTTCAACAGCATCGATCCCAGCCGACCGATCAACTGGCCGGAATTCCGGCTGGAGTGGCGCACCGGCACTCACCCTGAGCTGGTCGGACAGCCGCTGGAGGGAGTCGAGTTCTGGGAATGGGCAGGCGGTGACATCGCCGACGGAATGGTATCCGTCGGCTTCGTCTTCGCAGATGGCCGATTCGAGGTCCACAACGCGCTCGACGAGAACGGTCTCGCCTTCGGCCCCTTCGACGACCGGTACCGGCGTCACCGCCTGGGAGACTGAGATGGACACGACGGAGCTTCAGGCTGCGCTGGACGAGAGCTTCGACTTCGCTCTCGTCCACCACGGCTTCACCGACTACATGCGCGACTACGAGGCAGTCGTCCATGTCCCGGTCAAGCCGACGATGAATCTGCGCTACCTGTTCAAGCACTGCGTCGAGGCGAACGTGACGACCGGGCTACGCCCTGAGACGTGGCGCGACTCGCTGGATGATGCCCTGCTGGGCGAACCTGAGCAGGCCGACGGCTTCGTCTGGGCTGTCCGCTGGCAGAACCTCTATCCCGGTGCGGAGATCATCCCCGATTCCGCCAAAGCGCGCGAATGGGCCAAGTCAATCGGCATCGACTTCCACGAAGTACGCATCACCGGTGATGCCCACGTCATCAACCTGGTCTTTTCCGACCTGGAGGTCACCGAGGTGCCCGTCGGTTACACGCCGTTCACCGCCACCTGAAGCAGTCTTCCCTGTCAGCGCTCGGAGGGATGGTGCGATCTACGGCGACGCGGCGGGTCCGGAATAACCCAGTACCGTTTTCGCACATTCCCCCAACCTGGCGAGGTGACAATGGCGTCCGCGAAAGCGTGCTACTGCTGCGGCGACACGGCCACCCTTGGCGTCTGGATAACGTTCACGTCCGAGGTGGACTACGACCGGGTCACGGCGGCGGCCCAGGTCGGCGGACAGGCGTGGGCTTCGACGACGTTCTCCGGCAGGCCGGCCAATCGATGCCCCGAGCGGCATGCCGAGAGCGCCACGAGTGGTGGTTCTGACTATCAGGCACTTGCGGCTTGTCCTCAAGCAGGAGTAGCCGCGCCATGTGGTGCTGGAGGGTTTCCAGATTCGCCCGAATCTGACACTTGGGATAGGCCCCGGCGGCTGCGTGCGATCTCGACTGGATTCGGCGTTCGCCCCGAAGACATCGGACGGGAGAAGCATGATGGACGAGGATGCCTGTCCCGCTCGATATCGCCATCATCCCTCCAAGGGGCACCTGGAAGAAATCCGAGAGCTCCCACTGCGCCACTGCGAGCGGCTCAGCCGCGGTGGCTGAGCTCGTGTGCGAGCGATCGGAGCCAGCGCTCGCGGAACCCGGGCTCACCCGCCATGATCCGAGCCAAGGCCTGCCGTACCTCACGACTCCGGCCCTGTTCGATGAGCATGACGGCCTCACTGAGCGCCCCCAGTGTCTCGTCGTCCCGAGGTGGGATGGTCACCGTCGGGTCGGCCCAGCGTGGAGGGCGGAACGACGGGGTGAGCTTGGTCTGGTGGTCGCCCAGGTAGGACCAGAGCCTCCCGTCGAGTGAGACGTTGGTGACGGCTCGGCGGGGAAGCTCCTCGACCCACGTCGCGTGCTGCCACCAGCGCCAGGCGTTCGGGCTGGTCTTGCCCTGTCTGGTGATCCCGAGGAAGCGCATCTTGGTACGGATCACCTGCCAGGCGGCGGGTTCGTCGTCGATCCAGTCGCGCAGGGTGCGATAGAGGTTCTCGAAGGTCCGGCCCTCGTACACCAGGTCGGTGAAGACGATCGGCCGGTCGCGTCGTTCCAGTGCCGCGGGTGTGATGCCCAGCGCGGTCAGGTTGACCCGTAACTGCCGCACGTCTGCGGTAGCGAACTTGCTGACGGAACGGTACGAGTACGGCAACAGGTGGAGCCGGTCACTCGCAGAGGTACCCGCGAGGGCAGCGGCAAGAAGATCGTGAATGCTGTCACAGGATCGGCCGACGAAGAACAAGTCCCCGTTCCCGCTACGCGCCACCACCTTCGCGGCGCATTCAACAAGCTCGTCGAGGAAGGGGAAACGGCAGTCTCGGCCGTCAACGAGGGTTCCGAGTTGTTCGCGGTGGTCGACGTTCCACCGAAAAGGCCGCAGCGGCTCGGACAGGTTGGATCACCTCCTCTAACGGGTCGAAGGTAGCCACCGGCCTCAGCACATCGCATCCCATTTAGGGCTTGCGTGCCTCAGGGCAGGTGAATCCGGTCAAGGCGTCGCGCATGCGATAGGAAGAGACCACGATGGGACCACAGCGGGTGCAGCGTGCTTCGATCATCTTGCCGCCGCCGAGGGGGCAACCCTGGCGGCATCTCAGCACGGGCTCCACGCCACCCAAGGCCTCCACCGCGCCCCGGGCGGCATCGCGGGCAAGGGTATGACTCTCACCGCCAGCCGCTTCCCCCCAGCCTGACCTGAGCCGAATGGCGTGCGTCTGGCCAGACGACCGAACGAGGAAAGATGCCAAACAAAGAAACCCCGGCTCGGTATCACCGAGCCGGGGTTTCTCGCTGTGCGCCGCCAGGGACTCGAACCCCGGACCCGCTGATTAAGAGTCAGCTGCTCTAACCAACTGAGCTAGCGGCGCTTGCAGAGAGGAATATACCGGGCATCGGCGGCTCGGTCGAATCGGGTGGGTCCGGTACGGTAGAACGAAGTTCGGTTGAGGTGGAGGGAGGGTCGGGTATGTGGTTCGGGTCGCCTGGGGAGGCTGGGGAGCGGCTGGAAGGGGTGCGGTATTTGGCGGATGCGGGGGCGGCTACCTCGGTGTTTCTGGCGGGGGCGCTGGGGATGCCGTTGCTGGTTGAAGGGCCGGCGGGGGTGGGGAAGACGCAGTTGGCCAAGGCGGTGGCGGAGGCTGCGGGGGCGGGGCTGGTTCGGCTGCAGTGTTATGAGGGGCTGGACGAGGCCAGGGCCCTGTACGAGTGGAACTACAAGAAGCAGTTGTTGCGGATTCAGGCCAGTGCCAGTGACGAGGACATCTTCGGCGAGGAGTTCCTGCTGGAGCGGCCTTTGTTGCGGGCGATACGGAGCCAGGAGCCGACCGTGTTGCTCATCGACGAGATGGACAAGGCGGACGTCGAGGTCGAAGGCCTGCTGCTGGAGTTGCTGTCCGACTTTCAGGTGACGATTCCCGAGCTGGGCACGGTGAAGGCGGTACGCAGGCCGTATGTCGTGTTGACGTCCAATGCGACGCGGGAGTTGTCGGAGGCGTTGAAGCGGCGGTGCCTGTACCTGCACCTGGAGTACCCGACGCCGGAGCGGGAGCGCGACATCGTGCTGCGGCAGGTGCCGGAGTTGCCGCTACGGCTGGCCGAGCAGCTGGCGGCCACGGTGGCGACCTTGCGGGCGCTGGAGCTGAAGAAGGCGCCGTCGATCGCGGAGACCGTCGACTGGGCGCGCACGCTGCTGGCGCTGGGCCGTGACGACCTGGACGAGCCCACGGTCGCCGAGACGCTCGGCGTCGTCCTCAAGCACGCATCGGACCAGCGCAGGGCCGTGAAGGAGCTCGGCCTGCCGGACCCAGGACGATGACCCAGGTGACCCGGATGACCCAGTTGCCCCGGACGCCCAGGTGACCCAGGTGACCCAGGTGACCCATCCGACAAATCCCAACATGTCCCTCACGGATCGACATGTTGGGTTCGTGCGAGCGCTACGGGAAGCCGGTATCCCCGTCTCGCCAGCCGAAGGCGTCGACGCCGCCAGAGCGCTGACCGTGATCGACATCGGGGAGCGGGAGTCGCTGCGGGCCGCGTACGCCACGACGATGGTCAAGAGGCCCTCACACCGCCCCGGCTTCGACATGCTGTTCGACCTGTGGTTCCCCGCCACGATCACCACTGCGGCACAGAGCCGATTCGATCCCGCCACGACCACCGCGCCCCAGACTCAAGCAGACCAGACCCAAACGGCCCAGCCCCAAGCAGCCCAGCCCCCCACCCCCCGCGACACCCTCGCCGGACTCCTCAAAGGCAGTACCGACGCCCAGATGGCGAGGTTCGCACGTGAGATGGTCGCCCGGTTCGGACGCCAGGACGCGGGACCGGGGCGGCAGAACTGGTTCTCCTACAGTGTGTTGCGCGCCCTGTCGCCCGAGACGCTGATCGCCGGGCTCCTGGCCGGTGTGGAACGCGGCGGCCTGGCCGAAAAGCGGATCAGGCAGACCGTGGCCACGAACACCAGAAGGTTCGAGGAGGCGGTCGCCACGGATGTGCGGCGGCGCATCGCCGAGGACTCGGGAGTGGACCGGATCGCCCGATCGGCCGTGCGCCCGCCGCTGGAGCAGGTCGACTTCCTGAGGGTCGCCAAGGCCGATCTGGCCAGGCTGCGCAGGGAGGTGCACCCGCTGGCCAGGCGGCTCGCCGCGAGGCTGGTCGTCAAGCACAGGCACGGCAGAAGGGGCAGGCTCGACTTCAGGCGTACGATGCGGGCGTCGTTGCAGACAGGCGGCGTGCCGCTCACGACGTACTTCAGGCCGCCGAGGCCGTACAAGCCGGAGTTGGTGATCCTGTGTGACACCAGCGACTCGGTCGCGACGTTCGCGCACTTCACGCTGTTGCTCACCTATGCCCTGCGCGAGCAGTTCACGAAGGTCAGGGCGTTCGGCTTCGTGGACACGGTGGATGAGATCACCAGGTTCTTCGCACCGGGCACGGACGTGGTGGAGGCGATGGCCAGGATGACCACGGAAGCGGACATGGTGCGATTCGGCCGTACGAACTACGGCAACGCCTTCGAGACGTTCGCCGAGAGGTACGGCGAGGCGGTCGGGCCGAGGAGCAGTCTGCTCATCCTGGGCGACGCCAGGTCGAACTACCAGCCGCCCGCGCTGGAGACGCTGAGGCGGCTGGCGTCGAAGGCCAGGCACGCGTACTGGCTCAATCCCGAACCCTTCGCCCAGTGGGACACCGGCGACTCGATCGCATCGGACTACGGCGTGGTGGTGCCGATGCGCGAGTGCCGCACTGTCGCCCAGCTCACGGAGTTCGTCCGCGAGATCGGCTGAGCGGAGGGGGTCGCCGGGAAGCCGCGTACAAGGAAGGACTCAACTGCTCACACGGACGCGGTGCGCTGGAGTTCGCGGGCGGCCGTCCGGGCCAGGACCTCGATCTGGTCGTCCGCGAGGACGACGTCGCGGTCGTGGCGGATGAAGCGCCCGATCAGGGTTGGTTTGAGGAGGGTGAGGCCTTCGGCCGAGACGATGCCGGTGCGCGGCAGCAGGCCGCCGTGCACGGCGAGCAGCGGCTCGATCGTGACCTGGATCCCGGTCTGGGCGCCGAGCAGGTCGGCGAACGCCTGAGCGGTCTCCACCAGTGGCGTCGCGACCTTGGTGCCGTACTTCTCGCTGAAGAACAGCCGCCCGTTGTAGGTCGCGATCTCGGTGTCGGGGCTCCAGGCCTCGTTGTCGACGATCCACACGCCGCCGGGGCCGATGACCAGATGGTCGATCGACGCCTGGCCTCGGATAGCCCTGCCGTCGAGCACCTGGTAGCCGTGCTTGGTGAGCGCCCGCCTGATCAGCCGCCGGGTGCGGACCTCGCCACGGCGTTTGCCCCGCCATACGGCTGTCGCACGGAAGGAGCGCCAGGCGAGGTACCAGTCGACGGCCGCTGCCACTGCGGCGCCCACGAGGCCCCAGACAGGCAGGAACGGCAGATCGAACCTGATCGCCAGGAGGATGCCCACGACGAAGCCGACACCGGCCTTGATCGCCCTTGATCGTTGCCGGGCCTTCGCCCCTTCGATCCAGAACTTCTCGTAGTACCACTGAGGTGAGGCCCCAGTGAACTTGTCGTCTCTGGGCACATAGATAGAGCCACCGGGCACGGCAAACTCCCCAAATGTGTCAAGAAAACCATGGATCTGCCACGCCGAAGATCCCTCGCCGGTCATGAGATACCCACAGAATAACCTGACTGTGCAAAAGGTGAGGGAAATAGCACCAGACAGACGTTCAACCGACCAGTCGGTATGCTGGATGGCATGGTGAATCCAAAGGACGAGCCCGTGCGCGCGAGGCTACTCGCCGAGGCGACGCGGCTGTTCGCCGAGCGCGGGTTCGAGAGCACATCGGTCCAAGAGATCGTAGCCTCGGCCGGGGTGACCAAGGGGGCGATGTACCACTACTTCGACTCCAAGGACGACCTGCTGCACGAAATCTACGGGCGCGTGCTGCGGATGCAGATGGAGCGCCTGACCACGCTGGCCGACGGGCCTGGCGCGATCGCCGAACGGCTGCGCGCCGCCGCCGCCGACGTGGTGCTCACGACGGTGCAGAACCTCGACGACTCCAAGATCTTCTTCCGCTCGATGCACCTGCTGGCTCCAGAGACGCAGAAGAACGTACGGGCCGAGCGGCGGCGCTATCACGAACGTTTCCGCGCCCTGGTCGCCGACGGGCAGCGGGAGGGGGTGTTCAGGGCCGACATCTCGGCCGAGATCGTGGTGGACTTCTTCTTCGGCTCGGTGCACCACCTGGGCACCTGGTACCACGTGGCGGGCCCGATGACCGGAGCGCAGGTCGGCGACCACTTCGCCGACCTGCTCCTCACCTCACTGCGCCCAGGCTGACCAAGGCTCACCTCGCTGCGCCCAGGCTGACCGGGACTCAGCGCGTCGCCGCCGACGGCCCCGGCAGGTCGACGAGGGCGGCCAGGGCGGCCTTGTGGTCGCCCGGCGTGCCGAGGGCGATCTCGGTGGACTTGGCGCGCTTGAGCGACAGGTGCAGCGGGTGCTCCCAGGTCATCCCGATCCCGCCGTGCAGCTGCAGCGCCTCCTCCGCCACGTGCACCGCGACCCGGGCGTTCCACGCCTGCGCGACCGCGACCGCCACCGGCGACCCCTCGGCCACGGCGTTGCGCGCGGCGGCCCTGGCCCGCACCACGTCCAGCCACAGGTCGGCGAGGCGATGCTTGACGGCCTGGAACGAGCCGATCGGCCGGGCGAACTGATGGCGTTCGCGCACGTACTCCAGCGTGGTCGCCAGGCACCACTCGGCCACGCCGAGCTGCTCGGAGGCCAGCAGCCCCGCGCCGAAGGCCAGCACCTCGCCCAGCTCGCACGGCCCGGCGTCGACGCAGGCCGCGCCGTCGAACGTCACGGTGGCGACCGGCCTGGTCAGATCGAGCGAGGGCACGACCGCGACCCGCGCGTGCGCCGCCTCGACGGCGAACAGACGCCCCTGGTCGGGCACGAGCAGCACGTCGGCCACCTCCGCGCCCGCCACGCCGTACACCTCGCCGGTGAGCCGTCCGTCCACCACGGACACCCGACCCACACCCGGCGCGTACGGCGAGGCCGCGAACGGCACCACGAGCGCCGCGATCCGCTCGCCGCCCGCCAGCCCGGCCAGCAGCTCGCCCGCACCTGCGGCCAGCAGGGCCCGGGTGGCCAGGACCGAGCTGGTCAGGAACGGCACCGGCGTGAGCGCACGGCCGAGCTCCTCCAGCACGACGGCCGCCTCACGCGCCGAGGCGCCCGCGCCGCCGTACTCCTCGGGGATCAGCAGGCCAGCCACCCCGATCTCGCCGGTCAGCCGGCGCCAGACCTCCAGGTCGAACGTCTGCTCGTCCTCGACCCTCGCCAGTGCGGAACGCCCGGCCAGCAGGGCGCGTACGGCGGCGCGCAGGTCGTTCTCCTCCTCGGTGTAGAGCAGGGTCATCGCGGCAGGTCCTTCCACGGCACGTCCTTGTCCACGCGCGGCTCGCCCGGCAGGCCGAGCACACGTTCGGCGATGATGTTGCGCAGGATCTCCGAGGTGCCGCCCTCGATCGAGTTGCCCTTGGCCCGCAGGTAGCGGTATCCGGCGTCGCGGCCGAAGAAGTCGACGCCGTCGGAGCGCCTGAAGCTCCAGTCGTCGTAGCCGAGGTCTCGCCGCATCTCGACGTCGAGGCCGGACAGCTCCTGGTTGAGCTTGGCGAACGACAGCTTCATGCCCGAGCCTTCGGGGCCCGGCTCCCCGGCGGCGAGCTGTTCGCGCAGCCGCATGCCGGACAGCCGGGTGACCTCCGACTCCACCCAGAGCGACAGCAGTCGCTGGTGCAGGTCGTGGGTCCGCAGCTCGGGGCGTTCGCGCCAGGTCTCGGCGACGACGCCGACCATGCCGCCGCCCCTGGGCACGGCCGCGCCGCCGATGGCGACACGCTCGTTCATCAGCGTCGTCTGCGCCACCCGCCAGCCGTCGCCGACCGCGCCGAGACGCAGCGAGTCCGGCAGCCGCACACCGGTCAGGAAGACCTCGTTGAACTCTGCCTCACCGGTGATCTGGCGCAGCGGACGCACCTCGACGCCGGGCGCGCGCATGTCGCAGACGAAGTACGTGAGGCCCCGGTGCTTGGGCACGTCGGGGTCGGTGCGGGCGACGAGGATGGCCCAGCGGGCGTGGTGGGCGCCGGACGTCCACACCTTCTGGCCGTCGACGACCCACTCCTCGCCGTCGCGTACGGCCCTGGTGGCGAGGGTGGCGAGGTCGGAGCCGGCGCCGGGCTCGCTGAACAGCTGGCACCAGATCTCCTCGCCCGTCCACAGCGGCTTGACGAAGCGCTCCTTCTGCTCCTGCGTGCCGAAGGACAGCAGGGTGGGCAGGGCCATGCCGAGCCCGATGCCCTGCACACCGGTGTCGAGCTGCGGCGTGCCCGCGAGCAGGCGTTCGACCTCCTGCTGGTCCTCGCGGGAGGCGCCGAGGCCGCCGAGCCCTTCGGGCAGGTGCACCCAGGCGAGCCCGGCGTCGAACCTGGCGCCGAGGAAGGCGGCCCGGTCGGCGGGGTCGTGCGCCGCGAGCAGGGCGGCCACCCGGTCCTGGATCGTCACATGAACCTCTTGAGTCCGCGGTGGGCCAGGGATCGTCACATGAACCTCTTGAGCTCGCGGTAGGCCAGGGAGCGCTTGTGCACCTCGTCGGGCCCGTCGGCCAGGCGCAGGGTGCGCGCGCCCGCCCAGAGCGCGGCCAGCGGGAAGTCCTGCGAGACGCCTCCGGCGCCGTGCACCTGGATGGCCTTGTCGAGGATCCATTCGACGGTGATCGGGGTGGAGATCTTGATGGCCTGGATCTCGGCGTGCGCGCCCTTGTTGCCGACGGTGTCCATCAGCCAGGCGGTCTTGAGCACGAGCAGCCGCAGCTGTTCGATCTTGACACGCGACTCGGCGATCCAGTCCTGGACGACGCCCTGCTGGGCGATGGGCTTGCCGAAGGCCGTGCGTTCGATGGCGCGCATGCACATGAGTTCGACCGCGCGCTCGGCCATGCCGATGAGGCGCATGCAGTGGTGGATGCGGCCGGGGCCGAGTCTGGCCTGGGCGATGGCGAACCCGCCGCCCTCCTCGCCGATGAGGTTGTCGGCGGGCACCCTGGCGTCCTCGAACAATACCTCGGCGTGGCCGCCGTGGTCGGCGTCGCTGTAGCCGAAGACGTGCATGCCGCGTTTGACGTGAACGCCGGGGGTGTCGCGGGGCACGAGGATCATGCTCTGCTGCCGGTGCGAGGGCGCGTCCGGGTCGGTCTTGCCCATGACGATGAAGATCTTGCAGGCGGGGTTCATCGCACCGGAGGTGAACCACTTGCGGCCGTTCAGGACGTATTCGCCGCCGTCCTTGGCGATGCTGGTGGCGATGTTCGTGGCGTCGGAGGAGGCGACGTCCGGCTCGGTCATCGCGAAGGCCGAGCGGATCTCGCCGTCCAGCAGCGGGCGCAGCCACTCCTCGCGCTGCCACCTGCTGCCGAACATCGACAGCACTTCCATGTTCCCCGTGTCGGGCGCGGCGCAGTTGGTCGCGACGGGCGCGATGCGGGGCGACCTGCCCATGATCTCGGCGAGCGGCGCGTACTGCAGGTTGCTCAGCCCGGCGCCGTGCTCGCCCGGCAGGAACAGGTTCCACAGGCCGCGTTTGCGCGCCTCCCCCTTCAGGTCTTCGAGCAGGGGCGGGCTGCTCCACCCGCTGTCGGCCGCCTGCTCCTCGAAAGCCGCTTCGGCCGGATAGACGCACTCGTCCATGAACTGCAGCATGCGCTGGCGAAGGTCCTCGGTGACACTGTCGAAGGCGAAGTCCATGGCTCGACCCTACCGACCGGCCGGTATGCCTGTCGACGTGGTCTTCCCTTTCTCCGGCCAAGTGGCTCTGCCTCGCGTTTCGGCCCGTACCTATCCTCAGGACATGACCGCGAAGATGCCGGCCCCCGTCGTGCTCGAGAACGAGATCGTCCGGCTCGAACCCCTCACCCTCGACCATGTCCCCGCGCTGTTCCTGGCGGGCGGGCGCGACGACGAACTGTGGCGCTGGCTGCCCGCGCCCACCCCGCAGACCGAGGCGGACCTCGCGGCCGTGATCGGCCCGCTGCTCGACAGCCCGTCCTACACCGTCTTCGCCGTCGTGCTCAAGGACGGCGGCGCGACCGTCGGCCACACCACCTACATCGACTGCCCCGGCTTCCCCTACAGCGTCGAGATCGGCTGGACCTGGTACGGCAGGTCGGTCTGGCGCACGGCCGTCAACACCTCGTGCAAGGTGCTGCTGCTCGACCACGCCTTCGACAAGCTCGGCTTCAACCGGGTCCAGCTCAAGACCGACAACCTCAACGTACGCTCGCAGACCGCCATCAAGCGCATCGGAGGCGTCTACGAGGGCACGCTGCGCCGCCACCGGCCCCGCCCGGACGGCACCTGGCGTGACACGGCCTGCTTCAGCATCCTGGCCGAGGAGTGGCCGCCCCACCGCGCCAGACTGCTCGCCCTGCCGTAGCTCAGCCGTGCCCGTCGGAGGGCGAAGGCAGCAGCAGATGCGTCAGGACGTCACCGAGACCGGCCGTCGCGGGCCCGGTGTGCGGCTGGCCGAGCCGGACGGCCAGGTCGGTGACGTGCAGCCGGGTGGCCGCCTCGACGAGCAGCGCGTAGTCGCCTGCCGACACCCGCAACCGGTGCCTGCCGATCGCCACCGCCACCACCGCGACCACACCTCCCGGCCACCACCACCAGGCCAGCGGCAGGTACATCAGCCCCCAGCCGATCAGCACGGCGGCCCTGACCAGCTCCTGCCGCGCGGCGGTGATCGGGACGCGGACCGGCTCCGGGACGATCAGCCACAGATGCGGCCAGACGACGGCCGCGTGCAGATGCAGATCACGCTCCAGGCGTACGGCCACGGCATACAGCCGGTCGCCGCTCCAGGTGGGCCGCCCCGGGCGTTCGACGGCGATCCGGTCGCGCCGCGCCCGCAGGACCTGGCGCCTGCCCTCGTCCGGACCGGCGGGCAGCGAGCGGCGTGCGTTCTCGACGGCCTGGGCGCGCAGCCGCCTGACGGCCGCGTCCTGGCCGCCATGCCTGCCGGGAACGCGGCGATGGTGGTGGCGATGGCGGACACGCCCGGCATGCCGGGACTGCGGCACGCCTCGGCCGAGGCGGCGGACGTGGCGATGCGGCTGGCCTCGGGGCCGGTCACGTCGGCGCCGACCAGACGCGGCGTGCTGGAGCGGCTGCCCGGCGCCTCCATCGCGCACTTCGCCTGCCATGCGGTCTGCGACCCGGCCGATCCTTCACGCAGCCGGTTGCTGCTGGGCGACGAGCCGCTGACCGTCGCGTGCCTGGCCCCGTTGAGCCTGCCGTACGCGCGGCTGGCGTATCTGTCCGCGTGCTCGACGGCGATGGCCGATCGGCCGGAGCTGCTCGACGAGTCCATCCACCTGGCCGCCGCCTTCCAGCTCGCCGGGTTCTCCCATGTCGTCGGCACGTTGTGGCCCGTGTTCGACGACTGCGCCGCCGACATCTCGCGTGACTTCTACGCCGGGCTCGGCCCGGACGCGGCGGACGCGGCCCGTGCGCTGCATCACGCCGTGCGGCTGGCGCGTTCGCGCTGTCCGTTGTCGCCGTCGCTCTGGGCGGCCCATCTGCACGCGGGCGCGTGAGGCGCTAGCGCAGCATGCCGTGCAGCAGGTCTTCGAGTCCGGCCCGCAGTTCCGCCTCGGTCGGCGGCCGACCGGCTCCCGCGATGGCGTCGAACATGACGCCTTCGGCGTACGCCACGAGTTGCCGTCCGTGTCTGGCCGGGTCGGGCGAGCCGGCGGCGGCCAGCAGGGCGTGTGCGGCGCTGCGGAAGCGCAGGCCGGCCTCGTCGTAGACGGTGCGCAGTTCGGGGCGGCGGGTGGCCTCAAGGGCCAGTTCGTAGCGGGCCAGGGTGCGGCGTCCGTCGTCGAGCTGGACGCGCAGGCCCGCGGCCATCACGGCGACCAGGTCGCCGGGCGCGACCTCGCCCATGGCCGCGCCGAGCGCCTCCTCCTCCAGCGCCGTCAGCCTGGCCAGGGTGAGCTCCAGCAGGGCCAGGCGGGTACGGGCCACATTCGACGTCGAGCCGGGCGGCAGGCCCGCCTCCTCGTCGACGGCCCTGTGCGTCAGGCCGCGCATGCCGCGTGCGGCCAGGAGTGTGATCGCCGTCTCCGCGATGAGGTCTGCCCGTTTCACGACAGGCATACTACAGTTGTAGTCAAAACTACAGGCGTAGTAGGAGGACTCCATGCCGCACGCGGTCGTGATCGGCGCAGGGATCGGCGGACTCGCCGCCGCCATCGCCCTGCGGGGGAAGGGCTGGCGGGTCACGGTCCTGGAGCGGGCCGCCTCGCTCGACCCGGTCGGCTCCGGCCTGGCCGTCGCAGCCAACGGACTCAAGGCGCTCGACATGATCGGCCTGGGCGACGAGGTACGCGCCCTGTCCCGCCTGCAGGGCATGGCCGGGCTCAGACGCCCCGACGGCCGCTGGCTGACCCACACCACCAAGGACAGCGCCGACGCCAGGTACGGCGACGCGGTCGTGCTCGTCCGCCGTGCCACGCTGGTCGGCCTGCTCGCCGACCGGGCGGGCGGCGTCGAACTCGGCGTGAGCGCCCGTCTGGAGGGCGAAGGCCGGGTCGTCACCGACGCGGGGCCGATCGAGGCCGACCTGGTCGTGGCGGCCGACGGCATCCACTCGGCCGCCCGCAAGGCGCTCTTCCCGGCCCATCCGGGCCCTCGATACGCGGGTGTGACGGCCTGGCGCGCCCTGGTGCCCGCCCCTTCGGCCGAGGTACGCACGTGCGAGGTGTGGGGCAGGGGCCTGGTGTTCGGCATGACGCCGATCAACGACGACCAGGTCTACGTGTACGCCACCGACGTGCTGCCCGCGGGCACGCCGTTCGCCGACGAGCGGGCCGAGTTGCTGCGCAGGTTCGGCGGCTGGCACGACCCGATCCCGGCCCTGCTGGCCGCCACGACCGCCGAGACGATCATCCGCAACGACGTCTACCACCTGGCCGAGCCGCTGCCCGCGATGCACAGCGGCCGGGTCGCGCTGCTCGGCGACGCCGCGCACGCGATGACACCCAATCTGGGCCAGGGCGCCAACCAGGCCCTTGAGGACGCGGTCGTGCTGGCCCATGTGGTCGGCGACGGCGGCGGCGACCTGGCCGCCTACACGCTGGCCAGGCAGGCCAGGACCACGGCCGTCGTCAGGCGTTCGATGGCGCTGTGCCGGGCCACCAGGCTGCGGGGACGGCTGCCCGTCCTGCTGCGCGACCGGGCGGTCGCCCTGGCGGGCAGGCTCAGCCCAGAGGTGATGCTGCGTTCAATGGACGAGGTTCTGGGCTGGACGCCACCGGCTTGGAGTGATCGGGAGCGAGCCGCCCGAGCGTGATCGTCCCGCCGACCGTCAGCGCGGCGGCCAGCAGGGCCGGGATCGCGGTCGAGGGCGAGGTCGGCAGCGGCTCGCCGAGCAGCACGGCCCCGGCGAGCACCGAGGTGACGGGGTCGACGACCTGCACGCCCGCATAGGCGATGCCGAAGTAGCCGACCGCGTAGGACTTCTGCAGCAGCACGACCGCGCAGATGAGCAGCACCGGCACCGCGAGCGTGAACCAGTGCAGGAGCTTGCCCCAGGCCAGGCCGTCGACGCCGTTGAGGTTGCCGCCGACGACCCTGACGAAGGTCGAGACGCTCGCGGTGACCACACCGGCCGAGACCGAGAGCAGCAGCGCCTTCGACGGCCCGTGCGCCTTGCGCGCGGCCACCCTGGTGACCAGGACGATCGCCCCGATCACCGCCAGGAAGACGAGCGCGCTCCCGCTGCTCAGATGCGGTGTCACATGGTGTGCGGGCACCAGCATCATCAGCCAGAGCAGCCCGACCGCCACCGCGACCGACCCGATGATCTCCGCCTTGTACGGCTTGCGGCCGTACATGAAGGCCGCGAGCGGCACCGCGAACACCAGCGTCGCGACGCTGATCGGCTGCACCGCGACCAGCGGCGCGAAGCTGAGCGCCACCGCGTGCAGGCAGGCGCCGACGAAGCCGATGATGCCGCCGATCCACCAGCGCGGGCGCTTCACCAGTCGCAGCGAGGCGCCCTCCGCCACCGCTTCGTACTGCTGCAACGCCGCGCCGAGCGCGTATCCCAGGGCCCCCGCCAGGGCGATCACCACGCCGAACCAGGTCATCGGCATTCGTCCAAAAGCATTCCTATAGCTTAAAGACCCATGGCACTGCTTTGGTGTCGATCACTCCTCTTCCGGACACACGCAGAACGGATGCCCCTCGGGATCCTGCAGCACGACCCAGTTCACGGTGTCGCCGTCGACGCCCGGCTGGAAGTCCGGCCGGGTGGCGCCGAGCGCGAGGTAGTCCGCGACCGCCTTGGCCACGTCGGGCACGCGCAGGTCGAGGTGGAACTGCTTGTCGGGGCTCGGCCAGGCCAGCGGCGCACGGCCTTCGACCTTGCCGAAGTAGAAGTTCGTCGTGCCGTCGCCGATCGCGGCGTACTCGTCGGCGGCGTAGGTGACCTCGAAGCCGAGCACCTCGGCATAGAAGGCGGCCAGCGCCTTGGGGTCCTCACTGTCGATCGTGGTGGCTATGAGCTGCGCTTTCGTCGTCATGGGAACGAGCATGCCCGCCATACCTGTCAGTTCTTGTCAGGTAAAGGCAGACGTTACGATGCGCTGGTGTCATTTTTCGTGATCTCTCCGCCGCCTGCCCGCTAGCAGGCGCCCCTCCGCGAAGCCGGGCCGCACGGCGGTCCGGTGGTGGCCCGCGCCTGCTCTCAGGTCATGGCGAGCCACCATCAGGAGAGATCACACATGTCACAGTTATCGGTTCGCCGCGGGCTGACCTACGTCGGCGTCGCCACGGCGGCCTGGGGCACCGGCGGGGCCACCGCCGGTCTGCTCTACGACGTCGCCGGGCTCGGACCCGTCGCCGTCTCCTTCTGGCGCTACGCGCTCGGGGCCGCGCTCCTGCTGTTCGTGCACCGCAGGGCCGTGTTCGGGCGCAGGGTGCTGGCCGTCGGGGTGGCCATGGCGATCTACCAGAGCGCCTACTTCGCGGCGATCGCCCAGGCCGGGATCGCCGTCGCCACCGTCGTCACGATGGGCGCCTCGCCGATCTTCACCGCGCTCGGCGCCAGGGTGGTGCTCGACGAGCGGCTCGGCCGTACCGGCGTCGTCGCCCTGACCGGCGCGGTGGCCGGGGTGGCGCTGCTGTCCGGCGCGAACCCTTCGGGCGGCACGGTCGCGGGCGTCGGGCTGGCCCTGGCCTCGGCCGCGGGCTATGCGGCCGTCACCCTGTCGGGCAGGCACGACTCGGGCGACCCGTACGGCACGCTGCTCGGCGGGTTCGTGGTCGGCGCGGTGTGTCTCGCGCCTTTCGCCGTGTTCGAGGGCGTGCTCCCGGTCGCGGGGGCGCACGGTGTGCTGCTCCTGCTCTATCTGGGCGCGGTGCCGACCGCACTGGCCTACGTGCTGTTCTTCAGGGCGCTGGCCTCGGTCAGGGCGACGACGGCCGTCGTCATGTCGCTGGGTGAGGCCGTGGCCGCGGCCCTCATCGGCGTGCTGGTGTTCGGCGAGCGACTGGGGCTCGTGGCCTGGGGAGGCTGCGCTCTGCTCCTGACCGCCGTCGTGGTGCTGACCCTGCACGAGCGAACGTGAGCTAAGGTCCGAATGCGGCAATCTCCCGCCGCATTCGGACCACCTGTCAGGGCCTGTCAGGGAACGGTGCCGACGGAACGCGCGTTGGAGGAATCGTGGCGTCGATATCGGCAATAGTCCGTAACCTGCTCGACCGTCCCGGAGGGGTGAACCTCGCCCCCTACCGGAAGGTCGTCGCGTCCGCAGGCCAGCGCGCCGATCGGCTGCGTGAGCTCGACGAGCTCACCGCGCCCGACATGAGCGACCTGGCCGAGTTCTGTGCCGTCGCGCGCGAGGCCGCCGACCGCACGCTCGGCCTGCGGCCCTACGACGTGCAGCTGCTCGGCACGCTGGCCCTGCTCGACGGGCACGTGGCCGAGATGGCGACCGGCGAGGGCAAGACGCTGTCGGGCGCCATGGCCGCGGCCGGTTACGCGCTGCAGGGCAAGCAGGTGCACGTGATCTCGGTCAACGACTACCTGGCCCAGCGCGACGCCGAGTGGATGGCCCCCTTCTACGAGGCGCTCGGCGTCAGTGTGGGCTGGCTGGGCCAGAACTCGACGCCGGAGGAGCGCCGCGAGGCCTACGCCAAGGACGTCACCTACGGGCCGGTCAGCGAGATCGGCTTCGACGTGCTGCGCGACCGGCTCAGGACCGGGGCCGACCAGCTCATGGTGCCCAAGCCGCAGGTCGCACTCGTCGACGAGGCCGACTCCGTCCTGGTCGACGAGGCCAGGGTTCCGCTGGTCATGGCGGGCGCCGCCGACCCCGGCCAGACGGTGCCCGAGATGGCGGCGCTGGTCCGCACGCTGGTGCGCGGCTACCACTACGAGATCGACGAGCAGGCGCGCAACGTCTATCTGACGGGCAAGGGCGCCACCAGCATCGAGGCCCTGCTGGGCGGCATCGACCTGTACGAAGAGCCGGACACCCTCATCGAGGTGAACCTGGCCCTGCACGCCCACGCGCTGCTCAGCCGCGACGTCGACTACATCGTGCGGGACGGCAAGGTCCAGCTCATCAACCCCTCGCGCGGCCGTGTCGCCCTGCTGCAGCGCTGGCCGGACGGGCTGCAGGCGGCCGTCGAGGCCAAGGAGGCGCTGGCGCCGAGCGCCAAGGGCGAGATCCTCGACTCCATCACCGTCCAGGGCCTCATCCGCCGCTATCCCCAGGTGTCCGGCATGACCGGCACCGCCGTCGCGGTCAGCGAGCAGCTCGGCGAGTTCTACGGCCTCAAGGTCGCGGTCATCCCGCCGAACCGGCCGTGCGTACGGCTGGACGAGCCCGACCGCATCTACCCCACCGTGCCCGACAAGGACGCGGCGCTGGTGGAGGAGATCCAGGAGGCGCACGAGAGCGGCAGGCCGATCCTCATCGGCACCCTCGACGTGGCCGAGTCCGAGCACCTGGCGCACCTGCTGCAGCGCAGGGGCATGGAGCCGGTCGTGCTCAACGCCAAGAACGACGCCGAGGAGGCCTCGATCGTGGCCCGCGCGGGCGAGCGCGGAGCGATCACCGTCTCCACCCAGATGGCGGGCCGGGGCACCGACATCCGTCTCGGCGACGGCGTGGCCGAGCTCGGCGGCCTGTACGTGATCGGCTCGGGCAGGCATGCCAGCAGCCGTCTCGACGACCAGCTGCGCGGCCGCGCCGGTCGGCAGGGCGACCCCGGCGGCTCGGTCTTCTTCGTCAGCACGACGGACGACCTGGTCACCCAGTTCGTCCCCGACGAGCGCCCGCCCGCCGCCGACGCCGACGGCCTGGTACGCCACCGCCGAGGCGCCTATCTCATCGGGCACGCCCAGCGCGTGGCCGAAGGCGTCAATCTGGAGATCCACCGCAACACCTGGCGCTACACCCGGCTGCTGGAGCACCAGCGCGAGCTCGTGCTGGAATGGCGTGACAAGGTGCTGCACGGCGACGCCGCGGCCAACGCCCTGGCGGACGCCGCCCCCGAGCGCTGGGCCGAGCTGCCCGAGGACGAGCGCGAGGAGCTGGCCAGGCAGATCGTGCTGTTCCACCTCGACCGCTGCTGGACCGAGCACCTGGCCTTCCTGACCGACCTGCGCGAGGGCATCCACCTCCGGGCCTTGGGCCGGATGAGCCCGATCGACGAGTTCCACCGCGAGGCCGTCGCCGAGTACAAGAACCTGCTCGGCGAGATCGAGCGGCGTTCGGTCGAGGCGTTCGCCGTACCCGAGCCCGATCTGCAGCGGCCGACCACCACGTGGACCTACCTCGTGCAGGACAACCCGTTCGGCACCGAGTGGGATCGCATCCTGCGCCGTGTCACCTCCGCGACGCGACGCGGCTGACCCCGGCCGCTACGGCTTGCGCGCGACGCCGACGAGCAGCATGCGCTCCCACGGCTCCAGGGGGCGTGTGATCGGCGTCGCGGGCCGCCACTGCGGCACGTGCACCAGGCCGGGCTCCACCAGGTCCAGTCCGTCGAAGAAACGGGCGAGCACCTCGCGCCGACGGAACCAGCCCAGGCCCATCATGGCCTGGATCGTGCTCTCGAACGCCTGCGCCTCGGGGCTGCCCGACGCCTCCATGTTCGACAGGACCAGGTAGCTGCCGCTCGGCATCACGTCCATGTACTGCCTGACCAGGCCGTGCGGGTCGTCGCTGTCCGGGATGACGTGCAGCAGGCCGACCATGAGCACGGCGGTCGGGCGGGAGAAGTCGATCAGCTTGAGCAGCGACGGATGCGAGAGCACGGCGTCGACGTCGCGGACGTCCTGGGTGATCGCGGTGGCTCTGCCGTTCTCGCGCAGGATCATCCGGGCATGCGGTTCGACCATGGGGTCGTTGTCCACGTACACCGTGCGCGCCGCCGGATCGGCGTACTGCGCGACCTCGTGGGTGTTCTCGATCGTCGGCAGGCCCGCGCCGAGATCGAGGAGCTGGGTGATGCCGGCCTCGCCGACCAGGTAGTCGATCGCTCTGCCGATGAAGGCCCTGTTGCACCAGGCGAGCTCGCCTATGGCCGGGACGGCCTCGTTGAGCCGGGCCGCGACGAGTTTGTCCACGGCGAAGTGGTCGCGCCCTCCCAGGAGCGCGTCGTGCACGCGGGCCACGCTCGGCCTGCTGGTGTCCACACCAGGAGGCGCCCATTCGTGGTTCATGGCGCGGAGCGTACCTCTGGCCTGCGCCGATTGTCTGCCACTGCCGCCGCTCTCACCCAAACTGTGTTCAGGTCGTCACGCTGGGAGTCGGAAGGGCGGCACAGAGGCGACCTTGACCTGTGGTTGGCGGGGCTGCTGGCAGAGTCGGTGCTCATGCGGGAGTGGTTCACGACGGAGATCGTGGGGGCGGGCAAGCTCCGGATGTTCTGCTTCTTCGTCCTGTTTCTCGGCACGTTCCTGTTCATCAGGCTGAGTGTGCGCATGATCAGGGCCCAGGTCCGGTGGTGGCCCGGCAATGTCACGCCGGGCGGGATGCACATCCACCACGTGGTGTTCGGCCTGGTGTTCATGTGCGTGGGCGGCATCGGCGGGCTGGCCGTGCAGGAGCTGGACTCCTGGCTGGCGGCGTCGGCGGCGGCGCTGATGGGGGTCGGGACGGCGCTGGTGCTCGACGAGTTCGCGCTGGTGCTGCACCTGGACGACGTGTACTGGAAGGAGCAGGGCAGGCTCTCGCTCGACATGATCTTCGTCGCGGTGGCGCTGTGCGGCCTCGCGCTGCTGGGCGTGGGGCCGCTGGACATCTCCGACGCGCTGACCCCGGGCGAGGACGGCGAACTGCTGCCGCGCTGGGCCGTCGCCCTGATCATCGCCACGAACCTGCTGTTCGCGGTGGTGACGCTGCTCAAGGGTAAGGTCTGGACCGGCGTCATCGGCGTGTACCTGACGCCCCTCGCCCTCGTCGGCGCGGTGCGGCTGGCCAGGCCGGGTTCGCCGTGGGCCAGGTGGCGCTACCGGGAGGGCTCGCGCAAGTCGCGGCGCGCGGCGTGGCGCGAACTGCGGATACGCGGCCCGGTCGAGCGCCTCAAGGTACGCCTCCAGGACTTGGTCGGCGGCCGTCCCGAGGGCTGACGGGTGAACAGCTCGGTCAGCCACGCCTTGAGCTTCGGCGCCAGCGGCCTCTCCACCAGCCGGTGCACCGCGTAGGCGGCGACCACCATGACCGCCACGGTCACGGCCAGCAGGACGTACTTGTTCACCGAAGGGCCGAGCCTGGCGAAGACGACGAAGCCGATGTGGGCGTGCAGCAGGTAGAGCGGGTAGGTCAGCGCGCCCGCCAGGACGAACCACGGCCTGGCCAGCGCCTTGGTGGCCCGCAGGGCGATCAGCGTCATCACCGCGAAGATCGTCACCACGATGGCGGTGATCGCGACCGGCTCCAGCGTCACGTGGTAGCGCGTGCCGACCGCGTCGGCGAAGCCGATGGCCCGGTAGATCGCATTGCCCAGGCACAGCGGCACCAGGATCGCCAGCTGCCGGCTCATCCCGAACCTGTAGAGCAGGAACAGCGCCATGCCCGCGATGAAGTAGTGCGAGAACGTCGACTGCACGACGAGGTCGGCCGCACGCTCGACGACACCGGGAAGCACGTGCGCCTGGAGGAGCAGGGTGGCGGCCAGCCAGGCCCACAGCGCGGCCAGCACCCGGCCCTTGGTCAGCCCGATCCAGGTCAGCACCAGGATGAGGAAGTAGAAGCGCATCTCGGCCCACAACGTCCAGTACACGACGTCGACATTGGGCACGTCGGCGACCGCGTTGAACATCGTGAGGTTGGCCAGGAACTGCAGCGGCGAGACGTCGTACATCCCGGCGCTCAGCCAGACCGAGACGACTGCGGTGATGCCCACCCCGACCCAGAAGGCCGGGTACAACCTGACGACACGCGAGATGGCGAACTGGCCGGGCGTGCGGTTCCAGGCGCTCATCAGCACGACGAAGCCGCTGATCAGGAAGAACATGTCCACGCCCAGGTAGCCGTACCTGGTGATCACGCCCTCGGCGGCGAACGGAACGCCGGTCACTCCGCCCGCCCAGCCGGAGAACGTGTAGTGGTAGAAGACCACCGCGAGCGCGGCCAGCAGCCGCAGGGCGTCTATTTCGTACAGCCGATCGGCTGTCTTGGGGGCATCCACGATGGGGGAGACGCGTCCATTGCGGACTTGGTTGCGATTGGCGACATAAGTGACACCCGCAATGGACATCCCGGTCTGACCGTTGTCTGGCGGTCCGGGGTGATGTGTCGGGTCAGGGCCACAACCCCGCCTCCGCCACGGCGGGCGGCTCCTCGATCACCCCGATCCGCGCCAGCAGCGTGAGAAACGTCGAGGCGTACGGCGAGTCCGCGCACGCGCTCGCCACCTTCGGCCAGTCCACCTGCTCCCTGAGCGCGCGTACCTGGGGCAGCAGCGAGCCGTAGTCGCAGGCGTGCTCCGACAGCGGCAGCAACCACGAGATCACCAGATCGGTGGCCTCGAGCACCGGCACGATCACGGCCGACGCCGTCAGCGGCTGCGCCCGCTCCAGCAGGTCCTCGCTCACCGGGCGATCGGCGATCCGGAAGATGAGATCGACCAGCCGCCCCTCGTCGAACGCCTTCACCAGCCAGTCCTCCGGTGGCTTCAGGGTGTCCAGGCCGATCCCCTGCAACGCGGCGAGCGCGGCGGGCACGTCCTTCTCCAGCAACACGAAATCGACGTCGTGCAGCGAAGGCGCGGCACCCCTGGCGTAGGCGGCGCATCCCCCCGCCAGCGCGAACGGCACGGCGGCGTCCTTGAGACCCGAACTGGCCCGCTTCAGCGTCTCAAGAATCGCGTCGGTCACCTCGTGACTGTGGCTTCCCATGCGACACGGCTACCCCCGTACGCAGGGAGTAGACCTGCGGAGCGAGGGTAGCCGGGCGCGATGGACGAGCTGAGGACCGAGGGCGGACAGCCCGGTGAAAGTCACAAGGAACGGGTCGACAGGGAGCTGGGCGAGCTCCTGCAAGGGTTACGGGTGGCCACGACGGGTGTGCAGGTGCTCTTCGCCTTCCTGCTCACGCTGCCCTTCTCCAGCGGGTTCGGCAAGATCGACGCATTGGGTCGCGTGCTGTTCTTCGTCTCGCTGATGGCGGCGGCGTTCGCCTCGGTCTGTTTCATCACGCCTGCCGCGCAGCATCGGCTGATCTTCAGAACCGGGCTGAAGGAGCGGATGCTGCACCGGGCCAACTCGCTCGGCGTCGCCGGGGCGGTGGCGTTGCTGGTGGCGGTGACGAGTGCGATCGCCCTCGTCACCGAAACCGTGATCAACAACTGGCAGGCCGCACTGTTCGCCGGCGCCATCGCGCTGGTCGGCGCGTGGTTCTGGCTGCTGCAGCCGCTGCTCGACCTGCGCGGCACAAAAGACGACGAGGATGTTAGGTGAGGAAAAGCCAGGGCAGCTAGGAGCTCATGGCTACTTTGCTCTGGATCATCGCCGTTGTACTCGTCATCTCCGGGATCTACGTCATCCTGGCCCGCAGGGACCTGCTCTGGGGCATCGTCCTCATCGTTCTCGGTTTCCTCGTCGGCCCCGGCGGCGTCTCCATCTTCAATGTATGACCCTGGAGCTCAGCGGGCGGCCGCGTTCGTGGCCGCCTCCCAGGTACGCAGGTAGGACTCGGCTCCGGCCGCCAGGTCCTGGACGAGACCGTCACCGCCCAGCAGGCGCAGGTCCTCGATCCAGTCGGGCACCAGGCCGTAGTGCGCGACACCGTCGACGTTGTAGTCCCACGTGCGTTGCCCGGTTCGCTGACGCTCCAACGACACCGAACCGTCGAAAGACGTGAACGGATAGCTCACCGCGCTGCCGGCCCTCGGGCCCGGGAGCGGTCCGAGGCCATTGGCGTCGAGGCCGTACCCGTACCCGGGGACGCCGGCCGCTGCGCGTAGCGGCTCGGTGCGCCTCCACTCGCGGGCGAACTCCTCGGCTCCGTGGCCGTACTGGGTGATCATGCCGCCCAGGGCGTAGACGCGGGGGAAGTAGCCGGGGTCGGCCCAGCTGTGGGAGGAGATCACACCGGGGTAGTCCGCCGCCTCCAGCAGGTCGAGGGTCTGGTCGGCGGCCTTCACACTCATGTGGTCGATCTCGACCAGCATGCCGCGCCGCATCATCGCCTCCACCATGTGCCTGCCCAGGGCGGTCAGGCCCTTGGCGTTGCAGTGCGGGCCCGGCGGGTAGACCGGCAGGCCGACGCCCGCGGGCAGCAGGTCGTTCAGCACGGGGGGCAGGACGCCGCCTGGGGTGATGGTGTTGTCGGCGAAGGACCCGGTGCAGCGTTCGACCCGCCAGAACGAACCCGACGACAGCAGGTTGCCCAGATTGACGATGACGCCCTGCGTGCCGGAGTCGAAGCGCACGCCGCACAGCGCGTTGTCGTACTTGTGGCAGACGAACATGCTGCGCACGCCGAGCGCGTGCATCTCCTCCAGGCCCCGGTCGATCTGGCCCTTGGTGCAGTGCGGGATGCCGAGCGTGGTGCGGCAGCCGAACGGCTCGGAGGTCTCGATGCCGAGCACGACCGCGAGCTTGCCCGCGCCGATGACCGCACGGGCCTCGGCCGGACTCCTGACCACGCGGAACCAGCCCTGGCCGGGGCCGCCCGCCAGGTCGTCGATGTGGGCCTGCAACTCGAAGGTGCGCCTGGCCTCCAGCCTGATCGAGGCCATCTCGTCGCAGCCGTTGCGCCTGAGCGGGTAGATCGCACACAGCTGCCGGTTGGCGACCAGGTCGTTGACCATGATGCGCAGCCCGCCGCGCCAGGCCCGTTCGATCCACTCGTGATAGGCCTGCTGGTGGGTGAGGGAGTCGTGCGCGGGCCAGTCGGCGAACGTCGGGTACCCGGCCGGGTCGTGGGTGCCGAGGGGCGAGCCGGTCCTGGTGAAGTTCTCGAACCAGGCGGCCTCGCCGTTGGGGTGGTGGTCGAGACAGTCCACCAGGGCCCTGGCGATCCCGGCGGGGTCGAACGGCTTGCCGCACAGCAGGCTGCCGCCGAAGGCCTCGTAGGACATGAGATGGCTGTGCGCGTCGAGGAAGCCGCGCACGGGCGGCGCCGCCGAGGCCGGTATGGCCACGGCGGTGACCCCGAGCAGTGTGAACACGACGAGCAGTCGACGGATCATGGCCACAGCGTGTGCGGCCACTCACCATCCGTCAAGACCTAACATGAGTCTTGCTCGGAATTATCCCCGTCCAGGCAGTAGATGCCGTAAGCCCGTCCCAGTACGGGAAGCGCCACATTGCGGACCCGGATCCCGCCGGGCGTCATACCCTTCTCCGCGCCCTTGTGCGCATGGCCGTGCACGACGAGATCGGCGCCCTCGGCGTCGACCGCCTCGGCCAGCAGGTAGCTGCCGAGGAAGGGGAAGATCTCGGGCGGCTCGCCCTCCAGCGTCTCCTTGACCGGCGAGTAGTGCGAGAGCACCACCCGGCGATCGGCCCGCAGCTCCTTCAGCGCGACCCGCCAGCTGTCGGCGATGTGGCGGGTGTGGGCGACGAAGTTCTTGATCTCGCGCTCGCCGAACTCACTGGCGCACTTGCCCGCGAACCCGCCGCCGAACCCCTTGCCGCCCGCCACGCCCAGCGTGACCGAGCCGCACGTCAGCACGGCGGCGTCATCGTCGAGCACCACCAGGCCCGCGTCGCGCAACTCCCCCGCGATCTCGTGCTGGCAGTCGGAGTGGTAGTCGTGGTTGCCCAGCACCGCGACGACCGGGATCGGCAGGTCGCGGAACTCCGCCGCCACCACCCTGCCCTCCTCGACCGTGCCGTGCCTGGTCAGATCGCCCGCCAGCAGCAGCACGTCGGCGCGCTCCTCGATGCCGTCGAGGCGCGGGCGGTAGTGGCCCCGCATGTCGGCTCCCAGATGCACGTCGCCGACGGCGGCGACCCTGAGCTGGTCAGTCAAGATGCTCATCCTCCCCCGGCTCACGCACCCGGACGACCGTGACCTCGTTGTGCACGGTCAGCTCCGGCGCCACCTCCTGGGCGACATGGCCGATCGCGTCCCTGTGCGCCCCTCCCGACACCTGCCCGCGCAGGAAGAGCTGATCGCCTCGTACGTCGACCCGGATCCCGAGCTCGTGCGTGCGGCCGTCCTCGGCCAGCGCCCGCTGGACACGGGCCGCGATGTACTGCGGTGCCTCCTCCATCACGCCTCCCTCCTCTGCGAGAGGCACGAGATGCCCGCCAGGGCTCAGTCCAAACCGGCGCCCTCCAGCAGCCGCAGCACGGCGGCCTCGACGGCGCCGTGCGTGGCCAGCTGCCCGGGGTCGGCGTCCGCGCCCAGTTCGGCCAGCGCCGCCTCGATCGTCTCGCCGCGCTCGTAGCACCGCACGACCCTCGGGTCGACATAGGAGGCGCGGGCCACGGCCGGGGTGTTGCCCAGGTACCCGGCCACCTCGCCCATGACCCTGGCGACCGCCTTCGCCTTCGCCGCGTGCGAGTCGGCCCGCCCGGAGACCGCGAGGCCGACCGCGGCGAGCACGGTGGCGTGCCAGGTGCGGAAGTCCTTGGCCGTGACCTCGCAGCCCGTCGTCTCGCGCAGGTAGTCGTTGACGTCGGAGCTGCGCACGTCGTGCCAGCCTTCGCCGTCGCGGAAGCGCAGCAGCTCACCGTCCGTGCCGAGCGCCTTGAGCGCCCTGATGACCGCGCACACGCCGGGATCGGTGAGCAGGACCTGCCTGGGGATCTCCCCCTTGGCCGCGTAGTCCACCGTGACCGTGCCTCGTGCGCACCTCACGTGCTCCATCCTGAGCGTGGCCAGCCCGAAGGAGTCGTAGCTCTCGCCGCCGACCCTGAAGAAGCCCACGTCCAGCAGCCTGCCCGCCGCCGCCAGCACCCGCTGCCTGGTCAGGCCCCGACCGGCCAGGCCCTCGGTCACCGTCTTCCTGAACGCGGGCAGCCGCCCGGCGAAGGCGCGCACACGCTCGAACTTCGCCTCGTCCTGCAGCCGCCGCCACTCGGCGTGATAGAGGTACTGCAGGCGGCCCGCACCGTCGAGGCCCACGGCCTGCAGGTGCCCGTGCGGCGAGCGGCACACCCACACCTCGCTCCACGCGGGCGGGACGGCCAGCTCCCTGATGCGCTTCAGCGTCGCCCTGTCCCGGACCGGGCGCCCGTCGGGATGGTGATAGCTGAAGCCGCTCCCCCTGCGCCGCCGGGTGATGCCCGGCTCCTGCCTGTCGCTCATGCTCAGCTCGGCCACGAGGCGTCGCTACCCGGCACGTTAAACGACAAACGACCAGGGTACGGGGGTACCTCCGGCAACTGAGGAGGGGAACATGGCTTCCCATGAACGCCCAGAGGACATCAGGCCTGAGCAGCACGACGCGAAGGGCCGGCCTATGGTGCCCGCGACTCCTCGTGACGTGGTGCACGTGCGGATCGGCTCGTTCGTCCTGATCTTCATGCTCGCGATCGGAGTGCTCGGCTGGGTGTCGGGGCTGTGGTGGCTGACCGTCGTCGCGGGGGTGCTCGCACTGGTGGCGATCGCCGACATCGTCATGGCCGTGCGCAGGCAGTCGGCACGCGGCGCAGGGGAGGCAGGCTGACATGCCAGACCAGGACCTCCGCTTCCTGTGCGACCTGGCGGCGCAGCTGCGCGTCGACTCCGTACGGTGCTCGGCCTCGGCCGGGTCTGGCCATCCGACGTCGTCGATGTCGGCGGCCGATCTCATGGCGGTGCTGTTCGCCCGCCATCTGGCCTACGACTTCGAGGACCCGGGCAACCCGGCCAACGACCATCTGATCTTCTCCAAGGGGCACGCCTCTCCCCTGCTGTACTCGCTGTACAAGGCGGCGGGCGCCATCACCGACGAGGAGCTGCTGACGTTCAGGCGGCGGGGCAGCAGGCTCGAAGGCCATCCGCCGACCAGCCTGCCCTGGGTGGACGTCGCCACCGGCTCACTGGGGCAGGGCCTGCCGGTCGGCGTGGGGGTGGCGCTGGCCGGGCAGCGGCTGGACCGCCTGCCGTACCACACGTGGGTGTTGTGCGGGGACGGGGAGCTGGCCGAGGGGTCGGTGTGGGAGGCGGCCGAGCACGCGGGGCACGAGGGGCTGGCCAATCTGACCGCGATCGTGGACGTCAACCGGCTCGGCCAGCGGGGGCAGACCCGGCACGGCTGGGACACGGGGGCATACGCGCGCAGGTTCGGCGCGTTCGGCTGGCACACGATCGAGATCGACGGGCACGACCCCGGGCAGATCGACTACGCGCTCGGCGACGCGCGCAACACCCGCAGGCGGCCGACCGTCATCCTGGCCCGTACCCGCAAGGGCGAAGGCGTGCGCTCGGTGGAGAACCGCGAGGGCGCGCACGGCAAACCGCTGGCCGACGCCGAGCAGGCCGTCGCCGAACTCGGCGGCGAACGCGCGATCCGGGTCCACGTCACCCCGCCCGAGAGCACCAGAGCGCCGCACCGCTTCGAGGGCGGCCCGCTCGTCCTGCCCGCCTACGAACGCGGCTCCATGGTCGCCACCCGCAGCGCGTACGGCGAGGCCCTGGCGGCGCTCGGCGCGGCGCGTGGCGAGATCGTGGCACTGGACGGGGAGGTGGCCGACTCGACCAGGACGCAGGAGTTCGCCGACGCTTTCCCCGAGCGTTTCTTCGAGTGCTACATCGCCGAGCAGCAGATGGTCGCCGCCGCCGTCGGCCTCCAGGTACGCGGCTGGACGCCCTACGCCGCGACGTTCGCCACCTTCTTCACCCGGGCGCACGACTTCATCAGGATGGCCTCGATCAGCCGGGCGAACATCCGGCTCGTCGGCTCGCACGCCGGGGTGTCGATCGGCGAGGACGGCCCCTCCCAGATGGGCCTTGAGGACCTGGCCCTGTTCCGCTCGGTCCAGGAGAGCACCGTGCTCTACCCGTGCGACGCCAACCAGGCGACCGCGCTGCTGGCCGAGATGGCCGACCTGAGCGGCGTCTCCTATCTGCGCACCACGCGCGGCGAGACGCCGGTGATCTACGAGCCCGGCGAGAGGTTCGAGGTGGGCGGCTCCCGGCTGCTGCGTTCCTCGCCCGGCGACGTGGCCACCGTGGTCGCGGCCGGCGTGACCGTGCACGAGGCGCTGGCCGCGGCCGATCTGCTGGCCCGAGAGGACCTGCCGATCGGCGTGCTCGACCTCTACTCGGTCAAACCGGTCGACCGCACGGCCCTGCACGAGGCGGCCACCACGACCGGCACGCTCATCACCGTCGAGGACCATCACCCCGAAGGCGGCCTCGGCGACGCCGTGCTCGACGCGGTCGCCGAACTCGGCCCGCGCGTGCTGAAGCTGGCCGTACGCAACAGGCCCGGCTCGGCGACGCCGTCCGAGCAGCTCAGGGACGCGTGCGTCGACCGCGACGCGATCGTCGAGGCCGTGCGCAAGCTCCGCTAAGCGTTCCGCAGGGGGAACGGCGAAGGGGCGGGGATCCCGATCGGATCCCCGCCCCTTCGGTCAGCCTTGACCAGCTCGTGATGGTCAGAGCGGGGGCTCGTCGTAGCGCCGCTCCTCGTACACCGTCGTCGCCCGCTCGGTGGGGGCGGCCACGGCTCTTCTCGTCGCCCTGATCCGGTAGAGGCCGAAGAGCAGTCCCGCCAGTCCGCCGATCATCAGGATGACGCCGACGACGTTGATGTCGAGGCCGGCGAGGTCGAACTCGACGGCCCAGGTGAGGATGGCGCCCAACATGATGAGCGCGATGCTTCCGGCGATGGTCATGAAATCCTCCTTAGGCTGGGGGACCATCTATCCCCACCACGGGCGGCAAACCTTGATTTGCGTTTGCCCGCTCCCGGCCTGGCCTGATACCCAGATCTCATGTTCGCCACGAAACCCGTCCTGACCGGCAGCCGTGTGATCCTGCGCCCCGTGCGCGCCGGCGACGCCGAAGGCCTGTTCGAGCTGTGCTCCGATCCCGAGGTGGCCAGGCTGACCGGCTCGCGCGGCACGGTCTCGCTGGAGGCGGGCCGCCAGTGGTATGCCAGCAGGGGCGAGCACGAGGACCGCCTCGACCTGGCCATCTGCGACGGCGAGACCTATGTGGGCGAGATCGTGATCAACGAACTCGACGAGGACAACCTCTCCTGCAACATGCGCATCGCCCTGCTCGGCTCCCGTGTTTTCGGCAAGGGATTCGGCAGCGAGGCCATCACGCTCGTCCTCGACCACGTGTTCGCCACCACGCCCCTGCACCGGGTGAGCCTCGGCGTCTACTCCTTCAACGAGCGGGCCAGGCACGTCTACAAGAAGGTCGGCTTCGTCGAAGAGGGCGTGGAGCGCGACGCCCTGCTCTGGGACGGCGTCCGCTACGACTCCATCACGATGGCGGTGCTGCGCCCCGAGTGGAAAAACCCACGGTGACGGGCCGACGGCGAGGATACGGGCACGCAACTTATCCGGCCTTCGCTGCATCAAAACTCGTGTGAGCATGAGGCTGCTACCCGGGGACCCGGAACGCGTTGGTTCGTACTGGCTCGCCGGCCGGCTCGGCGCGGGCGGCCAGGGCGTGGTCTACGACGCCTACGACCCGGCGGGCGCCCGCTACGCCGTCAAGGTGCTGTACGGCCAGGCGGGCGAGCGGCTGGGCAAGGAGGCGGCGGCGGCCAGGCAGGTGGCCTCGTTCTGCACGGCGAAGGTCGTCGAGGTCGAGCCGGGCGGGGAACGGCCCTACATCGTCAGCGAGTTCGTCGAGGGGCCCAACCTGCGGGAGGCGGTCGAGCGGGCGGGGCCGTACTCGGGTGACGGGCTGCACCGGCTGGCGACGGCGCTGGCGACCGCGCTGACCGCCGTGCACGAGGCGGGTGTCGTGCACAGGGACCTCAAGCCGGAGAACGTCCTGCTGGGCGGCGACGGCCCCAGGGTGATCGACTTCGGCGTCGCCAGGACCGACGCGATGTCGCTGACCACGACCGGGTTCGTGGCGGGCACGCCGACGTACATGGCGCCCGAGGTGTTCACCGGGGCGCGGGCCGGCACGCCGGGCGACGTGTTCGCCTGGGGCGGCGTGGTGCTCTACGCCGCGACGGGGGTCGATCCGTTCCAGGCCGAGAGCCTCGGCGGGGTGATGCACAAGGTCCTGACCGTCGACCCGGACGCCGGTGTGTTGCGCGAGCCGCTGCGCACGCTGGTGACGGCGGCGCTGAGCAAGGACCCGGACGCCAGGCCGACGGCCGCCGCGCTGCTGCTCGGCCTGATCGGCGGGGCGGGCACGGCCAGGCGGAGCGCACCCAGGGGCGACGGGCTCGCCGAGGCCGGGGCCGCACTGGCCCGCGCGGTGCGCCCGCCGGACGGGCTCGGCGGCGAGCCCGCACTGGGTGAGCTGGCCGAGCGCACCTACGCCTCGCTCGGGCCGCTGGAGCAGGCCTCGGTGCCGGGGCTGCTGCTGCGCATGCTCGGCGACGGTGTGATCAGGCCGCTGCCGCTGTCGGAGATCGCGGGCCCGGCGGTGACGGCGTTCACCGAGGCGGGCCTGCTGGTGCAGCGCGCCGACGTCTCGGCGCCCACCGACGCCAGCGCCGGTCGCCTGGTCGCCTCGGCCGAGCGCATGGTGGCTCCGGCGAACGCGGCGCTGCCGCACGCCTGGCCGAGGCTGCGCGCCTGGGCCGAGGCCGAGCGCGAAGGGCTGCCTGTGCACGCCGAGCTGCGCGACTCGGCGCTGCGCTGGCACGCACGCGGCGAACGGCCAGCCGATCTGTTCAGGGGCGACGCGCTCGACACCGCGCTCACCTGGGCGGCCACCGAGCGCCGCCATCTGACCGTCAACGCGCTCGAGCGCAGGTTCCTCGACGCGGGCGCCGCACTCGCCAGGGCGGGACGGCGGCGCAGGAGTGTCGTCACCGCCGGGCTCGCCTTCCTGCTGGCCGTCGCGGTGATCGCCACCGTGGTGGCGTTGCGGCAGGGCGACGTGCTGTCGGAGCGTCTCGCCGAGGCCAATGCCAGGGCCGTCGCCGCACGCGCCGACACCCTGCGTGCGACCGATCCGCGCTCGGCGATGCTGCTCAGCGCCGCAGCCTGGCGGCTGGCGCCCGTGTCCGAGGCCCGCACGGCGTTGCACGCCTCGCTGGTCCAGCCGGGTGTGGCCGCCTTCACCGATCCCAGGCCGGACGCCGCCGCGCGTTACGCCCTGGCCGACGACGGCTCCCGCCTGATCAGGTGGAGCGGCGCGAGCGTGCAGCTGTGGGACGTCGGCCGGGCGAAGCTGCAGGCCGAGCACGTCCTGCCCGCCGAGGCGGGCGCCGGGCGCCGGGCGCTGAGCTCGGACGCGCGTGTGGTGGCCGCCGAGCACGACGGGCAGGTGCGGCTGTGGGACGTGGGCACGGGCAAGCGGATCGGCGGCACGTGGCCAGCCGGTGATCCCCGGCTCGAGGCGCGCGGAGACGTGCTGGTGCTGGCCGACGGCGAGCGGCAGCGGGTCTACGCGGTGGCGGGCGGGCCGAGGCCGCTCCTCGAGGTGAGCGGGCGCGAGCTGGCCTTCTCCTCCGACGGGCGCTGGGCGGCCACGGCCGACGCGGCGGGCGGGGTCGAACTGCGCGACCTGGCGACCGGTGCGACCGTCAGGCGGCTGCGCGTGGTGCCGCCGGTCAGCCTGCGCGGGGAGAGCGGCCCGCCGTCCCTGGCGTTCAGCGCCGACGGGCGGCAGCTGGCCGTGAGCGCCGAGGCCGCGATCAGGGTGGTGCCGACGTCCGGCGGGCCCGGCACGGTGATGGAGCGGGGCGAGGGCGGCACGCTGGCCTTCAGCCCCGACGGCGGCCTGCTCATGGAGTCGGGCGTGAGCGAGGTGCGGGTGTGGCGCGTCGCGGGTGCGACGATCGCCGCCTCGCTGCCCGCCGACGGCGGTGTGCACGCCTTCGCGCCCGATCCCGGCCTGCTGCGTGTGGTCTCCGGCTACGGCACGGTCACCACGCTGGCCGTACCCGGGCTGACCGGCGGCCCGCCCGCGCAGGCCGGTGCGGTGAGCGTGCCCGCGATCTCGGCGGGCGGCGGGGTCACGGCCGCGGCCGACGACGACGAGATCGTGCTCTACGACGCCGACGCCCACCGGGCCCTGGCCAGGGTGCATGCCAAGGGCACGCCGGTGCTGAGCGGCGACGGCGCCGTGCTGGCGGTGGCGGGCCCGAAGGTGACGGTGTGGGAGGCGCGCACCGGCAAGGCGCTGGGCGAACTGCCGGGCGACGACGAGCTGATCACGCTCGCCCTCTCGGCCGACGGCCGCAGGCTGGCCGCGGTGCGCGGGTTCGACAAGGGCAGGCAGCTGCGCGTGTGGGAGGTGCCGGGCCTGCGGCTGAGCGCGACCGTCGAGGGCGTGACGCAGACGGCGCTGGCCTTCAACGCCGACGGCAGCAGGCTGGCCGTGGGCGGCGACATCGTCGAACTGCCCGGCGGGCGGCTGCTGCGCGACCCGGCGGGCGTACGGGGGCGTGAACCGGTGGCGGTCGCGTTCAGCCCGGACGGCGACCGGCTGGCCCTGCGGCTCGGCGACGACAGGATCCTGCTGTGGCAGCTGTCGGAGGGACGCCAGGCCGGACTGCTCGGCGCGGGCGGCGACGGCGAGGCGCCCGTGCTCTTCTCCCCCGACGGCAGGCTGCTGGCGGCGGCCGGGCCCAAGGTGCGGCTGTGGGAGGCCGACAGCCTGCGTGAGGTCGGCACCCTGCCGCTGGGTGGGGAGGCGGCGAGCACGTTCGCCTTCGCGCGCGAGGGCGAGGCGATGCGCACGGTCATGGCCGACGGAAGCGTCGCCGAGGCGCCCGTCGCGCCCTCGCGTGCCGTCGAGGCGGTCTGCGAACGCGCCGGAACAACGCTCGGGGAGGCGGAATGGCAGCGCTTGATCCCCGAGGCGGACTACCGTGAGCCCTGCCCCTGACGCCCACCCCTGTCCGTTTCGCTGACGTGGTGGGCTCCTGGATGACCGATCAAGGGAGATGCGGACCATGCGCGTCCTGATCGTCACCCGCGAGGACCCCGGAGAACCCGGAGGTCACCGCAGTGTCGACCACCGTGAACACGACGTGGCCTATGTGAGCGCCCGCACGTTCGGCGTGATCCCGTGGGCCAGGCACGTCGAAGCGCTGGACGACATGAACGACCCCACAATGGTCGTCAAGGCCGCCGACCTGTGCCACACGGCGCTCGGCGGCATCGACCGCGTGCTCACCCTCGACGCCGAGGACCTCTACCTCGGCGGCATCCTGCGCGACCGGTTCGACGTGCCCGGCCACTCGGCCAGGCTGCTGCGCGGCGTGCTGGACCCGGTGCTGGCCAAGGAGACGGTGGCCAGGGCCAGGCTGCGGACCCCACGCCTGGCCTACACCAGGACGATGCGCCAGATGCGGGGCTTCGTCCAGGAGTGCGGCTCCCCCGTGATCATCAAACCCGCGGGTGGCGGGCCGTTCCTCGTGGTGCCGTTCGGGGTCGACCCCGAACACGCGCTCGGCGTGCCCGAGATCGGCCCCGCGATCGTCGAGGAGTACGTCGCCGGGCCCGTCTGGCAGGTGATCGGCCTGGCCAGGGCCGGTTCGCCCGTCTACACGAAGGCGGCGCGGCTGATCGGCACCAGGTACGGCCTGGCCAGGGGCGAGCCGCTCGGCGTCGTGGTGCACACGGGGCAGGCGGCCGAGCTCATGGTCTCCTTCGGCTTCGCGTGCGCCAGGGCGCTCGGCCTGTCGGAGGCCGCCTTCCAGGTGGAGGTGGTGCAGTCGGAGGCCGGGCCGGTCTTCCTGTCGGCGGCGCCGCACGTCGGAGGCGAGATCACCGGGATGCTGCGCGAGCGCCACGGTGTGGAGCTGGCCGACGACTGGGTCAAGATCCAGCTCGGCCGCGAGCCCGCGGCGCCGTTCGCCGCGCCCGTCGGCGACCACGTCGGCTATGTGGAGATCCCCGGCGTGCCCGGCCGCAGGCTGAAGTGGGCGGCCAGCCTGCTCGGCCGCGTCCCCGGCCTGTACGGCGAGCAGGTCCGGGCGCCGGGACATGTGTTCCAGCCGGGCGAGGCGATGGCGGTGTTCAGGTTCTGCCTGCCGACGCCCGCCGAGGTGGACCGGGCCGTCACCCAGGCGGTGGCCGCGTTCACGTGTGAGTTCGGCTGAGCCCTGCGCCATTCGCCGGTCAATGCGGAACGAACCTGGCCGCGATCGGTCCTAGTGTGCTGGTCATGGACCTTCTGCTCGATCGCCGTTCGCTCAACCGCGCCACCCTTGAGCGTCAGTTCCTGCTCGGCCGCACCGACCTGCCGGTGCTCGATGTCGTCGAGCACCTCGCGGGGCTGCAGGCCCAGACGCCGCACACCTGGTACACCGGGCTGTGGGCCAGGATCGACGGCTTCCGCGCCGAGGAGGCCTCCGGGCTGCTCGAAGACCGCAGCCTGGTGCGGATGGCGTTGATGCGCTCGACCATCCACCTGGTCACCGGGCGTGACGCGCTCGCGTTGCGCCCGCTGGCCCAGGTGCCCATCGAGCGCAGCACGAACGGCAACTTCGGCAAGCGCCTGGCGGGCGTCGAGCGCGCCGAGCTGGTCGCCGCCGTGCTCAAGGCGTTCGAGCAGGGGCCGCTCACCTTCGCGGCCCTCGGCCGTGAGCTGCTCAAGCGCTGGCCCGACAGCGACTCGGCCGCACTCGGCCAGGCGGCCAGGATGTGGCTGCCGCTGGTGCAGGTGCCGCCGCGCGGACTCTGGGGCAGGAGCGGCCCGATCGCACACGTCGACGCCGGTCGCTGGCTCGGTCTCGACGTGCCCGCGATGGACGCGGCCGAGATGGTGCTGCGCTACCTCAGGGCGTTCGGCCCGGCGACGGTCAAGGACATGCAGACGTGGTCGGGCCTGACCCGGCTGGGCGAGGTCGTCGAGGGCCTGGACCTGATGCTCTTCCGCGACGAGCACGGCCGCAGGCTCTACGACCTGCCGGAGGCGCCCAGGCCTTCGGGTGACACGCCTGCGCCGGTGCGCTACCTCTACGACTTCGACAACCTGCTGCTCTCGCATGCCGACCGCTCGCGGGTGATCACCGACGGGTACCACGCCCAGGAGTTCGACGTGCACGGGCCGATGCCGCGCGTCGTGCTCGTCGACGGCTTCACCGCCGCGCACTGGACGACCGCGCGCAAGGCCGGGCGCACGACGCTGACCGTGCACCCGTTCGGCCCGCTGCGGGCGGCCACGCGCGAGGAGCTCGAACGCGAGGGCGCCGACCTGCTGGCCTTCCTCGCGCCGGGCGACGGGCACACGGTCGAGATCAGGCCAGTGTGACGACCGTGCCGTCCGCCCTGGCCTTCTCGGCCGCCCACACCACGCGGTGGGTGGCCAGGCTCTGCGCCGCGTCCGACAGCAGCAGGGCCGGGTCGCCGCCGCCGACCGCCGCGAGGAACGCCGCCACCAGCGCCTGATCGCCCCCGCCGTGCCCGTCCCCCGCCGAGTGCCCGGCCCCGGCACGGGTGTCGACGACCTCCTCACCGCCCGTCCGGAAGTCGCTCACCCGCAGCACGCGCCCGTCGCCCTCGATCGAGCCGTGCGTGCCGAACAACCGGGTACGGCGGTGCTCCATCGGTGTGAACGCGGTCATGGTGAAGGCGCACGTCGGCCCGCCGGGGAACTCCATGGTGACGACCTGGTGGTCGACGACGTCGTTGTCGCAGGCGTAGACGCATCGGCCGTAGGGCCCCTCCCGCAACGCCGTGCGCACGCCGTGCTCGGTGAGGTCGTCGGTGAGCGCCGACAGCGGCCAGAAGTGCCTGGCGGGATCGGCGAGACAGTCGAGGTAGAGGCGCTTGGCCGAGTACGGGCAGGTCTGCTCGACCGCGCAGTCCAGACAGCGCTCGGCGGCTCCCTCCGGCCGTTCGCCCGCCCGGAAGTGCGTCAGCGAGCCGAACGAGCTCACCCGCACGGGCAGCGCCCCGAACAGATGCACCAGCCAGTCGATGTCGTGGCACGACTTGGCCAGCAGCATCGGCGACGAGGTGTCCGAGCGCCGCCAGTTGCCCCGTACGAACGAGTGCGCCTGGTGCCACCACCCGACCGGTTCCAGGTGCTGTGCGCTGACCAGCCTGCCGATGCGGCCCTCGTCCAGCAGCGCCTTGAGCACGCGTGTGTAGGACGTGTAGCGCAGCACGTGGCAGACGGCGATCATGACGTCGTTGCGGGTCGCGGCCTCGGCGATGGCGGTCGCGTCCGGCTCGCCGGTGGCCATCGGCTTCTCCAGCAGCAGGTGGTAGCCCAGGTCGGCGAGCGCCACCGCGGGCGCGGTGTGCATGCGGTCCTGGGTGGCCACGACGGCGGCGTCGGCCAGCCTGCCCGCAGCCGCCAGGTCTCGCCAGTCGGCGAACACGTGCTCGGGCGCGATGGCGTGCTCGGCGGCGAAGCGGGAGCGGCGGCCCTCGTCCGGCTCGGCCACGGCCACGACCCGGCCCGCGCCCGAGGCGGCGGCATGGCGCGCGTAGTCCTGTCCTCGAAGCCCGGCCCCCGCAACGGCCAGTGTGACAACGCCCATCGCGCCTCGCCCTCCGTCTCGCCCGATCGCATCCTACGCAGTGCCGAGCAGCGCGCTCCTGGCTCCTTCGAGGTGCTCGCGCATGCGCAGGGCCGCGGTGGTGGGGTCGCCGCGCCTGATCGCCTCCAGGATCAGCGTGTGCTCGGCGGCGATCCGCTCGGGGCCGAGCGCGGTGCGGGTCTGCGTCATGCCGAGGTGGATCTCGCCGCACAACGACTCGTACAGCCTGCTCAGGCGCGGGCTGCCGAGGGTCTCGACGAGCAGCCGGTGGAAGGCCAGGTCGGCCGCGACGAACCTGCTGGTCGTGGCGTCGGCGGGCAGCGAGGCCACGGCCGCGGCGGCCTCGCCGAAACGGCCGTCTGCGGTGCGTGCGGCGTGCGCCGATGCGAGGTCGCCCACCACGGCCAGCTCCAGCGGCATGCGGGCGGCGAACAGGTCGGACACGTCGGCGGGCGAGAGCACCGGCACGTAGGCGGCCCGATGCGGCTCGTGCCTGAGCAGCCCCTCGCCGACCAGCACGCGGATGGCGGTCTTCGCACTGGGCCTGGACACGCTGTAGTCCTTGGCCACCTCCACCTCGGCGACCGGCGCGCCCGCCGGGATGGCGCCGTCGAGGATGCGGGCGCGCAGGGCCTCGATGAGCGCGTCGGTGACCGTGACGGTCCTCAGGGTGTTCAGCGACATGTCATACATGTAATCATGTCTGACATGTTTGACGCAGCTGTCCTCGAAGAACTTCGGGCGATCGTCGGCCCCGAGCACGTCAGGACCGCGCCCGGCGAGCTGGCCGCCTACGCGCGTGACGCCACGCCGCTGTTCGCGCACCGGCCCGACGCCGTCGTACGCCCGGCCGACACCGCACAGGTCGCCGCCGTGCTGCGCCTGGCCACCGCGCACGGCGTGCCGGTCGTGCCGCGCGGCGCCGGCTCCAACCTGTGCGCGGCCACGGTCGCCACGCACGGCGGCATCGTGCTGGCCATGACGAGGATGAACCGCGTCCTGGAGATCAGCGCCGACGAGCTGCTGGCCAGGGTGGAGCCCGGCGTCACGACCACCACCCTGGCCAAGGCCGTGAGCGGCCACGGCCTGCTGTACCCGCCGGACCCCGGCAGCCACACCGTCGCCACGATCGGCGGCAACATCGCCACCAACGCGGGCGGCCTGCGCGGGCTCAAGTACGGCGTGACCCGCAACTACGTGCTCGGCCTGACCGCCGTGCTGGCCACCGGCGAGGTCGTGCGCACCGGCGGCAGGCTGTGGAAGGACGTCGCAGGCTACGACCTGACCCGGCTGCTGACCGGCTCCGAAGGCACGCTCGCGGTGATCACCGAGGTCACCGTCGCCCTGCTGCCCGCCCCCGCGACCGCGCGCACCGGCCTGGCCTACTTCGCCACGCTCGCCGACGCGGGCCGTGCGGTGGCGGCGGTGCTGCGCGCCGGAGTGGTGCCCGCGACGCTTGAGTTCCTCGACCAGCGCTGCATCCAGGCCGTCGAGGACTACGCCGGACTCGGCCTGCGCACCGACGCGGGCGCGCTGCTGCTGTTCGGCGACGACGGTGACGAGGCCACCGTGCGCACACACCTGGAACGCGTGTCGGAATGCTGCCTGGCCGAAGGCGCACACGACGTGAGCACGGCCTCGGACGCCGCCACGTCCGATGCGCTGCTGACCGCCAGGCGCTGCTCGCTGCCCGCCCTGTCGCGGCTCGGCTCGCTGACGATCCTGGAGGACGCCAGCGTGCCCCGCCCGAGGCTGGCCGAGATGGTGGCCAGGATCGACGAGATCGCCGCCAGGCACGACGTCATGATCGCCACCTTCGGCCACGCGGGCGACGGCAATCTGCATCCCACCTGCGTGCTGCCCTCGGCCGACGACACCGACGCCGTCGCCAGGGCCGAACACGCCTTCGCCGACATCTTCGCCGCCTCGATCGAGCTCGGCGGCACGATCACCGGCGAGCACGGCGTCGGCGCGGCCAAGCTCCCCTACCTGTCGGCCAGGCTCGGCGACGACCAGCTCGCACTGATGCGCCGGATCAAGAGCGCGTTCGACCCCGCGGGCATTCTCAATCCAGGAAAGCTGGGCTCATGAGCGAGGGCATCTTCGACCCCGACCTTCTCAGCAGGTGCATCTCGTGCGGCTTCTGCCTGCCGGCCTGCCCGACCTACCGGCTCACCGGCGACGAGGCCGCCTCGCCCCGCGGCCGCATCACCCTCATGCGGGCGCTGGAGACCGGCGAACTGCCCGCCGACGACCCCACGCTGGCCGAGCAGTCCGCCTTCTGCCTCGGCTGCCGCGCCTGCGAGCCCGTGTGCCCGGCAGGCGTGCAGTACGGCAGGCTGCTGGAGGAGTGGCGCGAGCACACCTGGCAGGGGGCGCGCAAGCCGTTCGTGGTCAGGGTGCTGACGCTGCTGGCCGGGCGCACGTGGTTGATGCGGCTCGCCGCACTGGCCCGCAGGCCCGCCTCCGGGCGCCGCGCGCGTGCCGCCGGGCCGTCGCTGATGCTCGGCTGCTTCGAACGTTCACTGTTCCCCAAGGTCAGCAGGGCCGCCGTACGGCTCGCGCCCGAGCTGCGCGTGCCCGCCGCCCAGGGCTGCTGCGGCGCCCTGCACGCCCACAACGGCGAGCTCGCCGAAGGCGAACGGCTGGCCAGAAGGCTCGGCGAGGAGTTGCCCGGCACGATCGTCACCACCTCGGGCGGCTGCGCGGCCCATCTGGCCGGGGTGCTCGGCCGCGAGCGGGTGGCCGAGCTGTCGGAGTACCTGTCCACGCGTGCGCCCGTGCTCGGCGAGGTCGTCGTCGACGGGCGCAGGGCCAGGGTCACGCTGCAGGACTCCTGCCATCTGCGCAACGGCCTCGGCGTCTGGCGGGAGCCGCGCGAGCTGCTGGCGAAGGTGGCCGACTTCGTCGAGGTCGAGGGCGCCGACGGCTGCTGCGGCGCGGCGGGCACCTACGCCATGGTCAGGCCGGGCGACAGTGCCAAGGTGCTGGCGCCCAAGCTCGACGCGATCGAGGCGGCCGGGGTCGACTACGTGATCGCCGTCAACCCCGGCTGCCTGCGCCAGCTCCGAACCGGCCTGCGCCGCAGGGGGTCACGGGTACGCGCACTGCACCTCGCCGAGTTCCTCGTGCGGGCGCGGCGCTGAGTGCTCACGGCTCGGTCGCGCGCCACGGCACCGGTGTGGACAGCACCATCGAGCTGGTCGGCGTGCCGTACGCGGCCAGCCGGTCGATGAGCGCCTCGAAGTCGGTCATCGACGCCACCGCCACCCGCAGCACACAGCACGCGCCACCGGTCAGCCGATGCACCTCGAAGATATCGGCCGAGTCCAAGACCTCCGGATGACGCAGCACACAGCCGGGCCCGTAACACGACATGGTGACGAGCGCGACCACACTGCGGCCGGTACGGCGGGGATCGACGTGCGCCCGATATCCGGTGATGATGCCCGCCTCCTCCAGCTTGCGCACACGCTCGGCGACCGCCGGAGGCGACAGGTGCACCCGGCGCGACAGCTCGCTGTAGGACAGCCTCGCGTCGGCCTGCAGCTCCGACACCAGCAGCCAGTCCATCTCGTCCACTTTCACTTCCTAAAGTCATCGGGCCGAATACGGCACGGACGTGCGGTAACACAGCCTAAGGACCGTTGGATCGGCATTCCACCCGCGGGGGCCTCGGGGGCATCATGAGCCTCATGGAAGTCATGCCGACGACCGCCTTCGAGCGGGATGAGCGAGCCGAGGCCAACGGCGGCGCGCCGACGCTCGAGTTCGAGCGGCGCGTGCCGTACGACCAATATGTTCATGCCAGTACCTTGCACACCCTGCAGCAGACCTTGAGTGACGACCCCGGCGAGATGTCGTTCCTGATGATCAGCCAGGTGATGGAGCTGTATTTCGGCCTGACCCGATATGAGCTGAGGCAGGCGCAGCGGCTGGTGCGGGCCGACGACGCCTGGGGGGCGCTCGCGCCGTTGCGCAGGGCCGCGTTGCATCTCGAAGGGCTCAATGCCGCGTGGCGTGGGCTGCGCTGGATGACGCCCGCCGATTTCAACAGATTTCGCGATCTGCTGGGCGAAGGGTCGGGGTTCCAGTCGGCGATGTACCGGCATCTGGAGTTCGCCCTTGGACTGAAGACCGCGTCGCTGATCCGGCCGTTCCGCCGCCAGAGCGAGATCTACGACGAGCTGGTCCGCAGCCTGGAGTCGCCCTCCCTGTGGGACGACGTGATCGCCCTGCTGGAGCGCAAGGGCCTGGCGCACGACGGCGAAGGCGTGGTGGAGGCCTGGGTGAGCGTGTACTCCGACAACGGCCCCGCCAACCACCTGCGCATGCTCGGCGAGGCGCTCGCCGACGTGGCCGAAGGCTTCGGCGACTGGAGATACCAGCACCTGCAGGCCGTACGCAGGGCCATGGGCGCCAAGGCGGGCAGCGGCGGCTCGGCCGGAATCGTGTGGCTGGAGCGCAGCATGGCCCGCACGGTCTTCCCCGAACTGTGGACCGCCCGCACCTTCATGTGACCCCCCTGGACAGCGTAGGAGCACCCATGGCAGACAGAAGCACGACAGGCGACGAGATCGCCGTCGTCGGCGCCGGGCTGGCCGGATGCCTGCTCGCCTGCTACCTGGCCAGGCGCGGCCACCAGGTCACCCTGTACGAACGGCGTGCCGACCCGCGTGCGGCGGGCGCCGAACGCGGCCGGTCGATCAACCTGGCGCTGTCGGAGCGCGGGCTCAACGCGCTGCGCGGCATCGGGCTCGACGACCTGATCATGGCCGACGCCCTGCCGATGCGCGGACGGATGATCCATCCGGTCGAAGGGCCGCTCGACCTGCAGCTCTACAGTGCCGACGGGCAGCGGGCGATCAACTCCATCAGCCGGGGCAGGCTCAACAACACACTGCTGGACGCGGCCGAGTCGGCCAAGGGCGTGCGGGTGCTGTTCGGGCACAAGCTGGTCGGGCTCGACCCCGCCACCGGCTCGATGACATTCGGCACGCCGCAGGGCGAGATCGTGGAGAAGGCCGCCGTCGTGCTCGGCGCCGACGGGGCGGGCTCGGCCGTACGCGGGCAGCTCGTCCAGCACGCCGGGCTGAGCGAGAGCCTGGACTTCCTCGACCACGGGTACAAGGAGCTGACGATCCCGGCGCGCGACGGCGAGTTCGCCCTCGATCCCGGCGCGCTGCACATCTGGCCGCGCGGCACCTCGATGATGATCGCACTGCCCAATCCCGACCGGTCGTTCACGTGCACGCTGTTCTGGCCGACGGGCGGCACCTCCAGCTTCGCCTCGCTCAGCAGCCCAGGGGCCATAGCCAGGCACTTCGCCGAGGTCTATCCCGATGTCGTCGAGCTGGCGCCCGACCTGGTGTCGGACTACCAGCACAATCCGGTCGGGCTGCTCGGCACGGTCAGGGCGACGCCGTGGCAGCACGGCGGCCGGGTCGGCCTCATCGGCGACGCGGCGCACGCGATCGTGCCCTTCTACGGCCAGGGCGCCAACTGCGCGTTCGAGGACGTCGTCGAGCTCGACCGCTGCCTGGACGAGACCGGCGACGACTGGAGCCGGGCGCTGCCGCTGTTCGAGAGCAGGCGCACCGCGCACACCGAGGCCATCGCGCAGATGGCGCTGGCCAACTTCGTGGAGATGCGCGACAAGGTGGCCTCGCCGCTGTTCCAGCTCGGCAGGAAGGTCGAGCACGCGCTGCAGGAGGCGCTGCCCGGCCACTACCTGTCGCGCTACGAGCTGATCTCCTTCTCCACCACGCCCTACGACGTGGTCAGGCGGCGGATCAGGCTGCAGCACCGCGTGCTCGGCGGCGTCGCCGCACTGCTGGCCGCCGGAGCCACCGCCGCCGTGCTCGGCCTGCTCAGGCGAAGATCTTCGCCAGACGCCTGATCTGCTCCACCTTGTGGTGCGGTCCGCCGCCCTCGTGGTCGTTCCACGGGTAGACGACGATGTCCTTGGGGCCCCGCCAGTGGTTGAACGCGGCGAACACCGTGGACGGCGGGCACACCTCGTCCATCAGGCCGACGGAGTACACCGCCTCGGCGTTCCCGCGTGCGGCGAAGCTGAGCCCGTCGAAGTAGGCCAGCGTGCCGAACACCCGCTCGGCGTGGTCGCGGTGCGCGGCCAGGTACCTGACGATCTCGGCGTAAGGGTCCTTGCCGGTGATCTGCACGGCCCTGCGGAAGTGGGTGAGGAACGGCACGTCGATGAGTGCGGCGCGCACGTCGCCGCGCAGTCCGGCCACCGCCTGGGCGATGCCGCCGCCCTGGCTGGCCCCGCTGACCACGATCGCGCCCGCGTCGACGGCCGGGTGCGCCGCGGCCACGTCGACCGCGCGTACGGCATCGGTGAACACCCTGCGGTAGTAGTACGCGGCCGGGTCGAGCACACCACGCGTCATCATGCCGAACACGTGCGGCGCGTCCCCGCCGTGCGGGTCGCCGGTGCCGCCCGGCGCCCCGAGGCTGGCGCCGCCCTGGCCACGCGTGTCGAGCACGAGCACCGCGTATCCCGCCGCCGGCCAGGTGAGGTGATCGTGCGGGAATCCCCTGCCGCCGGTGTAGCCGACGTACTGCACCACACACGGCACCCGTCGCCCCGCCTTCGGCACCACCAGCCACGCCCGCACCCGGTCACCGCCCCAACCGGCGAACGCCACGTCGTACACGTCGACCAGCACCAGGCCCGCGTCGTACGGGGTGAAGACCGGGGCCAGGTCGTGGACGGCGGCTTCGACGAGGGTGTCCTGCCAGAAGGCGTCGAAGTCGACCGGCTCGTCGATGTCCGGGCGGTAGTCGCGCAGGCGGTCCAAGGGGAGGTCGTAGAGGGGCAAGAGGGCTCCTTGGGCGGGGCGTTTCGCGGGCTGGGGTGAGGGTCAGTGGCGGTGGTGGTTGTCGGGCTGGGTGGGGTCGCCTGGGTGTTCGAGGCCGTGGACCAGGGTGATCCTGGATGCTCGTGCCGTGTCCAGCCATCGGATGAACGCCCTGCGTGCCGCCGCCTGGCGCACCTGGTCGCGGAGATCGGCGATCGGGACGGCCGGGCGGTACCCGGCCAGGGTCGTCACCTGGCGCTCGTCGGGTTCCACCCCGCGCGCGAGTCGGGCGTAGAGGGCGCGTACGGCGGCGGACGACGAGTAGGCGGCAGCGTAGACCGAGCCGAGTTCGACGGCCTCGCGGGGGTCGAGGGGCGGAGATCCGGCGTCATGGGGTATGTCGTGCGCCTCGGCCGCGCATTCGACGGCGGGCTGCGGATCCGGGGGTCCGTCGTGCGCCTCTGCTGTGTATTCGACAGCCGCCTGCGGATCCGGGGGTCTGTCGTGCGCCTCGGCCGCGCACAGTTGCTCGGTCAGGATCACCTGGGCCGCCCATCGCACGAGCTGACGCCCTTCGGCGCTGCCCTCGGCCGGAAGGGCGGTGGCGGCGCGGCCCGCGCGCAGGGTCTGGAGGCGGGCGTCGAGCAGGTGTCCGGGCACCGGGGTGCCGTCGACATATCCGATGACGGTCATCGCGATCTCTGCAGGGCGCGCAGGTCGCGCCAGCCGATCATCGTGATGCGCTCGTCGGCCAGAGCCTGCCGTACCTCGGGGTCGGTGAAGACGCGGACCTCCATGGCGCGTTTGGCGTGGTGCGGCATGATGTGGCGGAGTTCGTCGGTGTCGTCGAACGGATGGATGTAGATCTCCGTCACGCCCGGCCGCAGTCGCCTGATCAGTTGGATCATGTCGCGTCTGAAGCTCTCGTACGTCTCGCCCTCGGCCTGCTGGAAGGGCAGGGTCCACAGGCGGTCGAGGATGACCACACCGGCCGCGTCCGCCGCCTGCGCCGCCGCCTCGGCGAACGGTTCGAGCGAGGCGGGCATGTCCATGCCGTCGAGCGTACGCGGCAACCGGAACGGCAGGCCGTACGCGGCGCACACCTCCAACGCCTGCCGCAGGAAGTCACGCCCGGTGGCCAGGCCGTACAGGCTGCCCATGTGGTTGTCGGCGTGGGAGGGGTCGAGGCCGAGCGCTATGGCCCGCTCGACCTGGGCGACGAGTTCGGCGCGCACGTCGTCGGGGTCGGCGTTCTCCTCGACGCTCTTGCAGTCGGGCGGGAAGTAGCCCGCCGCGTCGCGCAGGGTCGCGGCCCGGCTCAGCGGGCCCCAGCGGTAGCCCTCCCACTCGCTGGTCAGGGTGAGGTGCACGCCGACGTCCCAGCCGTGTGCCGAGGCGGTCGCGATCGCGTCGGGCGCCCACGGGCACGGTGTCATCACCGTGGCCGAGCTGATCGCCCCGGCCCTGAGCAGGGAGGTGATACCGGTATTGGCCGCACGGCACATGCCGTAGTCGTCCGCGTTGACGATGAGCAGCCGGTCTCGGGTGTCCATTCGGGGCTCCCCTCAGGAGTGGGTGAGGTGGTGGCCGGTCAAGGGGAGTCGCCGCCGCCATCAGACACTCCCGCCCTGAAAGTTCCGGCCGTGCGCGGGGCTTCCGCCGGGCTCTTCGAGGTGAGGGCCATGCGGAGCCTCCCTCAGAGTGAGGGCAATCCGGACGGAAATCCAGGCTCAGATCCAGCCGTCCAGACCGGCGACGAACGCCTCGAACAGGTGCCGGTGGATCGTGTGCCCCGAACCCGGCACCGTACGCACCTCGAAACCCCGCCCGCGCAACTCCCGCGCGTACGCCGGGGGCACCAGCTGACTGGGATCGGCCAGCTGCACCAGCGACGGCACCACGGCCTCCGGCGCCAGGTCCCGCCCCTGCGCCTCGGCGAACACCTCGACCGTACGCGGATCCCAGCGCGCGTTCATCGCCACTTCCAGGCGTACCTCGTCCTGCGACCACTCCGGCTGCATGGCGGCGATCCGCTCCGCGTCGGCGAGCTCGAACGCGTTCGTCCAGTCCCGCACCGGCAGCCGGAACGCCGGATCCGAGTACACCGCACGCCCCGGCCGCAACCGCCCCACGACCCGCCCGAGCGCCAGCCCTCCGTACGAGTGCCCGATCGCCACCTCCGGCCGTCCGGGCACCGAGGCCAGCAGCGACTCCCCGAGCTGCTCCAGCGAGTACGTCTCGGCACGCGGCGAACGCCCGTGCCCCGGCAGGTCCACCGCGACCACCCGATACCCGAGCCCCGCCAGGTACGGCCCGACCCGCCACCAGCATTCCGAATCCGCCATCACCCCATGCACAAGCACCGCAACCCGGTCACCTGCGCCCCATTCCCGGGTATTCAGCTTCATACACGGCCGCCTTGTCTTGGTTGAGGGCGACGGTATCGAACGGGGGTGAGGGCGGGATGGGGTGGGGGTGTTCGGTCCAGGCCCGTGGTGAGGTGCGGTGCGGTGAGTGGGGCGGGTGAGCGTGCTCAGCTGAGCTCAGCCTGGTTTGCTGGAGTCGGCGTGAATTGCTGACGTGCGGGTGGCCTGCTGGGGGTGGGAAATGCCTGGCCGTGGCCGTGGGCCGTGTGACACGGTGGGCGAGTGGCTGACTTCCTACCGCTCCCCCGTACGCTGGACGAGGCGATCGCCGCCGAGAAGGCCGGTCAGGTGCTGCGGTTCCTGTACTTCTGGGGCCACACGCCTGCGCGAGACGACACGGTCGGGGCCGCCTGCCTGAGCCAGTGGTGGCCTGCGGCGTTCAGCGACGGCGGGCACACGTTCGCCACGGCCGAGCACTACATGATGGCGCACAAGGCCTGGCTGTTCGGCGACGACGACAGCGCTCGGCTGATCCTCGCCGCCAAGCACCCAGGCGAGGCCAAGAAACTCGGCAGAGCCGTACGAGGCTTCGATCACGATGTCTGGAGCGCCGAGTGCCTCTCCATCGTGACCAGAGCAAACACCGCCAAGTTCACAGCCCACCCCGATCTACGCACCTACTTGCTGGGCACCGCCGCCCGCATCCTGGTGGAAGCCAGCCCCCTGGACCACATCTGGGGCATAGGCCTCACAGCCACCGACAGCCGAGCACAACACCCCTCCCAATGGCAGGGCACCAACCTCCTCGGCTTCGCCCTGATGACCACCCGAGACAACCTGACCACCTAAGGCAATCCACCCCAGGCACAATCCGGAAAGCCGGGCCGAGCTGGGCAAGGCCGAGCAGGGCAGGAGCAGGCAGGGTAAGCCCGGCCCACGCCAGGCAGGACAAAGCAGGGCCCTGGCTAGCGAAGCAATGCCCTGGCGGGCAAGCCGGGACGAAACAAGCCGGAATAGGCAAGACAAGCCGGAATGGGCAAGGCCCAGCGAAGCAAAGCCGACACGGGCGAGGGAAGGCCGACGAAGAAGGGGCAAAGCACCAGACAGCCCTGCCCAGCCGTCAAACAACTCAAGCCGAAGCCGACCCCAGGACAAAGCCCCAGCCCGAGAACCAAGCCCCAGCCCCAGCTTCACCCCAGCCGCCCAGCCCCTACCCCTCCCCCAGCCACCCGACCCGGCACCGCCGCAAGCGCCCGAACCGCCCAAGACCAAGCCTCAGGCCCCGACCCGGACCACCCGGGCCCCAGGGGCGAGACCCAAGCCCAGCCCGAAGGCCCAGCCCCGATCCCACCCCAGCCCAGGACCAATCCCCAGCCCAGGACCAATCCCCGGTCCTGGTCCCAGCCCCAGCGACGATGCCGGTCAAAAGCGACTACTCCTCGATCACCCACCCGTACCCCTGCGCCATCGCCAGGAACTGCCTGCGCAGCTCGACGATCTGCGCACCGGTGAGGTCGGGCATCGCGCCCAGCAGCCGTTCGGTGACCTCGCGGACGAACACCGGCTTGGACAGGACGTCGCACAGACCGTCCTCGTCGTCGGCGTAGTCGTCGTGGTCGGACGCCTGCCGGGTGCCCGCGACCGTGCCTGCGGGGACCGAGATCGGCCTCGCGGTCTCGGCGAGCCCGGCCAGCGTCGCGGCCGCGCCGGGGGCGTAGCGTACGCCGCCGCCCTTGTCGGCCAGCCTGACCGTGATGGCCTTGGGACCCCTGCCGCTGCTCATCGCTTCGTACTCGACCGCTACACCCGGCGCGTACTCCCACTTGTCCTCGCTCAACGCGTTGGCGTGGACGAACACGTCGTCCCCGCCGTCATCGGGTGCGATGAACCCGTAACCCCGCGTGTCATCAAAACGTACGATCTTACCAGTCAGCACCGCTCCGCACCTCTCTGCTGATGAATACCCCACATGGCGCCGCTCCGCTTTCCCCCATGTCCAGGACGCCTATAACAGAGCATGCCAGCACTCAAGCCATGCGGTACCCCTACCGGCCGCACCGCACCGGTCCTCCGGCCCCGCGAGGGGGGCCTGGACAGCCAATCGGGGGAAAATCGCCCCCCTTGTGACTTTGATCACCCGACGTGGGTCAGGCGCTCTCCACACTGTCCAACTGCAGAGTCGTCGGCAGCTCGGCCCTGCGCGACACCCTGAGCTTGCGGTAGACCCGCGTCAGATGCTGTTCCACCGTACTGACCGTGATGAACAGCTTGCGACTGATCTCCAGATTCGTATGCCCGACCGCGGCCAGCGTGGCCACCCTGCGCTCGGCGTCACTCAACATGTCGATGCCCGCTTCCTCTTCTCCGTGCCCACCCGAAGCGGGTACGGCGGGCAGAACCGCCGTCACCGCGCCCGCGTGGATCTTGCCTGCGATTTGCTGGGCACGGCGAGCCGTCATCCGCGCCCTCGTGAACTCACCCAGCCGGTGATACGCATTGCTGAGATCGGCCAGCGACGCCGCCAGCTCGGCCCTGTCGTTGCTGGCCTGCAGCAGGTCGACCGACTCACGCAGCAACGCCGGCCTGCGCCGCGCCTCACTGGCCCCGGCCAGCGCCCGCAACGACAACCCCCTGGTCCGTACGGCGCCGCCACCGAGCCGGTCGAGCTGCTCGGTGACCAGGTCCTTGGCGGCCTCACGACGTTCGAGGTCGAGCAGGGCCAGGGCCAGGTCGCTGCGCCACGGCAGGAACGCCGGGGAGTCCATGCGCCGCCGTACCACCAGCCTGCCGCAGCGCTGGAAGGCGTCGAGTGCGGCATGCGGACGCCCGGCGGCGAGGTGGTAGCGACCCCTGGCCCGGAGGTACTGCGCGCCGAACCTGGTGGCGAACATGGCGTCGGGCACCAGGAACCTCAGCTCCTCGCCCGCCTCGTCCAGCCTGCCCATCCACACCAGCGCCAGCACCAGCGTCGCCAGCGGATCTCCGACCGCCACGCCCCAGCTCTGTCTGGGCAGCAGCACCAGCGCCTGCCTGGCCCGCTCGGCCGCCAACGGCAGGTCGCCCTGGCGCAGGGCCAGCTCGCCCCGCAATGCCGACAGCTGCGCCTGCCAGGTGCTCGCGCCACGCCTGGACGCCTCGGCCAGCAGCGCGTCGCACAACCCGGCCGCACGTTCGGCCCGATCGGCGTAGGCCAGGGCGAGCAGCGCGGCGACCGCCGCCTCGACGGTGTGGTCGTCGAGGAAGCGCCCCTGCAACGCCCGCTCGACCAGCTTGGCGGTGTCCTCGCTACGTACGTCGACCTGCGACGACGCCAGCGGATTGACCTCGAGCACCCCCGAGACGATCTCGCTCACCGCCATCCCGGCCCGCTTGGCGGCTCCCGTGTGCCCGCCGAACGACACGGCTCGCCGTACGCCGGGGGTCTCGTTGCCCGTAGGGGTCGCCCGCCTGCCGCCGAACGACGGGCCTTTGCGCACGGCGCCGGTCTGGCGTGGTGCGGGCTGCCTGAGGACGTTCTCGTCGGGGTGGTGCAGCCATCGGTGGATCGAGCGGAGTTCGGGCGACCAGTCGGGTTCGCCCGCCATCTGGGCGCCGAGCCTGGACTGGCGTGAGCGTGCGCGCCCGGCCGCCAGGAGGCCTGCCACGCCTGCCGCGGCCTCGCTCTGGCCGTGCCAGTGGAGGTATCGGATGAGTTGTACCTGCTCGCCAGGGGTCAGCAGTCCTCGGTCGGCCGCCTGACGCAGGTCGCCGAGCCGCCTGGCGACGGCCGAAGGGTTCAGTCGCCACTCGGCCTGGCACAGGGACGCCAGGATCGTGGCCCTGCCCTGCTCGTCGTGGCATCGGTCGAGCGCCATGCGCAGGCACGCGGCGGCGTGCTCGGCCCGGTCGGCGCACATCGCCTGCTCGGCCGCCTCACGCAGCACGGGGACCAGCCACTCCCACGGCGGCGGCTCGCAACGCAGCAGGTGCTCGGCGATCTCCCCGCCCTCCGCGTCGCGCTCGCGCAGCAACTCGGCGGCACGCCGATGCATCTCGCCGCGCTCGGCCGACCCGAGCCCTTCGAGTACGGCCTGACGGGCGAGCGGATGCCTGAACCTGCCCTCCAGCAGCAGTCCGCCCTGCTCCATCACGTCGACCCCGCGCGCGACACTCTCGTGCTCGCCGCCCACGAGCAGACGCACGACCTCGGTGGACACCACGCGCCCGAGCACCGCCACGCCCTGCGCCACTTCCAGCAGGCCGCGCTCCCCGCGATACAGACAGGCGAGCACGGCGAGCTTGAACGCCCATCCCACCGTCGGCGCCGCCCCGCCGCCCTCCGCCGGATCGTCGTGGGAGCCGGAAGCGGCCGGACCCGCGGGGCCGGGCAGCTTCACGCCGGGCAGCAGCCCGCCCCCGGCCGAGACGCCTCCCTCGAACACCTGGCCGGGCCCGGGCATGCCGTACGTCGCGCCGAGCACGTTGCGCGGCCTCGCCGACGCTGTGCCCACCCCACCTCCTTCCGCCAGGTCGCTCGCCAGGGCCCGCACCAGCAGCGGGTTTCCACCCGTGGCCGCGTGGACCCATGGCGCGTGCGCCCGAGCCGCCGCATCGCCGTACCCGGCGGCCAGCAGACAGGCGACTCCGGCTTCCGACAGCGGCGACAGATACATCGTGCTGATGTGCGACTGCCCCATCAGCTCGGTCCATGCCTTGGGCCCCGGCCGCCAGTGCTGGGTGCCGGTCGACATGATCACCAGAACGCGGTGCGCGCGCATGCGCCTGATCAGCGAGAACAGGGCCTGCAGCGAAGGCTCGTCGACATGCTGGACATCGTCGATGACGACGACGACCGGGCGCTGGTGCGAGAGCTCCAGAATCGCCCGGCAGACCCCGTGCGCGGCCATCGCGAGATCGGCGTCCTCGCGCGTGCGCGCCTCGTGCACGGCCTCAAGGGTCGGCCGGGGCAGGTCGACGCAGTCGACGAGCTGGTCGAGCACGGCCCACGGCAACTGCTGCTCGCACTGCGAGGCGGCGGCCCTGAGCAGGAACACCTCATGCCTGACCACGCGCTCGGCGAAGACGTGCAGGAGCTCGGACTTGCCACTGGCCAGCGGGCCGCTGACCAGCACCGCCCTGCCCTTCCCCGTCGCGCATTCGGTGTACATGGCGGCCAGTTCGGCGATCTCCCCAGCGCGTCCGGCCAACATCTGACTCGCGCCTCCCCGTATCGACACGAAGGTCGTCTCCTCCGGCTCCGTATCACGCGATCCGCCGGTAGGTCGTTCTGTGCTGTGAGTATCGAATGCCATTCGAACGATCTCCCATTCCTTCGCCTTCTGCGGGAACGGCCGGCGTCGACACCGGAAATAGTTCCGGCATGTCGGCCGGGGCCGGGAATGACCGAAGGGCGAAGCCCTGGACGGCCCCATTCCCGATCGTGCGCCGGGTCGCCGAAATAGCGCGTCCGGCCCGATCGATCTTCCTGTGCTCAGACGAGGAGAACTTCAGAGGATCGGCTCATATTCAGACGCTGATCTTCTTCTCGTCACGAGCGACATGAATGTCATCAGACGCGACACGAATTCCGGGAATCGCGAAAAGAGGGCGTCGTTTCCCCGCCAAGGAGTGCTCGTGACAATGTCCGTCCACGAGCGTCTGATTGTCGCCCCCGCGACCGTGTCCGCCGTTCCCCGTCTGCCGAGCGTGGTTTCGCTTCCCCCTGTCGTTCAGCCGTCGTCCAGCGATCATGACGGGCCTGTCCGCGTGCGCCCGTCGTGCCTCGGGTGAACTCAGTGCCCCGTGCTCACACCCTCGGCGTCCGTGCACTCGATCATGACCGTACGTGACCGCGCCTGTCGCCATTCCTGTCAGAGCAGGCGACCGGGCACGGACATGCTGGGCATATGTCATCCCCGACACCCCGTGCCACCTTCGCGAGAAGGCGGCCTTTTGCTAACAAACATACATCCCCGTTGTGCGGTTACCGTAGCGCGTTCTCCGAGACGTCGTCGAGCCCTAACCGGATCGATATGGAAGCGATGCGACCGAAAACGATTTCGGCCGCAGGGCCGCCGGACATCACGACACCACTCACATGTGCACTGCTCATATTTCCGGGAAATGCCTTCGGCATTATGGAACGCGCAGATCAACGGGCCGCGCCACCCCGACGCCACCTCAGCCGACCAATCGCCCGGCGATCCGGACCCACCTGTCCGGCCTGCCAATGACCGCCCCGGCGTCGGCCGGCAGGAGACCGGCTCTGGCGAAACACTCGGCCTCGGCATGGCCGTTGAACAGATAGGCCCGCAGGATCCCGGCCGGCGACTCCTCGTCATGGGCGTCGCCGCCGCCCGGGTGGGTGTCCCACTCGACGATCTCACCGTCGACAGCGGCACTGCCCTGATTGCCGCTCTTGGGATTGGCGTAGAGCCCATAACACGCCGTGCCCGCCGAAAGCGCCTCCTGAACACGGGGATCGGCGGCGCCGAAGCCCCACGGCTGGGCCACGACGCACCCGCCCGGCACATCCGTCACCGAGACGACGACAAGGCTCGCGTCCATGTCGCTCCACGGATCCTCGAGGAACTTCTCCACGACATCGTCGTCGACCGGCACGCCCTCCAGCCGCCGCACGGCTTCGGCCGCGTCGATCCCGGCCACACAGGCCAGACTGTGCCCGTCGTCGTCGATCCCGGCCAGGGCGGCCACCAGGGCCCGCCCGTCGCGGACCAGGTCGCTCTCCGCCTCCGACAACTGGGCCTCCGACAACTGGGCCTCCGGCGACCCGGCCTCCGGCGACCCGCGCTCGCCCGAGGGCGGCGGGAAGAGGTCCGGCGTGGGACCGGCCAGCGCCAGCCGTCCGGGAGACCAGCCGTTCATCATCGGGCGCCACGGGTCCGCGCCCGCCGCCACCAGTGCACGCGCATTGCCCGTGTTGTCATGGAACAGGGCGACCCACAACGCACTGCGCCCCTCGTGCTCGACGTCCACGTCGCCGACCCGGGCCGCGAGCTCGGCCACCACGGCGGACGAGCCCTCCCTGGCGGCCACGTGCAGCAGCGGCTCGCCGTGCCGCCAGCCCGCGTCGGGATCGGCTCCGGCGTCGAGCTTGGTCAGAACCCGCGCGAGGTCGCGCAGCCCCTCCCACCCCATGTCCGACCAGTCGGCCTTCACGAGCCTCTCCCTCCGCAACCGTCGAGGGGCAACAGGATGCCAGGCTTTGACGATGAGCACAAGTGTTCGAATAATACTCCGTTATCGTGCGGCGACACCGAGTGACGCCCTACACTCGGCACCTATGTCGAACACCATCACGATCCGCGAAGCCGTGCTCTCGGACGCCGACGCGGTGGGCGAGGTGCACGCGGCGGCCTGGAGCGCCGCCTATGCGGCGTTCTTCGCGCCGGGCTTCTTCGCCGCCGCCGTCGAGGAGCGCCGCACCAAGTGGCACGCCCGGCTGGCCGAGGGGCGCGACACGGTGCTCATCGCACGCCAGGAGGGGCGGCCCGCCGCCTACGCGTGCTTCGGCCCTTCGCCGAGCCGGGCGGGATCGATCGAGATTCACGGTTTCTACGCACATCCGGACCTGTGGGGCACGGGCGTCGCCGCCACCTTGATGACCGCCACACTCGGCCGCATTCGCGAGGACGGCGCCCGGCACATCCACCTTTGGACGCTGCGCGACACCCCGCAGTCCCGTCGTTTCTATGCCAAGCACGGCTTCACCCTGTCGTCCGGCACGCGAGGGCACGATTTCGGCGACGGCCAGGCGATCGCGCAGGTCGAATACGAGCGCAACGACTGACCTGCGTCCAAAAGAACAGCGGCAAGCCGGATATGTCACAGGAAATGGTGCCGTTTCAGTACTTCTGACAAATCGTTTCAGTACCTCTGACGGATACCGGTACGGAGCCAGTGCGCAGTTATCGTCAGCCAACCGTCGCACCCCCCAGACGGAGGTCTCATCCGTATGAGTCTCAGGCCCTGGACTGCCATCGTGGCCATCGCCATGATCTTCGCGACCGCCTTTCCGGCCGCGGCAGCCGTACCCGACAAGCAGGCACCTTCATCCCAGGCTCCGGCCTCGCTCCAGGCCCCGGCCCCAGCCCAGGCCCCCGCCCCGCTGCTCGCCGATCCGGTCACCCCGGCGGGCGAGCAGCAGGCGGCCGACCTCGCGCTGCGCTACGGCGCGAGCGGGCGGCAGTGGTCGACCGAGATCAGGCGACCGGGCTCCAGTTACGTCAAGGTGCACTTCGCCGCGCTCAAGCTCGTGCCCGGCGACTACCTCACCGTCGCCTCGCCCGACCGGCGCGAGGTGCACACCTACTACGGCGATCCCACACTCGCGGCCAACACCCGTAACTCCGGACACACCGTGCACGGCACGCCGGGCTTCGCCGCGCTGTCGATCGACGGCGACACGGCCGTGCTCACCCTGCACGCCACGGGGACGCGCTCCGGCTCGCGGCTCACGCGCGAGGGTTACGGCGCCGTCGTCGACCACTACTACCGCGGCTTCACCGGTGACGAGGCCGCCGCCCGCGCGCCGCGCTCCTTCTCCGTGTGCGGCACCGACGCCCGTCGCGACGTCGTCTGCTACCGCGACAGCCATCCGGTCGAGTACGCCAAGAGCCAGGCGGTCGCCCGCCAGCTGCTCGACGGGCTCGGGCACTGCACGACGTGGCGCGTCGGCAACACCAACCGCATGCTGACCAACAACCACTGTATGGAGAACGCCGCCGACCTGGCCTCCAGCGAGTTCCAGTTCGACTACCAGTGCGCCACCTGCGGCGGCAACAACCCGCGCGCCGGTGTGAAGGTGAGCGGCGCCCAGTTCCTGAAGACCAGTGCGCTGGCCGCGCTCGACTACACCCTCTTCAGCGTCAACAACTTCGCCTCCATCCAGCAGTTCGGCACGCTGTACCTCGACCCGCGCCCGCCCGTCGCCGGTGAGCGGATCTACATCCCGGGCCACGGCGACACGCTGCCGATGAAGCTGTCGCTGTACGAGGACACCCAGGGCGGCGCGACCTGCAAGATCGACGTGGTGTCGTCCGGGGTCAACACCGGGTACCGCTGTGACACCTCCGGAGGCAACTCGGGCTCGCCCGTGCTGGCCGCCTCCAGCCACAAGGTGATCGCCCTGCACCACCTCGGCGGCTGTCCCAACTGGGGCACCAGGATCACCGAGGTCTACAACGAGATCTCCACCATGATCGACAACAACCCGCCGACCGGCGGCAACGACTTCTCGATCGGCCTGTCCCCCGGCTCGGCCACCGTGCAACCGGGCCAGAGCACGACCTCGACCGTGTCGAGCACGGTGACGAGCGGAAGCCCACAGCAGGTCATGCTGACGATCACCGGCCTGCCCAACGGCGTCACCGCGACGCTCGCCCCCCAGGTCATCCAGTCGGGCGCCTCCTCCACCCTGACGCTCGCGACCACCGCCCAGGCCGCGGCGGGCACGTACACCCTCACCGTCCAAGGTGCGGGCGCCACCGCCACCCGCACCGCGACCTTCGCCCTGACCGTCGGCGGCGTCAATCCCCCGCAAGGCTGCCCCGGCTACGAGAGCACCAAGACCGGCACGCTGACCAGCGGCGCCAACCAGTACCAGCCCGACGGCCAGTACTTCCAGACCACCACGACCGGCCCGCACCGCGCCTGTCTGGACGGCCCGACGGGCGCCGACTACGACCTGTACCTGCAGAAGTGGAACGGCTCCACCTGGGCAGCCGTCGCCCAGGGCGCCACCGCGAGCGCCGACGAGACCCTCACCTACACCGGCACCGCCGGCTACTACCGCTACCGCATCCACGCCTACTCGGGCACCGGCGCCTACACCCTCGGCTACGACGCCCCCTGACGTAGCCGCCCCCAACGGCGACCCCGGCACGGCCACCCCGTGCCGGGGTCGCCGCCGTCGCGGTGAGCCGGAACGACCTGCCGTCGTCGACGACGAAGCGCTGATCGCGGAGACGCCCATGCGGGCGTGTCGGCGACCGGTGTACGTGAGCCGATCGTCAACCGGCCGGTGGCCATGCCGTCAAGCACGGCACGCCACATCGCGACCTTGGCCCTGGCCCCGCTCGTGCCACGAGGCCCTGCTCCGATGCCACCATGTCCAGAGCCCGCAGCAGCCGCCCGAAGGCGTAGTGCGGCGACGCCGTGAGCCGCGGCTCCTCCGACACGAGAACCTCCCGAGGACGGACACGGGCCCCGCCCGGCGATCCTCCGCCGATCAACAAAGAAACCCCAGCCCGGACATGCCAGGCTGGGGTTTCGCGCTGTGCGCCGCCAGGGACTCGAACCCCGGACCCGCTGATTAAGAGTCAGCTGCTCTAACCAACTGAGCTAGCGGCGCTTGCGACATGGATAACTCTAGCAGCCCGCGAGCGCCGCTCGCACATCAGTCGAGACGTGTGGCCAACGACCGGTAAACGCCGAGCGCCAGCTCCCAGAAGCGGGGCACGTCCAGGGAGGTGGCGACGAGGGCGTTGGGCGTGGGGGCGGCGAAGTCGACGACGGTCATGCCGGTGGTGAGGCGGCCTGTGGTCTCCACCTCGACCGATGCGGGCGTGTACCGCATCAGCGTGGGGTCGATGAGGTGGGCCACCGCGCAGGCGTCGTGCACGGCGGGGCCGTCGACGGCACCGACCAGGCCGGAGAACTCGCAGCACGGGACGAGCAGGGACGAGAGGCGGCCCAGGTCGCGCATGCGGTCGAGGACGGGCGTGGTGACCTTGGCCGTGCGGGTGACGTCGAGCGGGACGAGGGTGGTGGTCCAACCGGCGGCGAAGACGATGGCGGCGGCCTCGGGGTCGGTCGCGATGTTGAACTCGGCGGCGGGGCTGTGGTTGCCCCGGGTGTACGCGCCTCCCATGACGACCAGGCCTTTGGCCCACTCGACGACCCGGGGCTCACGCCGTACGGCGAGTGCGATGTTGGTCAGGGGGCCGACGGCGACCAGGGTGATCTCGCCGGGCCTGGCGCGCAGGGTGTCGACCAGGTAGTCGACGGCGTGCAGGTCGGACAGCGGGCGTACGGGGGCGGGCAGGCGGGCGCCGCCGAGGCCGGTGGCGCCGTGGACGCGTACGGCGTGCACGCGTTCGCGCAGCAGGGCGCCGGGGCTGCCGGCGACGACGGGCACGCCGTCGGGCAGGCCGAGGAAGTCGCGCAGGGCCAGGGCGTTGGCCGTGGTGTGGGTGAGGTCGACATTTCCGGCGACGGTGGTGATGCCGACGAGGTCGACGGCGGGCGATCCGTGCGCGAGCGTCAGGGCGAGGGCGTCGTCGATACCGGGGTCACAGTCCAGGATGATCGGGTGGGGCATGCACCCAGCTTAGAAAGCCGGACGAAGAGGACCAGCGCACAATCCCCCAAGCCCGGAAACGCCCCCACATACGACCAGTACACAATCCCCCAAGCCCGGAAACACCCCGCACACACGAATCGGGGCCGGAAGTCCCCCAACTTCCGGCCCCGATCTACCGCGGTCCAGGCCGACACCTTCCCCCGAAGTGTCGGCGGTCCCGCTCAAGCAGACGACGGTCCCCCTCCGCGTCCGCATCGGCAAAAGTCTGCAAGTAGGTTCGCAGCACCCTTGACCTGCTCCAACACTACAGAGACGAATGCAACGAACCTCCCATGAAGAGGTCCGTTATCCGGCATAACAACCTAGGGAAGCTCCAAGTGCACCTCGGTGCCCTCCTGGAGGGAGCGGCTCACGGTGCAGTACTTGTCGTGCACGCGATGGGCGACCGCACGGTAGACCTCGTCGGCCTTGTCCGAAGGGACCTCGACGTCGTAGGTGACGGTCACGGGGCCCAGCAGGTTCGGCTCGGCCTTGTCGGCGCTCACCGTCATCGCGAGCCGGATGAGCTGGTGCCCGCGCTGGGCGGTCAGCGGCTCGACGGTGACGATGTTGCAGCCGCCGACGGCCGCGAGCAGGAGCTCCACCGGCGAGAACACGCCCTGCTCGTCCCCTGCGCCGATCGCCACCGATGCGCCCCTGCCGTTGGTGGCGACGAAACCGCCGTCGGGGGTGCGTTCCACTCGTACTTCAGCCATGCTCACGACCCTACTGGGAGCTCCAGTCGCACGAGCGTGCCCCCACCGGGTGCGGGAAGCGCGGCGACGCTGCCGCCGTGGCTGTCGACGACCTGCCTGACGATCGCCAGGCCGAGCCCGGACCCGGGCCGCGAGCGGGCATCGGCCGCACGGTAGAAACGGTCGAACACGTGGGGCAGATCGGCCACCGGGATACCGGGACCGTGATCGCGCACGGTCAGGATGCCGCCGCGCAGCCGTACCTCGACGGCTCCTCCGGTGGGGCCGTACTTGGCGGCGTTGTCGAGCAGGTTGCCCACGGCTCTGGCCAGGCGGTCGGGCACGCCGCGTACGGGGGTCGGCTCGGTGCGCACGTCGTAGGAGGTCGCGGGCCAGTGCGCGCAGGCCCTGGTGACCTGCCTGCTGACGATCTCGTCGAGGCGCACCTCCTCGACCAGGGCGGCGGGCTCCTCGTCGCGGGCCAGTTCGACCAGGTCGGCGACCAGGCCGGTCAGCTCTTCGAGCCCGGCCACGACGGCGGCGCCGACCTCGGCCCGGTCGCGTTCGGCGAGGTCGGGGCGCAGCAGCAGTTCGGCATTGGTCCGGACGGCGGTGAGCGGGCTGCGCAGCTCGTGCGAGGCGTCGGCGACGAGCTGTTTCTGCGCCTTGGCCGAGCGTTCGAGCGCGTCGAGCATGGTGTTGAACCCGGCCGCGAGCCTGCCGATCTCGTCGTCGCGCTCCACCGTGATCCGCAGGCCGAGGTCGCGGTTGGCCGCGACCGTGTCGCTGAGCGCCGACATGGGCTTCAGCGAGGCACGGGCGGCCAGCCAGCCGAACAGCCCGGCCAGGACCAGCCCTCCGGCGGCGACCGCGGCGAACGGCCAGCCGAACTCGGCCTGCCACCGGCCGAGCTGCCCCAGCACACTCTCCATGCGGCGGCACGTGACGTAGTACGCCACGCCGAGGGCGACCAGGACGCTGAGCGCCGCGGCGATCCCGGCGGAGAGCGCCAGCCGTACCTGGAGTCTCATGACGACTCCCGCAACGCGTAGCCCAGGCCGTGCACGGTGTGGATGAGCCGGGGCTCGCCGATCTTCTTGCGCAGGTAGCGGATGTAGACCTCAAGGGAGTTGGAGCCGGGCCTGAAGTCGTAGCCCCAGATGCGTTCCAGGATGACCTCCCTGGTCAGGGTCTGTCCGGCATTGCGGAGCAGAAGCTCCAGCAGTGCGAACTCGGTGCCGGTCAGGTCGAACAGCCGTCCGTCACGCCGTCCCTGCCTGCTGTCGGCCAGCAGGGTGAGCCCGGCGTACTCCAGCGGCGGCTCGAACCCGGAGGTACGGCGCAGCAGCGCCCGCACCCTGGCGAACAGCTCCTCCAGTGCGAACGGCTTGACCACGTAGTCGTCGGCCCCGGCGTCGAGCCCGTCGACCCGGTCGCCGAGTCCGGACAGTGCGGTCAGCATGAGCACCGGCGTGCGGTCGCCCGTGCCGCGCAGCCTTCGGCACATCTCGATGCCGTCGAGCCTGGGCATCATCACGTCCAGCACGATCAGGTCCGGCCGCTCGGCCTCGATCGCGCTCAGCGCCTCCTGCCCGTCGCAGGCCGTGCCGACCCGGTGCCCCTCCAATCGGAGTGCACGCGAAATCGCTGCTCTGACCTGGGGTTCGTCGTCGACGACGAGGACGTCGGCCACCTCTTCACCTCGTTCTCATAAACGTGGCGCATTCTCCATGACATGACTACCAGCACCCTGACGCGAGCGGCGGCCCCGATCCGGTTCAGCGCCTCGGTGCTGTTCTGGACCGGCGCCGCACTGGCCGTGCTCCCCGTGCTGCCCTATGCGGCGAACGTCCCCCTGCACGGTAGCGGCCATGTCGCGGCGGCGGCGTTCGGGTATCTGATCGGCGCGCAGATCCTGCTGATGAGCCGGATGCGCACCCTGGAGGAGATCGCCGGGCTCGGCTGGACCCGCAAGGTCGGCCACCGCGCCTTCCTCGCCGTGTACCTGGCGGGCGCGGCCCTGTTCACCCACCACGTGCTGACCGAGGAGGACCTGACGTTCTGGGCCGTCCTGTACGGCGGCGCGCTGGCGATGCTGGCCTGGGCGCGTGCGGTGCGCCCGGCGGTGCTGGCCCGCAGGCACAGGTTCACGGTGACCTCGGTCGACGGCACCTCGATCCACATCGGCGGCCAGGACCTGCACCTGCTGGCGGCGCGGCCGGGGCAGTACCTCAGGCTGCGGCTGCTGACCCGCTCGGGCTGGTGGCAGGCGCACACGATCGCCCTGTCTGCGGCGCCGAAGGCGGGCGAGCTGCGCGTCACCGCGCTCGGCCTGCCGCCCGGCGCGAGAGCGGGCACCCGGGTGATCGTCGAAGGGCCCTACGGCGACTGCACGGCCGAGGCGAAGGTGAAGGACGGCACGCTGCTCGTCGCCTCGGGCGCGGGGCTCGCCCCGGCCAGGGCGCTGCTGGAGGCGCTGCCCGCCGGACCCGGGCGCACGGTGCTGCTGTGCCGAGCCAGGGACGAGGACGGCCTGCTGCTCGGCCCGGAGCTGCGGCGGCTGGCCGAGACGAAGGGCGCCAGGCTCATCCTGGCGCTCGGCCCGGAGCACGACCCGGTCGCCAAGGAGATGTTGAGCACATCGGGCCTGGCCAGACTGGTGCCGGACGTGGCCGACCGCGATGTGTTCCTGAGCGGCCCCGCCGAGTTCGTGGCCTATGTCGGCTCCGCACTCGGCCGCCTGGACGTACCCGACCGCAACATCCATCCGGCGCTGGCCGAGGCCGACCGCTGAGCGGCCTTACACCGGCGTTATGGAAACGATGCGAATCTGAGATCCCTTGATCTGGACGCGAGAGGACACGACGCGATGACTTTCCCTGGAGCGGCTCGCCTGGAGATGGTGATGGGCACGCCGGTCAGTGTGGACATCCGCACCGCCCTTCCCGCCCGTGAGCTGGAGCCGATGATCGACGACGCGTTCGCCTGGCTGCGCCGTACCTCCGAGGAGCTGGGCGGTCTGCGCACCGGGCTGGCGGTGGAGCGGCTGTCCAGGGCGCTGAACCTCTCCGGCGCCGTCGACCACCGCATCAGGGCCGGGTACAGCGTCCGGGTGCGCGGCTCGGCCGGTCCCGGCAGGCGCTGGCGGATCGGCATCCGCGACCCGCGCACCGGCGACCTGCGCAAGGTCGTCTTCGCCCACGACCTGGCCGTCGCCACCGTGTGCCCGCCGGGCGACCGGCTCGACTCGGTCACCGTGATCGGCCCCGACCTGGCCGTCGCCGACGCCTACGCCGCCACCATGTGTGCGATGGGCCCCGACATGGCCCGGCGTTTCGCCCAGGAGCTGGTCTCCCAGCCCTACGAGAGCAGCCCATACGACGCCCTCATCGTCGGCCCCGACGGCCGCCCGTACAGCACACCCGGCTTCACCGCCTACAGCGGCGCGGCCTAAGCGTCCGGATGCTTGGTCAGGTACTCCACGTACACCGGTCGCAGCGCCTCGCCGAGCTCACCCTCGCCCGCCGCCATGGCATCGCTGAGCAGGGCCGAGACCCGGCTCAAATCGTTGGCCGCCTCGCCCCCGTGCCCGCTGGCCGCCTCCGCGGCCGGGATCACCTTGAGCAGGTCCCACAGAAACCCGAAATCCCCATGACGTACGGCGTAGCGCACGGCACGGTCGTGCAACTCGCTGGCGGGCAACGACTCAAGCGCCTCGGTGTCCATGTTTCTCCTCCCCTGCACCGCTCCTCCCCTCGATTCGGCATGCGTAACGTCATCAAAGTCGAACGATCATCTTTCCGGTGTTGCCGCCGTCGAGCAGGTCGATGAAGGCCTGAGGGGCGGCTGCCAGGCCGTCCACCACGGTCTCGTCCAGCACCACCTCGCCCGAGCGCAGCCATCCGGCCATGTCGCCGAGCAGGTCGGGCATGCGCGCTCCGTGATCGCGGGCCAGCATGCCGCGCAGCGTGAGCCGCTTGCCGACGCACTGGGCCAGATTGCGCGGCGCCGGGTTCGGCTCGGTCGCGTTGTACACGGCGATCATTCCGCACAGCGCCACCCTGCCGTGCACCCGCAGGGCGCCGATCGCGGCTTCGAGGTGCTCGGCGCCGACATTGTCGAAGTACACGTCGATGCCGTCGGGTGCGGCCTGGGCGAGCTGTTCGGCGACCGGCCCCTGCTTGTAGTCGAAGGCGGCGTCGAACTTCAGCGGCCCGAGCAGGTGGGCGACCTTCTCCGGCGATCCCGCACTGCCGATCACCCGGGAGGCGCCCTTGAGCCTGGCGATCTGCCCCACCAGGCTGCCGACCGCGCCCGCCGCCCCGGAGACGAACACGGCGTCGCCCTCGCGGAACTCGGCCACGTCCAGCAGCCCGGCATAGGCGGTGAGCCCGGTCAGGCCGAGCGCGCCCAGGTAGACCGAGAGCGGGAGTCCTTCGAGCTCCTGGACCTGCCTGGCGTTGGTGCCGTCGACGAGCGCCAGGTCACGCCAGCCGAACCCGTGCAGCACCAGGTCGCCCGGCGCGAGCGCGTCGGTGCGTGAGGCGATCACCTCGCCCACCGCGCCGCCGTCCATCACCTTGCCGACCTCGAACGGCGGCGTGTAGGACCGCACATCGTTCATCCGGCCCCGCATGTACGGGTCGACGGACATGTAGAGGTTGCGGACCAGCGCCTGCCCTTCGGCGGGCTCGGGGTCGGGCAGCTCGGCGAAGGCGAAGTTCGCCAGGGTGGGCCGGCCGACGGGTCGCGACGCGAGACGTATCTCTTCCATGCGACCTACGCTAGGTGACTACATTGCGTAACCGGTGGGCACATAGCGTGCATGTCCGATCAGCAGCTCACCAGCATCCTGGTCATCGCGCTGGGCGCCATGCTGGCCCCGGTGATCGCCGCCAGGCTGGCGAAGCTGGTCAGGGTGCCGAGTGTGGTGCTGGAGATCCTGCTCGGTGTGCTGTTCGGGCCGGTGCTGCTGGGCTGGGTGCAGGTCAGCGACATCGTGGAGACCGTGTCGCAGTTCGGCCTGTCGATGCTGATGTTCATGGCGGGCTACGAGATCGAGTTCCGCCGGATCAGGGGCGCGCCGATCAGGCTGGCCACGATCGGCTGGTTCGTCTCGCTCGTGCTCGGCGCGGCGCTCGGGCTGGTCATCTCGGGATTCACCCTGACCGCGCAGGTGGTGGCGCTGGCGCTGACCACGACGGCGCTCGGCACCATCCTGCCCATGGTGCGCGACGCGGGCGCGCTGCCCACGCCGTTCGGCGGGCGGGTGCTCGCGATCGGGGCGCTGGGCGAGTTCGGGCCGATCGTGGCGATCGCGCTGGTCTTCGGCGAGGGCGAGAAGTGGCACACGGTCCTGCTGATCGCCCTGTTCGCCGTCATCGCTGTGGTCGCGGCCAGGACGGCGGCCCAGCCGCGTCATCCCGTGCTCGCCCAGCTCGTCACCGCCACCATGGGAAGCAGCGGCCAGCTCGCCATCCGCATCGTGATGTTCGTCCTGGTGGCGATGTTGTGGATCGCGGAGAAGTTCGGGCTGGACATCCTGCTGGGGGCGTTCGCGGCCGGCATCGTGATCAGGCTGGCGATGGAGTCGGGGCCGCACATCGAGGAGCATCTCGTCGCCTCCAAGCTGGACGCGATCGGCTTCGGCTTTCTCGTCCCGTTCTTCTTCGTGGTCAGCGGGGTCAAGCTGGATCTGAAGTCGTTGCTGGCCAGTCCGATGAGCCTGCTGCTCATTCCGGTCTTCCTGCTGCTGTTCCTGCTGGTGCGCGGTCTGCCGACGTACCTGCTGCATCGGCGTGACGAGGAGCTGCGGCCGGGTGAGGCGAAGGCGCTGGCGCTGTTCGCGTCGGCCGGGCTGCCGCTGATCGTCGTCATCACCTCGACGGGGGTGGAGTCGGGCGCGATCGACTCGGCCACCGCCGCCGCCATGGTCACCGCGGGTGTGTTCAGCGTGATGATCTATCCGCTGCTCGGCCTGCGGCTCTATCGCTCCGCCGACCGGAAATGCGAGGATCGATCATCGTCGACGCCCTTGGCCTGACCACCGAGACCCGGCGCGGACCCGCCTCGACGAGGTGGCACCGCCCCTGAGCCGCGCGCCTGCCGCCGAACCGGGCAGGATCGAGGAGACGCCCCCTGAGACCATTGATCCACAGTCACGTCGAGACCGAAGGAGGGACGGCACCGCGCTGACTCGCCGGAGCCAGGCGCATCGCCTTCACCATGAAATTCATCCTGAAGATATTGGTGGTGGCGGCCGCTCTGTGGGCCGCCACCCAGATCGTGGACGGCATCACGGTCGATGCCTCCTCCACCGCCAGGTCGTGGGGCACGCTCCTCGTCGTCGCCTTGATCTTCGGCATCGTCAACGCCGTGATCAAGCCGATCATCGAGGTCGTCGGGTGCGCGTTCTACGTGCTGACACTCGGCCTGTTCGCCCTTGTCGTCAACGCCGGACTCATGTTGCTGACGAGCTGGATCTCCACCCAGCTCGATGTGCCCTTCCACGTCGACGGCTTCTGGGCCGCCTTCTGGGGCGCGATCATCGTCAGCGTCGTGAGCTGGGTGCTCAACCTCGTCATCCCCGACTAGTGCGATGATCCTCGACGGTGCCGGCCTGACCTGCGAACAGGTCCACGCCTGCGCGTACGGCGGAGCCCCGGTCTCGGTCGGCGAAAGCGACCGGGCCCGGGCCGCCTGGCGGGCGGCGAAGGCCATGTCAGGTCCGGTGTACGGCCGGACCACGGGGGTCGGCGCCAACAAGGAGAGCGATGTCGAAGGCGGCGGCCTCGACCTGCTGCGCAGTCATGCGGGCGGCGCGGGGCCGCTGATCGAGCCGGTGCGGGCCAGGGCGATGCTCGTGGTCAGGCTCAACCAACTGCTGGCCGGAGGCTCGGGCGTCGATCCCGGTGTGCTGCCCGTGCTGGCCGAGGCGATCAACACCGGGTTCACACCGCCGGTGCGTACCTACGGCGCCGTCGGCACCGGCGACCTGACCGCGCTGGCCACCACCGCGCTGTGCCTGCTGGGCGAGACGGCCTGGCGGCCTCCCGACCCGGCCGTCTTCCTGCCCGAGCCGAGGTTCGCCCTCGACTCCGAGGACGCGCTTCCCTTCATCAGCTCGGGCGCCGCCACCCTGGGCGACGCCGCCCTGGCCCTGCACTCGACGCAGAGGCTGCTGAGTGCGGCCGTGCGCGTGGCGGCCAGGTCCTTCACCGCGATCGACGCCTCCCCCGAGCCGCTGGCGCAGGCCGTACATCTGGCCAGGCCGCACCCGGGACAGGCGGCGACGGCGGCCAGGCTGCGCGAGCTCGTCCAGGGCCAGGGCACCCGCCTGCAGGATCCGTACGGCTACCGCGCGCTGCCCCAGGTGCACGGCGCGGCCGTCGACGCCGTGCGCAGGGCCGAGCAGGTGGTGGGCGTCGATCTGAACGCCGCCTGCGAGAACCCGCTCATCGCGGGCGGCCTGGCCTGGCACAACGGCAACTTCCACTCCGCGCCCGCCGCCCTGGCGCTGGACGCGGCGCGTGCGGCCGTGGCGCAGGCGGCGGCGCTGAGCACGGCCAGGCTGGCCACGCTCATGGAGCCCGCCTACACCGGGCTGCTGCCCTTCCTCGCCGAGGGGCACGGCCGCTCCGGCGCGATGATCCTGGAGTACGTCGCCGCCGACGCGCTGGCCGAGCTGCGGGCGCTGGCGACGCCGGTCACGACGGGCTCGGCGGTGCTGTCGAGGGGCACCGAGGAGCATGCCGGGTTCGCCACCCAGGCGGCCAGGATGGCGCTGCGGTGCGTGGAGCCGCTCGAGGTGGTGCTGGCCTGCGAGCTGGTCGCCGCCGCCCGTGCCCTCCGGCAGCGCGGCCTGACCACCGAGGCCGCCCCCGAGATGCACGACCGCCCTTTGGACGCCGACCTCGAATCGGCACGCGCGACCCTGCGCGACTGGCCCGCCTGAGCCGCCCTCAGGCCGCGCCCACCGACCCCCGTGCCCGCAGGGTCGGCGACTGGACCACGCGCCTGCGTCGGGTGCCGCCGTCGGCGGCGGCCGCGACCAGGCGCACGGCGGCCCTGACGATGCCGTCGATGTCCCAGTCGACGGTCGTCAGGCCGGGCGTCAGCAGCCCGGACATCGGATGGTCGTCGTAGCCCATCACCGACACCTGCCCGGGGATCGACAGGCCGAGCTCGGCCGCGGCGGCGTAGACGCCGTAGGCGATGGAGTCGGCGAAGCAGAACACCGCGCTCGGCCTGGCGTCCGACGACAGCAGCTCCTGGGCCACGGTGGTGGCCGAGGCCAGGTCGTGCGGCGCGGTGACGACGGTGAGGTCGAGGCCGAGCCGGTCGCCTTCGGCGCTGACGTGCACGTCGGCGGGCCGGTCGGGGGTGCTGGCCCGGGTGGGCGTGAGCACGGCGACGCGGCGGTGGCCGAGCGCGTGCAGGTGCTCAAGGGCGAGGGTGACGCCGTGCCTGTTGTCGAAGACGACCTCGCCCGCCGTGCCCGCCCCGGCCAGCCCGTCGCCGATCGCGACGACGGGCACGCTCTCGCACAGGTCGGCCCAGAAGGCGGCGGCCGGGTCGACCGGCTGCACGATCATGCCGTCGACGCGCTGGTCGCGCAGCTGGCTGGCCAGCGAACGCTCACGTGAGGGGTCGCCCGCCGCGTCCAGGATGAGCGCGTAGCGGTCCTTGTCGCGCAGGCCCCTGGCGATGCCGACGGCCAGCGACTGCTGCCAGAGGTCTTCGAGCGAGCCGCAGAGCAGGCCGATCATGCCGGTGCGACCGCTGGCCAGCGCGCGGGCGATGGGGTCGGCCTCGTAGCCGAGCTCGGCCGCCGCCGCGCGCACCCGCTCGATGGTCTCGTCGGAGACCTGCAGACCGCGCAGCGCATAGGAGACGGCCGCCGGTGACAGGCCCGTGGCCTGCGCCAGGTCGCGAATGGTCGCTCGTTTGCGAGGCATCAGGACACCCTACGCGCTGGCTACGACAGTTCGCCGTGCTCCGGCTGAACGAGGGGCGTCCCGCGATTGACACGGAGCCTTGTGAAGCGGTTCACTGAACCGTATCACTGAATCGATTCACTGGATTGACTTTCCAGCGTGATGCGTTTACCTATATTCTTAGTAGGAAATGCGGGGAGGTGTGATCGTGAGCATAGACGTCCATCAACATCTGTGGACGCCGTCCTTCGTGGCGGCGCTGCGCTCGCGCACGTCCCCACCCATGCTCGACGGCTGGACGCTGATCCTCGACGGCGAGCCGCCGTACGAGGTGGACCCGGCCGACCACGAGCACCGCGACGTCGAGGGCCTGGAGCTCGCACTCGTCTCGCTGTCCAGCCCGCTCGGCATCGAGTCGCTGCCGCCGCAGGACGCCTGGCCGCTGATCGAGGCCTACCACGAGGGCGCGCTCGCCCTGCCCGCGCCGTTCGGCGCCTGGGCCGCCACCTGCCACAGCGAGCTCGACGTCGAGCGGCTGGCCAAGGACCTCGACCGGGGATTCGCCGGACTCCAGATCCCGGCGACGGCCCTGCCCGACGACCGCATCTGCGACCTGCTCGTCGAGCGCGACCTGCCGCTGTTCGTGCATCCGGGCCCCGCCGTGCGAAGCGCCTCCGCCGATCCCGGCTGGTGGCCCGCGGTGGTGCCGTACGTGCAGCAGATGCATGCCGCCTGGTTCCATTTCAGGGCGCACGTGCGGCCGCGCCATCCGAGGCTGCGGGTCTGTTTCGCGCTGCTGGCCGGGCTCGCGCCGCTGCACACCGAGCGGCTCATCGCCCGGGGCGGCGGCGACAGAGGCCTGGTCGACCCGGACATGTTCGTCGAGACCTCCTCCTACGGTCCCAGAGCCATCGACGCCGTCGTCCGCGAACTCGGCATCGACGTCGTCGTCAACGGCTCCGACCAGCCCTACGCCACCGCCCCCGACCCGGGCATGGGCGATGCGGCCAAACACGCCATCAGGGTCGTCAACCCTCGTCGTCTACTCAGCAGGAAGGAGACACGCACGTGAGCACGGCACTACCCGCACGTACGCTCGACCGCCGGGAACTGAAGGATCTGGTGAACGAACTGGCAGCCGATCCGTCGCAGTGGCAGGATCAGGTGGCCTTCCCCGAGGACGGCGGCAGGCACTACGCCTCGCTGTACCGGGACGCGTACGTCGACGTGTGGCTGCTGTGCTGGCGTCCCGAGGACGACACGGGCTGGCACGACCACGACATCTCCTCCGGCGCGGTCCACGTCGTGCAGGGCGCCCTGCTGGAGTGCAACCCGCGCATCGGCGGCGAGCACCTGGAGACGGTCGTGACCGAAGGGCAGTCCTTCTCCTTCGGCCCCGACCACATCCACAGGCTCAACGGCGCCGTCGACCACGCCGTGTCCATCCACGCCTACTCACCGCCGCTGTGGCGCCTCGGGCAGTACTCCATCGACGGCACCGGCGTCATGCGCCGTGTCTCGGTGAGCTACGCCGACGAGCTGCGCCCGATGGACGACGTGGCCGACGTCGCCTGAGCCGCGCTCAGCGACGCCCGACCACGGCCGAGGCCAGACCGGGATCGTCGGCGAACGCGCCGTCGATCCCGAGGTCGAGCAGTCTGGTCAGCCAGCCCGCCACATCGCCCGTCGCCCTCGGGTAGGCGGGGCTGGCCGCGTCGCCCAGCCGGTGGTCGAGCGGGAGCTGGGAGTTCTCGTTGCGGATCGTCCACACGTGCACCTGCAGCCGCCTGCGGTGCGCGTCGGCCACCAGCGTCGTCGGCGCGCCCAGCCGCCCGTCCGGGCCGACCGGCACCACCCTGCGCGTGTCGACGCCGATCCCGTCGGCATAGCCCGCCACCTCGCGCAGGCCCTGCGGTGTGACCATGGCGTCGTAGGTACGGCTGTCGCCCGCGGCGGTCCAGTCGTAGGGCGCCCCCGTGGCCGCGACGAGCTGGATGAGCGGGAAGCGCGTGCGCCCCCGCAGCTCGCGCAGGTTCGCCGTCTCGAACGACTGGATGAACACCTTGCGCACCCCGCCGCGCTCCAGCACCCGAAGCAGCGGCTCCTCGAGCGAGAGCCCGATCGAGTCGAAGTACGTCGGGTGCTTGGTCTCCGGGTAGACGCCCACGCCGTGCCGCCTGGCCAGCGCCACGACCTCCTCGAACGTCGGGATCTCGGCCAGCCCGTCGAACGCGGTGTTGGCCGGGCGCAGGTCGGGCACACGCTCCTTGGCCCGAAGCGTCTTCAGCTCGGCCAGGGTGAAGTCCTCGGTGAACCAGCCGGTCACCGGGCGGCCGTCGATGCTCTTGGTGGCCCTGCGCGAGACGAACTCGGGCCTGGCGGCGACGTCGGTCGTGCCCGAGATCTCGTTCTCGTGCCTGGCGACCAGCACGTGGTCCTTGGTCGCGACGAGGTCGGGCTCGATGTAGTCGGCGCCGAGCGCGATGGCCGTCTCGTAGGACAGCAGCGTGTGCTCGGGCCGCAGCGCGCTCGCGCCTCTGTGCCCGATGACGAGGGCGTCGCGCTCCGGGCGTCCTGCGGCGGCGAGATCGGGTTGTAGCAGCACAAGGGCGACGGTACAGGTGACCAGTAGGGCCACGGTCCTTGAGATCATGACGCGCACGGTAGGCGCGTCAGATGGCCGCCCGGTTGCCCGCGAGCACACAGCACGTGGCGCATGCCTCGACGCCGGGAAGCGTGACCCAGAGGCAGCACGTGCGGCGCCGGTAGCCGCCCTCGCCGACCTCGATGAGCCCGTCGACCGGCTTGCCGACGGCCCGCAGCAGCCCCATGTAGTCGCCGGGCACGACATGCGTCAGCGGGTGCGCGAACGCCTCGGCCGTCGAGCCCCACAGCGCGCGCCTGCCGACCTTGACGATCGAGCAGATGGCCTCGATGAGGGGCGCCTGGCCTTCGGCGAGCGCCGAGGCGATGGCGGCCGGCCGGTCGGCCTCCACCCAGGTCACACGCGTCGCGGCCACCGTGAGGCCCTCCTCCTCCACCCTGACCAGGGTGTCGGCCAGCCGCATCACCGGCACCGGCCCGCCCAGCGCCCAGCCGAGCACCATCGGCATGGTGTGCCAGTAGGCGTAGGCCTTCCAGAGCAGCACGGCCCCCACATGCTGCGGCGCGTCCCACCGCGCGGCGTTACGCGCCACCAGGTCACGCAACAGGTCGTACGGCGGGCGCACGAGGTCGGCGACGGGCGTCCAGGAGGGGTCCTGGCTGACCACGAGCGCGGGATGCACACCGAGGGTGCCGCCCCGGTCGGCGGCGAGCCTGTCCAGCACCTCGGTCAGCACGAGTGATTCCCCCATATAGGTTAGCCTTACCTAAGGTATCACTCCGTACACGCGGCAACACAGTCCATGTCCGGCGTTCTGCCTAGGAAACGCCCCGCAGCGGCCGTACCAGTACCAGCACCGAGACGATCCCGGCCAGGCCGACCCACGCGATGGCCTGGTGCACGGGCAGCACCTCGGCCAGCCCGCCGGCCAGCGCCGCGCCCACCGCCTGCCCCGTCATGAGGCCCGCCGACTGCAGCCCGAACGCCTGGCCGCGCACCCGCTCGGGCACCGCCTCGACGAAGCGGCGCTGCAACCCGAGCTGGTAGGCCAGGCACCCGGCCGACAACGCCGCCAGCACGGCCGCCCCCACCAGCCCCGGCGCGAGGAAGAAGGCCACCCACGGCACGCCGATCCCCAGCGCGAGCGGGAAGGAGAGCCGTTCGCGCGTCCTGGGCGCCACGAACCTGCCCACCACGAACTCCCCCACCGCCATCCCCCCGGCCGCGGCGGCCAGGGCGAGCCCCGCGCCCGGCCCGAGATAGGGCACCAGCACCGCCTCGGCGCCCGCCAGGAAGATCACCGGAATCCAGGCGCAGAGCAGCAGCCCGCGGATGTCACGCGCGGCGAACAGCTGCCTGTTGACCCGCAGCGTGGTCCTGACCGCACCGCGTTCGCCCGAGTCGCGCGCCGCCCTTCGCGGCAGGCCGATCCTGATGACGAGGGCGGCAAGCGCCGAGAGCCCCGCGGTCACCGCGAGCGCCCCCTGCGCCCCCACCAGCGCCAGCATGCCGCCGCCGAGCGCCATCCCGCCGATCTGCGCGCCCGCCGACGTCACCCCGAGCAGCGAGCGGCCCAGGACGAACAGGTCGCCGGGCAGCACGTCGGGCAGCAGGGCGCTGCGCGCGGCGCCGAACACCGGCGAGAACAGCCCGGTCACCAGGATCAGCACCAGCATCGCCCAGACCGGCAGCCCCGCGAAGGCGAGCAGCAGGCACAGCACCAGCCTGACCAGCTCACCCGCGATCATCAGCCCGCGCGGCGGCAGCCGGTCGGCCAGCGAGAGCAGCAACAGCCCGCCGACGATGAAGGGCAGCCATCCGGCCATGTAGGCGGCGGCCGAAAGCCCCGCACTGCCCGTGCGCTCCAGCACCAGCACCGACAGCGCCAGCATCTTGACCGCGTCGCCCGCCACCAGCAGCGCGAAGCTGCCGAACAGCACCCGGAACTCCCTGACGGCGAAGACCTCGCCGAATGTGGCTCCCCGCTCGTGTACATCCGTCACGCCCCGATGCTCCGGCGCATCCCCCTCGCCGAGCTAATCTTTCGGACATATCCGAAAGAAGAGCGAATGATCACCCTTGAGGTCACTCCGCAGGACATCGCCGCCAGCAGGTTCGCCATCTCCCCCTTGGTGGAGACCATGCACGCCCTGTGGGCCCTGTCCGGCAAACAGAACGCGGGCCTGCACACCCATTGGGTACGGCTGCGCCGCCCCCAGTACCTGGCCCTCGTCGAGCGGCACCCGGTGCTCAGGGCCGTCGACGCGATCTCCGGCAACAGGGGCAGCGCCAACGTCGACTTCATCGCGCCGCCGCCGACCGGGGTCAGCGTGCCGTTCGAGACCGAGCTCGAAGCGGTCAGGAGCACGCCGCTCGACCAGGCCAGGCGCGACATCGCCACCGTCGTGGCCGGACTGCCGCCGCTGCCCGCCCCGCTGACGGCCCTGCTCGACGACGACAGGATCGCCGAACACGTCGCCGACGCCTTCCTCGCGGTCTGGCAGGAGATCATGCGCCACGACTGGCCGAGGTTCCACGCCGTGCTCGAACGCGACGTCATCCAGCGGGCGGGCCGGCTGGCCACCTACGGCTGGGGCGCCGCCCTTGAGGACCTCAGCTCGCAGGCGCGCTGGCGCGAGGGCCATGTCGAGATCTCCATGCGTCCCGCACATCCGGAGACGATCGCACTGGGCGGTGCCGGGCTGCTGTTCCTGCCGACGGTGTTCGGCGACAGGCTCGGCGCCTATCTCAGCGAGGACTGGCCCTACGCCCTCATCTATCCCGCCAGGGGCATGGGCGCACCGGCGTCCGCGCCCTCCGACGGGCTCTCGGTGCTGATCGGCCGCAGCCGGGCCAGGGTGCTCACCGAGCTCGCCGCGCCCGCGACCACGACGCATCTGGCCGGGCTGCTCGGGCAGGGCGTGGGCACGATCGGCGGGCACCTGGCCGCCCTGCGCACGGCCGGGCTGCTCACCCGCTCGCGTTCGGGCCGGCACGTCCTCTACGCCCGTTCCCCGCTGGGCGACGCGCTCGTGGCGGGCAATGCGCCCTGACGGCGCCAACAGAGGGCCGGAAGGAGGCCGGAAGGAGGCCGACAGCGGTCAGACCCTGCCGATCCTGCCGTCGGCGAAGGCCACCAGCGTCGCGCCGAAGTCGGCCGCCGTGCCGGGCAGCGCACTGTCGTCGAGCCCCGGCGCCGTCACCACCAGCGCCCCCCTGGCCACCGCCAGCGAGATCAGCGTCACCAGGTCGTGCGCACCGCAGGGCGGCCATGTCACCAGCAGCACGTCGGACTCGGTCAGCCTGAGCGACTCGTCGAGCGCCTCCATGGCCGCCAGCAGGTCCTCGTGCGTGCGGCGCTCGCCGGACACGGGCAGCAGCGCGACCTGAACGCCCGGCTCCACCACGGGCAGCGGCGCCGGATCGAGCAGCAGCAGGTCGGCGAAGTCCACCGTGTCGGTCGCCCGGCCGAACGAGATCACCTGACGCACCCGCGACTCGTTGGCCGCGTCGACCGACACCTGCGCGAACGGCCTGGTGGTGATGAGCGTGCGCGCCTGGCAGCTCGACAGCAGCGCCGCGAGCGTGTTCACGTCGCCGGTCGGGGTGAGCGGCACCGCCGTGCCACCGGCGGCGATCACGGTGTGCACGGCGAGCATCTGCGCCCACGTCACCTCGGCGTGCACGGCGACGATCTGCCCCGGCCGCGCCCCCCGCCTGATCAGACCCGACGCGGCCTTGGTCACCTCGGTGACGAGCTTGCGGTAGCCGTAGACGACTCCGGCCGTCAGGTCGATCAGGGCGGGCCTGTCGCCTCGCTCCCACGCCCGTCCGAAGACCTCGCTGAGTACAGTGCCGGCAGTCGTTCGCATGGGTTCGACGCTACGGCGGGCATGCGGGCCACAGCATGCGCCGATGTATGTATACCGATGTGTATTCATGGAGGGCTCCCTTGAATGTGGGCGGGCCCGAGCCCTGCGCGACTCGAGCCCGCGGCCGCGTGCCCCCGGCCGAGACCCCCACCCCTCCGAGGAGATCTGACCTGTGGGGCACGCGGCGTCCCCGACTGACCGACTGCGGGCGCTCGCTCCAGTTGGGTGTGCGCCCCCGAGGCACCGGGGGGCGGAGCTGGCGTCGCCGGTCGATCACAACCAGAACGTTAGGCTCGCGCCGCGCCGCCCACATGCACCGTGCTGTCCATTCGAGGGTGTATCCGCACCGAGGCGAAGATGTGTAGAGAGGTCGCTCAGTCGCCTCTGCGATCGACGATCCAGGTGGCCACCTGTGTACGAGATGAGTAGCCGAGCTTGGCCAGGATGTTGGCCACGTGCCTGGCGGCGGTGGCGGGGCTGATGACCAGCTCGTCGGCGATGCCCCTGTTGCTCAGGCCCCTGGCGATGAGCTCGGCTATCTCCTGCTCGCGCACGGTCAGCTCGCTCGCCGAGCCGACCGGGGCGGGGATGCGGCCCCTGCGTTCCTGCGCCTGCCGCACAGGGCCGGGGCTCGGCGATCCCGTCGCCTCGGCGATGGCGTGCTCCATGCCCATCGCCTGTCCCTCGGCCCACCACGCGGCCACCATGGGTCGGCCGAGCCTGGTCCTGGCGGGTTCGAGCAGCGCCTCCACCCTGGCGCCGAACCCGCCCGCGTGCCGGTCGGCCCGCAACGTCGCCGCCGCGCCGAGCACCCGTACGGCACGGCGTTCGTCGCCCTCCTTGGCCGACAGCAGGGCCAGGGCCTCGAGCCTCCTGGCGACCGACTGCCGCTGGCCGAGCTTCCTGGCCAGGCGCACGCTCATCTCCAGCTGGACCCTGGCCTCCTCCAGCTCGCCCAGGTCTGTCAGGCAGCGGCCGAGCCCGAACCTGCACCTGCTCAGCTCGGTCGTGGAGTCGAGATCCTCGAGCAGCGCGAGCGCCTCCTCGTAGTAGCGCCTGCCCTCGACGTAGTCGCCCTGCGAGCACGCCACCTGCGCCAGGCCGATCAACGGGATCGAGGTCGCCCAGCGGTTGCCGGTGCCCCTGCACACGGTCACCGACTCCTCCAGCAGCCGCCTGGCCTCACGCAGGCGGCCCTCGGCCCTGGTGAAGGAGCCCCAGACGGAGTACAGCGCGCCCTCCTGCCAGGTGTCTCCCGCCTCCCGCACCAGCTGCAGCGCCCGCTCGAACGAACGCGGATGGCTGGCGCGCCAGTCGGCGTCGAAGGCGCCCAGCAGCATGAGTGCCCTGGCCTGGCCGACCCTGTGCCCTTCGGCGACGAACACCTCGAGGGCGGCCCTGGCGTAGTCGCCGGTCGCACTCTCGTCCTGCCTGGCGCCGAGCTCGGCGCGTAACATCAGCGCGAGCGCCCTGGGCAGCCTGCCCGCGCCGTCGGCCGCGGCCAGCAGCTTGTCCAGCAGGATGAGCGCCTCGCTGTAGCGGCCGGTGGCGGTCAGCAGCCATCTGATCTCGTCGAGCAGCTGGATGCCCGCCGCGCTGTCGCCCGCGTCCAGGCTGTAGCGCACCGCCTCCCACAGCAGGGGGATCTGCTCCTCCATCGCGTGGAACTGGGTGCGCGCCACCTCCCACTCCCTGCTGGCGGGCGAGCGCAGTGTGCTCATCATCGTCGTCATGGCCCGCGTCACGTGGTCGCGCAGCCTGCGGCGCACCGCCTCGGTCTCGCCGTGCCTCATCAGCTGCTCGCGGGCGTAGGCGCGCACGGTCTCCAGCATCCGGTAGCACTCGCCGTCCCTGATGACCAGCGACTTCTCCACCAGCGTGGAGTGCAGGCCCATCACGTCGTCGGCTTCGAGGCCGCCGCCGGGGCACACCGCCTCGGCCGTCTCCAGCGTCCACGTCTGGCCGAGCACCACCAGCGACCTCAGCAGGGTCTGCTCGTCGGGCGCGAGCATCTGGTAGCTCCAGTCGACGGCCGCGCGCAACGTCTGGTGCCTGGGCGGCGCCGTACGGTCGCCCTGGGTGAGGAGTCTGAATCTGTCGTCGAGCCTGCCGAGGATCTGGCGCACCGACAGGGCCCTGGTCATCGCGGCCGCGAGCTCGATGGCCAGGGGCATGCCGTCGAGCGTGCGGCACAGGCGGCGTACCTCGGCCACGTTGTCTGAGGTGAGGACGAAGCCGGGCGAGGCCGCCGAGGCCCTGTCCGCGAACAGGCGCACCGCCTCGTCGTCGGCCGAGAGCGGCGGCACCCGCCAGACCACCTCGCCGGGCACGCGCAAGGGCTCCCTGCTCGTCGTCATGAGGTGCAGCCCGGGACACTCGGCGAGGAAGCGGCCCGCCAGCCGCGCGCACTCGTCGACGAGGAGCTCGCAGTTGTCGAACAGCAGCAGCGCCGTCCACTCGCGCAGCGCCTCGACGAGCGAGCCTTCGGGTTCGATGCCGAGCGTCGCGGCGATGCGCGGCTCGATCTGGTGCGGCTGGGTCAGGTCGGCCAGCTCGACCAGCCAGATGCCGCCGGAGAAGACGGGTGCGAGCAGCCTGGCCACATTGACCGACAGCCTGCTCTTGCCGATGCCGCCGGTGCCGCAGAGCGAGACCAGCCGTCCCGACTGGGCCAGCTGCAGCAGCTCGTCGATGTCGTCCTCACGGCCGACGAAGGTGTTCGGCTCGTGCGGCAGGTTCTGGATCGTCATCACGCCCCGGGGGAATCGGAGGGCCGACCGTCACCGAAAGTGTGACACCGACTACCAATCCATGCCCAGAAGATGGGGGATGGCAAACTGTCGGTGGCCGCGCTCACACTGCAGTCATGGCGCTCCCCCCTGAGAACGAGGGTCCCCCTGAGAACGAGGAGGAGTCTCTCGACCTCGGCGAGATCTCCGTGTCCAACTGGCACGCCCATGACGACGAGCTGGCCGAGGCCGGGTTCCTGACCATCGCCAGGCGGCTGCCCGCGCTGGTGGGCAGGGCGATGGCGCTGGCCTGGCGGGCCAGTCCGCGCGACACCGCGGCGACCATGGCGTTCAACCTGCTCGGCGGTGTCTGCACCGCCTTCGGCCTGCTGGCCACGACTGGCGTGCTGGAGGCGCTGTTCGCCCAGGGGCCGACGCTCGCGCGGGTGCAGGCGGCGCTGCCCAGTCTGGCGCTGGTCGCGGGCGCGGCGATCCTGCGCACGTGTGTGCAGGCCGTGGCCGGCTGGGCCCAGTCCAGGCTCGATCCGCAGGTCAGCAGGCTGACCGAGCAGCAGCTCTACAGTGTGACCAGCCGGGTGGAGCTGGTCGCCTTCGACGATCCCGACTTCCACGACGGGCTGCAGCGGGCCAGGGCCAGGGGCGTGGCGATGGCCGACGCCGTGGTCGCCACCGCGATCGACGTGGTCAGCGGGCTGGTCGGCCTGCTGGCCGTGGCCGGGGTGCTCGGCGTGCTGCATCCGGTGCTGCTGCCGCTGCTCGTGCTGGCCGTGGTGCCCGACGCGTGGGCCGCCGTGCGCTCGGCCCGCATGCGCTACACCACCGCCTACGCGCTGATCCCCGCAGCCCGGCGTAAGTGGATCATCGCCGAACTGCTGGCCGACCGCAGGCCCGCGGCCGAGGTGCGCTCGTTCACGATGCGCTCGTTCCTGCTGCGGATGTACGACGCGGTGGCCAAGGCCGAGCAGGAGGTGCTGCTGCGCCTGGCCAGACGGCAGACGGTGGCCAGGCTGGTCGGCGAGGCGCTCGGCGGGATCGGCACGGCGCTGGTCTATGCGGCGCTCGGGCTGCTGCTGGCGTTCGGCGCGCTGGCGCTGGCGGTGGCGGGCACGGCGGTCCTGGCCATCAGGCAGGGGCAGTCGTCGCTGGCCAACCTCATGTACGCCACCAACCGGCTGTACGAAGAAGGGCTGTACTTCACCGACTTCCTGTCCTTCTGCGCCGATGCCGAGGCCCGGCTGATCCGCGATCCCAGGGACCCGGCGCCCGCCTCGTTCGGCGCGATCGCCGCCACCGGCGTGTCCTTCACCTACCCGGGCGCCGACCAGCCCGCCCTGCGCGGCGTCGACGTGCGTGTGCGGCGGGGCGAGGTCGTCGCGTTCGTCGGCGAGAACGGCTCGGGCAAGACCACGCTCGCCAAGATCCTCGCCGGGCTCTACCAGCCGGACGGCGGCTCGGTGCACTGGGACGACGTCGACCTCGCGGGCGTCGACCCCGAGCAGTTGCGCCGCGCCACCGCGGTCATCGCCCAGGACCACACCCGCTGGCCGCTCACCGCCAGGTACAACATCACGATGGGCACCGGCAAGGGCCAGGAGGCGCTGGAGGCCGCCGCACGCGTGGCGGGCGCGGACGAGGTGATCGCCGAGCTGGCCCAGGGCTACCGCACGCTGCTCGACCGGCGTTTCAAGGACGGCCACGAGCTGAGCGGCGGCCAGTGGCAGCGCATCGCCGTGGCCAGGGGCTTCCACCGCGACGCCGCCCTGCTCATCTGCGACGAGCCGACGGCCGCGCTCGACGCCCGCGCCGAGCACGCCCTGTTCGAGCGGATCCGCTCGCATGCCGACGGGCGCACGGTGCTGCTCATCACCCATCGCCTGGCCAGTGTGCGTTACGCCGACCGCATCTACGTGCTCGACCACGGCAAGGTGACCGAGGAGGGCACGCACGAGGAGCTGATGCGCGTCGACGGCCTCTACGCCGAGCTCTACACCCTTCAAGCCTCGGCCTACCGCTGAGCTACTCCAGCACGGCGCGCATGATCTCCCTGGCCACGGGGGCCGCGACGTCCCCGCCGAACCCGGCGCGCTCCACCAGCACGCCCACCGCGACCTGGGGCGACTCGGCGGGTGCGAAGGCGGTGAACACGGCGTGGTCCTGCGCGCCCGAGACGTTCTCGGCCGTGCCGGTCTTGGCCGCGACCTCGACGCCGGGTATGGCCGCTGCCGTACCCGTGCCTCCTGGCCTGGTGACGGTGACCATCATGGCGGTGAGCTGGTCGGAGGCCGCGACGCTCATCGTGGCGCGGTACTCCGAAGGCTCGGCCCTGGCGATCACCGAACCGTCGGGCAGCCGGACGTCCTCCACCAGGTACGGGCGCATGAGCGAACCGCCGTTGGCCACGGCCGCCGACATCATCGCGATGGCCAGCGGGGTGGCCCTGTCGTCGAACTGGCCGATCGCCGACATCGCCGTCTGGGCCTCGTCCATGCTGGTCGGGTAGACGCTCCTGGCCACGGGCAGCGGCACCTTCAGCTCGTCGTCGTTGAAGCCGAAGCCTTCGGCCTGCTCGCGCAGCGCCCGCTGGCCGAGGTCGAGGCCCATGGTCGCGAAGGTGGTGTTGCACGAGATCTGGAAGGCGTAGGCGAGCGGCGGCCTGCCGTCGCCGCAGGAGTGGCCGCCGGAGTTGCGGAGATAGGTCTGGGTGCCGGGCAGCCGGAGCGCGTCGGGCGAGTCCACCTCGGTCGAGGAGGTGTAGTCGCCCGAGGACAGCCCGGCGGCCGTCGTAATGATCTTGAATGTCGAGCCGGGCGGATAGTTCTGCCGCAGGGCCCGGTTGAGCAGCGGCTGCGCCGGGTCCTTCTGCAGGGCGGCGTCCCGCTTCGCCAGCTCGGCGCTGTCGAACGTCGCGTAGAGGCCGGGGTCGAAGGAGGGATAGGAGACCAGCGCGAGGATGGCGCCCGTGGCGGGGCTGATCGCCACGGCGGCGCCCTTCCTGCCGGTCCTGCGCAGGGCCTCGTAGGCGGCGCGCTGGGCCTTGACGTCGATGGTGAGCCTGACGTTGGCCCCGCCGACCGTGCCGTCCTCGACCAGGGAGCGCACCCTGACCTTGGGGTCGGCCCCCGAGAGCTCGGCGTCCTGCGCCTGCTCGATGCCGGTGGCGTTGTAGAGCGAGAGGTAGCCGGTGACGGCCGCGTAGACCGGGCCGCCGGGGTACTCACGGCGATAGGCGTAGGGCCCCGTGGTCCTGCGGCTCCTGGCCAGGACGGTGCCGTCCTCGGCGAGGATCGTGCCGCGCTGGTGGTCGAACCTGGCGATCAGCGTGCGCTGGTTGCGCGGGTCGGCATTGAGCGCGGAGGCGTCGAACCCTTGGATGTAGGTGATGTTGGCCAGGAGTGCGAACAACATCGCGGCGCCCATGAGCGCCACGCGGCGGAGGGGGATGTTGATCCGTTTCGCCCTGGGTCCTGCCATGGCCCCTGGTCTAACAGCCCGGCGGGAAAGGGACGGGCAAGCCTAGGTCACACTGCGGTAGTAGGCGATCTTCATATGGATGTAGCGCTGCCTGGCGCGCAGGTTGGCCACCTGGGCCTCCACCCGCCGGTCGTGCTCCTCCAGCAGCTCGATCCGGTCGCCGACCGTGTGGTCCCCGGCCCGGACGAGCTCGGCGAAACGCAGCATTCCGGCGATCGGCATCCCGGTGTCGCGCAGGCAGCGCAGCATGCCGAGCCAGCCCACGTCGCCCTCGCTGAAACGCCGCTGACCTGCCGCGTTGCGCTCGACCGGCTCCAGCAGGCCGATGCGCTCGTAGTAGCGCAGGGTGTCGATGCTGAACCCGGTCTCCTCGACCACCTCGGCCGGTGTGTAGACGCTCACGCCTCGATTGTCCCCCCTGGAGTGGACTCCAGGTCAATGCCTTGACCTGGAGTCCACTCCAGCACCGAACCTCGGGGTGTGAACATCGCACTGGGCACCATTCTTTTCGGCACCGTCGTCTCCCAACCCGAGGTCGACGCCATCCTCGACCGTTTCGTCGACGCGGGCGGCACCCGTATCGACACGGCCAACAACTATCCGTTCTGGCGTGATGGCTGCGACGGCAGCGAGAGCGAGCTGGCGATCGGCGCGTGGCTCGCCGCCAGGAACGTACGCGACCGGGTCGTGATCAGCACCAAGGTCGGCGCCAGGCCCACGGTGCCGGACGCCAGGACGCTGGAGTTCTCCGAAGGCCTGTCCCGACCGGTGATCGAGAAGGCTGCGCAGGACAGTCTTCAGAGATTGCGGTCCGACTACATCGATGTGTATTGGGCGCACATTGAGGACCGTTCCGTCCCTCTTGAGGAGACTGTGGAGGCATTTGACGACCTGCTGCAGACCGAAACCATCCGCGCGGGCGGCGCCAGCAACTGGCCGGCCTGGCGCATCGAACAGGCCCGTGCGATCAGGGTGGCCCACCCGGTCTTCAGCCATGTGCAGCTGCGCCACTCCTACATTCGGCCGAGGCCGGGCGCCGCGCTGCCCGAGGGCGCGCACAAGCAGGTCTCGCCCGAGATGCTCGACTACACGCACGCCAACGGCCTGACGCTGTGGGCCTACAGCACGCTGCTGTCGGGCGCCTACACCGGCAGGGCCGACCGGCCGGTGCCCGAGGCCTACGACCACGCGGGCACGACCGCACGGCTGCGCGTGCTGGGCGAGGTGTCCAGGGAGCTCGGCGTGACGCGCAACCAGGTCGTCCTGGCCTGGCTGCTGCGCCAGGACATCGTGCCGATCGTCGGCGTGAGCTCGTCGGCCCAGCTGGAGGAGGCCATCGGCGCGACCGAGATCGTGCTGGACGCCGAGCTCGCCGCACGTCTGGACGAGCCCGCCTGACTCCGCCCTACGGCAGGTGGTCGGCCAGGTAGCGGCGTACCAGGAGCTTGCACTCGGCGATCAGGTCGGGGTCTCCCTCGGGCGAGGCCCTGAAGGCCAGCTTGAGCACCGCGTCCGTCGCCTCGACCGCGACCAGCAGCGCCCGGTCGAGTCCCGTGCCCTTCGGCGCGCCGAGCAGGTCGATGGTGAGGGCCCGCAACCGGTCGGCCACGATCACATTGTTCTCCAGGGCGGCGTCGAGCATGCGCTCGGTGCCCTCGATCGCGGGGCCGCCCGGCGTGGGCAGCACCTCGCCGAAGTCGACGACCGCGAATCCGGCCCTGGTGCGTTTCATGTGCACGAACTCGTCGATGGCCAGATCGATGAGGTCGGTCCAGTGCTCCAGGTGGGCCTGCGCGATGCGCTCGGTGACACTGGCGACGAACGCCTCCAGATTGCGCAGCGCCAGCGCGCGCACCAGTCCCTGCTTGTCGGGGAAGAACTGGTAGAAGGTGCCGATCGGCACCTCGGCACGGCGCGCGACCTCTTTGGTGGTCAGCGCGTCGTATCCGACCTCGTCGAGCAGGCGCGCGCACTCGTCGAGCATCCGCTCGACCCGCTCCACGCTGCGGCGCTGGGCTGGGCGACGGCGCAGGGTACTCGTCATGACTCCATCCTGGCCTATCCGCACCCCCATGTGGTTAACATGAGCCCAACTCGCATCGAGGAGGCCAGACATGTTCCTGTGGGGTACGGCTACCGCCGCGTACCAGATCGAAGGCGCCGTCTCAGCAGGAGGCAGAGGCGTCTCGATCTGGGACACCTTCAGCCACGAGCCCGGCCGTACCCGCGACGGCCACACCGGCGACGTGGCCTGCGACCACTACAACCGGTGGCAGGAGGACGTCGAGTTGATGAGCGGGCTCGGCGTCAACGCCTACCGCTTCTCGATCGCCTGGCCGCGCGTCCAGCCCACCGGCAAGGGCCCGGCCGGCACGGAGGGCCTCGACTTCTACGACCGTCTCGTCGACTCGCTGCTCGCCCGCGACATCATTCCGGCCGCCACGCTCTTCCACTGGGACCTGCCGCAGGCCCTGCAGGACGAGGGCGGCTGGGGCGTCCGGGAGACCGCCTACCGCTTCGCCGACTACGCGTCCCTGGTCGGCGAGCGGCTCGGCGACCGCGTGCCGATGTGGATCACGCTGAACGAGCCGTTCGTACACATGGCGTTCGGCCATGCGATGGGCATGCACGCGCCCGGCCTCGCCCTCATGCTCGACGCCCTGCCCGTGGCCCACCACCTGCTGCTCGGCCACGGCCTGGCCACCGCCGCCCTGCGCGCGACCGGACCGGGGAAGGTGCTGATCACCAACAACTGCACACCGGTACGGGCGGCGTCCGGCTCACCCGGCGACACGGCGGCGGCCGACGCCTACGACATCCTGCACAACCGCCTGTTCAACGACCCGGTGCTGCTCGGCCGCTATCCCTCGCTCGACGCGTTCGGCGCCGACCTCGGACCGGTCGTGCGCGAAGGCGATCTGGCCGCCATCCACACGCCTCTGGACGGCATCGGCATCAACTACTACAACCCCACGCGCATCGCCGCCCCCACCGCACCCGGCCTGCCCTTCACCGACGTCGGCGTGCCCGGCCACCCCACCACGGCCTTCGGCTGGCCGATCGTCCCCGACGGCCTGCGCGAACTGCTGACCGGCCTGAGCAGCAGGTACGGCGCCGCACTGCCGCCCGTCTACATCACCGAGAACGGCTGCTCGGCCCCGGACGACCTCTCCCCCGACGGCACCGTGCACGACGACGACCGCATCGCCTACCTCGACGGGCACATCGAGGCCATGCGGGCCGCCATGGCCCAGGGGGTGGACGTCAGGGGCTACTTCGTGTGGTCGCTGCTGGACAACTTCGAGTGGGCCGAGGGCTACCACCAGCGTTTCGGCCTGGTCCATGTCGACTTCGAGACGCAGAGGCGCACCCCCAAGGCCTCCTACCACTGGCTCAGGGACCGGCTGGCGGCCCTGCGGGACTAGGAGGCGGCCGGGATGACCGCCGCCGTGACGACCGACTCCAGTCGCCATCCCAGCGACTCGTACAGCGCCCTGCCCTCGGGCGAGGCGACCAGCACACCGGTGTCGGCCCCCGCGCCGAGCGCCCTGGCCGCGACCGTGGTCATGACGAGGCTGCCCAGACCCCGGCGGCGGTGCGCGGTCGCGGTCTCGACCTGGTCGACGACGGCGTAGCGGCCGGTCACCGAGACCCGGCCGCGTGCCGCGCGCTCGCCGTTGTCGTGGCGCGCCTCGACGGCGATGCCGCCCTCGTCCTCCTCGACCAGCACGCGGTAGCCGGACGGCGGGGCGACCCGGGCGGCCTCGCCGAGCGCGACCGTCATCAGGTACTCCGGCTCGCCGATCGTCCACCGCCCCGGCAGCACGGCGGCCACGTCGCCGGGCTCGGCGCAGATCTTCAGCCAGGTGCCCGGCTCGGTGAGCCCATCGACCAGGTCGAGCAGCTCGGCCCGGTCCAGGCGTGGCAGGACGTGCCTGACCAGATGCCCCGGCCTGCCCACGGTGATGCGGTAGCCGTAGGGCAGGGCGACGGGCGCGTCGGTCGCACGGGAGAGCGTCCAGCCGGACACCCACGCCTCGACGATCTCCGTACGCGCTCCCACCTTGGTGTCGAGCATGAGCCATTCCCCCTATGGCAGTGCGGATCATCAGACGTCCGGCCAGGCGAGCAGGAGTCTTAGATGCCAACACTCCTTACCTTATTGCACGCACTTCGCAACAAAGAAGTGCATTTCTCAGTTGGTGACCGTGGTCAGGAGGACGGCCGTGTCCTCGATGGCGCGAAGGGCGTGCCGCTCGTGCGGGATCGCGATGACCTGGCCCACGGTCAGCAGGTACTCCTCCGACTGGCCGATGAGCGTCACCAGACCGCTGAGCACCTGCAGCGAGGCGGCGGGCGGCGCGTCGTGCTCGGCCAGCTCAGTCCCCGCCGTCAGGGCGATCACCGCCTGACGCAGGCGTCCGTCCTGGAGAAAGGTGTGCGCGCTACGGCCGTGCGCGGAGTCGCGTGCGGCCTGGAGGTGCTCCCCGGCCAGCTTGATCAGGTCTTCCATGCCGGGATACCTACCCAAATCCCATCATGACCTTCTCGCTAGTTGCGCACCGCCGCCCGGTCCGTAGCGTCCCGAACAGTGATCCCGCGCCGCGAGAAAGGCTCCCATGAGCGACGAACAGGTACGGCACGTCTTCGAGGTGGTCGACTCCTTCGACCTCGACGCGTTCGTGGCACTGCTGGCCGACGACACCACGCTGACCTTCGGCAACGCCGAACCCCTGAAGGGCCACCAGGCCGTCACCGAAGGCCTGGGCGCCTTCTTCGCCACCATCGCGGGCCTGAGCCACAGGGTCGTCAGGTCCTGGCGCGTGGAGTCCGACACGATCGCCGAGACCGAGGTCACCTACGAACGCCTGGACGGCACCCACGTCACGGTCGTCGCCGTCTCGCTCTGGCACACCCGCCCGGACGGCCTCCTGAGCGACTACCGCATCTACGTGGACCTGGGACCGCTGTACCAGACCTGATCAGAACACCGAGATGTGCACGTGGTCGTAGTGGTTGGCCGTGACGCCGCCGCGGTCGGACATCATGCGCCAGCCTGCGCCCGAGCGGACGTCGTAGTAACGCTGCTGCCAGATGAGATACATGATGCCGAGGCGGGGCCCGTTGGCGATGGCCCAGGCGGCGATGGCGTCGCCTCGGTCCTTCTGGTCGGCGGACGGCATCGTGCCTGCGCTGATCATGAAGTCGCAGGCCCTGCCCTTGCCGTGTTCGCCGGGGTCGCCCGGACGCAGGCAGCCGACGCTGCTGACGGGGAAGTTGCGCTGGATCTCGTCGCGCACGCTCACCATGCGCTGGGTCAGGCCGGCCGGACTGCCCGGCCGCTGGAAGCCGTACTTGGCGAGCAGTTTCTCGATGTCGCGGCGCTTGCCCTGCATGGCCTTGATGTCGCGCTTGAGGTCGTCGATCTTGGCGTCGGCGGCCTTCTTGGCCTTCTTGGCCTCAACGACCAGGTCCTTGATCCGGTTGAGCCGGTTGGCGCGCTCCTGGGCGAGGTAGAGCAGGTTGGCGGCGCGGCCGAGCGCCTGGGCCGGATCGCCGGTCAGCGACAACATCTGGGTGCCGTCGACCTGGCCGCCCATGTAGGCGGTCTGCGCGATCTGGGCGACGTCGCGTTCGGCCGAGGCGAGCATGGCCTTGAGCCGGTCGGCGCGCTCGGTGGCCTTCTTGGCCTTGACCCGGGTGTCCTCAAGGCTCTGCACCTCGCCCCGGTAGTCCTTGTTGAGCTTGGCGGCCTGTTTGGTGAGTTTGCGCAACTCCGCCTGGGTGTCCGGATCGGCCGAGGCGACATGCGGCAGCGGCACGGCCAGCAGCGCGGACAGGACGAAGGCCAGCACGGCGAACCGCCCTGATCTCACGCTCGTCCTCCCCTGGTAGTCGGAGCGACTATAGAAGATGATCTTGGTCGCTGCCACCTGAACGAGCGAACTGACGCACCTTTGGCGAAGTATCTACCACTTTGTCTATCAGTTGGCCAAAATTTGGGCCTTGTTGAGATCACCACATCAGGCCAGATTTCGAGCAACCCGTCTCTGCGAAGGGGCAGATCACGTGTCACGACCTTTAGCCCTAGTCACGGCCGTCATCCTCGGCCTAGGCACCACCCTGGTCGCCGCTGAGGCATACGCCTCGCAAGACCCGTTACCCGTGGCCGACCGGGCCGAGCTCTACCAGCTCGACAGCCCGCTCGGCACCGGTGAGACCCTCGTCGAAAAAGGCTTCGACGTGGTCCAGAAACAGGTCACAGGTGGCAAGGAGCACATCGAGTTCACCGCCGTACAGCGTGACCTCGACCAACTCGCCAAGCTCGGCCACAAGCCGACCCCCGTGCGCAACCCCCAGGGGCAGACCCAGCAGGAGGCGGCCAAGGCCATGGCCGCCGGCGGCTACACGGTGTGGAAGTCATACTCCGAGCCGGGCGGCATCGCCGACCAGCTCAGAAGCATCGCCAACGCCAACAAGGACATCGTCAAGCTGCAGTCGATCGGCAAGACGCTCAGAGGCAAGGACATCCTCGCGGTCAAGGTGACCAAGAACGCGAGGAACGTGTCCGACGGCGCCAGGCCCGCGGTGTTCTACTCCGCGACCCAGCACGCCCGCGAGTGGATCGCCACCGAGGTCGACCTGCGCCTGCTGAAGTACGTCGTGGCCAACAAGGGCACGCTGAGCAGCCTGCTCGGCTCGACCGAACTGTGGTTCGTACCCGTCGCCAACCCCGACGGCTACGACTTCACCTTCACCGAGGGCAACCGCCTGTGGCGCAAGAACCTGCGCGACAACAACGGTGACGGCGTCATCACCAACGGCGACGGCGTCGACCCCAACCGCAACTTCCCGACGAACTTCCACTACGACGAGGAAGGCTCGTCGAGCATCCCGAGCAGCGAGACCTTCCGGGGTTCGGGCCCGGCCAGCGAGCCCGAGACCAAGGCCATGGACGGGCTGCTCAAGCGAATCAGGTTCAAGCTGCAGGTGAACTACCACTCCTTCGGCGCGCTGCTGCTCTACCCGGCGGGCTGGCAGGTCCAGACCAGGACCGCCGACGACCCGATCTACGAGGCCCTGTCCGGCAACGACGCCAATCCGGCGATCCCCGGCTTCGACCCCGACCTCGGCGCCGAGCTCTACACCACCAACGGTGACACCAACGACCGCGCGCACGCCGCGTACGGCACGCTGTCGTGGACGCCCGAGCTCGAAGAGGGCTGCGACGGCTGCGGCTTCGTCTTCCCCGACGACGAGGCCCTGGTGCAGGCGCAGTTCGAGAAGAACCTGCCGTTCGCACTCGACGTCGCCAAGTCCGCGGTCAACCCGGCCGAACCGGTCAACCACCTGGGCAACACCACGCCCGACTTCGTGGTCGACGCCTTCGACACCAGCCACGGCCGGACGCAGGAGGTCGCGGTCAACGCCAAGCGCAAGCTCGGCCCGGTCGTCGTGCAGTACAAGGTCAACAACGGCCCGACCAGGACCGCGACGACCAGCGAGTGGCGTGGCGGCGAGAGGTACGGCGACGGCTACGACACCTACTACCACCGCCTGCGCGGCAAGATCACCGGCACCAAGCCGGGCGACAGCGTCAAGGTGTGGTTCAGGTCGCTGCTGAAGAAGAGCTCGGAGTTCACCTACAAGGTGGCCACCGACATCGGCGGCAAGGTGCTCGTCCTCGCGGCCGAGGACGTCACCGGCCTGAGCCCGGTCCAGGGCGTCACCGAGGCCAAGTACGCCGACGAGTACGCCACCGCGCTCACCCAGGCCGGCTACTCCTCCGACGTCTACGACGTCGACAAGGCCGGGCGCAAGGCGCCGCACCCGCTGGGCGTGCTCAGCCACTACAAGGCGGTCGTCTGGGAGACGGGCGACGACATCCTGCCGCGCTCGGTCGGCCAGGTCGGCGGCACGCACTCGCGGGTGGGCGTCGAGACCGAACTCGCCGTGCGCGACTACCTGAACGAGGGCGGCAAGCTGCTCTACGCCGGGAAGTTCGCCGGATACGGGCAGAACATCAACGGCTCCTACTTCTACGAGCCGGACCCCGCCCAGGGCGAGTGCACGCTGCCGCAGGAGCCCGACTGTCTGCCGGTGTTCAACGACTTCCAGCAGTACTGGCTCGGCGCCTACGTCTACTTCGACGACGCGGGCACCAACCACGACACCGGCGTGCCCTACGCGCTCAAGGGCGCCGACAAGCCGTTCACCGGGTTCAACGCCACGCTCAACGGCGGCGACTCGGCCAACAACCAGGACCACACCAACTCCTACGTCGCCACCTCGGCGATCCTGCCGAAGGCCACGTTCCCGCAGTTCGCCAGCTCCGCCCCGCTCAAGTGGGACAGGCCCGGCGCTCCCTTCGACCCGCACACCGGCGCCTGGGACGTCTACAGCGGCATCGCCGACGTCTCCTGGAAGCGCCTGACCAAGACCATCGACCTGACCGGAAAGTCGTCCGGCGACCTGTCGTTCTGGGCCTCGCACGACACCGAGCAGGACTGGGACTTCTTCACCGTCGAGGCGCACACGGAGGGCCAGGACGACTGGACCACCCTGCCCGACGCCAACGGCCACTCCAGCCAGAGCACCGGTTCCAGCTGCGCCCCGCCGAGCGGCGGCGCGGGATGGCGCACGATCCACCCCTTCACCGCGCGCTACCAGGGCCAGGACTGCTCCCCCACGGGCACCAGCGGCGCCTGGAACGCCTCGTCGGGCAACTCGGCGGGCTGGCAGCAGTGGAAGGTCGACCTGACGCCCTACGCGGGCAAGAAGGTCGTGGTGTCGCTCAGCTACATCAGCGACTGGGGCAGCCAGGGCGCCGGTGTGTTCCTCGACGACTTCAAGGTCACGCTGAACGGCGCGACGAGCGAGGAGACCTCGTTCGAGAGCGACCTGTCCGGCTGGACCGTGGGCCCGCCCCCGGAGGGCTCGTCGCCGTCGATCAACAACTGGTTCCGCACCGACCAGGTCTTCGAGGAGGGCGGCGGCGTCGTCACGCGCGACACCGTCTACCTCGGCTTCGGCCTGGAAGGCGTGACCTCGCAGGCCCAGCGCACCGACCTGGTCAAGAGGTCGCTGAAGCACCTGCTCGGCCACTAGCACCACCCGCTTGACCAAGGGGGGTACGGCAGGCGACTGCCGTACCCCCCTTGCGCTGTCCGGACCGAACATGGTTCTGTCGAGCTCTGGACACGGCGACGCCGTCGGTCGAGACTGGGCCGAGCAAGCACTAGGCCGAGCAGGAGGCTCACGACATGCGCCAGCACGACACCCTGTTCATCGGGGGCGAATGGGTGGCCCCCGACGGCACCGCCGTGATCGACGTCGTCTCCCCGCACACCGAGCAGGTCGTGGGCCGGGTGCCCGACGGCACGGCCGCCGACATGGACCGTGCGGTCGCCGCCGCGCGTGCCGCCTTCGACTCGGGGCCGTGGCCGCGCCTGACGTTCGCCGAACGGGCCGAGGCGCTCGGCCGGCTGGCCGCGCTGTACGAGGCCAGACAGGGCGAGATGGCCGCGCTGATCACCGAGGAGATGGGCTCGCCCATCACCTTCTCGCACCTGGCCCAGGCGCCGCAGCCGCTCGGCATGCTGCGCTTCTACGCCGAGTACGGCGCCGCCTTCCAGCAGGAGGAGCAGCGTCCCGGCCTGTTCGGGCCGACCACCGTACGGCGTGAGCCCGTCGGCGTGGTGGCCGCCATCGTGCCGTGGAACGTGCCGCAGTTCGTCAGCATGGCGAAGATCGCTCCCGCCCTGCTGGCCGGGTGCACGGTCGTGCTCAAGCCCGCGCCGGAGACCCCGCTGGACGCCTACCTGCTGGCCGAGATGGTGCGGGAGGCGGGCCTGCCCGGCGGCGTGCTCAACATCGTGCCCGCCGGCAGGGAGGCCGGTGAGCACCTCGTCTCGCACCCCGGCGTGGACAAGGTGGCCTTCACCGGTTCGACGGCCGCGGGGCGCAGGATCGGCGCGATCTGCGGGCAGCAGCTCAAGCGGGTCAGCCTCGAACTCGGCGGCAAGTCCGCGGCGATCTTCCTCGACGACGCCGACCTGACCTCGTCCATGGGCATGTTCGCCATCGCCTCGCTCATGAACAACGGCCAGGCCTGCGTCGCCCAGACGCGCGTGCTGGCCTCGCGCCGCCGCTACGACGAGGTCGTCGAGGCCGTGTCGGCCATGGTTCGGGCCCAGGCGGTGGGCGACCCGGCCGACCCCGCCACCGGCATCGGCCCGCTCGTCGCCAGACGCCAGCAGGAACGCGTCGAGGACTACATCAGGATCGGCATGGAGGAAGGCGCGAAGGTCGTCACCGGCGGCCTCGACCGCCCCCACGACCAAGGCTGGTACGTCGCCCCCACGGTCTTCGCCGACGCCACCAACGACATGCGCATCGCCCGCGAGGAGATCTTCGGCCCGGTCCTCACCGTGATCCCCTACGACGACGAGGCCGACGCCCTGCGCATCGCCAACGACAGCGACTACGGCCTGTGCGGCACCGTGTGGACGGCCGACACCGAGCACGGCATGGACATCGCCAGGCAGGTGCGCACCGGCACCTACGGCGTGAACTGCCTGATGCTGGAGGCCAACGTGCCCTTCGGCGGCTACAAGTCCAGCGGCGTCGGCCGCGAGCTCGGCCCCGAGGGGCTGTCGGCGTATCTGGAGTTCAAGACGATCGCCAGGCTCGGCTGAGGCCAAGCCTGGCGTGGCGAGGGAAAGGCGAGCCCCACCCCTAGGGGGCTCGCCTTTCGCCCATACGAGGATGGCACACCCAGCGCGCCCCCGCGACGCTGGGCAACCGTCCGACTACAGGAAGTATGTCCTACCTGAGAGATCCCGGGTGGATATCTTCCTGATGGACTTCTCCCGGAGGGTTTCTTCCATCCGCCTTAGGTAGACGCGGTCTACCCCGAAAAGGTTCGGACTGTTTTAGCCTGAGACCAAAACAGCCCATTCGGCGATCCGCTTGACGAGGTCGGGCGTGGCCGCCGACTCGGCGTGGCCGTACCCCGGCTCGACCCACAACTCCTTGGGCATGCGGGCGCCGCCGTACAGCTGGTGGGCGTGCTCCAAGGGGAAGAACGCGTCGGCGTCGCCGTGCACGACCAGCAGGGGGACGGGGGCGATCAGGGCGGCGGCCTCGTGCGGGGGCATCGGCACCGGGTTCCAGGGGCCGGCGGCGATCCTCGTGCGCTTGGCCACCCTGGCGGCCCAGCGGCCCAGCCTGCGTTCGATCGCCCAGTGGACCGTGCGCATGGGCCTGGTACCCCTGTAGTACCACCTGGCGGGGCCGCTGACGGCCGCGATGGCGTCGACCCCACCCAGCAGCCCGGCGTGCCGCACGGCCACGGAGGCGCCCATGGAGAAGCCGACGACGACCACCCTGCGATAGCCGATCGCCCGCGCGTGACGTACGGCGGCGTCGAGGTCGTAGATCTCCAGGTCGCCCACCGTGGAGGCGCCGCCCGATCGGCCGTGGCCCCTGAAGTCGAAGCACAGCACACCGGCGTGGCGTGCGAACACGCCGCAGATGCGCCGCGTCGTCGGCTCGCGCCACGAACCGGTGAACCCGTGTGCCACGACCACGGCCAGGTCCCTGGCGGCACCGTCTCCCGCGGGCGGCAGGTGCACGGCGTCGATGCGCACGCCGTCCTTCGTGCGCAGCATCACGGCGAAACTCATGTGAGCGAGCGTAGGCTCTCGTCCACCAGCCGCATCGCCGACCTGCCGCCCAGCCGCAAGGCCAGCTCGGCGGGCGCGGCCAGCACCTTGGCGCCGTGCTCGTCGGCCAGCACCTGGCAGCCGATCGGCGTCGGATCGCGTACGACCAGCACGTGCGCGCCCACGACGAAGGCCAGGTCGAGCAAGCGCAGCCTGGCCCTCGGCGTGAGCAGGGCCGACAGCACCACGTCGCCGGGGTCGATCGCACGGCACCTGCGCAGCATGTTGAGCTCGGCCGCCATCTCGGCGTTGCTCCACGTCCTTCCGTTCGCGTCGATGAGGGCGGGGCCCGCGATCGGGCCGAACTCCAGCGCCTGCTTGCCCATCAGGTCGCCGAACTGGCTCGCGCCCGGTGTGTACTCGAACGTGAAGACCTGCCTGGCGTCCGCCTCGTCCACCCGCTGCTCGCCGTACGTGATCAGCATCCTGTGGCCGACCCGGGAGCCGGGCAGCGCCACCACGCCGCCCGCCCACGCGACCGAGTGCGCCGCCACGTGCAGGGCCAGCTGCCCCGGCACGTCGACCACCACCGTGTCGCCCGGTCGCAGGCCCCTGCGCCTCAGCCCGGCCGCGGCCTGCGACACCTGCCTGGCCAGCCTGGCCCTGGTCAGCACCGCGCCTGTCCTGACGTCGGAGACGACGGGATAGTCGTCGGCCGCCGCCTCCCAGCCGAGCACCGTCTCTGTCCAGCTCATATGTCCCAGGCTAGGTAGCAGGAGTTCTGCGGTCATGTGCACGAATATGCAAGTGGCTATGTAGGTCTGCTCAGGCCCTCGCGAAGCGCCCACGCGGCGACCTGAGTACGCGATGTGTAGCCGAGCTTGGTCAGGATGTTGGCCACGTGGCGTGCGGCGGTCGCCGGGCTGATCACCAGCTCGTCGGCGATGGCCTTGTTCGACAGGCCCATGGCCAGCAGCTCCACGATCTCGCGTTCGCGTGTCGTCAGCAGGGTGCTGGGACCGGACGCGGCCTTGACCGGGCCCGGCTGGCCCACGCTGATCGTGCCCGTCGTCATCTCCACCGCCGCCTCCAGGCTCAGCCCCCTGCCGAACCCCCACAACACCTCGGTGCGGCTCTCGCCCACCTTGGCCCTGGCCGCCGCCAGCAGCCGCTCGGTCGCCGAACGCCACGGCAACTTGCCCACCGACTCGCGCAGGGCCGCCGACGCGGCCGTGAGCACGACGGCACGTTCCATGTCGCCTTCGAGCTCGGCCAGGTCGGCCCACGCGGTCAGGCACCTGGCCACCTGCAGCGGCTTGCCGCTCTCGACGCTCGCCCGCAGGCACTCCGCGAGCCAGCGCCTGGCGGTGGCGAAGTCGCCCTGCTTGGCCGCCACCCTGCCGAGCCCGGCCAGGATCTTCGGCACGTTGTGGGTGGCGTCGAACTCGCGCAACATCTCCAGCGCCGTCTCCAGCGCCGCGGCCGCGGCCGGCAGGTCGCCTCTGGCCTGCGCCTCGTCGGCCTCCACGATGTAGGTGTTGGCCAGACCCCACGGGTGGTCCAGGCGGCGGAAGGCGTCGGCGGCGTGTTCCAGCCTGCGCCTGGCCTCCTTCAGCCTGCCCGCGAGCACGGCCGTCGAGGCGATGGTGATCAGCGCGACGCCCAGCGACCACAGCATGCCCGCGCGCTCGGCCAGCACCGCCGACTCCTCCAGCGCCTTCGTGCCCTCCTCGACCTCGCCGCCGCGCAGCAGCAGCAGGCCGCGCAGCGTGCGGGCCTCGCAGGTGAACCAGCCGTCGGGCTCGTCGGCCAGCAGCGTGAGCGCGATGCCCACCGCGCGGCTCGCGCCCTCCACGTCGCTCGACTCCAGCAGGACGGCGTAGCAGCCCCACACCCGGCCGACCAGGGCGTCGGGCACGCCGGTGAGGTCCATGGCCAGCACGCGCTCCAGCAGGTGCCTGCCCTCGCTCCTGGTGCCCTTGGCCAGCCAGTGCAGGCTGAGCCCGCCTGCCAGTTGCAGGGCCTGGGGGCCGTCGCCCAGCGCGATGGCCCGTTCGAGCGCCGCGCGCAGGTTGGACATGGACGAGGCGAAGCGGTTGATCGTCGCCAGGCGTTCGGCCCAGGGGTGATCCGGCGCCACCACGGCGACGTCGTGCCAGGAGGTCAGCGCGGCGCCGAGCACGCGCATGTGCCTGTCCCTGAACTCCTCCAGCTCGCCCGCCTCGGCCAGGGCCAGCTCGGCGTAGTGCCTGATCGTCTCCAGCATGCCGTACACGGTCAGGCCGTCCTCGCCCGGCTCGGCCGTCACCAGGGACTTGGCCACCAGGCCGGCCAGCAGGTCGAGCACCTGGGCCTCGGGCAGCCTGTCGTCGGCGCAGACGCGTTCGGCCAGGTCGAGCTGGAACCCGCCGACGAACACCGCGAGCCTGCGCAGCAGCACGCGCTCGCGCTCCTCCAGCAGGTCGTGGCTCCAGTCGACGGCCGCGAGCAGGGTGCGCTGGCGCAACGGGGCCGTGCGGTCGCCGGTCGTCAGCAGCGAGAACCTGTCGTCCAGCCTGGCCGCGATCTCGCGCGGCGACAGCACGGCCGTGCGGGCCGCAGCGAGCTCCAGCGCCAGCGGGATGCCGTCGAGCGCCACGCACACCTGGGCGACCGCGGCCATCGTCTCCGACGACAGGCGCAGCTGCACGCCCGCCGCGGTCGCACGCTCGACGAACAGCTGCACCGCCTCGCAGGCGCCGATGTCGTCGTCGAAGTCGGGCAGCTCAAGCGGGGGGACCCGCCAGACCAGCTCGCCCCTGATCTTCAGCGGCTCCCGGCTCGTGGCCAGGACGCGCAGGCCACCGCACTCGGCCAGCAGGACGGCGAGCGCGCCTGCGACGGTGTCGACGACGTGCTCGCAGTTGTCGACGATCAGCAGCAGCTCACGCTGGCCGATCGCCGCGCTCAGCCCTTCGAGCAGCGGCCTGTCGCCGTCGTGGCGCACGCCCATCACACGGGCCATCTCGCCGAGCACCTGGTCCGCGCCCGGCACCCTGGCCAGCTCGACCAGGCGGGCCCCTTCGGCGTAGCGCCCGGCGACCCTCTCGGCCACGCGCAGGGCGAACCTGGTCTTGCCGATGCCGCCCACGCCGCACAGCGTGAGCAGTCGGGTCTCGCCGAGCAGTCCGCACACCTCGCCGAGATCGCGCTCGCGACCGACGAAACGGTTGGGCTCGGCTGGCAGGCGATGTATGACCGAAGCCATGCTCTCTCACGGGGTAGGGGCTGATCGCGAGACCTCCCCAGGAGCCAGGGGTGTGACCGAGAGGCTGCCTCGCGAAGGTGGGGGCTTGACCGCGAGTCTCCACTCCATCACGGAGCGCCGCAAGCGATACCGCCACTCTCGCCCCGCAAGATCACCTACTTTTCTTCGCACACGTGCCCGCCTGGGGTTTCACCGGCACCGGCGCTCCCGGTTACGGGCGTTCTCCGTGTCCGGCCGGAGATCGTCCCGAAACCGGTACACGGGCCGGAAAACGGGGTCTGAACAGCGAGGACAGGTCCGCGAAATGTGCCCGTTGCACCCGCGACACCAAGGATGGTAGGGGGATCAACTAAACTGGTATCGCCCGCACGGTCCGCGGTCAGCCTCCACGATCACAGAGCGAGACTCCATCATGCCTTTGAACAGCCGCGACGACCTGCGGAACATCGCGATCATCGCGCACGTCGACCACGGCAAGACCACTCTGGTGGATGCCATGCTCTGGCAGTCCGGAGCCTTCCGCGCCAACCAGGACGTCGACGACCGTGTCATGGACTCCAACGACCTCGAGCGCGAGAAGGGCATCACCATTCTCGCCAAGAACACCGCGGTCAAACACGGCGAGATGACCCTCAACATCATCGACACCCCCGGCCACGCCGACTTCGGCGGCGAGGTCGAGCGCGGCCTGTCCATGGTCGACGGCGTCGTGCTGCTCGTCGACGCCTCCGAGGGGCCGCTGCCGCAGACCAGGTTCGTGCTGCGCAAGGCGTTCGCCGCCAAGATGCCGGTCATCCTGTGCATCAACAAGGTCGACCGGCCCGACGCACGGATCAAGGAGGTCGTGGACGAGGTCTACGAGCTCTTCATGGACCTCGACGCCACCGAGGAGCAGATCGACTTCCCGATCGTCTACGCCTCGGCCAAGGCGGGAAGGGCGTCCCTGAACCGTCCCGACGACGGCGGGCTGCCCGACTCCGAGGACCTCGAGCCGCTGTTCGACGTGATCAAGCAGACGATCCCCGCGCCGACCTACGACCCGAGCGCGCCGCTGCAGGCCCACGTCACCAACCTCGACGCCTCCTCCTACCTCGGCCGTATCGCGCTCTGCCGTATCCACCAGGGCACGATCAAGAAGGGCCAGCAGGTCGCCTGGTGCAAGACCGACGGCACCATCCAGCGCGTGAAGATCACCGAGCTGCTGATGACCGACGCCCTTGAGCGCAAGCCGGCCGAGGAGGCCGGGCCCGGCGACATCATCGCCATCGCCGGCATCCCGGAGATCATGATCGGTGAGACCCTCGCCGACCCCGAGGACCCGCGCCCGCTGCCGCTCATCACCGTCGACGAGCCCGCCATCTCGATGACGATCGGCACCAACACCTCGCCGATGGTCGGCCGGGTCAAGGGCTCCAAGGTCACCGCCCGCATGGTCAAGGACAGGCTGGAGAAGGAGCTCGTCGGCAACGTGTCGCTGCGCGTGCTCCCGACCGAGCGGCCCGACGCCTGGGAGGTCCAGGGGCGTGGCGAGCTGGCCCTGGCCATCCTGGTCGAGCAGATGCGCCGTGAGGGCTACGAGCTGACGGTGGGCAAGCCGCAGGTCGTCACCAAGGAGATCGACGGCAAGGTGCACGAGCCCGTCGAGCGGCTGACCGTCGACTGCCCCGAGGAGTACCTCGGCGCGGTCACGCAGCTGCTGGCCGTACGCAAGGGCCGGATGGAACACATGACCAACCACGGCACCGGGTGGATCCGGATGGAGTTCGTGGTACCGGCCCGTGGGCTCATCGGCTTCAGGACCGAGTTCCTCACCGAGACGCGGGGCACCGGGCTGGTGCACCACGTGTTCGAGAACTACGAGCCGTGGTTCGGCGAGCTGCGCACGCGCAACAACGGCTCGCTGGTGGCCGACCGGTCGGGTCCCGTCACCGCGTTCGCGATGACGAACCTGCAGGAGCGCGGCATCCTGTTCGTCTCGCCGACCACCGAGGTCTACGAGGGCATGATCGTCGGGGAGAACTCCCGTTCCGACGACATGGATGTGAACATCACCAAGGAGAAGAAGCTCACCAACATGCGCTCCTCCACGGCCGACGTCACCGAGACGCTGATCCCGCCGAGGGTGCTGTCGCTGGAGCAGGCGCTGGAGTTCATCCGCGAGGACGAGTGCGTGGAGATCACGCCCGAGACCGTGCGCATCCGCAAGGTCGTCCTGGACGCCTCCACGCGCAGCCGCACCGCGGCGCGTGCCAAGCGCACCAACTGACCCACGCCGCACGACGCCCGTCATCCCCTTGCGGGGGGTGGCGGGCGTCTGTCATATCTCCATCCGCGCCACCAAACGGTATCCCCGTACCTCGCGTCGCGCCGGAACCGAACGGCTCATGCCTTCCGACAATGGGACGACACCCTCTCGAGAGGAAGATTCCATGCTTCGCAAGGCACATATGGCCGTGGCCGCCGTCATCGCCACCGGTGTCGGCGTACTCGGCGTGAACGTGGTCGCCGAGGCCCAGAGCGCGAGCGCCGGCACGGCGGCCAAGGCGGTCATCCGCGATGTGAACGGCGTCCAGGTCGGCACCCTGCAGATCCGCAAGGAGAGCTGGTCGAAGTCGCGGATCACCATCGACGTCAAGGGCCTGCCGCCCGGCTACCACGGCCTGCACCTGCACGAGGCCGGCATCTGCGACCCGAAGGCCGTCGACCCCGCGACCGGCGCCGTCAGCCCGTTCTTCACCGCGGGCGGGCACTTCAACCTGACGCCCGAAGCCACGCACGGCGCGCACTCCGGCGACCTGCCCACCCTCCTGGTCGCCGCCGACGGCACCGGAACCGCCGCCGCCGTCACCGACCGCTTCCGCGTCCACCAGCTCACCGACACCGACGGCAGCGCGGTCATCATCCACGCCCTGGCCGACAACTACGCCAACATCCCCGACCGGTACACCCACCCGGAGGACGCCACCGGCACCAAGGGCCCCGACGCCGCCACCCGCCGCACCGGCGACTCCGGCGGCCGCATCGCCTGCGGCCCCGTCCGCGCCCACTGACATACCACTTGACCATACGTTCACTTCCTCACCTTTTGCCGCTTTCCCGCCGACCCTGGGGCGCGTCCCTGGGGTCGGCGGTTCGCTTCACCCCTTTCGTGTACGGCAGGCCTGGGCCTGCGCCTCCGTTCGCGCCTGGTTCGCGTCTGTCGGGGGGACGCTTCTCGGGGGGCGGGGGTTGGGGCCGTTACGGACGCCTTGACAGGGGGAGTCGCTTGACGCGTTTCGGCGGTAGGGGCGCTGGCGGGGAGGTCAGGGTCAAGGAACAACGAGAAGACCCCGCAAGCGGGTGAGATCACAGGGTTTGGGGTGGATTTGTAAAGGTGGTTGTAGCGATCTACCTCCCGTATGCGATCCCTAAGCGTGGCGATGGGGATGTGGTGGCGGTGGGTGCGGGTCGGGATGGGTGTTGTGCTGTTGGGAGTGTCGCTGGCGGCGGTGGCGTGGAGTGTGACGGCGGCGAGGGCCGTGCCGGGGCGGGTACAGGGCATGGCGATCCCGGACGGCGAGACGGTCGACCGGCTTGACTGGCTGCTCGAAGGAGGTAAGGGAGCGGGTGATCGGCAGGCCAGGACCGAGGTGTCGGTCGCCAGGGCCAAGGCCGCCGAGTTGCGAGCCGTACCGGATGGGCGGCTCGACGAGCGGATGCTGCACGTGCGGATCGCGGTGGCGCACACGCTCACGCTGGACGACAAGGACGAGCTGACCGCGTACATCCGGCAGGGCAAAGCGCTCGACGAGTTGCGCGCCTTCACCGACGAACGGCTGGGCGCGGTCAAGGCGGACGAGGCGTTCGTCCTGGCCCCGACGACGCGTACCCCACCCGTCCTCTACACGATCAACGGCAGAACCACCGTACGTTTCACGATCACGCTGCTCCGCCAGATCCCGATGTCGGGCCTGCTCACCCTGCATTTCGTCGCGCCGACCGGCGCCTGGCCGCTGGTGTCCGAGCGCGTGGTCGCCCTGGACGGCGGCGATTGGAACGTCGCCAAGGTCTCGGGCGTGACCCCCGACTCCGAGGGCCCCGAACGGCTGGAGTTCACGACGGGCACCTCCGCCGACGTCACCGTCACGCTGGCCAACGGCCGCTACGGCTTCCCCGACGTGGAGCCCGAGACGGCCGTGTCGTGGGCGCCCATTCTCGGCCTCGCGACCGCGGTCGTCCTGGTGTACCTGCTGTCCAGGGCGCTCGGCAGGGCGTGGTGGCAGCGTCCGACCAACCGGCTGCTGGTCGGGGCGGTAGCGGCGCTCGGGGCGGCGTTGCTGGTGTCGATCGCGATCGGGCGGTGGGAGGTGATCGGCCCACTGGTGGTGTTCGGCCTGCTGCCGCTGGTGGCGCTGCGCCACGCATGGCACATTCTGCCCCGACCACCTCGCTGGAGCGCCGGAGACCTGCTCCTGCTGACCGCCGTCGCGGTGGCGGTGTCCCTCGGCATGCTCTTCTGGTCATACCGGCACGGCCAGCTCGAACAGCCCCACCTCCTACTGGCCGCCACCGTCGCCACCATCTCCGCCGCCCTCGCAGCCCCCCTGCTCACCGGCAGCAGCAAGACCGCCCTCCCCAGCCCCACCACCCCTCCACCCGCCTCACCCGAGAAGCCCCCTCTCCGCCACCGCCCCGCGCCTCCGGACGCGTCCGCCGCCACCTCACCCCCGCACGAGGGTCAACCGCAGGAGAAGAACGAGACCGAGTACGGCGAGGCCGCCCCTGAAACCGTGACGCGTGAAGCCACGCCGTACGGAACCGAACCCAGCGAAGTCACACCTGACGGCCTCGCCCCTCCCAGGACCGAGCCGAACGCCGACGCATCCCGCAGAAGCGAAACAGCCGGCATCGACCCAACGGCGGACACGCCAGGCGAGGACGCGCCGAGCGGAGGCGAACCTGACGACGACGGCTCAGATGGAGACAGCCCAGACACCAGAAGACCAGGCACCAGAGAACTAGGTATCACCCCAAGATCCAACCCACCGGCAACAACCGCCCCGACAACAACAGCGCCGATCACAGCAGTCATCGAGCCATCACCCTCCACCCCCACGACACCTCCCGCGCACGCAGCACCCGCCCCGGCCTCTTCCTCCAAGCCCGGACCCACGCCCACCGCCAGAACCCACGCACCCCCACCCCCTCGAACCACCACCCCACTCCTCCTCCTGTCCGTGATATCCGGGGCCGTCTCCCTGGCCGTCCTCTCCCTGGCCCTGTGGAGCAGGGCCGTGACGGACGGCTCGTACCCTCCCGACAGCATCCCCCTCCTCCTGGCCTTCTGCTGGGCGGTGATTCCCATCGCGGGTGTGGCGGTGGCCATGCGGCGCTGGTCCCGGGGGGCGGTGATCGTCGCTGTGCTGGGGAGTCTGCTTGTACAGGGGTGGCCGACCGAGTGGCTGGACGCCGGGTCCTGGAGTGTTCCGGTGGAGCAGGCGCCTGGGGAGGTCGCCAATGTGGGTGGGGTGTGGCCGCTCAGCCCGTTGGTTCGGGCCGTGCTGGGGCTGTTGGTGGTGGTGTTCGTGTTGCTGGTGCTTCGGGTGCGGCGGCTGGGGGACACGCTGGGCGGGCATGACAATGACGCGGTCCGGGCCACGGTGGTGGCGTGTCTGGTGGTGGTGTACCTGACGCCGCGTGAGGGCGATCCGTTCTTCGACCCGCAGGTGCCGGTGCCGGCATTGGCGATCACGTCGTTGTGCGCCTGGGCTGCGGCCACCTGGCTGCTGGCGGGGCCGGAACTGCCGGTGCCCACGCCCACGACCACCGAACAGCACAGGGAGCTCATCGAGGCCGCGCTCAAGCACAGACTGCTCAGGGCCGCCGAGCAGGACCTGTACCGGGTGGGCAGGGCGAAGCTGGGTACGGTGGAGCTCCACCTGGCCGACTTCGAGCGCCAGCACGACGACCTGCACAAGGCGGCGAAGGAGTACGGCCCGAGCAGGGAGTTGGCGTTCGCCTCGGCGGCCGGGTGTACTCCGTGGCGCAACGGGGCGGCGGCGTTCGGGGTCGCGCTGCTGTTCAGCCTGCCGTTCGCGGTGATCTATGGGTGGCCTTCGGGGGCCGATGTGACGATGTGGCTGTTCGACGCGCGGTACCTGGTCACGCTTCCGGCCTTCGGCTTCTTCTACGGCTATTTCTATCCGCGCATCCGAGGCACTCAGCCGGTCACCAAGGCGCTGTATGTGAACGCGGGGGCGCTGGTCACCGAGCTGTCGGCGTACGTGCCCGCGTTGGTGGAGCCGGACCTGGGCGCGCTGGACAAGATGCAGGTGGTCGCGATCGTGGTGGGGCAGACGGCTGCGGTGTGTATCGGGCTGGGGCTGTTCTGGGAGTGGCGGATCATGCATGTGGCGGGCGAGCCGTGGGGGCGCGTACGCAATGTGCGCAGCATCCGGAGCCTGGCCACGCCTCTCCTGGCCGTGGTCCTGGCCGCAGGCACCACGGCGGCCACATCGGTAGCAGGCAAAACCGTCGACCGCGTCCTCAAGGGCAACACCACCACAAGCGCCCCCGCCCAGCCAGGCAGATAACGCACGATTGCTCTGCACCACGAGCCAGACATGGGGCAGATGAGCCTCAAAACCACACTCAACGCCGCCCGCCGATCTGCGGGTTCCGCGATAGCGGAGGGGCAGGACGTCCGTGGGTGGGGTGCAGGCGGAAGGAGAGGGCAGTCGCGAGCGCGGGCGCAGGTGGGTGTGGGGGTTCGGGGGCAAGCGCAGGCGATTACAGGCCCAGGCAGGTGGAGGTACACGCAGGTGTGGAGGTGCACGCAGGTGTGAAAGTGCCAACGCAAGCGCGGGCTCAAGTGCAAGTGCGGGCGCAAACGTGGGCACCAGTGCAAGTGCGGGGGCGCCAAGGAGGGCGGGATGCTCAGGCGTGCGGGCGGGCATGAGGCGGGCGGGCATGCAGGGGAAAGGCAGGGGAAGCACACAACTCACCCCTCACCGACGAGGCTGCTCACTCCCCCGTACATGTGTGGCCAGCCAATCCACCAACCCCCGGTAAGCCCGCCAATCCCCCCGAACCCGCCCCACGACCTCCCGCGTATGCACCCACCCCTCAGGCTCGGCCCGCAGCCCGCAGTAGAGCGACCGATGCCGCAACAACTCAAGGCGTGGATGGTCCTCGGCCACCCCACGCGGCCTCGTCTTCAGCCGGTCGCCGCCACGCTCGTAACCGGCGGCCTCCAGCTCCGCGACCACGCGCTCAAGCGGCTTCCCGGAGAGGTCCTCGTCGACGGCGGCACGATAGCGAGCGACCTGATCGGCGGCCTGGGAGTAGTACCCGCCGGCGGTGTACATCCCGGCAGCGCTGATCTCCACATAGAAGCCGATCCCAGGCTCGACGTCGACGAACGCCCCTTGATGATCCTTGTAAGGCGTCTTGTCCTTGGAGAAGCGGATGTCGCGATAGGGACGGAACAGTTGCGCCTGACCGAACTCCTCGGCCAGTTCCTGCGCGAGTTCGGTCATCGGCGCCCTGACCGCGTCTTCGTAGAGCGTGCGGTGCCGGGTGAAGTAGGTCTTGGAGTTGTCCGCCTGAAGCCCCTCGTAGAACACGAAGGCCTCGTCGGGGAAGCCGCTGAACGCCATCCCTCCAGCCTCCCATGCCGGCCCGACACTTTCCCGACGACCCGGCTCTTCGGTTCCCGAGGCCCGCTTCTTCAGCGCCTGCGCTTGGCCGTACCGAAGATGGACCGACTGATCTCACGCCCGAGCGCGCTCGCCGCCGACCGGGCGAACGACTCGAACACCGACGACCCCAGCACACTCTCCAAAGCAGAAGGAGCAGAGGCAGAAGGAGCGGGAGCCTCAACAGGGGGAGCCTCAACAGCGGGAGGCAGCACGCGGGCGGCCAGAAGTTCGTAGGCCGACTGGCGGTCGATCGCCTGGCCGTACTTCGGCAGCAGGGCGGACCCGGCGACCACCCCGGCCACCACCCCTTCGGGCGCCGGAGCCATGAGCGAGCGCGGCGCCCGCATCCGCGTCCAGGCGACTGGGGTCGGCACGCCCTTGTCCGACAGTACGGTCACCATCGCCTCGCCGATCCCCAGCTGCGTCAGCGCCTCCTCCAGGTCGTAGGCGGAGTGCGGGAACGTCGACACCGTCGCGCGCAGCGCCTTGGCGTCCTGCGGTGTGAAGGCGCGCAACGCGTGCTGGACCCTGGCCCCGAGCTGGGCGAGCACATCGGCGGGCACGTCCTTGGGCGTCTGGGTGACGAAGAAGACGCCGATGCCCTTGGACCTGATCAGCCTGACCGTCTGCGTGATCGACTGCAGGAACGCCTTCGACGCGTCGGTGAACAGCAGATGCGCCTCGTCGAAGAAGAAGACCAGCTTCGGCTTGTCCGGATCGCCGAGCTCCGGCATCCCGCCGAACAGGTCGGCGAGCAACCACATGAGAAAGGTGGAGAACATCGCGGGCCGATCCTGTACGGCGGGCAGTTCCAGGATCGAGACGACGCCGCGCCCGTCGGGCGTGACGCGCATGAGGTCGGCGGTGTCGAACTCCGGCTCGCCGAAGAACTGGTCGGCCCCCTGCGCCGCGAAGTTGGTCAGCGCCCTGAGGATGACCCCGGCCGTGGCCTTGGACAGCCCGCCGACCCCCTTGAGCTCGGCGGGCGTGTCGATGAGGTGCTGGATGACCGCGCGCAGGTCCTTGAGGTCGAGCAGCGGCAGCCCTTGCTGGTCGGCGTAGTGGAAGACCAGGCCGAGGGAGGACTCCTGGGTGTCGTTGAGCCCGAGCACCTTCGACAGCAGTGTGGGCCCGAATGCGGTGATCGTGGCCCGCAGCGGGATCCCGGAGCCGATGCCGCCGAGCGCGTAGAACTCGACCGGACAGGCCGCGGGCGTCCACTCCTGGCCGATGCCCTGGGTGCGTTCCAGCAGTTTGGCCGACGACTCGCCCGGCGCCGCCATGCCGGACAGGTCGCCCTTGATGTCGGCCAGGAAGACGGGCACGCCGTGTGCGGACAGCTGTTCGGCCATGACCTGCAGCGTCTTGGTCTTGCCCGTGCCGGTGGCTCCGGCGACGAGGCCGTGCCTGTTGAGCATACGCAGCGGGATGCGCACCTGGGCGTCGGCCCGGCCCTGCCCGTCGGCGACGAGTGCGCCGAGGTCGAGTGTGGGCTCGTCGAAGGTGTAGCCGCCGATCACGTCCTGGATCACGTCGCCGCTCATCGCTCGGTGTACCTCTGGCCGGGTGTGGGCGTCCTGCCGTACAGCTCGGAGACGGTGACGAAGGTGTAGCCCTTGTCGGTCAGCTTGTCGAGGAGGGCGGGGACGGCCTCGACGGTGGTCTTGTGGATGTCGTGCATGAGGATGATCGAGCCGGTGGGCGCCTTGCCCGCGCGTCTGGCGACGGTGTCGGCCTTGCGGTCGCGCCAGTCGAGGGTGTCGACGTTCCAGAGGATCTGGGCGAGGCCTTCGCGCCTGCACTCGGCCGCCACCCGGCCGTCGGTCGAGCCGTAGGGCGGGCGCATGACCTTCATCCGTACGCCGGTCCTGGCCTCGACGAGGTCCTGGGTGCGTTGGAGTTGCGCCCGGATGCCGGTTTTCGACAGGCCGGTGAGCTGGGCGTGGCTCCAGGAGTGGTTGCCGAGTTCGTGGCCTTCTTCGGCGATGCGGCGCAGGTTCCCGGCCTCGTCCTCGGCGACCATCTGGCCGACGACGAAGAACGTGGCTCTGACCTGGCGTTCCTTCAGGTCGTCGAGAAGCTTGGCGGTGTACTCACCCGGCCCGTCGTCGAAGGTGAGCGCCACGCACTTGAGGCTCGCGCAGTTGATCTGCCGGATGGTCCTCGGCCATCCGGCCTGCATCTCGGCCAGGCGTCTCGCGGTGCTCGCCGGATCGAAGGCCATGGGCGGGCCCGAGGCGACGGCCGCGAGCCTGACCGGCTCCCTGACGACCGCGGTGATCGCCGTCGGACTGGCACAACCGGCCGCAGCCAGTAGCGCGAGACACACCGGGCCCGCCCATATGCGCATGCTTCCCCCCGAAAGCCGATACGGGGATCACGGATAGTCCTGCGCCTGATCCCCCCGCAGATCCTTGGCCAGCTCGTCCCACCAGGACGGAATGTCGGCCTGCAGCTCCACGTAACGCCGCGCCACTCGTATGGCGCACCCAACGGGATCAGTACCCAGATGTCGTCGTTTAACAGCCTCTTCGGACCATCGGTAGAAACCACCCTCGAATCGGACGACTAACCCAATCCATACCGATAGCGTGATGTCATCCCCGACCTCGTACGCGCTGGTCACCCCCAGCCCCACCAGCTCGGCCCGGAGTTTCTCCACCGCGGCACGGGACTCAGTCAACCGCCACTCCCATCGAGGCAAAGAAGGCGTCGAACACAGGGGGATGTACCCAGCTTGGGGTACCGCCGCGCACACTCGGCACGAAGCACATGCAGTAATGATGGGGCTCCAGAACGTCATCGCGCGGCGGTTCGCGACTATTGATCAGAAGGACGTCCCGGCGCCTCCGCGAGGACGCCTTAGCGTCATCCTGACGCGTTCGCCGTTGCCCGCAGACGTGAGAACTTGTTACGTTCTCACCCGTGCACCCCGTGTGGGGACCCCTCGGCGCAGGGCCGTTCAGGCACGTGGCAGTGCCTTACGGTTCCGATGCAACGTTCCTGCGACTCGTCCTGCCCCACGTGCGGCACGCGCTGGGCGAGGGACGGCGGGTGCTGGTCGTCACCGACGCGGTCAAGCTCGGCCTGCTCACCGCCGAACTCGGCGCCGACGCCTCCCGCCTGGACAGCCGCCTGCCCGGCCACTGGTACCTCCACCCGCACCGCACACTCGCCGCCGTGCACGAGTACGCACGCGACCATCCCGCCCTCATCGTCGGCGAGCCCGTCTGGACCGGCAGGAACGAGCGCGACACCCGCGAGTGGATCACCTACGAGGCCGTGCTCAACGTCGCGATGACCCGCTGCCCCGCCACCTTCCTGTGCCTGTACGGCGAAGGCGGGGCGAGCGGCCACATGCGCACGACCCATCCGAAAGTCCTGACACACGGCGGCATGCGGCCCAGCGAGGCCTATGTCGAACCCGGCGAGATCGTCGCCCCCTCACGCACGCCGTTCCCCGACCCGCCGGGCCACGCGGCCAGGACGACGTTCGACCTGCCCGAGCTCAAGCGGCTGCGCCACCTGGTGGCGGATCGGGCCGAGGCGGCGGGCATGGAACGTTCGCTCATCGCCTCCCTGGTGCTGTGCGTCTCGGAGATCGCCGCCAACAGCGTCGAGCACGGCGCGGGCCACGGCGAGGTCAGCATCTGGACGGCGGGAGGCGAGCTGATCTGCGAGATCGCCGATCCCGGCGGGGGCATCGCGCACCCCTTTCCTGGCTACATCCCGCCCGAGCCCGAGTCGCAGCGCGGCTACGGACTGTGGATCAGCCGCCAGCTCTGCGACCTGGTCGAGATGCGTGTGCACGAGGGCGTGCTGAAGGTCAGGCTTCACATGTCACTTGACAGCCTCTGACCCGTTCCGGACAAATCTCAGTGCCGATACGTAGGCCGTTACGGATGTCGCGTGTCCCTTCGCCGACCTAGCTTTCCGCTCGGACCCGGTCCTTCCTCACCCCCCGATGAAGGGAACGCGCGATGAAGCGCAAGGCATTACCCGTCGCCGTGGCCTGTCTGGCCGCGGCGGCGTTGCTGGTGTCGCCCCTCTCCCCAGCGGCCTCGGCCGCACCCGCCACCGCGAAGAGCGCCGACCCCCGCGGCCTCGCCGTCGCGGCCGCCGACAGGGCGGTCGTCAGCGGCCTGGACGCACTCAGCAAGAGCGCCGACGAGCAGTACAGCCGCCAGGCGGTCACCGCCGGAGCGGGCGGCATGTACTTCGTCAGCTACGCCCGCACCTACAAGGGCCTGCCCGTGGTCGGCGGCGACGCGGTCGTCGTCACCGACTCCGAAGGCAAGGTCAGGGACACCGTCGCGGCCTCGGAGGCCACTCCCGACCTGTCGGTGACCCCCACCGTCAACGCCGCCAAGGCCCGCTCGGTCGCCAGGACCAAGGCCGCGCTCACCCACACCGAAGAGGTCACCGAGCCCAAGCTGACCGTCCTGTCCTGGGGCGAGAAGCCCGTCCTCGTCTGGGAGACCGTGCTCACGGGCTCGGTCGGCACCAAGCCGTCCAAGCTGCACGTGTTCGTGGACGCGACGACGGGCAGGGTCGCCGACGCCTACGACGAAGTGCGCGCGGGCACCGGCAACGGCCACCACAACGGCCAGGTCACCATCAACACCAGCGGCTCCGGCAGCTCCTGGACGATGACCGACACCACCAGGCCCGGCCTGAAGTGCGGCGGCCAGAACGGCTCCGCCTACACCGGCACGGACGACACCTGGGGCAACGGCTCGGGCACCGACCTGGAAACCGCCTGCGTGGACGCCCTGTACGGCGCCCAGCAGGAGTGGAACATGCTGCGCGACTGGCTGGGCCGCAACGGCACCAACGGCTCGGGCGGCTCCTTCCCGGCCCGCGTCGGCCTGAACGAGGTCAACGCCTACTGGAACGGCACGTACACCACGTACGGCAAGAACCAGGCGGGCAGCAAGCAGCTCACCCCGATCGACGTCGTGGCGCACGAGTACGGCCACGCGATCTTCCAGACCACGCCGGGCGGCGCCGGTTCGGGCAACGAGAACGGCGGCCTCAACGAGGCGACGGGCGACATCTTCGGCGCCCTGACCGAGGCCTACGCCAACAACCCGAACGACCCGCCGGACTACGAGGTCGGCGAGGAGGTCAACCTCGCGGGCAACGGCCCGATCCGCTACATGTACGAGCCGTCCAAGGTGGGCGACCCGAACTGCTACAGCTCCTCGATCCCCAACACCGAGGTGCACGCGGCGGCCGGACCGCTCAACCACTGGTTCTACCTGCTGGCCGAGGGTTCGAGCCCCGGCGGCGGCAAGCCGAACAGCCCGATCTGCTCCGGCGGCCCCTCGTCGGTGACCGGCATCGGCATCCAGAAGGCCGGCAAGGTCTACATGGGCGCCCTGGGCCGCAAGACCTCCACCTGGAAGCACGCCAACGTCCGCACCGCCTCGCTGGCCGCGGCCGTCGAGCTGTTCGGCTCCTCCAGCGTCGAGTGCGCCACGGTGAAGGCCGCGTGGAACGCCGTGAGCGTGCCCGCCCAGTCGGGTGAGGCGAGCTGCACGACGCCGACCCAGGACTTCTCCATGTCGCTGAACCCGGCCTCCGGCTCGGTCACCGCCGGGCAGTCGGCCACCTCCACGGTCGGCACCCAGACCACCGCGGGCAACGCCCAGACGGTCAACCTGTCGGCCTCCGGCCTGCCCAGCGGCGCCACGGCCAGCTTCAGCCCGGCCTCGGTCACCTCGGGCAACTCCTCGACGCTGACCATCAACACCGCCTCCTCCACGCCCAACGGCACCTACAGCGTCACGGTGACCGGCGCGGGCACCTCGGGCAACCACACCGCCACCTACACGCTGACGGTCGGCGACGGCGGCCCCGGCCCGACCGAGCCGCCGAACGTCAGCCTGGCCAACGTCAAGGCGCACCTGACGCAGTTCCAGACGATCGCCACCAACAACGGCGGCAACCGCAGGTCCACCGGCGCCGGCTACACCGCCTCGGTGACATACGTCGAGAACAAGCTGCGCGCGGCCGGCTACACGGTCACCCGTCAGGCCTGCACCAGCGGCTGCACCAGCGGCGCCGGTCCGAACCTGATCGCCGACTGGCCCGGCGGCGACGCCAACAACGTCATCATGGCGGGCGCCCACCTGGACAGCGTGTCCGCGGGACCCGGCATCAACGACAACGGCTCCGGCTCCGCCGCCCTGCTCGAGGTCGCGCTGCTGCTGGCGCAGCACAACCCGACCATGAACAAGCACGTCCGCTTCGGCTGGTGGACCGACGAGGAGCAGGGCCTGCTGGGCTCGAAGTTCTACGTCAACTCCCTCAGCGCCACCGAGCGGGCCAAGATCAAGACCTACCACAACTACGACATGGTGGGTTCGCCCAACGGCGGCTACTTCATCAACAACATCAACACCGAGGCGGCTCGCTACCTCAAGGAGTACTACGCCGCGCTGAACCTGGCCCCTGAGGAGAACACCGAGGGCGCCAACCGTTCCGACGACGCCTCCTTCAGGAACGCGGGCATCGCCACCTCCGGCGTGGCCGCTGGCGCCAGTGCGATCATGACCTCGGCGCAGGCCAGCAAGTGGGGCGGCCAGGCCAACACGGCCTACGACCGCTGCTACCACGCCTCCTGCGACACCACGTCCAACATCAAGGACATCGTCCTGGACCGGGCCTCCGACGCGGCGGCCTACGGCATCTGGAAGCTCGCCGTCGGCACCACCGTGCCCAGCCCCGACTTCCAGATCTCGCTGAGCCCGACCTCGGGCTCGGTCACGGCGGGCCAGAGCGCCACCGCGACCGTCAACACCCAGGCGACGGGCAACCCGCAGACGGTGAGCCTGACGGCCTCGGGGTTGCCGTCCGGCGCCACGGCGAGCTTCAACCCCTCGTCGGTCACCTCGGGCCAGTCCTCGACGCTGACCATCGCCACGTCGGCCTCCACGCCGTCCGGCACCTACAACGTGACCGTCACGGGCACCGGCACGAGCGGTTCGCGTACGGCGACCTACGCGCTGACCGTCAGCGGGTCGAGCCCGTCGCCGAGTCCCACGCCGACCACGGGCGACCGGGTCTTCCGCAACGACACCAACTATCCGATCTACGACTACTACGCCGTGCAGAGCCCGATCAACTCCAACGCCTCCGGCTCGGCCACCTCGCCGGTCAAGGTGACGATCACGGCGGCGCACACCTGCGCGCAGGACCTGGAGATCTTCCTCAGGGGTCCGAACGGGCAGTGGTACCTGCTGGCTCAGGGCAACGGCACCAACTGCACTCCCTTCGGGACGAAGACATACAACGTCCCGGTCGCCCAGGCGGCGGCCGGGCAGTGGGTTCTGCACGTGACCGACAGGTTCGCGCAGGACACCGGAGTCCTCGACTGGTGGAGCATCGAGGTCTAAACCGGTGAGCTCGGGGACCCCCAGGACCGGCGATCCCGGTCCTGGGGGTTCGTTCGTGCACGACCCGGCCGCGATCGGCTCAGACGTGCGGCCCGATCTCGGTCCTCGACCGCACACCCAGCTTGCGCAACACGGTCGCCACGTGCGTCTCGACGGTCCGCGTCGAGAGGAACAGCACGTCGGCGATCTCCTTGTTGGTACGGCCGAGCGAGACCAGCCTGGCCACCTCTCGCTCACGCGTCGACAGCTCACCGGCCGCCGCCCTGCGCCCGCGAGGGGAGGGCGGCACATCGGCGCCCGAGTCGCGCAGCGCCCTGCGGCAGCGGGCGGCGTCATGGGTGGCGCCCAGCTCGCCGTAGCGTTCGGCCAGCTCGGCGAAGAGCGCGGGCGCACCGGGGTGACCGAGTGCCAGCAGCGCCCTGGCCTCGCCCTCGCCCGCCCTGGCCGCCGCGAACGGCTGCGGCTGGCAGGCGTGCGCGGCGCGCGAACGGGCGAAGCATCCGGCCGCGACCGCGTGCCTGCCGTCGGCCGCGGCCAGGGTGCCACGGGCGGTGTCGAGCGCGGCCAGCGCGGTCGGCGCGGTGCGGCCCTTGAGCCCGTCGGCGAAGTCGGCCACCAGGGCCGCCGCCCGGTCCAGCCGTCCGGCCTGGGTGAGCGCGGTGACGGCGGCGGGCACCAGGCTCGCGCCCCACACCCACACGCCCTTGTGCCGCAGCCTGGCCACGGCACTGTCGGCCTCGGCGATCGCCTCACCCAGCCTGCCGCGCGCCAGGTACAGCTCGATCAGCGCGCTCGATGCGGTCATGAGCAACGGCAGCGAGTGTTCGTACGGCGCGTCGCAGCCGGTGGCCATCAGGTGCCTGGCCGCCTCGTCCCACTCCCCCGTCGCCAGGTCGAGCAGCCCGAGCACCAGCCAGGCGTCGGCCGCCATCAGCGGCGCCTCGGTCGCGAGCTCCGTCAGCGCCACCGCGCGTTCGCGCAGGCCCTGCCACTGGCCGGTCTGCCAGTGCCGGTACAGCGCCGAGGTGTCGATGAGATAGCCGTGCACGGGCGCCCCGCTGGAGGCGGCGAGCCTGATGCCCTCCTGCTGGAACCTGTCGGCGTCGCCGAAGTGCCCGAGCATGGTGGCCGCGTCGCACAGATTGGTGTACGCCCTGGCCATCTCCCTGCGGATCCCGGCATCGGGATGCGTGTACGGCATGCGCTCGACCAGGTCGAAGGCGACCGGCGAGCCGATCAGCATCTCGAAGGAGACCCGGTTGGTCAGCACGGCCGCGACCAGCCGTTCGTCGTCGGAGTCGCGGACGAGGTCTTCGGCCAGCTCCAGCCAGCGGCGGTGCGCGGCCAGCGTCTCGGTGCTCCACCACGGCATGGCGAGCGCCGCGCAGGCCCTGGCGGCGAGCGTGGGCCTGCCGCGCAGCTCCTGCACGGCGGTGATGAGCTCGGGCCTGCCGGAGGCCGCGTCGTTGGCCTGGTTGCACAGCAGCAGGCCGAGGTTGAGCCTGGCCTCGCCCCGCACGTCGGCGGCGAGGAAGTCGTCCTGGAGCAGGCGGCGCAGCAGGCGCACGACGCGCTGGTGCGACAGGCCCATCGTGGCCACCCGGCTGAGCTTCAGCGCCAGCGGTCCCCTGTCGCGCGTGGGCAGGTCGGGGTCGGCGAGCAGGGCTTCGAGCAGTTCGACGGCCACGGCCGTGTCGCCCATGGCCGCGGCCCGGTCGGCCGCGGCGCCGCCGTACTCCAGCCAGGCCTCGATGCGACCGGCCTGGCGGGCGTGGAAGGCGAGCTGGACCAGCAGCAGTGAGTCCTGGGCGACCAGGGCGCTCATGGCGCGTTCGTGGCCGAGGCGGCGTTGCGGGCCCGGGATGGTGTCGTAGACGGCCTGCTGGGCCAGCGAGTGGCGGAAGCCGTACTTGGTGCTGGGGTGTTCGTACAGGACTCCGGCCAGCAGGGCCTCGCCGAGGCCGGCCGGGGTGCCGCCGACGGCGGTGAGCAGGTGCTCGGTGGCGGGCAGGCGGAGCACGGCGGCGGCCCTGACGGCCTCGACGGCTTCGGGGGAAAGGCCTGCGACCTGCTCGGCGACGATGTCGCGCAGCAGTACGGGCACTCCGGCGCGCTCGACGGCGTCGGGGTCCGCGGGGTCGTAGCTGTCGGGCAGCGAGCGCAGCACCTCCTCCACGACCAGCGGGATGCCCGCGGTGCGCTCGTGCAGCCTGTTGACGAAGTCGTCCGACAGGTCGGAACGCTTGAGCAGGGCGTCGGCCAGGTCGTGCACGCCGTCGGGGCCGAGCGGGGAGAGGGTGAGCACGACGCTGGTGGTGCCCGCGGGATGGCGGTAGGCGTGGCCGAGCGGGAGACCGCCGTGCGCGTTGCTCTCGCGCCGGTAGGTCACCACCAGCGCCAGCTCCTCGGACGGCTTGCCGGTCAGGAAGCGCAGCAGGTCCTTGGTGCCGTCGTCGGCCCAGTGAAGGTCCTCGATGAGCAGGATCACCGGCCCGGCGGCGGCCAGCAGCGCGCGTACGGCACGGAAGACGCGGTGGCGTTCCGAGCGCGGATCGGGCAGCGGCGAGGGCGCGGGCGGCAGCTCCAGCTCGGGCAGGTAGTCGCTCAGCGCACCCACGACCGGGCTGAGCACACCGGGCTCGGGCAGCCGGCCCGCCAGGTCGCGCAGCGCCTCGAACACCGGCCCGTACGGGAACGGCTCGCGGATCTGGTGACACGAGCCCATGAGCACGGATCGCCCGCCCGCGGTGAGGCGGGCGAGCGCGGTGCGCACGAGCGTCGTCTTGCCGATCCCGGCCTCGCCCTCGACGAGTGCGACGGCCGGTGGATGCGTCATGGCGTCGATCAGTGTGTGTAACTCCTCGTCACGACCGACCATGACGGGTGATGCCAAGGCTCTGCTCATCGGCCGCTCCCGACGCCAAGGGTGTTCGGCTCCCCGATGGGAGGACGTTACCCAGCAAGCGGCCCTCGTTCATAGACGCTCGGGCAAATCGGGGCCCCAGCAAACGACTATCGGATCAGGCTGCCTGGCGCTGGACGGGCAGGCGCAGGGCGCCTTCCTCGCGGGCGTACTCCTCCAGCATCGCGCGCAGCTGCCTGCGGCCGCGGTGCAGCCGGGACATCACCGTGCCGATCGGCGTGCCCATGCGCTCGGCGATCTCCTTGTAGGCGAATCCCTCGACATCGGCCAGGTAGACGGCCACGCGGAAGTCCTCGGGCAGGGCCTTGAGCGCGTTCATCACGGCGCTGTCGGGCAGCTGCTCGAGCGCCTCGGTCTCGGCCGAGCGCAGGCCGGTCGACATGTGCGACTCGGCTGCCGCGAGCTGCCAGTCCTCGATCTCCTCGGCGGCCGACACCTTCGGCGAGCGCTGCTTCTTGCGGTAGTCGTTGATGAAGTTGTTGGTCAGGATGCGGTGCAGCCAGGCCTTCAGGTTCGTGCCCTCGCGGAACTGGTGGTAGGAGGTGAACGCCTTGGCGACGGTCTCCTGCACGAGGTCCTCGGCGTCGGCGGTGTTGCGGGTCAGGCGCATGGCGGAGGCGTAGAGCTGTGTGGTGACCGGCATGACGTCCTGCTCGAACCATTCCTGACGCTGCTCATCGGTCATCGTGATCATGCTGTTCCCCCTCAGACGCTATCCCCCGCTGCCTGTCCGGCTTTTGGCCGAAATCACGGCATTCCCATCCTCGCAGCACCCCTGTAAGGGCGTCGTTAACGGTTCTGCCTGGTCAGGGGGTCGATCGGTCCATGTGCTCGCGGCGTGCGCAATCACGTCCACGGCTGGACAAGTCTCATTATCATAACACTCTCCCACCATTTCGGTCCGAACTGTGGCCAGAGTCACATGCGGTAGCGTATGGCCCATGGAATACGTGGACCGTCACGACAGCGATGCCCGCCGATGGGTGACCGAAGCCCTCCGCACCGTCGAAGCCGACGCCAATCGCAGCAGTGACACTCACCTTCACGTCTTCCCGCTGCCCCCTCGTTGGGGAATCAACCTCTACCTCAAAGACGAATCGGTGCACCCCACCGGTTCACTCAAGCACCGCCTGGCCCGCTCCCTCTTCCTGTACGGCCTGGCAGGCGGCTGGATCGGCCCCACGACCACGGTCGTCGAGGCGTCGAGCGGCTCCACGGCGGTCAGCGAGGCGTACTTCGCCCGGCTGATCGGCCTGCCGTTCATCGCGGTGATGCCCGCGTCGACCTCGCCCGAGAAGATCGCACTGATCGAGTTCTACGGCGGCAAGTGCCATCTGGTCGACGATCCGGCCGCGATCCACGAGGAGTCGCACCGGCTCGCCGCCGAGACGGGCGGGCACTTCATGGACCAGTTCACCTACGCCGAGCGGGCCACCGACTGGCGTGGCAACAACAACATCGCCGAGTCGATCTTCAACCAGATGGCGATGGAGCCGCATCCCGAACCGGCCTGGGTCGTGGTCGGCGCGGGCACGGGCGGCACGTCCGCGACGATAGGGCGCTACATCCGCTACCGGCGCTACGCCACCAGGCTCGCGGTCGCCGACCCCGAGGGATCGGCCTTCTACGGCTCCTGGGTGTCGGGCGACCAGACCACGAGCGCGCCGGGGTCGCGCATCGAGGGCATCGGCAGGCCGAGGGTCGAGCCCTCCTTCCAGGCCTCGGTGATCGACCGCATGTACCTGGTGCCCGACGCGCGCTCGATCGCGGCCATGCACTGGACGCACGAGGTCACCGGGCGTGACGTCGGCGGCTCGACGGGCACGAACGTCGCCGCCGCCGTCCACCTCATCAGGCAGATGCGCGCGTCGGGCGAGCGCGGCAGCGTGGTCACCCTGATCTGCGACGGCGGCGAGCGCTACCGGGGCACCTACTGCGACCAGGACTGGCTGCGCGAGGCCGGCCTGGACCTGAACCCGCACCTGGACGACCTGCGCGCCTTCCTCACCGAGGACTGAGAGCCCGGCTAAGCCGACCTGCGCGCCTTCCTCGCCGAGGACCGAGAGCCCGGCTCAGCCGTTGGCGGGGTCGACGCCGAAGATCTTCGCCACGTCGTCCAGCATGGCCTTGGCCCCCTGGATGCCCACGGCGCTCATCCAGGTCAGGTCGCTCACCTCGTGCTTGTCGCCCTTGAGCTTGCCCCACAGCGGATTGCCCTGGAAGGCCTTCTTGGGCGCGTCGGTGGCCGGGTCGGGATAGGCGGCGACGAAGATGTGGTCGGCGTCGAAGTCGGCGATCCGCTCCTGCGCCACGTCGACCGCGATGCCGTCGGGGTTCTTCGGCTGCTCGGCCGGACGCGGGAAGCCCACGTCCTTCAGCACGATGCCGGAGTAGGAGTTCTCCATGTAGAGCCGCGTGGTGGGCTCACCGGCGAAGCGCACGACCGAGATCGTGGGCAGCGCGCCGCCGTTCTTCTCCTTGATCGAGGCGCCGATCCGGCCCGCGCGCTCCTCCAGCTCCTTGATCTTGGCCTCGGCGAGGTCCTGCTTGCCGAGCGTCCGGCCCATCAGGCGCACGTTGTCCTTCCAGATGGCGCCCGTGGTCTCGGAGAACACCGTGGGGGCGATCTTGGAGAGCTTGTCGTAGAGGGCCTCGTGCCTGACCTTGGCCGAGACGATCAGGTCGGGCTTCAGGGCGATGATCCGCTCCAGGCTCGGCTCCTCCAGCGTGCCGACGACCGTGGCCTGCTTGCCGTACTGCGCCGCGACGGCGCCCAGGTAGTCGGGCAGCTTGTCGTCGATCGAGCGGTAGGTCGTGTAGCCGACCACCGGGGTCTCCAGTGTGAGGACGGCGTCGACGAAGCTCTGGTCGAGGGCGACGACCCGCTTCGGAGGCGCGGGGATCACGGTCTCGCCCATGGCGTGCTTCACCGTGATCGAGGCGGCGGCGGGCTCGGCGGTGTTCTGTGCGGCGGAGGAGTCCGAGGCCGATCCGCATGCCGTGAGCCCCGCGATCAGCAGGGCTACGGCAAGGGCTCGCGACAGCTTCATGCACCTGCTCCTAAGGTCTACCTAAGTAAGATTAGCCATGCCTAACCTGGCATACTTCTCGTTGGGCGTGCAAATAGGAGGAAGTCCTGGTGAGTAGAGCGGTGGCCGTCCCACGCCCGCACGGCGTACGGCACAACCGCCTCCTCGTCATCGCCGCACTGATCGCGACACTGGTCGTCGCGGTCGTGCTGAGTGTGGCCGTCGGCGCCAAGTCCGTGCCGCTCGGCGACGTCTGGCAGGCGCTCACCGCACCCTCGGGCACCGAGCACGACATCATCGTGCGCTCGCTGCGCGTGCCCCGCACGGTCATCGGCCTGCTGGCCGGCATCTCGCTCGGCGTCGCTGGCGCGCTCATGCAGGGGCACACGCGCAACCCGCTGGCCGACCCCGGACTGCTCGGCGTCACCCAGGGGGCCGCGTTCGCGATGGTGGCGGGCATCCTGCTGCTCGGGGCCGGCAGCCTGCACGTTCACATCTGGTTCGGCCTGGCCGGGGCGCTGCTGGCCAGCGCGGGGGTGTTCGCACTCGGCATGGTCGGCGGCAGGGGCGGGCCGACGCCCGTGACGCTCGCCCTGGCGGGCACGGCGGTCAGCGCCTTCCTCTACGCGCTCACCTCGGCACTCGTCCTGCTGGACGAGCAGGCCATGGACGTCTTCAGGTTCTGGCAGTCGGGCTCGATCGCCGCCAGAGGGGCCGACACGATCGTGCAGCTGCTGCCGTTCATCGCGGCCGGGCTGCTGCTCGCGGCGGTCAACGCGACCGGGCTCAACGCGCTCTCGCTCGGCGAGGACGTCGCCAGAGGGCTCGGCCAGGACGTGGCCAGGACCCGGGCCGTCGGCATCGCCGCCGTCACCCTGCTGACCGCCGCCACCGTCGCGGCCTGCGGCTCGCTGGCCTTCATCGGCCTGGTCGTGCCCCATCTGGCCCGCTCGCTCACCGGGACCGACCACCGCCTGCTGCTGCCCGTCTCCGCGCTGGTCGGGGCCTGTCTGCTGCTGATCGCCGATGTCATCGGCCGGGTGGTCGCGCCGCCGGGCGAGCTGGAGGTCGGCGTCGTGCTCGCCCTCATCGGCGCGCCGTTCTTCATCGCACTCGTGCGCCGCAGGAAGCCGGTGCGACTGTGAACACCTCCACCGCCGTGCTGCCGCTGCGCCTGGCCGGGCTGTCCTGGCAGCTGCGCCTGCGCGGCGCCGTGGTGAGCCTGGCCGGTCTCGGGCTGCTGGTGGTGCTGATGGCCGTCAACATGCGCATCGGCGACATCGAGATGAGCGTGGCCCAGGTGCTGCGCGCCGTCGTCGACACCGAAGGCGCCGACCACTTCGTCGTCATGGAGCTGCGCCTGCCCCGGGCGCTGACGGCCGCCCTGGTCGGCGCCGCACTCGCCCTCGCGGGCGCGATCACCCAGTCGGTCGCGCGCAACCCCCTGGCCAGCCCCGAGATCCTCGGCGTGACCACCGGCGCCTCCGTGACCGTGGTCGCGGGCGTGGTGCTCAGCGGAAGTACGGCAGGCGGGGTCAGCGGTGTGCTCGCCGGGGTCGGCATCCCGCTGCTGGCCCTGCTCGGCGGCCTGCTCGGGGCGTTCGTCGTCTACGCGCTCGCCTGGCGGCACGGGCTCGACGGCTACCGGCTCGTCCTGGTCGGCATCGGCGTGGCGGCCGTGTTCACCAATGTGAAGTACTGGCTGCTGACCGTGGGCGATGTCAACGACACCACCAAGGCGATGGTGTGGATCACCGGCTCGCTGCACGGCAGAGGCTGGGAGCACGTCACACCGGTCGCCGTCGCACTGGCCGTCCTGGTGCCGCTCACCCTGCTCGGCACCCGCTCGCTCGGGGCGCTCAGGTTCGGCGACGACACCGTGGCCGGGCTCGGCGTGCGGATGAACCTGGCACGCGGGCTCATGATCGTGGCCGCCGTCCTGCTGGCCGCCGTCGCCACGGCCTCCGCCGGGCCCATCGCCTTCGTCGCCCTGGCCTCGCCGCAGATCGCCCTGCGGCTGGCGGGCGTCGCCCATCCGCCCCTGGTCGTCTCGGCCGTCGTCGGCGCGCTGCTGACCGTCACGGCCGATCTGGTGGCCAGGACCCTGTTCTCGCCGACCGAGCTGCCGGTGGGCATCGTCACCGCCGTGCTCGGCGCGCCGTACCTGATCTACCTGCTCATCCGAATCCGTAGAAAGGGCCGCTCATGAGGCTGCAAGCTGTCGACGTCAAACTCGGGTACGGCGACCGCCTCATCGTCGACGGACTGGATCTCGGCATCGAGGCCGGGACCGTCACCACGATCATCGGACCGAACGGCTGCGGCAAGTCCACCCTGCTGCGCGCGCTCGGCCGGCTGCTCAAGCCGTCGGGCGGCGAGGTCCTGCTGGACGGCAAGCGCATCGACAGCATCCCCACCCGCGAGGTGGCCAAGATCCTCGGCGTGCTGCCGCAGGCCCCGTCGGCGCCGGAGGGCCTGACGGTCGCCGACCTGGTGGCGCGCGGGCGGCACCCGCACCAGACGTGGTACCGGCAGTGGTCCTCCGACGACGAGTCGGCCGTCGGCAGGGCGCTGGCCATGACCGGGCTCGCCGACCTGGCCGACCGCCCGCTGGACGAGCTGTCGGGCGGCCAGCGCCAGCGCGCCTGGATCTCCATGGCGCTGGCCCAGGGCACCGACCTGCTCCTGCTCGACGAACCCACCACGTTCCTCGACCTGGCCCACCAGGTGGAGGTGCTCGAACTGGTCAGGCATCTGCACCACGAGGCCGGGCGCACGGTCGTCATGGTCCTGCACGACCTGAACCTGGCCGCACGCTACGCCGACCGCCTGGTCGCCATGCGCGACGGCCGCGTGATCGCCGCAGGTCCTCCGCACGAGGTGCTGACCGAGGATCTGCTGCGTGAGGTGTTCGACCTGGACGCCAGGGTCATCGCCGACCCGGTCGCCGGCACGCCGCTGGTCGTGCCGATCGGCACCAGGCACAGCCCGCTAGGCGCCTACGAGGTTCAGTCGCACGTCGCGAAGCCGTGACCTGGAGGCGGCCAGTGCGATCGCGAGCCAGCTCGTCCCGGCCACGGCCATGAGCAGGTAGGCGTCGCCCCAGGCCGTCTCCAGCAGCCCGGTGGCCAGCGCCGCGATCGGGATCGAGGCGAAGCCGATCATCCGCGAGGTGGCCAGCACCCGGCCGAGCAGCCGGTCGGGCGTCAGCCGCTGGCGCAATGTCATGATCGCAACGATCGAGATGCCCGCCGAGGCGAACTGCCCCAGCCAGGCCGCGCCGATCCACCACGGCCCCCTGGCCGGGATCATCGCCAGCATCGACAGCCCACCGCAGACCAGCCCCAGCGTGACCAGCCGGTAGGGCGGGTACCTGCGCAGCAGCCAGGCCCCGCCGATCGCCCCCAGCACGGCTCCCGCGCCCTGCATGCCGTACACGATGCCGATCTGACCCGGTGTGAAGTGGTGGTAGGAGGTCAGATAGAACACCAGGTCCGCCAGCAGCAACCACACCCCCAGATTCACCCCGAACGGCACCAGCGCCGCCGTCAGCAGCACCCGGTTCTCCCTGACCATGTGGTGCAGGCACTCCCGGATGTCACCGGCCACCGAGCGGCCCGCCCGCACCGGCGCCCGCGCCACCCCCCTGACCCCGAGCACGAGCAGCGCCGACAGCAGGAACGTGCCGGAGTCGACGAAGATCGTGAACTGGTGGCCGAACGCGGTGACCAGCGCGGTGGCGATGAGAGGACCGGCCATGTTGATCGAGTAGTCCACGATGTGCAGCCTGGCGTTGGCCTGCCCGAGTCGTTCGGCGGGCACGAGCGCGGGGACCAGGCTCTGCAGCGACGGCTGGTACAGCGGATCGACGCACGCCAGCGCGAACGTCAGCACGTAGATCAGCCACACCGGGTGCGCGCCCGCCATGACGAAGAACCCGAGCCCCGCCGCGATCGCCGCCGCGACGAGATCGCCCGCCACCAGCACCCGCCTGCGCTCGAACCGGTCGGCCAGCACCCCGCCGAACATCGCCAGCAGCAGGTAGGGCAGGTACTCCATCACATAGACGAACCCGGTGCCGACGGCCGAGCCGGTCAGCTCCAGCACGAGCAGCGGCAGGGTCAGGCGGTAGATCCAGTTGCCCGCGGACGAAACGAGATAGGCGGTCAGCAGCAGCCAGTACCCGGCGCCCATCACCGTTGCCTCAGGGCCTGCCTCACGTCCTCGTCGCCGGGGTCGAGCTCGGCGGCGCGCAGCAGGTCGGCCCTCGCCTCCCTGCGCCGGCCCGCCGCTCGCAGGGCCACCGCCCGGTTGAACCTCAGCTCGACCGTCTCGCCGAGCTCCACCGCCGTGGTCAGGTCCGCGATCGCCCCCTCGACGTCGCCCAGTTCGAAGGCCAGTTGCCCCCTGCCCGCCCAGGCGAGCGCCAGCCGGGGGTCGAGCGCCACGGCCGCGTTGAACGCCGACACCGCCTCGGCGCTGCGCCCCTCGGCCGCCTCGATCTGCCCCAGCGTGCACAGCAGGTACGGGTTGCCGGGGTCGCGCTCGGCGTCGAGCCTGGCCCGCCGGTGCTCGCCGATCGCCACCAGCAGGCCGGCCCTGTTGACATAGGCGTCGGTGAAGCCGGGGTCGAGTTCGATGGCGTAGTCCAGGTCGGCGAGCGCGCCTTCGTGGTCGCCCTCGGCGAATCGGACCTCGGCCCTGTTGTAGTACGGCTCGGGGAAGGGCAGGCCGACGCGCATCGCGCTCTCGTAGTCCTCGACGGCCTCGCTCCTGCGGCCCAGGCGCAGGCGCAGGTTGCCCCGGTCGATGTAGTAGTCGGGGTAGCCCGGGTCGGCGTCGATCACCGCGTCGAGGTCGCGTAAGGCGCCCTCCAGGTCGCCTCCTGCGGCCAGGAGCTGGGCCCGGTTGGCCCGCAGCACCAGGCGGTGAATGGGGTGCTCGCCCGGCTCCAGGTCGTTGTCGGCCAGCTCGATCGCCTGCTCGACCAGGGCGAGCGCCTCGGCCGGGCGGCCCCTGCGCACCTGGACGAGTGCCTTGCCGTTGAGGTCGAAGCCCAGGTGGAAGGCGCGCATCCGGCGGTCGGGCAGCAGGGCGGTGATCGTCACGGCCTCGTTGATCCAGGCCAGCGCCTCGTCGGGCGCCCGTTTCGCCGGGTCGTGGTGGCGTACCAGCAGCATCGCGGTGGCGTAGGCGGCCGTGGCCCGGTTGCGTGGGTCCGTGCTGGTCCTGCGGCCCAGGTCGTAGAGCCGCTTGGCCTCCTCCTCGCGCTCGACGGCGGCCAGCGCGCCCGCCGTCCGGTGCAGGAGCTGCCACCACGCCTCCGGGTCGGCGTCGTGGTCGGCGCGCTCGAACTCGGCGCCCCCGACCTCGGCGACCGCGTGGTAGAAGCCCTCACGCCAGCACCGTTCCACCAGATCGGCGGGCGGCTGCCCCGCGGGGCCCGGCTCGCGCCCGCCCTCGTGCACGATGCCGAGCAGCGCCCCGTCGACCCGGCGCGCCAGCACGTCGAGGAACTCGGCATCGGTCGGATCCGCCAGCTCCGCATTGCGCACCACGATCCGCCTCGGCCCGCTGGCCGCCAGATGATCGCGTACGAACTCCGCGAGCCCGTTGGCGATCCGGAGAGTACGGCGGGGCGCGGGCACCAGGATGCGCTCGGCCGGAGGCAGGCAGGCGGCCCGCGACACCCTGACCGCGGGCACGACCGGCTCAAGACCGGGAGCCGCCGCGCGGATCTCGATGTCATGCCTGGCGACCAGGCCCGGATCGCGTCGCAAGGCCTCTGGCACGAGCACGCCGAGCAGCGCCGAGGCTGCGGCATAGGGACCGCGCCCGCGGCGGTCGGCGTCGAGGTGAATCACCCGCTGGCCCTTTCGCCGGCCGGACGGCCGGTGCCTCGGGGAAAGGCACCGGCCCCGGGCTGAGTCAGTGGTGCTTCGGCGTGGCCGACCCGGTGAGCTTCACGGTGCCAGGCTTGTGGATGACGACCTTCTTCATCGGAGATGCTGCCTTCCTCAGGGGGGACGGACCAAACCGACCAATATCAACATGGCGTCAGCGCCCCGGCAAGCCCTCGACCGGTAAGGGACATTTCCCCTTTTATCGAATTACACCGGAATACAGGTGCACATCCGATACAGAGTGAAGTCGGCGATATCCCGGTCAGTCACCCAGAATCGCGTCGACGAACACCTCGGGATCGAACGGCGCCAGGTCGTCGGGCCCTTCGCCCAGTCCGACCAGCTTCACCGGCACCCCCAGCTCACGCTGAACCGAGATGACGATGCCGCCCTTCGCGGTGCCGTCCAGCTTCGTCAGTGCGATGCCGGTGATATTTACCACTTCGGCGAACACTTGCGCCTGACGCATGCCGTTCTGACCGGTCGTCGCGTCGAGCACCAGCAGCACCTCGTCGACCGTGGCCTTCTTCTCGATGACGCGCTTGACCTTGCCGAGCTCGTCCATCAGGCCGGTCTTGGTGTGCAGCCTGCCCGCCGTGTCCACGATGACCGTGTCGGCCTTCTCGCCGATGCCCTTGGCCACCGCCTCGAACGCCACCGAGGCCGGGTCGCCGCCCTCGGGGCCGCGCACGACCTCGGCGCCGACCCGGTCGCCCCACGTCTGCAACTGGTCGGCAGCCGCCGCGCGGAAGGTGTCGGCGGCGCCGAGCACCACCGTCTTGCCGTCGCCCACCAGCACGCGGGCCAGCTTGCCCGTCGTCGTGGTCTTGCCGGTGCCGTTGACGCCGACCACGAGCACAACCGCCGGGCGCTCGCCGTGCTTGGCGACGTGCAGCGTGCGGTCGAGGTCGGGGTTGATCTGGACCAGCAACTGCTCGCGCAGCAGCGCCCGCACCTCCTGCGGGGTCCGCGTGCCCAGCACCTTGACCTTGGTACGCAGCTCCTCGACCATCGCACGCGTCGGCGCCACCCCGACGTCGGCGGTGATCAGGCTCTCCTCGATCTCGTCCCACACGTCGTCGTCGAGCCGGTCGCGCGAGAGCAGCTCCAGCAGGCCCTTGCCGAACGCGCTCTGCGACCTGGCCAGCCGCGAGCGCAGCCTGACCATGCGGCCCGCCGACGGCGGCGGCACGTCCAGCTCCGGCGTGACGATCATCGTCTCGGCCGGCTTGGCCGGTGCGGGCGGCGGGACCGTGGTGGTCACGCCCTCCTGCTCGCCACCGCCCTTGAGCGGAGGCTGCTGCTCGCCGGGCAGCGGAGTGGTGTCCTTGGGCTCGACCTGCGGTGGCGCAGCCTTGCCCCCGGACCTGAACAGGAGGAACATGCCGCCGGCCGCCAACAGGGCGACGACGACCACGATCGCGATGATGCCGAGGTAGTCGTTCACAAGAGTTCAGTTTTCCAGACCGGCCGGCATGCTCGGTCCACCGGCTCAGGCGTGCTCACGCTCACGCATGCGCTGGCTGATGACCTGGGTGACGCCGTCGCCCCGCATGGACACGCCGTACAGGGCGTCGGCGATCTCCATCGTGCGCTTGTTGTGGGTGATGACGATCAGCTGCGAGCTCTGCCGCAACTCCTCGAACAGGGTCAGCAACCGCTGCGTGTTCGTGTCGTCGAGCGCCGCCTCGACCTCGTCCATCACATAGAAGGGCGACGGCCTGGCCTTGAAGATGGACACCAGGAACGCCACCGCGGTCAGCGAGCGCTCGCCGCCCGACAGCAGCGACAGGCGCTTGACCTTCTTGCCCGGCGGGCGCGCCTCCACCTCGATGCCGGTCGTCAGCATGTCGGTGGGGTCGGTGAGGATCAGCTTGCCGTCCCCGCCGGGGAAGACACGGCCGAAGATCTGCTCGAACTCCCTGGCGACGTCTTCGTACGCCGAGGCGAACATCTGCTCCACCCGCGCGTCGACCTCCGCCACCACCGTCATCAGGTCGCGGCGCGTCTTCTTGAGGTCCTCCAGCTGCGAGGTGAGGAAGGCGTGGCGTTCCTCCAGCGCCGCGAACTCCTCCAGGGCCAGCGGGTTGACCTTGCCGAGCTGGGTCATCTGGCGCTCGGCCTGCCTGGCCCGCTTCTCCTGCTCCTCGCGCACGTAGGGCACGGGCGGGTCGCCCGGCACCTCGGCGCCGGGGCCGTACTCCGTCATCAGCGCCTCGCCCTCGACGCCGAACTCCTCCAGGGCCCGCTGCTCCATCTGCTCAAGACGCAGCCGCTGCTCGGTCCTGGCCATCTCGCTGCCGTGCACCCGGTTGGTGAGCTTGTCCAGCTCGCCGCTCAGCTCGCGCACCCGCACGCGCACCGACTTCAGCTCCGCGTCGATCGCCACCCTGGCCAGGTCGGCCTCGTCGCGCTCACGCGCCGCCGACTCGATCGAACCCGACAGTACGGCCAGCACCTGCCGAGCGCCCTTGACCACGGCCTCGGCGACCACGGCCTGCCGCCTTCGCCGCTCCCGCGTGGCCGCCGCCCGCGACCGCTCCTCGCGTTCGCGCCGCGCCGCCCGCATGAGCGCGTCGGCGCGGCCCGCGATGCCGCCCACCCGCTCCTCGGCCGTGCGCACGGTGAGCCTGGCGTCCATCTCGTACTGCCTGGCCACGGCGCAGCCGCCCGCCAGGTCGTCGCGGACGTCGGTCGTCGGCTCGTCCTCGAGCTCCTGGGAGTACTCGGCCTCGGCCAGGCGCTCCTCCAGCTCGGTCAGCTCCGACAGGCCGCTCTCGCGTGCCTCCTGGGCCGCCGCCACGCCCTTGGCCAGGCGATGGCTCTCCGCCTTGGCCGCCTCCGCCGCCGCGCCGAGCTGGGCCAGCCGTCTGGCCGCCGCCGCGTTGCGCTGGTCGGACTCGCGCTGCCTGCTCCTGACCTGGTCGAGCACGGACTGCGCCGCACTCACGCCGCTCTGCGCGGCGCCCGCCGCACTCTGCGCCTCCGCGACCCCCGCCTGGGCGGCCTCCACCGCCGCCTGCGCTCCCGCCTCGGCGGTCACCGCCTCCTCCAGCGCGGCGCCCGCCTCCTCGGCCTTGACGCGGGCATCCTCAAGATCGGCGATCGCCTCGTCGAGCGCGGCCCGCATCTGCAGCGCCGACGACCCACCGGCCGAACCACCGGCCGCCAGGTGAGCGCCCAGCACGTCGCCGTCCCTGGTCACGGCGCGCAGCCCGGCATCGGCCCGGACCACGGCCCCGGCGGCGCGGAGATCGTCGACGACGACGACACCGTCGAGGAGATGGTCGACGGCCGCCCGCAACTCGGCGGGAACCGTGACAAGGGCCGCAGCCCACTCGCTACCTTCGGGGGCCCGCCCCCGGCCGGAAGCCTGCGGGCCGCCCCCCGCACTCCGGGCGAGCAGCAGGGTCGCCTGGCCCGACTCCTTGGCACGCAGCAGCTCCAGGGCGTGCAGGGCGATGTCGACGTCCGTGACGGCCACGGCCTCGGCCGCCGCGCCCAGGACGGCGGCCATCGCGACCTCCGCGCCAGGCGCGACCGTCATCCGGGCGGCCAGCGGGCCGATCACCCCGGCCAGATCGGCCGCCAGCAGGGCGGCGCCGCCGTCGGCGCCCCTGGCCAGGCCGAGCTCCAACGCGTCACACCTGGCCTGCAGCGCGGCGACCGCGCGCTGGGCCGCCTGGTCGGTCGTGCGGGCCGTGGCCGCGCCAGACCTGGCCGCCTGGGCAGCCGCGCGCGGCGCCTCGACCTCGGCCTTGGCCGCCTCGACCGCCCTGCGGGCCTCGTCGGCCAGGGCTCGCGCCTGCTCGACGGACTCCTGCGCCGTGGCCAGCTCCTCGGCCAGAGCGGGATCGACGGCGGGCTCCTGGGCCTCCTGGTCGTCGTGGTCCTCCTGAGCGCGCCGCGCACGGTCTTCGGCGTCGTCGACGGCCTTGACCAGCCTGCCGATCTCCTCCTCGGCCGCCCTGGCCCTCGTCCGCACGGCGTCGACCCGGCCCCGCAGCTTGGCCAGCCCCTCACGCCGATCGGCCGCGGCCCTGGCGGCCATGGCCAGGCGCTGCTCCTCCACGCGCAGGGCGGCCTCGGCCTCCGAGCGGCGCTCCACGGCCGTGTCGAGGGTGAGCTGGGCCTGCTCCAGCGCTTCGGCGAGCACCTGCTCCTCGGCCCTGACCTCGTCGGCCTCGCGCTCCAGGTCTTCGGGGTCGCGGCCCCGGCGCTCGACCGAGGCCGCGTCGAGGGCGTTGCGGTGCCGTTCGGCGGCGAGCTGTTCGAGGCCGGTGATGCGCTCACGCAGCGACGACAGCCTGAAGTACGTCTCCTGCGCCGCCGAGAGCCTGGGCTGGGCCTCGGTCTCGGCCGCCTCCAGCGCGCTCTCGCGCTGCTGGCCCTCCGCCAGCTCCGTCTCGACCTGGCGGCGCCTGGTCTGGATCGCGGCCTCGTCGGCCGCCTCACGGCGCAACGTCTCGCGCAGGATGCCCACGTCGTCGGCCAGCAGGCGCAGCCTCGCATCACGCAGGTCGGCCTGGATGACGGCCGCCTTGCGGGCGATCTCGGCCTGGCGTCCCAGCGGTTTGAGCTGGCGGCGCAGCTCGGTGGCGAGGTCTTGGACCCTGGTCAGATTGGCCTGCATCGCATCCAGCTTGCGCAGGGCCTTTTCCTTGCGCTTGCGGTGCTTGAGCACGCCCGCGGCCTCTTCGATGAAGGCCCTGCGGTCCTCGGGACCGGCGTGCAGGACGGCGTCGAGCTGGCCCTGGCCGACGATGACATGCATCTCACGGCCGATGCCCGAGTCGGAGAGCAGCTCCTGGATGTCGAGCAGGCGGCAGGTGTCGCCGTTGATGGCGTACTCGCTCTGGCCCGATCTGAACATCAGCCGGCTGATCGTCACCTCGGTGTAGTCGATGGGCAGCGCGCCGTCGGAGTTGTCGATCGTCAGCGTGACCTCGGCCCGGCCCAGCGGGGCCCGGCTCGACGTGCCGGCGAAGATGACGTCCTCCATCTTGCCGCCGCGCAACGACTTGGCGCTGTGCTCGCCCATGACCCAGGCGAGCGCGTCGACGACATTGGACTTGCCCGAGCCGTTGGGCCCGACCACACACGTGATCCCCGGCTCGAACCGCAGCGCGGTCGCCGAGGCGAAGGACTTGAACCCGCGCAGGGTGAGGGTCTTCAGGTACACAGTCCGCGACCCCCTCCCGATTAGCCTTCGGGAAAGACTACTGTCCCACCCGCCTCCACACCGGTCAGAGCCACCGACTGGCGAGCCCCGCCTCACCTGGCAGGGGGCTTTTCGATGGAGATGCAGGACAATGCACGCCCAGTACGTGGCTCGCCGCGTACGGAGGGCATCTGAGACCGCGACAGGATCACAGACCCTCGCACAGCTCTCAACCCCAAGCCCAAGCGACTCCCCCACCGGGCACGGGCGACGCCCCAACCAAGCGCGGGCAGCTGTCCAACCAAGCGCAGTGACGCAAGCCGAGCACCGAGAAGCGACCTAAGCGCGGAGACGCGCCCCCAACACGGAGAGCCAAGCCGAGCAGCCCTCAGAGCGCGGACAGCCGAGCCGAGCGGCCCTCAGAGCGCGGACAGCCGAGCCGAGCGGCCCTCAGATCAAGCCCAGCGACGGAACCCGAGCGATCCCTCAGCCGGACACGCAGACCAGCCCTCAGCCTGGAGCCCAAACCCGCCTTCCTGGAGCCCAAACAAACTCCCCAAACCCCCGGGAACGCCAAACAGGCACCCCACCCCGAAGGGAGGAGGCGCCTGGGCAAAAGACGAGGGACGCCTCGTCGAGACGTCCCAATTTACGGTTAAGCGGTCCGACCTCTCAGGTGAGAGCCGGCTCACGCTCCTGCAGGCGGGTGAACGCCTCATCACGGGTCGTAGCCGCTAGAGCGTCGTTCTGGGCCTGGAGCCGGGTGAGTTCTGCCTCCAGGTCACGGATCCGCTGCTGCAAACGCCGCATCTCCGAGACCATCCGAGGATCAGGACCGCCGACGTGGCCAAGTAGAGCCTTCGCCATGGTAAAGGGTCCTCCACGCTGAGTGACCAGACTGGTTCGCGCACTTCATTTTCCGCGGGAGGGGTGCGCGTGGTACCTACCTAGAGTCGCACCGGCAGTAGGGGCGGTCAAGTTGAACGCACCGCCTGGACCTACTGGTGGGCACTCCCGACATACAAATATACCGCATTTAGGGGGTTTGAGGGAAGGGCTATCTTTCGATGAAGCCGGTGATGCTACCTCGCGCTTCTGTCCAGCGCTCCACCACTCCATCCACCCTGCCGGGCGTCTGGCAACCCCTCAGGGCCTCCAGCAGCTTGACGCAGGCCGCCCGATCACCCTCAGCGACGATCTCGACCCGGCCGTCGGCGGTGTTGCGCGCCCAGCCCCGAAGTCCGAGCTCCAACGCCCTCGACCTGGTCCACCAGCGGAACCCGACCCCTTGGACCTCTCCCCTGGCCCAGGCGGTCAGCCGTACGGGCGTGCCCTCCTCCATCGCCCGGCCGGTCAGCGAGGGCGGGGCTGGCAGCGGGGGCAGCTGTAGGAGGACCTGTTCATGAACGGCTCGCGCCTGATCGGCGTGCCGCAACGCGAGCAGGGCAGATCGCGGCGGCCGTAGGCCTCAAGGGAGCGGTCGAAGTAGCCGCTCTCGCCGTTGACATTGACATACAGGCTGTCGAAGGAGGTGCCGCCCTGCTCAAGGGCCGAGCCCATCACCTGGCGCACGGCCTCGAGCAGTTCGCCGACCTTGGGCCTGGACAGGGTGGAGGCCACCCTCGATCCGTGGAGCCTGGCGATCCAGAGCGCCTCGTCGGCGTAGATGTTGCCGACGCCGCTGATCACCGACTGGTCGAGCAGCACGCGCTTGATCTCGGTGTGCTTGACCTTCAACCGCCCGGCGAAGTACGCGGTCGTGAAGGCGTCCTCGAACGGGTCGGGTGCGATGTGCGCGATCGGCTCGGGCACGCCGGCGACCATGGGCGAGACCATGACGTGCCCGAACGTACGCTGATCGACGAATCGCAGATCGGGACCGCCGTCGGCGAAGCTCAGCCGCACACGCAGATGCTTCTCGGCGGGTGAGGCGGGGTCGACGACGAGGAGCTGGCCGCTCATGCCGAGGTGGGCGAGCATCGCGTCGCCCTCGTGGTGCGCGCCGCCGCCCAGCGGCAGCCAGAGGTACTTGCCCCGCCGTTCGGCCGACACGACCGTGCGGCCCTTGAGACGCAGGGCGAACTCGTCGGCTCCGAGGACGTGGCGGCGGATCGCCCGGGGGTGCAGCACCTCGGCGTCGGAGATCGTGCGGCCGCTCACCCATTGGGCCAGTCCGCGGCGGACGACCTCGACTTCCGGCAGCTCGGGCACGGCTACTCGCCCGGCGGGTTCTCGTGCTCGCGGCGGCCCCTGATGCGGGTCCACGCCGCCTCGGCGGCCTGCTGCTCGGCTTCCTTCTTGCTGCGGCCGCTGCCCGAGCCGAACGCCTCGCCGCCCACCCGCACGACGGCGGTGAAGGACTTGGCGTGGTCGGGGCCGCTCTCCTCGACGTGGTACTCGGGCACGCCGAGCGCCTCGGACGCGGTGAGCTCCTGCAGCGAGGTCTTCCAGTCGAGCCCGGCGCCGAGCGAGGCCGAACGGGTGATCAGCGGGTCGAACAGCAGATGCACCACGCGGAACGCCTCGTCGAGGCCCTTGTCGACATAGACCGCGCCGATCACCGCTTCGAGGGTGTCGGCCAGGATCGAGGACTTGTCACGGCCGCCCGTGCCCTCCTCGCCCCTGCCCAGCCGCAGGAAGCGACCAAGGCCGAGCGCGCGGGCCACATCGGCCAGGGCACGCATGTTGACCACCGCGGCCCGCAGCTTGGCCAGCTGGCCTTCCGGCAGGTCGGGGTGGTTGCGATAGAGGGTGTCGGTGACGACGAGGCCCAGCACCGAGTCGCCGAGGAACTCCAGGCGCTCGTTGGTGGGCAGGCCACCGTTCTCATAGGCGTAGGAGCGGTGCGTCAGCGCCCGCTCAAGGATCTCGGGGCCGAGCTTGACCACCAGAACATGGTCGAGCTCGTCTCTGGCGACCTCCACGGCCACCGGCTTGGGACCTGCGCCCACGTCATTTCCTCCTCGAACATCTCCGTGCCTCCGCCTCAAGGCTGGGCGATGACCAGAGATGCCCGAAAACGTGGTGGGCGTCGGGGATGATCCCCGGCGTCCACCACGGTCGCGGGCCAACCGCCACCGCACGCACCTGAGACGGTAACGCCGACCGGGGCACAATGGCACCCGGTCGGCATCACGTCAACTCAGTGCGATCAGGCAGACGGCTCGATGACCTGACGACGGTTGTAGGTGCCGCAGGTCGGGCACGCGATGTGCGACTGCTTGGGCGAGCGGCACTGGGGGCAGCTCACCAGCGCGACAGCGGACGTCTTCCACTGGGCGCGGCGGGCGCGGGTGTTGCTCCGCGACATCTTCCGCTTCGGAACGGCCACGTCAGCTCTCCTGATCGTTGTGATTCTCGGTGATCAAGCCTTGCAACGACGCCCATCGAGCGTCGATCTTCTCGTGCCCGTGGTCAGGCTCGGCATCGGCCAGCCTGACCCCGCACTCCACGCACAACCCCTTGCAGTCGTCCTGACAGACGGGGCTGAGCGGCAGTGCGAGCACCGCCGCGTCGCGGAATGTCGGCTCGAGGTCGAGCAGCTCCCCGTCGAGCAGCGAGTCCTCCTCCGAGGCATCCTCGTCGGAGTAGAAGAACAGCTCCTGCACGCCGACCTCGATCTCGGAGGTCAGCGGCTCAAGACACCGCGCGCACTCACCCGCGAGGGGAGCGTGAGCCGTGCCCGTGACGAGCACGCCTTCCATCACTGCTTCGAGCCGGAGATCCAGCTCGACTTCGGCGCCCTTGGGAACGCCGATCATGTCGACGCCGAGATCTGCCGGTGCCGGGAGGGACAGGGTCATCTTGCGCATCGAGCCTGGCCGTCTGCCCAGGTCATGGGTGGAGATCACCCAAGGGGCGCGGGGGTCGAGGTGCTGAGTCATCCTGCTCTCGCTAGGCATGGCGAAATCGTCGCCGTCGTACAAGGCCGAATAGCAACAATACCAGGCGTTGGTCAGCCCCTGAGCCGCTCTATCAGCAGCTTGTGCACCAGGTCGGGGACCAGGCCCGACACATCCCCTCCGTAGCGGGCAATCTCCTTCACTCGGCTGGAGCTCAAGAACGAGTATTCCGGATTGGTGGGCATGAACAACGTCTCCACGCCCGACAGCCGGTAGTTGAGCTGCGCCATCTGCAACTCGTAGTCGAAGTCACTGACGACCCTGATCCCCTTGACGATCGCGGGGATCTCCTGCTGCTTGCAGAAGTCGACCAGCAGGCCGTGGAACTTCTCCACGCGCACGTTGCCGAACTCCCTGGTCACGGTCTGCAGGATGTCGATCCGCTCGTCGACCGTGAACAGACTGCTCTTCTCGATGTTGATCAAAACGGCCACGGTCACCTCGTCATACAGCCGGGAGGCCCGGCCGATGATGTCGAGGTGGCCATTGGTGATGGGGTCGAACGACCCCGGGCAGACAACGCGACGCAAGACGCCTCCCCAGGTCTATGGGTGCCCGGCGGCGCGACCGTACCAAACGGCCGCTTCGCCATATCGACGGACCCTCTGCTCAACGTATGCCCGCGGCCAAACCAGGTCGTTTCCCCTGCTCTCGCGCTCGACCACGATCAGCGCCTCCTCGGCGAGCCAGCCGTTGTCCCGCAAACCCTCCAGCACCTTGGTCACATCCGCGTCACCGACCGCATAGGGGGGATCGGCGAAAACCACGTCATAGGGCTCCGCGCACGGCCTGCCGGTCAGGCGTTCGACCCGCTCGGGCGACACCCTGGCCTGATCGCCGAGGCCGAGATCGGCGATGTTCGCCCTGATCACCTTGACCGCCCTGGCGTCCGACTCCACCAGCAGCACCCGCTCGGCCCCCCGCGAGACCGCCTCGAGCCCGACGGCTCCCGACCCTGCGTACAGGTCCAGCACGGCCGCACCCTCAAGGGAGCCGTGCAGCGACAGGATCGTGGAGAAGATGCCCTCCCTCGCCCGGTCGCTCGTCGGCCGAGTCCCCCGTCCCTGCGGCACCGCCACCCTCCGGCCCCCCGCACTGCCCGCGATGATCCGCACCCCGCACCCCCTGCCGCTCGCCTCTTGCCCCTGCCTATTGGATCTATTGTCCCGCCTCCCGATTGCCCTTCATCACCCCAGGTCAAGACTGGGCAAGTGTCGGCCTGCAATGCGCAAGGGTGATTCACATCGCCCTTCACGACCCGCATGATGAGTTCTGCGGCCTTCACGATGACCCAGATGAAGGCCGACCGGCGTGATCGTGAGCCCTTCCGCACGCCGGTTCCCTCGGCACCTGACCCGAGGGTGGGCCCAGGCGGGGACGGCATTCGGGGGGAGGCCGTCCCCGCTGCGGCATTTCCGCGGCGGTATCCCGAGGGGCCTGCGGGTCGTGCATTCTTCGCGCGTTTTCCCGGCTTTGGCGAGGGGCGTCGGACGCTCTCGCGTATTTCTCGTCTCGCCTTTCCCGTCGGGCACTCCAGAAATGCCGCACTGTGCCCGGAACGTTGGCCGCTCAGCCGAAGTCCCGCTGGGGAAAGCGTGCGTGACGGGGCGCGACCACGTGCCGGGCGGGGGCCGCCGACCAGGCTTGCCGTAGAGGGTGGTCAGGCTTTTCGGATGGGCGTGTCGCCGTGCGCGGAAAACGCCCGGGTCAGGTCTTCTCCAGATAGTCGGCTCGTTCGTCGGCCAGAAGGCGGCCGATCTCCGCGTTCAACCCGGGATGTGCGGACAGCTCCGGATCCTGCTCCAGCAAACGCCCCGCCTCCTCACGGGCCGACACGATGACATCCTCGTCACGCAGCAGTTGCAGCAGCTTGAGCGACGAGCGCTTGCCGGACTGGGCGGCGCCGAGCACGTCGCCCTCGCGGCGTTGTTCGAGGTCGACGCGTGACAGCTCGAAGCCGTCGAGGGTCGAGGCCACGGCCTCCAGCCGATCCCTGGCGGGCGTGCCCGCGGGGAAGTCCGAGACCAGCAGGCACAGGCCGGGCAGGCCGCCTCGGCCGACGCGGCCCCTGAGCTGGTGCAGCTGGGAGACGCCGAACCTGTCGGCATCCATGATGATCATGACGGAGGAGTTCGGCACATCGACGCCGACCTCGATGACCGTCGTGGCGACCAGCACGTCGACCTCTCCCCTGGTGAACGCGCGCATGATCGCGTCCTTGTCCTCAGGGGGAAGCTTGCCGTGCAGGACCTCGACCCTGAGGCCGCGCAAAGGGCCTTCGGACAGCATCTCGGCCACGTCGAGCACGGCCAGCGGCGGTCTGCGTTCGTCGTCCGGCTTGGTCAGGTCGCCCTCGTCGCCCTCGGTGTCGCCGATGCGCGGGCACACGATGTAGGCCTGACGGCCCAGTCCGACCTCCTCACGCACCCGCGCCCACGTGCGGTCGAGGTAGTGCGGCTTCTCGGCGGCGGGCACGACGTGCGTGGTGATCGGAGCACGGCCGGAGGGCAGCTGGGACAGGACCGAGACCTCCAGGTCGCCGAACACCGTCATCGCCACCGTGCGCGGGATCGGCGTGGCGGTCATCACCAGCACGTGCGGCCTGCCGCCGCCCGCCTTCTCCCGCAGGGCGTCGCGCTGCTCGACGCCGAACCTGTGCTGCTCGTCGACCACCACCAGGCCGAGGTCGGCGAACTGCACCCGCTCCTGCAGCAGCGCGTGCGTGCCGACGACGATCCCGGCGGCGCCCGACGCCGCGTCCAGCATGGCCGAGCGCCTGGCCGCCGCGCCCATCGAGCCGGTGAGCAGGGCGACGGCCGTGCCGCCGAACATGCCTCCCGTGGCGAGGTCGCCGAGCATGGCGGTGATCGACCGGTGGTGCTGCTGGGCGAGCACCTCGGTGGGCGCCAGCAGGGCCGCCTGCCCACCGGCGTCGACGACCTGCAACATCGCGCGCAAGGCGACGACCGTCTTGCCCGCGCCGACCTCTCCCTGGAGCAGCCGGTGCATGGGGTGTTCGATGCCGAGGTCGTGCGCGATCTCCTCGCCCACGGCCGACTGCCCTTCGGTGAGGGTGAACGGCAGCCGCCCGTCGAAGTCGTCGAGCAGCCCGCCCGCCGTGCGCGGCCTGGCCTTGGCCGGCCAGGCGATCGCCGCCTGCCTGCGCTGCAGCAGAACGGCCTGCAGCACGAACGCCTCGTCGAACTTCAGCCGTTCCCGCGCCCGACCCACATCGGCGAAGTCCTTGGGCCGATGGATGGCCACCAGCGCGTCGCCGAGATCGGCCAGCCTGCGTCTGGCCCGCAACTCGGCGGGCAGCGGGTCGTCCAGCGGTCCGAGCGTGTCGAGCACCACGCCGATCGCCCGCCTGATCGCCCACGGCGTGAGGTCCTTGCCCGCCGGGTAGATCGGCACCGGCGCCGCCGCGAACTCGGCGGCGTCGCTCTCGCCGCTCTCGTCGAACAGCTCGAACTCCGGATGGGAGAGCTGCCAGCGCCGTTTGTCGGCATTGCCGAACGCGCCGACCTTCCCGGCGAACATGCCTCGTCTGCCGGGCTTGAGGCGGGTCTCGGCGATGTGGGAGCCCTTGCCGAAGAAGGAGAGGTAGATCCTGTTGCGATTGCCGTCGACGACCTCGACCTCGAGCCAGGTGCCGCCCCTGTTGCGCATCGGCTTGCGCATGGCCCTGGTCACCTCGCCGACGACCGTCACGTGCTCGTCGATCTCCAGGGAGTCCATGGCGGTGAGCTCGCCGCGCTCGGCATAGCGGCGCGGGTAGTGGCGCAGCAGGTCCCCGACCGTCTCCAGGCCGAGTACGGCATGCAGGAGCTTGGCGGTCTTGGGGTCGAGCGCCTTGGTCAGCGGCTCGTCGAAACGACTGCGCCTGCCGCCCGCGTCGGCCGCAGGCGAGGTGTCGTGGTCACTGGTGCGCACGGTCGGCTCGCTCACGACCATCAGTTCTACCCTGACCGACCGACAAGCCGCGCCCTCCCGCTCCGGAAGCACGCACCGGCTACTCCACGCCGATCAGCAACGGGTACCCGCCCTGCCCGCCTTCGTATGACATGACCTCCACGTCCGGCCTGGTCCGCCCGAGATGCTCGACCACGGACGCGGCGAGCCCTTCGTCCGCCTCGCAGCCGACGACCAGCGTGACCAGTTCGCCGCCTCCCGCCACCATGCGGTCGACGACGAGCGCCGCCACCTCCTGCGGTGTGCGGCCGATCACCACGACGTCCCCGTCGATCAGCCCGAGCACGTCGCCGGGACGGCACACGCCCGCACTCGTGAACGCCTCGCCGTCGGCCACGGTGAGCTGCCCGTGCCTGGTGTGCGCGGCGGCGTCGGTCATCGCCACCACGTCGTCGTCGAAACGCCGCAGCGGATCGTGCACAGCCAGCGCGGCCAGCCCCTGCACGGTGGCCCTGGTCGGCAGCACGCTGACCGCGACGCCCTCCTCACGGGCGATCTCGGCGGCGGCTGCGGCCATGGCCTGCACGCCCTGGTCGTTGGGCAGCACGATGACCTCGCTGCCGGCCTGCCTGATCGCGGCCAGCAGCGTCGGCAGGCCGGGACTCGACCCGGGCTCACGCCGTACGGTGACCGCGCCCGTCTCCTCGAACAGGGCCGCGATGCCGTCGCCCGCCGCGACGGCCACCACGCCACGGCCCGCAGCGATCCGGTGCGGACGGCCGGGTGCGGCGAGGTAGGTGACCTTCACGCGGTGCGGACGGCCGACGCGCATGCCCGCCTCGATGGCGGCTCCCGCGTCGTCGACGTGGACGTGCACGTTCCACAGCCCTTCGCCGCCGACGACGACCAGCGAGTCGCCCATGGCGTCGAGTTCCTCACGCAGCTTGCGCACGGCGTCGTCCTCGGCGTCGAGAAGGTACATCACCTCGTAGCCCGCCCCCGACCCGGTCATCGGCAGCACCCGCGAGGTCGGCGCCGGCACGTCGTAGCGCTGGGCGTAGGCGTCGGTCACCACGGCGGCCAGCGCCTCCAGCACCAGCGTCAGCCCGGCGCCTCCCGCGTCGACCACCCCGCTGCGCGCCAGCACCTCCAACTGCCCGGTCGTACGGCCGAGCGCCTGCCGCGCGCTCGTCGCCGCCCGCCTGGCGACCGCGTCGAGCCCGGTGGCGCCGTCGAGCGGCGTCACGGCGTCGGCGACCGCGCTCAGCACGCTCAGCACCGTGCCCTCGACCGGTCTCGCGACCGCCCCTCTGGCCTGGTCCGCCGCGTGGATCAGGCCGTCGCGCAGGAGCGCGCCCGTGCAGTCGCCGCCCTTGAGCACCTCGGCGAGGCCGCGCAACGCCTGACTGAGGATGACGCCCGAGTTGCCGCGCGCCCCGATCAGCGCCCCGTAGGCGAGCGTCTGCCACACGACGGCCGCGTCCACGTCGTCGGGCAGGTCCTCCACGGCCTCGGCGGCCGACACCATGGTCAGGTGGAGGTTCGTCCCGGTATCGCCGTCGGCAACGGGAAAGACGTTGAGCGCGTCGATCTCCGACCTCGTACGGCCGAGCGTGTCGGCGGCCAGCCGGGCCCATCGCCGGACCGAGGGCGGGTCGAGTACCTCCATGCGTGCGCTCCGACCTCCCCGAATGCGCTACCGTTCATGGAGGAGAATATCCGCAATCGTGAGCGGAGGCAGGTTCGCCTCCTTCCTCGCGTGGCATGCACTGCTGTGGATCGGATATCCTCGTCTGGCTGGCCGGTTGTCCCGGCATGCCCGCCGCCCGGAATGCATCAGCGGACAGGGCTATATCGACTGTAATAAGGAGCGATACCGTGGCTTCCGTCTGCGATGTCTGCCGCAAGGGGCCGACCTTCGGCAACAACGTGTCCCACTCGCACCGCCGCACCCGTCGTCGTTGGAACCCCAACATCCAGACGGTCCGCGCGCTGGTCGGCGGCACGCCGAAGAAGATGAACGTGTGCACCTCGTGCATCAAGGCGGGCAAGGTCACCCGCTAGTTCGCGACTTCCGAAGCCCGGCATTCCTTCAGGGATGCCGGGCTTCGCGCGTTCCGCACTGGAAAGCGTTCCGCGTTGGAAGCCCTCGCGTTGGAAAGCGGTCCACTCCGTGGCCTGGGGACAGGAAAGCGACAGACGCATGTTCTAGCGTCGAAAGGTGAGTCTTCGCCTCAGTACCTCGGCCAATACCCTTCAGAAGATCTGCACGGTCGTCTTCTCCGTGCTCTTCGCGAGCGTGGCGACGGTGATCGTGCTCGGTGTCGGCGCCGCGCTGGGCGTCGGTTTCGGCGCGGACGGGTTCGGCAGGTTCGCGGGCGACGACCCGGACTTCCCCGGCGCGGCCGGACTGCCGCAGGCGCTCGACTGGGTGATCGCCGGGCTCGTCGTGCTGCTGCTCGCCCTGGTCGTCACCGGGGTGGCCACCGCGGTGCTCGGCGCGTTCAGAGGCGGCGCCGAGCTCGACGGGTCGGTGTTGCGCGTGCGCGGCGCCTACCGGGTGCGCAGTGTCGACCTGGCCACGGCGAAGATCGGCCTCAACACCGTGCGGGCGGCCGGAGTCGATGAGCACATCGCGCGCGGCCGTGTCCCCTGGCTGCACGCCCAGGCGCCGGGCGCACGCCAGGTCAGGCTGCGCCTGCACGGCTCGAACGGCTCGCTGCTCCCGTCCGCCGAGCTCACCGCCCTGGCCGAGGCCGTCGACGCCGGCCGTACCGGCCCCGAGCCCGCCGCCGCCCTGCTGCACCGGCTGGCGAGCGACCCGCTCGCCAGGCTGTTCTGAGGCCGCCGGCTCAGCGCCACTGCCAGGCATGGTCCACGGGGCCGATGCCGGACCCGAGTGCGAAGCCGTTGGCGATGGCCCCGGTGACGTACTGCTTGGCCTTGGCCACGGCGCCGGGCACGTCCTCGCCGCGTGCGAGGTAGGAGGCGACCGCCGAGGCCAGGGTGCAGCCGGTGCCGTGGGTGTGGCGGTTGTCCAGGCGCTCGGCCCTGAAGCGGTGTTCGACGACGCCGTCGGTGAGCAGGTCGACGGAGTCGCCCGGCAGATGCCCGCCCTTGATCAACGCCCAGGTGGGGCCGAGCTCCAGCACGGCGTCGGCGGCGCGGCGCAGGTCGTCCTCGCCCTCGACCTTGACCGAGGTGAGCTGCTCGACCTCCCACAGGTTCGGCGTGACGACGGTCGCGATCGGCAGCAGCCGGGTACGCAACGTGTCGACGGCCTCGGGCGCGAGCAGCGAGTCGCCGTGCTTGGAGACGCCGACGGGATCGACGACCACGGGCGCCCCCGCCGAGGCGAGCAACTCGGCGACGACCTCGACCAGGGCGGGTGTGGCCAGCATGCCGGTCTTGACGGCCTGCGCCCCGATATCGCCGAGCACCGAGTCGAGCTGGGCGCGCACGGCTTCGGCGGGCAACTCCCAGTAGCCCTGCACGCCCAGTGAGTTCTGCGCGGTGACGGCGGCGATCACACTCATCCCGTGCACGCCGAGCGCCAGCATCGTCTTCAGATCGGCCTGGATGCCCGCCCCGCCGCCCGAGTCTGATCCGGCGACGGTGAGCACGCGAGGAGGGGTCATGCCGTTCATCCAACCACTCGCCCCTCGCCCGCGCGTCAGGCGACCACGCAGTCACCCCCGACCAGCCCGCACCTGCCGGGCGCTGCGGCCTTGCCCGAGGCCTCGAAGCGCACCCGCAGCGTCGCGCCCTTGGGCAGGTCGCGGTCGGGTTCGATGATCAGAAGGCCGCCGTCCTGCTGCCAGTCGGCCCCGACGACGCCGAGTACCCTCCCGCTGACCGGCACGCTGATCGTCCAGCGCGACAGCGACTCGCCGCCCTCGTTGACCATGCGCAGTTCGGCCAGGTAGCTGTCGGTGCCCTCCTCCATCACGCCGAAGGCCAGGTTCACCGCGGCGCCGCCCGACATCGACGACAGCTGGGTGGCCCCGGGCTGCGTCGGCGCGACCGTGGGCTCGGCGAGCGTCGGCGGGGTCGTGGGCTCGCCGCCCTCCCCCGTCTCCGTGCCCTCGTCCGTCGGCTCGGGCGCCGAGGTCGGATCGGCCTGGTCGGGGTCCCCGGCCTGTGCGGTGCGGGTGGCCTTGGGGGTGGGAGTACGGCGAGGCGCCCTGGTCGTGGGCGTGGGCTCCGGCTGCGTGGGGGCCTGCGTCGTGGCCGGGTCGTCGCTCGGCAGCGGTTCGGCCTCCAGGTCCTCCTCGTCGGTCGGCTCGGACACGGGCGAGGTCAGGCCGGTGGGCGAGGGCGGGCAGGCCACGGTCTCGCACTCGGCCGCCGCTCCCGTCGGCGAGCTCATCAGCCGTACTCCGGCCACGGTGCCGCCCAGCACCACCGCCACGGCGGTGACGGCCAGCAGGGCGATCTTCACCTTGCCCGCGGGGGCGGCGGGCTCGTCGTCCCAGTCCTCCTCGTCCCGTCTGCCCCGGCGCCGCCTGCCCCGCGAGCGCGGTTCGTCGTCGTCGATGCCGATGTCGTCGTTGGACCAGCCCGATCCGAGGAACCCGGTCGCGGGGGCGTCGTCGAACGCCTCTCCCGCCGCGAAGCCGCGCGTGCGGTCGTCGCCCTGTCCCTGCGCCACTCGGCCGTGCTCATCCCCATGAGCCTGCGGGCGGCCGTCGCCCTGAACCCCGTAAGTCTGTGTACGCCCGTCCTCGAACTCGTGGCCCCGCCTGTCGTCACCGAACGACCGCGTGCCTCCGTCCCCGAACGCCTGCGTGCCCCGATCCCCGAAGTCCCCCTGCGCCCCCCGATCCCCCGGCCCACCGGCGGAGGCCGCGAGCGGGTACGCGGCGAACGCCCCGGTCTCGTCCACCGCGGGGTTCGGCCGCCCGTGTGCGTCGATCATCCCCTGCTGTCCGGGGAATCCCTGGGGAGGCGTCCCCTGCCCCTGGAATCCACCGGGAGGACCGCCCACCGGGTGCCCGGGGTGCCCGGCCGGATGACCGCCTTGCCCGGCCGGATGACCGATCTGCCCCCCTGGATGCCCGGCCTGTCCCGCCGGATGACCGGGTTGCCCCGACAAGCCCCCTTGGTGGCCTTCCTGCCCCGGAAAGCCGCCCTGTGGCGCCGACGGCCCGCCGAAGCCACCTTGCGGCCCGGAATGCGACGAGCGCCCCTCCTGAGGCCCATGGGGGCCTTGGCCGGGATATGCGGCGAACATCCCGGTCATCTCGGGCCCAGCCCCTGGAGACGGCGTGGACGCCAGCGGCCCGGTGTCGGGGCCACCGCCGAACACGTCCCCCTGCCCGGGGCCAGGCCCAGGTCCGGGTCGATACCCCCCTGAGTACTGCGGCGCGAAGGCGCCGGTCTCCGTCATACCTGCGGAATGCCCCGTTGACCCGGCAGGCGCCTCAGGCCGCGCCCACGGGCCGCCGCGATCGTCGAGGACGTCGGGGGAGGCGCCGAGATGCGGCGGAAGCGGAGGCGCGGGACGCCACTGCCCCGTCACCTCGATCTGGTCGGGAGGCACCGGCCAGCCGGGGCCCGCGTCGGGGAACCCTCCGTGCGGAGGGGTGCCGGGCACCGGCGCACCGTAGTGCTCACCTGCGCCGAAGGCGTCCTGTGACGCGGGGTCGTGCGGGTCGTTGCCATGACGGCCCATGACTTCCCTTTCTTCTGGGTACATGGCCGCCCATCTTCATAACATCTTTAATACGCGTTTGTCACAACTTTCACTGCAACATCACAGGCAGCCACCTAAATCCGGACAGCTTACGCCCGAAAGTGATCCCAGCCACCAGGGCCCGCCAGACGCCCCTCGACCTGCACATTCGCCCCATCGGGTCCGGCTTCCACCACCCGCCCGACAACCTGCCAGCGCGAAGGCAGCCGGATTCCGGCCGGAAAGGCAGCCACGAGCGCGTGGTCGTCGCCTCCGGTGAGCACCCACTCCAGTGGATCGACGCCGAGCTCCTTGGCCGCCGCCGCCACCGGATCGCCGATCGGAAAGGCGCCGGGATCGAGCACCACGCCCACCCCCGAGGCCTTCGCGATGTGCCCGAGGTCCTGCACCAGCCCGTCGCTGACGTCGAGCATCGCACTGGCCCCGAGCCGAGCCGCCTCGGGCCCGCACGAGTACGGCGGGCACGGCCGCCTGTGCCCGTCGACGGCGGCGAGCAGCTCCCCGGGCAACCGGTTGAACAGCTGGGTGACCCCGCCCTCCAGCAACGCCAGCCCCGCACCCGCGTAACCGAGCCGCCCGGCGAACGCCACCACGTCGCCCGCCCTGGCCTTCGACCGCGTCACCGGCTCCCTGCCGCCGAGGTCGCCCAGCGCGGTCACGCCGATCACCACCGACTCCGACCGTGTGATGTCGCCCCCCGCGACGCTCGCCCCCACCAGAGCGCACTCGTCGCGCAGCCCGTCGGCCAGGGCGTCGAGCCAGTCGACCGGCGTGGAGGCGGGCATACCGAGCCCGACGACGATCGCGGTGGGCTCGGCCCCCATGGCAACGACGTCGGAAAGATTCTGTGCTGCGGCCTTTCGCCCGATGTCATACCCACTGGACCAATCGCGGCGAAAGTGCCTACCCTCAAGCAGAAGGTCGGTTGTCACGACGACGCGGCCGTCGGGCGCGCTGACGACGGCGGCATCGTCACCAGGGCCGAGCAATACTCCGACGCCCTGCGACAAACGCTCCCCGATTCGGGTAACGACTCCGAATTCGCCGAGATCTCCTACTGTGATGACACACCTCCTGTTGGACACAGGGTACGGTGGCGATTCGGCGCTGATCCAACCGCCCGGGAGGACGTCATGGTGCAGGCCTACATCCTTATTCAGACCGAAGTGGGCAAGGCGGCGAATGTGGCGAGGGAGATCGCCTCGATCACCGGCGTCACCCAGGCCGAAGACGTGACCGGCCCCTATGACGTCATCGTGCGCGCCGAGGCCCGCAACGTCGACGAGCTGGGCAAGCTGGTCGTGGCCCAGATCCAGGCCGTCGAGGGAATCACACGCACGCTGACGTGCCCCATCGTCCACATCTAGCGAGACCCTCGTGAAGCTGCGCCCGGCCCTGGTGCCCGCTCTCGCCTGTGCCGGACTCCTGCTCGCCGGGTGCGGCGGCGCCGTCCAGGTGGAGCCGCCGACCCCGCAAGGCCCGGCGCTCGCCGCCTGTCAGGCCCTGGCGAAGCTGCTGCCCGCCACCCTCGACGGAGCGGGCCGCGCCGAGACGGTCCCGGCCTCGCCCTTCGTGGCGGTGTGGGGCGAGGCGGAGATCGCGGTGCGCTGCGGCGTGCCCAGGCCGTACAAGATGGCGCCGACCGATCAGCTCTCCGAGATCGACGACGTCGGCTGGTATCCCGATCCCGATGTCGAGACGCTGTTCACCGCCGTGACCGATCTGGCCTATGTCGAGGTGACGGTCGGGCGCACGCACGAGGCGCCCGCCGTGCTGGTCGACCTGTCGGGGCCCATCAAACGCGCCACGACGTGACGGCGGCCCGCCGGAGTCCCGCTGGAGCATGCGTGCTGGACGGGCCCCGGCCCCGTGACCGCGGTGGCCCGGGTACGGCCTGCCGTAACGGGGCGGCGTCGTAACAGGGCGGTGTCGTAACGGGGCGGCGTTCCGACCGGGTCAGCGCAGGCCGGGGGAGCGGGAGAGGGCGAGCTGGACCAGGTGGTCGACGAGGGCGGCGTAGGTGAGGCCGCCGGCGCCGAGCAGCTGGGGGGCCACCGAGAGCGAGGTGAAGCCGGGCATGGTGTTGATCTCGTTGAAGACCAGCTTGCCCTCCTCGGTGTAGAAGAAGTCGACCCGGGACAGCCCCTCGCACTCCAGCGCCTCGAACGCGCGCACCGCCATGGCCCTGATCTCCTCGGCCTTGTCGGCGGGGATGTCGGCGGGCACGGCCAGCGACATCTGGTCGGCGTAGTACTTGGCCTCGAAGTCGAAGAACTCCTGGCCGCCCTCCACCAGCACCTCGCCCGGCTCCGAGGCGATCGGCGGCTCGTCGCCCAGCGACTGCAGCACCGCGCACTCGATCTCACGCCCGACGATCGCCGCCTCGACCAGCACCTTGGGGTCGTGCTCGCGCGCCAGGTCGACGGCACGTTCCAGCGAGGCGACGTCGTGCGCCTTGGAGATGCCCTGGCTGGACCCGGCGCGCGCCGGCTTGACGAACACCGGCCAGCCGAGCTCCTCGACCTCCTTGACCACGCGGTCGCGCTCCAGCCGCCAGTCGCGCTCCCTGACCACGACATACGGGCCGATGGGCAGCCCGGCGGAGGCCATGACCGCCTTCATGTACGCCTTGTCCATGCCGACGGCGCTGGCCAGCACGCCCGAGCCGACATAGCGCACGCCCGCCATCTCCAGCAGGCCCTGGATCGTGCCGTCCTCGGCGAAGGGGCCGTGCATGACGGGGAAGACGACATCGACCTGGCCGAGTTCGACCGGGATGGCGCCCGACTCGTAGGCGATGAGCGGTCCGCTCCCCGACGGCAGCGCGAGCCCGGCTCCCGCGTCGTCGACGATCGGCAGTTCGCCGTCCTCGATCGCGTAGCGCTGCCCGGCCGAGCCGAGCACCCACCGGCCGTCCTGGGCGATTCCGATGGGGATCACTTCGTACTTGGACCTGTCGATCACCTGCAGCACGCTGCCGGCTCCCATGAGGGAGACGGCGTGCTCGGAGTTGCGACCACCGAAAACAACCGCGACGCGTGGCTTGCTCATGAATCCCGAATCTACCGCGTCCGAGCGGCAAACCCACTTGTCAGCGCTGCGAGTCGAGCGCTCTGGTGACATCGGCGATGAGGTCCTCGGCGTCCTCCAGGCCCATAGAGAAGCGCAGCGACTCCCCCGCCACCGTCGCCCTCGTCACCGCCCCACCTGCGACGACGCCGGATTCGACCAGCCGGAACCGGGTGAGCAGCTTGCCCGGGTCGCCCTGCGGGGTCAAGGTGACGCAAGGCCCGAAACGGGTGCCTTCCGGACCCGAGTCGAACAGCCTGCGCGCGAGCTGGTGCCCCGGATGCCACGGCAGCCCCGGGTAGTCGACACGGGTGACGGCCGGATGCTTGGCCACGGCCGCGGCGAACACCATCGCGGTCGAGCACATCCTGCGGATCCGCAGCGGCAGCGTCTCCAGCCCCCTGCGCAGCAGGAACGCGTCGTCGGGGCCGAGCGACGCGCCCAGGTCGGCGGCCACCTGCCTGAGCCTGGCCACCAGATCGGGCCTGCCGACCACGACGCCGCCGCCGAGCCCCGCCTGCCCGCCGAGGAAGCCGCCCGCCGAGTGCAGCACCAGGTCGGCGCCGTGTTCGAGCGGCCTGCAGACGACCGGCGTGGCCAGGGTCGAGTCGACGACGAGCAGTGCGCCCGCTCCCCTGGCGATCCGATACAGGCTGCGGATGTCGGCCACACTCATCGCGGGCTCGGCGAGCGTCTCCACATAGACGATCTTCGTGATCGGCTTGACCGCCTCGCGGACCCTGGCCAGATCGGCGAAGTCCACGAAGTCGGCGCTGACCCCGAACCTGGACATCACATTGGTCAGCAACCCGTCGCCTGGCGCGGGCGCCACCACGTGGGTGCCGCCGCGCAGGAACGTCATGAGGATCGCGCTCAGCGCGGCGCCCGCCGAGGCGAAGGCGTGACCGGCGACGTCCTCGGGCGCTGCGGCTCCCTCAAGGGAGGCCACGGAGGCGGCGAACACATCGGCGGCCTGCCGTTCCCTGGTCGGTGGCGGGAGCCGTACCGACCTGGTGTTCTCGCCCGCGCGCCTCACACTCCGTACCGTTCGGGCTTGGGCGAGCGCGACATCAGCAGGACGCCTGCTTCTCCCGGCGTCATCCCGTCGTGTACGACTCCTACGACGACCTCGGTGATCGGCATCTCCACGTCGTGCTTCCTGGCAAGTTCGAGGACCGACTCGCAGGACTTGACGCCCTCGGCGGTCTGCTTGGTCGCGGCGATGACCTCTGCCAGTGTCATGCCGCGCCCCAGATTCTCGCCGAACGTCCGGTTGCGCGACAAGGGGGAGGAGCAGGTCGCCACCAGATCTCCCATGCCGGCCAGACCCGCGAACGTGTGCGCGTCGGCGCCGAGCACCGCGCCCAGTCTGGCGATCTCGGCCAGGCCTCTGGTCATCAGGGTGGCCCTGACGTTGTCGCCGAGTCCCATGCCCGCCGCGATGCCGACCGCGAGCGCGATGACGTTCTTGACCGTGCCGCCGAGCTCGGCGCCCACCACGTCGGGGTTGGTGTAGGGCCGAAACCACGGCACGTGGCACGCCTCCTGGAGCCGCTCGGCGACCTCCGGATCGGCACAGGCCACGACGGCCGCCGCCGGCTCCCTCCTGGCGATCTCCAGGGCCAGATTGGGCCCGGACACCACCGCGATCCGCTCCTCGGGCACGCCCGCGACCTCGCGGATCACCTCGCTCATCCGCTTTGTCGTGCCGAGCTCGATGCCCTTCATCAGGCTGACGAGCACCGCGCCGTCGGGCAGGTGCGGCTGCCAGTGCGCGAGGTTGGCGCGCAACGTGTGCGAGGGTACGGCGAGCACCACGAAGTCGGCGCCGTCGAGCGCCTCCACCGGGTCCGTGGTCGCCCGCAGCGAGGACGGCAACGCGATGCCCGGCATGTAGTCGGGATTCTCGTGGCGCCGATCGACCGCCTCGACGATCTCCGCTCTGCGTCCCCAGAGGGTCGTCTGTGTGCCGGCCTCTGCGAGGATCATGGCGAACGTGGTGCCCCACGAGCCGGTGCCGAAAACGGCGGCCTTGGTCATCTGTTCACCGTACGCCGAAATCAGGGGTGGGCGGGATCGAAAGGCTTCGGCGGCGGCGCCTGACCGCGAAGCTCGGCGAGCTGGGCCGTGATGGCCGCCATGATGTCGGCCGTCGCCGCTCTGAGCACGTCCGCGTGTGGTTCGAGCCCGGCGTACTTCGACAGGTCGACCGGCGGCCCGGCCTGCGCCCTGAACGTCTTGCGCGGCAGCAGCCTCGGCCGCTTGGCTCCGTAGGGCAGCAGGTCCTGCGCGCCCCAGTGCGCCACCGGGATCACCTGCGCGCCCGTCTCCAGGGCCAGCCTGGCCACGCCCGTCTTGCCGGCCATCGGCCACAGCTGCGGATCGCGGGTCATCGTGCCCTCCGGGTAGAACAGCACCGCCGCGCCCTCCTCGGCCAGCCGCTCCTTGGAGATCAGCAACGATCTGGCCGCCTCCGCGCTGCCCCGCCTGACCGGGATGGCCCGCAACGCGCGCACGGCGATCCCGAGCAGGGGCACGTCGAACAGCGCCGCCTTGGCCAGGATCGTCGGCCACCGCCCGTGGTTGTAGAGGTAGTGCGACAGCAGCACTGGATCGGTCCACGACAGGTGATTGGCTGCGATGATCACGCCGCCCGTGCGCGGGATCCGGTCGCCCGCACGCCAGTCCTTCCTGACCAGCAGCCACGAGAGCGGCTTGACGATCACGACTGCGAAGGCCTCCCAGAATCGGGTGGGCCGGCCGGGGCGCCCTCTCATTGACCTTCCTCCCACACACGTGCGCGAGATCCGCGCGGCCCCAGTCTCGCGGGTGGCGGCCGGTGATGTCGAGGTAGCGACATACCGGTTGACCGCCGCGAAGGGGGAGGCGGGATGCTACACGGTATGAGCATCCGCTGGTCGCTGGTCATCCCGGTCAAGACACTGGTCGCGGCGAAGACGCGGCTGGCCGCCGCGACGGGCCCGCATCGCACCCGCCTGGCCGTCGCCGTCGCGTGCGACACCCTCTCGGCCGCGCTGGCCTGCCCCCTGGTCTCCCGGGTGATCGTCGTCACCGCCGACCCCGCCGCCGCGGGCCCGCTGGCCGCGCTCGGCGCCGACGTGGTCCCCGACCCCGACCGCGGTCTCAACACCGCTCTGCGCGCGGGCGCCGCCCATGCCGTACGGCTGGCGCCCGGTGACGCGGTCGGCGCGCTGCAGGCCGACCTGCCCGCGTTGCGCCCCGCCGAGCTGGCCCTGGTGCTCCAGGCCGCCGCCGACCACGACCAGGCCTTCGTCCCCGACGCCGCCGACGTCGGCACCACGTTCTACGGGGTACGGCCGGGCGTGAGGTTCTCCCCCGGCTTCGGCGGCGAGTCGCGGGCCAGGCATCTGGCCAAGGGCGCCAAGGAGCTCGGCCTGGACGGGATCGCCTCAGTACGGCGTGACGTGGACACACCCGACGACCTGCGGGCGGCGTTCGTCCTGGGACTGGGCCCGCACACGGCCTCGGTGGTCGCCGACCTCGATCTCGGGCCCGGCGGGCCTCCCCTCACGCGCCGATAGCGCCTACGCTGGTCGGCGTGCAGGCGACGGTGCGTGACTTCGACCAGGCGACCCGTTCGGGCTCGGTCTTCCTCGACGACGGCAGCGTGCTGCCGTTCGACTCCCACGCCTTCGACGCGGGCCCGCTGCTGTTGCTGCGCGGCGGCCAGCGCGTCTCCATCGTGCTCACCGGCGGCGAGATCACCTATGTGACGCTGTCGACGTTCGCGGTGCCGCCGCAGCTGCCCTGAACGCCGACGCCCGGACCTCCTGGTCGAGGAGATCCGGGCGGGCACGCCGATGCGGCTACTTCTTCTTGTTGGCCTTCTTGCCGCCGACGTTGACCAGCTCCTTGAAGTCCGAACCCGGACGGAACTTCGGCGCCCAGCTCTCGGCGACCTTGATCTCGGCGCCGGTCGAAGGGTTCCTGGCCGTGCGCGCAGGCTTGTGGACCATCTCGAACGCGCCGAAGCCCGTGATCGAGACCTTGTCGCCGCCGGCGACGGCACTCTGAATGGCCTCGAGCACCGCGTTCACGGCCTCGGTGGCCGTCTTCTTGTCGCCCACCCGGTCCGCGATGGCGTCGACGAGTTCCCGCTTGTTCATGTAGGTTTCGCTCCCCCTGTTACGGCTCGGGGTTCCAGCACGAGTCACCGGTTAGAAACCCCTTACGGGCTCGAAATTAAGCGGGATCGCAGGCGAACTCAATCACCCAGCGTGTTTTCGCGTGCGTGTGGCGTGTCGGAGTGCTCGCCCAGGTCGCCCAGAAAGACGTCCAGACGGGTCGCGGCGAGCGCCAAATCGCGTTTCGCGAGGTCACAAATCGCCAGAAAGCGTCGCGAAAGCCGCTCTCTTTCCTCGATCGGCACGGACAACGCCCGGACGCGGCGGTGCGCCTCACGCAACCGCCGCGCCAGCGTGTCGTCTTCCAGGGGTACGTCGTCTAGACGGTCGTCGGCAGCCATGGCTGCCGACCATTCTCGTATGCCGTCACGTCGTCGGCGTGACGCAGGGTCAGACCGATGTCGTCCAGGCCCTCCATCAGCCGCCAGCGCGTGTAGTCGTCGATCTCGAAAGCCGCGCTCTGATCGGCCCAGCGCACCTGGCGCTCGGCCAGGTCGACGGTGACGGGCGTCGTCGGGTCCGCCTCGATCGCGGCCTGCAACGCCTCGACGGTCTCGCCGGGCAGCACGACCGGCAGCAGGCCCATCTTCGTGGAGTTGTTGCGGAAGATGTCGCCGAACCTCGCCGCGATCACGACGCGGAAGCCGTACTGCTGCAGGGCCCACACCGCGTGCTCGCGCGAGGAGCCGGTGCCGAAGTCCGGGCCGGAGACCAGGATCGAGCCGCCCTCGTAGGACGGGTCGTTGAGCACGAACGTCGGGTCCTCGCGCCAGGCCGAGAACAGGCCCTTCTCGAAGCCGGTCCTGCTGACCTGCTTCAGCCAGACCGCGGGGATGATCTGGTCGGTGTCGACGTTGCTGCGGCGCAGGGGCACCGCGGTGCCGGTGTGCGTGGTGAAAGCGTCCATGTCAGTCCTTCCTAGGCCAGGTCGGCGGGGGCGGTCAGGCGGCCGGTGACCGCGGTCGCGGCCGCGACCTGCGGCGAGACCAGGTGGGTGCGCCCGCCCTTGCCCTGGCGGCCCTCGAAGTTGCGGTTGGAGGTGGAGGCGCTGCGCTCGCCCGGGGCCAGCGTGTCCGGGTTCATGCCCAGGCACATCGAGCAGCCGGCCTCACGCCACTCCGCGCCGGCGGCCTTGAACACCTCGTGCAGCCCCTCCTGCTCGGCCTGCAGCTTGACCAGCATCGAGCCAGGCACGATCAGCGTGCGCGTCTTGACCTGACGCCCGCGCAGGATCTCGGCCGCAGCCCGCAGGTCCTCCATCCGCCCGTTGGTGCACGAGCCGACGAACACCGTGTCGACCTCGATCTCGCGGAGCGGCGTGCCCGCCGTCAGGCCCATGTACTCCAGCGCGCGCTCGGCGGCCGAACGCTCGATCGGGTCGGCGAAGTCCTCGGGATCGGGTACGGCGGCGCCGAGCGGCAGGCCCTGGCCCGGGTTGGTGCCCCACGTGACGAACGGCGTCAGCGTCGAGGCGTCGATCTCGACGACCGTGTCGAAGACGGCGTCGTCGTCGGTGACCAGGGACTCCCAGTACGCGACGGCCTGGTCCCAGGCCTCGCCCTCGGGCGCGTGCGGGCGGCCCTTCAGGTAGTCGAACGTGGTCCGGTCCGGAGCGATCAGCCCGGCCCGCGCGCCCGCCTCGATGGACATGTTGCAGACCGTCATCCGGCCTTCCATCGACAGTTTGCGGACGGCCTCGCCCCGGTACTCGACGATGTAGCCTTGGCCGCCGCCGGTGCCGATCTTGGCGATGATGGCCAGGATCAGGTCCTTGGCGGTGACGCCGACCGGCAGTTCGCCCGACACCTCGATGGCCATGGTCTTCGGCCGGTACGCCGGGAGCGTCTGGGTGGCCAGCACGTGCTCGACCTCGGAGGTGCCGATGCCGAACGCGATGCCGCCGAAGGCCCCGTGCGTGGAGGTGTGGGAGTCGCCGCACACGATCGTCATGCCCGGCTGGGTCAGGCCGAACTGCGGGCCGATGATGTGCACGACGCCCTGGCCGGCGTCGCCCATCGGGTGCAGGCGGATGCCGAACTCGGCCGCGTTCTTGCGCAGGGTCTCGACCTGGGTCTTGGAGACCGGGTCGGAGATCGGGCCGAGCACGGTCGGGACGTTGTGGTCCTCGGTGGCGATGGTCAGGTCGGGACGCCGCACGGGCCTGCCTGCGAGACGGAGTCCGTCGAACGCCTGCGGGCTGGTGACCTCGTGAATGAGGTGCAGGTCGATGTAGAGCAGGTCGGGTTCGCCGTCCGCGCGCCTGACGACGTGCTGCTCCCAAACCTTCTCCGCGAGTGTGCGGCCCATCCCATCTCCTCCTTGAGATCCGCCGACTTGCTTTCTCATATGTCGAGACGGCAGTATCGGTGTATGGACAACTCTAGCGGAGTCGGCGTACTCGACAAGGCCGTTCTCGTGCTCAACGCCCTCGAAGCGGGTCCGGCCTCGCTCGCGCAGCTCGTCCAGGCCACCGGACTGGCCAGGCCGACGGCGCACCGGCTCGCCGTCGCCCTTGAGCACCACAGGATCGTCTCGCGCGACACCCAAGGCCGATTCGTGCTGGGCCCGAGGCTGTCGGAGTTGTCCACCGCGGCCGGCGAAGACCGCCTGCTCGCGGTGGCCGCACCCGTGTTGACGCAGCTCAGGGACCTGACCGGGGAAAGCGCCCAACTGTACAGACGCCAGGGCGACGAACGCGTGTGCGTGGCCGCCGCCGAACGTTCGAGCGGCCTGCGCGACACCGTCCCCGTCGGCTCGGCGCTGCCGATGAGCGCCGGGTCGGCCGCTCAGATACTGCTGGCGTGGGAGGAGCCCGACCGTCTGCACAGGGGCCTGCGCGGTGCGAAGTTCACCGCCGCCACCCTGGCCAGCGTCCGCAGGCGCGGCTGGGCCCACAGCGTGGGCGAACGCGAGCAGGGCGTGGCCAGCGTCTCGGCCGCCATCCGGGGCGCCGGGGGCAAGGTCATCGCCGCGGTGTCGGTCTCGGGCCCCATCGAACGCCTCACGCGCACCCCCGGGCGCTTGCACGCCGTTCCCGTGATGGCGGCAGCAGAACGCATCACCGACGCCATGCGCCGCTCCAACTGACCCCACCCCCCGGGCCGGGCGCCACCGCCGCCGCCCTCGCCCCCTCTTCGCCGCCCCTCCCCCTCGCCGTCGCCCTCCCCGCAAACCCCCCTCCCCACGGGAAACACCCCCCGCGGACGTCTCAGCGTCGAGGGAGCACAGGGCCCTTGGGAGGCATATGCGGTAGGCAATCCGACAGTTCTGGATTTTTCGTGATCAACGCTAGGGCCATTTCGGGAGGCGAGCGCACCCGGGGCGCACTAGCCTGAGTGGGTGACAGATCGCATCGAGGTAGCCGCCACTGAGCTGCGTCCACTGCTCCAAGAGTTCATCCTGTGGGCGCAGGAGCGCGCGCCCGGCAGTGACCCCGACCTGGTCGGGCCCGTGGCCCTCTGGCACAGGCTCGTCGCCTCCGACAATGTCGGCAGGTGGCGCCAGGGCGACCTCGGGACCCTGCTGCTCGACCGCATGCCCAAGGTCGTCGAAGACCCTGAGGAGGCGGCCGACGGCCTCGTTCCGGCTGTCCGCAACTATCTGACCTTCCTCTCGGAGGAGGGCAGGCTCACCGGCGACTCCGACTCGCTCGACACTCTCCTGCGCGAGCTCGACGAGGTCGAGGACGACTTCGTCGACGCCATGGAGGACCTCATCGCCGAGCACGGCGACGAAGAGGAGGACGAGGACGAGGAGCTCGAAGAGGGCACCGACCTCGGTGACTTCGAGCCGTTCGCCGACGAGCTCGCCGACCTGCCGACGATCAGGCTCCGGCCCGACGCCGAGCTGGCCGCCGACGCCAGGGCCGTCCCGCTCATCGCCAAGGCGCGCGACCTGGCCCTGTGGGTCGGTCCCGGCCGGGTGGTCGGCGAGGAGTCCCTGCTGGGCGATGCCGAGATCGGCCAGGCGCTCGCCGTCGTCGGCCTGCCGTTGCCGCAGGTCGAAGGTTCGCTGGCGCAGGCCGTACCCCAGCTGTGGAACATCTGGAACCTCGCGGTCGACCTGGAGTTCCTCACCCCCGACGGCGAGGACACCGTCAGCGTCGACGGCGACACGGGCGAGTGGCCCTTCGACGATGACGACGACGTGCTCGACGCCTGGACGCTGGGGCTGCCCTCGGTCGACTACGGCGACCCGGAGCTGGCCGACGAGGACCTCACGGTCGCACTCGAAGGCCTGACCAGGGGATTGCTGGTCAGGCTGCTGCTGGCGGGCGGCTCCCGTCCGCTGCGGGAGCTGCGCGAGGAGCTCGCCGAGGCCGCGGCCGACATCGACGAGCTCGGCGCCGACGCGTGGGCCGCGGCGACCGAGCACTACGGCGACCCGCTGGCCCCGGTGCTCGACTGGCTGGCCGGATACGGCATGGTGACGCTCGGGGAGCACGTCACGCTCACCGCGCTCGGCACCGACGGCCTGGTCTCGCTGGTCGAGGACGGCGAGATCGAGCTCGACGCGCGCCCGGCGATCGACTCCATGTCGGCGCACGACCTGCTCGCCGTCAGCGCCGCGCTGCCCGAGGAGGAGGCGGACGCCGAGTTCGCCGCCTGGCTCGACCGGCGCGAGCCGGCCAAGGCCGCGCAGGAGCTGCTGGAGGCCGCCGCCGAAGACGTCAACGACGCGCTCATCCGCGTCCAGGCCGCGAGCCTGGTCGGGGCGCTCGGCGAGGCGGCCACCCCCGCCTGGCAGGCCGCGCTCGACGTGGCGTCGCTGCGCCCCTACGCCGCCACTCATCTGACCCAGCTCGGCGTCGAGGGCGCACCCGAGCCCGACCAGGCCGACACGCACTGGCTCATCCTCGACATGTGGTCGATCTCCGCGGGTCTCGGGCACGAGGAGTTCGCCAGCAGCCTGCACGACATCGGTCCCGACCTGCTCGGCACCGTGATCGAGGAGTCGTGGCGCATCCCGCATCCGCACGTGGAGGACCTGCTCGACCTGATCTCCCAGGTCCACCCCGACCGCCAGGTCGGCAAGGCGGCCAAACGCGCGCTGTTCAAGGCCCGCTCGACCGGCCGCTGACCCGGCAACCGCAGGGCGCCCGCCGACCAGGGCGCCCTATGCGGTGAGCACGTCCGCCAGTCCCTCGGCCCAGGCCGCGTAGCCCTTGGCCGAGGGATGGAAGCCGTCGGAGGCGAAGAAGCCCTCCTCGTCGAGCGGCAGGTCCATCGGCACGTGCCGGTCACCGGCAACGCCGGCCATCACCCGATCCAGCGCACGCGCCCTGCGCCCGAGCACATGACGCAACGGCTGCGGCAGGGACGGGAAGACGTGCACGGGCGGCACCCCCGTCACCACGACCGACGCCGCCTCGATCGCGCCGAGCAGCGCCGTCAGATCCCGTGCGAACACCCGCAGCCGCGTCAGCTCCAGCAGGTCGTTGACCCCCAGCGCCACGACCACCACGTCCGCGGGCTCCAGCAGCGGCAGGAGCGCCTCCAGCGTGACCCGCGTGCTCGCCCCGCTGCGCGCCGCCACCTGCCACCGTGTGGCCCGGCCCGTCCTGGCGCTCAGCGCGGCGGCCAGTCGCCCCGCGAGCGCCTCCTCGTGGCTCTCAGCCCCCACACCGGCCGCCGTCGACTCCCCCAGCACCCCCAGCCGCAGCGCGGGCTCCCGCCCCCGCGTGCGCCCGGCCCGGGGCCCACCGGCCTCAGGCAGCCTCGGTGTGTTCCTGCGCACCCGCACGGCCTGTACGGCGAGCACCGGCGCGAGGGGAACGGCCAGCGACCACACAGGCGAAGCCTTTCGAACGGCGAAAGCGAAAACCGCCCCGGGAAAACGGCAAAAAGAAAAACCCCCGATGAGATCGAGGGTTTCGAAGATGGTAGTCCCGACCGGATTCGAACCGGCGCTACCGCCTTGAGAGGGCGGCGTCCTGGGCCACTAGACGACGGGACCTTCAGTGAAGAAACAAACAACCAACCGTGTGAGCGTGGTAGTCCCGACCGGATTCGAACCGGCGCTACCGCCTTGAGAGGGCGGCGTCCTGGGCCACTAGACGACGGGACCGCGTCACACGACGTGAAGGATGGACCATCCTTCACAGCTGGGGTACCAGGACTCGAACCTAGACTAACTGAACCAGAATCAGTCGTGCTGCCAATTACACCATACCCCACCGCTTGCAGGCCCTTGGGGAGCTCGCTTGGCGACGTCCGAAAGAATAGCCCAGGGTGAGGGCTAAGACCAAAACGATTGCCCAATCGGCTCCTTCGATCTGCGCACGGGTGCGATCTCCGTGCCAAGCTGAAGGGACAAACCACCACGTGAGGAGCTCTTCCGTTGCCCGCCAACCCGTTCTTCGCCCCGAGCAGCCTGCCGTACGAGCTGCCGCCCTTCGCGGAGGTCCGTGAGGAGCACTACCTGCCCGCGTTCGAGCAAGGCATGGCCGAGCAGCTGGCCGAGGTGGACGCGATCGCGACCAGCGCGGAGTCTCCGACCTTCGGCAACACCGTCGCCGCGCTCGAGCGTTCGGGGCAGGTGCTGAAGCGCGTCTCCACCGCGTTCTTCACCCTGGCCTCCTCCGACGCCACCGACGTCATCAGGCAGATCGAGAGCGACGTCTCGCCGAAGCTGGCCCAGCACTCCGACGCCATCCACCTCAACCGGGCCCTGTACGCCCGGCTCAAGCAGGTGGCGACGGCGGACGCCGAGGAGGCGTGGCTGCTGGAGAAGTACCGCGAGGACTTCGTACGGGCGGGCGCCGAGCTCGGTGAGCCTGAGCAGGCGCGGCTGCGCGAGCTCAACGAGGAGCTGTCGAGGCTCGGCACCGAGTTCTCGCAGAACCTGCTGAAGGCCTCCACCGGCTCGGCCCTGGTCACCGAGGACCCGGCCGAGCTCGACGGCCTCGACGCCGACCACCTGCAGTCGCTGGAGAAGGACGGCGTCTACACGCTGCCCCTGCTGAACTTCACCAACCAGCCGGCGCTGGCCGAGCTGACCGTGCGCGCGACCCGCGAGAAGCTCTACAGGCTCTCGGTCGACCGCGCGCCGGGCAACTTCGCGCTGGCCGTGCGCATGACGTCGCTGCGCGCCGAGCGCGCGGCCCTGCTGGGCTATCCGAGCCACGCCGCCTACTCCGTGGCCGACCAGACCGCCAAGAGCGTGGAGGCCGTCGAGGAGATGCTGGCCAAGCTGGTCGGCCCGGCCGTGGCCAACGCCAGGCGTGAGGCCGAGGCGCTGGCCGTACAGGCCGGGCATCCGATCGAGCCGTGGGACTGGTCGTTCTACGCCGAGAAGGTGCGCAAGGCGCGCTACGACTTCGACGGCGCGGCGATGCGGCCGTACTTCGAGCTGGAGCGTGTCTTCCGCGACGGGGTGTTCTTCGCCGCGACCGAGCTCTACGGCATCACGTTCACGGCCAGGCCCGACCTGTCCGGCTACCACGACGACGTGCGCGTGTTCGAGGTGTTCAACGCCGACGGCTCGGCGCTGGGGCTGTTCCTGCTCGACCCCTACGCGCGTGCGACCAAGCGCGGCGGCGCGTGGATGCACAACCTGGTCGACCAGTCGTACCTGTTCGGGACGCTTCCCGTGGTGGTCAACAACCTGAATGTCACCAAGCCGGCGTCGGGGCCGACGCTGCTGACGTTCGACGAGGTCAACACGGCCTTCCACGAGTTCGGGCACGCGCTGCACGGCCTGTTCTCGGAGGTGCGCTACCCGCGTGTGTCCGGCACCGAGGTGCCGCGCGACTTCGTCGAGTACCCCTCGCAGGTCAACGAGATGTGGACGACCTGGCCCGAGATCCTGGCCAACTACGCCAGGCACCACGAGAGCGGCGAGCCGATGCCGGCCGAACTCGTGGAGAAGATGAAGGCGGCGGAGAAGTTCAACCAGGGCTTCATGACGGTGGAGTACCTCGCCGCGACACTGCTGGACTGGGCCTGGCACAAGCTGGCCGAGGGCGAGCGGGTCGAGGACGCCGAGGCGTTCGAGGCCGAGGCGCTGCGTGCGGCGGGCATCGCATTCGAGCTGGTACGGCCGCGCTACCGGACGAACTACTTCGCCCACATCTTCTCGGGCGGCTACAGCGCCGGGTACTACTCCTACATCTGGAGCGAGGTGCTGGACGCCGAGAGCGTGGAGTGGTTCAAGGAGAACGGCGGGCTCAAGCGCGACAACGGCGACCACTTCCGCCGCGAGCTGCTGGCCAAGGGCGGCAGCGTCGACCCGCTCGACGCCTTCCGCGCGTTCAGGGGCCGCGACCCGCGCATCGAGCCGCTGCTGGAGCGCAGGGGCCTGCTCTGAGCGTGCACGCCTGACGAGGCTGGAGGCCCGCTCTCACCGGCCGGCCTCCAGCTCGGCGATCTCCTTCTTCAGCCAGGCGCGTTCGGCCGTGCCCGTCGCCCTGGCCACCAGCAGCATCCCTCGCCTGAACCTGTCGCCCACCTCCTCGGCGCGCAGCGGGCCGTCCGCGTCGTGGAAGAAGCTCGCGGGCCTTTCCAGGAAGTCGAGCCTGCGGCGCAGCACCGCCGCCTGCCCGGCCGCGTCCGGCAGCGCCGACAGGAAGGTCAGCAGGGCGAAGAACTTCGTCTGGTCGCTGATCTCCGCGTCCGTCGGCGCCCTCAGCCGCTCCACGAGCGCCTGCCCGCCCGCCTCGGTCAGTGACAGCACCTGACGCCTGGCCGCGGCCGTACCGGCCTCCTCGTACCGCTCCAGCAGGCCTGCGGCCTCCAGCCTGGCGATGGCCGGGTACAGGGCGCCGTCGCTGACCGGGCGCAGGTGGCCGCTCAGCCGGAGGATGCGCGTCTTCAGCTCGTAGCCGTGCATGGGCTCCTCGTGCAGGAAGCCCAGGATCATCAGCGTCAGGTCACCACCGCTTGCCATGGCCGCATCGTATCGCTATACCTCTTTTAGATGTATAGCGAAAAGAGGCATACATGTTCAGGCTCGCCCTTCCCATCTACGTGGAGCTGCTGACGGCGGTCGTGGCCGTCGGTGTGATCGACCTGCTGTGGGTCTCGGGGCTCGGGCACGGCGCCGTCGCCGCCGTGACGATCGCGACCACGACCGAGTACCTCGCGCTCGGCCTGTTCCTGTGTGTGCAGACCGGCGTCACCGTCCTGGTCGGCAGGCACGACGGCAAGGCGCCGGTCAGTGTGATCGTCAGGACCGGCTGGGCGTTGTGGGCCTGCGCCTGCCTGGCCGTCGCCGTGCCCGGCGTGCTGCTGCGCGAGCCGATCGCCGCGCTGTTCGGCGGCGGGAGCGCCACGGCCGGCTTCCTGCTCGTCTCGATGGCCGGGCTGCCCGTGTTCTTCGCCCAGACGCTGGCCGACGGGGTCACCAAGGGACTGGGCAATACGAAGATCCCGATGCGCAACGCGCTGATCTGCAACGTGCTGGTGATCGCGCTCGACCCGCTGTTCATCTACGGGCTCGGCCTCGGCGTGCAGGGAGCCGCCCTGGCGACCGTGCTGGCCAGACTGATCACCCTGGTCGTCTCGCTGCGTACGCTGCGCGGGCTGGCGCCCGCCGACGAGCCCGGCGGGCCCGATCGGCGCAGGGCGTGGGAGATCGTGCGGACCGGGCTGCCGATGTCGGCCGACTTCCTGGCCAGGGCTGCCGTCGGCATGGTGCTCGTCGCCCTGCTCGCCGGGTTCGGGGTGGCGGCCGTCGCGGGCTACGGCATCGGGCAGAAGATCCAGCTCGCCGGGGTGATGGCCTGCTACGCGCTGCGGCAGGCCACCATGATCAGGGCGGCCAGGTCCGAGCCTCCGGGACGGCCGCTGCGCGCCGGGCTGCTCGTCGGGCTCGTCGCGGCCGTGGCGCTCAACGCGGCGGCCGTGCCCTTGGCCTCGGCCTTCACCTCGGACGCTGCGGTGGCGGGCGAGGCGGTGATGTTCCTGCGCTGGTCGGCGCTGTATCTCGTGCCGTTCGGCGCCCTGCTGGCGCTCGGCGGCGTGCTGCAGGCCACGGGCAGGGGCGCGCGGGTGCTGGCCGCCTCGCTCGGCGGCTTCGCCGTACAGGTTCCGGCGGCGGTGGTGCTCGGGCGGGTGATGGGGACCGACGGGGTGTGGCTGGCGACGGCGGCGGGGGCCTGGGTGACCCTCGCCGCCGTGGCGACCGCCTGCGCGCCGGTCAGCCGCGCAGCCGGGCGAGCGCCGCGCGCAGGCGGTCCTGGGAGCGCTCGCGGCCCAGCACCTCGATCGACTCGAACAGCGGCAGACCGACGGTCCTGCCGGTGATCGCCACCCGGACGGGCGCCTGGGCCTTGCCCAGCTTCAGGCCGTGCTCGGCGCCGACCTCCTCCAGGGCGGTCTTGAGCGACTCGGGGTCCCAGCTGACGTTCTCCAGGGCGGCGAGGTAGCCCGACAGGATCTCGGGCGCCGAGGCCTTCATCGCCTTGTCCCAGGAGGCCTGGTCGAAGACGGGCTCCTGGAGGAAGAGGAAGTCGACGTTCTGCGTGATCTCCGACAGCACCGAGATGCGGGTCTGGGCCAGCTCGGCGACCCTGCTGAAGGTCTCGCGGTCCCACGAGTCGTCGAGGTAGGGCGCGCAGCGCTCCTCGAAGGTCTCGACCGGCAGCGCCCTGATGTACTCGCCGTTGAAGGCGCGCAGCTTCTTCTCGTCGAAGAAGGCGTTGGAGGAGTTGACGTCCTCGAGCCTGAACAGCGGCACCATCTCCGACCACGGCATGAGCTCGCGGTCGTCGCCTGGCCCCCAGCCGAGCAGCATCAGATAGTTGACCATGGCCTCGGCCAGGTAGCCCTCGGCGCGGTAGTCCTCAAGGGCCACCTTGTCGCGCCGCTTGGACAGCTTCTTGCGCTGCTCGTTGACGATGACCGGCGTGTGCGCCCACACCGGGGGCGTGGCGCCGAGCGCGGGCCACAGCAGCTGCTGGCGCTGGGCGTTGGGCAGGTGCTCCTCGCCGCGGATGACGTGCGTGACGCCCTGGGTGATGTCGTCGACGGCATTGGCCAGCACGTAGAGCGGCGAGCCGTCGGTGCGGGCGATGACGAAGTCCTCCTGGGCGTCGTTGGGGAACTCCACCTTGCCCCTGATCACGTCGTCGACGACCGTGACGCCGTCGTCGGGCGTGCGGAAGCGCACGGCGCCCTCGCTCAGGCCCCTGTCCCGGCAGTGGCCGTCGTAGCCCTTGTGCTCGGACCCGGTGCGCTCCTGGACCTGCTCGCGCGTGCAGTCGCAGTGGTAGGCCTTGCCCTCGGCCAGCAGCCTGGCTACGGCCTCACGATGCTGCGGCTCGTAGGCCGACTGGAAGTAGGGCCCCTCGAAGACCGGGTTGGTGCCGTTGATACCGATCCAGTCGAGGGCCGAGATGATGCCCTCGGTCCACTCGGGCCGGTTGCGGGTGGCGTCGGTGTCCTCGATGCGCAGGATGAACCGGCCGCCCGACTGCTCGGCGACGGCCCAGTTGAACAGCGCCGCGCGGGCGCTGCCGACATGGAACATGCCGGTAGGCGACGGGGCGAACCGCACCCGGATGTCAGTCACGGGAGACCACCTTGTTCGTCAGTGTGCCGATGCCCTCGATGCCGACGCTGACCTCGTCGCCGATGGCGAGCGGGCCGACGCCTGCCGGGGTGCCGGTCAGGATGATGTCGCCGGGGATCAGCGTCATGACGGCGCTGACATAGGCGACGAGCGCGGGAATGTCGTGCACGAGTTGCGAGGTGCGGCCGCTCTGCCTGATCTCGCCGCCGACGGTCGTGGTGATCGCCAGGTCGCCGGGGTCGAGGTCGGTGCGGATCCACGGGCCGATCGGGCAGAAGGTGTCGAACCCCTTGGCCCTGGTGAACTGCACGTCCTTCTTCTGCAGGTCGCGGGCGGTGACGTCGTTGGCACACGTGTAGCCGAAGATGACGTCCTTGGCCCGTTCGGCGGGCACCTCGCGGCAGAGCCTGCCGATGACGACGGCGAGTTCGCCCTCGAAGTCGACGCGCTGCGACAGCGACGTCGGGTAGGCGATGGCCTCGCCGGGCCCGATCACCGACGTCGAGGGCTTCATGAAGATCAGTGGTTCGTCCGGGACCTCGTTGCCCAGTTCCTTGGCGTGCTCGGCGTAGTTGCGGCCGATCGCGACGACCTTGCTCGGCAGCATGGGCGCGACCAGCCGGACCTCGGCCAGGGGGAAGCGCTCCCCCGTGAACTGGATCTGCCCGAACGGGTGACCCGCGACCTGGGAGACGAACTCCTCGCCCGGACCGCCTTCGACCACGCCGAACGTCACACCGTCGCCTGTGGAGAACCTCGCTATACGCACATGCCAAGGCTAGTGCCGTCGGCCCCGTGCCTCGGGCAGGTCACCCGTTCCCCACATTCCACCAAAAGCCCCGTAAGACCTGATTGCTGGACAACATCCAGGCAAAAGGACAGATGACTACATATTCGACACGGAGGTGACCGATCGTGTCTGACACGATGGCCAAGAGCAGCACCGATACGCCCGCTGTGCCCAGGGCTCGCACCCAGGACGGCCAGCAGGGCCCGCTCGTCACGGACAAGGGCACCACCAGCATCGGCGACGGCGTCGTCGCCAAGATCGCCGGTCTGGCCGCCCGCGAGGTCTCCGGCGTCTACGACATGGGCGGCGGCACCGCGCGTGCGCTCGGCGCCGTGCGCGGCATGGTCGGCGCGGACAAGAGCATCACCCAGGGCGTCTCCGTCGAGGTCGGCGAGCGCCAGGCCGCGGTGGACCTCGACCTCGTCGTCGAGTACGGCGCCGCGATCCCCGACCTGTCGGGCGCCGTGCGCAAGAACGTCATCGGCGCCATCGAGCGCATGTGCGGCCTGGAGGTCACCGAGGTCAACATCCGCGTCGACGACGTGCACCTGCCCGAGACGAACAAGGACGACAACGGCTCGTCCGACCGCAAGGACTCCCAGGACAAGCAGGACAAGCAGGAGCCCCGGGTCCAATGAGCGAAGCCACGGTCACCACCGGCGTGGACGAGGCCGAAAGCGCGGCCAGGGCGGTCGCCGAGCGAGTGCTCGGCTGCCCGGGGGTGGCCCGGCTGTCCGGGGGGCCGTTCGGGACCGTGGCCACGTACCTGCCGGGTGAGCGGTTCGAGGGGGTGGCCGTGCGCGAGGGCGTGGTGGAGATCGCCGTCGTCGCCCGTGCCGGCCACCCGCTCCCGGCGCTCGCCGACGAGGTGCGCGCGGCCGTCGCCCCTGTGGCGCCGGGTCTGCTGGTGAACATCACCATCGACGATCTGGAGGAATCATGAACAACATCTCTACGTTGCCGCTGGTCGGCATGGCCGTGGGCATCGTTCTCGGCCTCGCGGGCGCATTCGGCGGGCTCGGCGCCTTCCTGCTCGTGCTCGTGCTCGGCGCGGTCGGCTTCCTGGTCGGGCGCGTCGCCGAGGGCGGCGAGGTGGGCATGGGCAATCTCACGGTGAAGCGGCGGTGAGCGCTCCCCTGGTCCCGGCCCAGCGGGTGCCCGCTGAGCGGCGGGGCCGTACGGAGATCCCCGACCGCGTGCTCACGCGGATCGCCACACGGGCCGCCGCGGAGGTCGGCGGCGTGTGCGAGGTGCACGAGCGCGGCGGACCGCTGCGCACGCGCTCGTCGGAGGCCGGCCGTGACGGTGACCTGGCCACGGTCAGGCTCGACGTCGGCCTCGACTACCCCGCGTCGATCCGCGCGACGGCCGCCGAGATCAGGGAGCACGTCGCCCGCAGGGTGGCCGAACTGACCGGCCTGCGGGTGTCCCAGGTGGACGTCAGCGTCACCAGGCTGCGCCCATCGGCCGAACGGGAGGCGAGCGTATGAGCACGCAGGCGGGCGAGTCGACCGAGGGCGCGACGCTCGCACCCGGCGGGGTGCCGCAGCAGGCGGGCAGGCCGACCGGCGAGGCCACCGCGCCACAGGCCCCGCCGGGCAGGCAGGGCGACAGGGCCGCGGCGAGCGCCTTCAGACCGAGGCGCACGATCGCGGCGAGCGTGACCGCTTTCGTGCTGCTCGCACTCGGCCTGTACGTGGCGGTCGAGGTGATCTCGGCGCTGGTCGGCAGGCCGTTGCGGCTGCTGCCCTACGACCGGGCCTACGGCTGGGTGACGAGCACCACGTGGCAGAACCCGCTGGTCATGATCGGCTCGGCGGCCGTGCTCGTGCTCGGGATCGTCCTGATCGTCATGGCGTTGCGCCCCGGCAGGCCCAAGCTGGTGGCGATCCGCACCGGCGACCCCGACCTCGTGCTCGGCGTCCACACGAAGAGCTTCACCCGCGCCCTGGCCAGGGCCGCCCGCGAGGTGCCCGGCGTGTCCGGCGCCAAGGCGAGGCTGCGCGGCACCCGCGTCCTGGTGAGCGCCAGGTCCACCGGCTGGGACGACGAACGGCTCGCCGAGCAGGTACGGCAGGCGGTGCTGGCCCGGATGGCCGACATCGGCCCGGCGACGCCTCCCCTCGTCGTGGTCGACATGCAGAGCTGAAGACGTGCAGAGCCGGCGACACGCAGAGCCGAACACGCCCGAACCAGGGAGTACCCGATGAACCGCAAGACCGCTCGCGGCAACCGCCTCGGCCTGACCCTGGCGGGCCTGCTGCTCGTCGTGCTCGGCGGCACGGCCCTGGCCAGGGGCTTCGGCGCCTTCCCCCAGGACTGGGCGCCCGCGGCCGAGCCGATCGCCAACCGTCCGGTGCTGGAGGCGTTCGCCCGGTTCGACCCGTGGATCTGGTGGGCGATCGCGGCGGTCGCGGTCGTGCTGGCCCTGCTGGGGCTGCGCTGGCTGCTGGTGCAGGGCAGGGGCGACTCTCTCGGCACGCTCAGGCTCGAGCGCGGGCCCGACGGGGTGAGCGAGGTCTCGTCGGGCGCCGTGGCCGACGCCATGGCCGCCGATCTGTCGGCTGATCCCGGCGTGCTGAAGGCGGGCGCTTCGCTGGCGGGTTCGCAGGGCGCTCCCGAGATCAGGCTGACCGTGGTGGCCGACGAACGGGCGCCGCTGAGCGAGCTGAGGACGAGGCTGGAGCGCGTGGCCGTGCCGCGCATGCGCCAAGCGCTCGACGTCGACAGGCTGCCGGTGGTGGCGCGGATCACGCTGGAGGCCGCGCCGAAGCGTGAGCGCAAGGTCGTCTGACCCAGCGCCCTACGTTCTGTCAGCCTTCTGTCAGAAGAAGGAAATTTTCAACTACAACTTATTCAATGTCAATAATCGACATCTGCTCCCGCTGATCGTACGGTTCGATCAACCCCCCGCAGAAGGAGCAGCATGGCCACCATCCGGACGCGATTAGCCGTGGCCCTGGCCGGCGCAGTCGCCCTCGTCCTCCCCTTCGCCCAGGTCACGCCCGCCGGTGCGGCGCCGGGCCCGCTCGACACGGCCTTCGGCGCCGCGGCCACCGCCTCGGGCGTGCCCAGGGACCTGCTGGTCGCCCTCGCCTATGCCGAGACCCACCTCGACGGGCACGACGGCAGCCCGAGCGCCAGCGGCGGCTACGGCGTCACCCATCTGGTCAGCAACCCCACCACGCACACGCTGGAGCTGGCCGCCGAACTCACCGGCGAGAGCGCCGACGCCCTGCGCACCGACACCGCCGCCAACATCCTCGGCGGCGCCGCCGTCCTGCGCTCCTACGCCGACGGCCTGGGCCTGGACGAGGCCGCCCGCCGCGAACCCGGCCGGTGGTACGAGGCCGTGGCGAAGTACTCCAACGCCTCCAGCCCCGAGGTGGCCAAGCTCTACGCCGACGCCGTCTACGACCTCCTCGTCACGGGCCTGAGAGCCACCGTGAGCGGCGAGGAGGTCGTCGTGGCCCCTCGGGCGGTCGAGGCCGACCGGAGCAAGCTGGCGCAGTCCAGGAGCCTCACGGCCGCCGCGAGCGCCGACTACCCGCCCGCCACGTGGACGCCCGCCAGCCCGAGCAACTACACGGTCTCCAGCAGGCCGAGCGCCTATGCCATCGACAAGGTGGTCATCCACGTCACCCAGGGCTCGTACGCGGGCTCGATCTCCTGGTTCCAGAACCCGAGCGCGGGCGTGTCGGCGCACTACGTGGTGCGTTCCGCCGACGGCGCGATCACCCAGACGGTCAGGAACAAGGACGTCGCCTGGCACGCGGGCAACTGGGGCTACAACACCCGCTCGATCGGCATCGAGCACGAGGGCTGGGTCAACGACGCCTCCTGGTTCACCGACGCCATGTACCGCGCCTCCGCCGCCCTCACCAGGGCCATCTGCGACAAGTACGGCATCGCCAAGACCAGGGCCAACATCATCGGCCACAACGAGGTGCCCGGCGCCACCCACACCGACCCCGGCACGCACTGGAACTGGACGACGTACATGAGATACGTCACAGGGACCGCTCCGGGCGGCTGGTCGGCCACCGTGGACAACGCGGGCGCCTTCACCGCGAGCGCCAACTGGGGCACCTCGACCTACTCGGCGCAGCGCCACGGCGCCGACTACCGCTACGCCACCCCGGTGACGTCGGGCGACGCCGCCTGGTACCGGGCGAACGTGCCGAGCGCGGGCAGCTACCGCGTGGACGTCTGGTACCCGGCCGACCCGGGCTACAACAGCGCCACGCCCTACGTCGTGCGGACCGCGAGCGGCGCCCAGACCGTGCACGTCGACCAGCGCAGCGGCGGCGGCGCCTGGCGGGCGATCGGCACCTTCACCCTGAACGCCGGTGAACGGGACGTCGTCGGCGTCAGCCGCTGGACCACGGCGAGCGGCTACGTGGTGGCCGATGCGATCCGGATCACCAAGGTCTGAACGCCTCCGGACATGACGAAGGGGTCTGACCCGCTCTCGCGGTGCAGACCCCTTCAACTCTCAGCTACGAGAGGTTTTCTACTTAGAGAGGAACAACCTGCTCAGCCTGCGGGCCCTTCGGGCCGCGGGTGGTCTCGAACGAGACGCGCTGGTTCTCCTCGAGGCTGCGGTAGCCGTTCGTGGCGATGGCCGAGTAGTGCACGAACACGTCGGCGCTACCGTCGTCGGGCGCGATGAATCCGAAGCCCTTTTCGGCGTTGAACCACTTCACGGTGCCTTCAGACAACTGCTTTCTCCTTCTGGGGAGCCTCACCCGCCGCCAGGTTGGCGACAGGGGCTGCGAAGCGGACCTTACCCTGCGTCAGCCGAACCAGTCCGGAGAAGCAAAAGACCCGCTGTCAAGAAACTTCCTGCGGGCGTCTACGCAATGCAAAACGAACGAGGAAACTGCGACTTGCAACTGACCGAACGTATCAACCACGCAACGCGAGGTCAAACGAGGCCGTCACCGGGCCCGCCCCGCCGACCACACCAGCCAGGTCGTCGCCGCCGCGAAACCCACGGCTCCCGTGGCCCAGACGCCCAGCAGGAACCCGGCGGGACCGAAGCCGACGACGGCCAGCTCGACCGCCAGCACGGCGGCCAGGACGGCCGCCCCCGCCCACACCGTGGCCAGCACCCGTGAGGGCCGCCTGCCCCTCGGCCTGCGCGCCCGCCAGCCGGGACCGTTCCCTTCGACCGCGCCGCCCTGCCGCATCGCCGTGGCCACCTCGTCAGCCGTCGGCAGCAGGAACATCAACTCGGCGTCCAGCTGATCGGCCCTGCGGTTGAGCGCGCTGGCGAACTGGCTGCCCTGCGGCTGCTCCCCGTCCTGCTCGCTCCACAGCATCGCGATGTCGCGCAGGCTGCCCGTGTAGTGGTCGGCCCTGATGTAGGGCTGACCGTCGATGAATCGAATCTCTCGCACTGTGCGCATGTACGGCCCCCCGGCACGTCCCGCATCCCCTGTTTTGCGGCGATCTTATGCCTGAGGAGCGGCCGGGTGATCGTAGAGTGACCTCATGGCTTCGATTGTCAAGATCAATGTTCTGACCGTTCCCGCCGACAGGCGCGAGGAGCTGGAGCGGCGCTTCTCCGGTCGCGCCGGGATGGTCGAGGCCGCCGACGGGTTCGAGTGGTTTGAGCTGCTGCGTCCCATGGAGGGCACGGACCAGTACCTCGTCTATACCCGCTGGCGCAGCGAGGAGGACTTCGAGGCCTGGCAGAAGAGCCGCGCCTTCCAGACCGGCCACGCACAGGCGGCCGGTCAAGGCGCCGGTCACGGGCACGGACAGGGGCCTGCGGCCAGTGGCTCCGACCTCTGGTCGTTCGAGGTCGTGCAGAGCACCGGCCCCAAGCAGGACTGAGCGGCGGCTCAGGCGTCGAGCGGGTTCGCGGCCACCCTGGCGGCGAACCCGGAGGCGACGAACCTGGCGCACAACCCCTCGGGCTTGCGCACGGCCTGGTCCTCGAACGCGGCGACGAACTCCTTGCCCAGGCCCAGCCTCGGGTACCTGTCCAGCACCTCGGCCCGCAGCCCCGCGTCCCAGGCGTCCGCGTCGCGGCCCGAGATGTCCAGCCCGGTCGACAGCTCCAGCAGGTGCCCTTCGGGGTCCTGGGCGACGTCCACCTCGTCCCACATGTGACGCACGATCACCTCGCCCGCCCGCACCCTGCGCTCGACCGGCCATCCGGCCCCGGCGCCGAACACCCACGCCAGATGCCCGCCCGCCTCCTCGAACGGCAGGCCGTGGCTGTCGAAGGCGGGCACCAGGCCGAGGTCGTGCAGCATCGCCGAGACGTAGAGCAGTTCGGCGTCGAAGCCGATCGCACGCTCCTGCGCGTAGGCGGCGGCCCACAGGTAGGCCCTGACGGCATGGTTGAGCAGGGCGGGCGAGCTGTAGAAGGCGGCCACCTCAAGGGCGGACCTGGTGGCGGAGGTGTCGGGGATCACGATGTCGTCGAAGCGCATGCCCAGCATTGTGTCCAGCCGGGTCGGCGCCTTTCGAGTGGCCGGAGAGCCAGTCCTCGACGGGATCCGGCCATCGGGGCCTCGTACACTCCGCGGGTGAGCTTCCACACGGTGGCGGTGGTCCTGTTCGACGAGATCCCGCTGTTCGAGGCGTCGGTGCCGATCGCCGTCTTCAGCGAGGGCCGCAGCTCGCTGCCCGACTTCGACGTCCGCGCCGTGGCCGCCGAGCCCGGACCGGTCAGGACCGACGCCGGGGTCACGCTGGAGGCCCCGCACGGCCTGGAGGCGCTGTCGGAGGCCGATCTCGTCGTCGTGCCCACCTGGAGGCGGCCGGGCGACGGACGGCCGCCAGAGGCCGCGCTGGCGGCCCTGCGCGAGGCACACGCCAGAGGGGCGACCGTGGTCGGGCTGTGCGTCGGCACGTTCGTGCTCGCCGCGGCGGGCCTGCTGGACGGGCGGGCCGCGACGACCCACTGGAGGTACGCGCCGATGCTGGCCGGGATGTACCCGGCGATCGACGTCAGGCCGGACGTGCTCTATGTCGACGAGGGCGACATCCTCACCTCTGCGGGCAGCGCGGGTGGCCTCGACCTGTGCCTGCACCTGCTGCGCAAGGCCTACGGCTCGGCGGCGGCCAACGACGTGGCCAGGAGCCTGGTCGTGCCGCCGCACCGCTCGGGCGGGCAGGCGCAGTACATCGACCACCCGGTGCCGCCGCCGTCGGCCGAGGGCGACGGGTTCGGCGCGGCGCTCGACTGGGCGCTGGCCCATCTCGGCGACGACGTCGGCGTCGACGACCTGGCCGCACGGGCGATGATGAGCAGGCGCAGCTTCGACAGGCGCTTTCGCGCGGCCACCGGCACCACGCCCGCCCAATGGCTGCTGCACCAGCGTGTGCTCTCGGCGCAGCGGCTGCTCGAATGCACGGCCGCGCCGATCGAGACCGTGGCCAGGCGGGCCGGGTTCGCCTCGGCCGTCGCCCTGCGCCCGCACTTCCGCCGCCAGGTCGGCGTCTCGCCCGCCGCCTACCGTGCCGCGTTCGGGGCGGATCTGGCGTGATTGTTTCGCTCGCTGTCCGGCGTCACGCTCACGCCGCCGGGCCGCGGGCGGGCAGGCTTCGAGGCATGAGCAACCGAGCGCTGATCGTCATCGACGTCCAGAACGAGTACTTCACCGGCATGCTGCCCATCGCCTACCCGCCGAGGCAGGACAGCCTCGCCGCCGTCGTCGAGGCGATCGCCTTCGCCCAGGCCAACGCCATCCCCGTCGTCCTGGTCCAGCACACCGCCCCGGCCGGGGCGCCGATCTTCGCCGAAGGCGGCGAGGGCTGGCGGCTGCACGACGCGGTCAAGGACGTCCAGGGCGCCCACCTGGTGACCAAGCAGCTGGCGTCGGCGTTCGCCGGGACCGGCCTGGCGCAGTGGCTGGCCGAGCGTGAGATCGACACCGTGGTCGTCGCCGGGTACATGACGCAGAACTGCGACGAGTCCACCGCACGCGACGCCGCCCATCTCGGCCTGACGGTGGAGTTCCTGTCCGACGCGACGGGCACGCTGGCGATGTCGAACAAGGCGGGCTCGCTCACCGCCCGCGAGCTGCACGAGCACGTGCTCACCGTGATGCAGTCCGGCTTCGCCTCGGTCGCGACCACCGCCGAGTGGATCGCCGCCGTCACCTCAGGCGTCCCTCTCGACCGGCCGAACCTGCTGGCCAGCCTCACGACCGGCTAACGATCCGCCGGACGGGCTTGACCGGGCCGCAGGGAGTCGAACACCATGTTCCGCCCCCTCGCTCTGCCCGGAAGGACCACGGCGTGCGCCGCCTCGCTCTCCCCCTCGCCCTCCTGCTGGCTCTCGGAGGGGTGGCGACCTCCGCCGAGGCGGCCGACGGCGTCAAACGCACCGCCGAGTGCCAGGGCGACTGGCTGCCCGCCACCCCGACGGCCGAGGAGGTCATGCGGGGCGAGCTCGGCTTCCTCGACCTGGCCCCGGTCAAGGTCGGCCAGAACGTCAACTGGCACACCAATCCCTACAAGAACCGCTCGTGGGGCATGCTGTTCCACTCGCTGCGCTGGATGGGCAGGCTGGTCGCCGAGTACGAGACCAACGGCCAGGAGCGCTATCTGGCCAGGGCCGTGGAGATCGCCAAGGACTGGGTCAAGGACAACCCGCGCGGCGGCAGGTCCACCAGCTCCTTCGCCTGGGCCGAACACCCCATCGCCCTGCGCGCGCCCGCCCTGGTCTGCCTGAGCAAGCACACCTCGGGCAAGTGGCTCACCGACACCCTCACCGAGCACGCCAAGATGCTCGCCGATCCCGCCCTGTACGAGAAGGGCCACAACCACGGCATCGACCAGGACATCGCCCTGTTCGGCATCGGCTGCCGGATGGCCCGCAAGGACTGGTCCGACCTGGCCGTACGGCGGCTGACCGAGACCGTCGAGCTCGACGTCGACTCCCAGGGCGCGCTGCGCGAGCAGGCCCCGCGCTACGCCGTGTACGTGCACGACCGGCTCAAGGTCGCCATGGAGGACATGAAGGACTGCGGCCGCAAGGTGCCCGCGCGCATCTCCGAGCGCTGGGAGTCGCTCAAGGTGTTCGTCGCCCACTCCACCCAGCCCAACGGCTTCATGGTGCCGATCGGCGACGGCGGGGCCGACCAGGAGCCGTCCGGCTTCGCCGCGCCCAAGGACGAGGTCAAGGTCTACCGCTCGGGCTACGTCTACGGCAGGACGGCCTGGGCCAAGCCGGAGGCGGCCTTCTACTCCATCAGGTTCGGCCCCGGCATGAAGTACCACGGCCACGAGGACCACCTGGGCGTCACCTACTACGCCCAGGGCCGCGACATCCTGGTCGACACCGGCTTCCACTCCTACGAGGCCAGCTCCTACCGCTACTGGACGATGTCCCCCGAGGCGCACAACGTGCCCGTCGTCACCGGCGAGCGCTTCCGTCCCCGTACGGCCTCGGCGCTGACCAGGTCGTCGATCGGGAAGGAGCGTCAGGCCTTCCGGCTCACCGACAAGGCCTACGGCGTCGGCCGTACCCGATCGGTGCTCGTGCAGCACGGCCAGGACGTGATGGCGGTGCTCGACGGGGCCGGGGGCGGCAAGAAGGTGCGCAACCTGTGGAGGTTCGACCCGTCGTTCAAGGTCGTGTCCAACGCGGGCGGCCGGGTGGTGCTGTCGGACGGGAAGTTCAAGGTCTCGCTGGTGCAGGTGACGCCGTCGTGCGCGCCGGTCGGCGGGCAGAAGGTGGTCAAGGGGCAGACCAAGCCGTACCAGGGCTGGGTCTCGCCGACCTACATGTCGCGCACGCCGGCGAGTGTGGTGCTTTCGCCTTCGGCCAAGGCGCTGCTGACGCTGGTGGTGCCGGGCACCGACTCGCCCAAGGTGTCGTGCGCCGGGGGGAAGGTCACGGTCCAGACGTCCTCCGGGCCCGTGACCTTCCGCTCCGACCTGTTCTGAGCCCTCAGTCGAGGGTGTGGCCCGCCCTGAGCAGTCCGTAGGTGACGGCCTGCTCCAGGGCCTGCCAGGAGGCCTCGATGATGTTCTCGTCGACGCCGACGGTGGCCCACTCGGAGCGCTCGTCGCTGGAGGTGATGAGCACGCGGGTGATCGCGCCGGTGCCGTGCGAGCCCTCCAGGATGCGGACCTTGTAGTCGATGAGCTCCAGTGTGGCCAGCTCGGGGTAGAGCCGCTCCAGGCCGAGGCGCACGGCCTTGTCCAGGGCGTTGACGGGGCCGTTGCCCTCGCCGGTGGAGACGATGCGCTCGCCCTTGGCGTGCAGCTTGACCGTGGCCTCGCTGACCACCTCGCCGCCCTTGGCCCGCTCGACGATGACACGCCAGGACTCGACCTCGAAGTGCCTGCGGCGCTCGCCCCTGACGGTGTCGCGCAGCAGCAGCTCGAAGGAGGCGTCGGCGGCCTCGAACGTGTAGCCCTTGGCCTCCAGCTCCTTGACCCTGCCGACCAGCGTCTTGGACTCGTCACCGCTCAGCTCGTAGCCGAGCTCCCTGCCCTTGAGCTCGACGGAGGCGCGTCCGGCCATGTCCGAGACGAGCATGCGCATGTCGTTGCCGACCTGGGCCGGGTCGATGTGCTGGTACAGGTCGGGGTCGACCTTGATCGCGCTGGCGTGCAGGCCGGCCTTGTGCGCGAAGGCGGAGACGCCGACGTAGGGGGCGTGCGAGTTCGGCGTGACGTTGGTGACCTCGGTGATCGCGTGGGCGATGCGGGTCATGTCGGCGAGCGCCTGCGGGGGCACGAGGTCGAAGCCGCGCTTGAGCTGGAGGTTGGCGACGACCGTGAACAGGTTGGCGTTGCCTGAGCGCTCGCCGTATCCGTTGGCGCAGCCCTGGACGTGGGTGGCTCCGGCCTTCACCGCGGCCAGGGTGTTGGCGACCGCGCAGCCGGTGTCGTCGTGGCAGTGGATGCCCACCCGGGCGCTGGTCTGCACCGCGGCGTGCACGACCTCGGCGAGCTCGTCGGGCAGCATGCCGCCGTTGGTGTCGCACAGGGCGATCACATCGGCCCCGGCCTCGGCCGCCGTCCTGACGACCTCCAGCGCGTAGGCTGGGTTGGACAGGTATCCGTCGAAGAAGTGTTCGGCGTCGAGGAAGACTCGCTGTCCCTCCGCACGAAGGTGAGAAACCGTGTCGCGGATCATCGCGAGGTTCTCCTGGAGAGTCGTGCGGAGGGCCAGCTCCACGTGCCGGTCGTGACTCTTGGCGACAAGGGTCACGACCGGCGCGCCGGATTCGCGCAAGGCGGCTACCAAGGGGTCGTCGGCGGCCTTCGCACCGGCTCGGCGGGTCGCACCGAACGCGGCGAGTTGCGCGTGCTTCAGGTCGAGCTCTGTTCGAGCCAGCCTGAAGAACTCTGTGTCCTTGGGGTTGGCGCCGGGCCAGCCCCCTTCGATGAAGCCGACGCCCAGGCTGTCCAGGTGGCGCGCGACGGCCAGCTTGTCGGCCACCGTGAGGTTGAGGCCTTCCTGCTGGGCGCCGTCGCGCAGCGTCGTGTCGTACACGTGGAAGCGGTCGTCGGCCATGGGTGATGTCTCCTCTGAGCGGGGTCCTCGTGATGGGGTCGCCGCGCGCTGCTCGACATATGTTGATCTTCTCGATCAAACAAAAAGACCCCTCACGGACGTGAGAGGTCTGCGCGCTGGCGGTGTCCTGTGTCAGCCAGCGCGCCTGCCAATAATGAGCAGACCGTAGAACATGGTGCTTGCGAGTCTGCCACACCCATTCACCATCTGGCACATCGGTCTCACTCCTTGGGATCACGCCCGGGGGTTCCCCGGTGGATCGGGCACGCGCCGGGGACAATGACGGTATGAAAGCGAGCTATCTCGACCCAGCCGTCGCCCAGTACATCCACGCCCACACCACCCAGCCGGACGATCTGCTCGAGGACCTCGCACGCGAGACCCGCGAGGCGACCGAACGTTCGAACATGCAGATCTCGGCCGACCAGGGCCGCTTCCTCACCATGATCACCCAGTTGACCGCACCCAGGGTCGCGGTCGAGGTCGGCACGTTCACCGGCTACTCGTCGTTGTGCATCGCCAGAGGGCTCACCGGAGGCCGTCTGCACTGCTTCGACGTGAGCGAGGAGTGGACCGCGATGGCCAGGCGCTACTGGGACAAGGCGGAGGTCGCCGAGCGCATCACGCTCACGCTCGGGCCCGCCGCCGATTCGCTGCGCGCCTTCGACGAGCCGATCGACCTGGCCTTCATCGACGCCGACAAGGACAACTACCCGGTGTACTACGAGCTCGTCATGGAGCGGCTGCGGCCCGGCGGGCTGATCCTGGTGGACAACACGCTGTGGAACGGCAGGGTGGCCGACCCCTCCTACGAGGACGGCACCACGCGCACGATCCGCGAGTTCAACGACCTGCTGATGAACGACCCGCGCGCCACGTCCACCATCGTGCCGATGGGCGACGGCCTGACGATGGTGCGCAAGAACTGACCGAGGGGTGAGACGGGCCGGTCCTCGTGGTCCGGCCCGTCTCACCGGGCGGTTCAGGCGATCTTGTGGATCCAGCTGTGCGGGTCGGGCGTGGTGCCGTACTGGATGCCCATGAGTTCGTCGCGGATCTTGAGGGTGAGCGGGCCGGGTGTGCCGTCGCCGACCGTCCAGGCGCGGTCGGCGCCCTTGACCGAGCCGACCGGGGTCACGACCGCCGCGGTGCCGCAGGCGAAGACCTCGGTGAGCGTGCCCGCCTCGCACTCGGCCTGCCACTCGTCGGTGGACAGGCGGCCCTCCTCGACGTCGAGGCCGAGGTCGGTGGCCAGGCGGATGATGGAGTCGCGGGTGATGCCGGGCAGCAGGGTGCCGGTGAGCGCGGGGGTGAAGAGCCTGCCGTCGCGGACGAAGAACAGGTTCATCCCGCCCATCTCCTCGACATAGCGGTGCTCGGCCGAGTCCAGCCAGACGACCTGGTCGCAGCCCTGCTCGACGGCCTGGCGCTGGGCGACGAAGGCGGCGGCGTAGTTGCCTCCGCACTTGGCGGCGCCGGTGCCGCCCGGCGCCGCACGGGTGTACTCGGTCGACAGCCACACCGAGACCGGCTTGACGCCACCGGCGAAGTAGGAGGCGGCGGGCGAGGCGATCACCAGGTACTTGTAGCTCTTGGACGGGTAGTTGACGCCCAGTCCGACCTGGGTGGCGATGATGAAGGGCCGCAGGTAGAGGCTGTGCCCCTCGGTCGTGGGCACCCAGTCGCGATCGGCGTGCACGATCTGCTCGAGCGACTCCACGAACGTCTCCTCAGGCAGTTCCGGCATCGCCATCCGCACGCACGAGGTGTTGAACCTGGCGGCGTTGGCGTACGGCCTGAAGGTGACGATGGAGCCGCCCCCCTGCCGGTAGGCCTTCAGCCCCTCGAACAGCTCCTGGGCGTAGTGGAAGACCGAGGTCGCCGGGTCGAGCACGAGCGGCCCGTACGGCTGGACCCTGGCGTCGTGCCAGCCGACGCCGTCGGTGTAGTCGATCGAGACCATGTGATCGGTGAAGGTCTGCCCGAACCCGGGGTTCGCCAGTACCTGCTCGCGCTCGGCCGCGGTGCGAGCGTGGTCGGAGAGCTGCACGTCGAAGCTGAGCTTCTGAGCGGTGGTCATGGCCGAGATCCTTGTCTGTCGGTGAGGCTTACCCTGACGTCCATTGTGCGCCGGACCGGGTAACGGGAACTTACTGCATCTTCCGGGCGCGAACATTGGCCGGAAAACCAAAAAGCGCCTGGTGGTCCGTGTGTGGACCACCAGGCGCGTGAGGTGCGGGGCGGTCTAGCCCGCTACTCGCGCCGCGATGTCGTCGCCGATCTCCCGCGTCGTGCGGACGGCGGAGGCACCGAGACGCTCCAGGATGTCGGCGGCGGCGGCCTGCTCGACGCGGGCCGCCTCGTCGGCGAGACCGATGTGGTCGAGCAGCATGGCGACCGACAGGATGGTGGCGGTCGGGTCGGCCTTGCCCTGGCCGGCGATGTCGGGCGCGCTGCCGTGCACGGGCTCGAACATGCTGGGGGCCAGGCGCTCGGGATTGATGTTGCCGCTGGCCGCCAGGCCGATGCCGCCCGCGACGGCCGCGCCGATGTCGGTGATGATGTCGCCGAAGAGATTGTCGGTGACGATCACGTCGAAGCGCTCGGGCTGGGTGACGAAGAACATCGACGCCGCGTCGACGTGGCAGTAGTCGGTGCCGACCTCGGGGAACTCCTCGGCGACCCGGTTGACCGTGCGCTGCCACAGGTCGCCGGCGAACGTCAGCACGTTGGTCTTGTGCACCAGCGTGAGCTTCTTGCGCGGCCTGGCCGCGGCCTTGGCGAAGGCGTAGCGCACGACGCGCTCGACGCCGTACGCGGTGTTGACGGAGTCCTGGGTGGCGACCTCGTGCGGGGTGCCCCGGCGCAGGACGCCGCCCGCACCGGCGTACTGGCCCTCGGTGCCCTCGCGGACGACGATCATGTCGATGTCGTCGGGGGTCCGGCCCGCCAGCGGGGTGTCGACGCCGGGGAAGAGCTTGACCGGGCGCAGGTTCACATAGTGGTCGAGCTCGAAGCGCAGGCGCAGCAGCAGGTTGCGCTCCAGCACGCCCGGCGGCACGCTCGGGTCGCCGATCGCGCCGAGCAGGATCGCGTCGTAGCCGCGCAGCTCCTCCAGCACCGAGTCGGGAAGGGTCTCGCCGGTGCGGTGGTAGCGGGCCGCGCCGAGGTCGTAGTGCGTCGTCTCCAGCTTGGCGCCCACGGCGTCGAGCACCTTGAGCCCTTCGGCGACGACCTCGGTGCCGATCCCGTCTCCTGCGATGACGGCCAGACGGATGTCACGTGAATCCTGCATAGCGGCACCCTACCGGTCGTCTCGACTGCCGAACACCGCATCTCACCCTCCGGACAGTTCCCATTGTCCGGTTTGCACCCTTTTGACGGTTTCGTTAATGTCCTGTGCCGTTCACCGGTCCATGCCGTACCCGGGATTCCCCCTCGCCGTCCTCCGGCGAGCCCGGCAGGCCTGATGAAAGGTAAGGGATCGTCCCTGTCCAGCAAGCGCGTGATCACCACTCTCGCCTTCGGCGCGGCCCTGCTCGCCCCCGCCACCGGCGCCTTCGCCACCACGACACCGCCCGCGACACACGCCAGGACCGTCGCCCCCGACTCCGTGACGCTCGACGGCGCCGCGCTCAAGCGCATCCAGGACGCCGAGGCCCCCACCCCCGGCTGGAAGCGCGCCCTCGCCTACGCCATGGACCAGCGCGGCACGCCGTACGTGTACGGCGGCGCGAGCGAGCGCGGCTTCGACTGCTCCGGCCTGATGATGCGCGCCTACGAGAAGGCGGGCATCGACCTGCCCCGTACGGCCCGCACCCAGTTCGGCGCCTACGCCAAGAAGATCGCCTGGGACGACCTCAAGCCGGGCGACCTCGTCTTCTTCCACGGACTCGGCCATGTCGGCATGATCACCAAGCCGGGCCACATGGTCCACGCCCCCCAGTCGGGCGACGTGGTGAAGGAGGAGAAGCTCAACCAGTGGCGCCGCGACACCTTCGAAGGAGGGGTACGCCCCGACCCCAAGGGCGTCAAGCAGTGGGCCGAGACGCTCAAGCAGCGCGACAGTCCCCCTCCGGCCATGCTCAAGGCCACCCTCTGACCGGCCGGGTCACCCCCTGCGACCCTCGAAGATGAGGTCCCAGGCCCTGGCCCTCGCTCTGGCGACCGCGCCCATCAGCACCCCGCTGTCGCCCAGCGCCGAGACCACCACCGCCGGGCGCAGCGGCCCGAGCTCCTCGATCCGCCCGCCGATCGCGGCCCCCAGCAGCTCGACATTGCGCCCGACGCCACCGGCGAGCACGATCACCTCGGGATCCAGCACGGCGGCCACCGCCACGATGAGCCCGCCGATGCGCCTCCCCTCGGCCGCCACGACCGACAGCGCGACGGCGTCCCCCACGGCCGCGGCGGCGAACACCTCCCTGGCGGTGCCCAGCTCCAGTCCGGCCGCCCTGGCCGCGCGCACGACGCCCGGCGCTCCGGTGACGGTCTCGGTCGAGCCGACGACCAGGTCGTGGTCGTGCGCGGAGGCGCCCGTCTCCTCGGGCACCGGCAGGTAGCACACCTCGCCGGCCGCTCCCCTGGCGCCGACGTACAGCTCGCCGTTGATGACGATGCCCATGCCGACGCCGGTGCCGACCGAGACGAGGGCGAAGTGCGACTTGCCCCTGCCCTCGCCGTGGACGTGCTCGGCGACGGCGGCGAGGTTGATGTCGTTCTCGATCGCGACCTCGACGCCGAGTGCGGCCCTCAGCCGGGCGTCGAGGCCGGGCAGGTCGGACTCGGGCACGGTGGGGGCGAAGCGCAACGCCCCGCCGATCGGGTCGTGCACGCCGGGACTGCCGATGACGGCGAAGCTGACGGCCGACCAGTCGAGCTCGGCCTCGGCCGCGGCCCCGATGGCCAGGTCGCGCACCCTGCGGACCAGGTCGGCCGCGCTGCGTGCGGTGTTGCGCCCGTCGCGCCGCCCGACGAAGCGGCCCTTGAGGTCGGCGACGGCCACCCTGATCCAGTCGCGCCCGATGTCGACGCCCGCGACGTGCACCGAACCCGCGTTGACGTCGTAGAGGGAGGTCACCGGGCCTGGCCTGCCCGACACCTCGCCGACGAGCCGCACCAGCCCGTCCTCCTCAAGACCGGCGAGCGCCGCCGAGACGGTCGGCTTGGACAGGCCGGTGATCTTGGCGAGGTCGCCGCGCGAGGCGGGGCCGTGCTCGTCGAGATGGCCGAGCAGGCGGCATTCGTTCATCACCCGCAACATCCGTGGACTGCCCGACTCGCCCCGCACGCCTGCCTCCCCCTGGTCCAGGGTCCAAGGCTAGCCAACACCTCTAATAGTAAATTACCTTTCTTACTAATGGCGGTCAGAGTCCGCGACGTCGAGAGGACAAAGTGCGATGCACCGATTATGGCGAGCCCTCCTCCTCGTGGTGGTCCTGGCGACCGCCACGGCGTGTGGGGGCGGCCCTGACACGAGCGCGCACCAGGGGCCGACGATCGCGTTCTTCCTTCCCGAAGCCAAGACCACGAGGTACGAGGCGCTCGACCGCCCGCTCTTCGTGGCCCGAGTCCGAGCGCTGTGCCCCCGATGCCGGGTCCTGTACAGCAACGCGCACCACGACGCGAGCAGGCAGCGGCAGCAGATCGAGCAGGCGCTGGCCGAGAACGCCGACGTGCTCGTACTCGACGCCGTCGAGGCCGGAGCCGTCGCCCCGCTGGTCGACGAGGCCAGGCAGCGCGGCATCCGGGTGATCGCCTACGACCGGCTGATCTCCGGCATCTCCTACGAGTACTACGTCTCCTTCGACAATCTCAGGGTCGGCGAACTGCAGGCCCAGTCCCTGCTCGACGCACTCGCCGAGACCGGCGCCAAAGGCGAGATCGTGATGATCAACGGCTCCCCCACCGACCCCAGCGCGGCCGAGAACAAGAGGGGCGCCCACCGCGTCCTGGACGGCAAGGTACGCATCGCCCGCGAGTTCGACACGCCCGACTGGAGCCCCGAGCGGGCCGGGCAGCAGATGGAGCAGGCGATCGCCGCCCTGGGCGAGGACCGCATCGTCGGGGTGCTCTCGGCCAACGACGCCATGGCGGGAGGCGCCGTCGCCGCGATGAAACGCGCGGGCTTCACCACCCTGCCGCCGATCACCGGCCAGGACGCCGAACTCGCCGCCGTGCAACGCGTCCTGATCGGCGAGCAGCACATGACCGTCTATCTCGACATCCGCGCTGCGGCCGGACAGGCGGCCGAACTCGCCGTGGCCCTGACCAGGAACGTCAATCCGCTCGCCCCCACCGCCGTCGAGAACGGCACCGTGGCCATCCCCGCCTTCCTGCTCGACCCGATCGCGGTGACCGCCGACGAGGTCAAGAAGACGATCGTCGCGGGTGGCCTGTACACCGTGAGCGACATCTGCACCCCCGCGGTCGCCGCCGCCTGCGAGCGGGCCGGTATCCGCTAGTCACCCGCCGCGACGGCACGCGGCCGACGGACGGCGCGGTCCAGGCGCTCGACGGGGTCCGCCTGGACCAGCGCATCTGCTTCTGAAGTTTCACAAACGCGTGAAGCCCGTGTACGTTGAAGTCATGCCAACCGAGAAGGTGACCTTCACCCAGGCACGCGAGACCCTCCTCGCCACCCTGTACGGCCGGGCGCTCGACCACAGGGCGAAGAACCCCATCCTGAACGACGCCTACGCCGAGCAGGCCGTACAGCGGATCGACTACGACTTCGCCAGGACCGGTATGAAGGCGGCGAGCGCGGTGTCGGTGGCGCTGCGGGCCAGGCACCTGGACGTGTGGGCCGCCGCCTACCTGGGCGAGCACCCCGACGTCACCGTGCTGCACCTGGGCTGCGGCCTGGACAGCCGCGTCTTCAGGCTCGCGCCGGGCCCCGGCGTGCGGTGGTACGACGTCGACTATCCCGATGTCGTCGAGCTGCGCGGACGCCTGTACCCGCCGGTGAGCGGGCACTACGAGATGATCGGCTCGTCGGTCACCGACGACGGCTGGCTGGAGCGCGTGCCCGCCGACCTGCCGGTGCTCGTCGTGGCCGAGGGCCTGACGATGTACCTGCACGAGGACGAGGGCAGGCGGCTGATCCGGAGGATCGTCGAGCGCTTCCCCTCGGGGCAGTTCGTCTTCGACGCCTTCGGCAAGGGCGGCATCCGGCTGCAGAAGGGCAACAAGCCGGTCCGGATGGCGGGCGCCACCCTGCACTGGGCCGTCGGCGGCGGGCGCGACCTGGAGTCGATCAGCCCGAGGCTGCGCTGCCTCGACGAGGTCAGCGCCTTCGCCGTGCCCGGCGGGCACCGGCTGCCACCCGGCTACCGGCTGGCCGTCGCCCTGCTCTCACTCGTGCCCGCGGCGCGGCGGCTGGCCGCCTTCTACCGGCTGCGGTTCTAGAAGCCGCGGTTCCAGAAGCCGCGGTTCCAGAAGCTGCGGTTGCGGAGGCCGCGGTTCTAGTCGCGGCCGGCCGGGGCGCCGCCGTTGTCGCGCCGGTCCAGCGCGGTCTGCAGGGCCTGGGCGGCCTCCTGCTCGTCGTCCTCGACGGTGTTCCACGAATACATCTCATACATGGCGTGACTCATCTCGCTTACACGGGCGTGCAGGTATGGAAACCCGGATTCCGGTCACGAACCCGGATCGGGCCTGCCCGACCTGGTCCGGATCACGGACGTCAGGCGGAAGAGGGACTGACCGGCCGACACCACGCCACACACCGCGGCGAGTGGTCGACCTGCCCTAACAGGCCCCGCCGCGGCAGGTAAGGAGTACGAGAACCTGGCGCATCACCTGCCAGAATACCTCGCCGTCTCGCCAATCGCTCCGCACATCCCACATCCTGAGACGAACGCAAAAGGGCGCAGCCATCGGCCACGCCCTTCCCCGTCGCCAGGACCTCAGTCGGTCAGGTCCACCGAGCGCCCGCTGTCGGCGCCGATCTCGGCCACGATCTGGTCGACGACATCGGCCGGGATCGAGGTGTCGACGGTCAGCGCGATGAGCGCCTTGCCGCCCTTGACGTCACGGGCCACCTGCATCGAGGCGATGTTGATGCCCTGCTCGCCGAGGATGCGGCCGACGATGCCGACCACGCCGGGCCTGTCGCTGTAGGCGAAGAAGGACAGGTGGTCGGTCGGCTCGATCTCCATCTCGTAGCCGTTGACCTCGACGATCTTCGTCACCTGGCGGGAGCCGGACAGCGTGCCCGACACCGAGACCGTGCGGCCGTCGGCCAGCACGCCGCGCACGGTGACGACATTGCGCCAGTCGGGGCTCTCGGAGCTGGTGACCAGCTCGACCGTCACGCCGCGGTCCTTGGCCAGCAGCGGCGCGTTGACATAGGTGACGGCGTCCTCGACGACATCGGTGAAGACGCCCTTGAGCGCCGCGAGCTCCAGCACGCGCACGTCGAGCTCGGCGATCTCGCCGCGTACCTCGATGTCGAGCTTGGTCGCGGTCTCGCCCGCCAGCGCGGTGAAGACACGGCCCAGCTTCTCCGCCAGCGGCAGACCGGGCTTGACGGCCTCGGCCACCGAGCCGCCCTGCACGTTGACGGCGTCGGGCACGAACTCGCCCGCAAGGGCCAGCTTCACACTGCGCGCGACCTGGGTGCCCGCCTTCTCCTGCGCCTCGTGCGTGGAGGCGCCGAGATGCGGGGTGACGACGACCTGGTCGAGCTCGAACAGCGGGCTGTCGGTGACGGGCTCCTTGGAGAACACGTCGAGACCGGCGCCCGCCACACGGCCCTCCTTGATGGCGGAGTAGAGCGCGTTCTCGTCGACGATGCCGCCACGGGCCACATTGATGATCCGGACCGACGGCTTGACCTCGTGCAGCTCCTTGTCGCCGAGCAGACCGATGGTCTCCTTGGACTTGGGCAGGTGCACGGTGATGAAGTCGGCGCTCTTGACGACCTCTTCGAGGCTGACCAGCTTGACGCCCATCTGCGCGGCGCGCGCCGGCTGCAGGTAGGGGTCGTAGGCGATGAGCTCGACGCCGAAGGGCTGCAGGCGCTGGGCGACGAGCTGGCCGATCTTGCCGAGGCCGAGGATGCCGACGACCTTCTCGTCGAGCTCGACGCCGGTGTACTTCGAGCGCTTCCACTCGCCCTGCTTGAGCGCGGCGTGACCCTGGGCCACGTTGCGGGCGCTGGCCAGGATGAGCGCGAGCGTGTGCTCGGCGGCGCTGGTGATGTTGGAGGTGGGCGCGTTGACGACCATCACACCGGCCTTGGTGGCCGCCTCGACGTCGACGTTGTCCAGGCCGACTCCGGCCCGGGCGACGACACGCAGCTTGGGCGCGGCGGCGATGGCCTCCGCGTCTACCTGCGTGGCGCTGCGCACGATGAGCGCGTCCACATCGGCGAGCGCGGGCAGAAGCTGGGAGCGGTCGGCGCCGTCGGTGTGACGGACTTCGAAGTCCGCGCCGAGAACGGCCAGACCGGCCTCGGACAGCTCCTCTGCGACCAGGACGACGGGCTTGTTCACAGGTGGATCCTTAGGGGCATGCGGGCGGGCTCGCGGGGACGCCAGCGGCCCCACGGGGATCGGTCCGAGTCTATCCGCGCTTGTGAACGTGTTCACGAGGACCCCGGCATCCGAGACGTTTCTCATACGCCCAGGGCCTGTTCGACGTGCTCGGCGGGCGGGTGTGACGCCTGTGGCGGGTGGGCGCTCATACCCACCGAGGCAGAACTCATCCACACTGCACCCATCTTTGTCTTGATCGGGAGATTTATTCGCTATTAGCCTGATAAGCCGTGGGCCACTACCTATCGTTCGTCATATGAGCATCGGGAACCCCGCTCTCGCCGACGTGCTCGTCCAGCACGGCTCCCCGCACCGCCTGCTGGCAGCGCTCGCCGATGGGGGAATCCTGGTCGCCGTGCGACCCGACCGCTCGGTCGTGCTCGGCACGACGCAAGCCGGTGATCGCGTCCTGCTCGGCTACACCGGACCGCAGACCTATGCGCGGCACCGGGGCAGCCACTCGTTGTCGGTGTGCGACGCCGACACCATCCTCGACATCCAGCGCGTGACCGGTGTGCGAGAGATCGTCATCGACGCGGCCGGACCGGCGGCGGCAGCCGTACCCATCGAGGATCTGCAGAGGTTCCTGCTCTCGACGCGGACGGGGCCCACGCCGGTCCTGTCGGGCGCCGGGCCGACGGCGTACGCGACGGGTGCGATGGCCACGGTCTCGCGGCCCGGCACCGTGGTGCGCGGCGCGCCCGCCGCCCTGCCCGCGCCCGCCGTCGAGGCGCCGCCCTCGCACGCGTGGATCCCGGCGCCGAGGCCGCATCTGTCGGGGCCCATGCAGCAGGTCGATCCCGGGTACCGGCGGTGCGGTCATCCGATTCTTCCGGCGTTGCGGCAGGCGATCGCGCAGCTCCTCGTGGACTTCCCGCTGGTGCATCACGTGTGGATCTCCGAGGCGCGGACCGCTTCGGGCGCGCCCGGGATCATGCTGCACGTCAAGGTGCACATGTCGGCCGCCGAGGACGTCGTACGCGACCTGCATCGAGGGGTACGCGCCCGGCTGCCGCAACTGGCGGCCAGCGAGGCCCCGATCCTGATGGCCAGGGTCGCCGACGCCCGCAGCGAGCGCCGGATGATCGAACTCGGCGCCCACGTGGTGTGCGCCGACGTCACCGACTGACGCGGGACGGCCTTGGCGGACAGCTCCGCCAAGGCCCGCTCTCACGTGCCCGCCCTCCAGGCCGGTGCCGCGCCGGACCGCGTGAACAGGCCCGCGACGAGCGCCGCGAGCAGCGGCAGCCCGGCGACGAGCGCGAGCAGCAAGGGCCACGGCAGCGACCAGGGCACCTCGGGCCAGGAGACGGACCTCGCCCCCTGTCTCGTCAGCCCCCATGTGGACCCGGTGACGACCCCCGCGAGCGCACCGGCGAGCCCGCCAAGTCCGGCGATGAAGGCGGCCTGCCCGGCGACGATCCTCCTGCCGAGACCGGGCGCGGCGCCGACCGCCGCCATCGCGGCCAGGTCCGGCCGCAGGTCGGCGGCGGCGAGCCCGGTGGCCGCGAGCGTTCCGCCGAGCACGAGCACGAGCGCGGCCACCGCCAGCAGCCACAGGAACACGGCGGTGTTGTCGTCGTAGTCGCGGGCGACGTACACGTCGGCGCTGGGATGCACCACACGCAGGGCGGGCACCAGGCGCCTCTCCTGCTCCCTGCTGAGCACGCGCACTCCGCCGTCGACGTACAGCCTGCGGGTGTCGACCACGAGTCCGGCCGCCCTGATCGGGCCCGCGGGCAGCACGGCGACGGCGTTCCGGGACTGCGCGGGGGCCGCGGTGACGGCGGGCAGCCGGATCTCCCGCCGCGGGTGCGGGGTCATCTTGTAGGGGGTGGTGACGAGGGTGATGTACCCGTTCTGGACCAGACCTGGCTGCAGCACGACCGCCTTGCCCTCGGCCAGCGCCTTGGCCGCCCGGGGGTCGGACCTGCCCTGGACGAGGCGCAGCAGCCGCTCTCCGCCCACCGGAAGGTCGTCGGACAGGACCCCGAAGTAGCCTCGTTCGAGGTCGAACCCCAGGCCGAGTGTGTTTCCCGCCCGGTCGCGCGGCTGACCACCCTCCACGGTCGCGACGCCGGGCAGCTCCCGTGCCAGCATCGCGCGCAGCCGTGCCCACTGCTGCTCGTCGAGGCCGCGACCGCTGATCACCGAGGTGCCGATCGGCAGGCTCGTCCTGTGGCTCGCGGCCAGGCCCGTGTACTCGATGTTGAACGTGACCGCGAGCGTGACGACGGCGGCGGCCGAGGTCATCACCGCCGAGACCGCCAGCGCCGTACGCCCTCTGTGCCTGACGGCGTCCCGCACGGCCAGGCGCAGCGCCGGAGGCAACCTCCACGCGGGCCTGCCCGCCGCCTCGACCAGCCTGGGAGCGAGAGCGGCCAGCCCGATCTGCAGCAGCACCAGCGCGGCGAGCACCAGCGGCGCCGCCCCCGACCGCAACGCCGGCGCGCACATCAGCACCCCCGCGACGACCAGCAGCACCCCCACCGGCCCCGCCGCCCTCCCCACCGGCCCGCGCCGCGCCTCACGCCCGGGCGCCAGCGCGTCCAGAACCGGCTGCCCCGAAGCCTGTACGGCGGGCAGCACCGCGGCGAGCAGCCCGCTGAACACGCCGAGCGCGGCGACCCCGAGCACCGCGCCCCACGGCACCGCGAGCGGCCCGACCGTGTCGCTCAGCGACGACCCGACCGACTGCAGGGCGAGAACGGGGACGAGCAGTCCCACGGCCAGGCCGAGCACGGACGCGAGAACGCCGAGCACCAGCCCTTCGGCCAGCACGATCGTGCGCAGGTGCCACGGCGAGCCGCCCTGCACGGCGACGAGGGCCAGCTCGGCCCGCCTGCGCCGCAGCCCCACCGCGAAGGCAGGCCCGGCCATCAGCACCACCTGCAGCACGGCGATCACCGTGCCCAGCCAGACGAGAGCGGCCTCCTGCGACATGCCGTCCTCGTGCGACGGCACGGCCGGCGAAGGGTCGAGTACCACGGCCCTGGACAGCACGCTCAGACCGGCCGAGTTGAGCCGCCGCACGTCCTGCTGGGTGACGGGCGTCGCGGTGGCGGCGAGCCAGCCGGGCCTGAACACCTCGCTCCGGGCGGTCAGCACGGCCCCCGGCAGTGCGACGACCTCGGGCACGCGACGCCGGTAGTCGTGGGTGACCAGGCCGACCACGGCGTACGGCCTGGCCGCCCCCACGACCGTGAGGACGTCGCCCACGGCCAGCCCGGTGCGGCCCGCGACGACGACCTCGCCGGTCGAGGCGGGCAGGCGGCCCGCGTCCAGGCGGTAGGTGCCCCGGGTGAGCGGGTCGCGCAGGTCCTGCCCGTATGCGTTCCACCGGGCGTGACCCGAGGCCGTGCGCACGGCGATGTGCCCCTCGTCCGCCGGGATGAGCCTCGTGCCCGGCCCGAGCAGTGCCCGGATCTCCTGCGGGTCCACCCGTGCGGCCGGTCGGGCGTCGCCGCCCGACTCGGCAGGGTAGATCTTGGCCGAGGCCGTGCCCAGATCGCCGGTGAGCTGCTCCTGCGGCGTCGTGTCGATGCTGAAGGCCAGCGTCAGCATCGCGGCGAACACCGCCACGGGCAGCCCGATCATCGTCACGATGAGCGCACTGCGTCCTTTGGAGCGCAGGCTGTGCCGCGCGGCGATCCGCATCGCCGCGCGCAGGGCGCTCATGTCAGGCTCGCGGCCGGCGCGGAGGTCGAGTCGGCGATCAGGCCGTCGCGCAGGAACACCACGCGATCGGCCCACCCCGCGTACCTGGGCTCGTGGGTGACCAGCAGGACGACGGCGCCCTCGTCGCACCTGGCGCGTAACAGGCGCAGGATCTCGTCCCCGGTGGCCGAGTCGAGCGCCCCGGTGGGCTCGTCGGCCAGGATCAGGCGGCGCTCGCCGACCAGCGACCTGGCGATGGCCACCCGCTGGCGCTGCCCGCCCGACAGCTCGTCGGGGAAGCGCGCGGCGGCGTCGGCGAGGCCGACCTCGGCGAGCACCTTGACGGCCTCGGCCCTGGCCTGCCCGGCCCGCACGCCGTCGAGCTCGCGCGGCAGCATGACGTTCTCGACGGCGGTCAGCGAGGGGATCAGGTTGAGGTCCTGGAAGACGTAGCCGACGTGCCGCCTGCGCAGCGCGGCCAGGTCCTTCACACCCGCGAGGTCCACGCCCTCGACCTCCACCCGGCCCGACGTGGGCCGGTCCAGCCCGCCCGCGAGGTTGAGCAGGGTGGACTTGCCCGAGCCCGACGGGCCCATGACCGCCACCAGCTCGCCCGCCCCCGCTTCGAGGCTGACCCCCTTGAGCGCGCGCACCTCGGCCGCGCCTTCCCCGTGGACCCTGGCCACGTCAGTCAACCTCACCACGGTCATGGGTTCATCTCCTTGAGTACGGCTTCGCAGTGGTCCAGCCAGCGCTGCTCGGCCTCGGCCTGGAAGATCATGGAATCGAGCACGAGCCGCTGGGCGAGGCCGGTGCCGCTCGCGCGTTTGGCCCTCGTCAGCTCTTGCAGGGTGCGCATGGTGGCGGTCCGCTGCGCCTGGACGACGCCGGGCACGTCGACGTCGAGGGCCTCGACGGCCATCGCCAGCTTGATGACGAGTTCGTCCCGGGGCCGGTCGGACTGGGCGACGGGGGTGCCGAACCATCGCGCCAGCTCCTCCCGCCCGGCCCCGGTGATCGTGTAGGCGACCCTGCCCTGCTCGTCGGCCGTACCCGCGGCCACGAGTGCGTCGCGCTCCATGCGCGAGAGCGTCGTGTAGACCTGGCCGATGTTGAGCGGCCAGGTCGCCCCTGTGGACGCCTCGAACGCGGTGCGCAACTGATAGCCATAGCGTGGTCCGCGGCTCAGCAGGGCGAGCAGACCGTGGCGGATCGACATAGATACTGAGTATGCATACTCAGTATGCCCACGGCAAGCGCGACATCCCTCCCGAGTCGTTCCTGTGGACAGCGGGTCAGGTTCGGACCGATACTCGGGAACATGAGCTCGACGCATCCCCCCTTTCGCGCGTCCGACGGGGACCGCGATCGCGCGATCGACGAGCTCCGCGACCGCGTCGTCGAGGGGCGGATGTCGCACGACACCTTTCTCGGCCGCGTCGACCAGGCCCTGCGTGCCCGCAACCGCGAGGAGCTCGACGAACTCGTCGCCGACCTGCCGCCCCGGCGCACCCTTCGCCACCGGCTGACCGAGGCCGTGTCCTCGGTCTCCGACCTGACCACCCGGCTGCAGTCGGCCTGGCGCAAGCCGCGGCTGCCCCGCCTGGCCCTGCCCAACGACAGCAGGCTGCGTTATGTCGTCGGCAGGGGCTCGGCCTGCGACCTCGTCCTGTCCGACCTGACGGTCTCGCGGGTGCATGCCGAGCTGCGCCGCGAGGACGACGGCGGCTGGATGCTCGTCGACCTGGGCTCGCTCAACGGCACACGGCTCAACGGCTGGCGACTGGTCGGCCCGGCGAAGGTGCGCTCGGGCGACGAGATCTCCTTCGGCGACTGCGGCTTCCTCGTCAGCTCGCCGCAGCCGCCCGCCCTGGCCTGACCGCTCCCCGCCCTCAGCCGACCACCTCCCTGGTCAGCCGGTAGCGCAACGTCAGCACGACCGCCACCAGGGCGAACAGCGCCGGCATCAGCGTGCCGCCCAGCAGCATGGCCTGGATCGCGCCTTCGCTCTGCTCCACCCTGGTGCTCGCGTCCGACTCGACGAAGCCGGCTCCGCCCAGGATCCAGCTGAGGACCAGGGCGCCGAAAGCGAACACGATCGTCTCGGCGGCCGTCCACAGGCCCGTGAACACCCCGGCCCTGCGCTTGCCCGTCGAGGCCGCGTCGTGCGCGATGACATCGGCCATCATCGAGAACTGCAGCAGCTGGATCCCCGCGTACCCGATGCCGACCACGAGCAGGCACAGGTGCGCCCAGAGCGAGCCGAGCTGCACGGTGAAGGCCATGCCGACCGCGCCCGTCCCGAACAGCGCCGAGGCCAGCACCATCGCCCCGCGCTTGTCCAGCCGCCCGGCCAGCCACACCCACAGCGGCATCGTCGCCAGGATCGGCCCGACCAGGCAGGCGAACAGCGTGGTCGTCGCGGCCGGATCACCGATCGTGTAGGTCGCGAAGTACGGCGCTCCGGCGAGCATCGTGCCGGCGGCGAACATCTGCGCGCAGCTCAGGCCGAGCAGGACCAGGAAGTGGGGGTTGGTCCTGGCCACGGCGAGCTGCGCCCTGATCGAGGGCTCGGCCTCGGTCCTGCCGACCACGGGCGCGCGTGCGGTGCCGAAGAAGGTGCCCAGCATCGACAGCAGCAGCACCAGCGCGACGGCCACCCCCATCACCCGGTAGCCGTCGAGACGGCCGAGCGCCGGGCTGTTGGCGATCAGCGGGGCGACCGCGCCGGAGAGCAGGATGGCGCAGCCCAGGAAGATCATGCGCCACTGCAGCAACGAGGAGCGCTCGTGGTAGTCCTCGGTCATCTCCGGCGGCATCGCCTTATAGGGCACCTCGAAGAAGGCATAGGCGGTGGCGGTCAGGAAGAAGCAGAACCCGACGTACACGGCGGCGGGCACCCCGGTGAGCGGCGGTCCGGCGAACGTCGCGGCGAACGTCACCGGCAGCGTCAGCGCGCCCAGCAACAGCCACGGCCTGCGCGCCCCCCAGCGCGAGAGCGTGCGGTCGGAGCGCATCCCGACATACGGATTGATGAACAGGTCCCAGACCTTGGGCAGGAACACCACGAGCCCCGCCAGCCACGCGGGTACGGCCAGCACATTGGTCATGTAGAAGAGCAGCAGAAGGCCGGGGACGGTGTTGAAGGTGCCGGTGCAGAAGGAGCCGATCCCGTACCCGATGCGGACTCCGCGCGGCACGGTGGCGACGACGGAGGGGGACGCCGGTGTGACCATGGCCACAGTACAGCCGACCAACCGCCCGGTCGGTAGCCCCAAAGGACGACAAATCCCGATAAAGCATGCGCTTGCTCCTCCCGGCCCAAGCCACAAACGGCCAAAGATACGAAGATTTGCGGATTACAGGGAGCATGCAGCGATCTGATGATCATCGTCAGCATCCGGAACGCATCTTGGAGATGTCATGCGGCGCACCACCGCCTCCCTCGTCACGGGCGCACTCCTGGCGGCCCTCGCATGGGCCTCGAACCCGACCACGCCCGCCAACGCCGCCGACCCCGCGGCGGGCGTGGCCGATCTGACCAAGGACCTCGACCAGATCCTCGACGACCCCCGCCTCGACATCGCCAGGTCGGGCGTCGTCGTCAGGAGCGCGGCCACCGGCGAGCAGCTCTACGGCGCCGACGGGGCCAAGCTGTTCGTCCCCGCCTCCAACGCCAAGCTCTTCACCTCCACCGCCGCCGTCGAGACGCTCGGCCTCGACTACCGCTTCAGCACCACCGTGCTCGGCGCAGGCAAGAAGGCGGGCTCGGCCTACGCGGGCGACCTGGTGCTGCGCGGCACCGGCGACCCGACCCTGCTCGCCGCCGACTTCGACAGACTGGCCGCCGACGTCGCGACCAAGGGCGTCAAGGTCGTCACCGGCAGGCTGATCGCCGACGACACCTGGTTCGACGCGGTGCGGCTCGGCAACGACTGGGCGTGGGACGACGAGCCGTACTACTACTCGGCGCCGATCTCCGCCCTGACCGCCTCGCCCGACACCGACTACGACGCGGGCACGGTGATCGTCACCGTGACTCCCGGCGCCGCGCCCGGCAAGGCGCCCAAGGTCACGACGACTCCCGAGACCGACGTGCTGACGATCGTGAACAGGGCCACGACCGGCGCCGGGACCGACGTGCTCGTCGAACGGCAGCACGCCACCGACACGGTGCTCATCACCGGCACCGTGTCGGAGGAGTACAGCGAGTGGGTCACGGTGAGCGATCCGACGGCCTACGCCGCCTCGCTGCTGCGCAAGGCGCTCGCCAAGCGCGGCGTCAAGATCCTCGGGCCGACCACGCGCGGCGCGACGCCCTCCGGCGCGCAGGAGCTCGCGGTCAGGCGATCGATGCCGCTGAGCGAGCTGCTCATCCCGTTCATGAAGCTCAGCAACAACATGCATGCCGAGATCCTCACCAAGGCCATGGGCCGCAAGGTCGCGGGCGCGGGCACGTGGGCGGCCGGGCTCAAGGTCGTCGACGACTTCGCCAGGGCCAACGGCGTCAGGACGCTGAACATGCGCGACGGCTCCGGCCTGTCCCGGCGCGACGGCGTCACGGCCGGCGACACCACCCTGCTGCTGGGCGCCGTGCGCACCAAGCCGTGGTACCCGGCCTGGTACGCCTCGCTGCCGGTTGCCGGCCATCCGGACCGGCTGGTCGGCGGCACCCTGCGCAGCCGGATGACCGGCACGCCTGCGGCCGGCAATCTGCGGGCCAAGACCGGCTCGCTGACCGGGGTGAGCGCCATGTCCGGCTATGTCACCAGTGCCGATGGCGAGCCGCTGGTGTTCTCCATCCTGCTCAACTCCTATCTGTCCGGAGCGCCCAGGGATCTGGAGAACGCGATCGGCGTGCGGCTGGCGAGGTTCTCCCGGAGCACGCCCGTCGACGTCGCCCCGGTCGCGCCGCTGCGGTCGGCCGAGCCCGGCCGGGCAGGGGAGCTGGAGTGCTCCTGGCTGAAGCCGGTCTCCTGCTGACCCGGGGTCGCCGCCCCCTGACATCCGGGACGACAAACTGACAACCAACTCCACAAATGAGCGCCGCTTCCACTTGGGAGCGGCGCTCTTTTTTCGCGGGCACAGATCGGGAAGACGCGCAGGTAGGACGCCAGGTTTACCGGGAAATGTTACGAATGAGACACATGGTGCTCCAGATTTAGTCAGATTTTTCGTGACACGCCCGTTCTGCGCCCACCAGAATGCGGCTTCGAAACAGTGTCTAACCCCCATCGGAGGACATCGTGCGCAGACAGCTCCAGGCACTCGCCTGCCTCGGAAGTCTGGCGGCATTGAGCGCTCCGGTCTCCATCGCCCACGCGGAGACCTCCCTCTCCCGGCCCGTGCTCGCACAGGCCACCTCCGCACAGGCGGCATACGACACGTGCAAGGTCGTCGCCGCCAAGCCGTACCTCGACGCGAAGGGCATGATCCGCGGCGCGGGCACGCGGGCGGGCTGCGACGAGCAGGCCACGCTCAGGATCAGGATCCGCCACGCCAGGCCCGGACCGGACCGCACGCTCAAGAGCGCGGCGACCAGGCTGGTCAACGGCAATATCGCCGCCCGCGTCAAGTGCACCAACGTGCCGCGCGTCTACTACGTGCTCGCACTCGACTACGAGGGCAACTGGCAGACCTCCAGGACCGCCCGCCTGTCGTGCAAGTCGACGCCCACCCCGACACCGACCACCCCGACCCCGGCGCCCACCCCGAGCCCCACCGCGACCGGCACGCCCACCACGCCGCCCTCACCCGGCACGCCCGGCGCCCCGGGCTCGGCGATCGAGAACGAGGTCGTCAGGCTGACCAACGAGGCACGCCAGGGCAACGGCTGCCGCCCGCTCACCCACGACCCCAAGCTCCAGGTCGCCGCGCGGGGCCACTCGGCCGACATGGCCGCCAAGAGCTACTTCGACCACACCTCGAAGGACGGCCGCTCCCCCGGTGACCGCATCCGCACCGCCGGATTCGCCCCGATCAGCGCCTGGGGCGAGAACATCGCGATGGGCCAGCGCACCGCCGCCTCCGTCGTCCAGGGCTGGCTGAACAGCCCCGGCCACAAGGCCAACATCATGAACTGCGCCTTCACCCACATCGGCGTCGGCCAGGACCCCAAGGGCCCGCACTGGACCCAGGTCTTCGGCCGCCACTGACGCCCGCCCCTCAGACCCTCGATCCCGCCGTACCGGCGCGCCCCCCAGCGCCGGTACGGCGAAGAGCGGATCCTGTACGGCGGGCAGCCCGCGCCACGCGCTTCACCGGCACCCGGCACCGCCCTGCTCCACCGCATGACGGCGACCGGAGATGCCCGGCCGGAGCGGCGCGCCGGACTGGCCATGGCCGCACACCCACGGCGGCCGTCCCCGGCGCCGGCCGTACAGGATCGCAAGGCAGTGCCCGGCATGACAGAACCGCCGCCTGGGGAGGTCCCCAGGCGGCGGGCGGGTACAGCGTGGACGATCAGCCCTTGAGCCAGCTCATCATCGGGCGGAGCTTGGCGCCGGTCTTCTCGATCGGGTGCTCGGCGAGCTCCTCGCGGTAGGTGTTGAACTCCTTCTGGCCGCCGTCGAACTCCTCGACGAGCTGACGGGCGAAGGTGCCGTCCTGGATCTCGCCCAGGATGCGCTGCATCTCCTTCTTGGTCTCGGAGTTGACCACGCGCGGGCCGCGGGTGTAGCCGCCGTACTCGGCGGTGTCGGAGACCGACCAGTACATCTTGGAGATGCCGCCCTCGTACATGAGGTCGACGATGAGCTTCATCTCGTGCAGGCACTCGAAGTAGGCGACCTCGGGCTGGTAGCCGGCCTCGATGAGCGTCTCGAAGCCGGTCTTGATCAGCTCGGAGACGCCGCCGCACAGCACGGCCTGCTCGCCGAACAGGTCGGTCTCGGTCTCCTCGGTGAAGGTGGTCTTCAGCGCTCCGGCGCGGGTGCCGCCGATGCCCTTGGCGTAGGACAGGGCCAGCTCCAGGGCCTTGCCCGAGGCGTCCTTCTCCACCGCGACCAGACACGGCACACCGCGTCCGGCCTCGAACTGGCGGCGGACCAGGTGGCCGGGGCCCTTCGGGGCGACCATGGCGACGTCGACGCCCTCGGGCGCCTCGATGAGGCCGTAGCGGATGTTGAGGCCGTGGCCGAAGAAGAGGGCGTCGCCCTCCTGGAGGTTCGGCTGGATGTCGGCCGTGTACAGGTGGCGCTGCACGTGGTCGGGCGCGAGGATCATGATGAGGTCGGCCTCGGCGGCGGCCTCGGCGGGCGTGACGACGCGCAGGCCGTCCGCCTCGGCCTTCTCGCGGCTCTTGCTGCCTTCGGGCAGGCCGACGCGCACGTCGACACCGGAGTCACGCAGGGAGAGAGCGTGGGCGTGGCCCTGGCTGCCGTACCCGATGACGGCCACGACACGGCCCTGGATGATCGACAGGTCGGCCTGGTCGTCGTAGAAGATCTCAGTCACTTGCATGCCTTTCGGGGATTGATGTTAAGCGGTCCGGTCCAGGGCCCGGAGCGAGCGATCGGTGATGGAACGGGCGCCGCGGCCGATGGCCACCATGCCCGACTGGACGAGCTCCTTGATGCCGAAGGGCTCCAGCACCTTGACGAAAGCCTCCAGTTTGTCCGGCGTGCCGGTGACCTCGATGGTCACGGCGTCGGACGCGACGTCGACGCAGCGGGCACGGAAGAGCTGGACCAGCTCCAGCACGTGCGAGCGGCTTTCGGCGTCGGCCTTGACCTTGATCAGCATGAGCTCGCGCTGCACGGATTGCGTGGTGTCGAGCTCGACTATCTTCAGGACGTTGACCAGCTTGTTGAGCTGCTTCGTCACCTGTTCGAGCGGGAGCTCCTCGACGCTCACCACAATGGTCATGCGGGAGATGTCGGAGTGCTCGGTGGGGCCGACCGCGAGCGAGTCGATGTTGAACCCGCGGCGGGAGAACAACGCGGAGACACGGGCCAGGACGCCGGGCTTGTTCTCGACGAGAACCGAGAGTGTGTGCCTGCTCACAGCTGCTCCTCGCTGTCCCAGTTCGGCGCCATGTCCCTGGCGTACTTGATGTCGTCGTTGCTGGTGCCGGCGGCGACCATCGGCCAGACCATCGCGTCCTGGTGGACGACGAAGTCGATCACGACGGGCACGTCGTTGATCTCCATGGCCTTCTTGATCGTGGCGTCGACGTCCTCGGCACGCTCGCAGCGCAGGCCGACACAACCATAGGCTTCGGCGAGCTTCACGAAGTCGGGAATCCGCCGGGTGGTCTGCAGGTTCGTGTTGGAGTAGCGCTGGTCGTAGAAGAGGGTCTGCCACTGCCTGACCATGCCGAGGTTACCGTTGTTGATGACCGCGATCTTGATCGGCACGCCCTCGATGGCGCAGGTGGCGAGCTCCTGGTTGGTCATCTGGAAGCAACCGTCGCCGTCGATGGCCCAGACGGTGGCGTCGGGCCGTCCCATCTTCGCGCCCATCGCGGCCGGAACGGCGAAGCCCATCGTGCCGAGGCCGCCGGAGTTGATGAACGTCCCCGGCTTCTCGTAGTCGACGAACTGCGCGGCCCACATCTGGTGCTGGCCGACTCCCGCCACGTAGTAGGCGTCGGGCCCGGCGATGGCGCTGATGCGCTGCATGACGTACTGCGGCGCCAGCGTGCCGTCGTCGAACTCGTCGTAGCCCAGCGGGTAGGTCTGCTTGACGCCGTCGAGCAGGGCCGTCCACTCGCTGTAGTCGGCCTTGCCGTCGACGGCGTTGAGCAGTTCGACCAGCACCTCGCGGCAGTCCCCGACGATCGGGACGTCGGCGTGACGGTTCTTGGAGATCTCGGCCGGGTCGATGTCGGCATGCACGACCTTGGCGTGCGGCGCGAACGACGACAGCTGGCCGGTGACCCGGTCGTCGAAGCGCACGCCCAGGCCGATCAGCAGGTCGGCCTTCTGCAGGGCGCCGACGGCCGACACACTGCCGTGCATGCCGGGCATGCCCATGTGCAGGGGGTGGCTGTCGGGGAAGGTGCCCCTGGCCATCAGCGTGGTGACGACCGGGATGCCGGTCAGGTCGGCCAGGCGCAGCAGTTCGGCCGAGGCGTTGGCCTTGTGCACACCGCCGCCGACATACAGCACGGGCCGCTTGGCCTCGGCGATCAGCTTGGCGGCCTCGCGGATCTGCTTGGAGTGCGGCCTGGTCACCGGGCGGTAGCCGGGCAGCTGCATGACGGGCGGCCAGGAGAAGGTGGTCTCGGCCTGCAGCGCGTCCTTGGAGATGTCGACCAGCACGGGACCGGGCCTGCCGGTGGAGGCGATGTGGAAGGCCTCCATGATCGTGCGCGGGATCTCCGCGGGGTCGGTCACCAGGAAGTTGTGCTTGGTGATCGGCATGGTGATGCCGGAGATGTCGGCTTCCTGGAAGGCGTCGGTGCCGATCGCACCGCTGGGGACCTGGCCGGTGATCGCGACGATCGGCACGGAGTCCATGTAGGCGTCGGCGATCGGCGTCACCAGGTTCGTCGCGCCGGGTCCACTGGTGGCCATGCAGACGCCGACCCTGCCGGTGGCCTGGGCGTATCCCTCAGCCGCGTGTCCGGCGCCCTGCTCGTGCCTGACGAGCACGTGGCGGACCTTGACCGAGTCGTAGAGAGGGTCATAGGCGGGAAGGATGGCGCCGCCAGGGATCCCGAATACGGTGTCGACTCCGACATGCTCCAGTGCCTTGACGAGGGACTGCGCACCTGTCATCCGTTCGGTCATCTCTTCGTTCCTCGGCTCGTTCCTTGAGTGGCTGAGCAGTTGCTGACATAAAAAAGGCCCCTCTCCCGCCTGAGGGGCGGGACCGGGGCGGCGCGCAGGTCGAAGTGCTTCGCTATCGGCCCGCGCGCCGGCGAAGTACTACGAGAATTTCACTGCGAAGCATGTTCACACCTTAGCTGCTCGTAGGGCCGAAGTGTCAACCTGGTGGAATCACGGTCTCACCATACGAGATGTGTCGTTCAGGAGACGGAAGGCGGCGAGCCTGTCGCTCAGGAGACGGACGGCATGGAGAAGCTCGTCCGCATGAGCGAGTCGACCCCTCTGGCCGCCATCGGCCTGGCCACCAGGTAGCCCTGGCCACGGGTGCAGCCCATCTCCCGCAGGAGTTCGAGCTGCTCGGGACGCTCGATCCCCTCGGCGACGACGATGAGCCCGAGGTCGTGGCCGAGCCTGACGATCGTGCGCGTGAGCAGCGTCAGCGTCTCGTCACGGCCGAGCCCGGAGACGAACGAGGGATCGATCTTGATCATGTCGACCGGGAGCTGCCTGAGGAAGGCGAGCGAGGCGTAGCCCGTGCCGAAGTCGTCGATGGCCAGGCGCACGCCCAGGGCCCGCAGCTCCGAGAGCCGCCCGATCGTCTCCTCGGCATCCTCGACCAGCATCTCCTCGATGACCTCAAGGGTCAGCGCCGAGGCCGGCAGCCCGCTCTCCTCCAGCGCGGACGAGACGGTCTCGACGAAACGCGGTGCGGTGATCTGCCTGGCCGACAGGTTCAGCGACAGGCCGATGTCCCAGGACGACGCCCGCCAGGCGGCCACCTCCCGGCACGCCTCGCGCAGGATCCACTCGCTGAGCGGCACGATCAGGCCGGTGTCCTCGGCCGCGCCCAGGAACTGCTCGGGCGGCACGAAGGTGGAACCCCGCCACCAGCGCACCAGCGCCTCAACCGCGGTCACCCGTGAGGTGGCCAGGTCGACGACCGGCTGGTACTCCACGGCGAACTGCCCCTCCATCAGCGCCCGCTGCAGATCGGCCGCCAGCTCCAGCCTGCGTACGGCGTCGGCGTGCATGTGCGCCTCGAACGCCTCGACCCTGCGCCCGCCGAGCTCCTTGGCCCTGGCCATGGCGACGTCGGCGTTGCGGATCAGGTCGCCCGACGGCATGCCGTCCTCGGAGAAGGCCACGCCCACGCTCGCGGTGAGCGCGATGTCGCGGTCGGCCACCCGGAAGGGCTCCTGCGAGACCGCCCTGACCAGCCGTTCGGCCAGGTCGACGACGCTCTGCGCCTCGGTGCCCGTCTCGACGAGCACGGCGAACTCGTCGCCGCCCCAGCGGGCCAGCGTGTCGTCGCTGCGTACGGCCGAGCGCAGGCGTCGTGCCGCCTGGCCGAGCAGGTAGTCGCCGCTGGCGTGTCCGACCGAGTCGTTGACACCGGTGAACCCGTCGAGGTCAAGGAAGATCACAGCAGTGCGACCTCCGGCCCTGCCCGCCACGACCTCCCGGGTGCGCTCCTCGAAGTAGGCCCGGTTGGGCAGGCCGGTCACGCCGTCGTGGAAGGTCAGGTGCGCGACCTGGTTGCGCAGGGCGACCTCGTCGCTGACGTCACGGGTGGTGACGAGCAGGAGGTCCTCGCCGTGGACGTGCCTGGTGGCGACCGACTCGGTCGGACGCCAGGTGCCGTCGGCCGCCCGGACCCGGCACGCGATCATGCAGGCGCCCGGCTCGGGATGCTCGGCCTCGATCGACATCGCCGACAGCGCCGCCTGCAGTCCGGGCACGTCCTCGGGGTGGATGTAGTCGAAGATCGAGCCGCCGACCACGTCGTCGGGGCGGTAGCCGTAGGTGACCTCGACGCCGGAGCCGATCTCGTGCACGACGCCCTCGGTGTCGAGCATGAGCACGACGTCGCCGGTGCTCTCGGCGAGCTCGCGCAACTGCCTGTCGCCGAGCGCGACCAGGTGACGCATGCGGGCATGGCTGGTCAGCAGGACGAACAGGCGCACGGCCAGCACCAGGATCACCGAGGCGGCGACCACCACCACACCGCTGACGGTGGCGACCTGCCCGGCCCCGACCAGGTGCACGGCCAGCACACAGGTGGCGGCGACGACCAGCACGAGCGGCAGCACCGAGATCAGCGTCGAGGCGACGGGACCGGTCGGCGGCCTGGACTCCTCGTCGGCCGCGTCCAGCACCCGGGAGGTGCGCCCGCTCCACGGCACGGCGGCCAGCAGCAGGAACGCGACGGGCGCGAGCATCAGGCCGGAGGCGGCGGGGTCGCCGTCGCCCAGCCTGGACAGGGCGAGCGCCATCTCACCGGCCGTGGTGGCCGCGAGCACGCCGAGCCCGGCCAGGCCGATCGGCCAGGCGGACGAGCGCGTGGTGACGACGGTGGCGCCGACCAGGCAGGTGAGCAGCAGGCAGATCATGGGGGCGAGCAGCGTCAGCGTGAACGTCGTCGACTGCCCGACCTCGCCGTGCAGGTGCCTGAGCACGACCACCCAGCTGATCAGGAAGAGCGAGGCCGCACTGAGATAGGCGTCGGTGAGCTGACGCAGCAGCGCGCGTGGACTGAGCGAGGCGCCCGCGAGCGTCGCACAGCCGAACGCCAGCAGCCCGGCGCCCACCAGCACGAGCAGGTCGGCGAAGCTCACCACGAAGGCGGCGGAGGCGGCGACGGGCCGAAGCCCCAGGCCGACCAGCCACACGATGGAGCCCGACGCCAGCCAGCGCGTCGCCGCCCGGTGGGTGGGCGACTCCATCCGCCGCCCGGCCAGCAGCAGCGAGAACGCCGCGAGCAGCGCGGTCAGCACCCCGGCCACCGTGCCGGTGAGCACGGCGGGAGCCCCTGCGACCAGAGCAGCCGCGAGCCCGGCCACACCGACGCCTGCGGCGGCGGCCAGCGGTGCCCGTGGATCACGCCAGCGGATCAATGTCGTTGCCCATTCAATGTCGACCTACGTCGGCTGTGACGGCCACAGCTCACATCGTCAGTGTGTGCGCTCCCGAAGGCGCGCGTGTTGACAACACAGGAGATCGTCACCGATCTGATAACCACACAGACCACATGTCCTGCGATCGCCCTGACGCGGAGCGGTAGCGCGAAGGGCCCCGGTCACGACACCGTCGGTACTCGATTACGGTACGCACCGAAGGTCACGACGTAGCCACGTTCCGGATTCAGTAAGCCTGGAAACGTGCCGATCCATTCACCACGACACTCGCATTTCGCCAGATTCCCGGCCAGATGCCGTCCTGTGATTCGGCCCTCGAAGACGATCAGTACGAGTGGGCGATGACATTCTTGAGCGGCTCGCCCGCCAGATGCCTGAGCACCTGCGAACGCACCAGGCGTCTGGCCCTGCGCTCGGACGCGGGCGTGCTTCCCGCCACATGCGGGGTGATGAGCACACCGGGCGCGCTCCACAGCGGATGACCGGGCGGCAGCGGCTCCGGGTCGGTGACGTCGAGCGCGGCCAGCAGCCTCCCCGAACGCAACTCCGCGACCAGCGCGCCGGTGTCGACGACCACGCCGCGCGCCGCGTTGACCAGCACGGCACCGTCCTTCATCCGGGCCAGGAACGCAGCGTCGACCATGCCCCTCGTACTGGGCGTCGCCGGCACGAGCAGCACGACCACATCGGCCTTCGGGAGCAGCGCGGGCAGGTCGTCCTGGCCGTGCACCCCCTCCCTCGGCGTGCTCGCCACCCGGACGACGTCCACCTCGAAGCCGTCGAGCCTGCGTTCGAGCGCCGCGCCGATGGAGCCGTAGCCGACGATCAGCACGGTGGCGTCGGCCAGCACGCCGGTGTGCCGGTAGCTCCATCGCCCTTCGGCCTGGGCGGCCCCGAACGCCGGGAACTCGTGCAACACCGCGATCATCGCCCCGACCGCCCACTCGGCGGTGCCCGCGTCGTGCACCCCCTTGGCGTTGCACAGCACGACACCGTCGGGCAGATGCGGCAGGTACGGCTCGACCCCGGCGGTGACGGTCTGCAGCAGCTCCAGCTTGCCCATCCGGCCGAGCAACGGCTCCACACCCGGCGGCGTCATCAACGGCGGCACCCAGATCCTGGCCTCCTCGGCCCCGTCGGGCACCTCACCCCTGCCGTCGTACACGACACACTCGACATCGGGCAGGTCCTCCAGCACACCCGCCACACCCTCGGACGGCACCCAGATCTTCATGCCCCATACCTTAGATGCGGATCTTCCCCCCCGCCCCGCTACGGCTCCCGCCACCCCCAGCACCCCCGCAGGCACAGGGCCCCGTCCCTCCCCCACGCTCCCCCAGCAGAACTCCGCCTCCCACCCCAACGCCGCCCGCACCGCGCCCGGATGGGAACCTCCCGGCGTCGGGGGCAGTATGGAGCGTATGAGGAGAATCCCGGTGTGGTGTGTGGCGGTTGTGATGGTGGCGGGTGTGGGGTGTTCGGCGGCGCCGGCGGAGGAGGTCGGGCAGGGGGTCACCCCGGGCGCCGGGCCGCCCGCGACGTCCACGCCTGCGACGTCGCCGACGTCGCCGGGCCCGCCCAAGGTCGTGGCCAAGGGGCTGGCCGTACCGTGGGGGGTGGCCTTCCTGCCTTCGGGGGACGCGCTGGTGAGCGAGCGCGACTCGGCCAGGCTGGTGCGGGTGGGGGCGGACGGGACGACGCGGGAGGTGGGCGTCGTCGAGGGGGTGCGGCCGGGGGGCGAGGGCGGGCTGATGGGGGTCGCGGTCTCGCCGAAGCACGCGGACGACGGTTACGTCTTCGTCTACCTCACCGCCGACGCCGACAACAGGATCGTCAGGTACCGTCTCACCGACCAGGGCCTCACCGCGCCCACGGTGATCCTCGACGGCATCCCCAAGGCGGGCATCCACAACGGCGGCAGGATCGCCTTCGGTCCGGACGGCTTCCTCTACGCCAGCACCGGCGAGGTGGGCGACCGGCCGATGGCCCAGGACCGCGACTCGCTCGGCGGCAAGATCCTGCGCCTGACCCCGGACGGCGAGGCCGCGCCGGGCAACCCGTTCGGCACCCGTGTCTACTCCTACGGCCACCGCAACGTCCAGGGCCTGGCCTGGGACCCCGAAGGCCGGATGTTCGCATCGGAGTTCGGCGCCAACGCCTTCGACGAGCTCAACCAGATCAAGGCGGGCGGCAACTACGGCTGGCCCGAGGTCGAGGGCAAGGGCGGCGACCCCGCCTACATCGACCCGATCGCCACCTGGCCCACGTCGGAGGCCTCCCCCAGCGGCCTGGCCTACGCTGCGGGCTCGTTGTGGATGGCCGGACTACGCGGCCGGCGCCTCTGGCAGATCCCGCTGAGCGACGGCCGCGCCACCACCCCGAAGGCACACTACGACGGCACGTACGGCAGGCTGCGCGCGGTGGCGCTCGCACCCGACGGCTCACTCTGGTTCGGCACCAGCAACCACGACGGCCGCGGCTCGGCCCGCGAGGACGACGACAAGATCCTCAGCATCGTCCCGGGCTGAGCGCCTACTCGCAGACCAGCTTCAGCTGCGGCCGGTAGACCGTCGTCTTCTTCTCGCGCTTGATCTCCTTGCCGTCCTGCTTGAAGATGCGCGTCATGTCGACCGTGAAGCCGTTGCCGCCCGCCATGGCGTGACAGTCGGGCTCGCTCGACGTCTCGGTCTTGAACGGCGTGACGTTGTAGAACGGCGAGGCCAGATGGGTGATCTCGTATCGCTTGGTGCTCCACAGCGTGACGGTGATCGACGTGGCCGTGTAGGAGGTCTTCACCAGCACGCCGTACTCGGAGTCGTTGCGCCATCTGAGGTCGATGTTCGGCCAGAACAACGTCGCCTCACGGCCGGCGGGATAGCGCGAGATGTAGAACATGTGGGCGGTGTGCGCGATGTCCTCGAACCCGCCGAAGAAGGCGGCGTTGTACATCGTGGTGGCGAACTGCGAGACGCCGCCGCCCACGCCGTCCTCGATCTTGCCGCCGACGATCTGGCCCGCGGGCAGGAAGCCCTTGGCCGAGGTGCGCTCGCCGACCACCTCGTTGATGGAGAACGTCTCGCCGGGCTTGACGAGGTAGCCGTCGACCATGTCCGCGATCTTGTGGATGTTCGTCACCCTGGCCTCGCAGCAGTCGTGCCTGGTGGTGAAGGAGCCGACCTTCTCGACGATGCCGAGTTCGCGCACCTCGTTGTCGGTCACCCTCGGCTTGACGATGGCGAAGGAGACCTCGATGGTCCGCTCGCCCCCGGTGGCGACGACCTCGGCGACGTCGGCCGCCAGCCTCTTGTCGTCGACGCCTCTGCCCTTGCGGGCCGGGACGAGTTCGGGCTTGCCGCCGACGATGTCGTAGGTGGCGTCGCGCGGGGCCTGGGTGGCGTCGACGAGCGCGTCCTCGACCCCGGCGAGCGCCTCCTTGGCGTCGAACCTGGGTTCGAGGCCGCCCTTGCCGTCGGAGACGAAGGTGAGGTGCGCGGCCAGGGTGGCGACCGGGATCTGGGCCTGCCTGCCGCCCTTGGTGAGCGTGATCGGGCCCGACAGCGCCTGGGCGGCCATCTGCGCCGCCTTCTTCACACCCGCCTCGGTGGTCTTGGGCCGGTCGGTGCGCACCGGCAGCTTGACCGATGCCGTGCCGTCGGTGAAGGCGTTCCTGATGGCCTCGGCGGCGCCGTCCTGGTCCAGGACGAGGCCCTCCCTGGGCAGCACGGTCACGGGGGTCAGGCCCTTGTAGCCGACCCTGCCCTCGCGTGCCTGCCTGTCGACCTGCTCGGCCAGGCGTTCGACGGTCCTGGTCAGGGCCGCCTCGTCGACCGAGAGCTTCGGTTCGAGGTCCACCGTGCCGGTCAGCGCGCGCCAGACGTCGGCGGGGCCGGGGAAACCGCTGGGCGCCTGCTCGATCGTGGTCACCACGTCGAGTTCGACCCCGGCCTCCTCGGGCGAGATGGTCTGCTTGCGGCCGACGGCCTCGACCGTGATCGGCTCCTCGATCTTGGGAGCCAGTTCGTCGCGCAGCTTGTCGGCCGCCTGGGTGGCGGTCAGCCCGCCGATGTCCACGCCCGCGACCCTGGTGCCGGGCAGCACCGCGCCCGACATCATCACGGCGGGCACCACATAGGCCAGTACGGCGAGCACGGCCAGGACGACGAGCAGGACGAGGAACACGCGTCCCTTGCCTCGGCGCGGCGGCTCCGGCATCGTCATCGGCGGCCTGGGCGAAGGCTCGGGCAGGCCGAAGACGGGAGGCGGTGGCGGGGCCGGGACCTCGCGCTGGGCCTCGGTCATGGGCCACGGCTGGGGAGGGGGCGCGACCGGCGGGAGCGCGGTGCCCTGGCCGCCCTCCATCCCGCGTTCGGAGGGACGGGTCGCGCCGAAGATGTCAGGGGAGACGCCGGGCGGCAGACCCGGCGACTGGGGCCTCGCCACGGGATCGCCCATGGGAAGCGGCACCGAGGCGAACGGGTCGGTCGGCGGGTCGATCGACTTTCCGGCGTTGCGCACGCCCCCAACTCCTCCTGGTCAGCTTGAGGTAAACCCTAGGACACTCCGGTCATGATTTGTCACGGTAATGTGCACAAGTCGGCCACATACCCTGCAATAGCGCATGTCCTGTCGCGCAATTGCTCACCGAGCTACCCGCCGGTAGCCGCCGGACGAAAGCAGTCCCGAGCCGATTCCTCTTCACGCCTCCCGCGCCTCACCCCCGCACCCACCGATACCGATGCTCGGGCCGTCCGGCCGTGCCGTACCGGGGGCGCAGTTCCGCCCGGCCGATCGCGCAGAGGTACTCCAGGTATCTCCTGGCGCTCACCCGTGACAGCCCGGTCACCGCTGCGGCCTCGACGGCCGACAGGTCGCCCTCGCTGTCGCGCAGCGCCTGGGCGATCAGCGCGCACGTCGCGGCCGACAGGCCCTTGGGCAGGGGCGCCTGCCGACCGGGCTGCGCCTGGGGGCGGCCCGCGGCGGCTCCGCTGAACAGGCGGTCGATGTCGTCCTGCCTGGCCACGGGGCCGAGTGCGGTGAACTGGCGGCGCGTGTGCAGGTACTGCGCGAGCCGCTCGGTCAGGGCCGACTGGGTGAACGGCTTGATCAGGTAGTTCACCGCGCCGCCACGCATGGCCGCCCTGACCGTGGACACGTCGCGAGCCGCACTGATCATGATGACATCGACGCCGTCGAGCGCCTTGAGCACCTCGAGCCCGGACAGGTCGGGCAGGTAGATGTCCAGCAGCACCAGGTCGGGCGCCAGCTCCCCTGCCGCCTCGATGGCCGCGACGCCGGTGTGCGCGGTGCCGACGAGCTCGAAACCGGGAGTCCTGCTGACATAGCCCCCGTGGATCCTGGCCACCATGAAGTCGTCGTCGACGACCAGTACCTTGATCATGACGACACCTTCGCCGCCCGTGGCACCGGCAGCAGGGCGGTGAACACCGCGCCGCCCGAGTTGTGCACCCGGACCCAGCCGCCCCTGCGCAGGCACGCCTGCCTGGTCAGCGCCAGCCCGAGCCCTCTGGGCCCCGACAGCGCCGCCTTGGTGGTGAACCCCTCCCTGAAGACCTCCTCCACCAGATCGGGCGTGATGCCGGGCCCGGAGTCCCCGACCCTGACGTGCAGCCCCTCGGCATCGGCCCGCACCGACACCTCCACCCGGCCCGGCTGCCCGCCCAGGGCGTCCAGCGCGTTGGCCACCAGATTGCCCACGACCAGCACGGCGTCCTGAGGATCGCCGATCGACCCTTCGGGCACCTCGGTGTCGGCGGCCAGCACCAGCGAGGCCCCGCGTTCGGCCGCCTCCGCCGACTTGGCCAGCAACAGCGCGGCCAGCGTCGGATCGGCGACCCGCGCCCGGATGTCGGCCGTGTACGGCGAGTGCGTGGTGCTGGTGATGAAGCCGATCGCCGCCTCGTGCTCGCCGAGCTCCAGCAGGCCGATCACCGTGTGCATGCGGTTGGCGAACTCGTGCGCCTGCGCCCGCAACGCCTCGGTCGTACTGCTGGCATGGTCGAGCTCCTGTGCCAGCCGTACCAGCTCGGTGCGGTCGCGCAGGGTGACCACCCAGCCGGTGTGCCTGGCGCGGACCGAGACGGGGGTGCGGTTGAGCACGAGGACGCGGTCGCCGTGCAGCACGATCCTGTCGACGCCCGGGTCGGCGCCGCCGAGCACGTCGCGCATGCGGTCGGAGACCGGCATGTCGGCCAGCCGGTCGCCGACGTCGCCGAGCAGTTCGCGTGCCGCGTCGTTGACCAGGGTGACCCTGCCGTTGAGGTCGAGTGCGAGCACGCCCTCCTTGACGCCGTGCAGCACGCCTTCGCGCTGTTCGAGCAGGGCGCCGATCTCGCTGGGCTCCAGGCCGAACGTCTGGTCGCGTACCCTGCGGGCGATCAGCGCGGCGGCGCCGCCACCGGCGACCAGGACGGCGAGCACCGTCCACAGCAGCGGCGGCAGCGCGTCGCCGAGCTCCTCGGCGACCGTCTTCTCCAGCACGCCGACCGAGGTCAGGCCGATCACGTTGCCGTCGTCGTCGAAGATCGGCGCCTTGCCTCTGACCGTGGTGCCGATCGTGCCGGTCTCGGTGCCGACCCACGTCTCGCCGCTGGTCAGCACCTCCGAGCCGTCGGTCGACAGCCGCTTGCCGATCATCTGCGGGTTGGGATGGGCGTAGCGGATCTGGTGCCTGTTGGCGATCACGACATAGTCGGCGCCCGTCGCGTCCTGCACGCCGAGCGCGATCGGCTGCAGCAGCAGGGCCGGGTCCGCGGCGTCGAAGGCGTCGCGCACGCCGGGCAGGCCCGCGACCGACTGGGCGATGGCCAGCGCCCGCTGCTGGTGCAGCGCGTCCAGCAGGCCCCTCGCGTGTTTCGCCCACACCCCGGCCGTGCCCCCTGCGGCGACCAGCACGATCACCATCTGGAGTACGAAGAGCTGGGTACCGAGTCTCACCGATGCCATGCAACCAGCGTGAGGTCACAGCGGGGTTGCCCGCACTATGACCAATACGACCATTACGACGCCAATCACAAAAAGCATCGACTCCCGGTAGCAGGGGCTTCACGATCCATGCCACACGAATGTGAACCACCCCCCACCTGGAGCGACCCATGCGTCTCACGACCATCGCCGCACTGGCCGCCGCGGCCGCGCTCGCGCTCACCGCCTGCGGCGCCGACTCGGCGGGCACCACCGCGAGCGCGCTGCGCATCATGGCACCCGCCGCGCCCGGCGGCGGCTGGGACACCACCAGCAGAACCGCCGAGCAGGCGTTCAAGGCGGTCGCACCCGACCGCAAGGTGGAGGTGTTCAACGTGCCGGGCGCCGGAGGCACGATCGGCCTGGCCCAGCTCGCCGGCGAGAAGGGCAACGGCGGCCTGCTGATGACGATGGGCCTGGTCATGGTCGGCGCCATCGAGCAGAACAAGTCCAAGGTCACCCTGGCCGAGACGACACCCATCGCCAAGCTGACCGAGGAGTACGAGATCGTCGTCGTGCCCGCCGACTCCCCGTTCAAGACGCTGGCCGATCTGACGGCCGCATGGAAGGCCGACCCGGCGAAGGTCTCGGTCGCGGGCGGCTCGGCGGGCGGCACCGACCACATCCTGGCCGGGCTGATGGCCAAGGCGGCGGGCGTCGACCCCAAGCAGGTCAACTACATCGCGCACTCGGGCGGCGGCGAGGCGCTCAGCGCCCTGCTCGGCAACACGGTCTCGATCGGCGTCTCCGGCGTCGGCGAGTTCGCCGAGCACGTCAAGTCCGGCAAGCTGCGCGCGCTCGGCGTCTCCTCCCCCGCCAGGATCGCCAGTGTGGACGCCCCCACGCTCAAGGAGGGCGGCCTCGACGTCGAACTCGCCAACTGGCGCGGCATGGTCGCACCCGGCGGCCTGGACGAGGCGGCCAAGAAGGCGCTCACCGACGCCGTCGTCGCCATGCACGGCTCCCAGGCGTGGAAGGACGCCGTGGCCAAGAACGGCTGGATCGACTCCTTCCAGACCGGTCAGCAGTTCGCCGACTACCTCGCGGCCGAGCAGACCAGGGTCAAGGCGATCATCGCCGAGATGGGCCTGGTCTCCTGATGTCGTACTTCTACAGCTGGAGCTCTTTCCCTGATGTCCGTTCCTGATGCGACGGGCCCGGCGAGGGACGCGCGCCGCCGGTGGCGTCCCGAGCTGGGCCTGGCCCTTGTCGTGCTGGCGCTGGGCGTGTTCGTCGTCGTCGGCACGCTCGACGTCACCACCGCCGCCTCCACCCTGGGCCTCGGTCCCCGTTTCTTCCCCGTGCTGGTCGGCGGCTCGCTGATCGTCATCGGCCTGCTCTACGTCGTGGACGTGCTGCGCGGCGGCCACGGCGACCCCGAGGAGAGCGAGGACGTCGACCCCGACGCCCCCGCGGACTGGCGCAGCGTCGGCCTGGTCAGCGCCGTCTTCCTCGCCTTCACCGCCCTGCTCGGCACACTCGGCTGGATCATCGCCTCCGCGCTGCTGTTCTTCGGCCTGTCGGTGGCACTCGGCGCCGAACGCAAGGGCAGGGCCGCGCTGCTGGCCGTCGTGCTCGGCGTCGGCACCCATCTGGCCTTCGTCAAGGGGCTGGGCGTCACCCTGCCCGCCGGGCTGCTCGAAGGGGTGATCTGAGATGGAGTCGCTGAGCCTGCTCATGGACGGCTTCGCCGCCGCGCTCACCCCGGTCAACCTGCTGTACGCGCTCGTCGGCGTCACGCTCGGCACGCTGGTCGGCGTGCTGCCCGGTATCGGGCCCGCGATGACGGTGGCGCTGCTGCTGCCCATCACCTTCACCGTGCCACCGGCCAGCGCCTTCATCATGTTCGCCGGGATCTACTACGGCGGCATGTACGGCGGCTCCACCACCTCCATCCTGCTCAACACGCCCGGCGAGTCGTCGTCGATGATCACGGCGCTCGAAGGCAACAAGATGGCCAGGCGGGGCCGGGCGGCGCAGGCGCTGGCCACGGCCGCGATCGGCTCGTTCGTCGCCGGGACCATCGCCACCGCGCTGCTGGTCGTGGCGGCGCCGCTGGTGGTGGAGTTCGCGATCGGCTTCGGTCCCGCCGACTATTTCGCGCTGGCCGTGCTGGCGTTCACGGCGGTGTCGGCCGTGCTGTCGCGTTCGGTCGTCAGGGGGCTGGCCTCGCTCGGGCTCGGCCTGGTCATCGGGCTGATCGGCATCGACCAGCAGACCGGGCAGGCCAGGCTCACCCTCGGCATACCGCAACTGCTCGACGGCATCGACGTGGTGATCGTCGCGGTGGGGCTGTTCGCACTCGGGGAGGCGCTCTACGTCGCCTCGCGGCTGCGGCACGCGGCGCCCGAGATCGTGCCCGTCGGGCGTGCCTTCCTCGGCCGGGCCGACTGGTCGCGCTCGTGGCGGCCGTGGCTGCGCGGCACCGCTCTCGGCTTCCCCTTCGGCGCGCTGCCGGGCGGAGGCGCGGAGATCCCCACCTTCCTGTCGTACGCGGCCGAGAAGCGCCTGGCCAAGGGCATCGCCGCACAGGAGTACGGCAAGGGCGCCATCGAGGGCGTGGCCGGGCCCGAGGCGGCCAACAACGCCTCCGCTGCGGGCACACTCGTCCCCCTGCTCACCCTCGGCCTGCCCACCTCGGCGACCGCCGCCATCATGCTGGCCGCCTTCCAGCAGTACGGCCTGCAGCCGGGGCCGCAGCTGTTCGACCACAACCCGGCGCTGGTGTGGGGCATGATCGCCTCACTGTTCATCGGCAACACGATGCTGCTGGTGCTGAACCTGCCGCTGGCCCCCCTGTGGGCCCGTGTGCTGCGGGTGCCGAGGCCGTACCTGTACGCGGGGATCGTGCTGTTCGCCGCACTCGGCGTCTACGCGTTGAACGGCTCGGCCGTCGATCTGGTCGTGCTGTACGTGCTCGGGCTGCTCGGCTATGCCATGCGCAGGTTCGGGCTGCCGATCGCGCCCGCGGTGATCGGCATGATCCTCGGGCCGATGGCCGAGATCCAGCTGCGCAGGGCGCTGGCCATCGGCGCGGGCGACCCCATGACCCTGCTGGGCAGTACGACGGCCGTGGTGCTGCTCGTGCTGGCCGTACTCGCGTTGCTGGTTCCGGCGGCCAGGCGGCTGTGGGCACGGCGAGGACGCGAAGTGGTGACGGGTGGGTCACAGCCCGAATAGACGGGACGGGAGAGGGGCATGACCTCTCCTGGTTCTTGGGGGGAAAGCCTCGTCGGCCTGTCCGAACCGGCGAGGTTTTCCTCACTTCCGCCGCCGCATGGCCACCGCCAGCCCCAGATACGGCGCCGCCACGACCGCGAACAGCACCCACGGCGCCAGCCACAGCGAGCCGAACCCGTATCCGGCGAAGACGACCAGCGCCATCACCTCGACGCCGAACCCGGCCATCGAGGTGACAGTGGCCCTCGACCGGTCCTCGAGCCGCTCCTGCAGCCGTGCGTCGGCCACCACGATGGCCCACCTGACGACGCCGAACGCCACCGCGACCAGGACGAGCCCGGCGGGGTGCCGGACGGCGGCCCCCACGGCCAGGCACACCGCGGCGACCACCAGCCAGGGCGCGGCGAACCTGGCGCCCCGTCCGGCGAACCAGCCGCCCGTCGTCATGCCGAGCGTCACCACGAACACCCACAGCGGCACCTGCGCGGGCCCGATGCCGATCGAGGCGACGAGCAGCGCGGTGTACTCCTCAAGGGCGTCGACGCCGCTGATCACCGCGACCAGGACGAGCAGCCTGCCGACACCCGGCGTGCTTCTGACCTCGCCGAAACCGGCCCGCAGCACGGTGAGGTAGCCCTCGCGTTCGTCGGAGGCGCCGCGCCCGCCCGGCAGGGTCAGCCCGACAGCGGCGGCCAGCAGCGGCGCGGCGACGCTCGCGAGACCGACGGCCTGGTAGCCGCCCCAGGCGAGCACGGGTGCGGCGAGCGCGGTCGCGACCAGCACGGCGGTGCCGCCGAGCGCCTCCGACCTGCCGATCAGCCGGGCGTAGGAGCCTTCGGCGCCGTGCCTGGCCAGCTCTTCGTACACCAGGGCCTGCAACGCGCCCGAACGCAGCGCGCCCCCCGCGCCCCACAGCACGAAACCGATCGCGAAGGCGGCGTAGGAAGGGTGCAGCGTCCACAGGGCGAACGCGGCCGACGTCAGCACCGGGGCCGCCACGACGAGCGCGCGACGCGAGAAGGCGTCGGCCAGCGCGCCGGAGGGCACCTCCAGCACGAACGAGGTCACCGACCAGATCGCGAACAGGGAGGAGATCTCCGCGCCCGAAAGACCGTGCCCGGCGAACAGCACCGCGTACACGGGATACAGCAGAACGAGGTCGTCGAGGAAGGAGTAGGCGTAAAGCCGTCTCGCCAGGCTCGACTCAGGGGAGGATCAATGTCGCCAGGTCATGGTTCGACTCTAACCGGCATGGCAACTCGTTTTCCGCCGCGGCCCCGCCCCGGTCGTCGTCCGGGGCGGGGTGCGGCGTCCTGACCTACTCGGAGACGCCGAGCTTGTCGAGGATGAGCTCGCGGGCGCGACCGGCGTCGGCCTTGCCCCTGCTCGCCTTCATCACACCGCCCACGAGTGCGCCCACCGCGGCGATCTTGCCGGAGCGGACCTTGTCGGCGGCGTCGGCATTGTCGGCGAGGACCTTGTCGATGATCGCCGAGAGCTCGCCCTCGTCGTTGACGATCTGCAGGCCGCGCGCGGCGACGACCTCGTCGGGCGAGCCCTCACCGGCGAGCACGCCTTCGAGCACCTGCCTGGCCAGCTTGTCGTTGAGCGAGCCCGATGCCACCAGCACGGTCACCCTGGCGATCTGGCCGGGGGTGATGGCCAGCGACGAGAGGGCGACGCCCGCCTCGTTGGCCCGGCGGGCCAGCTCGCCCATCCACCACTTGCGCGCGTCGGCCGCCGGGGCTCCGGCCGCCACCGTGGCCTCGACCAGCTCGATGGCGTCGGCGTTGTGCATCGACTCCATGTCGAGGTCGGACACACCCCACTCCTGCTGCAGCCGCTTGCGCCTGAGCCTGGGCAGCTCGGGCAGCGCGGCCTTCAGCTCGGCCACCCACGCCGGGTCGGGCGCGATCGGCACCAGGTCGGGCTCGGGGAAGTAGCGGTAGTCCTGGGCCTCCTCCTTGGACCTGCCGGACGTGGTGACGCCGGTGTCCTCGTGGAAGTGCCTGGTCTCCTGCATGATCCTGCCGCCGTCGGCCAGGATCGCCGCCTGCCGCTCGATCTCGCTGCGGACCGAACGCTCGACGCTGCGCAGCGAGTTGACGTTCTTGGTCTCGGTGCGGGTGCCCCACTCGGTGGCGCCGCGCGGCATGAGCGAGACGTTGACGTCGCAGCGCATCGAGCCCTCCTCCATGCGCACGTCCGAGACGCCGAGCGCGCGCATGACCTCGCGCAGCTCGGTGGCGTAGGCGCGGGCGACCTCGGGGGCCATCCTGTCGGTGCCGGGGATCGGCTTGGTGACGATCTCCACCAGCGGGATGCCGGCCCGGTTGTAGTCGACGATGGAGTAGTCGGCGCCCTGGATGCGGCCGGTGGCGCCGCCCACGTGCGTGGACTTGCCGGTGTCCTCCTCCAGGTGCACGCGCTCGATCTCGATCCGCACGGTCCTGCCGTCGACCTCGACGTCGAGGTAGCCGTCGAAGCACAGCGGCTCGTCGTACTGGGAGATCTGATAGTTCTTCGGCATGTCCGGATAGAAGTAGTTCTTCCGGGCGAAGCGGCACCACTCGGCGATCGAGCAGTTCAGCGCGAGGCCGATGCGGATCGTCGACTCGATCGCCTGGGCGTTGGCCGTCGGCAGCGAGCCGGGGAAGGCCAGGCAGACCGGGCAGACCTGGGTGTTGGGCGCGGCGCCGAACGCGGTGGCGCAGCCGCAGAACATCTTGGACGCGGTGCCGAGCTCGACGTGGGTCTCCAGGCCGAGCACGGGCTCGAAGCGCGTCAGCGCCTCGTCATAGGGCATCACAGTCACAGCTGCGGAGCCTCCTTCAGCAGCGGGCCGCCCCAGCGGCTCTCCAGGGCCTTCTCCACCGCGGCGCCGACCCGGTAGCAGCGGTCGTCGCCGAGCACCGGGGCCATGATCTGCAGGCCGACCGGCAGGCCGTCCTCGTCGGCCAGGCCGCACGGCACCGAGATGGCCGCGTTGCCCGCGAGGTTGGACGGGATCGTGCACAGGTCGGCGAGGTACATCGCCATCGGGTCGTCGGCGCGCTCGCCGATCGGGAAGGCCGTCGTCGGCGTGGTCGGCGAGACCAGCACGTCGACCTGGTGGAAGGCGGCCTCGAAGTCGCGTGCGATGAGCGTGCGGACCTTCTGCGCCTGGCCGTAGTAGGCGTCGTAGTAGCCGCTCGACAGCGCGTAGGTGCCGAGCATGATGCGCCGCTTGACCTCGGGGCCGAATCCGGCCGCCCTGGTCAGCGCCATGACCTCCTCGGCACTGCGGGTGCCGTCGTCGCCGACGCGCAGGCCGTAGCGCATGGCGTCGAAGCGGGCCAGGTTGGAGGAGCACTCCGACGGCGCGATCAGGTAGTACGCGGGCAGGGCCGTGGTGAAGGACGGGCAGGAGACCTCGACGACCTTGGCGCCGAGCGACTCCAGCAGCTCGACCGTCTCCTGGAAGCGGGCCAGCACGCCGGGCTGGTAGCCGTCGCCGCCGAACTCCTTGACCACGCCGATCCGCAGACCGGCCACATCGCCCTGGCGCGCGGCCTCGACCACGCTCGGGACGGGGGCGTCGATGGAGGTGGAGTCCATCGGGTCGTGCCCGGAGAAGGCCTCGTGCAGCAGCGCGGCGTCGAGCACGTTGCGGGCGAAGGGGCCGGGCGTGTCGAGCGAGGAGGCGAAGGCGACCAGGCCGTAGCGCGAGGAGCCGCCGTAGGTGGGCTTCATACCCACGATGCCGGTGACGGCGGCGGGCTGGCGGATCGAGCCGCCGGTGTCGGTGCCGGTCGACAGCGGCGCCTCGTAGGCGGCGACCGCGGCCGAGGAGCCGCCGGACGAACCGCCGGGGATCCTGGTCAGGTCCCACGGGTTGTGCGTGGTGCCGTAGGCGGAGTTCTCGGTCGAGGAGCCCATGGCGAACTCGTCGAGGTTGGTCTTGCCCAGGATGACCAGACCGGCCTGGCGCAGCCGCGCGGTGACGGTCGCGTCGTAGGGCGGGCGCCAGCCTTCGAGGATCTTGGACGCGGCCGTGGTCGGCATGTCCTTGGTGACGAAGATGTCCTTGTGCGCGATCGGCACTCCGGCCAGCGGGCCGAGCTCCTCGCCCGAGGCCCTGCGCGCGTCGACGGCGCGGGCCTGGCCGAGTGTGGTCTCGGCGTCGATGTGCAGGAAGGCGTTGACCTTCGGCTCGACGGCGGCGATGCGGTCGAGGTGGGCCTGGGCGACCTCGACGGCCGAGGTCTCGCCCGAGGCGATCAGCGCGCCGAGCTCGGCCGCGCTCTTGTGGATCAGGCTCATGCCTCCTCCCCCAGGATGCGCGGCACCCGGAAGCGGTCGTCCTCGACGGCGGGCGCGCCGGAGAGGGCCTGCTCGGGTGTCAGGGACTGTCGCACCTCGTCGGCACGGAAGACATTGGTCAGCGGGAGCGCGTGCGACGATGGCGGGACGTCCTCGGCGGCGACCTCCGCCACTCGCGCGACCGACTCGATGATGGCATCGAGCTGGGTGGCGTAGTGGTCGAGCTCGTCCTGGGAGAGCGCCAGCCTGGACAACCGGGCCAGGTGCGCGACCTCGTCGCGGGTTATGGCGGACATGAGTCGTTGAACCCGTTTCGTGGATTTCGTGGATGGAGTCTGACGCTCTCATCCTAGGGCTGCCGACGCGGCCAAGCCGACTCGTTAACATGCCCGCAACCGGGCAACGACCATGTCAGAGCGCCCCCGTCCCCCGGAGCGGCGCACGGCCGCACGGTCAGGGGGTCGCCGTGACCTCCTGCACGTGGCCGAAGCGGTAGGCGGCGCCCGTCTCCGGGTCGGTCTCGGGCGACCAGCGCTCGCGCAGCCAGGCGGTGGCCTCGGCGGCGGGCAGCGCGGCGCCGAAGTGCCAGCCCTGACCCATCTCGCACCCCATCTCGGCCAGCCGCCGCGCCACCGCCTCCGACTCCACGCCCTCGGCGACCGAGCGCAGCCCGAGCGAGCGCACCAGGTCGACGATCGAGCGCACGATGCGGTCGTCGTCCTCGGACTCGGCGATGCGCCGTACGAACGACTGGTCGATCTTCACCTCCGACACCGTGAGGCGCTGCAGGCGGATGAGCGAGGAGTACCCCGTGCCGAAGTCGTCGAGCGCCAGCGGCACGCCCAGCCTGTCCAGCGCCTTGATGGTCTCGGCCGTGTAGGCCTGGTCGCTCATCAGGATGCGCTCGGTGACCTCCAGCTGGATCGCCGAAGGCGGCAGCCGGAAACGCGAGAGCCCGGCCTCCAACTGGTCGGGAAGCGCCGAGTCGAGCAGGTCGCGCGCCGAGACGTTGACCGATATCTGTACGGCGAGCCCGGCGTGCCACCAGCGTGCCGCCTGCTCCAGCGCCGCCTCGATGACGTGCTGGGTGAGCTGACGCATGAGGTAGGACTGCTCGGCCAGCGGGATGAAGTCGGCGGGCGAGATCGGCCCGCGCTCGGGATGCGTCCAGCGCAGCAGCGCCTCCATCCCGTGCACGACGCCGCTGTCGAGGGCGACCTTGGGCTGGTAGTGCAGGCGGAGTTCGTCGTTGTCGACGGCCCTGCGCAGGTCGCCGAGCAGGTTGAGGCGCTCGGGCGAGTTGCGGTCCTTGTCCTGCTGGTAGATCTCGACGCCGGTGCGGCCCTCCTTGGCCAGGTACATGGCCACGTCGGCGCGCTGCAGCAACATCTCGAAGTCGGGCGCGTGGTCGGGGTAGATGGCGATCCCGACCGATGCGTCCATGTCGAACGTCATGCCCTCCAGCCGTACGGGCTCGGTGAGGGCGACGCGGAGCCTGGCGGCCACCTCGCGGGCGGCGTGCGCGTCCCTGATGGAGGGCAGCAGCACCGCGAACTCGTCGCCGCCGAGCCGCGCCACGACGTCGCCCGGCCGTACGGAGTGGGTCAGGCGGTGGGCGACCATCTGCAGCAGGCGGTCGCCGACCGGGTGGCCCATCGTGTCGTTGACCTCCTTGAAGCGGTCGAGGTCGAGCAGGAACAGGCCGACGCGTTCGTCCTGCCTGGCCTCGGCCAGCGCCTCCTCGGTGCTGACGATGAGCAGCTTGCGGTTGGGCAGGCCGGTCAGCTCGTCGTGCAGCGCCTGGTGGTCGCGTCGCATGGACAGGCTCGCGGTGAAGTACACGGCGGCGAGCGGGGCGACGAACAGCGGGACCAGGCCGGGCGACTCGTCCATGACGACGACCACGAGCGGGGCCAGGCCGATCAGACCGGTGTAGACGAGGCTCTGCGGTCCGAGCGTGGCCTTGAGCACGCGGCTGATCGAGCGGCGCTCGTGCAGGGCGACGGCGCCCGAGACGAAGACGGCACGCGAGACGAAGTACGCGACTCCGGCCAGTGTGATGGCCAGGACGTCGGTGCCGGCCGGCATCCACGGCGTCGAGGGCGTCGGCACGATGCCGAACAGCCCGAGCGTCACGGCCGCCGCGGTGAAGGCGAGCGTCGCCTGGGCGACGTTGAACGTCACACGGTGCCAGGCTCTTCGGATGACGAGCCCGTTGACCAGGATCGCCGCCGCCTGCAGCAGCACGGCGACCGAGAGGCCGAAATGCAGCAGCACGGCGAAGGAGAACATGGTGGAGGGATAGGTGCCGCCGACGGTCGTCGAGGACGAGACCATCACCGGCCGCAGCTCGCCGAGCACGACGAGAACGGCCAGCACCCACAGCAGCGGGGTACGGGCAAGCTGCACGAACTCGGCCGGGTCGAGCCTGAGCTGTGCCACGACGAGCGCGGTCAGGCCGACTGCCGAGACGCCCGCGAGAAAGGCCCACAACGGCGAGCCGACGCGCGGTCCGGTGTCACGTGTGTCATTCGGGTCAGTCATCGGTAACGGAACCCCCATGAGGTCACTATGGGAGGGTACGACCTTTAGTCCACTTCGCGAAACCGGCCGCGTACGTTCCGTCACGTCGCGTTTTCAGCAAAAGTCGCCCTTGCCGGAATCTACGGCCAACAATACCTGCCCAAGGGATCATGCGCGTGGTGTCCCCGATGCCGGAGAGGCACAGGGGACGGGCCACGGAAGGGCGCCGGTCAGGCGCCGAGCAGGCGGACGAACTCCTCGAAGGAGATGCGGCCGTCGCCGTCGGAATCGGCGTCACGGCCGAGCGAGCCGATCGCCTCGGCCGGAAGATCGGGGAAGTGCCTGCGGAACTCGGCCTCGGAGATGAAGCCGTCGCCGCTGGCGTCGATCGCGTCGAACGACGCCCTGAGCTCGGCCAGCCGCACGGGGGTGGGGTCTGCTGACATGCCTGCCTTTCCACTGCTGCTCGCGACCCGGCGGCCCTCGGTCACTCCTCGGGCTTGACCGCCGCCCCGGCCGCCGCCTCCGGGCCTTCGTCCAGCAGGATCCTGAACCCGGCCTCATCGAGGATCGGCACACCGAGGCTGACCGCCTTGTCGTACTTCGACCCGGCATTGTCCCCTACGACGACGAATGCCGTCTTCTTCGACACCGACGAGGCCACCTTGCCGCCCAGTCCCGCGATGGCCTCGGCCGCCGAGTCTCGGGTGAAGCCCTCCAGGGTGCCCGTGACGACGAAGGTCAGGCCCTCCAGCGTCTGCGGCCCCTTCTCGGGCGCGGGCTCGTCCTCCATGCGCACGCCCGCCTGACGCCAGCGCTCGACGATCTCGCGGTGCCAGTCGACGGCGAACCACTCGCGGATCGTGGTGGCCAGCTTCGGCCCGACGCCGTCGACCGCCGCGATCTCCTCCTCGGACGCGGCCGCGATGGCGTCCATCGAGCGGAAGGCCGAGGCGAGCTTCTTGGCCGTCGGCGGGCCGACATGGCGGATCGACAAGGCCACCAGCACCCGCCAGAGCTCCTTGTCCTTGGCCCGCGCGAGCTCGGCGACGAGCGTCCTGGCGCTCTCGCTCGGCTCTCCGTTGAGGTTGGAGAACAGCGAGACCTCCTTCGGCTCGCCGGTCTTCGGGTCGATCTTGGGCTGGCCGGTGTCCTGGTCGCGTACCAGGGACCTGATCGGCTGCAGCTGCTCGATCGTGAGGTCGAACAGCCCGGCCTCGGTGCGCAGCACCGGCTCCTGCGGGGCCAGCGGCTGCACCAGCGCGGTCGCGCCCACATAGCCGAGTCCCCTGATGTCGAAGGCGTTGCGCCCCGCGGCGAAGAACAGGCGCTCGCGCAGCTGCGCCGGGCAGCCGTAGGCGTTGGGGCAGCGCAGGTCGGCGTCGCCCTCCTGCTCGTAGGCGAGCTCGGTGCCGCAGGCCGGGCAGTGCGTCGGCATGACGAAGGCGTGCTCGGTGCCGTCGCGCAGCGCCATCACCGGGGCCATGATCTCGGGGATGACGTCACCGGCCTTGCGCAGCACGACCGTGTCGCCGATCAGCACGCCCTTGCTCACCACGACCGCCGCGTTGTGCAGCGTGGCGCGTTCGACCGTCGAGCCCGCCACTTGGACGGGTTCGAGCACGGCGAAGGGCGTCACCCTGCCGGTGCGGCCCACGCCGACGGTGATGTCGAGCAGCTTGGTGTTGACCTCCTGCGGCGGGTACTTGAAGGCGATCGCCCAGCGCGGCGCCCTGGCCGTCGAGCCGAGCTCGCGCTGCATCCTGATCCGGTCGACCTTGACCACGACGCCGTCGATCTCGTAGGCCGGGTCGTGCCTGTGCGTGGCGTAATGGGCGATGTAGTCGTTGATGCCCTGCAGATCGGGCACCACCCGGTACAGGTCGCTGACCGGCAGGCCCCACTCCTTGAGCCGGTCGTAGACCTCCGACTGGGTCAGCGGCTCCTGGCCGCCCTCCCACAGGCCGACGCCGTGCACGATCAGGCGCAGCGGCCTGCGTGCGGTCACCGACGGGTCCTTCTGGCGCAGCGAGCCCGAGGCCGAGTTGCGCGGGTTGGCGTAGACCTTCTCGCCCGCCGCCAGGAGCTCCTCGTTGAGCTGGTTGAAGCTCTCGATCGGGAAGTACACCTCGCCGCGTATCTCGACCCGGTCGGGCACGCCGTCGCCCCTCAGCCGGTGCGGCACGCCCTTGATCGTGCGGACGTTGGGCGTCACGTCGTCGCCGGTCGTGCCGTCGCCCCTGGTCGCGGCCCTGACCAGCTCGCCCTTCTCGTAGATCAGCGCGAGCGCGAGACCGTCGATCTTGAGCTCGCAGAGGTAGGGCCCCGCCTCGCCCTCGGCCAGCCGTTCGACCCGGGTCATCCACACGGTCATGCCCTCGTCGTCGAAGGCGTTGTCCAGGCTCTCCATCCGCCGCAGGTGCTCCACCTTGGCGAACTCGCCGCCGACGCTCGTGCCCACCTGCTGGGTCGGCGAGTCGGGCGTGCGCAGCGAGGGGTGCGCCTCCTCCAGCGCCTCCAGCTCGTGGAACCACGTGTCGAACTCGGCGTCGCTGACCTTCGGCTGGTCGCGCTCGTAATAGTCGACCCTGGCGACCCGCACGAGCTCGGCGAGCTCGGCGTGCCGTTCGAGCGCGGTCACGGGCACACCCTCGACCTCCGCAGCCATCGGGCATCTCCCCTCGTCACACCGGTGAACCGTAGGAGAACGCTACCGTTCGCCGCCGGGGCGCGACGCGGGCCTGAGACTGTCATTACCTTGGCTCACGGCCAGATGCGCTCGAACCCCGAACAGCGCACCACACGGGTGCTGCTCTGCCCTCGGCACACCTTCAGCGCGACCGACGTCGCCTGCTGGAAGGTGAAGGTGAACGTACGGCTGCCGCCGCCGCAGTAGCCGAACCACGGCTTGTCCGTCGCGAGCCTGGCGCCCTTGACCCTGAACCTGGCGTAGGTGCACACGTCGGGTGAGGACCGGTCGGTGAGCTTGACCTTGACGGTGACCGAGGTGGCGCGTGCCGACACCGTGCCTCTTCCGGTGCCGCGCCCGTCGACGCTGTCGACGAGGAAGGGGTCGGGAGGCGCTCCCACCTGGCCCGTGAGCAGGGCCGCCGCCAGAACGATGCCGATCATGCGTGTCTCCGATCATGAGGTGAGCATGGATGGTCAGGGCGAGCAGGGCCCGCCGTGCCGGGGGCCCAGGATCGTGCAGGCGGCCCCGACCGGGTCGGCGGCCAGGCCGTACTGCCTGCCGATGTCCCACACGGCCGCGCCGCCCTCCGCGTGGCCGGTCAGCACCGTGCGCCCGTCCGGCCCGAACACCCCCACGCCGCTGACCTGCCTGAGCACCGCCAGCGGGTACGGCAGGGCCGGGCGGGTCACCAGCCAGACCTTGGCGACGCCGTCGGCGCCCAGCGACAGCGCCATCCGGCCTTCCGGGCTGAAGGCGAACGACTGCACGGTGTCGGCGTGCGCGTCGAGCACGGCATGCGCGGTGAGCGTGGCGGCGTCGGACAGGACCACACGCCTGTCCTCGCCGCCGCTGGCCAGCAGCCGCCCGTCGGGCGAGAAGGCCAGGGCGCTCACGCCTTCGGTGTGGACCCGCCTGGCCGTCCGGTCATTCCCCTTCGGTGCGCGCAGGTCGTAGCGGGTGAGCGTGCCGGTGGCGTCGCCCACGGCCGCGACCGAGCCGTCCGGGCTGACGGCGAGCGCCAGCGCGTCCTTCGGCGCGACGCCGCGCCAGGTCACCGCCCTGGTGACCGGGTCCCACGCCTTGAGCTCGCCGTCGTCGTCCACGGTCAGCAGCACCCGCGCCTTCGCCGCCGAGGCCAGCAGGCGCACCGGGCCCGCCAGGACGACGGGCGGCCCGGCCCGGGGCCAGAGGGTCAGCGGCGCGTTCGTGACGGCGTCGGCACCGCTGTAGGCGACCTGATCGACCAGCCCTCGCGTGCCTGCGAGGGGGATCGCGGCCCGGCTCGGGGGGCGCCAGGTGAGGGCGCCGGTGTCGCGGGTGCCGAGGACTGCGGTGGCGCCGTCGGGGGCGTAGGCGGCCGAGCGCAGCGCGCCCGGGTCGCCGGGGAGGCGGGCGAGCAGGGGTGGGGCCGAGCGGTCGGCCAGGTCCCACAGGTGGACGGCGCCGGTGCCGTCGCCGCTGACGAGCAGGTCGTCCTGGGGGCGTGCGGCGAGGGTCGCCACCCAGGCCCGATGCCCGCCCACCACGCCGATCCGCCTGGGCACCAGCCGGTCGCCGAGGTCCCACAGCACGATGAGACGGTCGCGTCCCGCCGTGGCCAGGGTACGGCCGTCGCGGCCGAACGCCACCGCCCTGACCTCCTCCTCGTGGCCGCTCAGCGTGTAGAGGCGGCTGCGCGAGGCGACGTCCCACACGTCGACGCCCTCGCCCCTGCCCGAGACGATCGCGGTGCCGCCGTCGGGGCTCAGCGCCACACCGCGCGTCCTGCCGCCTCGCCCGTCACGGCTCGGCAGTGCGCCAAGGCGCCGGGGCGAGGCCGGGTCGCGCACACTCCACACGGCCGCCTCCCGGTCGCCGCCGCCGGTCAGCAGGACGCGGCCGTCGGCGCTCCAGGCGGCCGAGTACACGTCGGGCAGTTCGGCCAGGCGTCTCGGCTCGGCCGGGGCCGACAGGTCCCACAGCCTGGCCCTCCCGGCGTCGGCGACCAGGACGATCCGCCCGCCGGGCCTGAACACGAGCACGCCCGCGTCGGGCAGGGCGCCGATCGGCGTGGGCCTGCGCCTGTCCGCCAGGTCCCACACCGCGCTCGCCGTGCCCGAGGTGAGCATCAGCCGCCCGTCCGGGCTGAAGGCGACATGTCGTACCTCTCCCGGCAGGGTCGCCAGCCGTACCGGTGTCCGTGCGTCCTTCGCGTCGAACAGCGACACCGCGCCGGAGTCGGCGACGACCGCCACCGTGGCGTGCGTCCCGGTGCTCACGGCCACCTCGCGTACCGGCCCGCCGAATCCGCCTGAGCCCGGCCGCTCCTCCAGCCTGGTGAGGTAGTGGCCGGTCGCCAGCGTCGCCGTCAGGTGGGCCCGCGCCTCGACGGCCGCGCCGGGGTCGGCGCCCGCGGCCTCGGTCGCCGCGAGGCTGAGGGCGACGGCGGCGGGCGGATCGCTCTCGCGCAGGGTGTCGGCCTGGAACATCAGGCTGCGCGCGGTGACCAGACGTCCGCGTTCCTCGGCCAGGCCCCGCTGCCGTACGGCGATGACGGCGGCGGCCGACACGGCCACCAGCAGGACGGCGAGCAGCGCGGTCACGCCCGCCCGCAGCCTGGCCCGGCGTCGCGCGGAGGCGGCGGCCCGCCTCTCCTCGGCCTCGGAGGCGGCCACGAACTCCCTGGTCAGCTCGGAGGTGGCCCGATCGCGGGCGAGCTCGAGCCTGGCCCCGCGATACAGCACGGCGCTCTCCCGCCCTTCGGCACGCCAGATGCGGGCCGCGTCGGCCAGCCGCTGTTCGACCAGCAGGCCCGCCCGGTCGGCGTCGATCCAGGCGCGCAGCACCGGCCAGGCGTGCAGCAGGGCCTCGTGGGTGATGGCGACCGTGCCCGCGTCAAGGGTGACCAGCCTGGCCTCGTCCGCCGCGAACGCCTCCAGCACGGCGCACGCGCCCAGCGGATCGGGCATCTCGGCCAGCAGGGTGTCCAGCTCCACCCTTCGCCTGACGTCCTCCGTGCCCTCCCCCACGCGTACGAGCCCGCGCAGCAGGTCGCGAGCCGTGCGCCGGTCGGCCTCGGTGGGCAGGGCGGCGAGCACGGCGTCGGCGGTGGCGGCGAGCGCGCCCTGGATGCCGCCGGTGCGCAGGTAGGCGGCGACGGTCAGCCGGTCGCCCTCCGGCCCCTGCTCGCGGTCGCGCCAGGTCGCCAGCAGGGCGTGCGAGAGCAGCGGCAGCTTGCCCGCGCCGGTGCCCAGGTCGGCCAGCAGCAGTTCGACCAGTCCGGGCTCCAGCACCAGTCCGGCCGCCGCCGCCGGTCGCTCGATCGCCTGGCGGAGCTCGGCCCGCGTCATCGGACCGGCCAGCACCTGCCCGCGTTCCATCGCCGTGCGCAGGGCCGGATGCCCGGCCAGCCGCCCGAGGAAGTCGGCCCGCACGCAGAGCACGACCGGCCCGGGATGCTCACACACCCGCGTGACGTAGTCGCCTTCGGCGTCATGCCCGGCGAACACCTCCTCGAACTGGTCGACGACCAGGACCTGCGCCCCTTCGGGCAGCGGCTCCCCCGGTGTCGTCACCGCCACGCTCGCGGGCGCCCCGAGCCCGCCCCGCCGTACGGCGGGCACCAGCCCGGCCCGCACCAGCGACGACTTGCCCGCGCCCGAGGCCCCGGTGAGGATCAGCGGCGCCGGGTCGGCGGCACGGGCGGCCAGGCGCGTGAGCAGCGTGCGGACCAGGCGTTCACGTCCGAAGAACAGGGCGGCGTCGGCGTCGGAGAAGGCGGCGAGCCCGAGGTACGGGCAGCCTTCGACCGGCGCGGACGGCACCTGCCGTACCCCTTGGGCCGAGGCGGCGTGCGCCGGGTTGGCGGCCAGGACGAGTTCGCCCACCCGGCCGGTGGCGCGGGCACGCGGACGGGGGAAGCCGGAGGCGGGCAGGGTACGGCTGAGCGAGGTGTGCACGTCCCGCAGGCGCAGCAGCGGCGGCGCCTCGGGGTCGCCCTCGCGCAGCAGTGCGATGAGCGCCCCGCTGAACGCGGTGTGCCTGATGCCTTCGGGTGCGAACGACGGCTCCCCGCGTCCCGCCGAGGTGAGCACGTAGCCGCCGGTGATCTCGGCGAGCGCGGCGACGTCGTCGGCGGGACCGGCCATGCCGTCGATGGCCCTGCCGGAGAAGCAGCAGTCCAGGACGACGGCGACCGGGCCGTGGGTACGTTCGAGCAGGTATCTGCGGACGAGGTCGTAGGGCAGTGCGGTGTGTTCGAGGCTGAGCCTGCCCGTCCTGGTGCCCGACGTGGCCAGGTGCAGTGCCCCGTGCGCGCTGACCAGGCCGTGGCCCACGTAGCAGACGAGCAGCGGCCCCTTCGGCGCGTCAACGGCACGGGCGATCGCCGCTCCGAGCTCGCCGGGTGTGGTCAGGTCGAGTCCGACCTCGACCCGGCCGAACCCGCACACCTCCAGCAGCACCTCACGCAGGTCGGCGAGGGTCGGCGCGACCGAGGCGATGTCGCCGAGGTCGGAGCCCTGACCGTGCGTGCCGGTGCCGAGCAGCAGCGCGGTCGCCCCCGCGAAGTCACCGGCCATCACACATGGAGTTCACCACCGATGGAGCGAGGCCTTCATGAGTAGGGACTACTCAGAGCGGTGTCAGCCGCCCTGTGACCACACGCCCTCCCACGCCGAGCACCTGCCGGTGACCCTGGTCGTGGTGCCCTTGCAGACCTTGCCCTCGATGAACAGCATGTAGCCGCTCGGGAAGGCGAAGGATTTCGGCTGGGTCGTGGAGCAGTTTCGGAAGCTCTTGTGCACCTTCTTGCCGTCGTCCTTGACGTAGCGGAACTTCAGCCAGGCGCATCCCTTCGTGCCGGGGACGTTCCACAGCTTCCCGCTGACGACGAAGCCGGGCCGGTCGAGTGTGACCTTGCCTTTCGCCTTCGCGCCCTTGCCTTCGGACTGGATCGGGCCCCACGACCAGACCTCGGGATTAGCGGTGGCCGCGACCGCGGGCGTGGCGAAGGCCAGCAGGGCGGCGATGGCCGCGGTCGCGCCGAGCGTGCGATGAATCATGGGCCGAAACTAGAGCACGCGGGTTGCACTCCGCTTGCTATTGCATGCATAAATCGCTATTCGGCAGATTCGTCCCGCAACACCTGGGCCGCCTGGCGGCACGCGGCGAGCGCGGCCTTGGCGTAGGCGGGAGAGGCGCCCGCCAGCCCGCACGCGGGCGTCAGCACGACCTGCGAGCTCAGCGCGGACGGGGCGAACCCCAGCCTGCGCCACAACTCCAGCGCGGGCCCGGCCAGCTTCCCCTTGTCGGGCAGGCGCTGGTCCACGCCTGGCACCACACCGAGGAAGAACGCGGTCCCGCCCTCGATCAGCTCGCCGATCGCGTCCTCGTCCTTGCGCCGCAGCAGCGAGGCGTCGAGCGAGATGCCCTTGACCCCGGCCTTGCCCAGCACGTCGAACGGCAGCACCGGCGCACAGCAGTGCACGACCGTCCAGCCCAGTGCGGTGAAGCGGCGCAGCCCCTCCGCCACCGGCCACGGCTCGACCGCGCGCAGCCGCCCGAACCCCGACGCCGTCGGCACCGTGCCCTTCAGCACGCCGGGCAGGCCGGGCTCGTCGAGCTGCAGCACGATCTCGCTCACGGCGGGCAGCCGCCTGCGTACCTCGGCCACGTGCCCGGCGACGCCTTCGGCCAGCGACTCCACGAGATCGCGGACCGCGCCCCGGTCGGCGAGGATCTTGTCGCCGTGTCGCAGCTCGATCGCGCCCGCGAGCGTCCACGGCCCGCACACCTGCAGCTTCAGCGGCCCGGTGTAGCCGTCGCCGACCTCTTCGAGCGCATCGAGGTCGCGGGCCAGGTGGTCGCGGGCACGCCGATGGTCGCGGCCCGGCCGATCGGCCAGTCGCCAGCCGGACGGCTGCACCTCGGCGACCAGGTCGACCAGCAGCGAGGCCGTCCTGCCCACCATGTCGGCCCCCACGCCGCGCGCGGGCAGCTCGGGCAGGTAGGGCAGGGCGGGCACCTCGCCGAACACCGTCCTGGCCGTCTCCAGATGGTCCTCACCAGGATGCGATCCGATGCCGGTCGCACTCGCCTCTGCCCACGGGTAGTCATGCACGCCATCAGCCTAGAGTGAGCGGCATGAAGCTCACGAAATACGGTCACGCCTGCGTCCGGCTGGAGAAGGACGGCAGGGTCCTGGTCATCGATCCGGGCGTCTTCAGCGAGAAGGAGGCGCTCGACGGCGCCGACGTGGTGCTGATCACCCACGAGCACTTCGACCACGTGGACGCCGAACGCCTCAAGCAGCTCGGCTCCGGCGTCGAGGTCTACACCTGCGCGGGCGTCCTGCCCCTCCTGGCCGAGACGGCCGCCACCGTGCACGAGGTACGGCACGGCGACGCGTTCGACGCCGCCGGGTTCGGGGTGAAGGTCTTCGGCGAGCGCCATGCCGTCAACCTGCCCGACGTGCCGCCGGTCGACAATGTGGGCTACCTGGTGGAGGACGAGGTGTTCTACCCCGGCGACGCCTTCACCGTGCCCGGCGTCGAGGTCGGCACGCTGCTGGTGCCGACGGGCGCGCCGTGGCTCAAGATGGCCGAGTCGCTGCTCTACATCCGTGAGGTACGCCCGCAGCGCGCCTTCTCCACGCATGACGGGCTCTACAACGAGGTCGGCCTCGGTCTGGTGGACAACTGGTTCGCCTACGAGTCCGAGCGGCACGAGGGCATGGAGATCCGCAGACTCGCGCCCGCCGAGTCCGTGACCCTCAAGAGCTGACCGGGCTCGCGAGGGTCAGGCGGACGAGGTGATGGTCGCCGAGCCGACCACCGTGTCGCCCGAGTAGAGCACGGCGGCCTGGCCGGCGGCCACACCGGTGGCCGGGCCGTCGAGTGTCAGGCGCAGGCCGTGCGGGCCCTCCTCGACCAGGCAGCCGTAGACCTCGCCGTGCGCCCTCAGCTGCACGGTGAGCGGCCCCTCGATCGTGGCGGGGCCGTTCCACACGGCCGGGCCGCAGACGATCTCGGTGACCTCCAGGGCCGAGCGCGGCCCCACGGTGACGGTGTTGGAGACCGGCTCGATGGACAGCACGTAGCGCGGCCTGCCGTCGGCGGCCGGTCTGTCGATGTGCAGGCCCTTGCGCTGGCCGATGGTGAAGCCGTAGGCGCCCTGGTGGTTGCCGACGACGTCGCCGGTGAGCGCGTCGACGATCGGGCCCTGGGCCGCGCCGAGCCGCTCGGCCAGGAAGCCCCTGGTGTCGCCGTCGGCGATGAAGCAGATGTCGTGGCTGTCGGGCTTGTCGGCCACGGTCAGGCCGCGCCTGGCCGCCTCCTCGCGCACCTGCGCCTTGGTGGAGTCGCCCAGCGGGAAGATCGCATGGCCGAGCTGCTCGCGGGTGAGCACGCCGAGCACGTAGGACTGGTCCTTGGCGTGGTCGGGGCTGCGGCCGAGCAGACCGCCCGAGAGCCTGGCGTGGTGGCCGGTGGCGACGGCGTCGAAGCCGAGTGCCAGCGCCCGGTCCAGGACCGCCTCGAACTTGATCTTCTCGTTGCAGCGCAGGCATGGGTTGGGCGTGCGCCCGGCGGCATACTCGGCGACGAAGTCCTCGACCACGTCACGCTGGAAGCGCTCGGCCATGTCCCAGATGTAGAAGGGGATGCCGATGACGTCGGCGGCCCTGCGCGCGTCGCGCGAGTCCTCGACGGTGCAGCAGCCGCGCGCGCCGGTGCGGTGCGACTGCGGATTGGCGGACAGCGCGAGGTGCACGCCGGTGACGTCGTGGCCGGCCTCGGCGATCCTGGCGGCGGCCACGGCCGAGTCGACGCCGCCTGACATGGCGGCGAGCACGCGCAGCTTCGGGGTAGCACTCATGACCCTTCGAGACTACCGTCCGCCGGGAGGTCGGCGGTCTGGGAGAATGACGGGCTATGCGACGACGCGGCGACGGCGACACGGTCACGCCCTTCTGGGTGTGGTGGGCGGACAACAGGCAGGCCATCGACGCCATGGTGGCGCAGGGCGAGGGCGAGCGCCTGGCCGGGACGCTGTCGGAGGCGGTGGACGCCGTGCATCCCGACCTGGTGTGGGAGATCGCCCCCGGGCGGGTGGCGGCGCAGGCGCTGGTGGTCACCGCGGCGGGCGATCCCGAGCTGCGCTCGGCCGCACACCGCTGGGCCGCAGCGGCGCCGCCCGCCGACGAGCAGTGGGAGTTCCATCCCTCCCGTCAGGCCAATCCCGCCGCGAGCGAGCTCACGCTGAAGGTGGGCGGGCTCGCGTTCGCCTTCGACAAGCTCCAGCTCGGCCTGCGGGTGCCGCGCGACTCGCCGCGCATCGACGTGGCCGCCTTCCATCCGATCTTCGCCGACCTCGGCGACGAGGTCAGGATGGAGGCCACGCTGCTGGCCCTCGACTGGCTGGTCGGCGAGGACGACGTGGCCCGGTGGGTGGGTGAGATCACGGCCGCGACGTTCGAGCCGATCGACTCCGTGCCCGCCGTGCACCTGCCCGCCGTGGTGGCCGACCTGGCGTCGGGATACGCCGAGGAGCAGTGGGCGCTGCTCGAAGGGCAGAGCGAGACCGGGGCCAAGCTGATCGCCACCGCGCGCTTCCCGCTCAGGCCGGTCGACCATCCGCTGTTCGACCAGCACATCGCGATCACGCTGCCCTACCCCGGCGCCGACGAGGCCGGGCTGCCGTCGGAGGAGGCGCTGACCGCGCTGCGCGAGGTCGAGGAGCGGCTCGCCGAGGGGCTGGGGACGAGCGCCTTGCTGGCCGCGCACCTGAGCGCCGACGGGCGACGTGTCCTCCACCTCTACGCCGATCCGGCCACGGATGCGGCGAAGCTCGCGGGCGGGCTGGTCGAGGGCTGGGCGCACGGGGAGGCGCAGGTCGAGGTGACGGCGGATCCGGGCTGGGTCGCGGTCTCGCCGTTCCTCAGCTGACACCTCACTCAGCTGACACCTCCTCAGCTGACACCTCCTCAGCTGACATCGAGTTGACATTGGGCCTTGCAGGGATTTGCGGCATACGTGAAGATCGCCACCGTTGGTGAGATTCCCCGCTTCTGCATAGGAAATGAGCCGCATGTCAACTGATACCCCTTTATGGCTGCGCGGACGTGACGCCGTGGTGGCCGCGACCGACCCCGCCGACTGGCGGGAGGGCGCGCCCGACTACCACCTGTCGCACACCGTGCTGCCCCAGGAACGCACCCACACCTTCGACCCGACCTCGCTCGAAGCCATCGTCGAGAGCATCGTCCAGGTCTTCGAGATGGAGGTCTCGCACAAGCGCGACCCCGCGACCTGGGTCTCGATGGTCACCGAGCACTTCCGCACCCGGATCAACGGCGGCGCGTGGGCCACGCCCGCCGACATCGTCGAGCGCGGCAGCTACAACATCCTCATCGGCGACAGCGCCTTCTACGACCAGTACGCCGAGACGTTCGACTCCTCGCACCACGTCTTCCACACCGCCTTCCCCGGCGGCTTCTTCTGGGAGGTGCTGGAGGTTCTCTCGCCGCCGCCCGTCGTCACGTTCAAGTGGCGGCACTGGGGCAGCTTCGACGGCCCGTACAAGGGCTTCGCCCCCACCTCCGAGCGCATCGAGATGTACGGCGTGAGCGTCGCCAAGGTCAGCGACGACCTCAAGCTGGTCGAGGTCGAGCACTTCTACGACCCGAACTCACTGGTCGGCAAGATGACCGGCGGCTGCCCGGTCACCGGGCAGAGCTGACCTCCTCGCGGGCGCCCGCCCGGCTCAGCTGATCCCGGCCCGGCGCGCCCGCTCCACGACCTGCGGCAGCACCTCGACCAGCCGGTCGACATCCTCCTGCGTCGAGGTGTGGCCGAGGGTGAAACGCAGCGAGCCCCTGGCCCGCACCGCGTCCGCCCCCATCGCCAGCAGCACGTGCGAGGGCTGGGCCACGCCCGCCGAGCACGCCGATCCCGTCGAGCACTCCACGCCCTTGGCGTCGAGCAGCATGAGCAGCGCGTCGCCTTCGCAGCCGGGGAAGGAGAAGTGCGCGTTGCCCGGCAGCCTGCCCTCGACGTCGCCGTTGAGCACCACGTCCGGCACCGCCAGCCGTACGCGCTCGATCAGTTCGTCGCGCAGCGCGGTCAGGTGGGCGGCGTGCTCGTGCTGCCTGGCCACCGCGATCGACACCGCGGCGGCGAGCCCGGCCACGGCGGGGGCGTCGAGTGTGCCCGAGCGCACGTCGCGCTCCTGGCCGCCGCCGTGCAGCACGGGGACGGGCGTGAGGCCTCTGGCCAGCAGCAGCGCGCCGACGCCCATCGGGCCGCCGACCTTGTGGCCCGACACGGTGAGCGCGCCCGCGCCCGAGTGCGCGAACGACACGGGGAGCTGTCCGATCGCCTGCACGGCGTCGGTGTGGAACGGCACGCCGTGCTCGGCGGCGATGGCGGCCAGCACGCGCACCGGCTGCACGGTGCCGACCTCGTTGTTGGCCCACATGACGCTGACCAGGGCGACGCTCGCGGGGTCGCGCTCGATCGCGGCGCGCAGCGTGTCGGGGTGCACCCGGCCGACCTCGTCGACGGCCAGCTGCTCCACCTCGGCGCCCTGGTGGTCGGCCAGCCAGTGGGCGGGGTCGAGCGCGGCGTGGTGCTCGATGGCGCTGATCAGGATGCGCCTGCGGCCCGATGACCAGTACAGCCCCTTGACGGCGAGGTTGTCGGCCTCGGTGCCGCCCGAGGTGAACACGACCTCGCTGGGGCGTGCGCCGAGCGCGTCGGCGATGCTCTCGCGTGACTCCTCGACCACTCTGCGCGTCTGACGACCGGACGCGTGCAACGAGGAGGCGTTGCCGACCCGGCCGAGCAAGGCCACCATCGCCTCTCTCGCTTCGGGGAGCATCGGCGTGGTCGCCGCGTGATCAAGGTAGGCCGGCGGTCTGTTCACCGGATCAGAGTATCCCGTTTGCTACTGTACCGTCTGGACGGTATAGTCATCGGTATGAGACGGGAAGAGCTTCTTGATGCTGCTGAGCAGGTGCTCGGCGAGCAGGGCTCCTCCGCACTCACCCTCTCCGCCGTGGCCGAGCAGGCGGGCGTGAGCAAGGGTGGTCTTCTCTACCACTTCAGCACCAAGGAAGCCCTGATCAAGGGCATGGTCGAGCGCCTCATCGGAGAGTTCGACGAATTGGTCGCCGCCCAGGAGGGCCAGACCTACACCCGGCGCTACGTGGCCGCCACGTTCGCCGCCGTGCGCAGCGGCAGGCTGCGACGATGGGCCGTGGTCACCGGCGCCTCGGGCAACCTCTACCTGCTCGCGCCCCTGCGCGAGGCGATGTGCCGATGGCACCGCGAAGGCCTGGAGGACGAGCCCGACCCCGGGGCCGCCCAGATCGTCAGGCTGGCCTGTGAGGGCCTGTGGGACGTCGTGAGCCACGACCCCGACCTTTATGACGAAGGGCACTACGCGGCGCTCAAAACGCGCCTGCTGTCGCTGCTGCCCTGACGATCGCGCCTGACAGTCCCCGTGCCGCCTTGGCGGTCGCCCCCTCTTCCGGCTCCGGCCGGAAAGGGGCGACCGGCTTTTGTGTGCCCAAGTGACGAATCACTAAACACCCCGAGAAGGAGTTGAATCATGAGCCGCGACCTGAGGACTGCCCGCAAGGGCGTGATCTTCACGTTCATCCTGGCAGGCCTGATGGTCGGCACCATGACCGTGCGCATCCCCGCCCTCACCGACAAGCTGGGCCTCACCGAGTCCGCCGTCGGCCTGACCCTGCTGGTGTGGGGTCTGGGCGCACTGGTGACCATGCAGTCGATGCGCGGCGTGATGCAGCGCACCGGCAGCCGCTCGGTCCTGCGCGTGGCCGGTCCCGCCACCGCCGTCTCCCTCGCCCTTGTCGGCCTCGCGCCGAACCTGCCGCTGCTGCTGGCGGCCGTGGCGGTGTTCGGCATGGCGTTCGGCGCCGTCGACATCGCGATGAACGCCCAGGGCTCGACGGTCGAGCAGGCCTACCGGCGACCGCTGATGAACGGCATGCACGCCGGGTGGTGCGTGGGCGCGATCTCGGCCGGACTCGCCGGGACCGCGGGCATCGCCTTCGGACTGTCGTTCACCGCGAACCTCGCCCTGGTGGCGCTGGTCTCGCTGCCCGTCATGCTCTACCTCGGCAGCACCTACCTGCCCGAGCCGAAGGCCGCCGCCTCCTCGCCCGCCGGCGCCGCCGCCAAGCGCAGGATGCCGCCGGTCGTCTACCTGCTCGGCGCCATCATGTTCTTCGCGTTCATGGTCGAGGGCACGGTCGCGGACTGGAACGGTCTTTTCATGCGGGACACGCTCGGCGCGCCCGAGGCGCTGGCCGCGCTCGGCTACCCGCTGTTCGAGCTCGGCATGCTGACCGCGCGGATGAGCGGCGACAGGCTGCGCGCCCGGTTCGGCGTCAAGGGCATGCTCACCGTCGCCGGGCTGGCCACGGCCGCGACGTTCTCGATCGTGATCACGGCTTCGTCGCCGCTGGTGGCGCTCGTGGCCATGGTGTTCGTGGGCGTCGCCGTCGCCACCATCGTGCCGGTGACGCTCTCGCTGACCGGCACCGCGACCGACACGCCCGGTCCGGCCATCGCGCAGGCCGGTGCGATGGGCTATGCGGGCCTGCTGCTCGGGCCCGTGGTCATCGGGTTCCTGTCGGACTCGGCCGGGCTGAGGATCGCGCTCGGCATCGCCGTACTGCTCGGGGTGCTCATCGCGGTGGCCTCGCGGTTCCTGCCGCGTCCGGTGGCGCTGGGGCTGCGGCACTCGGCCGAGGCGCCCGAGCGTGAGCGGGTGCCGATCGCGGCCTGACCCGTTCGCGGGACGACGGACGGCGCCGCCCCCCTTGACCGGGGAGCGGCGCCGTCCGTGTGCGGTGCTACTTGCGCTTGCCGATCTCGTCGGTCAACTGGGGCACGACCTGGTGCAGGTCGCCCACGACGCCGAAGTCGGCGAGCTCGAAGATCGGCGCCTCCGGGTCCTTGTTGATCGCGATGATCGTCTTGGCCGTCTGCATACCGGCTCGGTGCTGGATCGCACCGGAGATGCCCGCCGCGATGTACAGCTGCGGCGAGACGGTCTTGCCGGTCTGGCCGACCTGGAACTGGTGCGGGTACCACCCGGCGTCGGTCGCGGCGCGCGATGCGCCGACGGCCGCGCCCAGGGTGTCGGCCAGGCCCTCGATGACCGAGAAGTTCTCGGCCGAGCCCACACCACGCCCGCCCGAGACCACGATCGCGGCCTCGGTCAGCTCGGGACGAGCGCCCTTCTCCTGCTTGACGCGCTCGACGACCTTGGCGGCACGCGCGGAGTCGGTCAGCGCGAGCGACACCTCCTCCTCGGCTCCGGCGCCCGCGGCGGCCACGGGGGCCGTCGAGTTGGGCCGGACGGCGATGATCGGCGTGCCCTTGGTCACCCGGGAGTGCACGTTGACGCCGCCGCCGAAGATGGACTGGTCGGCGATGAGGCCTTCGCCCACGCCGACGGCGTCGGTGATGACGCCCGAGTCCGTCTTGACCGCGAGGCGACCGGCGATCTCCTTGCCCTCGGCGGTCGCGGCGACGAGCACCGCGGCGGGCGAGGCGGAGCCGACGAGCTGGGCGAGCAGCTCGGCCTTCGGCGCCACGACGTAGTCGACGATCTCCTGAGAACCGGCGACGTAGACCTTCTCGGCGCCGAACTCGGCCAGCTTGGCCTTGGCGTCGGCGGAGAAGCCGGGACCCGCCCATACGGCGGCGGGCGAGCCGAGCGAGCGGGCCAGGGTCAGCAGTTCGAGCGTGACCTTCTTGACCTCGCCGTCGACGTGCTCAACGAGAACGAGAATCTCCGACATATCAGCAATATCCCCCGTTCTCAGATGAACTTCTTGGACGCCAGGTAGTCGGCGGCCTTGCTGCCGCCGTCGCCCTCGTCCTTGACGATGGTGCCGGCCGCGCGCGGCGGGGCCGCGGCGAAGTCGACGACCTCGGACCAGGCGGCGCCCAGGCCGACCTGCGAGCCGTCGATCTCCGCGTCGCCGATGGCGAGCGTCTCGACCGGCTTCTTCTTGGCCGCCATGATGCCCTTGAACGACGGGTAGCGCGGCTCGTTGATCTTCTCGACGACGGACACGACGGCCGGGAGCTGCGCCTCGACCTTGTCGTAGCCGTAGTCGGTGATCCGCTGCACGGTGATGGCCGAGCCGTTCACGTCGACCTTGTTGGCCAGGGTGAGCTGCGGCGCGCCGAGGCGCTCGGCCAGCATCGCGGCCAGCACGCCGGTGCGCGCGTCGGTGGACTCCGAGCCGAGGATGACCAGGTCGAACCCGATCTTCTTCAGCGTCTGGGCCATCGCGTAGGAGGTCGACAGGGCGTCGGACCCGTGCAGGGCCTCGTCGCTCAGGTGGACCGCCTTGTCGGCGCCCATGGCGAGCGCCTTGCGGATGGTCTCGGTCGCTCGGCCCGGACCCATGCTGAGGACGGTCACCTCGCCGCCGTGAGCCTCCTTGAGCTTGAGCGCCTCCTCGACCGCGTACTCGTCAAGCTCGTTGACGACACCGTCTGCGGCGTCGCGGTCGAGCGTCTTGTCATCGGACCGGAGCTTGCGCTCGGTCGCCGTGTCGGGGACCTGCTTCACGCAGACAACGATGTTCATGGCCGGTGGCCGACCTCCCGTAGTTCGCGTACGCCGCGCCCGGCGCCGGATGCTCGGTCGTGCTCGAAGGGGTACGAGTCACGTGCTGCCAAGATTGCCAGGTGCCCTGGGGCGTCCTCACAGTGGGTGGGCCGGGCCGGTGAGTCCGGCCTTCGCCTCCCGGACCATATGTTACCCATCGGTAGCTTGGTGGCAAACCTCCAGGTCATCGACCACTCCGGAAGAGCGGTCGCCCTCCACCCTACCGAACTTTGTTCCGGTCAGCCGGTCAGCACGACGATGACGCCCACCACCAAGGCCGTGCACGCGAACAGTGCCAGGGCGAACGGGCTCAGCGTCGCGCTCAGCAGCACCACCAGCCCCGCCGCGCCCACCCCGGTCAGCGCGTCGAGCACCAGCCTGCCGCGTTGCAGCCCGTCCTTGGCGAACATCGCGAACCCGGCGTCGCTCAGCAGCGCGATCCCGTAGCCGACCATCAGCAGCAGCGACACCTCGGGCAACGGCTCGCGTGCCGCCGCGGCCAGCAGCGAGACCATCAGCCCCGAGCCGACGATCCAGCGCCTTCGCACCTTCTCCCGGTGCCTGGCCCTCGCCTGCTCGACCGAGACCCGCGCCTCACGCCTGCCCGGCTGCCACTCGCGGGTGACCAGACCGTGCAGATCGGCCGCCGCCTCCTCGCGCGACAACGCCGGAGGGTACTGCGCCGCCTGGCTGTGCCGGGAGGCGGCCACCGGATCGGCGGGCGCGTCCGCCTTCACCGCGGCGGGCGCGCTGTGCCTGCCCCGCACCCGCGTCTCGGCGCCGAGCTTGGCGCAGATCTGCGCCGCCGTCGGCCTGGCCGCCGGGTCGCCCCGCATGCAGTCCGACAGCAGCGGGCTCAGCCACTCGGGCACCCCTTCGAGATCGGGCTGGTGATGCACCACCCGATAGGCGATCGCACTCAACGGCCCGCTCCCGTACGGCTGGCGGCCGGTCGCACAGTAGGCGAGCGTCGCGCCGAACGAGAACACATCGGCCTCGGCCCCCACCGGCCGCCCTTCGAGCACCTCGGGAGCCAGATAGCCGGGCGTGCCGATCACCGCGCCTGACGCGGTCACCGAGGCCGAGTCCAGCGCGTGCGCGATGCCGAAGTCGATCACGACGGGCGAGCCGTCGGCCAGCATGACGTTGGCCGGTTTCAGGTCGCGGTGCACCACGCCCGCCGCGTGCACGGCCAGCAGCGCCTCGGCGAGCCCACGGGCCAGACGCAGCAGCGGCTCCCCGGTGATCGGCACGGGGACGGCGCTGAGCGGGCGGCCCTGGACATATCTCGTCACCAGGTAGGGCCTGACCCCACCGGGCGAGTCCGAGGGCTCCAGGCACGCGTCGAGGACCTCGGCGACGTGCGGGCCCTGCACCAGGCGCATGGTGTCGACCTCGCGGGCCAGTCTGGTCAGCGCCGCCTCGTCGGCGGCCACGTGCGGGTGCAGCACCTTGACCGCCACCGTGCGGCCTTCGGGATCGAGGGCGAGGTGCACCTCGCCAAATCCGCCGGAGCCCAGCGGCGAGAGCAACCGGTAGGGGCCCAAACGCTCGCCATCAGGCGCTGCCATTCCTCCCCCTCCGGCGTCCGTTCCTCTCCATCCTTCCCGGAGCCGCCCCTCCGGACACCTATTTCCAGGGAGCCAGGAACCCCAGGCCCAGGCTGCCCATGAGGTCGCCGAACAGGTCGCTGATCAGGCCCATGGCACTGGCCTGGGTGTCGCGGCTGAACTTGTCCACCACCTTGGACGGCGCCTGCCACGGGTCCCAGACCGGGCTCGCCCCCATCGCGAACAGCACCGCGAACAGCGCCGCCGTGCCGAGCGCCAGGGCGATCACCAGGGCCGCGCCCGGACTGCGGATCACCGCGGTCAGCGTGCGGCTCACCGCCTTGCGCGGCGCCCCTCCGCCCGGCAGCACGAACAGCCCGGCGGCGAACGCACCGGCCGCGTAGGCCGCGGCGCCGTCGGTCGAAAGGCCGCCACCCCAGTGCAGCGCGCCCCACACACAGAACCCGAACAGGACCGCCAGCGGCACCTGCACCAGGGTGACCAGAGTCGCCTTGATCAACGCCCACGGCGTGCCGATCACGGCGAGCAGCGGGTCGGCCGCACTGCTCCCCCTGGCCTGCCGCCGGGTGACGAGATCGCCGAACAGGTACTCGCCCACCCGCAGCACCAGCGCGGCGACGACCGCGAAGGCGCCCACCATGACCGGCATCGTGCACGCGAGCGCCACCAGGATGACCAGCAGCAGTCCGCTGATCAGCGTGTGCCCCGACCGATAGGGCGCTCGCTGCTCGGCCGGAGGGGTGTACGGCCTGGCCTGCGCGGCCGGAGGCGCATAAGGCCTCGGCTGGACGGCCGGAGGCGGCCCCGGTCTGGCCTGCCCCATGGGCTGCGGTGCCGGATAGCCGGCCACCCGCTGGTCGGCGTAGGGCGCGGGAGCCCTGGCAGGCACGTAGGGCGGCGGATTGGCGGGCACGTACGGCGGCGGCTTGGCGGCCTGACCCGCCCGGTCGCGCTTGCGCTCGCCCGGCTCCGCCTTCGGCCTGCGCGGCGGCTTGCTGTAGGCCACCGGCGGCAGCAGGTCGGAGAAGCTGTCGTCGTTGGCCAGCGCACGCGCCCGTGCCTGTTGTCCCTGCGTCTGGGCGTCGCCGGGCTGGTCGCCGAGCGACAGCGTGCGCGAGGGGTCCTGCTCGCCGGGCAGCACGCGGGTGCCGTCGACCGGGCGTTCGGACGGCAGCACCCTGGTCCCGTTGGCCGGGGGCAGCACCGAGGTGCCGCCGGGCGGCGTCTCGTGGAAGGCCGTCACGGTGGGGTCCAGCGCGCGGGCCATGCCCAGCAGCTGCCGTGCGCTCGGCCTGGCGGCGGGCTCGGTGTCGAGCGCACGGCGCAACCAGCCGCGCAACCAGCCGGGCGCCCGGTCGAGCTGCGCCCTGCCCTCCATGATGTTGAAGCAGACCACCTCGAACGACCCCGTGCCGAACGGCGGGACGCCCGTGGCGGCGAAGAACACCGTCGAGGCCAGCGCGTGCACGTCGGCCGCCTGAGTGATCTCGGTGTCCCTGATGATCTCGGGCGCGAGATAGCCGGGCGTGCCGACGAACATGCCGGTCTGGGTCAGCCGGGTGGCGTTGACGAGATGGGCGATGCCGAAGTCGATGACCAGCGGATCGCCGTTGACCAGCATGACGTTGGACGGCTTGAAGTCCCTGTGGATCACGTCCGCCGCGTGGATGGCGACCAGCGCGGCGCACAACCCCTGCGCGAGCTTGATCAGCTCACGGTCGGTCAGCGCCCCCTCGGCCAGCACCCGCTCCTCCAGCGTGCGCCCCGGAGCGTACCTGGTCACGATGTACGGCTGCCCGCCGACCAGCTCGGCGTCGAGCACCTCGGCCACGTGCGGGCTGCGCACGCGGCGCATGGTCTCGACCTCGCGGGTCAGCCGGTCGCGCGCCTTGAGGTCGGCGGCGACGTGTGGATGCAGCACCTTGATCGCGAGCTCGCGGCCCTCCCCGTCGAGCCCCAGATGGACGACTCCCATGCCGCCCTCGCCGATCTTCCTGAGCAGTCGGTAGGGTCCGAGCCGCTCAGGCGCCCGTGTCTCACCGGTCGTCATCGCCTCGCTCCCATCGCCATGTGCCGCCCCCCAAGCGTCATTCGTTCTTCCTCAGATCCTGCAGCCTGTCGGTCACCGGCGCGACGTCGACCGGGCTCCACACCGCCTGCCTCCCGTTGTCGGCGACCGTGCCCGCCGCCAGCACCGCACCCAGTACGGCCAGCGCGGCGAACACGCACGCCACCAGCGCCGCCACCGCCTTCGACGGCACGAGCGAGGCCAGTGACCTGCGCATCTGCCGTCCCGGCCCCTCGACGCCCGGCCCCGCGCACATCGTCCAGAGCGCCACCGCGCCACCCCAGGCCAGCGCGTTGGCCTCGGGCATGTCCGCCACGAGCACGGTCAGCAACAACGTCACGGGCAGGCCGAGAATCAGCGCGTAGGGCACGAGGGCCAGCGTGATGCCGAGCGACTTGGCCAGCGCGCCTGGCAGGGCGAGCACCCTGAACACGTCGGCCGCCGCCGCGCCCGCGGGCCTGCGCTGGTTGAGGCTCGGCTGGGCGATGTCGGCAGCGCGCAGCAGCAGCGCCGCCGGGATCGCGACCAGCGCCACCAGGAGCGGCGCGAGCACGGCCAGCCCCGTCATCGCCAGCAGCATCATCACCGACGCCACGCCGTATGCCTTGGACCGCTTGAGCGAGGCTCCGGCCGCCCACTGCGCCTGCGGCGAGGCGGGCGGCGTGTACGGGGCCGGTGGGGAGTAGCCCTGCGACGGCGGCGTGTACGGCTGCTGCTGGGGCGGGGTGAACTGCTGGGGGTAGCCCGCCTTCTCCTCGGGCCTGACGCGACGGGTGGGGATGTCGCCGTCGAGCTGGGTCGGCGGGTCGTCGAAGAGCTCGCCGCCCTGACGCCGCAGCGGCGGATGGCTCACCGCGCCGCCCGCCCGCTGGACGTGCGGCTGCTGCGGCGGCGGCCAGGCCTGGACGTTGTCCTGGCGCTGCTGCGGGCGCTGGGCGTAGGGGTCGGGCTCGCTGCGCATCTGTCGCAGCTCCTCCGGGCTCACCCGGCGCGTGGGCCAGGGGTCGCCCTCCTGCTCGTCGAGCAGCGAGACGAACTCCTTGCCCGGCTCACCGGGCCCCTGCGCGCCCTGCTGCTGAGGGCTTCCGGGCGTCCCCGCCGTGCCTGCGCCGTGCGCACCGGGCGCGTACGGGCCGGGTGGCGGCGACCCGTGCGGGAGCGAGCCGGGCGGAAGGGTGCCGGGCGGCACCGAACCGGGCGGGAGCGTTCCCTGCCCCGGAGTACGGGCGCCCGGCGCGTGGGCACCGGAACCCGGTGCATGCCCGCCGGAACCGGGCGACTGCGGCCCGGATCCCGGTATACCGGAAACGGGCCCACCGACACCGGCCCCACCGGCCACCTGAGCCCCGGAAGCCGGACCGGAAGCCTGCGACCCCGACACGTGCGACCCCGACACGTGCGAACCAGACACCGGAGCCCCGGGAACCTGGCCCCCAGGAACCTGCGACCCCGAAACCGCGGCCCCGGCCGCGAAAGCCCCGGACCCGTGCCCCTGCCCCCCACCCGCATGTCCCCCGGAAACCGGCGGACGCGTGGGCGGGATCGCCGGGGTCGGCACGTCGGCCGGGTCCACCACGCGAGGCGCGACACGCGCCCCGGACGAGGTGTCGCGGCGTGGCACCGTGGAGATCTCGTCGGGCACGTGCCCGCCCTTGCGCGGCAACATCCGGGCGGTCTGCTCGGCGAGTTCGGCCGCCTTGGGGCGCTTGGCGGGATTGCGCTGGAAGGCGGCCTTCAGCAAAGGCCGCAGCTCACGGGGGGCGGAGTCGACGTCCGCCTTGCCCGCCGTGATGTTGTAGAAGATCATCTCCAGCGTGCCCTTGCCGAAGGGCGGCTGCCCGCTCCCGGCGAACAGCAGTGTGCCCGCCCACGCGTGCACGTCGACCTCGGGCCCGGCCTCCTGCCCCTCGATGATCTCGGGAGCGAGGTAGCCGGGCGTGCCGATGAACATGCCGGTCTGGGTCAGCCGGGTGGCGTCGACGGCCTGGGCGATGCCGAAGTCGATCAGCACGGGCTCGCCGTCGAGGATGAGCACGTTGCCCGGCTTGAGGTCGCGGTGGATGACGCCGACCGAGTGCACGGCGGCCAGCGCCGAGGCGATGCCGTGGGCCAGCTTGAGCAGGCCGGGCAGCTCCAGGGGGCCGTCGTTCTTCACGATCTCGTCGAGCGGCCTTCCGGCCACGTAACGCGTCACGATGTAGGGCCGGTGCCCGGTCACGTCGGCGTCGACGACCTCGGCGATGTATTCGCTGCGGACGCGCCGCATCGTCTCGACCTCACGCGAAAGCCGCCGCCTGGCGACATCGTCGCCGGCGACCTCCGAACGCAGAACCTTGACCGCCACCTGCCGCCCTTGCGGGTCGGTGGCGAGGTGCACCACGCCCATTCCGCCCTCGCCGAGCCGCCGGAGCAGCCGGTAGGGGCCCAGTCGGTCGTCCTGATTCATGGCATGAAGCACCATACCGGCTTAAACTCCGCCCAGAGATGAACCATGAGGCCACATTCCCACTCGTACAACGTCCAGCGTGACGGCTTAGGTTCGCCAAACCGCGCAATGGATCGATCTCAAATCGGACTCAGTTCGCCAGTGTAAGGACCTCGGCCCGCTTCAACCCGGCCAGGGCGGCGCCGGGCAGCGCCAGCTTGGAGTGCCGCACCCCACTGCCGATCACGACCTTGGGATGGGCGGCGACGGCCGTGTCCACCAGGATCGGCCACTCGTCGGGCAGGCCCAGCGGGGTGATGCCGCCGTACTCCATGCCGGTCAGCGACACCGCGTCGTCCATCGGCGCGAAGCTGATCTTCCGGGCGTCCAGGTGCCTGCGGACGACGTTGTTCACATCGACCCGCATCGTGGCCAGCACCATGCACGCGGCGTAGCGCACCTCGCCGCCGCGCTTGGCCGCCACCACGACGCAGTTGGCCGAGGCGTCGAGCGACCAGCCGTACTTCTCGCAGAAGGCGGCCGTGTCGGCGAGCGTCGGGTCGATCTCGGCGGCCTCCGCGTCGCCGATCTCGGTGACGGCGGCGGCGACGGGGGCGGCCAGCAGGTCGAGCCGCTCGCTCGCCCGTGTCCAAAGGAGGGTCATGAAGGGGACCCTACGTCAGGCGCCGAGCACACGTTTGTGCAACGCCGTCACGGCGGCCCTGGCCGAGCCCAGCGCGCCCGCCTGCCAGGCGATCAGGTGGGTGAGCCAGTCCCCGGCGAAGTGCACACGCCCGGCCGGCCGCTGGAGCAGGGCGAACGCCTCGCCGTAGCTCTCCCAGCGCGCCCAGCCGCCCTGGATGTGCGGCTGGCGTTCCCAGGCGATCGAGACGTCGGACAGCACGCCGGTGCGGTACTTCTCGCCGTGGATCTTCTTGCCCTGGGTGAGCGCCCTGCGCCGCCTGTCCTCGGGGGTGAGCGCTCCGTAGAGTTCGGCGTGCTCCTCGGTGTTGTAGTAGCCGACGAGCAGGCCGCGTGCCGAGTGGTAGCCGTGCGATGGGTACCAGATGTGGGTGAGGTCGAGGTCGGTCTCGGTCACACCGCCGTAGATGCGGTCCTCGATCTCCCACCAGCGCCTGCCGTACTCCAGGCCGATCTTGCCGGCGGCGACGGGCACGGGGGTGCGCAGGGCGGCGGTGACGTCGGCGCCGAGGTTGTGCGGGATGCGGGCCATGAGGTGCGGCGGCAGGGTGGCGACGCAGTAGTCGGCCCGTTCGCCGCCGCCCGCCCAGTCGACGAGCACGCCGTCCGGGCCTGAAGTGATCTTCGTCACCCTGACGCCGGTCCTGATGCGGTCGGCGCCGACCCGGTCGGCGAGGGCGCGCACGATCGTGTCCATGCCGCCGACCGGCTGGAACATGGGCGTGGCCTGGTCGTAGCCGAAGTCGTTGGTGATCGCCCTGCCGGTGCCCGCCGCCAGCACCTCGCGCAGGGAGCCCGGCGGGCCGAGCTCGGCGCCCTCGCCGATGCCGGGATCGGCGGTGAACCCGCGCCGCCCCGACCCGTCGTAGTCGAGCTTGGGCCCCAGGTCGCCGAAGCGCCTGAGGAACTCCAGCAGCCGCTCGCGGTCGTCGGCGCTCAGCCTGCGGTCCAGGCTGCCCAGGTCGGTGGCCTTGGCCAGCAGTTCGGCGACATAGCCGTAGAGGTCGGCACGCGCGGTCCTGGCCCTGACGGTGCGGCCGCCGGTGTGGACGTAGGCGGCGGCGTTGTTGTTGACGAACGTCTCGATCGGCACGCCGAGCTCACGGCAGTAGTCCATCGTGATCATCCAGGGCGCGATGCGGCCGGGCCCGGCGTTGAAGTACACGCCGTCGCCGAAGGAGGCACGCTGGTCCGGCCCGTTGAGCTCGCGCACGGTGTCGCCGCCGCGCACGGTGAGGCTGCGCCCGCCGATCCGCTCACGCGCCTCGACGACCGTGCAGTCGTAGCCCGCCTTGCCCAGCTCGTAGGCGGCGGCCAGCCCGGCGACGCCCGCGCCGATCACGATCACCTTGGCCGAGCCGCGCCCCGTCAGTGCGAAGTCCGAGCGCGAGGGCGGCGTGTAGGCCTGCTCCTGCGAGGTGGGCGCGAGACCGAGCGCGCCCATGGCCGCGTACATCGCACCGGCGCCACCGGCCGCGCCGATCCCGACGAGCAGCCCCCTGCGCGTGAGCGCACCCGCCTCAGCCATAGGGCCCGCTGTCACAGCCGATCGAGCCGCCGATCGTGGCGAAGATCCCGAACATGCCCATGATCTGCGCGAAGTCGTCGGTCGTGAACTCGATCTCCCTGGCCCCGAGCGACTTCACCCCGGGAATGAGCGCACACCCCGCGGCGATGGCCGTGGAGTTCCACTCGATCCCCAGCGTGTACGGCGGCGCCATCGTGTACGGCTTGAAGTCGCGCAGCCGGTCCAGCGCCCTGGCCGCGCCCTCGCGCAGTCTGGCCTGGGCCACCGAAGGCGGCAGCAGTTCGGCCGAGAACTTGCCGATGCCCTTCTTGACCGCGACCGTCTCCACGTCGCCGAGCAGCTCCTTCGCCTCCTCGGTGACGGCCTGGTCCCCTGCGACCAGTGCGACCGGCACGCCGAGCGAACCCGCGTAGGCGGCCACGATCCTGGTCTCGCCGCAGACCTCGCCGTTCAGGTAGACGTTCTGGATCTCCTTGCCCATCCACGTGTGGTTGAGCACGCCGTGCGCCACGCCCGCCCTGGCGTGGTAGCCGACGAACAGGGCGGCTGCGTGCGAGGCGTCGAGGCCGTGGCCCATGCGCATCGGCTTGCCGGGGCCGCGGACGAGGGTGGCGCGGGGGTCGAGCAGGTCGATGCGGAGGTTCTTGGTCGAGCCGTGCGCGTCGTTGACCAGGACCGACCGCGCGACGCTGGCATAGGCGCCCTCGATGACGGCATTGGCGTCGCGCGTCATCAGCTCGCAGCCGCGTTCGTAGCCTCGGCCGCCCTGGTGCATCTCCTCCGGGTCGGTCAGCCCGGTCACGCCCTCCATGTCGACGGACAGGTAGATCTTCACGCGCCCCACTCCTCCACTCGCCGGGCCTGCCCGGCGTCCATCATTCCGACGTTCGCCGTCATGAAGGCGGCCACCTGGGGTCGCCATCGTTCGGGGATCTCCTCGATCGCCGGAGGGTAGCAACGCTCCAGCCAGGCGGTTGACTCCTCGCTCGCCTTGAGGAAGCCCGCGGCCTCGGCGAACAGCGTGTCCTCGATGCCGGGCACGCGGGCGCAGCCGTACTCGACCATCTCCTGGCCGCCGTAGGGCGGGGGCTCGCGCCACTTGCGGGCGACCGGCTTGTCCCTGGTGATCGGGGTGTCGAGCGGGCGGCGTTCGACGGCGGCCTGGATGAGCTCCTTGTACAGGCACTTGCCGCACGTGCGGCAGGGGCCGTCGACGCCGCGCAGGCACCAGCGCACCTGCCCGCGCAGCTCGGAGCCGAGCGCGAGACGCATCGTGACGGCCTCGCTGACCCCGCCGACCGGCAGCACGACGGGCACTCCGGCCGCGGCGAACAGCCGTCCCCATGCGCCGTGCGGGGCCCACATGGGGTTGTCGGGGGTGTACCTCAGCAGGTAGCGGTCGCCGCCGAGCCAGCGTGAGCCGAGCTCGTAGCCGAAGGCCAGCCCGCCCAGGTCCATCGAGTCGGCCAGCAGCAGGGCGCCCGCCGCGACCGCATGGTGCTCGGGATAGCCGGGCCTCGGCTCGGCCAGCGTGAACTCCAGGTCGGAGGCCACCGTGACCAGCTCACGCCCGGTCTGCTCGGCCAGCCTGGCCAGCACGTCGGCGCGGTAGTGCGGCCAGCGGTTGGGCACCCGCCGATGCGCCACGCGCCTGAAGTGCACGAACGGCGCCTCGGGAAAGATCGTCGCCGCCGCGACCGAGTCGGCGCCCCCGCTGTAGGAAACGGCCAGGGTACGGCCGGGCCGCCTCGGCTCGGCGCCGACGGGACCGGCCTCGATCCCCCAGCCGTCGTGCAGCGCCTGCGCCAGCTCGGCCGAGATCGCCCGGTCGAACACGACACGACGCCTGGTCCACGGCGCCACGACCGTCCAGGCGGCCACGGCCATGAGGTCGGGATGCGTCTCGGCGGGCGCACCGCCGATCACGCACGAGGTGGTGGCCAGCTTGACCGGATGGCCGTCGGCCGCACGCCCGGTGATCTCGTCGCCCGCGTCCAGCCTGAAGCTAAGCTCGCCCGGTCCGTCCCAGGTCACCCTCATGTACGGGCCGCTCTCAGCTCGTCGACGGCCTGCCAGAGGAGGACCTCGTTCTGCAGCACGCCGTCGAGCGCCTTGGCGGTCTCCTGGGCGAGGCGGTGGGTGTCGTCGAGCTTGGCACGGTCCTTGGCCGGGTCGGTGACGGGCAGGGCGGGCACCCTGGCCACGCGCAGCCGTTCCACCTCGCTCTGCAGGGCCACGACCTCACGCCTGAGCGTCTGGACCTCCCAGAGCGCGTCTTTGATGTCCTGGCGATGATCGGCGAGCGAGATGTAACGGGAGTCGAACCAGGAACGCACGGCCTTGCGAAGGCGAGCGGGGACCAGGGCGCGCATCATGACATGTCACGATAGTGGCACTCAGCGGCCGATGAACTTCGCCTTCGCCTTCTCGCTGAAGGCCGTCATCCCGATTCTGGCGTCCTCGGTGGCGAACATGCCGGAGAACTGCACGCGCTCGATCTCGAGGCCGGTCGCCAGGTCCACCTCGACACCCCGGTCGACGGCCTGCTTGGCGGCGCGCAGCGCGAGCGAGGCCGAACCGGTGAAGGTCGCGGCCCAGGTCAGCGCCGCCTGGTACACCTCGGCGTCGGGCACGACCCGGTCCACGAGCCCGATGGCCAGCGCCTCTGCCGCGTCCACGTGCCTGCCGCTGAAGATCAGATCCTTCGCCCTGGCCGTGCCGATCAGGCGTGGCAGCCGCTGGGTGCCTCCGGCGCCCGGGATCAGGCCGAGCAGCGCCTCCGGCTGGCCCAGCTTGGCGCTCTCACCCGCCACCCTGAAGTCGGCGCACAACGCCAGCTCGCACCCGCCGCCGAGCGCGAACCCGGTGACCGCGGCGATGACCGGCTTGCCGATCTCCGCCACGGCGGTGAAGCAGGCCTGCAGCGGGCCGGAGTGGCGGGACATGTCCGCATAGGACATGTCGTTCATCTCCTTGATGTCGACCCCGGCGGCGAACGCGCGCTCGCCGCCGTAGATCACCACGGCCCGCACGTCGGCGTCCGCGTCGACCGCTCTGGCCGCCTCGCCGATCTCGCGTTGCATCCGGCCGTTGAGCGCGTTGACCTTCGGCCGGTCCAGTCTGATGGTCGCGACCCGGTCGGCCACCTCGACCCGTACGAATTCACCCATGCGCCGACCTTATCCAGCCTCCGCGCCGCCGTGGGGTACCCGCGGTGCGAAGGGCGCCCGCCCGCCAGGGCACGGGCGGGCGCCTTCGCACGGTGATCGGCGGCTGCCGCTAGTCGTGGCGGCCCTTGTCGCGGTAGTCGGCCGCGACGCCGATCAGCGAGATCAGGCCCGATGAGTACTCCATCGCCTCCTGGTGACCTTCGGCGAAGTCGGGCTGGAACCCGACGCCCTGCCAGGTCTTCGTCTCGGCGTTCCAGATGTCGCCGCCGACCTCGAAGTCCCAGCCGAAGATGCCGTGGTCGTACCAGAGTTCGTCGGCGGAGTTGCCCGCGGCCGAGTACAGCACGTCGGTCACGGGACCGGTCTGCTGCGGCCAGGTGACGGTGCCGCGCTCGGCCGCGATGGCCTGCTCGATCGTCCTGGCCGAGCGCAGGAAGTAGGCCTCCTGCTCGGCGGTCGGCCTGGGCAGAGCCACCCGGCCCTCCAGCTTGTAGGCGCCGGGCGGCCACATGAAGTACCCGCCGTAGCTGTGCACGTTCATCGCGAACTTGATGTTGCGGAAGGTCTTGGCCAGCCAGATGACGTTACGGCTCTCCGGCTCGGAGTGCTCGGCGGCGCCCGCGTAGTTGCCGCTCTGGCAGTTGGCCGAGGCGCCGAAGTACCCGTCGAACAGCGAGCCGACCGCGTAGTTGCGGTTGATGTCGACGCCCCAGGTGTTGCGCAGTCCCGGGTCGGCCTGTGCGGCCGGGCAGTGGTTGGTCATGTTCTTCCGCTGCAGGGCGAAGTCGTAGAAGCTGTAGTTGGCCCCGTCGGGGTTGACGGTCGGCACGATGAAGATGTCCGTGCGCTCCAGCAGCCTGCGCGTCGCCGGGTCGCGCTTGTAGTTGCGCAGCAGCCGCTCGGCCGTCTCGATCGTGACCAGCGGCGTCACCCACTCACGCGCGTGCTCCTGCGAGTAGGCCAGCACGCCGGTGCGCGAGCCGTCCCTGTGCACGCCGACCCGCAGCGCCAGCACCTGCGCGGGCGCCCTGGACACGCTGGCGGGCGCCTGCAGGAAGTCGCTCAGCCTGGTCAGCGCGACCGCCGCCACCACCCCGGCCCCCGCGTCCCCCCGGTACGGCGTCGCCGTCACCAGGGAACCGGCCGCCGTGTTGATCGCCGCGACGACCTGCGCCGCCGTGCTGACCACCGCGCCCGAGGCGTCGGTGCCGAGGCTCACCGAGATCGTCGTGCCGTTCACCGTGGCGGCGAGCGCACGGCCGGGCGCACCGGGGTCGACGAGTTCGACGCCCAGGCCGTTGCCCCCGGCCGAGCCGTACGCCTTGGAGGTCACCACGACGGCCGCGCCGGGCGGTGCGCCGATCAGGGCCTGGGCGTGGCGGCGGTAGCCGTTGGTGAGGTTCGGCAGTTTGACGAGGTTGGCCAGCTTGGGGAACTCCTTGGCCAGGGCCTTGATGCGCTCGTTGAGCTGGGCCGGAGGCATGTACTGGCTGATGAAGTCCTTCTGGTAGCCGGGCACGTTGCGGTCGGGCCGCTCGCCGTCGGGCCACTCCTTGACCTTGGCCTTGGCCTGGCCGCCCGCAGCCGAGGTCACGGTGACCCAGCGGGGGCGTCCCTCGACCGGGACGGGCACGGCGAACTGGTGGCCGAGGTAGGCGCCCGCGTCGGTGTAGGGCACCATCGTGACCTGGCCGGAGGTGTTGCCGGCTCCTGTCCACGCGGCCGTGAGCGCGGCCGGGGCGCCCGCGCTGCTGGTCGCCTCGACCGACAGGAACGTGCCGCCGCGCGCCTTGAACCAGACCGCGCGCTCGACAACGATCTTGTCCTTGTCTGCCGCAGCCTTGTCGGCCGTGGCCTTGGCGTCCGGAGGCGCGCTCGCCGTCACCGGCTGCGCGGAGGCGGGCACGACGCCGAGTGCGGCGAGCGCCGCCAGTTGCGTCGGGGTGAGCACGGCGTCGACCTGGACACTGCCGTCGGCCTGCGGCCTGATCCTCTCGGTGAGGTCGGCGCCATCGGCGACCAGCTTGTCCAGGGTGGCCGCGTCGGGCACGGAGAGCGTGACGACGGAGGCGCTCTCGGGTGTCGGCGGCGCGCCCGGCACGGCCGCGGGGACCGCGGCGGGCGCACCGGGCGCGGTGGACAGGATCGTGGTGACGGCTACGGCGATGACAACGGCGGACGCACGTAAGCCACGCATCGGCTCCTCCTAGATCGACGTCTGGAGATCATTCAAAGCCGGGATGACAAATCGGGCAACAGGTTGTCAGGGGTGAGCTTTCACCAATCCGTGATACCGGCGCATTATGGATCACCCTGCCGATGAAGAAAGTCTTCGCATAGATCTCCACAGAGAAGGAAAATGTTGAGAGGCTGGCGGGCGTCCGCACCCCCAGTCAAGGAGCGTGTCCATGCGCCGAGTGCTGACGGCGTTCGCCGTCGTGTTGGCCGTCGCGACCCCAGCGCCGGCCCAGGCCGATCCAGGAGACAGACAGCAGGACTTCGCGCGGGCCGCCGAGGCCTACCGGGTCCCGCCGAGCGTGCTCATGGGCGTCTCCTATCTGCAGTCGCGCTGGGACGCCCACGCCGGAAGGCCCAGCACGTCGGCGGGCTTCGGCCCCATGCACCTCACCGACGCCGTGCCGTACCTGGACCTCGGCCTGCCCGGCGGCCACCACGAGGAGGACCCCAGGGGCGACGAGTCCAGGCCCGTGCCGACGCAGCAGGGCGGGACGGCGCCGGGCGCGGTGCCGGTGGGGCTGCGGACGCTGGAGCGTGCCGCCGAGCTCACGGGCAGCGACCGGCAGGAGTTGCGCACCGACCCGGCGGCCAACATCAGGGGCGGCGCCGCCCTGCTGGCCGACTACCAGAAGGCGCTCGGCGCGCCGCTGAGCGACGACCCCGCCCAGTGGTACGGCGCGGTGGCCAGGTACTCGGGAGCCACCGAGGCCGACGCCGCCAGGTTCTTCGCCGACGAGGTCTACGCCACGATCAGAGCGGGCGCCTCCCGCACGACCGACGACGGCGGCCGGGTGACGCTCACCGCGATCCCCGGTGTCGCCGGGATCGAGAGCCGGCTGGAGCGGCTCGGCCTGCGCGAGCGGCGCAGGGACGGCGTGGAGTGCCCGGCCTCGATCTCGTGCGAGTGGATACCGGCCACCCAGGCCGAACTGCCGGGCGGCGGCTACGGCAACTTCGACACCTCCGAGCGCCCGAGGAACCAGAAGGTCGACTACATCGTCGTGCACGACATGGAGGGCTACTTCCGCCCCTCCATCGACCTGGTGCTGAACCCGGCCAGGGCGGCGAGCTGGCACTACTCGGTGCGATCGGGCGACGGGCACATCGCCCAGCACATCAGGACCAAGGACGTCGGCTGGCACGCGGGCAACTGGTACGTCAACGCCAAGGCGATCGGCATCGAGCACGAGGGCTTCCTGGCCGAAGGCGGCGCCTGGTACACCGAGGCGATGTATCGCACCTCGGCCAAACTGGTGCGCTACCTGGCGCTCAAACACCTCGTCCCGCTGGACCGGGCGCACATCCTCGGCCACGACAACGTGCCGGGCACCCTGCCGTCCACCGTGCGCGGTATGCACGAGGACCCCGGGCCCTTCTGGGACTGGGCGCACTACTTCGACCTGCTGGGCGCGCCGCTGCGGGCGTTCGGCGGGCCGCACGCGGGGTCGGTGATGATCAGGCCGGACTTCGCCTCGAACCGGCCCTACTTCTACGGCTGCGACCGCGCCGCGCCCGAGGCCGCCTGCCCGCCGCTGAGCGCCTCGACCGTGTGGCTGCGCACCGAGCCGCGCGCCGACGCCCCGCTGGTCAAGGACCTCGGCAAACGCCCGAACGGCGACTCCCTCTACAGCGTCTACGACCACAGCGCCAGGGCGAGCACCGGCCAGAGATACGCCGTGGCCGGGCGGGAAGGCGACTGGACGGCCGTCTGGTACCTCGGCCAGAAGGCCTGGTTCCACAACCCGGCCGCCTCCCCCACGGCCGTGCCCTCGCTCGGCCTGGTCGTCACCCCGAAGCCCGGCCTCACCTCCGTGCCGGTGTACGGCAGGGCCTACCCGGAACGCGAGGCCTATCCCGAGGGCGTGCCGTACCAGGCGATCACGCCGCTGGACATGTACGTGTTCGCGGCCGGGCAGAAGTACACGCTGGGCGCGGTCCAGGCCGGTGAGTACTACCGGGCCACGAGCATCGACCCCTCGACCCACCAGGTCGTACGCGGCGGGCTCAGGTACTACCAGATCCAGTTCGGCCATCGCGTGATGTTCGTCAAGGCCGACGACGTCACGGTGTCGTTCGCCTGACCCCGGGCGGGGAGGGGCCGTGCGCACGGCCCCTCCCTCAAGGTCAGAACGCCTTGCGGCTCTGGCTCAGGCGGCTCTCCCTGTTGGCCGCGTCGACGGCGCTGACACGGTAGACGTCGCCCTTCTTGCCTTCGGGGTCGGTCCAGGTCACCAGGCGCCTGGCGACGGGCAGGGTGGCCACCAGCTCCTCGCCCCGGTACACCGCCAGCAGGCGGGGCAGCTCGCGCCCGGTCAGCACGGCGTGCAGTTCCACCCCGCCTCTGTCGCGATGGGCGTAGGCCAGGGCCGGGCGCTGCGGCTTGGGCCCGTTCGCGAGCCTGGGCAGCACGGGGACCAGTGCCGGACGCCGGTAGTGCTCGCCCGCCGCGGTCGAGATCGAGGCGACCCGGTCGGCCCGCACGTCGCCCGCGCTGAACCAGATGTCGCCGGTGATCTCGGGATGGGCCCGGTTGAGCGTGAGATGGCTGGACAGCTCGCCCGGCTGCTGCCACTGCGGCGCCTGGGCCGGGTCGCCCGCCTTGTAGGCGGCCTGCCCGATCCACAGCAGCACGTCGCTGCCCGAGGTCTGCTGCGACCACCACGGCACGAGCTTGCCGTAGTCGGCCGGGGGCTGGCCGATGTACCAGTACAGCTGCGGCGCGATGTAGTCCAGCCAGCCCTTCTTGATCCAGCCGCGCGTGTCGGCGTGCAGCGCGTCGTAGGACTGCGAGCCGTTGGTGTCGGAGCCCAGCGGGTCGGTGCCCTTGTTGCGCCAGATGCCCGAAGGGCTGATGCCCCAGGCGATCTCCGGCTTGACCGCGAGCACACGCTGCTGCATCTCCTTGACCATCTGGTCGACGTTGTCTCGCCGCCAGGCCGCCAGGTCGGGGAAGCCCGCCCCGTGCGCGGCGTAGGCGGCGCTGTCGTCGAAGGCCGTGGAGTTGGTCGGATAGAAGTAGTCGTCGAAGTGCAGGCCGTCGATGTCGTAACGCTTGATGGCGTCGATCATGGCGTCCTGGCAGAACACCCTGACCTCGGGGATGCCCGGGTTGTAGTAGAGCTTGCCGCCGAAGGCCACCAGCCAGTCGGGGTGCCTGCGGCCGGGGTGGTCGGGATGCAGCTTGGCCGGGTCCGGCTGCATGGAGACCCGGTAGGGGTTGAACCACGCGTGGAAGCCGAGCCCACGCCTGTGCGTCTCGGCGACCGCGAAACCGAGCGGGTCGTAGCCGGGGTCCTGGCCCTGCGTGCCGGTCAGGTACTGCGACCACGGCTCGTACGGCGAGGGCCAGAACGCGTCGGCGGTCGGCCTGATCTGCACGAAGACGGAGTTGAGCCTGCGCGCCTGCGCGAGGTCGAGCCAGGCGACGTACTCCGCCTTCTGCTCGGCCACACTGAGGCCGGGCTTCGACGGCCAGTTGATATTGAGAACCGACGCGATCCACATGCCGCGCATCTGACGCTGCGCGGTGGGGAGTGCGGACTCGGCCATGGCCGGGGACGTGCCCACGGCGCTAGGTACGGCGACCGCGGCTGCGGCGAGTCCGGTCAGGAAGGTGCGGCGGCCAACGTCCATGGAGGACCTCCTCGACGGGGGATATGGCGGCAATTGTTGCCGAAAAACCCGTCCAGGTGAAGATTTCTTTCACTTCCTTCTGGTGAACTCCTCCACGGCCTTGCGTGTGCGCTGCAGCGCCTCCTGCGAGGAGTCGAAGGTGCGCTGCGCCACGCCGACGAACACACAGTCGACGACCACGAGCTGACTGATCCGGCTGGCGAGCGCCCCCGGGCGGAACTCGGTCTCCCTGCCTGCGGAAATGAGCACGTGCTCGGCCAGTTCGGCCAGCCGCGAGCGCGGGTTGTTGGTGATCGCCACCGTCGTCGCGCCCGCCGCACCGGCCTGGCGCAGCGGCTCCAGCACGTCGGGCGTCTCCCCCGACGTGCTGACGCCGAGCGCCACGTCGCCGGGCTTCAGCAGCACGGCACTGGTCAGCGCGAGGTGGGCGTCGGGGAAGGAGTGGCTGGAGATGCCGATCCGCAGCAGCTTCTGCGCCATGTCGGTGGCGACGAGCCCGGAGGCACCGAGCCCGTAGACGTCGACGCGCCTGGCCTGGCTGATCGCCTCGACGACCAGGCCGAGCCGTTCGGAGGTGAGCTGGGCGACGGTGTCGTTGATCGCCTCCGACTCGGCCCTGGCCACCTTCTGGATGACCTCCGACAGGGGGTCGTCAGGCGCCAGGTCGCCCGGCACCAGCCGGTCCGGCTGGGCCGCGGCGGCGGCGAGCGCCAGGCGCAGCTGCGGGTAACCGGGGAAGCCGAGCAGCCGCGCGGTGCGGACGATCGTCGCTTCACTGGTCCCCGAGGCGGCTGACAGCTCGGTGATGGTGCTCCTCGCGACCGTCGCCGGGTCTTCGAGGATCAGGCGGGCCACGGTCTGGGCTGCCGGCGTCAGCGACGGCAGGACCCCTCGAACCGTGGCCACGAGAGTGTCGGCCCGGGGACCGTTCCTGTCGTCCACGATCCCCATTATGCGACCCGATATCTAGCGAAGTGTGCCGTTGGTCATACCTGCGGGCTCTTCGGGGACGACGACCAGTCCCAGTTCGGCGGGCGCCGTCATCAGCGGGTGGTACGGAACCACCCTGACCGTGTAGCCGAACGCGCCCGTGCGCTCCAGCGGCACCGAGCCCGCGAAGTGCGCCCTGCCGTCGTCGGCGCTGCCGACCAGGTCGAGGGTGAGGTAGGACGGGCTCAGCAACTCGTCGTGCTGGCCCACCCTGCCGTAGGCCGCCTGGACCCGCAGGTCGGCCGGGTCGAGCTCGCCCAGCGCGATCGTCGCCCGCACGTCCAGCGCCGCGCCCACCTCGGGCGTGTCGCCGATCCCCGACGCCTCCACGTGCTCCACCCGCACGCCCGGCCACGCCTTGGCCAGGCGCAGCTTCCAGGCGGCGAACGCCTTGGCCTGGGCGTGACCGCCCGCCGACAGCGCCCTGGCCGACTCGGCGGCGGGCGTGTAGAGGTCCATGACGTAGTCGCGCAACATCCGGCCCGCCAGCACCTTGGGGCCGAGCGAGGTCAGCGTGTGCCTGACCATCTCCAGCCAGCGCCTCGGCAGGCCGTCGGCCGCGCGGTCGTAGAAGCGGTCGGAGACCTCGTGCTCGATGAGGTCGTAGAGGGCTGCGGCCTCCAGCTCGTCACGCCGGTCGGGATCGGTGACGCCGTCGGCGGTGGGAATGGCCCAGCCGTTGGTGCCGTCGTACCACTCGTCCCACCAGCCGTCGCGGATCGACAGGTTGAGCCCGCCGTTGAGCGCGGCCTTCATCCCGGAGGTGCCGCACGCCTCCAGCGGGCGCAGCGGGTTGTTCATCCAGACGTCGCAGCCCTGGACCAGGAGCTGGCCGAGCGCCATGTCGTAGTCGGGCAGGAACACGATGCGGTGGCGCACGTCCTCGGCGTCGGCGAAGGCGACGATCTGCTGGATCAGCTTCTTGCCGCCCTCGTCGGCCGGGTGCGCCTTGCCCGCGATGACGATCTGCACGGGCTTGTCGGGGTCCAGCAGCAGGGCCTTGAGCCGGTCCTCGTCGCACAGCATGAGCGTGAGCCGCTTGTAGGACGGCACCCGCCTGGCGAAGCCGATCGTCAGCACGTCGGGGTCGAGCGCGTCCTCGACCCAGCCGAGCTCGGCCGCCGAGGCGCCCCTGTCCTGCCAGGCCTTGCGCAGCCGCACGCGGGCGGCCTCGACCAGGCGGCGGCGCAGCCTGCCCCTGATCGCCCAGACGTCGGTGTCCGGGATCTTGCGTACGTCGTCCCAGCCCTGCGCCTTCTCCACCAGCGAGGGCAGCTCGCGCCCGGCCAGCTCCATGATCTCGCGACCGACCCAGGTGGGCGCGTGCACGCCGTTGGTGATCGAGCCGATCGGGATCTCCTCCAGGCCGAAGCCGGGCCACAGCCGCTGGAACATCTCGCGGCTGACCCTGCCGTGCAGCTCGGACACGCCGTTGACGCGCTGGGCCAGGCGCATGCCCATCGCCGCCATGTTGAAGCGGGAGGGGTCCTCCTCGGCGCCCAGGGCCAGCACGCGCTCGACCGGCACGGTGGGCCAGGCGTTGTCGCCGCCGAAGTGCCGCTCGATCATCTCCCTGGGGAAGCGGTCGATGCCCGCGGGGACCGGCGTGTGGGTGGTGAAGACCGTGCCCGCCCTGACCGCCTCGATGGCCTCGTCGAACGACAGCCTGGCCTCGGTCAGCTCGCGGATGCGCTCGACGCCGAGAAAGCCCGCATGGCCCTCGTTGGTGTGGAAGACCTCGGGCTCGGCGTGGCCGGTGATGCGGCAGTACGCCCTGATCGCCCGGACGCCGCCGATGCCGAGCAGCAGTTCCTGCAGCAGTCTGTGGTCGCCGCCCCCGCCGTACAGGCGGTCGGTCACGTCGCGGGCGGCGGTGTCGTTGTCGGCCACGTCGGAGTCGAGCAGCAGCAGCGGCACCCTGCCGACCTGGGCCACCCAGATCTGGGCGTGCAGCGCACGCTGTTCGGGCAGGCTGATGCGCACCCGCACCGGCCTGCCGTCGGCCTCTTTGAGCAGGGTCAGCGGCAGGCCGCCAGGGTCGAGCGAGGGGTAGTGCTCCAGCTGCCAGCCCTCGGGCGAGAGCGACTGGGTGAAGTAGCCGTGGCGATAGAGCAGGCCGACGGCGAGGATCGGGACGCCGAGGTCGCTGGCCGCCTTGAGATGGTCGCCGGCCAGGATGCCGAGACCGCCCGAGTACTGCGGGAGCGCGGCGGCGATGCCGTACTCGGGTGAGAAGTAGGCGACGGCCGCGGCCGGCTCGGGCAGGGTCTGGTACCAGCGGGGCGCGGTCATGTAGTCGCGCAGATCGTCGGCCGCGTCGGCGAGGCGGCGCAGGAAGCGCCGATCGGCGGCCAGTTCACGCAGTCTGGCGGGGTCGACGGCGCCGAGAAGGGCCACGGGGTCGTGCCCCACCTGCTCCCAGATCACCGGGTCGACCTCGGCGAACAGGTCGAGTGTCTCGGGATGCCAGGACCATCGGAGGTTGTGTACGAGCTCGCCTAGTGCGGCCAGCTCCGCGGGAAGGACGGTGCGGACGGTGAACCTGCGAATGGCTCTCACGCCTTCCGACCTTAGCGCGTGGGCCGGAGTGCACCGCCTTTCCCCTGACGGGTATGAAGATGGACTATTGGGGCACCTCCCAGATGTGCCCGATGCCAGTTCTCTTGCCGAGCCGAGATCTGACGGCGCTCACCTGCCGTCCTGAACTTAGAGATGCGATGATCGGACGAATTCCTGTTTTCGATGTCCAGCCTGTCGTCGACTGCGGGCAGTGGCCCGCCAAAGCCGTGGCCGGGGAGAGTTTCGACATCACCGCCACCGTGTTCCGCGAAGGGCACGACGCCGTGGCCGCCGGAGTGGTGCTGACCGGCCCCGACGGGGTGCGCGGGCCGCTGCGGGCCATGCGCGAGCTCGGTCAGGGCACCGATCGCTGGGGGGTCACCGTCAGCCTGCCCGACGAGGGCGACTGGAGCTTCCGCGTCGAGGCGTGGAGCGATCCGCTCGGCACGTGGCTGCACGACGCGGAGATCAAGATCCCGCGCGGCATGGACGTGGACCTCATGTGCGAGGAGGGCGCCAGACTGTTCGAGCGTGCGGCCAAGGCCGTGCGCCCGGCCGACTGCGCCCATCTGGAACGGCGGGCCAAGGGCACGGTGTGCGGGCACAGGGCCGCCCTGCTCGGCGTCGCGGCCAAGCTGCGCGAGGAGGAGCTCGACCCCCGGGCCAGGCTCTCGATCGCCCAACTGCCCGAGACCCAGGCGCTGCTGGCCGCCCATCCCCTGCGCGACCTGCTGACCAGGGCCAAGGCCCAGCGCGTGCGGGTCGACAGGCGAAGGGCGCTGTTCGGCTCCTGGTACGAGTTCTTCCCCAGGTCCGAAGGCGCCGTCGTGGACGAGCACGGCGTCACCAGGTCGGGCACCTTCCAGACCTCGGCCGCCCGCCTGCCCGCCGTGTCGCGGATGGGCTTCGACGTCGTCTACCTGCCGCCGATCCATCCGATCGGCACCATGTTCCGCAAGGGCCGCAACAACACGCTCACCCCCGACGCGCACGACCCCGGCTCACCGTGGGCGATCGGCTCGGAGGACGGCGGGCACGACGCGGTGCATCCCGATCTCGGGACGATCGACGACTTCGACGCCTTCGTCGCCCGCGCCCGTGAGCTGGGCCTGGAGGTCGCCCTCGACTTCGCGCTGCAGTGCGCGCCCGACCACCCGTGGGTCAAGGAGCACCCCGAGTGGTTCCACATCCGCGCCGACGGCTCGATCGCCTACGCGGAGAACCCGCCGAAGAAGTACCAGGACATCTATCCGCTGAACTTCGACACCGACCCCGAGGGGCTCTACACCGAGATCCGCCGGGTGCTGCGGCACTGGATGGACCACGGCGTGCGCATCTTCCGCGTGGACAACCCGCACACCAAGCCGGTGAACTTCTGGGAACGGCTGCTGGCCGACATCCATGCGACCGATCCCGACGTGATCTTCCTGGCCGAGGCGTTCACCCGTCCGGCCATGATGTCCACCCTGGCGAAGATCGGCTATCACCAGTCGTACACGTATTACACGTGGAAGAACGGCAAGAGCGATGTCGAGTCGTATCTGCACGAGTTGTCGGCCGTCACCTCGGCGTTCCTGCGGCCGAACCTGTTCGTCAACACGCCCGACATCCTGCACGACTACCTTCAGCAGGGCGGTCTGCCCGCCTTCAGGATCAGGGCCGTGCTGGCCGCGATGGCGTCGCCGACGTGGGGGGTGTACGCGGGGTACGAACTTGGCGAGAACATTGCCGTTCGCCCTGGTAGCGAGGAATACCTTGATAGTGAGAAATATCAGTACAAGCCGCGTGACTGGGTGGCCGCCGAGCGCGAAGGGCGCAGTCTGGCGCCGTTCATCACCCAGCTGAATTTGTTCAGAAGAGCCCATCCCGCACTCCAGGAGTTGCGTAACCTACGGTTCCACAACGTCAGCCACCCGGACATGGTCTGTTTCTCCAAACGCCTGCCGGGCGCCTACGACGCCGCCACACGACGCCACGCACTCGGCGACGTCGTGGTGACGGTCGTCAATCTCGATCCACACCACACCCACGAGGCCACGGTCGAGCTCGATCTGCCCGCACTCGGTCTGGACTGGAATGCCGAGTTCGTCGTCGACGACGAACTCTCCGGCGAGTCCTACCGCTGGCGGCAGAGCAACTACGTGCGTCTCGACCCCCATATCCATCCGGCCCACATTCTCACCGTCAGGGCGGGACACCGGTAGGCAAGGCAGCTCACAGCGGGGAGTAGAAGCGGTGACCTCCACACCCATTCCGAACACCTTCGACGACGACAAGCCACGCGATCCGCACTGGTACAAGCGGGCTGTCTTCTACGAGGTGCTCATCCGTGGCTTCGCCGACTCCAACGGCGACGGCACAGGGGACATCAAGGGCCTGATCGGCAGGCTGGACTATCTCCAGTGGCTCGGCGTGGACTGCCTCTGGCTGCTCCCGCTGTATGAGTCGCCGCTGCGGGACGGCGGCTACGACATCGCCGACTTCATGAAGATCCTGCCCGACTTCGGGGACCTCGGGGACTTCGTCAAGCTGGTCGAGGAGGCACACAAACGCGGCATGCGCGTCATCGCCGACCTGGTGATGAACCACACCAGCGACCAGCACCCGTGGTTCCAGGCCTCACGTCACGACCCCGAGGGGCCGTTCGGCGACTTCTACGTCTGGCACGACACCGACGAGCGCTACCCGGACGCGCGGATCATCTTCGTCGACACCGAGACCTCCAACTGGTCCTACGACCCGGTGCGCGGGCAGTACTACTGGCATCGCTTCTTCCACCACCAGCCGGACCTCAACTACGAGAACCCGCAGGTGCAGGATGCGATGCTGGAGGTGCTGAGGTTCTGGCTCGACCTCGGCATCGACGGGTTCCGCATGGACGCCATCCCCTACCTGTTCGAGGAGGAGGGCACCAACTGCGAGAACCTGCCGCGCACCCACGCCTATCTCAAGCGGGTGCGCGCCGAGGTGGACCGGCTCTACCCGGACCGCGTGCTGCTGGCCGAGGCCAACCAGTGGCCCTCCGACGTGGTGCAGTACTTCGGCGAGCCGGTCGGCGGCGGCGACGAGTGCCACATGGCCTTCCACTTCCCGCTGATGCCGCGCATCTTCATGGCCGTGCGCAGGGAGTCGCGCTACCCGATCTCGGAGATCATGGCCCAGACGCCGAAGATCCCCGAGAACTGCCAGTGGGGCATCTTCCTGCGCAACCACGACGAGCTGACGCTGGAGATGGTCACCGACGAAGAGCGCGACTACATGTGGTCGGAGTACGCCAAGGACCCGAGGATGCGGGCCAATGTCGGCATCCGCCGCCGCCTGGCGCCCCTGCTGGAGAACGACCGCAACCAGATCGAGCTGTTCACCGCCCTGCTGCTGTCGCTGCCCGGCTCGCCGGTGCTCTACTACGGCGACGAGATCGGCATGGGCGACAACATCTGGCTCGGCGACCGCGACGGCGTGCGCACGCCGATGCAGTGGACGCCCGACCGCAACGCCGGGTTCTCCGAGTGCGACCCCGGCCGGCTCTACCTTCCGACGATCATGGACCCGATCTACGGCTACCAGGCGATCAATGTCGAGGCTCAGCAGAAGAACGCGGGCTCGCTCCTGCACTGGACCAGGCGCATGATCGAGATCCGCAAGCGCCATCCGGTGTTCGGCCTCGGCGAGTACATCGAGCTGAACTCCTCCAACCCGAGCGTGCTGGCCTTCGTCCGCGAGCTGGGCGACGATCGCATGCTCTGCGTCAACAACCTCTCGCGCTTCCCCCAGCCGGTGGAGCTGGACCTGCGCAGATTCGACGGAGTCGCCCCCGTGGAGACCATGGGCGGAGTGCCATTTCCGGCAATTGGCGAACTTCCGTATCTTTTGACGCTTCCTGGGCATGGGTTCTATTGGTTCACCCTCCCACCGCGCCCCCAGGAGGAGTAAGACGTGCTGGAAGAGCTCCTTGCCGTATGGATCGCCCACCAGCGCTGGTTCGGCGGCAAGGGGCGCCCGATCGACGAGTTGTCGATCGCGGCGGAGCTCCCCTTCGGCGCCCACGCCAGGCACCTGCTGCTGGCCGTACGCCAGAACGGCACGACCGATCTGTATCAACTCCTGCTCGGCTACCGGGCCGACCTGCCCGAGCGCCTCAAACACGCCTTCATCGGGATCCATGACGGCGCCCACGTCTACGACGCGGTGCACGACCCGGACCTGACGGGGCGCCTGCTCGAAACCATGACCCCGGCGCCCGGCGCCGTCCTGGACACCTCGCTGCGCAGCATGGTCCTGGGCGCCGAGCAGTCCAACACCTCCCTCGTGTACGGCGACGCCTACATCTGCAAGCTGTTTCGCCGTGTCGTGCCGGGGGTGAACCCCGAGGTGGAGATCGTCACCGCCCTGGCGGCGCGCGGCGCCCGGCACATCGCCGAGCCGTACGGGTGGATCTCGGCCGAGGTCCAGGGGCAGGAGACCACGCTCGCCTTCGCCCAGCGCTTCCTCGGCAATGCCAACGACGGCTGGGACCTGGCCCTGGCCTCGGTACGCGACCTGTTCGGCCGGCCGACCGTGCCGCGCTCGGACGCCCCTGAGCCCGCACCCGCCGAGCTCGCCTCGGCCGCCGGAGGCGACTTCGCCGCCGAGGCCAAACGGCTCGGTACGGCGACGGCCCACGTGCACAAGGAGCTGGCCTCGGCCTTCCCCTCGGGGGTGGTGGAGCCGCGCGAGGTCAAACGCATGCTGGAGGGGTTCAGGCGCAGGCTGGGCAGGGCGCTGGCCGAGGTGCCCGAGCTCGCGCCGCACGCGGCCGTGGCCGAGGCCGCCTTCCAGCGCGTGGAGGACATGCCGGGCGAGGTGCCCGTGCAGCGGGTGCACGGCGACTACCACCTCGGGCAGGTCATGCGCACGCCGACCGGCTGGGTGGTGCTCGACTTCGAGGGCGAGCCGGGCCAGCCGCTGGCCGAGCGCAGGGCGCCGTCATCGCCGCTGCGTGACGTGGCGGGCATGATGCGCTCGTTCGACTACGCGGCCGGGCACCTGCTGGCCGACCACGACGACACCGGCGAGCGCGCCGAGCTCGAACCCAGGGCCAGGGCGTGGGCCCGGCGCAACAAGGGCGCCTTCCTCGACGGGTACGCCGAGGGCGGCTGCCCGGTCAGCGAGCACGAGCAGGCCCTGCTGCGCGCCTTCGAGCTGGACAAGGCGATCTACGAGGTCGTCTACGAGGCCCGCAACCGCCCGGCCTGGCTGCCGATCCCGCTGGCGGCCTTCTGAGCCCCGCCTTTGCCCCCCGTCCGGCGCGTTGTACCACGATCACATGGCCGGAAGATTACTCTTCGCTTACAGAGATGAGCGAAGAGTAAGGAGAGCGGATGCGGCGAGGACCCGTGCTCGCGGTCGCGGCGGTGGGAGCCGTGGCCATGGCGGGCACGTTCATGTTGTGGTCGACAGCGAGGGAGGCGCCGAAAGCCGCGGGGACCGTCCAGGCCGCCCCGGCGCCCGGCGACCCGCTGACGGCCGAGGAGATCGACAGGGCCGGTGACATCGCCTCGGCGCCGCCCGCCGGCGAGTCGTCGAGCACGGCCGAGCTGCTCTACGTGGAACGCGACGACGACAAGGCGACCGAGGACACCCGCAGGGCCGAGGCCTACCTCTACGACTACACCACCGACGAGGTCGTGGTCAGGACCGTCGACCTGGCGGCGGGCAAGGTCGTGCAGGAGAGCAGGGGCAAGGGCGCGCAGCCGCCGCCGTCGAAGAAGGAGGAGCTGCGCGCGGGCGAACTCCTGCTCGCCGATCCCAAGCTCGGCAAGGGCGTGCGGGCCGAGTACGAGAAGGCGGCGGGCCGCGAGCTGAGGTCGGCCGCCGACCTGAACCTGCGCGGCCTCATCTACGCCGCCGAGAGCGGCCCCTGCCGTGAGCACCGTTGCGTGCGGCTGTTCGTCAGGCTGCCCGACGGCCGATTCCTCGACACCAGCCGTATCGTCCTCGACCTGTCCGCCAAGAAGGTCCACACCCTGGAGTGGTGACGTGTTCCTCCGCCTTGCCACGGCCGTGACCCTCGCGGCCGCCCCCCTCACCGTCCCCGCCGTCCTGCCCGCACCCGCCGCCGCCGTCGCCGCGCCCGCCAGGCCGTGCAGCTCGCCGTACCGCATCGACGAGACGCTGCCCAACGGAGCGCGATGGCAGATGTGCTGGGAGATGCGGACGATCGAGGGGCTGACCCTGACCAAGGTCGTCTACACGCCCAAGGACAATCCGTCGATCAGTGTGCTGCGCAGCACCGCGCTGGCGCAGATCCACGTGCCCTACGACAGCGGCGAGCCGCGCTACCACGACATCGGCTCGCTGGGCGGCGCCGTGCTCGCGCTGACCGAGGCCGACTGCCCCGGCGGCGAACGGCGCGGGCCGAACGTCTGCGTGACCACCAGGCCGCGCGGGCACGCCTATCTGAAGGACGGATTCGGCGATCCCGCCGAGTATCGGACGGCCCAGGGCAGGGAGCTCGTGGTGCTGGCCGCCTACCAGGTCGGCTGGTACACCTACGTCTCGGAGTGGGTCTTCGGCGACGACGGCTCGCTCACCCCGCGCGTGGGCGCGACCGGCTCGCTGGCCGGGACCACGACGGCGCCCAAGCACGGCTGGCCGATCGGCGTCGGCCGCACGCACTTCGAGGAGAGCCACAGCCACAACATCTTCTGGCGCCTCGACTTCGACATCCAGGGCAAGAAGAACGACGTCGTCGAGCAGTACGACTTCACCGGCTCGGGCACCAAGAAGCGCAACCTGGTGCGCACGGCGTTCGCCAGGGAGACCAAGGCGCTCAACAGCCCGATGCGCTGGTGGCGTGTGGTCGACTCCGAGGTGCGCAACGCCGACAGGCACCCGGTGTCCTGGGAGATCAACAACGCCGCCAGCAGCCGCTACCGAGGGCCCAAGAGCGAGAAGTTCACCCACTCCGACCTCTTCGTCACCCAGTACCGCGCCTGCGAGCGGCTGGCCACCTACAACTCGGCGCCCGGCTGCAAGGAGTCCGTCGACGCCTACGCGGGCAAGGAGAAGCTGAAGGACCCGGTGCTCTGGGTGAACGTCGGCTTCCACCACGTCGCCAGGGACGAGGACGCCGACCCGATGCCGGTGCACTGGCAGGGCTTCCACATCACCCCGCGTGACGTGACGGCCAAGAACCCCTACTGAGTACGGCGGAGCCCGGCGTGCGCTCACTCCTCGGTGGTGAGTGCGCGCCGCTCCTCCTGCATGGCGGTGATACGCCGTACGACCGCGACGGCGAGCACGCCCGCCACCGCACTGAGTGCGAACCCGCACAGATGGACGACGGCGAGCATGCGCGGTGACGCCGTCTCCTCCTCGACGTACACCGCCGAGACGAACATCGGTCCCCACTGGCTCAGCAGCCAGAACAGCCACCACCACGCCACCAGCCCGGTGCCCGGCTCGGTGCGGTAGTCGTCGACCCGATGCCCGGGCCTGGACCCGGCCAGGGCGTCCGCGACGATCTGCACGGGGAACCACAGGTTCACCACCGGGACGAACCACGAGCCGATCACCCAGCCGGCAGAGTGCCGCTGACGCGGGCGCGGAGTGATCACCTCGGCATTGGCCCTGGCCCGGTACAGCCATGCGATGAACCTGACGCCCGCGAGAATCAGCACGAGGCCCTGGGCGTACAAGGCCACCAGGTAGCCGCGCGGCGCGTCGGCGTCCGAATCCGTCAGGCCGGGCAACAGCACGCCGTACACCGCGACCACCGCCTCCAGGGCCAGCTCCAGCGCGATGAGAACGACGACGATCACGGCATGCCTGGCGATCGGCCTGACGACACCGGGAACGGACGGGCCCTCCAGGTGCATGAAGGAACCACCAAGGGAGTGCTCGGGCTGGGACATGGGGGTGCTGACTCCTGCGACAAAGATCACAAATGTAGGAGTGAGTATCTCCGATCTCCCACACCCTCGAAAGCGGATATCCAGGTCAGCTCACTTTTCACGCTATGAACCGTGATAGCGGACAGCCGATGGGTTGGAAGCGATATCTAGGGCAGGCTAGAGGACATGCCGATGCCTAACGAGCTCGACCGCCTGTCCGGCGGCGCACACCATGACCCGCATGCGATCCTCGGCGCGCACCCCGCGCAGGACGGCGTGACGTTCAGGGCGTTGCGCCCGATGGCCGAGCGGGTCACGGTCGTGATCGGCGACGACAGGCACACGTTGCGGCACGTGGCACACGGTGTGTTCGAGGTGACGGTGCCCGGCCTGGACAAGGTGCCCGACTACCACTACGAGATCGTGCACGGCGGGGCCGAGCCCTATGTGTTCAGGGACCCCTACCGGCATTGGCCCACGCTGGGCGAGGTGGACCTGCACCTCATCGGCGAGGGCAGGCACGAGCGGCTGTGGGAGGTGCTCGGCGCCAGGACACTGCGGCACGAGGAGAGCGAGGGCACCGCGTTCGCCGTGTGGGCGCCCAACGCCCGGGGCATCCGGGTGATCGGCGACTTCAACCACTGGGACGGCGTCGGCCATCCCATGCGCTCGCTCGGCAGGTCCGGCGTGTGGGAGCTGTTCGTGCCCGGCGTCGGAGACGGCGAGCGGTACAAGTACCAGGTGCTCGGCGCCGACGGCGTCTGGCGGGACAAGGCCGACCCGATGGCCAGGAGGACCGAGGTGCCGCCACTGACGGCCTCGATCGTCGAGCGTTCCGGCTACGCCTGGCGGGACGACGTCTGGATGGCCGAGCGCGCCGAACACCCCGCGCAGGCCGCTCCGATGAGCACCTACGAGGTGCACCTGGGGTCGTGGCGGCCCGGCCTGTCCTATCTGGAGCTGGCCGAGGAGCTCACCGCCTATGTGGTCGGGATGGGCTTCACGCACGTGGAGTTCATGCCGGTGGCCGAGCATCCCTTCGGCGGCTCGTGGGGGTACCAGGTGACCTCCTACTACGCGCCGACCTCGCGTTTCGGCACGCCGGACGAGTTCAGGCACCTGGTCGACCGGCTGCACGGGGCCGGGATCGGCGTGCTGCTCGACTGGGTGCCCGCGCACTTCCCCATGGACGAGTGGGCGCTGGCGCGCTTCGACGGCACGCCGCTCTACGAGCACGCGGACCCGGCACGCGGCGAGCATCCCGACTGGGGCACCTACGTCTTCGACTTCGGCCGCAGAGAGGTACGCAACTTCCTGGTGGCCAACGCGCTGTACTGGATGAAGGAGTTCCACGTCGACGGCCTGCGGGTGGACGCCGTCGCCTCGATGCTCTACCTGGACTACTCGCGCCGTGAGGGCGAGTGGACGCCCAACGTGCACGGCGGCAGGGAGAACCTCGACGCGGTGGAGTTCCTCAAGGAGATGAACGCCCTGTGCTACCGCGAGGCGCCGGGCATCTCCACCGTGGCCGAGGAGTCGACGGCATGGCCGGGGGTGTCGCGGCCGGTGCATCTGGGCGGGCTCGGCTTCGGCTTCAAGTGGAACATGGGCTGGATGCACGACACCCTCGCCTATCTCAAGCACGAGCCGGTCTTCAGGCAGTTCCACCATCACCAGGCGACGTTCTCCCTGATGTACGCCTATTCGGAGAACTTCGTCCTGCCGCTCTCCCACGACGAGGTCGTGCACGGCAAGGGCTCGCTGCTGGGCAAGATGCCCGGCGACGAGTGGGCGCGATTCGCCGGGCTGAGGGCGCTCTTCGCCTACATGTGGGCCCATCCCGGCAAGCAGCTGCTGTTCATGGGCGGGGAGTTCGGCCAGGGCTCGGAATGGTCGGAGGAGCGCGGCCTCGACTGGTGGGTGCTCGACTTCGACGGCCACAAGGGCGTGCAGCGCCTGGTACGCGACCTCAACCGCGTCTACCGCGACACCCCGGCCCTGTGGGAGCTCGACACCTCCCCCGACGGCTTCCGCTGGATCGACGCCGACGACGCGCAGGGCAACACCCTGTCGTTCCTGCGCCGGGCCGCCGACGGCTCGACCCTGGCCTGCGTGGTGAACTTCTCCGGCGCCCCGCACGAGGACTACCGCATCGGCCTGCCGTACGGCGGGCAGTGGCGTGAGGTGATCAATACCGACGCCTACGACTACGCCGGGAGCGGGGTGGGCAATCTCGGTGCGGTCGAGGCGGTGGCGCAGTCGTGGCACGGCCTGCCGTACTCGGCCCGGCTCCGGGTGCCGCCGCTGGGGGCGGTGTGGCTGAGCGGGCCGGCGCCGCTGGCCGAGGTCGACGTTCCGGCCGTGGAGCTGTCCACCTTGCTCGCCGAGGCGGACGTTCCCGTGCCGCCGCCGGTGATCGTGGCCTCGCCTGACGATCCGGTCGCCGAACCCGCCTGACCTGCGGGAACCAGTGAGACATTTTAGAGATCGCTGACAACAGGCGACGCTCCCTAGCACTCCTTTTCGGACATAGAGCAGATGTCCATTCATCGATGGACGATTCTCTCGAATTCAAGAAGGAGAACTTCCTCAATGCGAGGTCGTCATATTCTGGGGCGCTCTGCCGTCCTGACCGCCGCGACCGCGGCCGGTCTCCTCTTCGCCGTGGTGCCGTCGGCCAACGCCGAGAACGCGCCCGGCGAGCGCCGCGTCGACCCGACCGACGTCTCCAACTGGGGCACGGTCATGAAGGACGCCGGCTGTGTGCAGGCCAACTCGTGGATCGCCAGGGTCAAGGGCCTCGCGGGCGCGGTGAACACCGCCCTGTTCGAGGCGCACTTCCCCGAGACCGGTCAGGCCAAGTCGAGCGCGGGCGGCGACGGGATCATCAAGCTCGGCTTCCCGGTCAACATCCCGCTGGTGCCCAAGCTGGACTTCGGCCAGGCATCGGCGCTCTACAGCCGCTCGGTCGGCAACGCCACGCCGACCGACGACACCTTCACCAAGAACACGCCGCTGCCCTGCGGCGCGTACTCGGTCGCGGGCGGCGCCTCCTTCGACGTCGGCCTGCCCAGCCTCAACCCGCTGGACAACCTGCCGAGCCTGTCGAGCATCGGCGGCTCGATCAAGGACGGGCTGAGCAGCCTCAACCCGTTCGGCCGTGAGGCCGCGGCCGGGCTGGCCGACAGCTCGCCCTTCCGGGTGAAGGCCGAGGCCATCGAGGTCTCCGCGGTGTCCAAGCCCGGTCAGCCCGTCGCCTTCCGCGGCAAGTTCGGCAACCCGAGCGTCTCGGTGCTCGGCGTCAAGCTCAAGGTGCCCGCCGACTGGCCGACGAACTTCGGCATCGACCTGTCGAGCCCGATCGGCACGCTCGGCATCGCCACCACCAACGAGCAGGTCACCACCAACCCCGACGGCACCGGCACGCTGGACGCCAACAAGAACTACCGCTACGACCCCAACGCGGGCAGCGGCTACATCAACGCCGCCCACGCCAGCATCCTGGGCACCATGGCCGCCGACGTCACCGTCGGCCACGCGGCCGTCCTGAACACCACCCCCGTCAAGGGCAGCGGCACCGGTACGGGCACCGGGACCGGAACTGGCACGGGCACGGGGACCGGCACCGGAACTGGTACGGGCACCGGCACTGGTACAGGCACGGGCACGGGCACCGGCACCGGCACTGGTACAGGCACGGGCACGGGCACCGGCACCGGCACGCAGACCTGGACCTGGACGCTGACCGGTCCGGCGGGCGCCACGCCGCCCTCGCTGTGCGGCTGCTGCGGCGGCGGCTCGGTGAAGCCCGTGGTCGACCCGGCCCTGCCGCCGTGCGTGGTCGAGGAGCCCGACGTCGACGCGACCCCGTCGCGCAGGGGCTGAGTCATTCCGAGGGGCGCGGGCACGATCCCGCGCCCCTCACCCCGTCCACCTCCCTTCCACACCTGTCTTCATCACAGAACGAGCGAAACCAGAACGATGCGTCACCTCAGTCCCGTGCGCCCGGCGTGCGCCGCGCGCCATGTCCGTACCGCCCTGCTGTCCGTCCTCTCGCTGGTCCTCGTGCTGCCGACCGCCGGTTGCGCGCAGCGGGCCGCCCCGGCGTTCGCCGCACTGCCGATCGTCTCCGGGGAGTTCGGTGTCAAGCCCGCCGTACGCATCCCGGCGGGCAGGCCGGACCCCGAGCCCAAGGTCGAGGTGCTGCGCGAGGGCACCGGACCGGTCACCGAACGCGGCCAGGTCGTCATCACCCATGCCGAGATCCGCGTGTGGAACGGCAACCGCGCCTACCTCAACACCTACGACACGCTGCAGCCGACCACGGCGGTGCTCGACGGCGCCCACGTCTCGCAGACCTGGAGCGAGGCCCTGCTCGGCAGGCGCGCGGGCAGCCGTGTCCTGCTCGTCACGCCCGCGACGAAGGGCTTCGGCCCGTACGGCATGGCCCCGGCGGGCACCAATCCGGGCGACACCCTGGTGATCGTCTTCGACATCCTCGGCGGGTACCAGCCCTTCGCCAGGGTGGAGGCGCCGCCGTTCCCCGGTGACGCCAGGCTGCCCGCCGTCTCGGGAACGGTCCCGCTCGCCACCCGCTTCCCGCACCGCGGGCCCGAGCGTCTGACGGCCCAGGTGCTGCGCGCCGGATCGGGCGCCGTGGTACGCCCCGGAGCGACGGTCGTCGTGCAGTACGTCACCACGCCGTGGGGTGCGACCAAGCCGACCGACGCCTCCTACGCGCGGGGCGGGCCGACCGGGTTCATCCTTCGTCAGGAGAGCGCGCTGCCCGGCTGGGTGGAGGGACTGAGCGGCGTGCGGAGCGGCAGCCGGGTGGCGCTGGCCGTACCTGAGCGGCTGAGCAGGGGTTTCAGGGGAACATCGGGCGGCGTGCTGGCACCGAGACGGAGCGCGGCCTTCTATGTGGTCGACGTGCTCGACGTCCAAGGGCCTTAATGGCGACTTAAAGGGGACTTAACCAGGAGCCCGCCCGTTGACCGCGCGACGGAGCGCGATCTACGCTCCACCTAACTAATAGGAAACTTTCCTATTAGCACGGGGGTTGGTAAGAATCTGACCTGGAGCGTTCATGCGTCGACGACTAACCATTGGTTCCCTCATCGCCACATCGGCCCTTCTCATCGGTTTCGGCACGTCCGCCACGGCGGCCACGCCCACGACCGCGAGCTACACCGTGGACGCCAACTGGGGCTCCGGCTTCCAGGGCAGCGTCACGGTCAAGGCGGGTTCGAGCGCGATCAGCAGCTGGAAGGTCGAGTTCGACCTCCCGGCGGGTACCTCGATCAGCTCCGCATGGGACGCCACCATGACCAAGAGCGGCCAGCACTACACGTTCGACAACAAGGGCTGGAACGGCGCTCTGGCGGCGGGCGCGACGGTCAAGTTCGGCTTCATGGGTGCGCCCGGCGCCCCGGCCACGCTGACCAACTGCACGGTGAACGGCGCCTCCTGCGACGGCGGCAGCCAGCCGAGCCCCTCCCCCTCGGTGACGCCGACCGTCACCCCCACGCCCACGGTCACCCCGACCGTGACGCCCACGCCGACCGTCACCCCCACGGTCACCCCGACTCCGACCGTCACGCCGACGGGCAACGGCGGCAAGAAGATCGTCGGCTACTTCACCAACTGGGGCGTCTACGGCCGCAACTTCCACGTGAAGAACCTGGTCAGCAACGGCTCGGCGGCCAAGCTCACGCACATCCTCTACGCCTTCGGCAACGTCCAGGGCGGCCAGTGCACGATCTCCGACAGCTACGCCGACTACGACAAGGCCTACGGTGCGGCCGACAGCGTCGACGGCAAGGCCGACACCTGGGACACCGGCGCCCTGCGCGGCAACTTCGGCCAGCTCCGCAGGCTGAAGGCGATGTACCCCGGCCTCAAGGTGATCTTCTCCTTCGGCGGCTGGACCTACTCGGGCGGCTTCACGCAGGCGGCGGCCAACCCCACGGCGTTCGCCAACTCCTGCTACAACCTGGTCGAGGACCCGCGCTGGGCCGATGTGTTCGACGGCATCGACATCGACTGGGAGTACCCCAACGCCTGCGGCCTGACCTGTGACACCAGCGGTCGCGCCGCGTTCAAGAACCTCATGCAGGCGCTGCGTGCGAAGTTCGGCGCGAACAACCTGGTGACCGCGGCCATCACCGCCGACGGAACCTCGGGCGGCAAGATCGACGCCGCCGACTACGAGGGCGCCGCGCAGTACGTCGACTTCTACATGCCGATGACCTACGACTACTTCGGCGCCTGGAACAAGAACGGCCCGACCGCGCCGAACGCCCCGCTCACCTCCTACACCGGTATCCCGATCTCCGGCTACTACGGTGACGCGGCCATCCAGAACCTCAAGGGCAAGGGCATCCCGGCCGGCAAGCTGCTGCTCGGCATCGGCTTCTACGGCCGCGGCTGGACCGGCGTGACCCAGGCCGCGCCCGGCGGCACCGCGACCGGCGCCGCGCCCGGCACCTACGAGGCCGGCATCGAGGACTACAAGGTCCTCAAGACCAAGTGCCCGGCCACCGGCACCATCGCGGGCACGGCCTACGGCTACTGCAACGGCGAGTGGTGGGGCTTCGACACCCCCGCGACCATCGGCGGCAAGATGACCTACGCCAAGAACCAGAACCTGGCCGGCGCCTTCTTCTGGGAGACCAGCGGCGACACCACCAATGGCGAGCTGATCACCGCCATCCACAACGGGCTCAACTGACCCACACGACCGGTACGGCAGGCGGCTCAGTCGGGGAGTCGCCTGCCGTACCCGTTTTCCTGTGAATTCACAGCCCGCTCTGTGATCACCCGAAATATCGTCCTAAACTCCGAGATCAATCCCCTCGGAGGACGTGTGCGCGTACGACGACTGCTCGTCTGTTCGGTCCTGTTGGCCATGATCCCCTTCGGCCCCGCGTACGCCGATCCCGCCGAGCCGCCGTCGGCCAAGCTCGAACCCGGTCTCGCCGTCGGGCAGGGCGTGGTCCGGGCGATCGTCGAGGTCGCCGAGCCCGCGCAGGCCGCACCCGTCGCCACGGACGCCGAGGTGCCCGTGGTGCTCCAGGCCGACCGGCAGTCGTTCATCGTGGTGCAGGGCACCGCCGAAGAGCTGGCCGACCTCGCCGCCGACCCGCGCGTCACCTCCGTACGCAGGGACAGGGCCTACCCGCCGACGCTGACCGAGAGCCTCAAGGTGATCGGCGCCGACCGCGCGCACGCCGAAGGCCGCACCGGGAGCGGAGCCGTCGTCGCCGTGCTCGACACCGGCATCGACCGCGACCACCCCGCCTTCGCCGGCCGGATCGTCGACGAGGCCTGCTTCTCCGCGGCAGACCCGGGCGTCACCTCGCTGTGCCCGAACGGCCTGCCGACCCAGACCGGAGCCGGAGCGGCCGACGCCGAGACGCCCGCCTGCCTGCTCGACCAGGTCAACCTGTGCGAGCACGGCAGCCACGTCGCCGGGATCGTCGCGGGCGTGGCGCCGGGCGCCGGGATCGTCGCCGTCCAGGTGTTCAGCAGGGTCGACGACGCCGAGACCTGCTCGGGCGAGTCCTCGTGCCTGCTGGCGTTCGAGTCGTCGCTGCTGCTGGCGCTGGACCACGTCGCCTCGCTCACCGCGACCAGGCCGATCGTCGCCCTCAACCTCAGCCTCGGCGGCATGCCCTCGGAGGTCGCCTGCGACGACTCCGAGGAGGGCGCCGTGCTCAAGCCGAAGCTCGACGACCTGCTGGCCAGAGGCGTCGCCACCGTGGCCGCCGCGGGCAACGAATACGTGCAGGGCGCCTCCTATCCCGGCTGCGTCTCCACCGCCGTGACCGTCGGCGCCACCGGTGACGACGACGTGATCGCCGAATGGTCCAACAGCGGGCCGCTGCTCGATCTGTTCGCGCCCGGCGTCGACATCGAGTCCGCCATGCCCGGCGGCGGCACCGCCGTGCACAGCGGCACCTCGATGGCCGCACCGCATGTCGCCGGCGCCCTGGCCCTGCTGCGCTCGGCCCTGCCCGGCACACCGGTCGCCGGGCTGGTCGACCTGCTCAAGGCCAAGGGCAGGCCGATCGGGTACCAGGGGGTCAGCACGCCACGCCTGGACGTGCACGCCGCGCTGACCGGTGCCGAGCCGCAGCCCGGCGTGAGCGGTGCTCCGGCGCCGACGCCGTCGAGCGGTCCCTCGCCCGCGCCGCGGCAGCCGGACCAGCCGCAGGTGCCCGTACCGCTGCCCACGGTGACGATCACCGTCACGGTCACCGCGCCCGCCCCCGCCACCGCCGCCACGCCCGCCGTGTGCACCCGGGCGGCGAACGGCAGGCGCATGACGGCCGCCCAGTGGGCCGTGGAGATCACCCGGGGCAAGGGCGTCCTGTCCGACGCCACCCTGACCTGCTACCTGCGCCTGGCCCAGAAGGCGAGCAAGGTCTTCCCCGAGGTCGTCAAGGCGGGCACGCTCGGCACCGCGTACCGCGTGCTCAGGGCGCAGGACAAGAGCCCGCGTGCGAAGCTGGACAGCGCCCTGCTGACCGCCTGGCTGAACTGGGCGCACGGCGCGCTCTCCACCACGGCGAAGGGCGAGGGCGCAGCGACCGTGCGGGCGCTCCTCACCGACGCCGAGAACCGCAGGCTCAGCGCCAAGGCCACATCGGCCCAGCTCAAGGCCGCCGCCCAGCGCGTCGCCCGGAACACCGGCTGACCGGGACCGAACACCGGGAGGAGTCGTCGCTTAGGGTGGCAGCATGGACGCACCCAAGGCGATCTTCGAAACCGTCGACAGGTTCAGGCAGCGGCGCACGGCCCCGCTGGTGCTCGAACTCGATCTCACGGAGGGCCTGACGGAGGGCCCGCCCGCCGATCCGTTGTCCGCGGTGCTGTCCATGCGCAAGACGCGGCTGGCCGACGTGCTGTCCGGGCTCAAGCGGGCCAGGCAGGACTCCAGGGTCAAGGCGCTGATCGTGAAGATCGGCGGGCAGCCGATGGGCCTGGCGATGGTGCAGGAGCTGCGGCAGGCCGTGATCCAGTTCCGCGCGTCGGGCAAGCTCACGGTGGCGTTCGCCGAGACGTTCGGCGAGTTCGGCAACGGCACCGTGCCCTACTTCCTGGCCAGCGCCTTCGAACGCGTGTACCTCCAGCCGAGCGGCGACGTCGGGCTCACCGGCGTGGCCATCGAGCAGCGCTTCCTCAAGGACGCGCTCGGCAAGGTGGGCGTCGACTACCAGCTCGGCCAGCGCCACGAGTACAAGACCGCGGCCAACACCTTCACCCAGGACCACATGACCGAGGCGCACCGCGAGTCGATCGCCAGGATCGCCGAGTCGGTGACCGAGCAGGTCGTGGCCGGAATCGCCGACGGGCGCAGGCTCGACCCCGCCAAGGTGCGCGAGCTGATCGACGGCGGCCCCTTCATCGGCGCCGAGGCCGTCGAGGCCGGGCTCGTCGACAGGATGGCCTACCGCGACGAGGTGTACGAAGAGGTCAAGCAGGCCGCCGGGGCCGACTCGCACCTGCTGTTCGTCTCCCGCTACGCCAAGAGCCCCACCGCACGCAAGCTGCACGCGCCCGGCGCCGACAGTGTGGCGCTCGTGCACGGCTTCGGCCAGATCAGGCTCGGCCGCAGCGGTCGCAGCCCGCTCGGCGGAGGCGGCGCGATGGGCTCGGACACGATCAGCGCGGCCCTGCGCGCGGCCAGGCGCGACGAGCACGTCAAGGCCGTCGTGTTCCGCGTCGACTCCCCGGGCGGGTCCTACGTCGCCTCCGACACGGTGTGGCGCGAGGTCGTGCTGACCCGCAAGGTCAAGCCGGTCGTCGTCTCGATGGGCGACGTCGCCGCCTCGGGCGGGTACTTCGTCGCGATGGCCGCCGACGTCATCGTCGCCCAGCCCGGCACGCTGACCGGGTCGATCGGCGTGTTCGCCGGCAAGCCGGTGCTCACCGAGCTGCTGCACAAGATCGGCGTGAACTCCGAGCTGGTGGCCGAGGGGGCCAACGCCGGGATGTTCTCGCCGTCGCGGGCGTTCACCGAGGGCGAGTGGGTGCGGATCAACGCCTGGCTCGACCGGATCTACGATGACTTCGTGGGCAAGGTCGCCTCCGGCCGCAACCTCACCCGCGAACGCGCGCACGACCTGGCCAGAGGCCGCGTGTGGACCGGCGCCGACGCCCACGAGGGCGGTCTGGTCGACGAGCTCGGCGGTCTTGAGGACGCCCTGTCGATCGCCCGCAAGCGCGCGGGCCTGTCCGCGACCTCGCCCGTGCGCCTCTACCCGAAGCTCAACCCCTTGGAGCGCCTGCGCGGCGCCGACTCCAGCGAGGACAAGGCCGCGGCCCTGGCCCGCATCCGCCTGGAGTCCTGGGGCCCCCTGGCCCGCCTCGCCGCCGACCTCGGCCTGCCCGCCGCCGGCCCCCTCACCCTCCCCGGCTCCTGGCGCATCCGCTAGCAGCCGTCCCTTCACGCCCGGAGATCCTTGACGGCAGGCCTCCGCACACCCCGCCCAGGGGCGCCCCCTCCGCCCCTGCCCGGCGCCCCTGCGGCAGGACTCCGCCCCCGCCACCAACGCGGCCCGCACCGCCCCTCCCACGGACAGACACGGCGGCGGGCCGCCGCACCCGCGACGGCCCGCCCCCTCATGACGAATGACGAACGACGAACGACGGCACGACACCGTCAGGAGGGCGTCTCCTCCGGCGAGGGCACCTGCGGGCATTCGTGCACGGCGACGGCCACCCGGCCCTCCGTACAGGCGCCCTTCGCGTCGCAGGCCTTGACCGGGACGGAGTACACGCCCGTGGCGCTCGGCGTGCCCGACACGACGCCGTCCTTGCCGATGCTCACCCCGGCGGGCAGCGACTGCGGCTTGAGCACGGTGTAGGTGACCTTGTCGCCGTCGGGGTCCGTCGACCCGATCGTCCCGTTCAACGCCGACCCGACCGGACCGGACAGCACCAGGTCGGGCAGGGTCGGCGGCTGGTTGGCCGGCACGACGGGCTGCTCGGGCAGGGTCACGGTGAAGGTGACGCGGTCGAGGGTGACGGGGCAGCAGCGCACGACCTTCTGCACGTCGACGTCGAACACGGCCTCGGTGACCGTGCCGACGAGCTGCACCGAACCGCATCCGAAGCTACGGCCGTTGCGGTTGGCGTCGACGCAGCCGGGCTCCAGGTTGCCGTAGTCGGGCGCCTGGATCGCGGCCCCGCTGACCTCGATCTTGCTGTTGCCCGACAGGCGCTTGAGGGTGACGCCCGGCGTGGTGAGCCGCCAGCGCTGGCTGAACCAGGTGGCGGGCGTGCCGCCGTTGCCGCCGCCGAGGTCGGCCAGGTGCAGCACGGGATCGACGACCGGCTTGGAGAAGGTGAGACGCACCTTGCCCGAGCTGTTGACGACGTCGAGCGAGGCGACCTTGGCCGTCTTGTCCAGGCCCGGGGTGTACCAGGCGCTCTCGAAGCCGGGCCAGGACAGCGTCTCGCCGCCCTTGAGTGCGAACGAACCGTTGCGGCAGCCTTCGAGCTTCACGGTGAGCGTGACGTCCCCGGGCAGTGCCTGGGTGGCGTCGCAGGCGTTGACCTGCCAGGGCTCGGCCGAGGCCGCGAGAACCGGCGCCTGGGCCGCCAGCGGCACGGTCGTGGCGAAAGCGACGGCCAGGGCCAGTCGCTTGATATGTGCTTTCACGAATACTCCTCTTGGCGCCGCGTGCGCACGATGCGCCCGTCGGCGCGACGCCAAGATACGTACCCTCCCTGGTCCTACGACTACACAGCGCCCGACAGGGGTACGCGCAGCACGAACAGGGCGCCTCGTCCCGAGTCCTCGGCCCGCAGGGTGCCGCCGTGCCTGGTGGCGATCTCCCTGGCGATCGGCAGGCCCAGGCCGCTGCCGCCCGGGTCCCGCCTGCGGCCTTCGCCCAGGCGGGTGAAGCGCTGGAAGACGCGCTCCCTGTCCTCGGGCGCGAGCCCGGCCCCGTCGTCGCGTACTTCGAGCACGGCCTGCCCCGCCACGGCGTCGACACGCGTGCTGAGCCGTACGGCCGAGTCGGCGTGTCTGAGGGCGTTGTCCAGCAGGTTGACCAGGACGCGGGAGAGCTGCAGCCGGTCGCCCTCGACCGGCGCCTGGTCGGCCAGGCAGAGGGCGACGGCCTTGTCCGGGTGCCTGCGCTCGAGCTCCTCCATGACCAGGGTGGACAGGTCGACGGACTCGGGGGCGAGCTTCATACCGGCGTCCAGCCTGGCGACGGCGAGCAGGTCCTCGACGAGCACCTGCAGCCGGTCGGCGGACCTGTCGACCGACTCCAGCGCGGTGAGGGTTCCCGCGCACACGGCCTCGATGTCGACGAGCGAGCCGTCGGTCCCGGCCGTGGTCGTGGTCTCGGCCAGACCGTGCTTGGCGGCGGCGACCTCCGCAAGGGCCAGGTCTACCTCGGCGCGCAGGGCGGTGATCGGGCTGCGCAGTTCGTGCGAGGCGTCGGCGACGAAGCGCTGCTGCTGGCTCAGGGCGTCGTCCATACGATCCAGCGTCTGGTTGACCGCGGTGGCGAGGGCGTCGATCTCGTCGTCCTTGCCGGTGGTCGGCACCCGCCTGTGCACGTCGTTGGCGGTGATCTCGCGCAGCTCCGCCCTGATCGCGGCCACGGGCCGCAGCGCCTTCTTCACCAGCCACCAGCTCAGCAACATCACGGTCGCGACCCCGGCCAGCGCCGCCGCGCCCCGCAGCGCCGCACCCCTGGGGTCGGCGATCATCGGAGGCACCGGCTTGGCCACGTAGATCATCATGTCCGGACCGGTGACGCCCACCGTGGTGTGGTCGACGCCGTCCCACGTGGTGATGCCGTCCCAGCGCACGTCTCCGTAGAAGGGCTGCTCGCGGCTGATGGGCGGCCTGCCGTACAGGTCGGGGGTGCTGGCCAGGACGGTGCCGCCGTCGCTGACGACCTGGATGCTCTGGCCCGCGCCTCCGGCGAGGGGGTCGGGCAGGCCGACCTTGACCGCGAGCACGGCCATCCGGCGGGCGACGGTGGCGGCCTCGGCCTCGTCCGCGCTCATCGCGGCATGCCTGGCCTCGATCAGCAGGCCCACGTAAAGCAGGATGGCGATGGTTCCGGCGATCACTCCCGCGATGGCGCTACTGCGTGCTCGCAGGCTCATCGATCTCCCTTTCGCCGGACCGCGACTCCGAGAAAAGGAACGCGGCCCGAAGACCGCCAGATTCCGAACGTGGGCTATGTCACTTTACGTTTGCCCAGGTCAGGTGGTACGTCAGCGGCCTGGAGGGTGATTCGTCAGGCCATCGGCCGGTAGCGGCGGCGCAGTCGGATCAACGGCGCGGGCGCGGGGTCGACATGATCGACGGCGAGTACCCGGGCGAGGAACAGCATGTGGTCGCCGGCCGGGATCACCTGGGTGGTCTCGGCCTCGACGGCCGCCACGCCGCCCTCGACGATCAGCGCGCCGCTGTGCTCGCCCCTGTGGTGCGGGGTGCCCGCGACCAGGAGCCTGGCGCTCGGCCTGCCGGGCGTGGCGAACCTGCTGGCGACCGCCGCCTGCCCGGCCGACAGCAGGCTCGCCGCCCATCGGTCGCGGCGCAGCAGTACCTCGGTGAGGTAGGAGGAGGCGGTCAGGCTCACCAGGACGAGCGGCGGATCTGCCGATACGGACATCAGCGCCGACACGGTCGCGCCGAGATCGTCCCGGTCGTCACGCACGGTGATGACGGCCACTCCTGCCGCCAGATGGGCCATCGCCTCGGTGAACTCGGTCATGAACCCCATTGCATCACCCCCGCGCACCCGTGACACACGAAGGGAGGGGCTCCGCTCCCGCGAAACCCCTCCCCGCACGTGAACCACAGCAGGCCGTCGGCGGCCGGTTCAGGTGACTACAGCAGGCCGTTGGTGGTCAGCCATTCCTTGGCCACCGTGGCCGCGTCCTCCTTGTCGATGGCGACCTTCTTCATCATGCCGACCAGCGACTCGGTGGTGAGCTTGGCCGAGACCGCGTTGAGCGTGGTCCGGACCGAGTCGTCGGTGCCTGCCTTGTTGACCAGCGGCGTGATGTTCTGGGCGCCGAAGACGTTCTTCGGGTCGGTCAGCGACACCATGTCGTTGATGAGGATCTTGGGGTCGGTCGTGAAGACGTTCCCCGCCTGGATCGTTCCGTCCTTGATGGCGTCGGCGGTGGTGCCTCCGGTGGGCTTCCACTCCTTGAACACCAGGCCGTAGACGTCCTTGAACTGGGCCTCGCGCCGCTTCTTGAACTCCGGCGGGCCGCCGACGGCCCAGTCCTTCGAGACCTTGGCCAGGTCCTCGATGCTGACGAGGCTGTTCTTGGTGGCGGTCTCCTTGGTGACCGTCAGCGAGTCCTTGTCCTCGGCCGCGGAGGAGTCGAGGATCTCGACCTCGGCGGGCAGCGTGGACTTGAGCGCCGAGTTGATCTCGTCGGTCGTGGCCGCGGTGCTCTTCGGGTCGAGGAAGGACAGCAGCGCGCCGTTGTACTCGGGCAGCACGGTCAGGCCGCCGCTCTTGACCTGGTCGTAGACGACCTCACGGCTGCCGATGTTCGGCTTCTCCTCGACCGCGACACCCTTGGCCTCCAGGGCCTGGGCGTAGATCGAGCCGAGCAGAACGCTCTCAGGGAAGTCGAACGAGCCGACGATCGCCTTCCCCCCGGCAGCTGCGGACGTCCCAGCACTGCTGGGGGCAGCGCTCGTGGTGGCGAGCGGGTCGCCACTTCCACCACACGCGGATACGGCGAGTGCCGCCGTCAAAAGCATCGCGGCGGTGCCGAATATGCGTCGCATTCCAACTTTCCCTTCATTTACGGGGGGTAGAGGAGAGATTACCGGACCTTCAGTCGCTGGCTCACCCCCGGGGAGACCGTCACCCTTTGCGTGAGCGTGAACAGCAGCTGCACCGCCAGCGCGAAGAGCACAATGAGCACAGAACCCCCGACCACGCTGGGATAGTCCTTCGTGGCCAGGCCGTCGATGATGTATCTCCCGAGCCCGCCCAGCCCGACATAGGCGGCCACGGCGGCGGTCGCGACCACCTGCACGGCGGCCAGCCGCAGGCCCAGCAGGATCAGCGGCAGCGCGACGGGCACCAGCACCTTGCGCAGGACCTGACCGCCCCGCAGCCCCATGCCGTAGGCGGCGTCGCGCAGTTCCGGGTCGACGCCGCGGATGCCCTCGTAGGTGTTGACCAGGATCGGCGGCACCGCGAGCGCCACCAGCGGGATCAGCACGGGCCAGATCGACGCGGTGCCGAGCAGCAGCACGATCAGGACGAGCAGGCCGAGTGTGGGCAGCGCCCTGGCCAGGTTCGCCGAGACCACGACGACGAGCGCGCCCTTGCCGGTGTGCCCGATGAGCAGGCCGAGCGGTATCGCGATGAGCGCGGCCAGCACCAGCGCCGCCGACGAGAAGGCCAGGTGCTCGAGCAGCCTGGCCGGAATGCCTTCGGGCCCCGACCAGTTGGCCGGGTCGCCGAAGAAGTCGATCAGCCAGTTCACGCTGTCCTCCTCGCCCGTACCCAAGGCGTGAGCAGGCGCTGGGCGATGAGCACGATGGCGTCGGCGAGCAGGGCCAGGGCCACGATGAGCACGATGCCGACGACGGCCGGAGTGTAGAAGTCACGCTGGTAGGCGTCGGTGAACAGATTGCCGAGCCCGCCCTGCCCGATCAGCGCCCCCACGCTGACCAGGCTGATGCTCGACACCGCGACCACCCGCAGCCCAGCCAGTACGACCGGCACCGCGATCGGCAGTTCGACCTGGATCAGCCTGCGCAACGGTGTGAAGCCCATCGCGACGGCCGACTGGCGCACGTGGTCGGGCACCGAGGCCATGCCGTCCACGACGGCGGGCACCAGCACCGCGACCGCGTAGAAGGTCAGCGGGATGATCACCGTCGCCCTGGCCAGACCGGTGACCGGAAGCAGCATCATGAAGACCGGCAACGACGGCAGCGCGTACACGACGTTCATCAGACCGGTCGTCGGCTGGTACAGCCAGCGCCAGCGCACACACGCCAGGCCCAGCGGCAGGGCGACGAGCAGGCCGAGCACGATCGGCACCAGCGACATCACCACATGCGCTTCGAGCAGGTTGACGATGCTGTTGGCCCGGCCGGTGTCCCAATTTGTACCGATCCAGTCCCATTTGACCAGAGGCTGCTCATCCATCGGCAGCCACCGCCAGTGCCTCGTCGAGCGCCTCCCGCGTCGCCACCCCGGTCGCCCTGCCGCTCTCGTCCACGGCGACCGCGCATCCCGAAGGCGACAGCAGCGCCGCGTCGAGCGCCGCCCGCATGGAGTCGCGGCCCGGCGTGAACGTGCCGTAGGGCAGCGGGTCGTCATGGCGTTCGGGTGAGATCCAGCCGACCGGCTTGTCGTCGACGCCGACCACGAGCAGCCACGGCTCCTGCGGCCTGGCCGCGAACGCCCGGGCGGCCTCGTCCTCGCGCACGGTCAGGTCGGTGCGCAGCCGCAGGCCGTCCGAACGGATGAACGACAGCCGCCTGATCCCCCTGTCATGACCGAGGAACTCGCGTACGAAGTCGTCGGCCGGCGCCGAGAGCAGCGTCTTGGGATCAGCCAGCTGAGCCAGCTTGCCGCCGACACGCAGCACCGCGACCCGGTCGCCGAGCTTGATCGCCTCGTCGATGTCGTGGGTGACGAAGACGATCGTCTTGTTCAGCTCCGACTGCAGCCGCAGCAACTCCTCCTGCAGGCTGGTACGCACGATCGGGTCGACGGCACTGAACGGCTCGTCCATGAGCAGCACGGGCGGGTCGGCCGCAAGCGCCCTGGCCACGCCGACACGCTGCTGCTGGCCGCCCGACAGCTGGAAGGGATAGCGCTCGGCCAGCTTCAGGTCCAGGCCGACCCGCTCCAGCAGCTCCATGGCGCGCTCGCGTGCCTTCTTCCGGTCCCAGCCGAGCAGGTACGGGACGGTGGCGACATTGTCCACGATCTTGCGATGCGGGAACAGGCCCGCCTGCTGGATGACGTACCCGATGCCCCTGCGCAGGGTGGGCGGGTCGATGCCCTTGACGTCGACGCCGTCGAGCAGGATCTGCCCTTCGGAGGCGTCGATCATCCGATTGATCATCCGCAGTGACGTCGTCTTGCCGCACCCCGAAGGCCCGACGAACACGGTGATCTCACCGGTGGGCGCCTCCAGACTGAGGTGGTCCACCGCCACGGTGCCATCCGCGTAGCGTTTGGTGACGGAGTCGAATGTGATCACGCGCGACCTCTTGGTTTCCGGCAGCCGCGCGGCCCCCCTGCCACGACCGCCTCATGATCTCCTTTGGACAGACTACGGCGATCCTTCCAGGTCTGTCCCCCGGCCCCCACCTGAAACGCTTCAGTGGGTTTTCTAGCAAATGAGCCGTCAATAGTGCACTAAGTCCTCGTGACTTGGCATGATGGGCGACCACACCTACATCCAGAGCTTGACGCCGACCCCCATACCCTCCGCGTCCGCTTTCATCCAGAGGATCCGGCCCGTGACTCCTTCGCTCACCGATCAGCGGCCGCGTGGCGAGCTGATCTCGGAGCTCTACGACCGTCACGCCACCGGGCTGTTCGCCTACTGCGCGGACCAGCTCGGTGACTCCGGTTCCGCCGCCGACGCCCTGGTTGCCGTCCTCACCAGCGTGCCGTCCGTGGAGCCCCCGCGTGCCGCGCTCTACGCGCTCGCCCGCCGCGAGATCTACCGGCGTGACATCGTCTACGCCCCCCTTTCCGTCGACCCGCTCGTGGACCCGGTGACCGCACTGGTCGAACGCGTCCTGCGCGAGCTACGCCCGCACCAGCGTGAGGTGCTCATCCTCTCGGCCGTCGTCGGCCTGACCTTCGACGAGCTGGCCTGGGTACTCGAAGTCGCCGCCGACACCGCCGAGGAGCTCGCCTCCTCCGCCGCACACCGCTTCGCCCAGTCGCTGGCCGCCGCACTCACCGTGCCGGGCCCGAGGGTGGACGGCCCGACGGCCGAGGTTTTCGGCGCACTCGCCGTGGCCCCCATCCGCGACGTCCTCAGCCGCCTGCCCTGGCACCCGCCGCCCGGCGCGATCCGCGTCTTCGTCGCAGGCTCGGGTACGGCTCCCGAACCTCCTTCGCCGCGTAAGACGTCCCTTTTCGTCAAGCCGATGTGGCCTTCGCCGCCCACCTGGCCGCTTCCCCTGGCCCCCACCGACGACCCGGCGACCAGCACCGGGCTGTTCCCCACCGAGCTGCTCACCCCGCCCGACGCCGACCGCGTGAGCGACCTCGAGGCCACGACGGCGCCCATGCCGAAGCTGCGCGACTCGATCATCACGGCCCTTGCCGAGTCTGGGCGCTCGCCACAGGCTTTGTCGGGTTCTGCGCTTGCTGCGCCTGTGTTGTCGGCGCCTGTGCTTGATGTTCCTGCGCTTGATGCGTCTGTGCTTGATGAGGTCAAGCCGTATGTGGCCAAGAGGCCGCAGCTTTACGGGTCGTCGTCGTCGGGGCGGGCGGGTACGGCGCTGCCTAGGCGTAGGCGGGGCGAGCCTGGGGCGGTGGTCGGGGCGGGCGTCGAGGGTGAGGCGGTCGTAGGGGGCGAGGCGGTCCTCGGGGTCGAGGCGCCTGAGCTTGAGGTGCGTGACGTTGGGGCTGTCGGGGGTGAGGCTGCCGGGGTTGCCGCTGTCGAAGATCTTGCCGAGGTCACGCTGCCCGACATCGCACTTCCCGACTTCGGCGTCAGCCCTTTCCTAGCCCCTTCCCCTGACCTTGGCCTTGGCTCTGACCTTGGCCTTGGCTCTGGCCTTGGCTCTGACCTTGGTCTTGGTCTTGGTATCGATCAGGCTCCGGCCGGGCCGCCTGAGCCCGGCGACGTTCTCGTACATCCGGCGAGCCCGCCCGCCGGGCCGATCGGCGACGACCTGTTCACACCGCGTCCGGCTCCCTCACCCGTCTACCTCATGCCGGAGGCGCCACTACTGGAGCCGCTGAGCCTGGATGAGGACGAGGAGTCGCCCGAGCCCCTCCCACCCGTCCTACGCCGCAAGCGCACCAGAAAGCGCAGGCCGGTCAGAATCGGCGAGCACCACTACGACTGGGCATGGGAACTGGTCGGCTTCGCCATCTGCATCGCGATCGCCATGCTCGTCTTCTTCTCGGTTCCTATGATCGTTCACCCCTAGCCGGGCGCAGGCTGGTTGGCGGCACGCTGGGTGCGGTCGGCGGGGTGTTGGTTTCTTGGTCATCGGGTGCTGTGTAGGTCGCGGGCCTGGTTGACCGGGGGGTGGGCGTTTGGCGTGCCGTGTTGGCGACGCCGTTCATCGTGTGGGTGTGGGTGTCGCCGTTCATCGCCTCGCGCAGGTGTCGCCGCGTCGGCTGCGCTGCGCTCGTGGGTCGGGGCGATCTCCTTGCCGACGTCCTGAACGCGTCCTGGGATTGATGATCGGGCAGTCATGTCGATGTCGGTGGTGCTCGGGCCGACGACGATGGCACTCGGGCCCGCGTTCGTGGGGCTCGGGCAGGCGTTCGCGGGATTCAGGTTGGCATTGGCGGGAGTTGGCAGCGCCCGGGCTGACCTCGGCGACGCTCAAGCTGGCATTCGCGCGCAGCAGGCGTTTGCGGGGGTCGGCGGCGCTCGGGCTAACGTCAGCGACGCTCAAGGGGCACAGCGCGGGCGTTTGCGGCACCCAGGCCGACGTCGGCAGCGCTCAGGTCGACATCCATGGGCCTTGGCAAGCGTCGACGACGCTCGGGGGTGACGTTTGGCCGTACTCAGGTCGACGTTCGCGGGCCGTGCTCAGATCGACGTTCGCGGGCTTTGTAACAGTTGGCCGCACGCAAGCCCGGCGTTGGCGAACGCCACGTGCACTGCGTCGGCTGCCAGTCGGAGCTCCCGTCGGCCCGATCCGCTCGCTTGCTGAACTCGATGGCTCAGATGCCCGCAACGGCCGCGCGAGCGACGACTACGCGTCGACTCCCGGCGCAGGCAGCGCAAAGCGGACGGTACCCGTGACATGGTCCCCGAGGCTGACCCTGCCGCACACCTCGGCGGCGAAACGGCCTTCGGCATTGGCGACAACCACCCCGCTGAACACCAACACATCTCCGACATAAGCCGGTACGCCCAGCTTGACGTTGATCCCCTTGATCATCGCTTCGGGCCCCGCCCAATCAGTGACGTAGCGTTCGACCAGCCCCATCGTGGTCAGAATGCCGAGAAAGACCTCCCCTCCACCCTGCGCCTTCACCACCTCGTCGTCATGACGCCCGGCGGCGAACTCCACCGCGGCCAACGCCGTCACCCCCACCACAGTCGGCGTGAGCGAAATCGACAGAGCCGGAAGCGCCGAGCCGATCTCAACCTGCGCTTCGGTCAGCGTCCGCATCACATCTCCTGGGGGCGTACTGGGGCGTCGTCGGCTCGTCATCCGTCGTCTCGCGCAACTCCATACCGATACCCACAGCACTCACCACACAGTCCACGATGTGCCGACAATCCCCTCTCCCACGACGAACGACACCTTCCCCCAGACCCGACGAACGGAAGTGCACGACACAGCCACCCACCACCTCCCCCAGCGAAGCGAACGCCCCAAGTGCCACACCACCCCCAGCGAATGCCACAGCAGCCCACACCCATCACCCACTGGACACCGCTCCCACTCCCAGAAGAGCACGGTGTCACCACCGACCACAGCTTGCCCCACATACAGCTCCCGCCTCGACCTCCGCACACACAGACAGAAGCCGACACGCCTTCGCCAGCCAAGCCGAGACACGGGCGACACGGGCTACACCGGCGACACAGTCGCACGGGCAACACGGGTTGCACGCCTCGACCTGAAGGCGCTCGCCGCAACCTGGTCATCCTGCGGGCAACACGGTTCACGGGCAATGGGTTGCGCGGACTATACCGGTTGCATGGACCGCGCGGGTTACACGGACTGCACGGCTTGCATGGGTTACATGGGTTCGACATATCTACAGACCCGACATACCCGACATGTCGCGCACCTGAACACCTGGCGAACAAGTCGACCGTCAGGCCACACGGACCGCCCCGCATCTCCCCCGGGACAAAGCTCACGCGGCGTCCACCTTCTACCCGCGCCCACCCTCTAGCCGAATCCACTCCTAGGCCCGTCCACTCTCTAGCCGCGCACCCCCTCTGGCCGCGCCCCCCTCTGGCCGCGCCCACCCCCCGACCGCCCAGGGCAAAGAACACACCCAAGACGAAGAACGCACGCCCCCTCCCCTCAAACAACCACACCACCAACAAGCGCTCGGTCGCCAACGAACAAAACTAGAACAGATTCCAATCCCCACCTACCCCACCCCCAAGCCCGCAATTCTCAACGAGTCCAATAACGCCCGGAGACATGCGGCTATACGGTTTCTTTGTGACTCGCGAGTAACAATCCGTCGTATACGAAAATCAGATAACGTGTTCTTATGCGCACCACGCATGCGACGATCGCAGGGCCAGATTCCGGCGCCACACCTGCTGGAGCAGCGCCTTCCGCCGTCATGTCGTCCGGCCAGACCCCGCCGGTCGAGTCCCAGCCCACCACCCCCGAGGCCGCCATGGACAGCCACCCCGTCTCAGGGACAGGTGTCCGAACCAGAAGCCAAATCCAGCGCCGCAAGCGCATCGTTCAGGCCGCGGCGGCACTCGCCTCACGCGGCGGCGTCGAGGCGATGCAGATGCGCACGGTCGCCGAGCGCGCGGGCGTAGCCCTGGGCACGCTCTACCGCTACTTCCCCTCCAAGATGGATCTCGTGGTCGCCGTGGTCGGCGAGGAGATCGACCTGCTCGAAAGCAGCATCGAACGCCGTCCGCCCAGTGCGTCGACCGCCGCCGGACGCGCCGTCGACATCCTCATGCGCGCCACCCGAGGACTCATGCGTGAGCCCGAGCTCGCCGACGCCCTGATCCGCTCCCTGATCATGGCCGAGGTCGAGACCCCGTTCGGCGACCGCATGGCCGGCCTGCTCCTGCGCGTCGCAGGCGAAGGACTAAGCGCGGAACAGGCCACAGAGGAACAACTCGCCCTCACCGGCTCCCTGTCGAGCATCTGGGTACACGAACTCATGGAAATGCTCCGCGGCCGACGCACCTACGAGCAAATCCAACGCCGCATCGAAATCGCAGCCGACCGCCTGCTCTCCGACTTCTGAGCACCCATTCCCGCAGAACAACCCACACCTCCACCAGCGCCGGACGCCCACAACACGAGCCAAAACCGCTGGCGGCGAACTCGCCGTCAGCCAGCCAAAAGCCCGCCCCTGACGCCCCCCACGTGCACAACAGGACCCGGGCAGCGCCCGGCGCTCACGACAGCAGGCAACAGCACTGCACTCTCGCGACAGCCAGCACCGCACCGACGCCCCACAATCCACATTCACCACACCAGGTGACGAAACTCCACGCTCGCGACACCCCACGCCTGCACCCCGCCGCGCACAGTCCGGGCAGACACTCACCTGTCCGAGGATCTTCAGAGGACCTTCAGAGGTCTTCAAGAGCTCTCCCACACGACGAGCCGCAGCGCCACCACCGATCGCCACCCCACCCATCAGCCTGCGTGAACTCGCCACCCGCCTGGGCGCCCGCCATGTCCCGCCAAACACCCATGGCCCACGCTACGTACGCCGCACCCCGCGTCACGGCACCGCGCTATGTCCGCCTACGGGTTGACGCGGTGCCGTGACGCCCGCTGCGAGAATGCCGCCATGACTACCAGCCGCCGTCAGATATCCGAAGCCGTCACCCCGCTCGGGTGGCGGCTCGTGCTCACCGTCATCAGGACCACGGTCCCCGTGTCATCGCTCGCCCAGGCCGCAGGCCTGGCCACACGACTGAGCGATGCGGGAGCCGACCAGGGCGAGCTGTGGTTCGACGTACGCGACGACCGTCTGGTGATCACAGTGCGCTCGCCTTCCGGCGACAGGCCGGGCCTTGCGGGCATCGAGCTGGCCCAGCGCATATCGGCCGACGTGTCGGCGCTCGGCCTGCAGACCGTGCCCGACGCCGGCTCCAGGACCGTACAGGAGATCGAGCTAGCCATCGACGCGCTCGACATCCCGTCGATCAAGCCGTTCTGGAAGGCCGTCACAGGCTACGTGGACGTTCCGGACGAGCCCGCACTAGACGGCGCGATCGTCGATCCACTTGGACAGAGCCCGTTGATCTGGTTCCAGCAGATGGACGCGCCCAGGCCACAGCGCAACCGCATACACCTGGACATCTCCGTGCCACACGACGTCGCCACCGAACGCCTGGCCGCAACCATGGCCGCAGGCGGACGACTGCTCGACGACAGCGAAGCGCCCGCCTTCTGGGTGCTGGCCGACGCCGAAGGCAACGAGGCCTGCATCACGACCTGGCAGGGCAGGGACCAGTCCCCCGAATAAGTAGAACGCGTTACGTTAAAGGCGACCCGAACATCGCCCCGAGGGCACCCACAACCATTCCCTAGATCACCGAGGCCGACCGCACGCCGACCACCAAGAGAGGCAACGCCCCACCCACCAGGAAACAGCAACAGGTTCTCGCTAACACTCCCAAGAGTCTGACCGAGGGAGCAGGTATCGACCCGGCCGTCATCGAGCAGGCCTTCGCCTGAGCGCACTCCAGGAAGGCAAGTACGCGAGGGCGACACGCCTGGCTTCATTGCGGGCTCGCCAAACGAATGTGGGGTGACCGTACGCATATGGGATGACCATGCCCACCCCACAACGCGGCCCGTCGCGCCAGGCCGAACACCCGGCCGCGGCGCTGATCCGCACTGGCCGATCGAGGGAGGTTGCGACGTACGCGAGGCAGACAAGACAAGGCAGGGCAGGACAGGGCGTACGCGGGCAGGCAAGACAAGACAGGGCGTGCGCGGGCAGACGGCGCCTGCTCGGCCAATACAGTGCGCGCGGGGTCGCGGCAGCAAGGTCGCGGCAGCGGGGTCGCGGCATTGGCATGAACACCGCTCGATGACGACGCCGGCTTTCCCGCGAGCCGAGGCCGAGGCCCGACAACCGGCGGATCGACCTGCCCCACTACTCCACCCCCCGCCGAGCACACACCCGAACAAAGGGAGCCAGACAGGAAACAACTCAACCGATCCCGGGCGCGTTCGCAACAACTGACCACCCAGGCGTAGGTCGACAGGCGATCTAGACGAGATTGTCCCCGCACACACACCCGAGTCGGCAAGCCAGTCATCAATACCAAGGCCCGCCCCTAGACGCGTAAGTCCTTAGTCGGGGTCAGTGATCGTAGGCGATCAGCGATCGGGTGATGGGCTGGCCGGTTGCGCGGTTGTGCCAGATCGCGGTGGTCAGGGCGAGGATCCGCTGGGCTATGCGCACCGCGACGCCCGTTGGGGTGCGGGCGCCGTGCAGCTCGAGGTCAAGCTGGCTTTTGAGGGTGTGATGCACGGATTCGATGAGCTGGCGGATCGGCTTGAGCAGATGCTCGCCTGGGCGGGGTGCGCGGTTGCGGTGGGAGGGACGCAGCAGCCGCACGCCGCGGTCGGCGAGGTAGGTGTCCAGTTCGGCGGAGATGTAGCCCTTGTCGGCGATGATCAGCAGGCCGGGCCGGTCGGTGAGCAGGGCGGGATCGTGGTCGCAGACGGCCGTGAGCACCTGGCGTTCGTCGATGCCGGGGGTGGCCAGCGCCCAGGTGACGGGGAGTCCTGCGGGGGTGCAGACGAGGTGCAGGCGCAGCCCCCAGAACCAGCGGGCGTGGGAGCGGCAGTAGCCGTAGCCGGCCCAGCCGGCCAGCTCGGATCGCAGCGCGGTGGGGCGGGAACGGCCGCATTCGACCGGGGTGGAGTCGACGATCCATACGTCGTCGTGCCACAGGTCGGTGTCGGTGGCCAGGGCACGTATGGCATGTTTGAGCAGGGGCAGGGCTTTGTGCAGGCGCTTGTTGTAGCCGGATTGGCCGGGCAGGTACGGGAAGGCCCCGGGCAGGTGAGCGGGCACATAGCGCAGCCAGCGGGCTTGGGAGCGGACGCCGAGCAGGACCTGAGCCACGGCCAGGGTGAGTAGCTCGGCGTCGGTCAGCTTCGGCGGTCGTCCGAAGCGCGGGGATGTCTTCAGCCAGTCGTCGATCGCCACGTACAGTGCGGTGAGAAGGGTGTTGAGGTCTTTCGTCACACATCGATCCTCAACACCCTTCGCCATTCCCGCACTGGCATGGAAGCGACTTAGGACTTACTCGTCTAGCCCCCGCTCACTCCGGACCAGCACTCGACGAGAACGAGTTCCACACCACAGGCACCCGCTAACACGTCGCCCAAGCCGCCCCAGAGAGCACGCCAGCCGCACGACACCGCATGCCAGCCCCGCCCCACCCAGGCCACGCCCGTCCAGGCCAGACAGAACACCCGGACAAACGGCCCGCAAGCCCTCCCCGAGCAAGAATGATGAAATCACCCGGCCAGACCAGCCCAGCCCGACCCAGCACAGCAAGCAGGCTCCCCCCACCCAAGCAACAACAAACCGCCCACCCCCGACCCCCCACCCCCGCCGAACGGAGAGCACATGAGTGGCAGCCGCAGGGCCTACGCCGACCAGCGCCCCCAGGATCTCGGCGACGGCGTGTGGAGCGTTCCCGTGCCGATCCCGGGCAGCCCGCTCGGCTACACGCTCGTCTATGCCGTCGAGTCAACGGGCGGCCCGCTACTGGTCGACGCAGGCTGGAACCACCCCGACGCCTGGCAGGCCCTGACCAACGGCCTGCGTACGCTCGGCCTGGCGGTCGAGGAGGTGAAAGGGGTCGTCGTCACGCACTTCCACCCCGACCATGCGGGCCTCGCCGGACGCGTACGCGAGGCGTCGGGCGCCTGGATCGCCATGCACGAGGCCGATGCGGCCCTGGTCAAGCTCATGCACGGCTTGACCGCCGACGCGCACGGCGATGCCAGATCCGCCATGATGCGCAGGGCGGGCGCCCCGGCCGCCGAGATCGAGGAGGCCGTATCCGCAGGCCGCCCCGACCTGCCGGCCCAGCCCGACCGTGAGCTGCGCGACGGCGAACTCATCGACCCACAGGGCCGCGCACTACGTACGATCTGGACACCGGGCCACACACCCGGACACGTATGCCTGCACCTGGAGGACGCCGATCGCCTGTTCACCGGCGATCACCTGTTGCCCGGCATCACACCCCATATCGGCATCTACCCCTACGACAGGCAGGACCTGGATCCACTCCACGACTTCCTCGCCTCCCTCGATCGGGTGGCCGAACTGGGACAGCTCACTGCACTCCCAGCCCACGAGTGGATTTTTCACGACACAGCGGCACGGGCCGCCGAGATCAAGGAACACCACGAGGACAAACTGACCGCACTCAAAGACCTGCTGGCCGAGGCCGGTCACCCCCTGACGATCTGGGAGGTCGCCGCCCGTATGACCTGGAACAAGCCCTGGACCGATCTCCCACCGATGCTCCGAGGACTGGCGGCCGGCGAGGCTGCGGCACATCTGCGAGCACTTGAGGTTCGCCGTGAAATACGGAGGCTTGTAGAGGTCGATCTCGTACGCTTCCTGGCCTTAGACTCCAAGACATCCGATGTCTAGGGGGCACTCGTGGCGGTCACCGATGCTGCGATCGACAAGATCAAGCAGATGATCCTCTCCGGCGAACTGGCCCCGGGCGACCGCCTGCCCAAAGAGTCCGACCTGGCCGAACGCCTGGGCCTGTCCCGCAACTCCCTGCGCGAGGCCGTCAGAGGCCTGGCCCTGATCAACGTCCTGGACGTACGGCAGGGCGACGGCACGTATGTGACCAGCCTGGAACCCCGGCTACTGCTCGACACCATGTCCTTCGTACTCGACCTGCATCGCGACGAATCGCTCATCCAGTTCTTCGAGGTCAGACGCATTCTGGAGCCTGCCGCCACCGCGATGGCCGCCGAGGCGATGAGTGAGGCCGAGATCGAGGAGCTGCGCCAAGTCCTGGAGTCCCTGCCCGCCGACCCCACGGCGGAGGAACTCGTCGCCAATGATGTGCAGTTCCACATGCGGATCGCACAGGGGTCGGGCAACAGCGTGCTGTGCGCGTTCGTGGAAAGCCTGTCCGGTCCCACGACACGAGCACGCATCTGGCGCGGCCTCGCCCAGGAAGGCGCCCTCGACAAAACTCGCGAACAGCACACCGCCATCTACGAGGCCATCGCCGCCCGCCAGCCCGACGTGGCCCGAGCCTGGGCCACCGTCCACATCGCCGACGTGGAAGCCTGGCTCCGCAAGGCAATGTAAGAACCAATGCGCTCGCCCAGGCATGCCCCTCCCCGATCACGGTGAAGGGCAATCCGCTCGCCCAGGCGCGCCTCTCCAGCCAAGGCAAGAAGCAATCCTCTTGCTCAGACGTGCCCCTCCTTAGCCAAGGCGAGGAGCATTCCGCTCGCCCAAGCGCGCCGCCCAGCCAAGGCAAGAAGAAATCCCCTCGCCCAGGCGCGCCCCTCCCAGTCTCCGCTGAAGCTCAACGCCTCTCGCCGCCCCACCATCACCACCTACTTCCGACGGCACGACGTACCCAGCGGGCTCGCGGCAGTTGGCCAACCCCTCGAAGCACCACCGCGCACGTCAGGCGGCCCCGCCACCGCCACCGCCGTCATTGCGTCCCTCGCCCCGACGAGCGGCCCACCACAAGAACGCCATCAATGCCAAAGCACCCGCAGCCGCCCCCGTCAACATCCCCAGCACGGTCTCCAGCCAGTCCCCGCTCCCGACCTCGCCCGCCTCAGCCCCAAAGGCACGCTGCAACGGGCCCAACGCCACCGCGACGATGATCAGCAGCACAGCGACCAGTCCATAGAACTTCGGACTGAGAAACACACTGCGCTTCGGCTGCTCCGGCGGTGCGGTCAGCTCTGCGGCAGGGCCGAGCGTGGCGGATCTGGGACGCTTGAAGTACTCGAAACGTACCCATGTGCCGCAAGGCTCCCAGCCGTCCGGCTCAAGCCGATCCAGTACTCGTCGACGACCGCCCGGAGGGACGATCTCCCTGCGGTACTCCCACTGCTGGGCGGCCTCGGGGTCCCGCGTGCTGACGAACAGGCCGCGCCTGTCGACGCTCTGCACCTCCCACCCCTGCTCGCCGTACTCGTTGAGCAGCTTGACGTCGATGAAGATGTCGGCCGTCCAGCGCCAGGTACGGGCGTCACGCTCCGGCGCCTGCTGGGGCTGACCGGCTGGAGTCACGGCCGCGAGTTCCTCGGCGAACTCCTCGACCGGGCCGAACTCCTCCTCCGCCACGCCGCCGCTCTCGGCGAGATGCCCCGCGAGCTCGTCGATCGTCGCCCGTACCCGCTCATCCGCCATCCCGGCCGCCGCCAGCCGTACGGCGAGCTCCTCGAAATAGGCGGTCATCAGGCTTCTTCCTTCGTTTTCGTGGCCTTGTCGGCATGTCTTCCGAGGATGGTACGCACCGAATCGTGGAACTCGAGCCACAGTCCGCCCTGCTCGGCCAGGGTCTGTCGGCCTTCGGTGGTGAGGCGGTAGTAGCGGCGTCCCGGGCCGCGCTCGGTCACCCTGAACTCGGCCGACACCAGGCCGGCCTCTTCGAGCCGGTTGAGCACCGGGTAGAGCGTGCCGCCCTTGATCTGCCCGAGTCCGGCGTCGGCCAGGTCCTTGGCGATCTCGTAGCCGTAGTTCTCGCCTTCGGTCAGGCTGGCGAGGACCAGCAAGTCGAGTACTCCCTTGAGCCAACTCGCGCGTCGATCGCTCGTCATGTAGGAATCCTACTTAGCCCGTGGACCCAGCTACTCGGCATGGGCTGCTACATCCTTCTGCCGATCCTGGGTCGGCTCGGGGCGCTTCGACGGCGGCGTGAGCACCAGGCCACGCAGGTCGACCAGGATGTGCAGCACAATCGGCAGAAGCAGGCTGCCGGTCTTCAGGTACAGCGACGTCAGCGCGAACCCCAGCAGCGTCACGACGATCATGCCCCGCCACCCCTGGTAGAGGTGTCCCAGCACGAACACCGCCAGCGCCGCGAACGCCGCCACATCCTGACTCAACCCCAGCACCCCGGTGCCGACGCCGATCAGCAGCCCCCTGTAGACGATCTCCTCGGTCACGCCCGCGGTGACCGACATGCCCACGGCGTACCAGCGCTCGGCCTTCGTCCTGGGCATCAGCCCGCTCATCGCGGCCTGACCAGGGATCGGCTTGCCCTTCGCTGCCAGCACCCTGACCACGACGAGCCCCACCCCGAGGGCCACCATCATGCCCACGACCGTGCCCGCGACATCATCGAGCGGCTGATCGAACACCAGCCCGACATCGGCCAAGTCAAGATCCGGCTCGACGAGCACGACCCCCATCGCCACCGCCGCAAGCGCCCACAACTCAGCCATCCACCAGCTGAAAGCCCGCCGGTACGCCTTCGGATCGGCGTCGCGTACACGCCCAAGCTTGTCGTAGGCCCGCTTTCCGAGCAGCGGGCTGGCAACGGCCAGATATCCAACCAACACGACCAGCAGGCCGAGCGTCAGGGGGGAGAACTCCATCACAACCTCCGAAGCACTTGTACTACCTAAACCGTAAAGCAACCTAGTTAGGAATGCAACCTAGCTTGCGGCCACGCATATGTTGGATCGACAGTCGAGGTCGCGATCGGACATGCCCCGGGAGGGCGCACCAAAACAAGCGCTTGATTGATTCACGCGACACCACCTCAGTCGCGATACACCCGCTCCGCCCACTTCTCAGCCGGAGGCCGAACCCTCACAACCTGGTCACCAACACGCCAACCACCCGCCAATCCGGGCAAACACCAGCCAGACCCCACAACCGCTCCACATGATCACCGCCCAAACAGCAACCCGACCACTCCCCCAAGCACCAGCACCAGCACCAGCACCAGGAAAGCGTGAGCCCGTCTCGACCAGTCCGGAACAGTCAGCCCATTTCGACCTGCCAACCCCCTGGGCTGCTCGCACGGCGACATCCCATCCCTGCCCAGCCCACCAGATCCCGTACTCCACAAACCCTCGGCACCCGGAGCCCCAAGGGCCTGGAAGCCCGAAAGCAGTAGCCCTGGAGCACGCAGGGCCCAGCCCGAGATCACCAGCCGCCGCCAAAGCCTGACATCTGCTGAAGTTCGACATTTGAGGTGAGCTATGCCAGCCGACCAGACCGCGCAGGACGTTCATCACATCGACCTGGTGAACGAGGACGACTACGCCGCCTCCGGAGCTCCCCATGAGCAGCTCGCCTGGCTACGGGCCAACGACCCGGTGCATCGGCATCAGGGGGATCCCGAGTTCTGGGCGGTGACGAGGCACGAAGACGTCGTGTATGTGTCACGGCATTCCGAGCTTTTCTCCTCCTCTCGACGGTTGGCCCTGTTCAACGAGATGCCGGAGGAGCAACGCGTCGTCCAGCGCATGATGATGCTGAATCAGGATCCGCCCGAGCACACGCGCCGCCGTGCGCTCGTCAATCGCGGCTTCACTCCACGCCAGATCGGCGCTCTCGAATCTCACATTCGCGACATCTGCGACTCCCTCCTCGACGAGGCCCTCGCACGCGACGACATCGACTTCGTACGGGACATCGCCGCGCCGTTGCCGCTCTACGTCATCTGCGAACTGCTCGGCGCTCCTGTGTCCGATCGCGACATGATCTACAACTGGTCCAATCGCATGATCGGCGCCCAGGATCCGGACTACGCCTCCTCCGCCGAGGAGGGCAGCGCAGCCGCGATGGAGTTGTACTCCTACGCCAATCACCTGGCCGAACAGCGTCGCGCCGATCCCCGCGACGACATCGTCACCAAGCTCCTCCAGCCTGCCGAAGACGGGCAGACTCTCGACGAGAACGAGTTCGACCTGTTCGTCCTGCTGCTGGTCGTCGCCGGCAACGAGACCACACGCAACGCCGCCTCCGGTGGCATGCTCGCCCTCTTCGAACATCCCGACCAGTGGTCGCGCCTCGTGGCGAACCCGGGCCTCGCCCGTACGGCGGCCGACGAGATCGTGCGATGGGTCTCGCCCGTCAACCTCTTCCGCCGTACGGCGACGACCGATCTCGTACTCGGCGGTCGGCAGATTCGGGAGAACGACAAGGTCGTCGTCTTCTACTCCTCGGCCAACCGGGACACCTCCGTCTTCCAGAACGCCGACACGTTCGACATCGGCCGAGACCCCAACCCTCAGATCGGCTTCGGCGGTGGCGGCGCGCACTTCTGCCTGGGCAACCATTTGGCCAAGCTCGAACTACGCATCCTCTTCGAACAACTCGCCCAGCGCCTCCCCACCCTCCACCAGGCCGGTCCCGCCCGCCGCCTCCGTTCGAACTTCATCAATGGCATCAAGGAACTGCCCGTCGCCCTGTAGGACTTCATGTCCTCGAGGAGGGTGAGGGGCCGGACTTGCGCCTTCCGTTCCGAACCCGTGATCTCTTCTGAGCTCGAACCCGTGTCCGGCTGCTGGACGCCGCTTTCGTACCTTGTGCACGACTACGGTCTTCGGCGGCGTCGAGTGGCGCGGATACGGCGGAGGATGCGGGTGGTTTGGTGGGGGCCGGGTTGCCAGCCTCGTTCGATCAAGGCGTTGGCTATCTGTTCGATGAGCTGGGAGGTGTGGGCAGGGATGATCTCGCGGCTGACGACGATGATGCGCCAGCCGAGTTCGCGTAGCTCGGCTCGACGGCGGTCGTCTCGGGCTCGGTCGGCTTCGGAGGTGTGGTGGGCTCGGCCGTCGTACTCGACCGCCAGGAGGTACTCCTCCCAGGCCAGGTCCAGGTAGACGGCTCGGTCGGGCAGGTCGACGCGAAGCTGGGTCGATGGGCGTGGGAGGTGGGCCTCCAGCAGCAGGACCCTGAGGAGGCTTTCGCGAGGGGATCCGGCGCCTGGATCGGCCATGGCGATCGTCTGCTGAAGGTACGGCCGGCCGCTGGCTCTGAGGAGGAGGGCGTCGGCGGCTACACCTCGTTTGACGAACTGGTCGAGGATGATCACCGCCTGCGTCCTGGGCAGGGAGCTGACCACGTCGTATGCCGTGCGTTCGGGATTGGTCAGGCGGATTTGGCGGAACTCGGTCACGTCTGCCGGTGGGATCTTCGCGTCGTACGTGAGGCAGCCCGGGATCTCGGTGTCGCCCGGCATGGCGAGTTCTACCGGCCATTGGGCCTCGGGGAAGCCGTCTGGGAGGGCTTGGAGGCCCCATATTTGGGCGGCTGTCTGGCGGCATACGACGGCGGTGGCTGGGAGAAGGCTGAGGAAGAGGCGGGCGCGGTCGAGGAGAGGGGCTGGGGTGAAGGGCGTGAGGGTGGAGGGGTGGGCTGAAGGGAGTGTGGAAGTGCGGGTGGATGTGGATGTGGATGCAGGCGGGGGGAGGCGAGTGGGTGTGGGCGGAGGAAGGGAGGTGGGGGTGGGAATGACTTTTGGGGTGGACGTGGCGTCTGGGGTGGGAGTGGCCACAGGTGTTGGTGCGCGGGGGCTTGTAGGAGGTGGAGTGGGCGTGGAGGCAGGGGTGGGCGTGGAGGTCGTGGCGGGGAGTGGGGCGGTGGGGGCGGGGGGTGGGGTGGTGGGGTGCACGTCGTAAGAGTGCTGGTTGGGAGGGGCCGAGGACTGGGTGAACGGGGTTCTGTGGAAAGCGGAGCGTTGTCCACAGGCTCGGCACACCATCTCGCCTTGGCAGTGCACTTCGTCGTGTGAGTTCCTCGCCCTGTCGTCCCAATCGTGCTCTCGCAGCATCGGTGCGGGTGCGGGTGCGGGGTCTTTTGGTGGGTGGCCTTGTCGGGGGTGGGGGCGGTGGCATGCTGGGGGGTCGAGGAGTGTGTGGAGGTTTGTGGTGAGTGATGTTCGGCCTGCGGTTTGGCGTACGCCGCTCAGTGCGGAGGAGAAGGTACGCGGGGAGGCTGGCTTTGCTGGGCTTGTTACGCAGGAGTTGGCTGCGCATGGGCGGTTTCGGGTGAGTGCTGATACTCCGGAGATGGTGGAGTTGTTTCAAGGGGTGGCGCGGCGGGTTGGGGGCATGCTAGAGCGGCCGGTGGTCAGTTACTCCAACGGGAGGTATCTGGTGATCATGTTTGGGCCAGAGCCGGATGGGCCAGCCCTCGTTGGGCCTGAGCATGGCGTACCTGAGCGCGATGGGGCTGAGTGCGACGGGGCTGCCTGAGCGAGTAGAGCCGCCAGGAGAAGGGGTGCCTTGCGCCGGACTGTGCTGAGCTGGGCCAGTCGGGCAGGACCGGTGGGACTAGACAGGACCGGTGGGGCTGGGCCTGAAGGGCCAGGCCGGGCCGGAAGGGCCTGGTGGTAGGGCGGAAGGGCCTGGTAGGCCGAGCCTGCGTGCGCGCTCGGAGTACCAATAGGCCCTCAGAATGCTTGGCGGGAAGGGATGGCTACTCGGCAGAACGCCTGGCGACACGCGGTGGGTGCGCATTGGGGTGCGCGTTGGGTGTGCTCAGTGCGGCAGTGGGGTGCACGAGGTGGAGCACAAGATCTGCGCGTTGTTGTGGGCATGGGCATGTGTGGGTGAGTGGGTGAACGTGTAGGCATGTGTGGTTGAAGGTGTAGGCGGGCGGGCGGGTGTGTGTGTGGGTGAAGGTGCGGGTGTGGGCGTGGGTGTGGTGAACGTGCGGGTGTGGGCCTGTGGGGGTGGGTGAACGTGCAGGTGCGGGCGTGGAGGTGGGGGTGGTGAACGGGTGGGCGTGTAGGCATGTGAGCGTGCGTGTGGGTGTGGGGCGTAGGCAGGGGCGGCTCAACCTGTTGAGGCAGTGAGAGCGTCGGGCGGAATGCGGAATGCGGTGGGTGTTCACCCAGCGGCGAGTTTGCGCAGTCCACGTCGAGCCCAGTCCGCAGCGAACTCGGCCAGAAGGAACCGCTCCCAAAAGGGAACTCAGCCCCCAGGAAGCACAATTCGAAGAATACACATCCCGAAGGAAACACATCCCGAAGAAAACGCACTGCACCCGAGCAGACCGCCAGCACAGCCTTCCCACACCCCCAAACGCCCAAACACAAAGCCCAACACCCAAACACAAAGCCCAACAACACAAAGCCCAAAACCCAAACACCCAACCCCCCAACAAAAACCCAAGCCCCTAAGGCCAAGACGACTCCACCTCCACATCCCCCCCGTCCGACAGCAACCGAATGTCCGACTCCACCATCATCCCCACCAGCTCCTCGAACGGCACAGTGGGCTCCCACCCCAGCTGCACCCGGGCCTTCTTGGGATCGGCACACAAAAGATCCACCTCAGCCGGCCGATGCAGACTCTGATCGCAAACGACATACCGCTCCCAATCCAGCCCGGCCGCGAGAAACGCCGCCTCCACCAACTCCCGCACCGACTGAGTACGCCCGGTGCCGATGACATAGTCCTCGGCGGAAGAGGCCCCGAGCATCAGATGCATCGCCCGGACATAGTCTCCCGCGTACCCCCAGTCGCGTCTCGCCTCCAGGTTTCCGAGTTTGAGTTCGGTGGCGAGGCCGAGTTTGATGCGGGCGACGCCGAGTGACACCTTGCGGGTGACGAATTCGGCGCCGCGGCGGGGGGACTCGTGGTTGAACAGGATGCCGGAGACGGCGAACATGCCGTAGGACTCGCGGTAGTTCTGGGTCAGGAAGTGGCCGTAGGCCTTGGCGACGCCGTACGGGGAGCGGGGGTGGAAGGAGGTGAGTTCGTTCTGGGGGGTTTCGCTGACCTGGCCGAACATCTCCGACGACGAGGCCTGGTAGAAGCGGATCTGCCCGGCGCCGGACGCGGTGCGTGAGGAGGAGATGCCGGAGCACACGCGGATGGCTTCCAGCATGCGCAGGACGCCCATGCCGGTGACCTCGGCGGTGAGTTCGGCCTGCTCCCACGACATGGGGACGAAGGAGATGGCGCCCAGGTTGTAGACCTCGTCGGGCTGGACGCGTTCGACGGCCGAGATGAGGGAGCCCTGGTCGAGCAGGTCGCCTCGGGCGATCTGGACGTCGGCCAGGAGTTTGCGCATGCGCGACAGCCTCGGGTTGGCCTGTCCTCTGGCCAGGCCCCAGACCTCGTAGCCTTGGGCGAGCAGGTACTCCGCCAGATAGGAACCGTCCTGCCCGGTGATGCCGGTGATCAGCGCGCGCCTGGCCAACGGGTCCTCCAACAATCTCTGTCCGTCTGTTCGGACGGGAATGTACCGCGACGGCCCAAGGGAAGCACCAGAGCGGGTAGAACGTGTTCCACCGAACGGCGCTCGGTTAAGGTAACGTCGCAGTTCGCACGGCGTGAAGCCCTGAGTAGGAACAATTCCACATTAAACGCGGGCTACCTACCCAATGGTAAGGTTCGCAGACTAAGGTCAACTTCACGGTACACGCCGCTCTCGGCGTGCCCACCGGCGGAGAAAGGGGTGTCCGTGGACGACTCTCTGCGGATCGCGCTGCTGTCCTACCGCAGCAAGCCGACCTGCGGTGGGCAGGGCGTCTACCTCCGCCACCTCAGCAGGGAGCTGGTCGCGCTCGGCCACCACGTCGAGGTGTTCTCCGGCCAGCCCTACCCGGAGCTGGACGAGGGCGTGGTGCTCACCAAGGTGCCGAGCCTCGACCTCTACCGCGACGAGGATCCGTTCAGGACGCCGAAGCTCGGCGAGTACCGCGACTGGATCGACGTGCTCGAGGTCGCCACCATGTGGACGGCCGGGTTCCCCGAGCCGCTGACCTTCACCCTGCGGGCGCTGCGCGAGCTGAGGAAGCGCGTGGGCGACTTCGACGTCGTCCAGGACAACCAGACGCTCGGGTACGGCCTGCTCGGCATCCAGAAGCTCTTCCCCGTCGTCGGGACCATCCACCACCCGATCAGCGTCGACCGCAGGATCGAGCTCAAGGCGGCCAAGGGCGCCAAGAAGCTGAGCATGCGCAGGTGGTACGGCTTCGTCAGGATGCAGGCCAAGGTCGCGCCCAGGCTGAGCCCGATCCTGACCGTCAGCGAGTCCTCGCTGGCCGACATCCACCGCGACTTCAACGTGCCGCAGGCCAACATGCGGCTGATCCCGCTGGGCGTCGACACGCGTTACTTCCACCCGCGCCCGCACCTGGCGCGCCGCAAGGGCTCGATCGTGGCCGTGGCCAGTGCGGACTCGCCGATGAAGGGCGTGGCGACGCTGCTGCGCGCGGTGGCCAAGCTCGCCACCGAACGCGATGTGAACCTCACCGTCGTCAGCAGGCCGACGCCTGGCGGGCCGACGGAGAAGCTGGTGCAGGAGCTCAGCCTCCAGGACCGGGTCAGATTCGTGCACGGCATCTCGGACGACGAACTCGGCGAGCTGATCGCCACCTCGGAGATCTCCGTCGTGCCCTCGCTGTACGAAGGCTTCTCGCTGCCCGCGGTCGAGCACATGGCCTGCGCCACGCCGCTGGTCGCCTCGCGTACGGGCGCGCTGCCCGAGGTCGTGGGCGACGCCGCCGTCCAGGTCGCGCCCGGCGACCCCGAGGAGCTCGCCGCGGTCCTGCGCAGACTGCACGACTCGCCCGAAGAGCGCGAGCGGGTGGGCCGGGCCGGATACGACAGGGTCATGGAGCGCTACACCTGGCATGTCGTCGCCAAGCGCACCGTCGAGGCCTACCGCGAGGCCATCAGGGACCGAGCCACCAAGAACAGAGGAGCCAGCTAAGTGCTGACCGTCGACTTCGCCCGGCTGCCCGTCGGGCCCGGCGTCCGCGTGCTCGACCTCGGCTGCGGCGGCGGCAGGCACGCCTTCGAGGTGCTGCGCAGAGGCGCCGACGTGGTCGCGTTCGACATGGACCAGGCCGAGCTGGACAACGTGGCGAGCATGTTCGTCGCCATGGACAAGGCGGGCGAGGTCCCGGTCGGCGCAACGGGCGAGACGGTCACGGGCGACGCGCTCGCCATGCCGTTCGAGGACGGCGGTTTCGACCGGGTGATCGCCGCCGAGGTCCTTGAGCACATCCCCGACGACATGGCCGCGATGCGCGAGATCTTCAGGGTGCTCAAGCCGGGCGGCACCGCCGCGATCACCGTGCCGAGCTTCCTGCCCGAGCGCATCTGCTGGGCGCTCGACGAGGCCTACCACACCGCGCCCGGCGGGCACGTGCGCATCTACACGCTGGCCGAGCTGAGCGCCAAGCTCAAGTCGACCGGCTTCGAGATCGGCCCGCACCACCACGCGCACGGCCTGCACGCGCCGTACTGGTGGATCAAGTGCGCGGTCGGCGTCAACAACGACGACCACCCGCTGGCGAAGGCGTATCACGAGATTCTGGTGTGGGACATCATGAAGCGTCCCGCCGCCACCCGTATCGCCGAGTCGCTGCTCAATCCGTTGATCGGCAAGAGCGTCGTGCTGTATGTCAGGAAGCCCGAAGCGTGATCGGCCGCGCGCAGGTCGCCAGGACCGCCGCGAGCATCGCCGCGTTGCAGGACGAGAGCGGCGGCATCCCGTGGCCCGAGGGGCACGTCGACGCGTGGAACCATGTCGAGTGCCTGATGGCAATGGCGGTGGCGGGACTGCGCGAGCCGGTCGTCAGGGGCTACGCATGGCTGGCCGCCCATCAGCGCGAGGACGGCTCGTGGCCGATGAAGCTGGTCGACGGTGTGGCGAGCGAGCGCAACGGCGAGTCCAACCACGCCGCCTACGTCGCGGTCGGCGTGTGGCACGACCTGCTGATCACCGGCGACGACGACTACGCGCGCACACTGTGGCCGATGGTCAAGCGGGCGCTGGACTACGTGGCGGGGCTGCAGACGGCACGCGGTGAGATCGTCTGGGAACGTGACGCAAGGGGCAGGCCGTCGGACTACGCGCTGCTGACCGGGTGCGCCTCCATCCACCAGGGGCTGCGCTCGGGCGTGCTGCTGGCCGAGCGGCTCGGCGACTCCCAGCCGCACTGGGAGCTCGCGGCCGACCGGCTGGCCCATGTGCTCAACGCCCATCCCGAGGCGTTCGCCGACAAGAGCCGCTTCTCGATGGACTGGTACTACCCGATCCTCGGCGGCGCGGTGCGGGGCGAGGACGCCAAGCGCCGTATCGAGGAGGAGTGGGACACCTTCGTGGTGCCCGGCCTCGGCATCAGATGCGTGTCGGACCAGCCGTGGGTGACGGGCGCCGAGTCGTGCGAGCTGGTCCTGGCGCTGGACGCCGTCGGCCAGCGCGAACGCGCCGAGCGGGTGTTCGCCGACATGCAGCACCTGCGTCACGACGACGGCTCGTACTGGACCGGCTGGCAGTTCGTCAACCGCAAGCACTTCCCGCACGAGCGCTCGGGCTACACCGCCGCCGCCGTGGTCCTGGCCGCCGACGCCCTCTACGGCCTCACCCCGGCCTCCGGCCTGTTCAGGGACGCCGCCGCCGGAGCCGCCCCCGCCCACCCCTCCTGCGGCTGCGCCACCCTCCACACCTGACCGCAAAAGTACGGCAGGCCCTCCCCGGCTCCCCCGCAGTCCGCCGCCCCCGCCCGCCCGCTCGACGCCCCTCGTGCGCGTCACACCCCGCCGCCACGTCGCCCCCGGCAACATGATCGCAAGTCGTTTTGCGGCTTCTTTGCCGGGCCACACGGAGTGCCGTCCCGGGAAAGCCCCCACTCCATCACTAGTTTCGTGACTGGTCGTTACGAGGCGTCTTCGGGGGAAGAGTGGGCGACACGGGCACAATCGCGTTCTTGGACCGCGTCACAACCGAGCCTTCGCTCCCCCGGCCCCAAGGGCTCTCACGCCTGCTCGCACTCGACCCCACCCAGCCGGGCCCTCACACCCGGACGCTCGACGCCCAGAGGTTCGGGCACCGAGCGGCCAGGGCCGTACTGGAGAACGCCGAACGCGCCTTCGTCTTCGGGTACAACGCGGCGCTCGGTGGCGACCTCGACGCGATCGACGACATCCCGGCCGCCCGGCGCGCCTTCGCCTACGAGGGCGCGGCTGGCGCCTGCGCACTCCTCGACCTGCTCACCCTGAACCGGGGGCGGCGCCTTCGTGAGCTGCTGACCGGCCCCGCACGTCGGCATGACCATGCCGTGCACCTGGGGGCGGGCCGTGCCCCCTTCCGGCTGCCCGGCCACGGGCCGGACCCGCTGCTGCGCTGGCTCGCGCTCGACGGCCACGGCTACCAGCGCGCCCTGGCGGCGGCCGGTCGCCCCGCAGGTCGCCAGGCCGGTCGGCATCGCGGCCCGGGTGCGGCGACACTGGCCCACCGATCGGTGTACGACCAGGGCTTCGGCCGTATGGTCTGGCTGCACGAGTGCGCCTCGCCCGAGGACGTCGCCGTGCGCGTGTCGCAGTACCCGACCGGCCGCAGGGCCGATCTGTGGAGCGGCGTCGGCTTCGCGGCCACGCATGTGGGAGGCGCGGACGCCGACGAGCTCGGCAGGCTGGTGACCTACGCCTCCTCCGACGGGTACCGGCCCTTCCTCGCCCTGGGAAGCGCGCTGGCGTCGGCGGCCAGGATGCGGTCGGGCGTGGTCCCCGGGCACACGGCCGAGGCGGCTCCGCTGCTGGCCGGAGCCGAGGTGGACGAGGCCGCCTCGTGGCCCGATGCCGCACGGATCGCCGTGGGGCGCGACCCGCACACCCTGGCCGACTTCCACGCCTGGCGTGCGGGTGTGCGCAGGCAATGGTCGGCGCGCGCGAGGGCCTGACCTCACACGCCGGGCGCGATGCGCTCCAGCACGCGCAGCGACCCTTCGGCGCCGACCTCCTTGAACGCCCCCGAGGCGAGCGCCCGCAGATAGACCCGGTACGGCGCCTGCCCGCCGTCGGCCGGGTCGGGGTAGATGTCGTGGAAGACGAGGGCGCCTCCGACCATGACGTGCGGCGCCCAGCCCTCGTAGTCGCGCGTGACCGGGTCGTCGGAGTGGCCGCCGTCGACGAAGAGCATGGCGAGCGGCGTGCGCCAGAGGCTCGCGACCTGCTCGGACCTGCCCACGACGGCGATGACCTCGTCCTCGAGCCCGGCCGAGGCGATCGTGGCGCGGAAGACGGGCAGCGAGTCCATCCGGCCGGATCTCTCGTCGACGAGCGTGGGGTCGTGGTGCTCCCAGCCGGGCTGGATCTCCTCGCTGCCTCTGTGGTGATCGACGGTGAGCACGACCGAGCCGGTGTGCCTGGCGGCGGCGCCGAGGTAGATCGCGGACTTGCCGCAGTAGCTGCCGATCTCGCAGATCGGGCCGAGAGCCCCGTAGGCGCAGGCGGTGCGGAACAGTGCCAGGCCCTCGGCCGAGGGCATGAACCCCTTGGCGTTCTCGGCGGCGGCGCGCAGGTCGGAGGGCATGTTCGGTGCGGTCATAGGCGTGCACTCTAATCGAACCGAACAACATTCCAGCGAGCCCTTGCCCGCCATACCGCACCCTGTTCTACTGGGCTCGTGAGTCAGCGTGCCCGCATCGCGATGTCAGACGGCGAGATCACCGCCTTCGTCGAGCAGGCGCGCAAGCTCCAGCTCGCGACCGTCAACCCGGACGGCACACCGCACCTGGTGACCATGTTCTACGGCCTGCGGGAGGGTCGCCTCGCGTTCTGGACCTACGAGAAGGCGCAGAAGGCGAGGAACCTCGCACGCGACCCCAGGGTGAGCTGCCTGGTCGAGACCGGCGACGACTACGCCGAACTGCGCGGCGTGCTGATCTACGGCGTCGCCGAGCCCGTGCGCGACCCCGCGGGAGTGGCCGGGATCGGCTTGGCGGTCGCCCGGCGCATGACCCCCGACGTGCCCGGCGACCTGCTGCGGCCGTATGTCGAGCAGACCGGCAGGAAACGCATCGCCTACGTCGTCGAGCCCACGAAAGTGGTCTCATGGGATCACCGCAAACTGTGACGCGAGGAGGCCGGCGATGAAGGTCAAGGTCGACTATCTGGTCTGCGAGGCCAACGCGGTCTGCATGGGGCTCGCGCCCGAGGTCTTCGACGTCGACGACGACGACCAGCTGCACCTGCTGCTGCCCGAGCCGCCCCCCGAGCTGACGGACCGCGTGCGCCACGCGGTGCGCTCGTGCCCCAAAGCCGCCCTCTCCCTGGAGGAGTAACCCCCGATGCGCGCTGCCCTTCTGCATGCCGTAGGCGACGACAAGCTCGACATCCGAGACGACTTCCTGCTCACCGACGTCGGCGCCACGGACGTGCGGATCAGGATCAGGGCGAGCGGCGTGTGCCACTCCGACCTGTCGGTGATCAGCGGCGTGCTGCCGATGCCCCTGCCCGTCGTACCCGGTCACGAGGCGGCGGGCGAGGTCGTCGAGGTCGGCTCGCACGTCACCTCCGTCCAGCCCGGCGACCACGTCATCGTGAACTGGACGCCCTCGTGCGGGCGCTGCCACAACTGCGTCGCGGGCCAGCCCTACCTCTGCATGCACTACGTGATGGAGAGCTTCGCCCTGGCCAGGTTCCGCTACGGCGGCGGCACGCCCGCGTTCGGCATGGCGGGGTGCGGCACGTGGGCCGAGGAGATCGTCGTGCCGTGGCAGGGCGCGGTCAAGGTCGACCAGGACGTGCCGTTCGAGGTGGCGGCGCTGATCGGATGCGGGATCGCGACGGGCGTCGGAGCCGTGCTGAACACCGCCCGGGTACGGCCGGGCTCGACGGTGGCCGTCGTCGGGGCGGGCGGCATCGGTCTGGCGATCATCCAGGGCGCGCGGATCTCCGGTGCGACGACGATCCTGGCGATCGACCCGCTGGAGTCCAAGCACGCCCTGGCCAGGAAGGTGGGCGCCACCCACACCGTCACACCCGACCAGCTCAAGGACGCCGTCGCCACGCTGACCGGCGGCAAGGGCTTCGACCACGGCTTCGAGGCGGTGGGCAGGTCGGCGGCCATCATGACCGCGTGGCAGGCCACCCGCAGAGGCGGCGACGTCGTCGTGGTCGGCGCGGGCGCGATCGACGACCTGGTCCCGCTGTCGGCGTTCAACCTGCTGTTCGAGGGCAAGAACCTGCTCTCGTCCCTGTACGGCGAGTCGGACGTGCGCAGGGACTTCCCCTTCCTGGCCGGGCTGTACAAGGCGGGCAGGCTCGACCTGGAGTCGATGATCAGCGCCCGGATCAGGCTGGGCGACCTCAACGACGCCGTCGAGGCGCTGCGCTCGGGCCAGGCACTACGCCAGATCGTCGTCTTCGACTGACCGGCGCCGGAGGCCCGAGCTCAGGGAGGCGGGCATGCGCCCACCATGGATCGCCCCGCTGCTCGCCGTGGCCGTGCTGGCGGCCCTCACCGCGGCCTCATCGGCCCACGTCGTGCCCTGGCCGGGCTCCGACCGGGCGCTGCGCGGCGAACTGCTGGCCATGCTCGCCCTCGACCAGTCCGTGCGCACCGGCAGGCCGCTGCCGGGCGACACGCGCACGCCGCAGGAGCTGTTCGACGCCTGGGACCGCGTGGACGCCGCCCATGCCGAGCGCATGACGCAGATCCTCGACGCGCACGGCTGGCCGGGCTCGGCACCCTGCGCGACTACCTGCTGGAGATGGAAGCCGACGCCGAGGCCGACCCACTGCCAGGCGAGAGCCCCTCCTGAGCGCAGCGGCCGCGCGTGCGCACCGCGTAGGACCTGGCGGCCACCGCGAGCGCGAGCCCCAGCCCGGCGAAGGCCATCCCGCCGAACGCCACCATCCACGTCAGCCCGGCCCGCGTGCCGAACGGCGGCGCCGGGGCCAGGGGCTCCCCCACCCCGAGCGCGTTCAGCGGCGCGAACACCAGCAGGAACATCCCGTAGAGCGCCAGTGTGAGCGCGGTCAGCACGGCCGGGACCAACGGCAGCAGCCTGGGCACCCGCCGCCCGGCCAGCAGCGGCGTCGGCCGCGGGAAGACCTGCCCCCAGCGGTACATCAGCCCGAGCAGCAGGAACACCCCGAGCAACGCGGCCAGCACGGTCACATCGACCCCGCACCCGGCCAGCGCCGCCGCCACCCCTTCGGACTCGGCCTCCACCTGACGCGCCCACGCCCGTCCCGAGACGCCGAGCGCGTCGCCGCCCAGTGTCCACACGGTCTTGACCCCGGCCCACGGCAGCAGGCCGCACATCAGCGCATAGACGACCACCTGGGTGCGGGCGGTGGCCGCCGACGCCTCGGGCCGGACCAGCGGCCCCCGCCCGGCGACCCGGTGCCCGGCTCCGCACCGCGGGCAGCGCCCCCGCCACAGCCGCCACTCGGCGACGGCCGCGCGCAGCAGCAGTCCCGCGCCCACCGCGCAGGCCGCCCCCTGGAGGGTCTCGGCCGCCCCGCCGCCACCTGTCGTCAGCGCCACGACATGCAGCGGCAGCCAGGCCGTGCCCGCGCCGAACACGACGGCCAGGGCGCCACAGGCGAGGGCGAGGCCCGCATGCCCCAGGACGCGGGCCCCGGCCGCCCCGGTCAGAGCGGCCGCCACCGCGGCGACGAGCCACACCGGCGACGGCGACGACACCACCCACAGCACGCAGAAGGCCGCACTCCACACCAGGAGCGCCCGCGCACCGACCATGGAGACCTCCACCTTCCGCGCGGTCGTCGCCCATCCGTACCAGCGCCGCACACCGGCAACGAAGACCTCCGGCTCATCGCACGAGACAGCCTGACCAGGCAAGACTCGCCGTCCGGCGCACCCGGCCGCCTCCCCCGGCGGAGCCAGGCCGCTCACCCGCCGGAGGGAGAACGTCCGGGTATGGTGGTGGGCCGCCGGGCGCACTACGGTGATCGCCATGTTCGAGATGCGGCCCGCGACCGTCGAGGATCGCCAGGCCATCGCCGACCTGGTCCACGCCCGCGCCGACTGGATGCGGGAGCGCTCGATGCCCGGCTGGGACGGCTGGCACGCCTCGGCCGACGGCCTGGCCGTACAGGCTGGTGATCCCGCCTGCCCGCTGTGGGTGATGGCGCGGGCGGGCTTCGGCGTGGTGGGGGTGACGAGCCTGCACGACGAGAGCGCGCCGCTGCTCTGGCCGGACGAGGAGGAGCGCGAGCAGCCCGCCGTCTTCATGGCCACGACCGTCACCGACCCCGCGCACCGCGCGCTGCGCCCCGGCTGCCTCATCGCCTGGTGGACCCTCGACCACGCGGCCAGACTGGGCCGCTCCTGGGTACGGCGGGGCGTGGGGCCCTACCCGGGGCTGATCGCCTACTACCGAGACGTCCAGGGGTGGACGGTCGTGCGCACGATCGAGCACCGGGGAGCGGTCGCCCACGCCCTGGCCAGACCGGCCGAGCCGCAGCCGCATCTGGCCGCGCTCGGCATGTCGACGGGCGAGCGGCGCTCAGTCGGCTGAGAAGGCCGCGTCGAAGGCCGCCGCCGGAGGCGTGATGGCGTTGAGCCCGCGGATGTGGGCCAGGGCCTCGGGCGCGCCGTCGAGGCGGTCCATGCCCGCGTCCTCCCACTCGATGGAGATCGGCCCGGCGTAGCCGATGGAGTTGAGCGCGCGGAAGCAGTCCTCCCACGGCACGTCGCCCCGGCCGGTCGAGACGAAGTCCCAGCCGCGCCGCAGATCGGCCCACGGCAGGTGCGACGACAGCCGTCCCCTGCGCCCGTCGCCGACCCGGACGCGCGTGTCCTTGCAGTCGACGTGGTAGATCCGGTCGGCGAAGTCGAGGATGAAGCCCACCGGGTCGATGTCCTGCCAGACCATGTGCGAGGGGTCCCAGTTCAGGCCGAACGCGGGTCTGCGGCCGATCGCCTCCAGCGCCCTGTGGGTGGTGACGTAGTCGTAGGCGATCTCGCTGGGATGCACCTCGTGCGCGAACCTGACGCCGACCTCGTCGAACACGTCGAGGATGGGGTTCCACCTGTCGGCGAAGTCCTGGTACCCGGCCTCGACCATGGAGGCGGGCACCGGGGGGAACATCGCCACCGTGTGCCAGATCGACGAGCCGGTGAAGCCCACGACGGTGTCCACGCCCAGCAGGGCGGCGGCTCTGGCGGTGTTCTTCATCTCCTCGGCCGCGGCCCGCCGTACCCTCTCGGGGTCGCCGTTGCCCCATACGCGGGGCGGCAGGATGGCCTGGTGCCTGGCGTCGATCGGGTGGTCGCACACGGCCTGGCCCGCCAGGTGGTTGGACACCGCCCAGACCTTCAGGCCGTGCTTGTCGAGCTGGGCGCGTTTGGCGGTGACGTAGGAGGGGTCGCTCACCGCCTGGGAGACGTCGAAGTGGTCGCCCCAGCAGGCGATCTCCAGGCCGTCGTAGCCCCATGCGGCCGCCAGGCGGCACACCTCGTCGAACGGCAGGTCGGCCCATTGGCCGGTGAACAGTGTGACGGGTCTGGTCATGACGCCTCCACCTCGGTGTAGCGGCTGCCGTCAGCCGCGCTCTGCTCCACGGCCGCCAGCACCCGCTGCACGCGCAGCCCGTCGGCGAAGGACGGCGTCGGGTCGACCTGCTCGGCGATGGCCGTCAGGAAGTCCTTCACCTCGTGGGTGAAGGTGTGCTCGTACCCCAGACCGTGGCCGGGCGGCCACCACGCGCCGACGTAGGGGTGGGAGGGCTCGGTGACCAGGATGCGGCGAAAGCCCGCGTCGGGTTCGTCCTGGTCGTGGAACCACAGCTCGTTCATCGCCTCGAAGTCGAAGGCCAGGCTGCCGCGCGAGCCGTTGACCTCGATGCGCAGGGCGTTCTTGCGGCCGGTGGCGAACCTGCTGGCCTCGAAGCTGGCCAGCGCGCCGCCCGACATCCTGCCGATGAACAGCGCGGCGTCGTCGACGCTCACCTCGCCGGTGCCCTCGCCTTCGGGCAACGGGCGGCGGGTGACGAACGTCTCGGTCAGCGCCGAGACGCCCGCGACCCGCTGGCCGGTGATGTGCTCGGCGGTGTCGATGATGTGCGCGCCGATGTCGCCGAGCGCGCCCGAGCCCGCCTTGTCCCGGCGCAGCCGCCACACCAGGGGGAAGGCCGGGTCGATGATCCAGTCCTGGAGGTATAGCGCCCTGACGTGCCTGATCTCGCCCAGGCGGCCCGCCGCGACCAGCCGTCTGGCCAGGGCGACGGCGGGCACCCTGCGGTAGTTGAAGGCGACCATGCTGCGCACGCCCCTGGCCGCCGCCGACCGGGCGGCCGACGCCATCGCCTCGGCCTCGGCGACCGTGTTGGCCAGCGGTTTCTCGCACAGGACGTGCTTTCCGGCCGCGAGCGCCGCGACGGCGATCTCGGCGTGGGAGTCGCCAGGCGTGCAGATGTCTACGATCTGGACGTCCTCGCGGGCGACGAGGTCGCGCCAGTCGTTCTCGACGGCGGCCCAGCCGAGCCGGGCCGCGGCCTGCGCCGTCCGCTCCTTCGACCGGCCGGACAGCGCCGCCATCACGGGCCGCACCGGCAGGTCGAAGAAGGCTCCCGCACTGCGCCAGGCCTGGGAGTGCACACGCCCCATGAAGGCGTAGCCCACCATGCCGACGCCGACGGTGGTGTCAGACATTCAGCCCCCGATCATGATTCGAAGCCGAGCGGCAGGTACCTCTCGGCGTTCTCCCTGGTGATGGTCTCGGATGCGAGGGTGATCGACTGGGGCACTTGGTTCTCCACCAGATCGCTCATGCCCTTTCCCTGGGCGACGAGCCTGGCCAGCTTGATCGCCGATGAGGCCATCGTGGGGCTGTAGGTGACGGTCGCCTCCAGCACCGAGCCGCCGGACTGGATCTCGCGCATCGCGTTGGCCGAGCCCGCGCCGCCGACCATGAAGAACTCGTCGCGCCCCGACTCCTTGATCGCGGCCAGGACGCCCACGCCCTGGTCGTCGTCGTGGTTCCACAGGGCGTCGATCTTCTTGTGCGCCTGGAGCAGGTTGGCCGCCACCTTGTTGCCCGTCTCGACGGTGAACTGGGCGTCCTGCTTGGCGGTCACCGCGAAGCCGTAGGTCTTGAGCGCGTCGGCGAACCCGGCGCTGCGGTCCTGGGTCAGCGGCAGGGTGGCGATGCCCTGGATCTCGACGATCACCGGGTTCGCCACGCCCTTGTCCTTGAGCTTCCTGCCGATGTAGTGCCCGGCCGCGACGCCCATGCCGTAGTTGTCGCCGCCGATCCAGGTGCGGTAGGCGAGCTTGTCGGGGAAGATCCGGTCCAGGTTGATCACCGGGATGCCCGCCTGGGTGGCCTGCAGGGCGATCTGGTTGAGCTGCCTGCCGTCGTTGGGCAGGATCACCAGCGCGCTGACCTTGGCCGCGATGAGCGACTCCACGGCCGAGATCTGCGTGTTGATGTCGTTGGTCGGCTCGACCGGCCTGAACTCCACGTCGGCGTACTGCCCGGCCGCGGCCTCGGCGTTCTTGGCGATGGCGGCGATCCAGCCGTGGTCGGCCGCGGGGGCCGAGAAGCCGATCACCACCTTGTCGCCCGGCTGGTCGTTGCCCGATGCGGCGGGCGCCGCCGACGGTGCGGGCGCGCTCGGCTCGGCCTGTGGCTGGTTGCTGGTGCAGGCCGAGACCAAGAGCACGGCGCCCCCTGCGAGGAAGCCTCTGCGCGCGACTCTTTCACTCATGGTGCTTTCTCCTTTGGAGCAGGACGGCGACGACGATGATCAGGCCTTTGGCGATCAGCTGATCGCTGGTGTTGAGACCGTTGAGGATGAACAGATTGGTGATCAGCGTGAAGATCACCAGACCGAGGATCGAACCGGCGATCGTGCCCCGCCCGCCGGTCAGCAGCGTCCCGCCGATGATCACGGCGGCGATGGCGTCGAGCTCGTACAGGTCGCCGTGCGTGGAGGAGCCGGTCGTGGTCCTGGCCATGATGAGCACGGCGGCGATGCCGCAGCACAGGCCGGAGATCCCGTACAGGATCATGGTGTGCCTGCGGACGTCGATCCCGGCGAGCCTGGCCGCCTCCGGATTGCCGCCGACCGCGTAGGTACGCCTGCCGAACGTGGTGCGGTTCAGCACCAGCCAGCCCAGCACGACGACCACGGCGAAGACGTAGACCAGCAACGGCACCCCGAGCAGCCGTGTGGTCGACAGCTCCACGATCGCCTCGTTGCCCTGCTGGACCAGCTGGGTACGCCGGTCGGACATGCGTTGCGCGAGTCCCCTGGCCGCCACCAGCATCGCCAGCGTCGCGATGAAGGCGACCATCCGCCCGTAGGCCACCAGGAACCCGTTGACCAGCCCGGCCCCGACCCCGACCAGCACCGCGCACACGACCATGACGAACGGCCCGAACGCCTGCGTGGCCAGCGTCGTGGCCCACACCGAGGCCAGGGCCATGACCGCCCCGACCGACAGATCGATGCCGCCGCCGATGATGACGAACGTCATGCCGACCGTGATCACGCCGATCGTCGAGGCCAGCGACAACACGCTCACCAGGTTCGATCCCGTGGCGAACGACTCGGGCACGGTCACCAGCCCGACCACGACCAGCAGCGCCAGCGCGACCACCAGCCCGGCATGCCGCAACCCCGCGACCCTCACGCCGCCCCGCCTTCCATGATCATGTCCAGTACGGCATGCTCGTCCAGCTCCTGGGCGGCGCCCTCGTGGATGACCCGCCCCTCCCTGACCACCAGCACGCGATCGGCGAGACCGAGCACCTCGGGCACCTCGCTGGAGACCAGCAGCACGCCGATGCCGTCGTCGGCCAGCCGTCTGATCACGGCGTAGAGCTCGGCCCGCGCGCCGACGTCCACTCCCCTGGTCGGCTCGTCGAGCAGCAGCAGCCTGCGCCCGTCGGCCAGCCAGCGGGCCAGCACCGCCTTCTGCTGGTTGCCGCCCGACAGCGTCCTGATCGGCCGGTCCGGGTCGGGCGGGCGGATGCCCAGCATCGCGGCCAGGCGGACGGCCGCCGCGCGCTCCTTCGAGCGGTCGAGCCAGCCGAACCTGGCGTAGCCGCCGATCGAGCCGAGTGTGATGTTGGCCGTGACGCTCTGGTCGAGCAGCAGGGCCTGGGCCTTGCGTTCCTCGGGCGCCAGGCCCATGCCGCGCCGTACCGCGGTCGTGGTGCCGCCGCGCCGGGGCAGCGGGCGACCGGCCAGCAGCACGCGGCCGGTCGCCCTGCGGGCGCCGTAGATCGATTCGAGGATCTCCGAACGCCCGGAGCCGACCAGCCCGGCCAGGCCGACGATCTCGCCCGCCCGCACGCCGAACGACACGCCCTCGAACACACCGGGCAGCGTGAGGTCCTCCACGCGCAGCACCTCGGGACCTGGCGGCACGCCGGGGCGCGGCGGGAAGACGTACTCGACGTCGCGGCCCGTCATCAGCGACACGACCGCCTGGGTCGGGGTGTCGCGGGCGGGCAGTCCCACGGCCACCGTCCTGCCGTCCTTCAGCACCGTCACCCGGTCGCCGATCTCGCGTATCTCCGCGAGGCGGTGGGAGATGTAGACGACCGCGACGCCCTGGGAGGTCAGCTCCCTGATGACGCGGAAGAGGTTGGCGACCTCGTCGTGGGCCAGCGCGGCCGAAGGCTCGTCCATGACGATCAGCCGGGCGTCGTGCGACAGCGCCCTGGCCATGCTGACGATCTGCTGGGCGGCCGGGGACAGGCGTCCGGTCTCGGCCGTCGGCCTGATCTCGGCGTGACCGAGTCTGGCCAGCACCTCGCGTGCGGCCCGGTTGAGCGCCGAGCGCCTGACGAAGCCGAGCCTGGCGGGTTCGTGGCCGAGGAAGACGTTCTCCGCCACGCTCAGGCCGGCCACCAGGTCGAGCTCCTGGTAGATGGTGGCCAGGCCGAGCCTGATGGCATGCAGGGGGCCGCCGTGCCGTACGGGGGCGCCGTTGAAGGTGATCGTGCCCTCGTCCGGGCGGTGCACGCCGGCCAGGACCTTGATCAGGGTGGATTTGCCCGCGCCGTTCTGGCCGAGCAGGCAGTGCACCTCGCCGGAGGCGACCGTGAGGTCGACGCCGTCGAGCGCGCGTACTCCTGGGAACTGTTTGACCACGCCCCGCATGGTCAGCAGGTCGGTCATGGGTGCCTCCGTGGGGGGTCGCAGGCGGTGGATCGGTGGATCGGTGGCTACACGGTGGAGGGCAGGAGGCGGTTGATGTTGTCGGGCGCCAGGTAGTGCTCGACGGCGAGGATCGCGGCGCCGCAGGCCGCGGCGTCGCTGCCCATGCGGCTCGGCACGATGGCGAGGTGGTGGGTGGCCAGCGGCGGCGACCTGCGGTAGACGGCCTCGCGCACACCCGCGAGCAGGTGCTCGTGCACGGTGGCGAGCGCGCCGCCGATGACGACGACATCGGGGTTGAAGAAGTTGACCAGCCCGGCGAGCACCTCGCCGATGAGCCTGCCCGCCTGTCTGACCAGCCGCAGCGCCTGGGTGTTGCCCGCCTGGACGAGGGCTGCGACGTCGCTGCCCGACTCGGCGGGGAAGCCGAGTTCGCTCAGCCGCGCGGCCAGGGCGGCGCCGCCCGCGACGGCTTCGAGGCAGGCGGTGTTGCCGCAGCCGCACACCGTCTCGTCGTGCCCGCCGACCCTGATGTGGCCGATGTCGCCCGCCGCGCCCCTGGCGCCCCGGTGCAGCACGCCCTGGGAGACGACGCCGCAGCCGATGCCGGTGCCGACCTTGACGAACAGCAGGTGGCCGGTCCCGGCGTAGGCGTTGCGGTGCTCGCCCAGCGCCATCACATTGACGTCGTTGTCGACCAGTACGGCGGCGCCGTGGCGCTCGGCGAAGAAGGCCGCGATGGGATGGTCGTTCCAGCCCGGCATGATCGGCGGATGGCTCGGCCTGCCCGTGGCGTGCTCGACCGGTCCGGGCACCCCGACGCCGATCGCCCGCAGCGCCGCGGCCGGTCGGCCCGCCTGGTCGAGGAGTTCGGCGATACGCCTGTCGACGTGCTCCAGCACGGTCCGCGGCCCTTCGGCGATGAGCAGCCGGTCCTCGCACCCGGCCAGTGTGCTTCCGGCGACGTCCATGAGCGTGATGCGGCAGTGGGTGGCGCCGAGGTCGACGCCCGCGACCGTGTGCTCGGCGGTGCGCAGCCTGAGCAGCCGCGGCGGCCTGCCGCTCCTGGACGTGCCGCCGTCGACCTCCTCGACCAGGCCGCCCTCGATCAGCGTGTCGACCCTCCGGCCCACGGTCGACCTGGCCAGCCCGGTGAGCCTGGCCAGGTCGGTGCGCGTGGTGGCGGATCCGGCGCTGATGAGCGACAGGACCTCGCCCGGCGAGCCGAAGACGGGGGTCATGCGGCCGACGATAAGAGCGTACTTACGCGGAAATCAAGGGAATCAGAACGATAATCTGCATGACTTTCGTTGATGATCGGCGTAAGTGCGGCGATCAGGGCATGCGAAAGGGCGCCGATCGGTCGACCGGCGCCCTGGTTGGCCTGACTGCTAGAGCATGCCCTTCAACGAGTCCTGCGAGGTCAGCACGTACGGCGTCTCGGTCATGACGGCGTCCCAGTTGGCCGCGATGTCCTCGGGCGAGATGTCCTCGCCCTTCCAGCCCGGCCCCTCGGCCACGAACACCCTGGCCACCTTGCCGCCGCCGACGCTGAACACCTCGCCGGTCACCGGCACCTCCTCGTGCGCCAGATAGGCCACGAGCGCGCTGACCCGCTCGGCGGTGAACCTGGCCTCGAACTCGGCGGGCAGCAACTCCTCCGTCATCCGCGTCCAGGCGATCGGCGCGATGGCATTGGCCTTGATATTGGCCCGAGCCCCCTCGATGCCGATCGTCTTGGTCAGCCCGACCAGCCCCATCTTGGCCGCCGAGTAGTTGGCCTGCCCGAAGTTGCCGAACAGCCCCGAAGGCGAGGAGGTGTTGACGATACGCCCGTACCCCTGCTCCTTCATGTGCCCGAACGCCGCCTGACTGACCAGATAGGCCCCCCTGACATGGACGGCGAGCACGGCGTCGAACTCCTCGACGGTCATCTTGCCGAACGACCTGTCACGCAGGATGCCCGCGTTGTTGACGACGACGTCGACCCGCCCGAACGCCTCGATCGCCGCACGCACGACGGCCCCGGCGCCTTCGGGCGTGGCCACGTTGTCGGCGTTGGCCACGGCCTGGCCGCCGTTCTTCGTGATCAGGTCGACCACCTCGGCCGCCGGGCCCGCCGAGGCTCCCGATCCGTCGAGGGCGCCGCCGAGGTCGTTGACGACCACCTGCGCGCCGCGCTCGGCCAGCAGCAGGGCGTGCGATCGGCCCAGGCCGTGCCCGGCGCCGGTCACGACGGCGACCTTCCCGTCGAAGCGAAGCATCGAACCTCCCAGTCAGAACATCCTTCTAGCGTGCTCACCATATCCGTTGCCCCACGGGCAGACCATCGCGTCCGGGGCACAGCGCGACGATCGTTTTCTGCTAGAGTTCTGGACCCGCACGGGCGAGGGTCATCGGTGACACCCCTCCTGCACGGCCCCGCTCCCCCACCGGGCTGGAGGCTTCGCATGCCCTTGCAGCCGCCCCTTCGCGTGGTCCAGTGGGCCACGGGCGCTGTCGGCCGATACTCCCTGCGCAGCCTGCTCGGCCGCTCGGAGTTCGAGCTGGCCGGAGTGCTGGTCTACGACCCCGACAAGGTCGGCAGGGACGCCGGTGAGCTGGTCGGCGAGCCCGCCTGCGGCATCGTGTGCACCGACGACGTCGAGGCCGTGCTGGCGCTCGACGCCGACTGTGTCGTGCACACCCCGCTGCCCGGCTGGTACTTCGGCCACGACCACACCGCCGACGTCGAGACGATCTGCGCCCTGCTCGCCTCCGGCAAGAACGTCGTCACCACGACCGGGTTCGTCTACCCGCGCTCCTACGGCCCCGGCGTCGTCGAACGCCTGGAGGCGGCCTGCGCGGCGGGCGGCTCCTCCGTGCACGGCACCGGCGTCAACCCCGGGTTCATGAGCGACCACCTGCCGCTCGCGCTGACCGGGCTGTCGAGCCGGGTCGACCACATCTACGTGCGCGAGTCTTCCGACTTCAGCGGGCATCCCTCACGTCAGATCGTGGTCGACATGGTGGGCTTCACGCGCTCGCCCAAGGACTACGCCGCCGCCGTGCGGCCCTACCGCTCCTTCCAGCGCGCGCTCTTCGCCGAGAGCGTGTTACTGGTGGCCGACGCGCTCGGCGTGCACCTCGACGAGGTCGAGGAGAGCGACGAGTTCGAACTGGCCACCGAGGAGTTCGAGATCGCGGCCGGCCTGGTCCGCAAGGACACGGTGTGCGCCTCCCGCTGGGTGTTCTCGGGCCTGGTCAGAGGGCGGCCGTTCATGACGATCGAGTGCGTGTACAAGGCCGACGCCACCAGGGTCGGCCGCTGGTCCGATCCCGGCTTCGCCATCCACATCGAGGGGCAGCCGCAGGTGGCGATCACGGTGGACGAGGTGTCCAACGGCCTGGCCGCCGCCGCCGCGCGTGCGGTCAACGCCGTGCCCGCGCTGTGCGCCGCGCCGCCGGGCATCCGCACGCTGCTCGACCTTCCGCTCACCACCGGAAAAGGAACGGTCCGGCTGGCCTGACGCCGTGCGGAGCGAGGGACCCGGCGCCGCTACGTCGCCGGGTCCCTCGTGTGAACCCCCTCACCCGTGAGGCTGGAACCTGCCGAAACGTCCCTGGTGGTAGAGCAGTGGGCGTGAGGTGGGCCCGGTCGAGGTCTCCCGAACCAGACCGACCACCAGCACGTGGTCGCCGATGTCGACCGTCGAGTGCGGCACGCAGATCAGATGCGCGCACGCGTCGTCCAGCAGGGGCGCGCCCATCGGGCCGGTCCGCCAGCGCGTCGGCGCGGCGAAGCGGTCGATGCCCTTGCGGGCGAAGCGCGAGGCCAGGTCGGCCTGGTCGCCCGCGAGCACGTTGACAGCGAAGTGGTCGGCCAGGCGTAACCACGGCCAGGTGCTGGAGGAGCGGTCGACGTAGAAGGAGACGAGCGGCGGGCTGAGACTCACCGAGGAGAACGACGTCGCCGTCAGGCCGACGGGCACGCCTTCGGCGGTCGCGGTGATCACCACGACGCCCGCCGCGTGCAGGCCGAGTACCTTGCGGAACCTGTCGGCGTCGATGGACACGTCGTCTGCGATCGTCAACTCAGTGCTCCTTCCCTGAGCGAGGTCCCTGAGATCTGCGGCGTCACCAGGTCGGCCCAGCGTGCGATCGACTCCGCGCCCGGCAGTTCCGACTCCAGCAGAGCCAGGCCCGGGGTGGGGACGAACGCACCGAGTTCGACCAGCAGCGGCCGGAAGTGCACCTCGACGGCGAGGCTGTGCTTGGCGTCGCCCATCACCAGGATCGGCAACGCCGCCGCCCCCTTCAGCGCGCCGGAGGGCAGCTTGTCGAGGAAGGCCTTGAGCAGGCCGGTGTAGGTCGCCTTGTAGGTGGGGCTGGCCAGGACCACGACGGAGGCGGTGGAGACCAGTTCGAGTGCGATCTCGAGACCGGCGTTGGCGCCGGGGACGAGCAGGGTGGAGCTGAGCGCGGACAGGTCGACGATCTCCCTGGCGCCGTCGTGGCCGAGCCGTGCCGCCACGGCGTCGGTGGCCGCGACGGCGGCTGCGAGCGTCCTGGATCCGGCCCGGGGGTTGCCCACCACGGTGACGATGCCTTCAGCCAACGTGAACAGCCTCCTCGGTCAGCAGGGCCGCGATCCGCGCGCCGTGCCGTTTGTACGCGTGCTGGGGGTCTGGGCCGATCTCGATCAGGGCCCGCATCTCGCCGCCCGCGAGGACGGCGACGCGCTGACCCAGCCGGGCGGCCTCTTGGGGGTCGGTGGTGGTGAACACGACGGTGACGCCTGCGCGCCGCCACACGCCGCGCAGGTGTGCGCACAGCCGGATCCGGCTGTCACGGTCGAGCCCGGCGAACGGGTCGTCCATGAGCAGGACCCTGGGCCCGAAGGCGAGGCTTCTGGCCAGGGCCACCCTGTGCCTGATCGTCAAGGACAGCTCGTCCGGCTCACGCAGGTCCACGCCTTCGAGGCCGACGAGGTCGAGGTAGTACCTGGCCAGTTCGGGCCGCTCCATCCTGGGCACGCCTCTGGCCTCCAACGCGAATTCGACATTGGCCAGCGCGGTACGCCAGGGAAAGAGCGAGTATTGGTGGAAGACGACACCGCTGTCGAGGCCGGGCGCGGCGATCGGCTCGCCGTCGACCAGGATCTCTCCGGCGGTCGGGCCGGTCAGCCCGGTGAGCAGGTCGAGAAGCGTCGACTTGCCGCAGCCGCTCGCCCCGACCACCGCGAGCAGCTCTCCCGCCTCGATACACAGATCGAGGTGGCGGAGGGCGACGTGTGCTCCGTGGTGCTTGGCGACGCTGCTGAGGTCGAGTCGGGCGCCTGTCATGCACTCGACGCTATGTCGCCTTCATCCCTAAGTCAATATTTCCTACTGGATTTACATGAAATACCAGAGCGTGGGCGTTCCGGCCACCGAACGCAGCCGTCCGCGAGCCTCCAACCAGGCCAGATGCGCGAGCGTCTCGTTGTTGGCCGCCCTGCGCATGAAGGGCGGGATCGTCTCCCACGGACGCGACCAGGTGAGCTGAGTGGCGACGTCCCAGCACGAGACGCCCGGATGCGCGGCCACCACGTCCACGATCTCCTCCAGCCTGTCGTCGTGGTGGGCCAGCACATGGTCGATGCGCTCGGCCAGATCCAGGAAGCGGTACTCGTGGGCGGGCAGCACCTCCCGCACGCCGAGATCGAAACCGAGCTTGCGCACGGCGGCCAGCGAGTCGAGGTAGTCGGCCAGCGGGTTCGGCCCCGACTGCGGATGCACCGCGACGATCGGCGTGATCTTGGCGAGCACGTGGTCGCCCGAGAACAGCACGCGCCTGCCCGGCTCGACGAAGCACAGGTGACCGGGCGAGTGGCCTGGCGTCCAGATCGCCCGCAGGTCCCATCCCGGCAGGTCGATGCGCTCGCCGTCCTCGATCAGCCGGTCCGGCCTGGCCATCGTCACGTAGTGCCTGATCATCATCGAGGCGCCCGCCAGCTCGTCCAGCGTGAGCTGCGGCACGCCCGACTCCACCAGGACCGCCTTCTCCTTGTCGATCAGCGACTGGATCGCGTCCTCGTCGTAGCGGTCGTGCAGCAGCGCCGCGTCCGCCGGGTGCAGGCCGACCCAGGCGCCCGACTCCTGCCTGATGCGTCCGGCCAGGCCGTAGTGGTCGGGGTGGATGTGCGTGACCAGGACGGCCTTGACGTCGCCCATCGTGTACCCCGCGACGGCCAGGCCGTCGACCAGCGCCTGGTAGGCCTCGTCGGTGTTCCATCCGGCGTCGACGATCGCCACGCCCGCCGGGAGTTCGAGCGCGTAGACCAGGACGTACCTGAGCGGATTGATCGGGATCGGGACCGGGATCGACCACAGCCCCGGCCTGACCCGCTCCACGGGCGGGATCGTCCCGCCGAGCCACGCGTCGCGCTGCGCCGCATTCGCCGGTGTCACCATGAACTTCGCCATGGCCACGATTGTGCCCTCTGGACCGAATCATGTTCTAGCAGGGGTGGCCTGCGGGTTTCTCAGGCGGGTACGGCCCGCGCCTGGTCGGGGGCCGTACGGCCGGACGGCATGCGGGCGAACAGTGCCGCCGAGGCCAGCACGACCCCCGCCGCCAGCCACCAGGCCAGGCCCAGCCCGGCGCCGGTCGCGACCAGGCCCAGGCCGAGATTGGCCAGCCCGCCGCCCGCCTGCCCGGAGAGCGACTCGGTCGAGCCGACCGTCGTGCGCTGCTCGGCTCCGACCCTTCCGTGCAGCATCTCGGCGCACAGCACGCCCGACACCGCCAGGCCCGCGAACATCACGGCGTAGGCCAGGCCCGCCGCCACCATGCCCGCCACGCCGCTCATCGCCACCGACGCGGCCAGCGCGCCCAGCGCGAGCGCCGTCGTCAGCGTGCCCGCGACCGCGCCGCGTACCGAGGAGCCCGTGGCCCTGGCCACGCCCGGCGCCAGCGCGCTGCCCGCCGCGCTGGCCGCGAAGCCGATCGCCGCGACCACGCCGTAGACCGCGCTGCCCGACTCGGGTGTGCCGGTGAGCTGGGCCAGCCTGCCGGGCGTGAGCAGTTCGACCGAGACCAGCGCGACCCCGACGGCCGCCGCGAGGAGCATCAACCGGCGCAGCACGCCGTCGCCCGCCGACAGCCGCACGCCCGCGACCACCGTCGCGGGCACATCGCGCAGCACCTCGCGCAGGCCGAGACGGGGATGCGGCGGCTCGGGCAGCGCCACCAGCACCACCACGAACCCCACGGCCGAGGCGCACGCGGCCACCAGCGGCGGATAGACCAGCCCGCCCGGCACCAGCAGCGGGATCGCACCACCGGCCAGCACGCCGACGCACAACGCCAGCGAGCTCATCGCATGCCCTCGGGCCAGACCCGGCTTGAGATCGGCATCGGGACCTTCGAGCGCGTGCAGCGTGTCGACGTACCAGGCGTCGGCGGGTCCGCTGTAGAGGGCCCTGGCCACCCCCTTGAGCACGGCGCTGAGCACGAACACCCCCATCGTGGTCGCGAACGCCAGCAGCACCAGCCCGCCGACCAGGAACAGCGAGGAGGCGGCCAGCACGACCCTGCGCCCGAGCACGTCGGCCAGGCCGCTCGTCGGCAGTTCGAGCACCACGACCACCAGGCCGTACACCGCGACGATCACGCCGACCTGGGCCAGCGTCATCCCGCGCCAGCTCATCAGCAGCACCATCGACGAGACCATCAGGCCCGGCGGCAGCCAGGTGAGGAAGCTGACCAGCGTGTAGCGCCGGCGCGCCGAAAGCGGGGTCACGACGGCTCCCCCTCCGCGGCCTCGCGCGCACGCGGGTAGGCCACCAGGCCCAGGTGCACCTGCTCGACGCCGTCCGCCTCGCCGTGCCTGGCCTCCAGCTCGCCGAGCAGCGCGTCGACGCGGTCCCAGAACTCGCGCAGTCCGGCGGGCGGCAGCCGTACCACGTAGTCGCTCATGCCTGCCGTGTCGCGCCAGGGGGCGGGCCAGGCCGCGTCGTCGTAGGTCTCCACCGAGCGGATGATCGACTCCAGCTGGCGCAGGCGCATGACGGCGATGGCCTCGCGGCCCTCCGGGGTGGCGGCCATCTGCTCGTTGCCCCATGAGGTGAGGCGGTGCAGGGCGCGCCAGCGGCGTTCCCTGGCGTCGCGCCGGTCGGGGTCCTCGCCGATGAAGCCGTACTTGGCCAGCTCGCGCAGGTGGTAGCTGGTCGAGCCGGAGCTCTCGCCGACCTTGCGGCCGAGCTCGCTGGCCGTGGCGGGGCCGTCTGCGCGCAGCAGGCCGAGGAGCCTGACCCGCAGGGGGTGCGAGACCGCCTTCAGGACGCGCGGATCGGTGATCCGGTATGCCTCTTCCATACCGGCACCCTAAGACCGCAAAGACTTTTTTGCAAATAGAATTTTGCGATCACCCGGCGGCGGCCACGATCACCATGAAGAGGATGAACACCACGACGAGCAGCAACATCCCCAGCGCCACCGCATTGAGCGCGATGGCCAGCGCCAGCCCGTTCCACGGCTGCGGCGCGGGCCCGAGCGCCCCCCGCGAATACCCCCACACCGGCGCCCGGTACTCCACCTCCAGCGCCCTGCCCGGCTCCAGCCAGATCTCCAGGTCGGCCGGCCCGATCTGCGCGGGCAGGAAGTAGGGCAGATGCACATGCATGTGATAGCGGCCCGGCATCACCGGGATGACGTTGCGGCCCCACTGCACGAGCATGGGATGGCCGTTCAGGAACATCTTCGGAGTGATCATGGCGAGCATGAACGCGGCCCAGTGCCGCTTCACGTCCAGGACCAGGTGAGCCTGCGGAGGGTGCATGAGGGGTGTTCCTCTCCATCGATCACGGACCGGGCCTGACATTCTCGTAGGCTTGTCCAATGCTCGACGACATCCAGGTTGATCCCGCCGTCCTCGCCCTGCGCCCCGACTTCGCGGTGCTCGTCATCGAGGCGCACGGCCTGCGGGGCGCGCCCACCGACGACCGCTCACGGGCCTGGCTGGCCGAGGCCGAGGCCGCAGCGGCCGAGCCGCGCACCGACAGGATCGACGCCTGGAAGGACGCCTACCGCGCCTTCGGCGCCAAGCCGCAGCGCACCAGGCCCTCGGTCGACGCGCTCACCCGCCGCCTGCCGCTGCCCGAGATCAACCTGGTCGTCGACGCCTACAACTCCATCAGCGTCAAGCACGCGCTGCCCATCGGCGGCGAGGACCTCGACCACTACCGGGGCCCGGCCCGCCTGGTCAGGGCGCAGGGCGACGAGCAGTCCGACGAGGCGCTCGGCGAGCCCGAGATCGGCGAGGTCGTCTGGCGCGACGACATCGGCGTCACCTGCCGCCGCTGGAACTGGCGTCAGTGCGTGCGCACCCGGCTGACCGAGGAGACGGTCAACGCGCTGTTCCTGCTGGAGCGCCTCGAACCGCTGACGTACGCGGAGCTGGAGCTCGCCGGTCAGGAGCTCGTCGCCCTGCTGCGTGAGATCAGCCCGGACGTCGAGATCAGGACACGACTGGTCGGTCCGGGGAACTGACGGGCAGGCCACGGTGTTGATACCAAAGAGTGACAATGACTGCATCACCTGAATGGGCTAGGCGGGGGTGACCACTTTGGACGGTCCTGAGAGGATCAGGCCAGGTGGTCTCGTCCGACCGGCGCATGTGGCCAGTACAGGCGAGTAGCCTTAGACACTGTTCTCTATCATCAACGCCGATCTGCGGAAGAGGGCGATTTCCGCCGTGTCGTCAGAGTCGTCGCCGGCAAACCCGCTGGCAAGCTTTGGTCAGAACGAGTGGCTTGTCGACGAGCTGTACCAGAAATACCTCCAGGACCCCGAGTCGGTAGACAAGGCCTGGTGGAATTTCTTCGCTGACTACAACCCCGACTATGGACCGGGCCGTACCCCGGCCAAGGAGGCGGCGAACGGCACAGCGACCGCGCCCGCCCCCACTCCCGCTCCCCCCACCAAGAAGGCGGCAACCCCGCCCGCACCTCCCGTGGAGAAGAAGCCCGTGGTGTCGACCCCGGTGCCTGCCGGTGCCGAAGAGGTCAAGCTCCGCGGCGCCGCCGCGCGCACGGCCCTCAACATGGAGGCGTCGCTCGCGGTACCCACCGCCACCAGCGTTCGCGCCATTCCGGCCAAGCTCTTGATCGACAACCGGATCGTCATCAACAACCACCTGTCGCGCGGTCGCGGCGGCAAGGTGTCCTTCACGCACCTCATCGGCTACGCCGTGGTCAGGGCGCTGAAGGCGATGCCGGAGATGAACTTCTCCTACGCCGAGGTCGACGGCAAGCCGACCCTGGTCAAGCCCGAGCACGTGGGGCTGGGCCTGGCGATCGACGTGCAGAAGAGCAACGGCGAGCGCCAGCTCCTCGTCCCGTCCATCAAGGGCGCCGAGGAGATGGACTTCCGCCAGTTCTGGATGGCCTACGAAGAGGTCGTGCGCAAGGCCCGCTCGGGCAAGCTCGGCGTCGACGACTTCACCGGCACCTCGATCTCGCTGACCAACCCCGGCACGATCGGCACCGTGCACTCGGTGCCGCGCCTCATGCCGGGCCAGGGCACGATCATCGGCGTCGGCGCGATGGAGTACCCGGCCGAGTACCAGGGCGCGTCCACCGAGACGCTGTCCAGGCTGGCCGTCTCCAAGGTCATGACGCTGACCAGCACCTATGACCACCGGATCATCCAGGGCGCCCAGTCGGGCGACTTCCTGCGTCAGATCCACCGGTTGCTGCTGGGCGAGGACGGCTTCTACGACGAGATCTTCGAAGCCCTCCGCATCCCCTACGAGCCGGTGCGCTGGGTCCAGGACATCTCCGCCACCCACGACGACGACGTCGCCAAGTCGGCGCGTGTCATCGAGCTCATCCACGCCTATCGGGTGCGTGGCCACCTCATGGCCGAGACCGACCCGCTGGAGTACAAGCAGCGCAAGCACCCCGACCTCGACATCCAGTCGCACGGCCTGACGCTGTGGGACCTGGAGCGCGAGTTCGCCACCGGTGGATTCGGCGGCCTGCCGCTGATGAAGCTGCGCGAGATCCTCGGCGTCCTGCGCGACTCGTACTGCCGCACGATCGGCATCGAGTACATGCACATCCAGAACCCCGAGGAGCGGGCCTGGATCCAGGCCCGGGTGGAGAAGCCGCACGCCAAGCCCGACCGCGAGGAGCAGCTGCACGTCCTGGCCAGGCTCAACACCGCCGAGGCCTTCGAGACGTTCCTGCAGACCAAGTACGTCGGCCAGAAGCGCTTCTCGCTCGAAGGCGGCGAATCGCTGATCCCGCTGCTGGACTCGGTGATCGGCGCGGCGGCCTGTGACAACCTCGACGAGGTCGTCATCGGCATGGCGCACCGCGGCAGGCTCAACGTGCTGGCCAACATCGTGGGCAAGTCCTACGGCCAGATCTTCGGCGAGTTCGAGGGCAACATCGACCCGCGCACCGCGCACGGCTCCGGTGACGTCAAGTACCACCTCGGCGCCACCGGCGACTTCACCGCGCACGGCGGCAAGACGATCAGCGCGTCGGTCGTGGCCAACCCCTCCCACCTCGAAGCCGTCGACCCGGTGCTCGAAGGCGTGGTCAGGGCCAAGCAGGACCTGCTGGAGCGCGGCGAGGAGGGCTTCTCCGTCCTTCCCGTCCTCGTGCACGGCGACGCGGCCTTCGCCGGCCAGGGCGTCGTGGCCGAGACGCTCAACCTGTCGCAGCTGCGCGGCTACCGCACCGGCGGCTCGGTGCACATCGTGGTCAACAACCAGGTCGGCTTCACCACCTCGCCCGCCTCCTCCCGCTCGTCGGTCTACGCGACCGACGTGGCGCGGATGATCCAGGCGCCGATCTTCCACGTCAACGGCGACGACCCCGAGGCCGTCGTCCGCGTGGGCAAGCTGGCCTACGAGTACCGCAGGACGTTCCGCAAGGACGTCGTCATCGACATGATCTGCTACCGACGCCGGGGCCACAACGAGACCGACAACCCCGGCTTCACCCAGCCGCTCATGTACGACCTCATCGACGCCAAGCGCTCGACCCGCAAGCTCTACACCGAGGCCCTCATCGGCCGTGGCGACATCACGGTGGACGAGGCCGAGCAGGCGCTGCGCGACTACCAGCAGAAGCTGGAGCGGGCCTTCACCGAGACCCGCGAGGCTACGAAGAAGCCGCTGGAGCCCGGCGCCATGGTGGTGCCCGAGCGCGGCGAGGTCGTCAAGTGGTCGCACGCCGACACGTCCACGGCCATCTCGGACGAGGCGCTCAAGCGGATCGTCGACACGCAGCTCAACCTGCCTGACGGCTTCACCATCCATCCCCGTCTCGCGCCGGTCATCCAGCGCAGGGGGCAGATGGTCGAGTCCGACACCATCGACTGGGGCATGGGCGAGACACTGGCCTTCGGCTCGATCCTCATCGACGGGCGTCCCGTGCGCCTCGTCGGCCAGGACTCGCGCCGGGGCACGTTCACCCAGCGCCACGCCGTACTCGTCGACAGGGTCACCGGCGAGGAGCACACCCCGCTGAAGACCTTCAACGAGGGCACCACGAAGTTCTACGTCTACGACTCGCTGCTCAGCGAGTTCGCGGCCATGGGCTTCGAGTACGGCTACAGCGTGGTCAGGCCGGACGCCCTGGTGGCCTGGGAGGCGCAGTTCGGCGACTTCGCCAACGGCGCTCAGTCGATCATCGACGAGTTCATCTCGTCGGGCGAGCAGAAGTGGGGCCAGCGCAACTCGCTCGTCCTGCTGCTGCCGCACGGCTACGAGGGCCAGGGGCCCGACCACAGCTCGGCCCGCATCGAGCGGTTCCTGCAGCTGTGCGCGCTGGACAACATGACCGTCGCCCAGCCGTCGACCCCGGCGAACTACTTCCACCTGCTGCGCTGGCAGGTGCTGTCGGACCGTCGCAGGCCGCTGATCGTCTTCACGCCGAAGTCGCTGCTGCGTAACAAGGCGGCGGCCTCGGCCTCCGCCGACTTCACGCACGGCCACTTCCAGCCGGTCATCGGCGACGCCAAGGTCGACCCCGCCAAGGTCACCAAGGTCGTGCTGTCGTCGGGCAAGGTGTACTACGACCTGCTCAACGGCAGGGAGAAGCTCGGCAAGGCGGAGACCACGGCCCTGGTCAGGGTCGAACGGCTCTACCCGTTCCCGAAGGACGAGCTCCTGGCCGAGCTCGGGCGCTACGGGTCCGACGTCGAGCTGGTCTGGGCCCAGGACGAGCCGGTCAACATGGGCCCGTGGCCCTTCCTGACCCTCAAGATGGCCGAGATCCCCGACCTCCTCGGCGGCCGCCGCCTCTCCCGCGTCTCCCGCGCCGCCAACAGCTCCCCCGCCGTCGGCTCCCACGCGGCGCACGAGGCCGAACTCGAAGACATGCTCCAACAACTCTTCGGCTGACGCCGTTCCCCTGAGGGCCCATTGGCTGGGCCTTCAGGGGGTGTTCCCACCGAAAGGCCCTCGGCTCGCACTGCTTGCCGGGAGCTTGTCGCATGCTTGGGGGCGGTGCGTTTGGGTGGGGCTGGGTGGGGGCGTTTGGGCGTGAGGAGGGGGTGTGTCGTGGCTGGTTCTTGCTCGGTGGTGTTGGGCGAGCTTCGTCCTGCGGGGCGGTCGATCGGCCGACGCACGAGCTGTGCATAGCGGGATATGTCCGGACCGGCGTCGCGGCACGCCGGGCTGAACGGTCCAGGCCGGGCGAAGCCGCCCCCCGCCCACGCCAAGCCAGCCCGGACACCCCAGACCAGGCGAACGCCGAGGCACCCCCAGAGCGGCCCCCGTACAGGAGAAGATCGCCCCGGATGGGGCTCAGGACAGTGCGTTGAGGTGGCCCGCGAGGTCGGTGTACTGGGTGAGGACGGTCTTCAGTTCGGCAGGGCCGGGCTCCGCCAGCGGATGGACGGCGACGTGGTCGGCGCCCGCGGCGAGGTGAGCCTGGACGCGGGTGGCGACGGTTTCGGGGCTGCCCCACGCGACCAGGGCGTCGACGAGCTGGTCGCTGCCGCCGTCGGCGAGATCGGCAGGAGTGAAGCCCAGGTCGTGCAGGCTGTTCACATAGTTGGGCAGGCGCAGATAGTACGACATGTGCTCACGAGCCAAGGCGCGAGCCCGTACGGGATCGGTCTCGACGATCACGGCCTGCTCGGGTACCAGGAGGCGGTCGGGGCCGAGGATGCCGCGAGCCCTGGCGGTGTGCTCGACGGGTACGAAGTAGCTGTGCGCCCCGGCAGCCCGATCCCTGGACAGCTCCAGCATCTTCGACCGCAACGCGGCCAGCACAACCGGCACCCCCTCGGCCCCGGCCGCCTCGTCAAGGGCGTCGAGGTAGGCACGCATCGCGGCAAGCGGCTTGGCGTAGGTATGGCCACGGGCCGAGACCAGCGTGTGATGGCTCACGCCGAGCCCGAGCGCGAACCTGCCGGGAAAGGCCTCACCGAGCGTGGCGACGGCCGCCGCGGTCGCCGAGGCGTCGCGGCCCCAGATGCTGGCGATCCCGGTGCCGATCGTGATCCTACTGCCGGCCTCAAGCAGGAGCGCCGCATTGGTGAACGGCTCTCGGGTGCCGGGAGCCTCGTTGACCCAGAGGGTCGCATAGCCGAGCGCCTCGATCTCCTTGACCGCCTCCCGTGCCTGGGCGAGCGGAGCCTTGCTGAACAGCTGGTGCCATGCGCCGACACGTCCGAGGTCCATGAGGGTCCCATCAGGTAGAGTGTTCGATCGAGATGGAACACTACAACAGTGTTCGACCGTCGTCGAACACCTCACGCGCTCGCGGCCTCACCCATGCCTCCCCGCTGGAGGTGTCACTGCAGGCCGCACTGGACGCGCTGGCCGATCCGATGCGCCGCAGAATCATCCGCGAGCTGGCCGAGGTCCCCGACTGGACCCGCGCCTGCGGCACGTTCAACGACCTGCCGGTCGCCAAGTCGACCCTGAGCCACCACTTCTCCGTCCTGCGCAACGTCGGCCTCCTCGAACAGCGCGACGAGGGCCCCCGCCGCCTCAACCGCCTGCGCCGCGCCGAGTTCGACACCCGCTTCCCCGGCCTCCTCACCTTGGTCATCGCCGAGCCCCTCCCCGAAGCCCCCTGAAGCCCCTACCCCCTCCAGGCGAAGCCCGAATGCAGTCCGACACCCAACCGAATCGCGGTATTTGGCGGGTGATTGCGATGAAACGGCAAGTCAACCGTTACTCGCAAAGCGTTGTGAGCCCTCAGAGGGCGTGCGATTATCGCACCCATGACCAAGTCGCTTGACTGGGCTGAGATCGGCGAGCGAGTCCGCGAGTCGCGCTTGGCCATGGGGCTGTCCCAGCCGCAGTTGGCCGAGCGGGTCGGGCTGGACCGCACGATGATCAGCAAGATCGAGGCGGGCACGAGACGCCTCGACGCGCTGGAGCTCATGCGACTGGCCACCGTGCTGTCGCTCCCGCTCGGACATTTCCTCAGCACCCCGCCCGCCGTGATGTCGCACCGTACTCCCCTTGCGGAGGACACCACCACCGACAGCGGCAGGGACGCCTACCGGGTGGACACCGTGCTCGCCGGATGGTTGCGCGACCTCGCACAGCTCATCGGCCTGGGCGTGCTGGAGCCGCCGACCAGGCTGGCCTACCCTGGCCGGGTCGACGGGCCGGCCGCGGCGGTCAGAGCGGCCCAATGGCTGCGGACGGAGCTGAAGCTGTACAGCGAGCCGATCGAGTCTCTCGCGGAGTTGTGCCAGCGGTGCGGCCAGTTCATCCTGGTGACACAGCTGGCGGGCGACGGGGCCTCGGCGATCGACGGCGATGTGGCCGCGGCCGTGGTGAGCATCGACGGCGAACCCGGGCGCAGGCGCGCGACGGCCGCACACGAGCTCGGCCACCTGATACTCGGCGACGAGTACTCCACCGACCTCAGCGTGCACGCCTCACGAGCCGAACGCGAGGCTGCGGTGCAGGCGTTCGCCGCCGAGCTGCTGCTGCCCGTCCAGTGCGTGCGCGCCGCCGCCGCGGCCGAGCCCGCGAAGCCGAAGAGGGCCGTTCTGGTCACCCTGGCCGCGCGCTACCGGACCTCGTGGAGCCTCGCGATCAGGCAGGCCCGCACCGCCGATCTGATCACCAAGGCGGAGGAGCGAGCGCTCGCCGCCAGGGCGCCGACCCACGCGGAGTTCAGGGACGCCCTCGGCTGGACGCCGCAGCCGGACCTCGACTCGATCCGCGTGCCGCCGATGGTCGCCCACGCCGTCATGCAGGCGTACCGAAACTCGAAGATCACCGGCGACCGGGCGCTGGAGCTCATGCACGGCCAGCTCGACAACGCCTGCGAGCTACCTCCCCTATCGGAGGACGACCAGACGCCGTGACATCCCCTCCCCCGCCGTGCGACCCGCTTCCCCCGCTGGTGGCCGACACCACCGTCCTGCACCATTTCGCCCTCGCCGATCGCATCGACGTCCTGGGCACGTGGGTGACCACGATGGCGACGACCAGCGTCGTCGGTGACGAGATCGGCAGGCATCTGCCGAAGTACCCGTCGCTGCGCTCGCTGGCGGAGCTGGAGTGGCTCAGCGTGCTCACGCTGGACACCGATGCCGAGCTCATCGCCTTCTACGACTGGTCGCAGGTGCTCGGAGCCGGTGAGCACCACCTGGGCGAGGCGAGTGTGTTCGCCGCGGCCCAGGTGCGCTCCATGGTCGCGCTGACCGACGACCGCGACGCGACGAGGGTGGGCCGAGCCCGGGGCCTGGAGGTCCACGGCACGATCTGGCTGCTCACCCGGCTGCATCTCATGCAGAAGATGACCAAGGTCGAGATGTGTGGCCTGGTCGACGCGCTCCACGAGAGCGGGCTGAGGCTGCCCTGCACCGGCAGCCAGCTCCCCGCATGGGCCGAGGCACGCGGCCTGCTGTGAACCCAGCTGGCCTACCTGCGCCTACCCCAGCTGTGAACCCAACCGGCCCACCTGCGCCTACCCCTGTCTCTGCCCCCAAGCGATCTACCCGCGCCTACCCGCGTCTACTCGTCGTCATCGTCGTCCAAGCGGGCGAGCCAGGTGGCGAGGCGTTCGACGGGGGTCTCGAACTCGGGGTTCAGGTCGACGAACTCGCGCAGGCGTTCGGCCAGCCACATCACGCTGACCTCCTCCCCGCCCCTGCGTTCGACGAGTTCCTCGATGCCCCTGTCGGTGAAGTACATCTCCTGCTTCCTCGTCGTCGTCGGCGGCCGTCCGGGCTCAACTCTAGCGACGCACGCGACACCCCGAAGAATCCCAGCCGCAAAACGCGATACATCTTGAGTTTTCGTCATACGCGACATATCGTGTTCACTGTCGGACAAGATGAAGGGCTGGACCCATGCCTCAATGGATCATCGAGAGGCCCGAGCAGCTGACGTTCGGGGCGGTGCGCGAGCTGGACGTGCGGATCGTCGACGGACGCCTCGCCGTACTGGCCAGCGAAGGCCCCGCCACCCTCGAAGTGACCGAGGTCGACGGCACCGAGCTGATCGTCACCCTCGACGAGGAGGACGGCACGCTGACCGTCGCCTACAAGGATCTCACCTGGGACGGCCTGCTGGGCTGGCTCAAGCCGAGCAAGCGCAGAGCCGCACTGACGATCACCGTGCCCAAGGACTGCTCGGTCAACGCCGGTGTCGTCTCGGCCTCCGCCGTCGTGGCCGGGTTCGAGCACCGTACCCACGTCAAGAGCGTCTCGGGCGAGATCGTCCTGGACGGTGTGAGCGGCGACGTCCACGCCGAGACCGTGTCGGGACCGGTCGAGAGCCGGGCGATGACCGGCGACCTCAACTTCAAGAGCGTGTCGGGCGAGCTCACCGTCGCACACGGCACGCCGCGCCGGCTCAAGGCCAACACCGTGTCCGGCGCCATCACCGCCGACCTCCACCTCCCGCCGACCGCGCACGTCACCGTCCGCACGGTCTCGGGCGCGGTGCTCGTACGCCTGCCGGGCACGGCCGACACCGACGTCACGGCGCGCACGACGGCGGGCAGGCTGGCCAGCGGGTTCGACGAGCTGCGCCCGGTCAGCAAACCGGGCTCGCGGACACTGTCCGGCAGACTCGGCGGCGGCATGGCCTCGCTGAGCCTGACCTCGCTGTCGTCGGACATCACAGTGCTCAAGGGCGGGACAAGCGGCAGCAACGGCGACAAGGGAGCCACGATATGAGTCCGGTGTTCGGGCACGGGCGGCTTCGCCTGTACCTTCTCAAGCTCCTGGAGGAGAGCCCCCGCCACGGCTACGAGGTGATCAGGCTGCTGCAGGACAGGTTCCTCGGCGTCTACTCGCCCTCTCCCGGCACCATCTACCCGCGTCTGGCCCGGCTGGAGGAGGAGGGCCTGGTCACCCACGAGGTGATCGACGGCAAGAAGGTCTTCTCGCTCACCGACGAAGGCCGCGAGGAGCTCAACGGCAGGCTCGACGAGCTGGCCGACCTGGAGCAGGAGATCTCCGAGTCCGTCCGCGACATCGCCCGCGAGGTCAAGGAGGACGTGCGCGAGACGGTCAGGTCGCTGCGCGAGGAGCTGACCCAGATGGCCAGGGACGTCAAGCCGAGCGCCTCACGCGACGACTGGCGGCGCCTGCGCGAGCAGCAGAAGGCCGAGGTCCAGCGGATCAAGGACGAGCAGCGGCGCCAGTGGCAGGACAGCGCCAAGCGCTGGCAGGACCAGGGCGAGCGGATCACCCAGCAGTGGCGTGGCATCTGGGAGGAGATCTGGAGCGACCTCGGCGGCGCCTCGAAGGGCCAGGCCCAGTACGACGCCGAGCTCGGCGACATGCTCGCCGACTTCGTCGCGCAGATCAGGCAGGAGGCCTCGGCCGCCACCCTGACCCAGGAGATCGTCGAGGAGTGCCGCACCGCACTCGACGAGGCCGCCGCCCGGATACGCGACCACCTGCGATGATCGCCATGTACGGCTTCCGCCAGCCGCTGCTGCGGCTCCTGCCGCCCCAGCACGCCGACCCCCCGAAGAAGCCACAGGCCGACGACGACGACCACGCCGCCAAGCGCCCCGCGCTGCTTCCGGCCTGACGCCCTCCCCTACGCCAGGAAGACGACCTTCCCGAACAGCTCACCCGCCGCCATCGCCTCGAACCCGTCATGCGCCTCCCGCAGCGGCACGGTCCTGTCGATCACCGGTCGCACCCCGGTCTGTTCGAGGAACACCGCCAGCCTGGCCAGCTGGTCGCGCGTCCCCATCGTCGAGCCGATCACCGACAGCTGCAGGAAGAAGACACGGTTCAGATCGGCAGGCGGCACCGCGCCACTGGTCGCCCCGGACACGACGATCCGCCCGCCGGGACGCAGGGCCTTGAGCGAGTGGTCCCAGGTGGCCTGGCCGACGGTCTCCATCACGGCGTCGACGCGTTCGGGCAGCCGTGCGCCGGGCTCGAACACCAGGTCGGCGCCCAGGTCGAGCGCCTGCTGCCGCTTGGCCTCCGTACGGGAGGTGGCCCAGACGCGGAAGCCGCCCGCCCTGCCGAGTGCGATCAGCGCGGTGGCGACGCCGCCCCCGGCGCCCTGGACGAGCACGGTCGAGCCCGGCTGCAACCCGGCCTTGTCGAACAGCATGCGATAGGCGGTCAGCCAGGCGGTGGGCAGGCAGGCCGCCTCCTCGAACGACAGGGCGGCCGGCTTGGGCACCAGGTTGCGGCGTGGCACCGCGACCCGCTCGGCGAACGTGCCGTCGTGCTGCTCCGACAGCAGCGTGCGTCTCGGGTCGAGCGTCTCGTCCGGCCCGGAGCCGATCACCGCGTGCACGATGACCTCGTTGCCGTCCTCGTCGAGCCCGGCGGCGTCGCAGCCGAGCACGATGGGCAGCCGGTCCTGGCGGATGCCCACGCCCTTGAGCGTCCAGAGGTCGTGGTGGTTGAGCGCGGTCGCCCTGACGGTGACCGTCGTCCAGCCTTCGGGCGTCCGCGGCTCGGGCCGCTCGCCCAGGGTCAGTCCGTCGAGCGGTCGGTCGGCATCGGTGCGTGTGGCGGTAACGGCGAACATGGCCGCACCCTACGCCCCGCCCCCGCCTCACTTGTCGTCAGGCAGCATCCGTACCTCGACGCCGCGCATCACCGAGGCCACATAACGCTCACCGCCGGACGCCGCGACGTACACGCCGCCCGAGCACGTGCCCCGGCTGAAGCGCCCTCTGCCGCCGATGACCGACGGCATCCGGCTGAGCTGTTCGCACCGGGGGGTGGGCACCAGGGCGACCATCGGCCCAGCGCCGCCGCCGAACCACAGCTGCGGCCCCACCGGATCACCGGCGATCACCTCTCCGGGTTCGGCGAACCTGATCGGCCGATCGGCGCGCAGCACGAGGTACCCGTCGCGGGTCACCCGGCCGCTGATCGCCTCGGCCCACGCCATGCGCTGGTCGAAGGTCAGCCTGTCGCCCCGGTCGTGCAGCGCCAGCCGCCAGCTGCCGAACTCGAACAGCAGCACCTGCCCCGCCCCGCCCGGCCCCGGCTGACGCGGCCAGAGGGTGACGTTTCCGGTCATGCTGCGGATCGGCGCGCCGCCCTTGGAGATCTCGACCTCGCCCCCGTACGGCGCGACGAGCTGCCGGAAGCGCCGGAAGTCGCCGTCGAGCCAGCCGCCGACGAACGGCCTGATCCCCAGGCTGTTGAGCTGCGTCTCCGGCGGATAGCGCACCTCGGCCCGCCGCCCGTCCGGGAACGTCACCCTGATCACCTCGTCGTCCTCGACCGGCGTCGTCTCCGGATAGACGGCGTTGGGCGTCGTGGTGACGGTGACCAGCGAGGACAGCCCCGCCGTCGTGGGCGCGGGCACAGGTTCGGGCTCGGGCGTCCTGCTGTTCAGCAGCGAGATCACGGGTACGGCCAGCAACACGGCCAGCACCGCCACCCCGATCCACCGGCGGCGGCCAGAGGCTCCCGCCTCGATGACGTCAAAGCGATCGCCCACGACGGTCCTTGCTCGAAGTGACTTCGCCTCCAGTGTGGGACCGATGCGGTCCGATTTCGCGCGCACGCAGGTCACGAATTCAGCACACGGTGTCACCGAACCGCGACGTACGCCGGGATCGACCCGCCCCGGGGCCGGTGTTATTCCATGGGCATTTCCCGCGTCCCATGATTGAAGTGTCGCGTGTGACGCCGTGGAATGATGGGATCAGTGATATTCAATCCAGGCCTCTACCTGCGGGAATACCATTCTTGAATACATGCTGTATTGGCATATTAATAACGGAATGGAACCGGCCGAGACTTTTTCGCGTCGTTTCCTGGTCGGCGTACTCCGCGGCTGAGTAACGTTCCCCTCGTTTTCCTGGCCCACCGGGGCACAAGCACCCCGCTCTGGGCCGCCGAGAACTTGGAAGGAGCGCAACACAGTGATGTCCCGAGCACAGCGCCTCACGATCCCCCTCGCCGGCCTCCTCATGGTCGCCGGTGCGATCGGCGCCACCAGCGGCGCCGCGGGCGCCACCGCACCCAGCGACGTGGTGGCCCACACCACGAGCACCTCCGCACAGGCCGCGACCGAGTTCTGGAACCCGTCCCGCATGCGGGCGGCCCACGACATCAACGAGGACCTCGACGTCACCGCCAGGAGCGGCAAGGCCATCAAGGCCGTTCCCGACGGGCCCGCCGGATCGGTCCCCCCGATCGGCGAGGAGAAGGCCAAGCCCACGCAGAGCAAGCACGTCAACCTCCCCAACACCGTCGGAAGGGTGTTCTTCACCCTCCCGGGCGCCAACCCGAACGACGCGCGCAGCTGGAAGTACTGCTCCGCGTCCTCGGTGCAGGGCAAGTACCGCAACCTCGTGGCGACGTCGGCGCACTGCGTCTACGACGTGAAGAACAACACCTTCTACGACAACTGGGTCTTCATCCCGTCGTACTGGGACGGCAACCAGGCGTGGGAGGGCAAGGCGCCCTACGGCATCTACGCGGCCAAGACCTTCAACGCGCACGACGACTTCGTCGTCAAGGAGGACTACGACTTCGACTACGCCTTCGTCAACGTGCACTCCGGCGTGAAGGTGAAGTGGGAGAAGGTCGACGGGCAGTGGCGGCCGGTCGTCACCAATGTCGGCAGGCTCGGTGACAACGTCGGCGGCCAGGGCTTCACCTGGAACCGCAGCACCAAGGCGAAAGTCTTCTCCTTCGGCTACCCGGCAGGCTCGCACCCCGACGGCGACAAGCCCTACACCGGCCGCACGATGAAGTGGTGCTACGGCACGACGGCTCCCATGCCGCCGGCGCCGAAGTACAACCTGCAGGAGCACGTCGGCTTCAAGTGCGCCTTCACCGCCGGAGCCAGCGGCGGCCCGCTGCTCTACAACTACAAGAACGCCTCCCGCACCGGCTACCTGATCGGCGTCAACAGCGTCGCCTGGGACACCGACGGGAACGACCGTTACGACCACATCAGCACGCCGTACTTCAACAGCGACACCTACAAGGTGTACAAGGCCGCGGCCAACAAGTGGACCAAGTGACCCGCTGACGGACGCAGCACCGAGGCCCCGGCCGCACCGGCCGGGGCCTTCCCGCGGTCGGGCTCAGAAGTCGAAGACCGGTCCGGCCGCCACCAGCGCGGCGCACCTGTTGCCGAAGGTCTCCTCGTAGGAGATGAACCGATCGCCCCAGATCCCGGTCGCGCCGACCGTGACCGGGTCGTACTGCAGCGTGCAGTACATCCCCGCGACCGGCTCGATGCTGTCGGGCTCGCCGCCCACCCGGTCGAGCGCCGCGCAGGCCTGCTCGCTCCTGGGATGCGTGGAGCCGTGAGCCACCCCGCACACCAGCAGCGCGTGCCTGTCCCCCGAGGTCAGCACCATGACTTTCGTCTCCCCCTGGTACGGCTCGGCCCGATGCGGCGGGGCGGCCGCGGCCGTGCCTGACAGGATGGCTAGAACTCCGAGACCGGCGAGCAGGCGCATGACAGCACCCTCCCGCAGCCGATGACCTGCGACAACGACCGACACGGCAGGCGGGCGGCGGGGCTGCGGGAAGTTGTCGGTGCCGCCCCCTAGCATTGCCGCCTGGCCTTCTTCACGTCACCCTTACGGAGTGCCTGGTCAGATAACAATCCTGGAATGGCGCTCCCATAGAGTCGGACGATCTGGAAAAATCACCCCTTACGACTGCAGGAAGGCACACACATCATGTCCCCCCGGGCACGCAGGCTCACCACCGCACTCCTGTGCGGCCTGCTGATGCTGCCCTTGTTCGCGGGGACGCCGGCCCGGGCGGGCGTCGGCGAGGTCGTCACCACGCCGCTGGCCAAGACCGACGCCGAGATGAAGCGCGTCGCGGAGTATTGGAAGCCCGAGCGGCTCAAGAAGGCCGACAACTACAGCCCGGCCACGCCCAACTCCAGGAAGAGCCAGCCCACCTCCAGCGCCTCGCCCAGCGCGGGCGGCTCGGTGTCGCTGCCGCTGACCACCACCAGGCGCACCGCCGCCGCCAAGGACGTCGACCCGGTCGCCCCCGCGAAGGGCGGCCCCGGCCGTACTCATGGGAAGGTCTTCTTCCGCTTCGGCGACAAGGAGTTCTGGTGCTCGGCCACCGCGGTCGCGGGCAAGCACGGCAATGTCGTCTCCACCGCGGGCCACTGCGCCTACGACGTGCGCCAGATGAAGCCGGCCGAGTATTGGATCTTCGTACCCAATCCCAGCGCCACGGGTGACCCCGCCCCCGACGGCATCTATGTGGGCTCGACGCTCAACCTGCACCTCGACTGGGCGGCCAAGGGCGACTACGACTTCGACTACGCCTTCGTCTCGGTGCACAAGGGCTTCCGATGGGTGGCGCAGAAGGACGGCGGCCTGAGCATGGTCGAGACCGGCCGCCTGGTCGACGTCGTCGGCGGCCAGGGCCTTTCGGTCAGCCGTAAGACCGGCAACCAGATCATCGCCTTCGGCTACCCGGCAGGCTCCCAGCCCGACGGCACCCACCCGTTCGACGGCCGCACCCTGCGCTCCTGCTCCGGCACGACCAAGCGCACGATCAACCCCGCCTACCAGCTGGAGTACGGCGTACAGTTCCCCAACTGCGACTTCAGCTCGGGGGCGAGCGGCGGCCCCTGGCTGATCGACTACAGCCCGTCCAAGAGCCTCGGCTATCTCAACGGCGTCAACAGCCTGACCTGGAACCGCGATGCGCAGGGCCGCTTCGACGCGGTCTCCTCGCCCTACTTCCTCGGCTCCACCTACGACGTCTACGCCGCCGCGGCGGGCCAGGCCACTTCCTGAGCGTTGGCTGTGTGCCCGACACACCAGGCCTCGATTTTGTGGTCCAGATCACAGCAATCCAGGTAAACCTGGCGGGCCTCTCGCGCGAGTCTCTTGATCGTCAAGCCGCGATCAGCACAGACGTGCCCCCGGGCGGGTCGCCAGCTTGATCTCGAACAGATCACGAAGGTCCGCTTCGCCGTGTACCCAGGGCTTCGCGGCACCTGATGCGGTTCTCATGGCCGCGGCCGTTTCGGTAGGTTCCCAAGCTGTCCGCTTGCTGACATAAGAACGCAGAAGGCGTAACACGTCAGCGCAAGGAGCATGGAGTTACCTTGAAGCGCATCTTCCTCCCGGCCGGCGGCGCCGTGCTGGTCACCGGCCTGCTGGCCGCCGGTCTCACGGGCTCGGCCCAGGCCACGGCCGACGTCTCCTCCGACCCCCTGGCGACCAGCAACTCGCAGGTCTCCTCCGTCCTGTCGTTCTGGGCGAAGTCGAACTTCGCGGCTCTCAAGGCCGCGACCGCCTACTACTGGGACGACAAGGAAGTCAAGAAGCTCGTCTCCAAGGGCGGCTACTCGGCCGACTCCAGCCCCAAGCTGGTTCCGCCGATCTCGCCGAGCACCCCTTCGAGCAGCGGCCAGAACGTCAACCTGCCCAAGACCATCGGCAAGGTGTTCTTCCGCGTCGGCAACGAGGTCCGCTGGTGCTCGGCCACCTCGATCCAGTCCAACTACAAGAACCTGGTCGCCACCGCCGGCCACTGCGTCTACGACGTGGACGGCAACAGCGACGTCCTGGACAACTGGATCTTCGTCCCGGCCTACTACCAGGGCAAGTCGCCGTTCGGCATCTACGTCGGCAAGCAGGCGTTCACGCACTACGACTTCGACGTCTACGAGGACTACGACCGCGACTACGCGTTCGTCACCGTCTACAACGGCGTGAAGTTCGAGGTCAAGAACGTCAACGAGAAGGAGTACCGGGAGTTCTACGGTCCCAAGTGGCACTCCGGCGGCTACAAGATCCTCCTCGCCACCGACGCCGGTCGCCTCGGTGACGTCGTCGGCGGCCAGGGCGTGGCGTTCAACCAGCCCACCGGCAAGTTCGTGCGCACGTTCGGCTACCCGGCCGCGCCGCACCCCGACGGCAACAAGCCCTACAGCGGCGTGACGCCGAAGTGGTGCTACGGCAAGACCTCGGCCAAGGTCGTCGGCTCGCCCGCCAAGAAGATCGAGGAGCACGTCGCGCTGAAGTGCCCGGTGACCCCCGGCTACGACGGCGGCCCGTGGCTGCTGAACTACAGCAACGCCAAGCGCCTCGGCTACGTCAACGGCGTGACGAGCACGTTCGCCGACCAGGACGGCAACGACCGCGTGGACTACATCTCCTCGCCGTACTTCGACGGTGAGACCGCCTCGGTCTACAACGCCGCGAAGAACGTCGCCTCCGGCCGCATCGTCGGCCCGAAGGGCGAGCTGCTCAAGTAGTCGCCCGCAGGACGAATCAAGGGGCTCGGCGATCCGCCGGGCCCCTTCTTTCATGCCTGAACGATCTACCAAGAAGCAAATTAGACGTAGCGGATCCTGATTCGGTGCCATCCGATGAATGTGATCTGCGTCACTGATCGCCGATTACAGGGCGCGACCCGCCCTTCACGACCCTCCGGCGGCCCGCGCGACAACCCCCGCCCTTGCAGGGGAAACGGAGCCTTCCGATTACCGCCCGCATTTATCTCTGACTGATAACAGAAAGGTCACGCGACTCGGGGCTTCCTGGGAGGTAGCTGGCAAGGCTTCTACCTGCGGAGATCACAAGGGTATGTTCCTTGCTATCCCTTTACTGACGCATGGGGCGCATGATGCGACCCACGACAGAGCAAGGAGCTACACCCTTGAAGCGCATCCTCCTCCCCGCCGGTGGCGCTGTCCTCGCCACCGGTCTTCTCGCCGCCGGACTCGCCGGAGCTGCCCAGGCCAGCAGCGACGTCGCGACCGACCCGCTGGCGAAGAACACCGCCCAGGCTCAGTCCGTCGCCCAGTTCTGGACCGCCGCGAACGGCGCCGCCCTCAAGGCCGCCACGCAGGTCGACTACTGGGACAACAAGGACGTCGCCAAGCTGCAGAGCAAGGGCGGCTACACCCCCGACGGCAAGCCGTCCCTCGTCGCCCCCATCGGCGCCGAGAAGAAAACGACGAGCGTCGTCAAGAACGTCAACCTGCCCAAGACCATCGGCAAGGTGTTCTTCGAGAACGCCAAGGGCGAGAAGAAGTGGTGCTCGGCCACTTCCATCCAGTCCAACTACAAGAACCTGGTCGCCACCGCCGGTCACTGTGTCTACGACACCGCCAGCAACGCGGCCACGCTCGACAAGTGGGTCTTCGTCCCCGGCTACTACCAGGGCAAGGCGCCGTACGGCATCTACGTCGGCAAGCAGGCGTTCACGCACTACGACTTCGACGTCTACGAGGACTACGACCGCGACTACGCGTTCGTGACGGTCTACAACGGCATCAAGCCGGCCGCCTCCAAGGTCGTCAAGAAGGAAGAGTTCGACAAGTTCGTCGGCCCGAAGTCCATCAAGACGCTGAACATCACGGCCGCGGAGTACGAGAAGTGCAAGGGCCCGGCCAACGCGCCCGAGACCTCCGACTGCTACTCCAAGACCACCAAGACCGACGAGGTGGGCAGCCCGGCCTCCAAGGAGACCGTGCTCACCGGCCTTGAGGTCGACCGGGCCAAGTACCTCGCCTCCCCCGAGGCCAAGGTCGACGCCGCTCCCAGCCGCCCGGACTTCCAGCCTGCGAACTACACGCAGAAGGAGAAGCGTCAGGACACCTTCGCCACCAAGGCGGAGTACGACGCCTACACCGGTCCCGGCTTCAAGTTCGTCGACGCCGGCGGCAACTACATCGTCGAGAAGTACTTCCTCAACGTGTGGGTGAAGAAGGACGTCACCACGATCACCTACCACCGCGACGAGTACACGATCGAGCTGTCCTCGGACGCCGGTCGTCTCGGTGACGCCGTCGGCGGCCAGGGCTTCGCCTGGAACCAGAAGACGGGCCTGCCGGTCTTCACCTTCGGCTACCCGGCGGCGCCGCACCCCGACGGCCACAAGAACTACACCGGCGTCACGCCGAAGTGGTGCTACGGCAAGACCACGGCCAAGACGGTCGGCTCGGCCGCCAAGAAGATCGAGGAGCACATCGCGCTCAAGTGCGCGATGACCGAGGGCGCCAACGGCGCTCCGTGGCTCATCAAGTACAGCAACGCCAAGCGTCTCGGCTACGTGAACGGTGTCACCAGCACCTTCAACGACCAGGACGGCAACAACCGCGTGGACTACCTGTCCTCCCCGTACTTCGACGGTGAGACCGCCGCGGTCTACAACGCCGCCAGGAACGTGTGGTCGGGCAAGATCGTCGACGCTTCCGGCAACCTGTACAAGTAACACCGCCGCACCGGGTCACGACTGACTGTTGGGACTCGCGCGACACCTGAGGGGCCTGGCTACCGCCGGGCCCCTCAGTCATGTGCGGGGCCCTTGGACGCAGCGGAGCGCCATACGGTGCCATTTGCGGGATGTGATCTGCATCACATGAGGACGGATGGAACCTTCCAGACCGACTCTCGGACCACCCCAGTCACACTAACAACATCCTTATGTTGATCTGGGCAAACACACTTTCCCCAGCGTCCGGGGCGTACGCCCCGAGAAGCCCTCTAAACATCACGAAAAAGTCACGCCGCTTCAGGGTCATCTTTTCCCCCCAAACCAGCTTCCAGTTTTCAAGATCAAGACTGTATGTTCCTCGCATCCCTTTACTGACGAATGGGGCGCAAGAGGCGCCTCACGACAGCGCAAGGAGTTACCTTGAAGCGCATCCTCCTCTCCGCCGGTGGCGCCGTTCTGGCCACCGGTCTCCTGGCTGCCGGCCTGGCCGGTTCTGCTCAGGCCGCTGGCGACGTCGCCTCGGACCCCATGGCCAAGAACACCGCTGAGGCCGAGTCGGTCGCGCAGTTCTGGACCAAGTCGAACGCCGCTGCCCTCAAGGCCGCGACCGCGTACTACTGGGACTCCAAGGACGTCAAGAAGCTCGTCTCCAAGGGCGGCTACTCGGCCGACGCCAAGCCCTCCTTCGTCGCGCCCATCGGCGAGGAGAAGAAGGCCGCGACCAAGGCCCCCACGAACATCAACCTGCCGAAGTCCATCGGCAAGGTCTTCTTCGTGGACGCCAAGGGCGACTACAAGTGGTGCTCCGCGACCTCGATCCAGGGTAACTACAAGAACCTGGTCGCGACCGCCGGTCACTGTGTCTACGACATCGACGGCAACAAGGACGTCCTCGACAAGTGGGCCTTCGTCCCCGGTTACTACCAGGGCAAGACCCCGTGGGGCATCTACGTCGGCAAGCAGGCGTTCACGCACTACGACTTCGACGTCTACGAGGACTTCGACCGCGACTACGCGTTCGTCACCGTTTACAACGGCATCCACTACGGCGGCGAGAAGGTTGTCACCGCCGACGAGTACGACAAGTGGGTTGGTCCGAAGTACGTCAAGACCATCTCGCTGACCGAGGCCGAGTACAACGTGTGCCGCGGCCCGCTCAACGCCCCCGAGACGCCCAACTGCTACTCGAACGTTGAGAAGGTCGTCGAGGTCGGCAGCCCGGCTCACCCCGACACCGTCCTCCGGACGACCGAGGTCGACCGCGCCAAGTACCTCGCGGCGCCCGACGCCACCGACGCTGCCCCCAACTACCCGGGTGTGCAGCCGGCGAACTACAGCAAGGCCTGGAAGTGGCAGAAGGTCTTCGCGACGAAGTCCGACTACGACGCCTACTCCGGCCCGGGCTTCAAGTTCGTCGACGCCGGTGGCAACTACCGCGTTGAGGTCTACCGCCTCTGGGTGTGGGTCAAGAAGACGCACGTCAAGACCTACCACCGTGACGTCTTCACCATCGAGCTGTCCAAGGACGCTGGTCGCCTCGGTGACAACGTCGGCGGCCAGGGTGTGGCCTTCAACCAGCCCACCGGCAAGTACGTCCGCACGTTCGGCTACCCCTCCGCTCCCCACCCGGACGGAAGCAAGCCCTACTCCGGCGTCACGCCCAAGTGGTGCTACGGCAAGACCTCGGCCAAGACGGTCGGCTCGGCTGCCAAGAAGATCGAAGAGCACATCGCCCTGAAGTGCCCCGTGACCTCCGGTTACGACGGTGGCCCGTGGCTGCTCAAGTACAGCAACGCCAAGCGTCTCGGCTACGTGAACGGTGTCACCAGCACCTTCAACGACCAGGACGGCAACGACCGCGTCGACTACATCTCCTCGCCGTACTTCGACGGTGAGACCGCGGCCGTCTACAACGCCGCGAAGAACCTGTGGTCCGGCAAGATCGTCGGCCCGAACGGCGAGCTGTACAAGTAAGACCCCCTTGAACTGAGGGTCCAAACCTCACCTTCAAGAAACCGAAGGGCCTGGCCTCTGCCAGGCCCTTCGGCCGTTCCAGGCCCGGCCGTCCATCGGTCGGGCCTTTCGGTTTTGGCGCGTTCTAAAGGCATCCTTCGACGCACGAGGCCGTCGGACGGTGCCATGAATCTTATGTGATCTGCGTCACACGTAAGTGAACAGGGACTGTCTTGCCCGACTCTCGGGCCACCTGCCCCACATGCACACCATGTATTTGTTGATCAGCACAAATACGGTTTGAGACCCCTCCGGGCGACTTCCGCCGCACAGCACTCCCAAACATCACGAAAGCATCACGGCGCTTGAGGCGGCTTCTTTCGCGTCAAAGCGGGTTCCAGTACTCAAGATCAAGACTGTATGTTTCCTGACATCCCTTTACTGACGGTTGTGGCGCAAGAGGCGCCGCACGACAGCGCAAGGAGTCACCTTGAAGCGCATCCTCCTCCCCGCCAGCGGCGTCATTCTGGCCACTGGCCTGCTGGCTGCCGGTCTCGCCGGTTCGGCTCAGGCCGCCGGCGACGTCGCCACCGACCCGCTCGCCAAGAACACCGCCGAGGCCGAGTCGGTCGCGCAGTTCTGGACCAAGTCGAACGCCGCCGCCCTCAAGGCCGCCACGGCGTACTACTGGGACGCCAAGGACGTCAAGAAGCTCGTCTCCAAGGGCGGGTATAGCGCCGACGCCAAACCCTCCTTCGTCGCCCCCATCGGCGAGGAGAAGAAGGCCGCGACCAAGGCTCCCGCGAACATCAACCTGCCGAAGTCCATCGGCAAGGTCTTCTTCGTGGACGCCAAGGGCGACTACAAGTGGTGCTCGGCGACCTCGATCCAGGGCGCTTACAAGAACCTGGTCGCGACCGCCGGTCACTGTGTCTACGACATCGACGGCAACAAGGACGTCCTCGACAAGTGGGCCTTCGTCCCCGGTTACTACCAGGGCAAGACCCCGTGGGGCATCTACGTCGGCAAGCAGGCGTTCACGCACTACGACTTCGACGTCTACGAGGACTTCGACCGCGACTACGCGTTCGTCACCGTTTACAACGGCATCCACTACGGCGGCGAGAAGGCGGTCTCCAAGGCCGACTTCGACAAGTGGGTCGGTCCGAAGTACGTCAAGACCGTGAACATCACGGCCGCCGAGTACGAGAAGTGCAAGGGCCCGGTCAACGCGCCCGAGACCTCTGACTGCTACTCGAAGCCCGTCAAGACCACCGACGTCGCCAGCCCGGACGCCAAGGGCACCGTGCTGACCGAGCTCGAGGTCGACCGGGCCAAGTACATCGCCTCCCCCGAGGCGAAGGGTGACGCCGCTCCCTCCAAGGAAGGCGTGCAGCCCGCGAACTACACCCAGAAGGAGAAGCGTCAGTACACCTTCGCCACCAAGGCGGAGTACGACGCTTACACCGGTCCGGGCTTCAAGTTCGTGGACGCCGGTGGCAACTACATCGTCGAGAAGTACTTCCTCAACCTCTGGGTGAAGGACTCCGAGACGATCTCCTACCACCGTGACCTGTACCTGATCGAGCTGTCCAAGGACGCTGGTCGCCTCGGTGACAACGTCGGCGGCCAGGGTGTGGCCTTCAACCAGCCCACCGGCAAGTACGTCCGCACGTTCGGCTACCCCTCCGCTCCCCACCCGGACGGAAGCAAGCCCTACTCCGGCGTCACGCCCAAGTGGTGCTACGGCAAGACCTCGGCCAAGACGGTCGGCTCGGCCGCCAAGAAGATCGAAGAGCACATCGCCCTGAAGTGCCCCGTGACCTCCGGTTACGACGGTGGCCCGTGGCTGCTCAAGTACAGCAACGCCAAGCGTCTCGGCTACGTGAACGGTGTCACCAGCACCTTCAACGACCAGGACGGCAACGACCGCGTCGACTACATCTCCTCGCCGTACTTCGACGGTGAGACCGCGGCCGTCTACAACGCCGCGAAGAACCTGTGGTCCGGCAAGATCGTCGGCCCGAACGGCGAGCTGTACAAGTAAGACCCCCTTGAACTGAGGGTCCAAACCTCACCTTCAAGAAACCGAAGGGCCTGGCCTCTGCCAGGCCCTTCGGCCGTTCTCCGGGACTTCCCCGCGCCCTACACCTCCGACAGCTCCCTGGTGCGCTCACGCAGCGCCAGGACGGCGGGCTCGCCCGCATACGGCTCGAAGCGCAGGCGCAGGTCGCTCGCGTAGGAGCGACTGCGGACCGACTGCAGATCGGCCGCCAGGGCCAGGGCGGCCTCCGCAGTCGTGCACGCCTCCTCGACCTCGCCCGTCTGCAGCAGCCCGGCCGCCAGCAGCGAGAGGTTGAACATCCGCCCGCGCACGAACCTGCCGTCCATCTGCAGCGACCTGCGTGCCTGGGTCACCGCCCTGGCCCCGTCGCCCAGGTCCCGGTAGCAGTGCGCGAACTTGGCCGCGAGGTAGGCCTCGTCGAAGTAGCCGAGCCAGGCGGGCTCGTCGTCCACCTTGCGCCTGGCGAAGGCGCTCTCCGCCGCGCCGATCGCCCCCGCGCACGCCTCGGCGTCCCCCAGGCCCGCATGGGCGTGCCCCTCCAGGACGTGGCACGAGGCGAGCAGGGTGAAGACGCCCGAGCGGCGGGCCGACAGCTGCGCGGCGCGGGCCAGGTCGAGGGCGTGGGCCGGCTGGCCCATGTAGATGGCCTGGTGGCTCATCCCGGCGAGGATCTCGCCGCCGAGCGCGTGGTCGCCCGCGCCTCTGGCCAGGCGCAGCGCCTGGATGAGGTAGCGCTGGGCCAGGCCGTGCTGTTCGAGGTCGTAGGCCATCCATCCGGCCAGGCGGGTCAGCTCGGCCGCGGCCGAGGCGAGCTCCCTGCCCGCGGCCTCGCCGTAGGAGCCGTCGCGCAGCAGCGGGGTGACCGCGGTGTCGAGGTACTTCACGACGGCCGAGCGCACCCGCCCGCCGCCGAACCTGTTGTCGAGCTCGCCGAACGAGCGGGTGACCTCGTGGATGGCGGCGATGTCGGCCATGCCGACCCTGCGTCCGCCGCTGCCCGTCGGGCGCCCCTCGGGGGGCAGGGTGAGCCAGCGCACGGCCCCCGCCGACCCTGCTCCGATCGCGAATGTCGAGTCGATGAGGAACCTGCGCCTCTCCACGTCCGCACGCCACAGCGCTGTCACTGTCGCGACCCCCTCCTGCCAGGTGTGATTGAACTCCTGTCCAAGGTGGAGGGGTGTGGTGACGGTGGGCATGCCGAAGTCCTCGGCACTGACGGGCCGGCCGAGACGCAGCGAGAAGATCTCGCTGAGCAGGCCGGGTACGGGATCCCTCGGCCGCTGACCACCGATCCAGCGCAGGACGGAACTGTGGTCGTACTTCAGGCCTGATGCGCCTCTGGCGGAGCCGAGGTCGTTGAGTCGCCTGGCCAGTCCCTTGTGGGAGAAGCCCGCCTGGCGGATGAGCTCCAGCAGTAATCGATTCGGCTCGCGTTCCATCGCTCTCCTATCGGCAGGAGTCCGCGGGGAGACGCAGCCCCCGACAAAGTCACGGAGAGCTCTTGTTATAGCACGCTGAGTGTGTGATTTTGGGGCTTCCGCAAAGAACGGGTACAGCCCGGGGCGGGGTACGGGCAAGCCGCACCTCGCCCCGGAACGATCTAAATGCGGGCGACTCCGTCAGCCCTCGCGGCCGCGGCGACGGCGGCGACGACAGCAGGCGCCACACGCTCGTCGAACGGGCTCGGGATGACGTAGTCGGCGGCCAGGTCGTCGCCGACGACGGCGGCGAGCGCGTCGGCCGCCGCGATCTTCATATTCTCGGTGATCGCGGTGGCCCTGACATCGAAGGCGCCTCGGAAGACGCCGGGGAAGGCCAGCACATTGTTGATCTGGTTGGGGAAGTCGGAGCGCCCTGTGGCCACGACCCTGGCGTACTTGGCCGCGATCGAGGGGTGCACCTCGGGAGTGGGGTTGGACAGCGCGAACACGATGGAGTCGGGGGCCATCGTGGCGATCGCCGCCTCGGAGACGGTGGAGCCTGACAGGCCGATGAAGACGTCGGCTCCGGCCAGCGCCTCCTCGGTCGAGCCCTTGAGCATGCCCCTGTTGGTCTCGCGGGCCAGCGCCTGCTTGACCGGGTTGAGGCCCTCGCGGCCCTCGTGGACCATGCCCTTGGAGTCGGAGACCGCGATGTCGCCGATTCCGGCGTTCATCAGGAAGCGGGTGACCGCGACCCCCGAGGCTCCGGCGCCCGCCACGACGGCCCGCAGGTCGCCGAGCGTGCGCCCGGTGAGCCTGGCGGCGTTGCGCAGCGCGGCGAGCACCACGATGGCGGTGCCGTGCTGGTCGTCGTGGAAGACGGGGATGTCGAGCATCTCCCGCAGCCGGTCCTCGACCTCGAAGCAGCGCGGGGCGCTGATGTCTTCCAGGTTGATGCCGCCGAAGGAGGGCGCCAGCCGCACGACGGTGTCGACGATCTCGTCGACGTCGGTGGTGGCGATGCAGATCGGGACGGAGTCGACCCCGCCGAACTGCTTGAACAGCAGCGACTTACCCTCCATGACGGGCATGGCCGCGGCGGGCCCGATGTCACCGAGGCCGAGGACGGCGGTGCCGTCCGAGACCACGGCCACGACATTGGAGACCCAGGTGTAGTCGTTGACGAGCTCGGGAGTTTCGGCGATCGCACTGCACACGCGGGCGACGCCCGGGGTGTAGGCGAGCGCCAGATCATCGGCGTTGCGGACGGGGACCGTTGAGCGGGTTTCCAGCTTGCCACCGCGATGCAGGGCGAAGGCCGGATCCAGGTCGAGGGATTCGAGTGAGACCGAGGTTGGCGTGACAGCCACAGAGACCCCTGTAGTTCAGACGGACGGAAGACAACCATCGACTGCCGTGCTACGAGAGGCCTGGCTTCGGTAGCCGCCAGGTTCCCCTCGCGAGCTTGGATGCCTCATGAGGGGGTACGGGGGTCACCCGTCGCTCGATTGTGCCACATGGTGAGACGTGCTCCATGGTCCAGGCTTACCCGCATTGCGGGCCGCGCGCAGCCGGTCCCGAACATCTCGGGGTACGAAATGTCCGCGACGTCGGTTCGGCCACCTGTGCACCCCCTACCGCGCGTTCTCCTGGCGCCCTCGCCGTCCCGGGCGTGTAATACTCGAAGGTCCGCATCGTCTCTTACAGGCCGCGATGGATCTCACCTCATACGCAGAGCTCGCCGTGCTCCTGGTCAACAGCACGGGCCAGCAGGACCTGCACGTCGCCCTGCCCCTGCTCGGGCCCGCCGACCTCGATCGGCTGCTGGCCCTGGGCGTGGAGCTCGCCTCGGTGTTCGCCGACGCGGACCGCGGCGACGAGCAGGCCGTGGTCGACCGGCTCAACGCCCTGCTGGTGCGTCATCCGGTGCATCCGCAGATCTCCGGGCACGACGGCGAGGCCTGGCACCTGCACCTGACCGAGACCGGCGGCAACGCCGAGGACTATGCCGCCAGGGCCGTCATGGGGCTGGCCAGCATCGTCACCGGGCTCGGGCCCGACCGGCTCGGCCTGTGCCAGGGCTCGCCCTGCCGCCGCGCCTTCCTCGACACCTCCTCCAACCGCTCGCGCCGCTACTGCTCCGAGCGGTGCGCCAGCCGGGCCAACGTCGCGGCCTACCGGGCCAGGCGCCGTCTGGCCGGAGGCCAGTAGCGCAGCACCACACGTCCGACGATCTCCTCGACCGGGCCGAAGTCCCAGCTGTCGCGCCTGCCCGGCGCACGCTGGTTGTCGCTCTCCAGCCACCAGCCGCCGTCCTCGTGCCAGGCGGCCCGCTTGACGATGAGCGTGCCCGCCTCGGGCAGCCTGGCCACGACCAGGTCGCCGGGCCGCACCCTGGCGCCTCGCCGTACCCAGAGGTGGTCGCCCGGGAGCAGGGCGGGGGTCATCGAATCGCCCTCGACACGTACCCTCACGGGCCGAACCCCCTCCGTCATCGGCGTTTGCACACGAGTAAGGTCGGCACTAGGACCTAGAACTGACATCCAAGCATCACGGAAGGAATCTCTGATGCTCGCACGACTGCTGCGACCCAGGCATGTCGCATCCGCTCACTGCGACCTGCCCTGCGGCGTCTACGACCCGGCTCAGGCGCGGATCGAGGCCGACTCGGTCAAGGCCATCATGGAGAAGTACGCCGCGAACGAGGACCCGGTCTTCCGCGCCCGTGCGCTGTCGATCAAGGAGGAGCGGGCCGAGCTGGTCAAGCACCACCTGTGGGTGCTGTGGACCGACTACTTCAAGCCGCCGCACCTGGAGACCTACCCGCAGCTGCACCAGCTGTTCTGGGACGCCACGAAGCTGGCGGGCGCCGCGGGGGCCAAGGGCACGGTCGACGTGGCCAAGGCCGACGACCTGCTCGCCAAGATCGATGAAATCTCCAAGATCTTCTGGGAGACCAAGGCCGCCTAAGGCCTGATCATGGCCCCGCGCCCTCCGGCTCAGCCCGGCGCGGGGCCATTTTCGTTGCTTGGCGAGTCTCAGTCGGCCAACAGTCGCTCTAGGGTTGTAAGTTGCAGTCAGCGTCATCTGCGTGCCGGACTCGCTAGGAGGATCGTGACCGAGGAAACCGAGACCCGTGCGGAGGGCATGGCGGGCATCCGTGACGTGGTGAGCGTCAGGCTGCCGGCCGCCAGTGCCTATCTGTCCGTGCTTCGTACGGCAACAGCGGGGCTCGCCGCACGGCTGGACTTCACCCTCGACGAGATCGAGGACCTGCGGATCGCCGTCGACGAGGCGTGCGCCATGCTGCTCAGCGCCGCCGTGCCCGGCACCGACCTGACGGCCGAGTTCGAGCTCACTGGCCAGGAGATGCAGGTCAGGGTGGAAGTCGCCACCGTTGGCAGTTCAGCTCCCAAACGTGATGACTTCGCCTGGATGGTGCTCACCGCACTGGCCGACGACGTCGACGCCGTGACCGACTCCCCCGACCGTATGGCGATCGTCCTGCGCAAGCGCCGAGGCGCGGCGAGGCCGGCGTGACGGAAAGGACTGGAGCCATGGCCGCCAGCGACAGCGGTGTGCCCGACAGGGTCCGCGCCCGCATGCTCTTCGCCGAGCTGGCCGAGCTGGCCCCCGACGAGCCGCGCCGCCAGCGCATCAGGGACGAGCTCGTCGAGCTGCACCTGCCGCTCGTCGAGTACCTCGCGCGCCGCTTCCGCAACCGCGGTGAGTGGCTGGACGACCTGACCCAGGTCGCCACCATCGGCCTGATCAAGTCGATCGACCGGTTCGACCTGGCCCGTGGCGTCGAGTTCTCCACCTATGCGACACCGACCATCGTCGGCGAGATCAAGCGCCACTTCCGCGACAAGGGGTGGGCGGTGCGCGTGCCGCGCCGCCTGCAGGAGCTGAAGCTGTCGCTGACCAAGGCGATAAGCGAGCTGTCGCAGCGTGAGGGCCGGGCGCCGACGGTGGCCGAGCTCGCCGCCTTCCTCAAGATGACCGAGGAAGAGGTGCTCGAGGGCCTGGAGTCGGCCAACGCCTACTCCACCGTCTCGCTCGACGCGCCCGACTCCGGCGACGACGACGCGCCCGCCGTGTCCGACTCGCTCGGCATCGTGGACGAGTCGCTGGAAGGGGTGGAGTATCGGGAGTCGCTCAAGCCCCTGCTGGAGCGGCTGCCGCCCAGGGAGAAGCGCATCCTGTTGCTGAGGTTCTTCGGCAACATGACCCAGTCGCAGATCGCCACCGAGCTCGGCATCTCCCAGATGCACGTCTCCAGGCTGCTGGCCCGCACGCTCGCGCAGCTGCGCGAGGGCCTGACCGCCGACGACTGATCCGGCCGACGACCGACCTCAGGCTCCCGCGCCGGTGGCGTCCTCTCCGTAGAGCGCCTGCGTCGTCGCGGGGGCCAGCAGGGTGACCAGCCCGGTCAGCGCCACCGCGAGCAGCGGGATGCCCAGGTCGAGCCGGTCGGACTCGAACAGGGTGTAGACGATGGGCAGGGCGAAGATCTGGGTGAGCACGCCCGGCGCCCGGCCCCAGCGCTCGGCCCGCAGCAGCCCGCCGTACGCGACCCAGATCAGGCCCGCGCCGACCAGCAGGCCGAATGCGCCCACCGCCGCCGCGACCGTGACCTCCTTGGCCTGGCCGGTCAGCAGGCCGATCGCCACATAGCCGCCGAGCCCCACCGCGACCACCCCTTCGAGGGCGACGACGACGGCGGCGAGCTTCAGGGTCAGAGGGCGTGTCACAAGGGCACACCCTACCTCGCCGTTTGACCGAATACGCTGGCGAGTATGCGTGCCATGCTCCTGGTCAACCCGAAGGCGACGACGACCAATCGCCGTACCCGAGACGTCATGATCAGGGCGCTCGGCGCCGCCGTCGACCTCACGGTCGAGGAGACCGGATACCGGGGTCACGCCGCCAAGCTGGCCGGCTCCGCCCGCGCGCGGGGCTTCGACATCGTGGCCGTGCTCGGCGGCGACGGCACGGTCAACGAGACGGCCAACGGCCTGCTGAACGCCGACGACCACGGCACGCGGGCCGACGACCGACCGGCGCTGCTGGTGATACCCGGAGGCAGCGCCAATGTCTTCGCCCGTGCGCTCGGCCTGCCCAACGACCCGGTCGAGGCGATGGGCGCGGTGCTGGAGGCGCTGGCCGCCGACCGCAGGAGAACCGTCGGCCTGGGCCAGGCCCTGTGGGAGGGCGAGAGCCGCTATTTCACCTTCTGCTCGGGCATGGGCTACGACGCCGAGGTGATCCGCGCGGTCGAGGGCCTGCGCGGCGCCGGACGCAAGGCGACTCCCGCCCGCTATGTGGCCACGGCGCTGAAGCACTACCTGGCGACCGACAAGCGCCAGGCGGCGATGACGCTGAGCGGGCCGGGCATCCCACCGGCGGGCCATCTGTTCATGGCGATCGTGTCCAACACCTCACCGTGGACGTACGTGGGCTCGCGGCCGGTTCATCCGACGCCGTGGGCGAGCTTCGAGACGGGCCTCGACCTGCTGGGCCTGACCCGGATCGGGCCGAGCACGATGATCCCGGTGATCAGTCAGATCCTGGAGCGGCGCGACACCCTGCCGAAGGGCAGGCGGCTGGTGCAACTGCACGACGAGGCGGAGTTCACCCTGACGGCCGCCCGGCCTGTCGCCTTTCAGCTGGATGGCGACTACCTGGGGGAACGTGAGTCGGTTACGTTCCGGTCTATCCCGAACGCGTTACAAGTTCTGGTCTAGGCGGTTACATTCGGTCATTGTGTGACGCATCCGACATCCATAACCGTCAAAACTTCCCACCAAACCCCTTGCGTGTGCTCAGGGTCGCTGACAATCTCAACATTGACGTCGGAACGTAGGACCTTTCACCCCTCGAAGGCCCCGACCGGCGCCGCAGCCCCGATCCGGATCCCCAACCAGGGTTCGGCTCAAGGTTCGCTCAAGTTAGTGAAAGTCTTCACAAAGCAGTTCCGACCGCACGCATTGCACACCGAGCCGCTGGCTCGCCGACGAAGGAGTGGACGCATGGACTGGCGCCACCGAGCTGCCTGCCGTGACGTGGACCCCGAGCTGTTCTTCCCGATCGGCAACACGGGCCCGGCCCTGATGCAGATCGAAGAGGCGAAGCAGGTCTGCCGTCAGTGCCCGGCGACCGAAGCCTGCCTGAAGTGGGCCCTCGAGTCCGGCCAGGACGCCGGCGTATGGGGTGGCCTCAGCGAGGACGAGCGTCGCGCTCTCAAGCGTCGCACCGCCCGCGCCCGCGCCCGCGCGAACGTCTGAACCCGCACTCCCCCCTCCCCGACCGCGGACCTCGCGCCCAGGGAAGGACACCGTCCACGATCACGCGTCTGCGTCGACCACGGAACACATCCGTGACCGGCGCAGGTGCTTGATCAGACAGAGGGTAGCGGAATCGAGAGAGTGACCTCGGTGCCGCCTCCCTCGCGCGGCTCGACGGCCAGCCGGCCCGACAGCTCGCCCACCACGAGGGTCTTGACGATCTGCAGCCCCAGGCTGGTGGAATTGTCCAGGTCGAAGCCCTCCGGCAGACCGCGCCCGTCGTCGGAGACGACCACCGTCAGCCGCTCGGGGCCGGGCACCACCCTGACCTGAAGCCGCTTGGGCCTGCCGTGCTGCAGGGCGTTCTGCAGCAGCTCGGTCAGCGTCATGGCCAGCGGCGTGGCGATGGCCGAAGGCAGCACGCCGAACGCGCCGACCCGGCGCGGCGTCACGCCCGCCTCCGGCGCCGACACCTCACCCGCCATCGCGATGACCCGGTCGGCGACGTCGTCGAAGTCGACGAACTCCTCCGGCGCCATCGACAGCGTCTCGTGCACGATCGCGATCGAGCCGACCCTGCGCACCGCCTCCTCCAGCGCCTCACGGCCCTCCGGCACCTGCAGCCTGCGCGCCTGCAGCCGCAGCAGGGCCGCGACCGTCTGCAGGTTGTTCTTCACGCGGTGGTGGATCTCGCGGATCGTGGCGTCCTTGGTCATCAGCTCGCGCTCGCGCCTGCGCAGCTCGGTCACATCCCTGATCAGGACGAGCGCCCCGATCCGGCCGCCGCCCACGATCAGCGGAATGGCCCTGAGCTGCACGATCGTGCCGCCGGACTCGACCTCGGTCTCCTTGGCCGCACGGCCGCTCGCCACGATCATCAGGTCTTCGTTGATCGGCTCGTCGGAGTAGCACAGCGTGGCCGTCACCCGGCCGAGCTCGGCGCCCACCAGGTCGGCGTTCAGGCCGAGCCTGCGGTAGGCCGACAGCGCGTTGGGCGAGGCGTAGGTGACCCTGCCCGCCCGGTCCAGGCGCAGCAGGCCGTCGCCCACGCGCGGCGACCTGACCAGGATCGGCTCGTCGCCCGAGAAGGGGAAGCGGCCTTCGGCCACCATCTGGGCCAGGTCGGAGGCGCTCTGCAGGTAGGTCAGCTCCAGGCGCGAGGGCGTGCGGGCCGACGACAGATTGGTCGAGCGCTGGATGACGCCGAGGAAGCGGCCTTCGCCGTCCGGCATGGCACGCCGTACCGGGATGGTCTCCTCGCGTACGGGGACGCCGCTGGACCAGTCGGGGTCGCCCTCGCGGCAGATGCGGCGCTCGTTCCAGGCCGTGTCGATGAGGGGGCGTTCGCCCTTGCTTGCCATCGTTCCGACGATGTCGTCGTGGTAGACGGTGGGGCCGGTCGTCGGGCGCATCTGGGAGACGGCGATCCAGCCGGTGCCGTCGACGCGCGGTGTCCACAGGATGAGATCGGCGAACGACAGGTCGGCCAGGAGCTGCCAGTCGGAGACCAGGGCGTGCAGCCAGTCCACATCGGCTTCGTCGAGCGCGGTGTGACGGTACGCGAGGTCGCTGAGTGTCGGCACGAGTGCATCATGCGTGGTTTTGGCCCTAACAACCAACTCGCCCCGCGCGAGCGCGGGTTTGGTTGAATGCGCTCATGGATCCGCTGGCAAGACTGCGTACGGCCGCCGCCGCCCGTACGGCCGCCGGGCTGCGGCGCACGCTGCGCCCGCGCACACCGGACGACGACGGGCTGGTGGACCTGGCCTCCAACGACTACCTGGGACTGGCACGCGACCCCAGGCTGATCCGCGCCGCAGCCGACGCCGCGCGCGTGTGGGGCACCGGTTCGACGGGCTCGCGGCTGGTCACCGGGTCCACCGCCCTGCACGATCGGCTGGAACGAGCGCTGGCCGATTTCTGCCGGGCCGAAAAGGCGCTCGTCTTCTCGTCCGGCTATCTGGCGAACCTGGCCGCCGTGGCCGCGCTCGGCGGCAGGGACACCCTCGTGGTGTCGGAGGCGGGCAACCACGCCTCGATCGTCGACGCGTGCAGGCTGTCGCGCTCGCGGGTGGTCCTCACGCCGCACAAGGACGTCGGGGCGGTGGAGAAGGCGCTGGCCGACAGGAGCGAGCCGCACGCGCTCGTGGTGACCGACGCGGTCTTCTCCGTCGACGGCGATCTCGCCCCCGTCGCCGCCCTGTCCGAGGCAGCCGAGCGGCAGGGCGCGCTGCTGGTCGTGGACGAGGCGCACGCGCTGGGCGTGGTCGGCGACCAGGGGCGCGGCGCCGTGTACGCAGAGCGGCTTTTCGGGGCATCTCACATTGTGAGAACCGTCACACTGTCCAAATCCCTCGGATCCCAGGGGGGTGCGGTGCTCGGCGCTCCGGAGGTGATCGACACATTGATCGACACAGGACGCTCGTTCATCTTCGACACAGGGCTGGCACCGGCCTCGGTGTCGGCCGCATTGACCGCTGTGGATATCCTTCACCATCAGCCCGAGCTGCCAGGACACGCGCGCGCCAGGGCGAGGGAGCTGGCCGCCATGGCCCGCGAGCTCGGCCTGGAGACGAGTGAGCCGGCGGGCGCGGTCGTGCCTGTGGTGCTCGGCGCCCCCGAGATCGCACTGCGGGCCGCCGCCACGTGTGCGGAGCTGGGGGTTCGCGTCGGCTGCTTCCGGCCGCCCTCGGTTCGGGAAGGCCGCTCTTGCCTGCGGTTGACCGCTCGGGCCAATCTGAGTTCGGATGATCTCGCGGTGATCAGACACGCCCTCACCGCCGTGGCGAGAGTGAAGGTGAGCGCGTGACCGAGGACGTTCCCCGCGTACCCAAGTACTACGACGTCAAACGCAACCTGCTGGAGCTCACCAAGAGCCTGCAGCCGGGCAGCTCGCTGCCGCCCGAGCGCACGCTCGCCGTACGGTTCGAGACCTCCCGCACCACCGTGCGCCAGGCGTTGACCGAGCTCGTCGTCGAAGGGCGGCTGCTGCGCATCCAGGGCAAGGGCACCTTCGTGGCCCAGCCGAAGGTCGCACAGGTGCTGCAGCTGACCTCCTACATCGGCGACCTGCGCACCGCGGGCCTTGAGCCGGACACCAAGATCCTCGACATGAGCTACATCACCGCCGACGAGGCGCTGGCCAGGCGGCTGGCCATCAATCCCGGCGGCCGGGTGCTGCGCATCCACCGGCTCAGGCTGGCCAACGGCGAGCCGGTCTCCATCGACACCACCCACCTGTCGGCCAGGCGCTTCCCCAGGCTCAGGCGCGAGCTGGAGGTGCACGCCTCGCTGTACGAGACGCTGCACAACGCCTACAACGTCAGGCTGACCGACGCCGAGGAGATCATCGAGACCGTGCTCGCCACGCCCTACGACGCCCAGGCGCTCGGGGTCGACGTCGGCCTGCCGATGCTGCTGCTCACCCGGCACGCCTTCGACGCCGACGGCAATCCGGTGGAGTGGGCGCAGTCGTTGTACCGGGGCGACCGCTACAAGTTCGTCACGAGGCTGCGCCGCCCATAGGCTGCGGAAGATGAGCATTCTCGTCGTCAGCGGCACCGACACAGGGGTGGGCAAGACCGTCGTCACCGCGGCCGTGGCCGCACTGGCCAGGCGGCGCGGCGCCTCCGTCGCGGTGGTCAAACCGGGCCAGACGGGCGTACTGCCCGGCGAGGCGGGCGACGTCGACGATGTGATCAGGCTGTCCGGCGTGCCCACCACGTTCGAGCTGGCCCGCTTCCCCGACCCGCTCTCGCCCGCCGCCGCCGCGCGGGTCTCGGGCCGGGCGCCGGTGTCGCTGGCCGAGAGCGCCGTGCGCGTGCTGGAGCTGGCGCGCACGCATCGGCTGGTCGTGGTCGAGGGCGCGGGCGGCCTGCTGGTGCGCTACGACGAGGACGGCATGACGATCGCCGACCTGGCCAGGTTGGTCTCGGCGCAGGTCCTCGTGGTCACCAGGGCAGCGCTCGGCACGCTCAACCACACCGCGCTCACCCTTGAGGCGCTGGCCCATCGCGGGCTGCACCTGGCCGGGCTGGTCATCGGCTCCTGGCCGGACGAGCCCGGTCTGGCCGAGCGCTGCAATGTGGCCGACCTGGAGATGCTGGCCGCCAGGCCGCTCGCGGGCGCGTTCCCCGAGGGCGTGGGCGCGCTCGGGATCGAGGAGTTCGCCGCCGCCGCCCACTCCGGCCTGGCCCCTTCGCTGGGCGGCGGGTTCGATCCTGCGGCCTTCAGGCAGGCCCTTAAGCTGTCCTGATCCGGTGAGTCGGCCTGACGTCAGGAGAGTGGTCTTCCTTGAGCGGCGACATCCTTCAGATCGCGCGTGCCCAGGTGCTGGACGAAGGCAGGGGGCTGAGCGCCGAGCAGGCGCTGGCCTGCCTGAGCCTGCCGGACGAGCGGGTGGGCGACCTGCTGGCCCTCGCGCACGAGGTGCGGATGAAGTGGTGCGGCCCGGAGGTCGAGGTCGAGGGCATCGTCTCGATCAAGACAGGCGGCTGCCCCGAGGACTGTCACTTCTGCTCGCAGTCCGGCCAGTTCACCTCACCCGTGCGCGCGGCCTGGCTGGACATCCCCTCGCTGGTCGAGGCGGCCAGGCAGACGGCCGCGACGGGCGCGACGGAGTTCTGCATCGTGGCCGCCGTCAGGGGGCCGGACCAGCGGCTGATGGACCAGGTGCGCGAGGGCGTCAAGGCGATCAGGGAGGCCGTCGAGATCAATGTCGCCTGTTCGCTCGGCATGCTGACCCAGGCGCAGGTCGACGAGTTGGCCGAGATGGGCGTGCACCGCTACAACCACAACCTGGAGACCGCGCGCTCGCACTTCGGCGCGGTCGTCACCACGCACTCCTGGCAGGAGCGGTGGGACACCTGTCTCATGGTGCGCGAGGCCGGGATGGAGCTGTGCTGCGGCGGCATCGTCGGCATGGGCGAGACGCTGGAGCAACGGGCCGAGTTCGCCGCGCAGCTCGGCGAGCTGGCCCCGGACGAGGTGCCGCTCAACTTCCTCAACCCGCGTCCCGGCACGCCGTTCGAACAGTTCCCGCTGCTCGAAGGGTCCGAGGCGCTCAAGACCATCGCGACCTTCCGGCTGGCGCTCCCCCGCACGATCCTGAGGTACGCGGGCGGGCGTGAGCTGACGCTCGGCGATCTCGGCACGCGTGACGGCATGCTCGGCGGCATCAACGCCATCATCGTCGGCAACTACCTGACGACGCTCGGCCGTACGCCCGCGCAGGACCTGGAGCTGCTCAGCGACCTGAAGATGCCGATCAAGGCGTTGTCACAGACTCTGTAGATTTTTCCGGACATCGGGGTCGGGGCGGCGCATGATTCAACTATGGCAAAGGCAATCGAACAGCCCGTTCCCGGGATAACCGTCGGGCACGCCCTGCTCGCCAGGGCCAAAGGCGTCGCCCAGCCGGTCGACAAGATCGTGCACGACGGCGACACCCTCAACATCGCGGCCGACGGCAACTTCGGGGTGCGCCTGCTCGGCGTCGACGCCCCCGAGGTCAGCTTCGAGCTGCCCCGCAACCCCGCACTGCCCGACCAGCCGAAAGGCTTCGTCAAGATCGAGAACCCGGCCTGGACGGCCTTCCTGACCGACCCGTTCGCCGCGGGCTACCCCGAACTCGTCCTGCGCTCGGCTCTGCACGCCGACCTGCTGGCCAGGCTCGGCCCGAACGCGGCGCCCAACCACGCCGCCCACTCCGTGCCCTCGACCCAGGCGCTCAGGGACATGGTCAGCGGCGACATCGCCGAACAGGGCCTCACGCCGGACACCTTCAAGATCCGTCTCGCCTTCGCGCACGAGATCCTGGACAGGTACGGCAGGCTGCTGTGCTACGTCAACCGCGAGCAGAAGCTGCCCCCGAGGCCCGACGCCTACAACGAGCGCCTGCTCGCCGCCGGGCATGTCGTGCCGTACTTCATCTGGCCCAATGTCGACCCGTTCGTCCGCCAGGAGGGCCGGGTCGCCGACCACGTCCCCGCGCCGGGCACGGCCAGGACGCTGGCAGAGAAGGGCGCGCTCGGCCGGGCCAGGCGCAACGTCGGCCAGGCGAGGACGGCCGGGCTCGGCCTGTGGAACCACGCGGACCCGCTGGCCGTACAGCCGTTCGAGCTGCGGTTCCTGGCCCAGCGCCGGGCACCTGACCGCTATGTGCTCGACCTGTCCGACAGTGGGCGCGAACTGCTGCACCCGCAGAGCTACTTCCGGATCTCCCGTCCCGAGGACCGCCTCTACATCAACGCCGAGCACGCCCCGCTTTGGCATGAGAAGGGATGGTCGGTTCCGCCGCTGTAGCCGGGGCAGGCGGCATAAGAGGAGGCCATCTATCGGGCATGCCCTGTTTACACAGGTAACTCGTTGGTAGGTTCCCGGCATGGAGTCTGTGAAGCACGCCGGAGACGCCGCGGTCGCCGTGTCCAAGGCCTATGGCATCGAGACGATGTTCACCCTTTCGGGCGGGCACGTCTTCCCCCTCTACGACGGCGCCGTGCACGAGGGCATGCGCATTCTCGACGTCAGGCACGAGCAGAGCGCGGTGTTCGCCGCCGAGGCGACCGCGAGGCTGACCCGCAAACCGGGCCTGGCCGTACTGACCGCGGGGCCCGGCATCACCAACGGCGTGAGCGGCATCGCGACCGCGCACTTCAACGGCTCCCCCGTCGTCGTCATGGGCGGGCGCGCCCCGGAGTCGCGCTGGGGCAGCGGCGCCCTGCAGGAGCTCGACCACCCGCCCCTGCTGCGGCCGATCACCAAGCTCTCCTTCACCGCGACCGGCGCCGACTCCATCGGCCAGGACGTCGAGATGGCCTTCCGCACGGCGGTCGCGCCGCACAGGGGCCCGGTGTTCATGGACTTCGCCATGGACCACCTGTTCTCGCCCTCGCCCGTGCACGACGTGCAGACGCAGAGCCCCTCCCCGCTCGAACCCGACACCGACGCGCTGGCCAGGGTGGCGGCGCTGATCGGCGAGGCCGAGCGGCCGGTCGTGGTGCTCGGCTCCGACGTGTGGATGGACCGGGCCGAGGAGGCGGCGCGCGACTTCGTCGAGTCGTGGCGGCTGCCGGTCATCCCCAACGGCCAGGGCCGCGGCATCCTGCCCGCCGGGCACGAACTGCTGGTCACGCGGGCGCGCGGTCTCGCCTTCTCCCAGGCCGACCTGGTCATCGTGGTGGGCACGCCGCTGGACTTCAGGCTGGGCTACGGCTGGTTCGGCGGCAAGGACGGCGCGCCGCTGGCCAAGGTGGTGCACCTGATGGACGCGCCCTCGCAGCTCACCACGCACATGCAGCCGGTCGTCTCGGCGGCGGGCGACCTGTCGCTGGTGTTCTGGAGCCTGAGCGCGGCCTGCGGCGAGGCGAGCGTGGAGCCCAAGCGCTACAGCGAGTGGGTCACCAAGCTGGGCGAGAGCGCCGCCTCGGCCATCGCCGCCGACGCCGACCTGCTGGCCTCCGACTCCGACCCGATCCACCCGATGCGCATCTACGGCGAGCTCGGCAGGCTGCTCGACGACGACGCCGTGGTCATCGGCGACGGCGGCGACTTCGTCTCCTACGCCGGCAAGTACGTCGAGCCACGCAACCCGGGCAACTGGCTCGACCCCGGGCCCTACGGCTGTCTCGGCACCGGGCTCGGCTACTCCGTCGCCGCCAGGCTGGCCCGCCCGTCCTCGCAGGTGGTGCTCCTGCTGGGCGACGGCGCCGCCGGTTTCTCGCTGATGGACGTCGACACACTGGTCAGGCACAAGCTGCCGGTCGTGATGATCTGCGGCAACAACGGCATCTGGGGCCTGGAGAAGCACCCCATGCAGATGCTCTACGGCTACGACGTGGCCGCCGAGCTGCAGCCGCAGACCAGGTACGACCAGGTCGTCACCGCGCTCGGCGGCGCGGGCGAGCTCGTCACCTCGCCCGCCGACATCGCGCCCGCGCTGCGCAGGGCGTTCGACTCGGGCGTGCCGTACCTGGTCAACATCGCCACCGACCCGCAGGTCGCCTATCCGCGCAACACCACGGGCGTCTAGGACAGGATGCGCGCGATGCTGACGGAGGCGGACGGGCTGGGCGAGGTGCACGGCCGCTGGCTGATCAGCACCAGCTTGACCGGCCGCCCCTGCTCCAGCAGCTGACCCCCCGAGGGGAACTGGTCGGCGACCTCGACGCATGTGCCCGGCTCGCCCGTGGTCTGGTCGTCGACCCGGATCTGGAAGCCGTGCGCCCTGATCCTGGCCTTGGCCGCCTCGGCGCCCATGTTGACGACGTTCGGCACCGTCTTCTTGGCCTGCGGCGTCCTGGTGGGCGTCGGCGGCTTGCTGGTCGGCGGTTTGGTCGTGGGGGGCTTGGTCGTGGGCTCGTCCGTCGGCTCGGTCGGCTCCGGCTCGGTCGGTTCGGTGCTCGGCTCGTGCGTCGGCTCGGGCGGGCGGGGTGAGCGAGAGGTCGGCGGCCTGGTCGGCGGCCTGCTCTTCGGCGTGGTCGGGGTGTCGCTCGGCTGCTCGGTCCTGGGCGTCGCGGTCACCCGGCCCGCGTGCAGTCCGGGGTCCTGCTCACCTGCCCCGGTGAGCGCGACGGCCCCGGCGCCGACGCCGAGCACCGCGACGACCGCGATGCCGGCCACCAGACCGCTCCTGCGTTTGGCCTTGACCGCGCGCCGTCCCCTGCGCGCCCCTGAGGCGGCCAGGGTGGCCGTCCCGGCCGGGGAGGCCAGAGCGGTGTCCGCAGGCTGGTAGGAGCCCGTCTGCGGCGCTCCTGTGTCCCCTGTGGCCTGCGGGTAGACCTGCGCCTGCTGTGACCCGGTCTGGTACGGCATCTGCGGCGCGAGGCCGCTCAGCCCTTCGAGCGGCGCCAGGATCGACTGCCTCGCGGCCGCGCTCATCGCACCGGCCGTGGGGTATCTCCGCTCCGGATCCTTCAGCAGCGCCCGCTCGACGACCTGCCTGACCGGCGGCGGGATGTCTCCGGGCAGCGGCGGCGGCGCCTCCCTGATGTGCTTGAGCGCGATCGTCACAGGCGTGTCGCCGTCGAAGGGCCGCCTGCCCGTCAGGCACTCGTAGGCCACCACGCCGAGTGCGTAGATGTCGACGGCCGGAGTGACCGGGTAGCCCTCGGCCTGCTCGGGCGCGCAGTAGGCGGCCGTGCCGAGCACCATGCCGGCGTCGGTGAGCCTGCTGGCCACATCGGCCCTGGCGATCCCGAAGTCGGTGATGACCAGCGTGCCGTCACGCTGCACGAGCAGGTTGCCGGGCTTCACGTCGCGGTGCACGATGCCCTGCTCGTGCACGGCATGCAGCGCCGAGGCCGCCTGCGCGATCAGTTCCATGGCCGACTCGGGCGAGATGCGCCCCAGCCTGGCCAGCAGCCGGTCGAGCGGCTCGCCGTCGACGAACTTCATCACGAGGTACGCGGTGGCCCCCGCCCCCGGCACCTCCGCCACACCGTAGTCGTAGACGTCGACCACACCAGGGTGGTTGACGGTCGCCATCGCCCGCGCCTCGCCCTGGAAGCGCGCGACGAAACCCGAGTCGTCCATCCGCCCTGGGAGCAGCACCTTGACGGCGACGGTCCTGGCGAGAACGATGTCCTCACCTCTCCAGACCTCGCCCATGCCACCGGCGCCTATGCGGGTGTCGAGGCGGTACCTCCCCGCCAGCGTCGTCCCTTGGGCCACCATGCCCCCCCGTTACCCCCTTCAACTCGGAAACCTCTGCCACCCCAAGGTCTCCAACAAAGCGGATTTGTATCGCGACTAGATAACGCGGAGGTCACGAAAACCTGTGCGGGGTATGGCCGGCGGATGCCGCCATACCACCATCACTGCGTCAAAGTTGCTGCGTCCACCGGTAAAGAGAGTAGGCCGTCTCTCCTAGCAAAGGCGACGAATTCGCCACATGACGGTTACCCGACCACCAGAAGGCGCTCTGGACGCCCACCAGATATCCGGTGCCGTCGGCCGCCCGATAGCCCGCGATCCACGGCCCGCCGTCGGCGCCGGGCCCCAGCTTGCAGGGGGCCATGCGGTGCGCCGAGATGCCGAGCTTTGACGCGCTGACCAGCCGCCCCTTGGCCGTGCAGGTGGCCATCCGCCTGCCGCCCGACGTCGTCTGCGGATAGCCGAACATCGTGACCTTGGCCGTGTTCTTGGCGTTCCACCGGATGCCCTGGGCGCCGACCACGTTGGCGATCTGCTTGCCCTTGCGCTTGTGCAGGAGCACGAAGCCGTAGTCGTAGTCGGAGTCCGCCCACTTGTGCCAGCCCACGACCGACGTCTTCACCGAGGCGTACCAGACGCCGTGCGGCGCCCTGCCGTCGCGGTAGCCGGGCACGAAGATCGCGTCCTTGTACCAGACGCCCTTGCCGTTGCTGACGCAGTGCCCGGCCGTGGCCACGAGGTTGCGCAGTGCGGAGTTCACCACGGCGGCCGAGCACCAGTAGTTCTTGCCGCGGTGGGTGAAGAAGAGACGGCCCACGCTGCGCGGCTGTCCCGATCCCTTGATCCGCAGCGGCTGCACGGTCTTCGTCGCGGCGGCCGGGCCGTTCGACAGGCCCGCGACCTTCGTGGCGAGGTCCTGCTGCGCCCGCATGGGGACGGCCGCCCTCATCCGCGAGGCCGTCCAGTACCCGTCCCTGGCGTCGCCGTGGCCCGAGGCCTCGCCGCGCACCGGGGCGCCGGGGTCGACCGGCTCGGCGGAGGCGTCGAGCGCGGGCAGCAGGACCAGTCCGGCGAGCAGCGCCGCCGTCGTCATACGTGTCCGCACGGGTCAGCCCGCCAGGCGCTTGTAGGTGCGGAAGGTCTGCTCGCCGAAGTACGGGGAGGAGTTGTAGCGGATCACACGCTGCGCGTCCCACCACTTCTGGCTCTGCACGCCGACGACATAGCCTGCTCCCTTGATCCAGGGGCCGCCGCTCGAACCGCCCGACAGCTTGCACGTCGTGAAGCGGTGCGCGTCGATCTTCGCATTCGGCACGCGGTAGATCGTGGTGCGCTTGGCGCAGCTGACCATGCGGGAGCCGTCCCACGGGCGCTCGGCCGGGTAGCCGTAGACGCGCACGTCGATGCGCGCGGGCTGGTTCCACTTGATGCCCTGGGCGCCGACCACGTTGGCCACCCTCTTGCCGCGCAGCTTGGCGACGCTCACGAAGGCGTAGTCGTGGTCGAGGTCGCGCGTCTTGGTCCACGCCGAGTTCACCGCGATCTTCTTACCGGCCCAGACTCCGTACGGCGCGCGGTACCTGCCGCCCGACTCGGAGTAGGACGGCACGAAGACGAAGTTGCGCGCCCACCGGGAGCCGCCGTCGTTGACGCAGTGCGCGGCGGTGGCCAGCAGGTTGCGGCCGGCGGAGTTCACGACCGAGGCCGAGCACACGTAGTCGCCGCCGTCCATGGTGAAGAAGACCTTGCCCACGCTGCGCGGCCTGGACCCGCCGAGCCCGGCCCGCAGCGGCGCCACGGTCCTGGCCTTGACCGCCTTGGCCGCGGGTCTGCCCTGGGTGAGCTCGGCGCCACCCTTGACGGCAGCGGGTACGGCGGCCGCCATGCGCTCGGCCGTCCAGTAGCCCTCAAGGGCGGCGGTCGAGGAGGCCGAGCCGCTGCCGTCGGCTCCCCTGACCGTGTACTGGACGGTGTGCTCGACGGGCGCCGAGACCACGTCGGCCTCGGCGGTCAGCGCGGGGGTCACCGCGAGGACGGCGAAAGCCGTCGAGGCGACGAGCAGGGAACGAGGGGGCATCGAGATCCTCAGAGGTTCGGTCGGGATAAAGACGACGTAAACCTATGAAACTTCTCGTAATGCCCCAAATCGGACTATGAGTTGGTCAGGAGACCGTGCGCCGAGCAACGGGCCGACCAACCGACGGGCGTCACCTGCACCACCAGCCGGCGCCTGCACTCGGCGCAGTACCGCGGCGGCTCCATCGCCCTGGCCCGATCACAGGAGGCGTGATCCCCTTCGGCACGGCCCGCGCCGCAGTGATCGCAGTAGGCTGCCGTCATGACGCTCGCTCCCGGTCTGCGCTCCCAGTTGCTCATCCTGGTCGAGCGCGAGGATACCGCGCAGCAGGTCGGCAGCGGCGACGTCCCCGTGCTCGCCACCCCACGCCTGCTGACCCTCATGGAGGCGGCCACCGTACAGGCGGTGCAGGCGCACCTGGAGCCGGGCCAGACGACACTGGGCACCCGGGTCGTGCTCGACCACACGGCCGCCGTGCCCGTCGGTGTGCACGTCGACGTCGGGGCCGAGCTGACCGAGGTCGACGGCAGGCGGCTGGTGTTCGCCGTCACCGCCGTCCTGACCCGCGAGCGCTCCTCCGTCGTCGGGCACGGGACGGTCGAGCGCGTGCTCGTCGACAGGGAGAGGTTCCTGGCCAAGCTCGCCAAGCCGTAGGCCCTCGGCCTCACAGCAGGCGCAACCTCAGAGCAGGTACACCGGGGCCAGTCTGTCGATCACCCTGGCCATCGCCTCGATCACCTGGGGGTCGTAGGCGACGCCGCTGCCCAGACGCAGCCGCTCCAGCGCCGCGCCAGCCCGGTCGCGATCGGTCGAACCGCCCACCAGGTCGTCGTAGGCGTTGGCCGCCTTGATGATCCGGCTCGACAGCGGCGGCTCCTCCTGCATCGAGTCGGTCTGGCGGCGTACGAGATCGGCGACCCGGTCCAGGACGCCCGTCTGCTTGATGACCTCGGCGCCCAGCTCGGCGATCCGCCTGGCCTGCTCGGGATCGGTCAGCACGGTCGCGCCTCCCGGGATCGGGTCACGCAGCGACAGCTGGCCGATGTCGTGCATCAGCGCGGCGTACTCCAGCTCCAGCAGCTCCGGCTCCGGCATGCCGAGCTCACGCCCGATCGCCACCGACAGCCTGCTGACCCGGCGCGAGTGGCCGGGCTCGACATATCCCCCGACCTCGGTCACCCGCGACAACGCACGCACGGTCTGCAGATACGTCGCCCTGATCCCCGCGTACTTGCGGAAGGCCACCTGGGTGACCAGCAGCGGCGCGGCGAAGACCAGCAGGGCGAACAGGTCCATGCTGTGCGACGACAGCGCGAGCAGCACACCCGAGGCGGCAACGGCGGCGCCGAGCGGGTAGGCCATCCGCAGTTCGTCCTGCACGGCGACCTTGAACAGCGTGCGCACCTGCTCGGCCCTGAGCATGGCCGCGATCAGCACGTCGACCAGCAGGCTGAAGACGATCAGCAGCACCATGACGACCAGGGCAGGCCACCAGGTGAGCTGCGGCGGCTGGGTCATCTGGTGCAGCGGCGCGGCCAGCGGCCTGAAGGCGAAGGCCAGCAGCGCGCCGGTGAGCAGCCGCCTGGCCATCGCGTCCAGGCGTGGCGGCCTGCCCACGGCCAGGTGCGGCAGCGCGCCCGCCATCATCCCGACCGCGATCACCGCGACCACCTGGAGGGCCGAGTGCGTCAGCGGCACATTGCCGAGGTCGAGCAGCAGCGTGTAGCCGAGCGCCGCCGCCGCGCCGATCGGCGCGACCTCCCTGTTGCCCGGCATCGTCAGCCTGGCCAGCTCGCCCACCGCGATGAGCGCGCCGAAGCCCACGGCGATGTCGGCGCGTACGAGTCCCACGGCGGCGGTGTGCGCCACCCCCGCCACGGCCAGCAGCCCGGCCGCGCTGATGAGCAGGAGCTGGCCCGAGTCGAGGCCCTTGAACAGGCGCGTCGTCGCGACGCCGCGGGTAACGGTCACGGCCCGCTCACCACCTGGATGGGCATGGTCGGGTCGTCGTGGTCCTTGGTGGTGATCTCGGCCTCGCCTAAGGGTGGCGCCTCGACCTTGCTCGGCGGGTCCCAGGGGCTTCGGTCGAGCGCCTTGACGAAGGCCGTCACCATGACCGGGTCGAACTGCGTGCCCGCGCCCTTGCGCAGCTCGCCCACGGCCACCTCGACCGTGCGGGCGTTGCGGTAGGAGCGGTCCGAGGTCATGGCGTCGAAGGCGTCGGCCACGGCGATGACCCGGGCGAACTCGGGGATCTCGTCACCGGCCAGGCCCATCGGGTAGCCGCGCCCGTCGTGGCGTTCGTGGTGATGCATGATCCCGGCGAAGGCCTCGTCGAGGAAGTCGATGCCCCGCACGATCTCCAGACCGCGCATGGGGTGCAGCTGGATGGCGGCGAACTCCTCCTCGGTCAGCGGCCCCTCCTTCTGCAGCACCTTGGTGGGCACGCCGAGCTTGCCGACGTCGTGCAGCATTCCGGCGTAGCGGATGGCGCGCAGCCGTTCCGGTCCCATGCCGATCTCCTGGGCGATCATGCTGGAGGCCAGCGACACGCGTCTGCAGTGGCCTCGGGTGTAGTAGTCCTTGGTCTCGACGGCCTGGGCCAGCGCCGCGATCGTCGCCTCGTAGGAGCGCTGCTGGGCGAGGTACTGCCCGAAGGCCCACCGCGCGACGAACAGCGGCAGCAGCACGAGCACGGCCGAGATCGACTGCACGGTCGCCCACAGCCCGGCCACCAGCAGCCCGAAGGTCGCATAGCCCAGATAGGAGACGAAGAACTGGGCCAGCCCGCGCACCGGCACCTCTTCCGGCCTGACCTTGGTGGCCAGCCAGACGACGGTCGCGGTCAGCACGATGTTGAGCACCACGAACACCGCGGCCGCCGCGGCGTAGGGCCCGATCAGCGCGCCGAACGCCTTGATATCGGGAATGCCGGGCCGTCCGCCGAGCCACTCGAACAGCCACCCGGCCGCATAGCCGCATATGGCGAACTGTGAGCCGTTGAACAGCCGTTTGACCACCGGCAGGCCCGGCCGCACGCTGAAGACGGCGGTCAGCCCGACCAGGGCCGCCCCTTCGGGCCCGACGAGCACCACGGCGGCGAGCGCGGCCGAGAAGCTCACCGACACGGCGAACTGATCCACGTTGAGCAGGGTCGGCATCGACTCGCACACCAGGAACAGCAGTGCGAGAACGAGCAGGGTGTCCCAGCCGGCGATTTCCGACAGGTGACCGGAAAGGAGAATGCTGTGCCCGATCAGGGCACAGGCCGCGCCGATGACGGCGACGAGGTAGACCTTGGCAGGCCACGGCAGTCCACGCAATGCGGCCCCTCAAAGATGCGAACCGGGCGTCCGCTCAGGTCCAGGACACTCCTGGCGGGAGGAGAAATCCGCCCGCCAGAAGAACCATAGGCGCGACCAGCACGATCCTGATGGCCATTGCCTTCACCATGGGCTTGCCCTCCACGTTTTCTTCTGCGCCTCACGCTACAGAAATCAACGCGCCGAAGGCGGCCAAGCCGAGAATCGCAAGCAAAGCGTAATCATTCAACTACTCATTGCGGTTCCTCGCGCATTGTCGCGGTGAGCCGGATCACCCCTTGACCGACCTGGCCCATTCCACCGTGGCCTTGAGCCCCGTCGCCAGGTCGGTGCGCGGCTGCCAGCCGAGCGCCTCGTAGGCGGGCGCGGGGTCGACCGACATGGCGGGCAGGTCGCCGAGGCGGGCCGGAGCGGTGTCGGGCCGGTCCTGGGCGCCCGCGGCGGCGGCGATCAGCGAGTGCAGCCGCCTGTCGGTGGTCTCGACGCCGGTGCCCAGATTGAACCTGCGGCCGTTGCCCCGATCGCCGGAGGCGCGCACGAAGCCGTCGACGACATCCTCGACGAAGATGTAGTCACGCGTCTGCGACCCGTCGCCGAACACCACGGTCGGCGCGCCCGCCAGCAGGGCGTCGGTGAAGATGGCGACCACACCGGCCTCGCCCTCGGGCGACTGCCTCGGCCCGTAGACGTTGGACAGCACGCACGTCGTGTAGTCGATGTCGTAGAGCGCCTTGAACACCGCGAGATACGTCTCGCCGCTCAGCTTGGAGGCGGCGTAGGGCGAGCGGGGGTCGGTGGCCGCGTCGCCCGGCACCGGCAGGACGGCCGGTCTGCCGTAGACCGCGACCGACGAGGCGAACAGCACCTTGCGCGCGCCGCCGCGCTGGGCCGCCGTCAGGACCGATGCCGTGCCCTCGACATTGAGCCTGGCGTCGTGCACCGGGTCGGCCACGCTCTTGCGCACACTGATCTGGGCGGCCAGATGGAAGACCGTCTCGGGCCTGAACTCGGCCGCCAGGCCCACGACCGCCGGGTCGCGGATGTCGAGCTCGTGCAGGCTGAAGGCGCTGTGCCCGGCCGCGTCCCGCAGATTGGCCCTGCTGCCGGACGACAGGTCGTCGACGACCGCCACCTCGTGCCCCTCGGCCAGCAGCCGATCGACCAGTGTGGAGCCGATGAACCCGGCTCCACCGGTGACAAGTGCGCGCATGATCGCCCCTCCCGTAGCAGTGATGCAGGGGAGATCCTAGTCCGCGAGGTCGGCCCTGACCTGCGCGATCCGCGCCAGCACCTTCTCCTTCAGGTCGCCGGGCACCGGATCGCAGCCGCAGTGCTTGGCGACCAGCTGCTTGACGACCTTCTCCAGCCCGTATTCCTCAAGGCACGGGCTGCACTCGTCGAGGTGCAGCTTGATGTCGACGCACTCGCCCTCGCCGAGCTCGCCGTCGAGGTAGGTGTAGACCTGGTCCAGCACTTCGCGACAGTCCTTGTCGTGCGGCCCGCAACTCATTTCGCAGATCCCTCCGCCGGAACCAGGCCGCGCTCGCGGGCGTAGTCCTCGAGGAGCGACCGCAGCTGCCTGCGGCCGCGGTGGAGTCTCGACATCACCGTGCCGATGGGAGTGCCCATGATGTCGGCGATTTCCTTGTACGGGAAGCCCTCGACGTCGGCCAGGTAGACCGCGATCCTGAACTCCTCGGGAAGCGCGGCGAGCGCCTCCTTGATGTCGCCGTCGGGCAGGTGCTCGAGCGCCTCGGCCTCGGCCGACTTCAGACCGGTCGAGGTGTGCGACTCGGCACGCGCGAGCTGCCAGTCCTCGATCTCCTCCGCGCCCGACTGCTTCGGCTCCCGCTGCTTCTTGCGGTAGCTGTTGATGAAGGTGTTGGTCAGGATGCGGTAGAGCCAGGCCTTGAGGTTGGTGCCCTCCTGGAACTGGTGGAAGGAGGCGAAGGCCTTGGCGAAGGTCTCCTGGAGAAGGTCCTCCGCATCCGCTGGGTTCCGGGTCATCCGGAGCGCCGCGGAGTAGAGCTGGTCCAGATAGGGCATGACATCCCGCTCGAACCGTGCACTCCGCTGCTCCAGAGTCTCCGCGCCTGTCGCAGGGACCGGACCCACCCCCTTATGATCGCCGGTGGCCGGCTGGAGCGGGACACCGTACTCAGCGGAGGATACCCGCTCGTCAGGGGCCACAGGATCACCGGGGCGGGGTTGGAGCCGGGGATCCATCCGGGGATCGAGCAACGTCAGCATGCTCGTTGGCAACACGCCCAAGCCCGCGTCTGTTCCCGCAAGATAGAAGGTGACGAACGACCCGGTGCGGGGAAAAACATACGTACCGGCTGGTAGCCATTTCCCGGAACCACATGGAGTCGCGTGTGCTGCCCATTCCGGCCGAAGAGCTGAACGGCACAGGGACACTAGGGCCGTACTGGAACTTCTACCGCGCGGTGGTCGCGGAGCAGCTGAGTCGCTGGCTGCCCGCCCGTCCGTCGGTGATCCTCGACCTGTCGGGCGGCAGAGGCCGCTGGTCGGGGCAGGCGGTCAAGGCCGGTCACCGGGTCATCGAGGTGATCGACTTCCGCCGGGCAGTGGAAGGGCAGCCGCAGCTGCGCGATGCCGACCGGGTGCGTCAGGTGCGCTCGGACGACCTCTCCTTCCTGCCGGACGGATGCGTCGACGCGGTCGTGGCCGAGGAACGCGTGATGTCGATCGAGCTCATGGCCGAGTCGGCGATGAGCGACGTGGCCAGGGTGCTGCGTCCGGGCGGCAGGGCGCTGGTGTGCGTGGACTCGCTGGTGCTCGGGATGGCGATCCTGGCCGAGCAGAACTACTGGCAGCACCTGCGTCAGACCTCGTCGGGCGAGGTCATGCTGGTGCCGTGGCCGGACGGCAGCATCACGCGCTGCTTCTCCAGCGGCCAGTTCCGCGAGCTGCTGTCGGAGGCGGGCCTGGAGGTGGAGTGGATGCGCCCGCGCACGGTGCTCTCGCCGTCGACGGTCGACCACGTCCTGGCCACCGACGCACGCGCGCTGGCCTGGCTGGTGCGCACCGAGCTCGACGCGCACCCCGACGACGACGACACGGTCGGCATCCACCTGGTGGCCAGCGCCGTGAAGAAGGGCTGAGCGCCCCGCCTCAGCGACGGCGCTCGCGTTTGGACTGACAGGTGACACACCTGGCCGCCTCGGGCCTGGCCTCAAGGCGCCCTTCGGGTACGGCCTTGCGGCAGTCGACGCACAGGCCGTACCTGCCTTCCTCCAGGCGTTCGAGCGCCTGGACGACCGCGCTGCGCTGGCTGGTCGCCACCGTGAGCATCGCCTGCGCGCGGTCGTTGTCGGTCAGGTCGGAGCCTGCGTCGGCGGCCGACCTGTCGCGCACCGCGACGGGGTCTCCGCGCAGGACGCCGATGGAGCGGTCGAGCTCGGCGAGCATGTGTTCCAGTCGCTGACGAGCGGTCGTGACATCGTCCACGAATCCGCACCTCCGGGTGAGGGGGGAGCCGAAGGCGGAACTCCCCGGAGGTTCCGCCCGGCACTTGGGGTTGCTTGCTGTGCGGTGACTCCGTGTGAACGGGCGCATCGCTTTCCTCACCGGATGCCCGCTAGGGATGGTTCTTACACCGACCAGTTAGAAAAGCCGGGTTTCTTCAGCAGAAGGCAAAGGTTCGATGAGTTCGGGGCCGTTGTTGCGGACATTCCCGACAGCGTCGGAGACGGGACGCGCCGACAGCCCGCCCGCGTCGGCGGGCACGAGCAGGCCCGAGGCGGTCTCGACGTCGGTGAGCTTGGGGTCGAGCCACTGCGCCCAGCGCTCGCGCTCGATCATCATCGGCATCCTGTCGTGGATGGCGCCCAGCTCGTCGACCGCGTCCGTGGTGATCACCGTGCAGGTCACGAGCCATCGCAGCGGGTCGTCGTCGGCCCTGCTCCGGTCCTTCCAGAACTCGTACAGCCCGGCCATCGCCAGCACGCCGCCGTCCTCGGGGTGCACGTAGAAGGCCTGCTTCTTCTTCTTTTCGCCCTCGATCGGCATCCACTCGAAGTAGCCGTCGGCGGGCAGCAGGCAGCGCCGCTGGGCGAACGCCTTGCGGAAGGCGGGCTTCTCGGCGACCGTCTCGACCCGTGCGTTGATCATGCGGGAGCCGATCGAGGGGTCCTTCGCCCACGCGGGCACCAGGCCCCAGCGCATGGTCCGCAACTGGCGCACGCCCCGCTCGGCGTCCTTGGGCACCCGGCTCAGCACGGCGTAGACCTGCTTGGTCGGGGCCACGTTGTAGTCGGGCGGGAGCTCCTCGTCGGGCGAGTCGTCCAGCTCGACCTCGAACTCCTCGAGCAGCTCGTGCTTCTTGCGTGCCGACGCGTATCTACCGCACATACCACCACGTTGCCACAGGTAGCGTGGGTATGGAGGAAGATATGAAGGCATTTCAACTGGTAGGACCAGGCAAGACGGAATTCCGGGACGTGGACGTGCCCGAGCCCGGCCCCGGGCAGGTCCTGCTCAAAGTGACCGGTTCCGGAGTGTGTCACTCCGACCTTCACCTGCTGCACTCCGACAATCTCCCCTTTCCGATGACGCTCGGCCACGAGCCGTCGGGCATCGTCGAGGCCGTCGGGCCCGACGTCACCGGCTGGCAGGCGGGACAGGCCGCGATCGGCTACATCGTCTGGGGATGCGGCGTGTGCCGCCAATGCGCCACCGGGGCGGAGAACGCCTGTGAGCGCTTCCCCCGTGGCCTCGTCCCGGGACCGGGGCTCGGCTACCAGGGGGCCATGGCCGAGTACCTGCTCGCGCCCGCCCGTTCGCTCGTGCCGCTCGGCGACCTCGACCCCGTCGACGCAGCCCCGCTGGCCGATGCCGCGCTCACGCCGTACCACGCCATCACCCGCTCCAAGGCGCTGCTCACGCCCACCTCGACCGCCGTCGTGGTCGGTGTCGGCGGGCTCGGGCACATGGCCGTGCAGATCCTGCGCGCGACCACCGGCGCGCGTATCGTCGCCGTCGACGTCGATCCGGCCAAGCTGGAGGCGGCCAAGGGCTACGGCGCCGACGCGGCCGTGCTGTCGGACGCCGACGCGGCGGGACACATCCTGGAGCTGACCAAGGGCGTCGGCGCCGACGTCGTGCTCGACTTCGTGGGCGCGCAGCCCACCGTCGACCTCGGCGCGGCCGTCGTCTCCAGCTACGGGAGCATCACGCTCGTCGGCCTGGCAGGCGGCGTGCTGCCCTACCCCGCGTCGGGGCCGCCCAAGGGCCTGCCGTGGGGCACGACGGTCAGCACGCCGTACGGCGGGACCAGGCGTGATCTGTTCGAGGTGCTCGCCCTGGCCGAGCGCGGCCGGATCAAGGTCCATGTCGAGCGGCACCCGCTCGCCGAGGCCGCCGCCGTACTGGAGAGGCTCGAAGCGGGCGCGATCACCGGCAGGGCCGTGCTCGTCCCCTGAGGACGTCGTGCGGGGTGCCGGTAGGCTTTCGGTCATGCCCACCCCGCACTGGCCCGCACCGCTCGCCCAGGCACCGGTCGAGGCCACCGTCCGCCTCCCGGGGTCGAAGTCGGTGACCAACCGGGCGCTGCTGCTCGCGGCGCTGGCCGACGGCCCCGCGACCGTGCGCCTGGCCCTGCGCAGCCGTGACGCCGACCTGATGGTCTCCGCCCTGGGCGCGCTCGGCGCCGGGATGACGGCCGAGTCGCGAACCGCCTCCAGCACCGACTGGCGCGTGACGCCGGGCCCGATCAGAGGCGGAGCGCACATCGACGTCGGCCTGGCCGGCACCGTGATGCGGTTCGTGCCTCCGGTGGCCGCGCTGGCCGACGGCGAGGTCTCCTTCGACGGCGACCCGCATGCCCGCAAACGCCCGATGGGCACCATCCTGGGGGCCCTGCGCACGCTCGGCGCCGAGGTGTCGGGCGACGCGCTGCCGTTCACGATCAGAGGGCCGATCGAGGGCGGCGAGGTCGTGCTCGACGCCTCCGGCTCCTCGCAGTTCGTCTCCGGTCTGATGCTGGCCGCGCCTCGTTTCGCCAAGGGCCTGACGATCAGGCACGAGGGGCCGCCCGTACCCTCGCAGCCGCATCTGCGGATGACCGTGCTGATGCTGCGCGCGTTCGGCGTGAGCGTCGACGACGGCGAGCCGGACGTCTGGCGGGTCGAGCCGGGTCCGATCAGGGCCGCCGACTTCACCGTCGAGCCCGACCTGTCCAACGCGGCGCCGTTCCTGTCGGCCGCGATGGTGACGGGCGGCTCGGTGACGATCCCGGACTGGCCGCTGGAGACCACCCAGCCGGGCGACGAACTGCGCCACCTGCTGGCCGAGATGGGCGCCACCGTCGAGCGCACCCCCGAGGGCCTGAAGGTCACCGGCACCGGCGTGGTGCACGGCATCGACGCCGACCTGCGCGACGTGGCCGAGCTGACGCCGACGATCGTGGCCCTGGCCGCACTCGCCGACTCCCCCACCCGCATCAGGGGCGTGGCCCACATCCGGGGCCACGAGACCGACCGCATCCAGGCGCTCGCCACCGAGGTCAACCGGCTCGGCGGCGACGCCGAAGAGACCGAGGACGGGCTGATCATCAGGCCCGCCCGCCTGCACGGCGGGGTCTTCCACAGCTACGACGACCACCGCCTGGCCACGGCCGGAGCGGTCATCGGCCTGGCCGTGCCCGGCGTCGAGGTGGAGAACATCGCCACGACGGGTAAGACCCTTCCGGAGTTCGCCCTGATGTGGGCCGAGATGCTGGGGGTCTGACCTGCGCCGCAGGGAGTACGACGAGGACGATGTCAGGGTCAGGCCGGGCAAGGGCTCACGGCCGAGGACCCGCATTCGTCCTGCGCACGAGGACGCCGTCGAGGGCTTCGTCGTCGCCGTCGACAGAGGGCGTTACACCTGCCTGGTGGAGACACTGGACAGACGCAAGCGCACGCGGGCGATCGTCACCGCGATGAAGGCACGCGAGCTCGGCCGCAAGGGCATCGTCGTGGGCGACCGCGTCGGCATCGTCGGCGACGTCACCGGCAGGCCCGACACGCTGGCCAGGGTGGTCAGGGTGGAGCCGCGCACCTCGATGCTGCGCCGCTCGGCCGACGACACCGACAACACCGACGGCATCGAACGCCCGGTCGTGGCCAACGCCGACCAACTCGTCATCGTCACCGCGCTGGCCGACCCGCCGCCCAGGCCCCGCATGATCGACCGCATCCTGGTGGCCGCCTTCGACGCCGGCATCGAGCCGCTGCTGTGCCTGACCAAGGCCGACCTGGCGCCGCCCACCACCCTGGCCGCCCTGTACGAGCCGCTGGACGTGCCCTATCTCGTGGTGGCCAAGGGCAGCTCGCTCGATGAGCTGCGCGAGCACCTGGCCGGGCGGATCAGCGTGCTCGTCGGCCATTCGGGCGTGGGCAAGTCGACCCTGGTCAACGCGCTCGTGCCCGACGCCAATCGGGCGGTCTCGCACGTCAACGCGGTGACAGGCCGGGGCAGGCACACCTCGACCTCGGCGGTGGCCCTTGAGCTGCCGGGCGGCGGCTGGATCATCGACACGCCCGGCGTCCGCTCGTTCGGGCTGGCGCACGTCTCGGTCGACACCGTGCTGGCGGCCTTCCCCGACCTGGTGGAGGGCACGGTCGACTGCCCGAAGGGCTGCACGCATCTGGACAAGGACTGCGCGCTCGACGCATGGGTGGCCGCCGGCCACGCGGGTGTGGAGCGGCTGGAGTCACTGCGCCGCCTGCTGGCCAGCCGGGAGGGCACGGCCGAGCCCGACGGCGGCGACTAGCGGGGCAACGGCTCCAGGTGGGCCAGCAGCGCCTCGCTGACATCGCCGAGCTGCCGGATCTGTTCAGGGGTGAGCAGGTCGAACAGGTGCTCCCTGACGCTGCGCACGTGGGCCGGGGCGGCCACCTCGATCGCGCGCAGGCCCTCGTCGGTGAGCACGGCGAGCCAGCCGCGCCTGTCGGTGGCGTGGTGCTCGCGGCGCACCCATCCGGCCTGCTCCAGGCGGCCGACGGCGTGGGAGATACGGCTCGGCTGGGAGTGCGTCCAGCGGGCCAGCTCGCTCATCCTGAGGGTGCGCTCCGGCGCCTCCGACAGCAGGACCAGCAGTTCGTAGTAGGTGGGGGGCATGCCGGCCTCCTGCTGGAGGTCGCGCTCGACGCGGTCGGCGAACAGCCGTGTGGCGAGCCCGAAGGCGCGCCACGTGCGCTGTTCGTCCTGGTCGAGCCAGCGTGTTTCGGTCACCCTGCCAGGGTACCCACCGCTTAGTTTCGCGCTGAAATATCTACCTGTTCGGTCTGGCGGACCGCCTTCACCCGTTCGGCCTGAGGGTCCACGAGATCGTCATCTCGGCGACCACGGCGCCGTCCTCACGCCGCATCTCGACCCCGACCTCGAACTCAGGCCGCTCCCCCGCGTCCAGCGCCTCCACGACCGCCTGCCGTACGGCCAGCAGTCTGGCCTCGGCGACGACCTCGCCCTTGGCCAGCTTGCGATACGTCACCGTCGAGGCCGTGGTCAGGGGTGTCGCCCTGGCCAGTTCGCCGCCGAAGGCCGCCAGCATGGCCGCGCCAGACGCCGTCTCGCCGAGGGTGAACAGCGCTCCGGCATGCGGTCCGCCCACGTGGTTGTGCAGGTCGGCCCGGTCGGGCAGACGGCAGACGGCGTGCTTCTCGCCCACCTCGTCGAAGGTGATGCCGAGCGTGCGGGCGAAGGGCACGGTCTGCAGCAGGAACGCGCCGACGTCGAAGGATTCGGAAGACATACCGCCCATGCTACTCATGAGTAATGCCAGAAATCCTGACATGCCACCGACAGCCGTCTGATGTGAACAGCCGCTGACGCGATAGCGTGGCGACCCGTGAACGGCTACTCCGACGACCTGCGCCTCGCCCACGTGATGGCCGACGCCGCCGACGACATGACGATGCGCCGGTTCAAGGCGGTCGACCTGAGGATCGAGACCAAGCCCGACCTCACCCCCGTCAGCGATGCCGACAGGGCCGTCGAGGAGGCCATCCGCGGCACCCTGCGCAGGGCCAGGCCGCGCGACGCCGTCGTCGGCGAGGAGTACGGCAAGACCGGCTACAGCGCCCGCGAGTGGATCGTCGACCCGATCGACGGCACCAAGAACTACGTGCGCGGCGTGCCCGTCTGGGCCACACTCATCGCGCTGATGGACAAGGGCACGGTCGTCGTCGGCGTGGTCTCGGCGCCCGCGCTCGGCCGCCGCTGGTGGGCCGCGCGCGACGGCGGCGCCTGGACGGGCAAGAGCCTGACCAAGGCGACGCGGTGCCAGGTCTCGTCGGTGACCAGACTGCAGGACGCCTCCTTCTCCTACTCCAGCTTCGGCGGCTGGGAGGCGGCGGGCAGGCTCGACAACTTCCTCGACCTGAGCAGGACCTGCTGGCGCACCCGGGCATACGGCGACTTCTGGTCGCACATGATGGTCGCCGAAGGCTCGGTCGACCTCTCGGCCGAGCCGGAGCTCTCCCCCTGGGACATGGCGGCGCTGACCGTCATCGTCGAGGAGGCGGGCGGCGTGTGGACCGACATCGCGGGCGTGCCCGGCCTCGACGGCGGCAGCCTGGTCTGCACCAACGGCCACCTGCACGGCGAGGTCCTCAAGCGCCTGGGCGGCGGCCCGCTCACCCTGCCCGTCTAGGCCTCAGGTCTGGGGCCTCAGGTCCAGGGCCGCAGGTCTAGGCGCCGGTCGACAGGGCGAACAGCGCCCAGTCGTTGGCGATGTGCGCTCCGGCCGACACCCAGATGTTCTTCGTCCTGATGTAGGCCAGGGTCAGCACCATCCGGGCCGCGCCGATCACGACCAGCGCCTGGACGAGGTTCCAGTCGTAGGTCGGCAGGTGGGCCGCGCCGAACACCAGGGCCGAGCCCACCCAGGCCACCGTCACGGCCACCGTGCGCGAGCATCCCGGCCTGCCGTACAGCAGCGACATGACGGCCAGGAACGGCAGGATCGTGAGCACCTCCTCGCCGACGAGTTGCGGCAGCGTCGCGAGGAAGAACAGGACGCGCTCGGCGCCCGACATACCGGCCAGCGAGCCGATGGCCGCATTGCCCGCCACCTCGCCGACGCCGGAGACGGCCGCGGCCACGCTCATCGTCACGACGAGGTTGAGCGCCGCGAACGCCAGCATCCACCCGACGTCACGCACACCGACCCTGCGGAAGATCGCCCGCCAGTGCACGGGCACCACCCACGCGAAGACGGCCAGCGGGATCGCCAGGAACGCGATGGCCCGCACCCACATCCCCACGAGCGGCGGACCCGGCACCGGCAGCAGCGTCAGGACGAGGAATCCGGCCAGCACACCGAGCAGCACGAGCCCCCACTGCGCCGCGCCGAGGCGTACCGGCTTGCCGTCGTAGTAGGGAAAATCGGTCTCCGCGTGCGCCATGGCCACCCCTCGGTCCGGCCCGCCGGTGACACTTCGTGTCCTCGCCGGGCCCGGCGTCAGTGAATTGAAGGTAAACAGATCTACAAGAGCTTCTGCTCCAGGGTCTTCGCCAGCCCTTCGGAGGCGGCCTTCACCATCTCCAGCACCTCGACGAAGCCCTCCCTTTCACCGTAGTAGGGATCGGGCACCTGGGCCCCTGGCGCGGCCGAGGGGTCGAACGATCGGAACAACCGCACGTCGGCGCCCTGTGGAGCGATCCTGCGCAGGGCCTTCAGATTGTCGTTGTCCATGGCGAGCACCAGGTCGAACCGGTCGAACCACTCCCTGGTGAAGTGCCTGGCGCGTTGCGCCGATCCGTCGTAGCCGAAGTCGGCCAGCACCTCGGCGCCACGCTCGTCCATGGGGGCGCCCTCGTGCCAGCCGCCGGTTCCCGCGCTGGCCAGGGTCACGACGTGGTCGAGGCCGTGGTCGGCGAGCGTGCTGCGCAGCACGACCTCGGCCATCGGCGAGCGGCAGATGTTCCCCAGGCAGACGAGGCAAATGCGGTAGTCCATCCACTAAGGATGCCTATTCACACGACGCGTCACACCTCTTCCAACGTCGGTCACGACTCGTTTCTGTTCCGTTCACTTTGCCCCGCTTTTATCGACTCATCGAGAACGGATCTCACGACGGAGAAGGACACATACCGTGACCAGTGGACAGCGCCGCCTCAGCGCGGTGGCGACCGCCGCGCTCGTGGTCGCACTCGCGGCCGCTTGCGGCGGCGACGCCAAGCCCAGCACCGACGGCACCGCTTCGGCCGCCCCGGCCGAGACCGGCTCGGCTCCGGCCGCCGCCGCGGGCCTCAGCGGTGAGATCAAGGTGGACGGTTCCAGCACCGTCGCCCCCCTCACCCAGGCAGCCTCCGAGATCTTCGGTGAGGAGCAGCCCCAGGTCAAGATCCCGGTCGGTACCTCGGGCACCGGTGGCGGCTTCGAGAAGTTCTGCGCGGGCGAGATCGACATCTCCGACGCCTCCCGTTCGATCAAGGACGAGGAGAAGGCGGCCTGCGACGCCAAGGGCATCAAGTACGCCGAGCTGACCGTCGCCACCGACGCGCTCACCGTCGTCGTGCCCAAGGAGAACACCTGGGCGACCTGCCTGACCACCGACCAGCTCAAGAAGATCTGGGAGCCGGCGGCCGAGGGCAAGGTCAAGACCTGGAAGGACGTCGACGCCAAGTTCCCGGCCGAGGAGCTCAAGCTCTACGGCCCCGGCACCGACTCCGGCACGTTCGACTACTTCACCGACGAGATCAACGGTGAGGAAGGCGCGAGCCGCAAGGACTACAGCCCCTCCGAGAACGACAACGACATCGTCACCGGTGTCGCCGGCGCCAAGGGCGGACTCGGCTACTTCGGCTTCACCTACTTCGAGGAGAACGCCGACAAGCTGAAGGCCGTCGAGGTCGACTCGGGCAGCGGCTGCGTCGCCCCGAGCGTCGAGGCCGCGCAGGGTGGCAAGTACACCCCGCTGTCGCGCCCGCTGTTCATCTACCCGTCGGCCGCCGCCGTCAAGCGGCCCGAGGTCGCGGCCTTCCTCGACTTCTACGTCGCCCAGGCCGAGGCGATCGCCAAGGACGCCAAGTTCATCCCGCTGAACGCCGAGCAGGCGGGCAAGCTCAAGACCGACCTCGACGCCCTGAAGACGCAGGCCGGCTGATGTCGGCTCAGCACCGAGCGACCGCGCCAGGGACAGGCAAGTCCCTGGCGCGGTCGCGCCCGCGTTACGGCGAGATGGCGATCAAGGCAGTGCTCCTGCTCGCCGCTCTCGTCTCCGTCGCCACGACGGTCGGGATCGTCGCCGCCCTGTTGGAGCCGACCATCGAGTTCTTCGCCGAGGTCAGCTTCGGTGAGTTCTTCGGCTCGACGAGCTGGGGTCCGCTGTTCAAGGACCCGACGTTCGGTGTCTGGCCGCTCATCGTCGCCACGCTGGAGATCACGCTCATCGCGATCGTCGTCGCGGTGCCGCTGGGACTCGCCGCCGCGATCTACCTGTCGGAGTACGCGAGCGCGCGTGTCCGCAAGATCTTCAAGCCGGTGCTCGAGGTCCTCGCGGGTGTGCCCACCGTGGTGTTCGGCTTCTTCGCCCTGAAGTTCGTCACACCGCTGCTGTCGGACCTCTTCCCCTTCCTGAACCTGGAGCCCAAGAACGCGCTCAGCGCCGGACTCCTCGTCGGTGTGATGATCATCCCGATCGTCGCCTCGCTGTCGGAAGACTCCATGGCCGCCGTGCCCAACGGCCTGCGCGAAGGCTCCTACGCACTCGGCGCCTCCAAGATGCTCACCTCGGTGCGCGTCGTGGTCCCCGCCGCCTTCTCCGGCATCGTGGCCGCCATCATCCTCGCGGTCTCCAGGGCCGCGGGCGAGACGATGATCGTCGCCATCGCCGGCGGCTTCAAGTCGGAGTTCACGCTCTACCCCGGTGACGAGATGTCGACCATGGCCGCCTTCATCGCCAGCGCGGGCTCGGGCGACGCCTCCATCGGGTCGATCGCCTACAAGACCATCTTCGCGGTCGGGTCGCTGCTGTTCGTCATGACGTTCGCGATGAACTGGCTCAGCGCCCGCCTCGTGCAGAAGTACCGTGAGGTGTACGACTGATGGCCATCCTGTCGACCCCCCGCTCGGCCGTGCAGCTGGCCAGCAAGGGCCGTCCGCTGCGCGAGCACCTTTTCCGCCTCGCCCTGCTGTCCAGCCTGGCGATCGCGCTGCTGTTCCTCGCCTTCCTGCTCGTGTACGTCGTCGAGGAGGGCTGGCCCCGCATCAACTCGATGCTCTGGGAGAACCAGCCGTCGATCCGCAGGCCCGAGACCTCCGGCATCCAGTCCGGCATCCTCGGCACGCTGTGGATCATCGGCCTGACCGCGGTGATGGCCCTGCCGACCGGCATCCTGGCCGCGGTCTACCTGGAGGAGTACGCCGACCGGACCAAGTGGTACAACCGCCTGATCGAGCTCAACATCTCGAACCTGGCGGCCGTCCCCTCGATCGTCTACGGCATCCTCGGGCTCGGCATCATCGCCCGCTGGATGGCCTTCGGCTTCACCATCATGACCGGCGCGATCACCATCTCGCTGCTCGTGCTGCCCATTGTGATCATCTCGGCCCGCGAGGCCATCCGCGCGGTGCCGCCGTCCATCCGCGAGGGTTCGCTGGCCCTGGGCGCCACCCAGTGGCAGACGATCTGGCGCCAGGTGCTGCCCGCGTCCATCCCCGGCATCGCGACCGGCTCGATCCTCGCCCTGTCGCGGGCGATCGGCGAGGCCGCGCCGTTCCTCATGCTCGGCGCCGCGACGCTGGTCCGCTTCAACCCCGAGGGCGTGTGGAGCAGCTTCTCCGTACTGCCCCTGCAGATCTACACCTTCATCACCAGGCCTCAGGCCGAGTACGCCGTGCTCGCCGCCGCCTCCATCGCGATCCTGCTGGTGATCTTGCTGTTGATGAACTCCGTCGCGATCTGGCTTCGCAATCGCTACCAGAAGCGCTGGTGAGGAGAAGAATGTCTGAGATTGGAATCTCCATGCCGAACGTGACCGTCCGCGGCCCGGAGGCACCCCGCAACATCGAGGCCCTGGACCCGGTCTTCACCGTGTCGAACCTCAGCGTCTTCTACGGCGACTACGAGGCCGTGCGCGGCGTCGACCTGACGATCGGCAATCGTGAGATCACCGCCATGATCGGCCCGTCCGGCTGTGGCAAGTCCACCGTACTGCGCTGCTTCAACCGCATGAACGACCTGATCGCGGGCACCCGCGTGGCCGGCAAGATCACCTACCACGAAGAGGACCTGTACGGCGACCACGTCGACCCCATCGAGGTACGACGCCGCATCGGCATGGTCTTCCAGAAGCCGAACCCCTTCCCCAAGTCCATCTACGACAACATCGCCTACGGCCCCCGCGTCAACGGGGTCAAGGGCAAGATGGACGACATCGTGGAGGAGGCGCTGCACAAGGCCGCCCTCTGGGACGAGGTCAAAGACAAGATCAAGCAGAACGCGCTGTCGCTGTCCGGCGGTCAGCAGCAGCGCCTGTGCATCGCCAGGGCCATCGCGGTCAAGCCCGAGGTCATCCTCATGGACGAGCCCTGCTCCGCGCTCGACCCGATCGCGACCACCAAGATCGAAGACCTGATGCAGGAGCTCTCGCGCGACTACACGATCGTGATCGTCACGCACAACATGCAGCAGGCTGCCCGTGTCTCCGACCGCACGGCCTTCTTCACGGCCGAGGTCGACGACGCGGGCGTACGGCACGGCCGCCTCGTCGAGTTCGACGAGACCAGCCGTATCTTCACCAACCCCACGGACAAGCGCACCGAGGACTACATCACCGGTCGCTTCGGCTGATCGTTTCTATTGGAGGATCCGCGTGATCCAGCCGCATGCGGCACCCGAAGTGGACGGGGACACGACCACGGCGCCCGTGCTGCTCGTCGCCGACCCTGACGACAGCGTCGTCCAGGAACTAGCCGCGGCCCTCGAACGCGAGGGGGTCGCGGTCACCGGCGTGTCCGACGGGGCCCAGGCGCTGATCCAGGCCGGGGCCCTGCAGCCCGATGTCGTCCTGATCAGTGCCGGTCTGCCGGTGATAGGCGCGGTCGAATTCGTCCGCGCCCTCCGCCTTTCCCGGGCCGTGCCCCTGCTGCTCGGCGTCGGCGAAGGGCATGCCGAACAGGCCGTGCAGGCGCTGGCCGCAGGCGCGACCGCGTGTGTGGCCAGGCCGTACCGGGTGCCCGAGCTTCTGCCGTTCATCCAGGCCGCGTCCGCGTCGTCGGCGGGCGCGGACGTGCGCAAGGTGCTGACGGTCGGCGCGGTCGAGCTCGACGTGCACGCCTACCAGGTCCGTGTCTCCGGCAGGGCCGTGCACCTGCCGCTGCGCGAGTTCGAGCTGCTGCACTATCTGATGCGCAACGCCGATCGCACGGTGACGCGCGAGCAGATCATGCGGCACGTCTGGAACGCGGCCGAAAGCACCTCGACCAACACCATCGCGGTACACGTCAAACGCCTACGCGCCCGCCTCGGCGACGACGACGACCAACTCATCCAGACCGTACGAGGAGTCGGCTACCGCCTCATCACCCCCACCTGATCCGTACTTCGGGCTCAGACGTGCATGGTGCGGGTTCAGCACGTGCGAAGTGCCCGCATCGTCCGTATCCGCAGTGCGGGTTCAACACGTGCGCAATGCCCGCATCATCCGCGACGCGACGCCCTCCACGGTCGCGATCCCGTCGTCCACCTGCGCGCTGCCCTCGGTCAGTACGGCCAGCGCGTAGTCGTGGCCCCTGCTGCGCAGGCGTCCCACTGTGACGACCGCCCAGCGCTTGCCGGAGACGCGCTTCAGCCAGCCGTTCTTCTGGGCCACCTGGTCGCCCTTGCATGCCGCCGCGCGCACGCCCCAGTCCTGGCCCGCGACGACCGTGCTCATCAGCCTCAGCACCTGCCGCCTGTCGTCCTCGATCAGCGGGCCGCCCGGTGTGCCCAGTGCGGCCATCAGTCTGACCTGGTCGTCGGCCGAGGTCCTGGTGATGCCCCAGCAGTACAGATCGACGCACGTGCCGTCGATGCCCACCGTATGCCGCAGGCCGAGCCGCCTGCCCGCCTTGGTGAAGCCGCTCGCACCTCCGATGCGCCGCCACAGCCGGTCGGCCGCCTTGTTGTCGCTGTACCTGATCATGAGATCGGCGTCACGTCTGGTCGCCTTGCTCAGCTTGGACCAGGGGGTGTCGAGGAGGACAGCCACCAGGATCTGCACCTTCGCACTGCTGGCGGTGATCATGCGTTCACTCGCGTGGTAGCGGTAGGTCCGCCCCGTGGTCAGGTCCTTGACCGTCGCCGTCACCGGTCCGTGGTGGCCCGTCTTCACCAGGAAGGCGTCGAGCCGCCTGGCGAGGGCTTTGGACGACAGGGGCGGCTCCGGTTCCTCGACCGGACGTTCGTCCGGAGGCGGCGGCGTAAGCGCGTTCCCGCGTGCGGTGACCTGAGGTTTGTGCGTAGTGAGCGGGGCCCTGTGCATGGCGACCAGGGCCTCGTGCGCAGTCAGCGGGACCTGCGGCGCGGCGCCCAGGGCTCCGTCCCCGGCGAGCGGGCCCCTGTGCACGGCGACCGGGGCTTCATCCGCAGTGAGCGGGACCTGCTGTGCGGCGAGTGGGCCGGGGGCAGGTCGCACGGGTGGCGGTGAGGCCACGGCGGTCAGGCCCGGGCAGAGGCCCAGCAGTACGGCGACGACCACGCGCGGCAGGTGGACGAACATCTGGCCCAGCTCCTTAGCTAGCCCTCATTGCTCGACTTATCCCGAAATCTCGACTTATCCCGAAATATAGAGCTATCCCGTGATCAGGAGGGCGGCGTCCCGAGGATGGCGCCGAACTGGGCTCTCGCCGCATCCGGGTCGAATCCCTCCAGACCTGCACGCATCAGGTCGTCGGTCTGGCGCGTCGCGTCCGCCTGTGCTCGTCGTACCGCTTCGAGGGTTTCGGACGCCAGGGTGGCACTGTCCAGGCGGGAGGCGCGTGGGGCGAGGATGACCTGCAGGATGCGGCCGTCGGCGGTGGAGGTCGCCGTCACCAGTCCGGAGTCGCCGACGCCGGTACCTACGATCGCGACGAGATCGTCGCCTGCGGCCTCGACCCAGGCGGCCATACGCTCGGCCTCGTCGGCTGAGCGGGCGAGGTCTTCGTGTGTGGGCTCGTCCATCGTGTCTCCGCTGGGGGTGGGAGGAGGTTGGGCGGTCGGGCGCTGTTCGAGGCTCGGACTGCCAAGGGATGCTGGGGGCTATTCGAGACGGTCGGCGACGAGGTCGACGCATTCGCGGACGAGGGATTCGTCCAGGAGGGCGGGCAGGGTGTCGGCGAGCGCCATCGCGCCCGCCATTGCCTCGCGCGCCTGCTGTCCGGCCTGGTCCTGGGCCGACTGGATCGCGGTCGTGAGCTCCCGGCCGAGGGTGAGGTGGTCCAGGCGCAGGGCGCGGGGGTTGATCCGGATGTCGCCGATGGCGCCGCGCCCGCCGGAGGTCGCACGGATCAGGCCTTCGGCGGCCTCGCCTTCGGCGGCGATCCGGGCGATCACGGCCTCGGCCTTGCGTAGTTCCGTCAGGACATGGTCGGCCCGGCTGAGGTGATCTTCGAGGAGCTCCTCCAGAGCCCGCTGGTGTTCGGCGAACTCACCGCCCTTCTGCTGCACCATTTCTCCCCTCTTTGCGGCCCCTCTGACTAAAAGTCACGATATATAGATCAATCCTGCGAAAGGAAGATTTCATACTGGGTCAGGCTTCTTGATCGACGCTAGTGTCCGGGACATGAGTTCCGGATTCGAGATCGACTCGGCCCAGCTGTCGAGAGATGCCGCCCGGATGGACGGCCACGGGATGGACTACACCGCCGCGGTCCAACGCCTCACCGAGCGCGACAGCGGTGGAGCCACCTGGGGGCACGGCCCACTGATCGACATCTTCCGCCGCGCCTACATCTCCTGTACGGAGGCCGGTGTCGAAACCCTGGTCAAACTGGGCGACGTGACCGGCAGAACAGGCGAAGGCCTGCGCGAGACCGTACGCAACGTCCGCGACGCCAACGAGGCCTCATGGCAGTGATGCTGCCGCCGGGGGCCGACCTCGGGCTGTCCCTGCTCGGCATCCCCTGGCCGAACGTCAACGAGGACGAGATGCGCCTGGACGCCCAGGCCTGGCGTGTGGTCACCGCGCACTCCGACGGGGCCGCGCTCGGCGCGGAGGGCACGGTGGCGGGCACGCAGGCCTCCTACCGGGGCGACTCGGCCACCGAACTGGCCGCCTACTGGCAGGAGACCGGCTCCTCCGGCGGGCACATGACGCAGGCGAGCAGCGCCATGCGGGTCGCGCCCGTCGCCCTCGACGGCACCGCCATGGTGGTCACCGCGACCAAGGTGGTCGTCGCCACCGCCGCCGTGTGGACGACCGTACGGGTGGTGCGGTCGATGTACTTCGGCGGGCCGCTCGGCCTCGCCTCCGCCGGGGCCAGCGTACGATCGGCCCAGGTCGTCACCCGCAAAGCCGTACGCGAGGCGAGCGACGGCATCGGCGGCAAGCTGGCCACCGGGCTCGTCCGCAAGATGGGCAACCCGCTGCGCCGTATCCTGCAGAGCCTGCGCGCCCCCGGCCATGGCGGCCCGGTCCTGGCCGGTGCCGGAGGGCCGCGCGTGCCGCTGACCAAACAGAGCCCGTTCAACGGCATCCTGCAGATGGCGAAAAAGAAGAAGAAGCCCCTCAACCAGGAGAACCGCACCGGCCACCGCAGCGGCGGCAGCCGAAACACCAGGGACAAACACCAGAAGGGCGACGCACACGGCGGCAGACGCAACATCCCCCAGAACCCGAACAAGCGCAAGAAGCCAAAGGACGAGGGCAAGTGACCAACCCCGAGACCCCGTTCACCGAGCCCCCCTGGAAACCTGAGCCCTCCTCTGAGGCCGAGCGGCCCCCGGAAGCCGAGCTCTCGTTGGGAGCCGAACTACCCTCGGAGGCCGAGCTCTCTTTTGGGGCCGAGCCCCGCGATGAGCACGGCTCCCCGGCATACGCGAAGCCCCGCCCTCCGCACGCCGAGCCGTCATCGGAACACGACCTCCCCCTGGAAACCGAACCTCCCTCGGAAACCGAACCTCCCTCGGAAGCCGAGCCCCCCTTGGAAGCCGAGCCCTCCTTGGCAAGAGCGCGCAGGCTCACCGCACTCGGGCTGCACGAGGAGGCCGCGGCCCTGTATGAGGACGCGGTCGCGAGCGGCCTGCCCCATGCCGCTGCGGCCTACGGCGAAGCGCTCATCGAGGCGGGCGAACTGGGCAAGGCCGAACAGGTGCTCGGCGCGGCCGTGGCCAGGGGTGAGGAAGACGCCTTCGACTGGCTCTGCGACGTCCTGCTGGCGACCGATCGACCGGTCGAGGCCGCCCGCCTGCTCGGCTACGCCGCCTCCCCCCATGCCGCCCTCCGGGCCGCGGCCATCTGGGCGGACTTCGTCGGCGACCGGGCCGAGGCGGAGGAGAGCTACCGCAAGGCCGTCGACCAGGGTGCCGCCGGTGCGCTCAACGACTACGGCTCCTTCCTCGCCGACGACGACGACCGCCTGGAAGAGGCCGAACAGATGTTGCGCCGAGCCGCCGCCGAAGGCGACGCCCTGGCCTTCAGCAACCTGGGCGGCCTCGAACTCGACCGAGGCAACCCCGACGAGGCCGCCACCTGGCTCCGCCAGGGCCTGAACGCCGAAGGCGCCGCCGGATCCCCCATCCTGCTCAAACTCGCCCAAGCCGAAGAACGCCTCGGCCACCCCACCGAGGCCCGAGCCCACTACGACAGCGCCGTCTCCGAAGGTATCCCCGGTGCCCTCGTCGCCCGAGCCCGCTTCCACTCCGACCAGGACGAACGCGCAGCCGCCGAGGCCGACTTCCTGTCCGCGATCACCCAGGACGAGGAAGGCGCCCTCTACCACTACGCCGAATTCCTGGACGCCTACGGCCGCGACGACGAGGCCATGACCTTCTACCGCCAGGCCATCACCGCCGGCTCCGACGCCGCATACGCCGACCTCGCCCGCCTCCAACTGGAACACGGCGACCACAGCGAGGCCGAGCCCCTACTCCTGGCCGGCATCGAGGCAGGCTGGCTGGACGCTTTGCTGACGTACGCGGAGCTGCTGCGGGACCTCGGGCGCGGGGAGGAGGTCGCCGGACTGGTCGGGAAGGCAGTGTCGCTGGGGGCTACGACCGAGGAGATCGAGAGCCTCGGGGGGTAGTCCCGAGGCGCAGGGGCGTCATCCGGGGATTCCCTGTACGGCACGAGTGCGCCCCGCTCGGGTGGGCCAAAGGCCACAGCAAAGCGAAAGCGGCCAGGCCGGGCATCGGGCGTGACGAGGATCGGGCGGATGCCCGATCCTCGTCATCAGAAACCGGCAGGCGGCAGGCGGCAGGTACATGGGAAAAGGTGGCCTGGTTGGTGTCAATCGTCCTGATGCCTGAAGGTCTCCCCCGGAGGGCCGCGCGCTGGGGCCAGGCAAGCCAGAGACTGCTACAGGGATGCGAGCGATTTGGATGAGGGCGGCGGGGATGCGGGCGATCGCGGCAGTCGGCCGACGCTCGCGCGTCACTCGCCGCACTCAAGCGTCACCTAAGGACTCGCGCGTCATGGCGTAGCCCCAAATAGGACAGCCTCAGATGGCCGACACGTCCACCCACACCCTGCCTACGGCCCACCCAATTCCCACCGCACCTTGCCCTGCATAGCTCCCACGCCTCCCCACCGCATCTCCCGCCCGCGCCCTCACCCCACTCCCCCACCCTCACCTGCCCTCGTCGCTCAGCCCTCGTCGGCCGGCCCGCACCTCGCCCAACCTCCCGCCCTAACGCCCTCCCCCCCGTCTGGCCTCGCCCGCTCTCTCCCACAAACGGACCGCCAGACCAGAACGCCAGACCAGAACGGCAGGCAGGAACGTCAGACCGTGACCCCAGTGGCGTTCAGGCGAGCAATGGTGTCGTCGTCGCATGTGGACCAGAAAGCACCAACGACATCCTCCAAATGAGTCATGGAGTCCGCACGGAACAGCACATCCTGATATTTCGTAATGTCATAAGTCGTGTTCCCCATGGCGTGAAGATCCAGAGGACGGATGTCCATCCCGCGGAACTCCTCGATCTCGCCATAGGACGACAGAATGCCGGCACCGTACGCCCGCAGTTCCCCGCCCTCCTGCATCACGCCGAACTCCAGCGTGAACCAGAACACCTTGCTGATGAACTCCAGCGACTCCTCCCGCTCCACCCGGCGCGCCGCGGCCCCGGCCAGTCGGTACAGCGCCGCGAAACGGTCGGCCGCGAGGGCGTTCGCATGGCCGATCACCTCGTGGATGACGTCCGGCTCCGGCGTGTAGAACGGCACGGAATGGTGGCGGATGTACTGCGTCGAGTGGAAGTACCCGTCAGCCAGTACGCCGTAGAAGTCGCGCAGCGGCACCAGACCGGCGGCCGGTAGGTAGCGGAAGCCGGTCAGCGGCTCCAGTGCGACACTGACCTCCTCCAACTGCGGAATGCGCTCGGCGGGCAGTCCGAGTCGCTCGGCGCCCTCCAGGTACTCCTTGATGGCGTACTTCTCGTGCTTGACCGCCAGCTCCTTGGTGACCATCGCCCAGACGTCGTGCTCCTGGCCGGTGTACTCGGCCACGGGGATCGGCTCTCCCCTGCGGTGGTTGAGCGCCAGGCCGGCGATGGCGTTGCGGCGATCCCGGTACACCGGGTCGGCGAACCCCGGGTGCCCTGCGGACAGCTCGACCACGACCGAGCCGTCGTCCTGGGTGGAGATCGGGGCGAAATACTGCGCTTCCTCGAACATGCAGTAGATGACAGCAATATCCGCTTTCGCTGGCAAGAGCGAGCAGTTCTACTGGTCGTTCCGCCGAGTTTCAGCCCGTACGAGCGGCTAAGCTCTGGTCGAATCGCACAGTCCTCGAAGGGAGGCTCCCATGGTGATCGACTCGTTGGACGCCCGGCTGCTGTCCACCATGCGTGATCATCCGCGCATCGGCCTGACCGAGCTCGCTCGGCTCCTGGGTGTCGCCCGAGGGACCGTCCAGGCACGTGTGGAGAAGCTCACCGCCCGAGGTGTGATCGCCGATTTCGGTCCGACCGTCGACCCTGCGGAGATCGGCTATCCGATTCTGGCCTTCGTCTCCCTGCAGATCGCCCAGGGCCGCCTGCGTGAAGCAGTGGTGTCGCTGCGCGAGATCCCGGAGATCCTCGAAGCGCTGGGTACCAGTGGCACCTCCGACCTGCTGTGCCGCGTGGTCGCCCGCAGTACGGAACACCTTCAGGAGATCATCGCCACCGTGCTCGCCTCGCCGGCCATCCAGCGCACCGACACGACGATCGCCCTGTCGTCTCAGATCCCGTACCGAATCCAGCCCCTCCTGGACTCAGCTCATCGCTGAACCGCCGCACTTTTCGGTACAACGCAAAAAGGGCCACCCCGCACAAGCAGGGTGGCCCTTCTCGAAAGATTGTCCGGCGGCGACCTACTCTCCCACACCCTCCCGAGTGCAGTACCATCGGCGCAGTAGAGCTTAACTTCCGGGTTCGGAATGTAACCGGGTGTTTCCTCCACGCTATAACCGCCGTAACACTATGAAACTGTCAAACAGACCAGCTGTTTGTGGTTTCAGAATTGCCTAGTGGACGCGAGCAAAAGTTGCTTTGTGGTCAAGTCCTCGGCCTATTAGTACCGGTCAGCTCCACACGTTACCGTGCTTCCACCTCCGGCCTATCAACCCAGTCGTCTACTGGGAGCCTTACCCACTCTCATGGTGGGAGACCTCATCTCAAGGCGAGCTTCCCGCTTAGATGCTTTCAGCGGTTATCCCTTCCGAACGTAGCCAACCAGCCGTGCTCCTGGCGGAACAACTGGCACACCAGAGGTTCGTCCGTCCCGGTCCTCTCGTACTAGGGACAGCTCCTTTCAAGTCTCCTGCGCGCGCAGCGGATAGGGACCGAACTGTCTCGCGACGTTCTAAACCCAGCTCGCGTACCGCTTTAATGGGCGAACAGCCCAACCCTTGGGACCTACTCCAGCCCCAGGATGCGACGAGCCGACATCGAGGTGCCAAACCATCCCGTCGATATGGACTCTTGGGGAAGATCAGCCTGTTATCCCCGGGGTACCTTTTAGCCGTTGAGCGACGGCGCTTCCACATGCCACCGCCGGATCACTAGTCCCAGCTTTCGCTCCTGCTCGACCCGTCAGTCTCACAGTCAAGCTCCCTTGTGCACTTACACTCGACACCTGATTGCCAACCAGGCTGAGGGAACCTTTGGGCGCCTCCGTTACTCTTTAGGAGGCAACCGCCCCAGTTAAACTACCCACCAGACACTGTCCCCGATCCGGATCACGGACCAGGGTTAGACGTTCAAAACGACCAGAGTGGTATTTCACCAATGACTCCACCACCACTAGCGTGACAGCTTCACAGTCTCCCACCTATCCTACACAAGACGTTCCAAACGCCAATGTCAAGCTGTAGTGAAGGTCCCGGGGTCTTTCCGTCCTGCTGCGCGTAACGAGCATCTTTACTCGTAGTGCAATTTCGCCGGGTCTGCGGTTGAGACAGCGGGGAAGTCGTTACGCCATTCGTGCAGGTCGGAACTTACCCGACAAGGAATTTCGCTACCTTAGGATGGTTATAGTTACCACCGCCGTTTACCGGCGCTTAAGTTCTCAGCTTCGCGACTTACGTCGCTAACCGGTCCCCTTAACGTTCCGGCACCGGGCAGGCGTCAGTCCGTATACATCGTCTTACGACTTAGCACGGACCTGTGTTTTTAGTAAACAGTCGCTTCCCCCTGGCCACTGCGACCCCCACCAGCTCCAGGCGCAAGGCCTATCACCAGCAGAGGTCCCCCTTCTCCCGAAGTTACGGGGGCAATTTGCCGAGTTCCTTAACCACAGTTCACCCGATCGCCTTGGTATTCTCTACCTGACCACCTGAGTCGGTTTAGGGTACGGGCCGCCATAACACTCACTAGAGGCTTTTCTCGGCAGCATAGGATCATCCACTTCGCCACAATCGGCTCGGCATCACACCTCAGGCTGTATGAGACGCGGATTTGCCTACGTCTCGCCCTACATGCTTACCCCAGGAACAACCATCGCCTGGGCTGGACTACCTTCCTGCGTCACCCCATCGCTTACCTACTACCCGATCGGTCCGAGCGTTCACCCCACCCAAGCCCGAAGGCTTTAGGAAAGGCTAAGGACTCTTAGCATCACGAGGTTCAGTATGGGCGCGTTAAAGCGGGTACGGGAATATCAACCCGTTGTCCATCGACTACGCCTGTCGGCCTCGCCTTAGGTCCCGACTTACCCTGGGCGGATTAGCCTGGCCCAGGAACCCTTGGTCATCCGGCGCGAGGGTTTCTCACCCTCGATTCGCTACTCATGCCTGCATTCTCACTCGTGTACGCTCCACGGCTAGATCACTCTGCCGCTTCACCGCAGCACACGACGCTCCCCTACCCATCCACACCTTGCAGTGTGAATGCCACGACTTCGGCGGTGTACTTGAGCCCCGCTACATTATCGGCGCGGAATCACTTGACCAGTGAGCTATTACGCACTCTTTCAAGGGTGGCTGCTTCTAAGCCAACCTCCTGGTTGTCTCTGCGACTCCACATCCTTTCCCACTTAGCACACGCTTAGGGGCCTTAGTCGGTGATCTGGGCTGTTTCCCTCTCGACTACGGAGCTTATCCCCCGCAGTCTCACTGCCACGCTCTCACTTACCGGCATTCGGAGTTTGGCTGACGTCAGTAACCTTGTCGGGCCCATCGGCCATCCAGTGCTCTACCTCCGGCAAGAAACACGTGACGCTGCACCTAAATGCATTTCGGGGAGAACCAGCTATCACGGAGTTTGATTGGCCTTTCACCCCTACACACAGGTCATCCCCCAGGTTTTCAACCCTGGTGGGTTCGGTCCTCCACGAGGTCTTACCCTCGCTTCAACCTGCCCATGCGTAGATCACTCCGCTTCGGGTCTACAGCATGCGACTCAAACGCCCTATTCAGACTCGCTTTCGCTACGGCTCCCCCACACGGGTTAACCTCGCCACACACCATAACTCGCAGGCTCATTCTTCAAAAGGCACGCAGTCACATCACACACCAGACAAGCTGGTGCAAGCTCCTACGGCTTGTAGGCACACGGTTTCAGGTACTATTTCACGACCCCTCACCGGGGCGCTTTTCACCTTTCCCTCACGGTACTTGTTCACTATCGGTCATCAGGGAGTATTTAGGCTTACCAGGTGGTCCTGGCAGATTCACACAGGATTTCTCGGGCCCCGTGCTACTTGGGATCCCCTCAAACAGTCCAAAAGGTTTCGCCTACCCGGCTCTCACGGTCTACGGCGCCCCTTCCCAGAGGCTTCGACTACCCAAAGGATTTATCACTGTCCGGAGAAGCGGCAGCTCCTCCAAGAGGGTCCCACGACCCCGCATGCGCAACGCCTGCCGGCTATCACACGCAAACGGTTTAGCCTCATCCGCTTTCGCTCACCACTACTCACGGAATCACTCTTGTTTTCTCTTCCTACGGGTACTGAGATGTTTCACTTCCCCGCGTTACCACCAACCGCCCTATACATTCAGGCGGAGGCAACACCACATGACTGGTGCTAGGTTTCCCCATTCGGAAATCCCCGGATCAACGTCTGATTGGCGACTCCCCGAGGCTTAACGCAGCCTTCCACGTCCTTCATCGGCTCCTGATGCCAAGGCATCCACCGTGTGCCCTAAAAAACTTGGCCACAAAGATGCTCGCGTCCACTATGCAAATCTCAAACAACAAACAGCAACCAAACCCGACCCGCCATCAGACCACCACCCCGAAGAAGAGGCGATGCGATCTGGCAGGAGGATGGCCCTGAATGAGGCTCCAACAGACAGCGAGCCCGCCTCAGCGGGCCCGACCGGTCCGTTCCCTCAGGACCCAACAGTGTGTTCCAGACCTGGCCCGAACCCCCGGAAACCCCGTTCCCACTCCCTCACAAGGAGGGCGGTACTAGCGGCCCGGCGACCCGGTCCAGCTGACTAGCCAGTGCTCCACTAATGAGCTGCCGTGTGCAGAACATTCGCCTGCAATCACAGCGTAGACCAGGTCGTTAGACCCAGCCGGTGCTCCTTAGAAAGGAGGTGATCCAGCCGCACCTTCCGGTACGGCTACCTTGTTACGACTTCGTCCCAATCGCCAGCCCCACCTTCGACCGCTCCCCCCCTTACGGGTTGGGCCACGGGCTTCGGGTGTTGCCGACTTTCGTGACGTGACGGGCGGTGTGTACAAGGCCCGGGAACGTATTCACCGCAGCGTTGCTGATCTGCGATTACTAGCGACTCCGACTTCATGGGGTCGAGTTGCAGACCCCAATCCGAACTGAGACCGGCTTTTAGGGATTCGCTCCACCTCACGGTATCGCAACCCTCTGTACCGGCCATTGTAGCATGTTTGCAGCCCAAGACATAAGGGGCATGATGACTTGACGTCATCCCCACCTTCCTCCGAGTTGACCCCGGCAGTCTCCCATGAGTCCCCAACCCTCCGAAGAGGTTGCTGGCAACATGGAACAAGGGTTGCGCTCGTTGCGGGACTTAACCCAACATCTCACGACACGAGCTGACGACAGCCATGCACCACCTGTCACCCAGTCCGAAGAGGGCACCATCTCTGATGCTTTCCGGGCGATGTCAAGCCTTGGTAAGGTTCTTCGCGTTGCGTCGAATTAAGCAACATGCTCCGCCGCTTGTGCGGGCCCCCGTCAATTCCTTTGAGTTTTAGCCTTGCGGCCGTACTCCCCAGGCGGGGCGCTTAATGCGTTAGCTCCGGCACGGAATCCGTGGAAGGACCCCACACCTAGCGCCCAACGTTTACAGCGTGGACTACCAGGGTATCTAATCCTGTTCGCTCCCCACGCTTTCGCTCCTCAGCGTCAGGTAAGGCCCAGCAAGCCGCCTTCGCCACCGGTGTTCCTCCTGATATCTGCGCATTTCACCGCTACACCAGGAATTCCGCTTGCCCCTACCTACCTCTAGCCGGCCCGTATCCACCGCAGAACCCGAGTTAAGCCCGGGTCTTTCACGGCAGACGCGACCAGCCACCTACGAGCTCTTTACGCCCAATAATTCCGGACAACGCTTGCGCCCTACGTATTACCGCGGCTGCTGGCACGTAGTTAGCCGGCGCTTCTTCTGCAGGTACACGTCAACTTCGTCCCTGCTGAAAGAGGTTTACAACCCGAAGGCCGTCATCCCCCACGCGGCGTCGCTGCGTCAGGCTTCCGCCCATTGCGCAATATTCCCCACTGCTGCCTCCCGTAGGAGTCTGGGCCGTGTCTCAGTCCCAGTGTGGCCGGTCGCCCTCTCAGGCCGGCTACCCGTCGTCGCCTTGGTAGGCCACTACCCCACCAACAAGCTGATAGGCCGCGAGCCCATCCCCAACCGAAACAACTTTCCACACACAGACCATGCGATCGTGTGTCATATCCGGTATTAGACCCAGTTTCCCGGGCTTATCCCAGAGTCGGGGGCAGGTTGCTCACGTGTTACTCACCCGTTCGCCGCTCGAGTACCCCGAAGGGCCTTTCCGCTCGACTTGCATGTGTTAAGCACGCCGCCAGCGTTCGTCCTGAGCCAGGATCAAACTCTCCAAACAATGCTTGGAAATGTTTCACCCGGCTGATACTGCATGTATCAACCAAAGGAATCCATCACACCCACAATGTGAGCGCGACGGGGTTGTGCATCATGCACTGGCTTTTAACACACTGTTGAGTTCTCAAGAAACGGACGCGTACACCCTCGACCACCAGGTGGCGTTCATTCCGTCGTTGTGTCTCAATCTTAGCTCATCCGCCGTTTTTGTGTCAAACCCGGAGGCTTTGTCACAATCCCGTCAAACACGCTAGGATTTCGATCACCCCGTTTCCGGGGCAACCCCTCTAACTTACCAGAGGAACCGGACAGGTGCGAACTAAGCACACTTTCCGGGACGAACCGGTGAAATCTTGGGGTTTTGCGCGGCATGCGCTGGGCTTCGCCCTCGTCCGCCGCACAGAGGAAACCTTAGCAGCACTCCCGGAGCGCTCGGGCAACTTGATAGGCATTCCCTCCCCTGGAGCGCCCAAACTCCTGATCTTTCCGGTCTACCGGACGACATCCCGGGCTCCAGCAAGCGGTTGTCAAGTCATCCGCAATCACCCCCCGGTACGAAGTAAGCACGAGCCCACTGCGCCCGCAGAGTAAGTGCCCGTGGAGGTGTCCTCATGACCCGCTCAGAGTTCGACGACATCCGCGCCTACATCGACGCGGAGGCGGACCACGCCGGTGACCTGCTGATTGTCGCGCGCACGCTGCTGGAAGACCTGGAACACGCGCGCATGCGTGAGGCCATGCTCCGCAGTCACTACCTGCGTCTGCTCACCGCGGCGCGGGCGACGGTGGCGGCCGACCACCTGGGTGAGTCGGATCCGCTGTCCTACGTCACCCACGAACTGGCCGAACACGGTCAGCTGCCGCTCGACGGCGAAGCCGTGCACCGCGTGCTGGCCGACGCGCGTATGGCGGCGAGCCTGCTGGCCAGCCTTGAGCAGGCGCCCGTCCGATCGAGCGGCCCGCGTCTGCGTCGATGCGTCGGCACCAGCCGTTCCCTCCCCCGCTGAACCCGGCCGGCCCGGCCCGCGCCGGGCCGAGCCGCCCATGACCGGACCACCGCTCCCGCGGCCGGTTCGCCTCCTGGCCCCGGCCCTCCCCGGGGCCAGGAGACAACTCCCCTGGACCTTGGAGGCAACTCCCCTGCCAGGAGACAAGCCAGCGGACAAATGGGACTGGCCTGACCCGGTCTTGGATCAACGACTGCGAGACTGCTCGCATGGTGCAACGGGGGTTGAACTGGGCCGCGATCGTGCTCGTCTTCTGCTTCGGCGTGTTGTGGCTGGGCGTCGTGCTGTTCGCCGCCGTCGACACGGCCGTGTGGATACGCGTGGCGCAGGCGGCGTTCGGCGCCCTGCTCGCCGGCTGGGCCGTACAGAAGGCGGCTTTGCTGGTGCGGACCCCCGCGCATGTGGCCAGGCATGCCGAGCGGGAGCGGCAGCGGCTGCTCACCGATGCCGAGGCCAGGCCGTAGGGAGCCCCTCCGATGAGCGATCAGCCGTACGACATCGGCCATGACCTGGGTGATGACGTGCAGGAGTCCGAGGTCGCGATGTACACCGACCGGTTCCCCGAACGCCACCGGATCGACGAGATCGACGACGAGGTCGACAGGGGCATCACGCACTGGGTGCACGAGGAGGACGTACGCCTCACCGACACGCACCCGGACCCGCTGAGCGAACCCCGGACGCTGGCCGAGGAGATCGAACGCGAGGACCCGGAGGACGACTGAGCCCGGGACGGCCTCAGGGCTGGAAGCGGTACCCCATGCCGGGTTCGGTCAGCAGGTGCACCGGGTGCGCAGGATCGGGCTCCAGTTTGCGGCGGAGTTGCGCCAGATACTGGCGGAGGTAGTGCGTCTCCTTGCTGTAGTACGGACCCCACACCTCCCTCAGCAGATGTTGCTGGCTGATCAGCTTGCCGGGATTGCGCAGGAGGATCTCCAGCAGGTGCCATTCGGTCGGCGTCAGCCGTACCCCGCCTGAAACGGTCTTGTCGGTCAGGTCGATCGTGTGCTCGCCGACGCGGACGACGGCGAGGTCGGCTCCGGGTGCGGTCATACGCCTGGTCACCGCCCTGATCCTGGCCAGCAGTTCGTCGATGCCGAACGGCTTGGTGACGTAGTCGTCGGCCCCGGCGTCCAGCGCCTCGACCTTGTCGCCGCCGTCGGTGCGCCCGGACAGCACGATGATGGGGACGTTCGTCCAGCCGCGCAGCCCGTGTATCACCTCGACGCCGTCGAGATCGGGCAGGCCGAGATCGAGGACGACCAGGTCGGGATGCCATTCGGCGGCCTGGCGCAACGCCGATCCGCCGTCGGCGGCCACGGCCACGTCGTAGTGCCTGGCGACCAGGTTGATCCGGAGGGCACGCAGGATCTGGGGTTCGTCGTCGACGACGAGGATGCGGGCCAGGTGCTCGGCGGGTCCGCTCACGAGGCCGCTCCCAAGCTGACGGTCATGGTCAGTCCTCCCCCTGGGGTCTCCTCAGGCGCCAGTTCGCCGCCCATGGCCTCGGTCAGGCCCCTGGACAGCGCCAGCCCGAGTCCGACACCAGTGTGATTGTCGCGATCGCCGAGCCGTTGGAACGGCAGGAACACCCGTTCGTACGCCTCGGGCGGCAGTCCGGGCCCGCCGTCGACGACGCGGATCTCCACGCAGTCGCCGAGCGAGCTCGCGGTGATGAGCACCTTCTCCGGCGCGGGGCTGTAGCGGACGGCGTTGTTCAGCAGGTTCACCAGCACACGCTCCAGCAGGGCGGGATCGGCCATGACCTCCGGCAGTCCGGGCGACACGTCGATCGCGATCCGCTCGCGCAGGGGACCGAGCTCGTCCACCGCGTGCGGAATGACCTCCTCCAGCGCCACCCGCTGCATGTCGAGGCCGAGCGCGCCGGCCTGCAGCCTGCTCATGTCGAGCAGGTTCAGGACCAGGCGCTCCAGCCTGACCAGCGACTCGTCGGCCGTGGCGAGCAGTTCGCCCCTGTCCTCGGGGCTCCAGGTGATCTCGGTGCTGCGCAGGCTCTCCACCGCGGCCTTGGCCGAGGCGAGCGGTGTGCGCAGGTCGTGGCTGACGGCGGCGAGCAGGGCGGTGCGCATCCGGTCCGCCTCGGCCAGCGGCCTGGCCCGGTCGGCCACCTCGCGCAGCCGTTCCTGGCGCAGCGCGACCGCGGCCTCGGCGGCGAACGCCTCCAGCACCCTGCGGTCGGCGGCGTCGAACAGCCTGCCGTGTACGGCGAGCACGAGCCGTTCGTCGATCACCACATCGGTGTCGGCCGCACCGGGCCCCGGGCACGGCGGACCGGCCGTGGCGACGATGCGCCATTCGTCGGGATCGTCGGCGCCGCGCTCCAGCAGTGTCACCGAGGTGAGCGCGTAGATCTCCTTGAGCCTGGCCAGCAGCGAGGCCAGCGCCGACTCCCCGCGCAGCACGTGCCCGGCCAGCGTCGAGAGCACCTCGGCCTCGGCCCTGAGCCTGGCGGCCTCACGCGTGCGCCTGGCGGCGAGGTCGACCACGGTGCTGACCATGGCCGCGACCAGGATGTAGACGCCGAGCGCGAGAAGGTTCTCCGGATCGGCGACGCCGAGTGTGCGAAGCGGCGGTGTGAAGTACCAGTTCAGCAGCCCGAACCCGAGCACCGCGGCGGTCAGCGCCGGCCACATGCCACCGACGAGCGAGACGCCCACGACCACCAGCAGGAACATGAGGATCTCGCTGGGAAAGGACACGATCGGCCCGAGCGGCATCAGCACGGCCGTCAGCAGCGGCACCCCGGCCAGTGCCATGATCCACCCGGCGATCCTGCGCCCGCGCGACAACGAGGCCCGCGAGCGCGAGGGCGTCGCGGCGCGCAGCCCGATCTGCTCGTGGGTGACCATGTGCACGTCGATGCTGCCCGACTTGGCGGTCACGGTCGCACTGACCCCGCGCGAGAGCAGATGCGCGAGCCTGCCCCTGCGCGAGGCGCCGAGCACGAGCTGGGTGGCGTTGACACCGCCCGCGAAGTCGAGCAGCGCCTGCGGCACGTCGTCGCCGACGACCTGGTGGTAGCTGCCGCCGAGGCTCTCCACCAACGCCCGCTGACCGATCAGCCCCGCAGGGTCGGCGGGCCCGGCGATGCCGTCGGCCCTGGTGACGTGTACGGCCAGCAGGTCGGCGCCCTTGCCGCGCGCCGCGATGCGGGCGGCACGCCGTACCAGGGTGTCGCCTTCGGGGCCGCCGGTCAGGGCGACGACGACGCGTTCGCGTGCCTCCCAGGTGGCGGCGATGCCGTGCTCGGCGCGGTAGCGGCCGAGCTGGTCGTCCACCCGGCCCGCCACCCAGAGCAGGGCGAGTTCGCGCAGGGCCGTGAGGTTGCCGACCCTGAAGTAGTTCGACAGGGCGGCGTCGACCTTGTCCGGCCCGTAGACGTTGCCGTGCGCGATGCGCCTGCGCAGGGCCTCGGGCGACATGTCGACGAGCTCGATCTGGTCGGCCCTGCGTACGGCCTCGTCGGGCACGGTCTCGCGTTGCGGCACTCCGGTGATCTGGGTGACGACGTCGTTGAGCGACTCCAGGTGCTGCACGTTGACCGTGGTGACGACGTCGATCCCGGCGTCGAGCAGCTCCTCCACGTCCTGCCAGCGTTTGGCGTTGCGCGAGCCCGGCACATTGGTGTGGGCCAGCTCGTCGACCAGGACGACCGCGGGCGCCCTGGCCAGTGCGGCTTCGACGTCGAACTCGGTGAAGACGGCTCCCCTGTGCGTGAGCGTGCGCCTGGGCACGGCTTCGAGCCCGTCGAGCAGCTCGGCCGTACGCGGGCGGTCGTGGGTCTCGACCAGGCCGACGACGACGTCGGCGCCGCGTTCGCGTCGTCTGCGGCCTTCGCCGAGCATGGCGTAGGTCTTGCCGACGCCGGGGGCGGCGCCGAGGTAGATACGCAGCCGCCCTCGTGCCACGTCGTCCGCCTCCTCCGCCTGCTCGCCTCGCCTTCCAGGCTACGACCGCCCGCCCGGCGTGGCGGACCCAGGGGCGGGGGTTCAGGTGATGACGAGAACGGTCTTGCCGGTGGTACGGCCGGACTCGCCGAGTTCGTGTGCCTTGGCCGCCTCCGCCAGCGGGAGCACGCTCGACACGTGCGGGCGCAGCTCGCCCGCCTCCACCAGGGCGGCGATCGTCAGCATGTCGCCGTGGTCGGGCTCGACGAGCATGAACCCGGCGTCGATCCCACGCCGTCTCGCCTCGGGGATCAGCGCGTCGCCACCGCCGGGCAGCGAGACCAGGACGCCTCCGGGTCCCAGCACGTCGAGCGAGCGCTCCCCGCAGGCTCCGCCGACGCCGTCGAGCACGACGTCCACCCGGCCCGCGGCCTGGGTGAAGTCGATCTCGGTGTAGTCGATCACCTCGTCGGCGCCGAGCGAGCGTACGAAGTCGTGCTTGGCCGTCCGGGCCGTGCCGATGACGTACGCGCCGAGGTGTTTGGCCAGTTGCACGGCCAGATGTCCGACGCCTCCGGCCGCCGCGTGCACCAGGACCCTGGCGCCCGGCCGCACGCGGGCGGTGTCCTTGAGCGCCTGCCATGCGGTGAGCGCGCCCAGCGGAACGGCGGCGGCGTGCACATGGTCGAGTACGGCGGGCTTGGGTGCGAAGTGCCTGGCCGGGCCCGTGACGTACTCGGCGTAGGCCCCGGCCTGACGCGGGAAGCACGGCATGCCGAACACCTCGTCGCCCGGCCGGTACAGCCGCACGCCGAGTCCCACCGCCTCGACCACGCCCGAGACGTCGAACCCGAGGATCGGCGGGTCGCCCCACAAGCCGAGGCCGCCGGTGGCCCGGGACTTCCAGTCGGTCGGGTTCACCCCTGCGGCGTGTACCCGGACCAGGATCTCGGTCGGCAGGGGTTCCGGTCTCGGCACCCGTACCTCGGTCAGCACCTCGGGCCCGCCCCACGTCAGCGGGGTGATCGCACGCATCGTCCTCGTCATGCGTTCCAGCATCGGCGAGCCTGCTTGGCGGCTGCCAGTGGCCCGCAAGCCAACACCTGTGAGAATCGGGCCATGCACCGCATCGCCGTACTCGCCCTCGACGGGGTCATCCCCTTCGAACTCAGCCTGGCCGCCCGGATCTTCGGCACGGCCGAGGGACTGTACGAGGTGATCACCTGCAGCCTGGACGGAGGCCCGGTGCGGACCGGCGCCGACTACGCGATCACCGTCGAGCACGACGCCTCCGTCCTGGCCGAGGCCGACACCGTCGTCGTGCCCGGCTCGGAGTCGCACGCCCTGCTCGTCCCTCCGGCCCGCCTGCCCGACCCCCTGCTGGAGGCCCTGACCTCGGTACGGCCGGGCACCAGGTTCATGAGCATCTGCATCGCCGGGTATGTGCTGGCCGCGGCCGGGCTGCTCGACGACAGGCCCGCGACCACGCACTGGCGTCATGCCGAGCACTTCCAGCGGCACTATCCGAGGGTCAGGGTCGATCCCGGCGTGCTGTTCGTCGACGACGGCGACGTGCTCACCTCGGCGGGGGCCGCGGCCGGCCTCGACCTGTGCCTGCATCTGCTGCGCCGCGACCACGGCAGCGACGTCGCCAACCAGGTCGCCCGCCGCTGCGTCGTGCCGCCCTGGCGCGAGGGCGGCCAGGCCCAGTACGTCGAACGGCCCGTGCCCGCCCCCGGCGCCACCTCCACCGCCTCCACCCGCGCCTGGGCCCTGCAGCGCCTGCACGAGCCGATCCCCCTGGCCGACCTGGCCGAACACGCCTCCATGAGCCGCCGTACCTTCACCCGTCGCTTCCGCGCCGAGGCCGGCGTCAGTCCGGGACGCTGGCTCACCCTGCAGCGCCTCACCCTGGCCCGCACCCTCCTGGAGACCACGGACCTCCCGGTCGACCAGATCGCGACCCGCTCGGGCTTCGCCACGTACGCCACCCTGCGCCAGCATTTCCACACGGCCTTGGGGACGTCTCCGGCGGCCTATCGCCGCACGTTCCATGCGTGACATACGAAAAACACCCTCAGGGGCAATTCCCTGAGGGTGTTTCTTCTAGTAGCGGGGACAGGATTTGAACCTGCGACCTCTGGGTTATGAGCCCAGCGAGCTACCGAACTGCTCCACCCCGCGTCGGTGTGTGTCTAAAGACTATCCGGCTCGCGGGGTGGGCGCAAATCGAAGGGCGTTACTGGGTCGGCGTGGCGGACGGCGCCGGTGTCGCGGCCGGGGTCACCACCGGGGTGGCGGACGGGGACGCGGCGGGTGACGGGCTGGTGGTCGGGGTGGCGGCCTGCTGGTCGGCCGTGCGGTCCAGGACGGCCAGGGCGTCCTGGAGACGCTTCTGGGCCTCGCCGTACTTGACCCAGTCGGGCGGGCTCGCCTGCAGGGCCTTCTGGGCGTCGTCGTAGGCCGCCTGGGCCTCGCCGATGGCCTTGGCCAGGGCGCCGGTCGGCTGGGTGGGCGTGGTGGGCTGGTTCGGCGTCGTGGGCGTGGTGCCCTTGCCGCCGAACACGCGCTCAAGGGCCTCGGCGAGGGTGTCGCCGGTGCCGACCTGGGTGCCGAAGGACACCAGGACGCGCTTCAGGATCGGGTACGGCTCCTGCCCGGTGCCGGCCGCGACCTGGACGTACACCGGTTCGATGTAGACCAGGCCGCCCGCGTAGGGCAGCGTGAGCAGGTTGCCGTACTTGACGGTGGCGTTGCCCAGGCCCAGCAGGTTGAGCTCGCCGGAGAACTTGTTCTGGAAGTTGTTCTGCGCCTGCCCGGGCCCGGGGATCGCGGTGTTGGACGGCATACGCAGGATGCGCAGTTTGCCGTAGTCCTCGCTCGCGGTGGAGTCGACGGCCATGAACGCCGCCAGGTTGGGCCCCTGCCTGGGCACGAACGTCGTGGTGAGCGAGAACTTCGGCTCGTCGCCGGGCATCGTCGTGGTCAGGTAGTACGGCGGCTGCTTGATCGCGCTGGCGCCCTGGGAGGGGTCGTTGGGGACGTTCCAGAAGTCCTGGCCGCTGTAGAAGGCCGAGGCGTCCTCGATGTGGTAGCGCGCGAGCACGTGCCGCTGGATCTTGAACAGGTCCTCCGGGTATCGGATGTGGTCCGACAGGTCCGCCGACATCTCGCCCTTCGGCTTGAGGATGCCGGGGAAGGCCTTGGCCCAGGTCGCGAGGACCGGGTCGGCGTTGTCCCAGGCGTAGAGGCTGACGGTGCCGTCATAGGCGTCGACCGTGGCCTTGACCGAGTTGCGGATGTAGTTGATCTTGTCGCGCGGCTGCTGGGCGATGGCCTTGGTGGCGGTCGCCGTGTCGCGCGTCATCGCCTCCAGGCTCTCGCTCTGCGAGTACGGGAAGTCGTTGGACGTCGTGTAGCCGTCGACGATCCAGGTGATGCGCCCGTCGACGATCGCGGGGTACGGGTTGGCGTCGAGGGTGAGGAACGGGGCGACCTTCTGCACCCTCTCGCGCGGGTTGCGCACGTAGATGATCTTGGAGTCGTCGTTCACGTCACCCGAGAGCAGGATGTTCTTCTCGCCGTACTTGGCCGCGTAGAGCAGCCGGTTGAAGAACGAGCCGACGGGGACGCCGCCCTTGCCGGTGTAGGTGGTGTTGGCCTGGCCGGTGCCGCCGCTCTCCGGGTAGTCGAGCTCCTGGCCGCCCTTGGTGCCGGGCGGGCCGCCCGCGATGACGTACTGCGCGGCCCCGGGGTTCTCGCCGAAGTAGACCCTCGACTCCTTGAGCTTGGTCGCCTCGACGAGGGAGCCGGTGACCGGCATGTCCTTGGCGTCGAAGTTGGGCAGGCCTTCGGAGTCCACCTGGTTGCCCGGCGCGGCGACGATGCCGTAGCCGTGGGTGTAGACCAGGTGCTGGTTGATCCAGTTGTTCTGCTCGGTCGGCGGCCCGGTCAGCTCGCGCACACCGACGACGTGGTCGCGCGGCACGCCCGAGGAGTCCTTGTAGCGGTCGACGTCGAGCGGGTCGGCGAAGTCGTAGAAGCCTCGGATGCGCTGCTTCTGCTGGTAGGTCTTGGCCACCAGGCTCGGGTCGAGCAGGCGCACGCCCGACACCGACGTGTCGCCGTCGGGGCTGACCTTGCTCGGGTCGGCCTCGGCGGAGTACGGGATGACCTCGGAGTCGTCGACCTTGTACGCCGTGCGGGTGGCGTCGATGTTGCGGCCGATCGACTTGGCCTCACGCTGCTGCTGGTTCGGCTTGACCTGGAACTGCTCGACGATCGCCGGGTACACGCCGCCGATCAGGATGGCCGAGAGCACCAGCAGGCCGAAGGAGACGCCGGGCAGCATGCCGCCCGACCTGAAGATCCCGGCGAAGAACAGCGCGGCGCAGATCAGCGCGATGAACATCAGGATCGTCTTGCCCGGCAGCACCGCGTTGATGTCGGTGTAGGAGGCGCCGTGCACGAACCCGCGCTCGGAGAAGACGAGCTCGAACCGGTCGACCCAGTACGCGACCGCCTTCAGCAGGACGAACGTGCCGAGCAGCACCGACAGGTGCACCCTGGCCGCACGCGAGGCGTGCACACCGGGCGACTGCAGCCTGAACCCGCCGTAGAGGTAGTGCGTGATCGTCGCCAGGATCGCCGAGATGATGACCGCGGTGAACAGGAAGTTCAGCACCATCGTGATGAACGGCAGGTCGAACATGAAGAAGGAGATGTCGTAGCCGAACTCGGGATCGACCTTCCCGAACGGCGTGCCGTTGACGAACTCCAGCCAGGTCTTCCACAGCCCGGCGAGCGAGGAGCCGGAGAAGAGGGCGAGCATCGCCATGCCGACGATGAAGATCAGCTTGCGATGCGGGTCGAGCGCCATCCGATAGCGGTCGGCGCCGCTGCCTCCGCCGAACATCGCGGGCCCGAACATCGGCCGCATCCGGAAGGCCAGCAGCATGTTGCCGCCGACGATCGCCACCATGAGCGCACCGCCGATCAGGAACAGCAACACCTGCGTCAGCAGCACTCCGGAGAACACCGAGGTGTAGTCGACGGCGTCGAACCACAGGTAGTCGGTGTAGATGCCGGCGAAAAGGAAGAACAACGCCACGAGCACCACGAGGGTGATCGCGACAGGAAGAAGCAGGCGCGGTCGACGAGGCAAACGCACTCCCCGACCGGCTCCTGGGGTCCGGAAGCTCAAGGGCCAACCCCTCGTCGTGTCAGAACAAACGTCGTGTCAGAACAAACGGTCCGTGACTGGCAACCTACACCGGCGCACCCACCGGGGCACGGTCCAGCCACGTGACCCAACGAACGAGAGATCGGATTAGTTTCACCAGGCCGCCGCCCGATCACTCGCAGGAAGGCACTTCGCCCTTGCCCGTCCTGATCGCCTCAAGGGAGGTGACTGCGGCGTCCAGCGTGCCCGCCTTGACCAGTCGCAGTCCGTCGGGCACGGCCTTGACCGCCTCGGCGCAGTTGTCGGGCGGCGTCAGGAACACGGTGGCGCCCGCCTCGACCGCGCCGACCATCTTCTGCGCGATGCCGCCGATCGCGCCGACCTTGCCCTCGGGCGTGATGGTGCCGGTGCCCGCGATCGACTTGCCGCCCGTCATCGGGCCGGGGGTGAGCTTGTCCACGATGCCGAGGGAGAACATCAGCCCCGCGCTCGGCCCGCCGACGTCGCCCACATTGATCTCGACGTCGAACGGGAACTTGTACTTGGCCTGCATCACCACGCCGACCATCGTCTTGCCGCCGGTCGAGGCCACGCTCTTGATCGGCACCTGGAGCTTCTCCTTGGCCCTGGTGACGGAGAAGACGATCTCGTCGCCCGGCTTGTGCGCCTGCACGGTGTCGGCGACCATGCCCACGTCGGTGGCGGGCTTGCCGTCGACCGCGTCGATCTCGTCGCCCGGCTTGAGCTTGCCGTCGGCCGGCTTGCCCTTCTCGGTCGAGGCCACCGCGACGACCGTGCTGTAGGAGATCTTGAGCTGGCTCAGCGCCGCGGCCGTGGCGTCGTCCTGGGAGTTGGTCATCTCCAGGGTGTTCTCCGCCTCGACCTCCTTGGCCGTCTGCGTGCGCGGGAAGATCGACTCCTCGGGCACGACGGCGACGGTCGGGTCGACCCAGCCGCGCAACGCCGTCATCAGGTCGATCCGCGCGCCGGGCCCGCCCTGGTAGGCGACCGTGACCAGGCTCAGCTTGCCGTCGGTCGGGTAGGTCGTGGTGCCGGTGATGTTGATGACCGGCTTCTTCTCGACGAGCCCGATCGTGTTCTCCGTCGGCCCAGGACTGAGCACGACGTACGGCACGGGCAGGAACGCTCCGGTCACACCGAGCGCGAGCACCAGGAAACCCGCCACCAGAAGGGTCAGAGCACGTCGAGACATGGCGAAGAGCCTATGCGAGAGCGCTCACCCGCAGGCGCCGACCCACTCGGAGGAGCCGTCGGCGAACACCTGATGTTTCCAGATCGGCACCTCGGACTTGAGGTCGTCGATGAGTCTGCGTGAGGCCTCGAACGCCTCTCCCCTGTGCGGGCAGGCGACGGCCACGATGACCGCGATGTCGCCGAGCGCCAGGTCGCCGACCCTGTGCACGGCCGCCAGCGCCACCGTCGGGTAGTCGGCCGCGACCTTCTCCGCGACCCGCCTGAGCTCGGCCTCGGCGCTCGGATGCGCGGAGTAGGACAGGCCGGTCACGGGCTTGCCGTGGTCCTGCTTCCTGACCGTGCCGACGAAGAGCGTCGTGCCCCCGGCCGCGTGGTCGCCGACCGCGGCCAGCACCTCGTCGACGGAGAGCGGGGTTTCGCGTATGCCGAGCAGCCGGATGACGTCCACCCGGCCAGCCTACAACCGGCGCGGGCGCAGGCCCGGAACGGCCGGATCCGGCGCTTCCCGCGGACCTGGCGCTTCCTGCGGATCCGGTGCAACGGTCAGATGCGGCGCTTCTTGCGGACCTGGCGGACTATGGCGGCCGTGCCGATGACCGCCACCGTCGCGCCCGCGGCGGTGAGCGTGGCCTCCTTGCCCGAGAGCCGCCGCCCGACGACCGCGTGCTTGCCCTCGCGCAGTTCGAGCAGGAGCTCGAAGGCGGCCTCGTTCGACCAGGCGGGCTTCCATCCGGCCGCGCGCAGCGACGCCGCGTCGACCACCCACGGGTAGACGACGTAGTGCAGATCGGTCGCGGGGGCCGGGGTGATGCCCAGTCTGTGCAGGCGCTGGGCCGTACCGAAGGTGATCGCGGCGGGCAGTTCGAAACGGCGCAGGCCGGAGATCTCCTCGACCTGGTCCTGTTCGAGCCAGCCGTCGGAGCCGACGGCGAGCACGCCGGTCACCACGCCCTTGGCGGCCAGTTCGAGGGCCGACACCAGGTCGTCGACATGGCAGAACTGCCAGCGCGGCGTGCAGCCCTTGACGGTCAGCAGCCTCGGCGCCTCGAAATGACGGGTGACGACGGTGTCGACGCCGGGCCCGACGATCGCGGCGGGGCGCAGCACGGTCACCTCGAGGCCGGGATGGCTGCGCAGCGACCTGCGGACCAGGGCCTCTATCTCCAGGTGGTCGCCGACCAGGCCGGTGTCCGGCTCGGCCGCGACCGGCGACTCCTCGGCGAGCGGCACCTCGTTCTCGGGGGCGGCGCCGTACACCATGGCGCTTGTGACGAGAACCACCCTGCGGACGCGGGCGGCGGCGCTGGCGGTGAGGACGGTCTGGGCTGCTCTGAGGTTGTACGCACGGCGTTCGGCGGGGTCGGAGTCGAGGGCGTGGTCACCGGCGAGATGGACCAGGACGTCGATGTCGGAGATCCGGTTCGCCAAGAGCGGATCCCGGACGTCGATCACCCTCCAGGTGGCTTCCTGGACGTCGCCGCGCTGCTCGTCGATGGCCACCACCCTGCGGAAATCCGCTGATGTGACGAGCTTCGCGAGCAGCTCGCGGCCGATTCCGGAGGCGGCGCCCGTGACGGCGACGACGGGTGGCCGGTGGCGATTCGAGGTAGGCACCAGGTCCTCACTTTGCACTGATCCGCCATAGGACGGCTAACGTGGCGGATGTGGACTCCTCCATCCTGCACGAGGTAACGCGGTGACTGACCTGCCAGGTCGCGAAAACGACCCCAACGAGAATCCGTTCGCCATGTTCGGCAACCCCGAGCAGATGGCGCAGGCGATGCGGCAGTTCGCCGACATGTTGTCCGCGCCCCAGGGCTCGGGCCCGGTGAACTGGGACATGGCCAAGAACATCGCCAGACACGCCGTGGTCGCCGAGGGCGATCCCAGCGTCATGGAAGGCGAGCGTCGTCAGATCGTCGACGCGCTGCAACTGGCCGACCTGTGGCTCAACGAGGCCAGCGCCCTGCCGAGCGGTGTGAGCAATCCGCAGGCGTGGAGCCGGTCGGAGTGGATCGAGAAGACCGTCCCCGTCTGGCGCACGCTCACCGAGCCGATCGCCGCGCGCATGGTCGAGACGATGGGCGCGACGCTCGGCGGCGCCGGGCTGCCCGCCGAGGCCCAGCAGATGGCCGGCCCGCTCATGGGCATGCTGAAGCAGATGGGCGGCATGATGGTCGGCCAGCAGATCGGCCAGGCCCTCGGCACGCTCGCCCGCGAGGTCGTCGGCACCACCGACATCGGCCTGCCGCTTTCGGACGTCGCCGCGCTGCTGCCCGGTGGCATCGCCGCCTTCAGCCAGGGCCTCGAACTGCCCGCCGACGAGATCCGGCTCTATCTCGCCCTGCGCGAGGCCGCGCACCACAGGCTGTTCCAGCACGTGCCGTGGCTGCGCTCGCACCTGCTCGGCGCGGTCGAGGAGTACGCCAGGGGCATCACGGTCGACACCTCCGCGCTGGAGGAGCAGATCCGCGGCCTCGACATGAGCGACCCGTCGGCTCTGCAGGAGGCGCTGAGCGGCGGCGCGCTGCTCAAGCCGGAGGAGACCGAACGCCAGAAGGCCGCGCTGACCCGCCTGGAGACCGCGCTCGCGCTGGTCGAGGGCTGGGTGGCCACGGTCGTCGACACCGCCGCCGAGGGCAAGCTGCCCTCCTCCGCCGCCCTGGCCGAGACCGTACGCCGCCGCAGGGCGACCGGTGGACCCGCCGAGACCACGTTCGGCACGCTGGTCGGCCTCGAACTGCGGCCCCGCAGGCTGCGTGAGGCCGCGGCGCTGTGGCAGGCGATCGCCGCCGACCGCGGCATCGACGGGCGCGACGCGCTGTGGGCGCACCCCGACCTGATGCCGCAGGCCGACGACCTCGACGACCCCGCCGCCTTCATCAGGGGCGAGGCCGAGTGGGACATCAGCGCGTTCGAGAGGCCGGCAGACGACGACCCCGAGGATCGATGAGCCTGCACGACGACGCGGTGACGGTGCTCTCCGGCTGGGTGGCGCCCACCGACGAGGAGGAGGCGCTGCGCAAGGAGTTCCTGCAGCACCTCCAGGAGCACCAGGACGCCATGCTGCGTTCGTGCGCGCCCGGCCATCTGACGGGCACGACGGCCGTGCTGTCGCACGACGGCGCCAAGGTGCTGCTCACCCTGCATCCCAAGGCCGGGATGTGGCTGCCGATGGGCGGGCACTGCGAGCCTTCGGACGCCTCGCTGGCCGAGGTGGCGCTGCGCGAGGCCGTGGAGGAGTCCGGTATCTCCGGCCTTCGGCTGCTGCCCGGGCCGCTGGCGCTCGACCGGCACGAGGTGTGGTGCCATCCGCCGCGTAGCTGGCATCTCGACGTCGAGTACGCCGCCGTCGCACCCGAAGGCGCCGAGGCCGTGATCAGTGACGAGTCGCTCGACCTGCGCTGGTTCCCCGTGGACGAGATCCCCTCGCCGTCGGACGAGGCCACCAGGCGGCTGGCACGACGAGGCAGGGCAGCGCTGGGCTGAGATGGAGTCCCCGATCGGCGGCACGATCGTCACGCCACGGCGCCGAAGCCGGAGCGGGCCGCTGATCTGGGTGATCCTCACGCCGTTCGCCCTGTGGGCGGTGGCCAGGACGGCCGGACTCGAACGCGGCCCGCTCGCCGTCCCCCTCATGGCCGCCACGCCGTACGCCGCACTGGCGTCCCTGGTGCCGTTGTCGCTGGCCGTACGGGGGCGGGGCCGGGCGTTCACGCTGGTGGCGCTGCTCACGACGGTGACCCTGACGGCGTGCGTGCTGCCCCGTGCGTTCGGGCGTCCCCAGGACCTGTCCGGACGCCCGCTCCGCGTCCTGACCGTCAACCTGCTGTACGGCAAGGCGGACGTGAACGCGGTCATGGCGCTGGTGCGCGACCTCGCTCCCGATGTGCTGGCCACCCAGGAGCTCACGCCCGGTTATGTCGCCGCGCTGGACGCCGCCGGGCTCGCTTCGCTGCTGCCGTACCGGGTGCTGCGTGCGGAGTGGTCCTCCAGCGGGAGCGGGATCTTCGCCAGGCATGCGCTGGGTGAGATCGCGTTCACGCCTCCCGCCGGGCATCGCATGCCCGCCGCTTCGGTCGCGCTGCCGGGCGGTGCGGGCGTCGAGGTGTACGACGTGCATCCGTATCCGCCGGTCGGAGCGAAGGTGGACGCCTGGGGCGCGGCATTGGCCGCCCTGCCTTCGGCCTCTCCCCGGGTGGTACGCGTGCTGGCCGGGGACTTCAATGCCAGCCTTGATCATGCGGCGATGCGGGAGGTGCTCGGGCGTGGGTACAAGGATGCGGCCGAGCAGGTCGGGCTGGGGTTGACGGCTACCTGGCCGGCGAATCGACGGGTGCCCGCGGTGATCGCCATCGATCATGTGCTGGTGGACGGGCGGGCCGGGGTGCGGCGGGTGAGCGTGCACACCGTGCCCGGCAGTGATCACCGGGCGGTGTTCGCGGAGCTTTCTGTTCCGTTCTAGCTGTCTCTTCCGTTCTAGCGGCTTCGTGCTAAAGGTGCAGTATCGCGCGGGTGCACTCCCAGCCTTCGAGGCCGGGGTCGAGGCGTTTGAGGTCGTCGGTGGTGCGCAGGCGGTGCCAGCCGGGGCCGGTGGCCACCCGGCGAGGGCCGGGTGCCTGGGCGCGCAGGGCGGCGACCGGGTCGGGGTCGTCGAGGTCGGGACGCGCCCACGCGGGCAGCGGCAGCACCGAGGCGACGGCCACCGCGCCTCCGTCCTCGGCGCGGCACACGGTGAGCTCGGCGCGGCCCAGCTCCCGGAACAGCTTGCCGATCAGCAGCGGCGGCAGGTCGGGCGCGTCGGCGCTCAGCACGACCGCGCTCCCGCCATCGGGCACACCCTCGTTGAGCAGGGCGAACACCTCGGTCAGCGGCGTGTCCTCGCCGATCTCGATCACCCTGGTGCCGGGCCATACGAGCTCTTCGAGGCCCGGCACGCTGGTCACCAGCACCGGGGTGACCAGCTCCAGGCCCGCGACAAGGTCGTAGGCGTCTTCGGCCAGCGCCTCCAGGAACTGTGCGGGATCCACCCCTTCGGGCGTCGCGCCCGCCATGCCCGCTTTGACGACAACGGCGACGATCCGCGTCAACACTCCTCCGGGATGTTGCTGGCCGCACTGGAGAATCCTTCAAGGAAGCCGCGCGCCCGCTCCGCCTTGGGATACTGTTCGACCAGTTCCCAGAACTGCGGGCCGTGGCTCGGCACCAACAGGTGCACGAGCTCATGGATGATCACGTAGTTGATGACCCACTCGGGCAATCCCCGCAGCCGGGTTGATATTCTGATCGTGGCGTTCTCAGGCGTGCACGAGCCCCATCGGTGCTGCTGGTTGTCGACCCAGCGCACACTGGCCGGCTTGGCCGCTCCGTCGAGGTAGCGAGCCGAAAGCTCCTTAGCCCTTTCGAACAACTCGTCGTCCGTAGGGCGTCTTCGTTGTTCCCTGGCCGCCAGCCTGTCGAGCATCCGGCTCACCCATTCGTCCGCGTCGTCGCCGCTCAGCCAGGCCGGCAGCAGCACGATCGTCTTGTCGCCGTCTCGGTACGCAGACACCGTGCGCCGGCGACGAGAGCTTCGTCGGACCTCGACTGTCTCGGGGGGCACATATGCACGTTAGCCGAGACCGGCGAAATTCCACAGGGGGTGCATCCTGTTTTCGCTGGTCAGATGATTAAGACCCGGTGAACTTGGGCAGGCGCCTTTCCCGATGCGCCGCGAGCCCCTCCCTCATGTCGGCCGACACCATCGTCACCGGCTGGGCCAGCGACTCCCATCGCAGCGCCGACTCCAGGTCGTCGTGACCCTCGGCCAGGGCGAGCTTGGTGAGCTTCGTCGCGATCGGCGCATTGCCCGCGATCCGGTCCGCGACCCCCATGACCTGCTCCAACAACTCCTCCTTCGGGAAGCTCCCCGTGACCAGTCCACGCCTGGCCGCCTCCTGCCCCAGCATGGTCCGGCCTGTGAGCAACATCTCCCTGGCGACGTGCACACCTCCCGCCTTCGGCAGCAGATAGGTCGCCGCCATCCCCGGATGCAGCCCCAGCGAAGTGAACGGCACCAGCAGCTTGGCGTCATCCGCCGTGTAGACAAGGTCACACGCCAACGCCAGACAGAACCCCGCCCCCACCGCGGCCCCGTTCACCGCCGCGATCGTCGGCACCTCGAGCGTCGTCACCGACAGCCAGTCGCGGTAGAAGGCCAGCATGCGTTCGCGCAGCTGAGGGACGGTCTCGGCATTCGTCTCCGCCAGCCAGGAGAGGTCCCCTCCCGAGGAGAAGGCCGTGCCTGCGCCTGTGACGACCACACATCTGGTGGCGGGGTCCTGGCGGAGTTCGGCGATGGTGGTGCGCCATTGGGTGGTCAGGGGGGTGGTCATGGGGTTGCGGTGCTCGGGGATGTTGAGGGTGAGGGTTACCACGCCGTTGGGGTGCCTGGTGGTGAGGAGGTGGGTCATGGCGGACGAGCGTAGAGGAGGTGGAGGTCGTCCTCGCGCCTTTCACCCTTGCCCTTCGCGTTTCGCCCTTGCCCCTCGCCTCTCGCCCTCGTCCTCGCGCCTTTCGCCCTTGCCCTTCGCTTCTCGCCCTTGCTCTTCGCGTTGTGGCTCGCTGTCCCCATCCGTCCCTTCCCCTCCCTCCTCCACTCCTGCGCCCCCCTTCTTCGCCCCCGCTCCACTGCGCCATTCGTACTGGGCTGTGTTGCCTTGCGCTCACCCGCCTCGCGCCGGGTTGTCCACAGGCTCGTCCCTCAGGGGAGACTTATCCACAGCTGAGCGAAACCCCGCCCCGGGCCTCTCGAAATCGTGAAACCTTGCCGGTCATGAGGCCACGAGTGAAATCCGCGCTCCGCCGTATCAGCCGTGACGACCACACCCTGCAGTACGGCGTGCACCCCCAGCGCGCGGTCCTGCTGTCCAGCCTCGACCCCGTCGTACGCGATTGGCTTGACTCCCTCGACGGCACCCTCACCCTCGATCAAGCTCTGGAGTCGGCCGCAGCGATCGATTTCACCGCCAAGTCCGCCCGCGATCTGATCAACCTGCTGTTCGCCCAGGGAATCCTCGAAGACGCCTCGACCCCGCGCACACCACTCGCCTCGCTCAGCCTGGCCGAGCTCGACCGTCTCCGCCCCGAACTCGACGCCTTGGCGTTGTCCTCGGTCGCTCCCGACGCCGGGCTCTCCGTCTTCGCCCGACGCCGGGCCGCCCAGGTCCGCGTCTACGGCGCAGGCCGAATCGGCGCCCAGATCGTCGCCCTCCTCGCCGCCTCGGGCGTAGGCACGATCCGTGTCTTCGACCTCGGCCTCACCAGGCCGGAGGACCTCACCCCAGGCGGCCTGACCTGGTCCGAGCTCGGCCAACCCCGCCAGACAGCCGCCACCACGGCCGCCCGACGCCTCCTCAGTCCCCCACCTCCGGAGGCCCTCGCTCCGCCTTCCGGAGAGCCTGCCCGACCGCCCTCCGACAGGACTACCAGAGCCACCGAGCCAGCCTCTTCCCCCAGAAGGAACTCCAGCCGTTCCACTCCATACTCCGCCCAGGTGTCCACCTCACGAGGTCCCGCCTCCGCAGGCCGTCCTGTCGAGGAGCTTCCATCAGAAGCCCCTCAGCCCGACCGCCTTCCACTTCGCACTCAGGCACCGCGTCCCGGTGCCACCCGTCCTGCCTCTCCTGGTTCCGCTCGCACTCGCTCCACAGCTTCTCGCCCAAGCACGGGTTCGAGTGCTGATCCGGATTCGAGTAGTGCTGCTGGCCCTGCGCCCGGCCGGCAGCCGACACCCGCACAGGACGCGACATTCCAGGAGCCCTCGGACTCCCCCTTGGGAGTCGTCGCGGGTGGCACGTACCTGGGTGATGGGTCGCAGCGGCCCGATCTGGTGATCCTCTCGCCGGTCGGGCCGCTCGACGGGCTGCTCGCGTACGAGCTGGTCGAGCTGGGTGTTCCGCATCTCGTGGCGGCCGCGCTCGAAGGGTACGGGCTGGTCGGGCCGCTCGTTGAGCCGGGCTTGACGGCCTGCGTGCAGTGCCTGGACCTGGCTCGGAGTGATCGGGATCCGGCGTGGCCGCTTGTCACGGCGCGGCTTGGCGGCTATCCCGTGAGTGAGATCGCCTGCGATGCCGTACTCGCGTCGCTGGTGGCGGCCAAGGCGACCAGCCATGCGCTTGCTCATCTCGATGGTCGAAACACACCTGTGACCAACGGCACAATAGATGTATTGCCTGATTGGCAGTGGAGAAGGCGTTCTTGGGAGCGACACCCAGAATGTAGTTGTAGTCGAAACAAGTTCGGTTCGCCCACAATGGTCGAATCGGGTAGCAGTAGCTGACGACCGAGAGCAGCAAGATCGTCCGCGAAGGGGGGAAGCGGCATCTCGGCTGAGATACCGCACATCATGGTGAGTGATCTTCCACGCCGTGCCGTGACACGTTCCGCGAAACTGGCGACTCTTCCTCTCGGTTTCGCCGGGCGTACCGCGCTGGGCATCGGCAAACGCATCGGCGGCAAGTCCGCAGAGTTCGTGGCCCAGGAGATTCAGCAGCGTACGGCCGAGCAGATCTTCAAGGTGCTCGGCGAGCTCAAGGGCGGGGCGATGAAGCTCGGCCAAGCCCTGTCGATCTTCGAGGCCGCCCTTCCGCCCGAGATAGCCGGGCCGTACCGTGCGACGCTGACCAAGCTCCAGGACGCCGCGCCTCCGCTGCCGACCGCCACCGTGTACAAGGTGCTGGCCGAAGAGCTCGGCGACGACTGGCGGGAGAACTTCCAGTCCTTCGACGACAAACCGACGGCCGCGGCGTCCATCGGTCAGGTACACAAGGCCGTGTGGCACGACGGCCGTGCCGTGGCGGTGAAGATCCAGTACCCGGGCGCCGGCAAGGCGCTGATCGGCGATTTCAACCAGCTGTCCCGGCTCGGCAAGCTGTTCGGGGCATTGCTGCCGGGGCTGGACATCAAGGCCGTGCTCGCCGAGCTGCGTGAGCGGATCGTCGAGGAGCTCGACTACCTTCGTGAGGCCGAGGCGCAGCACGCCTTCGCGCTCGAGTACAAGGACGATCCCGACTTCCAGGTGCCCGACGTCATCGCCGCCAACGAGCAGGTGCTGGTTACCGAGTGGATGGACGGCACGCCGCTTTCGCGCATCATCACCGACGGGACCAAGGAGGAGCGCGACCGGGCCGGACTGCTGTTCGTCCGTTTCCTGTTCGCCTCGCCCGCTCGGGTCGGCATGCTGCACGCCGATCCTCATCCGGGCAACTTCCGGATGACTCCCGACGGGCGTCTCGGCGTGCTCGACTTCGGGGCGGTCAATCGGCTGCCCGACGGGTACCCGAAGGTGTTCGGCCTGCTCACCCGTATCTTCAACCACGGCGACATGCAGACGGTCGTCGACGGGCTGCGCGACGAGGGCTTCATCCGGCCGCACATCGAGGTCGACGTCGACGCGCTGCGCGGCTTCCTCGCGCCGTACGTCGAGCCGACCGCCGTGGAGGAGTTCACCTTCAGCCGCGAATGGCTCCAGGCCCAGGCCGCCAGCGTCACCGACCTCCGCCCTACGAACGTCGTCAGACAGCTCAACCTGCCGCCTTCTTACGTACTGATCCACCGGGTCCACGCGGCCGGCGTCGGCGTCCTGTGCCAACTCGGTACCACAGCCCGCTTCCGCGACGAGGTCATCCGCTGGGTCCCCGGCTTCGCCGACGCCCCCAACAGCCACACCCACAGCCACACGTGCGCCGAGGCCGACACCCATCCCAGTGGCGGTTCCGGGGCGCCCGGATCAAGTCCCGGCAATGACACCGACACCGATGAAAGCTCTCTCCCCGTGGGGTGAGCGAGCCTCTCCCCACGCGATAGCGACACCACAACACCTGCCCCGCCCCCACTCCCGCCCAACACGAAACCGCCCACACCCCCGTCGGGATGTGGGCGGTTTCTAATCGTGTGGATACGGTCCTCCGCCGGCGGTAGGACCGGAGCCGGGTGGCCGGACGAAAGCTACGTCAGGTCGACCAGGGCTTTGCGGAGGCGGGTGGAGGCGCGTTGGACGTCTCGGCGGGCGCGCTGCAGGCGGCGTACTCGGCTGATGAGGCGTTGGTGTTCGGCCTCGCGGTGGAGGGTTTGTATTCGGTCGTTGACCAGTTCCTGGAACATATACGTCATCTCGAAGCCTCGCGTGGTGGTGATGCCGTTCATGGGGTCTCGTCTTTCTGTGAGGTGCGGTGCGGACAGGGACAAGGGGTCAGGCAGCGACCGGGTGCTTGCGGGGACGCCCGCGGGGCCGCTTTCGGGGGACAACGATCCCCCTGAGGATGAGCTCGCCGCCCCAGACGCCCCACGGCTCCTCGCGCTCCAGCGCGCGGGCCAGGCAGGCCTTCTGGATCGGGCAGCCACCACAGAGCGTCTTGGCGAACTCGACGTCCTCGGGCGACTCGGCGAACCACAGGTCGGGGTCGGTACGGCAGGGGATCTCGGCTTCGTCGATCAGGTCCATGATCGTCTTCGCCCCCATCTGCGTCTCCTTCTGGTCGATCTTGATCTGATTGATCTGTTGGGTACCTCTTGGTGGCGAGGAGTCGCGGGAAAACAAGAAGGCCGCGGATCCTGTATGCGGATCCGCGGCCTGAAGGCTGGCTGTTGCCGGTCAGGTTATGACCGGTTCATGCCTCCAGGAATACGGACCACGCAGTCCACCGGTGGTGCTCTGCTGCTGGTTCGGCTTGACGGCGCTCTCGACGGAGAAGACCTTCGCGGCATCCACGAACGGGACGGCCGGGCCGGCTGCTTCGACTCCACGCAATGCCAGGGCGCTGCCACGCAGGGCGGCGGCGGCCGGAGCACCATGGAAGGCGTAAGCGCCGGTGGTCATCGCGATGAGGGCAGACTTCTCCTGACGGAGCGAGATCGGCCCGGCAACGGTCAGAGCGCGGCTGCGGAATGCCGAGGCGAGCACCTGCTCGACCGACATGATCATGTTGCTCTCCACAGCTGACTCACCTCCGATTCCAGTGACAGCCGGGCGGGAACCACCCGGCTGGTCGGACAGGACTGTCCGACTTGCTTGTCCATGACCCTAAACCGAGAACTCCGGAACGGGCAACATAATTTCTACCTGCAGTTTTATGACTTCGTCACGCGGATCATGCACTCCTGCACGACGGAAACCGCGAGATCCCCGGCCGGTGTGAACATCTGCCCGCGAGCCAGCCCGCGCGCTCCTCCGGACCAGGGCGACTCCTGAGCATAGAGCAGCCAGTCATCGGCCCTGAAGGGACGGTGGAACCACATGGCATGGTCGAGCGAGGCCCCCGACAGGTTCGAGGTGATCCAGTCGAGCCCGTTGGCCAGCAGCACCGTGTCGACAAGCGTGTAGTCGGAGGCGTAGGCGGCCAGCACCACGTGCAGCAGCGGGTCGTCGGGCAGCTCGGCGTCGTAGCGCAGCCAGACGTTGTTCAGATTGCTGCGCAGCGCCGGATCCTGGCTCGCCTCCCACGTCAGCGCCGAGGCGTACCTGAGGTCGACCGGACGCGGCCGCGACAACCACGCCTTCCACTCCGGATCGTCGCCGATCAGCCCCAGCATCCGCTCCTGGAACGGCTGCAACATCTCAGGCCCGGGTACGGCCGGCGGCACGGCGGCCTGGTGCTCGACGCCCTCCTCGACGACATGGAAGGAGGCCGACATGGTGAAGATCGCCTTGCCGTGCTGGATCGCCACCACCCGCCGCGTGGTGAACGAACGCCCGTCACGCACCCGCTCGACGTTGTACACGATGGGAACGGACGGATCGCCCGGCCGGATGAAGTAGGCGTGCAGCGAGTGCACGTGCCGCTCGGACGGAACGGTGCGCCCGGCGGCGACGAGTGCCTGGGCCGCCACCTGTCCGCCGAACACCCTCTGGATGCGCTCCTCGGGGCTGCGGCCCCTGAAGATGTCGAGCTCGATCTGCTCCAGGTCGAGCAGGTCGAGCAACTCCTTGAGCGCCTCGTTCACGTGGGGTCCCCTCCGCGGCAGATGTCGAGCACGGCCTCGCCGTACCGGTCCAGTTTGACGCGGCCCAGGCCCGCGATCGACAGCAGGTCCTGCTCGCTGACGGGGGCGCGCTCGGCGATGGCCTGCAGGGTGACGTCGGTGAACACGACGTAGGGCGGAATCTTGGCCTCTTTGGCGGTGGCGGTGCGCCAGGTGCGCAGGCGCTCCAGCAGGGCCTCGTCGTAGTGGGCCGGGCAGGAGGCGCAGCGGCCGAGCTTCTGCTCGGTGGCGGCCACCAGCGTCTTGGCGCACACCCGGCAGCTCACGGGCGCGGCGACCGCACGGCGCTGCCCACCGGCCACGGCGCTCTTGGGCGCGGGGGTGGCACGCCCGGTCAGACCGTCGAGGAAGCGGGAGGAACGGCGGCTCTTGCGCCCGCCGGGCGACCTGGCCAGCGCCCAGGACAGCCCGAGGTGCACGCGAGCGCGCGTGACGCCGACATAGAGCAGCCTGCGCTCCTCCTCGACCTGCTCGGGCGTCTCGGCGTAGATGATCGGCATCATGCCCTCGGTCAGCCCGACCAGGAAGACGGCGTCCCACTCCAGGCCCTTGGCGGCATGCAGCGAGGCCAGGGTGACGCCTTCGACGGGAGGGGCGTGCTGCTCGGTGGCCCGGCGTTCGAGCTCCGTGACGAACACCGGAAGGTCGCCGCCTTCGGAGGCCACGTCCTCGGCCAGATCGGCCAGCGCCTTGAGCGACTCCCACTTCTCGCGCGCCCTGCCGCCACCGCCGGGCGCGACCGGCGTGAGGCCGATCCCGGCCAGGATGTGATGCACCTCGGCGGCCAGCGGCGCACCCGAGACCGAACGCGCGGCCCCGCGCAGCAGGACGACCGCCTGCCTGACCTCGGGCCGTTCGAAGAACCGGTCGGCGCCGCGCAGCAGGTAGGGGATCTCCGCCTTGGTGAACGCCTCCTCGTAGATCTCCGACTGCGCGTTGACCCGGAACAGCACGGCGATCTCGCGCGAGGGCACGCCCTGCTCCAGCAGCTTGCGCACGGCCCTGGCGACGCCCGCCGCCTCCTGGGGCTCGTCGTCGTACTCGGTGAAGGCCGGGCGCGGCCCGTCGGGGCGCTGGGCGATGAGCTCCAGGCTGTGCGGGCTGCGCGCCTTGGCCATGACCATGTTCGCGAGGTGGACCACCTGCGGCGTCGAGCGGTAGTCGCGTACCAGCCTGACGACGGCGGCGCCGGGATGTTCGAGCTGGAAGCCGGTCAGGTAGCGCGGGGTCGCGCCGGTGAAGGAGTAGATCGTCTGGTTGGGGTCGCCGACCACGCACAGGTCGTCGCGCCCGCCGAGCCAGGTGTCGAGCAGCAGCTTCTGCAGCGGGTTGACGTCTTGGTACTCGTCGACGACGAAGTAGCGGTACTGCTGGCGGATCTGGGCGGCGACCTCACGGTGCTCGGTCATCACCGCGGCGGTCAGTTCGAGGATGGTCTCGAAGTCCACCATGTGCCGCTCGCGGCGGATCTGCTCGTAGGCGGCGTAGAGCCGGGAGACCTCCTCGGCCGGGATCGGCGGCGTCCTGCCGAACTTGGCCGCCGCCGCCTCATAGTCCTCGTGGCCGATCTGGGTGACCTTGGCCCATTCGATCTCGGAGGCGACGTCGCGCAACTCCGAACGGTCCAGGCTCTTGCGTACCAGCCGGGTGGCCTCGCCGAGCAGCGGCAGCTTGGACTCGATCACCGAGGGCGCCGAGCCGCCGATCACGCGCGGCCAGAAGTAGGTGAGCTGGCGCAGCGCCGCGGCGTGGAACGTGCGCGCCTGCACACCCGGCGCGCCGAGCGCGCGCAGCCGCTGGCGCAACTCCCCCGCCGCCCGTGTGGTGAACGTCACCGCGAGCACGCCCGACGCCTCGACGACCCCACTGCGTACGGCATGGGCGATGCGGTGGGTGATGGCCCTCGTCTTGCCGGTGCCCGCGCCCGCCAGCACGCAGACGGGGCCGCGCACGGCCTCGGCAACCTCGCGCTGCTCAGGGTCGAGCCCGGCCAGAACGTCGTCGACCGCCAAGCTGCTCATTACCTCATCCTTCCAGCCGGTGGCGAGACACGGCTTCATTCTGGCAACATGCGGCCGACGCCTCTTGCCGGGGCGTCGAGATGCGAAACTCGGTCAATTCCCCCAGAATGGGGCCGACCAAACTTCATGGGGAAAGGATGGGCCGTGCGAGCTGCGGTAACGCTGGGTGCTCTGACCTTGGCAGCCGTCGCTCTGGCGCCCGCGCTGGCGAGCGCCTCGACCGCCACCGTACCCGCGTCCGGCACGAGCATCACCGCCACCGCCCCCAAGGCCAAGTCCGCGACGAAGGCCAAGGCCCCGACGCCCTCCCCCACCTCGCTGCCGCAGCTCGACTCCAACGGCCTGGGCGGCATCGCGGTCGAGACCATCTCGTACGGCCCGCACCGCCGCCAGGCCATGGACGTCTGGTGGACGCCCGACGGAGCCAAACGGCCGGGCGTCTTCCTGATCCACGGCGGCTGGTGGTCCAGCGGCGACAAGAAGTACATGACCGAGATCACCCGTAGCTACGCCGAGCTCGGCTACACGGTCTTCAACATCAACTACCGCCTGTCGGGCGACGCCGCCTGGCCCGCGCAGCGCACCGACACCCTCGACGCCATCGCCACCGCGCGCAGGCACGCCGAGCGCTGGTCGCTCGACCCCGGCAACTACGTGGTCGTCGGCTTCTCCGCCGGTGGCCACCTGGCCGCCTCGGTCGGCACGTACGGCGACGGCATCTCCGGGATGAAGGGCGTCGTCGGCATCTCCCCCGTGATCTCGCCGCTGCGCGCCTACACCGACGGCGCCGAGAGCAGGAGCGTGGAGAAGTTCAAGCTCCGCGAGGCCGCCATCGAACTCGCGGGCGGCTGCGAGCCCAAGGGCAAGTGCGCCCGCATCTGGGCCAGTATGGAAGTGCCGTGGCACGCCAGCCGCAAGGACGCGCCGATGCTTTCGGTGCACTCGCAGGACGAGTTCGTGCCTCCGGCGCAGAGCGAGCTGCTCAAGGACATGCTCGGCCAGGTCGGCGTGCCGATGAGCATCGTCACCCAGCCGGGCAGCGACCACAGCGCGCCGCTGTACCGGCAGCAGGGCGTGGCCGAGCGCGTGCAGAAGTGGATCGCCGACCGCACGGGCTGATCAGGCCGGGAAATCGGGAATTTCGGGCTCTGTTCATGTTGTTGCACCGAGCGCCCGATCCTGGATTGCGAAGGGACCTCCCGACATGGCGCTCACGGTCTACACCACCACCTGGTGCGGCCCCTGCAAGCGGCTGAAGAGCCAGCTCACCCGCGAAGGCATCGCCTACCGGGAGATCGACATCGAGGCCAACCCCGGTGCCGCCGAGTTCGTGATGAGCGTCAACAACGGCAACCAGACGGTGCCGACCGTCGTCGCGGTCTCGCGTTCCGGCAACGAGCACGTCCGGACGAACCCCAGCGTCATCGAGATCAAGACCCTCCTCAACTCCTAGGACGCCTCCCGGCCTCGGCGTCCGCCTTGAGGTTGCGGTACCAGTCCATCCATGCGGCTCGCCTGATCTCCTCCGGCAGGGCGTTCAGGCCCTCCCCGATCAGGCCGGCCGCATCCTGGAAGCGGCCGAGGTGGAGCAGCACGAGGCCGCGTTGCATCGTCAGATAGGCCGGACCGAAGAAGTACGCCGAGTCCGGGGCGTGCGCGGTGGCGTCGTAGAGGCGCTCGGCGGCGTCCATCAGCAGGAGGGCGTTCCGCTCCTCCCCCGCCAAGGCGTGGCCTCTGGCCTGCTGCTGGGTGGCCATCGCGGTGGTCGCCGGGGTCACCGCCAGCTTCCTTGCCGCCCGTGAGGCCGCGATCATCCCCGGGGTGTCGCCGCGCATGTTCGCGTCCAGACCCCTGGCGGCCATGGCCGTCGACGCCGCGTCGGCGTCGACCGCCTCCCAGGCGATGCGCAGCGCCTTGTCGTAGAGGCGGCTCGCCGTGCCGTACTGGCCGAGGTAGGAGGCGATCCAGCCGGAGAAGTGGGCCGAGGACGCCGCCACGGACGCCAGCCGGTCACGGGCCGCCCCTCGGGCTCCGGCGAGTGCGCTTTCGGCCTGCTGCAGGTGGGCCCGCGCGGCAGGCTGGACCGCCGCCGAACCGACCACGTCCTCAAGCCTGCGATGGGAGAGCAGCACCGTCTCCAGCATGCCCGCGGTCACCGCGTCCGGCCTGCGACTCCTGCGCGCCTGCTCGGCCGCCTCCTCCAGCACGGCCTCCGGCACCCCCAGGACCACGGCCAACGCGGGCACGTCCCCGACCGGCACACGCCTGCCCGACTCCCACCGCGCCACGTCCCAGCGCGTCAGCGCCTTCCCAGAGACGTCGTTCACCCGCCCGGCCAACTGCGCCTGCGACAGTCCGAGCCCCGCCCTCAACTGAGCGATCAGGGGGCCGATCGGCAGCATGGGTGTGGGCCTCCAACCGCAGGTGTGGGCCTGGCACCTCCCATCATCCTCCGCAGCCGATGAACTCGGCGGTGTGACCGCACAAGAAGTGAGTCCCACCACGCCTGTCCGCCCCCACCCCTCTCACGGCGCAGGAGTGACGCCCTCGTGAAATGGGAATCCCCGCAGCCGTTCAGGGTCGAAGGCTGGATCGTGATGGACGGCGCCGGAGGCGGCTTCGTCGCCCTGCGGGTCGTCGAGCTGGGCGACAAGGAGAACCTCGTGTGTGGCAGGGACGCCTCCGAGATACGCCGCAGGATCGACCGTGCCGAAGGACGCCTGCGTCGGTCGGGGTAGCGGCATGCCCTTCGGGGGCCTGGGTCCTACCAGTCTCCGGTGAGGCGTTCGCCGTACCAGGTTTCGACGAGTCTTCTGGCGATGGAGACCTGGGGTGGGAGTTTGACCTCGCCGGAGCGGAGGGCCTGGGCGAGTTCGCCTCGGGTGAACCAGTGGGCTTCGGCGATCTCGTCGTGGTCGAGGTCGAGGGTGGTGGAGGTGGCTGTGGCGAAGAAGCCGAGCATCAGGCTGCGGGGGAAGGGCCACGGCTGGCTGCCCAGGTAGCGGGGGGCGACGACGGGGACGCCCACCTCTTCGGCCACCTCGCGGATGACCGCGTGTTCGAGCGACTCGCCGGGCTCGACGAACCCGGCCAGGACCGACAGCCTGCCTTCAGGCCATTGCGGGCCCCTGGCCAGCAGGACCCTGTCGGCCTCGTCGCGGACGAGCATGATCACGGCGGGGTCGACGCGGGGGAAGTGCTGGCTGGCGTCGTCGGGGCAGACGCGGACGTGGCCGCCCGACTCGACGCGAGTGCGGGAGCCGCAGCGCGGACAGTACTCGTGTGTGGTGTGCCAGGCCTCCAGCGCCACCGCGTAGACGAGGAGCCCGGCGTCCCGGTCGCCGAGCAGGGCGCCGACCTGGCGCAGCCCGGCGGCCGTCGGTGTGCCTTCGGCCACGTCGCGCAGGTCGACGGGTGCGACGATGCGGCCGTCGAGGTCGGCGCGCGGCAGGCCGGGCAGCGGGGTGGCGACCGCGAAGTAGGTGACGTCGCCCTCGACGCCCAGCAGGTAGCGTTCGCCCTCGGGCGCCTGCTCAGGGGTGTACAGCACGGCCTCGATGCCGTCACCCGTGCGCCTGACCAGGGTCTGGCCGCCGTCGATCAGCAGCACACGCGTCGTCGGCGCGGCCCACGCCGCCTCGATCCAGGCGGCGTCGCCGCGCAGGGCCGAGGATCGGTCGATCGTGCCGCGTGCGAGGAGCAGCGGTCCCAGGAGTTGTTCTTCAGCCGTCGGCTCCACGCGCAACTTCCTCCCCAGATCCGCAGCCATCTTATGCCTGGGCGAGATGAGCACTTGACCCGGACATGACCAGGAAGCCGGGCACGGGCGGCGCTGACGCGACACGACGTAGGCTTGATCACGGCGGATCCCGACGAGGCCCGGCAGGAGCGACCGACTCGGACTTCTCCTGCCATTGCGCCATCGCGGCAGCGAGATCATCTCCGTCACACTAGGATCTACCGAGTTAGGTTAGCCTTACCTGATCCGGGGGTGTCCGTTGCGGCTCTACCTGACCGCGCTCAAACCGACAGACTCGGTGACCGACGGTTTCCTGCCCGCTGCCCGCGCGCTCGGGTTCGAGGTCACGATCCTCACCGACAGGCCCGGCGAGCACCCGCACGCGATCGGCTGCGACGTACGCGACCCGCGAGCGCTGATCGACACCGTCGCGGGCCTGCCGCGCCCGGACGTGATCTTCACCAACTCCGACCACCTCCAGGCCGAGACCGCCATGGCCGCCGCCTACCTCGGCCTGCCTGGCAAGGACTGGCGGGCCTGCCTGACCGCCAAGAACAAGGCGCTGACCAGGATCAGACTGGCCGAGGCGGGCGTCGAGAGCGTGTACTCACTGCGCCTGGCGCCCGGCGACCCCGTGCCCGACGACCCGCCGTACCCTGTGGTCGTCAAGCCGCGCGAAGGCGTCGCCAGCGAGGACGTCGTGCTCGTCGAGGAGGACCTGGCGGGCGCCGTGGCCGCGTTCAGGGCGAGGCGGCCGGGCGAGGCGCTGGTCGTCGAGGCCTACCTGGAAGGGCCGCTGCGCACGCTGGAGACGCTCGGCGACGGCGAACGGCTGCACGTGCTCGGCGGGTTCGCCACCACACTCGGCCCCCTGCCGCACTTCGTCGAGGAGCGCCTGGACTGGGCGCCCGAAGGCCCGCACGAGCACGTCCTCGCCGCACTCCGGGCGCTCGGCGTCGGGCTCGGCGCCTGCCACACCGAGTACGTCGTGACGGCGCAGGGTCCGCGCATCGTCGAGGCGAACTACCGGGTGATCGGCGACCACTGCGACTTCCTGCTGGCCGAGATACTCGGCGTGCCGCTGTTCGAGCTCATCCTCAGGACCCACATGGGCGAGCGCCTCGCCCCGATCGACACCGCCGTGCCCAGGTACGGCAGTGCGGTCAGCCTCGTGGCCGACCGCTCGGGCACCGTGAGCGCCGCACCCGGCCACCTGGCCCCCGCGCCGGGCGACGAGGTGCGGGTGTGGCACCGGCCGCTCCGGGCGGTGGGCGACAGGATCGAGCAGACTCATACCAACCGCGACTACCTCGGCCTGATCCGGGCGATCGGCCCCGACCGGGCAGGGGTGGAGGCGGCGGTGACGCAGTTCAGGCGGAGCAGGCCGTGGGTGATCGCATGAGGGATCGGTATCTTGCGACCAGAGTGCTGGACGCGCTCCTGCGCGAGGACTACGGCGGCCTGGCCGGCCGGGTGACGCGCAGCAAGGACGGCGTGGCACTGGCCCTGCCCGGCGGCACGAGGGTACGGCTGAAGCCGGGCTCGCTGTTCCAGGACTTCGTCGTCGCACCCGGCCAGCCGCTCCGCCTGGAGCAGGTGCTCGACACACTGCGCACGATCGCGGACCCGGCCGACGCCGAGGGCGTGCGGGCCTTCGCGGGCGAGTGCGAGGCGGCGCTGAGCGCGCTCAGGCTGCACGACGCGCAACGCGAGGGGCTGCTGACCAGGCTGGCCGCCGAGGAGCGGCCGTTCGAGTCGCTCGCCGCCTTCGTCGACCATCCGGTCTATCCGACCTCGCGGGCCAGGCCGGGGCTGTCGGAGCTCGACCTGCAGTTTTACGCGCCGGAGTTCGCGCCCGCCTTCGCCCTGCGCTGGGCCGAGGTCGAGGGCCATGCCGAGCCGTTCCCCGTGCACCCGCTGACGGTCGGCGAGGTCGAACGGCTGCCCGGCGTGCGGCTGCTGCCACCGCGTGCGGACGAGCCGAGCGTGCGTCCGACGTTGTCGATGCGCACGGTCGAACTCGACGCGCGTACCCATCTGAAGCTGCCGCTGGCCACCAGCACGCTGGGGCTGCGCAACCGCCGCTCGATCAAGCCCTCGACGCTGGAGGACGGCGCCAGGGCCGAACGGCTGCTGTCGTCGCTGCTCGACCCCGGCATCGTGCTCGCCGGTGAGCAGACCTTCGCGCACGCGGGCCACGAGTACCTTGGCTGGCTGCGCCGCGCGCTGCCCGAGGGCGAGATCGTGCCCGTCGCCGCGCTGGGCGCACCGTGGCCCGCGGGGGGCACCGTGCTGGGCGAGCTGGCCAGACGGCACTTCGGCGGCGACAGGGAGGCGCTGCTGACCGCCTATCTACGCCTGCTGCTCGGCTGGAACGTCCGCCTCTTCGTCCGTTACGGCGTCGCGCTCGAAGCCCATCAGCAGAACCTGTCGCTGGTCTTCTCCGGTTCCTCGATGAGGCTGCTGGTCAAGGACAACGACGGGCTGATCGCCTCGCCGAGCAGGCTCGCGGCGGCCGGGGCGCACGTGCCCGACTTCGCCGACGCCCGCATGCTCGGCGACGACCCGCACGCGCTCGCCGACGTGTTCGTCACGATCACCCTGCACCTGGCCGCGGCGGCGGTCGCCTTCACCGCGCTGCCCGCCGACCGGGCCGTGCACCTGCTGCGCACCGAGCTCGGCGCGGCGCTGTCCGAGCACGGCGAGCACCCGATGGCCAGGCTGCTGCGGGCCAGGACCCTGGAGGCCGCCAGGCTCGTCGGCAAGTCGATGCTCACCGCGGGCACCCTCGTCGACAAGTCCCGCACGGGCGCCCGCGACGTCAACAAGTACTACGGCACCAGTGGGCCCAACTATCTGCGCCGCCCCTGCGCCTGCCGACCCGTTCACCAGAGGAGCGCCTGATCATGGAGAGCCTGCTGCTGGAGTCCCCGGCCGCGCTGGCCGAGGAGGCGACACTCGCCGCACTGCTGCGCTGCTGCGTACGCGAGGTGGCCGGGCCGCGCGGTCAGGTGTGGCCCGCGGCTCCGCACCTGCTCCTGCGCGTGGGCGGCACCCTGATCAGAGCCCGCACGCACGGCGGCGCCGCCCTGCGCTTCCACGGCCAGGTCGAACGCCTCGACCACGGCGCCTGGCGGCAGCTGACGGCGGGCGAGCTCGTCGGCCTGGCCGAGGCCGAGCTGTCCGACCAGCCGCACCCGGACACGGGCGGCGAGCCCGCCAACACCGAGTTCGCCGGGCAGGTGGCCGCGAGCAGGGACGCCATCGAGGCGATCCTGGCCGCCCGGGCGCTGGCCGACCCGCCTGCCGACCCGTGGCTCGCCTCCGAGCAGGCGCTGGTCTTCGGCCACCCGTTCCACCCGAGTCCCAAGGCCAGGGGCGGCGCCGACTGGCTGGCCCACGCCCCCGAGGCGCATGCCGGCTTCCCGCTCAGACTGCTGGCCGTACGGCGTGACGTGCTGGCCGAGGAGGGCGAGCCGGGGGCGCTGGACCGGCTGGGGGCCGCGCCCAGCGGGTACGCGCTGCTGCCGGCTCATCCCTGGCAGCTCGGGCTGCTGCGACCGGCGTTCGACGATCGGCTGATCGACCTGGGCGACAGTCCGTGGCAGGTGGCGCCGACCTCGTCGGTGCGCACGGTCTACGTGCCCTCCGCGGGCGTGTGCCTGAAGTTCAGCCTGGATGTGCGGATCACCAACTGCGTGCGCAAGAACGCCTGGTACGAGCTCGCGGGCGCGGTCGAGCTGAGTGCGCGGCTCGGGCCCGTCTTCGGCGCGCTGGCCGCGAGGTTCCCCGGCACCCGGTGGCTGTCCGAGCCCGGCTACCGCTCGGCCGGGCTCGGCACCCGGCTGCTCGAAGGGCTGGGCGTGATCGTCAGGAACGGGCCGCTCGCGGTCTGTTCGCCCGGCGTGACGCCCGTGCTGGCCGGGGCGCTGGCCGCCGGGCCCGCCGGAGGGAACGACCCTGTGGCCTGGTGGACGGCCTATGTGACGGCGGTCGCGCCACCCGTCCTGGAGGCGTACTTCGGCCACGGCGTCGTGCTCGAACCGCATCTGCAGAACGTGCTGATCGGCCTCGACCGATCGGGCACACCGGTCGAGGCGATCTTCAGGGACATGGAGGGCACCAAGCTCATCGCCGGGCGGCACGACCTGTCCGCACTGCCCGAGCGTGTCGCCGAAGGCCTGACCTACGACGCCGAGCGCGGCTGGACCCGGGTGGTGTACTGCCTGCTGGTCAACCATCTGACCGAGATCGCGGCCACGGTGGCCGACGGCGACGACGAGCTGCTGCGCGTGCTCTGGCGGCGGGCGCGCGAGGTGCTGGCGCGCTACGCCGAGTCGGCCGGATGGCCGCTGCCGCTCAGCGACCTGCTGGCGGGCGCGCCGCTCCCGGCCAAGGCCAACCTGTCGGTCAGGTGGGCCAGAGGCGCCGACCGCTCGGCGGGCTACGTGCCGATCGCCAACCCGCTCGCATGATCACCGAAGCGGTCCGCGAAGCGGCCTTGCGGCTGCCCGCCGTACCCGCCTATGTGTACGACCTGGCGGCGCTGGACGCGCATGCCGCCGGGGTGCGGGCGGCGCTCGGCGGGGTGGAGGTGTACTACGCGGCCAAGGCCAATCCCGATGCCGAGCTGCTCAGGTGTCTCGCACCGCACGTCGACGGGTTCGAGGTGTCGTCGGGCGGTGAGTTCGAGCATGTGCGCTCGGTCGTGCCGGGGGCCAGGCTGGCGTTCGGCGGGCCGGGCAAGACCGACGAGGAGTTGCGCCTGGCGGCATCGGCCCATCGGGTGCACGTGGAGTCGCCGGGCGAGCTGAGGCGGCTGCTGGATCTGGGCGTCGGGGCCGAGGTGCTGTTCAGGCTGAACCTCGAACTGCCGGTCGAGGGGGCCGCGCTGGCGATGAGCGGGCCGTTCGGCATGGACGAGGCCGGGCTGGCCGAATGTCTGGCCATGGTCTGCGGCGGCGTGCGGCCGCGTGGGGTGCACGCCCATCTGGCCAGCGGGCTGCAGGCCGATGACCTGCTGCGGATCGCGGCCGTCGTGCTGTCGCACCACGACGAGGAGGTGAACGTCGGCGGCGGCATGGCCGTCTCCTACACCGATCCCGCCGCGCGCTTCGACTGGCGGGCCTACGGCGAGGGCCTGGCGAGGCTGCGCGGGCCGGGCCAGGTCGTGCGCGTGGAGCCTGGCCGTGCGCTGACGGCGTACTGCGGCTACTACGTGAGCAGGGTGCTGGACGTCAAGCGGGTGCGCGGCGCCGCGTACGCCGTCGTCGCGGGCGGCACCCACCACCTGCGCACGCCGGTCACCAAGGGCCACGACCAGCCGTTCGAGGTGCTGCCTACGGGCCACGGCCCGGCGCTGAGCGGCTCGCCCGTGACGGTCGTCGGGCAGTTGTGCACACCCAAGGACGTGCTGGCCCGCGAGGCGGACGCCGAGATGCGGGTGGGCGACACGCTGGTCTTCGCCATGGCGGGCGCCTACGCCTGGAACATCTCCCACCACGACTTCCTCATGCACCCGAAGCCCTCGATGCACTACCTCGGCCGATAGGGTTACACATTGTCGACAATCGGCTACAGAGGGGGATGTTGTGGAGAGCGATGACGTGGTGGACGAGCGCCTGCGACTGGGCACGGGGTTCGCCGAGGCCGAACGCGCGGGCATCGTCGAGCGGTTCGCCGCGCTCGGCAAGCACCTGCGCAGGTACACACCCGACTCGGTCGACATGGAGCTCAGCGTCAAGGACCGGGACACCGCCGAGCAGCGGGTCACGTTCGAGCTCAAGGTCGCGGGACAGCACCGGCTGGTCGCCACCTCCACCGAGACCGACCTGACCTCCGCGCTGACCGAGGCCAGGGAGGACATGATCCGCCAGCTGGTCGACGAGAAGGACAAGCGCGTCCCGCAGTCCAACAGGCACCTGCGCGACACCATCCGCGACTAGGGCGCGGACGGCACCGACTCGATCAGGTCGACCAGCCCCTGGGCGTCGATCAGGTCGACCGGCCGCACGGTCTGGTTGATCCGGACATAGTGGAAGGCCGCTCCCACCTGCTCGACCGGCACGCCCGCCAGATGGGCCCACGCGAGCCGGTAGGCGGCCAGCTGCACCGCCGCCGCGCGGGCGTCCTTGCCCCGCGGCGGCCTGCCCGTCTTCCAGTCGACCACCTCGTAGGTGCCGTCGGGCAGGACGAAGACCGCGTCCATCCGGCCTCGCACCATCCGGTCGGCGATCATCGTCTCGAACGGCACCTCGACGTCGATCGGCTCACGCAGCGCCCACTCGCTCTCCTCGAAGCGCTCCTGCAACTCCGACAGGCGCTCGTCCTGCTCCTCCGGGTCGTCGTACGCGCCGGGCAGCTCGTCGTCCTCGAGCAGCCGTTGCTGGCCCCAGCGCGACTCCAGCCAGCGGTGGAAGGAGGTGCCCCTGCGGGCCAGCGGCGCGGGCTGCACGGGCACCGGACGGCGGATACGGCGGGCCAGCTCACGCGCGTCGCCCGCCAGCGTCACCAGCTGCGAGACCGTCAGCTTCGAGGGCAGCTCGACCGTGCGACCGGCCCCCATCCGGCGGCTTTCGCGCTCGCGCAGCAGCAGGTCGGTGTCGCGCTCCCAGGCCCGCATGCGCTCGTGCTCGAACGCCCGCAGCGCCTCCTCCTCGACCGGCTCGAACCGCCCGGCCAGCGCGTCCTCGACGAGCTGGGCGCCCTCCTCGATCGCCTCCCAGCGCGGGCCGCCCGGCTCGACCGGCCAGCTCGCCTCGGCGGGCTCGGCCAGCAGCGGGTTCTGCTCGCCCTCGCGCACGTCCTCGGCCCACACGCTCACCCGTTCGCACATGTCGCGGATCTCCAGCAGGAAGTCGGAGGGCTCCAGCGGCTTGGACGCCGTGCCCCAGCGATACCCGGAGGCGATGAGCAGGTAGTGCGCCCTGGTCACCGCGACGTAGGCGAGCCTGCGCTCCTCCATCAGGTCGCGCTCGCGGCACGCCTCGTCGAACGCGCCGAGCTCCTGCTTCGACAGCCCGCCGAGCCTCGGCAGGTCGGCGGCGTCGCCGCGCAGCGGGTAGGGCAGCTTGCGCGGGTTGTCGCTCCAGCGGCTGCTGGCCACCGGCGTCGCCGGGAACACACTGCCCTTGGCCACCGCGCCCGACGAACTGAGCAGCTGCGACATACCGGGCACCACGACGATCGGCCACTCCAGGCCCTTGGAGGCGTGCACGGTCATCAACTTGACGCTGTTGCTCTCGCCGACCCGGCCCGCCTCCAGGCCGAACTCCTCGCTCTCCGCGGCCTTCAGATAGGCCAGGAACGCGCCCAGCGTGGGGTCCTCGGCGTCTCCGGCGAACCTGGAGGCGGCGTCGATGAACGCGTCGAGGTCGGCACGCGCGGCGAAGGCGCCCATGGCGTTGCCCCTGGCCGCCACCTCGATGTCGAGGCCGAGCCTGCGCTCCACCTCGGTGATCAGGTCGGGCAGCGGCTGGCCGGTGTGCGCGCGCAGCAGGCGCAACTCCTGGGCCATGGCGACCAGGCGCGTCCTGGCCAGGGGCGAGTAGGCGTCGAGCCACTCCTGCCTGTCGGGCAGCTCGTCGAGGGCGTCGACGAGGCTGCCCCGCTCCTCGGCCATGTCGGCGACCGCCTGGTCGAGCGGGTCGGAGGTACGGCTCGCGCCCTCGCGCGCCTCGCGGTTGAGCTCCCTTGCGTGCTCGCCGAGCACCCGCAGGTCGGCCGGTGCGATGCGCCAGCGCGGGCTGCCCAGCAGTCTGGCCAGCGCGTCGCCCGCCGTCGGGTCGTACAGGCAGCGCAGCGTGGCCACGATGTCGCTGACCTCGGGCACGGTGAGCAGGCCGCCGAGCCCGACGACCTCGACCGGGATGTCGCGCTCCTCCAGCGCCCTGCGCAGGGCCGGGAACTGCGAGCGCTTGCGGGCCAGGATCGCCACGTCGCTCGGCTGGACGAGCGGCGTCTTGGCCTTCTTGCGTTCGCCCTCTCCCCAGGGCAGGCCATCGGGCGCGACGTCGGTGCCGATGAGCTCGGCGATCCTGGCCGCCACCCATGCGGCCTCGTCCTCGGCCGTGGGGTGGAAGGCGGCCAGCACCCTGCCCCTGTCGACGCGGTTGGCGCCGGGGACCAGGACGGGCACCTCGCGGGCCTCCATGCGCAGGGGGAGCTGCACCCTGGCCGCCACGTCGAGCACGCGGTCGCCGTTGCGGAAGCTGACCGACAGCTGCCTGACCGGCGCCCGCTCGCCGCCCGTCGTGGGGAAGTCGGCGGGGAACCTGCGCAGGTTGCCCGACGAGGCCCCGCGCCAGCCGTAGATCGACTGGCAGGGGTCGCCGACGGCCGTCACCGGATGGCCGCCAGCGAACAGGCTGCGCAGCAGGACCAGCTGGGCATGGCTGGTGTCCTGGTACTCGTCGAGCAGGACGACGGAGAAGCGCTCGCGCTCCATCTGGCCGACGTCGCGGTGCTTGGCGGCGATGCGGGCGGCCAGCGACATCTGGTCGCCGTAGTCGATGACCTCCCGGCCTCGTTTGAGCCGTTCGTAGGCCTCCACCAGCGGGAGCAGCTGTTCGCGGGCACGCTGGACCACCAGCGGGCGCTCCTGCGCCTTGATCGGCCTTCCGGGCAGCTCGCCGTACTTGCGGCTCAGCCACGCGCCGATCTCGCGGACGTCGGCGGGGGTGCGCAGGTGCTCCGACAGCTCGCCCGCGAGGTCGAGCAGGGCTGCGGTGACCGACGGCGGGCCGAGCTCGACCCTGTCCATCGGCCCGTCGTACATCGCCACCACACGCGCCGCGAGCTGCCAGGAGATCGCCGGGCTGACCAGCCGCATCGTCGGCTCCAGCGCCTCGCGCAACGCGTGGTCGGTCACCAGGCGAGCGGCATAGGAGTGGTACGTCGAGACGGTGGGCTCGTTGTCCAGCAGCTCGGGCTCGACCAGACCGGCCTCGGCCAGGCCGTTGAGCCGCTCGCGCACGCGGTGGGCGAGCTCGGCCGCGGCCTTGCGGGTGAAGGTCAGGCCGAGCACCCGTTCGGGTCTGACCAGGCCGTTGGCGACCAGCCAGACGACGCGTCCCGCCATCGTCTCGCTCTTGCCCGATCCGGCTCCCGCCATCACCACCATCGGCTCAAGGGGGGCCTGGATCACGGCGGCCTGCTCGCTCGTGGGCGGCAGGATGCCGAGCTTCTCCGCGAGTTCGACCGGGTCGAGCAGCGCGCGGTCGGGGGTCAGCACACCTGGCCCCCTCCGTCGTTGACCGGGCAGCTGCCCTTGACCGCGCACGTGCGGCAGCCGTCGTTGACCTTGGCCTGGAAGCTCGGCCGTCGCATGCCGTCGGCCACGGTGATCACGAGCTGTCTGGCCCAGCCCGGGTCGGGGTCGTCGGCGAGCGCGCGCTGGCCCTGCTCCTTGGCGTCCTTGCCCGCCGCCTTGCCCAGCTGGACCAGCGCGGCGCCGCCCGGCTCGGTCATCCCGTGCCTGGCGAAGGCGCCGAGCAGGGCGGCGAGCTGGTAGACGCCGAGCTGCGGGTGGCGTTCGAGATCGGCGGGCGGCGGTTTGGTGCCACCGGTCTTGAGGTCGATGATCACCGCACGGCCCAGGGCGTCGCGCTCGACCCGGTCGACCCGGCCCTTGATCTCGATGTCGGCCCCCACCTGCTGGACGAACGCCTCCTCCAGGGCGACGAGCTGTCTGGGATTCTCGGCATGCCAGCGGACGAACCTGGTGATCATCTGCTCGGCGACCTGACGCTGCTTGCGGTTGAACCACACGCCGCCGAAGTCCAGCTCGGCCCAGATGTCGTCGAGCCTCCTGCCCAGCGTCTCCTCGCTCGGGATGCCGGTCGCCGCGAGCACGGCCAGCGCGTGGATCACGGTGCCGAGCCCCTGGGCCGAGCTGGTGCCCGCCGCGCCGACGGCCGACTCAAGCAGCCAGCGCAGGCCGCATTTGGTGAAGCTCTCCACGGCGCTCGGCGAGATGCGCACCACGTCGTCCGGCCAGCTCAGCGGGCGGTCGTCGGTGATCGGGGTGAGCGCGTGCCAGTCGCTGGGATGGGCGCCGCGCACGCCGGAGGCGGCCAGTCTGGCCAGCTGGGTCGCCGCCTGCCTGCGCATGCCCTGCGGCTTCGTCGGGTCGGTGACCGCACTGCGCAGGTCGGCGACCAGGGCCGACATCGTCAGCCATCGGGCCCGGTCGTCGGCGCTCGCCGCCTCGACCGCGCCAGGCGCGAGCTCGCTCAGGAACCTGGAGGGCCGTTCGTCGGTGTCCTCGCCGCCGACCGCCGTGACCACCAGACGCCGCCTGGCCCTGGTCGCGGCCACATAGAACAGCCTGCGCTCCTCGGCCAGCAGCTTGGACGCCAGCGCCGCCGTCGCCGCCTCGGCATGGTCGAGCGGCATGCCCTCGGCCAGCTCCACCATCTCCGAGATGCCGAGCATCGACCCACGCAGCCGCAGGTCGGGCCAGACCCCCTCCTGCACGCCCGCCACGACCACGACGTCCCACTCCAGCCCCTTGGAGCGGTGGGCGGTGAGGATGCGCACGGCGTCGCCGTCGGGGGCACGGTCGGCGAGGGTGTCGCCCGGGATCTCCTGGGCGGCGAGATCTTCGAGGAACACCTCCGGCCCGGCCTTGGGCATCCTGTCGACGAATCTGGCCGCGTAGTCGAACAGGGCGACGACGGCGTCGAGATCGCGGTCGGCCTGCGCGCCCCTGGAGCCGCCCTGCACGCTCGTCTCGCTCCACCGCTCGGCCAGGCCGCTGGCCTGCCAGGTCGCCCACAGGACGTCTTCGGCGCTGCCGCCGCCCGCGACGGCCTCCCGGGTGGCGTGCAGGAGTTTGGCCAGGCGCTGGGCCGGGTGCGCGATGTAGTCCTCGACGCGGACGAGCTCACTGGGGTTGCGCACGGCGGCGACGAGCAGCTCGCCGGAGGAACGGGGCTCCGGGCGCGGCGTGTCGTCGTCGCGAGGCTCGTCGTCGGGCTCGGCCGATGCCTCCTGCTCCGCCTGGAGCGCCTGGTGCTCGGCGATGCGGAGGGCACGGCGCAGGCGGCGGACGCCGATCATGTCGGTGCCGCCGAGCGGGCCGGTCAGCAGCTCCTCGACGACCGGTTCGTCGAGCCCGGCCGGGTTCAGGGCCACGCGCAACAACGTGAGCAGCGGCCGTACGCCGGGCTCCTGGGCCAGTGGGACCTCGTCGCCCGCCACCAGCGCGGGGACACCGGCGCTCACCAGGGCGCGGCGCAGCAGCGGGACCTGCCTGGCCGCCGAGCGGACGAGCACGGCCATCCGGTGCCACGGCACGCCCTCGATGAGATGCGCCCTGCGCAGGGCGTCGGCGACGACGGCCGCCTCCTGGCTGGTGCTGTCGGCCAGCAGCACCCTGACCTCACCGGCGTCGACGTCGGGCAGTGCCGCGAGGTCGCGATGCCCACGCGCCCTGACCTGTCCCTGCGCCTGTGCCTGCGCGGTCCGGCCCGGTGTGCCGTCGTCGGGCGTCGGCGCGGCGGGCAGCCTGGCGGCCAGGCGGCGTGAGGCCTCCAGCAGGGTCTGGCCGCTGCGGCGGCAGGTGCGCAGCGCGACGACGGGGGCGTCTCGGCCATCCCTGGTACGGAAGCGTTCGGGGAAGCGCAGGATGCCCTGGACGTCGGCGCCGCGGAAGCCGTAGATCGACTGGTCGGGGTCGCCCACGACGATCAGGTCTCGCCCTTCGCCCGCCAGCTGCTGCAGCAGGAGCTCCTGGGCGGGGTCGGTGTCCTGGTACTCGTCGACGAAGACGGCGTCGTAGGCCGCGCGCTCCCGGCCGCGCGTCTCGGGATCGGCCAGCAGGGCGACCGCCGCCCTGATCAGCTCGGCGTAGTCGAGCGAGGGGTCGGGGTCGAGGTCGAACCTGGCCTGGTAGCGCCGTGCGAACCGCCCGGCCGCCGCCCAGTCCGGCCTGCCCCGCATGCCGCCGAGCTCGACGAGCCTGGCGCTGTCGAGCCCGCGCTCCCCCGACCTGGCCAGGAAGTCGCGCAGCTCCTCGGCGAACCCCCGCGTCTTGAGCGCCTCGCGCAGGTCTTCGGGCCAGTCGAGCGCGCCGTCCTCCAGCTCGCCGTGCAGCAGCCGCCTGATCTCCAGCAGTTGCTCGGGCCCGGTCAGCAGGCGCGGCGGGGGCAGCTCGGCCTGTACGGCCTCGCGGCGCAGCAGGGCGTAGGCGTAGCTGTGGAAGGTGAGGGCGAGAGGAGTACGTGTGGTGCGGCGCATGCGGGCGGTGATGCGCTGGCGCAGCTCGCCCGCGGCCTTGCGGCTGAAGGTGAGGATGAGCACGCGCTCGGGGTCGACTCCCCTGCCGTCGATCCTGTCGACGACGGTCTCGACCAGCGTGGTCGTCTTGCCGGTGCCGGGCCCGGCCAGGACGAGCAGCGGCCCGCCCGCGTGCGCGACGACGGCACGCTGATCCTCGTCGAGCACAGGAGCCGCAACCGGCCCACCGCCTCCACGCCGCACCAACTGCCAGGTCTGAGCACTCACAACCCTAGATTCCACCAGACCACAGGGGTAGATCGTGCCGAGTTGACCGGTGTCCCACCCTGATCGGCCAACGTTATCCGGGGAAATATCCCCATACCTGGCGACACGCCGGTGCGGGGTTGGTCAGGACGGAGGCGGTGTGACCTGCGACAGCAGCGCCTGCCACGGGGTGCCGTCGAATATGATCATGATCTCGGTGATCCTGCCGTCCTTCAGCCTGAAGTGCTCGGCCGTGCGCTGGGTGCCGACGGGCGTCGCGGTGTGGACGTCGTAGACGAGCGTGGCCTCGGACTCGCCGTACAGTTCGCTGATCATGTCGACGCCGGTGACGATCCGCACGAAGCCCGGCAGGCTCGCCAGGTGGCCCTCGGGGTCGGTCGAGCTCATCAGGGGGCCGGCGAAGGCGAACGTCTCGGTGGACAGGCAGGCCGCGGCCTCGGGGACGTCTCCGGCGAATCTGGCGTCGCTGTAGCGGCGCACGGTCAGGCGGGTCGCGGTGCTCATGCGCTCTCCTGGGTTCGGGCGAGGTACTGCTCCAGTTGGTGCTGGTTGTCGACCAGGCGCAGGCACAGGTGGCGCATCCGGGCGAGGTCCTCCGGCGTGAAGCCCCTGAAGACGGCGTCCATCGCCGCCGCCGTCGGCTTCCTGAACGCCTCGACCCACGCCTGGCCCGCCTCGGTGATCACGGCGAGCACCGAACGCCTGTCGTCCTTGTCGGGGACCCGTCGGGCCAGGCCCTCGCGTTCGAGCGTGTCGACCAGGCCGGTCACATTGCGGGAGCTCACCCCCGAGGCCTGGGCCAGGTCGCCGATGCTCACACCGGTCCCGGGCACGGCGGCGAGCCTGATCAGCACGTCGAGCGCGCCCGCGCTGAGGCCCCTGCCCTCCGCACCCCTGGAACGCATGCGCTCGACGGCGTGCGCGGCCGACCGCACCGCCGCCGCGACCTCCAGGGCCAGCGTGTTGCCGCCCGCGGTGAAGTCGCGCATCGCCGCGCGCACACCCCGGTCGTACAGCAGTCCGTCGTCGTCGTGGTCGAGGTCAGGGCGCGTTGATTTACTTCCATGCTTCATCATGAAGCACTACTTTATTACGTACTTCCACATTTTGTCCGGCGAAGCGCCTCAGAAGATGTGGTCCACCACGCGCACCGTGGCCTTGCCGTCGTCGCGAGGGGCGTAGGTACGGCGGAACATCTCGTAGCGGTCGGCATGGGCGGCGGCGATCGAGTCGATGGACCTGATCGCCTCGACCACCTCGGCCGACGTGCCGAGCAACGGCCCCGGGGCCTGCTCGGCGAGATCGAGGTAGAGGCCGCGCTTGCTGGAGTACTTGTCCTTGTCGTAGCCGAACAGCACGACCGGCCGCCCGGTCGCCACGAAGTCGAACATGGAGGAGGAGTAGTCGGTGACCAGCACATCCGCCACCAACAACAGATCCGCCATATCCGGATAAGTCGTCACATCATGCGCCAGATCCGGTACGGCGGGCATCGCCTGCATGGGATGGGCGCGTACCAGCAGTTCATGGTCGCCGCCGAGCTCCTGCCTGGCCTTGGCCAGATCGAGCTTGACCGTGCTGTTCTTACGGTCGTAGTCGCGCCAGGTCGGGGCGTAGAGCACGACACGCTTGCCCTCGACCAGGCCCAGCCGCCTGCGCACCTCGGCCGCGAGCTCCTCACGGTCGGGCGAGGACAGCACGTCGTTGCGCGGCAGCCCGCTCTCCAGGATCTCGCCCTGGTAGCCGAACGCCTTGCGCAGCACCGTGGTCGCCCAGGCGCTCTGCGACAGCAGCACGTCCCAGCCCCGCACCTCGGCGGCCTGGCGGTGCCACACCGGGGGCCTGGGGTCGCGAGACATGTGCGGCAGGTCGTTGCCCACGCGCTTGACCGGGGTGCCGTGCCAGGTCTGCACGACCGTCTGGTCCTCGCGTGCCCTGAACCAGGTCGGCAGGAAGGCGTTGGTCACGATGTAGCGGGAGCGGGCCAGCACAGCGTGGTGCTCCCTGCTGCCCGCGCGCACGGCCCTGGCACCTTCGGGCGCGCTGAAGGCGCCGTCCTTGACGATCCAGACGTGCTCGCGGTCGTCGCCCCTGCGCACCCGCTCCTCGTAGATCGCCCTGACGCTGTCGGAGTAGTGGCGGCCGTCGTTGACCACGTAGACCGTGGCGTCGGTCAGCGGCTCCTGGCGCTGGGCCGGGTAGTAGACCCTGCGCAGCACATGGGTGCCCGCCACGCCCTTCTCGTCGGCGGGCCTGACCTCCTCGACCATGAGGACCGGCACGTCGAACCTGGTGGAGACCAGTCGGTAGGCCCGGCCGTCGACCGCGCGCGGCGCCTCGTCGAGTGTCGGCAGCGTGGCGTGCTCCACCCGGACCGGGACGATCTCGCCGCTCGGGTGGCGGACCGAGAGGTTCCACGTGCCCGACGACAGCGGGACCCTGTCGCCGAAGCGGTCCATCGCGCCCGGCGACAGACGCACGGAGAAGTGCTCGCCGTCGCGCTTGAGCGGGAGGGTGAACGTCAGGCCCGAGCGGTGGCGCAGCGACAGCGAGCGCGGCCCCTCCAGGTCGGGGTAGTGGCCGCCCAGCACCAGCGACCCGCCCTCCCATACGGCCGAGGTGATGACCGGGCGCACCCGGTGCGCCGAGACGACGATGCGGTCGCGCCGGTCGCCGAGCACGGTGATCTCGCGCTCGCCGACGACCGCGCGGGTCTCGACCGAGCCGCCGAGCATGACGGAGGCGGCGGGGTCGCCCTTGGGCTCGACCCAGAGCCTGCGCCCGTCCTTCTCGCTCAGCAGCGCCGAGACCGCCAGGCCGACCGACACGGTGGTGCCACCCTCGACAGGGGTGAACTCGGCGGCCATGCGGTGCCCGCCGAGCCTGGCGTGGCCCTTGGTCACACTCCGGTCGGGCAGGAAGATCGTCAGTTCGAGTCGTTCGCCGTCGAGCTTGACGGCGGTGAGCTCGGCCCTGTTGGGCTGCAGCACGACCTGCAGCGCCCGGTCGGAGGTCCAGACGGGACGGATCCACCAGCCGGGCCGCAGCTGCTTCCCGGCGGGCCGCTCGGTGCGGCCGACGGCGGCGCCGCGCAGCAGGCCGGTGGCCCGGGCGCCGCGGCTCCAGAACACGATCTCGGCACGCCAGGTCGTGGTGTCGCGCACGGTGGGCCTGCGGCGCAGCAGCCGCCTGCCGCCGCTCGCGACCGCGCGCACCCAGCCGCGCCACTGCAGCGACCACGGGCGCAGCTCGGCGTTGAAGCCGGACCAGTCGTAGTTGCAGCCGGGCTCGCGGGCGCCGTGCGTGGCCTCGGGGGCGAGCACCCGCTTGGTGCGCATCCGGACGGGAGGCAGCCAGCGCGGCCCGCGCAGCACCACGGTGGCGATGTTGAAGCGCCTGCTGCGCACCGAGAGCCCGGCGAGGTAGGCGTGACCGCTGATCCGCAGCCGCCCGCCCTGCCAGGAGATGTCGTCGATCTGCGTGACCGGCACCAGGTCGGAGCGGCGCAGGCGATAGAGGTCGGGGGGCAGCTCGTCGCGGAAGGGCAGGTCGGCATACCACCGCAGGCCCTCGCGGATGCGCTTGGACGGCTCGGCCGCCGCGGCGATGACCTTGGTGAGGGCGTCGCCGTCGATCAGCTCGGCGGCGTCGCGCCGCTCGATCAGGTGGACGGTCAGCCGCCTGGCGACCGGGAGCTCGCTCTTGACCTTGGGGTCGACGCCCGCGAGGTAGGGCCGCAGCGCCTCGACCAGCTCGCGCCGCTTGGCCGCGCCGCGCTTGACCGCCTGGTCGATGCGAAGGCCCAGCGGGCCACTGAGCGCCTCGGCGTCCAGACGGCGGCGCTCGGCCGGAGTCAGCCCGCCCTCGCCGACGGCTTTCATCACCGCGTCGAGAGGTTCTCCCCTGTCGCAGAGGTCCTGGACAGCTCGCAAACGCTCGGCGACCAGGTCATCGCTGTGGCTCGGAGCAGTGGCGCCGGTGGCCATGGGGGAGGCACCGCCTTTCGAAGGCTATGTGCTCGCTATGGTAATGCGACTGCCTGACTCCAGCAGAACCGTCCAGGCCCATTCGGACTGGTTCACAGCCACCCGCCAGGCGGCATGCCGAATCGGGACAGGCCCTAATCCGAGCCGTCCCAGCGCGCCGCGCGCATGTCGGCGCGGTCGCCCCGGCGCAGGGCCGTGCCCTCCTCGCGCCAGTGGGCCAGGCATTCGGCGTCGTGACCAGGAGGTGGGGTGCCGTCGGCGTGCACGACACGCCACCAGGGCACACCGCCGCCCCAGGTCGACATGACGGTTCCGACCTGACGCGGACCGCCCTGACCGAGATATTCGGCTATGTCGCCATAAGACATGACCATGCCCGGCGGAATGCGTTCAACGAGTTGGAGAACCTTCTCCGCATAAGGGCCCGGCTCCCCCGCATGCCGCCCGGAGGAGGACCCGCTCACGCGTCCCATCGGGCTGGACCGGAGCTCAGCAGCTGCTCGTACTTGCCGATCTCGACGGCCACGCCGCCCGCGACCTGCTCCACCATTCCGGCCGTCACGGCGTAGACCTCGCCGTCCTCGCCCACCAGCCTGCCGCCGAGCACCGAGGCGATCCGCACCAGATGGGCGACCTGCCAGTCGGAGCCAGGCTCGCCGATCACGGCGTCGCGCCAGTGCGCGACCGTGTGTGCGTCGTCGTCGTGACGTGCGTAGATCTCGTGTTCGCCGCGCAACTCGTAGCCTGCCGAGCCGAGCGTGCGCGCGAGTTCGGAGTGATGCAGCGGCGACTCGCGCTCAACGCGCAACTCGTACCCCATGAGCGGCGACCATAGCGAATTCACGACGACTCCTGCGCGCAGCGCGAGCAAACCGCGTTCGAAACGTGATCATCCTGAGCTGCGGCGTGTCACGCCAGGTCATCGCCGCCGCGATCGGGTGTTGAGCACGAACACCGCACCCCCGAACACCACGACCCCGAACAGCGTGCCGAGAGCGAAGATCCAGTTGCGCCAGGCGCTCGGCCCCGGCCTGGCGGGCACCGGGGTGTCCTTGCCCGCGCCGAAGTGCCGATCGGCGGGCTCGGCCACCGTCCTCCTGCGGTCGGCTAGCTGATCGGCCCTGGTCAGAGCGGCTCCCGCGTCGACAATGCCGAAGCCGATCTTGTCGTCGTACCCGGCGGACGGCCTGGCTCTCGTACTGGCGGAAAGCGCCTCGGCCACCAGGTTCGGCGGCATGTCCGGGTGCCTGGACTTGATCAGCGCGGCCACCCCCGACACCAGCGCGGCGGCCGGACTCGTGCCCTGCGCGAGCGCGTAGTCGCCGCCGGGCGTCACGACCGGCACGCCGACCCCGGGAGCCGCGACCTGGACCGACAGATTGTCGCTGCTGAACGGCGCGCCCTTGCCGAGCCGGTCGACGGCCCCGACGCCGATCACACCGGTGTACCCGGCGGGGAAGGTCCAGTACGAGGTGCCGTTGGTCTTGGTGTACTTCTTCTGCCCGTCGTTGCCCACGGCGGCCACCAGCACCACGTTGTGCAGCAGCGCGTAGGCCACCGCCTCGCGCTCCGACCGGTGCGGGCCGTAGCCGCCGAGCGACATGTTGACGACCTTGGCGCCGTGGTCGGTCGCATAGCGGATCGCCTTGGCCAGCGGCGTCTCGGTCCGGCTGAACAGGTCCTCCTCGGGCTGGATCAGGTCCGAGCCCGAGATGACCTGGTCGAGCACCAGCGGCAACGACAGGACACGGGCCTCCGGCGCCACGCCGATCAGCCCGTCTCCCGCGCCCGAACCGGCGATGAGCCCGGCCATGGCGGTGCCGTGCCTGCCCGGCTCGGCGCGCTCGCGGCTGTAGGTGGTCGAGCTCATGTCCGGCCCCGTCGTCACCCTGCCCCGCAGCTCGCCCACCTCGGCGTCGACCGGGCTGTCGATGACCGCGACCGTGACGCCCGATCCCTTGGTCGTCCGCCAGGCCTGCTCGGTGTTGAGCGCGTCGAGCACCCAGTCCTGGCGCTCGCGGACCGGCTCGGGGGCGGCCGAGGCGGGAGCCGCGAAGGAGAGTACGGCCGCGAAGGCGGCCACGGCCCGGGTCAGCACACGTTCCCCTCGGTGCAGGGCGGCGCCTTCGGCGCGGCGGCCAGGTAGTGCGCGATGCGTCCCGCGATCGACTGCGCCGCGGGCCACAGCTCACTGTGCAGGATCTCCTCCGGCGGCACCGCGTCCCTGGTCCGCCCGTCGGCATAGCCCGCCGTTGAGAACACGATGTACGGCCCCGCGCCCACCCAGCCGCTGCGCTGGCGTTGCGCGATCCCGAACCGGTCGGCGACCGTGCCGGCCACGGCCACGGGGTGCACGCCCACCCGGTCGTCGATCGGCAGCGACTCGCCCGCCGAGACCCTGGCGTCCTCGTCCTTGAGCACGGCGATGCCGACGGTGAAGACGAAGGTCGCGCTCTGGTCGACATAGGTGGCGCGCAGCATGGTCTTGCAGCCGTGTGCGACGAGCACGCCCGACACCTGGGAGTCGACCGACTCGGCGCATCCGGACTCGGGGGCGATGGCCACCCGGCGGGCGTAGAGCTGGGCGTTGTCCAGGCCGGCGTACTCGACCTCTTCGGGGAAGACGGTGGCGGCGGGCCAGGACTGCCAGCGCCTGGCGACCTCCTCGCGCTTGTAGCGGGTCTGCTCGTCGGCGGTGAGCGGGCGTGAGCGGTTCTCCGAGATGAGCCCGGCCGCGCCCAGCAGCACGGTGACGGCCGCGACGACGATGATGGCGCTCACCAGCACCAGGAACGCGCTGCGCAGCCGTACGCCCCGGGCCAGCTCGGCCTGCTCGGCCCGCTCCTTGGCCGCCGCGCTGAGCCCGTCGCGCCTGCCCGCCGCCGGCCAGGCACGCACCCGCGACCGCCGCGACGCCGCCCCGCTCAACGGCGACCCACGCCGCGCCGCGCCATGGTCCGGGCCGCCTGCGCCCGTGCCGTCGCTGTCCTGGGCGCGCGGAAGTCCCGGCGTGGCCCGCCGTGGGGCACTGCTCGGCTTGTCTCCCACCGCTCCTCACCAGGGTTCGTGGCGTGTCTAGTTCGTCCCCCTCAAGGGCCGGATCATGCGTCGTGGGCCCCCTGCACCTGCACCTGGGTGCGGCGCGTGCGCTTGACCAGGATCGCCATCACGCTCACCGAGCCGAGCGCCCCCACCGCCGCCGCCAGCGCGATCGCCCCGAAGACGGTGATACGCCCATTGTCCCTCTGCACGACCACGATGGCCCCGTGCCCCCCTCCGAGCGGCAGATCGGGGTCGTGCACCTTGCGGCCGATCGCGGCGGTGTGGGTGTGCTTGGCCAGCCTGGCCGCCTCGGTCAGCGCCCGGGTGGCGTTGACGACGCCGAAACCGGTGCCGGTGTCGTAGCCGCCCTCCGGCCGCTGCGTCGCGCCCGCGGTGAGCGCCTGGGAGACCAGCGCGGGCGACATCTTCGGGTACTTCGCCTTGATCAGCGCCGCAACCCCGGACACCAGCGCGGTGGCCTGCGAGGTGCCCTTGCCCACCCAGTACTCGTCGCCGGGCCCCGCGCCGAGGATGTCGACGCCGGGCGCGGCCAGCACGACCGAGGGGTTGGAGTTGGAGAAGGAGGCCCTGCGCAGCCCGCCGTCGAGCGCCGCCACCGACACCACGCCGGGGAAGGCCGCGGGATAGGAGTAGGGCGCGAACCCCCCTGGCCCCGGCTTGCGCGCCCCGTCGTTGCCCGCCGCCGCCACCAGCACCACGCCCTTGGAGATCGCATAGCGGATCGCCGCCCGCTCCTGCCGCGTGGCCAGCTCCTTGGAGATCGACATATTGATCACCTCGGCCCCCTGGTCGACGGCGTAGCGAATGCCCTTGGCCACGACGTCCTCGTAGCGCTCGGCGGTGTTGAAATCGCGAAAGCCCGGCTCCTCGTCCTCCAGGATCACCCGGACCGACAGCACCTTGGCCTGGGGCGCCACCCCGATGATGCCGCTGCCGCCGTCGGGCCCGTGCCCGTGCCCGGCGATGAGCGAGGCCATGTAGGTGCCGTGCAGGCGCTTGGGCTCGACACCGGGCGGGTTGGCGCCCTCGGTGAAGTCCTTGCCCTCGGTCACCGAGCCGGCCAGGTCGCGGTGGTCGGGGTCGACGCCCGAGTCGAGCACGGCGACCAGCACGCCCTTGCCTCTGGTCACCGTCCAGGCGCTGGTCAGGTCGAGCGTCGTGATGACGGCCTGCTGGCTGCCGCGCACGTCGTCCCAGGCCGGCGCCGAGGCCGTGGCCGCAGGGACGCCGAGCAGCAGCACGCCCACGGGCACCAGGGCGAGCCCCGCCGTCAGCGCGCCCCTCAGCACTGCCACTCCTCGGCCAGGCAGTCGGGGATCTTCGGCGTGCTCAGCTCGGCCAGCAGCCGCTCCGACATGTCGGCGGCGAACGCGAACACCGAAGGCCGCTGCCCGCCGAGCGCCTTGGCCGGTCGCCCGTCGATCTGCCCGGCGGTGGTCAGCACGAGGTAGGGCCCGTTCTGCCGTACGGAGGACGCCTGCCGCCCGGGCCCGGTGAACCGGTCGGCCACCGTGTCCTTGAACGACAGCGCCCGCAGCCCGGGAGTCGGCCTGCCCCCCTGCGGGAAGATCGCCTTCGCCTTGACCGCCCGCGCCTCGTCCGGCATGGCGACGACCCCGACGGTGACGACGACTCCCTGCAAGGCGTCGATGTAGGTGGCCCGCAGCACCGCCTGGCACCCGGCCTTCCTGAGCTTGGCCGCGAGCTTGCTGTCCACGGCCGAGGCGCAGCGCGTGTCGGAGGAGATGCCGACCCGTCTGGCCTGCTCCTCACCGCCCTGCTCGGCGTCGTAGCGCAGCGAGGCGGGAAACAGGCGACCGGCGGGCCAGGCACGCCAACGGGCCGCCACCTCGAGGTGTGCGGCCCGTTCGAGCTCGGCGGCCGTGGGGCCGCGGGTCAGCTCACCGCCCGCGGCGCTCGCGGCCACACCGGCGGTGACCGCGCAGACGAGTGTCAGCACGGTCGTCACCACCATGGCCGGCCAAGGCCGGTTTCGAGGACCCACGCCACGACCCTAATCCGGAAGGGCGCTTGTTCCGTCCCGAAACGGAGAAAGCGGTCTAGTACGTCGGCAGGCTGGGGTCGACGGTCTTGACCCAGCTCAGGACGCCACCGCCGACGTGCACGGCGTCGGAGAAGCCCGCGCTCTTGATGACGGCGAGCACCTCGGCCGAGCGTGCGCCCGACTTGCAGTGCAGCACGATGCGCTTGTCCTGCGGCAGCCCCTCCAGGGCCGAGCCGTTGAGGAACTCGCCCTTGGGGATCAGCACGGCGCCGGGGATGTTGACGATTTCGTACTCGCCCTGCTCGCGGACGTCGATGAGGTAGATGTCCTCGTTCTTGTCCTGCATCGCCTTGAGCTCGGCCGCGGTGATCGTCGAGCCGGTCGCCGCCTGGGCGGCCTCGTCGGAGATCGTGCCGCAGAACGCCTCGTAGTCCTCGAGCAGCTCGGTGACCGACGGGTCCTTGCCGCACAGGACGCACTCGGGGTCCTTGCGGACCTTGACGTCGCGGTACTTCATCTCCAGGGCGTCGTAGATCATCAGACGCCCGACCAGCGGGTCGCCGATGCCGGTGAGCAGCTTGATGGCCTCGTTGACCTGGATCGAGCCGATCGACGCGCACAGCACGCCGAGCACGCCTCCCTCGGCGCACGAGGGCACCATGCCGGGCGGCGGCGGCTCGGGGTAGAGGCAGCGGTAGCAGGGGCCGTGCTCGGCCCAGAACACGCTCGCCTGCCCGTCGAAACGGTAGATCGAGCCCCACACATAGGGCTTGCCGAGCAGCACGGCCGCGTCGTTGACCATGTAACGCGTGGCGAAGTTGTCGGTGCCGTCGACGATGAGGTCGTAGCCCGAGAAGATGTCCATGACGTTCTCGGTGGTCAGCGCCGCATTGTGAATGATCACATTCACCAGCGGGTTGATCTCGCGCACCGAGGCCGCCGCGCTCTCGGCCTTGAGCTTGCCGACGTCGGACTGGCCGTGGATGATCTGGCGCTGCAGGTTGGACTCGTCGACGATGTCGAAGTCGATGATGCCGAGTGTGCCGACACCCGCCGCCGCGAGATACATCAGCGCTGGCGAGCCCAGTCCACCGGCGCCCACACACAGCACCTTGGCGTTCTTCAGCCGCTTCTGCCCGGCCATCCCGACATCCGGGATGATCAGATGGCGCGAGTAACGGCGCACTTCGTCGACGGTGAGCTCGGCGGCCGGCTCGACCAACGGTGGCAACGACACTTTTCTACGCTCCCGTTTCAGGGGGTCTTCTCACAGGAAGCAAACCTATCCGTGCACTCTGGCATTCCCCAATCGCGTCTCCAGGATGAGACGCCTGGCCTCGGCGGCCACCAGCTTGGGGTGCTCCATCTGGGCGACGTGCGCGGCGTTGGGCAGCAGCACCAGCCTGACCTGCCGGAAGGCACGCCCCGCCCGTAGCGCCATCGCCGGTCGCACCAGGCGGTCGCGACGGCCGTGCACGATGAGGGTCGGCGCGGTGATCCGCTCGGCCTGCCGCCAGAGGTTGTCCTCGCCACGCCTGAAGTACTCGGCCACGATCCCGCGCGCCGAGTTGATCATCGCGATCCCCGAGTACGGCAGGCCGTCACGCCTGAGCAGCTCGCTCACGGCGTCACGCTTGCGGTCGGGATGCACGTTGCCCACGTCGGCGTAGCACATGGCCAGGGTCGCCTCGATGCGTTGCTCGGCCGGAAGCAGCTTGAGCTTCTCGGCCACCCACTCCCCCAGCCTCGGCGCCGCCGACATCGCCACCCGCGCCGGGCCGTACCTGGGCAGCAGGTCGGGCAGCGCGGGCGAGACGAGCACGAGCGAGGTGACCAGGTCGGGGCGCAGCGCGGCGACGCGTACGGAGACGGCGCCGCCGAGCGAGTTGCCGAACAGGTGCGCCGGGCCGGTCTCCTCCAGCAGGCCGATCACGGCCTTGGCGTGCGCGCCGACCGAGTAGTCGCCGTCGGCGGGCTCGGGCGAGTGCCCCGCGCCGGGCAGGTCGACGGCATGGCCGGTGACCTGGTCGCGCAGCTCGTCCATGAGATCGGTCCAGTTGGTCGCAGATCCGGCCAGGCCGTGCACGAACACGGCCTGCTCGGGTGCGTCCTGCGGCGTCGAGCGGACGTGGACAGGGCCGTGCATGCGGCCTGGCCAGTGCGCTATGGGTCCGTCCACCGTGTGTTCTCCCCCCGTTGTCCCGACGGCAACTGTCCCGACGATAACCCGGCGCGGGGGGTGCGTCCTATCGGCCGTCAGGCCGACTTGCGGGCTCGCTTCTTGGGCTTCTCCTCGGTCTTGGCCGCGTTCTTGGCCTCGTTGTTCTTGGACTTGTCCTTGGCCGACGGCTCGCGCGCCGTCGCCGCCTCGGCGCGTTCCTTCTTGGCCGCGGCGACGCTGGCCCGCAGGGCGGCCATGAGGTCGACCGACGGCTTGCCCTCGTCGGCGCCTTCGGGCGCGGCGATGACCTGCCTGCCCTCGACCTTGGCCTCGATGACCTGCTGCAGGGCCTCGCGATAGGTGTCGTGGTACTCGGCGGGCTCGAAGTCGGCCACCATCGTGGTGATCAGCGACTCGGCCATCGTGAGCTCCTGCGCCCGTACCTCGACCTCCTCTTCGAGGAAGGCGAAGTCGGGCGTGCGGATCTCGTCCGGCCAGAGCATCGTCTCCAGGACGAACACCCCGTCGCGCACCCGCAGGGTGGCCAGCGACTCCCGTTGCCGCAGCGCGACCTTCACCACGGCCACCTGCCCGGACCGCTCCAACGCGTCACGCAGCAGCACGTACGGCTTGGCGCCCTGGGCGTCCGGCTCCAGGAAGTAGGACTTGGCGAAGTAGATCGGGTCGATCTGGTCGGCCGGACTGAACTGCAGCACGTCGATGCGGCGCGAGGTGGTCAGCGGCAGGTCCTCGAAGTCCTCGTCGGTCAGCACCACGATCTCGCCGGTCGCCAGCTCGTAGCCCTTGGCGATGTCGGCGTATGCCACCTCCTCGCCGCACACGGTGCAGACGCGTTTGTACTTGATCCGGCCGCCGTCCTCGCGGTGGACCTGATGAAAGGTGACGTCCTTCTGCTCGGTCGCCGAATACAGCTTCACGGGGATCGTGACCAGGCCGAAGGAGATCGCGCCCTTCCAGATGCTGCGCATGGCCTCTCCCCGGAAAAAGATCCGTTTTACTCACCAATGGGCACATACCCGTCATGCGCCATCCGATGCCATACCCGGTCGAACCTATGCTCGCCGTGGCCGGAGACCTGCCCGCCGACCGCGACCGCTACGGGCTCGAGGTCAAGTGGGACGGCATCAGGGCCGTCGTCTACGTCGACGGCGGCGTGCGCGTCAGCGGCAGGCACGGAGCCGACTTCACTCCCCGCTATCCGGAGATCGCCGCCCTGGCCGCCCTGCTGTCGCACTCGGCCGTGCTCGACGGCGAGGTCGTCGCGCTCGGGCCGGACGGCCTGCCCAGCTTCGAACGGCTGCAGCGGCGCATGCACCTCACCGACCCCGGGCCGATGCTGGCCGAGATCCCCGTCACGTACATGGCCTTCGACCTGCTCCACCTGGACGGCGCCCCGCTGTTCGACCTGCCGTACCAGGCCAGGAGGGAGCTGCTCGACGGGCTCGACGTGGCGGCGCCGCCGTACTTCCCAGGGGGGAGCGACCTGCTGGCGGCCACCAGGGAGCGCGGGCTCGAAGGGGTGATCGCCAAGCGGCTCGACTCGCCGTACCGGCCGGGCAGGCGGGCCGACTGGTGGGTCAAGGTGAAGAACCTGGCCACCCGCGAGGTGATCGTCGGCGGCTGGCTGCCGGGCAAGGGCCGCAGGGCGGGCGGGATCGGCTCGCTGCTGGTCGGCGTGTTCGACGACGACGGCCTGATCTACGTGGGACACGTCGGCACCGGGTTCACCGACGCGGCGCTCGACCACCTGTACGGCCTGCTGCGGCCGTTGGAGATCGACTCCTGTCCGTTCAGCAACAGGCCGGACGGGCGCAACCGGTGGGTTAGGCCCGAGCTGGTCGGGGAGGTGGCCTTCACGATGTGGACCCACGAACGACGGCTGCGCAACCCTGTCTGGCGTGGGCTGCGGCCCGACAAGATCCCGGCCGAGGTGACGAGAGAGGACGAACGGTGAAGGTCCCAGTGCAGGTCGACGGGCGCGAACTGACGCTCAGCAACCTCGACAAGGTGCTCTACCCGGAGGCCGGGTTCAGCAAGGCCGAGATCATCGACTACTACAGCCGCGTCGCGCCCGTCCTGCTGCCGCACCTGCGCGGCAGGCCGCTGACCGTCAAGCGCTACCCCAACGGCGTGGAGGGCGCCTTCTTCTTCGAGAAGAACGCGCCCAAACACACCCCCGACTGGGTGCGCAGGGTGACGATCCCGGTGCCTGGCAGTACGAAGGACCGCGACACGATCGACTTCGCCGTCGTCGAGGACCTGGCGAGCCTGGTCTACTACGCCAATCTGGCCGCGCTCGAACTGCACGTGCCGATGTGGCGGGTGGGCGACGACGACGAGCCGCTGCCGCCCGACACCCTCGTGTTCGACCTCGACCCCGGCCCCCCCGCGACCGTCGTGGAGTGCTGCCGCGTCGCCCTGCTGCTGCGCGAGGAGCTCGCCGCCGACGGGCTCACGGCCAGGCCGAAGACGAGCGGCAGCAAGGGCATGCAGCTGTACGCGCCGTGGGACGGTCGGGGCGAGCCTTCCGACTACGCCAAGGAGCTGGCCAGACGGCTGGAGAAGGCGCATCCCGACACGGTCACGAGTGTGATGACGCGCAAGGAACGCCCGCACAAGGTCTTCATCGACTGGAGCCAGAACAACCCCGCCAAGACCACCGTCGCGCCATACTCGCTGCGAGCCCGCTCGCGGCCCACGGTCTCCACGCCGCTCACCTGGCGCGAGGTCGAGGACTGCACCAGGCCCGAGCAGCTGGTCTTCACCGCGGAGGCCGTCCTGGAGCGGGTGCGCGAGCACGGCGACCTGTTCGCCCAGGCGTAGGCTGGACATGTCCACAACGGGAGGGGACTGAAATGTCGGAGATGGACGTGCGGGGGGACGAGCGGCCGGTCGGCGACGACGAGCTGCCCATCGAGGCCCCGGAGGCCGACGCGGCCGAGCAGCACCGCGCGCTTCTCGACGACGGCGAGAGCCGATCGGCCCGCGAATTCTCGATCGACGTCGACCCCGCCGACGCCGCCGAGCAGGACCGCACGGTGGGCGACGATGACGACGACGACTATCGCTGAGCAGGTTACTCGCACGTAGGATGTCCCAACGAGCTCGCCGGACGCACCGGCGACTTCGCCTTTCCCTCTAGGAGACCCGCGTGACCACTACCCCGGACGCCAAGCCCCGGGGCACCCGACTGCCCCGGCTCGCCCGCCGCCGCCAGCTGCTGAGCGCCGCGCAGGAAGTGTTCGTGGAGAACGGCTACCACGCGGCCGCGATGGACGAGATCGCCGATCGGGCCGGAGTCAGCAAGCCGGTTCTGTACCAGCACTTCCCCGGCAAGCTGGAGCTGTACCTCGCCCTGCTCGACCTGCACGTCGACGACATGGTCAACCGCTGCCGCGAAGGGCTCGCCTCGACGCAGGAGAACAAACTGCGCGTCCAGGCCACCTTCAGCGCCTTCTTCGACTTCGTCTCCAACCAGGGCGAGGCCTTCCGCCTGGTCTTCGAGTCCGACCTGCGCAACGTGGCCGCCGTACGCCAGCGCGTCGAGCGCTCGCTCAAGGAGTGCGCCGAGATGGTCAGCCACGTGATCCAGGAGGACACCGGCTGCTCGGCCGACGAGGCCCACCTGCTCGGCGTCGGGCTCGTCGGCATGGCCGAGGTGAGCGCGCGTTACTGGATGACCCAGCACGGCTCCATCCCCAAGGAGGCGGCCGAGCAGCTCATGGCCAGACTGGCCTGGCGCGGCATCAGCGGCTTCCCGCGCACGACATAGATTCCGCTTGCCGCGATCAAACGCCTCACCCCGGGGTTTCCAGGTCACGATGGGATGAGCAACCCGTCGAAAGGCAACCCGATGGAAATCAAGATCGGCGTACGTTCCGTGCACCGTGAGCTCGTCCTTGAGACCGATCTCACGGCTCAGGAGCTCGAAGAGGAGATCCGCAACGCACTCGCCGCCGACCGCGGCGTCTTCTCCGTCACCGACGTCAAGGGCAGGCGCGTCATCGTGCCCGTCGCCTCCCTGGGTTTCGTGGAGATCGGCGAGGACGAGTCCAGGCCCGTGGGATTCGGCGGCACCCTGTAACGACCCGGCGCCCGCCGCACCGCTCCCCTTCCCCGCCCTGCGCGGGCATGAACATGAAGGGGAGCGCTGCGGCGGGCGCGGCCGTTCAGCCGTCCGAGCAGCCCCGTCGTGGCGGCGGCAGCTGACAGCCGTGCGGTGTTCTTCGTCGGTCGGGAGTGTGGTTCCGCTGCTCGAAAGCGGGACATTCGACGCTTCCCCTGCGCAGCACCGCGCGTGAGATCCAGCGATTCGGCCCACATCTGGTCAAGGAACTGCCGTAGCGGCGCGAGGCCCTCATGCCAGGCACGCTACAACCGCGACCGGGCGCCGCGCGCCTCCCCCGCACATCCTGGTGTCCGTCACGCCGTCCGTCACGGGCCGGGCGTGAGCCCCATCGCGGCCACGCGCTTGCCGTGCGCCTCGGTCAGCCTGGCGAACATGCGCGAGATGTCGGCCTGGTCCTCGGCCGCCGCCTCCACCAGCATCCTGGCCAGCTCCGGCCTGGCCGCCGCGACCCGTTGCCCCTGGCTGAGCGCCTCGCCGACCAGGCGTCTGGCCCACAGCGCCAGCCTGCCGCTGAGCTTCGGGTCGGCCTCGATCGCCGCGCGTACCCGCTCGACGGCGAACTCCGAGCGACCGCCGTCCACCATCACCTCGCCGACCAGGTCGCGTACCGAGGCGTCGAGGTTCCTCGCGGCCTCGCCGTAGAAGTCGAGTGCGATGCCGGTCCCGACGTAGGCCTTGACCAGCGCCTCCAGCCAGTCGCCCGGCTTCGTCTGGGCGTGCCAGGCGTCGAACGCCTCGGCGAAGGGGGCCATGGCCTTGTCGGGATCGGCCCCCAGCGCGCTCAGCCGATCGCGCAGCAGGACGAAGTGCGCGAACTCCACGACGGCCAGTTCGCTCAGCTCCGCCTGGTCGGCCAGTGTCGGCGCCAGGTGCGCGGCGTCCTCGGCCAGACGGTGGAACGCGGTGAGTTCGGCATAGGCGAGCACCCCGAAAAGATCGACGACACCCGGATCGGGAGCGGAATCAGTCATGGGTGCAGACTAAGAGAAGTCATCTGGAACAAACAGAAACTCGGCTCGCGTTGTGGTATCGAGTACACTGCTCTGTGAAAGTGCGACCGCACTGTGTTGATCCGAGGGATTCCCCTCCGATTATCCCCAATCTGGGTCTGCGGTCGCGATGACGCGAGAGGGCTGGCTCTACCGCGAGGACCCTGGCACGGGGAACGTTTTTCGGCCCGATGGTCCCGGCAGGCCCGCCTTCATTTGAGACTGAGGCAGGCCACGCTGACGACTTTCCGAGACCTCGGAGTCACACCAGAGATCGCCGATGCCCTCGAGACCGAGGGCATCACCACGCCGTTCCCCATCCAGGAGATGGCACTTCCGCTCGCGCTGAGCGGCCAGGACCTCATCGGTCAGGCCCGCACCGGCACGGGCAAGACCTACGCGTTCGGCATCGCCATGCTGCAGAGCATCGGCAAGCCGCGCAAGAACCGCAAGAAGCCCCGCGGGCTGGTCGTCGTACCTACCCGTGAGCTGGCCGTGCAGGTGTCCGAAGATCTGGTCACCGCCGCCGGCAAGCTCGGCTCCCGCGTGCTCACCGTCTACGGCGGACGCGCGTACGAGCCGCAGATCGAGGCGCTCAAGTCCGGCGTCGACGTCATCGTCGGCACCCCGGGCCGCCTGCTCGACCTGGTCAAGCAGAAGCACCTCGACCTGAGCCAGATCAGCATGCTCGTGCTCGACGAAGCCGACCGCATGCTCGACCTGGGCTTCCTGCCCGACATCGAGCGTATTTTCAAGCTCATCCCGGCCGAGCGGCAGACCATGCTGTTCTCCGCCACCATGCCCGGCGAGATCGTCGGCCTGTCGCGCCGCTACCTCAACCGGCCCACGCACATCAGGGCCGAGTCGACCAGCGGCGAGGGCGAGGCCACCCCGCAGGTACGTCAGCTCGTCTGGCGTGTGCACCGGATGGACAAGATCGAGATCGTGTCCCGGCTGCTCCAGGCGGAGGGCCGTGGGCTCACCATGGTCTTCTGTGAGACCAAGCGGGCCTGCGACATGGTCTCCGAGCAGCTGCAGACGCGTGGCTTCGCCGCCGCGGCCGTCCACGGCGACCTCGGGCAGGGCCAGCGCGAGCAGGCGCTGCGGGCCTTCCGCAGCGGCAAGATCGACGTGCTCGTCGCCACCGACGTCGCCGCGCGCGGCATCGACATCGACGACGTCACCCACGTGGTCAACTACGACTGCCCCACCGACGAGAAGACCTACGTGCACCGCATCGGCCGCACCGGCCGGGCCGGGCGCACGGGCATCGCGGTCACCTTCGTCGAGTGGGAGGAGCTGACCCGCTGGAAGATGATCAACCAGATGCTCGGGCTCGACTTCGCCGAGCCGGAGGAGTCGTACTCGACGAGCAAGCACGTCTTCGCCGAGCTGAACATCCCCGAAGGCACCAAGGGCGTGCTCCCGCACGCCAACCGCTCACGGGCGGGGCTCGACGCCGAGCGGATCGAGGATCTGGGCGAGACCGGGCGTTCGCGCTCCCGCGGGGGGACACGTCCCCGTCGCGAGGAGGCGCGTGAGGAGCGCGAGGAGCGTCGTCCTCGTACTCAGCGTCAGCGCCGTCGCACCCGCGGCGGCAGGATGGAGGAGGGCACAGTCCTTCCTGAAGAGCACGCCGAGACAGCCGCCGCTGTGGAGCCGGAGGTCGAGCCAGTGGAGAAGCGACGCCGGACGCGCAGGATCGACGAGACGCCCGCGATCATCTCTTCGGAGGAGCTCGCGGCGGCCGGAGGTCCTCAGGCCGAGGTGACACCGGAGGCGGCGGCGCCGTCGTCGGTCACCGAGACCGCGCCGAGGCGCACGAGGACCCGCAAGGTGGCCGGAGCGGCGACGACGGCCATCGAGACCGTGCTCGCCGACACCTCGGCGGCGGTGACCGAGGCCCCCGCGGCCCCGGCCCAGCGCCGTACCCGCACCCGCAGGGCCGAGAGCGACCCCCGGGTGGAGGTGCAGGAGGCTCCCGCGATCCGCGAGGAGCGTCCCGTGCGCGAGGAGCGGCAGGCATGGGACGAGCGAGCGGCCCACGAGGAGCGGCAAGTGCGTGAAGAGCGGATCTCGGCCTACGAGGTGGCGGAGCCCGCCTTCTCCACCCCGCCCCCTGTACGCAGGGAGCCGGAGCGGATCATCCCGTCGAGCCCGTTCGCGGTGATCTTCCAGTCACCCGACCTGGCCACCGACGACGACGAGATCGCGCCGAGCGCCGCGAGCGAGCGTCAGGCCCAGCGCCGTCGCCCGCAGCAGCGTGGCGGCGGCGGCATGGGCGGCAACCGCCCGCGCCGGGCCGGCTGAGCGACTCGGGTGAGGGAGCGCCTCCTTGCGGGGGGCGCTCCCTTCGTCGTTCGTGGGGCCGGGTCAGGGCTTGGGGGTCTGCAGGGCGGCCTGGATCTCCAGGATGATGCGTACCTTCTCCCCCAGGGCCAGGCCGCCGCCGGGGATGGGCCCGTTGTAGTTCACGCCGAAGTCGGTCCTGTTGATCTCGCCGGTCGCGGTGAATCCGGCCCTGGCCCCGGCGAAGGGGTCCTCGGCGTAGGCGTCGGGGCCGAAGCCGTTGATCTCCAGCTTGAGTTCGATCGGCTTGGTGACTCCCCTGAGCGTGAGTTCGCCGTCGAGGATGTAGTCCTCGCCGTCGGCGCGCACGCCCGTCGAGCGGTAGGTCAGCTTGGCGTCGGTCTCGACCCCGAGGAAGTCGTCGGAGCGCAGGTGCGCGTCGCGCGACTCGTTGCCGGTCTCGACCGAGTCGAGGTCGACGACGGCGGTGACGCTGGAGTCGAGCGGGTCGGCGCCGGTGACGATCTGGCCTTCGTAGCGGGTGAACCTGCCACGGATCTTGCTGATCATCAGATGCTTGACCACGAACGCGACCTCGGAGTGGACCGGGTCGACGACCCAGGTCCCCGCGACGTAACCGGGGATTTCGACGACACCGGCAGGCATGAGAACTCCTTGAGTTATCTTTGGTAAGGCAGTTTGCAAGAGGAACCAACAACATCGTGCAGAACGTCACCAAGTCCTCACAAGAAGGCACTTTCCCCTGTCCTAGGCACACGGAGGGAACCATGGGCCAGATCGTCGAGCACAGTCCCGCCGCGTGCCGGGCGCGCGAGATCCTCGACCGCGTGGGCGACAAGTGGTCGCTGCACGTCATCGCCCGGCTCAGCCACGGCACCCTGCGCTTCACCGAGCTCAAGCGCTCGATCGAGGGCATCAGCCAGCGCATGCTCACCGCCACGCTGCGCGACCTGGAGCGCGACGGCATCGTCGAACGCACGATGTACGCGGTGATACCGCCCCGCGTGGACTACGAGCTGACCGACATGGGCAAGACCCTGCTCACCGCCGTCGAGTCGCTCGTCACCTGGGCCGAGGGCCACCTGGACGAGATCGACGCCTCCCGCGCCGACTACGACGCCCGCGCCGCCGCCGGCTCCCCTCTCACGATGGCCTCCCCGCCGCCCTCAGGGCAGCGTGAGCGCCTTTGAGGCGTATGCCGCACGTTGTACGGTCACCCGCGCACACGACGCGCCAGGCGCCTCCTGCGCCCCTCGACGGCAGGCGCTCACCGAAACGCCCCGAGGCGTCGGTGATGTCGGCGCGCACGTGATGGCAGGCCGCACTGCCCGGCGCCCTGTGCTGGATGGACACCGTACGGGCGGCGTACCCGCGATACCCGGAGGGCAGGACGCGCCTGAGTGCGCCTTCAACGACGACGGCGCGCCGGTCGGCGACGATGCCGATGACTATGGTGCCTATGATGGCAGGACGCGCTATTTATCCCTTTAGTCTTATATGTGAAGTCAAGAGACCTTATATGGCAATTTGTGTAGTTCGATCGACTCCACTGTCACGCCATAGCCGGTGTTGCCTACTTCGCGTCTGGGTAGTGTGACCTCACGTGAGTACGCCGCGATTCCTGACCCTGCCGCCTGGCGTTCGCCCCGTGCAGATCGATACGCCCGATGGCTCGTTCGCCGCTCTTGAAGCGATGCCGCTCACCGGTGTCGCCGAGCGCTGGCCCGCCCTTCTGGTGCCAGGCCTGACCGGCAGCAAGGAAGACTTCATCGCGATCATGCAGACGCTCGCGCACGGCGGGCGCCGGGTGGTCGCGATCGACATGAGAGGGCAGTTCGAGACCCCGGGGCCCGAAGAGCCCGACGCCTACACCTGCGCCGCGCTCGGCAACGACATCGACCTCGTCGCGCACGCGATGGGCGGCGAGCCGATCCACCTGGTCGGCCACTCCTTCGGCGGCCTGGTGACCAGGGAGGCCGTCATCGACGGGCGCACCAAGTTCGCCTCCTACACGCTGATGAGCTCGGGGCCGACCGGCATCGTCGGCATGCGCGAGCGCGCGGCCAGCACCATGCTGGAAGAGGTGCCCGAACACGGCCTCGAACAGCTCTGGAACACCCGCATGGAGGCCGAGGCGCTCGCCTCGGGCGTCAGCGACGAGATCGTGGCCTTCCTGCGCAAGCGCCTGCTGTCCAACTCGCCCACCGCGCTGACCACCATGACCAGGCAGGTGCTCGACCAGCCGGACCGCACCGAGGAGCTGCGCCAGATCGAGGTGCCGACGCTGGTGCTGTTCGGCGAGCACGACGACGGCTGGCCGCCCGAGGTGCAGTCGGCGATGGCCCGCAGGCTCGACGCCGACTGCGTCGTCGTGCCCGGCGCGGTGCACTCCCCCGCCGTCGAGGCGCCCGAGACCACGGCGGCGGCGCTCACCAGGTTCTGGAACGCCGCCGAGGCCACCCTCCTGGACGCCAGGTCCCATGCCCCGTGACGACGCCGTCCGCGCCCTGGTCGTCCAGCCGCCGCACACCGTGAGCTGGCTGGTGCACATCGACCGGTCGATGTGGGTGGGCGGCGTCAGAGGGCTGATGCTCCAGGCGCTGCACCCGGTGGCGATGCTCGGCGTGTGGCAGAACTCCACCTTCCAGGAGGATCCGTTCGGGCGGCTTCGCCGTACGGCGGACTTCGTGGGGCGGGTGACGTTCGGCAGTCCGGCGGAGGCGGAGGCGATCGGCAGGCGGGTGCGGGGGATTCACCGGGCGCTGCGTGTGCGCGGGCCGGGAGGCGCCTCCCATCGGGTCGACGATCCCGAGCTGCTGCTGTGGGTGCACTGCGCCGAGGTCTCCTCCTACCTGGAGGTGGCCAGGCGGGCCGGGCTCGGGCTGAGCACGGCGCAGGCCGACCGCTACCTCGCCGAGCAGCGGGCGAGCGCCGGGTACGTCGGGCTGCACGCCGAGGACGTGCCGGGGTCGCTGGCCGAGCTGGCCGCCTACTTCAGGCGCGTGCGGCCCACGTTGCGGGTCCTGCCGGAGGCGTCGGCCGCCGTCAGGTTCCTGCTGTGGCCTCGGCTGCCGCACGACCTGCGCCACCTGGCGCCGGGCAAACCGCTCTGGTTCCCGTTCGGCGCACTGTGCTACCACACGCTTCCCGCCTGGGCCAGACGCATGTACGGCCTGCTGCCCGAGATGCCGGGTCCGGTCGTCACGGCGGCGCTGCGCGCGTTCAGGACGGCGATGCGCACCCTGCCCGAGCCGGTGCACGACAGGGCGTTCCAGCCCGCGACCCGCGAGATGCTGCGCGGATCACGGCAGCGGCTGGCCTCGGCCGGCTACGACCTCGGCGCCGGGCTGAGAGGCCTGACCGATCCGCGCCGCTGGCCCGCGGGGCTCAGTCCTTGAGCGCGGCCCACGGCTCGCGGTCCGGAGCGGCCGATCGCCCTTCGGGGCAGTGACGGCGGAAGTCGCACCACGAGCAGATCGGGCCGGGGCTCGGCTCGAAGGCCTGGTCGAGCTCGCGTGAGAGCACCGGCGGCGCCGAGACGACGGGTGCGCCCGCCGTACGCGGGGAACGCGAACGGCCGCGTGGCGGTGCGGCGATCTCGGCTCGGTAGCGGTCGTCGGCCTCCGACGCCTCGGCCGCCACCTCCTCGGCCCTGCGCAGATGCCGATCCAGGGAGTCGTCGGTGTGTTGCCACTCGACGACCTCGCCGGTCGGCAGGTGATGCAGCTCCACCCGGTGGCACGGCACGTGCAGCATGCGCGAGGCGGCGATCGCGTAGATCGCCAGTGCGAGCGACGAGCGGGCGTCGTCGCCGGTCAGCGGACGCCGCCCCGTCTTGTAGTCGACGACGACGAGCTCGTCGCCCCGCCGGTCCAGCCGGTCGATGCGCCCGGACACGGCGATCACCGAGGTACGGGTCGCGACCGTGCGCTCGACGCCCACCGGGTCTTCGGCCGGGTCGAGCGTGCCGACATAGCCCGCGACCATGTCACGTGCCCGGTCGCGCCAGCGCAACGACTGCTCGGCGTCCCTGAAGCCCTCGCCGATCCATCCGGTCGTGAGCAGGGTGCTCGCCGTCAGCGGCGTCCTGCGCTCGTAGGGCTCGCGCCACCATCCGGCCAGGGCGTTGTGCACGCTCGCGCCCACGCTGTTGTGCGCCCAGGCCGGGCCCTTCGGCGGCTGCGGCCTGTCGAGGTAGGCGAAACGGTAGCGGCGCCTGCAGTCGATCCAGGTGTTGAGCCGCGACGGCGTGCACGAGTAGAGCCGTCGCGGCATGCCCTCCAGGGGGAGCTGCTCCTGCACCTGACGCGCCTCCCGTCTGCCCGGCGCGTGCGCCCGGCGTCGTTCGCGATCGCCGAAGGAGCAGGTGCCCGTCTCCCGCGCGGGGAAACCGGCCGCCCTGCTTCGGCGCCCTCGCGGCGTCGTCAGTCGTCGCTCGGGCCGAGCCTGATCCCCGACACCCGGGTGCCGTCGGCCAGCGGGCCCTCCGGCGCCGGAGCCTCGCCCTCGCGGGTCAGCGAGCCCGAGATCCACTCGTCGAAGCTCGGCTCCAGGTCGCCGACCGTCACCTCGTCGCCGTGCGCGGGCAGGACCCGGGTGGCGTGCGGCAGGGTGAAGATCCGGCCGCCGATCGCGGTGAGCTGGTCGGGCAGGGCAGGGTATTCACCGCCGATCCTGCCGGGGCCGTCGGCCTGGAGGGACTTGCCGGTGAAGACGGCCTCAAGGCCCTCGCAGTACAGCGAGACGCCGCCCGCCGTGACCCCGGGGGTCTCCATGACCTCGAGCTGGACGTCGGCGACACCGAAGATGCCGTCGTCCTCGATGTCGATGTCAGGCCAGGTCTCCGACCAGGTCTCCCGCCAGATCGGCTTGTCCTTGGGGTGCAGGGCGACGACGGCCTCGTCACGGCTGGCCACCTCGATGGCCGCCCCGACGTGGTCGGGCAGGCCGTGCGTGCAGATGACGGCCAGCACCTCCCGCTCGCCGACCTGCTCCAGAATCGCCTCGGCGTCACGCGCCGGGTCGATGACGATCACCTCGTCGTCGTCACCGACGATCCAGGTGTTGTTCTCGACCTTGTGTTCCACGCCGTCGACATCGACGACGCCCTCGGTCACCACTCGCTCGATACGCGCTGTCACGCCCCGAACTGTACTGCGTACCGGCCCCGATCGCTCCAGTGGAGATCAACCCGTGGCCACCAGCGACCTGATCGCATTGATGATGAGCTGTACGGCGAGCGCGGACAGCAGCAGGCCGGCGATCTTCGTGACCAGCTCGACGCCGTTCTCCTTGATCACCCTGATGATGCTCACCGAGAACCTCATGAACAGCCACAACACCAGGTGCACGGCAGCGATCGCCAGCCCGAGCGCCAGGATGCCGCCCTTCCTGTCGTCGGCCTGCTGGGCGAACACGATCGTCGCCACGATCGCGCCCGGCCCCGCCAGCAACGGCGTGCCGAGCGGCACCAGCGCGACATTGACATTGGAGCGGATGGCGCCCGCCTTCGGCTCGGTCGTGCCGCGCAGCAGTTCGAGTGCGACCAGCAGGAGCAGCAGCCCGCCCGCGATCTGCATGGCGGGCACCTCGACGTGCAGATAGCCCAGGATCGCCTGCCCGAACACGGCGAACACCACGATCAGGCAGAACGCCGTCACGGCCGCCTGCCAGGCGATGTGCTTGCGCTCCTGTGCCGTGCGCCCGCCGGTGTAGGCGAGGAAGAGCGGGATGACGCCAGGCGGGTCCATGATGACGAACATCGTCACGAACGCCTCGACGAAGAACCTGACGTCGAACACCGCACCCCCAGAGCGCAAACACCTGGGGGAAGTGTTCGAAGCCTACTCCTCGAGCCTGGGCGAGAACGCGCCGAACGGCAGGTCGTAGTCCTGGTCGTCGGCCCGCAGGTCGCGCAGGGCCAGCTCCGACAGGGCGATCAGGCACCCGGCCTCGACCGGCCAGGCGATGGCCCAGATCCAGTTGCCGAGCGCCTCGCCCGCGTAGACGGCACGGTCGTCCGGCCCCTCGACGCACCACAGCGCGGTCGGGCGGCCGAGCACGTCCAGCTTGGCGTTGGCCGGGCCCTGGTCGAACCCGCTGCCCGGGTCCGGGCCGCCGAGCCCGGCGAAGGCCGCGCCGAGGCCCACACCCGGCTCCTCCGCGATGAGCAGCAGGTCGGCGGGACCGTGGGTGAACGAGGGGCCGCTCAGCGCGACCACACTGGCTCTGCCGCCCGTGCGCTCGTCCCCAGCCTCGGCGAACCCGGTCACCAGCCAGCCCTGCGGCAGTGGCCACGGTAACCACACGGGCACCACACTGTGCCGGCGCAGCGCGTCGGCGGAGGCCGCCGAAGGCTGACGCGGCGGCTGGAACGGCAGGACGTCGCCGTGCGCGTCGCAGCGCCAGGCGCTGGACCACACACTCGGTGCATGAAGCTGGCCAAAGCACCTTGGACAGGTAGGCGCGGCTCTCACAGCTACCCACGGTGCTTCGCATCCCGCCCATCCGTCAAGACCGTCACACGTTATGAGGCCGTAATCTTGTCGGGGTGCGGGTCAAATGTGTGGGAGCGATCGTCCATGATTCGACAGGGCGGCTGCTCGTCATCCTCCGGGGCAGGCCGCCGGGCGAAGGGTCGTGGTCGCTGCCGGGCGGCCGGGTGGAGCCGGGCGAGACGCTCGCCGCGGCCCTGGTGCGCGAGCTGGCCGAGGAGACCGGCCTGACCGTGGTGCCCGGCGCGCTGGCCGGGGTCGTGGACCGGCCAGGGCTCGGCGCGACCGTCTACGAGATACACGACTTCCACGCCACCGTCGCGGGCGGCACGCTGCGCCCCGGCGACGACGCCGCCGACGCGCGCTGGGTCACACCTGGCGAGCTGCTCGCCCTCCCGCTGGCCGACGGCCTGCTGTCCGCCCTGCGCGAGTGGCACGTGCTCCCCTGACGCGAGGAACCCGGCGTCATCGGGACGAACCCAGGGTCGAGGTCCACACGAGCAGGTGGTCGGCGCTGTAGGTGGTGGAACGGCCGAGCGCCAGCACGTTCGGCCCGCTGAGCGCCACCGCGCCGAGCCACTGCATGCCGTCCCCGCCGAGCTGCCCCTGCGTCAGGTCATGCCGGTGCCAGTTCAGGCCGTCCTCCGACGTCCACGCGGCACTGTCCCCCGAACCCGGCGCCCCGTGCCAGCCCACCGCGACGATGCCCTGCTCGGTGGCCGCCAGATCGTGAACGGCCGCAGCCTGTACGGCGGGCAGCCAGGCGAAACGCCACGACGCGCCGTTGTCGTCCGACAGGGCGGCGAAGGCCTTGCGCGAACCCGACGTCTGGGCGGTGCCGACGGCGACGAGGTTCTCGCCGTACGCGACGACCTGGCGCAGTCCGGCCGATGTGGAGTCGGGCGGCACCACGCGTTTGCGTGCCGACCAGTTGACGCCGTCGCGCGAGGTCCACACCACGCCGCTCTCGTGGTCGGCCGTTCCGGCGCCGCCCACCGCGACGAAGCCGTCCGGGGTGGCGCTCACGTCGTGCAGGACGACGCCCGAACCGCCCTGGGGCAGCTTGGCCGCACGGTTGAAGCGTTTGAGGTCGGCGGTGAACCACACGGCCGCCGTACTGCCTCCCGCCGTGCGCTCCTCGCCCGCGAGCACGTAGCCGGTCGCGCCCGCCGCCACCACGTGCGCGGCCAGGAACGGGCTCTCCGCCCCTCTGGCCAGCGCGCCCGCCGCCGCGGCGCGCACCCATTCGCGGCCGTCGGGCGAGGTGACGACGAGGGGCTCGGTGGAGGAGGCATCGGTCATGTTGGCGCCTACCGCGATCCAGCCCTTGGCGCCGTGCGCGACGTCGTCGAGCGCCTGCCTGCGGGGGCCGTCGAGGGTGGTGGCCGCCCAGGTCGCGCCGTCCGTGCCGGTCCAGATGCCCGCGTCGCCCGCCACCGCGCCGACCGCGACGTAGCGGCCTGCCGCGACCGCCACACTGCTGGTCTCGCGTGCGATGCGCGACAGGCCGTCGATGCCGTCGAGCGGCACCTTCGCCGCCTGGGCGCCGGGCGCGGCCGTCATCAGGACGAGCTGGTTGTCGACCTCGGCCGCCGCCTGGTCGCCGCCGATCACCAGGCGGCCGGAGTCGGCGACGGCCAGCGAGCGCAGCGTGGCGCCTTCCAGATCGCCCAGGTCGGCGCGCTTGGACCAGGAACGGCCGTTCTGGCTCAGATGCACGGTGTAGCCGTTGAGCCCGGTCTGCGCCACCGCGGCCACACCCGCCGCGTAGGAGACGACGCCGGTCACGCCCGGACTCTGCGCGCCGAGACCGCCGATGGTCCCGCACGCCTTCCAGTCGACGCCGTCGGCCGAGCACGACACGCGTACCTCGCCGGAACCGGCCAGCTGCTTCAGCGGCACCAGGACGAACGAGCCGCCCGCGACGGCCAGGGTGCCCTCGCGCGGCCTGACGTCGGGCAGCTGCCTGGCCTTGCGGTTCCAGGTGCGTCCGCCGTCGGGTGAGCGCAGCACGACCGAGCCCTCGCCGCTCGCCTGTTGCGCCAGGGCCAGCACCTCGTCGCCCTTGGCCACCACGTCCTTCAGGTCGCGCACGGTGTCGGGCGTGGCGATGTCGCGGCTGTCGACCCGGGCCCACGCCCTGCCGTCGGAGGAGACCCAGGCCGCCGGGCCCGTGCCGCCGTCCTGCAGCAGCGTGCTGCCGACGGCCGTGAACCCGGTGGCCGTCCTGGCGATGCCGTTGACCAGGTCGCCGCGCCTGAACGCCGCCAGGCCGTCGGCCTCGACCGCCTCCCAGGTGAAGCCGTCGAGCGAGGTCCACATGCCGCGTTCGTCCCCGACGGCGTCGCCACCGGTGGCCAGCCATCGGCCTTCGCCGCCCGTGACGCGTTGCACGGTGGCCGTGCCCGACTGGCCCACCTTGCCGAGCTGCCAGGTCTCGCCTCCGTCGGGCGAGAACAGGAACAGCGGGCGCGGCACCGGGCTCGTGGTGTCGCTGCCGACGGCCACGACGATCGAGTCGACCGCGGCGACGTCGTTGAGCAGCTGGTTGGAGCCCGCGCCTTCCGAACGTGCGCTGAACAGCGTGTCGCCCGAACGGCTGTCGCCCGCCGCCAGGCGCAGTCCGGTCTGGCCGGGCGAGCCGTACCACTGCCAGGCCAGGATGCCGCCCGCGGCGAGCACGATGATGACCAGGCCCGCCGCGAACGGGCGTACCAGGCTTCTCCGGCCCCGTGTCGGGCTCGACCGTCTCGCGCCCGAAGGCGGCAGCGGCCGGTGCCTGCCGCCGTTGCCCTGACGCCTGCCCTCCTCGTCGTCGGCCAGCAGGTCCGGCCTGGTCGGACGGCCCGCCGGTGGCCGCCCCACACGGTGCAGCGGCTCGTCGCCCTCCGAGCGGTCGACGTACTCCGGCTCGGCGGTGACCTCGTCGTCGTACGGGCGTCTGGTGTCCCTGAAGGCCGCCGGGTCGCCGTAGGGCACCGGGTCGCCGAAGGGGCGCGGCTCGTCGTAGTCGTCCGCGTAGTCGTCGTAGGTGTGGTGGGGGTCGTGGGGGTCGTGGGCGTCGTGCGGGTCCCGGTCCTGGCGGTCGTACGGATCGTCGTAGGAGGGGCGGTCGTGGCCGTAGGAGGGGGGCGGGTCGCCGAAGGCCCTGCGGCCGTCGAAGAAGGACGGCGGGGTGATCGGGGTGGGCTGCTCCTCGTCCCGGTCCTGGTCCTGCGTGGGGTCCTGCGTGGGAGGGGGTGCCTCGGGTGGGGCTGCGGACACGAGGAGCACGTCGGGCGGCACCGGGCGGTGCGGCGGCGGTGGCGGCGTGTGCGCGCGGGTGGGGCCGGGACCGTGCTTGGGTCTGGCGGGCCCCTGGGCGACCAGTTTGTCCGCGCCTAAGTCCTGTGCGACGGCAGGTGCTTGGCCGGAGCCGGGAGCTTGACCGAAGGCAGGAGCCTGGCCGGAGGTGGGGACGGGACCGGAAGCAGGTGCTTGGCCGGAGGCAGGAACAGGGCCGGAAGCGGCAGCCGGGGCCGGGTCCTGCCGATGGGCCGGAGGCTGCCCGGGGAATGCGCCTGCTGCCTGCGTGTGCTTCGGGCGTGCCGGGCCTTGGGCGACCAGCTTGTCCGGGCCTGGAGCACGCCTCGGCCTGGGGGCGTCGCCCCACGCCCCGGCGGACGCGTCACTCGGCGCGGGCGCGTCGCCCCACGATGGCCCGGTCGACCCGCCAGGTGTGCCGGGCGCCTCGCCCCACTGAGGTTCACCCCCCGGATGCCCGGCGGACGAATCCCCGGGGGCATCCCCGGACGAAGCCCCGCCCGGTGGTGTCGGCCTGCTGTAGGGCCGACGGCCGCGTGGCGGCTCCGGGGAGTCGTCGGGCACAGGAGAGGAGAAGGGCGGGCGGCCCCACGGGGAATCGTTCACCGGCAGGCCGCGCATTCGGTCGTCGGCGGGTCCGGGCGGAGAGTGCCGGATCCGTGGCGGGGTGTCATCGTCCGGCTGTCGTCGTGGTGAGCGCGGGTCGCTGGGGCCGGAGGCCACGCGTCGCACACCTCCTCGTCGGGGGATCCGGACCGTTCCATTGGTGCCGTGGCACTAAAGCTGCGATATACCGATATATCCCAGCGCTTCATGCACGGTGCTACTTCTACCCCATCCCACGGCGTAGATCACCTCACTTGCCGACGGTCGTGCCTCTCCCAGAGCAACACGCCCAGGCCGCGATGGCGAGACCTCTCTAGTGAGATTCATGGAACCTGAGGCGACTTCCCGGACCCGGGAGGCGTCGCCCGAGCCGTGAGCAGACGCCGCCCTCACGGTGAGAGCGTGGCGACGCGACGCCTGCGCATGAGCCACACGACCCCCACCGCGAACACCGTGAGCTGCACCGCCGTACCCGCGAGCGACTGCCACGGCACCGAACCCTGCTGCAGTGCCTCGTCCAGCTCACCGGCAGCCGAGCTGAGCCCGAACGCCAGTGTGTTGTTGATCACGTGCAGGGCGATCGGCGCCTCCAGACCGCCGGTCTTGACCGCCAGCCAGCCCATCAGCGCGCCGAAGAAGAAAACGTCGAGGATGCCCCAGTCGGTATAGCCGTGCAGCGCCGTGAACCCGGCCGCCCCCAGCACGATGCCGAACCACGGACTCCTGAAGAACGCGCCGAACGCCTGCAGCAGCCAGCCCCTGAAGATGTACTCCTCGGCCGCGGCCTGCAGGGGCACGAACAGCAGCGTGACCACGAGGCCGGGCAGGAAGGCCGACCACCCGGCCCATCCGAACAGCTCCGACGCCTCCTCCCCCGTGAGCGAGTAGGCCAGGGCCGTCGCCCCCTGCCCGAGCGCCATCGCGAGCACGCCCACGCCCGCGCAGACGGCCATCCACCCCCAGCGCAGCCGCCCGAGCACCGAGGACAGGGTGCCGGGCCTGCGCCGTTGCACGAAGGCGACCGTGCCGTAGACCAGCGGCAGCACGGCCGCGATCGACACCAGCTGGACCGCGAGCCCGAAGGCGGGATCGCCGAACAGCCGCTCCTCCGTCATCGGCGCGTCGATGCCGAGCAGCAACGCCAGCGCCACCCCGGCCAGCAGCACGAACAGCCCGATCGCGAAGAACCCGGCGCCGACGATCACCGTGCCGACGACCGGACGCCACCAGACGTTGAAGGCGTTGCGCGCCAGCAGGTCGTACCTGCTGCCCGAAGGCGCGTCGGCGAACCAGGCCTGGCGGGGCGCGGACGTCCCGTAGGGCGCTTGGAGCCCGCCGGGCGGCTGCGCGGCCCATGGCCCCGGCTGCTGGGCGCTCCACTGCCCCTGCTGGCCCTGCTGGCCCTGCTGGCCCTGCTGCTCGGGTGGGAGCCCGGGAGGCGGCTGGAAGGTCGGCTGGCCCTGCGGCTGATCGTGCATCTCCTCATTCTCCCCTCCGGGTGCGCATTAGTTCACAGACAGGGGTGGTGAACGGGCGGATGCTCGGGTTTCGCACATCCGATCCCTGGGAGTAGTCATGTCAAGGCTGGGGCCAGTCATCACGCTCACGGTGGGGGCGCTCATGGCCGCCGGGCTCGGCGTGGGAAGCGTGCTCGCCTCGCCAGCGGGTCAGCCCACCGCCGCGCCGGGCGACACCGTCGAGGCCACGTCCGAGATCAAACCTGACGCGGCGCAGGAGGAGGCCGCGAGCCAGGCCGCGCAGCCGACCAAGGCGGCCCCCGCCCTCAAGGCCGACTACGCGGGCAGGGTCAAGGGCAACGGCGGGCTGATCGCCATCTCGGTCCGAGGCGGCAAGGCCGTCGGCTACTTCTGCGACGGCCGTACCGAAGCCTGGTTCAAGGGCAAGGTGGAGGGCGGCGACGCGAAGCTCACCGGCTTCGGCGAGGCCGCGATCACCGCGGCGTTCGGCGGCGGCAAGGCGGCGGGCGAGCTGGTCGTGGGCGACAGGAAGTGGAGCTTCACCGCCCCGACCGTGAAGAAGCCATCGGGCCTGTACCGCGCGACGGCCCTCGTGCGCGGCGCCCGCGTCAAGGCCGGATGGATCGTCCTGGCCCGGCCGGACGGCAACGGCTTCACCCAGGTCGGCTTCACCTCCGTCGGCGACCGGCAGGTGCCGACCCCCACGCTCACCCCTGGCGCCCCCGTCACCGTCGACGGCACCGAGATCGAGCCCAAGGACGTCGACGGCTTCATCGAGGAGATGTCATGACCACCGCCCAGGAGACCACCCCCAAGTCCGCGGCCCCCTTGCTCCTCCCGCTACTGGCCGGTGGGCTGGTGGTCCTCGCGCTCGGCGTGTACGGCAGGGCGCACACGCCGACCGGGTTCGCGATCGGCGTGGCCGGGTTCTCCGGGGCGCTGGCGATGAAGGCCTGGCTGACGACGGGGGCCTTCGTGCTGGCGTTCGTCCAGGTCGTCTCGGCGTTGTCGATGTGGGGGAAGATCGGGCTGCGCGTCCCGCCGTGGGTGCACCGCTGGTCCGGGCGGGTGGCCTTCCTGCTGACGATTCCCGTCGCCTTCCACTGCCTGTACGCGCTCGGCCTGCAGTACGACGTGCCCAGGGTGCTGGCGCACTCGTTGCTCGGGTGCCTGTTCTACGGCGTGTTCACGGCGAAGATGCTGAGCCTGTCCAAGCGCGGGCTGCCGGGGTGGGCGCTGCCGGTGCTGGGCGGCCTGGCCTTCGCCGTACTGGTCGGGCTCTGGCTGACCTCGTCGTTCTGGTTCTTCACCACGATCGGGCTCAAGGTCTGAACGCGGTGGTGCGCGACAGGCCCGCCGCCCGGCCTTTCGCCGCCACCACCAGGGCCATCTTGCGCGAGGCCTCGTCGATCATCTCGTCGCCGAGCATGACGGCGCCCCTGCGTTCGACCGTCGTGTAGTACTCGTAGGCCTCGATGATCAACTCGGCCCTGTCGTAGTCCTCCTGCGAGGGCGAGAACACCTCGTTCGCCGCCTCGATCTGCAGCGGGTGCAGCACCCACTTGCCGTCGAAGCCGAGCGCCGCCGCCCGTCCGGCCACGCGGCGGAAGCCCTCGACGTCCTTGATCTGCAGGTAGGGCCCGTCGATGACCTGGAGGTCGTGCGTGCGCGCGGCCATCAGCAGCCGCATCAGGATGTAGTGGTAGGCGTCGCCCTCGGTGTAGCCGGGCGGCTGCTCCCCCACCACGAGCGTGCGCATGTTGATCGAGGCCATGAAGTCGGCGGGGCCGAAGACGAGCGTCTCCAGACGCCTGGAGGAGCCCGCGATGGCGTCGGCGTTGACCAGGCCCCTGGCGTTCTCGATCTGCGCCTCGATGCCGATCCTGCCGACCTCGTAGCCCATCGTCTTCTCGATCTGGGTGAGCAGGGTGTCCAGCCAGATCACCTCGGTCGGGTCCTGGACCTTGGGCAGCATCACGCAGTCGAGGTGGGCGCCCGCGCCCTCCACGACCTCGATGACGTCGCGGTAGGTCCACTGCGTCGACAGGTCGTTGACCCGCACCACCCGCGTCTTGCCGCCCCAGTCGCCCTCGCGCAGCGCCGCCACGACGTTCTTGCGCGCCTCCTCCTTGGCCAGGGGCGCGACCGAGTCCTCCAGGTCGAGGAAGACCTCGTCGGCGGCAAGGGTCTGGGCCTTCTGCAGGAACCTGAGGTTGCTGCCTGGCACGGCGAGGCACGATCGACGCGAGCGCATGGGCCTCACGCTAGCGGCCGTGCGTGGTCCCCGGCAGCCGGGGCCCTTCTATAGCGGCCATACAAACGCGGCCGGTGCTTCTTGGCGGACCCCTCGTAGGAGTCATCCGGTGTCATAGGCCAACAATGAGGAGGCAAACCCACATTAAGGGAGTGAACATGGCATCCGTCCCCTCGGCCAAGCCGCTCAAGCATCCCGCCGTCCTGTCCGACCTGCTGCCGGGCAGCAGGGTCCGCGACGCCGCGCTCGTCGTCGGCGGCGCGGCGCTGACCGGTCTGGCGGCCCAGCTCACCTTCCCGGCCTGGCCGGTGCCCGTCACCGGGCAGACGTTCGCCGTCCTGCTGGTCGGCGCCGCGCTCGGGATGAACCGGGCGGCGCTCAGCATGGCCGTGTACATGCTCGCCGGGCTTGCCGGTGTGCCGTGGTTCGCCGGCGGCGCGTCGGGGTTCGGCGGCGCCTCCTTCGGCTATCTGATCGGTTTCATCGCCGCCGCCGCCATCGTCGGCAGGCTGGCCGAGCGCGGCGGCGACCGCTCGGTGGGCCTGGCCGTGGCCACCATGGTGTTCGGCAATCTGGTCATCTACGCGTTCGGGCTGCCCGTGCTCATCGCGGTGACCGGCCTGGACCTCGGCACCGCCCTGTACGAAGGCGCGGGCAAGTTCCTCGTCGGCGACGGCATCAAGATCGCGGTCGCGGCCGGGCTGCTGCCGCTCGCCTGGCGGTTCGTCAAGCGCTGACCCGGCCGGAGCTCGGGTTGCAGTGACACCCAACCCGGCTCCCAGCGCCCGCGTGCACGGTGTGGCTCTCCGACTCCTTCGACGAAGGGACGCCGCACATGCGCAGAGCGCTGACCGCACTGGTCCTCCTCCTGCTGGCCGGGCTGGTCCCCGGGCAGCAGGCCATGGCCGCCGACGGGCCGAGGGTGAGCACGCTCACCGTCTCGCCCGCCGCGCACACGGGCTCGTGCACCTCGCCGCCGACGTTCGGGGCGACCGCGACGGTCACCTCGGACGTGGCGGGCGCGGTGGAGTACCGCTGGTTCACCGACGGCGGCGCCGCCACGCCGTACCGGACGCTCACCTTCACCGAGCCCGGCGTGCTGGCCGTCGAGTGGAACTGGCGTGACGGCGTGAGCGGCGACCGCTGGCTGACCCTGCAGCTGAACACGCCGGACAAGCGCCACCGCCACCACGCGTACAAGGTCACGTGCACCGAGCCCAAGGTGACCTCGACGACCATCGAGCCCGCCGCCTCCCATGTCGGCGTCTGCGGCCCCGACGTCACCAGCACCGTGCGCGCCGTCGTCGCCTCGCCCGTCGCCCAGACCCTGACCTACCAGTGGGTCGACGTCTTCGGCGCCCCCGTGACGAGCACCGCCTCGCTCGCCTTCGACGCCCCGGGCTCGCGCACGGTCGAAACCCCGCTGGTACGGCGCGGCACGGGAGCAGGGCGCATCGGCCTGGTCGTGCTGACGCCCGAGCGGGTGGCCGGGCTGCTGACCGCATGGAGCACGACCTGCGCCGCGCCCACGGCCACGCTGGACCTCCCGCAACGCCTGAGCATCGCCCAGTACTGCGCCAAGGGCCAGGCCGCCTACCGGCTGACCGGACGCCTGGACAGTGCGGTGACGCCGTTGCAGGTCACCTATCACGTGTCCAGGCGCAGCAGTCTGACCGGACTGCAGTGGCAGCGCGAGCAGACGCACACGGCGACGGTCGGCACCACGGGCAGGCAGGACTTCTCGCTGGTCTGGACGGTGCCCGCCGATGACGACGGGTACGTCAGGGTCGAGTTCGCCGCGCCGTTGTCCGGCGTCTCGAACACCAGGCCGTTCATCTCGACCTGCGAGCCGCCCGGCGGGCTACAGTCGTGATGTGACGGTCATCGAAGAGGGCGCCAAGAAGTCGGGCGTGGCATGGCTCACGCTCGACCGGCCCCGCCTCGCCTGGCACGCCTGGCACGAGGGCGCGCTCTACGTGGTGACGGGCGGCGGCGAGCAGGAGCTTCCCGGTCTGGCCGGGCGCGACTCGGTCGAGGTGACGCTGCGCAGCAAGGACAACGGCGGACTGCTCACGACGTTCCCGGCGAAGGTGGAGATCGTCGACCAGGCGGCCTCGCCGGAGGCGGTGGCGGCCCTGGCCAAGGAGCGGCTCAACGCCGTCGACCAGAGCGGCATCGTCGCACGCTGGGCCGATCGTTCGGTCGTGGTCCGCCTCATACCCGTTCCACAGCAGTAAGTGTCGATCATGGCTTATGGTCGTTTCCGTGCAGAACCTCCAGCCGCTACTGCCCCGTGAAGCCGATCGTGTAGGTCCCTACCGCCTGCTCGGACGGCTCGGCGAAGGCGGCCAGGGCGTGGTCTACCTGGCACACGACCCCTCCGGCCAGCACGTGGCCGTCAAGATGCTGCACGCCAGGCTGGAGGCCGACGCCGCCGCACGCGACCGGTTCCTGCGCGAGGTCGCCGCCGCACGCAAGGTCGCCGAGTTCTCCACGGCCAGGGTGCTCGACGCCTCGACCGAGGCCGGCAGGCCGTACATCGTCAGCGAGTACGTCGAGGGCGTGTCGCTGGACGAACTGGTCAAGCAGAGCGGCCCGCGCCAGGCGGGCGCGCTGGAACGGCTGGCCGTCGGCACCATGGCCGCGCTCGCCGCCATCCACAGGGCCGAGGTCGTGCACCGCGACTTCAAGCCGAGCAACGTGCTGCTCGCCCTCGACGGGCCGCGTGTCATCGACTTCGGCATCGCCAAGGCGCTCGACGCCACCACGGCCAGTGTGAGCGGCCTCATCGGCACTCCGTCGTACATGTCGCCCGAGCACATCGCCGGTGAGCCCGTGGGGCCCGCATCCGACATGTTCTCCTGGGCGGTCACGATGGTGTTCGCCGCGACCGGCAGGCCCGCGTTCGGCGGCGACAGTGTTCCGGCCATCTTCAACAGGATTCTCACCAAGGATCCGGACCTGCCCGCGCTGGGCGAGCCCCTGGGCTCCCTGGTGGCCGCCTGCCTGGCCAAGGAGCCCGCCGACCGGCCCACGGCCTCCGAGGTCCTGCTGAGCCTCGTGGGACACGCTCCCGTGCCCGCCTTACCGGTGATCGAGGCGCAGGAGGGAGCACCGCAGCCACAGCCGCAGTCGCAGAGCACGGACGGGGCCGACGACGTCACCGGCCCGCAGCCCGTGGTGCCGTCCGAGCCCGGCGGCACGCTGTTGGACGTCCACGCCGGCCAGGTCCCTTTCACCTCGCCCTCCCTGCCCGCCGCCCCCGAGTCGCCCGCGCCGCCCGCGCCCGCCCCGAAGCCGAAGCGGCGGCGCAAGCGACGCCCGCTCCTGCTGCTGGCGGCCATGTCGGTGGCCGCGATCTTCGTCATGGGCACCACCGCCATCATCCTGTCCAACCTCGGCTCCTCCTCCGTCGAGAACCCCGCCCAGAACACGGGCCAGATCTTCCAGGCCAACGGCGACCAGAGGGAGAACGAGCCCGACCCGGAGCCGGACCCGCCGAAGAAGGTCAAGGTCAAGGTGCCGAGCCTGAGCGGCGAGTCGCTGGATGTGGCCATCGACAGGCTGCGGGCCGTCGGGCTGCGCGAGAAGGTCTCCGAGGAGCCGCACGACAGTGTGCCCTCCGGAAGCGTCATCAGGATGACGCCGGACTCGGGCACGGTGGTGAAGGGCTCGGTCGTCGTGCTCTACGTGTCCACGGGACCGGCCGAGGCCCCGAGCCCCACGCCCTCCCAGGACACCACGCCGACCGAGGACCCGGGCACGGGCGAGCCGCCCCAGGAGGAGGAGCCGTCCGCCGACCCCACACCGTCGACACCCGACGGCGAGGAGGAGACCCCGAGCCCCGACGCCGACCCGACCGAACTACGCGAGGGGCGTTCCTGACGCCACCCGAAACCCGGTGACCGAGCGCGGTCCAGACGAGCACGAGTCCTAGCGCACCGCCGGGACCGCCTCCAGCGCCACCTGTTGCGGCTGCGGCAGGCTGGCGGTCGCCATCTGGGCCAGCAGCGCCCCGACGATGACGATCACGCCGCCCACGATCTGGAACACCCCCAGCGTCTCCCCCAGCAACACCCACGCCACCACCGCGCCCGCGATGACCTCCAGCGAGGCCACGGTCGCGCCGACGGCCGCGGTCAGCCTGCGCACGGCGTTGACGCCGAGGATGTAGGCGATGACGGTCGCGACCAGGATCATCCAGAGGTAGGCGCCCACCACCGGCAGCGTGTGCCCGCCGAGCGTGACCGACCTGCCGAACGCCTCCCAGGGCAGCTGCCAGGGCTGCGAGAGCGGCGCCAGCACGGCGGCGGCGCCCAGCATGCCCCAGGCGATGAGGCCGAGCGGGTCGAGGTCGTCGCCGATGCTGTCGCTCATCAGGAAGTACCCGGCGCAGCACGCGCCCGCCGCCAGGCCGAGCAGCAGGCCGATGACGTCGATGCGCATGCCCTGCCACGCCTCCACCACGATGCCCAGGCCCACGACGGCGACCACGGCCCCGACGAAGGCCGAGCGCGGCAGGCGGATCCTCCGTACGAAACGCACCCAGACGACGACCATCACCGGCGCGGTGAACTCCAGCAGCAGCGCGATGCCCACGGGCAGCCTGGTCAGCGCCACGAAGTACAGCGCCTGGACGCCCGCGACGGCCATGACCGCGTAGGCCACCACGAAGCCGATCTTGTTACGCGGCACGCGGAGCGCCCGGGGCCGCAGCACCAGCAGGACGAGGCCGAGCAGCAGCCCCGAACCGGCCATACGCGTCCACACGGCCTCCAGCGGGGCCAGCCCGGCCGCGCCGAGGAACTTGGCCATCGGGCCGGAGAAGGCGAAACACCAGGAAGAGACGAAGGCCAGCGCCAGCCCGGAATACCGCATGAGACACCCACACCTTGGTAATGACCGTTAGATGTTTTGATCCTGACATGTGGCCTCATCGTCAGACAAGACCGTCCGGGGGCAACCTTTAACCGGAAGCGAAGGCGACCTGCCCGGAACCTCCCTTCCTGCTGCTTACGCTGCCGATGTGAGGATCTTCGTCGCCAGGCTCGCCGGTCTTCCGGTCTTCGATCCTGCGGGCGACCAGATCGGCCGGGTGCGCGACCTCGTCGCCACCCTGCGCGGCGGCCTGCCGCCCCGCGTGCACGGCCTCGTCGTCGAGGTGCAGCCCAGGCGCCGGGTGTTCCTGCCGATCACCCGGGTACGCGGGATCGACGCCGGATCGGTGGTCTTCACCGGCAGACTGAACATGCGCAGGTTCGAGCAGCGCGCCTCCGAGACGCTGGTCATCGGCCAGATGCTCGACCTCTCCGTCCAGGTCGAAGGCCAGCGCATGACCGTGTACGACCTGGCCATGGAGGAGACCAAGCCCGCCGAGTGGGCGATCACCAAGGTCGCCGTGTACAAGGGCAGGCGGCGAGGCGCGAGAACCGTCGACTGGGCCGAGGCCACCGGCTTCGACGTCCTGCAGCAGGACCAGGGCGCGGCCGGGCTCATCGCCGCCTTCGACACCATGCGCGCCGCCGACCTGGCCAGCGCCATCCACGCGCTGCCCGGCAAACGCCAGGTCGAGGTCGCGGCGGCGCTCGGCGACGACCGGCTCGCCGACGTGCTGGAGGAGCTGCCGCTGCGCGACCAGATCGGCATCCTCGGAAGGCTCGCCCCCGAGCGCGCGGCCGACGTGCTGGAGGAGATGGGCCCGGACGACGCCGCCGACCTGCTCCAGGACCTGCCGCCCGAGCAGTCGGCCGCCCTGCTCGCCCTGATGGAACCGGAGGAGGCCGAGCCCGTACGGCGGCTGCTGACCTATCCCGAAGACACCGCCGGCGGCCTCATGACGACCGAGCCCGTGATCCTGCCGCCTTCGGCCACGGTCGCGGAGGCGCTGGCCCACATCCGCCAGCGCGACCTGTCACCGGCGGTCGCCGCGCAGGTCTTCGTGACCAGGCCGCCGACCGAGACACCCACCGGGACCTACCTGGGCGTCGCGCACTTCCAGCGGCTGCTGCGCGACCCGCCCTCGACGCTCGTCGGAGCCGTGCTCGACCGCTCGCTCGACCCGATCAGGCCCGAACGCACACTGCCCGAGGTGACGTCCTATCTGGCCACCTACAACCTCGTCGCCGCGCCGGTCGTGGACGAACTCGACCGGATGGTCGGCGCGGTGACCGTCGACGACGTCCTCGACCACCTGCTGCCCGAGGACTGGCGCGAGGACGACGACCACACGGGAGGCGCCGGCGATGGTGCTTGACCGGCTGGACCAGCCACGCGAGCTGCGCAGGTCGCTGCCGCACTACGATCCCGAGGCGTTCGGGCGGGTGTCGGAGCGGATCGCCAGATTCCTCGGCACCGCACGGTTCCTGGTGTACATGTCGGCGTTCGTGGTCGTCTGGGTGCTCTGGAACATCCTGGCGCCCGCCGGGGTGCGGTTCGATCCGTACCCGTTCATCTTTCTCACGCTGATGCTGTCGCTGCAGGCCTCCTACGCCGCGCCGCTCATCCTGCTGGCGCAGAACCGGCAGGACGACAGGGACCGCGTGCAGTACGAGCAGGACAGGCACACCGCCGAGCTCTACCAGGCCGAGATCGAGTACCTCACCAGGGAGATCGCCGGACTGCGGATCGGGCTCGGCGAGGTCGCCACGCGCGACTACCTGCGCTCGGAGCTCAGAAGCCTGCTGGAGGAACTGGAGGATCGCCGCCCGCAGTAGCGGACTCCAGCTTGGCCAGCATCGCGGTGGCCAGCTGGATCTCCCCGGCGTCGAGCTGGTCCAGGAAGTGGGTGCGCACGCCGCGCCGGTAGGTCGGGGTCGCCTCGGCCAGCCGCTCGGCGCCCGCGTCGGTCAGCACGGCGTAGAGCCCGCGCGCGTCGCTCGCACACGCCTCACGTGCCACCAGGCCGCCGCGCTGCAGCCTGTCGACGAGTCTGGTCAGGCCGCTGCGCGACAGCAGAACGCGATCGGCCAGGTCGTTCATGCGCAACCGGCGGCCCGGAGCCTCGGCCAGACGGCTCAGCACGTCGTAGGAACCGAGCGCCAGATCATGGGTGAGCAGCAGCTCGGCCTCAAGGTGGCGGGTGACGCGCACCTGGGCCCGCTGCAGCATCCGCCAGACGGTCAGCTCCTCGGAGGTGAGGTGCTCGCCGCTCAGAAGAGTCACGGAGTAATCTTAGAACGTTGCACGCACACCTAAACAGGCGTTGGGGGCCTGAGCAGCGGCAGCGGTTCATACCATGGAAACGACGCCTGTCTCGATATAACTAAGGAGGGACGGCATCCCCCCGTCGCCTGACGGTGACGGTCCTGCCGAGACTTCATGGCACCTACCCAGGACCAGGTGACGGCCGCTCTCGCGACCGTGAACGACCCTGAGATTCGCCGGCCCATCACCGAGCTCGAGATGGTCAAGAGCATCGACATCTCGCCGGAGGGCGCGGTCCGCGTCGGGATCTTCCTGACGGTCTCGGGCTGTCCGATGAAGGACACCATCACCCGCGACGTCAAGGCCGCGGTCGGCAGGCTCGACGGCGTCAGCGACGTCTCGATCGAGATGGACGTCATGAGCGCCGAGCAGCGCAAGGCACTGCAGACCAAGCTGCGCGGCAACAAGGGGCCCGAGAAGGAGATCCCGTTCAACCAGCCGGGCTCGCTGACCCGCGTCTTCGCCGTCGCATCGGGCAAGGGCGGTGTCGGCAAGTCCTCCGTGACCGTCAACCTCGCCGCCGCCATGGCCGCCAACGGCCTCAAGGTCGGCATCGTCGACGCCGACATCTACGGCCACAGCATCCCGCGCATGCTCGGCGCCGCCGAACGGCCGACCAAGGTCGAAGACATGATCATGCCGCCGGTGGCGCACGACATCAAGGTCATCTCGGTCGGCATGTTCAAGCCGGAGGGCAACACGCCCGTCGTCTGGCGCGGCCCCATGCTGGACAGGGCGCTGCACCAGTTCCTCGCCGACGTGTACTGGGGCGACCTCGACGTCCTCCTGCTCGACCTGCCGCCCGGCACCGGCGACATCGCCATCTCGGTCGCCCAGCGACTGCCCGGGGCCGAGATCCTCGTGGTCACCACGCCCCAGATGGCCGCCGCCGAGGTCGCCGAGCGGGCCGGTTCCATCGCCGCCCAGACCCACCAGCAGATCGCCGGCGTCATCGAGAACATGGCCTGGCTGCCCTGCCCGCACTGCGACGACCGCATCAACGTCTTCGGCGAGGGCGGTGGCCAGACGGTCGCCGACGCCCTCACCCGCATCCTCGGCGCCCGCGTGCCCCTGCTCGGCCAGGTCCCCATCGACCTGCGCCTGCGCGAGGGCGGCGACGAGGGCAAGCCCCTGGTCCTGACCGACCCCGACTCCCCCGCCGCCGCCGAGCTACGCCGTATCGCGGCGACGCTGTCGAAGAAGTCCTCCAGCATCAAGGGCCTCCAGCTGGGCCTGTCCCCCAGCGCCCGCTGACCCCACACCTTCCAGTACGGCCGGCCACGGCCCAGCCTCCTCACCCCACGTGGCCGGCCCCGTCCTTCACGCTCCTCAAGCAGGACTACGGCCGGGCCCCGAACATCGCCCCTTCGACGCCGCGCGCCGAAGAAGCCGAAGAAGAGGGGATCAGGTCGCCTCGGAGTCGTAGGGCGGAAGCTCGCCCGGGCCCAGCTCGAACGCCGCAGCCGCCGCGAAGCCACCCGCCGGGGTCAGCGCGGGAGCCGAGTCCGGCTGGCGCTTCCACTCCTGCTCGACGTCGTCGAGGAGATGCTTGCGGACGAAGTTCTTCGGATTGAGGTCGGCGGGGTCGAAGTTGGAGAACTCGGGACCGAGCCCTGCCTGCAGGTCGTCCCTGGCGTTGTTGGCCATGCGGCGCAGGTTGCGCAGGGTCTTGCCCGCCTGGGCCGCGGCCTGAGGCAGCTTCTCCGGCCCGAACACGAGCAGCGCGATGACCACCAGCGCCCCGATCTCGAGCCAGCCGAGTCCGATCACCGAGATCTCCTAGAGCAGTCCACCAGTGTCCTCCACCCAACACCGTCCACCCATGCCGTGCGACAGCGCCGGGGTGTTGTCCAACGCTGTCCAAAGATGGACCGGCAAGTCCGATTCAGACTCTGTCGATTCCAGACTAAGGGCTCAGGCACCGCGATAGTGCCTCCCGGCGGGGTCAAGTATCTCCCCGCCGGGCGCACGCCAGGTCAGGAGGGCGAGGGAGCGGGCGTGGCGTCGGTCTCGGCGGCCACGGTGACGGTGGCGGACTTCTCCTGGCCGCCCCGCTGGAACTTCAGCGTCACCTTGGAGCCCGGAGCCTTCGCCCGGATCAGGGCGATGAGCTCGTTGCCGTCCTGCAGCCGCAGGCCGTCCATCTCCAGGATCACGTCGCCGGGCTTGAGGCCGGCCTTTCCGGCGGGGCCTTCGGGCTCGACCGGCTGGCGGCCCTGCTGGGCCTCGGAGGCGATGCGCACGCCCTGGCCCTGGTAGCCCTGGTCGAGGACGACACCGATGCGCGAGCGCTTGGCCGTGCCGGTGGTGACGATCTCCTCGGCGACACGCCTGGCCTGGTTGACCGGGATGGCGAACCCGAGGCCGATGCTGCCGCTCTGGCTGCCGAGCGAACGGCTGAGCGTGGCGATGGCGGAGTTCACGCCGACCACCTCGCCCCTGACGTTGACCAGGGGGCCGCCCGAGTTGCCGGGGTTGATCGCGGCGTCGGTCTGGATCGCGCTGATGTAGGCGGGGTCGGGGTCGTTCTCCTCGCCCGCGACGACCGGCCGGTTGAGCGAGCTGACGATGCCGGTCGTGACGGTGCCCGTCAGGCCGAGCGGCGAGCCGATCGCGATGACCGGGTCGCCCACGACGACCTCGTCGGAGTTGCCGAGACTGATCTCCGGCGTGCCGAACGTCTCGTCCGGCTTGACGACGGCCAGGTCGGAGCCCGGGTCGCGGCCGACGATCTGCCCGCTGGTCGACTTGCGGTTGTTGAACAGGATCGTGATGTTGCCCCGCTGGGCCGCCGCCGCCACGACGTGGTTGTTGGTGACGACATAGCCGCCCTTGATCAGGAAGCCCGATCCGGTGCCCGCGTCGCCACCGCCCTCGACCTCCAGCGAGACGACACTCGGCAGGACACGCGAGGCGACGCCCGCGACCGACTCCGGCGCACGGCTGATGTCGCCGGTCGGCGCGGGGCCGAGGCTGAAGGCGGGGTCGGTGCCGCTGCCCGAACGGGTGAGCAGGTAGGTGCCCACACTGCCGAGTCCGGAGGCGACGAGCGCGATGACGACCGCGAGCGCGACGAGCACACCGGTCGCGGGGCCTCGCCGTACGGGCTCGGCGGGGGTGGTGGTGCCCGGGTAACCGGGCGGGGGCGGCGGGGCCCAGCCGTGTCCCATGCCGAAGGCCTGGGAGGGCGGGGGCGGCGGTGCGGCCGACGTGGTGAAGATCCCGGTGTCGCCGCCTGACCTGGCGCGCCCCGAAGGGTCGCCCCACGCACCCGAGCCGCCCGCCTGCGCGCCGGAGCCCGGCGCGGATGACTGCCCCGGGTATCCGCCCGCGCTCTGGGCGCCGGAGCCGTACGTGCCGGGGTAGCTCGGTTCCGGGGTCTGTCCGGCATAGCCGCCATAGCCAGGGCCGTCGCCACGCGAGGGGCCGCTCCCCTGGTACCCGGCGGCCCACCGGTCCCCGGCCGGCGCCTCAGGAGCGGAGTAGGCCGAAGGGGCGGGGCCGGGCGGTGGCGGCGCGAAGGACGGCTCGGCGCCGTCGCGGCTCCACGGGTCGGGCTGGGCGTCGGTCCACGTGGAGTCGCCCGCTGGGCCGATCTGCCAGGTGGAGCCGTCGTGCGGCCCTCCTGGAGCGCCCTGCGAGGCGCCCGAATGGCCACCAGAGGCCTGCGAGGAGCTCCAGACCAGTTGTTCGGCCTGCCTGCCCTCCCACGGGTCCCTGGCCGCGCCCGTCTCCTCGCCCGCAGGCAGAAAGTCAGGGCGTCGCGGAGACTCGGGGGCGTCCGACGAACGCGTCTCGTCGGTCATCTATGGCTCACCACTCCTTGCTCGGACACCGCCATCCTGGCGCGGGCGACATACGAGTGTTGTAAATCCGCGGTCAGAGGAGCGAGGAACGGACAGGTGCCTCGCTCGCTCACACAACATCCCGAACCCAGATCGTATGCCCGCGGTGTCGGCGGCTAAGCCACTCCCCCGGTGTTCTCCTGATTGTCAGAAGGTCAGGGGTGTGCTCCGGGCGTGGCCGGAGTGCTCTGGTGCTTGAACGCCGGCACGGGCGGCGACGGGTCGGGGTTGAACGTGCCGACCGCGAACAGGGTGCCGAGCGCGACGGCGGCCGAGGCGACGCCGACGGCCACGTAGGTGGAGCGGCGGCGCTTGGCCTGGGTGCCCGGCCGGGTGGTGCCGGAGGCGCGGCGCGGCCTGTTGTCGAGCGGCGAGATGCTGTGCGGTCCCGGCAGCGGCACGCCGCCGAACGTCGGGAACGGCCGCTCGCGCGGCGGCAGCGGGCCGCCGGGCTCGGACATGCGCAGCAGCGACATGGTGAGGTCGGCCGGCATCGAAGGGCCGTCGAGCGAGCGCAGACGGGCCTTCAGCGCCCGCATGGACTCCACTTCGGCACGGCACTCGGCGCAGAAGGTGAGGTGGGCCAGGGCGCGCTCGCGCTCGTGGTGGCGCAGCTCGCCGTCGACCAGCGCGGAAACGCGCTCTCCAAGGTGGGACATATCAGAATTCCTCCCGACGGGTCACGGTCGGGGGGTGTTCAGCGCTACGGGGAGCCCGGTGGTCGAGCGCCTCTCGCAACTGAGCCCGGCCACGGTGGATCCGGCTTCGGACCGTGCCCAGCTTCACGCCGAGTGTGGCCGCGATCTCTTCATAGGACAGACCCTCGATGTCGCACAGCACCACGGCCGCCCTGAACTCCGGGGCGAGCGCGTCGAGCGCCGCCTGGATGTCGGGTTCGAGGTGGGAGTCGTCCCACGCCTGCGCCGGTGAGGGCTCGCGGCCCTTGAGGCGCTCGGCGGCGTCGTCGGCCAGCCCCTCGAACCTGATGCGCTGCTTACGGCGCGCCATGTCGAGGAACAGGTTCGTGGTGATGCGGTGGAGCCAGCCCTCGAAGGTGCCCGGCTGGTAGCTCGACAGTGACCTGAAGACCCTGACGAAGACCTCTTGGGTGAGGTCCTCGGCGTCATGAACGTTGCCCGTCAGCCTGTAGGCCAGCCGGTAGACGCGCGCGGAGTGAGTGCGCACCACTTCCTCCCAGCTGGGAGGCGTCCAGTCAGACACGGGAGCATCGGTCTGGTGGTCGCTCGGGTCCACCAGCCCTCCTCTCTCTTTGACCATCGCTACCGTCATAGTGCCTGGTTTCGTCCCTCCGTGCGCACTGCCTGCCTAGGAGACCGGCAAAGGCCGTTTAAACCGTGCAACGCGCTCGGCGTGACATGAGTTCCCGTCCCGGCGTGTCTCCCCTAGGCTGCGATCAGTGACCAATTGCACGGAAGTGGGGAGGAGAGGCCGATGACCGCGACGCCGACAAGTCCGGTGGAGGCCACTCTGGCCTATGCGGAGCAGTTTCATCAGGAAGACGAAATTCTCTATGCCGCTCGTCAGCGCGGTGTGGAGATGGGTGCGCCTCCCATCCTCCCCGGGGGCGGCGCCGCATTGTGTTTCCTCGCTACCGCCATCAATGCCAGAGCTGTCGTGGAGATCGGGACCGGCTGCGGGGTGTCCGGGCTGTGGCTGCTGCGCGGCATGCGCCCCGACGGCACGCTGACCAGTGTGGACGTCGAGCCCGAGCATCAGCGCATGGCACGCCAGACGTTCGCCGAGTCCGGCTATTCGGGCGGCAGGATCCGCCTGATCATCGGCAGGGCGCTCGACGTGCTGCCCAGGCTGTCGGACGGCGGCTACGACCTGGTGTTCGCCGACGGGGCCAAGCAGGAGTACGCCGACTACCTCGCCGAAGCCGTGCGTCTGCTGCGCGTGGGCGGCATCGTGGCCTTCGACAACGCCCTGTGGCACGGCAGGGTCGCCGACCCGGCCCAGCGCGACCCCGACACGGTGGCCGTGCGGGAGCTGGGCAAGCTCGTGCGATCCGACGAGAGGCTCAGGCCGCTGATGATGCCTCTGGGCGACGGCCTGCTCGCGGCGATCAAACTGGCCGACTAGACACGGGGCCCAGACACGGGGCTCAGGCGCGGGTGAGCCACTCCAGGAGCACGCGCACGCCGAACCCGGTCGCGCCCTTGCTCCTGGTGCCCGCGTCGACCGTGCTGCGGCCCACGCCTGCGATGTCGAGGTGGGCCCACGGCCTGCCGCCGGTGAACTCCCTGAGGAACAGCGCGGCCGTGATCGCCCCCGCCCCGAATCTGGAGCCCGCCTCCACGTTGGCCAGGTCGGCCACCGGCGATTCGAGCGCGGGGGCGTAGTCGTCGATCAGCGGCATGCGCCACAGCGGTTCGCCGCTCGTGGCGCCCGCCTCGACCAGCTCGCCCGCCAGGTCGTCGCCCGAGGCGAACACCGCGCCCACGTCCTTGCCCAGCGCCACACTGATCGCGCCGGTCAGCGTGGCGATGTCGACGATGACGTCGGGGTCGAGCTCGGCGTCGGCGTATGCGATCGCGTCGGCCAGCACCAGGCGGCCCTCGGCATCGGTGTTGAGCACCTCGACGGTCCTGCCGCCGTACTGCGTGAGCACGTCGCCGGGTCGCTGGGCCGTACCCGAGATCATGTTCTCGGCCGCCGCGATCAGGCCGGTCACCCGTACGGGGGCGTCGAGTTCGGCCAGGGCGCGCATCACCGCGATGACGACCGCGCCGCCTGCCATGTCGGTCTTCTGGGTCTTCATGTTCGCGGTCGGCTTGAGCGACAGGCCGCCCGAGTCGAAGGTGATGCCCTTGCCGACCAGGACGACGTGCCGGGTGGCGCCTTCGGGGTGGTGGCTCAGCTGGATGAGCCTGGGTTCGTGCTGCGACCCGGCCGCGACCCCGAGCAGGCCGCCGAAGCCGCCCGCCCTCAGCTCGGCCTCGTCCCACACGCGGAGGGCGAGCCCGTCGGAGACCGCCTGTTCGGCCAGCCAGGCCGGGTTCTTCACCGAGGCGGGCATGTTGGCCAGGTCGCGGGCGAACGCGACCGCCCTGGCCACCGTCTCGCCCCGGCGTGCCCGCTGCGCGTCGGGCGTGACCAGGGTGAGCTCGGCCACCGCCTTCTTCGGCTCGGCGCCGATCCTGAAGGAGTAGGCGGCCAGCAGCGCGGCCTCGGCGAACACGGCCGCGTCGCCCTCGTACGGCAGGACGACCGTGAGCGCCGCCCTGCCCTTGGCCCGGCGGGTCAGCGCGGCGGCGGCCTTGCGCAGGGCGACGGGCGAGGCGTCGCCCACTCCGTAGAGCAGCACCCGCCCGACGCCCTCGCCCAGCGGCACCGCCACGTCGACGATCTCGCCCGCCTCACCCTTGGACTCGTAGTGCGCCAGCAGCGCCCCTGCGGGCAACGGCAGCTCGCGCAGCCCGTCGTGCGCCGGGCTCAGGTCCGCGCCGTAGGGCAGGGCCAGCAGGTCGGCATCGGCCGGAACCTGCGTGAGCACCTGCAGCGTGCTCTCAATGGGCAACGCGCTCTCCCCCAACGTGAGCGGCCCCGGCGCGGGTCATCAGCCCGGCGGCCGGGGCCGTCGATCAGTCCTGGAATCGGCGACAGGTCAGCCGACGACGTTCTTCAGTGCCTCGCCGAGAGCCTTGGCCTCGTCGGCTGAGATCTCCACGACGAGCCGGCCGCCGCCCTCCAGGGGGACTCGCATGACAATGCCGCGCCCTTCCTTGGTGACCTCCAGCGGACCGTCGCCGGTCCGCGGCTTCATCGCCGCCATGCGTGCATCCCTTCGTGCATTGGGCTCCCGCAGCCCGCGGTTTTCGACCGCCCCTGGGGGGTGGCCGACGCATTCACGTCTTCTGTGATGTCCTATTCTCCCGCATCCCAGCCGCTCATGGGTAACGATCTCCTCCCAGAATGCGTTGTCCGTGGCACATAAGGCGTCCAAACTGGACCATGTGAACGCACGCGCAGCGCTCTTCGACCTCTACGGGGACCACCTGCGCTCACGTGGCGGGAGGGCCACCGTGGCCGCTCTCGTCAGGCTGCTCGCCCCCCTCGACATCGCCGCTCCCGCCGTACGCACAGCGGTTTCCCGCATGGTCAGGCAGGGCTGGCTGGCCCCCGTGAGACTGCCCCCGGGACCTGGTTACGCGCTCACCGCCAAGGGCGTACGGCGCCTTGACGAGGCCGCACTGAGAATTTACCGAGCGGGCGCGATCACCTGGGAGGGCCGCTGGCATCTGGTGGTCGTCGGACAGGTCCGCGACCGGGCCAGGCGCGAGCGGCTGCGGGCCGAGCTGACCTTCCTCGGATACGCGCCGATCTCGGAGAGCACGTGGGTCGGACCGCGCCGGGCGGCCGAGCTCGACGACCTGCTGGCGGCCGAGCAGGTGAACGCCGACAGGTTCGAGGCCAGGCTCGGCGGCGACCCACGCGAGCTGGTCGCCAGGGCGTGGGACCTCGCGGGCATGGGCGAGTCGTACGAGGACTGGCTGGCCGATGCCATCGAACTGGTCGGCGCCCTGGCCGGCGACGCGCCCGACGACCAGGTGTTCGCCACCAGGAGCAGGCTGCTGCACGGCTGGCGCAACTTCCTGTTCAGCGACCCCGGCCTGCCCTGCGAACTGCTGCCCGCCGGGTGGCCGGGCGAGAAGGCGCGTATGTTCTTCGAGCAGGAGGCGGCCAGGCTGCTGCCGTCCGCAGCCGCCTTCGTCGATCGCACCCTGGGAGACCGCTGGTGATCCGTTACGACCTGTCAGACGCCGTGGCCACGATCACACTCGACCGGCCCGACGCCATGAACTCCCTCACCGCCGAGGTCAAGACCGAGCTCCTCGCAGCCCTGCGCCGCGCATCGGCCGACCGGGACGTGCGCGCGGTGCTGCTGACCGGCTCGGGACGCGCCTTCTGCGCCGGGCAGGACCTCAGGGAGCACGCGGCCAACCTGGAGGCGGGCAAGGGCCTGGACGGCACGGTCAGGGAGCACTACAACCCGATCGTCGAGACCATCACCCGGATGGCCAAGCCGGTCGTGGCCGCGGTCAACGGCGTGGCGGCGGGCGCGGGCGCCTCCCTGGCCTTCGCCTGCGACCTGCGCCTGGCCTCCGACAGGGCCAAGTTCGCCATGGCCTTCTCGGGCATCGGCCTGGCGCCGGACTCCGGCGCATCCTGGACGCTGCAGCGCCTGGTCGGCGCGGGGAGGGCGGCCGAGATCCTGCTGCTCGGCGAGCCGATCGACGCCCCGAAGGCGCTCGAACTCGGCCTGGTCTCGCGCGTGGTGCCCGGCGACGAGCTCGTCGAGAACGCCACCGAGCTCGCCGTACGGCTGGCCCAGGGTCCGACGCTCGCCTACGCGGCCACCAAGCGGGCGCTGTCCTACGGAGCGGCGCACGGCCTGCCCGAGACGCTGGAGCTTGAGGCCGTGCTCCAGGACGAGTGCGTGGCCAGCGCCGACCACGTGGCGGCGACGACGGCCTTCCTGGCCAAGGCGCGCCCGGTGTTCGAGGGCCGCTGAGGCTCAGCGCGCGACGCAGTCCACGATGTGGTCGTTGACCAGGCCGATCGCCTGCATGAGCGCATAGGCGGTGGTCGGCCCGACGAAGCGGAAGCCGTGCTGCTTGAGCTCCTTGGCCAGCGCCTTGGAGCCCGGTGTCACGGCGGGCACGTCGGCCATCGTCCTCGGCGCGGGCGAGCCGGGATCGGCGTGCCGCCACACCAGGTCCGACAGGCCGTCGGGCAGGTCGAGCGCGGCACGCGCATTGGCGACGGCCGCCTCGATCTTCGCCCGGTTGCGCACGATGCCGGCATCGCCGAGCAGGCGTTCGACGTCCTGCTCGGTGTAGGCGGCGACCTTCTCGACGGAGAAGCCGTCGAAGGCGACCCTGAAGTTCTCGCGCTTGCGCAGGATCGTCAGCCAGGACAGGCCGGACTGGAACGCCTCCAGGCAGACACGCTCGAAGACCGCGTCGTCGCCCTTGACCGGACGGCCCCACTCCTCGTCGTGGTAGGTCAGGTAGATCGGCGTCGAACCGGCCCACGCGCAGCGGACCGCATCGCTCACTTGCCGTCCTCGTGCGCCTCGCCCTTGCCCGCGAACACTTCGCCTTCCTGCGGCTTGTGCTCCTCCGGCTCGGGATCGGCCTCACGCAGCTCCAGGGCGTGCTCGGGGGCCTCCGGGGCGTGCTCGGTGCGGGGACCGGCCGAGGGGCCCGCGTAGACCTCCTGACGGGCCTGGAGGCGCCCGGCGAGCAACTCGGAGACGCGCTGCTCCAGCACCGCGATCCGGGTGTCGCGCGCGCTGATGGCGTCGGCGGCGTTGCGCAGGGTCTCGTCGACGCTCTGCGTGTGATACCCGACGAGATTGACGGGCAACTGCAGAGCCATGAAGTCGACGGCCGTGACCTGCCCGGGTTCGGGCAGGTCAAGCGGCGGAATGTCAGGCGGGAACTCGCTCAGCTCTCCGCCTCTGCCAAGGGATACCACGACCACGCAGGCCAGTACGGCGAGGGCGGCGATGGCGAGTACGACCAGCACATTGGCATCGTACTCGTACGATCAAGACATGAGGCCTGTAGTGCTGGCGCCCGGCGAGCCAATCGCGACCACCTGGAGCGCCGTGCGGCGCCCGTCCGAGGTCGAGGCGGTGACCGCTGCGGGCGGCATCGCTTTGGTCACGCTTCCTCCCGCCCTCGACGCCGCACTCGCCGCCGCCGCCGTCCACCGCTGGCACGGCACCACGGTGTTCGTCACCGCCGACCCCGCCCACGTGCCCCACGTACGGCAGGCCCTGGCCATGACCGACGCGCTGGCCGGCCGCCGCCCGCCCGAGGTGACCAGACGGGGTCTGGCCTGAGCGCGTCTAGCCCTCGCCGAGTTCGGAGACGCTCGGGGTGAGGGGGACGACCGAGCCCTCGATCTGCTCGAGGGCCTCGGTGACCGACGTGGTCCAGGAGACGGCGTCGAAGACGTTGGGGCGGGTGAAGCCCTCGTCGTACATGTTCTCGATGAGCTGGCGCAGGGGGGCGTACAGGCCCCAGGGGTCGAGGATGACCAGGGGGCGCTCGTGCAGGCCGAGCACCCGGGCGGTCCAGATCTCGAACAGCTCCTCCAGCGTGCCGATACCGCCGGGCAGGACGAGGAAGGCGTCGGAGCGCGCGTCCATGACGCCCTTGCGCTCGCGCATGTCCGCGGTGACGATCAGCTCGTCCGACTCGGTGTCGGCGATCTCGATGTCGACGAGCACCTGCGGGATCACCCCGATGGTGCGCCCGCCCGCCGCTCTGGCCGCCCTGGTCACCGCGCCCATGCACGAGACGGTGGCGCCGCCGCTCACCACGGTGTGCCCGCCCCTGGCGAGCGCGGCGCCGACCTCTGCCGCGAGGTCGGTGTACTTCTGATCAATCTTCTGACTGGACGCGAGGTACACACAGACGTTCACGACACAAGACCCTATTGCGGCTCGGCGTCGTGCTCCTCGACGGCTTCGCGTTCGAGGGAGCGCGCCTTGTCGGCGTCGGAGATGATCCGCACGGCCGTGTCGATGTCGTCGGTCAGGTGGATCAGGTCGAGGTCCTGCGGGGAGATCTTGCCGCTGCCCAGCAGGGCGCTCTTGATCCACTCGACCATGCCGCCCCAGAACTCGGTGCCCATCAGCACCACGGGGAAGGAGGTGACCTTGTGCGTCTGGACCAGCGTGAGCGCCTCGAACAGCTCGTCCAGCGTGCCGAAGCCGCCGGGCAGTGCGATGAAGCCGCAGGAGTACTTCACGAACATGGTCTTGCGGACGAAGAAGTACCTGAACTCGATCCCGAGGTCGACGTACTCGTTCATGCGCTGTTCGAAGGGCAGCTCGATGCCGAGGCCGACCGAGATGCCGCCCGCCTCGCGCGCTCCCTTGTTGCCCGCCTCCATCACGCCGGGCCCGCCGCCGGTGATCACCGCGTAGCCCGCCTCGGCCAGCGCCTTGCCGAGCTCGGCGCCCAGGAGGTACTCGGGCGAGCCGGGAGGCGTCCTGGCCGAGCCGAAGACGGTGACCGCGGGGGGCAGTTCGGCGAGCTGGCCGAAGCCCTCGACGAACTCGGCCTGGATCCTGAGCACGCGCCACGGGTCGGCGTGCACCCAGTCGCTGCTCTGCTGACGGTCGAGCAACCGCTGGTCGTGGGTGGATTCGGGGACCATGTCGCCGCGCATGACGGCCTGTCCCTGACGGCGCTCGGGGCGTTTCTGCTTCATGCGGTTCACGCTAGTGCCCCCGCCGAAAAAATCTTGGAAAAAGGAGGGAACCGGATTTCGACATGGCTGCGTCTAACAGCCGAGGGTGCTGCTCGGGACTGAAAGTGGCTTTCCCCGCCAAATGGCCGGCGAGGAAAGCCACTTTCTTTTGTGCCGAAGCCCCGCGCCGGCCCTACGCCGCGCCGCCGAGCCAGGTCAGCATCGCCTGCTCCGCCTCGTAGATCTTGCTCAGCTCGACGTATTCGCCCTGCTGGTGGGCCAGATTCGGATCCCCCGGCCCGTAGTTGACCGCGGGCACGCCGAGCGCCGAGAACCTCGCCACGTCCGTCCAGCCGAGCTTGGCCCTGGGCGTGCCGCCGACCGCCGCGACGAACGCCGAGGCCACCGGATGCGTCAGACCGGGCCGCGCGCCCGGCGCCAGATCGACGAAGGCGACCTCGAACCCGTCGAACACCGCACGCACATGATCCTGGGCCTGCTCCGGCGACAGGTCGGGCGCGAAGCGGTAGTTCACCGTCACCACGCACTCGTCGGGGATCACGTTGCCCGCCACCCCACCGCGCACGGCGACGGCCTGCAGACCCTCGTGGTACTCCAGGCCGTCCACCACGGGCAGCCGCGCCTCGTAGGCGTTGAGCCTGGCCAGCACCGGTTCGATGCCGTGCACGGCGTTGACGCCGAACCACGACCTGGCCGAGTGCGCGCGCTTGCCCCTGACGGTGATCTCGGCGCGCAGCGTGCCCTGGCAGCCGCCCTCGATCACACCGTCGGTCGGCTCCATCAGCACGGCGAAGTCGGCGGCGAGCCACTCGGGCCGCTCGCGTGCGACCCTGGTCAGCCCGTTGCGCTCGGCCTCGATCTCCTCGCAGTCGTAGAAGACGTAGCTGACGTCACGGTTCGGCCCGGGTAGCAGCGCGGCCAGCTTGAGCGCCACCGCGACGCCCGCCTTCATGTCGGAGGTACCGCAGCCGTAGAGCAGGCCGCCCTCGACCCGGCTGGGCAGGTTCGCGGCGATCGGCACGGTGTCGAGGTGCCCGGCGATGAGCACGCGCTCGTCCCTGCCCAGGGAGGTCCTCGCGATGACGGTCTCGCCGAGGCGCTCCACCTTCAGGTGCGGCAGGGCGCCGAGCGCCTGCGCCACCGCGTCGGCGAGCGGCTTCTCCGCGCCGCTCACCGACTCGATGTCCACGATCCGCGCGGTCAACGCGCCCACGTCCTGCGTCAAGTCCAGCATGGGACCCGAGCTTATCGGCGCACCTCGGCGCGGGCTCGTGCCCGCCGTACAGGAACGGGCGGGCCGATCTCGTGCGGTCAGGCGTTGACGCCGTGGCGGCGGAGCACGTCGTTGAGCTCCGCCTTGTCGTGGCGCTCGCCGGGCTCCAGGCGCTTGAGCACCAGCACGCAGGGCAGGCCGAACGTGCCGCCTGGGAACTCCTTCTGACGGGTGCCGCCGACGGCCACGCATCGGTCGGGGACGCTTCCCCTGCCGATCTCCTGGCCTGTCTGCACGTCGATGACCGGGATCGAGGCCGACAGGATGGTGCCCGCGCCGATCACCGCACCGGCGCCGACCCGGGCGCCCTCGACGATCATCGCCCGGCTGCCGATCAGGGCGTCGTCGCCGATCACGACGGGCACGGCGCTGGGCGGCTCCAGCACGCCGCCGATGCCCACGCCGCCCGACAGGTGGACGTTGGCCCCGATCTGGGCGCAGGAGCCCACCGTGGCCCAGGTGTCGACCAGGGTGCCTTCGCCGACATAGGCGCCGATGTTGGTGAAGGAGGGCATCAGCACCACACCGGGCGCCAGGTAGGCGCCCCAGCGCGCGATCGCGCCGGGCACCACGCGCACCCCGTCGAACGTCGTCTTCAGCGGCACCCTGTCGTGGTGCTGGAAGTCGCCCACCTGCGACCTGGCCATGCCGAGCAGCCGGAAGCCGAGCAGGATCGCCCGCTTGGCCCGCTCGTCCACGACCACGGCACCGCTCTCCTCCTCCAGCACGGCCACGCGGGCCGCACCCGTGTCGAGGAGATCGATCGCGCCGACCACGAGACCCCGGGCCTCGGCGTCGGCGGGTGACAGCTCGTCTCGCTTGTCCCACAGCTCGTCAATGACGGGGGAAATCGGGCTGACACGGTGTTGACTCATGGCCACGGACTCTATACGGGCGGGTAGGTTTTTCAGGGTGCGCCGCCGTTTCTCCATAGGGGTCATCACCATCGTCGTCATCGTCTCGATGCTCGCGGTGGCCATCGCCGTGGGGCTGTACAACCTGCTCACCCGGGCCGAGCCGTTCACGCTGGAGGCGCAGTGCTGGGCGCGTACCCCTGGCGGTGAGCTGACGCTCGACATCGAGCAGGCGCGAGTGGCCGCGACGATCGCCGCCGTGGCCGCGCGCAGGAAGCTGCCCGAGCGGGCCGTGGTGATCGCATACGCCACCGCGCTGCAGGAGACGAAGCTGCGCAACCTCGACTACGGCGACCGCGACTCCCTGGGGGTCTTCCAGCAGCGCGAGTCGCAGGGCTGGGGCAGGCCCGAGCAGCTGATGGACGTCGTCTACGCCACGGGCAAGTTCTTCGACGGCCTGGTCAAGGTCAGGAACTACCGCAAGGTCCCGCTGCACGAGGCGGCCCAGGAGGTGCAGCGCTCGGCCGACGGCTCCCTCTACGCCCAGCACGAGCCCGACGCCGAGATCCTCGCCGCCGCCTTCACCGGGCGCGTGCCGAAGGCCGTGCTGTGCTGGTACCCCCAGGACGAGAAGAAGTCGCCCCCTCCCCCGACCCCCGACAAGGCCCGCAAGGAGCTGAGCCGCGCCCTGGGCGCCAACGGCGAGGCCGCCGTCCCCACGACCAGGCGAGGCTGGCTCATCGCCGCCTGGTCGGTCTCACACGCCCAGAAGTACGGCCTGCGCAAGGTCACCTTCGCCGGGCAGACCTGGACGGCGAAGATCGGTCACGAGGGCTGGAAGGGCGCCTCGGGCGTCCCGGCCGAGCGCCGCGTCGACCTGACCTGACCTGACCTGAGTCGTCCTGACCTGAGGGCTCAGGCCTCGGGCAGGATGGTGATCGACCCGGGCGGCAGCGGCGAGGCGTATCCCGCGGTCCAGCCCTCGCCCTGGATGCGCTCGAAGGACAGCAGCCGCCCGTCGCCCGCACGGTAGTCGGCGAAGTCGATCAGCCCACGGTCCGGGTACCTCGTCTCGCCTTCGGACTTGAACGCGGCCGTGCCCCGCTCGATGGGGAAGAACTCGACGTCGTCCATGACCAGCATGCTCTTGGCCGGGACCATGCCCTGGGTCGGAACGGGCGTCCACAGCAGCACCTCGAGATGCGGCGGGTCGCTCGACAGCAGCCCCTGGCGTACCTCGACCGACAGCCACTGCAGCCGCCTGGCGCCGTCGTCGAGCGCGTACTCGACCCACTGGGTGCCCTGCCACGACGAGTGCAGCGCGCCGCGCACAAGGTAGCGCGAGCCTCTGCAGTCGATGCGGTCGCCGACCTTGATCGTGCGCGGGTCGGTGTAGTCGGTGCTGTGCTGGAGCACGGGCGGGAGCATGACCGGCGCGGCCAGGGGGTCGTCGAACATCGACGGCTCGGGCTGGGGCGTGGCCGGACGTGCCTTCCTGTCCTGGCGCGTGGTGGCGTAGAGGGCGCCGAGCAACAGCACGATCGTGGCGAGGCTCAGTGCGAGTACGACCGCCGAGGTCATGCCCATGCGCCGGGATCTTACTGGAGGCGACGCACCGCCGCACTGATGCGTTCGTCACTGGCCGTTACGGCAATCCGGATATGCCGCCCACCTGCGACTCCGTAGAAATCGCCCGGTGCGACCAAAATCCCGATTTCGGAAAGCGCCCTTACCTGGTCCCAGCAGTCCTCGCCGTTGGAGGCCCACAGGTACAGCCCGGCGGTCGAGTGCTCGATCTTCCATCCGGCCCGCTCAAGGGCGGGACGGAGCTCGGCCCGCCTGGCGGAGTAGCGCCCGCGCTGCTCCTCGGCGTGCGCGTCGTCGTCGAGCGCCGCCGCCATGGCGGCCTGCACCGGGGCCGGCATGATCATGCCCGCGTGCTTGCGCACCTCCAGCAGCCGCCTGACCAGCGCGGGATCACCCGTCAGGAACCCGGCCCGGTATCCGGCCAGGTTGGAGCGCTTGGACAGCGAGTGCACGGCCAGCAGGTTGTCGTGCGAGCCGCCACACACGTCCGGATGCAGGATCGAGATCGGCCGCTCCTCCCAGCCGAGCTCGATGTAGCACTCGTCGGACGCCACGACCGCACCGCGCTCGCGCGCCCACGCGACCACCTTGCGCAGGTGCTCGGCGGGCAGCACGCGGCCCGTCGGGTTGGAGGGGGAGTTCACCCAGACCAGCGGCACGCGCTCGGGCCCCGCGGCCAGCAGGCCGTCCGAGGCGAGCGGCGAGGCGCCCGCGATCCTGGCCCCGACGTCGTAGGTCGGGTAGGCCAGCTCAGGGAAGATCACCTGCTCGCCCGGCCTGACGCCGAGCAGCGTGGGCAGCCAGGCCACGAGCTCCTTGGAGCCGATCAGCGGCAGCACGTCCTGCTCGTCCACCGTGACGCCGTGGCGGCGGGCCAGCCATCCGGCCGCGGCCTCGCGCAGCCTCTTCGTGCCGTGGGTCAGCGGGTAGCCGGGACTGTCGGCCGCCTCGACAAGGGCCTGCCGCACGACCGCGGGCACCGGGTCGACCGGCGTGCCGACCGACAGGTCGACGATGCCGTCCTCGTGGGCCAGCGCCCGCTCCTTGTACGGCACGAGCCGGTCCCATGGGAAGTCGGGCAGGTTGTTCACGTGGGCCTCTCCGTCGACGGGCCGGCTGCGGGAAAGCCCGGCTGCGGGAAAAGCATCGCGCCCGGCGCGAACTACGGCGCGGCGGGCGCGATGCCTCAGGTCGTGGACCTGAACTCAGTGCTCCTCGGCCTGCGGCGGGAGAGCCGCCACGACCGCGTGGTCCTTCTCGATCTTGCCGACCTTCGAGGCGCCACCCGGCGAGCCGAGGTCCTCGAAGAAGTCGACGTTGGCCTTGTAGAAGTCCTTCCACTGCTCGGGAAGGTCATCCTCGTAGAAGATCGCCTCCACGGGACACACCGGCTCGCACGCACCGCAGTCCACACACTCGTCTGGGTGGATGTACAGCATGCGCTCGCCCTCGTAGATGCAATCGACGGGGCACTCCTCGATGCACGCCTTGTCCAGGACGTCCACGCAAGGCTGCGCGATGACGTAGGTCACCTCGGGCTCCTTCTTCCTCGCGCCTTGGCACGACTTCGACCGCGGGTTGCTACGCCTAGTATTGCCGTGCCTGCCAAGTGACCGGAACGGAGGGTGCCAAACTCATGGCCGCGCGGCTTGTTATCGCCATCACAAGAGCGGACATCGGCACCCGGATCACCACCCGGAGGCGGGTTCCCGGCGGCTTCCGCGATGCCGTCGGCATTCTCGTTTCCTGGGACGACGGCGTCATTCGAATTCGCAAACGCGACGATTCGCTCGTCGAGTTCGCCGAGGAGACACTCGTCGCCGCGAAGGTCGTACCGGCCGCGCCTCCTCGACCTGGGCGGATATAGCAGGTTGTATTCGAAGGGTGACTGTACGTACCTGCGCCGCCACCGCTGTAGCCGTGATCGCCGTGAGCGCCGGATGCAGCGCTCCCGCGACCGAGGACAAGGCGCTTCCGCCGATCAACGCCAGAGCCGCCTCCATGAAGGACGGCTTCACCACCATGGAACGCCTGGCCGAGGCCGCGAAGAAGGAGGGCGCGCTCAACGTCGTCGCCCTGCCGCGCGACTGGGTGAACTACGGCGAGATCATCGACACCTTCGCCGACAAGTACGACATCAAGGTCAACGAACTCGAACCCAACGCCAACAGCAAGCGTGAGATCGAGGCCATCGCGCAACTCAAGCCCGACGTGTTCGACCTGACCCTCGACGTCGCGCTCGCCCACTCCGACGCTTTCGCCCCGTACAAGGTCCAGGGCTGGAACGACCTGCCCGACAACATCAAGGACCACGACGGCGCCTGGTACGGCAGCTACGGCGCCTACATGTCGCTCGGGTACGACCCGCGCAAGGTCGCGGCGCCCGCCTCGTTCGCCGACCTGCTCAAGCCGGGCTACACGGTCGCGCTCGCCGGGGACCCGCTGCAGGCGGCATCGGCGTTCAACGGCGTGATGGCGGCCTCGCTCAAGGACGGCAAGGCCGACGCCGAACGCGGTCTGGCCTACTTCGCCGAGCTCAAGAAGCAGGGCAAGCTGACCGACCCGGCCAAGGCCACCGTCGTCGTCGACTGGGACAACCTCAACGCGGCCAAGGCGGCCAAGGCCATGGAGGAGGACGAGGAGAAGCCGGCCTGGAAGGTGACGATCCCGAAGGACGCGCCGCTCGGCGCCTTCTACGTGCAGGCCGTCAGCAAGAGCGCCACGCACCCGGCGGCGGCCAGGCTCTGGCAGGAGTTCCTGTTCTCCGACGAGGGCCAGAACCTGCTCCTCAAGGGGTACGTCAGGCCGGCGCGCGGCGAGGCGATGCTCATGAAGGGCACCCTCGACACCGAGACCGCCGCGAGCCTGCCACAGGCCCCCGCGCCGGTGATGCTGAGCGTCACCCAGACCGACAGCGCCAAGACCTACCTGCGCAAAGAGTGGAGTGGCCAGATCGGCGGATGAGCGGCATGTGTCAGTGGTGACTGATATGTCGTAGAGACATTCGGACTCTAGAGTGAGCACTCACGAAGAGTCCGGGGGGTCCTCGATGTCTCAGAATGTGAGCTGATCGTCTTGCGATACGACACACCGAGCTTGATGCGGTGGAACAGTCGCGCCTACGACAGCAGTTTCGGCTACGTCTCCGCCCAGGGCGCACCCCTGGTCGACCTGCTCGACCCGCAGCCGGGAGAGCGGGTGCTCGATCTGGGGTGCGGCACGGGGGTGCTGACCGCGGAGATCTCGTCGAGGGGGGCCCAGGTTCTGGGCATCGACGGCTCGCCCGCGATGATCGAGAAAGCTCTCGCACACTACCCCGGCATCGACTTCATCGTGGGCGACGGCCACGACTTCACCGTCGCCCGCGCCTACGACGCCGTCTTCTCCAACGCGGCCCTGCACTGGATGAACCGCGACCCCGACGCCGTCATCGCCAACGTGCACCAGGCCCTCGTGCCCGGCGGGCGCTTCATCGCCGAGATGGGCGGCTCGGGCAACTGCGCCGAGCTGACCGCGGCCATGTCCACCGCCTGGCGTGAGTACGGCCTGCGCGAGCCCGGCCTGCCCTGGTACTTCCCCTCACCCGCCGAGTACGCCCGCCGCCTGGAGAAGAACGGCTTCGCCGTGCGGCTGCTGGAGTACTTCGACCGGCCCACGCCGCTCGACGAGTGTCCCAGGGGCGCGGCCGACTGGGTGCGGATGTTCGCCGGGTCGTTGCTCGGCGGCCTTCCCGTGGACATGGTCGAGCCCTTACTCCAACGGGTCAATGAGCTGGCGGCACCCGCCCTGCGCCGGGAGACGGGTTGGATGGCCGACTATGTACGGCTACGCTTCGCGGCTGTCCGACGCTGAAAAGCTTGTGGTGAGCCGCTGAAGAGGGCCGGAACGAATGCGTGTGATTTGCCAGACGACGTGGGCGATTTGCCAGACTATGGTCTGTTCCGTTGGGTGGCGTGAGTTCGGCGGCGCCGCTCCTGCGGCGTGAGGGGCTGGTGAAAAACAGGATGAACTTCTCCCTGAGCGACCTTGTACCACCGCTGAGGTGGAGCGACGCGACCGCCATCACGCTGCTCACCGGCCAGCCGGGACTGCCCGACGCCTGGTGGCGCAGCCTGCCCATCACGCATGTGCTCGCGGCCATCGGGCCCGAGTCGCTGGGCGAGCTGGTCACCGAGATCGCGTTGGAGCACTGGCCCGCCGCCGCCGTCGGCGACGTGCTGCCCGCTCTGCACGTGCTCGACCCCGACGAGGCCGACGAGCCGCACGTGGCCATCGCGCTCGACCGGGTCGGCTCCTGGGCCGGACTGCTGGCGCTGACGCCTCGCGAGCTGATCGACCAGCCGTTCATCCAGGCGCGGGCGGTGCTGAACACCCTGTTCGCCGCCGTCCTGGTACGGCTCGCCCCGGCGTCCCACTTCGAGACGCCCGCGCCGCTGGCGCCCGTCGGGCCGCCGGTGGCGGCGGGCGCGGGCCTCGTGGCGGCTCCCGTGGCCAACGGGGTGGCCTCGCAGGGGCGCTCGGGCGGACGCGCGCGGCCCGCGGGCGCCGACGCGCCCGAGCCGGAGGGGCACCGCCTCGACGCGCCTTCGGGCGAAAGCCCTGGCTCGGGGGAAAGCCCCGCCTCGGGCGAACACCGCGCTTCGGGCGAAAGCCCTGTCTCGGGCGAACACCGTGCCTCGCGTGAAAGCCCTCCTGTCTCGGGCGAACGCCCTGCCGACGAGCTGCCGTCCGATCCGCTGGGCGGTCGCGCCGAGCGGCGGTCCCGGCGTTCGGCCGCCGAGGCGGCGGGCGTCGAGCGTGGAGACGTCCTGGACGAGGCGTCAGCGGCCCCTGAGCCGCCTCAGGCGCACGGTCCCGGGTCGCCGGTCTTCCATCCCTTCGGCGTGCCTCCACGAGGCTCTGAGGGCGCCCCCTCGCGTCCGGGTGACGACGTGTCGCACCGGTCGCCCGCCGAGCCGATCCCGGGCGAGCCCGCGCCGGCCCAGGAGCAGGCCCCTGAGCCACCCGCCGACGCCCTGGACCCGCTCTCCGACCCCCTGGGCCCTGTGGCGCCCCAGCTCTCCCTCGTCGAGCCCCTGCGCGACGCGGACATCCCCCAGCCGGAGCCCGTGCTGCTCCCGGTCGACCCCCTGGCGGCGCACGCCCAGGAGGCGGACCTGGGCGAACGGCCCGGCCCCGGGCCCAGGCTCGCCGAGCGCCTCCCTCCCGAACCGGCGCCCGAGCTGCAGTTCGGCCCCCAGCCGGGACCGCTGTTCGCCCAGCCCCCATCGCCCCTCGACTCCCCTGCCGACCTGGGACCGCCCACCATCGGACCGGCGAGCGAGGACCAGCCGCCGGTGCACGAGCTGGCCGCGCTCATCGAGGCCGCCTTCTCCGACCTGGACGACAAGAGCTGGGCCGTCGCCCAGAACCGTGTGTTCACCGACTCCCCTTCGGCCCCCGAGGAGCTCGCCAAGCTGTTCGCCGTGCCCCGATGGGAGATCGACGAGCTGGAGGCCGGGCTGCGCGTACGGCTGAAGCACTGGCTGGTCAGCGACGAGGCGGCGCCGTACCGGGAGCATCTGAACACGTTGCGCCGGACGCTCGGGCTGCACGCGCCCAAGGAGCGGCTGATCCAGGCGGCCGAGTGGCACTCGCTCGACATCAAGGCGCTGGACGTCCCGGCGTGGCAGTTCGTGCTGGCCACGCTTCCGGCCTCGCCGGGGCCCGAGGCGGGCGTGCCGGAGTTCCCGCAGGTGGCGGCGCAGGCCAAGGCGGTCAACGGCGGGTCGGACCCGGGCAGGCAGTTCCAGCCGCTCAAGGACGTCTCGCAGACCAGGCGCTGCTTCCGTCAGCCCGACGGGCGGTGGTGGCTGCGCGTGGACGTGGCGGCCGAGCACCTGGCGGGCGCCGAGTGCCCGCTGCCCAGCGGCTTCGCGGCCTACCTGGGCCTGTCGCCAGGCGACTCCCGTGTCGTCAGGAGCGCGGCGGGCGAGCTCACGCTGAGCTGGCACGGCAGGCCCGCCATCGAGTCGGTGCAGCGCCTGCTCGGCGACGTGGGCGCGAAGGAGGGCGGGCACCTGTTCCTCACGCTGTCGGACGAGGGCGTGCTGCGGGCCAGGCACCTGCCCGTCGCCTCGCAGAACGCCGAGCCGATCACCAAGGCGCTGCGCCTGGTCGGCTACACCGCGCCGGGAGGCACGCTCGACCAGGCGGCCAGGGTGATCGCCACCCGCATCGGCATGTCCGGTCCGGTGGCACTGCCCGACCTGCTCAACAAGCTCCGTGAGCGCGGAGACCGCGACCTGCTCTCGCTGCTGGGCTGAGCGTCATGCCGCGCCTCGCGATCTCTCCTGAGTTCCGCAGGGAACTCGGCGCACTGGCACCGCCGGTGCGCGGGGAGGTCGTGGTCGCGGTCAGGCGCTTCCTCGGCCATCTGGCCGCGGCCCCGCATCCCGAACGGGTCAGGGGCGGGCGCGATCCGAGGGTGGCCACGCTGCGTCTGGCCGATCGCCATCGGGGGGTCGTGCTCAGGCGCAACGACGTGTACTGGCTGCTGACCGTGCTGCCCGACGCCGAGGCCTGGCCCTACGCCCAGCGCCACGCCTATGGCGTCAACCCGTTGCTCGGCACCGTCGAGACGTGGGACGCCGAGTCGCTGGAACGGGCCGAACCGGCGCTGCGCAGGGCGGCCGGCGGTGCGCCGAGGCTGTTCGAGGGTATCTGCGACGCCGATCTTGCGGGGCTCGGCCTCGACGCCAGGCTGCTCCCGCTGATCAGGGACATCACCACCGAGGCGGACGTCGAGGCGCTCGAACCACTGCTCCCGCCCGCCCAGCACGCCCCGCTGGCGGCGCTGGCCGCCGGAGGCACACTGGCCGACGCGTGGCGCGCGGTGATCGCCTGGCGTACGGCGGGCGACCTGCCGGGCGAGGTCGACCCCGACGACCTGTACACGGCGCTGACCAGGACGCCGGGCGAGGCGGTCTTCGTGCACGACGACCACGACCTCGACCGTGTGCTGGAGCGGCCGGACTGGTGCACGTTCCTGTACCCGGCGCAGCACAGGCTGGCCAAGGCCGACGGCTATGCGCGCCCGGTGCTGGTGACGGGCGGCGCGGGCACGGGCAAGACGCTGATCGCCCTGCACAGGGCCGCCCATCTGGCGGCGAACGGGCGTGGGCCCGTGCTGCTGGTGACGTTCTCGCAGGGCCTGGCCGCCGATCTGGAGTCACGGCTCGACCTGCTGATCGAGGACGAGATCGTCCGCAAGCGCATCGACGTCGGCAATGTCGACAGGCTCGCCGTCCGTATCGTCGCCGAGGGCGAGGGCAGGCAGCCGGTCCTGGTCGGCACCGGGGCCAGGAGGCTGGCGCAGCTGACCGACGAGGCGCTCAGGCTGCTGGCCACCACGACGGGCGACCTGCTGGACGCCGGTCCCGAGCGCAAGCCGTACAACCATGTGGTGGTGGACGAGGGGCAGGATCTTCATCCCGCGCAGTGGCGGCTGCTGCGGGCCGCGGTGCCGCACGCTGTGGACGATCTGTTCGTGGTGGGCGATCCGCACCAGCGTGTCACCGACACGCGCGTCACGCTCGGCACGGTCGGCATCGCGGCCGGCCAGCACACGCTCGACGTCTCCTACCGGCTGCCGCACGAGATCCTCTCGTTCGGTGTGCGACTGCGTGGAGGCGGGCCGGAGTCAGGACTTGTCAAAGGCTTTCAGCAGTTGCACGGGCTGAGGGCGACACGACATGGGGAGCGGCCGATGATCAGGGCTTATGACACGCCCGAAGCGGAGCTTGCCGGAATGGTCGGCACGGTCATGGGCTGGCTCGACGACGGGGTGCCCGCGCACGAGATGGCCGTCGGCGCCCGCACCTCCGGTCTGGTCCGCGCGGCGCGCGAGGCGCTGCGTGCGGCCGGTCTGCTCGTACGGGCGAGCACACTGCACGGGCTCAAGGGGCTGGAGTTCGAACGGGTGGCGCTGATCGGCATCATCGCCGGTGTCGTGCCCGGCCCGCTTCCCGACGATCCGGCCCAGCGCGCCCGCGCTCTGCAACGCGAACGCGGGCTTCTCTATGTCGCCTGTACAAGAGCCAGGTCCGTTCTGTATTTATCGCATTCAGGCAGGGAAAGTCCTTTCCTGTCAGCCTGATCACATAGTCTCTGAACTGCGGATACTTTTTCCCTTTTGTCGGTTGGACCTCCATGAATCTGAGCCTGAGCGACCTCGCGCCTCCCCTGCGCTGGACCTCTCCAGCGCAGCTCGCGCCGATCGCGGACGACGCCCAACTGCCCGAGGCATGGTGGCAGGCGATTCCGCTCGACCTGGCCTGTTCGACGATCGGGACGCAGGAGGTGGCGGGCAAACTCGCCGACCTCTCCATGGGCGCTTGGGCCCACCTGGTGCTCGGCGACATCCTGCCGCTGCTCAGATTCTCAGACCCCGCCGAGAGCGAGCGCACGCCCGACACACTCGGCCGCGACGTCGTGCACAAGCTGTTCAGCAACGTCCTGGAGCGCCTGCTCGAACCCGCCGAGAGCCGGGGCGCGGGCGCCGCACAGCTGCGCAACGACCGGCCGGTGCCCGAGATCGTCGACGAGCTGTTCGCCGGGCTCGACGACCGGCAGCGCGCCATCGCACGCGACCGGCTCTACGCCCTGCAGCGGGCCACGCTCGACGAGCTCGCCCAGCGCTTCTCCGTCACCCGCGAGCGCATCAGGCAGATCGAACGCGACCTGCGCGACCACGTCGAGGCCTGGCTGGCCGGACCCGAGGCCGCGCCGCTCGCCGCACACCTCACCTGGCTGCGCGAGCGCCTCGGCACCGCCGTACCCCTGGAGGAGCTGGCCGCCGCCTCGCCGTGGCACGAGGCCGAGCTGCCCTCGCTCGGCATTCCGGCCTGGCAGTTCGTCCGCACGCTGCTGACCGGGTACGACCAGGCCGACGGGTGGCTGGTCAGCGGAGGCGCCGACGAGCTCAGGGAGAAGACCAGGCAGCTGTTCGCCGACGGGCCGCACCCGATGGCCGAGGCCGTCTCGCTGGCCGCGCAGCTCGGCATCCGCGAGGACGTCGCCGAGCGCTGGATCGTCGCCGTGCCCCAGCTGCGCGTGCTCGACACGCACGTCGTGCCGTGGCCGCGCAGTGTCAACGAGAAGGCCGAGGCCGTGCTCGCCGTGGCCGGGGAGGCGCTGACGCCCGAGGAGATCCAGGAGCGCATCGGCGAGGACTACAGCCTGGTCGGCATCCGCAACCAGCTCACCGCCGACGAGCGTTTCCGCCGGGTCGACCGCAACAAGTACGGCCTGGCGAGCTGGGGCGGCGAGGAGTACCTCGGCATCAGGGAGATGATCGCCCGCGAGATCGAGAGGGCGGGCGGCGAGGCCTCGGTCAACACCATCGTCACCAACCTGACCTCGCGCTACGACGTGTCGGAGAGCTCGGTTCGCGCCTACTCGGGCGGGCCCGGCTTCGAGCGCACCCAGCGGGGCTGGATCCGGGTGGCGGGCGCCTCACGCGAGGAGGCCGAGCCGTACCAGCCCCGCAAGGACGTCTCCGAGACCCGTCGCAGCTTCCGCAGCCGCGACGGGCGCTGGTGGCACCGCGTCGACGTCAACGCCGAACACCTCAGGGGCTCCGGCTCGCCGCTGCCCACGGGATTCGCCGCCCACCTCGGCATGGCGCCGGGCGGACAGCTCACCGCGTCCACGCCATCGGGCGATGTGGTGATCAGCTGGCACAACCAGCCGACGATGGGCTCGATCCGCAACGTGCTGTCCGACTTCAAGGCCGGGGACGGCGACCACGTGTTCCTGACCGTCTCCGACGGCGGCGAGCTGCTCACCAGGCACCTGCCCGCCGCGGCCGTCGGGCTGCCGCCGGTGAACCGGGCGCTGCACCTCATCGGGTACACCGCCCCGGTCTCCTCCGAGGCCGAGGGCATCAGGCTCATCGGGGCCAGAATCGGCCTGCCCGAGAACGCGACCCGCGACGAGGTCGTCGCCAGGCTGCGCGAACGCGGCGACCGCGACATCCTCGGCTTCCTGGGCGAATAGCCCTCGGCTTGTTGGGCGAACAGTTCTCGGCTTCCTGAGCGAACAGTCCTGGGCGAGCAGGACGCGAGGTAGGAGAACGGGAGCCGGTCGCCTAGGCTCGGAGGATGTTGCGGATCTACGACACGCGCACCCGCCGGGTCGAGCCGATCGCCCCCGCCAGGGCGTTGCGCATGTACACGTGCGGGCCGACCGTCTACAGGTTCGCGCACGTGGGCAATCTGCGCTCCTACCTGCTGTCCGACCTGATCAGGCGGGTGCTCGAACACCGCAAGGTCCGTATGGTCGTCTGCCAGAACATCACCGACGTCGGCCATCTGGTCGACGACGCCGAGATCGGCGAGGACAAGGTGCTGGCCCAGGCCAAGGCCGAAGGCAGGAGCTCGGCCGAGGTCGCGCGCTTCTACGAGCAGGCCTTCCGCCGCGACACCTCGCTGCTGAACCTCAGACCGCCCGAGCACACCCCCAGGGCGACCGAGACCATCGACCTGATGATCGAGCTGATCGTCAAGCTGATGGAGCAGGGCCACGCCTATGCCGTGCCCGACGGCTCGGTCTTCTTCGACGCCCGCTCCTTCCCCTCGTACGGCGAGCTGTCGGGCAACCGCCTCGACGACCTCAAGCCGGGCCACCGCGTCGAAGGCGTCGACGAGCGCAAGCGCTTCCACGCCGACTGGGCGCTCTGGAAGCACTCCCACCGCGAGCTGACCTGGGACACGCCCTGGGGCGGCAGGGGCTTCCCCGGCTGGCACGTCGAGTGCTCGGCCATGTCGCTGAACCTGCTCGGCGACTCCATCGACCTGCACACCGGCGGCATCGACCTGCGCTTCCCGCACCACGAGGACGAGCGCGCCCAGTCGGACTCGGCCGCCGGGCGCGAGGTCGTACGCCATTGGGTGCACGGTGAGCACCTGCTGTTCGACGGGCGCAAGATGGCCAAGTCGACCGGCAACGTGGTGCTGCTGAGCGACGTCGCCGACGCCGGACTCGACCCGCTGGCCGTACGGCTCGCCTTCATGGAGCACCGCTACCGCCAGCAGATGAACCTCACGTGGGACACCCTGCGCTCGGCCGACCGCACGCTGCGCCGCTGGCGGGCCCGGGTGGCCGAGTGGGCGACCCTGCCCAGCGCGCCGATGAGCAGGCCGTACGTGGAGCAGGCCGAGGCCGCGCTCGACGACGACCTCGACACGCCCGCGGCGCTGCGCGTGCTGCGGGCGCTGGAGAAGGACGAGGGCGTGTCGGCCGGGGCGAAGTTCGAGGCGTTCCTGCATCTCGACCACGTGCTCGGGCTGGATCTGTCGGTGGACATCGGGCGGGCGGGGGGTTCGCTGCCCGCCGGGGCCTCGGTGCTGCTGCAGGAGCGGGCGAAGGCCAGGGCGGCCAGGGACTGGGCGCACGCGGACCGGTTGCGCGAGGAGCTGGCCGACCTGGGGGTCACGGTGACCGACACGCCCGAGGGTCAGTCGTGGCGATGACGGGCCGGCTGTGGAGGCGTACAGGCGGGCGGACGGGCTAGCCGTAGAGGCCGCGGAGGCGTACGGACAGGCAGGTCACGCAGCCTTCGAGTTTTTCGTACTCGCCGATCTCCACCAGGACGGGGCGGTACCCGAGGTCGGCGAGCAGGGCGGCGCTGCGGGGCGCGCCGGTCGCCATGAGCAGGGCGTCGCCGCCCAGCAGGACGACGTGCGCGCCCGGTTCCTCCGGCATGTGGATGAAGCGCGGGAAGAAGCCGGGGTCGTCCACAGCCGGGGCGTATCCGATGATCGACCCGTCCGGCAGCGCGGTCAGCGCCGACTTCAGGTGCAGCACCTTGCTCAGCGGTACGGCGACCACGGTCGCGCCGATCGGCTCCAGGATCGCCCGCAGCTGGCGTACGCCCTCGGCGTTGGTCCTGCCGCCCCTGCCCACGTAGACGAGGTCGCCGACCTTGAGCACGTCGCCGCCGTCGAGCGTGCCCGGCGCCCTGACGCGGTTGACGGAGTAGCCGAGCTCGGTCACCACGCGTTCGGCCGCCTCGGTCTCCGGCCTGCGCGCCTCGGCGCCCGGCCTGGCGATCACCGCGACGTTGCGGTGGACGACCATCGTGTCCTCGACGAACACGCCGTCCGGGCAGTCGTCCGCCGGGGGTACCTCGATCGTCTCCCAGCCGTGCTCCTGGAGCGTGCGCACGTATCCGTGCCATTGCTCCAGGGCCAGGCCGGCGTCGACCGGCTTCCTGTCGATGTGGGACACGATGCCCTCGGCCAGCCGCGGGCTCGGCCTGCGGACCAACGCCTTCTTCGTCGCCATGCCCCCAGGCTCTCATCGCGTTGTCCACAGGGCTGAGGGTGGGGGGTGAGGTTGTCCACAGGTGGCCTTGTCCGTGCGGTCGGCGGGCTCGTGGCTGCCACACTGGTCGAGCACGTAAACGATCTAGGTGGAGGAGGGCGAGGAGATGCGGCTCAGCCCCTATGCGTGGATGCCGGGTCCGCTGAAGTGGGCGGCCAGGGTGCTGACCTTCCTCCTCGTGCTGGCCGTGCTGCTCGCGGGTGTGGGCGTGGCGCTGGTCAGGTCGTCGTTCCCGCAGGTCGAGGGGTCGCTCAAGGTGGCCGGGCTGAGCGGCGAGGTCACCGTGCACCGCGACGCGCACGGCGTGGCGCAGATCTTCGCCGACAGCGCCGACGACCTCTTCCTCGCCCAGGGCTATGTGCACGCCCAGGACCGATTCTGGGAGATGGACTTCCGGCGTCATGTGACGGCCGGGCGGCTCTCGGAGCTGTTCGGGTCCGCGACCGTCGACACCGACAAGGTGATCCGCACGATGGGCTGGCGCGAGGTCGCCCGGGCCGAGCTGGCCGCACTCGACGAGCAGAGCAGGCGCCACCTCGACTCCTACGCCAAGGGCGTCAACGCCTGGCTGGCCGACAACCCCAACGCCTCCGACCGCAGCTTCGAGTACTCCGTACTCAAACTCACCAACCGGGGCTACCGCCCGGAGCCGTGGACACCGCTCGACTCCGTCTCCTGGCTCAAGGCCATGGCCTGGGACCTCGTCTCCAACCTCAACGACGAGATCGGCAGGGGCCTGGCCGCCACCCGGCTGCCCGCCGAGCGGGTGGCGCAGCTCTGGCCGCCCTATCCGTTCGACCGGCACCAGCCGATCGTCGATCAGGGCACGGTCGTGCGGGGGGCCTTCGACCAGACGGCCGAGCCGCAGCCGACCGACGCCACCCCTGTCGGCGCCGCCGCCTCCGCGCTGACCAGGGCGGCCGAGGCGCTGCGCCGGGTGCCGCCGCTGATCGGCAAGGGCGACGGCATCGGCTCCAACTCCTGGGTGGTCTCGGGAGCCCACACCAAGAGCGGCAAGCCGCTGCTGGCCAACGATCCGCACCTGTCGGCCCAGCTGCCCTCCGTCTGGTACCAGACCGGCCTGCACTGCCGGGTCAGGTCGGAGGGCTGTCCCTATGACGTCACCGGCTTCTCCTTCTCCGGGGTCCCCGGTGTGATCATCGGGCACAACGACCGCATCGCCTGGGGGTTCACGAATCTGGCGCCCGATGTCGCCGACCTCTATGTGGAGCAGGTCAGGGACGACGGCACCTATCTGTATCGCGGCCGGTGGACCCGCCTCGACATCCGGCGGACCGAGATCAAGGTCGCCGGGAGCGAGCCCGTCCCGCTGACGATCAGAAAGACCCGCCACGGCCCCCTGCTCAGTGCCGTCATGTCCGACATAGCTGCCCTGACGCCGGCCGGGGCCGCCTCCGGCAGGCAGGAGGTCGCACTGCAGTGGACGGCGCTGCAGCCGGGCACGGCCGCCCAGGCGATCTTCGCACTCAACCAGGCGCAGAGCTGGCCCGAGTTCAGGGCGGCGGCCCGGCTGTTCGACGTCCCCGCGCAGAACCTCGTCTACGCCGACGTCGACGGCCGGATCGGCTACCAAGCCCCCGGCCGTATCCCCATCCGCAGCAGGGGCGACGGCTCGGCGCCCGTCCCCGGCTGGACCGGCGACTTCGAGTGGAAGGGCATGATCCCCTTCGACGAGCTGCCCAGCCTCGAAGACCCCCCGACCGGCTATGTCGTCACCGCCAACAACGCCGTCATCGACCCCGCACGCTATCCCCGCTTCCTCACAGGCGACTGGGCGTACGGCTACCGCAGCCAGCGCATCCTGGAGCGCGTCCAGCAGTCGATCAAGACCGGCGAGGTCGACGCCGAGACCATGAGCCGCATCCAGCAGGACACCCACAACGGCAGTGCCGCCTTCCTCGTGCCCGCCCTGACGCAGGTCGACCTGACCGGCCCCGCCGTACAGGCTCGCGACCTGCTCACCGGCTGGGACGGCTCCCAGCGCGCCGACTCCGCGCCCGCCGCCTACTTCAACGCCGTCTGGCGGCAGCTCCTCGTCCTGACCTTCAACGACGACCTGCCCGAGGGCGCCCGGCCGAGCGGCGGCGACCGGTGGTTCGAGGTCGTGCGCTCCCTTCTCGCCCTGCCCGACGACCCGTTCTGGGACGACACCACCACACGCGACGTCGTCGAGAGCCGCGACGACATCCTGCGCAGGGCCATGGCCCAGGCCTATCGCGAGCTGGCCGACCGTCTCGGTCCCGAGCCCGAGTTCTGGCGCTGGGGTTCCTTGCACACCCTCACTCTTGAGCACGGCGCTTTCGGGTCCGTTCCGTTTCTGGCGTCCCTTTTCAACCGGGGGCCTTTCGAGAGCCCCGGGAATGACGATGCGGTCAATGCGACCGGGTGGGATGTCCAGGCGTCTTATGCGGTGACCGCTGTGCCTTCTATGCGGATGATTGTCGATCTGTCGGACTTTGATGCTTCGCGGTGGGTGAACTTGACCGGGGCTTCGGGGCATGTGTTCGCTGCGCATTACACGGATCAGGTGGAGCTGTGGCGGGGTGGGGGGACTACGGCCATGCGGTCGTCGGAGGGGGCTGTGCGGGAGGGGGCTGCGGTTACTTTGACGCTTACGCCGTAGGGGGGTGGGGTGTTGGGGGGTGATGCTTGCTGGGCTGCCTGGGCTGCCTGGGCTGCCTGGGCTTGAGTGGGCGGTTGGGGGTAGCTGTAAGGAGTGCGCTTGGGGACGGCTCGCTTGTGAGGGATGCCTAGGGTGAGGGAAGGCTGGGGTGAGGGAAGGCTTGGGTGCCTGAAATGCCGCTGTTTCGGGAGTGACCGTTGAGCGGAATGCCTTTTTTGGTCGCGGTTTGTCTGCGAGGGAAGCTTTGTTTTGGCTGCGACTTGCCTGGCGGAGAATGTCTACCTCTGAGTCGGCCGATTGACGGAGCGGCCGATTTTCCTGGCGCTGTCGGCTTGCCGGAGAGCGGTCCAAGAGCCTGTTCGGGTCCAGGCCCTTCGTCCCTCATCTTCTCTTCCCCCCTCCCCAGCGGCGCTGCAGCAAGTAGCCCTCGCCGAGCCAAACGGCGGCCCGGAATGCAAATGACGCATTGGGCAGTCGTATGTCGTACTTGCTGCATTTCGGTGCCGGTGAGGAGCGGTTTTCGGTGGAACGGGGTGGGGGTGGGGGTCACGGGGTGAAGGTGCGGGACTCGCCTACTGCGAGGTCCCAGAGGTTGGGGCGAGGGAGGCCGTGGGCGGTCCAGGCTTGGCGGGTTTCGTGGAGGGGGGCGAGGAGGGCTTCGCCGGACAGGACGAAGGTGCCCCAGTGCATGGTGGCCATGCGTACGGCGCCGACGTCGAGGAAGGCCTGGACGGCTTCGGCGGGGTTGGTGTGCTGGGACTTCATGAAGGCGTGCGGCTCGTAGGCGCCCACCGGCATGAGGGCCAGGTCCAGGCCGGGGAATCGGGCGCCGATCTCCTGGAGGCGTTCGCCGTACGCGGTGTCTCCGGCGAAGTAGATGGAGCGGTTGATCACCCAGCCGCCCCACAGGGTCTTGCACGTGTCGAACAGGCTGCGACGGCTCCAGTGATGGGCCGGCACGAAGTCGAACGTCACCGGGCCGACGCTGGCCGACTCCCACCAGTCGAGTTCGATCACGTGGGTGAAACGGCGCTTGGTGAACCACGGTTTGACCTTGGCGGGGACCAGGATCGGCGTGTCGCGGGGCAGGCGGCGCAGGGTGGGGCCGTCGAGGTGGTCGTAGTGGTTGTGGCTGATCACCACGGCGTCGACGCGCGGCAGGTCGCTCCAGGCGACACCGGGTGGCGTCAGGCGTTGCCGTACTCCGGGGATCTTGCGGGACCAGACCGGGTCGGTGAGGATCGTCAGGCCTTCGACCTGCAGGACGTACGTGGCGTGGCCTACCCAGGTGATCGCGTGCTCGCCCGCCGCCGGGCGGGGCAGGCCCTCGCGCAGGACCGGGATCTGGTCGGCGTCGCCGATGTCGGTACGGAATCCGCCGTGCCAGGCGACGCTCAGCACCTCACGGAAGGCAGGCAGTGGAGAGGTCAGCCTGTCCCTGAACGAGTCAGGCCAGCGTGGCGCCTGCTGCGTGGTCTGTGTCATACGCGCTCCCCCGGCGTGATGAGACGATCACACGTGGTCATCCCCCCGTGTCGACGATCTCCACCATGGGGACTTACGCGGATATCCGCCGTCCTCCAGATTGGCCAGCCGTTCGAAGGGGTTGTAGGCGGCCTGGTCACCGCAGATCACGATCGAGATCCCGAGCGACAACACGTACAGCGGCAGCATCGGCAGCCCCAGACAGCAGGCCCACTGGCTGGCGTGCCGCCCTTCGTGCTGGAGCAGGCGTTCGGTGAGGTAGGTGTCGTCGTGCTTGGTCAGGACGACGTTCCCCACGGTGAACGCGCCCGCGATGGGAAAGGCGAACCGGTATCCGTAGGCGAGGATCAGGCCGTCGGGCCCGGGTACGCGCCTCGCGCCGCCGATGAGGGAGATCAGCAGGCCGAACGGGGTGGCGAGATTGGCGTAGTTGGCCACCCGCCTGGCACGGTACCTCGCCCGGAGGCGGGAGGGGGGTGGGTCGCTGGTGTGCATGGGGTGGGCGCTCCCTCCGGTGTGTTCACTTTGGATGGTGCCCTTCTTTGGGTGGTGGGCCTCTTTGGATAGTGCCTCTTTCTGGGGGTGTTCAGGGGGGTGGTGTTTCTGAGGGTTGGGTGGGGTGTGGGGGGTTCTCGGTGGTTTGGCGGGGAATCGGCTGGCCGATATGGTGAGATTGCCAGGTGATTGTCAGGTTGGGGGTTGGGGGGTGTTTGTGGGGCTTCTCTGATCTTGCGAGGGGTGGGTGAGCGTGGTGTGGGGGTGGGGGTTCGAGGGCGGCGGGCGGGGAGAGGGGGGGCGAAGGGGCTTCGGGTCGGACGCCGGGCTGGGGTGGGCGGGCGTGAGGGGGCGACCGAGGGGGCCGAGGGTTGGGGTGGGCGGTGAGGGCTGGCGATGGCTCGATGGGCGATGCCTCTGATGTCCGACGGGCGGTACTTCGTGGAGCCGTGAGGGGTTGCGGGGAGCCTGCGGGGGCGTGAGGGGCTGCGGGGGTGATCTGAATCGGCGGGCTCCCAGAGGGCGGGCCGGGAGCGGACCGGGGACGGGTCGGGGACGGGCCAAGGACGGGTCGGGTCGGGTACCGGTTGGGGCGGACTGGGGGGAGTCGCCGAGTCTTCGTAATGGTCGATATTTCCCGCTATCGGGTGCTGCAGGGGTCTTGTCGTCTCATCGGTAGTCATGGTGCTGACCTGCGGATTGGCCTACCTTGGGGCGTTCGGGGTCTGCTCTCCAGAGTGTCGTTGAGAAGCCGCCGATGAGCGTCGGTGACGTCTCGCGTTGGTGCGGTATTGAGGTGCCGTCTTGCTCCTGCTGACTCCTGGCTGCTGGCTGTGGACTGCTGGCTGCTGTTGCTCCGGAGGGCCGCGGATCCCCTTGTGTCTGCCATGCCTGCCGTCCAGCCGCCCGCCCGGGTCGGTGGCGAACTCCCGGCGTACTGGCTGGCGAACTGGCTGGCGAACTGACTGCAGGACCGGCGGCCGGAGCGGCGGCTGGATTTGGCGCTTGTTGCCTTCTTTGTGGTCCGCTCCTCGGGCAGTCCCCGCGTCCCGTCTCGCGGGTCGCTGGATCGCTGTCACCCCGACGGCGAGCGCCCGACGTACGATGCCCGGTCGCCCCTCCAACGATCATGCGCCTCCCCCCGGAAGGGTGGATTGCGGAACGGATCGGGCGGTTGACCGAGGGTGGCATCGCGGGATAATGATCGCTGTCCTGACTTCTCCCCCAATCCAGGATCATGAGATTTGTCATCTTGGCGGCTGCGGTCGCCACACTTGCCCTCACTGCGGTCGGCGGCATCGCCGTCACCACGACCTCTGCGTCAGACCCCTACGACGTCGGCAGGCTTCAGCTGCCCGTCTCGCAGAGCCCGACGCCGACCGCGTCCACCTACACGGCCAGTACGAAGGTCGTCAAGAAGAAGGGCGTCTCCTACCTCGACGTTTCCATCAAGTACGGCGGGGCCGCACGGTTCACCGTGAAGCAGCGCGTGTGCAAGAAGTCGTCCTGCCGTACCGAGACGACCGAACTGCCTGTCACGACCGGTGCGGGCAAGGCGTCCAGGAAGCTGGGCTCCGGCACGTACAAGACGAGCGGCAAGCCCGTCATCTCGGTCAAGGTGCTGCCGTGGCCCACCCGTACCGTGACCGCCAGGCCGACGGCCACCACCACGGTGACCACCGGCCCGACCGTCACCCTGACACCGGCCCCCGCGCCGACGGTCACCGTACGGGCGACGGCCACCGCCACGGTCACCGCGACGGCCACCGTCACCGTGGCCCCGACGGCGACGGTCACGATCACGTCGCCTCCCGTCACGGTCACCGCCACCCCTGCGGTCACCGTGACCGTCACCGCGCCGCCTAGCCCCGAGCCTTCGGACGACCCGAACGCGACCGGCGACCCGAACGCGTACGCCGGATCCGTCCAGCGCCCGCAACCGTCGGTGGTAGGCGCACTGCAGCCGGACGGATGCGGCATCCCCGCCAATCCGTACTCCCTGCACTACTGCCAGGATCGCGGAAGCCGCGTCGACGTACCCGCCGCGGACGTGTGCCTGTACGTGGGCTGCGTCGACGCCTTCTGGGCGGGCACCGGGTACCTGGTCGAGTGCAACGACGGCCGGCTGAGCAGGTCCGGCGGCCTGCCCACCTCCTGCGCGGCCAACCTGGGCCAGCGCCACGAGGTACGGCAGGGCTGACCCTTGTAGTCCCTTGGCCCCGTCCGTGATCGTCGCGGGCGGGGCCTTCGGCTGTGCGGCGTCAGGGGAGGGTGGGGTCCGGGGCCAGTTCGGTGTAGTGGGACTCGTGGTAGAGGAGCGGGGCGGCGTTCGACGGTGTGGCGAGCGCGGTCACCTCGCCGACGACGATGACGTGATCGCCCGCGTCGTGCACGGCCGTGGTACGGCACTCGACGGTGGCGATCGCCTCGTCGAACAACGCCACGCCCGACGCCCCTCTGTGCCAGGCCCACCCGGCCAACTGCTCCTCCACCGGACGCCCATGCCGCGCGAAGAAGCGGGAGGCGTCCCGCATGGTGACCGGGAGTACCGAGACGCCCCAGATTCCGCTGGCCAGGACGGCGTCGTACAGGCGTGCGGTTTTCTTGGCGCAGAACAGCGTGAGGAGGGGGGTCAGGGAGACCGAGGTGAAGGAGTTCACGGTCATGGCGTGGTCGACACCGTCGAGGGTGGTCGTGACGATGGTGACACCGGTGGCGAACCGCCCGATGACCTTACGGAAGAGGCCGGGGTCGATGGGCGGTTGGAGGGGCTGGGGCTCTTGGGGCTTTTGAGATTCCTGCTGCTTTCGGGGCTCTTGGGGTCCTTGGCGCTCCAGAGGCCGTGGAGGCTTCTGAGATTTCTGCCGCTCTTGGGGCTGTGAAAGCTTCTGAGTCTGCCCGGGTTCCTGGGGCTTCTCACGCACAGCGCGCCCCCCACACACCCCGCCCGATCACCCACGCAACACCCCACCCCACCAACACCCCAACACCCGCCCCCGCACCACGCCCTCCACCACGGCCCCCAGCACGAGCCCCACCCCGCCCCCCGAACCACCCCAGGAGGACCGTGCCGAGACGCAACAGAAACAGGTGCACGTTACATACTTTATGTCCCTACCGGGACTGCGACTCCAGTGGTGAGCCGTACAGCAGCCATGACCCCTGGGGAGACGGCGTGAGCAGCACCGAGACCACCGCCGCCAGTGCGCCGCCGTACAGATAGACGTATCCCGCCATGTTCCCCGCGATCACCAGATCCCCGGCGACGCGCTGCAACGAGAACGCGACCGAGACGAGCAACCAGCCGAGCGCGGGCGCGACGGCGGCGAGTTTGCCGCCCATCAGGCGGCCCGCGCCCTGGATGACGGCGAACAGCAGGAGCACCCACACGACGGAGGCGAGCGGCCACTCCCCGGCGTACCAGGCGTGGGTGAAGCCCCCGACGACGCCCATGACCACGCCGAGCACGAACAGCATCCCGTACGCGGCTCCCGCCAGCGCCGATTCGGCCTGGCTCCGCTCGGGGTGGTGCTCGGCTTCCGCGTGCTGCTCCATGGGGGATGAGGTTAGTGGATGCCCGCGAAGAGGTCGTTCTCGCGCGTGTATGGCTCGCCGATGCCGCCGGAGTCGGTGGAGGGGCCGGGGCCTGCGGGGCCGGGGGTGCCGCTGCGGAGGATGTAGTGCTCGACGCCGAGTGCCTCCTGGCCGATGTTGTTCGACAGGGCGAACCAGGGGGCGTCGACGGCGATCTGCGTGTAGTGGGCGCGCATGGCGTCGAGCTTGGCCTGGACGTACGGCCTGGCGTCGATCTCGGTGGTGACGGCGTCGTCGGTGCAGCCGAAGGGCATGTCGTCGACGTTCTCGGCGAAGAACTCGATGTCGGCGGCGCGCATGGCCTCGTTCATCCGGCGCATGACGGACTTGGGCAGTGCGGTGAAGTAGAACTTCGCGATCTGCCACGCCTCCCCCTCGCCGAAGGCCGGATCGGCGGCCAGCTCGTAGGCCCGCCACGCCACCCGGTAGGCCTGGATGTGGTCGGGATGGCCGTAGAAGCCGTTCTCGTCGTAGGTGACGAGCACCTGGGGACGCGTCTCGCGGATGACCTTGACCAGCTCGCCGGCCGCCTCGTCGAGGTCGGCCTGCCAGAAGGCGTTGGCCCGCTTGTTGGAGGAGACGCCCATCATGCCGGAGTCGCGCCAGCGGCCGGGCGAGCCGAGGAAGCGGTGATCGGTGACGCCGAGCGCCTTGCAGGCCTCGGCGAGCTCGCCGATGCGATGGGAGCCGAGCGTGTCGTCGCGGTCGGCCGCCAGGTGCGCCAGCTCCGCCGGAATGACCTCCCCCTCCTCCCCCAGCGTGCAGGTGACCAGCGTGACCTGGGCCCCCTCCGCGGCGTACTTCGCCATCGTCGCCCCCGTGCCGATCGACTCGTCATCGGGATGGGCGTGCACGAGCAACAGTCGTCGATCATTCATGCCTTCGAGGGTAACCCCGCCCACCGAAGCCAATCCTGCAATACCCCCCAAACAACCCCAACCCCCCCAACGCCGATAGATCGACACCGCCGATGGACCATAAGGATGTTGCTGGCAGGATTGGGGGCATGAGTGAGAGCTTCCCGCGCCTGCACGCGAGGACCCGCCGGTTCACCCTCGGAGTGCCCCGGTCGTTCACCATCGCCCCCGACGGCAACAGAGTGCTGTTCCTGCGCACGACCTCGGGCACCGACCCGGTCACGTGCCTGTGGGAGCTCGACACCACCACAGAGCTCGAACGCCTGATCGTCGATCCGAGGGCCCTGGACGCCGACGAAGGCGATCTGCCACCCGAGGAACGGGCGCGCAGGGAGCGCAGCCGGGAGCAGGCGGGCGGCGTGGTCGCCTACTCCACCGACACCCAGGCCCGCACGGCGGTGTTCGCCCTGGCCGGAGGGCTGTATGTCACCGACCTCGCCAGTACGGCGACGCGGACCCTGGTGACGCAGGGCGCGGTCATCGACCCCCGCCTTTCGCCCGACGGGCGACATGTCGCCTATGTGAGTGGGGGCGCGCTGCACGTGCAGGAGCTCGCGACCGGCGAGGACCGCACGCTCGCCGAACCGGAGAGCACCACCGTCACCTACGGCCTGGCCGAGTTCGTCGCCGCCGAGGAGCTCGACCGCTTCCGCGGCCACTGGTGGGCCCCGACCAGCGACAAACTGCTCGTCGAGCGGGTCGACGAGGCCCCGGTCCAGACCTGGTACATCGCGGACCCGGCCAACCCGGACAGGGAGCCGGTCCCCCAGCGCTACCCGTCTGCGGGCACGCCCAACGCGATCGCCGAGCTGTTCGTGCTCGGCCTCGACGGCTCCAGGGTCGAGGTGCCGTTCGCGCACGAGTACGTCACCGCCGTCACCTGGGACGCCCACAGTCTCTCGATCGTGACGATGCCCCGCGACCAGAAGGTCGTACGCCTGCTCACCGTCGACCCGGGCAACGGCGAGTCGGTCATCGTGCGCGAGGACTCCGACGCCGCCTGGGTCGACGTGTTCGGCGGGGTACCCGGCCACCTCGACGACGGCTCCCTGGTCTGGATCGCCCAGTCCGAAGGCGGCAACCGGCTGTTCGTCGGCGAGCGCGCGGTCACCCCACCGACCCTGCACGTGCGCGACGTGCTCGACATCGACGGCGACACCGTGCTGTTCAGGGCGAGCGGCGACCCCGCCGAGATCCAGCTGTGGACCTGGGACGGCCATTCGCTGCTGCCGGTCTCCACCAAGGCGGGCGTGTACTCCGGCCGCCTGTCCGGAGGCGTCGGCGTGCTCACCGAGCAGACGCTCGACAGCGAGGGCGTGGCGATCTGGGTGATCCGCAAGGACGGCCGCGCCGTGTCCGTCGCCTCGCTCGCCGAGCGCCCCGGCCTGGACCTGCGCGTCTCGCTCGGCCGTTCGGGCAGCCGCGAACTGGCCACCGCCGTGGTCTTCCCCTCCTGGCACGTGCCCGGCTCCCGCCGCCTGCCCGTCCTCCTCGACCCGTACGGCGGGCCGCACGCCCAGCGGGTGCTCGCCGCGCAGGGCTCGTACCTGACCAGCCAGTGGTTCGCCGAGCAGGGCTTCGCCGTCGTGGTGATCGACGGCAGGGGCACGCCGGGCAGGAGCCCGGCCTTCGAACGCGCCGTGCTCAACGACCTGGCGACCCCGGTCCTGGACGACCAGGTCGACGCGTTGCAGGGTGTGGCCGCGCAGTACCCCGACGACCTCGACCTGACCAGGGTCGGCATCAGGGGCTGGTCGTTCGGCGGTTACCTGGCGGCGCTGGCCGTGCTGCGGCGGCCCGACATCTTCCACGCGGCGGTCGCCGGAGCGCCGGTGACCGACTGGCGGCTCTACGACACCGCCTACACCGAGCGCTACCTCGGCCACCCCGACGAGCAGCCCGACGTCTACGACGGCTCGTCGCTGTTCGCCGACGCGGCCAAGCTGGAGCGCCCGCTGCTGCTCATCCACGGTCTGGCCGACGACAACGTGGTGGCCGCGCACACGTTGCGCCTGTCGTCGGCACTGCTGTCGGTCGGCCGCGCGCACAGCGTGCTGCCGCTGTCGGGCGTGACACACATGACGCCGCAGGAGGTCGTGGCCGAGAACCTGCTGCTCCTTCAGGTGGACTTCCTGAAGAAGTCGCTCAACATCACCTAGAGAACCTGAAGATATGAAGGGGCGACCCCCCAGCGGGCCGCCCCTTCACGAATGTCCGGCGAGGTGCGCCGCCGTCAGCGGGTGCCGCCGCCGTTCCAGCTCGACCACAGGGCCGCGTACGACCCGCCCGCCTCGACAAGTTCGTCGTGCGAGCCCAGCTCGCTGATCCTGCCGTCCTCGACCACGGCCACCCGGTCGGCGTCGTGCGCGGTGTAGAGGCGGTGCGCGATGGCGATCACCGTGCGCCCTTCGAGCACGGCCGCGAGCGAGCGCTCCAGGTCGCGGGCCGCACGGGGGTCGATGAGCGAGGTGGCCTCGTCCAGGACCAGGGTGTGCGGATCGGCCAGCACCAGTCTGGCCAGGGCCAGCTGCTGGGCGTGCGCGGGCGAGATGGTGACATTGCCCGAGCCCACCTCGGTGTCGAGTCCGTCGGGCAGCGCGTGGACCCAGTCGAGCGCGTCGACGGCGCCGAGTGCGGCCGTGACGTCCTCGTCCGAGGCGTCGGTCCTGGCGATGAGCAGGTTGTCGCGCAGCGTGCCCCTGAACACGTGGTGCTCCTGCGAGACGAGGGCGACATGGCCGCGCAGGTCGTCGAGCGGCAGGTCGACCAGCGGCACGCCGCCGACGCTGACCTCGCCGGTGCGCGGGCCGTGGATACCGGCCAGCAACCGGCCGAGCGTCGACTTGCCCGCGCCCGAAGGCCCGACCATGGCCAGCCGCTCGCCGGGCGCCACGGTCAGCGAGACGCCGTGCAGCACGTCGTGCCCCTCGCGATAGGAGTAACGCACGTCGTCGGCGCGCATCTCCTCCCCCTTGGGCACGGCGGAGCCCGGCGTGCGGTCGTCGGTGACATTGGCGACGCCGAGCAGACGCGACATGGCCGCACCGCCGACCTGGAGCTCGTCGATCCACATGAGGAACCTGTCGAGCGGGTCGACGAGCTGCTGGGCGTACAGCGTGGCCGAGGTGACCTGGACGATCGTGACCCAGTCGTTCATGAAGAGCAGGCCGCCGACCAGCAGCGTCGCGGTGATCGGGATGACATAGCCGAGCTCCACCGCCGGGAACCACCGCACGCGCAGGCCCAGCGTGTAGCGCTCGGCCTTCCACGAGCCGGTGATGTCCCTGTCGGTGCGGTCGCGGCGGCGCTGCTGCAGGCCGTACGCCTCGACGGCGCGTGCGCCCTCGACGGTCTCGGCCAGGCCGTCGGTGAGGTCGGCCCAGGCCTCGCTCTCGGCCAGGTAGCCGTCGCGCGCCCGCTTGAGGTACCACCGCGTGGAGAACCACAGGAGCGGCGCGGCCAGCAGCATCGGCGCGGCGAGCACCGGCCCGACCAGCAGCAGCGCGCCGACGCTGATGGTGAAGGTGACCACCGCGATCAGCGTCTCGGGCACCGCGTGCCTGACCGTGCGCGACAGCGAGTCGACGTCGCGCGAGGTCCTGGTGATGAGGTCGCCCGAGCCCGCGCGCTCGACCGTCGACAGCGGCAGGGCGAGCACCTTGTCGACGAACTCCTCACGCAGCTCGGCGAGCACCTTCTCCCCGAGCTTGGAGGAGGCGTAGACGGCGAAGCGCACCAGCACCGACTGCAGTACGAGGAAGGCGGCGATGCCGAGCCCGATGAGCGCGACGCTGACCTGCCTGCCGTCCTTGACGTCCTGGACGAGGTTGCCGATGATCCAGGGGACGGCGAGCCCGGCCACGGCGGCCAGGCCGTGCAGGGCCAGTGCGAACGTCAGATCGCGCGGGTACTTCAGCGTCAGCCGCCGCGCGTAGGCGCGCACCTGCGCCTTGTCGGCGATCGGCAGGATCTCCTTCGCCATGGTCAGTCCTCCCCTCGGGTCACGCTCGCCCGGTAGGCGGGCGTCGTCGCGAGCAGCTCCCTGTGCCCGCCTTCGGCGACCACCCTGCCCTCCTCCACGTAGATGACGTGCTCGGTGCGGTCCAGCACGAGCGGGCTGCTCGTACAGACCAGCGTGGTACGGCCGGCCCTGGCTTTGGCCAGCCGGTCGGCGATGCGGGCCTCGCTGTGCGCGTCGACCGCGCTGGTGGGCTCGACGAGGATGAGCACCTCCGGATCGGTGACCAGCGCCCTGGCCAGCCGCAGGCGCTGCTGCTGGCCGCCGGAGAACTCGCGCCCGGCCTCGGCCACGTAGGAGCCGAGCCCGTCGGGCAGCGCCTCGACGATGTCCTCGGCGCAGGCGGCGTGCAGCGCCTGGCGTACCTCCTGCTCGGTGGCCGCTCCCCTGACGTCGAGTTCGTCGCGCAGCGGGCCGGTGAACAGCCTGGCGTTGTTGTCGGCGACCAGGATGCGCGAGCGCACGTCCGCGACCGGCAGGTCGGCCAGCGACACGTCGCCGAAGGTCACATCGCCTTCGGCGTAGCGGCCGAGGCGGTCGGCGATCGCGATGGCGTCCTCGGGCGAGGACACGGCGAGTGCGGTGAACACACCGGGCTTGACGCGCACGCCGCTGGCCCGGTCGTAGAGCAGGCCGCCGTCGCTCTCGCCCGCGCCGCCGTCGATCTCCGGCTCGATGGACAGGATGCGGATGACGCGCTTGGAGGCGACCACGCCCTTGGTGATGCGGTCGGCGGCCTCGGTGATGGTCCGCATGGGCCCGATGAGGAAGACGGCGTAGCCGTAGAAGGAGACGAGCTCACCGGCGCTGATGGAGCCGTTCATGGCGTAGGAGGCGCCGAAGCCGGTGACGACGGCGATGAGGATGCCGGGCAGCAGCACCTGGGCGCCTTCGAGCAGCGACTCCACACCCGCGACCTTGACCCCGGCATGCCTGACGCGCTGCGACTCGGCGCGGTAGCGCTCGTGGAAGACCTGCTCGCCGCCGATGCCGCGCAGCACGCGCAGGCCGGTGACGATGTCGGCTCCCCTGCTGGACAGCTCACCCTGCAGCTCGCGGTGGGCGTGCTGACGGCGGTGCAGCGGCTTGAGCAGCGGGCCGACCGCGACCGTCATGAGCGGCACGCCCACCAGGACCATCAGGCCGAGCGGTAGCGACGTGGAGATCAGGATCACGGTGACCGTGATGATCGCCACGACGGCCCCTGTCCCGCGCAGCAGGATGTCCATCGAGCCGCCGATATGCGAGATGTCGGAGTTGCCGACGCTGACCACCTCGCCGGTGGACAGCCTCTTGGGCAGCGTCGCGCCGAGCCTGGCCGACTGTTTGGCGGTGAGCTGGACCGTGCGGTAGGCGGCCGAGAGCCAGTTGTAGACGGCCATCCTGTGCCGCATCACGCCCATCGCCGCCTGCAGCAGGCCGAGCCCGAACAGCACGGCCGACCAGATGAGCAGCGCTCGCGCGTCCTCCGCCGTGATGGCGTCGATCCCCCTGCCGAGGACGAAGGGCACGAAGGCCTGGCCGAGCCACCACAGGATGGCGTAGGTGATGCCCGCGGCGAGCGGACCGGACTGCATACGCGCGTTCCAGATCAGGTATCGCAGCGGCCCACGGATGTCAGGAGGGCCGGGATCGGCCTGAGGAAGGGTGCGCATAACTCACCCAGGCTGACAAACAACACCCTGACCAGGCAAATCAATTTTTGACGTGCCGAAAGGCGGCGACCGTGTACAGCAGGGCGGCCAGAGCGGTCGCGGCCAGCAGCAGATAGCCGACCGTGTACGCCCCGGTCGCCGAGTAGACCGCGCCCATCACCAGGGGCGGGAAATAGCCCCCGAGACCGCCCGCCGCGCCGACCAGACCGGTGACCGTGCCCACCCGCGAAGGCTCGACCAGCTTGGCCACGAGAGCGAAGACACCACCCGTGCCGAGCCCGAGGAAGAAGGCCATGAGCACGAAACTGGCCCCGGCCGGAACCTCGATCGGCGGCCCGAACGACAGCACGACCGCCATCACCACGGCCCCGGCGAATGCGACGGTCAGCACCCGCACCGGCCCGACCCGGTCCGACAGCACGCCGCCGAGCGGCCTGGCCAGCACCGCGGCGACGGAGAACCCGGCCGTGCGCAGCCCGGCATCGGTCTGGGCGAAGTGGTAGACGTTCTGCAGCAGGGTCGGCAGATAGGTGGAGAAGGCGACGAACCCGCCGAACGCCACGGCGTAGAGCCCGGCGCACTGCCAGGTGGCCTTGAGCTTCGTCGCCGCGCGCATCCTGGGCAGCGCGGGCGCGGTCGCCGGGGTCCAGGCGGGCGAGTCGCGGCTGGCCAGCAGCATGACGACGCCCATCGCGGCCAGTGCCACCGCCATCAGCACGTGGGTGGTGCCCCGGCCGAGCGATTCGACCAGCCTCGGCGTGAGGAAGGCCGACAGTGCGGTGCCGCCCATGCCCGCGCCGAACACGCCGGTGGCGAAACCGCGCCGCGAGGCCTCGTACCAGGCGTTGACGAACGGCACGCCGACGGCGAAGGAGGTGCCGCCGACGCCGAGGACGAACCCCCAGGCCAGCAGCGAGGCGTAGGAGTCGGACCAGCCGACGAACAGCACGGGCACGATGGTCACGAAGCAGACCGCGGCGAACATCACCCGGCCGCCGAGCTTGTCGGTCAGGATGCCGACCGGGATGCGGCCGAGCGAGCCGACCAGCACGGGCACCGCGACCAGCATCGACGTCTGGGTCGCCGACAGCCCGAGCAGCTTGCTGTAGCTGCCCGACAGCGGCCCGATCAGGTTCCAGGCCCAGAACGTGATGGCGAAGGCGGCCGTGGCCAGCACGAGATTGCGGACCTGCCCCGAGCGAAGATCAACCGACATGAGTCCCCCCTATACCAAGAATCGTAACTGTGTGTGATGGACTGCTCACATGGGGTCCAATGCCGAGGAGCTTCTCCTCAAGACCGGTCGCTTCTTCCGCCGCTCACCGACGAGCGCCGACCTGCGCACGGTCTTCCTGTCGGGCGGCAGGGAAGGCGACGTCTTCTACCGCGACCGCTGGAGCCACGACCGCGTGGTGCGCTCGACGCACGGTGTGAACTGCACCGGCTCGTGCTCGTGGCAGGTGTATGTGAAGAACGGCATCATCACCTGGGAGACCCAGCAGACCGACTACCCGAGCGTCGGCCCCGACCGCCCCGAGTACGAACCACGCGGCTGCCCGCGCGGCGCCGCCTTCTCCTGGTACACCTACTCCCCCACCCGCGTGCGCTACCCCTACGCCAGAGGCGTCCTGGTCCAGATGTACGGCGAGGCCAGGGCGCGAGGTCTCGGCCCCGTCGAGGCGTGGGCCGAGGTCAGCACCGACCCGGCCAAGCGCGAGAAGTACCAGCGGGCCAGAGGCAAGGGCGGCCTGGTCCGCATCACGTGGGAGCTGGCGAGCGAGATGATCGCCGCCGCGCACGTGCACACGATCGAGGCCTACGGGCCGGACCGGATCGCCGGGTTCTCGCCGATCCCCGCGATGTCGATGGTCTCGCACGCCGTCGGGTCGCGGTTCGTCTCGCTGGTCGGCGGCACGATGTTGTCCTTCTACGACTGGTACGCCGATCTGCCCGTCGCCTCGCCCCAGGTCTTCGGCGACCAGACCGACGTGCCGGAGTCGGCCGACTGGTGGGACGCCGCGTACCTGGTGCTGTGGGGGGCCAATGTGCCCGTCACACGCACGCCGGACGCGCACTGGATGGCCGAGGCGCGCTACCGGGGTCAGAAGGTCGTCGTGGTGGCGCCCGACTACAACGACGCGGCCAAGTTCGCCGACGAGTGGCTCGCGGTGCGGCCGGGCACCGACGGGGCGCTGGCCATGGCCATGGGGCACGTGCTGCTGACGGAGTTCTTCGTCGAGCGGCAGGTGCCGTATTTCACCGACTATGTCAAGCGCTTCACCGACCTGCCGTTCCTGGTGCGCCTGGTGGAGCGGGACGGCGCCTACGTGCCCGGCAAGTTCCTCACCGCCGCCGATCTCGGCGACACCGGTGAGGGCGCGCAGTGGAAGACCGTGCACATGGACACCGGCGGCGAGCCCGTCGTGCCCGGCGGCTCGGTCGGCTTCCGCTGGGGCGAGTCGGGCAAGGGCCGCTGGAACCTCAAGCTGGAGCACGACCCCCTGCTCACCCTGCACCCCGGCGACGAGGCGGCCGAGGTCCTGCTGCCACGCTTCGACGAGGGCCCCGGCGTGCTGCGCAGGGGCGTGCCCGTCAAACGCGTCGGCGGCCACCTGGTGACGACGGTCTTCGACCTGATGCTGGCCGCGTACGGCGTGCGCAGGGCGGGCCTGCCCGGCGAGTGGCCCACCGGCTACGACGACGCCTCCCAGCCCTACACGCCCGCCTGGCAGGAGGCCATCACCTCGGTCCCGGCCGAGCGCGCGGCCAGGATCGCCAGGGAGCTGGCCGACACGGCCGAGCGCAGCGGCGGACGGGCCATGATCGTGCTCGGCGCGGGCACCACCCAGTGGTTCCACGGCGACACGATCTACCGCGCCTTCCTCTCGCTGCTGCTGCTGACCGGCTGCCAGGGCGTCAACGGCGGCGGCTGGGCGCACTACGTCGGGCAGGAGAAGTGCCGCCCTTCGACCGGGTGGGCGCAGCTCGCGGGCGCGCTCGACTGGTCGCGCCCGCCACGGCAGACGCCGGGCACGCCGTTCTGGTACCTGCACACCGGGCAGTGGCGCTACGACACCTTCGACGCCGGGGTGCTGACCTCGCCGCTGGGCGACGGCTCGTTCACCGGCAGGCACACGGCCGACCTGGTCGCCCAGGCGGTGCGGCACGGCTGGATGCCGATGGCTCCGGCGTTCGACCGCAACCCGCTGGACCTGGGCGAGGCCGAGGACCCGGTGGAGTTCACGCGCAAGGAGCTGGCCGAAGGACGGCTGCGGTTCGCCGTCGACGATCCCGACGATCCGCGCAACTGGCCCAGGGTGCTGACCGTCTGGCGTTCCAACCTGCTGGGCTCATCGGCCAAGGGCGACGAGTACTTCCTGCACCACCTGCTCGGCGCCGACTCCAACCTGCCCGACCCGAAGGGCCCGCGCGGCAAGCTCGACCTGCTGGTCACCCTGGACTTCCGGATGACCTCGACGACGCTGTTCTCCGACATCGTGCTGCCCGCCGCGACCTGGTACGAGAAGCACGACCTGTCCTCGACCGACATGCATCCCTTCGTCCATGCGTTCAACCCGGCGATCAGCCCGCCGTGGGAGACGCGCACCGACTTCGCCGCCTTCCACACGATCGCCGAGGCGTTCAGTGCGATGGCCGGGCCGAGGCTCGGCGTGCGCAAGGACGTGGTGGCGGTGCCGTACCAGCACGACACGCCCGGGGAGATCGCCCAGCCGGGTGGCAGGGCGCCCGAGCGGGACGCGTGGCCGAACCTGGTGGTGGTCGAGCGCGACTACGGGGCCGTGGCCGAGAAGATGGCCGCGCTCGGGCCGCTGGCCGAAGGGGCCGGGCTGCCGGTCAAGGGGCTGACCTTCCATCCCGGCGAGGAGGTGGCCTGGCTCGGCCAGCGGTGCGGGCTGGCCGCGCGCGGGGTGGCCAGGGGCAGGCCGCTGCTCGACACCGACGCCAAGGCGTGCGAGGCGATCCTGGCCCTGTCGGGCACCACCAACGGCCGCCTGGCCGCCCAGGGCTTCGCCGAGCTCGCCGAGCGCACCGGCACGGACATGAGCGCGCTCATCCACTCCGACCTGCGCATCGTCTTCTCCGACACCCAGGCCAGACCGCAACACGTGGGCGCGAGTCCGGAATGGTCCGGCAAGGAGGCGCACGACAGGCGGTACTCGCCCTTCACCATCAATGTCGAGCACGACAAGCCGTGGCACACCCTCACCGGCCGCATGCACTTCTTCCTCGACCACGACTGGATGCACGAGTACGGCGAGGCGCTCCCGGTCTACCGGCCGCCGCTGGACATGACCGAGCTGTTCGGGGAGCCGAGGCTCGGTCCCAACGGGCCGGAGATCGTGGTGCGCTACCTCACCCCGCACTCCAAGTGGTCGATCCACTCCGAGTACCAGGACAACCTCATCATGCTGACGCTGTCCAGGGGCGGCCCGACGATCTGGATGTCGGTCGAGGACGCCGCCGCGATCGGGGTGGCCGACAACGACTGGATCGAGGCGGTCAACCGCAACGGCGTGGCCGTGGCCAGGGCGATCGTCACCCACCGCATGCCGAAGGGAACGGTGTACATGTACCACGCCCAGGAGCGGGTGGTCGACGTGCCCAAGTCGGAGGCGACGGGCAGGCGCGGCGGCATCCACAACTCGCTGACCCGGGTGCTGATCAAGCCGACGCACATGATCGGCGGCTATGCCCAGCTGTCCTACTCCTTCAACTACCTCGGCCCCACGGGCAACCAGCGCGACGAGATCACCGTCATCAGGCGGCGCTCGCAGGAGGTGAGCTACTGATGCGCGTCATGGCACAGCTGGCGATGGTGATGAACCTCGACAAGTGCATCGGCTGCCACACCTGCTCGGTCACGTGCAAGCAGACGTGGACCAACAGGCCGGGTGTCGAGTACGTCTGGTTCAACAATGTCGAGACCAGGCCCGGCCAGGGCTATCCCCGCCGCTACCAGGACCAGGACAAGTGGCGTGGCGGCTGGGTGCGCGGACCGGGCGGACGGCTGCGGCTGCGCTCGGGCGGACGGCTGCGACGGCTGGCGTCGATCTTCGCCAATCCCGTCATGCCGGCCATCCAGGACTACTACGAGCCGTGGACCTACGACTACGAGACGCTGACCAGCGCGCCGCTGTCGGACGACACGCCGGTCGCACGGCCCCGGTCGCTGCTGACCGGCGAGCCGACCAAGGTTCGCTGGAGCGCCAACTGGGACGACGACCTGGGCGGGGGGCCCGCGCTCGCCGCGCAGGACCCGATCGTCGAGCGGATCGGCGAGCAGATCAAGCTCGACTTCGAGCAGGCGTTCATGTTCTACCTGCCGAGGATCTGCGAGCACTGCCTCAATCCCGCGTGCGTGGCCGCCTGTCCGTCGGGCGCGATGTACAAGCGGGCCGAGGACGGCATCGTGCTGGTCGACCAGGACAGCTGCAGGGGCTGGCGCATGTGCGTGACCGCCTGCCCGTACAAGAAGGTGTACTTCAACCACAAGAGCGGCAAGGCGGAGAAGTGCACGTTCTGCTACCCGAGGGTGGAGGCCGGGCTGCCGACGGTGTGCTCGGAGACGTGCGTGGGACGGCTGCGCTACCTGGGCGTGCTGCTCTACGACGCCGACCGGGTGACGCAGGCGGCATCGGTGGAGAACGAGCAGGACCTGTACGAGGCGCAGCTGTCGATCTTCGTCGATCCTGACGACCCGGCGGTGGCCGCCTCCGACGTGCCGCACGAGTGGGTCGAGGCGGCCCGCAGGTCGCCGGTGCGCGAGCTCATCGTCAAGCACCGGCTGGCGCTGCCGCTGCATCCCGAGCACCGCACACTGCCCATGGTCTGGTACATCCCGCCGCTCTCGCCCGTCGTCGACGCCCTCGCCGGCACCGGCCACGACGGCGAGGACGCGGGCAACCTCTTCGGCGCCATCGAGTCCCTGCGCATCCCCGTCGGCTACCTGGCCGAACTCTTCACCGCGGGCGACCCAGAGCCGGTACGGCTGGCGCTGCGCCGCCTGGCCGCCATGCGCTCGCACATGCGCGCCGTCAATCTGGGCGAGGAGCCCGACCCGGCCATCGCACGTGACGCCGGGCTCGACGCCGAGGCGATCGACGCCATGTACCGCCTGCTGGCCCTGGCCAAGTACGAGGACCGCTATGTGATCCCGACGGCGGCGGGCGTCGTGCCCGGCGCGGTCGACGAGCCGGGCTGCAGCCTCGACTACGACGGCGGCCCCGGCATGCAGGGCCCGTTCGGCGAGGCGTCGGGCAGGCCGGTCCCGGTGTCGATCGAGACCTTCCACGGCCTCAGACAGCGCCAGACCGGCGAGGAGGTCACGGCCGAGCGGCTGAACCTGCTCAACTGGGACGGCAGAGGCGCCCCCGAGAACCTGTTCCCGCCGAGGAGGAACCCGTGAGCGCCGTCGTGTGGCAGGCCGCCTCCCACCTGCTGAGCTACCCGGACGCCAGGTTCTGGGAGCGGCTGCCGCTCGTCGAGGCGGCGGCGGGCCCGTCCTTCAGGCCGTTCCTCGACAGCGCCGCGGCGCTCGGTCCCGCCGGGCTCGCGCCGCACTATGTCGAGACGTTCGACCTGCGCAGGCGCTGCTGCCTCTACCTCACCTACTACGCCGACGGCGACACCCGGCGCAGGGGCGCCTCGCTGGCCGCGCTCAAGGAGAGGTACGACGCCGCGGGCTGGGACCTGTGCGCCGACGAGTTGCCCGACCATCTGCCCGTGGTGCTGGAGTTCGCCGCCCTGGAGGCGTCGGGCGCCGCGATCCTGCGTGAGCACCGGGCCGGGCTCGACCTGCTGGGCACGGCGCTGACCGAGTGCGGCTCGCCGTACGCGCAGGTGGTCGGGGCGGTCGCGGCGACGCTTCCGGCGATCACCGAGGCCGAGCGCGCGGCGGCCGAGCGGATGGCGGCGCAGGGGCCTCCGGCCGAGGCCGTGGGGCTCGGGGGGTACTCATGACGTGGGCCGAGATCGCGTTCTGGATCGTGCTGCCGTACGTGACGCTGGTGGTGCTCGTCGGCGGGCTGGTCTGGAGATACCGCTACGACAAGTTCGGCTGGACCACGCGCTCGTCGCAGCTGTACGAGAGCAGGCTGCTGCGGGTGGCCAGCCCGGTCTTCCACTACGGGCTGCTCATGGTGATCGCCGGGCATGTCGTCGGGCTGCTCGTCCCGGCCTCGTGGACCGACGCGATCGGCGTGTCGCCCGAGACCTACCACCGGGTCGCCTGGGTGCTCGGCGGCCTGGCCGGGCTGGGCACGCTGGCGGGAATCGCCCTGCTCATCTATCGCAGGCGCACGACCGGGCCGGTGTTCCTGGCCACGACGCGCAACGACAAGCTGATGTACGTCGTGCTGACCTGCGCGATCCTGGCCGGGCTGCTGGCCACGACGCTGGGCGCGCTGACCGAGCAGGCCGACTACCGGCAGACGGTGTCGCCGTGGTTCAGGAGTGTGTTCGTGCTCTCGCCCGACGCCGAGGCCATGGTGGCGGCGCCGTGGACGTTCAAGACGCACGCGGTGATCGGGATGACGCTGTTCATGCTGTTCCCGTTCACCCGGCTGGTGCACGCCTTCTCCGCGCCCGTCCGGTATCTGTTCCGGCCCTACATCGTCTATCGCTCGCGGGGCGGCTGAGGCAAGGGGTGCCTGGGCCCCCTTTTTCGCGGATGCCACGCCCATGTCGGTCGTGTCGCCTCGCTCCTTACTCTGTGAGCCATGAGCGAGTTGCGCAGCCCCTGGGATCGCATCAGGGGTCACTGGTCGGCCCCGGCCTGGATCGGGACCGCCCACATCACGATGGGCGTGCCGATCGGCGGGCTGGGGGCCTTGCTGATCGTCGGGCTGAGCGTGGTGTCGGTGGTGCTCGTCTGGACCGTGGTGGTGCCGCTGGTCGCGTTGCCGCTGGTGTTCGTCTCGATCAGGCTGCTGACCCGGCTGCAGCGCGACCGGTTCGCCGCCTTCCTCGACCTGGACATCCCGCCGACGGCCAAGGTGCGCACGCAGGGGCGGCTGCCCGCCAGGCTGCTGCAGTGGATCCGGATCAGGAGCCTGTGGCGTCAGCTCGCCTACCACCTGCTCACCATCGTGATCACCGGGATCGGCGCCGCGATCGTCATCGGCGCCTGGTCGGGCGCGCTGATCCTGCTCGGGCTCGGCATCCAGCACCTCGTGCTGGAGAACACCATGCAGGCCTCGATCATGGCCGCCTCGTCCGCCGCCCTGTTCGTCGCCGGGCCCTGGCTGGTCAGGGGCGTCACCGCGCTGGACACACTGGCCGCCGAGGCGCTGCTCGGCCCGGCGCTCAGCGACACTCTCGCCCGGCGTGTGGAGACGCTTGAGGAGAGCAGGGCCGATGTCGTCGACGCGGCCGACGCCGAGCGCAGGCGCATCGAACGCGACCTGCACGACGGCGCCCAGCAACGCCTGGTCTCGCTCGCGATGAACCTCGGCATGGCCAGAGCCACGCTCACCGACCTGCCCGACCCCGCGCGCGAGGCCATCGAGAACGCGCACGAGGAGGCCAAACAGGCCCTCAAGGAGCTACGCGACTTCGTCCGCGGCCTGCACCCCGCCGTACTCAACGACCAGGGCCTCGACGCCGCCCTGTCCGGCCTGGCCACCCGGGCCTCCTTCCCGGTGCGGCTGCGCGTCGACGTGGCCGAGCGGGTGTCGCCGACGATCGAGGCCGTGGCGTTCTTCGTGGTGTCGGAGGCGCTGACCAATGTGGCCAAGCACGCGCGGGCCGGATCGGCCGAGGTGGTGGTGCGGCGCGAGGACGAGGTGCTCACCGTCGTGGTGCGCGACGACGGCAGGGGCGGGGCGCACACCAGCGGCGGCAGCGGGCTGCGGGGGCTGGCCCAGCGGGTCCGCTCGGTGGACGGCACACTGCAGATCGACAGCCCGGCGGGCGGGCCGACGACGATCAAGGTGGAGTTGCCGTGCGTGTAGTGCTGGCCGAGGACTCGGTGCTGCTCAGGGAGGGGCTGATCCGGCTGCTCGGCGCCTGGGACCTGGAGGTGGTCGCCGCGGTGGGCGACGCGGAGGAGTTGCTGCGCGCCGTCGACGAGCACCGGCCCGACCTCGTCGTCACCGACGTCCGGATGCCGCCGACGCACACCGACGAGGGGCTGCGCGCCGCCCTGGTGCTGCGCAGGGAGCGGCCCGACCTGCCCATCGTGGTGCTGTCGCAGTACGTCGAGGAGCGTTACGCCACCCGGCTGCTGTCGACCGAGACGCGGGGCATCGGCTATCTGCTCAAGGACAGGGTGGCCGACGTGGAGCAGTTCGTCGACGCCCTGCGCCGGGTGGCGGGCGGCGGCACGGCGCTGGACCCGGAGGTCGTCGCCCAGCTCCTGCTGCGCCGGCACAGCGATCCGCTCGACCTGCTCACGCGCAGGGAGCACGAGGTGCTCGCCCTGATCGCCGAAGGCCGTTCCAACGCCGGGATCGCGCAGGCGCTGACCGTGTCGGAGGGGGCGGTCGGCAAGCACATCAACAACATCTTCACCAAGCTCGAACTCTCCGGCGAGGAGAAGGACCACCGCAGGGTGCTCGCCGTACTCCGATTTCTGAAGATCTGAGAGGACTTCGTCGCATGCACCCCAACGTCAGGACCGCCTGGCGGGTCGCCGGGGGCGCGCTCGCCGCCTTCACCGTCGGGTCGATCGCCATCAGCGCCCTGGTCAACCAGGACGTCCCCGACAGCACCTACCAGAGCACGACGGCCGTGCACGAGCTCACCGCGTCCAAGGTCGTCGTGCGTTCGGACGGCAATGTCAACATCTCCTTCGTGCCGGGCCGGGCGGGGCAGCTGAGTGTCGAGAACGCGATGATGTGGGGCGGCGGGCGCCGACCGGCGCTGCGTTCGGACTGGGACGGCGCCACCCTGCGGGTCGGCCTGGAGTGCTCACGACCGGCGGACGGGTGCATGGGCACGGTCACGGTCGGCGTGCCGACCACGGCGGCCGTCGACGTCGAGGCCGACCGGGGCAACGTCTCGGTGACCGGCGTGTGGGGCGAGCTCAGACTGAGCACCAAGGTGGGCGACGTGGTGTTCAACGCCGCCCAGGGCAAGGTGTGGGCGCGCACGCAGAGCGGCAGCATCAGGGGCGGCGGCCTGCGCAGCACCGGCGTCGACGCCGAGACGCGCGCGGGCAGCACCACCCTGGCCTTCGTCTCGCCGCCCACCAGGGTCAGGGCGGTGGCCGACGCGGGCGACGCCGAGGTCGTCGTGCCCGCGGGCGACGGCTACGCGGTCGAGGCGCCGCCCGGGGCCGGTGTCGACGTGCCTCAGGACGCCGACTCCCCTCGCGAGATCACCGCCTCGGCGCCCGCCGGGACCGTCACGATCTCCCGTACGCCCGGCTGAGCCTCCTGCCACGGCACCTGCGCCGAGCGGTAGAAGTCGATGCCCAGGACGGTCCACCTCGGGCCGTGTGCGGCGAGTCTGGTCCTGAAGCCCTCCCAGTCGTGCGTCGACCAGGGCGACCAGCCGAGTTCGGCCACGGCGGGCAGCCTCGGGAAGGCCAGGTACTCCAGATGGCTCTCGGTGACGGCCGTCTCCGTCCACAGCGGCGCCTCGACGCCGAGCACGGCGCCGGCGGGCACGCCGCTCAGGTAGGAGCCCGGGTCCCAGCCGTAGGCCGTGTCCACCTCGATGTAGCCGGCCCAGCTCAGGCCGATGGGCGTCGTCGCGTTGTACTTCATGTCGAGGTAGGCCTTGTTCGCCGGCGACAGCACGACCTTGGCGCCCTTGCTCACCGCCTCGGTCACCAGGGCGTCGGACGCGGTCAGGCCCCAGTACTGCACCACGCGTCCGCGCGAGTGCGCCACGTCGGGCGCGCCGATCTGGTGCCAGCCCATCACCGCCTTGCCGCGCCTCTTGACCATGGGCTGCACCCGGTTGAGGAAGGTGGCGTACTCCTCGTCCGTGGTCACCTTGGCCTCGTCACCGCCCACGTGCAGGTACGGGCCGGGCGTGAGGGCGGCCAGCTCGCGCAGGACGTCGGAGGCGAAGGTGTAGGTGACCTCCTTGGCCGCGCACAGCGTGCTGAAGCCGACCGCGATGCCCGTGTAGAGCGGGGGCGCGACGCCGTCGCAGTTCAGCTCGGCGTAGGAGGCCAGTGCCGCGTTGGTGTGGCCCGGCATGTCGATCTCGGGGACGATCGTGATGTGCCTGGCGGCGGCGTGCGCGACGATCTCGCGGTAGTCGGCCTTGGTGTAGTAGCCGCCGGGCCCGCCGCCCACCTGGGTGCTGCCGCCGTAGGTCGCGAGCCTGGGCCAGGCGTCGTTGACGATGCGCCAGCCCTGGTCGTCGGTGAGGTGCAGGTGGAGGTAGTTGATCTTGTACAGGGCCAGCCTGTCCAGGAACCGCTTGACGGTGTCCACGGGATGGAAGTGCCTGGCGACGTCCAGCATCGCCCCCCGGTAGGCGAACCTCGGGTGGTCGACGATCCGCCCTGCGGCCAGTCGCCAGGGCCCCTGCCGTACCTCGGTGGACTCGATGTCGGGCGGGAAGAGCTGGCGCAGGGTCTGCACGCCGTTGAACAGGCCGGTCGCCGTGCGCGCCCTGATGGTGACGCCCGAGGCGCTCACGTCGAGCTGGTAGCCCTCGGCCCCGACCTTGGCGGGCGCGCCGTGCAGGAGCAGCGAGACGGCCGCGTGCTTGGCCGAGCGCACGATCGGCAGCGTGTAGCCGGTCGAGGGCCGCAGGATGTCGGCGAGGTAGTTCGCCACCCCTCGCGCCTCCCCCTCGGCCGCGATGCGGGCATGCCGAGCCAGCGTGTACGTGACGCCGGCGACGGCCTTGACGGACACCGGCGCGGGCACGACGGCTCCGAGAGCCACCACCGCCTGCGCCTCGTCGGCCTGCGCCGGGCCCACGGGTAAGACCCCGAGCACCAGCACACCGAGCAGAACGATCCTGAACCACGTGCTCATCACAGGCCCCTCAGGAGAGCGTTTCGGTCAATTGTTAGCTTTCCTTCTTTACAAGTCCTGTCAAGGCCCATTTGTCGGACTTGCGAGGGTCGTGAATGCGAAAGGGCGCGGGCGAGGAGACCTCGCACGCGCCCTCGGGCCCGATCGCCTACCGGGAGGCGCGCAGGTACTCGCTGTTCATCCTGGCGATCGTGTCCAGCGGGATGCCCTTCGGGCAGACCGCGGTGCACTCGCCGGTGTTGGTGCAGCCGCCGAAGCCCTCGGCGTCCATCTGCTCGACCATGTTCCTGGCCCGGATGTCACGCTCGGGCTGGCCCTGCGGCAGGAGGGACAGGTGGGTGATCTTGGCGGCGGTGAAGAGCGAGGCCGAGCCGTTCGGACAGGCGGCCACGCACGCGCCGCAGCCGATGCAGGTCGCCGCGTCGAAGGCGTCGTCGGCGTCCTCCTTGCGCACGGGCACACTGTGCGCGTCCGGCGCCGAACCCGCCGGGACCGAGACGAAGCCGCCCGCCTGGATGATGCGGTCGAAGGCCGAGCGGTCCACGACCAGGTCCTTGACCACGGGGAAGGGCGCCGCGCGCCACGGCTCGATCGTGATGGTGGCGTTGTCCTCGAAGTGCCGCATGTGCAGCTGGCAGGTCGTGGTGGCGATCTGCTCGCCGTGCGCGACGCCGTTGATCACCATGCCGCACATGCCGCAGATGCCCTCGCGGCAGTCGTGGTCGAAGGCGATCGGGTCGTCGCCCTCCAGGATGAGCCGCTCGTTGAGGACGTCGAGCATCTCCAGGAAGGACATGTCAGGCGAGACGTCCTCGACCCGGTAGGTCACCATGCGGCCCTTGTCCTCGGGGCCGTTCTGCCGCCAGACCTTCAGGGTGAGGTTCAGGCCGCCCGTGCTCGTCTCGATCACTTGTAGCTCCGCTGGCTCATCTTGACGTACTCGTACTCAAGGGCTTCCTTGTGCAGGACCGGCCCTTCGGGGCTGTACTCCCAGGCGGAGACGTGCGCGAAGTGCTCGTCGTCGCGCAGGGCCTCGCCGTCGGCGTCCTGGGACTCGGCGCGGAAGTGGCCGCCGCACGACTCGGTGCGCTCCAGGGCGTCCAGGCACATGAGCTCGGCCAGGTCGAAGAAGTCGGCCACCCGGCCGGCCCGCTCCAGGGCCTGGTTGAGCTCGTCGGCCTCGCCCGAGACCTTGACGTTGCGCCAGAACTCCTCGCGCAGCTCGGGGATGCGCTCCAGGGCCTTGCGCAGCGACGCCTCGGTGCGTTCCATGCCGCAGTAGTCCCACATGAGCTTGCCCAGCTCACGGTGGTAGGAGTCGGCCGTGCGGTCGCCGTTGACCGTGAGCAGCCGGTCGATCTTGTCGCGCACGGCGATCTCGGCCTCGGCCACGGCCTCCTCGTCGACCTCGCCGAACGGACCTGCGGCCAGGTAGTCGCCGAGCGTCGTCGGCAGCACGAAGTAGCCGTCGGCCAGGCCCTGCATCAGCGCGGAGGCGCCGAGCCTGTTGGCGCCGTGGTCGGAGAAGTTGGCCTCGCCGACCACGAAGAGGCCGGGGATCGTCGACTGCAGGTCGTAGTCGACCCACAGGCCGCCCATCGTGTAGTGCACGGCGGGGTAGATGCGCATCGGCTGGCTGTAGGGGTCCTCGCCGGTGATGCGCTCGTACATCTCGAACAGGTTGCCGTACTTCTTCTCGACGGCGTCTCGGCCGAGGCGGGAGATGGCGTCGCGGAAGTCGAGATAGACACCGAGCCCGCCGGGGCCCACCCCCCTGCCCTCGTCGCAGACGTTCTTGGCGGCACGCGAGGCGATGTCACGCGGGACCAGGTTGCCGAACGCCGGGTAGATGCGCTCCAGGTAGTAGTCGCGCTCGTCGTCGGGGATGTCGCCCGCCGGGCGGTCGTCGCCCTTGCGCAACGGCACCCAGACCCGGCCGTCGTTGCGCAGCGACTCCGACATCAGCGTCAGCTTCGACTGGTACTCGCCCGAGACCGGGATGCACGTCGGGTGGATCTGCGTGTAGCAGGGGTTGGCGAACATCGCGCCGCGCCTGTGCGCACGCCAGATGGCCGTGGTGTTGCAGCCCTTGGCGTTCGTGGACAGGAAGAAGACGTTGCCGTAGCCGCCCGAGGCCAGCACGACCGCGTCGGCGACGTGCCGCTCGATCTCGCCCGTCACCATGTCGCGGACGATGACGCCGCGCGCCCGCCCGTCGGAGACGATGAGGTCGAGCATCTCGTGCCTGGTGTGCATCTCGACGGTCCCGGCCGCGATCTGGCGCTCCAGCGCCTGGTACGCACCGAGCAGCAGCTGCTGGCCCGTCTGGCCGCGCGCGTAGAACGTACGCGAGACCTGGGCGCCGCCGAACGAACGGGTGTCGAGCAGCCCGCCGTACTCACGGGCGAAGGGGACGCCCTGCGCGACGGCCTGGTCGATGATGTTCACCGAGACCTGGGCCAGGCGGTAGACGTTGGACTCGCGGGCGCGGAAGTCGCCGCCCTTGACCGTGTCGTAGAACAGGCGGTAGATCGAGTCGCCGTCGCCTCGGTAGTTCTTCGCGGCGTTGATACCGCCCTGCGCGGCGATCGAGTGCGCGCGGCGCGGGGAGTCCTGGTAGCAGAAGGACTTCACGTTGTAGCCGAGCTCGCCCAGCGTCGCCGCCGCCGAGCCTCCGGCCAGGCCGGTGCCGATGACGATGACATTGAGCTTGCGCTTGTTGGCCGGGTTGACGAGCTTGGCGGCGAACTTGCGCTTCTCCCACCGCTCCTCGATGGGCCCTTCGGGCGCCTTCGTGTCGCGGATCGGCTCACCCTCGGTGAATCGCACGGTCACTTGACTACTCCGATCATGATCGCGAGCGGCGCGGCGAGGAAGCCGACCACCAGTACGGCCGAGAGCAGCCCGGCGAAGAGGTTGAGGCCGCGGTACCGGTTGCCGTTCGCCAGCCCCAGCGTCTGGAACGCGCTCCACAGGCCGTGCCGCAGGTGCAGGCCGACCATGACGACGGCGACCACGTAGAACAGCGCCACCCACCAGCGCCCCGGCTGGAAGCCCTGCACCATGCGGTCGGCGGCGGTGCCGTCGAACCCGGCCGGGTTGACCACGCCGAACGTCAGGTCCAGCAGGTGCCACACCACGAACAGCGCGATCGTGAGCCCGCCGAACCGCATGATGTGCGTGGCATAGCCCTTGGCCTGCGACTTCTTGGCCACGTACTTGACCGGCCTGGCCTTGCCGGCCCGCCTGGCCAGCGTGATCGCCGCCCACATGTGCGCCACCACGCAGACCAGCAGCACCACCTCGGTCAGCGTCAGCAACGTCCGGTACGGCACCAGCGGCTCGCCCATGGTGCGCAGGAACTCGGCATAGTCGTTGAACGACTGCTTGCCGAAGAAGATCTTGAGGTTGCCGAGCATGTGGCCGACGAGGAACAGCACGAGCACGGCGCCCGTGACGGCCATGACGACCTTCCTGCCGTTGGAGGACCTGAGGAACCCACCGGACCGCCTCCTCGTTGGACGCTTGGCGCGCCGCTTACGGGAGTCCTTCACGGGGGGCACAGGCGCGGTGGCGGACCCGCGCTCAATCGTGGCTGTCACGTCTTCCGACGTTATGGATGAGCCCATGCGGCGTCCAAGTCATCACCGGCCTGGTTTCCATAGCCGGTGGCTATGATCCTTGGTTTCACCCGGCAACGGGAAATCGTGCACCCCGGACGATGCGATCAAAATCACACGCGAGATGCTGGGGGATCTATGCAGCTTCAGCAGCTCGCCTACTTCGTCGCGGTCGCCGAATCACGGCACTTCACCCAGGCCGCCGAGAGCATGCGGGTCGCCCAGCCCTCCCTCAGCAAGCAGATCAAGGCCCTGGAGAGCGAGCTCGGCGCACCGCTGTTCTCGCGCGCCCGGGGCAATGTCACGCTGACCGCCGCGGGCGAGGCGCTGCTGCCGCTGGCCCGCCGCATGCTCGCCGACGCCGACACCGCACGCCAGGAGGTGGCCGAGCTCGCCGGACTGCGCCGGGGCAGGGTCAGGCTGGGCGCCACCCCCTCGCTGTGCGCCGGACTGCTGGCCGACGCGCTGGCCCGCTTCCACGGCGACTACCCGGGCATCGAACTGCTGGTGGAGGAGGGCGGCTCCCGCGACCTGGTCAGAGCGCTCGCCCGGGGCCAGCTCGACCTGGCGCTGATCATCATGCCGCTGCAGAGCGACGACCCGGCCCTGCTGACCGAGGACATCCTGCGGGAGAACCTCGTCGTCGTCTCGCCCTCGCACGAGCCGCCCAGACGCTCGCCGATGCGCATCCAGGACCTGAGGGGCAGGCCGATGGTGATGTTCAGACGCGGCTACGACCTGCGCGAGGCCACACTCAGCGCCTGCAGGCAGGCCGGGTTCGAGCCGCGCTTCGCCGTGGAGGGCGGCGAGATGGACGCCGTCCTGCGCTTCGTCGAGGCCGGGCTCGGCGTCGCGGTCGTGCCCTCGATGGTGCTGGACGGCAGGCCGGGCCTGGCCGGCACACCGCTCGCGCCTCCCGGGCTGCGCCGTACGATCGCGCTGGCCCATCGCAAGGACGTCGAGCCGACGCGGGCGGCGCACGCCTTCCGGGCCACGCTGCTGTTCTTCCTGGCCGAGGCCGCCCACGAAGGGACGCTGCCACCCGGTGTCGAACTTCTGCTGTCCTGAGCTCGTTCGCACGGTGCAGAATGAGGCAGCGAAGACACACCCGCCCAACTCATCGCGTCTGCGCTCATCGGCCTGGAGGCGGTATTGACGGCGAACCTGAACGAGACGCTCACCCTGCTTCTCGTGGAGGACGATGCCGGTGACGCGTTCCTCGTGGAGGAGCTGCTCAAGGAGGCGGAGGCGCCGCCGCGCATCACCTGGGCGCGCAGCCTCGCCGAATGCCGGACGCATCTGACGGCCGAGGTGCAGTGCGTGCTCGTCGACCTGACGCTGCCAGACGCGACCGGACTCGAAGCCCTGGAGCTGGTGATCGATCTCGCGCCCGACGTCGCCGTGCTGGTGCTGACCGGGCTGCGGGACGTGCACGTGGGGGTGGCCGCCGTCCAGGCGGGCGCGCAGGACTACCTGGTCAAACAGGACATCGACGCGCGGCTGCTGGCCAGGTCCATCAGATACGCCATCGAACGCAAGCGCGGCGAGATCACCCAGCGCAAGCTGACGGAGTCCGAGCTCGTCCACAGGGAGAACGACCGCCTGGAGCGCGGGCTGCTGCCGGTGCCGCTGCTGCGCACCTCGGCGATCGAGCACGCGACCCGCTACATCCCGGGCCGCGAGCGCACCCTGCTGGCGGGCGACTTCATCGACACCGTGCAGACGCCGGACGGCGCGGTGCACGTGGTGGTGGGCGACGTGTGCGGGCACGGGCCCGACGAGGCCGCACTCGGCGTGGCGCTGCGCATCGCCTGGCGCACGCTGGTCCTGGCCGGGCACACCGGCAACGACGTGTTGCGCACGCTCGACACCCTGCTCAAGGCCGAGCGCAAGTCGGCGGAGATCTTCACCACGCTGTGCACGGTGGCCGTCTCCCCCGACCAGCGCCATGCCGCCCTCCAGGTCGTCGGCCATCCGCCGCCGCTGGTGATGCGCGGCGACTGCATCGACGTGGTGCCGGGCGCGCCGTCGGGGCCGCCGCTCGGCATCTTCCCCGACGTGCACTGGAAGACGATCGACATCGAGCTCGGTGACGACTGGTCGCTGATGATCTACACCGACGGCCTGATCGAGGCGGCGACCGGGCCCGGCGGGCATCTGCTCGGCACCGACGGCCTGCTGCGGCTGATCAGGGAGCACGGCAAGATCGACCTGGACCGGCTCATCACCCAGGCGGGCCAGCTCAGCGACGACGTGGCCGTGGTGCTCCTGCGCAAGGCCGGATCGTGATGGCGGGCATCCGCCCGCTCCCGCCCGCGTCGCCGCCCAAGGGCCTGCCGGTCGGGCGCTGGTTCCTGCTGGCCGGTGGGGTCATCGCAGTTCTGCTGGCGACGTCGATCGGGCTGATCATCAGATCGGTCGCCGAGACCGCCGACGCGCGCCGCACGCTGGTGGAGACCATCGACCCCGCGCTGCAGCACACGCTGGAGCTCAGCACGGTGATGATCACCCAGGAGTCGATGGTCAGAAGTTTCGGGCTGACCGGCCTGGAGGAGTTCCGCGCCACCTACCGCGCCGCGGTGAACGAGGAGCGCACCGCGACCGCCGGGATCTCCGCATTGCTGCCCAGGATGCCCGAGGGCGAGGTGATGCGCGCCAGGCTCGCCGCGCTGACCGGCGCCGCGGCCGAGTGGCGCCGGAGCTACGGCGACCTGATCATCGGCGGGGCCGCGCTCAGCCGCGAGCGGGCGCAGGTCAACAGCACCCGCTTCGCCGAGGTACGCGCCGCGCTCGACGGCCAGCGGGCCGAGCTCCGCCGCCTGCACGACATGGGCAGCGGCAGACTCGACCAGGAGTGGACCTCCGTCTACGTCTCGCTCGGCTACCTGCTCGCGGTGCTGATCCTGGCGGCCACCGGCCTCACGCTGATCATCCGCCGAGCCGTGCTCAAGCCGATCGCCCAGCTCGCCGAGCAGGTGCGCACGGTCGCCTCCGGCGACTTCGACCATCGGCTGCACGTGGCCAGGCCGACCGAGCTCACCGAGCTGTCCGGCCATGTCGACGCCATGCGCAGGCGCATCCTGGCCGAGTGGCGTGCCGCCGAGCAGAACCGGCGCCGCCTCGAGGACCAGACGCTCGAGCTGCGCCGCTCCAACGGCGAGCTGGAGCAGTTCGCCTATGTGGCCAGCCACGACCTGCAGGAGCCGCTGCGCAAGGTGGCCAGCTTCACCCAGATGCTGGAGCAGAGATACGCCGACCAGCTCGACGACAGGGCCAGGCAGTACATCTCCTTCGCCGTCGACGGCGCCAAGCGCATGCAGCTGCTGATCAACGACCTGCTGGACTTCTCCCGGGTCGGCAGGCTGGGCGGCGAGCGCGAGCCCGTCGACGGCGGCGAGGCGCTCGGCACGGCGCTGGAGAACCTGGCCGCCGGGATCGAGGACGCCGGAGCCGTCGTCACCCACGGCGAGCTGCCCGTCGTGCTCGGCAACAGGACGCAGCTCGTCCAGCTCTTCCAGAACCTGGTGGGCAACGCCCTGAAGTTCCGTACGGCCGAGCCGCCCCGCGTGCACGTGTCGGCCGTACGGGGCGAGGAGGGCTGGTGGGAGTTCGCCTGCGAGGACAACGGGATCGGCATCGCCGACAAGTACGCCGAACGGGTGTTCCTCATCTTCCAGCGGCTGCATCCGCGTGACGCCTACCCTGGCACCGGCATCGGGCTGGCACTCTGCCGGAAGATCGTGGACTATCACGGAGGCCGGATCTGGATCGAGGGCCCGGGGCCCGGCGCCACCTTCCGATGGACCCTGCCCGATGGAGCGCGCGATGCATGAGGCTCAGCCGATCGAGGTGCTCCTCGTCGAGGACGACCCCGGTGACGTGCTGCTCACCAGGGAGGCCTTCGCCCACAACAAGGTACGCAACAAGCTCAGCGTCGTCGGCGACGGCGAGGAGGCGCTGGACTTCCTGCGTGGGGCCGATCGGCTGCCCGACCTCATCCTGCTCGACCTCAACCTGCCCAGGATGGACGGCACCGAGGTCCTTGAGGTGATCAAGAACGACGAGGTGCTGCGGTGCATCCCCGTGGTGGTGCTGACCACGTCGGAGGCCGAGGAGGACATCCTGCGCAGTTACCGTCTGCATGCCAATGCGTATGTCAGCAAGCCGGTGGACTTCGAGAGGTTCATCCAGGTCGTCCGGCAGATCGACGACTTCTTCGTGACGGTCGTCAAACTGCCCAACCACGACCGCCGCCAGACCCCGCCACCCCCCTAACTGGACATAGGCGGATATTTCACTCTTCGGTTACTGCGAGGGTGACAACAATCACACCCAGGGTCGGAATTCCTGCGTGACTCTTCTCACACCAGGACGCCTGCTCAGGCGTAACGTAGCTCCACCGACACGCGCCCCGACACATCCTCGGCGCGCGACCTTATCGAACCCGGACCCACGGCGAGCAGGGTCCGCGGGAGGTGGAGAGGTCTCCGATGACCCAGACAACGCCTGAGAGCCAGGCCAGGAGAGAACGCGCCCAGATCACGGTGCGTACCCTTCGCACGGACCGATGGTGGCTGGCGCCCCTACTGACCTTCCTGGGGCTCAGTTCGTTCCTCGTGTACGGCTTCTGGGCGATTTTCGACGGTAGTTACTTCGTCGATCCCTATATCGCGCCCTTCTCGTCGCCCTGCCTGGCGACGTCCTGTCCGGAGGGAGCACGCTTCCTCGGCTTCGCCCCCTTCGGCGACTGGTACACCCTGCCCCCTGGGCTGCTCATCCTCGGTCTGCCCGCGGGCTTCCGGGTGACGTGCTACTACTACCGCAAGTCCTACTACCGCTCCTTCTGGCTGTCGCCGCCCGCGTGCGCGGTGCAGGAGCCGCACGGCAAGTACACCGGTGAGACCCGCTTCCCGCTGATCATCCAGAACATCCACCGTTACTTCTTCTACGGTGCGATCCTCATCGGCGGCATCCTCACCTACGACGCGATCCTGGCCCTGGTCCACAAGCCGCTCGGCCTCGGCACCTGGATCCTGGTGCTCAACGCCGTCCTCATCGTGGCGTACACGCTGTCGTGCCACTCCTGCCGGCACATCACCGCAGGGCGGCTCAACCACTTCTCCAAGCACCCCGTGCGGTACAAGGCGTGGACCTTCGTCTCGAAGCTCAACGCCAAGCACCAGCCGCTCGCGTGGGCCTCGATGTTCTCCGTGATGGGCGCCGACCTCTACGTCCGCCTCGTCGCCAAGGGCATCATCCTCTTCCCGTACGCCTAAAGGATCTTCACCGTGGAAATCGAGCGTCACGAATACGACGTCGTCGTCATCGGGGCCGGAGGTGCCGGGCTCAGGGCGGCGATCGAGGCCCGCCAGCAGGGCAAGCGGACGGCCATCGTCTGCAAGTCCCTGTTCGGCAAGGCCCACACCGTCATGGCGGAGGGCGGCGCCGCCGCGGCCATGGGCAATGTCAACAGCGACGACAACTGGATGGTGCACTTCCGCGACACCATGCGCGGCGGCAAGTTCCTCAACAACTGGAGGATGGCCGAGCTCCACGCCAAGGAGGCGCCCGACCGGGTCTGGGAGCTGGAGGCCTGGGGCGCGCTGTTCGACCGTACGAAAGACGGCAAGATCAGCCAGCGCAACTTCGGCGGCCACGAGTACCCCCGCCTGGCCCACGTCGGCGACCGGACCGGCCTCGAGCTGATCCGCACGCTGCAGCAGCGCGTGGTGGCCCTGCAGCAGGAGGACTACGAGACGCACGGCGACCACGAGGCCTACATCAAGGTCTTCGCCGAGTGCACGATCACCCGCCTGCTCAAGGACGGCGACGCCATCTCCGGCGCCTTCGGCTACTGGCGCGAGACGGGCAACCTCATCCTGTTCGACACCCCGGCGGTCGTGCTGGCCACCGGCGGCATCGGCAAGAGCTACGTCGTCACCTCCAACTCCTGGGAGTACACCGGCGACGGCCACGCCCTGGCCCTGCTCGCCGGCGCCAACCTGATCAACATGGAGTTCATCCAGTTCCACCCCACGGGGATGGTCTGGCCGCCCTCCGTGCGCGGCATCCTCGTCACCGAGTCGGTGCGCGGCGACGGCGGCGTCCTGCGCAACTCCGAGGGCAAGCGCTTCATGTTCGGCTACATCCCCGAGGTGTTCAAGGACAAGTACGCCACCACCGAGGAGGAGGGCGACCGCTGGTACACCGACCAGGCCAACAACCGCCGTCCCCCCGAGCTGCTGCCGCGTGACGAGGTGGCCAGGGCGATCAACTCGGAGGTCAAGGCCGGGCGCGGCTCACCGCAGGGCGGCGTCTACCTCGACGTCTCGACCCGGCTTCCGGCCGCCGAGATCATCAAGCGGCTGCCGTCGATGCACCACCAGTTCAAGGAGCTGGCCGACGTCGACATCACCAAGGAGCCCATGCAGGTCGGCCCGACCTGTCACTACATCATGGGCGGCGTCGAGGTGGACGCCGACACCGGTGCGGCGGCCGTACCCGGGCTGTTCGCGGCCGGTGAGGTGTCGGGCGGCATGCACGGCTCCAACAGGCTCGGCGGCAACTCCCTGTCGGACCTGCTGGTCTTCGGCCGCCGGGCCGGAGCCGGGGCCGCCGCCTACATCGACGGCCTGCCCGCCAGGCCCAAGGTGGCCGACGCGGCCGTGGCCGACGCCAAGGCCGAGGCCCTGGCCCCCCTGGAGCGCAGCGGCGAGAACCCCTACGAGCTGCACCACGAGCTCCAGCGCACGATGAACGAGCTCGTCGGCATCATCCGCAAGGCCGAGGAGGTCTCCGAGGCCCTGGAGGTCGTCGAGAAGCTCAAGGAGCGGGTGCACCTGGTCGGCGCGGCCGGGACCCGCATCTACAACCCCGGCTGGCACCTCGCCCTCGACCTGCGCAACATGCTGCTGGTCTCCGAGTGCGTGGCCAAGGCCGCACTGCTGCGCCAGGAGAGCCGAGGCGGTCACACCCGCGACGACTATCCCGGTATGTCGGCCGACTGGCGGACCAAGCTCCTGGTCTGCTCGACGCCGGACGGCGGCGCTTCCGTCACCGTCGAGGAGCAGGTCCAGACGCCGATGCGCGACGACCTCATCACGCTCTTCGACCGGGACGAGCTCAAGAAGTACCTCACGGTGGATGAGATGGCGGCTTTCGACGGGATTGAGAAATGAGCTACAAGGCGAAGTTCAAGGTCTGGCGTGGCGAAGGCGGCGAAGGCAAGCTCGAGGACTTCACCGTCGAGGTCAACGAGGGCGAGGTCGTCCTCGACATCATCCACAGGCTCCAGGCCACCCAGGCGCCCGACCTCGCGGTCCGGTGGAACTGCAAGGCCGGCAAGTGCGGCTCCTGCTCCATGGAGATCAACGGGAAGCCGCGTCTGGGCTGTATGACCCGGATGTCGACCTTCACGGAAGAAGAGACGATCACCGTCACCCCGATGCGGACCTTCCCCGTCATCAAGGACCTGGTGACCGACGTCTCCTTCAACTACCAGAAGGCACGCGAGATCCCGTCGTTCACCCCGCCCGCCGACGTCAAGCCCGGCGAGTACCGCATGCAGCAGATCGACGTGGAGCGCTCGCAGGAGTTCCGCAAGTGCATCGAGTGCTTCATGTGCAACAACGTCTGCCACGTCATCCGCGACCACGAGGAGAACAAGCCCAACTTCGCGGGCCCTCGCTTCCTCATGCGCATCGCCGAGCTCGACATGCACCCCTACGACGTGGCCGACCGCCAGGAAGCCGCCCAGAACGAGCACGGCCTGGGCTACTGCAACATCACCAAGTGCTGCACCGAGGTGTGTCCCGAGCACATCAAGATCACCGACAATGCGCTCATCCCCATGAAGGAGCGCGTCGTGGACCGCAAGTACGACCCGCTGGTGTGGCTGGGCAACAAGATCTTCAAGCGCAGCAGCAGCGGCAGCGGAGCCGGAAAGGGCGACAGCTGACGCCACCTCGTCCCGCGTGATCGACAGGCCCTCGCCGGGTGGCGGGGGCCTGTCGGGCTTTACCGGGTGTTCGTGCCTGATGTGACGGCGCTCGGGCGAAGTCCTGCTGGAGTGGCGTGAAAGACGGAGCCCCGCCACGTGCCCACAGGGGGCGTGGCGGGGCTTGCCGTAAAGGTCCGGAAGGTTTTAGCGGTGGAACGGGCGGGTGCGGCCGTCGTCCTCGTCGGGGCCGTCCTGCGCCGGGTCGTCGTCGTCGCGCGCGTGGTCTGTGGGCTCCGGGGCCGACAGGCTGCCCATCAGGGTCAGGTCGTCGGCGTCGGAGATGCGGTACGGCGTCTCGTCCGGCAGGGGCGGCGGCGAGTACGGCTCGGCGCCGAAGCGGCCGGGGAAGGACTCCTCGATCGTGGGCTCGGCGAAGGGCACGTCGGAGCTGCCGGGACGGCGGAAGGCGTCGTGCGGATCGGCGTGCGAGGCCAGGTCCTCCGAACGGCCGAACGTGTCCTGCGGCGGCGCGTGCAGCAGCGTCGTGTCCTCACCGGGCGGCGGGCCGTAAGGCTGCTGCACGGCGTAGGGGTGCTGGGGGAACATCGCCGGGTCGAACCCCTGCGGGTGCCCCTGCTGCGGGAAGCCGGGCTGCTGGTACACCGGGGCGTACTGCGTGGGCCCGCCTGGGCTGGAGTGCACCGGGACGAAGCTGATGATCGGCGCATAGGCGGCGCCCACCGGGTAGCCGACGAACCCGGGACCGGCCGGGTAGCCGTAGGGGTCGCCGGGCGCGGGAGCCCTGCCGAGCGGCGGCTGCGGGCCCGCCCTGCGTACGGCGGCGGCATGCGCCATGCGACGCAGCCTGCCCTCGAAGATCAGCACGGCGAACAGTGCCAGCAGGACCAGCACGAGGGCCGGGATGCCGAGCTTCTTGCTGAGTTCGTTCTGGTCGTACTCGGCGGTCGCGTTGCCCAGCACCAGCTCGCCCGAGCTGTCGGAGGTGAGCTGCTGCTCCTCCGGCGCCGTCGTGACGGGCGGCGCGGACGTGATGGGCGGGGTGTCGCTGACCGTGGGCAGCTGGATCTGCGGCTCGGACTCCGTGCTCGGCTCGGGCTGCTGCTCCTGCAACGGCGGCGGCTGCTGGACCGGCGGGACCACGGGAGCCACAGGAGGCTGCTCCGCGGCCTTCGTCACGGTCTCGGTGACGACGGCCTGCGGCGGGTCCGGCTTGGGCTTCGGCGGCTTCTTCGTGGTCTTGGTGACCGTGACGACCGGCTCGGGAGTCGTCGGCTCGGGGGCGTTGGTGATCGTGACGGTGACGACGGTCGTCGGCTCCGGCTCCGGCACCGGGTCGGCCTCTCCGGCGTCGCCTCCCGTGATCATGTTGTTCGGATCCTGCGCCACGGCCAACGCACTCGCCGTCGATCCGACGAAGGGTGCGATGGCCAGCACCGCGGTGCCGCTCAGCCCCAAAGTCAAGAACAGGGCGGACACGGCTGTCACTCGCCTGGCTGCCACCTCTGCCGCCCTCCGCGATTCCCCGGAATACCAGTCAAAGGGAAATACTAGCCGGGCCAAAGTGACAGCAAAATCCTTATCACATTGCAGATCGCGACTTTCGCAGAATTCTCCGGGCTTGCACCCTGGTCAGAGCCCACAGGGCCACGAGCAGAATCCCGATGCCCGACACGACCGCCGGCAGCCCCCTCCCACCCGCGAGCAGGTCCCCCGGCCCCGACGCCGCCGACACCTTCCGCGTCGCCACCGCGATCTGCCTCGGCAACGGCGCCCCCATCGCCTCGGTGGCGCCTGTCGGGGTGGGCGTCGCCTGGGCCTGCTGGGGTACGGCCTGCGGGAGTCGCAGGCGGTCGTCACCCCAGAGGCCTTGCGTGGGTTGTCCCTGGTCGAGGCCTTGCACTTGGCCTGATTCGGCCAGGCCTTGGAGGGGTTGCTGTGCGGGTTGGGACGGCTGGGACGGCTGGGACGGCTGGGCTTGGGTGGTGATCGGGGTGTCGGTCAGGGGGAGTTGCTGGTTGGTGTCGGTGGGTGCGTTCTGGCCGTATGGGGGGGTGCCTGGGTACTGCTGGGCGTATGGGTACTGCTGGGTGCCGGGCTGGGCTGCTTGGGGAGGCTGGACGGGCTGGGCCGGCTGGACGGGCTGGGCGGCGTTGGGGGCTTGCATGAGGCCGGGGTCGATGGGTGGGATGCCGCCCATGTCGCCATTGGCCGGCTCCTCGCGGCCGGTGACGGGGGCTGCCTGGAGTCCGGTCGTGTCGGGGGCGACGACGCCCGGGGCAACGCCGTCGGGCGTCGTCATGTCGGGGACGACCACCTTGACCGCCTCGTCCTTGGTCGCCGCCTTGGGGCCTCTGTACGTGGGGGCTTCGGCCTTGGGTGGCGTCTTCGGGCTTTTGCTCTTTGGCTTTTCGGCTTCGGGGGCTGCTTTGGGGCTCCCGCTCTTCGGGGCTTCGGCCTTGGGGATCACGGCCGTGGGTGCTTGTGCCTGGGGAGCGGCTGCCTTGGGGGTCACCACTGTGGGTGCTTCCGCCTTGGCGGCGGCCGTCTTGGGGGTCACGGCCTTGGGCGCTTGTGCCTGGGGAGCGGCTGCCTTGTCCTTGGCTGTGTCGGCCTTGGCCTCGTTCGCCTTGGTCTCCCCCACGCCGGCCTCGCCCTTCGGGAGGGCGTGTTGGCGTGGCTCGGCTGCCTCCAGGTCGGGTTGGGCCTGCTTGTCGGGGGCGCTGTCCCGTACCGGGGTCACCGTCGTGCCGTGGACGGTGCGGAGGCCCTCTCCGTCGCCGACGTGGGCGACGGCGGCCAGGACGATCTCGCCGACGCCGGAGGGCACCTTCAGACGCACGTCCATGGCCCGGCCGCCGGCCCCGCCGTCGAGCGCGCACACCTCGGCGCCGGACGTCACCGTCACGGTCCGGGGCGGCACCGCGACCACCCGGTGCCTACCACCGGGCGGCGTGGGCGCGACCTGCGGCGCCAGGGACGGCCGGGGACGCACGCCGGGCGAGGCGACGGTCGCACGGGGGCCGGGTGTGGCGCTCGCGACGGGAGCGGGCGAGGTGGTGGCGGGAGGCGGAGTGGTGACGAGAGGAGGTGACGTGCCGGGATGCGTCTCGGTCACCCCGCACGTCACCTCCGACAAGGCCGAGGACGGATTGGCCGCCACCGCGAGCCTCGCGTCATTGGCCTGTCCCTCCAGGCGGATACGGAAACGCAGGACGTCCCCGGTGCGTACCCACTGGCCCAGATCGGGGTCGGGACTGTCCAGCCGGTCGACGACGAGCCGGAGCGGGGTCTGCTCGTTCGTGAGTTCGGCGGCGGCGGCCGTGGTCGTGGCGGTCGCCAGTATCAACGCCCCCGTGCCCATGGCCGCTGCTGTCCGGGCATGGTGCCACCAGTCGGCCACGACGTTCCCCCGATGCTGCGATCCCCGATGCTCTGTCAGACGACATGTGCTCCCGATAGAAGACATGCGAGAACAAACACGTCTAGTAATCGTTATGTCACAGAGCGCAGCAATCTAACCCTCGGAACGGAGTTCCGCGACAGCCTTGACGATCGGCAGGTCGGCCGCGAGCCAGGCCACGTCGTAGAGCTCGTCGGGAGCCAGCCAGCGCAACGCCAGATGCTCCTTGGCCTCCGGCGTGCCGTTGACGAGGGTGGCCAGCCATACCCGCATGATGTATCCGACCGCGAGCGGCCAGTCGCCGCCGACCTTCGCGCCGACCGCGATCTCGACGCCGAGTTCCTCACGGCATTCGCGCATGAGCGCCTCGATCTCGCCCTCCCCTGGGTCGACCTTGCCTCCGGGGAACTCCCAGCCTCCGGCCAGCGAGGGGGGCTCGGCGCGCTGCGCGGCCAGCAGCCTGTCCCCCGAGATGATCGCTGCGGCCACCACGACAATGGTCATACCGAAGAATTCTGCAGCTTCTCCAGCTGTTTCAACACCTCGGGATTGCGCAACGGCCGGGTGAATCCCACCACGCCGCCCCGCGACTTGTAGCTGGTGACCTTGATCGGCCCGCACAGCCGGCACCTGGCCTCCACCATCTTGCCCTTCGAGACGACCATGCCGACATGGCCCGGCCGATCGGGCCCCGTGCCCGGCCCGGCATTGAAGAACACCAGGTCGCCCGCCTGCTCCTGCCCTTCGGGCACCTTGATCCCGAACGGCCACTGCCCGAACGTCGTACGCGGGATCGACAGTCCCACACTGCGATAGGCCATGTAGATGATCCCCGAGCAGTCGTAGGCGTCGGGCCCGGTGCCACCCCAGAGGTACGGCTTGCCGCGCTGGGCGAGCGCGTAGTCGAGGATCCTGGCGACCACGGTGTTGGGCGCGGCCTCCAGCAGGGGCTCGTCGCACGAGGGATCGGCCTGCGGCGGCAGCTTGACCTGCCCGTCCTTGGCGTACTTCTGTGCGATGGCCTCGACCTGGTCGACGTACCACCAGGCCCGGTTGTAGACGAACAGCGAGCGCCGCACGTCCTCCGGAGCGCCGTTGCGCTTGAGCATCCTGGCGGCGCCGAGGATGGCGTCGGCCGGGTTGTAGACGTCGGCGATGCCGTCGTCGTCACCGTCCGAGGCGTAGCCGTTGAACTTCGACGGGATCGGGATACGCGCCTTGCCGCCCCACGTGCTGATGAGGAACTGCATCGGCCCGGCGGCTCCGGCGTAGTTCGTCCCGCTCTGTACGCCGGGCAGGGTGGAACGGCCGTGGTCGGTCTCCCGCTTGCCGACGGCGGCCAGGATGTTCCACTGCACGCCGATCTTCTTGCCGTGCTTGAGATAGAGCGCGAGGTACTTGGGCGGGATGTCGGACGTGGCGGTCTCGGACCCGGCCTCGTCGAGCTGGGAGATCTCCTCGCAGTCGGGCATCGAGTCGCTTCCGAGGAAGGAGGGGAAGGAGCTCATCAGCATCGGCGAGACGATCAGGGTGAGCAGGACCAGCCCGGCCAGCCCGATGGCCAGGACGACGCGGGAACGGGTGGAGACGTTCACTAGGCGTCCCCGTCGTCACCGGAGTCTGCGGGCTGCAGGTCGAAGATTCGCCAATCGGCGCCGTACTCCGAGACCGTGACGGCGAAGTCGTTCGTGCGTTGCGCCGGGCCGCTCTTGGCGGTCACCACCTGGGTTCCGGCGACGACGAAAACGATCGAGTTCTGGTCGACCTGCCTGATCGACTTCACCTGTGCGGTGCCGACCGAGACGATCTGCTCTGCGCGGTTCTGCTCCACCGTGCCGGGCGAGGTCAGGGTCCGCGTGAGGACCTCGCCGAGGTCGGAGGTGGCGAACACCTTCAGCCTGCCCGCGTAGACGGCCGCGTCCTCGTCGTAGCGGAAGGTCCCGTACGCGGCCGTGAAGCGCTCGGCCAGGTCGGCGGCCGCCGCGAGCTCCTGCTTGGTCATCGGCAGGAAGGAGTAGATGTCGAACGGGGCGTTGCTCGCGGTGGCCAGCGGCGAGACCGGCGGCGCGACGACGCCGCCGGTCTCCCCCTTCGTTCCCTGTTCGCCCTGCTCGCCCTGCTCGGCCGCGACGGCGGAAGGGGGGTTTTCGCCGCCGTCATCGCCGCCCGAGCCCATGGTCAGGAAGATCCCGACCGCGGCGAGGACCAGCACGATGACGGCGAAGGCGAACCCCCGCCTGTCGCCCGACTGTGCCATATGTCAGTCCTTGTCCGAACTGCTTGGGGGGAGCCAAAGCATGTCAGTCCTTGTCCGAGCTGTTGGGGCGGAGCCAGAACGGCACCGGTTCGTCGCTCGACCTGGCTCCTTCTCGCCTGCTGGGCAGCCAGAGCGGTGGCGGCTCGGCCGAACGCGCCTGCGGCACATCCGCCGACCGGGACGAACCGCCGCCCCCGCCACCGAAGATCCCGCCGCCGCCCGACCCGTTGCGCGCCCCACCGGACCCGGACCCACCCGAGCCGCCGGACCCGCCTGAGCCGCCGAACAGGCCGCCTCCGGAAGACCGCCGCGACCCGCCGGCACTCCCCGAGCCCCCCGAGCCGCCGCCACCACCGGACCCGCCACGAGAGCCGGAGCCCCCGCCGAACAGCCCACTGCCCGAACTCCTGCGCGACCCGCCGCCTCCGAAAATCCCGCCTCCGGAGCCACCCGAGCCACCCGAACCGCCTGACCCGCCCGACCCACCGGAGCTCACCGAGCCGCCGCCGCCGGATCCGCCGGATCCCGCGCGAGCCGCCCAGCCGCCGCCCGAGCGACCGCCGAACCAGCCGCCCGTGCGTCCGCCGCCGCCACTGCGCGTCGGCGCGCCGCCTGACACACCCGCCGCCGCGGCCGTGCCCGCCGCGCTCGCCGTACCGCGAGCGGCGGTGCCGCCGAGGTTCAGCGGAGGCGCGGCGCCGGTGCGGGTGGCGGGAGCCGTACGGGTGCCGGTCTTGGCGCCCTGGGCGTCGGTGCTGAGCGGGGCCGGTTGCACGGGGACCCGGGTGCCCGAGGGGGTGTTGGGGGTGGCGCCGTCCTCGCCGCGTACCTTGCCCTGGGCCACGGCCGCGGCGCCCGCCGCCGCTCCCGCCGTGCCGGCCATGGCCGCCGCCTGGATCACCGGCTCGGCCTTGCGCAGACCCCAGCGGCCCATGCGCGCCGCCGCGACCGGCGGCAACGCGCCCGCCGCCCGCTGCAGGGTCGGCGCGGTGGTCGCGTCGCCCAGCATGCGCGTGGCCAGCGTGTGCCCGTCCATCGAGGCGAACAGATGCTGGAACGGCCTGCGGTAGAAGAACACCGAGATCGTCAGCAGCGCCATGAAGAGGATCTGCATGCCCCACGGCATCGCCGTCGAGATGATCAGCGCATAGCCGTAGACGAGCACGCCGAGCACCATCGCGAGCACCGCCTGCCTGAGCAGGGTGCCGATCAGCATCTCCACCCAGCGCATGGCGATGATGCGCCCTGTGCCCGGATGTACGCCGAGGAGCAGGAAGACAGGCCCGAGCATCAGCAGCAGCAGGAAGCCGATCTTCAGGACGAGCAGCGTCACCGAGACCAGGAAGATCAGCAGCCCGGCCACCAATGCGGCCATCAGCGCGCCGATCGCCACACCGAGCCTGCCGGTCCAGTCCTTGCCCTGGAAGGTGAAGAACAACGGGGTGTTCTCCAGCTTGGTGGCGATGGCCTCGTATCTCTCCTGGTGGACGCTGGAGGGCGTCGAGGTCGCCGCCTGCTGTTCGGCCAGGTCCTGCGCCTGGGCGTCGAGCAGTTGCGCGGCGAACGCCTTCACGACCGGTGCTTCGGGGTCCGAGGTGCCGAACTGCCCGACCAGCCATGGCTTGCACACCAGGACCGACCACAGGGCGTCGGCGTTCTGCGCGACGCCGGGAGTGCCCGGTCTGCCGTAGCCGCCGTCCTTGACCTCGGGATTGGTCTCGCCCTTGGTCGGCAGGCAGGAGGCGCCGCCCGCGCCCGGCAGGCCGGAGAAGGCGGAGTTGACCACCTCGCCGGTCTTGTCGGTGACGATCTTGCCGAGACCGGTGAAGTCGCCGGGTCTGCTGAAGAACCAGACCGCGACCGTCACCGCGAGCACCATCCAGATGACGCCTTCGGCCGTGGTCGAGGCCCGTTTGCGGATCAGGCCGTACCAGGCGAGCCAGATCGCGCCGAGGATGACGATCGGCCGCAGGAACGGCCAGTACATGGCCTCCGAGAGCCGGATGACGATGTCGTCGACCACGTCCTTGATGGTCTGCAGCGGGCCTTCGGTCGCGGCGGCCTGGTAGGTGGTGATGGTGAGCCGGTCGAGCGACTTGGCCCACTGGAAGATGGCGTTGGCCCACGAGTTGCCAAACACGGCCACGATGTCGCCGCAGCCGAGTTGGTAGGTGTGCCAGTACTGGCCCGCCGTGCCGTAGCGCTCGTAGTTGGTCAGCGGTCCCTGGGCGGTGGGGGCGGGAGCCGCGGGCGCACCGGGGACCGGGGCGTCGGGTGGCGGCGGTCTGAGCATGCCGTCCATGCCGCCGCCGACGAGCTCGGGGGCCAGATCTGGCGAAAGGTCGCACGGCGCCGCCGCCGCCGGCGAGAACGCACCTGTGACCAGCGGCAACGCCAGGATGCCGATGACCAGCACCAGCGCCAGCGATAGCCGCTTTCCTAGTCGGGACCGCCGACGCCGGGACCCCAGACGAGGGATCTTCATCACCGCACCTCCTGAGCTCTGCCCACGCCCCCTGCTGCTACATGATCATGCCCGTTGTCGCTGGGTTTGTCGTGCGTCGGGTTCGTGTCGAGCCACCGGAGCAGCTCCTCCGAGATCAGGTCTACGCCGATTCGCCCCGCTCGGCCATCCAGATCACGGAAAATGCATTCGCCGTTGCCGAGGGAGCGCAGCACGGCCTTGTGCTCTTCGGAGTGGTCGACTCCGAGCAGGGCCATGACGTTCTCCACCTCGACCCGTTCGGTCGAACGGAAGGCGAAAACGGAGGACAGGCAGTTGGTCACCTGTTCGTTGAGCAGGTCGCCCGCGTTCTGCGAGACCAGCACCAGCGCGGTGTTGCGCGAGCGGCCCATGCGGCTGACCTCGGGCACCAGCTTGGCGCCCTCAGGTGTGGAGGTGATCGCCCACGCCTCGTCCAGGAAGATCGCCTTGGGCGCCCTCCTGTCGAGGCCGTTCATCAGCCTGCGGGCGAACTGCGAGACCAGATAGAGCAGGGCGACCGACAGCCGCTGCTCGTAGGAGTAGTCGTCGCGCCCGGTCGCCACGTCGGGCAGCGTCAGGCCGCCCAGGGTGAAGACCGTCGTCCAGCCCTCGCTGTCGATCTGGTCGCCGCCCGAGGGGTCGAAGCAGAGCGTCGCGAGGTGCATCTCCGACATCGAGCGCAGCACGGCGCCCAGGTTCTTCGAGGCGGGGTCCTCGGCCGCCTCCAGGTAGTCCACGACCTTGCCCAGCGACGGGTCGGGCGCGTTGGACACGGCGGCGACCGCCTGGATCATCGCCGACTCGCGCTCCTCCGACATCCTCGGCAGCAGCAGGCGCAGCGTCTCGGTCGCCATCGTCTTCTTGGCCGCGATGTCGTCGCCGAACGAGAACGGGTCGAGCAGGCCGGGAGCCGCCGAGCCGAGCGGGATGATCCTGGCCTTGCGGCCTCTGCGCTGCAGCAGCCTGATCAGCGACTCCGCGTCGCCCTTCGGGTCGATGACCGCGACCGTCACCCCGCGCAACGCCATCTGGTAGATCATCAGCAGGGCCAGCGTGGTCTTGCCGCCGCCGGGCTCTCCGGTGATCGCGATGGCCGTCGGACGGTTGCGGGTGGCGGCGACCAGCGGGTCGAAGTGCACGATGCTGCGCGCCCTGCCGACGGTCTCGCCGATGTAGGGACCGTGCCAGCCCGCGCTGGACTCGTCCACCCTGTCGCCCAGGTCGACCGTGGCCGTGGCCATGCCGCCCGCGATCGTGCGCAGCGGCTGGCGCTGGGCGTAGGCGTTGACCCTGACCTTCTCGCCCGGCAGCGCCTCGCAGAACAGCGAGAACTGGTCGCCGGTGGAGTTCACGATGTCGATGCCGAGATCGCGGTAGTGCTCGACGACGGCCTCGACCCGCTGCACGCAGATCTCCTCCGTCGGCGCCGAGACGATCAGCCGGTGCCAGCCGTACACGAAGGGCAGGCGTTCCTTGGTGATGCCGTGCTCCAGCATGCGGGCCGCGTCGATCTGCTCGGCCAGGGCGATCGGCGCCTCGGCTCCGGCCTCGCGGATGTGGATGTCCATGTCGCGGGCGTGTGCGAGCTTGCGTGCGACGTCCTTGCTCGCCTTGACCGGTGAGATCAGCCGCATCCGGGAGGAGATCTCCACGGGGAAGGGCAGCTGGTCGGCGAAGTGCAGCCACGGCTCGCCGTCGGGGAAGGCCATGAGGTCGGGGAAACGGGCGAACGACAGATGCGCCACGTAGGAGTCGCCCTGGGGTTGTTCGATGCGCAGCAGGGACCTGCCGTTGTGGATCTGGCCTTCGACCAGCGACTCGATCTCGCCCTTGCCCCAGCGGCGCTTCGGGCTGGCGCTCGGCGGCGGGTCGCCGACCGTGCCGCTCGCGGCGTGCTGGAACAGCCAGGCCACCTCGGTCGAACTGGCGTGCCTGGCGTACAGGGCGCTGGAGGCCAGGGCCCGGCCCAGGCGCTCGGCCTGGTCGGTCCACTTGCCGATCTCGCCGTCGGGCACGTGGTCGTCGTCGAGGCCGAGCGCCTTCTCGGTGCGCTGGTAGAAGCCGAACAGCTGCGACAGCACGCCCGAGCCGAGCTGCGCGCCGCGCGGGCCCAGCCGTACGCCCAGGTAGACCTCCTTGGACCAGAAGTCCTTCGCCCAGACGTGGCGATACATCTCCTCCAGGTAGTCGCGCCAGCCCGGCCCTTCGTCGGAGGTGCCGTTGAGCGTCATCGCCCATTCGGCCGCCGGGTAGGTACGGTGGGCGATCCGCAGGTGCACCTCGGCGTCGGGCATCCTGATGGCGGCGAGCGCGATCGTGATGTTGGTGGCGAGCGCCTCGCGTTCCTCTGGCGTGACGAACTCGTAGCTCACGGTCGGCAGCCGGAAGTAGGCCCATGCGGAGGACTCGGTGAGCAGGATGCGGTCGTCGAAGTACCGCACGGCCAGGCGGCTGCGCGCCCGGGAGGTCCTACTCATGCCGCGTTCACCGTCTTTCGTGCCCGGGGGGTCACTGGGCCAGTTCCTCCTCGCTCGATCTCGTCCTTAGCACCTGTCCCGCTGCCGCAGCCGGCCCACTGCCCGAGCCGGCTCCGGCCGCCGCGAAGCCTGCGATCACCACACCGGCCAGGGCGACGTAGGCCCGCCTGCCCGCGGGGCGCAGACGCGCCGGTTCGACCGGCCCCGACGAACTGGGGGCGAGGTCGTCCTCCCACGGCACCCTGACGATGGCCCGGCATCGCCCGCGGGCCACAGCCTCGGCCTGCTCGACATCGGCCATGCTGCGCCTGCTGACTCCGTTGACCACCATGATCGCGCGCTTACGGAGATCCGCGCAGCCATGTCCGTCAAGCCATTCGTACGTCATGGCCACGGCTTCGGCCGCGTCCTCACTCGCCGGGGCGACAAGTACCAGTTGATCCGCATAAGGCAGGATTCGTCCGGCGAGGGCGGCGGCCGGGTCGAGCACCGACAGCTTGTAGTGCCTGTCGATCAGATGCATCGCCTGCCCGAGCCGGTGCTCGGAGAACAACGACCGATCGGCGAACCCCAGCTCGGCCTCCTCCTCGGCGTCGGCCGCCACCACTTCGAGGCCCGTCGGCGTCCTGGTGGTGTAGGCGCGCATGCGGAGATAGCCGTTGATCTGGTCCAGCCCCGCCAGCAACGAGGCCAGCGTCTCGGGCGACTCCACCACGATGCGCTCCGACATCGTGTGACTCCCGGCATTGGCGTCGACCGCCAGCACCCGCTCCTCCCTGAGCCTGGCGAACGTGTGCCCCAGCATCAGCGCCGTCGTACTCTGCCCCGCTCCCCCCGTGCAGCCCAGCACGACGATCCGCCTGCTCCCCCCGAACGCCGCCCTCGCCCTGGCCTCGTCCACCTCCGACCCGTCACTACGGCTCCCGCCGCCTCCCACCACGACCTGCGCCACCCGCCGCCATCCCCCCGCTTCCCTGCCGACGACCGACTCCACCCGCCGCACCCGCTGCTCCCCCTCGCCCGGCCCCTCCCGCTGCTCGTCCGGCGCACGGAAGTCAGGCCTGACCTTGGACTCGTCCTGCTGAGACACCGGAGGTACGGCGAGCGCATCCGGCTTGGCCGCCGCCGCGCCTGCCACGGGGATGGGTCTGATGGTCGGCTTGGGCTGCGTACGGGCGTCCCATGCCGCCGGGGCGACCTGCTGGACCGGAGGGGCGCCTTGGCCCTTGGCCGAGGCCGGGATTCTGGGGAGGCGTGGGGTGTCGTCCGGGGTTGGGTGGGGTGTGTTCTGGGCGTCGGTGCGCGGGGGGTGGCCGGTGCGGTGCTTGAGGTGGGCGTCGGTGGGGGTGGGGGTGGGGTCGTGCGGGGTCGGCTGGGTGGGGGTGGGGGTGGGGGCGCCGGGCGTGGCGGCGTCGGCTGAGGCTGCCAGCTTGCGGAGGCGTCGAAGGGCTTCGCTGTCGATGGGGCGGGGGGTGGGCTTTGGCGGGGTGGTCGCGGCTTCTGCGGTCGGGGCTTCTGCGGTCGGGGCTTCTGCGGTCGGGGCTTCTGCGGTCGGGGTGGGGTCGGGGGTGGTTGTGGGGGCGGGGTGGGGCTCGGAATTGAGGTCGGGCTCGGCGTGGGGGGGGACGTCTGCGGCGGTCCGGTCGGGGGTTGCCGCCTCTGCCTGTGTCTTGGGCTGGTCGTCGGTGGCCTCAGGCGCGAGGGGGGGCGGTGTCGTGGGGGTGAGCGGCGTTGCCGTCTCGGACTGGGATGCCGGGCCGGACTGCACATCCAGGTTCGGCTGCACGGCCAGGTTGGGCTGAATGCTCGATGTGTCTTGCCTGGCGGGCTCTTCGGAGCTGGCGGACATTTCGGGAATGTCTGCGTCGCCGGGCATGTCGGAAACGCCGGACACCTCTGAGTCGACAGACACGTCTCGGCCGACAGGCATCACGGAGTCGCCGGGCATCTCAGACTCGATGGGACGCGTCGGCGCTTCCGGTTGCATGGGCACGTGCACGGCGGGCTCGTCTTGCGACACAGGCGAAATAAGCGAAATGTCCGCCTGCTCGACCGATGCCACAGACGGCTCGAAGTTCACGGCAAATTCGGCATGCGGCCCAGGCTCAACACTCGGGCCAGACTCAACACTCGGGCCAGACTCAACACTCGGGCCAGACTCAACACCCGCGGAAAGCTCAACGCTTGGGCCGGGGTGGACGCTCGCCACCGGCTCAGGGCTCACAACCGGCTTGACGCCCAGCACGGGGTCGGAGCCCGCGACAGGCTCAACGTTCGATGCGGGATCGAAGTTCGGGACAGCCCCAGCGCCCAAAGCGGGCTCAACACCCCGCGCGGCCTCGGCGCTGGTGTGGGGCTCGGTCAGCCAGGCGTCCAGCTCGTGAGCGGACTGTACGTCCTCGTCTCGCGCAGGCATGACGACAGGGCCGACCTCATCCCGCGTAGGCAGGACGACGTCTCGCGCAGGCACGACAGGGCCGGGCTCGTTCCGTGCAAGGGGGGCGGCGTCTAGCGCAGGCTCGGCAGAGGGGTCGGCGTCGTCTCGCGCGTACCGTGCGGATGGGGCCGTCCGGTCTCGGGAGGGCTGGTTCTGTACGGCGGGGATCGGCGGTTCGACGGCCTCGGGCGTCTCGGGCGCGGGCTCCGGCACCTCGAAGGAGGCGGGGCCGTCGAACGACGACGAGCGAGCCCCCCATACGGGGGTGTTCGGCCGTACTGGAGTCTGGGTGTGAGGGCGTTGGACGTCTGCCCAGGCGGGCTGGGCGGTGTCGCTCTGCCGTACCTGGTCCTCGCGGCGGGGCGGGAGGGGGAGGTCGGCGGGCGGGTCGGCCAGGGCGGGGGCGGCGCCTCGGCGGCGGGGGGCCACGGCGGTGCCCCAGGCGGTGGCCTTGCGGGGGGCGGCCGGTTCGGCGACGGGAGCGTGGGTGGCAGCGGCGGCGGCTGCGGCCACGGCGGGGCGTACCTCGCGGGCCTTGGCCTGTGCCGGTGTCAGGCCGGACACGGCGGCGGAGGCGGCGAGCTTGGCCTTGGCCTTGGCCTTGGCGCGGGCGGGCTTGCGGACCTTCTGGGTGGCCTTGGCGCGCACGGGCACACCGCTGGCCCGCCACACGCGCCCGGTGAGCGCCACGGTCTCGGGCTCGGCCAGCGGCGCCATCCGCGACCACGAACGCGGCTCCCCGAGGTAGCGCAGCTGCGACTCCAGCAACTCCGTCAGGCGCTTGCCCTCGATGACGGGACGCGTGGACAGCCAGGTGACGATGCCGGGAGGGACGAGGTACAGGACATGCCACGGCATGGCGATCGGTACGCCGATCAGCCACAGGAACAGCGCCCAGGGCACGATCACGCCGACGAAGACGCCGATCCAGACGATCGGCAGCGGCGTCGGAAGCCGTAGGTCGTACAGCTTGTAGAGCCGCTTCTCGATGCGCCAGATGTTCGTATATGTAGGCAGGTCCATGCAGTCCTCCTCTCCACCCTCGCGTGCGGCCGAGTCCTCCGCTCTCGTTCAATGACCGCTCTGTGGCGGTCTCAACCCTCTCTCACCGGATGCCCAGGGCACCCGCGATGGCCTTGGCCGTCACCTCGATGACATTGGGCACATAGAAGATCACACCGATGGCTACGGCCAGAATAAGGAACTGGACGAACCGCGTGATCTCGCGTGTGAAGAGGAAGAACAGCGCGACGACCGACACGACGACCAGGAACAGCGGAGCGAAGAAGGCGCGCAGGAAGTTCGCGAGCCCTTCGGTGTTGACGCCGGTGGGAGCCGGTGTCGGAGTGGCTGCCGCCAGCTCAGCGGCGTTCAGGACCATGGTCTTAAGGATCACTTCTCGTCCTCCCGGGGGGTACCGATCAGCAGTGCGGCCGTGCGTCTATCCAACGGACCGACCGGCGCCGCGGATGTCTTCGACGAACCATTTGTCGCCCTGCTTCTCGACAGTGAGACGGTAGACCTGTTCGAGCCGCCCCTCGGCTGCGCTCGGCGAGGTCGGCGTCGGCTCGGCGGACGGCGCCCCGGAGGGCACCCCCCACACCACCACCGCCTGCACCTGTCGGGTGGCACCCCCCACAGGAACCACGACTTCCTTGAGCTCGGCGAAGGTGAAGGCTCCGCCGAAGTTCGGCAGGTTGACCCCTTGGGACAGGAATCGCTGCAGTCCGATCGCGTCGCCCTCGGCGTAGGCCTTGAAGAAGCCTTCGAGCTGCGGGCGGAGCTCCTGCGCCGCGGCCTCGTCGCCCTTGACCTCCGCGATCTGCGGCAGGTCGGCGGCGGCGGGCGCGGGCAGCAGCGCGGGCCGCGCGGAGACCACGAACCTCTCGCCGCCGTAGAAGACCGGCACCGACAGCAGCAGCCTGCGGTTGCCCGACTGGAACGCCAGCGTGACCACGGCATTCCTGGCGTCGATCACCTCGACCCCGAAGGGCTGGATGGCGGTGGCGTACATTCGGCCGAGGCCGTCCCAGCCGAACTGGGAGTCGGCGCCGTCGGGCAGATACGGAGCCAGCCATCCGGCGCGCTCGCTCGCGCGGTCGCCGTTGAGATTGAGGTACATACCCGCGAACTGCAGGGCGAATGACGACGCCCTGTCGGTCGGGAATCCGGAATCGGCCGCCTTGGGATCGACCGCGGCAGGCGCCGCCGTCTCGGTAAAGCGCTCGAAAGGCGCACGGACCCCATTGACCACGATGACCACGATGAGCGCCCAAAGAATGGCACGCCCGGTCCACACCAGCCAGCGGCCACCGCCACCGGACCAACGGCCGCGGCGGGACACACGTCTGGAGGGCTGGACATCGTCGACCATTTCAGGGTACGCCGACAGCTCAGGGTCACCAGCCGTCCTAGGACCTTGCTGGACGGTGGACCTTCGAGCCATCACGCCTCCGCTCGCGCCATTCCCCCCGGCTGGCGCGGTGTCGTCCTTCTCGAACCCTGTCATCCGTGGTGAAGCAATCACCCTATCGGTCCCCGCAATTGTTCCAGGAAAGCCACGCCCATGCTGCAGGCATCGTCGCGACACGGCAAACCGAGTGTGCATGACGAAGGAGCGTGACCGATTCGCTACGAATTCAGATATCGCCTGGCCAGCGGCCTGTACGGTTACCACAAAGCCACTCATTGGTTACCAAAGCGCTCACGACTATCGCATTTGCCGTAGAACGCGAACGGCCGCACACCCCCAGGGCATGCGGCCAGGTCAGCGCCGCGAAAACGATTGGCGACTCAGGCCGTCTCCGGCCCGTCCACCGCGCGCAGGTGCCTGCGACGCAACTGGATCACATTCGACGTCGGGGACTCGTGCGTCAGGGCCACCCGCTTCGGCGGCGGCGCCGCCCGGTCCAGGAACCCTCGCAGCTCCCCCAGCATGACCGTCACGTCACGCCGGTGCAGCCGCCTGCCGACCTCCTCCCGCTCATCCACCTTCCGGCGCAGGTAGGCCTCACGATTGACCCGCAGGCCGTACATGAGTTCCACCCTGAGCAGGGCCAGCTCCTCCTCCAGCGTGATGCACTCCAGCGAGGGCACCCGTGCGGGTACTTCGGGACGTCTCTTACGAAGTATGCGGCGGATCATGTGAGTCCCTCCCGATTCAGCGTGAACGCCGTGACGATTCGACGCGCAGGGGCCGACAGGGGTTGACGCAGCAGAGTGTCCCGATATGACGAGAACGTCAGACATCCCCGCAGAAACCTCTAAAACCGCACCCCCAGCCCCTCCCTGCCACTGAAACGGCAGATCCCCGGCCGCCGTCAGGAAGCCGCCCTCGCCAGCGCCTCCGCGTACTCCTCGGCCGCCATGCCGCTGTCCGGGTAGGTCTGGTGGAGGTCGTACTGATCGGCCGCCCATTGGCGATAGGCAGTACGAAGACCGGTTTCGTCGGCGTCGAGCACGGCGGCCAGCTCCGGCCACGTGACGCCGCCCTGCAAGGCGTGATGGATGTTGGAAGGATGCCGCACGGTCCTGGCCACGCACTCGGCCAAGGCCAGGAGCTCGACGTGCTCGGCAGGCGTCAAAGGCGTGGGCGCGTCGACGCCATGCCTGGCAGGGTCATAGCGCCCACTGGCCACCAGCTCGGCCCGCGCCTGAGCGGAGGCCCGCCTGGCCGACAGCTCGTCATAACGCGCCAACTGCCGAGCGACAGGCATGTCGAAACGCGCGTCACGCCACGTCGTACGGCCATCGGGTGCGGTCATGGGCGACTCCTCACAGACATCGGGCTCGGACGTGGACCCCAGCATGGGAGGGCCGCAATCGCCACGCAACACGACAACGCCTCCTTCTCCCGTGCGTCAACCACGTGCTCAGCAGGTCATCGGGACACAAGTCCCGGGCGCTGTAATAGTTTCTGTATTAGAATGACCTCGTGAAGTCACCCCGTCCCGGCGGCACGGAGAACATCTCCGTCTCGATGCCCTCCGAACTCCTCGGAGCTCTGCGCACACGCACCGGCAAGCGCGGCATGTCCGCATACGTGGCGGCCGCGGTGCGGCATCAGCTCGCCATGGACGGCCTCGCCGAGATCGTGGCCGCCTACGAAGCCGACCACGAGCCGCTGAGCGAGGCCGAGATCCAGGCCGCGCAGCGCGAACTGTTCGGTGACGCACCGGCGCCTTACGCGTCGAACGACAGCGCCGCTTGAAGGAGCCCACCGCCAGGTCCCTGGTGCTCGACTGCCAGGCGCTGGCGCTGCTCCTGCGCGACGACCGCCAAATGATCACGCGCATCGAAGCCGCCCGGCGCGTGGGCGTACCGGTCCTCGTGTCGGCCCTGACGGTGGTGGAGGCGGCTCACGCGAAGACGGATACCGCCCGGCTGCACTGGGTGCTCTCCCGGCTTCAGGTACAGGACGTCGCCCAGGCCGACAGCTTCGCCGCGGTGCGGCTGCTGAGCGACGCCGGCGGCCTGCACGGCCACAAGTACGCCATCGACGCCCTGGTCGCGGCGATGGCGCTTCGCTCCCCGGCGCCCGTCCTCGTCCTGACCTCCGATCGCGACGACTGGTCGAGACTGTGCGGCGATCGCGTACGGATCAAGGACATCTGACGTCCGCCCGCATCACGGGGTCCGGCCCCTCGTGATGACACGTCAACCGCTACACGTTGAAGCGGAACTCGACCACGTCGCCGTCGCGCATGACGTAGTCCTTGCCCTCGATGCGGGCCTTGCCCACGGAGCGGGCGTTGGCGATGGAGCCGGTTTCGATCAGGTCGTCGAAGGAGACGATCTCGGCCTTGATGAAACCGCGCTGGAAGTCGGTGTGGATGACGCCCGCGGCCTCCGGAGCGGTGGCGCCCTTGCGGATCGTCCAGGCGCGGGCCTCCTTGGGGCCCGCGGTGAGGTAGGTCTGCAGGCCGAGGGTCTCGAAGCCGACCCTGGCCAGCTGCGTCAGGCCGGACTCCTGCTGCCCGACGGACTGCAGGAGTTCGAGCGCCTCGTCGTCGGGCAGCTCGACGAGCTCGGACTCGATCTTGGCGTCGAGGAAGACGGCCTCGGCGGGTGCGACGAGGGCGGACAGCTGGGCGCGCAGGTCCTCGTCGACGAGTTCGTCGGCGTCGAGGTTGAACACGTACAGGAACGGCTTGGCCGTCAGCAGGTGCAGCTCGCGCAGGTCGGTCAGGTCCAGGCCGCTCTCGAAGACCGTCTTGCCGGTCTCCAGGACCTTGGCCGCGGCCTCGGCGGCCTCCAGCGCGGCCTTCTTGTCCTTGTTGGTACGCGCCTCCTTCTGCAGGCGCGGGATGGCCTTCTCCACGGTCTGCAGGTCGGCGTAGATCAGCTCGGTGTTGATCGTCTCGATGTCGCGCTTGGGGGCGACGTCGCCGTCGACGTGCGTGACGTCGGGGTCGCTGAAGACGCGGATCACCTGGCAGATGGCGTCGGTGTCGCGGATGTTGGCCAGGAACTGGTTGCCCCTGCCCTGCCCCTCGGACGCGCCGCGCACCAGGCCCGCGATGTCGACGAACTCCACCTTGGCGGGCAGGATGCGCTGTGAGCCGAAGATCTCGGCCAGCTTGCCGAGCCGCTCGTCCGGCACGCCGACGATGCCGACATTGGGCTCGATGGTGGCGAACGGGTAGTTCGCCGCCAGAGCGTTGGCGGTCTTGGTCAACGCGTTGAAGAGCGTCGACTTTCCGACGTTGGGCAGGCCGACGATACCGATGCTGAGGCTCACGGGCGTTGAGTTTAGTGCTTCAGCCGACTCAGACAGGTCACGGGCCGCAGCGCCCCCTCGGCCGTGAGGTAGGCGTCGGAACCGCCGGGACAGGCGTCGCGGTGCGCGCCGAGCGCGGTGACCTTGGCCCACGCCCCCGCCGAGCCGCACGCCACCCTGACGATGGCCGAGCGCGTCAGCGCCTCACGCCTCGGCTTGGCGACGCACGCGCCCTTGGACAGGACCGCGCCGCCCTCGCCGAGGCAGACGGCGGTGCCGTCGTCGCGGGTGAGCGCGTCGAGCGTGGCCGCCTTCGGGCAACGGCCGGGCGTGCGGGCGGTGGCGACGGCTCTGCCGTACCAGCCGGGGGTGGTGCAGGGGTGTTCGCGGCCGTCGAGGGCCACGCAGTCGCCGGGGCGCAGGGCGCCGCCGCCCATGCCGGGGTCGCCGGGGTGCGGGGCGGCGAGGTTGCGTACGCAGGCGGTGCGGCGCTGGCCGACCCTGACGACCTCGTCGGTGGCGTCGGGGCACTGGCCGAGCTCGGGCGGGTCCGCCGCCATCGCGCCCACCGTGCCGGTCGCGGGCCTGGCCGCCCTGCCCTTCGCGCCCTCGGGCACGACGCACGAGGTGAGCTCGAAGCTGGCGCCGTCACGACGTACGCAGGCGCCCTGGGACCAGCGCAGGGTGGGCGGCGCCGCCTTGGCCGTGCCGGGCACGGCGCTCTCGTCCGCCCTTCCGGCGATCACGGCGCCCGCCGCCGCGACCACGACGGCCGCGACCACGACGGTGGCGGCGAGGGACACCAGCATCTTCGCTCCAGTAGTCACAAAGGTACTGTGAGTGACGGAGATGCGGCTGCACAAGCGGAATGCGGACTCTTCGCATGCAAGCGTGTCGGGGCGACCCCGGCGCGCGGCCCTGGAATCATGCCGACAATGGACGTCCTCTCGCTCGTTCTCGGTCTCGTGGTCGGACTCGCCATCGGATTCCTGCTCGCCAGGACCAGGATGGCCGTACGCGTGGCCGAGTCGGACGCGAAGGCGAAGGCGGCGGCCGAGAAGCTGGCGTATGTCGAGGAGCAGCTCGCCGAGCGCTTCCAGGCCCTGTCGGCCCGCGCGCTCGACGTCAACAACCTGCGCTTCCTCGAACTGGCCGAGACCAGGCTCTCCGCCTCGCGCGCCGAGGCGAGCGGCGACCTCGAACAACGCCGCCAGGCGGTCGAGCACCTGGTCGAACCGCTGAAGGACGCCCTGGCCAGGGTCGAGGGCCAGCTGCGCGACACCGAGTCCGGCCAGCGTGCGGCCCGCGCCGAACTCGCCCAGCAGATGGAGTTCGTCAGGCAGAGCAACGAGCAGTTGCGCTCGCAGACCACGGCGCTCGTACGCGCCCTGCAGCGGCCGGAGGCCAGGGGCCGCTGGGGCGAGATGCAGCTGCGCCGCGTGGCCGAGATCGCCGGGATGTCGCGCTTCTGTGACTTCGACGAGCAGGCCAGCGTCTCCACCGCCGACGGCGCCCAGCGCCCCGACATGGTCATCAGGCTGGCCGGAGGCAAGAACATCGTCGTCGACTCCAAGGTCTCACTCGCCGCCTACCTGGAGGCCGCCGAGGCCGGGGACGAGAAACTGCAGTCGGTACGGCTGGACGCGCACGCCAGGCACGTGCGCGACCACATCGACAGGCTGGCCGCCAAGGCGTACTGGCAGGCGTTCAGCCCTTCGCCGGAGTTCGTGGTGCTGTTCATCCCGGGCGAGGCCTTCCTCGCGCCCGCCCTCGAGCGCGACGGCACGCTGCTGGAGTACGCGATGACCAGGCGCGTGCACATCGCCACGCCCACCACGCTCATCACCATGCTGCGCACCGCGCACTACGCCTGGCAGCAGGCGGCGCTCAGCGAGAACGCCAAGGCGGTGTTCGAACTCGGCAAGGAGCTGTACGACCGGCTCAGCAGCCTCGGCCGCAATGTCGAACAGCTGGGCCGGGCGCTGACCCGGTCGGTCGAGGCCTACAACAAGACGGTGGGCTCGCTGGAGAGCCGGGTCCTGGTGAGTGCCCGCAAACTGAACGATCTGGGCGTCGTGGACGGCGACCTGGAAGCACCGGACATGCTCGACGGTCTCCCGAGGCCGCTCAGCTCCCCTGAACTGCTGGAAACCTCGTCTCTGATGTCGCACGTGAACGGTAAGTTGGCGGGCGACCTGTCCTGACGCAGGATGGTCGCAAGGGGGGCGGGGCCGTGAAGGAGCGACTGCTGTGTCGCCGTCCGGCGAGGGAGGGCACATGAGCAAGGGCGAGGGCGCCGCGTCCGGTCCCGCACCGGCGCCGGGCGCCTCCGGTGGTCGGGGAGCGGGCACGCGGGGCAAGGCGGGCGCGCGGGCGAAGGGCGGCAGACCGGGCGGCGGCGGGATCAAGCTGACCGCACGCGGGGCGGTGGCGCTCGTGCTCATCGTGACGCTGGCCGGTTACGTGCTGGCCGCGCTGCTGTCGCTGCCGATCCTGGTCGGCCCGTTCTTCGTCGCCGCGTGTCTGGCCGGTGTCGTGCTGGTCAACGCGCGTGAGCTGCTGTCGCTGGTGGTGACGCCGCCGCTGGTGTTCTTCGCCGCCACGCTGGTCGTCGAGCTCGGCAGGTCGCTGACCTCGGCCTCCGTACTCCAGGCGCTGTCGCTGGGGATGTTCGCGTCGCTGTCGTCGGGTGCGCCTTGGCTGTTCGCCGGGTCGGCGCTGGTGCTCGGCGTGGCCTGGCGGCGGGGGCTGCGGGCCAACGTACGCGAGCTGCGTGAGGAGTTGCGGGCCGACGCCGCCGTGCCGAAGCCCAGGGGCGGGCGCACGCCCGAGTTCGCACCCGAGCCGGAGGGGTACTTCGAGCCGAAGGTGTACGGGACGCCACGCGTCGAGGAGTGACGTCCCGTCCGTGTGTCGTGCCTCAGCCTGCGCGCAGGTCCTTGCGGAGCTCGTGCGGGAGGGCGAAACGCATGCTCTCCTTGACCGACTCGATCTCGGCCACGTCGTCGTAGCCGTGGCCGGCGAGGAAGGCGAGCACGCCGTCGACCAGCTCTTCGGGCACCGAGGCGCCGCTGGTCACGCCGACCGTCGTGACGCCTTCGAGCCATTCGGCCTTGATGAAGGAGGCGTCGTCGACCAGGTAGGAGGCGTCGGCGCCGTAGTCCTTGGCGACCTCGACCAGGCGCTTGGAGTTGGAGGAGTTCTCGGAGCCTACGACGATGACGAGCTGTGACTCGGCCGCCAGCTCCTTCACCGCGACCTGGCGGTTCTGGGTGGCGTAGCAGATGTCGTCGCTCGGCGGGTCGAGCAGCGTCGGGAAGCGCTCCCTGAGCCGGGTGACGGTCTCGATGGTCTCGTCGACCGACAGGGTGGTCTGGGAGAGCCAGACCAGCTTGTCCGGGTCCTTGACCTCGATCCGGTCGACGGCGTCGAGGCCGTCGACGAGCTGGATGTGGTCGGGCGCCTCACCGGCGGTGCCCTCGACCTCCTCGTGGCCCTCGTGCCCGATCAGCAGGATGTCGTAGTCCTGCGAGGCGAACCTCTTGGCCTCGTTGTGCACCTTGGTGACGAGTGGGCAGGTCGCGTCGATCGTGCGGAGACTGCGGCCTCTGGCCTGCTCGTGCACGGCGGGCGACACACCGTGTGCGGAGAAGACGACGATCTCGCCCTCGGGCACCTCCTCGGTCTCGTCGACGAAGATGGCGCCGCGAGCCTCTAGGGTCTTGACCACATGGGTGTTGTGCACGATCTGCTTACGTACGTAGATCGGCGCGCCGTACTGCTCCAGGGCCTTCTCCACCGCCTCCACGGCTCGGTCGACTCCGGCGCAGTAGCCGCGAGGCTTGGCCACGAGTACACGTCGGGTGCTGGGGGTCGCAGGCGTCATGTTCCTATGCTACGTGGAGTGGCGACGCCGTCAGGGCTCGCCCATCAGGCAGGACGTTTGCCAGACTTGCCGCCCAACAACAGAAGACCTCCCAGGGAGTCCCCTATGTCGCTCGGCGACGTACTTCGAAACATTGCCAAAACGGTCACCGACAAAGAGAAGGTCAAGGAGGTGCCGCTGCTGGTCGTCCAGGGGACGCTGAGCGTCGCCGGGCAGGCCCTGCTGTTCGCCGATCGGCTGCGCAACGGCATCAAGGACCTCGTCAGCCGTGAGGAGCGTCCGGCGGCCGAGTCCGAGCCCGAGACGCCCGCCGTCGAGGAGAAGCCGGCCCGCCGGGAGCCCGTGATCTTCGCACCGCGCCCGGCGGCCGACGCCGACTCCAACGGCGCCAAGCCCAAGGCCGACCCGGTCATCTTCGCCCCGGCCACCAAGCCTTCGACGCCCACGACCGAGACCACCGACGCCGCCGACGCCGCTGCGGCCACCACCGGCTCCACGGGCTCCACCGCGAACGGCACCGCCCCGACGCACGCCCCGGTCGCCGAAGAGCCCGTCGCAGAGCCGACCGAAGAGCCGGCCGCTGAGACCAAGCCGGTCGAGGCAGTGCACGTCGAGGCAGCGCCCGACGCCGCCCCCGTCGTCGAAGAGCCGGTCGCCGAGACGCCCAAGCCGTCCCCCGCCGCCGCCCCCGAAGCCGCCCCCGAAGCCGCTCCCGTCGCCGAGGCCCCCAAGCCCGCCCCCAGGAAGCGCGCCCCGGCCAAGCCGAAGGCCGCGACCGCCGCCCCGGCCGCCACCACCCCGGCCGCAGCCAAGCCCAAGACCCCCGCTAAACCCAGGACCGCGACGCCCAAGCCCGCGGCTGCCAAGCCCACCGCCGTGCCAGCCGAAGCCGCCGTCGCCTCCGCCGCCGGGTCCGCCTCCGCCGCCCCCCTCCCCGGCTACGACGACCTCACCGTCGCCTCCCTCAGGGCCAGGATGCGTGGCAAGTCCGCCGAGCAGATCACCGAGCTGCTCGCCTACGAGACGGCCAACGCCGCACGCCCCGAGGTCGTGAAGATGTTCGAGACCCGCCTGGCCAAGATCGCCGCCGAGGCCTGAGCAGGCGAGCACCGCAGCGGGCGCCCCGCCACCCCGGCGCCCTCCTGCCCTCCTCAAGCACGTCCCGGGGCGACCAACCCCGACAGGAACACCCCGGCGACATCGCAAGACGCGAGAACGTCGCCCGCGCACCGTAGCCTTCCCTCATGAGCGCGAAGACCTCGGCCGAACAGCCTCTCCCGGTCCGCACGGTCCTGCAGATGGTCGCGGGCTGGATCGGCAAGCTGGGCACGGTCTGGGTGGAGGGCCAGATCACCGACCTCACCGCGCGCGGCGGCACCGTGTTCCTGACGTTGCGCGACCCGGTGGCCAACGTGTCGGCCAGGGTCACCGCCCCGCGCGGCGTCTACGAGGCCACCGTGCCACGGCCCGCCGACGGCGCCCGTGTCGTCGTGCACGTCAAGCCGGACTTCTGGGTCAACAAGGGCTCGTTCGCCTTCACCGCGCTGGAGATCAGGCCGGTCGGCGTCGGTGAGCTGCTGGCCAGGCTGGAGCGGCTGCGTTCGGTGCTGGCGGCCGAAGGGCTGTTCAACGCCGACCGCAAGCGCCGACTGCCGTTCCTGCCGGGCACGGTGGGCCTGATCTGCGGGCGCGACTCGGCGGCCGAGCGCGACGTGCTGGAGAACGCCAGGCGCCGCTGGCCCGCCGTGCGGTTCAAGGTGGAGCAGGTCGCCGTCCAGGGCCCTTACGCGGTGGGCGAGGTGACCGAGGCGCTGCGCAGGCTCGACGGCGACACCTCGGTCGACGTCATCGTGATCGCCCGTGGCGGCGGCTCCCTTGAGGACCTGCTGCCGTTCTCAGACGAGATGCTGGTCCGTGCGGTCTCGGCGAGCCGTACCCCTGTGGTGAGTGCGATCGGGCACGAGCAGGACAGCCCGCTGCTCGACCTGGTGGCCGACGTGCGGGCCTCGACGCCGACCGACGCCGCGAAGAAGGTGGTGCCGGACGTCGGCGAGCAGCTCACGCTGGTGCGCCAGCTACGTGACAGGGGGCGCCGGGTGGTGGGCGGCTGGCTGGAGCGGGAGCGCTCCTGGCTGGTCTCGGTGCGTTCACGCCCTTCGCTCGCCGATCCCGTGCGTGAGCTGGAGCGCCGTTCGGAGCAGGTGGAGGCGTTGCGCGACCGCACGCGGCGCAGTCTGACCTCCTCGCTCGACCGTGCGGGCGACTCCCTCACCCACCTGCGTGCCCGCCTGGTCACCCTCTCCCCCGCCGCCACGCTGGAACGCGGCTACGCGATCGTGCAGCTGCCGTCGGGCGAGGTCGTCCGCACGACGGGCGCGGTGGCGCCGGGCGACACGCTCACCGTGCGGCTGACCGACGGACGCCTGAGCGTGACGGCGTCGGGCGACGAGGCCCCTGCGGCCAAACCGGCCCCCAAGCGCAAACCGGCGACCAGGCGCAAGCCGGAACCCAAGGCCGACCCCGAGCCCACCGAGTCCAGGACAGAGCCCGAGGCTGAAGCGGACTGATCGGCGGGCCAGGGCCGCGTTTGTCGGCGGGTGACCCTAGGGTGGGTGCCGTGGCAGACGAGAAGGCACCCTCCTATGAGCAGGCCCGCGAGGAGCTGACCGATGTGGTCCGCCGCCTGGAGACCGGCGGCCTCACCCTTGAGCAGTCGATCGAGCTGTGGGAGCGCGGCGAGAAGCTGGCCGCGATCTGCGAGGAGTGGTTGCAGGGCGCACGGGTGAAGCTGGCCGCCGCGATGGCCCGCAGGTCCGACCCGGCGACCGGCGACGACACCCCGTTCTAGCCGGGCTCGCCGAGCAGTTCGGCGACCAAGGCCTCACGCTGCCCTCTGGTGATCGGCCAGCCGGGCGCGTCCGGCCTGCTCTGCCAGGGATGCGGCCCCGTCAGCGGCCGGTACTCCACGGCGAGCGCGTCCAGCCTGCGCAGATGCGTCTCCAGGCGCACGGCGAAGTCGTCCCACGACGGACGCCCGGTCGACCAGACCGCCTCGGCGAAGGCGCACAGCCGGGGGAAGACCATGTAGTCGACCACACGCGGCGAGTCCATGTGCTCGGTCCACACGTTGCACTGCCCGCCGATCACCCAGGCGGCGGCGTCGTCGGCGAGTGTGGCGGGCACCGGCTCGAAGGCGTGCACCTCGCGCAGGCTGAGCGGCGGCCCGACCGGAATGGGCTCGGCGGGGTCGTCGGACTGGCGGTAGTCCAGATAGACCGACGTGTCCGGACAGGCGACCACGCGATGCCCGGCGAGCGCCGCCAGCTCGACCGAACGAGGCCCGCGCCAGGCGGCCACGGTCACCCCGGGAGGCGCGGCGCCTTCGAGGATCTCGTCCCACGCATAGGGAGTACGGCCGCGCGCGGCGACGTGCTGGGCCAGCGAGCGCATGAAGGCGTTCCTGGCATACAGGTCGCCCGGCGCCTCGTCGCCGCCGATGCCGACATGCGTGGCCGGGAACAGGTCGATGACCTCGTTGAGCACGTCCTTGCAGAAGTCGAGGGCGGCCTGCGAGGTGACGTCCAGCATGTGCTCGGCGATCCCGCCCCACGCGGGACGCACCTCGGCGCTCTCGCCGTCGGCTGCGGCCAGCCACGGGTAGGCGGCGACGGCGGCCTGCGTGTGACCGGGCAGGTCGATCTCGGGCACGACGGTGATGGCCCTGACCTCGGCGTAGGCGACGATCTCCCTGATGTCTTCGGCGGTGTAGTGGCCGCCGTGCGGTCTGGCCGTGTACGTGGCGTGGCGGCGGTCGCCGACCATGCTGGAGGCGCGCCAGCCGCCGACCGAGGTCAGTTCGGGGTACTTGGCGATCTCGATCCGCCAGCCCTGGTCGTCGGTCAGGTGCAGGTGCAGCACGTTGAGCCGGTGGAAGGCCAGCAGGTCGACGAATCTGAGCAGATCGGCCTTGGGCATGAAGTGCCTGGCGACGTCGAGCATGCAGCCGCGCCAGCCGTACCTGGGGCTGTCCTCGACGACGACGGCGGGCAGCAGGGGCGCACGGCCGGAGGGGGCGCGGCGCAGGGAGGCGGGCGGCAGGAGCTGGCGCAGGGTCTGGGCGCCGTAGAAGGCTCCGGCCGCGTCGCCGCCGGTGATCCGGACCCCGCGTACGGCGTTGACCTCGAGACGGTAGCCCTCGGGGCCGAGCGCCGGGTCGAGCCTGAGTGCGATGCCGGGCCCGGCGCCGGGCAGCAGTTCGGCGCCGAGTGCGGGCCCGAGTTCGGCGCGCAGCCATCCGGCCACGCCGGACAGCCCCGGCGCGGCGTCGAGGGTGGTGGCGGGGCCGAGGGCGAAGACGCCTTCACCCGCGTGCACCGTGGTCGGCATCGGCACCAGGCCGAACGATTCGACAGTCATCAGTCCTTCACCGCTCCCGCGAGCCCCGAGACGAGGCGCCTTTGCACCAGCACGAAGAAGATCAGCACAGGGATCGTCATCAGGGTGGAGGCCGCCATGATGCCGCCCCAGTCGTTCTCGTCCGGCTTGAAGAACACCAGAAGCGCCGAGGGCAGCGTCTGGTTGTCCTTGGCCGAGATGATGAAGGTCCGTGCGAAAAGAAAGTCGTTCCACGCCGTGATGAACGAGAACACACTGGTCGCGATCAGCCCGGGCGCCACCAGCGGGAACAGCACCCGCCAGAGGATCACCGTACGGCTGGCCCCGTCGATCATCGCCGCCTCCTCCAGCGCCTCGGGCACGGCGGCGACGAAGCCGCGCATCATCCAGATGGCGAAGGGCAGCGAGACCGCCAGGTTGACCAGGACGAGCGAGCCGAGTGTGTTCAGCCCGACCCCGGGCACGACCGTGCCGATATCCCTGACCAGGAAGAACATCGGAATGGTGAGCGCCTCGATCGGCACCATCTGCGCCACCAGGAACATGATCAGGACAGTGGTCCTGAACTTGAAGGTGAACCTGGTGACCGCGACCGCCGCGAGGAAGGCGACCACGGCCGACAGCAGCACGACGGCGAGTGCGATGCCGAGGCTGTTGAGCAGGTAGCGGCCGAAGTTCTCGCCGGTGAGCACCCGGGTGAAGTTCTCCAGGGTCGGCGAGAGCGTCCACGGCCGCACCGACAGCGACTGGATCTCCCCGTCCGGCTTGATCGCCGAGAGCACCATCCAGTAGATGGGGAAGAACGCCACGATCGCCACCACGATCGCGACGACATTGAAGAACAGCCGAGAGCGCGTCACAACTTCTCCCCCGACCGGTAGAGCGTGCGGATGTAGAACAGGGTGATCACCAGCAGGATCAGCGTCATGATCATGCCGATCGCCGAGCCGAGACCGTACTCCGACGAGCCGAACGCGGTCTGGTAGGCGTAGACGTTGAGCACCGAGTTCTGCCCGGCGATGCCGCCGCCGTTGGTCATGACGTAGATCTGCGTGAAGATCTTGAAGTCCCAGATGATCGACTGGATGACCACGATCGTGATCAGCGGCCGCAGCATCGGCACGATGACCCGCCAGAACGACTGCCAGGTGCTGGCCCCGTCGAGCGAGGCGGCCTCCAGCACGGACGCGGGCACCGCCTGGATCCCGGCGTACAGGGTGACCATGACGAACGGGAAGGAGTGCCACACGACGGTCGCGCCGACCACGCCGAAGGTGACCCACTTGTCGTAGAACCAGTTGAAGCCCTCGATGCCGAGCACCTGGTTGACCAGGCCGAGGTCGGCGTCGAACAGGAACATCCACACGGTCGCGCCGGTCATCGCCGGAGCCGCCCACGCGGCCATCGCGGCCAGCGACAGCAGCAGCCTGGGGATGCGGCCCGCCTTGGTGAGCACGACGGCGAGCGCCGCGCCGACCGCGAGCGTGGCCACGACGAGCACGGCGGCGAAGCCGACGGTCTGGCCGAGCACCATCCAGAACTTCTGGTCGCCGAGCACGGCCTGGTAGTTGCCGAGCCCGAGGAAGGTCGTCGGCTCACCGCCGCTGACCTGGGCCTGGCGGTAGTCGAAGACCGACAGCAGGCCCAGCATGTACACCGGGTAGCCGAAGAGCGGCAGCAGCACGGCCGCCGCGGGCAGCAGGTAGAGCCAGGGGCGCCATCTGCCCCTGGCTCGCGTCCCGGCCACGGGGCGGGCCCGGACGACCGGGCCCGCCGATGTGGTACCTGTCGTCATGACCGGCCGAATGCGGTGTTCACCGCCGCGGCGGCCTCGTCCGTCGCCTGTTCGACGGTCGCCTGCTTGGTGGCGATCTTCTGCAGCAGGGTCGGGATGACCTTCTGGTTGTCGATCTTCACCCAGGCCGGGTCGATCGGCACGAACTTGGTGCCCGCCGCGACCGTGTCGAGGAACGGCTTGAGGAAGGGGTCCTTGGCCGCGAGCTCGTCACGTGCGCTGGTCAGCGTGGGCAGGTTGCCCATGGCCTCGTACATCTTGGTCTGGTACGTCTTGCCGCCGAGCAGTTGCAGGAACTTCACCGCGAGCGTGCGGTGCTTGGCGTTCTTCATGACGCCGAGGTTGTTGCCGCCGGAGAACGCCGGGGCGACGGTGCCCGCGTCGATGCCGGGCAGCGGGATCACCGCGTACTTGTCCTTGGCGGCTCCGGCGTCGACGGCTCCCCTGCTGAAGTTGCCGAGGATGCCCATGGCGGCCTTGCCGGTGGCGAACAGCTCGACGGTCTTGCCGCCGGTGAGGCTGGCGCACGCCTGCGGCGGGCAGTTGTCGTCGGCGAGCAGGTCGGTGTAGGCCTGCACACCCTTGCGCGACTCGGGGCTGTTGAGCTTGTCGATGTCGCCGCCCGCGCTCCACACGAACGGCAGCGCGCCGAAGGTGTACTCGCCGCCGACGGCCACGCCGTACAGTTCGGGCTTCTTCTTGCGGATGGTGCGTGCGGTCTCGGTCAGCTCGGCGATCGACGTGGGGGGCTTGAGGCCGAGCTCGTCGAAGACGTCGGTGCGGTAGTAGAGGGCGCGGATGCCGATGTACCAGGGCAGGCCGTAGACCTTGCCGTCGACGGTGGCGGACTTGAGCAGGTCGGCGCTGACGTCCTTGCCCTCGGCCCAGCCGTTGATGTCGGCCGACAGGTCGGCGAAGCCTCCGGCTGCGGCGTACTCGGCCAGGTCGGTGTTGCCGTACTCGACGACGTCGGGCGCGCTCGCGGGGTCGTTGAAGGCGCCCTTGAACTTCTCGTGCCTGGCGGGTGTGGTCGGGACGTGGCTGACCTCGACGGTGACACCGGGGTTGGCCGCGGTGAACTCCTGGATGGCCTCGTTGACGACCTTGTCCTTGGGCGCGCGGTTCGGCTCCTCGAACAGCCACACCTTGAGCGTGCCCGTCTTCTCGTCACCGCCGCCGTCGCCGGTGGAGGTGGACGGCGCACACGCGGCCAGGGCCAGGACGGCCACACCGGCCGCGGTCCACTTAAGGATCTTCACAGCATTCTCCTCCTGTTGGCGGCAGACCCTAGGAAGCGCTTGTCCACCCGAGGAAGACCTCATGTGATTTGTTGTGCAATGCAGAACGACGTCCCGAAAATGTGACATCGGGCGATTGGTCGCCTAACTTGACCTGCGTGTTCGATGACCCCATCCACCCCACACCGCCCCAGGGCGCAGAGCGCAACCAGTCGGCGTCCTTGCGCAGGGCGCTGGCGGTGCTGGAGTACGTGCGCGACCACGGCGGCCCTGGTCACGGCCTGCCGCTCTCCCGTCTGGCCGAGGCCGTCGGCCTGTCCAAAAGCACGGTGCTGCGCCTGGCCGTGCCCCTGGTCGAGGCCGGGCTGCTGGAGCGTGACCGCAAGAGCGGCGCCTACCGGCTCGGCACCGGCGCCCTGCATCTCGGCCAGGCCTACCTGTCCACCCTCGACCTGCGCACGGTGGCGGCCGAGGAGACGCACGGCCTCATGCGCGAGGTACGCGAGACCGTGCACCTGGTCGTCTACGACTGGCCGTACGTCGTCTACATCGACAAGGTGGAGAACGAGACCACCGTCCGCATGGCCTCACGCATCGGCAGCAGGGGCCAGCTGTACTGCACGGCCGTCGGCAAGGCGATACTCGCCCACCTGCCCGGCGAGATGGTCGAGCAGGTCGTGGCGGCCGGGATGCCCGCGCTGACCAGGTACACCATCACCGACGCGGGCCGGCTCACCACCGAACTGGCCAGGATCAGGCAGCGGGGGTACTCCGTCGACGACCGCGAGAACGAGCCAGAGGTACGCTGCGTGGCGGCCCCGATCTTCAACCACAGCGACGACCCCGTCTCCGCGCTCTCGATCTCCGGCCTGACCTCGCGCATCACCGCCGCGCGTGTGCGGGAGCTCGGACCGATGGTGGCGGAGACAGCGCTGCGCATCTCCAGAAAGCTGGGATCCACACGATGACCTCTCCGTCGGCCGACCTGGTGACACTAGGCGAGACCATGGCCCTGTTCACCGCACGGCGGGTCGGACCGCTGCAGCACGCCCGCGAGTTCGATCTCGGGATCGGCGGCGCGGAGTCGAACCTGGCCATCGGCGCCACCCGCCTCGGCGTGCGCGCCGCGTGGCTGGGCCGGGTGGGCGCCGACGAGTTCGGCGACCTGGTCCGCTCGACGCTGGCCGGGCAGGGCGTCGACGTCAGCCGCATGATCGTCGACCCTTCGGCCTCGACCGGCCTGATGGTCAAGGGCAGGCGTACGGCCGAACTCGTCGACGTGCGCTACTACCGTTCGGGCAGTGCGGGCTCGCGGCTGAGCGCCGAGGACCTGGACCTGCCGCTGATCCGCTCGGCCAGGGTCCTGCACGTCACCGGCATCACCCCTGCCCTGTCCCCCGGCGCGCACGGCGCCGTGCTGGCCGCCGTGGCCGAGGCGAAGGCCGCGGGCGTGCTGGTCTCGCTGGACGTCAACTACCGGCGCGGCCTGTGGACGCCCGAGGCGGCGAGCGCCGGACTGTGCGAGCTGGTCAAGTCGGCCGACGTCGTCTTCGCCACCGAGGCGGAGGCCGGGCTCTTCGTCGAGGGCGGCACTCCGGCCGCCCTGGCCGAGGAGCTCGCCGCACTCGGCCCCCGGCACGTGCTGATCAAACTCGGCGCCCGCGGCGCCGTCGAACTGTCCGACGCCGGGGTACGGCAGGCGGCGCCGTACCAGGTGACCGAGCTGGATCCGGTCGGGGCCGGTGACGCCTTCGCCGCCGGGTGGCTGGCCGAGTGGCTGGCGGGGGCCGATCCCGAGCGGCGGCTGGACACCGCGTGCGCGGCCGGGGCCTTCGCCGTCACCGCGAGCGGCGACTGGGAGAGCCTGCCGCGCCGCTCCGATCTTCGTCTGCTGCGTCCGGCGCCCGACGCGGTCGACCGTTAGACCCCTCTGTTTCCCGCTTCCATCACCTCTGGAGAGTCCCATGCATGCCATCAGCACCGACGCGGCACCGGCGCCCGGCGGCGCCTTCTCGCAGGCCGTCGCCACCGGGCAGCTCGTCTTCACCGCGGGCACGGTGCCCGTCGACCCGGCGACCGGCAAGATCGTCGGCGACGATGTCGTCACCCAGACCCGCCAGGTGCTCGACAACCTCACCGCGATCCTCGCCGCCGACGGCCTCACCCTGGCCGACGTCGTCAAGGTGACCACGCATCTGGAGAACGTTCGCGAGGACTTCGCCGCATACGACCAGGTCTACCGCGAGTACTTCACCGAGCCCTACCCCGCTCGCACCACCGTCGGCTCCGACCTGATCAACGTCCTGGTCGAGATCGACGTGGTGGCCGAGCGCAGGGCCGGCTGACCCAGCTCAGGCCTTGCGGCTGAGCGCGAGCACCGGGATGACGCGCTGGGTCTTCTTCTTGTAGTCGGCGAAGCCCTCCGCGACCGCGACCATCCGGTCGTAGAGTGCGTCGCGCTCGGCCTCGTCGGCGATGACCTCGGCCCTCGCCTCGTAGGTCTCGGTGCCGACCTCGACCGTGAGGTCCGGGTTGGCCACCAGGTTGTGGTACCAGGACGGGTGGTTGTCGGCTCCGGCGTTGGAGGCGATGACCACGATCCTGCCGCCGTCGGGCAGGTACATCACCGGCGAGGTCAGACGCCTGCCGGTCTTGGCTCCTGTGGTGGTCATCAGTACCAGGTTGTGGCCTTCGAAGTAGCCGCCCACCTTGCCGGAGTTGGCCCGGAACTCCTCGATGACCTTCTCGTTCCAGTCGTTCGCCATGCTCGCCCCTCGCATTGGAATGCCTGTTGTAAACGGAGAACCCTCCGGATATTAACCGGAGAGCTCTCCGCTTACAAGGAGTACAGTGCGGAGGTGTGATGCGACGTGTCGTCCCTCTGCAGATCGCCGGACAGCCCGCCCCCGAGCGCGCCGACGCGGCCCGCAACCGCGAACGCATCCTCGCGGTGGCCGCCTGCCTGCTCGGCGAGTGCGGGGCCGAGGCGCTCTCGCTCGACGAGGTCGCCAGGCGTGCGGGCGTGGGCGTCGGCACCGTCTACCGGCGCTTCGGCGACCGGAGCGGCCTGCTCTACGCCCTGCTCGACGAGCGTGAGCGCAGGTTCCAGGCCGCGTTCATGACCGGTCCGGCGCCGCTGGGGCCCGGTGCGCCCGCCGCCGAGCGCGTCAGGGCCTTCCTGCACGCCCTGGTCGACCGGGTCGGCTCCCAGGAGTCGCTGCTGCGCGTCGCCGAACGCGCCTCCAAGCAGGGCAGGTTCGGCGGGGCCTACTCCGTCTACCACACCCATCTGAGCGGCCTGCTGGCCGAGCTCGATCCCGAGGCGCCCTGCGCCTATCTGGCCGACGCGCTGCTGGCTCCGGTCAACGCGGGGCTGATCGCCTTCCAGATCCACGAGCGCGGCCGGAGCACCGCCTGGGTGAAGGACGGCCTGGACGCCCTGCTGGATCGCGTGCTGTGAGCCCGCCGTCCCCTCAGCGCGGCTCGGCCAGCACCTTCTTCAGCAGGTCCGGCCGGTCGGTCATGATGCCGTCGGCACCCATCGCGACGAGCCTGCGCATGGTGGCCTCGTCGTTGATCGTCCAGTAGTGCACCTGCTGGCCCAGGCGGTGCGCGCCGTCGACCAGGCCCTTGTCGCCGAGGTCGAAGCCGCTGCTCTCCAGCGGGATCTGCAGCACGCTCGCCTGCGGGCGGTAGAAGCCCGGCACCCAGAACTTGTGGGTCAGGGCGAACATCGTCGCCTCCGCCCGGCCCGCGCCCACCGCGACCTTGCCGCCGCTCAGCCGTCTGAAGGTGTCGACGAGCAGTTGGTCGAAGGAGACGACGACGATTCTCCTCTCCAGGCCGTGCTTGGTGATCAGGGCCCAGAGCTTGGCCTCGATCTCGGGATAGGCGGCCTTGATCTCGACATTGAACAGCTTGCTGTCGCCGTACTTGGTGAACAGCTCCTCCAGTCTGGCGATCCTGGCGCCCTTGCCCCGGTAGCTGTGCCTGCCCTTGAGGTCGGTGAAGGAGTGGCCGGCGTCCAGCTTCTTCAGCTCGGCCCAGGTGAGGGAGTCGACCCGGCCGGTGCCGTCGGTCGTCCTGTCGACGGTGTCGTCGTGGATGGTGACGAGCTGGCCGTCCTTCGACAGGTGGACGTCGGTCTCCAGCACGTCGGCGCCGTGGGAGACGGCCAGGTCGAAGGCTGCCATCGTGTTGCTCGGCGCCAGCAGCTCACCGCCCTGGTGCGCGATCGACAGCGGCGTCCTGGCGCCGGGGAAGGCCGTGAGCGGCCGGTCCGGGGTGAACACGTAGTACATGAGCGAGTGCGCGACCACCAGCCCGAACACCAGGGCGAGGACGGCGGGAAGCACACGCCGCTTTCGAGCAGTCTGGTTTCCAGCGGTTCGGGCCGATTTCACGGCGCTCATTCTCCGAGAGAACGCCGATCGATGCCAGTGCGCACAGGCTTCAGTACGGCCTTCAGGAGGTCGTCAGGGCCTTGGCCAGATCGGCGAGCTGGGGGTAGTCGGCCGTGCCGGTGACGATGATCGTGGCGTTCGGCAGGGTGCGGATGAGCGAGCGCTGCTTCTTGTCCTCGCGGTAGCGCTGCTCCCACGGCTGACCGGCGATCTCCAGCGTGCCCGTCGCCTTGTCGGTGTTGGTGTTGCGGTTGACGAACTCCGCCGACGGCCGGGCATCGGTCTGGATCAACATGGCGTGGTGGCGCTTGCCGTCCGGGCCGTTGGAGGTGGCGTAGCCGAGACGCCAGGTGAAGGGGCTCTTCGGCTGGTCGAAGCGCGAACTGGTCGGGATCCAGCCCGCCGGGTCCTTCGCCGGCGCCCACACCTCGAACGGCGCCTCGCGCCTGGCGTTGGCCAGGTCCATGCTGTAGTTGACCGCGGGGATGTGCTCTTCGCGGCTCTGCGGAGTGATCAGCAGGAAGATGCCGGCGCCCGCGAGGCAGACGAAGAGCGCGAAGGCGTAGCCGTAGAAACCCTGAGTGAAGCGCACGGACGCCGAGATTACCCGCTGTCGGCCTCGGTCAGGGAAGCGGCCGGCTCGATCCGCGCCACGGCGGGCTCGATCCGGCCGATGATGGCGAGCACGTCGTCGGCCAGCCTGCGGGAGGCGTCCTCGTCGCCCGAGAGCACGACCTCCGACACCGCCGCGGCCAGCGCGCCCGTCACGACCACCACGAGCGCGCCCTCGTCGTGGTCGAACAGCGCCGCGTTGCGCTTGGCCCACTGGCGCAGCCGATCGCGCATGACGACCTCGAAGCCGGGCGGACCGTCGCCGCGCAGGAACAGCGCCGCGAGCTCGCGCTCCTGCAGCGAGCCCTCCAGATAGGCGCGGGCCGCGGCGATGAACACCCGCATGGGGTCGTTCTCGCCCTGCGCGCGTGTTTCACGTGCCGCCTGCTTGGTACGTAGCGTCTGGCGGGCTTGGAACTCCTCGAACAACGTCAGATAGAGGTCGGCTTTGCCGGAGAAGTGGTGATACAGGCTGCCGACGCTGGCTCCGGCTCGTGCGACCACGTCGGTGACGCCCGCTTCGGCGAAGCCGCTCGTGACGAACACCTCGCGGGCCGCGTCGAGGAGGGCCATCCGCGTGGCCGCGCCTCGCTCGGATGTGCGCACCGCGCCCGTGCCTTGGGCCGCTGTCACCGGCCGTTCCGCATCGCTGCTCATGAAGGGAACATTATCCCCCGCTTACCGGCCACAGACCGGTAACTACGATCGAGGCAGTTGTCCACGAGGAGGCTCGTCTTCATGTCCGAACAGTCATCTGTTCCCGCCGCGCTCGCCACCGGTGAGCACGCACCTGACCGCAACCTCGCGATGGAGCTGGTACGCGTCACCGAGGCGGCCGCCATGGCGGCGGCACGCTGGGTCGGGCGCGGTGACAAGAACGGCGCGGACGGCGCCGCGGTCAACGCCATGCGCCAGTTGATCAATACCGTTTCGATGAACGGCGTCGTGGTGATCGGCGAGGGCGAGAAGGACCACGCGCCCATGCTGTTCAACGGCGAGCAGGTCGGCGACGGCTCGGGCCCCGAGTGCGACGTGGCCGTCGACCCGATCGACGGCACCCGGTTGACCGCACTCGGCATGCCGGACGCCATCTCGGTCATCGCGGTGAGCGAGCGCGGCTCGATGTACGACCCCTCGGCCGTCTTCTACATGGAAAAGCTCGTCACCGGCCCCGAGGCGGCGGGCGTCGTCGACATCAACGCCCCCGTGGCCGACAACATCAAGGCCGTGGCCAGGGCCAAGGGCGGCACCTCGCCCTCCGACGTCACGGTGGTCATCCTGGACCGGCCCAGGCACGAGGGCATCGTCAAGGAGATCAGGGAGACCGGCGCGCGGATCAAGTTCATCCCGGACGGCGACGTGGCCGGAGCGATCATGGCCGCCCGCGCGGGCACCGGCGTCGACCTCATGCTCGGCATCGGCGGCACCCCCGAGGGCATCATCGCCGCGTGTGCGCTGAAGTGCCTGGGCGGTGTGATCCAGGGCAGGCTCTGGCCCCAGGACGACGCCGAACGCCGTCGCGCCCTCGACGCCGGTCACGACCTGGACAAGGTGCTGACCACCGGCGACCTGGTCACCTCCGACGACGTGTTCTTCGCCGCGACCGGCATCACGCAGGGCGAGCTGATGAGCGGCGTGCGCTTCAGGGGCGGCGCCGCGATCACCAGTTCCCTCGTGATGCGCGGCAGGTCGGGCACCATCCGCAAGATCGAGAGCGAGCACCAGCTCTGGAAGCTCCGCGCCTACAGTGCGATCAACTTCGACAGCGCGGGCTGACACGCGGGCGCCTTGACGTGCCGGGACGCGCGGGCCTTCGGGTCCGCGCACCCCGGGCTGACACGCGGGCGTCCCGGAGGGGTGCTCAGCGGCGGCGACGGCGCTTGGGCGGTTCCTTGACCTTGACCTCGCCGAGGAAGTTGGTGGTGTGGACCTCGACGGTGGGGGCGTCGGGGTCGTCCTGGGGGCGGGTGAGGCGTGCGGTCTTCTCCTTGGTCACCCTGATGACCTCGACGCCTTCGGGGACGTGGATCTCCAGGCCGCCGAAGACGAGCGTGGCGGTGATGACGACGCGGTGGCTCTGCATGATGGCGTCGCGCAGGTCGAGCTTGGTGGTGCCGAACATGGCGGTCACCGCGAACTCCGACGGCACCACCCAGCGCCCTTCGCGCTGCTCCTTCTTGAAGATGGACGCCACGTTGCGCCCGCCCTCGATCCGCAGCGGCTGCTGGTCGGGCGGCAGCAGGTCGGTGGTGACGGAGGCGAGTTCGCCCAGCGTGCGCGCCTGGTAGGTGTAGGCGACGCGCTCCTCGAACTCCTCCAGGCGCAGCCTGCCGTCGGCGAAGGCGTCGTTGAGCACCTGGACGACGTGCTCCCTGTCGGCGTCGGAGGCCCGTAGTTCGTGCGGTTCGGGACCTTCGCTCTTCGGCCTTCTGCTCGACTGCCACTCTTCGGCCAGGCGTTCCCCGACCTCGGCCAGGCGCGGCAGCCACGACGATCCCGGGCGTTCATTCACACTTATCACGATATCCGCCTCTGTCCGATCGCGGAGTCGGCCGCGCCGCCGTACTCGGTGAGAATGCTGTGGAAGGGGCGCCTTTCGCCCGGCGTCGAGGAAGTGGGGGATGCGGGTGCGAGCGGTGGCGTGGGCCGGGCTGGCCGGGGTCGGGGTGGGGGCGGCGGCGGTCGTGGCGCTGGATGTGGCCGCTCTGGCCGAGCGGGATCCGCTGCGCCGGACGATCAGCGAGCACGGGCTGGGCGCGCACGGCTGGATCTTCACCTCGGCCGTGCTGGTCCTCGCCCTGGGCTCGGCGGCCATCGCGGCGGCGCTGGTGCGCGGGCGGCTCGCGGGTGTGTTCGGCGCGGTGACGATGCTGGGATGGAGTGCGGGGCTGGCCGTCACCGGGTGGTTCCCCAAGCACGACTGGTCGGTGGGGCCGAGCCTGAGCGGCGACATCCATCGGGCGGGCAGCCTGGTGGCGTTCCTGTGCCTGCCGGTGGCGGCGCTGGTCATCGCGCGCAGGGGTCCGGGCGTCAGGGCGGCGGCGCTCGCACGCTGGTTCGGCGCCGGGGCGCTGGTGTGGGTGGCGGGCATCGTGGCCACGGTGGTGTGGGGAGCGGGCGCGGGGCTGGCCTGGTGGCAGGTGATGCCGCTCGGGCTGGTCGAACGCGGCCTCGCGGCCATCGAGGTGGCGGCCGTCGCCGCACTGGGCGTCTGGGCGGCGACACAGGCGACACAGGCGCCACGGACGCCGTCCGGTCAGGGCCGCAGGGCCGCGATCACATCGTCGACGTAACCCCTGAACACGGTCGCCATGTCGACCCGGTCCGGATCGATCAGCCACTGGGTCTGCAGGCCGTCCATCATCGCGATCAGCCGATCGGCGTGCGCCTCGGCGTCGAGGTCCGGCCTGAACTCACCCGCCGCCACCCCCTGGCGCAGGGCCTCGGCCACATGGGCGCGCAGGCGCCGGTAGCGGAGCCTGGCCCACGCGTGGCCCGGATGGTCGGCCGTGACCGACTCGCCGCTGATCACGGAGAACAGCTGCACGATGCCGGGCACCCTGGAGTTGTGGTCGACGACGTCGGCCAGCGCCAGCAGCGCCGTCACGCCTCGCAGGTCGCTCGCGGCGAAGCGCCGTGCGTCCTGCTCGTCGCGGTGCTCCAGGACCGCGACGAGCAGCCGGTCCTTGCTCCTGAAGTGGTGCAGCAGCCCGGCCTGCGACAGCTCGGCCCGCTCGGCGATCCTGGCCAGCGAGGCGCCCCGATAGCCGTGCTCGGCGAACTCCTGCAGCGCGATGGCCAGAATGCGCTCGCGCCTGGCCTCCCCCGCCGGATAGCCCTTGCGCCGACCGTGCGCTGCCGCTGTCATGCCGATCACTTTAACAGCGACCTACCAAGCGATCGGTATGTACGGCTAGCCGCCGAGCACCCGGTCGAGCAGGGCGGCCCGCGCCCGCAGGTCGGCCACCGCGAGCGGCTCGGCGAGTTCGGGCGCGAGCGCGGCGACGGCCGCACGGCACGCCTCGGTGAACACGACCGTGCCGTCGGCCTCGATGCGCTCGACGCCGTCTCCCGCCGCCTGGCGCTCGTTGTAGGCCACCGCGTCGGCCCGCTCGACGCCCGGCGGCAGGTCGAGGACGACCGAGCCGTCGTCGATGCGCACGGGGTACCCGCCGGGCAGACCACCGGGCGAGGCCGCCGACCAGCGCAGCGGCTCGGCGCCCGGCAGCAGCGCGTGCAGCGCGGGCACGGCGGCGGCGGCCGTGACGTGGTTGTAGCGCGGACCGGGAGCCAGCGAAGGCGCCCGGTAGGCCAGCTCGTCCGCACGCCGCCCCTCCTCACCCAGGTACACCCGGGGCCGGTCGGCGGGATCGGCGGGATCGGCGGCCTGCAGCACGCCCGCCACCTGGGCGTGATGGGCGACGACCCGGATGAGCGGCGTCACGCCCTCGGGATCGGCGGCGCGCAGGGCGGCCCTGACCCGCAGCTGGATCATCGCCACATTGCCCAGCCCGAGCGTCGGCGCCAGCCCGAGCGCGGCCAGGATCGGCCCGGTCACATCGGGAAACGACAGGTTCGCCACCGGCCCGCCGTACCCGGCCTCGCGCACCCCTCGCATGACGGCCAACGGCACCGGCACCTGGTACGGCAGGCGCAACGCGAGCCCGGCGCGTGCCACGGCCGTCGCCGCCGGGTCCTGGCGCCCGGCCATCGCCCACGGGCCGCGCAGCGAGGCGCACTGCAGCACCAGGTCGGGCCGGACGCGCTCCAGCAGCTCGGCGACCTGCCCGCTGTCGGTGGCGTCGAGGGTGGCGGGCTCGACCAGGCAGTCGGACGTGCTGACGACCGCCGCGGCGACGGCCTCGACCGTGTGCGGCGAGCGCCCGGCCAGCACCAGGCGGCCGACGTGCCCGCCCTCCCCGAGGCGGCCCGCGAGCCGCTCGCCCATGTCGCCCATTCCGATGATCAGCACAGTGCTCATCCAGGCAGCATAGGAGCGGGCCGCGCGTTCGCACGCGAGGCGGAAGAAGGCCGTCGCCCATTGACCGGCCCAGCTCGCCGCCCTAGCCTGACGGAAACCTGACTCCGCCTCACGTTCCCATCGGGAGGTCGCCGTGCCGACCCCGCGTGACCGCAAAGCCCGCATCGCCACGTTCATCGTGTTCGCCGTGCAAGGCCTGTCGTTCGCCGCGCTCCTCACCCAGGTCGCCGCCATCAAGGCCGCACACGGCCTCGACGAGGGCGAGCTCACGCTCCTGCTGCTCATCGTGCCCGTGCTGGCCGGGGCCGGCAGCGTCGCCGCCGGTGCGCTCGCCGCCCGCCGGGGCAGCAAGTGGCTGCTGCGCCTGGCGCAACCGGCCGTCGCACTCGCCGTGGTGCTGGCCGGGTTCGCGCCTGGCGTGCCCATGCTGCTGGCCGCCCTGCTGCTGTTCGGCCTGGCGGTCGGCGCCGTCGACGCGGGGATGAACATGCAGGGCGTCGCCGTCGAACGCAGGTACGGCCGTGCCGTGCTCAACGGCTTCCACTGCGTGTGGAGCGTGGCCAGCCTCGCGGGCGCCTTGTGGGCCGCGTTCGTCGCCGAACGGCTGAGCCTCGGCCCGGCGATGGCCGTACCCATGGTGCTCGCGGTGATCGGCTCGCTGGTCGCCGGGCCCGCCCTGTGCACGGTCGAGGAGGAGAAGGTCGCCCAGGAGGCACACGCACGGGCCGGGCGCATCCCGTGGGGCCCGATCATCCCGCTGTGCCTGGCGATGGCCTTCCTGTACGTCGGGGACGCGGCGGTGTCCAACTTCAGCACCGTCTACATGCAGGACGTCCTGCTGTCGAGCGCCTCGGTCGTCCCGCTCGGCTATGCCGCCTACCAGGCCACCACCCTGCTCGTCAGGCTGGGCGGCGACCTCGCCGTACGCGCCTACGGCCCCGCGGCCGTCGTCAGGATCGGCGGCGCCATCGCCACGCTCGGCTTCGCCGGGATCGTGCTCGCGCCCAGCCAGCCGCTGGCCATCATGGCGTTCGGCCTGACCGGCGTCGGCCTGTCGGTGGTGGCGCCGCAGTCGTTCTCGGCCGCCGGGCGGCTGGACCCGGCGGGCACCGGTGTGGCCATCGCCAGGGTCAACCTGTTCAACTACGTGGGCTTCATCGTCGGCGCCGCCCTGGTCGGCGGGCTGGCCGACGCGGTCGACATGCAGATCGCGTTCATCGCGCCGCTGGTGCTCGCGGCGGGCATCATCGTGCTGGCCAAGGGCTTCCAGCCGAAGCTCACAGATAAGGACGCTGCTCCCGTTTCGCCGCCAGGTAGCCCTGCCTGATCTCACCGGGCTCGTCGGCCACCGGCACGTCCCACCACGCCTGCGAGCCCGGCGCGTCGCCTCCCGGCACGGTCCTGACGTACACGACGGTCGTCCGGGCCGCCCGCCTGGCCTGACGGAGCGCCGATCGCAGCTGCGCCCTGCCGGTCACGCGCAGCACGTCGGCGCCGAGGCTGGCCGCGTTGGCCGCCAGGTCGACCGGCACCGGCTCGCCGTCGAGCTCGCCTCCCGGCCCGCGCATCCGCAAGGCCGTGCCGAGACGACCGGCGCCGACCGCCTCCGACAGCCCGCCGATCGAGGCGAACCCCTGGTTGTCGACCAGCAGCACGACCAGCTTGACGCCCTCCTGCACGGCGGTGGCGAGCTCCTGGGCCATCATCAGGTACGACCCGTCGCCGACCAGCACGACGACCTCGCGCGAGGGATCGGCGAGCTTCACCCCGAGCCCTCCGGCGATCTCGTATCCCATGCACGAGTAGCCGTACTCCACGTGATAGGCGCGAGGGTCGTCGGTGCGCCACAGCCGATGCAGGTCGCCCGGCATCGAGCCCGCCGCGTTGACCACGACGTCCGTGGGTTCGAGCACGGCCCGCAGATCCGCCAGTACGGCAGGCTGCGTCGGCTCGTCGCCCTCGAACGCCACCCGCCGCCACCAGTCGTCGGCCAGCTCCCTCGCCCTGGCGCTCCAGGCGGCGTCGGCCCGCCAGGCTCCCAGGTCGAGGGCGTCCAGCGCCTGCCTGGCGTCGGCCACCAGCATGAGGCCCGCGTGCTTGGCCGCGTCGAAGGCCGCCACGTTCACATTGACGAACCTCGCCCCGCCGAACAGGGTGCGTGAGGCCGTGGTGAAGTCGGTGTACCTGGTGCCGATCCCGATCACGAGATCGGCCTCACGCGCCAGGGTGTTGGCCGCCGCCGTGCCCGTGTGCCCGATCGCGCCCACCGCGCACGGATGGCCGGAGGGCAGGCAGCCCCTCCCGGCCTGCGTCTCGGCGACGGGGATGCCGTGGGCCTCGGCGAACTCGCGCAGCCGATGCCAGGCCTCGCTGTGCACGACGCCGCCGCCCGCCACGATCAGCGGCCTGCGCGAGGCCGTGATCGCGGCGACGGCACGCGTGAGCGCCGCCGGTTCCGGCACCGGCCGCGCCACGTGCCAGACCCTGCGCTCGAACAGCTCCGGCGGCCACTGCCAGGACTCGGCCTGCACGTCCTGCGGCAGGGCCAGCGTCACCGCGCCCGTCTCGGCCGGATCGGTGAGCACCCGCATGGCCGACAGCAGCGCCGAAGGCAGCTGCTCGGGCCTGGTGACGCGGTCGAAGAACCTGGAGACCGGCCGCAGGCAGTCGTTGACCGAGACGTCGGCGCAGCGCGGGTCCTCCAACTCCTGCAGCACCGTGCCCGCCGCCCGCGTGGCGAACACGTCGCCGGGCAGCAGCAGCACCGGCAGCCTGTTGATCGTGGCGAGCGCCGCGCCCGTCACCAGGTTCGTCGCGCCCGGCCCGACCGACGTCGTACAGGCGAACGTCGACAGCCGCCCCCTCGCCCGCGCGAACCCGGCCGCCGTGTGCACCATGGCCTGCTCGTTGCGCGCCGAATAGTACGGCAGCGCCGAGCCCAGCCCCGCGCCCTGCGCGGCCAGCGCCTGGCCGATCCCGGCGACGTTGCCGTGGCCGAAGATGCCGAAGCACCCTTCGATCAGCCGATGCTCGACGCCGTCGCGTTCGGAGTGCTGCACGGCGAGGAAGCGGACGAGCGCCTGTGCGACCGTCGCCCTCATCGGTCGCCACGCCCGAACGGCAGCCTGGGGTCGAGCGGCTGGTCGAACCAGGTGCCCCTGATCCAGCTGTGCCTGGGGTCGTCGTGGAAGGCCATCGAGCGCACCGGGGCCGGGCCGGCCAGCACGTTGAGGTAGTACAGGTCGTAGCCGGGCGAGGCCATCGAGGGGCCGTGGTAGCCGCGCGGCACGAGGACGACGTCGCCGCCCGACACCTCGGTCAGCACCTCGTGCCCGCCGTACACGCGCTGGTAGCCGGGGCCGCCCTCGAAGTAGTAGATCTCCTCAAGCTCGGCCTCGCGCTCGGAGGCGGTGTCGTGCTTGTGCGGCGGGTAGGAGGACCAGTTGCCGCCGGGGGTGAGCACCTCGACCGAGACGAGCTTGTCGCAGTCGAAGGCGTCGGGTGCGCAGAAGTTGTTGACCTGCCTGCTGGCCTGGCCCGCTCCCCTGATCTCGACGGGCACCTTGCCCGCCGGGCCGTACCTGAAGGGGAAGCTCCTGGTGGCGCGGGCCGACGGCAGCGCGAAGCGACCGCCGCCCGTGAGACGGACCCGGCAGCCGATCGGCAGGTAGGCGAAGTCGCTCACCCCGTCGAAGACCGAGTCCCGTCCGGCCAGCTCGATACGGGAGCCCTCGGCCTCGACCACGCAGGAGCCGGTCAGCGGGAGCACCAGCATCTCCTCGTCGCCGGTCTCGAACGACAGGCTCTCGCCCGACAGCTGCACGACCTTCAGCCCGCAGTAGGTCCATCCCGCGGACTCGGCGGTGATCTCGACCGACCAGGGCGCCCTGGCGCTCGTGCCCGCGGGGATGTACGTCATCGGTCCTCCAGCATCGCGACCGCGCTGTCCACTGCTGTGGCCACGTCGTCGTCGGGAGGGTAGAGCAGTGCGCGCCCGACCACCAGACCACGCACGCCGGGCAGCCGCAGCGCCTCACGCCAGGCGGCACGGGCGAGGCCGGGCGCGGGGCCGGGATCGCCGCCGAGCAGCAGCGCGGGCAGCGTCGTGGCGCGCATCACGCGCTCCATGTCGTCCACGACGGGCAGCTTGAGCCAGGTGTGGGCCGAGGTCGCGCCGAGCCCCTGCCCGACGCTGATCGCCCTGATCACGGCGTCGGCCGACAGGTCATGCCCCGAACGGCCCGACCAGAACGGCTCCACCAGCGCGAGCAGGCCCTCGCCCGCCAGCTCGGTGACCGCCCTGGCGCACGCCTCCAGCGTGGCGGCCGTGCCCGGCTCCTGCAGCGCGATCCTGCACAACATCTTGCCGCCGTCCAGGCGCATGCGCACGATCGAGCGCGTGTCGTACGCGGTGAACCTGTCGTCGAACTCGAAGACGGCGCCCTGGAGGCCGCCCCTGTTCATCGAGCCGATGACCACCTTGTCGTCGAGCACGCCGAGCAGCAGCAGGTCCTCGACGACGTCCGGCGTGGCCAGCACCCCGTCGACGCCCGGCCTGGCCAGCGCCACGCACAACCGGCCGAGCAGGTCGACCCTGCTGCCCATGGCCAGCGGCCTGCCACCGACCCCGAGCGCGCCCCTGGCCGGGTGGTCGGCTGCGATGATCATGAGCTGGTCGCGTTCGGCGAGCAGCGGCCTGCGCCTGCGTACGGCCGCGGCCAGGGCGATGCGCTCGGGGGTGCGCGCCCTGATCGTCCTGACGTCGTCGAGCGTGACCGTCTTCGGCTCAGGCACCGGCCAGCACCTCTTCGACCTCGGCGACGGTCGGCATCGCCGGTGCGCAGGCCGGCCGTCCCGCCACGATCGCACCGGCCGCGTTGGCGAAACGCAGCACACGCTCAAGCGGCCATCCGGCCAGCAGCCCGTGACACAGCGCCCCGCCGAACGCGTCGCCGGCGCCGAGCCCGTTGACCACCTCGACCGCCACCGGCGGCACGACGACCGTCTCGCCGTTGGTCATCCCGAGCACGCCCTTGGCGCCCTGCTTGACGATCGCCAGCTTCACCCCTGCCGTGAGCAGCGTCTCGGCCGCGACGTGCGGCTCGGTCGTGCCGGTCGCGACCTCCATCTCCTCGATGTTGCCCACCGCGACCGTCACGTGCGCCACGGCCTCACGCGCCGCCGCCCTCGCCTGGTACGGCGAGCCCCAGAACGCCGCACGGTAGTCCAGGTCCAGCACGGTGAACGGCCTGCGCCCCCTGGCCCGCCAGGCGGCGAGGTGCGCCGAGCGCGAAGGCTCCTGCGACAGGCCGGTGAGCGTCGCCCAGAACACCCGCGCCGAGCCGATCGCGTCGAGGTCGAGCTCCTCGGCGGCGATCTCCAGGTCCGGCGCCTTGGGCGCGCGGTAGAAGAACAGCGGGAAGTCGTCCGGCGGCCTGATCTCGCAGAACGTCACCGGCGTGGGCAGCGACGGCACGGTGCCGACATGGGAGTCGTCGACGCCGTAGGAACGCAGGGCGTCGTGCAGGAAGGCCCCGAACGGGTCGTCGCCGGTCCGGGTGATCACCGCGCTCGACCGGCCGAGCCGGGCCGAGGCGACGGCCACATTGGCCGGGCTGCCGCCGAGGTACTTGCCGAACGTCTCGACCTCGCGCAGCGACAGGCCGATCTGCAGGGGGTAGATGTCGACCCCGATCCGTCCCATGGTCAGGACGTCATGGCTCACCCGAGGCTCCCGAGGTAGGCCAGACCCGTCCTGACGTCGGCCTGCGGGTCGTCGAGCTCGGAGGTGAGCACGACGTCCTGCTCCATGACGTACCACCCGGCGTAGCCTTCGGCCTCCAGCGCGGCGACGATCGCGGCGATGTCGGCGTCGCCCGAGCCGAGCGGCCGGTAGAGCCCCTGGCGCACGGCCTGGGAGTAGGTGAGCTCACGCGAGACGACCTTGGCGGCGAGTCCGGCCGAGACGTCCTTCAGGTGCACGTGCCCGACGCGGCCCGGCGCGGCCCTGACCAGCTCCAGCGGATCGGCGCCGCCGAGGAGCACGTGCCCGGTGTCCAGGCACAGCGGCACCGCGCTGCCGGCGAGCACGCGCTCGATCTCCGCACGCGACTCCACCATGGTGCCCACATGCGGGTGCAGGCAGACCGGGAGCGACGACGCCTTCGCGACCCGGTCGAGGTTGCGCAGCAGCGTCTTCCAGCCCTTGTCGTCGAGGACCGGCCTGGCGTCGTAGCCCTCGGTGCCGGTGTCGGCGGCCAGGACGAGCGTCTCGACCCCGCCCTCGGTGAAGTCGTTGAGCCTGCCGCGTACCTCGGGCAGCGGGTCGTAGCGCGGCTCGTGCAGCATGACGGGCACGAACCCGCCCACCGGCGTGAGCCCGTACCCGGCCAGCATCGCACGACGGCGCGTGGGCGAGGCGGGCAGGAAGCCGTCGGGGCCGAGTTCGGTGGCGTTCAGGCCGAGCTCGCGCATCTCCTCCAGCACACGCTCCCGGTCGAGCTGGAACCCCCAGCCGGGCACCTCGCACACCCCCCAGGAGATCGGCGCTGCCGCGATCTTCATCGGACCACCTCCACGACGGCGACGGGACGGGCTTCACGCCGCGAGGTCTCCGCGGCCTCGGCGACGTACAGGGCGGCCAGCGCGTCCTCGATCGAGCACGGCGTCTCGCGTTCGCCCCTGGCCGCCTCAAGGAAGGCGGCGAGCTCGGCGCGGTAGGCCTCTCGGAAGCGCGTGACGAAGTCGGGCCACGGCTCGCCGCCGGGTTGCAGGCCTTCGGCGCTGGTCAGCGGCGTGCGCGGGCCGAGCCCCACGGCCTGGGTACGGCGGGTGCCCGACACCTCCATGCGGACGTCGTACCCGGCGCCGTTGTAGCGCGAGCCTTGCAGGGTGGCCAGGGTGCCGTCGTCGAGGGTGAGCAGCGCGGCGCTGGTGTCGGCGTCCGCCGCTTCGGCGAAGTAGGCCGCTCCCCTGTTGGCGCCGGTCGCGTAGACGGTCTCGACCTCGCGCGAGGTGACCCAGCGCAGGATGTCGAAGTCGTGGATGTGGCAGTCGCGGTAGATGCCGCCCGAGTGCGCCACGTAGGCGGCGGGCGGCGGCGCCGGGTCGGCGCTCTGCATGTGCACCCGGTGCAGCTCGCCCAGCTCCCCTGCCCGCAGCGCCGCCCTGGCCGCGGCGTATCCGGCGTCGAAACGGCGCTGGAAGCCGATGTGCACGACATTGTCCCTGCGGGCCTTGAGCACCGCGATCGTCTCCTCGACGCTGCCCGCGACCGGCTTCTCGCAGAAGACGGGCAGGCCGCGTGCGCAGGCCTCGATCAGCAGGTCGGCGTGGGTGCTGGTCGGCGTCGCGATGACGAGGGCGTCGGTGTCGAACGGGTCGCCCGGCCTGCCCCATGGGCTGGTCCTGGCTGGGTCGGCGTCGGCCACGACGAGGTCGTCGGCCAGAGCGGCGAGGGTCTCGGCATGGAAGGCGCCGATCCTGCCCAGTCCCAACAGACCCACACGCATGACACCCTCCGCCGGTTTCGCGTGACATGCCGGACGGCTTCCAGTTCTAGGGCAGAATGTCGCAGTCAGTCAATCTTTTGTCCTGACATTCTGACCTTTGCGGCCAGCTCCCGAACGGCCTGATCCGCCCGGTGAGCAGGCACTCTGGCGAAGCCGATCACCACGGCCGGTGGCCCCGGCGTGAACCGCATCTGCCCGAGCGCCTCCCCGGCCAGCCCCACGCTCACCGCATCGGCGGCCACGGCCTCCTCGTCCCATCCTGTGGGCAGATCGGCGTAGATGTGGAGTCCGGCCTGGATTCCGCTGACACGCACGGGGGGCAGGTGCTCGGCCAGCGCCCTGACCATGGCGTCCCTTCGCCGCTTGTACTCGCGGCGCATGTGCCGCAGATGCCGTTCGTAGGCGCCGGTGCGCAGGAAGTGGGCCAGGGCGTACTGCTCGATGACCGGCGAGCCGAGGTCGAGCTCCTCCCTGGCCTTCCTGACGGCGACGGCGATGGCCGGGGGCGCGGCGATCCAGCCGAGTCGCAGGCCCGGCGCGAGTGCCTTGCTGGCGCTGCCCGACAGGATCACCCGGTCGGGGGCCAGGCCCTGCAGGCAGCCGACCGGCTCTCGGTCGAACCTCAGCTCGGCGTCGTAGTCGTCCTCCAGCACGATCCCGCCCCAGTCGACCAGCGCGGCGCGCCGCCTCGGCGAGAGCACGACGCCCGTCGGGTACTGGTGCGCCGGGGTCACCAGCGCCGCCTCGGCGCCGCTCGCCCGCAGGTCGTCCACCACCAGCCCCTCACGGTCGACCGGCACGGGCGCCAGCTCGGCGCCCGCCCTGCGCAGCAGCGGCACCTGGCGATGGCTCGTGGGGTCCTCCACGGCCAGCCGTACCCCGGCGCCCAGGACGTGCAGCACCAGGCTGAGCCCCTGGGCGACGCCGCCGACGACGGCGAGGTTCTCCGGGCGCACGTCGGCGGCGCGTACCCTGCGCAGATACCCGGCGAGCTCCTCGCGCAGCTCCGGCACGCCGCCCGGGTCGCCGTAGTCCAGGCCGTCCGACGGCACGGTCGCCAGCACGTGCCGCACCGCGGCCAGCCATCGCTCCCTCGGGAAGAACGTCAGGTCGGGCGAGGTCGCGCGATACCCGTGGTGCGGCGGCCCCGGCGGAGAGGCGGGCACGACCTCCTCGCGCGCCCTGGCGGGGGCCACCCTGGTGCCCGCGCCCACCTTCGCGGTGAGGAACCCCTCGGCGACCAGCTGCTCGTACGCCTCGACCACGACGCCGCGCGAGACGCCGAGATCGGCCGCGAGGTCCCTGCTGGCCGGGAGCCGCGTCTCGGGGGCGAGCCTGCCGCTCCTGATCGACTCGCGCAGCTCGGCGGCCACCTGTCCGGCGAGCGCGCCCCTGCCTCTGTCGACCGCGATGTGCAGGTCGGCCAATTGGACCTCGATTCCACCCTCAGATTGGACTCCACAAACGAACCAATACCTTCCTAGCATCTCCGCCATGTCCTTGCGAAGCCCTGCCCTCATGGCCGCGACCGCGATGTTCCTCGTCGGCACCCTCGCCGCGGTCTCCGCCCTGATCGGCGACTACCCCGTGTACGGCGGGCAGGCGGTGCGCTATCTCGCCGCCTCGGTCATCCTGCTCCTCGTGGCCAGGCTGACCGGGCTGCGCGCGGTCAGGCCCGGCGCGCGCGACACCGGGCTGCTGCTGGCGCTGGCCGCGCTCGGCCTCGTGCTGTTCAACGTGTGCGTCATCGAGTCGGCCAGGCACGCGGGCCCCACCCTCGTCGGCACCGTCCTGGGAACGGTCCCGTTGTTCCTCGCCATGGTCGGCGGGCGACCCGCCCTGCGCCTGGTGATCGGCGCGGGTGTCGTCGTGACCGGGGCGACGCTGGCCACCGGTCTCGGCAGCGGCAACCTGCCCGGCCTGCTGTGGGCGCTCGGCGCGCTCGGGACCGAGATGTCGTTCTCGCTGCTGGCCATCCCGCTGCTGCCCAGGCTGGGGGCGATCCGGGTGTCGGCGTACTCGACGGCGCTGGCCGTGCCCATGCTGGTCGCGCTCGGGCTGGTCTTCGAGGGGAGTGAGATGCTCCGGGCGCCCACGGCCGCCGAGGCGTGGGCGCTGACCTACCAGTCGGTGATCGTCACGACCGTGGCCTTCTTCCTTTGGTACTCCGCGCTGCCCAGGCTCGGCCCGAGCAGCGCGGGGCTGTTCGCGGGGCTGATCCCGGTCGGCGCCATCGCCGGGGGCCTGGTGATCGGCCTCGGTGCTCCCACCGGGGCCGACCTGCTGGGCGCCGGCCTGGTCGTCGCCGGGATCGGCGTGGGACTCAGCGCCCGGTCAGCGCGTCGGCCACTGGCCGTTCCTGATGCCCGTCAGGACGATGACGAGCAGCGAGACCACGAGCCCGGCCATGATGAGCACACCCAGGGCCATCACAGCGATATGTCCGGCTTCCATGATTCCTCCCGTTCTGAGCCTGTCGTGAGGTAGTTCGGTCCGCGCCGGTCACGGGGGTCCCTCGGACTGTTCATCTTCGAGGAGATATCGCGGCTTGCCGTACCCTCTATGAGGACCGAAAGGATCGAGGGACATGCCCGAGTTCGACTACACCGACCTGCTTCCGCTCGGCGCCGACGAGACCGAGTATCGGCTCATCACCGCGGAGGGGGTGCGGAAGGTCGAGGCCGCCGGGCGCACCTTTCTCGAGGTGGACCCCGAGGCGCTGAGGCTGCTGACCGAGACCGCCGTGCACGACATCTCGCACTTTCTCCGCTCCTCGCATCTCGCGCAGCTCCGCAAGATCATCGAGGACCCGGAGTCCAGCGGCAACGACAGGTTCGTCGCACTCGACCTGCTGAAGAACGCCTCCATCTCGGCCGGTGGCGTGCTGCCCATGTGCCAGGACACCGGCACCGCGATCGTCATGGGCAAGCGTGGCCGCCACGTGCTCACCGACGGGCGCGACGCCGAGCACATCTCGCGCGGTGTCTACGACGCCTACACCAAGCTCAACCTGCGTTACTCGCAGATGGCGCCGCTGAGCATGTGGGAGGAGAAGAACACCGGCAGCAACCTGCCCGCCCAGATCGAGCTCTACGCCGAGGGCGACGACGCCTACAAGCTGCTGTTCATGGCCAAGGGCGGCGGATCGGCCAACAAGTCCTTCCTGTACCAGGAGACCAAGGCGGTGCTCAACGAGAAGCGCATGCTGGCCTTCCTGGAGGAGAAGATCCGCTCGCTCGGCACCGCGGCCTGCCCGCCGTACCATCTGGCGATCGTGGTGGGCGGGACGTCGGCCGAGTTCGCGCTGAAGACGGCCAAGTACGCCTCGGCGCGGTATCTGGACTCCATCCCGACCGAGGGGTCCGCCTCGGGGCACGGGTTCCGCGATCTCGACCTGGAGGCCAAGGTCTTCGAGCTGACGCAGCGGCTCGGCATCGGGGCGCAGTTCGGCGGCAAGTACTTCTGCCACGACGTGCGGGTCATCAGGCTGCCCAGGCACGGCGCCTCCTGCCCCGTGGCCGTCGCCGTGTCGTGCTCGGCCGACCGTCAGGCGCTTGCCAAGATCACCGCGGACGGTGTGTTCCTGGAGAGGCTGGAGACCGACCCGGCCAGGTTCCTGCCGGAGACCACCGATGCCCATCTGTCGGACGACGTCGTGCGCATCGACCTCAACCGGCCGATGCCGGAGATCCTCGCCGAGCTGACGAGGTACCCGGTCAAGACGCGTCTTTCACTGTCCGGCCCGCTCGTCGTGGCCCGTGACATCGCCCATGCCAAGATCGCCGAGCTGCTCGACGCGGGTGGCGAGATGCCGCAGTACCTCCGCGACCACGCCGTCTACTACGCCGGGCCCGCCAAGACGCCCGAAGGTTATGCCTCCGGCTCGTTCGGGCCGACCACGGCCGGTCGCATGGACTCCTACGTCGAGCGCTTCCAGGCCGAAGGCGGCTCGATGGTCATGCTGGCCAAGGGCAACAGGTCCAAGCAGGTCACCGACGCGTGCCAGAAGTACGGCGGCTTCTACCTCGGCTCGATCGGCGGACCCGCCGCACGCCTGGCCCTGGACTGCATCAAGAAGGTCGAGGTGCTGGAGTACCCCGAGCTCGGCATGGAGGCCGTCTGGAAGATCGAGGTCGAGGACTTCCCCGCCTTCATCGTGGTCGACGACAAGGGCGAGGACTTCTTCACCGACACGACCGGCCCCGTCCTCACCATCGGCAAGGGCCCGCGCACCGGCACCCTGGCCTGACCCCTACGGCGAGACGTAGACACGCAGGGCGATTCCCTGCGTGGTGAAGTCGCAGGCCGCCCGCCAGCCCAGCCGTTCGTACAGGCGTACGGCGGGCTCGGCGGCCGGTGAGGTGATCAGCCAGCAGGCGCGGTCGGCGCTCACCTTCCCGACCAGCCGGGCGCCGAGCCCCCTGCCGCCGAAACGCGGATCGACGGCGACCTCCCTGAGGATGTGACGGCCCTGGAGGCCGGCGACTCCCTCGGGTCCGAGTCGCGCCTCGATCGCGTCATGGGTGGCGTCCCGCGGCCAGTGCGGCTCGGGCGGGAGCGTGTAGGCGAAACCGGCGGGCTCGCCGTCGGCCCACACACCTTCGAAGACGCAGCCGGGCACGGCCCTGTGCTGGTCCAGGCGCTGGGCGAAGGCGGCGAACTCTCCCGGTCCCTCGTTCCACGGCGGTTGCGCGAACGCCGCCGCGTAGACACGCCGAACCTCCAGTGCCTCCACGGCGACCCCCGGAGCCGGAGAAGCGTACGCGGACGGGCCATCGAGAGCCCGTCCGCGCAAGCAGGACCAAACTGACACCTGCCATGATGCTGTAATTGCGAGCAAGTTGCAATAACACGGAGTCCTAGGTCGCAAGACTGATGCACTTGCATGGAAGTTGCAATAGTGTCGGGATCGCAAAGATCAACTAGGAGGTAAGCCCATGGGTGACTACACCCTGCCGGACATGCCCTACGACTACTCGGCCCTGGAGCCCGCCATCACCGGCGAGATCCTGGAGCTGCACCACGCCAAGCACCACGCGGCCTATGTCAAGGGCGCCAACGACACCCTGGAGAAGCTGGCCGAGGCCAGGGACAAGAGCGAGTTCGGCGGCATCGTCGGACTGGAGAAGACGTTCGCGTTCAACCTCTCCGGGCACGTGCTGCACTCGATCTTCTGGGAGAACCTCTCCCCCGACGGCGGCGACCGCCCCGACGGTGTGCTCGGCGACGCCATCACCGAGCACTTCGGCTCCTTCGAGGCCTTCCAGAAGCAGCTCACCACGGCCACGACGCTCGTGCAGGGCTCGGGCTGGGGCATCCTCGCCTGGGAGCCGCTCGGCAAGCGCCTCATCGTCGAGCAGGTCTACGACCACCACGGCAACGTCGGCATGAACACGACACCGATCCTGGTGTTCGACGCGTGGGAGCACGCTTACTATCTGCAGTACCGCAACGTCAGACCGGATTACGTACATAAGCTCTGGGATCTGATCAACTGGAACGACGTCGCGCGGCGCTTCACTGACGCGACAGGTCAGACTTCCTGACTGAACATCGCAATAATTTATCGGCCCCGCCTCTACAGGTAGGTTTCCGCAAATAGGTAAGCTGCCACCCATGCGTGCGCCGTCCGGTTACCTCCTAGCCGCGCGCTATCGGCTGATGGAGCCGGTCGGCCGCGGCGGCATGGGCACCGTTTGGCGAGCTCATGACGAGCTTCTCGATCGCCATGTGGCGGTCAAGGAGGTCCGCATGCCGACGGTCCTCGACGAGGACCTGCGCGCCGAGCTGTGCGCACGCACCGAGCGTGAGGGCAGGGCCACCGCCATGGTCGCCCATCCGTCGGTCATCACCGTCTTCGACGTGGTCACCGAGGACGAGCGCCCCTGGATCGTGATGGAGCTGCTCCAGGCCAGATCGCTGGAGCAGCTCATCCAGGAGGAAGGACCGCTCCCGCCGCGCCGCGCCGCCGAGATCGGCAGGCAGATCCTGGGCGCGCTGCGCGCCGTGCACGCCAAGGGCATCCTGCATCGCGATGTGAAACCGAGCAATGTCCTGGTGACCGACGACCGCGCCGTGCTCACCGACTTCGGACTGGCCGCCTTCGAGGGCGACGCGTCCATCACCCAGGCCGGGATCGTACTCGGATCGGCCGGATATATCGCCCCCGAGCGCGTGCTCGGCGCCAAGGCCAGCCCCTCGGCCGACCTCTGGTCGCTGGGCGCCACCCTCTACACCGCCGTCGAAGGCAGGGGCCTGCACGGCCGCAGGACGGCCGCCGCCGCCCTGGCCGCCCTGACCAGCGGCGAGCCGATCCCGATGGCCAAGGCCGGGCCACTCGTCCCCGTGCTCGACGCCCTGCTGCGCATCGACCCCGACACGCGGCTCGACTCCGTGCGCGCCTCGCTCATGCTGGCCCGGGTCGCCGCCGGAGGATCGGCCGAAGAACCGCTGGCCCAGGCCGCGCGCAAGGCGGTGCGCACGCCGCCCTCGATCCCCGTGCCGCCCTTCAGCCGCAGGCCGAGCCACCGGGGCCTGCATCGGGCCGACGCCGTGCCGACCTCGCCCGTGCCGATGCCCCGAGGCCACCGGCGTCCGCTCGAAGGCAACCACCGCAAACCCCTGGACGTACGGCCGGATCCGACGCCGCTGACGAGGCTCCGGACCAAGATGATCAGGTTGTTCCTGCCCCGCGTCTTCTGGCCCAGGGAACTACGCAAGCGCGGGTAGCAACTCGCGGGTAGCAACTTCGCAAGCCCGGGTAAAGCGATATCCAAGTCAAAATGGATATCTTCATCTCATGCCGGAACAGCAGCCGCGCCTGCTCGCTGAACGATACGAGCTGATCACACCGATCGGCCGAGGAACCATGGGCACCGTCTGGCGAGCCCGCGACCGCGTGCTCGGCCGTGAGGTAGCGATCAAGGAGATCCGCCAGGACCGTGGTCTCAGCGAGGACCAGCGCCACGAACTACGCGAGCGCATGGTGCGCGAAGGCCGCACGGCGGCACGGATCAACCACCCGAGCGTCGCCTCCATCCATGACGTGCTCATTCACGACAACAGCCCATGGATCATCATGGAGCTGGTCGAGGCCCGATCCCTCGAACAGGTCATCGACGAGGAGGGGCCGCTGCCGCCCAGGCTCGTGGCCGAGATCGGCGTCGACCTGCTCAGCGCCCTGCGCGCCGCGCACCTGCTCGGCATCACCCATCGCGACGTCAAACCGGCCAACGTCCTGGTCACCGAGACCGGCCGGGTGGTGCTGACCGACTTCGGCATCGCCAAGTCCGAAGGGGATACGAACCTCACCAAGACCGGTATGGTCATCGGCTCCCCCGGATATACGGCGCCGGAACGCGCCAGAGGTGAGTACACCGGGCCGGAGTCCGACATCTGGTCGCTCGGGGCCACGCTGTACTTCGCCGTCGAGGGCCGCCCCGCCTACGAACGCTCGACGGTCGCCGAGACGCTCTCGGCCCTGATGTCGGAGAAGGTCGACACGCCGACCCAGGCCGGACCGCTGCGTCCCGTGCTCGACGGCCTCCTGCACAAGGACCACGTCAGACGGCTCAGCGCCGCCAAGGCCGAGACCATGCTCCGGATGATCGCCGACACGCCGTCGAGCGACTCGGGGCCGCATCCCGTGAGCGAGCCGCCAGGCGACTACGACCCGGACCGCACGGTCATGGTCGTCAGGCCCAAGGGCGGCTTCCCGCCCCGCCCCGCAGAGACCGCCCCACGCAAGCCCGCCGCCTCCCCCACCTCTGCCGACGACGAGGGCACGATCACCACCTCACGCATCGACATCGGCCGTCCCCGCACCGGCGTTCCTCCGATCGGCGCGCCCGACTCCCCGCAGCCGCCCGGCAGGCCGGTCTTCCCCGTACGCGACGAGCCCTCCTCCGCACGCCCTACGCCCGGCGCGAGGCCGCCCCTGGGCGAGCCCGGCACGCAGGGCCCCTCCCACGGACAGGGCGCCTTCCAGGCACGCCCGGACAGCGCCGCACCGGGAGGCGCGTTCGCCCCGGGCAACACCCCCGGCGCCGGGCACTTCGGAGCCGCCCATCCACAAGGCCCAGCCCATCCACAGAACCAGGCCCACCCGCAGGCCCCGCCCGGCGCACACCAGGGCTTCCCACCCTCGACACCCCCCGGCGGCCCCCAGAGCTTCCCCATGGACCCGAACAGCTATCCCGGCAACCTCCAGGGCAACCCCCCGGGCGCCCACCCCCACGACGCCTCTCCGGGCGGCCAAGACCCCCATGGAGGACCGATCCAGGGCATACCGAACAGCAGCCAGGGCCTGGGCACCGACCTGTTCGCCATCTCGAACGGCCCCCAGCCGTCGAAGGGCGCGAGAACCGGCATGCTCATCCTCATCGCCGTGGCCGCCGTCGCCGCCGTGATCATCGCCATCCTCATCGTCGCCGCCTTCGCCTCCTGAGGCCCGGCCCTCGCTCTCCACCCGAGCGAGGGCCGACAAGCCGACAACGGGCGAGGCGCCCCCGCGTCTCACCACCCGATCGCACAGACTGTGGTCATGAGCGACTATCGGATCGAGCACGACTCCATGGGCGAGGTACGCGTTCCGAAGGGGGCGCTTTGGCGGGCCCAGACCCAGCGGGCGGTGGAGAACTTCCCCGTGTCGGGCAGGGGGCTCGAACCCGCGCACATCGCCGCACTGGGCCTGGTCAAGGCGGTGGCCGCCGAGGTGAACGGCGAGCTCGGCGTCATCCGCGAGGACCTCGCCGAGGCCATCGCCGAGGCGGCGGCCGATGTGGCGGAGAACGAGCACGACGACCAGTTCCCCGTCGACGTGTTCCAGACCGGCTCGGGCACCTCATCGAACATGAACGCCAACGAGGTGATCGCCACCTTGGCCGAGCACAGGCTGGGCAGGCCCGTGCACCCCAACGACGACGTGAACGCCTCCCAGTCCTCCAACGACGTCTTCCCCACCTCCATCCACGTGGCCGCCGCGACCGAGGTCGTCTTCCACCTGCTGCCCGCCCTTGAGCACCTGGAGCAGGCCCTGCGCGCCAAGCAGGAGGAGTACGCCGACGTCGTCAAGGCCGGCCGTACCCATCTCATGGACGCCACGCCGGTGACGCTCGGCCAGGAGTTCGGCGGCTACGCCACCCAGGTGTCGCGCTCGGCCGAACGGGTGAGCGGCACGCTGGGACGGCTGGTGGAGCTCCCGCTGGGCGGCACGGCGGTCGGCACGGGCATCAACACCCCGCCCGGCTTCGCGAAGAAGGCGATCACGAAGCTGCGTGAGGCGACGGGCATCCCGTTCACCGAGGCGGGCGACCACTTCGAGGCGCAGAGCGCACGTGATGCCATCGTGGAGCTGTCGGGCCAGCTCAGAAGCACCGCGGTCGCCCTGAACAAGATCGCGAACGACCTCCGCTGGATGGGATCGGGCCCGCGCGCCGGCCTGGGCGAGATCAACCTGCCCGACCTGCAGCCGGGCTCCTCGATCATGCCGGGCAAGGTGAACCCGGTCATCCCCGAGGCCGTGACGATGGTCGCCGCCCAGGTCATCGGCAACGACGCGGCCATCGCGTTCGCGGGCGCTTCGGGCTCGTTCGAGCTGAACGTGCAGCTGCCGGTGATCGCACGCAACATCCTGGAGTCGATCAGGCTGCTGGCCAACGTCTCGCGCCTGCTGGCCGACCGATGCGTGAGCGGCATCACGGCGAACGTGGAACGCCTGCGCGAGTACGCCGAGTCCTCCCCCTCGATCGTGACGCCCCTCAACAGGCACGTGGGCTACGAGGAGGCGGCCAGGATCGCCAAGCAGGCCCTGGCCGAGCGCAAGACCATCCGCCAGGTCGTCGTCGAACGCGGCCACACCACCGGCGGCCCCCTTACCGAACCCGAACTCGACGCCCTCCTGGACGTCCTGTCGATGACCAGGCCCCCCGAAACCCCCTGAACGTACGGCAGGCCACCCCCTGCTCCCAGGTGAGCACGTGGCCGGGCCCCACCGCCCGACGCCCCTCACGCCGACTCCGGCGGGCCGCCGTCACATCGCCCGGCACACGGCCAGGCACCCGGCCCGGCACACGGTCCGCCGGTGAGGCCCATCCACACACCATGTCCTGCCTTTGTGTCCCCCACCCCCATGTCCCCTCGACGGGCGACCTGCCTAAGGTCTGCGGCATGGCAAGTGAGCTGAGCGGGCTGAGCGGGCTGAGCGGGCTGAGCGGGCTGGGCGGGCGGACCGCGCTGGTGACGGGCGCGGGCGGCGGCATCGGCCGGGCCTGCGCGCTCAGGCTGGCCGAAGGCGGCGCCCGGGTGGTGGTCGTCGACAGGCGTCAGGAGGCGGCCGAACGGGTGGCGGCCGAGGTGGACGGGATCGCCGTGGTGGCCGACCTGGCGGCGCCCGGTTTCGTCGAGGCGCTGCCCGACGTGCCCGTCGACATCGTGGTGAACAACGCGGGCTTCCAGCACGTGGCCCCCGTGCACGAGTTCCCGCCCGAGGTGTTCTCGGCGATCCTCAAGGTGATGGTCGAGGCGCCGTTCCTCATCGCCAGACACGTGCTGCCCGGCATGTACGCGAGGGGCTGGGGGCGGATCGTCAACATCTCCTCGGTGCACGGCCTGCGGGCCTCGCCGTACAAGTCGGCCTATGTCACGGCCAAGCACGGGCTGGAGGGCCTGTCGAAGGTGATCGCGCTGGAGGGGGCGGCGCACGGCGTGACGTCCACGTGCGTGAACCCGGCCTACGTGCGGACCCCGCTGGTGGAGAGCCAGATCGCCGCGCAGGCCGAGGCGCACGGGATCGGCGAGGACGCCGTGGTGAGCGACGTCATGCTGCGGCCCGCGGCGATCAAGCGGCTGATCGAGCCCGAGGAGGTGGCCGAGCTGGTCGCCTACCTGTGCGGGCCGCACGGGTCGTTCATCACGGGGGTGTCGCTGCCGGTCGACGGCGGCTGGAGCGCACGGTAACAGGCGGTAGCACAATGAACGCCATGAACGTCTACCTCGAACTCCTGGCCAGGGAGGCGCCCGCCGTGGAGTTCGAGGGGCCGGTGCTGCGCGCCAGGCACGAGGGCGCGGACCCGGCCACGATCGAGGAGCTCGAACAGGCCAAGGTGCAGGCGCTCAAGGTCAGGGCGATGCTGCGGCGCAGGGCCAGGCGCGAGGCCGAGCTGTCGGCGCTGTTCGACACGGCGGGCGACCTGGCGGCGCTGCGCGACCTCGACGCCGTCCTCGAGGCGATCGTGCACCGGGCCAGGCAGCTGCTCGGCACCGACACCGCGTATCTGACGCTCAACGACCCCGAGCACGGCGACACCTACATGCGGGTGACCGACGGGACGATCTCGGCGAGGTTCCGCGCGGTGCGGCTGGCGATGGGCGCGGGGCTCGGCGGGCTGGTGGCCCAGACGGCCACGCCCTACGCGACGGCCGACTACTTCGCCGACGCCCGTTTCGACCACAAGGCCGACATCGACGACGCCGTCACCGACGAGGGCCTGGTGGCGATCCTGGGCGTGCCGCTGCGGCTGGGGCGCAGGGTGATCGGCGTGCTGTTCGCAGCCGACCGCAGCTCGCGGCCCTTCCTCCAGGAGGAGGTCGCCCTGCTGGCCTCGCTGGCCGCGCACGCCGCCGTCGCGATCGACAACGCGCGCCTGCTGCAGGAGACGCGCACGGCGCTGGAGGAGCTGTCGGCCGCGCACCGCACGGTACGCGCGCACGGCGAGGCGGTGGAGCGCGCGGCCAAGGCGCACGACAGGATGACCTCGCTGGTCGTGCGGGGCGGCGGCATCGAGGACGTGGCCGCCGTGGTGACCGAGGTGCTGGGCGGCTCCCTGGCCGTGCTCGACGGCAGGGGCGGGCCGATCAGCGGCGGCGTCGGCGAGCTGGACGCGGGCGTGTTCGAGGCGGCGCGCTCCAGCAGGGCGCTCGGCCGCACGGTCAGACGCGGCGACCTGCTGGTGGCCTCGGTCGACGTCGGCGCCGAGCCGCTGTGCACGCTGGTGCTCAGGAGCGACGACGCCGACGAGCGCATCCTGGAGCGCGCGGCCCTGGTGTGCGCGTTGCTGCTGCTGTTTCGCCGTAGCGTCGCCGAGGCCGAGGGCCGGGTCAGGGGCGAGCTGCTCGACGACCTGATCTCGCGCGCCGCCGAGGATCCGGGCGGTCTGGCCGACCGGGCCCGCAGACTGGGCGTCGATCTGGGCTCGGCGCACGTCCTGGTGGTGGCCAGGCACGAGGGCGGCAGGGAGCGCGCCGCGTTCTGGGCCTCCTCGCACGCGGCCCTGTGTCACGGGCTCGCCGCCGGGCGCGGCAACGAGGTGGTGCTGCTGCTGCCCGGCGAAGCACCCGGCGCGGCGGCCGGGCGGGTGGCGGCCGAGCTGTCGGTGTCGCTGGGCAGCCCGGCGACGGCCGGTGCCGCCGGGCCGATCCGGGGCCCCGAAGGCGTGGCCGCGGCGCACCGGGAGGCCCAGCGTTGCGCTGAGGCGCTGCTGGGCCTGGGGCGCAGGGGTGAGGGGGCGGGCGCGGCCGAGCTGGGCTTCGTCGGCCTGCTCGTCGGTGAAGGCCGTGACGTGGCCGCGTTCGTCGAGAGCGCGCTGGGCCCGGTGACGGGCTACGACGCCAGACGCGGCACCGCGCTGCTGCAGACGCTGGTGGCCTACTTCGGCTCGGGCGGCTCGCTGCAGCGCACGGCCGAGGCCATGCACATCCACGTCAACACCGTCACCCAGCGCCTGGACCGGGTGGGGCAGTTGCTCGGCGAGGACTGGCAGCAGCCGGAGCGCGCCCTCGAACTGCAGCTCGCCCTGCGCCTGCACGGCCTCAGCGCAGCCACGGCCGCGACCCCCTGAACACCCTGCCGAGCGCGCCGGGGTCCTGCGCGGCCACGGCGCCGGCCAGCGCGCACCCGACGAGGCCGCCGCACACCACGGCGAGCCACGACTCCATGGCGAACACCACGCCGATGAGGCCGTACTTGCTCTCGTTCTCGCCGAGCACGCGCGGCATCACGTGCGAGGAGACCGCGCCGAGCACGACGGTGACCAGTGCGGACAGCACGCCGGTGCCCGCGAGCGCACGCCAGCGCACCCGCCCGCCGAGCAGCACGTAAGGGGTCCACCACCACAGGGCGAACGCGCACAGCCCGACGAGCACCGGCCTGACGGCCGTGAAGCCTTCGGTCATGCTGAGCGACAGATACAGCGTCTCCAGGTAGACCAGCAGGCCGACCAGCCAGAGCACGCCACGCCAGCTGCCCTTCAGCCCGAGCGGCTCCAGCTCCCACGCCCGTTCGTACACGCGTTGCAGCGCCCGGGTGAAGCTGGTGGCCGAGACGAGCGCCATCAGCAGGCCGACGGTCGTGACGATGCTGTGCCCCTCGCCCCGCGAGCCGCCGAGCAGCTGGGTCATCGCCGCGTTCGCCACGCCGTCCAGGCCGAGCCTGGTGGCCATGGCCGACTTGATGTCGGCGACGAGACCGGGCGCGTACACCGACAGCACCAGCAGCAGCGGGAACACCGAGAGGAACAGATGGGCGGCCAGGATGAAGGCGCTCTCGGTCGGCCGCACGTGCGCCCATCGGCGCAACACCTGCACGACCGGCCTGGACGAACGCGCCTGCCTCCACCCCATTCGAGCGAGGCTATGCAGCGCCGTGCCCGATGGCGCAGAGCGACATACCTCCTGCGCAGAGTATGGGTAATTGAGCTATATGAGTGACCTACGACACTTCGTACAGTGAGCCCACCCCTGAGAGCCAGAAGGTGGACCGCATGAAGATCCCGACCCCCAGGCTGACCCTGAACGTCCTGACCGCCGAGGGCAGGGACACGGGCGAACCCGTCCTGTTCGTCCACGGCAACGTGTCGTCGGCCGCGTTCTGGCGCGACGCCATGGCCGCGCTGCCGCCCGGGTACCGGCCGCTCGCCGTCGACCTGCGCGGCTTCGGCGACAGCGACCCCGAGCCGGTCGACGCCACCCGTGGCCTGCGCGACTACTCCGACGACGTGCTCGCCCTGCTGGACGCCCTGGAGCTCGCTCCCGTGCACATCGTGGGCTGGTCCCTGGGCGGTGGCGTGGTGCTCCAGGCGCTCAGGGACCGCCCTGAGGCGATCAGGAGCGTCACCCTGGTCAATCCGGTCTCGCCGTACGGGTTCGGCGGCACGGAGGGCGTACAGGGGCTGCTCACGCATGCCGACGGCTCGGGGGCGGGGGCCGGGGCCGCCAATGCGGACTTCGTGGCCAGGCTGCGCGACGGCGACCGAGGTGACGAGGCGCCGACCTCGCCGCTGTCGGTGTTCAGGTCCGCCTACGTCAACAACCGCCCGATCGCCGACGAGGCCTTCTACGTGGAGTCGATGCTCACCACCCGCGTCGGCGACGACCACTACCCGGGCGAGGCCGCGACCGGCGAAGGCTGGCCGGGCGTGGCGCCGGGCAGGCGAGGCGTGCTCAACGCGCTCGCCCCGACGTACTTCCGCCTCGACGACCTGCACGAGATCGCCGTCAAGCCGCCCGTCCTGTGGATCAGGGGCGCCGACGACGTCATCGTGTCCGACGCCTCGCTGTTCGACCTGGCCCACCTCGGCGTGCTCGGCGTCGTGCCCGGCTCGCCCGGGACCACCGCCCAGCCCATGGTCACCCAGACACGCGAGGTCCTGACCAGGTACGGCGCCCACACCGAGGTGGTGTTCGAGGACTGCGGCCACAGCCCGCACCTGGAGCACCCCGAGCGGTTCGCCCGGACGCTCGCCGCCCACCTCGCGCGCTCCTAGTCGCGCAGGTAGCGCCCCCTGCCCGCGCGTGCGGCCCGCAGCAGTGGCCGCGCGCCGGGGATGCGCCTGGCCCATCGGCGCAACATCGTGTCGGGCGGCAGGCCGATCCTGCGCACGGGATCGACGGCCGAAGCCGCGCACACCTCGATCCTGCTGCCCCTGAGCTCAAGGCCGAACCTGAGCCCGACCTCCCTGTCATCGGTCCTGAGCGAGGGCAGCCACGCGCCCGGCCCGAGCACGCCGTCGCCCGCCATCACCCTGCGCAGCGGCACCTTGGCCACCAGCCTGCCCGCCATGCGTCCCGGCAGGCCGGGCTCGACCAGCGCGGGCGCGCTCACCTCACGTTCCTTGCCGCCCGCCCGCCTGAGCACCAGCTCGATCGCGGGCCCTCCGCTCGGCGGCACGTACGGCACCGGCACCACGACGTAGGCGTGCCCCTCCCGCCTGACCACACTGGCGCCGGGCGAGACGAGTGCGATCGAGTCGGAGAACGAAGGCGGCTCGATGTAGAGCCCCAGCTCCCCCGTGTCGCTCCAGCACGGCACCACCAGCCGGGGCCTCGGCCGGTCGGCCAGCACGCCGAGACAGGTGAGCGGCCCCTCCGCCCGCTGGACCCTGGCCCTGGCCCGGTGCGCGCCGCCGTACATGCGCACGTGCACCTCCCACAGGCCCGAGCGCAGCGGTGCGCCGAGTGCGGCGGTGGCGACGTCGAGCCTGGCCCGGCCGCGTACCCGGACCCGGACACGGCCGCCCTCCTCGACCTTGACGACCTCGCTGGTGACGGGGGCGAAGTAGACGACGCCGCTGTCCTCGTGGCGCACGTAGACCTCGATGCGGGCCCGCTCGACGGCCGCCGTCACATCGGTGAGCCCGGCCTCGAACAGGGACGCGTCGACCGAGGAGGGCGGACGCCACAGCAGCCTGCCGCCCTCACGGACGAACATCGCCGGGCCGCCCTCGCCGCTGAGCACCTCGACCTCGAGGCCCATGACGAGGACGTCGTCGTCCCAGCGCGTCTCGCCGAGATCGGCACGCAGCCTGGCCTCCTTGGAGGCTCCGGCGAACACGATGAGCTGGTCGAGCCGCCCGGCGCGCAGCAGCGCCGCCACACCTCGCAGGTGCACGGGCAGATGGCGGTCGACCTCCTGCGGGAACCTGTCGCGCACCAGGTCCCCGAACACGGTGAACAGCCGGGTCCGGTCCTGCGACGACCCCGCGAACTTGGCCCCGGCGAACGGCCTGAGCACCACCGAGCGCAGCCAGTGCGCGTACATGCGCTCGCGCCGGGTCCCGGGCGCCGTGTGCTCGTCGACGACCGCGAGCAGCGCCCGCACCTCGGCCGCCGTCTCCCGAGGATCGCAGGCCGCCTCCTGGGGCCGCTCGGCCACATGACAGCAGACCTGGCCCGCGAGCACCGCGACCACCTTCGCCGCGAGATAGGCCCGCACCGAGAACGCCTGCTCGGCCACCCGCCCCCCTGGTACGGCGAAGCCGAGCCGCTGCTCCTCGATGAAGGCCCTTCTGATCAGCTTCTGCGGCGTGAGCTGGGTCAGCAGCCGGTCACGCAGCACGTCGGCCCTGGCCCGGTCGACCTCGAAGGCGACCGGCGGCGCGCCCCTGTCCCTGGCGGTCCTGGCCAGCAGGACGTCGGCGTCGCACTCGTCGGCACGCTCGACCATCAACCGCAGCGCGTCGCGCTCCAGCCGGTCGCCCTGCTCCATGAGGTAGACGTAGTCGCCGCGCGCGCTCGCCATGCCGACATTGCGGCCCCGCATCGGCGATCCGGTGCGGGGCAGGTGCAGCACGCGCACATTGGTCCTGACCAGGGCGACCGTGTCGAGCCGCTCGGCGATGCCGTCCGTCGAGCCGTCGTCGACGAAAATCACTTCATACTCGTCCTGCGGAAGCGTCTGCTCCAGGACGGAGCGGATGCACGCGTCGGCGCCGTCTCCGGGATTGCTGACGCTGACGACCACGCTGACCTTCACACCCATGCGGCCCAGCGTGGGCGGTCAGCCGGTCAGCGGGCGAGACGGCTTGCCGAAAACGGGGACAAGCCGTGACCGGTCAGTACCACCCCTTGGCCTGGGAGTGGGCCCACGCGCCGCAGGGCGAGCCGTATCGGCCCTTGATGTAGCCGAGGCCCCACTTGATCTGGGTGGCGGCGTTGACCTGCCAGTCGCCTCCGGCGCTCGCCATCTTGCTCCCCGGCAGCGACTGCGGGATGCCGTAGGCGCCGGAGTAGCGGTTCATCGCCCGCTCGTTCCAGCCGCTCTCCTTCATCCACAACTTCTCCAGGCAGCCCCACTGGGACGACCAGCCCATGGCGTCGAGCATCTGCTTGCCGAGCGCCTTGTTGCTGCCGGGGTTGGGCTTGCTGCCCACCGGGAAGTCGGCGGGGTCGAAGCCGTCGCCGCCCGGGGCCTTCGGCGGGATCTTCACCTGGTCGAGGCCGTCGGTCGCGGCCCTGCCGTCGGCGAGTGCGCGCTTCTTCGCCTGCTGGGCGGCCTCGGCCTTGAGGTGGTCGCTCGCCGGGTCGGCGCTGTAGAACCGGCCGCTGGTGAACGCCGAGAGCTGCTCGGGGGAGATCGGCGTGGGCGGGGTGTTGGCATTCTCGATCGCACGGTAGGCGACGAAGCCGCCTCCGGCCACGAGAACGACCGTCACGGTGCCGAAGATCAGGACGAGCTTCGGGGCGACCGACTTGCGTTTCGGGGCAGCCGACCTGCGCGCGCGGCGTGGCGCCTGACGCGGCGGGCGCTCCCTCAACTCCGGACCTGGATTCACGACCTCTGAGCTTGCCCTGAGATAGGGGGTGGTGCGCAACCGATCCTTGGCATTCGGTTGGCGTTCCATTGACTAACCGCCAGGTTAGACAGGGCTTTCCCATCAGATGTGATTTTCACCACATTGAGGCCCGCCCTTCGCGCCCCCGGTCCGAAGGGAGGACCGAATCCAGGCTCCCTGCTGTTCGTCCAGATACCGTGCACGGCTTGTCACAGTTTCATGACAGAGAACGCCATATGCCGATACGCAAGAATAATGTGCGGGTGGCAGGCATCCTCTTGGTCGAAGACGACCCCTCCGTCAGAACAGCTCTGGAGCTGGCGCTGACCCGGCAGGGGCACTCCGTGACCTCCTATGCCACCGGCGAGGAGGCGCTCGACCACATCAGGTCGCGCCGTCCCGAGATCGCCATCCTCGACGTCATGCTGCCCGGCATCGACGGCGTCGAGGTGTGCAGGCGCATCAGGCGCCTCGACCAGCTGCCCGTCATCCTGCTCACCGCCAGGGGCGACGACCTGGACGTGGTGGTCGGCCTGGAGGCGGGCGCCGACGACTACGTGGTCAAGCCGGTCGAGCCCCGCGTGCTCGACGCCCGGATCAGGGCCATCCTGCGCAGGGCCGAGTCGGCCGCCTCCGACCGCATCACGTTCGGCGACCTGGTGATCGACAGGGGTGCGCTGAAGGTCACCCTGGCGGGCAAGGAGGTGCACCTCACACCGACCGAGCTGCGCCTGCTGCTCGAACTCGTCCGCCACCCCGGCCAGGTGCTCAACCGCCGCTACCTGCTGCGCGTGGTCTGGGACCACACGCACGTGGCCGACTCCCGCCTGGTCGACGCCTGTGTCCAGCGGGTCCGGGCCAAGATCGAGCCGCGTCCGGCCGAGCCGGTCTTCATCCACACCGTGCGCGGCTTCGGCTACCGGTTCAATCCCCCGTGATGTCACGCTCCATCAGGCCTCCCGCCCGCCGGGGGCCGGCATGATCGCGCTGCTGACCGGGTTGCGGGCCCGTCTGGTCGTCACCTTCACCCTCGTCGCCGTCACGGCGTCGGCCCTGGTCGCGGGCATCGGCTACGAGCTGGCCAAGGGCACGCTCGTCGCACGCACCGAGAGCGAGGCCGTCGGCCGGATGACGCGCGAGCTCGAACGCGTGAACTTCCCCGTCGGCGAACTGCAGGCCGGGGAGAGCCCGCCCGACAGCGCCGCCTTCTTCGCCCTGGCCAACACGCTCAGCGGGCCCAAGCGCCGTGCTCTCATCGAGTACGACGGCTCGGTCTACCCCGACCAGTTCAGGCCGAGCACCTACGCCATCTCGGCCGACGACGTGGGCGGCGAGCTGCGCGGCCAGGCGCTCAGCAGGCTCGTCACCCAGCGCAAGGTCATCGACGACCGGCTCTGGCTGGTCATCGGCACGCAGGTCAAGCAGCAGCGCAAGGGCCGCGAGCCGATGCCGACCGGCCTGGTGGCCTTCGTCTTCGTCTCCCTCGAGGACGAGGAGAAGGTGCTGGCCGGGTTCAGGGGCGCCTTCGCCCAGGCCGGAGGCATCACGCTGCTCATCGCGCTCACCGTGGCCCTGCTGTCGGCGCGCAAGGTACTTTCTCCCGTGCGTCAGCTCAGCGCCGCCGCCCAGGCGCTCGGACAGGGCAAGCTCGACACCCGGCTGCCCGTGCACGGCCAGGACGAGCTGGCCGAGCTGACCTCGCGCTTCAACGACGCCGCCGCCGCACTCGAACTCAGCGTCGCCGAACTGCGCTCGCTCGAAGCCATGTCGCGCAGGTTCGTCGCCGACGTCTCGCACGAGCTGCGTACCCCGCTGACCGCGATGACCGCGGTGGCCGACATGCTGTCGGAGGAGGCCGAGCGCCTGCCCGACGCGCCCGCCGAGGCCGTACGGCTGGTGCTGCGTGAGGTGGAGCGGCTGCGGGAGCTGGTCGAGCACCTCATCGAGATCAGCAGGTTCGACGCGGGCACGGCGACGCTCAACCTGGAGCACATCGGGGTGGCCGAGGCCATCGACGACAGCCTGGAGATGCGCGGATGGAGTGAACGGGTCAAGGTCAGCGCGCCGCAGAACCTCGTCGTCAACGTCGACCCCCGCCGCTTCGACGTGATCGTCGCCAATCTGGTCGGCAACGCGCTCAAGCACGGCGCCGAGCCCGTCGTCGTCACCGCGAGAGGCACGGTCAACGGACTGGAGGTCAAGGTGCGCGACCACGGCAGAGGCATCCCGATCGAGGCGCTGCCCCATGTGTTCGACCGCTTCTACAAGGCGGAGGCGGGACGCCTGCGCAGTCAGGGCAGCGGTCTCGGCCTGGCCATCGCCAGGGCCAACGCCCAGCTGCACGGCGGCACGATCTCGGTCAGGACGCAGAACCCCGGGACGCTGTTCACGGTATGGCTGCCGCACTCATGAGACGCCTGACGCTCGCGGCGCTGCTGGCCGTACTCCTCGCCGGGTGCGGCATCACCCCGACCGGCGTGGTGGCCGTCGGCGACCCTCCGGTGATCAGTACGTCGATCGCCCAGTTCAGGGACATCTACCTGCCCAAGGGGCACAAGCTGGTGCGATCGGTCGTGCGGGTGTCGGGCGACGCCATCGACGACCGGCTGGCGGCGCTGTTCGACTCGGCCAACCAGCAGGGCGGCCTCGACGACCCCGGACCCGGGTACCTCAGCGGCCTGGCCATCAGCAGCAGCGAGACCGAGGCGCTGAGCGATCCCGTCCAGCGCAACGATCCCGACATCAGGGGCTACCGGCTGCACCTGGTCGTCAAGGGCCAGGTGCCGCTGCCGCGCGAGGGCCTGGCGCAGATCGTCTGCACGGCGACCCTGCACCCGGGAATCTGGGAGGTCGAGGTGACTCAGGTCATCCCGGGGCAGTCGGCCAAGTCGGGCGGAAGCCACAACTGCAGTGAGTTCCACGACCTCACCGCGGGCGGGCGGCCTACATCGTGACGTCTTCCAGCATCTCGGTGACGAGGGCGGCGATCGGCGAGCGCTCGGACCTGGTCAGCGTGACGTGGGCGAACAGCGGATGGCCCTTGAGCTTCTCCACCACCGCGACGACGCCGTCGTGCCTGCCGACCCGCAGGTTGTCGCGCTGGGCGATGTCGTGCGTGAGCACCACCCTGGAGTTGGCGCCGATCCTGGACAGCACCGTGAGCAGCACCCCGCGCTCCAGCGACTGGGCCTCGTCCACGATGACGAACGAGTCGTGCAGCGAGCGGCCTCTGATGTGGGTCAGCGGCAGCACCTCCAGCATGCCGCGCTCCAGGACCTCCTCGATCACCTCGGGCGTGGTGACCGCGCCCAGCGTGTCGTAGACGGCCTGCGCCCACGGCCCCATCTTCTCGCCCTCGGATCCCGGCAGGTAGCCGAGGTCCTGGCCGCCGACGGCGTAGAGCGGGCGGAAGACGACGACCTTGCGGTGCTGACGCCGCTCCAGCACGGCCTCAAGACCCGCACAGAGCGCCAGGGCCGACTTTCCGGTGCCCGCCCTGCCCCCGAGCGAGACGATGCCCACCTCGGGGTCCATGAGCAGGTCCAGGGCGATCCGCTGCTCGGCCGATCGGCCGTGCAGTCCGAAGACCTCGCGGTCGCCGCGCACCAGGCGGACCGACTTGTCCGGCAGCACCCTGCCGAGCGCCGAGCCGCGTGTGGACAGCAGCCGCAGGCCGGTGTGGGTGGGCAGGTCGCGCGCGTCGTCGAGTTCGGCGGTGCCGTGCTCGAAGAGGTTCTCGACGTCGTCGGTCGTGACCTGGATCTCGGCCATGCCGGTCCAGCCGGACTCCACCACGAGTTCGGCCCGGTACTCCTCCGCCGACAGGCCGATCGAGGCGGCCTTCACCCGCATCGGCAGATCCTTGGACACCAGCACCACGTCGCAGCCCTCCGCCGCGAGCGTCTTGGCCACGGTCAGGATGCGGCTGTCGTTGTCGCCGAGCCTGAACCCGACCGGCAGGATGGAGGGGTCGCTGTGATTGAGCTCGACCCTGATCGTGCCGTCTCCCGTCGGCATCGGCTCGTCGAGCCGGCCGTACTCCACCCGCAGGTCGTCGAGGTAGCGCAGCGCCTTACGTGCGAAGTAACCGAGTTCGGGATGGTGCCGCTTGGCCTCCAGCTCCGTGATCACGACGATGGGCAGGACGACCTCATGCTCGGCGAAGCGGGTCATTGCCGCCGGGTCGGCGAGAAGGACCGAGGTGTCCAGCACGTAGGTGCGCTTGGCGGTGGACGACGACTTGCTCGAGGACAGTGCCACACGTTCTCCCCCGGGCACCCGTGGGGTTGGGCGCCCTGCAGACGAGATGGGATTCGGACCGGAACTCCGCTCCTGCCCGCGACCGCGCGGAGAAAAGCCGTGTTCCGGCCCCCCTCAGCAGGTCGTTGCGCAAAGGCGGGCCCTCTCCGGAGCGACCGGCCTGTGGCCGGTCGCTACCAACGTTAGGTCCTGCATACCCCGTCCCCAATAGGTCAAGCCTGACCGAAAGGGGGTGTTCACCTGCCGTTTCTCCGGGGGCGGGCTCAGGAACCGTAGCGTCGGTGCCTCGCGGCGTAGTCGCGGAGCGCACGCAGGAAGTCCACTCTGCGGAAGTCGGGCCAGTAGGCCTCGCAGAAGTAGAACTCCGAGTGCGCGCTCTGCCACAGCAGGAATCCGGAGAGTCTTTGCTCCCCTGATGTCCGGATGACAAGGTCCGGGTCCGGCTGGCCGCGAGTGTAGAGATGCTCGGCGATGTGCTCCACATCGAGTACCTCCACGAGGTCCTCGATGCTCGCCCCCTTGCTGGCGTGCTCCTGGAGGAGAGAGCGCACCGCATCAGCGATCTCACGTCTTCCTCCATACCCAACCGCAACGTTCACAATCAGCCCTGGACGGTGTGATGTGACTTCTTTTGCGTTTTTCAGGACATGTGCCGTCCTGTCGGGCAGCAGATCGAGCGCCCCCACCGGGCTGACCCGCCATCCGTCGTCCACGATCTCCTGGACGACGTCCTCGATGATCTTCATCAGCGAGTCGAGCTCGCCCTTGGAACGGCTCATGTTCTCGCTGGACAACATCCACACGGTGACGATCTCGACACCGGCCTCACGGCACCACGTCAGCAGCTCGGCGATCTTGTCGGCGCCCCTGCGGTGGCCCGTGCTGACGTCCTCGAGGCCCATGGCGCGCGCCCATCGGCGATTGCCGTCGATGATGACGCCGACGTGCCGGGGGAAGTTCGCGCTGTCCTTGGACAGCTTGGCCTCCAGCCGGCGTTCGTACAGCCGGTAGACCAGGTCGCGCAGGCCCACGGAGTCCCTCCCGAGCGGTGCTGTGCCCACACTCGCACCACCGGGTGAATCACACCAGGCCGAACGAGCCAACAGGCAATTATCACCGCCTTTCGCCCCTGCCCGCCCCCTCAACCGGATTCCTGCCGAGTTCTCGCATTCCCAGGCAGCCTTCGGCCTCACGCACGAGGTCGCGCACGAACACCGCGAGCTCCCCCGACGTCAGCACCGCGCGCAGTCCCACACCGCCCGTGCCCCACGCCTCCAGGTAGGCGCGCCGCGTCAGCCGCCACTCCCCACCGGCCTCCTGGCCCGGCACCCAGATCGGGATCGTCCGCAGCTGACAGCGCAGCTCCCCGCCGCCCACGACGCCCGAACGCGTGCGATACCTGAAGGAGAACAGCTCGCTGTCCGGCTCGTCCTCGGGGAACCTGTCGTCGGGATCGGGCCACAGCCCGGCTTCGCCCTCCCCCTGCCGCGCCCGGTCCACCCCGTGCGCCAGCCGCGCGAGGAACCACCCGCACCGCTCCCCCACCATCCCGTACGGCGTGCCGTCCCGGTGCAGCTCAAGGGTGATCTCGTACGGCATGCCCACACTGTCCGTGCACGCCACGGGAGTGACGGACAGGTAAGATCCATCAACGCATCGTAGTCCCCCCACCTCAGTGAGGTTATCCACCCCCAACTCGGCCAAACCTCCAGAAACGGACAGCCGCCTCACCCGTCTAGGACGACCTCACCCCGACGACCTCACCCCGCGCAACCGGGCCAGCAGGCCGGGGCGACGCGGCGGCACGACCGGAGGCGACGCCATCAGCCCCCTGTCGACCAGCCAGGCGGCGAAGTCGGCCGCGTCGGCCCGGTACCCGGAAGGCGGCCCGGCACGCGCCCGCGCATAGGCGGCGAACTCCGCCGCCAGCGCGCCGCCCGCCGCGGCGGCGGCATCGGGCCTGATCCTGGCCACGATGCCGCGCCGCTTGCTGAGCAGACTGTGCGCCTGTACGGCCAGCCGCTCCCTGTCGAACCCGCCGGGCGGCTCGCCTCCGGCCACGAGCGCGGCCACGACCGCCTCCTGCGCGGCCCCGAGCCGCTCCCTGGCGGCCGCAAGGCCGTGCTCAGGCATCCGGACCCGTCGCGCCGGAGACGGCCTTGGCAGGCTTGGTGTAGGACCAGCCGCCGTCCTTGGCCCAGTCGCCCGCCGCGCACGAGTAGTGCAGCGCGCCGTCGGGGCTCAGCCCCTCGGGCCTGGCGGGCGTGCGCGCCACCCGTCTGTTCAGCTCCCTGTCGCGCACCTCGGCCAGGCCGTACAGGGCGACCCTGAAGGCCAGTTCGAGGCGCTCGCGGGGATGGCGGCGCATCGCCTCGGCGACCAGGCGGCCCCGCACCTGGGCGCGCCCGCTGACGCGGGACCTGAACCACAGGCCGAGGGCGTAGGCCAGGGCCAGGGCCCCGATCGCGGCCATCGAGGCGGGCCCGAAGGTGATCCAGTCGGCGGCCATCATCAGCGCCGCGACCGGCACGGCCCCGACGGCCAGCGTCTGGGCGTAGCCGACGAACCTCGCCAGCCTGGCGTAACGATCCCTCGACTCGGTCGTCGGCAGCACGCCGAGCGCGGCCAGCCGTTCGGCGGCGGGCGCCGCCGCCTGGCGCACGTCGACGCGTACGGTGGCCTCCCAGCTGTTCTGGAAGCTGGCCTTACGCCGGTAGGCGGCGTCCTCGTCCTCGCCCGGGTCGCCCGGCATCCAGGTCGGCGCACGGCCGCTGTCCACCCGGCCCACCCTGATCGCCTCGACGATGCGGTGCGGGCCGCCCGACAGGAAGGCGAGCTCGTCCCAGCCGAGGTCGTCGACCGTCGCGGCAGCGCCTCCCCGCTGCTCCTTCGCCATCCCGAGACCGAAAACCACCACGGCGAGCACCAGCAGCGCCGACACGATGTGCAGAGCCATGTCCATTGGTCAGGACTTCGCCTTTCTCCTCAGTCCCCGATCCCTTGACTCCCTGATCCGATCCAGCTCACCGGCCAGCACCGCGTCGCTGGGATAGTCGTCGTCCCACTCCAGCAGCACGCCCGGCGGGTCCACGCGTGCGCACAGCTCGGCCAGGACGGCGAGCACCGCGTCCGGCACGACGGCCGTGTGGGTGTCGTGCCAGATCCCGTCGTGCTCGTGCCCTCCGGCGACGTGGACGTAGGCCAGCTCCTCCAGCGGCAGCGCGTCCAGCGCCCGCGTGGCCGAGTGCCCGAGATTGACCTCGTTGTTGTGGAGGTTGGCGACGTCGACGAGCAGCTTGACGCCGGTGCGCGCGACGAGTTCGCCGATGAACTCCGCCTCGCCGATCTCGTCCTCGGGCCAGCCGAACATCGCGGCCACGTTCTCCAGCGCCAGCGGCACCGGGAGGGCCTCCTGCGCCCGCCTGATGTTCTCCGTCACGACGTCGAGCGCGTCACGCGTGCGCGGCACCGGCAGCAGGTGCCCCGCCTCCACGCCTCCCGCCCTGACGAACGCCAGGTGCTCGCTGACGAGCGGTGCGTCCAGGGCCAGCGCGCAGGCCGCCAGATGGGCCAGGCGGCGCTCGTCGGGCGGCGTGGCGTCTCCCAGGCCGAGCGAGACGCCGTGCGGCACCACGGGCACCCCACGGGCGCGCAGGACCCGCAGCGAGTCGGGCAGCCGGTCCGGCCTGACGTTCTCGGCGACGATCTCCACGAAGTCGACACCGGCCATCCGCTCGACGGTCAGGTCGATGTCGGGCCGCCATCCGATGCCCACGCCGAGCCTGCCGTGCCCTTCCTTCGCGCCTGGCACGCCCGTGCGCGCCGTACGCTCAGGCCGGTAGCTCGGCGCGGGCTCGCCCAGCGCCGCGGGCCCGCCGATCGGCGTGTGCCCGCTCACGGGCGTCGTCCGGTGCTCAGCCGCCACCGCAGCCGCCGCCGCATCCACCGCCGCCGCCGCAGCTCGATCCTCCGCCGCCGGAGTCGCCGCCTCCACCGGAGTCGCCGCCACCGCCGCCGAAGTCGCCTCCTCCGAACCCGCCGCTGCCGAAGTCGCCGCCTCCGTAGGAGCCGCCGCCGCACGCGCCCGCCGCGCAGCCGCTCCCGGTGTTCGACTGGTTGCGCACGATCTCCTGGTCGATCTCGTTGCCCAGGGTGGGGTCGCCGAGTTCGGTCAGGCCGTACAGCGCGACCGGCATGCCGACCGCGAACGCCAGGTCGGGCGCGTGCGAGCGGAAGCCCCGCACGTGCGCGCGCTGGGCCTGGCGCAGCTCCTCGTGCGCGGCGAGGCTGAGAACGTTCCCAAGAGCGCGCTTGTGCCTCTGGTAGGCCGCGAGGCCGGTCACGGTCGCGATGCCGAGCACGACGAAGGCGACGACGAAGAAGAAGTCGACGTCGGCCAGACCGACGACCAGCAGCGCGATGAAGATCAGCTCCGCCGCCATCGCCAAGCCGAGCGCCACGCGCACCCGCGTCAGATGGGAGCGCACGCCGTTGAGCTGCCCGTCGGGCACGAGCACGCCGGTGGCGAGCAGGTGGTACCTGAGCCCTTCGACCGCGGGGCCGTTGCCGACCTGCCTGCGCACCTCGGCCGAGGTGACGCCGCCGCGCGCGAGCACACTCAGTACGGCGTGCTCGACCGGGTCCGGCGAGGTGGCGCCCGCCACGGGATGCAGCAGGCCGCCTCTGGACACGCGCAGCGCGCCCGCCTTGGCCAGCAGGGCGACGGCAGTGTTGACCACACGTCTCGGCCCGCCCGACAGATAGGCCAGCTCGTAGTGCCCCAGCGGCCCGCGCGTCACGGCGGCGACCGAGCGGACACGGCGGTGCTCACGCTTCAGGCTGTTGACGGCCGAGCCGACCACACCCATGAGGACCACCGCGACGACGACGAGCAGGACTTGCGACATGTGCGCCTCCCGTGGGGGAAGGAGGATCCCCGTCTGAACGGATAGACGATCCCCGATGCCTGAGAGTTTCTCGCGAGAGGCCGCAAGTCGTACAGCACGGCCGGGGCACGAATGCCCCGGCCGCTGACGTGCGATAAAACGCCTGACCTGCCGGAAACGACGGCAGACTAGCCCAGACGGTCGACTAGCGCCGCGTGCTCGTCCCACAGTTCCTGGGGCAGCTGCTCGCCGAACGTGGCGAAGTGGCCGGGGATCAGCGCGGCCTCCTGCCTCCACACCTCGGTGTCGACCGACAGCAGCGTGCGCAGGCCGTCCTCGTCCAGGTCGAGGCCCTCGACGTCGAGGGCGACGGGCAGCAGGCCGATCGGCGTCTCGACGGCATCGGCCTCGCCGTTGAGCCGCTCGACGATCCACTTGAGCACGCGGCTGTTCTCGCCGAAGCCGGGCCAGATGAAGCGGCCGTCGGCGTCCTTGCGGAACCAGTTGACGTAGTAGATGCGCGGCAGCCGCGCGCCTTCCTTGGCGCCGACCTTGAGCCAGTGCGCGAAGTAGTCGCCCATGTTGTAGCCGCAGAACGGCAACATCGCGAACGGGTCGTGACGCAGCTCGCCCACCGTGCCCTCGGCGGCGGCGGTCTTCTCGGAGGCGACGTTGGCTCCGAGAAAGACGCCGTGCTGCCAGCTCAGCGACTCCGTCACCAGCGGCACCGCGGTGGCGCGGCGTCCGCCGAACAGGATCGCCGAGATCGGCACGCCCTTGGGGTCCTGCCACTCGCGCGCGATGGTCGGGCACTGCGCGGCAGGGGTGGTGAAGCGGGAGTTCGGGTGGGCGGCGGGCTCGGGCGAGTCCGGCGTCCAGTCGCGGCCCTTCCAGTCGGTCAGGTGCGCGGGCGGCTGCTCGGTCAGGCCCTCCCACCACACGTCGCCGTCGTCGGTGAGCGCGACGTTGGTGAAGATGCTGTTGCCCCACAGCGTCTTGATCGCATTGGCGTTGGTGGCCTCACCGGTGCCCGGCGCGACGCCGAAGAACCCGGCCTCGGGGTTGATGGCGTAGAGCCTGCCGTCGTCGCCGTAACGCATCCAGGCGATGTCGTCGCCGATCGTCTCGACCTTCCAGCCCGGGATGGTCGGCTCCAGCATGGCGAGGTTCGTCTTGCCGCAGGCGCTCGGGAAGGCCGCGACGACATAGCGGGCCTCACCGGCGGGCGGGGTCAGCTTCAGGATGAGCATGTGCTCGGCCAGCCAGCCCTCGTCCCTGGCCATGGTGCTGGCGATGCGCAGCGCGTAGCACTTCTTGCCGAGCAGCGCGTTGCCGCCGTAGCCGGAGCCGTAGGACCAGATCTCCCTGGTCTCGGGGAAGTGGCTGATGTACTTCGTCGAGCTGCACGGCCACGCCACGTCGTCCTGGCCGTGCTCCAGCGGCGCCCCGACGGAGTGCACGGCCTTGGTGAACGTCCCGCGCTCCTCGATGAGCCGCAGCGCCTCGTCGCCCATCCTGGTCATGACCTTCATGGAGACCGCGACGTACGGCGAGTCGGTGAGTTCGACGCCGAGCTGCGAGATGTCACCGCCGAGCGGGCCCATGCAGAACGGCACGACGTACATCGTGCGGCCCCGCATGCATCCGGCGAACAGCTCGCCGAACGTGGCGCGCATCTCGTCGGGAGCGATCCAATTGTTGGTCGGCCCGGCGTCCTGCTCGCGCTCGGAGCAGATGTAGGTCCTGTCCTCGACCCTGGCGACGTCGCTGGGGTCGGAGGCGGCGTAGAAGCTGTTGGGGCGTTTCGCGAGACGCTTGAACGTGCCCTGCTCGACCAGGAGGTTCGTCAGGCGCGTCCACTCGGCCTCCGAACCGTCGCACCATTCGATCCGGTCGGGCTGGGTGAGTGCGGCGATCTCCCGGACCCAGGCTGCCAACTCGGAGTTGGTCGTCGGGGCGGGTACTTCCAGGGAAAGGGACACGGCGTACGCTCCTCCATCTTCTCAGGGCCAAAACATCATCGACGAGGTGTCCACGAGAAATCCAATTGGCATAGACCTTTGGATTCCCGCAGGCAGTCGGCCCGGTGATTGGAGGAGCACTACCCAGCGGAATCGATTCTAAAAAAGTGGTCCAGTCCTTTGCGAGAGGTCTAAACCAATAACACAAATGGTTTAGTCCAATTTTTTATGCCTCATTGTGGCGCGATGTCCGGTCCGGCTGCGCGCACTCTGTCGACATGCTGGAGCGCGTCGCGAAGTTCGGCCAGCCAGGAGTCGGTGTGCTTGCCCACCAGGCGCACACACCACGCGAGGGCGTCGCTGCGGCTGCGCGCCACTCCCGCCGCCACCAGTGTGTCGAGCACCTGTCGCTCCGACTGTCGCAGTCGTGTCATCACCGGCACCGAAAGAGTGGTGAACATCACCGTCTCGCCGCCCGCGACCGCCCCCCACGAGACCTTCCGCCTGAAGCGCCGCTCGGCCTCGGCCGCGATCTCGATCCGCCGCTCGCGCGTCTCCTCACGGAAGCGCCCGACCATGCCGTCGAGCGTCGCGGCCCGCTCGACGTCGGTCAGCTCGCCCTGCGGCTCGGGCAGCGACCCGAGCACGGTGATCTCCTCCCGATCGAGCACGATCTCGACCGGCCCCGTGAACCACCCCTCGGGAAGCCGCCCGGTGAACCAGGCACGCAGTTGCGCCGTTGCTTCGTCTGTATCCATGTAATCAACATTACATCCCACCTCCTTAATGGCAAGCACCCGCGACCGGCCCTCCCCTAAGGTGATCCACCATGTGGATTCGCCCCCTTGTCGCCGCATTGACCGTCTTGACCACCACGGCCACCCCGGCAACCGCCACCCCTCAGCCGATCAGGATCGCCACCTGCCAGCCATGGCATCTGGCCCCGGGCACCTCCGGCGAGTGCGACGCCCTCTTCGACGCCCTCTACACCGGCCTCGTGGAGTACGACCGCAGGACCGGCGGAACGGTCAACGCCATGGCGGAGTCCATCGTCACCAAGAACAACAGGACCTTCGCCATCACCATCAAGCCCGGCTGGACCTTCCACGACGGCACACCGGTGACCGCGAAGCACTACGTCCAGGCGTGGAAGCGGGTCAAGGCGACGGACGAGTCGGGATCCATCCTCCTCGGCGACGTCTCCGCCCTGCGTGTCACCGGCGCTCGCTCTTTCACCGTCACCCTGACGCGTCCCTCCTCCACCTTCGTCAACCGGCTGGGCAACGTGGCCCTTTCCCCCACTCTGGGCAAGCTCTCCCGAGCGGTCGTCGGAACCGGCCCCTTCAAGCTGGTGCGCTGGCGCAACTACGAGTCGGCCGAGGTCGTCAGGTTCGCCGGATACAAGGGCACCGCCGCGCCCGCGCCCGCCATCACCTTCGTGATGACCACCTCCGACGCGCGAAGCGCCGCCGACTTCGCCTCAGGCGAGGTCGACATCGCCTCCGGGCTGCCCGCACACGCGCGTGGCGCCACGGGCGTGGAGAAACTGCTGACGTCCTCGACGTCCTCCCTGGTCCTTCCGCTCACGATCCCGGAGATCAGCGGCAACGCGACCTTCCGCAAGGCGCTGTCGCGCGGCATCGACCGCGCCGCCGTCGCCAGGAGCATGGCGCAGCACTTCTTCGCCCTGCCCGCCGACTCCATCGCGGCCCCGCCGGTCGCGGGCTCGCGGGCCGGTTCGTGCGGGAGCTCCTGCGTGTACGACCCCGCCGCGGCCAGGCGCCTGCTCGGCGCCTCGGGATTCACGCCGCCCAACCCCTTCCCGATTTTCCACACCCCCGACCCCGACTCCGAGACGTGGGCCAAGGCCTTGGCCGCGAGCCTGAACAAGACTTTCGCCGGCAAGCTCAACGCCGTGCCGCAGAAGGGACCCGAGTGGGTGCCCCTCCTGGACCGCTCGCTCAAGCGGAAGCTGAAGGGCACACACAATGTGAGCTGGCATCCCGATCATCCGCACATCGCGAACATCCTCGGCGTGCAGTTCCGTACCAAGGCCGCCTACAACTACTCGGCCTACAGCAACGCCCGTTTCGATCGGCTGCTCGACGCCGCCGACCGCGCGACGTCGCCGGCCAGGGCCGTCGCCCTCTACCGTCAGGCCGAGCAGGTGCTCATGCGGGACATGCCGGTCATCCCGGTCACCTTCGGCGCGCGGCTCGTCGGGCACAGCAGCCGGGTCGCCGCACCGGCCCTGGCTCCGGGCGGTCACGTCGACCCCATGACCGTCAGGCCGATCGGCTAACGCACCCTCGCCGCCACCGCCGGACTGATCCGCACGGCCCCCGCGTAGTTGGCCGTGCGGAACGGCGAGATCTTGACGACGTCGCCGGTGCGCGGGGCCTGGAGCATCTTCCCGTTGCCGAGATAGATGGCCACGTGCGAGATGTACCCGGGATTGGTGGGATCGTGGCGCCAGAACAGCAGGTCGCCGGGAATGAGCTGGGCCATCGGCACCTGCGGCCCGGCCACCCACTGCTGGTGCGTCACGCGCGGCACCCGGATGCCGGCCTGCCCGAACGCCCACTGCACCAGCCCGGAACAGTCGAACGTGTCCGGCCCCTCGGCCCCCCAGACGTACGGCCTGCCGATCTTGCTCATCGCGGCGGCCAGCATGACCTGGATCTGCTCGCCGGTGACCAGGCTGCCCGTCGACCAGATCTTGCGCGCCTGCGGCTTGGACAGCGTGGGGGTCATGGTGGCGACCTGGGCGCCCTTGGGCAGGGCCGCCAGCAGGGCCTTGCGCAGCTTGGCCGCGTCGCGACCGGGGGCGCTGACGATGAGGGCGTTGTCGCGGGGCAGTCCGAGGATCTTGGCGGTGTCGCGGGAGACGATGGCGTCGATGGCGCCCATCCCGGTGGTGGCGTAGGCGCCGATGCGTAAGGGCCCGGCGTGGCTGTCGACCGTACGGCCGAGGCTGAGGCCGCCGTCGTTGCCCAGGACGAAGGAGACGGCGACGTCGCCCGAGGCCACATTGGCCCACAGGCCGTCGGTGGCGGCGGTCACCTTGGGGGTGTAGGCGCGGAAGGTCGAGGGGTTGACGCCGAGCGTCGGCACCCGTTTGCCGTCCATCGTCACGGTGGCGGCGTCGGCCAGCTCCAGCGCGGAGATGCCCTTGATCTTGGCGACCTTCTCCAGCACCTCGCGCGTCAGCGGCTTGCGGGTGACTGCGAACAGATGGGGTTTGTGCAGTTTGCCGAGCGGCTCGACGGCGGACCCGGCCGTGGGACGGGCCTGCGGTTGCGCCGGCGTGACGACGAGGCTGCTCTCCTCGGGCGCCAGCCGGTGCTGCACCGCGACCGGCGAGGAGCTCTGCTCGAGCTCGCCGAGCAGCAGCACGTCGGTGACCAGCACGGCGGCCAGCGTGCCCGCGATGAGCGGGATGAGCCTGCGATGGTCACGCGGCGGCCTGTACGGCTTCTGCTGCCGGTGCGGGCCGCGGACGAGAAACGCCAGATCCTGCCCGATCCCGGACGCGCCGAACTGATCCGCCGGGCTCCCGTCTGCCCGGCGGACCTTCTCAGCGGGTGTCAGTTGCCGATGTACGGCACGGCCTCAAGAATCTCGACCGTGTTCTGACGGCCGTTGGGCATGGCATAGGTCGCCTTCTCGCCGATCTTCTTACCGTTGATCGCCGCGCCGAGAGGGGACCGGGGAGAGTACACGTCGATCGGGGCGCCGCTCTCCTCGCGCGAGGCCAGCAGGAAGGTGACTTCGTCCTCGTCGCCGACGAAGCGGATCGTCACCGTCATACCGGGGCCCACGACTCCCTCTGCCTTGGGAGCCTCGCCGACCTTCGCGTTCTCGATGATCTGGTGGAGGTGGAAGATGCGGGCCTCCATCTTGCCCTGCTCGTCCTTGGCGGCGTGGTAGCCGCCGTTCTCCTTCAGGTCACCCTCTTCGCGCGCGGCTTCGATCTTCTTGGCGATGTCGACGCGACCGGGACCCGAGAGATGCTCATACTCCGCCTTCAGGCGGTCGTACGCCTCCTGGGTCAGCCAGGTGACGTTCTCATCGCGAGAGTCGGCCACGGGTTCTCCTTGCATCCTTGGGGGCCCTGAGTCTTGGGGAAAGCGAATCTCGACAGGCTAACAAGTCAGCCCGGCGAGCGCTTCCCCAAATGTCTCACTATACGAGATTGCAGTACTGGATGTGGACTGAAGTGGCCTGGGCACTGGTGTCCAGACTCCTCTTGAGACGGTTAATACCCTCACCAGCAGGAATCCTTACCTCCAAGCTGCCGACTTCTACATGGTTCACGTCGGTCGCCCGGAGGCGGCACAGGGCCACCCTGTCAGCATCTTTGACGATCTCGAAAGTGATCTCGGCCTCCGTGGGGCTGGAGGCGTCGAACGCGACCACCTGGTTGTACACCTCGGCGTCGCCCGTGGCGGTCCACATGATCCAGCCCCAGCCGCCTGCGATGATCGCCACCAAGGCCCCGATCACGACATGCACGACGAAGCGACCGCGCTGCTCAGGGCGGTCCGGGTAGTCGTCGGGTGTGCCGAGAACCGGACCGTTCCCGACATCTCTGGTGGCCATGACGGAATCTCCCTGCACTCCCTCGGCGTTATCCGAGACAATTGTCGCCCGTGGGGGTCTCGCCCTCGCGACCGCCTAAGAGAAACTAACCTCTCTAGGTGAGTGAACCTGTCCCGTTGCCTGAGGAGACATCGAGCCCGTGAGTGCACAGCTGCGGCTGATGGCCGTCCACGCCCATCCCGACGACGAGTCGAGCAAGGGCGCCGCCACGATGGCGCGCTACGTGAACGAGGGCGTCGACGTGCTGGTCTGTACTCTCACAGGCGGCGAACGCGGCTCCGTGCTCAACCCCAAGATGGACCGCCCCGAGATCGTCGAGAACATCGGCGAGGTGCGGCGGCTGGAGATGGAGCGCGCACGCGAGATCCTCGGCGTGAGCCAGCGTTTCCTCGGTTTCGTCGACTCGGGCCTGCCCGAGAACGAGGAGGAGGAGCTGCCCGAAGGCTGCTTCGCCCTGCAGCCTTTGGAGATCGCCTCGGCGCCGCTGGTGGCGGCCGTGCGCGAGTTCAGGCCGCATGTGATCATCACGTACGACGACGACGGCGGCTACCCGCACCCCGACCACATCATGACCAACCGCGTCTCGGTCGAGGCCTTCGAGGCGGCGGGCGACCCCGACCGCTACCCGGGCACCGGCGACCCGTGGCAGCCGCTCAAGCTCTACTACCAGATGGGCTTCACCAAGGAGCGCTTCGAGGCGCTGCACGAGGCGATGACCGAGCGCGGCATGGGCTCGCCCTACGCCGACTGGATCTCGCGCTGGGAGGACCGCCCCGAGAAGTGGCCGGTCACCACGAAGATCCCCTGCGGCGAGTACTTCGAGACCCGCGACCTCGCCCTCATCGCGCACGCCACCCAGGTCGACCCGGACGGCTTCTGGTTCGTCTGCCCGCGTGAGCTGCAGGAGGAGGTCTGGCCGACCGAGGACTACCACCTGGCGCGCTCGCTGGTCGACACCACGCTGCCGGAGGCCGACCTGTTCACCGGCATCCACGCCGACGAGCCGGCCGCCGCGCCCGCCTGCCACTAGGGGCACGGGCAGGCGCGGCTAAGGTAGAAGGGTGACCATCTTTGCTACAGGCGACGTGAGCCCGGGAGTCCTCGGGTTCCTCGTCGTCGCCGCGCTGGGCTTCGCACTGTTCTTCCTCGTCAAGTCGATGAACAAGCAGATCGCCAAGATCGAGGTGCCGCACGAGGCCGACTGGGACAAGAAGTGATCGAGATCGTCGACAACCGGGAGGCGAGCCGGTTCGACCTCCTCGTCGACGGCGAACTCGCCGGCTTCGCCGAGTACAAACTGCGGGCGGAGAAGATCTACTTCACCCACACCGAGGTCGGCTCGGCCTACGAGGGGCAGGGGCTGGCGGGCAAGCTCGTCACCCACGCGCTCGACGCGAGCCGTGACGCCGGTCTCAAGGTCGTCCCGCTCTGCCCCTATGTGGCGAAGTTCATCAGCCGTCATCCCGCCTATGCCGATCTGGTGACGGAAGCCTGACGGTGAAGCACGCCCCCTCGCCCGGGGGTGACGTAGCGGTGGCCGTGCCGCCGTGCGCTTCGGCGACCGCCGCGACGATGGCCAGGCCGAGCCCGGCGCCGCCGTGGTCGCGTGAGCGCGAGGACTCCACGCGGTAGAACCTCTCGAAGACCCGCAGGCACTGCGCCTGCGTCAGGCCCGGCCCCGCGTCCGCCACCTCGATGACCCCGCCCGCCAGCACCCGCACGGTCGCGGGCGTGCCCTCGGGCGTGTGCCTGCGCACGTTGGCCAGCAGGTTGTCCAGCACCTGCCGCAGCCGTACGGCGTCGCCCTGGACCACCACGTCGGCCACCTGCAGCGACAGCGGCCTGCCCGGCTCGACGGCATGGGCGGCGGCGACGGCCTCGGTGGCGAGCACGCCCAGGTTGACCGGCTCGCGCTCCAGCGGGCGGCCCTGGTCGAGCCTGGCCAGCAGCAGCAACTCGTCGACGAGCACGCCCATCCTGGTGGCTTCGGACTCGATCCTGCTCATGGTCGCGGCCAGGTCGTCCGGCCTGACCGCGGCGCCGCGCCGGAACAGCTCGGCGTAGCCCCTGATGGCGGCGACCGGGGTACGCAGCTCGTGCGAGGCGTCGGCGACGAAGCGCCGCAGCCTGGACTCCGAGGCCTCGCGTTCGCGGAAGGCCGCCTCGATCTGGCCCAGCATGGAGTTCAGCGCCAGACCGAGCCTGCCCGCCTCGCTCCTGTCGTCGGCGGGCTCGACCCGCCTGGCCAGGTCGCCCTCGCCGATCGCCTTGGCGGCCACCGCGATGCGCTCCAGGGGGCGTACGGCTCGCACGATCATCCGGTAGGCGAGCAGGGCCAGGACGACGAGCACCACCATGATGATCAGCATCTGCACGCCGGTGAGCCGCCCGGCCAGGTCGTCGCCGTCCCTGCCCGCGGCGCCCCCGAGCAGCAGCAGCCGCCCGTCAGGCAGCCGCGAGGTGCGCACCAGCAGGTCAGGGCCGATGCCGAGTTCCTCGCCTTCGAAGTAGAGCGGCAGGTCGGGTGGCGGATCGGGGATCGGCGGCCGCTCCTCGCGCAGCAGGCCGAGCCCGGCGACGGACGCGGCGGACTGGGTGATCGTCCCGTCGGCCTCGCGGATCTGCAGGAACGACAGCGAGGCGATCGCGGTACGCACGACGGGGAGCGGCAGCCTGCCGTCCGGGCCGATCTCCGCGGTCAGCGTCGCCGCCATCGCCTCCAGCTCGCGGGAGTCGCGCGACTCGGCGACCCGGTCGGTCAGCCGCCACGTCGTCAGCGGAACGGCGACCATACCGGCCGCTAGCAGGGCGACCACGATGAGGACCAGCCTGGTCCGCAGGCTCATCGCGGCATCCGCAGCACGTAGCCGATCCTCGGCACGGTATGGATGAGCTGCGGCCCCTCGTGGTCGACCTTGCGCCGCAGGTAGCTGACGTAGGTCTGCACGACGCCGTCGCTGCCGCCGAAGTCGTAGTCCCACACGTGGTCGAGTATCTGCTGCTTGCTGAGCACTCTCCCGGCGTTGACCAGCAGGTAGTGCAGCAGCCTGAACTCCGTCGGCGTGAGCTCCACCAGCGTGCCACCCCGCCGTACCTCGTAGGCCTCCTCGTCGATGGTGAGGTCGGCGAACACCAGCCGGGGGCGGTCCGACGGCCGGGTACGGCGCAGCACGACGCGGATCCTGGCGATCAGCTCCTCCAGGCTGAACGGCTTGGTCACGTAGTCGTCGCCGCCGGACGTCAGGCCGGTGATCTTGTCTTCGGTGGCGTCCTTGGCGGTGAGAAAGACGACAGGCGTCTGTACGGCCTGCCGCCGAAGCCGTCCGCACACCTCCATGCCAGACATGTCGGGCAGCATGATGTCGAGCACGACGAGGTCGGGGGCGAAGTCGGCGACACGGGCGAGCGCGTCGGCGCCCGTGCCCGCCGTCGTCACCTCGAACCCCTCGTAACGCAGGGCCATGGCGACCAGGTCGGCCAGGTTCGCCTCGTCGTCGACGACCAGAATGCGGGCTTTCACGCCTCCCAGTCTCGGCGAACGACCTTAGAGAACGCAGAGAGCCGGGCGCTCAGTCGTCGTCCTCACGCGTCCAGGCCACCTCCAGCGCCTTGGGCAGGCCCCACCAGCCCAGCGGCGTGAGCACCTCGCTGCCGTCGACGATGCCGAGGTACTTCCACAGCGGCGTCACCGACAGGAAGAGCATCTCGGTGGCCCGCAGGTCGTCGGGGTCGTCGAGTTCGACGTCGATGTCGTCGGACTCGGCGATGAACCTGGCGATGCGCTCGGGCGAGGCCAGCACACCCGGCCCGCGCCTGGCCAGCTCGGCGACCGCGGCCAGCCAGTCCACGTAGTCGATCGTGGACAGCGAGGCCAGGATCTGGTCCTCCTCGTCCAGGTCGCCTTCGAGATCGGTGAAACGCTCGACGGTGTCGTCGGACTCGGGCAGGTCGGAGATCGGCCCCGCGATGCCCGCCGCCACGCGCAGCCACAGCTCCTCGTCGTCCTCGACCGGCTCGGCCTCCTCCAGGTCGGCGCAGGCCCGCAGGACGTTGCCCGGATAGCCGGGCGCCGCCAGCAACTCGCGCAGCGCCGCCGCGGCCGAGGCCAGGGCGGCGTCGGGGCGTGGCGGCGGCGAAGGCAGCTCCGAGACGATGCGGCGCAGCTCGCCGAGTGCGAACGCCTCCTCCTCTTCCCTGGCGAACAGCTCGGCGTCCTGCTCATCGGCCACGGCCTCGACCCTGGTCCTGCCGTCGGGCAGGCGCTCCTGGAGCCATTCGATCTGGCGTCGCTCGTAGTCGAGCCTGGCCTCCTCCTCACCCCTGGCCAGGGCGTCGGGGTCGATCTCGCCGTCCTCGACCAGGGTCTCCAGGTGGTGGACGAGCTGGTCGTAGAGGTCGTCGCTCTCCGGGCCGCGTTCGTCCTCCTCCGGCCAGAAGAACATCAGGCTCGGGAGCAGCTCGATCGGGTGCGTGCCCGTGGCTTCGAGCCACCGCCCGACGTCGCCGAACGTGGCCGCGCCCGACTCGATCGTGCTGAGCGTGCGCCTGGCGAAGTCCCAGAACGGCAGGCTCAGCGGGTTGCCGGCGGCCAGCATCGCCCGCTTGAGGTCGGGCAGCGCCACCAGGGCCGTGCCCGAAGGCACGTCCAGCAGCGCCCTGGCCACGTCCCTGCGGGTCAGGGCCTTGGCGGGGCGGCCGGCATGGGCACAGACGAAGTCGAGATCCACGCTCGCTGAGCCTACGCCTGTGACGCCCTCACCACACCTGTCACCGCGGCCTTGCCCGTCGGCGTCGCGGGTGACCAGGCGTCGCTGGTGATCAGGCGTTGTTGATCCCGGAGTCGTGGATCCTGGAGTCGTGGATCCTGGAGAACAGCTCGTGCAGGTCCACGATGGACGGCGCTCGCGGCTCGTCGGCCTCGGTGCCCGGTCTGGGCAGGCGCTCCAGCATCCTGGTCCCGACGATCCGCGAGCCGAACACCGCGTGCAGCCGTACCAGCCCGCCCGAGACGTTCCTGAAGCCGTGCGGGGTGCCCGGCGGTACGAAGATCACCGCGCCCGGCCCGACCAGCCGCCGCTCCTCGCCCAGCACCGCCTCGGCCTCGCCCTCGTCGACGATCAGCACCTCCTCGGCCGTGTGCTCGTGCAGCGGGATGCCCTCCCCGTCGGCCAGCTCTTCGAAGTTGAGCACCAGCTCCTTCACGTACCGCCCGTCGGCCCGCACCGGATCGACGACGGGCCAGAGCCTGGAACGCGGCTTGTAGTTGTCCGGATCCCCGTCCGGAAAGGGAAGGAACACACCCCTGTCGATGATCGTCATACCCCGACTCTCGCGCACCGCCCGCCCGCCGTGAAGCAGGCACTTCCCCCTGCTCAGGGCACCGCCCGATAACCATGCAGGTGAGCCTTGTCCCCGTCTGGGAGCGACCGGCCCGGGGCGAGACGTGCCGATGCCGCGATGGCCGTGCGAGTAGGCCCGATCACGTCCTAGCCTGAAGGCTAGGAAAGGCGGTGTCGATGAGCGCGCAGCCCGTTCACCCTGAGCACCCACGAGTGCCGCGGACCATCGGCGGGATCTCCGGCGCGCTGCGGGGAGCACGCCGGGCGCAGTTCTTCGCCGAGCTGCTCGAAGCCCACCAGGGGCCGGAGCTTGACAGTGTGCTGACGGCCTGGTGGGGCCGGGCGATGCTGGATGCCGACCCGGACCGTGATCGAATCCGCGCGGCGGCCGAGGCGGGAACCCTCACGACGTCCAGCATGGCGGAGATCGCCCGCCGGCGCGGGGGCTGTGAGCGACAGCGAGGACGACCTGTGGCCGGTCGTTCCGTCCGAGACCGTGTCCGAGACGCTGGCCGATCCGGCGGTCTCGGCTGAGGTGCTCTCCGCTGTGGTCACGCTCACCGTGGCGATCTGTGAAGATCCATGGCTTCCGCAGAGCGACCAAGTGGGCGTGGACCCCGACTGGCGCGAAGTCCTGATCGCCCATGGCTTCGGTCTCGCCGAGTACTACGTCAACCGTCAGGAGCGTCGGGTGCTTCTCACCCGGATCATCCTGTTCTGACAGGATGAGGCAATGAACCGGCTCGGGGGCGAGACGTCTCCCTACCTGCTGCAGCATGCCGACAATCCTGTGGACTGGTGGCCTTGGGGTGAGGAGGCGATGCGGGAGGCCAGGCGGCGGGATGTGCCGTTGCTGATCAGTGTGGGGTACTCAGCCTGTCACTGGTGTCATGTGATGGCGCACGAGTCGTTCGAGGATCTCGCGACCGCGCAGCTGATGAACGCGCACTTCGTCAACGTCAAGGTGGACCGCGAGGAGCGGCCGGACGTGGACGCGGTGTACATGAGCGCGACGCAGGCCATGACCCAGCACGGCGGCTGGCCGATGACGGTGTTCGCGACGCCCGAAGGCCACCCTTTCTACTGCGGCACGTACTTCCCGCGCCCGGCCTTCCAGCGCCTGCTGACCGGCGTGCACAACGCGTGGACGGGCGACAGGCAGGCGGTCCTCACGCAGGGCTCCCAGGTCGTCGAGGCGCTCACCCAGGGCAGCACGCTGCCGTCCGGACCGCTGCCCACGGCCGAGACGCTGGAGCGCGCCGTGGCCGATCTGGGCCGCGCCTTCGACCCGGTGCGCGGCGGCTTCGGCGGCGCGCCCAAGTTCCCCCCGTCGATGGTGCTGGAGTTCCTGCTCAGGTACGGCCCGGCCGACGAGGCGGCGGCAATGGCCGCGAGCACCCTGGAGGCCATGGCCAGGGGCGGCATCTACGACCAGCTCGGCGGCGGCTTCGCCCGCTACAGCGTGGACGCCGAGTGGGTCGTGCCGCACTTCGAGAAGATGCTCTACGACAACGCCCTGCTGCTGCGCGTCTACACGCACTGGTGGCGTTCGACCGGCTCCCCGCTGGCCCGCCGGATCGCCGAGGAGAGCGCCGACTGGCTGCTGCGCGAGATGCGCACGCCGGAGGGCGGCTTCGCCTCCGCGCTCGACGCCGACAGCGAGGGCGAGGAGGGCAGGTTCTACGTCTGGACGCCCGAGCAGCTGGCCGAGGTGCTCGGCGCCGATGACGGGGCCTGGGCGAGCGCCTGCTACGAGGTGACGGGCACGTTCGAGCACGGCGCCTCGGTGCTGCAACTGCTCCAGGACCCCGACGACCCCGACCGCCTCGCCTCCGTGCGCGCCCGCCTGCTGGCCGCGCGCGAGCACAGGGTACGGCCGGGCCGCGACGACAAGGTGGTCGCGGCGTGGAACGGCCTGGCGATCGCGGCCCTGGCCGAGGCCGGACTCGCCTTCGAACGTGACGACCTGGTCGAGGCGGCCGTCGAGGCGGCCGAGCTGCTACGGCGCGTGCACGTCGTCGACGGACGCCTGGTGCGCACCTCCAGGGACGGCCTGATCGGCTCGGGAAACGCCGGTGTCCTGGAGGACTACGCCGACGTGGCCGAAGGCCTGATCGCCCTGTACGGCGTGACGGGCGACACACGCTGGTTCGACCTGGCCGGAGTGCTGCTCGACGCCGTGCTGGACAGGTTCGGCGACGGGCGCGGCGGGTTCTACGACACGGCCGACGACGCCGAGCGGCTCTTCCAGCGTCCGCAGGACCCCACCGACAACGCCACGCCTTCGGGGCAGTTCGCCGCGGCCGGGGCGCTGCTGGCCTATGCGGCGCTGACCGGGTCGGCGCGGCACCGGAGCGCGGCCGAGGAGGCGCTCGGCACGGTCTCGGTGCTGGCCGCCCAGCATGCCAGGTTCGCCGGGTGGGGCCTGGCGGTGGCGAAGGCGGCGCTCGGCGGGCCGGTCGAGGTGGCCGTCGTGGGCGCGCTCGACGACCCGCGTACCCGCATGTTGCAGCGGGCCGCGCTGCTCGCCGACGTGCCCGGCCTGGTCGTGGCGGTGGGCGAGCCGCCTTCGGGCGAGGGGACGGTCGTGCCCCTGCTGGAGGGGCGCGGGCTGGTCGGCGGCGAACCGGCGGCCTACGTCTGCCGGGGCTTCAGCTGCCGCATGCCGGTCACGACCGTCCGCGAGTTGCGCGCCGAACTGGCCCGCTGAGCGCGCCGGGTCAGCCCTGGCCTTCTCCGCGGCCCGCGGGCTCGGAGTTGGCCGTGGGCGGGGTGATCGGCGGGTCTCCGTCGTCCGGCCCCTCACCCTGACCGTCGCCGTCGCCCTCGCCCTCTCCCCCGGGGTCGGTGGTGGGCGGGTCGGTGGGCTCGGTGGTGCCGGGGTCGGTCGGGTCGGGGACGACCGTGATCTCCTCGTCCGGCTCCTGGGTCTGCTGCTCGTCGGGGGTGCCCTGCTGGTCCTGGCCCGAGTCGTAGGTGGAGGAGCCGTAGCCGTAGTCGGAGGGCTCGGGGAACTCCACGACCGGCTTGCCGGTCATCGCCTCGGACATGAACGCCCGCCAGATCTGCGCGGGAAGCGACCCGCCGTACAGCTCGCCGTAGCCGGGGACCGAGACGGTCTTGTTGTCGTCGCGGAACATGTTGACCGCGGTGGACAGCTGCGGGGTGTACCCGGCGAACCAGACCGAGCTGGAGGCGTCGGAGGTGCCGGTCTTGCCCGCGACGGGCCGGTCGTAGAGCCTGGCGGCGGTGCCGGTGCCGTACTTGACGACCTGCTCCATGGCGTAGGTGGTGTCGGCGGCTGCCTGCTTGCTCACCACCTGGGTGGAGGTGGGCTTGATGACGGTCTTCTTGCCCGCCGGGTCGGTCACCGACCTGATGACGTGCGCCTCCTCGTGCACACCGGCGTTGGCGAAGCTGCCGAAGCCGGAGGCGTTCTGCACGGCGCTGATGGAGGCGACGCCGAGCGGGAGGGTCGCGGCCTGGGCGTGCGGGGTGAGCTGGTCCTTGGGGATGCCGGCGGCTTCGGCGATCTTGACGACTTTGTCGAGGCCGACCTTCTGGCCGAGGTCGACGAAGGCGGTGTTGACCGAGCTCTGGGTGGCGCGCACCAGGTTGACCATGCCGAACGACCTGCCGCCCGAGTTGGGGATGCGGGCCGAGGCGATGCGCATGGGCGAGTTGCCGTTGACCCTGGTCGACAGCGACATGCCGTTGTCCAGGGCGGCGGCGAGCGTGTAGGGCTTGAACGTCGAGCCGGCCTGGACCTTGGCCGAGAAGGCGTTGTCGTACTGGTTGGAGGCGTCACGGCCGCCGTAGAAGGCGACGACCTCGCCGGTGGCCGGGTCGACGGCGGCCAGGCCCGCGCGGACCTTCTTGGAGGTGCCTTCGGGAAGGACGGCGGTCACGGCGCGCTGGGCGGCGGCCATGAGGTTCTTGTCGAAGGTCGAGACGATCTTGAGTCCGCCGCCGTTGATGTCCTCGTCGGTGTAGCCGCGCTGGTGCAGCTCGGCCCTGACCTGGTCGAGCATGTACTGGCCCTGGCCCTTGAGGGTGAAGGTGGCCTTCGGCTTGCCGAGCGTGGGGAACTTCTCCTTGGCCGCCTGCTCGGGGGTCAGCGCCTTGGTCTCGACCATGGCGTCGATGACCGACTGCCACCTGGCCTTGGCCGCGTCGAGGTCGGCGCCCTTGGGCTCGGCGAACCTGCTGGGCTGCTGGATCACCGCCGACAGGTAGGCGCCCTGCGAGACGGTGAGCGCGTCGACGTCCCTGTTGAAGTACGCCTGGGCCGCCGCCTGCACGCCGTTGGCGCCCCGGCCGAAGTAGATGGTGTTGAGGTACTGCTCAAGGACCCAGTCCTTGGACTTGGACTGGTCGACCTTGATGGAGATCAGGATCTCCTTGAACTTGCGGACGACCGAGCGCTCCTGGCTGAGGCCGCTGTAGTAGTTGCGGACCATCTGCTGGGTGATGGTGGAGCCGCCCTGCAGCTGCTGGCCGGTCACCGTCGACCAGACCGCGCGCACGGTGCCCTTGAAGGAGACGCCGCTGTCGTCGTAGAAGCTGCGGTTCTCGGCGGCGATGACGGCGTCGCGCACGTGCTCGGGCACCTTGTCGAGCGACACGTTGCGCCGGTTGACCCCCTGTTTGGCCAGAACGGTCTTACCATCGCGGTAGTAGATCACCGAGCCCTGCGCGGTGGCCTGTTTCTGCGTGCTGTCGGGAATGGGAGTCATGGCCCAGGCGATGCCGAGAAGCCCGACCATGGCGACGATGCCCACGCCGAACGTGATGAGCACCACCCGGAGAATCCGTCGCTTCCGCACCTTCTTCTCCCCACCGCTTTGCACGCGCATCCCCCGATCGCAAGCCGCAGCAAACCCCCGTCAGCTGGGCGAACGTCAAGGGTAACCCTTGCGTAACGGTGCTCGGGCCCGCACTCGGATAGTACGTCTAACGCGTGGCCCTGCGCGGAACATCGCCCACCAAGGGCAGAACCCGGTATGGGACAGGCGTATCCAGTGCGATGACCGATGAAGTGCGCATGATGCCGTGTACCGCCACGATTCTGTCGATGACCCGCTGCAGATCGGCATTGCTCCTGGCGACCACGCGGCAGAGCAGGTCGCCGCCTCCGGTGATGGTGTGCACCTCCAGGACCTCGGGGATGCGCGCGAGCTGGTCGACGACCGGATCGTGCCCGGTGACCTGCCGGATCTCCAGCGTGACGAAGGCCGTGACGTCGTAGCCGAGCGCGGCGGGTGAGACGTCGGGCCCGTACCCGGTGATCACCCCGCGTTCGGCCATGCGGTCGAGTCTGGCCTGCACGGTCCCCCTGGCGACGCCGAGCCGCCGCGAGCACTCCAGGACGCCGAGACGGGGTTCGCGGGCCAGCAGCGCGATGAGCGAGGCGTCCAGCTGATCAATCGTCATGATGTGCAGATCTCCCGGTACTACCGCCGAATTACTAGACAGATTGTTCACCTATTTTTGCAACTCTTGCACAACTCGTCCATGGGAAACGAGAGTGGGCCCCATGAGCGAGCGAGACGTATTCCCTGTCAACGGTATGGACGCCGTGGTCTTCGCGGTGGGCAACGCCAAGCAGGCGGCCCACTACTACTCGACGGCCTTCGGCATGAAGCTGGTCGCGTACAAGGGTCCGGAGAACGGCAGCAGGGACGAGGTCGGCTATGTGCTGACCTCCGGCTCCGCCCGTTTCGTCCTACGCGCCTCCGTGCGTCCGGGCACCGACCTGGCCAGGCATGTCGCCGATCACGGTGACGGCGTGGTCGACCTGGCCATCGAGGTGCCCGACGTCGACGCGGCCTACGCCCAGGCCCTGTCGGCGGGCGCCCAGGGTCTTGAGGAGCCGTACTCCATCGAGGACGACCACGGCAAGGTGCGCCTGGCGGCCATCGCCACCTACGGCGAGACGCGGCACACGCTGGTGGACAGGTCCAACTACAGCGGGCCCTACCTGCCCGGCTATGCGGCGGCCGACCCGCTCGTGGCGCCGCCCGAGACCAAGAACCGCCGCGTGTTCCAGGCCGTCGACCACTGCGTGGGCAACGTCGAGCTCGGCAAGATGGACGAGTGGGTGGAGTTCTACCGCAGGGTGATGGGCTTCACGAACATGGCCGAGTTCGTCGGCGACGACATCGCGACGGAGTACTCCGCGCTGATGTCCAAGGTCGTGGCCGACGGCACCCGCAAGGTGAAGTTCCCGCTCAACGAGCCGGCGATCTCCAAGAAGAAGTCGCAGATCGACGAGTACCTGGAGTTCTACGGCGGCCCCGGCGTGCAGCACATCGCGCTGGCCACCAACGACATCCTGACCACGGTCGACCACATGCGCGAGGCGGGCGTGCGCTTCCTCGACACCCCCGACTCCTACTACGACGACCCCGAGCTGCGCGCGCGCATCGGCGAGGTGCGCGCCCCGATCGAGGAGCTCAAGAAGCGCAAGATCCTCGTGGACCGCGACGAGGACGGCTACCTGCTGCAGATCTTCACCAAGCCGGTTCAGGACCGCCCGACGGTCTTCTTCGAGCTCATCGAGCGGCACGGCTCGCTCGGCTTCGGCAAGGGCAACTTCAAGGCGCTGTTCGAGGCCATCGAGCGCGAGCAGGAGCTGCGCGGCAATCTTTAACGATTGCTGGCTTTGTCCCCGGTGCGTGGTGGTGATCACCCTTCCATGGGAACACCACCGCCACCGCCCGACGCCACACCGCCGGAGTGGACACCGCCGCCCGCCTCACCCCCGCCACCGCCGTACGGCATGCAGGGCCCGCCGCTCTCCGGCGGTCTGCCCGCGCTCGCCGGGCGGTGGCGTCGTCTGTTCGCGGGCATCCTGGACGGCATCATCGTGGGCATCATCTCCGCGCCGTTCTCCTGGACGTCCTATCGATGGGTGTACGACTCCAACAGGGACCTCTGGGAGCAGATCCCGTACCAGCACTTCTTCCTGGCGGGCGTCGTCGGCTTCCTGTACTACTGGCTGCTGCACGCCTACTGGAACGGGCAGACGCTGGGCAAGAAGCTGTTCAAGATGCGTGTCGTCGACCAGAGCGGGGCCAAGGTCGGCGTGGCGCAGGCGGCCATCAGGCAGCTGGTCGAGGTCGTGTTCGGCTGGCTGTGCTGCGTCGGCTCGCTGATCAACCTCGGCTGGATCCTGTTCGACCCGCGTAAGCAGGCGCTGCACGACAAGGCGGCCAAGACGCTCGTGGTCGACGCTCCTTAGGGTCGCGCACGGCCCTACCTCACCGATCTACGTCCTCACCTGGCGTAGTCTGCTGCTCACACTCCGGAGTCACGCGGACTCCGGGAGTGATCGTGCATCGGAAGGGGTCCCGTGCGGTCCAGCCGGCTGGCAGTAGCCCTGTCGTCCTCGTTCGCGCTGTCGGCCACGCTCGGCGGCGTCCTGGCCTGCTCGCCCTCCAACGGCGCCGTCTCCGGCTCGCCCGCGCCGCCGCCCGCGAGGCCGGCGAGCACCACACCTGGCGCGGGCGCGGCGGGCATCGGCGACCCCGCCTTCCCCCACGACGGCAACGGCGGCTACGACGTCGCGCGCTACCGGCTCAAGATCGGCTACGACCCGGCGGCCACCCGCCTGACCGGTGACGCCACCATCGTCGCCAAGGCCCTGCAGGCGCTGTCCAGGTTCAATCTCGACCTGTCGGGCCTGACGGTCTCGAAGGTCGAGGTCGACGGCGAGCCCGCCCGGTTCCAGCGCTCGGGCGACGAGCTCACCGTGATCCCCGCCACGCCGCTCGCCAGGAAGGCCGCCTTCACCGTCAGGGTCGTCTACGCGGGCACGCCGAAGCCGGTGCGCGACGCGGCCAACCTCGGCACCTACGGCTTCATCCCCACCAAGGACGGCGCCTTCGTCGCGTGCGAGCCCAACGGGGCCAAGACCTGGTTCCCCGCCAACGACCACCCGGCCGACAAGGCCCGCTTCGACTTCGAGATCACCGTGCCCAAGGGCCTGACCGCCCTGGCCAACGGCGAGCAGGTCGGCGCCCCGCGTACCAAGGGCGAGCGCACCACGTGGGTCTGGCGCGAGCGGCGGCCCATGGTCACCTACCTGGCCACCGCCACGCTGGGCGACTTCCGGGTCCGCACCGGCCGCACGCCGGGCGGCATCCCCAACCTGGCGGCCGTCGACCCGCGCTACAGCTCCTCACTCGACCGGCTCTACACGGTGTCCGGCGAGATCACCGACTACTGGGCGACGGTGTTCGGGCGCTATCCGTTCGGCTCGACGGGAGGCGTCGTCGACGACTTCCCCGCCGGTTACGCGCTGGAGAACCAGACCAAGCCGATGTACGGCGGCTTCGACCCCGACCAGGCCATCATCGCCCACGAGCTGGCCCACCAGTGGTTCGGCGACAGCCTGAGCATCAGGCGCTGGAAGGACCTCTGGCTCAACGAGGGCTTCGCCACCTACGCCGAATGGCTGTGGGCCGAGCACAAGGGGCGCGGCAGCGCCGAGTCCATCTTCCGCGACCACCTGTCCAGGCCCGCGGACGACCCCCTGTGGGCCTACGCGCCGGGCGACGCCAAGGCCGACGACCTGTTCAACGAGTCGGTCTACACGCGAGGCGCACTGGTGCTGCACGCGCTGCGGCGCGAGATCGGCGACGACGACTTCTTCGTCCTGCTGCGCCAGTGGGTCAGGCGCAACGAGCACGGCAGTGTCACCACCGCCGCCTTCGTCACACTGGCCGAACAGGTGTCGGGTCGCGACCTCGACCCGCTGTTCGCCACCTGGCTGCACGGCGTCGGGCGTCCCCCGCTCAGTGCGAGCTGACCTTCTTGTACTTGGCCACGGCCGCCCACAGGCACACCACGATGATGCCCACGCACCAGGCGACCGACTGCAGCAGCGGCGTGGCGACCGGCCCGCCGTGGAATAGGCCGCGCAGGGCGTCGATGGTGACCGAGACGGGCTGGTTCTCGGCGAACGGCTGGATCCACGAGGGCATCGACTGCACCGGCACGAAGGCGCTGGAGACGAAGGTCAGCGGGAAGAGCCACACCATGCCCGCCATGTTGGCCGCCTCGACCGACTTCACACTGAGCCCGATGAGCGCCCCGATCGAGGAGAAGGCGAAGGAGAAGAGCAGGAGCAGCAGGATGCCGCCGACGGCGGGCAGGAAGCCGTTGGTGATCCGGAAGCCGACCACGTAGCCCACGATGATCATGATGGCCAGGATGAGCAGGCTGCGCACGGTGTCGGCGAGCAGCCTGCCGATCAGCACGGCCGAACGTGACATGGGCAGCGCCCTGAACCTGTCGACCAGCCCCTTGTGCAGGTCCTCGGCCAGGCCGACGCACGTGCTGGTGGTGGAGAAGGCCATGGTCTGGGCGAAGATGCCGGGCATCATGAAGTTGATGTAGTCCTCGCCCGGCACCTTGATCGCATTGCCGAAGACGACGGCGAACAGGATGATGAAGATGATCGGCTGAATGATCGTGAAGAACAGCAGCTCGGGGATCCTCGGGATGTGGATCAGGTGCCGTCTCGTGATCACCAGACTGTCGGCGATCAGCCAGTTCACGACGACCCCCCTTCCTCGCCCGTCGCCGTCCTGCCCGTCAACGACAGGAACACCTCGTCCAGCGTGGGCCGTCTGAGGGCCAGGTCGCTCGGCTCGATGTCCTTGGCGTCCAGCGCCCTGACCAGTTCGACCAGCGACCGCGCGCCCTCGCTGACCGCGACCGTGACCGTGTGGCTCTCCTCGTCGACGGACGGCTCGCCCGTGCCCACGGACGCCGCCGCGCCCGCGAGGTCGCCCAGGCGCTCGCGCTCCTTCACCGCGACGACCAGCCGCTCGCCCCCGACCTGGCCCTTGAGCTCGTCGGCCGTGCCCTGGGCGATGACCAGGCCGTGGTCGATGATGACGATGTCGTCGGCGAGCGCGTCGGCCTCCTCCAGGTACTGGGTGGTCAGCAGCAGGGTGGCGCCTTCGGCGACGAGGTCCCTGATGACGTCCCACATGCCGTTGCGGCTGCGCGGGTCGAGACCGGTCGTCGGCTCGTCGAGGAAGATCACCTTGGGATGCACGACGAGGGAGGCGGCCAGGTCCAGCCGCCTGCGCATGCCGCCCGAGTACGTCTTGGCGGGCCGGTCGGCCGCGTCGGTCAGCGCGAAGCGGTCGAGCAGCTCCTCCGCCCTGCTCCGGGCCAGCCGTGGAGTCATGTGATAGAGCCGCCCGAACATGTCGAGGTTCTCCCTGCCGGTCAGCTGCTCGTCCACGGCGGCGTACTGTCCCGACAGGCCGATCACCCTGCGCACGTCGTCCGGGCGCTTGATCACGTCGATGCCGGCGATGCGCGCGACGCCCTCGTCGGGGCGCAGCAGGGTGGCGAGTATGCGCACGGTCGTGGTTTTTCCCGCGCCGTTCGGGCCGAGCACACCGAGCACGGTGCCCTGCCGTACCGACAGGCTCACGCCGTTGAGCGCCTTCACCTTGCCGAAGTGTTTGACCAGGCCCTCGGCCTGGATGATCGCTTCCTCCACGTCACACCCCCGTTACGTAGGGTGATTCCCGTTTTGCCCGGTGAATCACCCTGGCAGGGGTCGGCGTCCGGCATGCTGGAGGGCATGCGCCTCCCCGCCGTCGCGGCCCTGCTCCTGCTCGCGCTGACCGCGTGCTCCGGCGGCGACGACCCCGTACGGCCGGCCGCGCGTGCCGCCGATCCCGGCGATCCCCGGCCGAGGCTGGAGCAGGTCAAGGCGGACTGCATGCGGACGAGCGGCTTCACCTATGTCGCGTTCGTACCGCCGCGCGCAGTCGATGCCGCCGGGCTGCTCGGCGGCGACGTCGAGGCGATGGGCGAACAGCGGGCCAAGTACGGCTTCGGGGTGTTCGCCGGGCTCGTCCATCCCGGCGACCCCGCGGCGGCCGACCCGGGCAGCGGCCGCACGCCCGGCGACCCCAACGAGACGATCACCGGCAGGCTCAACCCGCCGCAGCTCAAGGCCTACCGCAAGGCCGACGGGCGCTGTGCGGCGACGGCGGCCGAGCAGGTGCTCGGCCGCGCCGCGCCCCGCGACGGCACCCAGCAGGCGAGCGTGCTGACCGCGCAGCTCAACGCCCTGGAGATCGACGACGACCCCGCGCTGCTCGCCCTCGCCCCCGCCTTCGCCGACTGCCTGCGCGGCCACGGCTACCCGGTCGCCTCCGTCAGGCCGAGCGACCTCGCGGCCAGAGGGCACGACTACTTCATGGGCGTACGCGATGACATCGCCCGCACGGACGTCAAGAAGCCGGGCGACGGCAGGCACTACCTTCCGGCCCTCACCCCCGACGAGGCCAGGCCGTACCTCACGCGTGAGATCAAGCACGCCCTGGACGACCTGGAGTGCGGGCGGGACTTCTATCCGGTGTACGGGCCCAGGCGTGCCGACGTCGAGCGGCAGGTGCGCGCCATACTCGGGCAGCCCGGCGAGTCGTGAGGCCGATCGCGACTTGACCATACTTCGTGAGGCGAAGTATGGTTTCGCACCATGGCTAAAGGATCACCTTCGGTCAGCGAGCCGACGTACTTCATCCTGGCGGCTCTGCTGGACGGGCCCCTGCACGGGCACGGCATCATCAAGCACGTGCTGGAGCTGTCCGACCACCGGATCAGGCTGCCCGTCGGCACCCTCTACGGGGCGCTCGACCGGCTGGCGGCCAACGGGCTGATCGCGGTCGAACGGGAAGAGGTCGTCGACGGCAGGCCGCGCCGCTACTTCCGGCTCACCGACGAAGGCGGCGCCACCGTCACCGCCGAGGCCCAGCGCATGCAGAAGGCGGCGGCGGTCGTCACCGGACGCCTGCCGAGCACCGGATCGGCGTTCTCGGCATGACGACCGCCGACGAGCCGGCCCTGGAACGGCGTTACCGCAGGCTCATGCGCGCCTACCCGCACGCCTACCGCCAGGCGTACGGCGAAGAGCTGATCGGCACGCTGATGGAGACGGCCGAGCCGGGACGGGCGAGACCTTCGTTCGCCGAGGCGGCCGCCCTGGCACGCGGCGGGCTGCGGGCCAGGATCATCGCCTCGACCGGTGCGGGCTGGCCGGCCGACGGGCTGCACCTGGGCGTCACCGCGGTGATGCTCGTACAGCTGGCGGTGCTGCTGCCCTACGCGGGCACCGTCCCGCTGTGGACGGCGCTGTCGGCGCTGGCGTTCGCGGCCGTGCTGCTCGGCAGGGTACGGCTCGCGCTGGTGCCGGTCGTGGCGTGCGGGGCAAAGGTCTGGGGCATCACCAACGGCCGTCCCGTCTTCGAGCACACGCTGCTGCCGATCCTGCCCGACGCGCTGTGGAGCTCGGCGCCCGCCCTGTACGGCAGGGGCGGGCCCGTCGCCCCTCTCACCTCCTACGCGCTCGCGGCACTCGGGCTCGCCCTGCTCTCCCTGCGGCGTGAGCGGGCCGGGCGGCGCTCGTGGGCCTGGCTGCTCCTGCTCGTGCCGCTCTCCGGCGGCGATCCCGCCTGGGCCGGAATCGCCGGGAACACACCGATGCCGGTCGGCGGTGTCGTCGCCGAGGTGGTGCTGCTGGCCCTGGCCGTCCACGCGGGACGCCTGACCGGCGATCCGCGCTGGGCCGTCGCCGCCGTGGCCTATCTGCTGACGGTGACGGCCGTGCTCGGCGAGAACACCTACGAGCTCACCCGGCAGAGCCTCGCGCACTGGGCCCTGCTCAGCCTGCTCACACTCGCGGCGGCCGCGCTCCCCTGGGGCTCGCGCAGGCACGCCGTTCTCTGACGCCCCTTCTCCACCCTTTCTCCCTGCTCGTCCGGGCGCCGCCGTGCGCTCTGTCGAGCATGCCTGCCCACTGTGCCGACCGATACGGGGATGAACGACATGGGACTGAGATCGACCTCCACAGCGTGCCTGCTCGGCGCGGCGCTGCTGCTCACCGGCTGCGGGGGCGCCGGGGAGCCGCAGGCCGCCACGGCCGCGCCGCCCGCCCAGGACGACAGGGCGAAGATGCAGGCCGCCATCGCCGACTGCATGAAGGAGGCGGGATTCGCCTACAAGCCCTACGTGCCCGCCCCTCGCAAGCCCACCGACGGGGAGAACGCCCGCAGGACCGGCGACATCGAGCTGCTCCGCAAGGACCGGGCCAAGTACGGCTTCGGCTACTGGGCCGCCCAGGTCTACCCGGAGCACGACGCCCCGACCGCGGAGGAGCTGAACGCCGACCCCAACAACGAGATCCTCGACTCGCTGTCCAGGACCCAGATCAGGGCGAGAGGCGACGCCGAGGACGCCTGCTACGGCAAGACGGCCAAGAAGGTGCTCGGCGTCGAGCACGCCAACCGCAGCGAGCACATCTCCAGCGTCATCGCCGCGATCGAGAAGGCCACCACCAGGGAGCTGGACGGCGACCCCGCACTCGTGAAGGCCGCCGGGGCCATGGCCGACTGCCTCACCGCCAAGGGCCGCCCCCCGGGCCGGACCGCTCCCTCCTTCATGGTGATCGCCATGAAGGAGGTCGCCTTCCAGGACAAGCAGAAGGTCACCGACGCCCTGAGGGAGAAGGCCGCCCCGAAGCCGGGCGAGATCTGGATGCCCAGCCAGATCCCGGCCGAGGTGGCCAGGCCGCACCTGAACAAGGAGATCAGGCTCGCCCTCCTCGACCTGGAGTGCGGCGTGAGCTTCTACCCGCTGTACCTGCCCAGGGCCGACGCCGTCGAGCGGCGCGTGATGGCCGAGATGCGGCTGGACTCGTGGAACTGAGGCCGCACGCTCCGCACGCGGCGGGCCGCAGGTGAGATCGCCGCGCACCCTGCTCGCCGGTGTCCTGACCGGGGTGGTCCTCGTCGCGGGCATCGGCTGGGCGGTCGGCGTCCGGCTGCGCTCTCCCGCCGACGAGGCCGCCTCGCGCACCGCGCCGAAGCCCTCGCTGGTCACAGCCGCCGTCGAGCACCGCCGCCTGACCAGCACCGTCGTCGTCAGCGGCACGCTGGAGTACGGCTCGCCGCTGACGGTGACGCTGGCCGGAGCGGTCGGCGGCGCCGCCGAAGGCCAGCGCGCCACCCGGGCGCCCCGGCCTGGACGCATCACGGAGGGCGCCGTGCTGATGGAGGTCAACGGCAGGCCGGTGTTCGCCCTGCGCGGCCCGGTGCCCATGCATCGCACCATCTCCCCCGGCGCCACCGGCTCGGACGTGCGCCAACTCCAGCAGGCCCTGCGCAGACTCGGGTACGGCGGGCCCACGACGGGCGTGTTCGACCGGGCCACGGTCGCGGCGGTGCGACGCCTCTACGCCGGACGCGGGTACCGCGCCCAGGAGCCCACGCTGTCCGACCGCCAGACACTCGACACGCTGCGCAAGGCCGTACGCGGTGCGGTCGAGACGCTGGCGGCCGAGCGTAAGGCGCTCGACGACGGCTCCGACGTGCTGGCGCCGAAGGTGAAGCTGGCCAACGCCAGGGCCGATCTCACCGCGGCCGAGAGCGAGCTCGAAGAGGCCGAGGCCGAGCAGGTGACGCCGGAGGAGGCGGGCAGGCTCGACGACCTGCTCAAGGCCGAACGCGCCGCGCACGAGGCCCTGCTGACCGCGCGGCGTGCCCTGGCATCGGCCGGGCCTGACGACGACACCGGCCTGCTGCGGCTGCGGGTGGACAACGCCGAGCAGGACCTGCGTGCCGCCCGGTCGGCCGTCGCCGCCTTCCACGAGGAGGCGGGCGCCGCCCGGACCACACGCCTGCGCGAGCTGCGCAAGGCCGTACGCACGGCGCAGGAAGGGCTGCTGGACGCCGAGCAGACGCTGCGGCGGGCGCGCGGGCTCTCCCCCGTACGGCTCAGGGTGGCGGGGGCCGAGCAGGACGTGGCCGCCGCGCGCGGCCTGCTGGCCGAGTTCACGCGGACCTACGGCACCACGATTCCGCCCGGCGAGGTGGTCTTCCTGCCGTCGCTGCCCGCCCGGCTGCACAAGGCGGAGGTCGCGGCGGGCGAGAGCGTGTCGGCGGCGGTGGCGACCGTGACGAGTTCGGCGTTCGTGGTGGCAGGCTCGGTCGACGCCGCCGAGGCCGGGCTGCTCAAGGCGGGCATGCGCGCCACCGTCGAGACGCAGGACGGCCGCGTGCTCGCCGCCGAGCTCACCGCGATCGGCGGCGAGCCGAAGGGGTCGAAAGCGCTCGGCTCCACGCCGGTGCAGCTCTCACCCGTCGCCGCCAAGGGCCTGGCCGGGCTGTCCGGGTCTGCGGTGACCGCGAGGATCACCATCGGCCATACCGGCGGCGAGGTCCTGGTGGTGCCGGTCGCCGCGATCGTCACCTCGGCGGACGGCAGGCCGCGCGTGCGCGTGGAGACCGCGCCGGACCGGGTGCGCGAGGTCGAGATCACGACCGGTCTCACCGCCGACGGCGAGGTCCAGGTCACCGGCGCGCTGCGGGCGGGCGACAGGGTGGTGGTCGGCGGTGCCTGACCCCGTCATCCTGCTCACCGGCGTCACCAGGAGCTTCCCCTCCGACCCGCCCGTGCACGCGCTGCGCGAGGTGTCGTTGCGCGTCGACCCCCACGACTACGTCGCGGTCTCGGGCCCTTCGGGATCGGGCAAGTCGACCCTGCTGAACGTGCTCGGCCTGCTCGACAGGCCCACGTCCGGCTCCTACGCGCTGGACGGCGTCGAGACCACGACGCTGCGCGACGGCGCCAGGACGACACTGCGCGGCAGCCGTATCGGCTTCGTCTTCCAGTCCTTCCACCTGCTGCCGCACTGCAGCGTCCTGGAGAACGTCATGCTGGCCGAGGTGTACGGCGGCCGTGCTCGCCGGGGCCGTGCGCCGCGCGCGCTCGACGCCCTGGCCAAGGTCGGGATGAGCCATCGCACCGGCTTCCTGCCCGAGCGGCTCTCGGGGGGCGAGCGGCAGCGCGCGGCCATCGCCAGGGCGCTCATGGGGGCGCCCGCCCTGCTGCTGTGCGACGAGCCGACGGGCAACCTCGACAGCCGCAACACCGGCGCCGTGCTCGACCTGTTCGACGACCTGCGCGCGCAGGGGCTGACGATCGTCGTCATCACGCACGAGGACGAGGTGGGTGCGAGGGCCGGGCGCAGGGTCCGCATCACCGACGGCGTCCTGGCCGAGGAGTGAGCCGCATGGACGGGCGCGACCTGCTCACCGAGTCGCTCGCCGGGATGCTCGCCAGGCCGCTGCGTACGGCGCTGACCACACTGGGCACCGTGCTCGGCATCGCCACCCTGGTCATCACGCTCGGCGTCGCGGCCACGGCGGGCAACCAGATCGTGGGCAGGTTCGACGAGCTCACCGCCACCGCGATCACGGTGGAGGTGCCCGGCGCACGCGACCCGCTCGTCGGCTGGACGGCCGTCGCCGACGTCGCCAGGCTGCGCGGTGTCGTCTCGGTCGCCGCACTCGCCGACGACAAGGACAGCGCCAATGTGAGCGTGCGCGCCAACAGGCTGGTCGATCCGGCGCGCGTCACCGCCCGTACCCTCACCGTCACCGCCGCCACCCTCGACCTGCCGTCGGTGACCAAGGGCCGTGTCCTGCGCGGCCGGTTCTTCGACGCCGGGCACGTCGCCAGGCGGGACAGGGTGGTCGTGCTGGGCGCCGCCGCGGCCGAGATGCTGGGCATCGGCAGTCTGGAGCACGCGCCCGCGGTGTTCGTCGGCAGGCGGGCCTACACCGTGATCGGCGTGCTCGGGGACCTGCGGCGGGAGCGGGTGCTGGGGTCGGCCGTCATCGTGCCGTACTCGCTGGCGGGCGACTTCGGGCTGCGCGACGTCACCAGGGTGCTGATCAACACCAGCCTCGGGGCCGCCGACCTGATCGCCGCCCAGGCGCCGGTCGCGCTCAGCCCCGCGCACGGCGGCGAGCTCACCGTGATCTCGCCGCCCACACCGGTCCGGGCGCGCGACGGCGTGCGGAGCGACGTCAACGGGCTGTTCCTGGTCCTCGGCCTGGTCTCGCTGGTGGTCGGCGCGGTCGGGATCGCGAACGTGACGCTGGTGACGGTGCTGGAACGGGTGGCCGAGATCGGCCTGCGCCGCTCGCTCGGGGCCGCCAGGCGGCACATCGCGGCGCAGTTCCTGCTGGAGTCGACGCTGATCGGGCTGACCGGCGGCGTGATCGGCGCCGCACTCGGCGTCGTGGCCGTGGTCGCGATCTCGGCGGCCAGGCAGTGGACCCCCGTGCTCGACGCGGCGCCCGTCCTGCTCGCGCCGGTCGCGGGAGCCGCCGTCGGCCTGCTCGCCGGGGTGTACCCGGCGCTCAGGGCCGCCCGCATGGAGCCCGTGGACGCTCTGAGGTGAGCGCCGGGGCGCGTCCACGGCGGGAACGACGTGTTGGTCAGGAGGCGTGCCTTGTTGATCGGTCAGGAGGCGTGCAGCAGGAGGGCGGCGGCGCCGACCAGGCCCGCGTCCTGGCCGAGTGCGGCCGGGACGACGCGTACCCTGCGGGCGAAGTCCATCCTGGCGTGTTCGGCCAGCGCCTCCCGCATCGGGTCGAACAGCAGTGCGCCCGCCTGCGAGAGCCCGCCGCCCACGGTGACGACGTCGAGGTCGCACAGGTGGGTCGCCGAGGCGATCGCGATCCCCACCGCACGTCCCGCCCTGCGCATCGCGGCGAGAGCCACCTCGTCACCGGCGGCGGCGTCGGCCGCGAGATGGCGTGCGGTGGCCTCCCGCTCCTCCTGGTACAGCGCGCCCTCGTCGCCGAGGCTGCCCGGCACCCAGCCCTGCTCCAACGCCCACGCGACCAGGCCCGGCCCCCGCGCGACGGCTTCGAGGCAGCCCCTGCCTCCGCATCCGCACGGCGGTCCCTCGGGGTCGACCACGACATGACCGACGTGCCCGGCGTTGCCCGAGGCGCCGTCGATCACCCTGCCGCCGAGGATGAGACCGCCGCCCACACCGGTCGAGACCACCACGCCCAGCATGTTGGCCGCACCGCGCCCCGCGCCCAGCCAGTGCTCGGCCAGCGCCAGGCACACGGCGTCGTTGTGGATGCGCACGGGGACGTCAGGGTAGCGCTCGGCCAGCATGTCCTTGAGCGGGAAGCGCCGCCAGCCCGGGATGTTCAACGGCGAGACCTCGCCGGAGGGCCACACCATGGGCCCACCACAGCCGATCCCGACGCCGTCGACCTCGGCGTCGAAACGTTCCAACAGTCCGACCAGCGCTTTCCACAACGTGTGCCCGTCGGCCTCCTGGGGGGTGGCCGTCCTGTGGCTGACCACCACGCTGCCGTCGGGGGTGACAAGGCCCGCGGCGAACTTCGTGCCGCCGATGTCGATCGCGAGTATCACGGGGATATTCTCTGCCACTCGTTTCTGGGCGTCAGCCCAAGCCTGAATTGCCCTCCGCTGAGGGGATCACGGCTGGCCCTTCGGCGCGAAGACCAAAATGCTGGCTGTGAACCCGTGTACGTGGTTGTGCCCCCCGACCGGCCCCACCTCACCCGCCGCGAAGAACCCGGCCACCCCCACCGCACCCAGTGTGTCCCGCAACGCCACCGCGTCGTGGTCGGCGCTGCCGAACATCGCCGACCCCCGCCCGTTGCACGAGAACACCAGGGCGCCGTCCACCCGCCCCAGCGCCTCCCGGTGCGCGTCGAGCAGGTCGTAGAGGTCCTCGTCCGCCGTGGCGGCGTCGCGTACCTGGAACCTGACCGTGCGCCCGATCTCGACGACGTCGCCGATCGCCACGGCCTCGCGCTCGGGGTCGATGCCCAGCACGCCCCTGATCAGGAAGTCCCCGCGTTCGTGCTGGTCGGCGTACTCGTCCATGACCAGGCCGATCTGCAGCCCGGACGCGACGAGGTCGCGGTCGTCCTCGTCCAGGGCGCTGACGATGTCCTCCAGCCTGGCGAGTGCGGGCTGGCCCGCCAGTTCGAGCAGCAGGTTGTCCTCGGACCTGGTGACGACCATCGCGGGCCCGATCGGCCGGCAGCCCTGGCTGACCACCGTGCTGACATTGATCGCCCCGCTGATCAGCACGCCGATCGCCCCCTCGGTGTGCACCTCGCCGTCGGCGAACAGCCGGACCGACCCCCTGCCCTGCAGGCCGTTGGCGAGACCGCCGATGAGCGGCAGGTCGCCGAGCACCTCGTGCGAGCGCTCGACGAAGGCGTCGGTGGGGAAGCTGTAGGGGTCGGCGAGCAGGACGGCGACATGGTCGTCCGGCTCACGCTCGGGCAGCCCGACCACGACGAACCTGTCGTCGGCCGTGAGCGTCTCCAGGGCGAACGTGGTGAGCCTGGCGCCGTCGAGCGTCGCCGCCCACGCGCTCACCGACGGCGTGAGCTCAACGCCCTGGCCGTCGCCGATCACCCCGGTGGCGCTGCAGCCGATCACCTTCGCGCCTGGCGCCATCCGCATGGCGCGTACCCCGGCCATCGTCACGTCGTCGGGGTCCTCGCCGCAGATGAAGAAGCAGACCAGGTCGGCGGGTGCGCTGAGCCCGGCGAGTGCCTGCCGTACGGCGCTCTCCGCGGCTGTGACCAGGTCACCGCCCACGGCCAGGCCATCGGCGAAACGACTCGTCAGCAAAGCCACGCGGCTCGCCTCCCTTGCGGCGTCGTCAGTTCCCTTGGGCGGTTTCCTCCCCACTCGAAGGACAAGCACTCGCACCATTCGTCACGCAACAGGCAAATCCCGGAATCCTCCGGGTAGTCTCGGTTCCGTGCACAAGCCTCGGATTCTCCGCGAGTTGCGCGAGAGCGGCCACGTTCATCGCACCGTCAAGGCCGAGATCCGCGAGAACCTGCTGGCCAGGCTGCGAGCAGGCGAATCGCGTTTCCCCGGCATCGTCGGGTTCGACGACACCGTCCTGCCCCACCTCGAACGCGCGTTACTCGCCGGGCACGACCTGGTCCTTCTCGGTGAGCGCGGCCAGGGCAAGACCCGGCTCATCCGCACCGTCACCGGCCTGCTCGACGAGTGGACGCCCGTCGTCGAGGGCTGCGAGATCAACGACCATCCCTACGCGCCCGCGTGCGCCCGATGCCGCAGGCTGGCACGGGAGAAGGGCGAGGAACTGCCCGTCGAGTGGCGGCACCGCGACGAGCGTTACGGCGAGAAGCTGGCCACGCCCGACACCTCGGTCGGCGACCTGATCGGCGACGTCGACCCCATCAAGATCGCCGAAGGACGCACACTCGGCGACCCCGAGACCGTGCACTACGGTCTCGTCCCCCGGACCAACCGGGGCGTCTTCTCCGTCAACGAGCTGCCCGACCTGGCCGAGCGCATCCAGGTGTCGCTGCTGAACGTCCTGGAGGAACGTGACATCCAGGTACGCGGCTACACCCTGCGCCTGCCGCTCGACATCCTGCTCATCGCCAGCGCCAACCCCGAGGACTACACCAACCGCGGCCGGATCATCACCCCGCTGAAGGACCGCTTCGGCGCCGAGATCCGTACCCACTACCCGCGCACGATCGAGGACGAGCTCGTCCTCATCCGTCAGGAGATCACCCCTGACATCGGCGCCGACCTGCCCGAGCACCTCGTCGAGGTGATCGCCCGCTTCACCCGCCTGGTCCGCGAGTCCACCGCGGTCGACGCGCGCTCCGGCGTCTCGGCCCGCTTCTCCATCGCCGCCGCCGAGACCGCGTCGGCATCGGCGGCGCGCCGTGCGGCGCTGACCGGCGAGGAGCGCGCGGTGACCCGCGTCTGCGACCTGGCCACGGTCGTCGACAGCCTGCGCGGCAAGGTGGAGTTCGAGGTCAGCGAGGAGGGCCGCGAGGTGGAGATCCTCGCCCACCTCCTGCGCAGGGCGACGGCCGAGACGTTCCGCGGCAGGCTCGGCGGCCTGGACCTGGCGCCGCTGCTCGACAGGTTCGCCGAGGGCAACCAGGTGGAGTCCGGCGAGCTCGTCCCCGCCGTCGAACTGCTCAAGCGCATCGGCCCGGTCGAAGGCCTTTCCAAGATCATGTCCCGCCTGGACATGGGCGAGGGCGACGAGTCGCCCGGGCATGCGGCGGCGGCGCTGGAGTTCGCCCTCGAAGGCCTGTTCCTCATGCGCAGGCTGTCGAAGGACGACGTCGCAGGAACCGCCGTATATCGGACGTGAACATTTGCGCTGCTCCCCGCGTCTACTTCGTTGGATCCATGACTCGGGGAGCAGCACCATGTCGCGTACCGTCATCGCAGTCGCCGTTCTCGGCGCCTCACTCGCCACCGCCGTCGTCGTCGCCCCTGCCGCGACCGCGACCACCACGAAGAACCCGAAGGTCGTGTACGGCTTCGCCTGGGCCGACGGCAAGGGCAGCCTGCGCATCCAGCCGCAGACCGCCACCAGGTCGGGCGGCGTCCACCGGCTGAAGGCGATCAAGGGGGCCAAGGAGCTCAAGCTGGGCTACGCCTCCTCCGCCTACCGGCGCATCACGGTGTCCTGCGACCTGAAGGAGACCGAGGGCCAGGTCGCACTCGACCGCAACGGCCTGGGCAGGACGAAGTGCAAGCCCAAGGACCTCGCCTTCGCCCTGACGCTGGGCCCCGCCGCGGTCAGGATCGAATACAGCGGCAAGCAGGCCCAGAAGATCACCGAGTTCGTCGCCGCCCCCACCGACCCGAAGGTCGCCGAGGGCACGATCAAGCGTGTCGACGACCACACGATCCTGTTCACCAAGGGCGGCAAGAGCGTCAAGCTCGGCTACACCGTGCTGGCCTTCGCCCGCGTGACGGCCAGGTGCGGCGACGGCTGGCTGGCCGGACGGCCGGTCAACGCCGACCGCGACGGCCTGGGCACGAAGTTCTGCTCGCAGGCCGCCTTCGTCAAGGTGCTCAAGGCGCAGAGGCACCCCGTACTGGCCAGGGTCGACCACAACCCGGTCAGCGGCGAGGTCTTCCAGGTGTGGGAGGTCTTCGGCGACGCGTAGTGAGTTAGTTTGGGCCTTATGGGTTATCGCTATGGCGAGTACCAGGACGGCCCCGATCCCCTGGCCGCGCCCTACGACGTCCGCTCGGCGCTCGACGAGATGGGGGACGCGATCCTGTCGGGCTCCACGCCCGTGCACGCCCTGCGCGACCTGCTCAAACGCGGGCTGCCCGGCGCGAGCGAGCGCAGGGGCCTCGACGACATGCTCAGGGAGGTCAGGCGGCGCAGGCGGGAACTACGCGAGAGCGGCCGGCTCGACGGCACCCTGGAACGCGCCCGCGCCCTCCTGGACAAGGCCATCGGCCAGGAGCGCGCCGAGCTCTTCCCCGACCCGTCCGACGAGGCCAGGCTGCGCGAGGGCGAACTCGACGGCCTGCCCGACGACACCGCGAGCGCCATCCAGGAGCTGAGCTCCTACCAGTGGCGCTCGGCCGCGGCACGCCAGACGTTCGAGGAACTACGCGACCTGCTGCGCCGCGAGGTGCTCGACAGCCAGTTCAAGGGCATGCGCGACGCCCTGGCCAACCCCGACCCGGCCTCGATGGAGCGGGTCAGGCAGATGATGGCCGAGCTCAACGACATGCTGGAGCGCGACGCCAGGGGCGAGCACGAACAGGCCGACTTCGACGCCTTCATGGACAGGCACGGCGAGCTGTTCCCCGAGAACCCGCGCACGCTCGACGAATTGGTCGACGCCCTGGCCCGCAGGGCCGCCGCCACCCAGCGGCTGCTGGCCTCGATGACGCCGCGCCAGCGTGAGGAGCTGGCCGGGCTCATCGACCAGACGCTGGAGCAGAGCGGTCTGGCCGAGCAGATGCGCAGGCTCGGCGACGCCCTCCACGCCCGCCGCCCCGACCTGGCCTGGGACTCCTCCGAACGCATGGCGGGCGAGGCCCCGATGGCGATGGGCGACGCCGTCTCCGCACTCGAGGAGCTGGCCGACCTGAGCAGGCTGGAAGCCTCCCTGCGCCAGGACTACCCGGGCGCCAGGCTCGACGACGTCGACGAGGAGGCGGTGCGCAGGGCGCTCGGCCGTTCGGCGGTCGACGACCTGGAGGCGCTCAAGCGCATCGAACGCGAGCTGGAGGAGCAGGGCTACCTGCTGCGCCGCAGGGGCAAGCTGGAGCTGACCCCGAAGGCCGTGCGCAGGCTCGGCGAGACCGCGCTGCGCCGGGTGTTCGCCTCGCTCGACACCGGCCGCAGGGGCGACCACGACCAGCGCGACGCCGGGGCGGCGGGCGAGCTCACCGGCTCCTCACGCCCATGGCGGTTCGGCGACGAGCAGCCGCTCGACGTCGTGCGTACCCTGGTCAACGGCGTGAAGCGAGGCGCGTCCGCCACCGGGGCGCTCACGCTGACCGTCGACGACTTCGAGGTGGCCGAGACCGAGAGGCGCAGCGCCGCGGCCGTCTGCCTGCTGGTCGACCTGTCGTACTCGATGGCGTTGCGCGGCACCTGGGCCTCGGCCAAGCAGACGGCGATGGCGTTGCAGGCGCTGGTGGCGACCAAGTTCCCGCAGGACGCGGTGAAGATCGTGGGCTTCTCCAACTACGCCAGGGTGTTGCAGCCGGACGAGCTGGCCGGGCTCGACTGGGACATGGTCCAGGGCACCAATCTGCACCACGCGCTGCTCATCGCGGGCAGGCATCTGGACAGGCATCCCGACTTCGAGCCGGTCGTGCTGGTGGTCACCGACGGCGAGCCGACCGCCCATCTCATGCGCAACGGGCGCTCGGCCTTCGAATGGCCGCCCTCGCGCGAGACGCTGGAGCTGACGCTGGCCGAGGTGGACAAGATGACCAGGCGCAAGGCCACGATCAACATCTTCATGCTGGAGGCCGACGAACGGCTCAAGGAGTTCGTCAACGAGGTCGCGCGGCGCAACGGCGGCCGGGTCTTCTCCCCCGACGCCGACCGGCTCGGGGAGTACGTCGTGAGCGACTTCCTCAGGGTGCGCCGGGCACGCTGAAGGCGCGGCTACCCCCCGGTGTAGGAGGCGAGCGCCAGGTCGAAGCCGTCACGGCAGTTGCGGTGCGAGCGGTAGCAGGGCCGGAACGCCGTGCTGCCGCCGACTCCCGCCCGCGCGTCGGCCAGCGCGGCGGGCACCCGCTCGGGCCTGGGCAGCAGCCCACCGCCCAGATAGCGCACGCCGGACAACTCCGTGTGCCTGCCATGGCCGCCCGAGACGAACGTGCCGATGCGCCAGCCGCTCTCCTCGTCCCACACCAGAGCGGTGTCACCGGCCAGGCTGAGCGTGGCGTCGCGGGGATCGCACGGCCCCTCCCACCAGTCGCTCACCTCGGAGCCGAGCAGGTCGACGACCTGCTGAACATACGAAACGGGATGGCGCATCCACTCGGCCGAATACGGCTCGACGTGTCTCACTGCCACGACGGCACCCCCTGTGCCCAGAAATAGAGATCGTTACCCACGATTCAGCGCGGAAGTTCAACCCTACCGGCGCTGAACTTATTCCGTTGCCAGCGCGTCTATTGGAACGGACTATTTACCCAGGGGGTCTCCGAGAAGGGAGGGAGCCCATGTTCGCGGTCATCGTCCTGATCGTCGTGATGGTCGTGACCATCGCCGTCTTCGAGCTGGTCGTCTGCGGCTCCCGGGGCTGCGTGCAGGCGGCCGAACCGGACGTGCTGCCCGTCGAGACCGGCGACTGACAGGTGTGGCGGCCTCCCGGCGGGATCACCGGGAGGCTACTCTCTGCGGCATGTCGACCCTGCTGCTCTGGCTGCACATCGCTTTCGCGATCTTCGCACTCGGCCCGCTCACCGCGGTGACCAGTGCGGCTCCCCGCGCCATTCGCACCAAGAACGTCCCCGTCCTGCAGAACCTCCAGCGCATGACGAAGATCTACAGCATCGGCTCGCTCGGCGTGCTGATCTTCGGCGTGTGGCTCGGCGGCGTCGAAGGCCTGCTCGGCCAGTGGTACATGTCGGCGTCGATGACGCTGTTCATCGTCGCCGTCGTCCTGCTCGTCATCGTCGACCGCGACCTGCGCACCGCCGTCAGGGTGCTGTCGAACCAGACCCCCGACGACGACGCGAAGGTGGAGAACGGCAGGATCGCCGCCCTGTCGGGGGTGGTCGCCCTGATCTGGGTGGTCATCCTGATCCTGATGGTCGTCCCCACCCCCTCCTAGACCTCTTCTGGAGACTCGGCTCCCGGAGGCTCGGCTCTACCCCAGGGCCTGCGTCAGGTCGGCGAGCAGATCGTCGATCGTCTCGATCCCGACCGAAAGCCGGACCAGGTCGGCGGGCACCTCAAGCGGGGAGCCCGCCGCCGAGGCGTGCGTCATCCGGCCGGGGTGCTCGATGAGCGACTCCACGCCGCCGAGCGACTCGCCCAGCGTGAACAGCTTCGTCCGGTCGCACAGCGCGACCGCCTCCTCCTCGCCGCCGTTCACCCTGAACGACACCATGCCGCCGAAGCGCTTCATCTGCTTGGCCGCGATCTCGTGCCCCGGGTGGTCGGCCAGCCCCGGGTAGAGCACCTCGCTCACCTTCGGATGCGCCGCCAGCAGCTCCACCACCCGCTCGGCGTTGTCGCAGTGCCTGTCCATCCGCACGCCGAGCGTCTTGAGCCCGCGCAGCGTCAGCCAGGCGTCGAACGGCCCGGCGACCGCGCCCATGGCGTTCTGGTGGTAGGTGAGCTCGTCGCCGAGCCCCTTGTCAGCCGCGATCAGCGCACCGCCGACCACGTCGGAGTGCCCGCCCACGTACTTGGTCGTCGAGTGCACGACCACATCGGCCCCCAGCGCCAAAGGCTGCTGCAGGTACGGCGAGGCGAAGGTGTTGTCGACCACGAGGATCGCGCCCGAGTCGTGGGCCAGCTGCGCCAGAGCGGCGATGTCGGCGATGCCGAGCAGCGGATTGGTCGGCGTCTCCACCCAGATGATGCGCGTGCGCGGCCTGATCGCCGCCCGCACCGCGTCGAGGTCGCCGAGCGGCACCGGGTCGAACTCCAGCCCCCAGCGCGAGGCCACCTTGGCGAACAGCCGGTAGGTGCCGCCGTAGGCGTCGTTGGGGATCACGACGTGGTCGCCCGGCGTGCACACCGTGCGCAGCAGCGTGTCCTCGGCGGCGAGCCCGGAGGCGAACGCCAGGCCGCGCACACCGCCCTCGACGGCGGCCAGGGCCTCTTCGAGCGCGGTGCGCGTCGGGTTGGCCGAGCGGCTGTACTCGTAGCCGGACCGCAGCCCGCCGACGCCGTCCTGCTTGTAGGTGGAGGTGGCGTAGATCGGCGGGACGACCGCGCCGGTCAGCGGGTCGGGTTCCTGACCCGCGTGGATCGCCAGGGTTTCGAAGCCATTGCTCATGCTGCTCACGGTAGCCGAGTGGCCGGACAACGAGGCGACCCGCGAGCGCGCCTCCCCAGGCGTGCTCACGGGTCGCTCCTCCGGTCACCGCAGCCGGGTCCCCCGGCCCGGCTTCGATGACCGCCGTGGCGTACGCCTGCCATGCCCAGGCGCACGCTGGTCTGTTGTGGTGCTGCGATGTGTACGGCCCTGCCGCGGCTCAGGCGGCCTTCGGCTCCTGGGACTCGGCGCCGCGTGCGGGCATCCGGACCACGTCGGCGCCGATCTTCGGCGCGTTGATGTGCCTGCCGCTCGACCCCTCGGCCGGCTCCCCGTTGATCCGGGAGAGCAGCACCGGGTCGGCCAGCGCGAGCAGCGCCCCCACGAGCAGCCCCGCACCCAGAAGAACAAAACCGATGACGACCATCTCTCTCCCCCTTTCGACGTCTTCAGTCTCGGCGAAGACGGCATGCTCCCGCCCCCTCCGAAGGGCTGGTCCCTCGCCCGGCGGGTCGGCCGAACGGCTGATATGTCCTATCCGACTTCCGGCTTAGGGTGGGGTCGCGTGGGGGACACGCAACGCTTCGTCTATTGGATCCAGCGGCTCAGCGAGATCGCGCTGATCGGCTGGATCGGCCTGCTGCTCTGTGTGGACGCCGTCCTGGCCGTCAGCATCGGCGGGTCGCAGTTCCTCGTCCCCGTGTGCGGCGCGGTCGGCCTGGTCGCGGTGCTGCTGCGGCGCAGGGGTCAGCTGGTGCCGTTCTTCATCACGCTGCTGATCCTCTCGACGGCGACGTCGCTGATCATCGGTGTGACCGAGTCCCCCGGCGTGCCCGGCATGGCGGAGGCGGGCTCGCTGCTCGTGCTGACGATCTCCGTGCTGCGCCGCGTCGAGCCGCAACGGACGGCCTGGCTGCTCGCGGGCACGGCGATGGTCGTTCTCATGATCACCGGTGCGAACCGCGACACCAACGGCGCCCAGGGCATCGTGATGTCGTTCCTGCTGTTCGTGGCCTGGGTGACGGCCGCGGCCATCGGCGCCTACCTGCGTTTCCAGCTCGAACGCCGCACCGCCGCCGTCTCCTCGGTCCGCCGTGCCGAACGCCTCGAACTGGCCCGCGAACTGCACGACCTGGTCGCCCACCACATCACCGGCATCGTCGTCCAGGCCCAGGCCGCGCGCACGGTCGCCGAGATGAAGCCGGAGGCCGTCGTGCCCGCGCTCGACGCCATCGCCAGCGCGGGGGCCGAGGCGCTCACCTCGATGCGCCGTCTGGTCGGCGTCCTGCGCTCCGAGGACGAGGCCAGCCGTTCACCCGGCACGGCGCTGGCCGATCTGCGCATCCTGGTCGAGCGTTTCTCCGAGAACGGGCCCAGGGTCGCCTTCGAGATCGGCCAGGACATCGACGACAGGTCGTTGCCGCCCGAGGTCATGACCACCCTGCACCGCGTGTTGCAGGAGGCGCTGACCAATGTGCGCAGGCACGCGCCGGGCACCGGGTGGATCGAGGCGGACCTGCGGCGCTTTCCCGGCGTCCTGGTGCTGCGGGTGCGCAACTACGGCTCGGCCGCCGATCCGCGCATCTCGCGCCTGGGCGGCGGATTCGGCCTGGTCGGCATGGCCGAACGCGTGGAGGCGCTCGGCGGACGCCTGACGGCGGGCTTCACACCCCAGGGGGCGTGGGAGGTCATCGCCGAGTTCCCGGCGTAGGGGGCAGCACGGACGGAGCCCGGGTGGCGCCCTGCGGTGGGCGCTGCCTGGGCTCCGCCGTAAGGGTCAGTGGTTGGCGAGGAAGGCGAGGAGGTCCTGGCGGGTGAGCAGGCCCGCGGGCTTGCCGTCCTCCAGGACGACGGCGGCGTCGGCCTTCTCCAGGGCCTCGACCGCGCGCGACACCGGCTCGCCCGAGCCGATCATGGGCAGCGGCTGCGACATGTGCTCGGCGATCGGGTCGTCGGCGCTCAGCCTGCCCCGGTACAGCGCCTCCAGCAGGTCGCGCTCCACGATCGAGCCGACGACCTCGGCCGCCATGACCGGCGGCTCCTCCTTCATGACGGGGAGCTGGGAGACGGAGTACTCGCGCATGATCGAGATCGCGGTGCCGACCGACTCGTGCGGGTGGGCGTGCACGAACTCCGGCATGCCCGGCCCCTTGCGCGCGAGCACGTCCCGCACCAGGCTCTCCTCCGACGAGGAGGTCAGGAAGCCGTAGTCGGCCATCCACTCGTCGTTGAAGATCTTGGACAGGTACCCGCGACCGCCGTCGGGCAGCAGCACGACGACGACGGCGTCGGGCCCGGCCGAGGCCGCCACCCGCAGCGCCGCCACCGTGGCCATGCCGCACGACCCGCCGACCAGCAGCGCCTCCTCCCGCGCCAGTCGCCTGGTCATGTTGAAGGAGTCCTTGTCCGACACGGCGATGATCTCGTCACAGATCGTGGTGTCGTAGGTCTCGGGCCAGATGTCCTCGCCCACCCCCTCGACCAGGTACGGCCTGCCGGTGCCGCCGGAGTAGACCGAGCCCTCGGGGTCGGCGCCGATGACCTTGACCCGGCCGCCCGACACCTCCTTGAGGTAGCGCCCGGTGCCACTGACCGTGCCTCCGGTGCCGACGCCCGCGACGAAGTGCGTGATGCGCCCCTCGGTCTGCTCCCACAACTCCGGACCGGTCGACAGATAGTGCGACTCGGGGTTCTGCGGGTTGGTGTACTGGTCGGGCTTCCAGGCGTTGGGGATCTCCCTGGCCAGCCGGTCGGAGACCGAGTAGTAGGAGTCGGGATGGTCGGGCGAGACCGCCGTCGGGCAGACCACGACGTCGGCGCCGTAGGCGCGCAGCACCGAGACCTTGTCCTGGGCCACCTTGTCCGGCACCACGAACACACACCGGTAGCCCCTGCGCTGGGCCACGATGGCCAGGCCGACACCGGTGTTGCCCGAGGTGGGCTCCACGATCACGCCGCCGGGCCGCAACGCGCCCGACTGCTCGGCCGCGTCGATCATGCGTACGGCGATGCGGTCCTTGACCGAACCGCCTGGGTTGAAGTACTCGACCTTGGCGAGCACCTGGGCCGGAAGCCCCGCTGACACCTTGTTGAGCCTGACGAGCGGGGTGTTCCCCATCAAATCGACCAGGGAATCGTAAACGCGCACCGAGGTGTTCACCTTCTTTGCCGAAGCTTGATCAGCATGCTGGACGTCGTGATCCGGAGGGGGCGGCCGGATCTCGGCTAGTTTTCACATAACGCTACCGTCGCAGAGAGACGAGGGGGGCGCGGTAGGTGATCTGGACCCCGGGGGTGGCGCGGGCGGCGCGCCGGATAGCCGCTGCGGCGGCGGTGGGAGGGGGCGGGCTGACCGCCCTCGGCGCCACCGCCTACGGACTGCTGCTGGCCGAGAGCCTGGTCGCCAGGCGGGTGATCGGCAGGCCGCACGGCATGGAGGGACCGGCGTCCGACGGCGTCTACGGCGATTTCGCCGGTCCCGAGATCAGGCTGGCCATGCTGGGCGACTCGCTCTCGGTCGGCCTCGGTATGACCGATCCCGCCGACACGCCTGGCGTCCGCATCGCCAACGGGCTGGCGGCCGTGGCCGAGCGGCCGGTCAGGCTGACGGTGTGCGGCAAGTCGGGCGCGCCGTCCGCCGAGCTGTCGGAGCAGGTCGACAGGGCGCTCAAGGCCGTGCCCGACGTGGCCGTCGTCTTCGTCGGCGCCAACGACGTGACCACCCAGACTCCGCCCGCCCAGGCCGTACGGCATCTGGCCAAGGCGGTGCACCGGTTGCGTGCGGCCGGCGCCGAGGTCGTCGTCGGGACATGTCCGGACCTGGGGACCGTACGGCCGATCGGGCAGCCGTTGCGCTGGGTGACGCGCCGCTGGAGCAGGCAGCTGGCCGCGGCCCAGACGGTCGCCGTGGTCGAGGCGGGTGGGCGCACGGTGGCCTTCGCCGACCTACTGGGGCCGGAATTCGCCACTAATCCGGCAGAAATGTTCGGACCGGATCGTTTCCATCCATCTGACCGAGGTTACCTCCAGGCCGCTTACGCGGTGCTACCTTCTGTATGCGCTGCGTTGGGGTTGTGGCCTGAGCCACGCCCTGCCCGTGGCGAAGGATTGCAACCGATTTACCTTGCGGCGGCCACGGCTGCGGAGGAACCCGGCGCCGAGGTCACCGCGACCCGCTTCGCAGGGCGAGCGACCGGCCCACACGGACGGTGGGTCACACTGCTTCGCCGGCGGACGGGGGCCATGCCCCACGACGCCTGAAACCGGTCACCCTCCGAAATCGTGCCGTCACTCCTCGCCCCCAATAGGAGTGGAAATACCCGTGCTCCGGCCTCACCCGAAACCGGCCCTCGCGCTCGCCGGAGTCCTGGCCCTGGCCGGCTGCTCCGGCAGCGACGCGGCCACGACGGACTTCCCGACCTGGCAGAACACCTCCGTCAACGTCGTCAGCCGCATGCTCACCGCCGGTGGCGTCGTGGCGACCACCTCGATGAAGGCCGATGGCTCGCTGGAGACCGTCGGCCTCGACCTGTCCAGTGGCAAGACTCTTTGGGCCTATCCCGCCACCATGTCGGGCCGGTTGCCCGGCATGGGCGTCTCGGCGCCCGCCGTGGTCGAGACCGGCAAGGACAAGGCGGTCGTGGTCGCCCTCGACCCGGCCAAGTCCGGCCGCTGGAACGCCACCTTGATCGCCCGCGACGCCCGCACCGGCGCGCAGCTGTGGAAGCGGCCCGTGCACTCGACGTTCGGCCCCCAGCGCTGCGGGCCCTACATCTGCATGTCCGAGCACACCGCATTGGCCGCGGCCAGGGTCGTCGTGCTCGACCCGGCGACGGGCAAGCAGATGTGGAAGCTGCCCGGCATCGCCGAGGTGGAGTGGTCCGACGCCAAGCGCGTGCTGCTGCTGCGCCTGGCGGCCAACCCGATGGTCGAGTCCTACGACCTCACGACCGGCAAGCTCCAGTGGCAGCAGGCGGTCGAGCAGGCCCTGGGGCCGGGCGTCGACATGTCGGGCGGCTGGGCCTTCGGCGCCACCGGCGAGAACCTCACCGGCTACGTGGCCCCCTACACCAATCCGCGCACCAAGCGGGTCTCGACGTTCGGCCTGTTCTCCCTGCGCATCGCCGACGGCACGATCAACTGGATGCGCCCTTCGGTCGTGCGCGTCTACCCCAGCGGCAGCCCCGGCTTCGCCCCCGTCGTGCGCCCGGTCGACCAGCAGGGCCAGTACGGCGGCTTCGCCAGGCTCGACTCCGACAGCGGCAGGGTCATGGGCCAGATCACCGCGACCCAGGTGCCGGGCTCCGGCTGGTGGCTCGCCTTCCCCGCCCGCATGGAGCGCCTGGGCTTCCTCAAGCACAACAGCCCCGGCACCTCCTTCGACCTGGCCACCGGCAAGGCCATGTCGGTCAAGGCGCAGCGCGGCTGGTCCTTCTGCGTGACCGACCCCAAGCCGCTGCCGCTCAAGGGCCAGGCGCCCGGCTTCTACTCGGTGGCGTCGGTCTGCGAGTTCGACCTGTCCAACGGCAAGCGGGTCCCGGACGCGGGCGCACCGCCCTCGTGGTTCACCGGCAGCCAGGGCGGCTGGCGCCTGTGGCGTGACGAGAAGGGCGCCCTCCACGGCATCAAGGACGGCGCCGCGACCGCTCCCGGCATGTACGGCTGAGCCGCGACGAACACGGGCCGGGCGAGATGTCGCCCGGCCTTTTCGCCGTGCATAACATAGTTCTGTTTTATCGGCCCCGGGTCCTGGCCTCCGGCGTACCAGGCGGTAACCTCCGAAATGAGGAGTGCCGCACCGAACCCAGGAGAGCCACATGCCCGAGGCAGTCATCGTCGCGACCGCGCGTTCGCCGATCGGCCGCGCCTTCAAGGGGTCGCTGAAGGACATCCGTCCCGACGACCTGACCGTCCAGATGGTCCAGGCCGCACTGGCCCAGGTGCCCCAGCTCGACCCGGCCACGATCGACGACCTCATGCTCGGCTGCGGCCTGCCCGGCGGCGAGCAGGGCTACAACATGGGCCGAGTCGTCTCGGTGCTGCTCGGCCTCGACGGCGTGCCCGGCACCACGATCACCCGCTACTGCTCCTCCTCGCTGCAGACCACCCGGATGGCGCTGCACGCGATCAGGGCGGGAGAGGGCGACGTGTTCGTCTCGGCGGGCGTCGAGGCGGTCTCGCGCTTCGTCAAGGGCAACTCCGACTCGCTGCCCGACACGCAGAACCCCGAGTTCGGCGAGGCCGTCGCCCGTTCGCAGAGCTTCGCCGAAGGCGGCAGGACCTGGCACGACCCCCGCCAGGACGACCTGGTGCCCGACGTCTACATCGCGATGGGCCAGACGGCCGAGAACCTGGCCCAGCTCAAGGGCGTCACCCGCCAGGAGCAGGACGAGTTCGGCGTGCGCTCGCAGAACCTCGCCGAGAAGGCGATCGCCGACGGCTTCTGGGCCAAGGACATCACGCCGGTCACCCTGCCGGACGGCACGGTCGTCTCCAAGGACGACGGGCCGCGCGCGGGCACCACCTACGAGGCCGTGTCGCAGCTCAAGCCGGTCTTCCGCCCCGACGGCACGGTCACGGCGGGCAACTGCTGCGCGCTCAACGACGGCGCGGCGGCGCTCATCGTGATGAGCGACACCAAGGCCGCCGAGCTCGGCATCACGCCGCTGGCCCGCATCGTGTCCACCGGCGTCACCGGCCTGTCGCCCGAGATCATGGGCCTGGGTCCGGTCGAGGCGTCCAAGCAGGCGCTCAGGCGGGCCGGCATGTCCATCGGCGACGTCGACCTGGTCGAGATCAACGAGGCGTTCGCCGCCCAGGTCATCCCGTCCTACCGCGATCTCGGCATCGACCTCGACCGGCTGAACGTCAACGGCGGCGCGATCGCCGTCGGCCATCCGTTCGGCATGACCGGCGCCCGCATCACCTCCACGCTGATCAACAGCCTGCGTCACCACGACAAGGCGATCGGCCTGGAGACCATGTGCGTGGGCGGCGGCCAGGGCATGGCCATGGTCCTGGAACGCCTCAGCTGACCTCGCCGCTTCTCCCGCGGGCCGATCGGCGTGCGGGAGAAGCGGGAGGTGACGGCTCAGCCGTGGCGGTCGGGGCCCGCCTTGTCGAGGTTGACGCGGACAAGCACACGCTTGTCGCGGGTCATCGCGGCGCGGTAGTCGTCCCAGTCGGGGTGCTCGCCGGAGATCTCGCGATAGTAGGAGACCAGCCCCTCCATCGCTTCGGGCAGCGAGATCACCTCGGCCTCGCCCTCGACCTGGACCCAGTCGCCGAAGAAGCCGTCGGTGAACACGCACAACGCCACCCGCGGGCTCCGCCGTACGTTGCGGGTCTTGGTGGCGCCCTCGCGCGTGCTGATGACGACGCAGCCGTCGGCGTCGACGCCCACCGTCACGGGCGAGAGCTGGGGACGGCCGTCGGCGTGCTGGGTGAGAAGAACGGCGCGATGGTTGCGCCGGAGGAATTCACGTGCCTTGTCGAGATCCATGCCGACCATGATTGCGCGCCCACGCCTGGTTCGGCGCGGGCGCGTGATGCGGGAACCTGAAAGTCCTGCACCGGATCCCCAAGGCGGAGCCCGCACTCCTCACGGTACGGCGGGTCCACGTGGTGCGGCCTGTGCCGCTGTTCCGGGTGGAGCGGAGGTTCTCGATGGAGCCGGAGCCGCGATTCCAGATGGAGCAGGGGTTCTGGATGGAGCCGGGGTTCCGGGGTCTTCCGGTTTCGGACGTTCGGACGGTGAGCCGGCTCTAGATGAAGCCCATCCGGTTGCGGCGCTGCCGCTCGTGCTCGTGCACGATCGCCGCGGCATAGCCGTGTGTCAGGCCGTGCTCGTCGGCGAGCCAGTTGGCCCGCTCGTCGCACCTGAGGAAGGACGGGCCGTTGTCTAGAGCTTGGAACCACTCTGGGAGTTCGCGTCCCGTTATCGTTGGGACCCTTGCGATCAGCTTCGTCTGCGTCTCCGGTGAGTGGTTCAACGACATGGGCACCTCCACGGATTAAGGTCCTTTGCTTGACACTGCAACAGGACAGCATGAATGGCAACCCCCCAGCCGTCACCCGTCGTAGATCATCCATTGCGCACCGAAAAGGGCCCCACCTTGCGGCAGGGCCCTTCGCACGAGGTCGATCGGCCGATCAGTCGTCACCCGAGAAGAAGCTGACGAAGCGCAGCACCTCCAGGTAGATCCAGACCAGGCTCAGCGTGAGCCCGAAGGCGCACTGCCAGGCGAACTTCTCCGGCGCACCGGCCCGCACGCCCTGCTCGATCGAGTCGAAGTCGAGCAGCAGGAAGAAGCAGCCGAGCAGGATCATCGCAACGCTGAAGATCCAGCCGAGCGGGTTGTCGGCCCGCAGCCCGAAACCACCCGGGACCCAGATGCCCACCAGCATGTTGACCAGCATCAGGCCGATCGCCGCGATCGCCGCGGCCAGCACGAACTTGACCAGCTTCGGCGTCACGCGGACGATCTTCAACGAGTAGACGGTGAGCACACCGGCGAACGCCAGTGCCGTGCCGATCACCGCCTGCAGTACGACGCCGTTGAAGGCGTTCTCGTAGGCGTGGCTCAGCGCGCCGACGAACACGCCGTAGAACAGCGCGTAGCCAAGGATGAGCGCCGGGTTGGTGCTCTGCTTGAACGACGCGATCAGGCCGAGCACGACACCGATGATCGCCGCGACGACCGCGACGCCCATGGGCACGTCGAGCACCCAGGCGGCGGCACCGGCGGCGACCAGCGTGCCGAGAGTCATGAAACTGCGGACGACGACGTCGTCGATCGTCATCGTCTTGTGTGCGGGGGGCGCCGGGGGCGCGTAGGACGGGGTGTTGTACATGTCCTGCAACTGGGCCGGCGACGGGCTCTGGCCCGCCCAACCCTGCTGGTGCCCGGCACCCCGGCTGAATACGGGGTTCTTGCTTTCCATCGCTGCCTCCACGCTGCGACCTATGTGATCAGCGTATTAGATCGTGCGTCACATGAGCCTGTGCGCGCCCGGATCTATGTGCATTCGAGACGTCGCACGATTCACAACGCGCGACGACGCAGCCTAGTTCCCAGGCATCACGATCTCGTACGGCGACGCGGATCACCCTCCTGACGTGCGGCGGCACGCCGTACTCCGGATGGACGGCCGCTGACGGCCGCCCGTGGTCCGGCCACGGTGCGTCACGCCGCCTCCCCCTCGACAATCACCCGCGAAGTCCGTATGGAAACGCGGCGATTCTGCCGGGTGAATTGCATTTCCGGCCCGCGATTCTTCCATTGTGGAAATGGAAGGTCTCAGCCCGCACACGGGCCGTCACTCTGCGGGGCTCCGAGATGTCAGATGTGGAGCGCCAACTTGTGCCGCCGAGAACCGACGAACATTCGGGACGCAAGGCGCGGGAAGCCCGTGTGGCTAGGTTCCCGACACCCGTCGGCGAACCGCACGAGCGGCACCAGACACCCCATGACTCCATAAGACCAGGTCAAAGGCGCATTTCCCAAGAATAACGGCAGTGCCCCCGGCGGGATTCGAACCCGCACTTCAACCCTTTTAAGGGGTTTGCCTCTGCCATTGGGCTACGGGGGCGCCGCAATCATACGAAACTGACCATGGTTCCGAGGAGCACAACTTCGCATCATGCGTCACAACAGTGCGGTCTGCGGTGAAGCGAGGGGGCTCCTGCCACTCTGTCCAGGAAGAGTACGCCGTCCAAATGATCCAGTTGATGCTGGATACTGCGTGCTTCGACACTGTCCGCATCGATGGTCACGACCTGGCCCGAGCCCGGCAGCCGCCCTTCGACGGTGATCCGCCAAGCCCTCAGCACATCGCCCACGAGGCCGTGCACGGACACGCATCCCTCACGCCCGGTCTCCCAGCGCGCGGCCGAGACCAGGCGCGGATTGACCAGCACGAGCGGCCCCGCACACGACCGCGCCCGAGGATGGCGCGAGACGTCCACCGCGAGCAGCCGCCATCCCAGGCCGATCTGCGGCGCCGACAGGCCCGACTTGCACGGCGACGCCATCAAGGTCGCCAGCAGGTCCCTGGCCGCCGCCCGCACGGCGGGCGAGGCGGGATCCACCTCTGCGGCGGGCCGCGCCAGCAGCACATGCGGCGCATCCAACACCACTCGCACCTCCCCCCGCACCTCCTCCCCCAGCCGTCGCCCCGCCCACCCCGCCTCAGACTCCCCCGCCTCCGCCCGCGCCGCCTCTGCCGCCCCCGCCTTCCCCTGCCCTGCCCCTGCCCCTGACTCCACCGCGCGTCCTGCCCCCGCCGCCGCCTGAGCCGCCTCCGCGTACCCCGCCCCCGCCTCCCGCTCCCCCGCCCGAACGGCTCCCGCCGCCCCGGGAACCGGCTGATCGCCCGTGCCGCCCGCACCTCCGCCCGCAAAGCCCTCCCTGGCGCCCTCAGCCGTCCCCTCAGCCCCTGGGACGCCGCCGCCCACCCAGGAGCCCGCCGGAGCCTCAGCGGCCCCTGCAGCCCCTCCCAACCACCCGAAGGCCCGCAGCGACCACCCGGCCGAGATCCCTCCGGCCCCTTCCTCGCCCCGCGTCACAGGATGTCCGGCTCGGACGGACGGAACGTGATCTCCGACCCCAGCCCGGCCCCGGTCGCCGCCAGACGTCGCATCAGAAGCGCGACGTCCACCTTCTCCGGCAGCAGCACATCGGCGATGAGAACGTACAGCCGCCCGCTCAACCGGCTGCTCATCCCGACGATGTTGCCCCCAACCGACGCCAGCACCGCGCTGATCGACGAGATGATCCCCGGCCGGTCGGGCCCGTGCACGGTCAGCACGTAGCCGAGCCCTTCGGCGCCGCACCGGCCGTGCGCCCCGGCGTAGGGCGCGGCCTCGACGGGCGCCGCCATCACCACCAGCGAGGGCAGCCGCACACGCTCACACACCTGCTCGGCGGTCAGCTCGCCCGAGACGAGCAGGGTCATCGCGACGTGCCCGCCCAGCAGGGTCATCGTCGAGTCCTGGATGTTGGCGCCGCATTCGGCCAGCGATCCGGCCACGTCGGCTATGACGCCCGGCCGATCGGCCCCGAGTACGGTGACGGCGGAAAGTCTCACCCCTGGTGCTCCCCCTTGCCTGACTACACAAAGGGGAAAGGCACCCCTTTCGAGGTGCCTTTCGCACTGCGGCAAGCCGTCAGCGGCGGTTGCTCGCGACCGCGGCCCGGAATTCGTCGCGCGGGTGGTGCACCTCCCCGAGCGAGATCGTCTCCCGCTTGAAGAAGAGCGCGAGCGTCCAGTCGACGAGGACACGGACCTTGCGGTTCATCGTCGGCACCCTGGACAGATGGTAGGTGCGGTGCATGAACCATGCAGGGAATCCGCGAAGCTTGACCCCGTAGACATTGGCCACGCCCTGGTACAGACCGAGTCCGGCGACCGATCCGGCGTACTTGTGGCGATAGTCCACCAGTTGTTCCCCACGCAGGGTCCTGGTGATGTTGTCGGCCAGCACCTTGGCCTGCCGTACGGCGTGCTGGGCGTTGGGCGCGCAGTACTGGCCGGGGTTGGTGACGTCGGGCACACCGGCGATGTCACCGGCGGAGAAGGCGTCACGGGTGCCGGCGACGGTGAGCTTCGTCGTGGTCTTGATCCGGCCGCGCTCGTCGACCGGCAGGTCGCCCGCGTTGACGATCGGGCTGGACTTCACGCCCGCCGTCCACACGAGGGTCTCGGCGTCGAAGCGGGAGCCGTCGGACAGCACGACGTGGCCGTCCACGCAGGATTCGAGGCGGGTGTCCAGCTTGACCTCGATGCCGCGCTCGCGCAGCTGCTCCAGCGTCCACTTGCCCATCTCGGGGCCGACCTCGGGCAGCACGCGGTTGGTCGCCTCGACGAGCACCCAGCGGATGTCGGCCGGCTTGATGTTGCGGTAGTAGCGGGTGGAGTCCTTGGCCATGTCCTCGAGCTCGGCGAGCGCCTCGACGCCCGCGAAGCCGGCGCCGACGACGACGAAGGTGAGGGCACGCCTGCGCAGCTCGGGGTCTTCGGCCGACTCCGCGACGTCGAGCTGGTGCAGCACGCGGTTGCGCAGGCCGATGGCCTCGCCGATGGTCTTGAAGCCGATGCCGATGTCGGTCAGTCCGGGAATGGGCAGGGTCCTGGAGATGGAACCGGCGGCCATCACGATCATGTCGTAGGAGATCTCGCGCGGCTCGCCCTCGCTGGGCACGAACAGCACCGTGCGGTCGGCGTGGTTGACCTTGGTGACCAGGCCGTTCAGGATGCGGGCCTTCGGCAGCACCCGGCGCAGCGGGGCCACCATGTGCCGGGGGGAGAGGTTGCCCGCCGCCGCCTCCGGCAGGAACGGCTGGTAGGTCATGTAGGACTCGGGGCTGATGATGGTGAGGCGGACGCTGCCGGAACGCAGCTCCTTGCGAAGCGTGCGCTGCAGGCGCAGGGCCGTGTAGAGGCCGACGTAGCCACCGCCGACGATCAGGATGTGCTTCGACATCGTGTTCACCTGAGGTCCCATCCTCGTGAGTGCTTGTGAAAGCATTCACAAGCTTACGTCAGCGGGTGCCGCCAACACCAATCCGATCTTCTGTCAACTTCCCACCATCTTCCCGGACAGGGAAGGAAATTCGGACTTTCGTGACGAAACAATCGCCGACTTTTCCGCTATGACCTACTTCACTTTTGCCAGCTCGGCGGCTCTTCCGAACACACTGTCGAGCATGTCGGCGGTGACCCGGCCGGTGAAGGTGTTCTGCTGGCTCGGGTGATACGTACCCAGCAGCATGACCTCCCTCCCTTCGCGCCGGGCCGGGACCTCGACGCCGTGCCCGAACGGCGGGCGCGGGCGCGGCAGGTCGTAGCCGGCCTGGCGCAGTGCGGGCCACATGGCCTGCCAGGCGAAGCCGCCGAGCGCGACCACCACACGCACGCTCGGCGCGACCAACTCGACCTCCCTGGCCAGCCACGGGTAGCAGGAGGTGCGCTCGACCGGCAGCGGCTTGTTGTCGGGAGGCGCGCAGCGCACGGCGGCGACCATCCTCGTGCCGATCAGCCGCTGCCCGTCGCCCGCGCGCACGCTGGTGGCCTTGGCGGCGAGCCCGACCCTGTGCAGCGAGGCGAACAGCCAGTCGCCGCTGCGGTCGCCGGTGAAGACGCGCCCGGTGCGGTTGCCGCCGTGCGCCGCGGGGGCCAGGCCCACCAGGAGCACGCGCGGCTCGGCCTCGCCCCACCCGGCGATGGGCCTGCCCCAGTACGTCTCGTCGGCGAAGGCACGGCGTTTGACGTCGGCGACCTCCTCACGCCAGGCCACCAGACGGGGACAGGCCCGGCACACCGACTCGCATGCGGCCAGTTCGTCCACCGTGTCACAGGAGGCGGCCAGCTCCAGCACCCGGCCGGGATCGTGGGCGACGGGCGTCTGCGCGGTCGCGGGGTCGTCGGGCCAGCCGGTGCCGGGCGGAACGAAGCTCATGCCCTCGATGGTGCCGCACAGGTACGACAGCGCCTGCCGGGAAACGCGAAGACCCGGGTGACCCCGAAAGGAGTCACCCGGGTCCCCGGGTACTACGCGACATCGTTACTGCAGACGCCGTTACTGCAGACGCCGTTACTGCAGACGCCGTTACTGCAGACGCCGTTACTGCAGACGCCGTTACTGCAGACGCCGTTACTGCAGACGCCGTTACTGCAGACGCCGTTACTGCAGACGCCGTTACTGCAGACGCCGTTACTGCAGGGCGCCCTTACTGCATGCGCCCGGAGATCAGCCGATCTGCGTGGGAGCGGGCGCGCTCGCCGACGGGGTCGCCGTCGGGACCGCGGCGCACGGAACGCCGTAGCCCTGCGCGGCGGCGTCGCTGTTGTACTTGCCCGAGACGACGATCCGCACGCTGCCGGCCTTGCCGGTGTCGGGCAGGTTCACGCCGTCGAAGGAGACGTACTGCGAGCCGCGGTGGCCGAAGTACAGCTCGCCCCGCTTCACGGTCACGCCGTTGACCTGCCAGGCGTACTCGACGCTGTTACGGCCGGTCGAGTAGATGGTCGTGCCGGCGCCGACCGAGGCCGAGGTCGGGCACTTGGCGCTGACGCCGACGGTGGGAACGGAGACCGAGACCTTGGAGTCGTAGTCGCCGCCCTTGCACCACACCTTGTAGTAGGCGCGGTTGGACTCGGTGCCACGCTCGCCGAGAACCTCGAGCACGGCCCAGCCGCTGTGGCTCTCACGCGGCGAGAAGGAGTAGTAGACCTTACGCGCGTCGTAGACCTTGATCTTGCCGCCGTCGACGACACTGCCGTTCAGCACCCAGCGGTAGTGCACCCACTGCGGGCTGCCGACGCGGATGACACCGGTGAAGCCGATCTTGTCGCCCGGCGTGCACGGCCCCTCGTAGTAGTCGGGGTTCGCCCACACGCGAGTGGTGATCTTCTCGTCGACGTCCTTGAGGCCGCCGCTCTCCTGCGAACAGGTCACCGAGAAGCGACCCTTGGCAGAGGTGACCTTGCGCGGGCCGAGGACCTGGATGGCCTCCCAGCCCTTCACGTCACCCTTGAAGGTGATCGATTCGCGAACGTTGACGGTCTTGACGCCCTTGCCCTTGAGCTTGACGACGTTGACCTTGCCCTTGGACCCGTCGCCGTGCAACCAGCGGTAGGCGAGCTCGGTCTTGCCGTTGATCTTGAGCTTGATCTTGGAGGAGAAGGTGACCTTCACCGGGCAAGAGCCCTCGTAGTTCCCCGTTGACGCCTTGGGAGTGGTGACCGAGACGAAGGACCCCGAGCTGACCGTGGCGGTCGCGGCGGTCTTGGCCTTGGCCTTGGCCACCACCGCCTTGCTCGTGGTCGCGGCCTGAGCCGGGCCGGCCAACAACCCCGTGACCATGGTGGCCAGCACCGCGGCGGAGGCGGTGAAGGCCGCCGCCCTGCGTGCCATTCCTGACTTCATGCGAGCGTGCTCCATTTCCGTGAGAGGGAATGCGCTCGGGAACGGTCGCCACGCCGACACATCCTGTGCCGGACCATATGGCAAAGCCCCCGTAAAGCTTCTTTACCTAATCACAGATCAGATTGCACTCTCAACACGGCCGAAACCCCGAAAATGTCCCGATTTGACGTCAATTCACGCGACAGACCAGGCGATTCCATCCAGAATGTCGTGTTCGCTCACCACGACCTGCGGAAACGCGAAACGCCCGACGATACGGTCGAGGATGAGCGCGCCCGCACCGATGACGTCGACACGCCCGGGATGCATGACGCCGAGCGCCGCGCGCTCACCTTGGGTCATCGTCAAAAGCCTGCGCGTCACCTCGCGCACCTGCCCGGCGCTGATCCTGGCGTGATGGATCCGCTCCGGATCGTAGGCGTCGAGCCCCAGCGCCACCCCGGCGACCGTCGTCACCGAGCCCGCCAGGCCGACCAGCGTGTGCGCGCGTTCCACGGGCACGTCGAGCGCCACCCTGTCGAGCGCCGCGTCGATGTCGGACACGACCTCCTCGATCGCCCGCTCGGACGGCGGGTCGCCCGCGTCGCGCAGATGCCGCTCGGTCAGCCTGACGCAGCCGATGTCCACCGACAGCGCGCCCTCCACCCGATCGGCGCCGACCACGAACTCCGTCGAACCGCCCCCGATGTCCACCACGAGGTACGGCCTGGCCAGGCCGGTCAGGCCCTTGGTCGCACCGGTGAACGACAGCGCCGCCTCCTCAGCGCCGGAGACGACCTCGGGCTCGACGCCGAAGATCTCGCGCACGCCGTCGACGAAGTCCTGCCTGTTGGCGGCGTCGCGGGTGGCGCTCGTCGCGACCACCCTGGTGGCGACGGCGCCGTGCTTGTCGATCAGCCGCCGGTAGCCGCGCATCGCGGTGAACGTGCGCTCCAGCGCCTCGGGCGCGAGCCTGCCCGTCCGGTCCACACCCTGGCCGAGCCTGACGATCTCCATCAGGCGCTCGACGTCGCGCAGGCTCTCGCCCTCGACATCGGCGACCAGCAGGCGGACCGAGTTGGTGCCACAGTCGATCGCGGCGACCCTGGTCACTGCGCCTCCCTCACTGCGTCGTCGTCGCCCTGGACGCAGGGGCCGTCGGCCCACCACTCGCCCAGGGCGTCGAGTGCCTCACGGCCGAACGGATTGGAGCCGGGCACGGCCAGTTCGTGCGCGACCAGGGCGTGCAGGCACTTGACCCGCTCGGGCATGCCGCCGGTGCTCTGCATGTCGCGCGGCAACGGTTCGAGGCCCTCGTCGAGTGCGGCCTTGTCCCGGCGCGCGATGTAGTCCTCGTGCGCGGCGCGGTAGGCCGAGGCCAGGTCGGCGTCGTCGGCCAGCCTCGCCTGCATGCCGCGCATCACGCCATCGCCCTCGAGCGTGCCGATCAGCGAGGCGACCTTGGGGCACGTCAGGTAGTACAGCGTGGGGAACGGCGTGCCGTCCGGCAGGCGCGGCGCGGTCTCCACCACGTCGGGCAGGCCGCACGGACACCTGTGCGCGACCGCGCGCAGCCCCCTCGGCGTCCGGCCGAGCTGCCGCTCCACCGCCGCGACGTCATCGGCTCGCATCGCTCTTCTCCCCCGTGTCCTGCTTCGCCGTCTCCTGCTGGGACTTCCCGGCCTTCTGGCCGTGGCCCGAGTCGGCGGCCTCGATGGACTCCCACAACGTTTCGTACCAGGGCGGCGTCGCCTGCGCCTTCGGCCGCCCGGCGCTCGTGCCCGCATCGCCCTTCGGCGCGCCCACCACGTAGCACTTGGCGCCGGGATCGCACATGTGCAACCGGCTGCGCGCCTCACGCTTGACGAAGTCGGGGTCGACCAGCTGACGGCCCCTCGCCTCGTGCTTGCGCAGCTCGGCCAGCTTCGTGGCCACCTGCTCGGCCAGCGCGACGTTGTTGCGCCGCTGGGTGATGTACTCGCGCACCGGATAGGCCAAGCTCATGGCGATCGCGCACACCACGACCGCGAGCACCGCCGCCCGTCCCGTCAACTGCGGTCTCTTCGCCACACCCACCCCCACGCCCGAACCGATCTTGTACGGCTTGCGCCCGATTCGCCGGGCGCAAGCCGTACAAGAAACTAGCGCTGGAAGCGCGGGAAAGCCGCGCGACCCGCGTAGCGGGCGGCATCGTCGAGAAGTTCCTCGATGCGGAGCAGCTGGTTGTACTTGGCGACGCGGTCCGAGCGGGCCGGTGCGCCGGTCTTGATCTGACCGCAGTTGGTGGCCACGGCCAGGTCGGCGATCGTGGTGTCCTCGGTCTCGCCCGAACGGTGGCTCATCATGCAGCGGTAGCCGTTGCGGTGGGCCAGCTCGACGGCGTCGAGGGTCTCGGTCAGCGTGCCGATCTGGTTGACCTTGACCAGCAGGGCGTTGGCCGTGCCCTCGGAGATGCCGCGGGCCAGGCGCTCGGGGTTGGTGACGAACAGGTCGTCGCCCACCAGCTGCACCTTGGCGCCGAGCTTCTCGGTGATGGCGTGCCAGCCGGCCCAGTCGTCCTCGTCGAGCGGGTCCTCGATCGAGACCAGCGGGTAGGAGTCGACCAGGTCGGCATAGAAGGCGATCAGCTCGTCGGCCGAGAGCCCCTTGCCGTCGATGGTGTAGACGCCGTCCTTGTGGAACTCCGACGCGGCCACGTCGAGGGCCAGGGCGACGTCCTCGCCGGGCACGTAACCGGCCTTCTCGATCGCGACCAGGATGAGGTCGAGCGCGTCGCGGTTGGACGGCAGGTTGGGCGCGAAACCGCCCTCGTCGCCGAGACCGGTGGCGTAGCCCTTCTCCTTCAGCACGCTCTTGAGCGCGTGGTAGACCTCGGTGCCCATGCGGACGGCCTCGGAGAACGTCTCGGCGCCGATCGGCGCGATCATGAACTCCTGGATGTCGACATTGGTGTCGGCGTGTGCGCCGCCGTTGAGGATGTTCATCATCGGGACCGGCAGCACGTGGGCGTTGGGGCCGCCCAGGTAGCGGAAGAGCGGCAGGTCGACGCTGTCGGCCGAGGCCTTGGCGACGGCCAGCGAGACGCCGAGAATGGCGTTGGCGCCGAGCTTGGCCTTGTTGGGCGTGCCGTCCAGGTCGATCATGAGCTGGTCGATGATCCGCTGCTCGTCGGCGTCGATCCCGAGGATCTCGTCGGCGATCTCGTCGGTCACCCCGAGCACGGCCTTCTGCACACCCTTGCCGCCGTAGCGCTCGTCCCCGTCGCGCAGCTCCACGGCCTCGAACTGGCCGGTTGATGCGCCGCTGGGGACCGCGGCGCGGCCCGTGCTGTTGTCGTCGAGCAGAACCTCGACCTCGACCGTGGGGTTGCCCCGGGAGTCGAGGATCTCGCGGGCGGTAACGGCCTCGATGGAAGCCACGGAAGCGCTCCTAGAGTCGAAGGGCAATTGCCACACGAGCCTATCGAGCCCTACCGGTAAGTACGGCGACCGCCTCGGTCCTAGCCCTGTTCGCCCAGGTTCCAGAGCCGCACGCCGCTCCCGCGCACGGCGGCGGCCACGACGTCGCGCCCGCCGAGTCGTCCCGCGGCCAGCGCGTCCACCGGCTCGCCGCCGGGCAGCAGCGTGCGGACGACCTCGCACGTGGCGCCGTCCCACACCCGCAGCGCCGTTCCCTCCCCCGTGCCCGCCAGCAGCCCGCCGCCCGTCATGACCGATGGCGTGATCGTCTCGCCGACCGCGCACACGGGTTCGTCCAGCCCGGCGCGGTGCATCTCGGTGCCGCCGCCCTCCAGCCGCACCGCGATCGCCGTGCCCTCGCCCGCCGACGCCACGGCCTGGACCGCGCCGCGCGCCGCCTGCCTCGGCTCGGTGTCCGCGCCCCAGAGCGAGACCCGGCGCAGCAGGCCCGGCGTGCCGACATAGACGGCATCGCCCGCGCCCGGCGCCGAGAGCGAGGTGATCGCGCCTTCGGCCTGCTGGAAGGGCTGCCCGCTGCGGCGGCCGGTGCCCAGGTCCCACGCCTGGACGCGGCCTTCGGCGCATCCGACGACGGCCGCCTGGCCTTCGGGCCGGTCGGCGATCGTCATCACCGCGCCGGACGCGCAGGCCCTGATGGTCTCGATCCTGGCCGACTCCACCGGGAACCAGGTGCGCACCCGGCCGTCGGCCGCACTCCACACCAGCGCCTGCCGTCCCCTGACGGTGGCGAACGCCATGCCGGTCACGTCGGCGACGGGCTTGGGCTGACGCACGACGACCGTGCCCGCGCCCGCGTCCCACACCGACAGGACGCCGGTGGCGGGCTGCCAGGCGGCGACGACTCCCACGCCGTCCAGCGCGCCGACGGCGATGCGGCTCGCGCCCGCGGCGCCTGCGATCACGCCGGGCACGACGTCGGGTGCGGCTTCGGGCTCGGCGCGTTCCGGCGAGTCCGGCAGGCCGTTCACGAGCAGGCCCGCCGTGAGCCCGGCCACGACCAGCGCGCCCGCCCCGGCCCTGGTCAGCCTGGTACGCCTGCTCGGGGACCGCTTCACGGGCGCGCGTCCCTCCAGCACGCCCAGTGCCTCAGCCGCGCTCGGCCTGCGCGAAGGCTCCTTGTCCAGGCACGCGGCCACCAGCGGCCGCAGCGAGGCGGGCACGCCGCTCAGATCGGGATCGGCCGTGAGGATGCGATGCATGATCGCCGGGATCGAGCCGCCCGCGAACGGCGCACGGCCGGTCGCGGCGAACACCATCGTCGAGCCCCACGCGAACAGGTCCGACGCCGCCGTCACCGTACGGCCCGCGATCTGCTCGGGCGACATGTAGCCGGGCGTGCCCACCACACCGCTGCCGCTCGTCGACGCGTCGAGCGCCTTGGCGATGCCGAAGTCGATCACTTTGGGCCCGTCGGCGGCGAGCAGCACGTTGCCCGGCTTGAGGTCGCGGTGCACGACGCCCGCCTCGTGGATGGCGGCGAGCGCGCCGAGCGTGCCCGCGGCCAGCCGTTCGAGCGAGCGCACGCCCTTCGGCCCGCGATCGTCGACGTCCTGGCGCAGCGAGGGCCCTTCGACGTACTCGCTGACGATGTAGGGCCTGTCCTCGACCAGTCCGGACGCGAGGATCACGGCCGTGCGGGACCCGCCCACCCGCCTGGCCGTGCGCGCCTCCCTCAGGAACCTGCGCCTGGCGTCGCGGTCGTGCAGCAGTCTGGCGTGCAGGACCTTGATCGCGACCTGGTGGCCGTCCTCGTCCCTGCCGAGGTAGACCACTCCCTGGCCGCCGTCGCCGAGCCCGCCGAGCAGCCGGTATCCGGCCAGCCTCCGCGGATCGCCCGGCCGCAGCGGACGCGGCTGCGCCATCGGTGCCTCCCCGTGTGTGACGCCGAAGATGCTTCAGGAGGGCTGGGAGCGCGACTCCCACGCGTGCACACGGTCGCGGTAGGTCCTGGCGGCGGCACGCAGTTCGGCCTCGGGGTCGAGCCCGGCCTCCTGTGCCCGCCGTACCAGGTCGAACAGCTCGCGGGCCACGCCCTGGCCGATGGCGTGTGCCAGGCTTTCGGGTGCGCCGGAGCGCTCGGCGCGCCTGACGAGCTGGGCGGCCAGGCTCAGGGCCGGCTGGCCGAGCGGGACGCCGTCGAGGGCGGAGGAGGAGCCCTTGGCCGCGCGTTCCTCGGCCTTGATCGCCTCCCAGTTGGCGTTGACCTCGTCGGCGCTGTCCACGTGCACCGTGCCGAACACGTGGGGGTGGCGGCGTACCAGCTTGGCGACGATGCCCTCGGCCACGTCGTCGACGTCGAACGTCTCGGCCACCCTGGCATGGAAGACCACCTGGAGCAGCACGTCCCCGAGCTCCTCGCGCAGCGCCGCGTAGTCGCCCTGCTCGACGGTCTCCAGCACCTCGTAGGCCTCTTCGATGAGGTACGGCACCAGCGTCTCGTGCGTCTGCTTGCGGTCCCACGGACACTCGGCGCGCAGCCGCTCCATGACGGCCACCAGGTCGAGCATCCGCGCGCCGGGCAGGTCGTAGGAGCCGGGGATCACCTCGATCAGCGGCGGCTCCTCCAACGCCATGGCGGCGTGCCCGACCGAGCGCATGAACGACTCGTCGCCCTCGGCGGCCAGCCACACGACGCTCGCGCGCAGCGCCTCGGCCGCGATGGCGGCATGGTCGGGCGTGACGACCTCGACCCGCACACCCGCCTCCGCCAGGTACGGCAGATGCGGGTGGTCTTCGGAGCCGGTGAGCACACGGCCCGAGCGCAGCGCCTGCCAGGCCTGATGGCTCAGCAGGCCCGGCGCCACACGCGGCGAGGTCGTGACGACGAGGAGCGGCATGGGCTCAGCCCTGCGGCTGCTGCTGCGGCTGCTCCTGGCCTTCGGGCGCGACGGGCGCGACCGGCGCGGCGAACCTGCCGTTGTCGACGAAGCCGCGCTGCGGGTCGAAGGCGCCGTAGCGCGGGCTGTAGGTGACCTTGACCTGGGAGGCCATCTGCATGAGCTTCGCCTGGGCCTCCTGGTTCTCCGAGCCGCCGAGCTGCTGCAGCAGCTTGGTGACCGCGACCGCGATGCGGGCCCAGTCACGCAGCGAGGAGGGCGGCATGCCCTTGGTGAGCTGCTGCTGCTCCAGCTGGGCCAGTCCGCCGCTCTGCGCGATGAGCTGGTCGATCTCGCCCTCGGTCGCCTTCGCGCCCGCGGCCTCCGCCACCTGGCGGAACTGGCTGATCGAGGCCATCTGGTAGAGCACGGCCTGCGGCACCGGGATCTGCAGCTGCGCCGGGTTGACCTTCGCCTTCTCCAGTGCGCTCTCCAGCTCGCGCACCTTCACGTTCAGGTCCTTGGCCGCGATGCGCTCGTCACCGACGACGGCGGCGGCTCCGGCCTCGACCGGGGTGGAGCACGCGGTCAGCGCGACACCCATGGCGACGGCCGCCACTGCCACTCGATACGACTTCAACTTGGCTCCCTTTCCGACAAACCGCGGCTTACTTTACCCGGGCGGGCTCAAGGAACAGCGCTTCGACCAGGTCGCCGCACCATTTGAGCAGATCCAGATCACGCAACGGTTGCCCACCCAGCGGTTTCGTCTTGGGCACCGGCACCAGCAGCGTCTCGGCGGCCTGCTTGTAGATCGCGCTCTTGTACAGCCGCTCCAGCCTGACCTGCTGCGACTCGCGCAGCGAGACCGGGCCGAACTTGATGTTCTGGCCCTGCAGCGTGACGTCGGTCAGTCCGGCCTGACGCGCCCTGATACGGAAGCGCGCGACGGCGAACAGGTTCTCCACCTCGGCCGGGGGCCTGCCGTACCTGTCGGTGAGTTCGGCGCGTACCTCGTCGATGTGGATGTCGGCGCTGATGGCGGCGACGCGCTTGTAGGCCTCAAGGCGCAGGCGTTCGGAGGTGACGTAGGCGTGCGGGATGTGGGCGTTGATCGGGAGTTCGACCTTGACGTCCTGCTGGGTCTCCTGCGTCTCGACGCCGGACAGCTTGGCCTTCTGCTCCTGCACGGCCTCGGCCATCAGCCTGACGTACAGGTCGAAGCCGACGCCCGCGATGAAGCCGGACTGCTCGGCGCCCAGCACGTTGCCCGCGCCGCGGATCTCCAGGTCCTTCATCGCGACGTACATGCCCGCGCCCATCTCGGTGTGCTGGGCGATCGTGGCCAGGCGCTCGTGCGCGGTCTCGGTGAGCGGCTTCTCCGGCGGGTACAGGAAGTAGGCGTAGCCCCGCTCGCGGCCACGGCCGACCCGGCCGCGCAGCTGGTGCAGCTGGGACAGGCCGTAGTTGTCGGCACGGTCGACGATGAGGGTGTTGGCGTTGGGCACGTCGAGGCCGGACTCCACGATCGTGGTCGAGACCAGGACGTCGTAGTCGCGCTCCCAGAAGCCGACCATGATCTTTTCGAGCTGGTGCTCGTTCATCTGGCCGTGTGCGACCGCGATCCTGGCCTCGGGCACCAGCTCCTTGAGCCTGGCCGCCACCTTGTTGATCGAGGCGACCCGGTTGTGCACGAAGAACGTCTGGCCGTCGCGCATCAGCTCACGCCTGATCGCCGCGCCGATCTGCTTCTCGTCGTAGGGCCCGACGAAGGTGAGGATCGGGTGGCGCTCCTCGGGCGGGGTGAGGATCGTCGACATCTCGCGGATGCCGGTCAGGCCCATCTCCAGCGTGCGCGGGATCGGCGTGGCCGACATGGCGAGCACGTCGACCTGCGTGCGCAGGTGCTTCATGGCCTCCTTGTGCTCGACGCCGAACCTCTGCTCCTCGTCGACGATGATCAGGCCGAGATCCTTGAACCTGACCTCGGGGCTGAGCAGCCGGTGCGTGCCGATCACCACGTCGACGCCGCCCACGCGCAGCTCCTCCAGCGTCGCCTTGACCTCGGCGTCGGTCTGGAAGCGCGAGATCGGCCTGACGACCACGGGGAAGCTGGAGAACCTCTCGGCGAACGTCGACAGGTGCTGCTGCACCAGCAGTGTCGTCGGGACCAGCACGGCGACCTGCTTGCCGTCCTGCACGGCCTTGAACGCCGCCCGCACCGCGATCTCGGTCTTGCCGTAGCCGACGTCGCCGCAGATCAGCCTGTCCATCGGGATCGCGCGCTCCATGTCGCGCTTGACCTCGTCGATGGCCTCAAGCTGGTCGCCGGTCTCGGCGTAGGGGAAGGCGTCCTCCATCTCGCGCTGCCAGGGCGAGTCCGGGGCGAAGGGGTGGCCGGGCGAGGCCATGCGTGCGGAGTAGAGCCTGATCAGCTCGCCCGCGATCTCCTTGACCGCCTTCTTCGCCCTGGTCTTGGCCTTGGCCCAGTCGGCGCCGCCCATGCGGTTGAGCGTGGGCGACTCGCCGCCGACATAGCGGGTGACCTCGTCGAGCTGGTCGGTCGGCACGTAGAGCCTGTCGCCCTTGGCGTACTCGATGACGAGGTACTCGCGGGTGGCGCCCTGGATGGTGCGCTGGACCATCTCGACATAGCGGCCGACGCCGTGCTGCTCGTGCACGACGTGGTCGCCGACCTTGAGCTGCAGCGGGTCGACCATGTTGCGGCGGCGTGAGGGCAGCCTGCGCATGTCCTTGGTCGAGGCCTTCTGGCCGACCAGGTCGAGGTGGGTCAGCACGGCCAGGTCCGGGGTGACGAAGCCGTGCTCCAGCAGCGCGGTGGTGACGTGCACGACACGCGGCTCGGGGCGGCGCTCGATGGAGCTCTCAAGGCGGGCGGGCACGTCGACGCCCTTGAGCAGCTCGACCATGCGCTCGGCCGGGCCGTGGCCCTCGCTCAGCAGGACGACGGCCTTGCCCTCGTCGAGCCAGCCCTTGATGTCGCCCAACGCCTTCTGGGTGTCGCCCCGGTAGGCCTCGCTGTCGTGCGCGTCGAGCTCGACGCCCGCGCCGAAGGGCGCCATCGTCCACCACGGCAGGCCGAGCGCGCCCGCGTGCTCGCGGATCTCCTCCAGCGTGCGGAAGGCGGCGGCGCCCAGGTCGATCGGCGCCTCGCCTCCGGCCGCCGCGGTGATCCAGGAGGCCTCCAGGAACTCCTGCGAGGTGCGGACCAGCTCGTCGGCCCTGCCCCTGATCCGCTCCGGGTCGCACACGAAGACGGCCGAGCGCACGGGCAGGTGGTCGAGCAGCAGGTCCATCTCTCCGGCGAGCACGGGGGCGAACGCCTCCATGCCCTCCATCGGCATGCCCTCGGCCAGCTGCTCCAGGATCTCGGCGAGCGCCGGGTGCTTGACGGCCAGCTCGCGTGCGCGCTCGCGTACCTCGGGCGTGAGCAGCAGCTCGCGGCACGGCGCCGCGAACAGGCCGTCCTGCGCGACCTCCAGCGAGCGCTGGTCGGCGACCTTGAACCAGCGGATCTCCTCCACCGTGTCGCCCCAGAACTCCAGCCGCAGCGGGTGCTCCTCGGTCGGCGGGAACACATCGAGCAGACCGCCGCGCACGGCGACCTCGCCGCGCTTCTCCACCATGTCGACGCGGGCGTAGCCGTTGCCGATGAGCCTGGTCACGACATCGTCCAGCTCGGCGTCGTCGCCCGCGTGCAGTCTGATCGGGCGCAGGTCGCCCAGGCCCTTGACGATCGGCTGCAGCAGCGCCCGCACCGGCGCGACGATCACGCTGAGCGGTCCGGCCGTCGGGTCGCCCTTGATCGGGTGGGCCAGCCTGCGCAGGACGGCCAGGCGCTGGCCGACGGTGTCGCTGCGCGGCGAGAGCCGTTCGTGCGGCAGCGTCTCCCAGGCCGGGAAGACCGCGACGGTGTTGGGCTCGACCAGGCCGCTCAGGGCCGAGGCCAGGTCCTCGGCCTCACGTCCCGTCGCGGTGATCGCCAGCACGGTCCGCTGGTCGTGCCCGGCCAGCGCGGCCACCCCGAAAGGGCGCAGCGACGACGGCGCGACCAGCGAGACGTCGCCGCCTTCCGCCAATGCGGTGGTCAGATGGTGATCGGCGGAGACAAGCGAAAGAAGTCCGGAAAGGCGCATTAGATGCCCACAGCCCCACGACGGCAACACGGAATCCCCTGACGAAAGCTCGGCAGGGGCCTTCCAGCCTACTTCTCCCGCGTCCCCGCCATCCCCGCGTGCCCCCATGTCCACCGGGTACGGCAGGCCAGGCGGAAATCCCGCACGAAACGAGATGGGGTGACTACTGTGGGTGACATGTCTGAGGTGCGGGCGGTCGCCCTGAGAGGCGATCTTTTTGGGCGGCGAATCCGTGAGCAGTGGACCGAGCAGCTCGGCCGCAGGCTCGACGTGCTCGTCGCGGGATGCGCGGACGGCGAGCCGCTGCCGCTCGATCGCGTCGACGTGCGCGTGACCGGCGTCGACGAGGATCTGCCCGGCGTGCGGGAGAGGGTGGAGCGGCGCGACGACCTGACCTCGTGGGCACTGGGCGATCTGCGCTCGGTGCCGCTGCCGCCGAGGTCGTTCGACGTGATCCACGTCAACTTCCTGCTGGAGCGCATCCACCACACCGAACTCGTGCTCGACCGCATGCTCAACGGCCTGCGGCCCGGCGGTCTGCTGCTGCTGCGGATGCGCGACCGCGACTCGGCCTACGGTCTGTGCGACCGGCTCACGCCCGGCTGGCTGCGCAGGGCGCTGTGGCCGAGGCTGGTGCCCCAGGGCACACTCGGCCCGCTGCCCGCCCACTACGAGCCGATCACCTCGCGCGACGGCATGCACGCCTTCTGCCTGATGCGCGGCCTCATGATCACTGATGACGAATCGGCCACGACCGGGCCCGCGATGGGCCGAGTCGGTGGCGCGGCGGTGGGACTGGTCGACAAGATGTCGCGTGGCCGGTATTCGTCCTCCTACGACGAGGTGACGATGGTCGTCAGAAAGCCGCAGAACCATTTCGCACGGCTGATCTGACGCGGTAGGCTGCAAATCCGACTAAGTCGATCGGAAATGTGAACACATGACGGCGCATCACGAGTGGACCCCCGACGCCCGCGAGCTGGCCGACCTTGAGCTGCTGCTCTCCGGCGCCTTCCACCCGCTGACCGGCTTCCTCGGCCATGACGACCTGCACGAGGTGGAGGCGCACGGCGCCCTGGCCGACGGCACCTCCTGGCCCGCGCCCGTCACCCTCCTCCTGCCGCCGGAGCACCCGGCCGCGCCCGGCGACACGCTCACCCTGCTCGACCCCGAAGGCGCGCCCGTCGCCACCATGACCGTGACCGAACGGCAGGACGACGGCCTGGTCGCGGGGCCCGTCGCCGCCTCAGGCTCGTTCGCGCACGGCCCGTTCGCCCGGCTCCGCCGCAGCCCGGCCGAGGTACGCAAGAGCCTCGGCGAGCGCGAGGTCCTCGCGGTCACGATGCGCGGCCCGCTCGACGACCTCGCCGAGATCACCGCCACCGCCGAGGAGCTCGGCGCCACGATCCTGCTCCTGCCCCTGGCGTACGGCGAGCAGGGGCCCGCCGTCGTGCGGGCCGCGCTCAGGGCGCAGGGACAGCTGGCGCAGGGCACGGAGGTCGTCGCGGTGCCGCTCGCGCCGCGCGAGGACCCGGCCATCGACCTGGAGCTGCGCGAGCACGTCGCCGAGGCCTACGGAGCCGGTGAGCATCTCGCCGGTCCCGAGCCGATCACACTGCCGGGGCCGCCGCACCGGCGCGGGCTCGTGGTGTTCTTCACCGGCCTGTCCGGCTCGGGCAAGTCGACCGTGGCCAGGGGCCTGCGCGACGCCCTGCTCGAACTCGGCACGCGCACGATCACCTATCTCGACGGCGATGTCGTCAGGCATCTGCTGTCGAAGGGGCTGACGTTCTCCAAGGCCGATCGCGATCTCAACATCCGGCGCATCGGCTTCGTCGCCGCCGAGGCGGCCAGGCACGGCGGCCTCGCGATCTGCGCGCCGATCGCCCCCTACGCCGCCACCCGCGAGGAGGTGCGCGCGATGGCCGAGGGCGTCGGCGCCGACTTCCTGCTCGTCCACGTGTCCACGCCGCTGGCCGAGTGCGAGCGGCGCGACCGCAAGGGGCTCTACGCCAAGGCCAGGGCCGGGCTGATCCCCGAGTTCACCGGCGTCTCCGATCCCTACGAGGAGCCGGACGACGCCGATCTCGTGCTCGACACCACCGGCATCTCGGTGGAAAGCGCCGTCCAGCGGGTGCTGGACACCCTCATCTCCGGACGTTGGGTACGCCAGTGATCGACTTTCCCCTGGTCGTGGGGTCCTTCTTCGTCGCCGTCGTGGTCGGGCTGACCGGCATGGGCGGCGGCGCGTTGATGACGCCCATGATGATGTTGTTCTTCAATGTGCCGCCGCTGGCCGCCGTGTCCAGCGACCTGGTCGCCTCCGCCGTGATGAAGCCGGTCGGCGGCGTCGTGCACATGCGCAGGGGCACGGTCAATCTGCGGCTGGTGGCCTGGTTGTGCGCCGGGTCGGTGCCCGCGGCGTTCTGCGGGGTGTTCATCGCACGGGCCTTCGGCGAGGGCGAGGCCGTGCAGCAGGCGGTGAAGTACGCGCTCGGCGTGGCTCTGTTGCTGGCCGTGGCCGGGCTGGTGGCCAAGGCCTGGCTCGGGGCGCGTGACGCCGGAAGGCAGGTCTCGGAGGACGTCCGCGAGATCGTCGTGCGCCCAATTCCGACTGTACTGGTCGGTATGGTCGGCGGTGTGGTCGTCGGGATCTCCTCCGTCGGGTCCGGCTCGCTCATCATCGTGGCCCTGCTGGCCCTCTACCCGGCGCTCAAGGCCAACCAGCTCGTCGGCACCGACCTGGTCCAGGCCGTGCCGCTGGTGGCGTCGGCCGCACTCGGGCACCTGCTGTTCGGCGACTTCCAGCTCGATCTGACGCTCTCGCTGCTGGTCGGGTCGATCCCCGGGGTCTACCTGGGCGCCAGGATCTCGGCCAAGGCGCCCGGCGGGGTGATTCGCGCGTTGCTCGCGGTCGTCCTGCTGGCCTCGGCGCTCAAGCTGCTGGGCGTGGGCAACACCGCGACCCTGTGGATCATCGGCGCCGCCGTGGCCGCCGCCGCGGCCGCATGGCGGCTCACGACGGCGGCCGGAAAGCCCGAGCCCGAAGGCTCACACCGGCTGTGACGCGGGGGTCCAGGTCTCAGACCCGGGTCATGGTGGACTCGTAGCCGCCTCCGCCCGGGTAGACCCACGCGCCCGCGACGGTGCGGCCATCGGCGCTGAACGTGCCCTCGTAGTAGGCCGGGCCGCCCTTCGCACCGCCCCAGATGGTCAGCTTGTCGCCGGTCAGCTCGTACACGTAGTCGAGGGTGTTGCCGGTGGAGTCGTAGAAGCGCGACACCACGTCCTGCCCGGTGGGCTCGCCGAACGGGCGCAGGCAGCCGATCACCTCAAGGCCGGTGACCGCCTGCCCGAACTGGGCGAGGTCGACATGCTGCAGGAGGAAGAAACCACCGTCCATCCACTCGTACCGTACGGTCCCCTCGGCGCCGCCGGTGATCGTCCAGGTGCCGACCAGGCGGTCCAGGGCCTTCAGGGCGGTGCTCGGCTCGTAGGTCTCCGACATCTCGTGCTCCTTGCTCGTGTGGTGATGTTCGCCGGCACCTCGGGCGTCACGGGCCCGCCTCGACACCTCGCCCATGTGAGCTGAATCACATCGGCGAGGTGTCGAGACGACCGGGCCGTGCCACGAGGTAGCGGCATGACCATCACCACCGATCGCCTGCTGCTCGCCGGAGCCTTCGCCGGGCCGCTCTTCTTCACCTCGGCCCTCGTCCAGATGCTCACCCGCGAGGGCTTCGACATCACCCGCCATCCGATCAGCCAGCTCGCCACCGGCGGCCTCGGCTGGATCCAGATCGCCACCTTCGTCCTCGCCGGTACGGGCGCTCTGGCGCTGGCCGCCGGGATCGGGCGCACCCTCACCGAAGGGCTCGGCCGCCGGGCGCTGCCCGTTCTGGTGGGGGTGTTCGGCGTGGGGATGATCGCGGCCGGCGTGTTCACCATGGACCCGGAGTACGGCTTCCCCGCCGGGACGCCGGACGGGCCGGTCGCGCGGATGTCCTGGCACGGCGTCGCGCACACCGGCGCCGCCGCGCTCGGCTTCACCGCGCTGGCCGTCGCCGCCGTCGTGCTGGCCGTGCGGTGCGCCCGTCGCCGTGCCGTACCGGCTGCGGTCGGGAGTGGGGTGGCCGGGGTCGTGCTGTTGCTGCCGATCTCGCCGGATCACATGAGTGTGCAGGTCGCCCTGAACGGTCTGGTCGCCTTCGGCTGGATGAGCGTCCTGGCCGTGTCTCTGCGTCGTTCCGCCTGATCTCGCCTACGCTGACCCGAACGTTCGACAAGGGGGATCGATCATGAAGTATCTGCTGCTCAGCTACACTCCCGCCGCCTCCTGGGACGCCGCGAGCGCCGACACACCGTCGGAGGAGGCGCTGGCCGCCTTCGCCGCGTACCAGCGTCTGGAGCGGGAGCTGTTCGCCGCCGGTGAGTTCGTCGGGGGCGAGGGGCTCGGCCATCCGGCGGTCAGCACCACGGTCCACCGGTCCGCCGACGGCGTGGTGGCGACCGACGGGCCTTTCGCCGAGCTCAAGGAGGTCCTGGCCAGCTACGCGGTGATCGACGTGTCCAGCCGGGAACGCGCTGTGGAGATCGTCTCGCGGATCGTCGAGGTCCTGGGCGAGCCGATCGAGATCCGGCCGATCATGGGCGAGGACTTCACGGCGTGAGCGACCACGCCCCGGGGGCGGGCGTCGCGATGGAGGCGCTGCTGCGCGCCGAGGCGCCTCAGGTGCTCGGGGCGTTGGTGCGGCGCTTCGGGCGGTTCGACATCGCCGAGGACGCCGTGCAGGAGGCGCTGCTCGCCGCGAGCCGGGTGTGGGCGGCCGACGGGGTGCCTGAGAACCCGCGCAGCTGGCTGATCCGCATCGGCTATCGGCGTATGGTCGACCTGTTGCGTGCCGAGCAGGCCAGGCGGCGGCACGAGGAGCGGGCCCATGCCGCCGAGCCTGTCCTTCGCGAAGGCGGGCCCGCGCCCGAGACCGACGACAGCCTCGCCCTGCTCCTGCTGTGCTGCCATCCCGTGCTGAGCCCCACCTCGCAGGTCGCGCTCACCCTGCGGGCGGTGGGCGGCCTGACGACCGCCGAGATCGCACACGCCTACGGCACGCCCGAGAACACCATGGGCACCCGGATCAGCCGGGCCAAACAGCAGCTGATCCGCGCCCGGGCCCGCTTCACCGCACCCGTCGGCGCCGACCGCGACAGCCGTACGGCCGCTGTGACGCAGGTGCTCTACCTGATCTTCAACGAGGGGTACACGGCCTCGGCCGGAGCCCGGCTGGCCCGCGTCGATCTGACCGGCGAGGCCATCCGGCTGACCCGCATGCTGCACCAGGCCCTGCCCGCCGACGCCGAGGTCACCGGCCTGCTCGCCCTGATGCTGCTCTCCGAAGCACGCCGTCCCGCGCGTACCGGGTACCACGACGAGCTGATCCCCCTGGACGAACAGGACCGCAGCCGCTGGAACCACGACCTCATCCACGAGGGCACCGCGCTGATCGACGGCGTCTGGCCCCGCCGCGAACTCGGCCCCTACCAACTCCAGGCCGCCATCGCATCCGTGCACGCCTCCGCCCCCTCGCCCGAGCGCACCGACTGGCCGCAGATCGCCGCGCTCTACCTGTGGCTGGAACGCCTCACCCCCACCGCGCCCGTGCGCCTGAGCCGCGTCGTCGCCGTGGCCAAGGCCTACGGCCCACCCCGGGGCCTCGCCCTCCTCACCGACCTGAACCACCGCTTCCACCTCGACGACGACCCCCTGGTACGGCAGCGCGAGCACGCCGTACGGGGGCATCTGCTGGAGATGACGGGGGACGTCGAGGGGGCGGCGCGGCTGTATCGGGAGGCGGCGTCGATGACCGGGAACGAGGTCGAACGGCGCTATCTGCTGGGGCGGGCCGGGCAGGTGGGGTGAGGTGTCGCAGCGCCGGAGGCCGGCCGGACCTCCTTCGGCGCGAACGCCGATCCCCTGGGCTCCCTAGCGCAGGCCGGGTGTGGGGGTGGGGCCGGGAGGCGGGACGCGGGTGGCGCTGAAGTAGGGGTCGCGGGCCAGGGTGGTGAAGGCCTGTTCGGCGGCGGGGCTGGTGTCGAAACGGGTGTCGCCGCGCGGGGCTCGGGGTGAGTCGAAGTAGAGCAGGGCCTTGATCTGCGGATAGTGCTTGATCTGGCGGCTGACCGAGGCGTAGAACCTGCGTTTGAAGTCGGGCTCGGCGTAGCGCTCGAACGCCCCCCACTCGGCGACCATGATCGGTTTGCCGGGGAAGCGCCACTGCATCCACCGGTAGAAGCCGGGCCAGCGGGCGAAGTCCTTGCGGGTCTTGTTCACCAGGCCGTCGAAGTCGCGCACCTTGGCGTCGGCATAGGGGTCGAGCGCCACCCAGTCGACCACGTCGTCGCCGGGGTACAGCTGCTCGAACCAGGCCTTGGCCGCCCAGTTGGGCGCACCCATGTACGTCATGACGGTGACGGCGTTCTTCACGCCGCGCTCGCGCAGGCGCAGGACCACGTGCCTGAACATCGCCGCATAGTCGGCCGCCGTCATGCCGGAGTCGACGGCGGGACGCACGTCGTTCTCCGGCTCGTGGTGGACGGTGAGGAAGAAGCGCTCGGGGAAGGTCGCCCTGATGTGCTCGGCGAGCCTGTCGATGCGCCTGTCGAGCACACCGGCGGCGATCTCGGCCCAGGTGTGGTCGAACGACGGCTTCCAGTTGATCATCAGCAGTCGCGGGGTCGCCGGGTCGCGGGCCAGCTCCACCTCCTTGGCGGTGGGGAACAACTCGCGGCCGCGATGGTAGACGTGCATGACGTCGGCGGGCCTGCCCATGCGCTTCTCCGCACGCTGCAGCGCCCGGCCGGCGCCGAGGCCGGTGAAGATCTCGGGCGCGATCCCCCACCACGCGCCGCACGAGGGAATCAGCTTGGCCGTGACCTCGCACCGCGGTGACTCGCCGATGCCCAGCAGGCCGTTGACCCTGGCCGCCGGGTCGGGCGAAGGGCCCGAACCGGTCGCCGTCGCCTGGGAGCAGCCGGTCAGCGCCCCCATGACGACGAGACCGACCAGTGCCTTATTACCGAATTTCACCCTATTATCCGCGCAATTCGCACTTTCCCTACCCCGTTGCCGCAAGACCGTCAACTCCCCTCGACTTCACTTGCGTTATTCTTGACGTTCCCCAGACCCAAGCCTCTCACCCCTTCGACCTGCACAGACACCACTCAAAAACCCAATATCCGACATCTGCTTACGAACTACTACGACGGCTGGGAAAAATCTTCTGAATTCATTCGAGAAATAGTCGGCACACCTATAGTGGGCGGACGAAACCCAGCCGCCGCAGCGCCGGGCGGCCTGCGCCATCGCCTACGGCACCGTCGCCCTCGGCACGAAGGATCCGCCCGCATGAGCCTGTCGCCGGACACCGCCGTCCGCCGCCCCGGCGGAGACCTCGGCGAGCACCTCTCCCTGCTGCGCAGGCGAAAGCTGCTGTTCGTCACCTTCCTGCTCGCGGGCGTCGCGGGCGGCGCCGGAATGCTCTACTCGACCCCGCCCGCCTACACCGCCACCACGCAGATCCTCGTCACCCCGACCGGTGTGCAGGAGCAGGCCAACCAGGTCACCAACCGCCAGCGCGAGGCGCTCAACCTCGACACCGAGGCGCAGATCGCCCAGTCCGCCGTGGTCGCCGCCAAGGCCGTCGACGACCTCGCCAAGGCCGCGGTCGACACCGCCGTCCCCGCCACCGTCGACGTCTCGGTCCCGCCCAACTCCTCGGTGTTGTGGATCTCCGTCACCACCGCGGACCCGGCGGTCGCCGCCACCATGGCGCAGGCCTACGCCAAGGCCTATCTGGCCCACCGGGCCGAAGCCGCACAGGCCGCCCTGACGGCGCAGCTCAAGGCTTTGCTGACCAAGTTCAAGCAGGTCAACGCCAGTCTGGGCAAGGTCGTCGAGGGCCTGCCGAAGCTACGCAAGGGCACCGCCGAACGCACGATCGCCCTGCAGCGCCAGAGCCTGCTGACCCGGCAGGTCTACAACCTCACGGTCAAGTACGACGGGCTCAAGACCATCGCGGTCACGCCGGGCTCGGTCATCAGCGACGCCACGCCGCCCGCCGCCCCCAGCTCCCCCAGCCTTCCCCTGTACCTCGGCAGCGGCCTCATGCTCGGCCTGCTCGCGGGCAGCGCGGCGGCATACGGCCGCGACCGGCTCGACGTACGGCTGCGCACCGCCGCCGACGTCGAGCGCCTGACCGGCCTGGCCGTGCTGGCCGACCTCACGACCGATCCCCCGTCGCACGACCTCGCCGCCTGTCTGGTCGCCCTGTGCAAGGGCGACAGGCTGCTGGTGCGTGCCGTACCCTCCGGGTTGCCGCACGGGGAGCTCACCGGTTCGCTTTCGACCGATGCGCCGCTCTCGGTGCTCGACGGGGCCGACGTCAACGACCTGGCCAGGGCGGACGCGGCCGTGCTGCTGGTCGGGTTGCGACATGCCACCTCGCGCGACGTACGCGCCGCCGTGCTTCACCTGGGCAGGCACGCGGTGCCGGTCATCGGGGTGGTGACTTCCCCGGTTTCCCCGGTTTCCCCGACTCCCGCCGCCCCCGCGCCTCGCGAGCCGTGGCTGGTGGAAACCCCCGAAGACAGCGCGACGACGAAGAAGGCCGACAAAACCAAAAAAGCCACAACCCCCAACGGCAGCGTCGTCAAGCCCTCCACTCCGAGCACCCCCGACGCACCCACCCCCCAGCAGGCCTCGTGAACGGTGTGAGTCGGGTCGCGTGGCCCATCGGCGCTCTCCTGGTCGGATACCCCGTGTGGTGGGCGCTCGGGTTCGGGGGGCTGTCGGTAGTGGTGGTCGCGGTGCCGATGGGGGTGATCCTGTGGCGGCGGCGGCCGATCCTGGTGCCGAAGGGGTTCGGGCTGTGGGCGTTGCTGATCGCGGGCTATCTCGTCAGCGCGCTCATGCTGACCGAGATGCCGGACGACACCTACGGCGCCTTCGGGCCGGGCCGGGTGATCGGCTACGTCATGCGGCTGGTGCTGTACCTGGCGTTGCTCGTCATGGTGCTCTACCTCGGCAATCTGAGCGAGCGCGAGCTGCCGCAGCTCACACTGGTCAGGATGCTCGGCGTCCTGTTCGTCACCACGGTGGCGGGCGGCCTGCTCGGGCTGCTCGCGCCGGGTTTCGCCTTCATCTCGCCGGTCGAACGCGTCCTGCCGGGCTGGATCGCCGACAACAGCTTCGTCCAGAACCTCATCCACCCGACCGCCGCCCAGACGCAGAAGGTGCTCGGCTACGCCTCCCCCAGGCCGGAGGCGCCGTTCGAATGGGCCAACGCCTGGGGCAGCAACATCTCCGTCCTGCTCATCTGGTTCGTCGTCGGCTGGTGGGTCTACGGCGGCGGCAGGCGCAAGGCCGCGGCGCTCGTGCTGGTCGCGCTGGCCGCCATCCCGATCGTGTACTCACTCAACCGAGGCCTGTGGATCGGCCTCGGCGTCGCCGCCGTCTACGCGGTCGTCAGGCTGGGCCCAAGGCCCAGGATCGCCATCTGCGCCACCGCCGCGATCGGCGCCGCGGTCTTCATGATCAGCCCCTTGCACGCCATCGTCGGCCAGCGCCTCGACAGCCCGCACAGCAACGACATCAGGGCCTTCACCGTCTCGGCGACGATCAGGGCGACGGGCGGCTCCCCGATCATCGGCTACGGCAACAACCGCAACACCAGGGGCAACCACCGCACGATCACCACCGGCAAGACCGACTGGTGCGCCGAATGCGGCCATCCGCCGCTCGGCAGCGACGGCCATCTGTGGCACCTGGTCATCACCCAGGGCTTCGCCGGAGCCGTCCTCTACATCGCGTTCTTCGCCGGAGCCGTCCGCAGGCACTGGCACGACCGCACACCCATCGGGCTGGCGGGCACGCTGGTGATGCTGCTCGTCCTGCTCTACATGTTCGTCTACGACGGCCTGGTCACCCCCCTCAGCCTCTACCTCATCTCGTTCGCCCTGTTGTGGCGCAACCAGCAGTGGAGGAGTCGACACCCATGACTTCAGACGCCAGGATCCGGCTGCGCTATCTCGGGCAGACCGTTCGCCTGCTGTTCCCGGGGCCGGGCCAGCCCCGCGCCTACAGCCTGCTCCCGCATGCCGTGCTGCCCCGCCGCCTGTCGCCGCGCCGCTGGTGGCACGTGGCGCTCGGGCCACGCATCATGATCCCCGCCGAAGGGTCGATCGAGGGTCACCTCAGCGAGGTGCTCGGCACCGAGGTCCGCGTCATCATGCACGTGCGCCCGGCCAGACGCGCCAACCGCAAGCCGATCCTGGAGGCGCACGACGCCTCGGGCCGCGTCGCCTTCATCAAGATCGGCGACACGCCGCGTGCGTGCGACCTGGTCGCCAACGAGGCCGCCACGCTGGAGCGGCTGGCCGATCTGCCGCTCAAGACCGTCGTGCCGCCCACCGTGCTCTACCACGGACGCTGGCGCGGCCTGGCCGTACTCGCCCTGTCCCCCCTGCCCGTACGCAGGGCCAAGGCGCCGGGTGAGCTGCTGATCAGGGCGGTCAGGGAGATCGCGGCCATGGGCGGCGACGAGGGCCATGCCTGGCATGGCGACCTCTCGCCGTGGAACATCGCGCCGTCGCCCGACGGCAGGCTCCTGGTCTGGGACTGGGAGCGGTTCGAGATCGGCGTGCCGCTCGGCTACGACGCGATGCACCACCTCTTCCAGCGCGCCCTGCGCCGGATGGACCCGGCCACGGCCGCCCGCGCCAGCCTGGCGGGCGCCGTGAGCGCACTGGCTCCCCTCGGGCTGTCGGCCGCCGAAGCGCGGCGCACCGCCCTGCGGTACCTGATCTCGCTGGCCGACCGGCACGCAGCCGACGGCCACGAGCCGCTCGGACCGCCGGATCACTGGCTCAACCCGCTCGTAGATTTCCAGGAGCTCCTGACGTGAAGCCCACGATGAAGCACTCGGTCCATGCCGTCTCGCGCACCACAGGGCGCCTCACATCGGGCGGCCGTGCGCTGCCCTCCTTCCTGATCGTCGGCGCGCAGCGCTGCGGGACCACGTCCCTGTACCGGGCGCTGGCGCAACACCCGCTGCTGCTCAAGCCCGTCCTGCACAAGGGCGTGCACTTCTTCGACGTCGGCTACGACAAGGGCATGTCCTGGTACCAGGGCCATTTCCCCATGCGCGTGGGCACGGCACTGCTGCGCAAGAAGTACGGCATGCGGCCCCAGGCGTTCGAGTCCACGCCGTACTACCTGTTCCACCCGCTCGCGGGCGAACGCATCGCCAGGGACCTGCCGGGCGTCAAGCTGATCGTGCTGGTCAGGGACCCCGTCGAACGTGCCTTCTCGGCGCACTCGCACGAGCTGGCCAGAGGGTTCGAGACCGAGTCGCACTTCGAGTACGCCGTCGAGCTCGAAGCCAGACGCCTGGCCGGGGCCGACGACGCCATCAGGGCGGCCCCCCAGGCCATCCACCACTCCCACCGCCACCACGCCTACCTCGCCCGCGGCCGTTACGCCGAGCAACTCGACCGGCTGGAGCCGCTGTTCGGCCGCGACCGCATCCTCGTGCTTGACAGCCACCGTTTCTTCGCCGAGCCCGAGCGCGTCTACGACAGGGTGCTGGAGTTCCTCGGCGTGCCGTACATGGGTGAGCCGGTCTTCGAGCGGCACAACGGCAGGACCAGGCCCAAGCCCATGGCCGAGACGCTGCGCCAGACGCTGGCCGACCACTTCGAGGTCTACGACACCCAGCTCGTGCGATGGCTCGGGGAGGAGCCCTCGTGGCGTCGGTGAACACCGGCCTGCGCAGGGTGGCGAAGGGCGGGCTCGCCGGGCTGACGGGCGCGGGGGTGACGGCGCTGGCGCAGTTCGCGGTGGTGGTCGTCGTCACCAGGGCGTTCAGCGCCGAGGTCGCGGGCACGTTCTTCGCCTCGGTGGCGCTCACGCTGATGGTCGCGGGCGTCGCCAGGCTCGACGCGGGCAACGGGCTCGTCTACTTCATCGCCAGGGACCGGGCCTGCGGCTCCGCCCTGCTGCGCTCGGCGCTCGTGGCGCCGCTGGCGCTGGCCGGGGTGGCCGGGGTGGCGTTGTGGCCGATGCTCGGCGGGTACGCGCTGGTGGTGCCCGTGGTCGTGGCGCTCGACATCCTGCTGGCCGCCTCGCGCGGCTTCGGCGCGATGCGGGCGACCGTCCTGCTGGACGGCATCGCGCTGCCGCTCGGGCAGCTCGCCCTGGTCGCGAGCGCGGCTCTCGCGATGCGGCCCGCGTTGCTGCCGCTCGCCTGGTGCCTGCCGTACGTCGTGGTGGTGGTGCCCGCGGTGCTGTGGATGCGGGGGCGGGGGGCCGGGGCGTCCGGCGTGGGCGGGGGCGAGTGGTGGCGCTACACCGCGCCCAGGGCGGTGGGCGGGGGGATCCAGGCGGTGTTCGCCAGACTGGACATCGTGGTGATCGCGATGCTGGCCGGGCCCGCCCAGGCGGCCGTGTACACCGCGGCGACCAGGTTCAAGGTCGTCGGGCAGCTCGCGGGGACGGGGCTGGCCCAGGCGGCGCAGCCCCGGCTGGTCCGGGCGCTCGCGGCGGGTGATCTGGCGCAGGCCCGTGTGCTGTACCAGGCCACCACGCTGTGGCTGGTCCTGCTGACCTGGCCGATCTGGCTCGGCTACGCCGTGCTCGCACCGTGGCTGCTCTCCCTGTTCGGCGCGGGTTATGCCGCGGGCACGCCGATCGCGCTGCTGCTGGCCGTGACGATGATGGTCGCCACCGCGTGCGGCATGGTCGACGTCGTGCTCATCGCGGCCGGGCACACCACCGCGAGCCTGGTCAATCTGGTCGCCGCCGTGGTCGTCACGCTCGGCCTCGATCTGGCCCTGGTGCCCGCGCACGGGGCGTTCGGGGCGGCGCTCGGCTGGTCGGGGGGCATGCTGGTGAAGAACCTGGTGCCGCTGTGGCAGATCCATCGGCGTTACGGCCTGCGTCCGTTCGGGCGCTCCAGCCTGGCCTCGCTGCGGCCGGCGTCGTGGGCGGCCGTGTGAGCCTCGCCTGCCCTCCGCCCGTCCTGGTGACCGGCCTGCCGCGCAGTGGCACCAGCTGGACCGGCAAGATGCTCGCGGCCGGAGGCGAACTCGTCTACGTCAACGAGCCGCTCAACCCGCTCCCCCGCCCCGGCCGCTCCCCTGGCGTGCTCAATGCCGACGTCACCCATCGCTTCCAGTACATCTGCCCCGACAACGAGGACATCTGGCTGCCCGCCTTCCGCGACACCGTCGCCCTGCGCTACGGCCTGCTCGCCGAGCTACGCCGCAACCGCAGCCCGTACGACCTGGCCCGGATGGTCAAGAACGCCACCACCTTCGAGTACGGCAGGCGTCGCGGGCGGCGGGCGCTGCTGGACGATCCGTTCGCGGTGCTGTCGGCGCCGTGGTTCGCCTCGCGGCTCGGATGCAGGGTCGTGGCGCTGGTCCGCGATCCGGTCGCCTTCGTGGGGAGCTGGCAGCGGCTCGGCTGGACGGTGTACTTCCACGAGCTCCTCGAACAGCCGCTCCTCGTACGCGACCATCCTCAGGTGAACGCCCTGCGCGACCTCGTCGGCTCCCAGGACCGCATCGCCAAGGCCGCGACGTTGTGGCGTGTCGCGCACTCCGTCCTGACGTCGTCGGCCAGGCCGGACATCCTGGTCACCTCCTACGAGGATCTCGCCTCCGACCCGGTCGCGGGCTTTCGCCGCCTCTACGACTTCACCGGTCTGACCTGGTCGGCCAAGGCCGAACGCACGATCGTCAGGGCCTGCACGTCCGACCAGGGCGACAGGCGCGGCTTCGCCTGGCACGGCCTGTCGCGCACGGCCTATCGCCCGATGAACTCGCGTCAGGCCCTGCACGGCCCGCACGGCCTGTCGCCCGACGAGGCGGCGAGGGTCGGCGTGATCGCGGCGACCCCCGCCGCAGCGGTCAGCCCCTCGCCGCGCTGAGGCGAAGGGCCCGGCGCAGCAGGCAGACGGTGAGCAGGCGCAGGGCGAAGGGCAGGTCGTCGACCAGATAGCGCCTGGCCAACCGGCCGGGCTCGCTGACCAGTCTGAACAGCCACTCCAGGCCCCGGCTGCGCATCCACTCGGGCGCCCTGCGCACCGCGCCCGCCGCGAAGGCGATGGCCGAGCCGCAGCCGACGAACCACGTCTGCGGCAGGTCCCCGCGCAGCTCCACGATGAGCCTGTCCTGCTTGGGGAAGCCGAGCCCGACGAACACCACCTTGGGCGCGGCGTGCACCACCTTGCGCCTGACCGCGAGACGTGTCTCGTCGGCGGCCTCGAACCCGTAGGGCGGCGCGTCGATCCCGCACACGACCAGCCGGGGATGGCAGGCCCGCAGCTCGTCGGCCGCGACCTCGGCCACGCCGGGCGGGCCGCCGAGCAGGTAGATGGGCAGGCCGTGGCGTGCCGCCGCCTTGCTGAGCGACCAGATGAGATCGGCGCCCGTCACCCGCTCGGGGATCGGCGTGCCGAGCAGCCTGGAGGCCCACACCAGCGGCATGCCGTCGGCGACGACCAGCTCGGCGCCTTCGACGAGGGCGCGCAGTGTGGGGTCCTTGCCCGCGGCACGGCAGATGTCGACATTGGGGGTGACGACATGGCCGCCCTTGCCCGCGACCAGATCGGCCATGACCTGGCTGACGACCTCGGCCTCGGTCAACGGGTCGAGCCTGACCCCCGCGACCGGCACCCGCAGGGGCCGCCGCCCTGTCGCGTCACGTGCACGTGCCTCCTCCGGGCGCTCACGCTGGGCCGGGACACGAAGCGAAGCTGGCCGGGTGTCGGCGGAACGGGTGTCGGCGGGCCGGGTGTCGAGGAGCAGGGCGTCGGCGGGCCGATCGCTGGCGTGGCGGTCGCTGGCGGGCCGATCGCTGGCGGGCCCTTCGTCGGCGAGCCGGGCGGGGGCGCGGCTCTCGTCGAGCCGGGCGGGATCGCGGCTCTCGGCGCGGTCGGCGCGGTCGGCGCTCCCGGCGCGGTCGGCGCTTTCGGCGCGGTCGGCGCTTTCGGCGCGGTCGGCGCTTTCGGCGCGGTCGGCGCTTTCGGCGCGGTCCGTGCGGTCGGTGCCGTTCAAATTCCGTGCCCTCTGCCGTGCAGCAGCCCGAGGACCGCGGGTGCCGAGATCAGTCCGGCGGCGACGAGCAGCGCCAGAGGCGCCCGTGGCTCGCCCACGCGCGAGGCGAGCGTGCGCAGGGCCCAGCGGCCTGCCTGCCTGCGCTGGCCGAGCGCCGCGTGGTGGAAGGCCAGTTGACCGTAGATCCGCGCCGCGCCGCGCGGATCTACGGCCAGTTCAGGGTGCCGGGCGAGCATCCACTCCAGCCCGGCGATGCGATCGGCCCAGCGAGCGACGTAGAGCGAGGCGCCCCACCTGACCCGGACGAGCGGCCGATCGACATGGACGATCGCACGGCGTTTGGCGGCACGCAGGGCGAGGTCCCAGTCTTCGTTCTGGCCGCCCGGCGCGCTCTCGTCGACCCAGAGCACGCCCCGCCTGAACAGGAACGTCGAGGAGTGCACCATCACCATGCGGGAGCGCACGAGGTCTTCCTTGGTGACCAGCGAGGTGCCCGCCCGCCTCGGGACGCGCCGGGAGCCGTACTCCACCTCGATGGCGCAGCTGGCGAACTCGGCCTCGGGGTCGGCGAGCAGGGCCTCGGTCTGGGCGGTGAGCTTGCCCGGCAGCCAGGTGTCGTCGTCGTCGCAGAAGGCGACGAGGTCGGTGCCGAAGGCCGCGATGCCGGTGTTGCGTGCGCCCGGCAGGCCGGGGGTGAGCCGGTTGGGCAGCACCCGCACCCGCCCGGCTCGCTCGACGGCCGCCGTGGTCGTGCCGAACGTCGGGGTGAGCGCGTCGGCCACCTGCTCGGCGACCGTCGCGGGATCGGCGGCGTCGGCCACGACGACCAGGTCGACCCGGCCCCGGTAGTCCTGCCCGAGCACCGCACGCACGGCCGCCCTGAGCTGCTCGGGCCGCCCGCCACTGGTCGCGACGACCACGCCGATCGACGGAAGGGATGTGCACTCGATGGTCATGCCGCCGCCCCGCGATAGCCGTATCTGGTCATGAGCGGCCAGGTGAGCCCTTCGACGAGCGCCCGTTTGACCGGTGGCAGCCCGCCGCGCCAGGCCTCGTCGGGAGCCAGGCGCACCGGGCCGACGGTGAAGCGCATGGGATTGCCCGAAGCGGTGTGCGCGACGCCGAGGAAGGCCGTGGAGTCGCCGAGGAAGCCGAGCGCACGTCCGGGCTCCGGCGCGCCGATCGTCAGCTCCAGGCGGGCGGCGAGGTCGAGCAGGGTGGCGGCGGTGTCGCCGACGAGGTCCTCGTAGCGGACCCTGATCACCTCGGCGCCTCGCCTGGCGAGCAGGTCGAGGGCGAGATTCTGCGCCGACCAGTGCAGGCAGGTGCGCAACGCGCCCCACCGGGTCATCGCGCGGCCGTCCTCGGGCCGTCTGACCGTGCGGTGCCAGGAGTGCGCGACCGCACGCGGGTCCCTGACCACCTGGACCACCCGCACATCGGCCCCGCCGACGGCCAGGCAGTGCGCGAGCGAGGCGTGCTTGGAGGAGTCGACCACCACCGGACACCCGGCGACCTGCGCCGCCGCGTCGTAGACCCGCCGGTAGGCCGCGACATACTCCGCCAGGTCGGGATGGCCGGGAGCGGGGATGCGCCTGGTCCGGTCGACCCGCCTGCGCAGGGCCAGCACCCGCTCGGCCAGCTCGGGCGACCATCCCCCGAACGCCCGCTCGCCGATCTCCCGCCAGAACGCGCACACGCCGAACGCCTCGCCGCACCCGCACGGCTCCCCGGCCAACACCCCTCTGGCCCACAGGTGCACGACCTCGCCGAGCGGCGCGACCCCGGGCAGCTCCCCGAGAAGGCGCTCAAGCAACGTCGTACCGCTGCGGCCGAGCCCACCCAGGAAGATCACCCGAGCAGCGGGCATACGGACACTCACCAGCGCGACCCCCCGAACACGAATGCGGAACGTGGTCACGCTAGTACTCAACGTCAGCACAGAGTAACGGAACGCAAAAGGATCTACCTTCCGCCGCTCCTTCACCCGGCGGTCAGGCCGCCATACGCACAAAAAGCGGGCGGCCACGACGACCGCCCGCCTCTGCGGAGCGTCAGGTACGGGCGTCCAGGATCATGCCCGCGGCCACCGTGGTGTTGCTGGCCTCGTCGATGAGGATGAAGCCGCCCGTGAGCCGGTTACGCGCGTAGTCGTCGACGAACAGCGGCTGGGTGATCCGCAGCGACACCCGGCCGATCTCGTTGAGCCCGAGTGCGCTCGCGCTCTCGTCGCGGTGCAGCGTGTTGACGTCGAGGCGGTAGTGCAACGCGCGCACGAGCGCCTTGGCCGTACGGGTGGTGTGCTTGATGGTCAGCTTGGAGCGCGGCGCCAGCTTGACCCCGTCGGCCATCCAGCAGATCATCGCGTCGATCTCCTGGGCGACCTGCGGCTGGTTGTTCGGCCTGCAGATCAGGTCGCCCCTGGAGACGTCGATGTCGTCCTCGAGCCTGAGCGTCACCGACATGGGCGGGAACGCCTCCTCGACCGGGCCGTCGAAGGTGTCGATGGCCGCGATGCGGGTGGTCAGGCCCGAGGGCAGGTGCAGGACCTCGTCGCCGGGCTTGAGCACGCCTCCGGCGACCTGGCCGGCATAGCCGCGGTAGTCGTGGAAGGCGTGGTCGGTGGCGCGCTGCGGCCTGATGACGTACTGCACGGGGAAGCGCACGTCGACCAGGTTGCGGTCGGAGGCGATGTGCACGTTCTCCAGGTGGTGCAGCAGCGAGGAGCCGTTGTACCAGGGCATGTTCTCCGAGCGGGAGACCACGTTGTCGCCGTTGAGCGCCGAGATCGGGATGAAGGTCAGGTCGGTGACGTTGAGCTTGGAGGCGAAGGCGGTGAACTCCTCGCGGATCTCCTCGAACCGCTCCTGGGAGTAGTCGACGAGGTCCATCTTGTTGACCGCGAGCACGAGGTGCGGCACGCGCAGCAGCGAGGTGAGGAAGGCATGCCTGCGCGACTGCTCGAGCACGCCCTTGCGGGCGTCGATGAGGATGATCGCCAGGTCGGCGGTGGAGGCGCCGGTCACCATGTTGCGGGTGTACTGGATGTGGCCCGGGGTGTCGGCGATGATGAACTTGCGCTTGGGCGTGGCGAAGTAGCGGTAGGCCACGTCGATCGTGATGCCCTGCTCGCGCTCGGCCCGCAGGCCGTCGGTGAGCAGCGACAGGTCGGTGTACTCGGTGCCGCGGTCGCGCGAGGTGCGCTCGACGGCTTCGAGCTGGTCTTCGAAGATCGCCTTGGAGTCGAAGAGCAGCCGGCCGATCAGCGTGGACTTCCCGTCGTCGACGGAGCCCGCGGTGGCGAAACGGAGAATGTCCATGGTTAGAAGTAGCCCTCACGCTTGCGGTCTTCCATCGCGGCCTCGGAGGTCCGGTCGTCGGCGCGGGTGGCGCCGCGCTCGGTGACCCGGGTGGCGGCGATCTCGGCGATGATCTCCTCGACGGTGGCGGCCGACGACTGCACGGCGCCCGTCACGGTGGCGTCGCCGACCGTGCGGTAGCGCACGACGGCCTCGAACAGCGGCTCGTCGTCACCCCTGTTCGTCCAGGGGTTGTCGGCCAGCAGCATGCCGTCACGCTCGAAGACCAGACGGCTGTGCGCGTAGTAGATCGACGGGATCTCGATGCCCTCGCGGCGGATGTAGTCCCAGATGTCGAGCTCGGTCCAGTTGGACAGCGGGAAGACCCGGATGTGCTCGCCCTGGCGGATCCGGCCGTTGTAGAGGTTCCACAGCTCGGGACGCTGGTTCTTGGGGTCCCACTGGCCGAACTCGTCGCGGAAGGAGAACACCCGCTCCTTGGCCCTGGCCTTCTCCTCGTCCCTGCGGGCCCCGCCGAACACGGCGTCGTGCCTGCCGTCCTCGATGGCGTCGAGCAACGTGGTGGTCTGCAGCCGGTTGCGCGAGGCCCTGCGGCCGGTCTCCTCCGCGACCCTGCCCTGGTCGATGGACTCCTGTACGGAGGCCACGATCAGCTTGGCGCCGAGCTCCTCCGAACGCCGGTCGCGGAACTCGATGACCTCGGGGAAGTTGTGCCCGGTGTCGACGTGCATGAGCGGGAAGGGGATCGGCGCGGGCCAGAAGGCCTTCTCGGCGATGCGGAGCATCACGATCGAGTCTTTGCCACCGGAGAAGAGCAGACAGGGACGCTCGAACTCGGCGGCCACCTCACGCATGATGTGGATGGCCTCTGCCTCGAGAACGTCGAGCTGCGACGTGGTGTAGTCGCGCTGCAGCATGGGGGCTTCCTCCGGGGCTAGCGCTAACGGTGCAGGTCCCGGATCCCGGCGAGCAACGATGACGCCAGTTCCGGTAGGGAAACAAGAATATCGGGCAGAGAAGGGTCCTCATGGTTGTAGGTCAGCACAGAGCCGTCGATACGACTCGTGTGCGCCCCCGCCGCCTGCGCCACGGCCACCGGAGCGGCCGAATCCCATTCGTACTGCCCGCCCGCGTGCACGTAGGCCTCGACCTCGCCGGTGAGGACCGCGGAGATCTTCGCACCGGCCGAACCGATCGGCACCAGGTCGGCCCCGACCAGATAGGCCAGCTTCTGCACGAACTCGGGCGGCCTCGTCCTGCTCACCGCGATGCGGAAGCGCCCGCTCTGGAAGGCGGGCAGCACGGGCGGCTCGACCGTCGACAGGGTGCGGCCCTGCGCGGGCAGCGCCACCGCTCCGGCCACCAGGGCGCCGCGCTCCCACAACGCCACGTGGACCGCCCAGTCGGCGCGCCCCTCCTCGGCGAACTCACGGGTGCCGTCGAGCGGGTCGACGATCCACACGCGCGAGGCCGCCACCCGCTTGGGGTCGTGGCGCTCCTCGCGGGTGGCCTCCTCCGACAGCACGTGGTCGCTCGGGCGCAGCCTGGCCAGGGCCTCGGTCAGGAAGAGGTGCGACGCCCTGTCACCGGCGGCGCGCAGCGCGGGAGGCTCGCCGAAGCCCTCCCGCTCACGCAGCGCGAGCAGCCGTGCGCCCGCCTCGGCGGCCAGGTCGGCCGCGAGAGCGTGGTCGTCGCGAATCGTCATCAATAGGCTCCTTGCCCGCGTGCGACAGCCGCCCAAGTCTTCCACAGGATCTGCAGATCGAGCATGAGGGACCAGTTCTCGACATATCGCAGGTCCAACCGTACAGACTCCTCCCACGACAGGTCCGATCGGCCGCTCACCTGCCACAGCCCGGTCAGCCCCGGGCGCACGAGCAGCCGCCTGCGGACGTCGTCGCCGTAGCGGGCCACCTCGTCGGGCAGCGGGGGCCTCGGCCCGACCAGCGACATGTGCCCGAGCAGCACGTTGAGCAGCTGGGGCAGCTCGTCGAGGGAGTGCCTGCGCATGCGGGCGCCGAGCGGCGTGACCCTCGGATCGTTGCGCACCTTGAACAGCACGCCGTCGCCCTCGCTCGTCAGCGCCACCTTCAGCCGCTCGGCGTCGCTGCGCATAGTGCGGAACTTCACAATCGTGAACGGCCTGCCGTCCCTGCCGACGCGGATCTGACGGAACAGCGCGGGCCCCTGGCTGGTGGAGCGTACGGCCAGCGCGAGCCCGATCAGGAGCGGCGAGAGCACCAGCAGCAACGCGAGTGCGACCAGCCGGTCGAAGACGTTCTTCACCAGCTGCCTGGCCCCGACCAGCTCGGGATGCTCCACGTGCAGCAGCGGCAGCCCGGCGGCCGGCCGGATCGTCGTGCGCGGCCCGGCGACCTCCATCAGCGCGGGCGCCACCACCAGCTCGGTGTGCGTGCGCTCGAGACGCCAGGCGAGTCTGCGCAGGGCGACGCCGTCCATCTCGGGACAGGCGAGCACGGCCACGGTGTCGGCGTCGAGCTGCTCCACGACCAGCGGCACGTCGCTGAAGCCGCCCGCGACCGGCACGCCGCCGACCAGCTCGCCCGGTGCGTCCTCGGGCAGGCAGGCTGCCACCACCTCCATGCCGTGGTAGCGCTCCTTGCGGAACATCCGCACCAGGTCGTCGATCGCCGCCCGGTGCCCGACCGCCACCACCTTGCGCATGCACGCGCCGCTCGCCCTGCTGCGGTGCAGCGAGCGGCGCAGGCCGTACCTGAACAGGAGGGTGAGCAGGGTGGTCAGCGGCAGGGCCAGGACGACATAGCCGCGGGCGACGTCGGTCTTGGTGACATAGGCGCAGATGGCCATGGCCGCGGTCAGCGCGAGGCCGCACTGCACCACGCGGCGGAACTCCTCCGAGCCGATGCCGATCAGCCTGGGCTCGTAGGCCCGGTTGAGCGTGACGGCGAGCACCCACACCAGCGGCAGTGCGGCGCTGAGCACGAGATACGGCGTCACATAGGGCGTGACCTCGCCGAAGCGCGCGAAGAAGGCGAGCAGCGCCCCCGCGCCCGCGCAGACCAGGTCGGCGACCAGCGCCCTGACCCGGTAGACCCGCATCCACCCCGGCATGCGGGGGCTGGTCCGCCATGTCATGGGCGGATCGGCCCGCACGACGGTCATCAGCCGCTCACTCACGTCCACCCCCGTGTGATGCGTTCATCACCAGACAGTCAAGGAATGGTAGCCACGAGTAGTACGGCGCAGGCCGCGAAAGGACCTTTGCGGCGCTTAGCGCGGAGGACCGGAAATGTTCAGGTCAACGGCGTGGAAGGCATTCTGAGTGGCTTCGAGACCCCGCTCCATCAGCGACTCGGCCACATCGGCGGCCCGGTCGAGGAGAAAGTCCAGATCCTTGCGCTCGGCCGTGCCGAAGTCCTTGAGCACGAACGCCGCGGCATCCATCCGCCCGGGCGGCCTGCCGATGCCGAACCTGACCCGGAAGTAGTCCTTGGTGCCCAGCGAGGCGCTGATCGACTTCAGGCCGTTGTGGCCGTTGTCGCCGCCGCCGAACTTGGCCCTGAGCGCGCCGTAGGGCACGTCGAGCTCGTCGTGCACGACGATCAGCCGGTCGGGCGTCACCTTGTAGTAGTCGAGCAGCGCCTTGACCGGACCGCCCGAGAGGTTCATGAAGCGCCACGGCTTGGCCAGGACGGCCTTCGGCGTCACCAGGAGGTGGGCGCCGCTCCTGTCGGCCTTGAACGACCCTCCGGCACGGGCGGCCAGCTCGTGGGTGACCATGAAGCCGACGTTGTGCCGGTTCTTCTCGTACTGCTTGTCGGGGTTGCCCAGCCCGGCGATCAGCCAGCGGTCCATCTCATCCCATCCGTCGGTTATGCCGAAGGGGCAGCCGGACGTCGCCCGGCTGCCCCTCCTGAAAGCGGACCTACTCGGCGGCCTCTTCGGAGGCGGCCTCGCCGGACTCGGCGGCCTCGCCGTCGGCGTCCTCGGCGGACTCGGTGGGCTTGGCGGTGACGTGCAGGATCAGCGTCTCGGGGTCGGCGGCGAGCGTCGAGCCCTTGGGCAGCTTGAGCTCGGCGGCGGTGACCTGGGTGCCGACCTCGAGGCCGTCGACGTCGACCTCGATGCCGGTCGGGATGTGGGTGGCCTCGGCCTCGACCGCGATGGACACGGCCTGCTGGTCGAGGATGCCGTCGGAGGAGACGTCGCCGACGACGGTGACCGGGATCTCGACCGTGACCTTCTCGCCACGCTTGACCAGGAGCAGGTCGAGGTGCTCGATGAAGCCCTTGATCGGGTCGCGCTGCACGCCCTTGGGCAGGCAGAGCTCGTCGACGCCGTCACCCTTGACGTGGATGAGCACGTTGGCGGTGCGCAGCGCGAGCAGGACCTCGTGACCGGGCAGCGTCAGGTGCCTGGGCTCGGTGCCGTGTCCGTAGAGGACGGCCGGGACCTTGTTGGTGCGGCGGATGGCGCGGGCGGCGCCCTTGCCGAACACCGTGCGGGACTCGGCGGCGATCTGAACTTCGGCCATGACATCTCCTAGGGATGCTTGACGATCGGGGACTGCGCTCTCCCTCATCCGCCCTAGCGGGAGGCGTTACGAACGCAACCTGCTAAGGGTACCCGCTCAGGAGTCGCCCTCGAACATGCTCGTCACCGACCCGTCGCTGAACACCTCGGTGATGGCCCTGGCGATGAGCGGCGCGATCGACAGCACGGTGAGCTTGTCGAACTTCTTGTCCTCCGTCAGCGGCAGCGTGTTGGTGACGATGACCTCGGAGATGCGGGAGTTCTTCAGCCGGTCGACCGCGGGGTCGGAGAAGACGGCGTGGGTGGCGGCCACGATGACGTTGGTCGCGCCCTGCTCGTAGAGGGCGTCGGCCGCCTTGCAGATCGTGCCCGCGGTGTCGATCATGTCGTCGATCAGCACACACGTGCGACCGCGTACCTTGCCGACGACCTCGTTGACCTTCACCGAGTTGGCCACGTCGAGGTCGCGGCGCTTGTGGATGAAGGCCATCGGCGTGCCGAGCGTGTCGGCCCAGCGCTCCGACAGCCGCACCCGGCCGGTGTCGGGCGAGACGATCGTGGTGTTGGCCAGGTCGAGCTTGTCCTTGAGGTAGCGCTCAAGGACCGGCATGGCGAACAGGTGGTCGACGGGGCCGTCGAAGAAGCCCTGGATCTGCGAGGTGTGCAGGTCGATCGACATCAGCCGGTCGGCGCCCGCGGTCTTGAACAGGTCGGCCATCAGTCGCGCGGTGATCGGCTCGCGGCCCCTGCCCTTCTTGTCCTGCCTGGCATAGCCGAAGAACGGCATGACCACGGTGATGCGCTTGGCGGAGGCCCGCTTCAGCGCATCGACCATGATGAGCTGTTCCATGATCCATTTGTTGATCGGGCCGGTGTGGCTCTGGATCACGAAGGCGTCGCAGCCTCGTACGGACTCCAGGTAACGGGCGTAGATCTCGCCGTTGGCGAAGTCGATCAGTTTGGTCGGTGTCAGCGAGACGCCCAGGTTCTGCGCCACCTCGGCTGCCAGCTCCGGATAGGCCCTTCCGGAGAAGAACATGAGGTTCTTCTCGCCAGGCTGCTTGATGCTGGTCACTTACCACTCTCCTGCTGTTCTTCGGTGAGGGCCTGTGCGGCGGCCCCTGCCGACTTCGTGCCCGCGCGCCTGCGCAAGACCCATTTCTCGATGTTGCGCTGCCGCGCTCTCGCCACGCCGATCGCCCCGGGGGGGACGTCCCCGTCGATCACCGATCCGGCCGCCGTGTAGGCGCCGTCGCCGATGGTCACCGGAGCGACGAGCATGGTGTCACAGCCGACGAAGGCGTGATCGCCCACCGTGGTGTGATGCTTGTTGACCCCGTCGTAGTTGACGAAGACCACCGCGGCGCCGATGTTGACGCCCTCGCCGATCGTCGCGTCCCCGACGTAGGACAGATGGGGCACCTTCGAGCCGTCGCCGACCTTGGCGTTCTTCAGCTCGACATAGGTGCCCGCCTTGGACTTCCGCCCGAGCTCGGCGCCGGGCCGCAGGTAGGCGTAGGGCCCGACGCTGGCCTCCGGGCCGACCACGGCGCTGTCGCACACGGCGTTGCGCACGACGGCTCCCGCGCCCACCCGGGTGTCGGTGAGCGTGGAGGCGGGCCCGATCTGGGCGCCGGTCTCGATCGTGGTGGAGCCGTGCAGCTGGGTGCCGGGATGGACGACGACGTCGGGCTCGATCTCGACCGTGACGTCGATCCAGGTGCTGGCGGGGTCGACGACCGTGACGCCCGCCCGCATGTGGGCGGTCAGGACGCGCTCGTTGAGCACCTTGCGGGCGAAGGACAGCTGCACCCTGTCGTTGACGCCCTCGACCTCGACGTAGTCGGCCGCGACGTGCGCGCCGACCCGGTGGCCGTCCTCGCGCAGGATCGAGAGCACGTCGGTGAGGTACTCCTCGCCCTGGGAGTTGTCGGTGGAGACCCGCTTGACGGCGTCGGCGAGCAGCAGGCCGTCGAAGGCGTAGACGCCCGAGTTCATCTCGTCGATGGCGCGCTGCTCGGGCGTGGCGTCCTTCTGCTCGACGATGGCGAGCACGGCGCCCGCGGGGTCGCGGATGATGCGGCCGTATCCGGTGGGGTCGGGGACCACGGCGGTCAGCACGGTGACCGCGTTGCCCTCGGCGGTGTGCTCGCGCAGCAGTCCGGCGAGCGTCTCGGTGCGCAGCAGCGGCGTGTCGCCGTAGGTCACCAGGACGGTGCCCGCGATGGCGCCGACCTCTTCGAGGACCGTGCGCACGGCGTGTCCGGTGCCGCGCTGCTCGCTCTGCACGACGGCCTTGGCGTCGGGGCTGGTACGGCCGAGATGCGCGCCGACGCGTTCGCGCTCATGGCCTATGACAACGATGAGCCGCTCGGGTCCGAGACCGCGAGCGGCTGTGAGCATGTGGTCGACCAACGTGCGGCCGCACAGCTCGTGGAGCACCTTTGGGGTGCGGGATTTCATCCGGGTACCCTCGCCTGCTGCGAGGACGACGACTGCTGCCGGGCGTGGCACACTCACGGACAGAGGCTCCCTGTGGCTGGACGGTTCAGGGCTGTTGGCACGGTTACCGCGCCGCCACCCTCCCGACATCGTGAGGATACCTGCCGGGTCTGGGTCGGTCCCACCTGGGATGACTTGATCTAGGCTCCCGGAAGAGGACTCGAACCCCTACAAAGTGGACCAAAACCACTTGTCCTGCCGATTAGACGATCCGGGATGGGATCACGCTGGCTCCTACGATACCGATCCCTTGCGCGCGTGCGCGCGACGCCCGCCGTACCTGAGCATCGAATAGTGGCGCATATAACAGAGGCGGCGGCGTGGCCGCAAGTCGCGGAACCCACTGGGGTGACGCCGGAGGCCGTCATCTTTCGCACATTCGCGCTTAGGGATTCCTAACTTACGCTGACGTAGGTTACGGTTGCGTAGCCAGGACAAAATTCCCATTGACGCCGCGAGAGGCAGCACATGACCGTCGTTGAAGAGCGCACGACACCCGGTCCAAAGCCCGACGTCGACCCTGAGCCCAAGACCAGGCCCGAGCTCATCACCTTCGGATTCGTCGTCGGCCTGCCCCTCGTGGCACTGGTCGCCGCCGTGCCTCTGGCCTGGGGCTGGGGCCTCGGCTGGACCGACATCATCATCGCCACCGTCTTCTACCTGGTGACCGGCCTCGGCGTCACGGTGGGCCTGCACCGCTTCTTCACGCACGGCTCGTTCAAGGCCAAGCGGCCACTCAAGATCGCACTCGGCATCGCGGGCAGCCTCTCCCTGGAGATGTCGGTCCTCGACTGGGTCGCCACCCACCGCAAGCACCACAAGTTCTCCGACAAGGAGGGCGACCCGCACTCCCCGTGGCGCTTCGGCCCCGGCTTCAAGGCGCTGACCAAGGGCCTGCTGTACGCGCACATGGGCTGGCTGTTCGAGAGCGAGCGCACCAACCGGGAGAAGTACGCCCCGGACCTGGTCAAGGACCCGGACATCATCAAGCTGCACAAGTGGTTCCCGGTCATGGCGATCACCTCCATGGTGGCGCCGCCGGTGCTGGGCGGGCTCATCACCTGGTCGTGGCAGGGCGCGCTGACCGCCTTCTTCTGGGGCACGCTCGTCCGCATCGGCCTGCTGCACCACGTCACCTGGTCGATCAACTCCATCTGCCACGTGTTCGGCGACGAGGTCTTCCAGAGCCGCGACAAGTCGCGCAACGTGTGGTGGCTGGCGCTGCCCTCCTTCGGCGAGTCCTGGCACAACCTGCACCACTCCGACCCGACCTGCGCCAGGCACGGCGCGCTCAAGGGGCAGATCGACCTGAGCGCCGGGCTCATCCGCATCTTCGAGAAGCTGGGCTGGGCCTACGACGTGCGCTGGCCCACCCCCGAGCGCCTGGCGGCGAAGCGCATTGGCTGATCGAACAGCTACGGTTCCCACCGCTCCGGTGGGAACCGTCATGATGGATCCCGTGACCACCGAACCTCGAGCACGCCGACGCATGTCGGGCAAGGAGCGCAGAGAGCAGCTCATCCAGATCAGTCGCACGCTGTTCGCAGAAAAGGGGTTCGACGGCACCTCCATCGAGGAGATCGCGGCCACGGCCAAGGTCTCCAAGCCGGTCGTCTACGAACACTTCGGCGGCAAGGAGGGCGTCTACGCCGTCGTCGTCGACAGGGAGATGCAGAAGCTGCTCGGCATGGTGACCGAGGCGCTGTCGGCCTCGCACGCCCTGATCAAGCTGGAGCGCGCCGCCCTGGCCCTGCTGCACTACATCGAGGAGAGCAGCGAGGGCTTCCGCATCCTCGTACGCGACTCGCACGCCGCCTCGGGCACCGGCACGTTCGCCAGCCTGATCAGCGAGATCGCCAGCCAGGTCGAGGACGTGCTCGCCGACGAGTTCAAGGTGCGGGGCTACGACCCCAACCTGGCGCCCATGTATGCCCAGATGCTGGTCGGCATGGTGGCGCTCACCGGGCAGTGGTGGCTCGACGTGCGCAAGCCCGGCCGTGAGGAGGTCGCGGCGCACCTGGTGAACCTGGCCTGGAACGGCCTCACCGCGCTCAACCCGAGCCCCGGCATCACCGCCGCGACCCGCACGGTCACGGTCAAGCCGCTGCTGCCCCGCCCCAGCGAGAAGGAGCTGCGCGAGCTGGAGAAGGCCCGCGACCGCGAGCTCAAGGAGGCGGAGAAGGAGCGCGAGCGCCAGGCCAAGGAGGCCGACAAGGAGCGCGAACGGCTGGCGAAGGAGGCCGACAAGGCCAGGGCGCGCGAGCTGAAGGAGCGCGAACGGCTGGCCAAGGAGACCGAAAAGGCCCTCGAACGCGAGGAGCGGCTGCGCGAGCGGGAGAACAGGCTGGCCGAGCGCCAGGCAAGATTGCAACAGCAAGAGAAAGCAGTTGAACCGTAGTTCACTTTCTGTTCAACCAAGTTGGGCATATTGGTCCATATGTCCGCCGAGCTCTTGCATCCTGGTAACCATCTGCCCCTCCCACAGGAGCGGTTTCTCAACCGTGAGGAGAGCTGGCTCCAGTTCAACCAGCGCGTGCTCGAACTCGCCGAGGACAACTCGCTCCCCCTGCTCGAACGGGTCAGATTCCTGGCCATCTTCGCCAGCAACCTCGACGAGTTCTTCCGCGTGCGCGTGGCGGGACTCAAGCGCCGGATGGCCACCGGCCTGCTGCTGCGGGCCAAGAGCGGACTGAAGCCGCGCGAGGAACTGGCCAGGATCGCCACCATCGCCGACGGCCTGGCCCGCAGGCACGCCGCCGTCTTCCACGAGATCGTCAACCCGCAGCTCGCGGCCGAAGGCATCGAGATCGTGCGCTGGGACGACCTCGGCCGCGAGGAGCGCACCGAGCTGCGCAAGCTGTTCAGGGAACGCATCAGGCCGGTCCTGACGCCGCTGGCCGTCGACCCCGCCCATCCCTTCCCCTACATCTCGGGCCTCTCGCTCAACCTGGCCGTCGTCGTGCGCAACCCGGGCGACGGGCACACCGTCTTCGCCCGGGTCAAGGTGCCCTCGCAGCTGCCCAGGTTCGTGGCCGCCTCCAAGGACAGGTTCGTCCCGCTCGAAGATGTGATCGCCGCCCATCTCGGCCAGCTGTTCAAGGGCATGGAGATCGTCCAGCACCATGCCTTCAGGGTGACGCGCAACGAGGACCTCGACGTCGACGAGGACGTGACCGAGAACCTGATGAAGGCCCTGGAGAAGGAGCTGCTGCGCCGCCGCTTCGGCTCTCCCGTGCGCCTGGAGGTCGAGGACACCATCACGCCCGAGGTGCTCGAACTGCTCGTCGACGAGCTCGACGTCGCGCCGCACGAGATCTCCATGCTCACCGGGCCGCTCGACCTCGGCGGCCTGCACGCCATCGCCGACCTCGACCGGGGCGAGCTCAGCTTCAGGCCCTTCGTGCCCGCCGAGGCCGTACACGCCGAGGACGACATCTTCTCCGTCCTGCGTGACCGCGACATCCTGCTGCACCACCCCTACGACTCCTTCGCCACCAGCGTGCAGCGCTTCATCGAGGCCGCGGCCGAGGACCCGCACGTCCTGGCGATCAAGCAGACGCTGTACCGCACGAGCGGCGACTCCCCCATCGTCGACGCCCTGATCGACGCGGCCGAGGCGGGCAAGCAGGTCGTCGTGGTGGTCGAGATCAAGGCCAGGTTCGACGAGCACGCCAACATCTCCTGGGCGCGCAAGCTCGAACGCGCCGGATGCCACGTCGTCTACGGCGTCGTCGGCCTGAAGACCCACTGCAAACTCGCCCTCGTCGTACGGCAGGAGCCGTCGGGCGAGCTGCGGCGCTACTGCCACATCGGGACCGGCAACTACAACCCCAAGACCGCACGGATGTACGAGGACTTCGGCCTGCTCACGGCCGATCCGCTGGTCGGCGAGGACGTCACCGACCTGTTCATCCATCTGACCGGCTACTCCAACCACTCGGCCTACCGGCGGCTGCTGGTGGCTCCGCACTCGCTGCGCGGCGGGTTGCTGGCCAGGATCGAGCGGGAGATCGCCCACCAGCAGGCGGGCAGGCCGGCCAGGATCAGGATCAAGACCAACTCGCTGGTCGACGAGCCGCTCATCGACGCCCTCTACCGGGCCTCGCAGGCTGGTGTGCAGATCGATCTGTGGGTACGCGGGGTCTGCACCCTGCGTCCAGGCATTCCGGAGTTGTCGGAGAACATCCGGGTGCGTTCCATCCTTGGGCGATTCCTTGAGCACTCGCGTGTCTACGAGTTCGGGCTGGGCAGGCGGCCCGAGGTGTGGATCGGGAGTGCCGACCTGATGCGCCGCAACCTCGACCGCAGGGTCGAGGCGCTGGTGAAGGTCTCCAGTTCACAACACCGGCAGTACCTCATCGAGCTCATGGACAGGGCCACCTCCGACGCGACGGCCGCCTGGTGGCTCAACGCGGACGGCTCCTGGGTCAGGCACGAGGGCGAAGACCTGCAGACGCATCTCATCGGCACCCGGCGCTGGAGGACCGTTGATGACTGAGGTGATCAGAGCGGCAGGAGCCGTGCTCTGGCGGGGTGACGAACACTCCCCCGAGGTGGCGCTCGTCCACCGGCCCAGGTACGACGACTGGACCTTCCCCAAGGGCAAGCTCAAGCACGGCGAGCACGTCATCGCGGGCGCGTTGCGCGAGGTCGAGGAGGAGAGCGGCCTCACCGTGACGCTCGGCAGGGCGCTTCCCCCCGTCCACTACCTCAAGGACGGCAGGCTCAAGCGGGTCGACTACTGGTCGGCGCGTGCGGTCTCGGGAACGTTCGCGCCCGGCGAGGAGGTCGACGAGCTGCGCTGGCTGCCCGCCGTACGGGCCAGGGCGCTGCTCACCTACGAGTGGGACGCCGGGCTGCTGCGCGCGCTCATGGCGGCGCCGCTGACCACCGTGCCGCTGGTGCTGCTGCGGCACGCGCAGGCCGGGTCGCGTCAGCGGTGGCAGGGCGACGACCGGCTGCGACCGCTCGACGAGGAGGGCAGGGCGCAGGCCGCGACGGTCGCGAGCGTGCTGCCCGCCTACCGCCCCGACGTGCTGATCAGCTCGCCGAGCGCCCGCTGCGTGCAGACGCTCGAAGGCTACTCGCGCGACATCGTCGCCGAGACGGTGCTGAGCGAGCCCGGCTACGACGCCGTCGCCGCACTCGGCCTGCTGGAGGACCTGCGGGTGCCCGCCGCCGTGTGCAGCCACGGCAAGGTCCTGCCCGAACTGATCTCCGGGCTCACCGGCAAGGACGTCCACCTGCGCAAGGGCGCCTTCGCGGTGCTGCACCGCACGTTCGACCGGGCGAGCGGCGAGGACCGGGTGATCAGCGTGGAACGTTACGCGACGTAGCGCTGTCGGGTGTCACAGGAGTTTGGCGACACCCGGCCCGCCACCTCCTCCTCACGCACGTCCACGAGCTGTCGGGTGTCACAGGAGTTTGGCGACAGCCGAGACGGTCTCCTCCCACACGTCGGGGAACTCCTCGTGTGCGCGTTCGGCTCTGGCGCGTTCGACTGCGACGAGCACGCCGTAGGTGAAGGTGTCCTCGCCCGCCTGCCTGGCCGCCTCGGCCTCCTTGAGCAGGGTCTCCTGCGCGACGACGCCGTCCTGGTACAGGCCGAGCACCTCCTGGACGTTCTCGGCACGCTTGGCGAGTTTGCCCAGGCCGAGCGCCTCGGCGGTGTACCTGGCCCGTTTGGCCGCCTTGCGCACGTCGTGCATGGCGATCTCGCGCCGGTCGAGGTCGTCGATGGCCTGTGCGGTGGCGTAGGCGTCGGTCACCCTGGCCCAGTTCCTGGCCGCGACCTCCTCCAGCGTGACGTCGGCCGGCTTGGCCGCGCGCTTGCCGAGCGGCGGGTCGGTGACCAGCTGGTCGAGGGCGTCCAGCAGGAGGAAGTAGCGCTGTTCGCTCAGGGTGCGCCTGATCTCCTCATAAGCCTCGCCCTCACGCGTGAGCAGGTCGTCGCCCAGTCTGACCTTGATCGGGCCGATCACCAGCTCGGCGGTCAGCTCGCCGATCAGGTCGGCGTACCTGGCCCGGATCACCTCCAGGTCCCTGACCTCGCCCAGCACATTGCCGAGCCACTGCAGCTCGTCCTGGATCGCGTCGGTGCCCGGCACGATGGTCTTGAACGCCTTCAGCGCACTGCGCAGCCTTCGCGCGGCCACACGCATCTGGTGCACGGCGTCGTCCTCGGCCCGCCGTACCCGGGGGTCCTGGGAGAGCAGGGCGTTGACCTGCGACAGGAGGTAGTCGACGACGACCTCGCCCGCCGAGCCCGGCTCGGTGTGCGCCTTGAGCGCGGGCGGGCGGTCCAGGAGCCTGGCGAGTTTGCTGGCCGAGCTCGCCGGGGTGGCTCCGGCCTTGGCCAGGCGCTTGCCCACCCTGGCGAGCAGGGCCTCGTCGCCGCCCAGCAGCTCGGCCTCGACCTCGCGCCAGCGCTCCACCTTGGGCTCGGCGTTCTCGCCCGCGAACACCGTGCCCTTGACGCGGTCGTCCGCGATCTCCACGAGCTGCCTGTCGCCGTCGTGCAGCGTGACGACCGTACGTTTGGTGTCGAGCTCGGCGACCACCACCAGCTCGGCGCCCCGTGTGTAGGCGGTGACCAGGGTGGCCAGCTCCTCGGGGACGATCTTGGTACTGCGGGTCAGGGGGTGGGTGATCTCCTGGCGCACGCCTTTGGCCTTGGGCAGCTTCAGGTGCCAGCCCGGGTCGGCTCCGCCCCGTCGCCGTCTGAGCGTGACGCCCCTGGCCGCGAGCCTGAAATCGGCCGTGTCGTAATAGAGAGCCACGAGCTGGTGCCCCTTCGGGCCGACCACCTCGCCGAGCTTGCTCAGGTCGGGAATGACGTACTCAGCTGGGACGTCGAACTTGTCCTCGATCTCGATACCCACAACACCCCGCAGTGGCGAATGGCGACTGGATGGACGATTGCGGACAATCATGCCATTCGCGGGTGAACATCACACGGCTTGCAGGAGTTCGATTCTGTTACCTACGGGGTCGAACACGTAGATCCGCCGGTATCCGGGAAACAGCAGGTCAACGTTGTGGGGGGAGTTCGTGTGGGGGGCGGGGGCGTCTTGGTTGCTTGGTTGCGGGTTCGTGCGGGCGTCTAGGTTGCTTGGGTCCGGGTCCGGGTCCGCGTGGGGTGCGGGGGCGCTTGGTTGCGGGTTCGTGGAGGCGTCGAGGTTGGTTGGTTTCGTGTAGGCGTCGAGGTCGTGCACGATGAAGGCGGGATGGGCCTTGCGGGCCGGTCTGAAGTCCTCCTCGATCCCGAGATGGATCTCCACACCCGTGCCCCGGAACCAGCAGCCGCCTCGCTTGGCCAGCTCAGGCGGCTTCGGCACCTCGGTCAGGCCCAGGTACCCGGCGTAGAACGCCCTGAGCGCCTCCTCACTGCCCGGCGGAGCCGCGAGCTGCACGTGATGCAGTGCGACGATCATGTACGCCTCCCCACGACGAAGATCCTCCTGAACGGGAACACCGTGCCGTACGGCTGGGCCGGGTACGCCTGGCTCAACACCTGCGCGCACTCCCGGCGGAACTCCGCGCGCTCGTCCGGGTCGTCGAGCCGATCCAGCATCGGCCGCAACGCCGTACCCGAGATCCACCCGAGCACGGCATCCGTCCCCTGCAACACATGCAGGTACGTCGTCTCCCAGGCGTCCACCTTGAGCCCCAGCCCTTCGAGCCTGGCCAGATAGTCCTGCGGCCCGCCGACCGGGTCCTCCCGTACGAGATCGCCCAGCACCGATCCCCATCTCGGACCGCGACACACCTGCCTGATCAAACTATGACTCGGCGCATCGAAGTTCCCCGGCACCTGAAACGCGAGCCACCCCTTCGCCGCGAGCGCCCCCGCCCACCGATCGAGCACCTCGCCATGCGCGGGCACCCATTGGAGTACGGCGTTGCTGACGAGCACGTCGATCGGCCGGTCCGGTGTCCAGGTGGTGACATCGGCCACCTCCAGCGCCCCCTTCAGCGCGTCGGGCGCCTTGGCGATCATCGCCGCCGAGGAGTCGAACCCGCGCACGGTGGCACGCGGCCAACGCCGGGCCAGTTCGATCGTCAGTTCTCCGGTGCCGCAACCGGCGTCCACGACATAATCGGGACTGTCAGCCCGGACTCGCGCAATCAACTCGAAGAACGGCCTGGCACGCTCGTCGGCGTAACGGCCGTAGATTTCAGGGTCCCACATATCTCTCGACATCAAGATAATTGATATCGAGAGGAGTGTCTCGATGTCAAGACAGTAGACTCCTCGTATGACGCACCACGAGATTCCGACCGGGGAAACGCCTGATTTTGGGGCGGGGTTTGATGCGGTGGGGTTGGGCGGGGGGGATGTTGTGGGACGTGGGAGCTTGGGCGGGTTCGACGAGCGCCGTGCTGGTGATCATGGGGAGACGGACGCTTCGGTCAGGCGACGCGGTGGCGGAAGCGCAACGGCGAGCGGAACCGACGAACGCCACCCCAGCGGCTACGGGTTGACAGACACCTCGGACGAGCGGCGCGGAGGCGGACGGGGATCTGCCGGGCGAAGCGGGGGCGGACGGGGATCTGCGGGCGGTTCCGATGAGCGCCACGCTGAGGGACGTGGGCTGGTGGACGCCTCGGACGGAAGACGTGGAGCCACAGGCGAGTCTGGCGGACGCCATGCTGATGGGCTTGAGACTTCTGGTGATCCGGACGAGCGCAATGCAGTCGACCGTGAGGCCGGCGGGCGCGAGATCGGTGGGCGTGGTGCGGCTGGACGAGGGGGCGGTGGGCGGGGGCAGCGGCGGAATGGGAGTGTGAGTGAGGACGAGGTCGACCGGTTGGTCGCGTCGTGGCGGCTGGAGAGGCCGGACCTTGATGTTGGACCGCTACAGGTACTGAGCCGCGTCTCGCGCCTGGCCAGACATCTGGACCGTGCCCGCCGGGCGGCCTTCGCCGAGCACGGTCTGGAGCCGTGGGAGTTCGACGTGCTCACCACACTCCGCCGCTCGGGCGAGCCGTACGAACTCAGCCCTGGCGTACTGCTCCGCGCCACCCTAGTCACGTCCGGCACCATGACCAACCGCATCGACCGCCTCACCCAGGCCGGCCTGGTTCGCCGCCGTCCCGACCCGGAAGACCGGCGAGGCGTACTCGTCTCCCTCACCGACGAGGGCCGCGCCCGCGTGGACGCCGCCTTCGCCGACCTCCTCCGCCGCGAACACGACCTCCTCGCCGCCCTCGGCCCCAACGACCAGCAAACCCTCGCCAACCTCCTCCGCACCCTCCTCACCCCCTTCGACGCCTGACCCCCGGCAGACCTGCCCCGTGAGAGCGTCGACCGAGCACAGTCGGGCCCGAGCGGTCAGATCAGCCATCGAGCCCTGCCGCAACAGCAGGCTGCCGAACACTCGCCGGCCTGGTGCGCACGGAGGGTGCCAACCGACCATAGGCAGCACGGTGCCGCCGGTCGAGCTGTAGACAGCTCAGCCTGGCCCATGGACATTGACGGATCGGCCTGCCGCAAGCCGACGAACCTGCCTTCGGGGGAGCCCCACGAATCTGCCTGCCGGAGCTGTTGGACCACCAGCAGGAGATCGGCGGGCTACCCGTAGGACGGCGGACATCAGCCGGAGATCGACAAGCTGCCCCTGGGGACGCTTGCGGACCACCAGCACGAGGTCGGCAGACTCCGGCATGAGGAAGACAGTCTTCCCAGACGAGAGAGGCAAACTGCCAGCAAATCAGGCGAACCAGCCTGCCGGAGGACCACCCCCACCAGCCCTGGCCACCTCAGCCCAGCCCAGGCGACGCAACGCGCCCCACCCCCGACGACTCCCGCCCCTACACCTACTCCCCCAGCCGATCCGCAACTTCCAGCCACTCAGCCTCGACCGCGTCCTTCTCCGCCAGCAGATCCTTCAGCTTGGCATCGAGCGATCCCAGCTTGGCGTAGTCGCTGGCCGCGTCCGCCATGGACGCGTGCAGCTTGGCCTCCTGCCCGGCGAACTTGTCGAGCTGGCGCTCCAAGCGGCTGAGCTCCTTGCGCAGTTCCCGCTCCTCCTTGGCCGAAAGCCCGGCGCCTGCCCCATCGGCCGAAGCCGGAGAAGCAGCCGCGGACGGCGCAGCCGCGACGCCGCCACTCGCCACGCGGGCCGTGACCGCCGCCCCGGCGGCCCGCCGCTGGAGGTACTCGTCCACCCCACCGGGCAGCATCGACAACTTCCCGTCGCCGAGCAGCGCGACACACCGGTCGGCCACCCGCTCAAGGAAGTAACGGTCATGGCTGACCAGAATCAGGGTGCCCGGCCAGCCGTCCAGCAGGTCTTCGAGTTCGTTCAGCGTCTCGATGTCGAGGTCGTTGGTCGGCTCGTCCAGCAGCAGTACGTTCGGGTCGTCCATGAGCAGCCGCAGCAGCTGCAACCGCCGCCGCTCGCCGCCCGACAGATCCCCGACGACCTTCCACTGCGCCTCGCCCTTGAACCCGAGCCGCTCAAGCAGCTGCGAAGCGGTCCACTCCCGCTTGCCAACCTGGATGTACTTGCGGATCTCCTCGACCGTCTCCAGCACACGCCGGGTCGGGTCCAGCTCGGTCAACTCCTGCGAAAGATGGGCAAGCCGTACCGTCTTGCCTCGGACAACACGCCCCGAGTCGGGCTGAACAGTGTCAGCGAGCAAGCGCAGCACCGATGACTTCCCCGACCCATTGACGCCGATCAGCCCGATCCGGTCGCCAGGCCCGAACTGCCACGTCATCCCGTCGAGCACCAGCGGCCCCGCCCCGGGCCCACCGGCATGCAGCGTCACGTCCTCCAGGTCGTACACCGTACGCCCAAGTCGGGCCGCCGCGAACTTCACCAGCTCCACGGTCTCCCGCGCCGGAGGCTCGTCGGCGATCAGCGCCTGCGCGGCGTCGATCCTGAACTTCGGCTTGGACGTACGCGCGGGCGGCCCACGCCGCAGCCACGCGATCTCCTTGCGCATCAGGTTCTGCCTGCGGTCCTCGGCGGCCTGCGCGATCCGCGCCCGCTCCGCCTTGGCCAGGACATAGGCGGCATAGCCACCTTCGTACCGCTCGACCCGCCCGTCGACGACCTCCCACGTACGTGTCGACACCGCGTCGAGGAACCATCTGTCGTGCGTCACCACCAGCAACGCGCTCTTACGCGCCGACAGATGCGACGCCAGCCAGGCGATCGCCTCGATGTCGAGGTGGTTGGTCGGCTCGTCCAGCATGATCAGGTCGTGCTCGTCGATGAGCAGCTTGGCCAGCGCCGTACGCCGCCGCTCCCCACCCGACAACTCCCCGGCCTTGGCCTCAAGATCCAGGTCCCCGATGAGATTGGCCAGAATCTCCCTGATCGCCTGATCCCCGGCCCACTCGTGCTCGGCCTTACCCCCAAGCACGATCTCCCGTACGGCAAGCGCCGGGTCGAGGTCGTCGCGCTGGGACAACATGCCCACGCGCAGCCCACGCGTATGCGTGACGCGCCCGCTGTCCGGTTTGACGTCACCCGCCACGACCGAGATCAGCGTGCTCTTCCCACCGCCGTTCCTGCCGACGACACCGATGCGCTCACCGGCCTCGATCCCGAGTGAGACATCGCTGAGAAGCGGCTTGGGCCCGTAGGCGTGGGAGACAGACTCCAGATTGACCAGATTCATCGCCCTCCAAGGGTATCGGCGAAACCAACCCCCAAGACGCGCAACACCACCTCCCAACCACCTCCACGCCTTCTCGCCTCGATCAGCCCCTCAGACCAGGACGAGATGCCCGGCACAGTCACCCCGACGGCATACGCACCCGCCACGACCTCCTCCCCTCGTCCCGCCAGTGCCCAGACCTGACCACCCATCCCGCCAGCGCCCAGACCTGATAGGAGCTCCCCGCCCATCCGGCGAGCGCGCAGCTACCCGATAAGCGTCCCAACGCCACCTCTCACTGAACGCTCGCAGCACAGCCCTCATCGCCCAAACCACCGCAGCTCGCCGACCCGCAGCCACCGAAACGCCAAACGCCAGCCAGCAGTCAGCAGACCCCAGCCGACAGACCGCGCTCGCCGGTCACCTCTCACTGCTCACCACTCGCCGGTCGCCGGTCGCCGGTCGACCCTAGCGGCGATTTGCCCAGATCACTCCGCCCCAACCGGAAGGCACCGCGCCAACCGCCCAAACGGAATTACCCCCCAGCTGCATGGCGAGGTCCCGCACAGCCGCCTTCTGATTCGGCGGAGTCGGGAAGGCCCCCGCTTCGACGCTGTCGACGCCCATGTGCAGGTACGCGCTGCCGCCTCCCTTGGCGCCGTACACAACCCACGCCCCGCCTCTGCCGTCAGGCTCCGCCTGGGCGCGCGGCTGGAAGCCCGGCTCGGGACGTACCTCGTAGTTCCAGCTGCCCGGATAGCCGGACAGCAGCAGCGTCTCGCCGCAGAACGACTTGTTCGCAGCACCGCACGGCCATGCGGCCCAGCCGACGGCCATGATCCTTCCGGTCTCGCCGTCCATCGCGACATCGGTCAGCTCCGAGATCTGACCCGGACGCGTGGCGGGAAGCGCCGGAAGTGCAGCCGCGCTCCAGGCCTTGCCGCTCCAGCGGGCAAGAGCCGCCTTGCCCTTCGCCGAACCCGCCGCCCACTTGCCGTCGATCCCCTTGATCACGATCGGCGTGGGCACCTTGCGCCACACCGTCCCGTACAGGCGTCGAAGCGTGGACTGCGCCTTCCACCCCGCCTTGCCCGTCGAGGGGAACACATTGGCGTTCTCGATAACCCAGAGGTTGTCGCCGATGGAGTACGCCCGATCGACCCGGCCGTGGCTCCACGGCTTGGCCTGCCAGCGTTTGCCGTCCCATCGTGCGTACCGCGACGTGCCGAACGCCCACACCCTCGTGTCGGACGCCGAAGCCAGCCGCTTTACGCGGAATCCCGGCCCGGTCACCCGCTTGAAGCTGGACCGCCCGCCCTTCAGCAGCAGCGACTCGACACCGCCACTCGAACGCCGCGTCCCGGCCACCCATACCGCCCCGCCCGACGTCACCGTGACCGCGTCGTAGACATCGCGACGATCATTGTGCACGACGCCCCACTGCCCGGCCGGAGCCACGGCATGAGCAGCGGTCGGCCCTGCGGCAACGGAGAACGCGACGACGACAGCGGTACCGCGAAGCAGTAATCCCATAAAGGATTAGACGCACCTAAATGCAGAAAAGTTGACACACCCCTGCCAAGCGCCAGTCACAACCCGCCCCAAGCAGAGCACACCCGACCAAGCTCAGCCGCCCACCCCGAGCCGGAACAGAGCCACCTTCGGACCGCACCGCGAACGACCGTGCGCCCCGCTCGTTTCACCTGGGCCCAAGCCCAACCGCACCCGCACATCTGTCGCGCAACCTAGATCGTCACGCAACGTCATCGGCCGACATCGGCGTACGGTCAATTGGGCCGGGCGAAGATCTCCGCCCCTGCCACGGGCCCGTACGCCGTCACCGTGGTACGGCAGACGCCCGACCCCATGAGCAACGCCGACAACTCGCTGGCCTGCTCCTCACCGGCGACGAGGAACGCACACGTCGGACCGGACCCCGACACGATCGCCCCCAGCGCCCCATGCTCACGCCCGGCGTCCAAGGTCCGGGCGAGTGATCTGCGCAGCATCAGCGCCGCAGGCTGCAGGTCGTTGGTGAGGTGGGCGCCGAGCGCCTGGGCATCACCTTCGGCCAGTGCCTTCACCAGTGCCTCACTCGCCTGAGGCCAGGCCACACGCTCACCCATCGCCAGCCGAAGGCGATCACACTCGGCATAGACCCGAGCCGTGGACAGACCACCGTCGGCCACCGCGAACACCCAATGGAACGTCCCGCCGGTAGGCAACTCGGCGAGTTGCTCGCCCCTACCCGTACCGATCGCAGTGCCGCCCATCAGCGAGAACGGCACATCACTGCCCAGATCCCCCGCGATCTCCATGAGATCCTCACGCGGCAGCCCCAGGCCCCACAACTCGTTGCACGCCACCAACGCCCCTGCGGCATCGGCGCTGCCTCCCGCCATCCCACCAGCTACCGGAATGGCCTTACGAATCACCAGGTCGACCCCATATGTGCGGCCGGCATGCTTGGCCAGGGCGCGGGCCGCCTGGATGGCGAGGTTGCCGTCGTCCAGCGGCACCTGATCGGCCGACTCGCCTTCGACCTTGATCGTGACTCGTTCGGACTCCTTGGCCTCGACCTCGTCGAAGAGTGAGACGGCGTGGAAAACATTGACCAGGTCGTGATACCCGTCGTCACGCAGCGGGCCCACCGAGAGCTGCACGTTGACCTTCGCGGGCACACGCACTTTCACGGAACTCATCGACCAGCTACCACTCTCATTGCCTGCTCAGTCACGGCTCTCGATGCTAGCGGGCCCTTCTTCAGCCGTACGCAAACCGCGAGACAAAGGATGTGCGATTCACCTCACGTGTCCATCTCGCCCCCTCACCATGTATCCGTCCCACCTCTTGGTAAGGAGCCACCCATGTCCACCCGCTCGACCACCTCGCTCACCATCGTCGAAGTCCCCCAATGGCAGGGCTCAGGCGCCCCCACCGCCCACCGCCTCAAGCACGGCCCCCACCTTCTGTCCGACCTCGCCCTCCCGCCCGGCTCGTCCTCCGTCGAAGCGGCGAACCGCCTTGTCGTCGAGGTGGGCGACACCACCGGGCATGCGGAGCTGGTGTCGACCGCCGAGAAGGTACGGGAGGCGTTGCGGCAGGCTGGGGGCGATTTGACGGTGACGTTCGGCGGAGACTGCGGCGTCGAACTCGAACCCGTCGCCGCAGCCGTACGCAAGTACGGCAGTGGCCTGGCGCTTGTCTGGTTCGACAGTCATGGCGACCTCAATACGCCCGAGTCCTCCCCTTCCGGCGCCTTCCACGGCATGATCCTTCGCACGATCCTCGGCGAAGGCCATGCCGACCTGGTACCTGCCCTTCCCCTTGAGTCGTCTCGCGTCGTTCTGGCCGGTGTCCGGGACCTGGACCAGGGCGAACAGGCGTACATCACCGAACACGGCGTACGCCACCTGACGGTCGCCGATCTGAACCCTGCCGGGTCGTATGCCGAGTCGTTTGCCGGGTCGTATGCCGATGAGGGGTCGTCTGGTGCGGAGGCGTTGGTTGAGGCGGTACGCGGATTGGCCGGGGATGAGGTTCGGGCGGTGTACATCCATATCGATCTTGACGTCCTGGACCCCGGTTCCTTCGCGTCAGTCGGTTTTCCTGCACCCGGCGGGCTCGGTCCGGAGCAGCTTGTCGCCCTGGTACGGGGGTTGGCGGGTGCCTTTGAGGTCGCGGGGCTCGGTATCACGGAGTACGAGCCTGCTGACGAGATGCAGGTGGAGGGCCGTGCTGCCTCAGGTTCGGCGTTCCCGGCTTCGGTGGGTGGTGGCGGCGTGGCGAGGGAGGCCGAAGCTTGGGATGGAGAGCGTCCTGAGGCGTACGAAGGTGTCGGGTCGCACGACGGTCGACTTTCCGGCGACAAGGACTTCGCCGTGCTGAAGAAGATCGTGCCTGCCATCGTCGCTGCCTGTCTCCGGTAGCAGTAGTCGCAGCCGTACAGTGCCTGCCTCCGGTAGCGGCAGCCGTACGGTGTGGGCCAGCCGCCGTCCCGCAGGGAGGGAGGTGGCGGCTGGCCACAGCGCTTGTGGCGGGGGCCGCGGTCTGGGGGGCTGGTGTGGGGTCAGCCGGGGCGGACTGCGCCTCTGAAGGTCTTGCGGTAGTACGTGGATGTGGTGAAGGCGGTCTTCTTGACGACGTCGCCGGTCTTGGGGGCGTGGATCATGGCACCGCCGGAGAGGTAGAGGCCTACGTGCGTGGGGTCGCCTGTGCCTCCGCCGAAGAAGACGAGGTCGCCTTGGCGCAGGTTGTCGAGGCTCACGCGTCTGCCCTGGCGGAACTGCGTTCCGGTGTAGTGGGCGAGTCTCACGCCCGCCTTGGACCAGGCGTACAGGGTCAGGCCTGAGCAGTCGAAGCCGACCGTGCCCGAGCCTCGGCCGATGCCGCGCGTCGGGCCGGTGGAGGAGCCGCCACCCCAGGAGAACGGCGTGCCGAGCTTGCCGATGGCGGCGGTGGCCGCCTTATGTCCCTTGTTCCCCTTGTGTCCCGTGGCGCTCTTGTGGCCCTTGGTGGTGGGTCGGGGGGTTGGTTTGGGTGTGGTGCGTGGGGGGTGGGAGGTGGCGCGGGAGTGGGGGCGGGTGTCCCTTGGGCGGGTGGATAGGCGTGTGGTGCGTTTGGATCTTGGGGTGCTGGCCGGCGTACTTCGAGGCGTGGCAGTGCTCGTCGGGGTGAGGGAGTTCGTGGAGGTGGGCGTGCTCGTGTCTGTTGGGGGGTTCTTCTCGGTGGGGGTGGGAGGAGGTAGGAGGACGGCGGTGAAGGTGGTGGTCTCGGGTGCTCTGAGCGATGACGCGGCGGGCGGGGGTTCGGCGCCCGTGTCCGGGGGGAGGCCCGGGTCCGGGATGTGGTCTGGGACCGGGGTGGGGGCTGGGCCCAAGGTAGAGCCTGTGTCCGAGGCTGAGCCTGTGCCCGGAGTTGGGGTTGAGGCTGGGGTGGGGCTTGAAGCCGGGGTTGGGGTGGGACCTGGGGTCGGGGTTGGGATGGGGCTGGATGGCCATTGCCAGGGCCAGGACTCAGGGAGTAGCCAGGACCACAGCGGAACTGGGGGCCACGGCGGAAGCGAACGCAGGAGCGACAGGGCGAGTGCTCCTGGCGAGGTGGGATGGCTGTGCGCAGGTGAAGGGAAGGTCGCTGGCTTTTTGGGCCTGGCTGCTTCGTTGCTTGCGGAGAGTGTGTTGCTTGCAGAGCTTGTGGAGTAGCGGGCGTCTGTCCAGGAGACGCCGCGTGTCGTGTCCGTGAAGGTGCATGCCGAGTTCAGGGTGGACGAGGCCATCCGGGTCCCCGTGGACTTCTGCGGTCGATCCACGGCGGGGCGCGAATGCGACAGCCTCTGGATGGGCGTGGACCCCGACCGCGGTTGAGGCAGGCCAGCGGTGAACGAAGGCGGAGGCTTCGGGCAGCGGGCGCCTGGCTGGGCGGGAGAGGCCAGAGGCTGAGGGGCGGGGACGGCCGTCAGGGTGGCGAGGAGGCCGCCGCCGACTGCGGTCCACATCACGCACCGGCCGTGAAGGTGAGACGAGTACGGGTCATCGTGATGCCTCCAGGAGAGCGTCTGTTGGGTGACGACGCCCAGGTTCCCTCGCAGCACGAGGCCCGCGTGGAGGCGAACGCGATTCTGTGGACAGGCGACAGCCCCGACACAACCCTGTGGACAACCAACGGCCTCCACACCGACCTAATGGCCTTGGCTTGGCCCTGAAGGCAGCCACCCCTGCGAACAGCCGACGCCCTACGCACAACCTGTGCACAAAGCTGGCGATCCAGACACCTGAGACTGAGCGCCAGTCGCCGGTTTCTCGCGTGAGCGAGCGGGATTACCCCGAGGCTCATAGGGGCATGCGCAGGCGGACAGGCGGACAGGCGGACAGGCGGACAGGCGGACAGGCGGACAGGCGGACAGGCGCACAGGCGCACAGGCGGACAGGCGGACAGGCGCACAGACGCACAGACGCACAGACGCACAGACGCACAGACGCACAGACGCACAGACGCACAGAGCACGCAAGCACGCGGGACAGAGCACGCAAGCACGCGAACAAGCGGCGCAAGCGTTCGGGCGCGGACCTGGTTGTCGTAGAGGTGAATGGAGGCTGGCTGCCGTTCACAGGGCTGCGTGTGGCAGCTGGTTGTCGTGGAGGCTGTTGGCCGCCTGCCGGACCGCACCTGAGCGCCGGTTGTCCACAGCCCCGCGCGGAGGGCGCCAGTTATCCACAACCCGGCGCGATCCCTCTCGACCGCCGCCAACACTGCGCCAGCATTGTCACCAGCCCACAACGCCACGCCAGGACCATCAACCGCCCACAGCACTACAGCAAGCCCCTCGACCGCCTACACCGCCGACCAGCACCGCCAGGCACCCGCCAAGCACCCGCCAGGCACCACCAGGCATCGTCAGCTCGCCACAGCACTGCACCAGCACCGCCCAGCCGCCCACAACACAGCCCCAGCAGCAGCAGCACCAATCGCCCGCACCCCCACAAACCCCACACCCAGTGAACGCCAAACGTCACTGCACAACCTCACCCCCACCCAACCCACCCGCCACCCACCAAACACAGCCCCTACCGAGGCCGACACTCAGCAATCCGCGCGAACTGCTCCACCGTCAACTGCTCCCCCCGCTCCGAAGGATCAACCCCGGCCGCCCGCAACGCCTCCTCCGCCAGCCCAGCCGTACCCGCCCACCCAGCCAACGCCGCCCGCAACGTCTTACGCCGCTGCGCGAAAGCAGCATCGATGGCGGCGAACACCTCGACCCGAGACGCAGTAGTCGAAGGAGGGTCCCTGCGTACCAAGGACACCAGCCCGGAATCCACATTGGGAACCGGCCAGAAGACGGTACGGCCGACGGGGCCGGCGCGGCGGACGTCGGCGTACCAGGCGGCCTTGACCGACGGGACGCCGTACACCTTGGAGCCGGGGCCGGCGGCGAGGCGGTCGGCGACCTCGGACTGGACCATCACCAGGCCCTTGCGCAGGCTCGGCAGCGATTCCAGGAGGTGGAGCACGACGGGGACCGAGACGTTGTAGGGCAGGTTGGCGACCAGGGCGGTCGGCCGGTGGCCGGAGAAGTCGTCGAGGCCTACCTTGAGCGCGTCGGCGCCGACGACGGTCAGCGACGAGGCCAGGTCGGGGGCGCGGTCGGCGACGGTGAGGGGCAACTGGGCGGCGAGCACGGGGTCGATCTCCACGGCGACGACGTGGGCGGCCTCGGGCAGCAGGGCCAGGGTCAGGGAGCCGAGACCGGGGCCCACCTCGATGACGACGTCGTCGGGGGTCAGCTCGGCCACCCGGACGATACGCCGGACGGTGCCGCCGTCGATCACGAAGTTCTGGCCGAACTTCTTCGTCGGCCGGATCCCCAGCTTGTCTGCCAAATTACGTATTTCCACCGGGCCGAGCAGGCTCATACTGAACCGCCCGCACCCGCGCAGCCGAAGAACTGCTCTCCCCGTGTCATCCAACCAGTTTGGCTCATCGAACAAGGTGAAGAGCACGGCCCGCCCGGCGATGCTGAAGTGTGATGGCGACGAGGACCGATGGAGGGGAGGATGCGGGGTGGACGACGAAGGGATCGCGCTCATGAACCATCCGGGCGCAGCACCGCTGCGACCGACGGACGCCCGCCAGATCGGCCCGTACCGCCTGCTGGGACGCGTCGGCGAAGGCGGCATGGGCACGGTCTTCCTCGCCCTCGCGCCGACGGGCCGCCCTGTGGCGGTGAAGGTGGTCAAGGCGGAGTACGCCAATATGGAGGGGTTCGCGGCCAGGTTCCACTCCGAGGTGGACAACGCGCGCAGGGTGGCGTCGTTCTGCACGGCGCAGGTGCTCGACAACGGCAACGCCGACGACGGCCGTCCCTACATGGTGACCGAGTACATCGCGGGCACCCCGCTGTCCGGCCAGATCTCCACCTACGGCGCCCTCGACCAGGCCGCGCTGCACGGCGTGGCGCTGGGTGTCGCCGCGGCGCTGGCCGCCATCCACGTCGCCGGGCTCGTCCACAGGGACCTCAAACCGGCGAACGTGATCCTTTCGATGTCCGGCCCCCGAGTGATCGACTTCGGGATCTCGCGGGCGCTCGACCGGGAGAGCTCGTTCACGGTGTCGGGGGAGTTACTCGGCAGCCCCGGCTGGTGGGCGCCCGAGCAGGTACGCGGTCTGGCCGTCACCCCTGCCGTCGACATCTTCGCCTGGGGCTGCCTCATCGCCTACGCGGGCAACGGCCGCCACCCTTTCGGCAGAGGCGACGCCATCACGCTGGCCACCCGTGTGCTCAACGAGCCGCCCGACCTCGGCGCGTTACCCGCCCCGCTCAACGACCTGGTACAGCTGGCTACCCAACCTGACCCGTACCAGCGGCCAACCGCGCAGGATCTGCTCATCGCCCTGGTCGGCGGCAGCATCGCGGCTCCCTCGCTTCCCCGCCAGGACGCCGCCGCCACGGTCATCGCCACCGATCTGCTCAACACGTCCTGGCAGCCGCCTGCGAATGTCGCCGACGCTCCGGACCCGACGCGTTCGTTCTCCCTGTCGCCGGGCACGGATCCGGGCGCGTCGCGTGGCACGAATCCGGGAACCGCATCCGGGCCGTATCCGCTGGAACCCGGCCATCGCGGTACCCTCACGCCGCACAGCGCCCCGGGTTCGCCGGACATCCCACCTTCTCTGGATGGCACACTTCCGCCCCCCAAGACGTCGGGCCGTCGCTGGCTGCTGGCGGGCATCGCCGCCGCCGTCGCCGTATCGGCCACGATCGCGGTACTGGTCGCCACCTCCGGCCCCAGACAAACAGGCCCGGACACCGGCACCGGTACGGGGGTCGTCGCACAGCAGTCCCCGCTCCCCGCGCCGGACAGCGACATCGGCCGCAGCGTCTCGCTCGGCTCACCGCTGACCTCACCGCAGTTGATCATCGCCTCCGCCCCCGAGTGCGGCCTCACCACCTACCAGGGCGCTACCCCGGAACGCGGCTCGTACTGCCTGGTCCGCTGGACGCTGCTGAACACAACGGGCGTACTCGTACCGATCGGCAGTCCGGCCCTCACCCTGGTCGACGACCGTATGGCCCTGCACACGCCGATCCCGGCCTCCACCGGTCTGCCCGCTGCGATCACACCCGGGGGCAAGGTCGACGGCGTACTCGTCTTCGACATGCCACCGGCCCGCAAGCCGTACCAGCTCACCGGCACCATCCTTGACCAGCGGATCGAGGTACGGCTGTGACGTTCAGAGCCCTGGCACTCGCGGCCCTCGTCGTCGCGAACGGCACGGCCGTTCCCGCGTACTCCGCCCCGAAGGCGTGCTCGATCTCGGGAGTCGCGGTCGGGGATCCGTTCGCGCAGGTGGGGGCCGGGGCCGTGCAGCTGGTGGCCGGGAGCGGGGCCGTCACCTCGCCCGCCGCACCCACACTCGCCCCCGGCGACGGGTACGGCTGGTCGGTGGCGTTGGCCGACGTCGACGGCGACGGCTGCGTCGACCTGCTGGCCGGAGCGCCCTACGCCGACGTCGACGGCAGCCAGGACGCGGGAGCCGTGCACATCATGTACGGCGGCGCCGGGCTGCCACCACGACGCGTGACCGCCCTGCAACCGGAACGCGACGCGCACTTCGGCTGGTCGCTGGCCGCCTCCGGCGACGTGGTGGCGATCGGCGCTCCGCACGAGAACGTGAATGGCCTGGCCGACGCCGGAGCCGCGTACGTCATGCGTGGCGGGGGCGAGCTGCGCAGGTACACACAGGCGGACGAGGGCGTACGGGGCAACGAGGAGGTCGGCGACATGTTCGGCTGGTCGCTGGCGATCGGCCCGGTGACCGGCGAGGCGACCGGCCTGGTGGTGGGCGTGCCGTACGAGAACGACGACGGCGCCGGGCAACAGGTCACCGAGGGCAAGCTGGACACCGGCTCGGTCGTGGTGATCAAGGATGTGTCCTCCGACCTGCCGGACACCTTCAAGTGGGAGCCCGAGAAGGGCACACCTGGCGACCGGTTCGGCTGGGCGGTGGCCGCTCCGGCCTCCGGCGGGTTCGTGGTCGGGGCGCCGCTCGCCGACATGGTGCAGATGTTCGGCACCGACCTGAAGCCCGGCAAGGTGCTACGCGGCGAAGCCGAGGGCGACGGCTTCGGCTTCGCCCTGGCCGTGGCCGAGGACGGCCGACTGGCTGTGGGAGTACCTCTGGCCGGAGCCGACGACACCGGCGCCGTACGCGTGTTCGAGGCCAACGGCGAAGGCGACTGGATGGTGGCACCCCCCGCACAACCCGGTGCCCGATTCGGCTGGTCGGTAGCCTTCAGCGGCAACCGCCTCATCACCGGCGCCCCCGACACCAAGCCATACGGCTCCATCTCCATCCAAGGCCGCAACGCCCAGCAAACCACCCCCCTCACCCCACCCAACGGCGCCGACTTCGGCACCTCCGTCGCAGGCTGAGGACTGCTGGTCCTCCTCCGTGGTCGCGGGTGAGGGTGCAGTACGGCTGGCCGGGCACGGGGCAGCCAGCGGGAAGCGCATTGCGAGATGCCCGGACCGGGGTCAGGGGTCAGGGGTCAGGGGTCAGGGCCAAATCTACGAAGAACAAGAAGCAACTGGAGGGCCTGGAGGTTAGGGGCTGGAGGTTGGGTCTTGAAGGGGCTGGGGGTTAGGGGCCAGAGGCGGGCGCTGAGGACTGGAGGTCAAGCGCTGGGGGGACTGAAGGCTGGGGTAGGCGCGAAGCTGCGGGCAGTGCTGAAGATGAAGCAGCGAGGCGGGGAACTGAGGGAGAAGCGGAAAGCCCAGGAAGCAAAGGACGGGAAGCAAAGTACGAGGACCAAAGGCGAGAGGCTAAAGGCGGGGCTCTAGGAACAGGCGCTAAGGGCGGGGCACTGAGGGCGGACAGAACGCAGCGAGGGCGAGGTCCAGGCAGGACGATCTCCCCGGACAAAGCGTCACCCGAGAAAAGCTGCACGGCGAGACTCCAATGCAAACAAAATCCGCCAAACAAAAATCCTTCAAGCGAAAAGCCCTCAAACAAAGCCCCCCAAAGTCGCCAAGCGAAACACGCAGCCCGTCAGCGATTCGCCTTGCGAGAAGAATTAGGCGCAAGCCAACCAAAGAACAGAGGCGTCCCACCGGCAGCCGATCTCACCGAAACAAACAGACCAAAAGCCGCAGAAAATACTGAGGCTGGAAAGGCCAAAAAGCCACAGCCACAGCCACAGCCACAGGACACAAACAACGCGAGACAAAAGAGGCGGCCGAAATCAACAGCCCGGCGCGAGACGACTAACACAAAACCCTAAACCGACACCACACGCCCACCAATAACCCAAAACCCCAACCCCAACCCCAACCCCAACCCCAACCCCAACCCCAACCCCAACCCCAACCCCAACCCCAACCCCAACCCCAACCCCAACCCCAAAACTCAAGACCAACCCCAAAACTCAAGACCAAAAGCCAAGCCAAAAAGCCCCCCACCCCCATCACCCAAACAACCGCCCCCCGCAATGCGGCCACTGCCCCCACCATCTCCCCTGAACCCGTTGATAAAGCACCTGAGCCCGATAAGTCTGCTCCCCCGCCGCCCAAACATCCGGCGTCCGCCTCCCCCCAACAGCCACCCACATCCCCAAACTAAACTGATAAAGCCCATAATAAGGCCCAGCACGATTAACCGCCCGAGGATTCCCTCGCGACTCGCAAGCAGCCAACCCGGCCCAATTGAGCCCAGCCACCCCAGGCCGAATCACAACCGTACGAGGCGGAAGCCCAGGCCCGGCCGGAACAACGCGCACCACCAGACCCTCGCGGGGAAAAGCCGAAAGCGAAGGCCGTACGCGCTCGCGTCGGCTCACGGTGATGTGCTCGTCGGCGAGGAGTTGGCGTACGGTCGTGGCGCGCGTGGTCGTCGTCAGGCGCAGCTTGCCTTTGACCACGATATGCACCCGCCGCCCGCCCACAAAGGACGGGGATGGCGAAGGCACCGCGGCGTGGAAGGCGGCCACGCGGAGCTCCGCCGACGACGAACCCTCGCCGTTGAGCACCACCACGCCCGCCACCCCGAGCGCCGCCACCGTCCCGTACCCGGCAAGCGCCCAACTCGACACCAACAAGCTGGAGCCTGGTCCACGAGCAAGCCGGCGCCCCGCCGCCAACCCCCCAAGCGCCCAACGCGACACCACCACGCCGGAGCGGAACACAGTACGGCGACGACGACGCCGCCCGGCGCTCATACGAGGACCAACCAAGAGGGCATGCACCCGGTGAAGCTCATCACACAACCCTCCGACGTCCGGCAATACACAGTTCGGCAATACACACAAGACAGTGTGTGCAAGGCTGCCGACGCTAGTGCGCCTGTGAGGACCGGCTCAGGGGGTTCACCGGGATTTCGGCTACCAGGACCCGAAGACCGCCTCGCCGTTTGCGCTGATGGCGTCGCACAGGACGTCGGGATGCACGCCCTTGACCTCGGCCAGGCAGCGCAGGGTCAGCGGGATGAGGCGTGGCGCGTTGGGTCTGCCGCGGTGCGGGACCGGCGGCAGGTAGGGGGCGTCGGTCTCGATGAGCATGAGCTCCTTGGGCGCCACTTGGGCGGCCTCGCGCAGGTAGTCGGCGTTCTTGTAGGTGACGGGGCCGGAGAAGGACATGAAGTACCCGGCCTCGACGCAGCGTCTGGCCATGTCGGCGTCGCCTGAGTAGCTGTGGAACACCACGATGTCGGGCGCACCGGCCTCGGCCAGCACGCGCAGCACGTCGTCGTGTGCGTCGCGGTCGTGGATGACCAGGGCCTTGCCGGTGCGCTTGGCGATCTCGATGTGTGCCCGGAAGCTCGCCTCCTGATCGGCGGGCGTGGCCCAGTCGCGGTAGAAGTCGAGCCCGGTCTCCCCCACCGCACGCACCTGGGGCTCCTTGGCCAGGGCCTCGATCTCGGCGAGTACCTCGGGCGTGGCGGCGTGCGCCTCGTTGGGGTGGATGGCGACGCCCGCGTAGATGCCGTCGTGCGCGGCTGCCGCCTCGGCGTTCCAGCGGGAGGAGGTCAGGTCGTAGCCGACGGTGACCAGCCTGGTGACCCCGGCCGCCCTGGACTCGGCCAGGATGCTCTCCAGTGTGGCCGAGTCCGCCTGGGCGGCCAGGGCCACGGGATCGCCCGACGAGGCCTGCCGGTTGCCGATCATGATGTCGAGGTGGCAGTGGCTGTCGAAGACCTCGGCCGACAGCGGCTCGGGGGCGGCGGGGTTCTTGGGCATCGCGCTCATTCGCCCAGGCGGGCGAGCTCCTCGTCGATGACCTTGGGGTCCAGTTTGGGGAACAGCGGCACCGGCGGGGCCAGCGGCGTTCCGGCCTTGAGCTGCCGGTGTTCCCAGCGGGCGCCGTCGGCATAGTCGCCTGTGATGATCGGGTAGCCGGGGCCGCCGTCGAGGTCGGTGACCTCCTGGATCTGCGGCATGCCCGACCACACGCCCTCGCCGCCCAGCATCGCGTGCACCTTGTTGGAGGAGCTCGGCAGGAACGGCGTGAGCAGCGTCTTGGCGTCGTCGACGACCTGGAGGGCGACGTGCAGGATCGACTTCTGCCGCTCGACGTCGTCCTTGAGCTTCCAGGGCTCCTGGTCGGCGAGGTACTTGTTGGCCTCGCGCACCACGTCGAACGCCTCGGTGATGGCGTTCTTGAACCTGGAGCGGCCGAGCTCGGCGCCGACGGGCCCGAACGCGGCCCGCGAGCGCTCCAGCATCGCCCGGTCGGCGTCGGTCAGCTGACCGGCGTCGGGCACGGCGCCGAAGTTCTTGGCCGCCATCGAGATCGAGCGGTTGACCAGGTTGCCCCAGGCCGCGACCAGCTCGCCGTTGTTGCGGTTGACGAAGTCGTTCCAGGTGAAGTCGGTGTCCTGGTTCTCCGGACCGGCGACCGCGATGTAGTAACGCAGCGCGTCGGCGTCGTAGCGTGCCAGGAAGTCGCGCACGTAGATGACGACCTGACGGCTGGAGGAGAACTTGCGCCCTTCCATGGTCAGGAACTCGCTGGAGACCACCTCGGAGGGCACGTCGAGCGCGCCGAGCGACCCGGCGACGCCGCCGCGGGCCCCCTGGCCGTTGTAGCCGAAGAGCATGGCGGGCCAGATCTCGGCATGGAAGACGATGTTGTCCTTGCCCATGAAGTAGTAGCCCTGGGCGTCGGGATTCTGCCACCACTGGCGCCACGCGTCGGGGTCGCCCGAGCGCCTGGCCCACTCGATCGAGGCCGACAGATAGCCGATGACCGCGTCGAACCAGACGTAGAGCCGCTTGTTGGCCTGCTCGCTCCAGCCTTCGAGCGGGATCGGCACCCCCCAGTCGAGGTCACGGCTGATCGCACGCGGCTGCAGGTCGCCGAGCAGGTTGAGGGCGAACTTCAGCACGTTGGGCCGCCACTGCCCCTGCTTGGCCTGCAGGTAGCTGCCGAGCACCTCGGCGAAGGCGGGCAGGTCGAGCATGAAGTGCTCGGTCTCCACGAAGATCGGCGTCTCGCCGTTGATCCGGCTGACCGGGTTGATCAGCTCGATCGGGTCGAGCTGATTGCCGCAGTTGTCGCACTGGTCGCCCCGGGCGCCGTCGTAGCCGCAGATGGGGCAGGTGCCCTCGATGTAGCGGTCGGGCAGCGTGCGCCCGGTGGACGGCGAGATGGCGCCCATCGTGGTCTTGGGGAAGACGTAGCCGTTGGCGTGCAGCCCCTTGAAGATCTCCTGCGCCACGGAGTAGTGGTTGCGCGTCGTCGTGCGCGTGAACAGGTCGTAGGACAGGCCGAGCGCGGTGAGGTCTTCGGCGATGACCCGGTTGTAGCGGTCGGCCAGCTCACGGGCGCTCACGCCCTCCTTGTCCGCCTGGACCTGGATGGGCGTGCCGTGCTCGTCCGTGCCTGAGACCATCAGCACCTTGTTGCCCGCCATCCGCTGGTAGCGGCTGAAGACGTCGGACGGCACGCCGAATCCGGAGACGTGGCCGATGTGGCGAGGGCCGTTGGCGTAGGGCCAGGCGACGGCGGTCAAGATGTGCTGGGACATGAACCCAAGCCTACGGGGCCGGACGCCACGACTCGAACGGATTGACTCAGGCCTTGGAGTCGGCCCGCTTCACCGCCTCGGCGACCTCTTCCGCCACCGAAGCGGCATGGTCGATCGAGGTCTCCCGGGTACGGCGGATGCCCAGGATGCTGATGAACAGCGCCGCGAAGATCGTCTGGAAGCTCATGATGAGCGCCGTGGCCGAAGGCACGACCAGACGCAGCGACTCACGCGGGTCGAGCTCGCCGAAGCTGCGCACCGACCAGTGGCTCAGCGACATGACCAGGCCGACCAGACCGGCCAGGGCGAGCAGCCCGCCGACGACCAGGCCCTTCTCCAGGGTGACCAGGTCGATGAGCTTGCGCACGCGCGGGCTCTCCGGCAGGAAGCCCTCCTCGGCCGCGTAGACCTTGGTGAACAGCGCGAACAGCGCCGCCTGGAAGCCGATCACCACCGCCGCCGAGGCCCCGACCAGGGTGTCGACATCGAAGGCGAGCTTGCCGATCTCGACCGGCCCGAACGTCAGCGCGGTGCCGGCGACCAGGCCGAGCGCCATGAGCACGAGGCCGGGGATGAAGAACAGCCACTTGGGGCTGTAGAGCATGAGGAAGCGCAGGTGGCGCCAGCCGTCACGCCAGGAGCGCAGGTGCGGGGGCCGCGAGCGGCCGTCGGGCGAGAGCGTCGTGGGCACCTCGCGCACGTCGAGCCCGGACAGCGTCGAGCGCACGACCATCTCGCTGGCGAACTCCATGCCGCCGGTCTGCAGCCCGAGGCGCAGGATCGACTCGCGCCTGAAGCCACGCAGGCCGCAGTGGAAGTCGCCGATCGCCGACGGGAAGAACAGCCTGCCGATGAACGACAGGACCGGGTTGCCCAGGTAGCGGTGCAGAGGGGGCATGGCCCCCGGTGCGATGCCGCCCTTGAACCTGTTGCCCATCACCAGGTCGGCGCCGTCGCGCAGCTGCTCGACGAACGGCAGCAGTGCGGTGAAGTCGTAGGAGTCGTCGGCATCGCCCATGATCACGAACTTGCCGCGCGCGGCGCGGATGCCGCCCATCAGCGCGTTGCCGTAGCCCTTGGCGTCGACGTGCACGACGCGGGCACCGGCGTCACGGGCGAGCTGCTGCGAGCCGTCCGTGCTGCCGTTGTCGGCGATCACGACCTCGCCCTCGATGCCGTGTTCGCGCATGCAGGCGAGCGCCTTGCGCACGCAGACTTCCACGGTCTCCGCCTCGTTGAGGCAGGGCATGACCACCGTCAGTTCCACGTCTAGACCCTTCAGTCATGGCACATCCAGCACACCATCATGCCCTGTGCCCTCAGATGCTCGGGTCAAGACTGCGAAACGGCTGGCATCCTTGAGGGCATGGTGAGCGTTGCGGAGGTTGCATATGTGGACAGCCCCGCTGTTACACGTCGAGAACGCCTGATCGGCTTCCTCGGCAGACATCGGCTGTTCGTGGCCGCCCTCGCCCTCGGCGGGGTGCTGCGGCTCATCACCATGCTCGGCTACGGCCCCGCGATGTGGTTCAACGACTCCTACGAGTACGTCTCGGGCGCCCTGCACCCCGGCCCCAACCCGATCAGGCCGGCGGGCTACTCCTTCTGGCTGCTGCTGCTCAAGCCCTTCCACAGCTTCTCGCTGGTGATGCTCACCCAGCACCTCATGGGCATGGCGACGGCGACACTGATCTACGTGCTGCTGCGGCGCAGGTTCGGGCTGCCCGCGTGGGGGGCGACGCTGGCGGCCGTGCCGGTGCTGTTCGACGCCTACCAGATCCAGCTGGAGCAGCTGGTGATGTCGGACGCGATGTTCACGCTGCTGGTCGTGGGCGTGGTGACGCTGGTGCTGTGGCATCGCAGGATGTCGTGGCGGGTCGGCGCCGTGGTCGGGCTGCTGCTGGCGCTGACGGCGCTGACGCGGTCGATCGGCCTGCCGATCCTGGGGCTGGTGGTCGTCTACCTGCTGATCAAGCGCACGGGCTGGAAGCCGGTCGTGGCCATGTTGCTGGCCTGCGCGATCCCGGTGCTCGGCTACATGGCCTGGTTTTCCACCAATTTCGGGAAATTCGCCATGACCAACAGCGACGGCCTCATCCTCTACATGCGTACCTCGATCTTCGCCGACTGCGCCAAGATGGACATCGACCCCAAGCACGAGCTCGACATCGCGCTCATGTGCATCAACGAGCCCGTCGACCAGCGCGAGGACTACTCCCAGTGGTTCCTGTGGGGCGAGGGCCAGGGCGAGACGCTGCACACCTGGGGCGGCAAGAAGTTCGACGAGTTCAAGAACGACGTGGCCAGCGAGTTCGCCAAGCGGGCGATCCTGTCGCAGCCGGGCGACTACCTCGCCGTCGTGGCACGCGACTTCTTCCGCGCCTTCCGCTGGGACCGGCCGGTCTTCCCCGAGCCCAAGACCTTCAACCAGTACGAGTTCCTGCCCTATGTGCAGCTCGACCCCAACGGCGAGGTCAAGCGGCTGCCCAAGTGGGCCACGCGCGAGGGCAGGGCCGACACCGACGCCTTCACCTACGAGCAGGGGCCCGCCGAGACGCGGATCGTGCACCCGTGGGCCGACATCATGAGCGGGTACCAGAAGGTGGTCAGGCTGCCCGGCACGGTGTTCGGCGTGCTGCTGCTGATCGGTCTGTGGGGGGTCGTGCTGCGCTGGCGCAAGCTGGGCGGGCCCGTGCTGCTGCCCTGGCTGGCCGCGCTCGGCCTGATCCTGGCGCCGGCGGCCACGGCCGAGTTCGACTACCGCTACCTGCTGCCTGCCGTACCTCTGGCCTGTGTCGCGGCGGCGATCTCGCTGCGGCACGGGGTGCGGCGGGGGCTCAGATCCACGAGCGCATCAGCATCCGGGCCAGCCACTGCGGATAGCTGACCGTCTCGGCGGTCAGCACCGGGCTCAGCCACCACAGGTTCACGATGGCCACCAGGGCGAACGCCCCCACGGCCGCGGCGCCGACCGCCCGTCTGGTGGGGGCGGCATCGGCCTTGCCCAGCAGGAGCCCGGCCGTGAGCGTGATGGCCAGGATCATGAACGGCACCATGACGACGGCATAGAAGAAGAACATCGTCCGGTTGTCGGCGAAGGCGAAGTAGAGCCACGGCACCCATCCGGCGGCGTACCCGGCCAGCGTGGCCCCGGCCCGCCAGTCGCGGGTGGCGGTGTACCAGGCCACGACCGCGACGAGGGCGGCCAGCCCGACGTACCAGATGACCGGCGAGCCGGTCGCGAGCACGGCCTGCGAGCAGTCGTCGGGCCCGCCGCCGCACTCTGGCCTCGGCGGCGAGGTGTAGTGCACGAGCACCGGACGCAGCACGAGCGGCCACGTCCACGGCTGCGAGGCGTAGTCGTGGCCTTCGGCGAGCCCGGTGTGGAAGCCGAGCACCTGCACCTGGTAGCTCACCCACGAGCGCACCGAGTCGAACACGAAGTAGACCGGCCCCTGCGAGGCGGCCTGCGCCCAGTTGCGCCCGTAACCGAGCGGCGAGGCGAACCACCCCGCCCACGACGCCAGGTACACGAGCGAGGGCGTCAGCACGGCCGCGACCAGCCAGCGCGGCCCCTCCTCGACCAGCACCCCCAGGTACGGCCCGCGCAGCCCGGCGGCCCGGCGCGCGCCCGCGTCCCACACCAGCGACATGATCATGAATGCGGCCAGGAAGAACACCCCCGACCACTTGACCCCGACCGCGAGCGCCAGGCAGACCCCGGCCGCGAGCCGCCAGGGCCGCCACCCGAGCGAGGGCGCCTCGGCGGTGAGCGCCGACCCGGCGCGCCACCTCGCCAGCCTGGCGCGCGAGGCGTCCCTGTCGACGACCAGGCAGGCGAACCCGGCCAGCACCCAGAAGGTCAGGAAGATGTCCAGCATCGCCGTACGCGACATGACCAGGTGCAGCCCGTCCAGGGCGAGCAGCAGCCCGGCCAGGCACCCGAGCAGCGTGTTGCCGGTCATCCTGCGCGCCACCCTGGCCAGCACCAGGATCGACAGCGATCCGAGCAGCGCCGCGGCGAAACGCCACCCGAAGGGCGTCATGCCGAACAGCCACTCCCCGGCCGCGATGAGCCACTTGCCGACGGGCGGATGGGCGACGTAGAGGCCGCAGTCCTCGATCGGCGTGCACGACTTCCAGATGCCGAGCTCGCCCCGCAGGATCATCCGGTCGGAGATCGGGTCCTTGGTGTCGCCCAGCGTCATCCGCTCCACGCCCCAGGTGAGCAGGGAGTAGGCGTCCTTCATGTAGTACGTCTCGTCGAAGGCGACGATGCGCGGCTCACCCAGCCGGGTGAAGCGGAGGACGGCGCCGAGTGCGGCGACGAGGACCGGGCCGATCCAGCCCCAGACCACCCCGCCCCGTACCGAATGGAGCAAACGGGTCATCAGGGGCACTAGCGCACCCTAGGGTCTGTGCACCGCGTCGTACAGCTCTCGCTTGGGAATGCCGGCGGCCTTGGCCACGTCGATGATCGCGTGCTTGCGCTGCACGCCTTCGGCCTCGCGCCTGGCCACCTCGGCGACCAGCTCGGCCATGTCGGGCGGGCCCTGGTTCGGCTCGTGCCCGGCGACGACCAGGGTGATCTCGCCCTTGACTCCTCCCGCGGCCCACGCGGCCAGCTCGCCGAGGCCACCCCGGCGCACCTCCTCGTAGGTCTTGGTCAGCTCGCGGCACACGGCGGCCGGCCGCTCGGCGCCGAACGCCTCGGCCATGGCGGTCAGGCAGGACTCCAGGCGGTGCGGCGCCTCGAAGAAGACCAGCGTGCGCTCCTCGGCCGAAAGGGCCGCGAACCTGCGTGCCCGCTCGCCCGGCTTGCGCGGCGGGAAGCCCTCGAAGCAGAAGCGGTCGCTGGCCAGGCCCGAGATCGCCAGCGCGGTGGTGACGGCGCTCGGACCCGGCAGTGCGGTCACCGTGACACCCTCCTGCACGGCCAGATGCGTCAGCCGGTATCCGGGGTCGGAGACGCCGGGCATGCCCGCGTCGGTGATCACCAGGACCGTGCGGCCGTCCTTCAGCGCCTCGACGAGCTCGGCGGCGCGCGCCGCCTCGTTGGCGTCGTAGTAGGAGACGATCCTGCCGCCGATCTGCGCGCCCAGGTCGGCCGCGAGCCTGCGCAACCGCCTCGTGTCCTCGGCCGCGACGATGTCGGCGCTCTCCAGCGCCTCGCGCAACCGGGGCGACGCGTCGCCGGGCTGACCGATCGGAGCCCCCGCCAGAACCAGCCTGCCTTGCTCTCTCACCCGAGCATTGTCCCTCTCTTCTTGCGGGGTATCCGAATTGGTCGGTGTTTCGCGAGATGTCTCCTGCGCGTGGCCCGTAGCATGTGCGGATGGCCGTGACCGATTTCCCGCCCCAGGCCTTCCCTCACGAAGGGGCCAAGACTCCGCCGCCGATCATTCGGACCGTGCGGGATCGCCTGGTGCCACCGATGCCCGGCAGCCAGATGTGGGGGTGGCTCGGGCCGCTCCTCGTGGCGCTGTTCGGCGGCATCCTCCGCTTCGTCGGGCTCGGCCATCCCAAGGCCGTCGTCTTCGACGAGACGTACTACATGAAGGACGGGTTCTCCCTCCTGACATGGGGCGTGGAGCGGGTCACGATCAAGGACGCGGACAAGCTCCTGCTGCTCGGCAATACCGACATCTGGCAGAAGTGCACCGCCGACGCCCTCGACAAGTGCGCCTCGTACGTGGTGCACCCGCCGCTGGGCAAGTGGATGATCGCCCTGGGCGAGTGGATCTTCGGGATCAACCCGTTCGGCTGGCGCTTCGCCGCCGCCCTGTTCGGCACGCTGTCGATCCTGATCATCGCCAGGCTGGCGCGCAGGATGACCCGCTCGACGATGCTGGGCTGTCTGGCCGGGTTCCTGCTGGCGCTCGACGGCCTGCACTTCGTGCTCTCGCGCACGGCGCTGCTGGACATCTTCCTGATGTTCTGGGTGCTGGCCGGGTTCGCCTGCCTGGTGGTCGACCGTGACAAGGCCAGGTCCAAGCTCGTCGACTGGTACGAGTCGTCGACGGTGACCAGCGCGGGGCCCTGGCTGGGCCTGCGTCCCTGGCGCATCGCGGCGGGCGTGTGCCTGGGCGCGGCGTGCGCGGTCAAGTGGTCGGGCATCTTCTTCCTGGTCGCCTTCATGATCATGTCGCTGCTCTGGGACGCGGGCGCCCGCAGGGCCGTGGGGCTGCGCACGCCGTACCGGGGGCTGCTGGAGAAGGACGCGCCGACGTGGCTGCTGGCCGGGGTGCTGGTGCCCGCGGTGACCTACATCGCGTCGTGGACCGGGTGGTTCGCCACGGCTTACGGCTACGGGCGCAACTGGGCGCAGGCCACCTCGCAGGGGCCGGTGTACTTCGTCATCGACTCGTTCAAGTCGTGGATCGACTACCACCTCGCGGTGCTGAGCTTCCACGGCGGGCTGTCGACGACGCATCCCTACATGTCGGAGCCGTGGCAGTGGCCGCTGCTGCTGCGTCCGGTCGCCTTCTTCTACGAGGGCAGGCAGAACGTCTGCGGGGTCAAGGACTGTTCGGAGGCCGTGCTCGGCGTGGGCACGCCGGTCATCTGGTTCGCCTCGCTGGCCGCACTGGTGGCGATGATCGCCTGGTACGTCGCCGGACGCGACTGGCGCGCCGGGTCCGTGCTGCTCGGCTATGCGGTCGGGTGGCTGCCGTGGTTCTACTTCGCCATCTCCGGCAACCGGACGATGTTCCTGTTCTATGCGATCCCGATGGTGCCCTTCATGGTGCTGGCCATCGTGCTGGCCGCCGGGTTGATCATGGGACCGGCCACGGCGAGCACGGCCAGGCGCATGGGCGGCACCGCGGTCGTGGGTGCGTTCGCCCTGCTCGCGCTGCTGAATTTCGGCTGGCTCTATCCGGTCATCGCGGGCGAGGTGATCCCGTATGTCGACTGGAGGGCCCGCATGCTCTTCGACAAGCGCTGGATCTGACACCCGGCACCGACCGTCCGTCAGCGATTTCGTAGGGTAGTTGCTGTGCACCACCCAAAGCGCACCGGTTTCGGTCATCGTCAGGGCTATCGTCCATACGGCAGACTTCGAGGCATGCCTGCACCGGACGTGGCCGCACTCCTGCTCGCATTGGAGCGATCTGAGCCCGACCTCGCCGACGACGCCAGGACCTCGGTCGAATGGCTGACCGGAGGCGAGCCTCTTGAGACGATCACACAGCTCGATGTGTGCGAGTTCCTCTGGTACACACTGCCGTTGAAGGTGGACGGCGACCACACCAGGCTGGCCCGCGCGCTGGCCAGGCTGCTGGAGCTCGGCGGCATGGAGCGCTACGCGGCGTTGTGCCTGTCGCCTGAGACCGGGCAGATCCTGCGGGCCTACGCACGCGGCGGCGAGGAGGCGGGCGCCGCGGCCTACCAGCGGGCACTGGAGGCGACCGGCGTGCTGCCTCCCGACATCTCCGATCTGCGCTGGAGCACGATCATGGGCCCGGAGGAGCTCGGCGCGCACGTGGCGTGCTCGGCGGCGCTGGAGCTGGCGATCGTGGCCGGAGCCGAGGCCGATCCCGCCGAGCTGACCAGGCGCTGGCTCACCGAGCCGAGGGCCGAGCTCGGCGGCGACAGCTGGCTGCACCGGGTGCACGGCGAGCGGCTCAACCGCTGGGTGCTCGGCCGGGGCCCGGCCAGGCGCGAGCTGGCCCAGCCTTTCGAGGTGCGCCTGCACGCGCCTGTGCCCTCGCACCCGCTCGACGGCCTGCGCAGGCTGCTGGTGCTGGCCTCGTCGGGCGGCGGCGTGCCGCTGCGGCTGGCGCTCTCGCCGGAGGCCGCGGCGCTGCGCGAGATCGCCGAGCACGACCTCGGCGCCCTTGAGCGCGCGGGCAACCGGCTGGTGGTCACCGACCACGGCATGATGCTGCGCGACGCCCCCGCGACGATGTGGGAGGCGGCGACGGCCGTCCTGCTGGCCAGGCGCGAGCACGAGTTCGAGGTGTCGGCACGTGAGGCGGCGCTGCTGCTGCTGGCCGACGGCGCCATGCTGTCGTGGGAGGAGCTGTGCGCCCGCGTGGCCGAGGTCGTGGGCGGCGAGGGCTGGCACCGTGCGACCGGCCTGGCGGACGTCACCAGGGCGCTCGAAGACCTCGCCCGCCATCTGACCGCCCTGCACCTGGGCGAGTTCACCTGGCACACCGCCGACGAGGACGCCACCGCCGGCCAGTGGGTACGGCTGACGCGCACCGGGCAGGCGGCGGCGCTGGCCGCCCTGCGGGCCCATGCGCTGCGCCCTCGGCAATATGTGAACGTTTGATGCCTATTCAGTGATTTGCCGGGCAAAGGGCGGGGGTGTCGGACACCCCTCCCCCTCTCCCTCCCCCGCCCGGGCCGCTGGTCGACCGTTCCATGCGCCCGCTGCGGCCCTTCGCACTCGGATTCGTCGGCGCGCTCGGTGTGCTGACCGCATGGCTGCTCGTCCAGGCGATCTCCATCGCCAGCGGCGTGCTGCTGCTCATCGTCGTCTCGCTGTTCCTCGCGATCGGGCTGAACCCGGCCGTCGAGTTCCTCACCAGGCACAACCTGTCGCGGTTCTGGGCGATCAGCCTGGTCTTCCTCGCGGTCATCCTGGTCTTCGTCGGCTTCGGCCTGGCCGTCGTGCCGCCGCTGACCGAGCAGACGACCGAGTTCATCAAGAACGCGCCGCAGTACGTGCGGGAGCTGCAGAACAACACGCAGATCCGCGAGTTCGACCAGCGTTTCCAGGTGCTGCAGAAGCTGGCCGACTACATCGGCAGCGGCTCCTTCGGCACCCAGATGTTCGGTGGCATCCTGGGGTTCGGCACGGCGGTCATCGGGGCGGTGTTCAACGCCCTGACCGTGCTCGTGCTCACGCTCTACCTGCTGGGCTCACTCTCGACGCTGACCAGGACCGGCTACCAGCTGGTGCCGCGCTCGCGCCGGGCCAGGACGCAGGAGCTCGGCGACCAGATCATCGACAAGATCGGCGGATATGTCGCGGGCAATCTGATCATCTCGCTGATCGCCGGGCTGGTGACGTTCTTCTTCCTCGTCATGCTCAAGGTGCCGTACGCGCTCCCGCTGGCGTTGATCGTGGCGATCACCGATCTGATCCCGCTCGTCGGCGCCTTCATCGGCGCGGCCATCGCCTCGGCCGTCGGGTTCTTCGTCTCGCCGGGCGTCGGCATCGCGTGCGTGGTGTTCTTCACGCTGTACCAGCAGATCGAGAACTACGTGATCGCCCCCAAGGTGATGAAGAGCTCGGTCGACGTGCCGCCGATCGCCACCATCGTGGGCGCGCTGATCGGCGGGGCGCTGCTCGGGGTGATCGGCGCCCTGCTGGCCATCCCGTTGACCGCGGCCGTGCTGATCATCATCAGGGAGGTGGTGCTGCCCCGGCAGGAAGCGGCCTGACGAAGCGGGCGAAGGCCACCACGTTGTCGCTGTAGCCGCCCTTGTCCGGGTCGTAGGAGCCGCCGCACGTCACCAGCCTGAGCGCCGGGCCCTTGGCCGGGCCGTACACGGCTCGGGTGGGGAAGGCGCTCTTGGCGTGGGTCTCGACGCTCTCGACGGCGAAGACGGCCGTGGAGCCGTCGCGTCTGGCCAGCCGTACCTCGTCGCCCTTGGCCAGCTCGCCCAGGCGGAAGAAGACGGCCTCGCCCCCGGTGCGCGAGTCGACATGCCCGAGGAGTACGGCGGGGCCGCGTTCGCCCGGTGTGACGCCGCCCTTGTACCAGCCGACCAGGCCGGGCCGCTCCAGCGGCGGGACCTCGACGGCGCCGTCCGCCGTCCTGCCGATCGCGAGCACGTCGGCCGTGACGCCGATCGCCGGGATCTCCAGCCTGACCGGGACGCTCGGGTCCATCCCGGGATGCGCCGCGTCCGACAGGGCGGCCGCCGCGTCCTGGCCGGGGGCCGAGGGCGGGCCGTACGAGCGGTTCACGATCGCGTCGAACGCGAAGGCGAGCGCACCGGCCAGCAGGAGCCCGGCGACGACCCTCGGCGCGCTAGCGGCCCGCACCGCCCCGGGAGCGCCGCGCCAGCAGCAGCCCGCCACCCGCCAGTGCGACCAGGCCGACGCCGACGCCCGCGCTGACGACCGGGCTCACCGTGCGCATCGCGGTGGCGCCGCCGCCGGTGTCGGCCCCGCCCGACGGGTAGTCGTCGTCCTCGATCACCAGGTAGGCGCTGTTGAGCGGATGGGCGCCGGGGTCGCAGCCGCCGTCGACGGTGTACTTGCCCGGCGTCCTGCCGACCACGGTCAGCACGCTGGTCTGTCCCTTGAGCTCGATCGTGCCGAACGCGTCCGACTCGACATAGGCCTTGGTGTAGTCGGCGCAGTTCAGGGCGATCTCCACCTCGCCGCCCGGCTCGACGACCTTGGGCGTGACCGTGATGTCGGCGTCGGCCGCGACGGCGGGCAGGGCGGTGAGCAGACTGCCCGCCAGTACGGCTCCCACGAGTACGGCGCGCACGATGACCGCCCCCTCGCTCTCCGTGTTGGATCAGATGCACCGCGTTCGGATGCGAGGGGTTGATGCCCGGCCCCCGGTCAACACACGGACAACGATTGTCCCTTTTTGGGTGCTACGCCGACTTTTTCCCACCCCGGGAGACCGCGACCCCCGCCAGGCACAGCAGGCCACCGGCGAAGGTCAGCCAGCCGGGCACCTCGCTGAGCAGCGCCCACGACATGAGCACCACCAGCGCCGGAACCACATAGGTCGTCGCGCCCATCTTGCCCGCCGTCGTCCTGGCCAGCGCGTAGGCCCACGTGGTGAACGCCAGCGCGGTCGGCACCAGGCCGAGGTAGATCATGTTCAGCGTGGCCGAGAGCGGCGCGACCTGCACCTGCTCCACCAGCCCTCCGGCGAACGGCAGACAGGCCACGGTGCCGATCACACAGCCGAACGTCGTCACCTGCAACGCCGAGCCGTGCTTGAGCGCCGGCTTCTGCAGCACCACACCGGCGGCGTAGACCACGGCGGCCAGCAGGCACAGCAGCACGCCGAGCACCGGCGAACCGCTCTCGGCCGACCCGCCCGAACCCGACATCGAGATGCCCACGACCACCGCGCCCACGAACGACACCGCCATACCGGCCATCAGCCGGGACGGGAAGCCCTCCTTCAGCAGCCAGCCGCCCAGCAGGGCGATGAGCACGGGGCCGACATTGACCACCATGGCGGCGGTGCCCGCGTCGACCTCCTGCTCGCCCCAGTTCAGCGCCACCATGTAGACGCCGAACCACAACACGCCCGAGCCGAGGATGCCCGGCCATGCGGCCTTCGGCGGCCAGCCCTCGCGCCGCAGCGCCCAGATCGCCAGCAGGGCGATCGATCCGGCCAGCAGCCGCCCGAGCGCGAGCGGGCCCGGGTCGTAGTGCGCCGCGGCGGCGCGGATCGAGACGAAGGCGGAGGCCCAGGAGAGCACGGTCACGACGACGGCGGCCATGGCCTTGCGGTCGGTGCGGGGGGCGGTCATCACATCCATGGGGTCGACCCTAGGTGGGGCTTGTTTCGGCGCCCACCGAATTATCGGTCTATGGCATGAAACCTCCTATGAGCATGGATAAGCGCCACTAAAGAGTGGGTTCTCCGCACTCAGGAGTACATCTGGCGTTCCCCGGTCATCCGCCCGGCCGAGAGGCAAGATCAACCGTCGGTCCGATCCTGCTCGTCGTGGTCTTCGCCTGCTTCGCCGGGGGCGGCTTCTCGCCCGTCAGGCAGATCGGCGTCGGGCTCACGGCCGCGATCCTGCTGGACGCGACCGTGATCCGCATGTTCCTCGTGCCTGCCCTGATGACGATGCTGGGGCGCGCGGCCTGGTGGGCGCCGAGACCGCTGCGCCGCCTGCACGACAGGTACGGCCTGCGCGAGCGCTGAGCACCTCTACCCCTGCGTCCGCATGCGCAGGACCTCCTCCAGCCTTCTCCTGAGCTCGGCCTCGACCCTGTCCCTGGTCAGGCCGAGCTCGGCCAGCGCCGTGACCTCGCCCTGGGCCAGCACGCCGAGCAGGATGTGCTCGGTGCCGATGTAGTTGTGGCCCATGCCGAGCGACTCCAGCAGGGTCAGCTCCAGCACCTTCCTGCCCGCCGCGCTGAAGGCCAGTGGCGGCTGCACGGGCGGGCCCTGCTCGGCGGTGAAGCCCGCCTCGACGGCCTCGCGTACCCGGGCCAGCGGCACGCCGAGCGCCACGAACGTCTGGGCGGCCAGCGCGTCGGGCTCGCACAGCAGGCCCAGGACGAAGTGCGCGGGCTCGATCAGCGCCGCGCCCGCCTCGACGGCCTCCTGCTGGGTCTGGACCACGACGTGACGCGCCCGGTCGGTGTACCTGGTGAACTGCTTGAGGTCGTCGGCCAGCGTGGCGCCCTCCTTGTCCTTGTCCTTGGGTACGAACCGCTTCTGCGCGGCCTGCTTGGTGACGCCCATGCTGCGGCCGATCTCGGTCCAGGAGGCGCCCGAGTGCCTGGCGCGGTCGACGAAGTGGCCGATGAGGTGGTCGGCGAGCTCGCCCAGGTACTCCCCGAGCAGGACCGCGTCGCTGAGTTGCTGCAGGGGGTCGCCGTCGGGGTGGCGGTGCTTGATGGCGGTGATGAGGTCGTCCAGCCGTGGCTTGTCTGCGTTCATGCGTCAACCCTAGGTTGACGATCGAGGAGCGTCAACCCCGAGTTGACGATCCTCCCACCCCTCTAGAAACCCGACGAATAGGACGGCGGTTCCGGGGCACCTGGGAGTCTTGGCGATTTCTCAGGAGGAACCGTGAGCAACGTTGAAGCCGCGGCGAGACGGGCGGCCGACAGCCCGGCGCTGGACAGGCTGGCCCGGGTCGGGCTGGTGTGCCGCGGCGTGTTGTACGCGCTGATCGGCGTGCTGGCCGTACAGATCGGGATGGGCGGCGGGGATCGGGAGGCCGACAAGGCCGGGGCGATCGGGGCCGTCGCGGATCTGCCGTTCGGACAGGTGATCCTCTGGATCATGACGGTCGGCTTCGCGGCGCTGGCCGTGTGGCAGGCGACCGAGGCGCTGTTCAGCCACAGGGAGGCCAAGGAGCGGGCGCAGGCGACGGGACGGGTCGTCGTCTACGCCTTCATCTTCTCCACGCTGCTGACCGTCGTCCTTTCCGGCAAGTCGGCCGGGTCCGAGGACAAGAAGTCGCAGAACCTCACCGACACGCTGCTGCACCTGCCCGCAGGGCAGTTCATCGTCGGGGCCATCGGGCTCGGCATCCTCGCGCTCGGCGTGTACTGGGTGCACGAGGGCGCGACGAAGAAGTTCTGCAGGGAGCTCAACCTCGGGCAGATGTCGCCGCGCGCACGCAAGACGATGGAGCGCCTGGGCATGGCCGGGTACATCGCTCGCGGGCTGATCGCCGGGCTGGCCGGCATCTTCGTCGTCCAGGCGGCGATCACCTTCGACCCCGACAAGGCCGGAGGCATAGACGCCACGCTCAGGGCGTTCGCCGACACGCCCGTCGGACCCACGCTGCTGGTGGTGATCGCCATCGGCGTGCTGCTGTTCGCCGGGTACTGCTTCGGAGAGTCGCGCTGGCGCCGCACATGAGGCTCGACGAGTGGTTCCTCACCGAGGACGAGCGCGGCAACCCGTCGACCCGGCTCGACGCCTGGTCGACGGGTAACCACGTGCGCCCGCTCGTGCACGGGGCCACCTACTTCGCCGAACTCGCCTCCCGGATCGACGGGCTCGGCGAGGACGACCTGCTGCTGTTCGCCGACTGGCGCGGCGACCCGGACGAACTGCTCGCCCCGGACGGGCCGAGCGTCGCCTCGGCCATGGCCGCCGCCGCGGGCAGGGGCGCGCTCGTCAGAGGGCTCATCTGGCGCTCCCACCTGGACGTCCTGCGCTTCAGCGCCGCGGAGAACCGGCACCTGGGCCAGGAGATCGAACAGGCGGGCGGCCAGTGCGTGCTCGACCAGCGCACCCGGCACGGCGGCTCGCACCACCAGAAGTTCGTCATCCTGCGCCACAAGGACCACCCGTCCAAGGACGTCGCCTTCGCCGGTGGCATCGACCTCTGCCACAGCCGCCGCGACGACGCCCGACACCACGGCGACGCCCAGAGCGCGCCCATGCCGAGCGCGTTCGGGCGGCGACCGCCGTGGCACGACATCCAGGTGGAGATCCGGGGTCCCGCGGTGGCGGAGGTGGAGAAGGTCTTCTGCGAGCGCTGGTCCGATCCCGCGCCCGAGACCCGCCATCCGCTCAAGCGGCTGCGCGACCACCTGCAGAGCATGGACGACATGCCGCCGCTGCCCGATCCCGGGCCGCCGCCCGCGCCGGTCGGGACGCATGCCGTGCAACTGCTGCGGACCTATCCGCAGATGCGCCGCGCCTACCCGTTCGCACCCGACGGGGAGCGTAGCGTGGCCAGGGCCTACCTGAAGGTGCTGGCCAGGGCGCAGTCGCTGATCTATCTGGAGGACCAGTACCTCTGGTCGACCGAGGTCATCGAGCCGTTCGCGCAAGCCCTTGAGCGCGAGCCGGAGCTTCGCATGATCATCGTGGTGCCCCGTCATCCCGACCAGGACGGCTGGCTGGCGGGACCCGCGAGTTTGCTCGGCCGATCGGCCGCCCTTGAGCGGCTGATGCGGGCGGGCGAGGGCCGGGTGGGCATCTACGACCTGGAGAACCACGCGGGCACACCCGTCTACGTGCATGCCAAGGCCTGCGTCGTCGACGACGTGTGGGCGAGCGTCGGCTCCGACAATGTCAACCTGCGCTCGTGGACCTACGACTCCGAGCTGAGCTGCGCCGTGCTCGACGAGCAGCCCGATCCCCGCCCGCCGTTCGGCGCGCGCCGGTTCGCCAGGGACCTGCGGCTCACACTCGCCGCCGAGCACCTCGACCGCGGGCCGGACGACCTCGACGACCTGTGCGACCCGAAGTCCGCCTTCGAGGTGTTCGCCGAGTCGGCGGCCAGGCTCGACGCCTGGCACGAGGGCGGGCGCAAGGGGCCGAGGCCGCCCGGACGGCTGCGGGTGCACGCGCGTCCCGAGATCGGGCGCGTGCGCAGGACGCTCGCCAGACCGCTGTACCGCCTCGTGGTCGACCCCGACGGTCGGCCCGCGGAGCTGCGTCGCAAGGAGGGGTTCTGATGAGCGCGCTCATCGACCGCGACGGCAGGCCGGTCGGGCTGCGGCGCAAGGAGGAGGTCCGATGAGCGGGCCGAGGCTCGGGCTCAGGCTCACGCTGGCCGCGGGGCTTTCGGTCGGCGCCGGGATGCTGTTCGCGGTGGTCGCCGTGCTCGTGCTCACCGTCTTCGCGCCGCTGCACGCCCTCGACCAGGGGGTGGCCCACGACCTGCACGTCTTCGCGATCGAGCATCCGATGCTGACCTGGGCGGCGGGCGTGTGGAGCGACGTGCTCGGGCCGTGGCCGTGGCGGGTGGCGGTCTTCGCCGCCGCCGGGTGGATCGCCTATCGGGGCGCGCCCAGGCTCGGCTGGTGGGCGGCCGTCACGATCACCGTCGGTGGGGCGCTCGGGCTGCTGCTGAAGATCGTGATCGGCCGGGCGCGGCCGATGTTCCCCGATCCGGTGGCGGTGGCGCCCGGCGAGTCCTTTCCTTCCGGGCACGCGCTGAACGCCACGCTCGGCGCCGGGGTGCTGGTCCTGCTGGCGCTGCCGTACCTGGTCACGACCGTGCAGAAGGTCGTGGCGTGGGCGCTGGCGGCGTTCGTGGTGGGGTCGGTTGCCTACACGCGGGTGGCACTCGGGGTGCACTGGGTCAGCGATGTGGTGGCGGGGGTCCTGCTCGGTGTGCTGGTGATCGCGGCCACCACGATCGCCTTCGAGAGCTGGCGGCGCGACCTCGGCCGTGAGCCGATCTCTCCCGTCGTGGCGGGCGTCGAACCGGAGGCGGTAGCGCGTGATTGAACGGCTGTGGGCCAGGGCCTGGCCCGCTCTGGTGGCGCTCGGCCTGATGGCGGTGGCGACCTATGCCATGGGCAGGCTGATCAAGGCGTCGGCGTGGGGCGAGGGCGAGGTCATGCGTGACATCGCGGCCTTACGTACGCCGCTGTTCGACGACCTCACCGACCTGGGCAGCAGTCTGTCCGACACGCCCTACATCGTGACGCTGACCGCGGTGTGCGCGCTGGTGTTCCGGCTGGCTCTGCGGCGGTGGCGGGAGTCGGTGTTCCTCGTTCTGGCGGTGTGGTCGCAGTCGTTGCTCTTCCTCGCCACCAGTGCGATGGTCGGCAGGCTCAGGCCGCCCGTGACACATCTGGATCCCGCGCCGCCGACCAGCAGCTGGCCGTCCGGTCATGTGAGCGCGGCCGTCGGCTTCTACCTGGGGCTGGCCGTCCTGCTGGCGATGCGGCTGCACGGGCATCGCGTGCTGAGCGCGCTCGTGTGGACGGCCGGGGTCGCGGTGCCGCTGGTGGTCGCGGCCTCACGTCTGTACCGGGGGATGCATTTCGTGTCGGATGTGCTGTGGGGGCTACTGCTGGGCGTTTTCTGTGTGGTGGTGATCGCCAGGGCGGTGTTGCGGGAGGACGCCGTTGACACCACTCCATTCGTAGTACTACGTTGAGACCACTGCAAACGGAGTACTACGAATGGAGTCACACGCATGCGAAAGCTCGTCTACTACGTCGGCGTCTCGATCGACGGCTACATCGCGGGCCCCGACGGCGAATGGGAGTGCTTCCCCCTGGCCGACGACATGACGGCCTGGATCAACGCACGCTACCCCGAGACCGTGCCCTCCCATGTGCGCCCCCACTTCGGCATGCCGCTCGACACACCCAACGGGCACTTCGACACGCTCATCATGGGCCGGGGCACCTACACGCCCGCCCTGGACATCGGCATCACCAGTCCCTACGCCCACATGCGGCAGTACGTCGTCTCCACGACACTGGGCGAGATCGCCGACCCCGCACTCGAACTCGTCACCGGCGAACCGCTGGAGACCGTGCGCAAGCTCAAGGCCGAGGACACGGGCAAGGACATCTGGCTCACCGGCGGCGGCCAACTCGCAGGCGCCCTCCTGCCGGAGATCGACGCCCTGATCATCAAGTGGTACCCCCTCGTCCTCGGCACCGGCATCCCCGCCTTCTCCGGCGCCTTCACCCCCACCCTCTTCACCCCCACCCAACGCGAATCCTTCAGCAACGGCGCCCAGATCACCTGGTTCACCAGGACGTGACCTCCCGGGCCCGCCGCGCGGACGGACCCGGGAAGGCGCGGGGTCAGGCGGCCTGGTCGGCCTTGTGGAGGGCGGCTACGAGTTGGGTGCGGGCTCGGGCCACGCGGGAGCGGATCGTGCCGACGGGGCAGCCGAGGACGGCGGCGGCCTCGGCGTACGGGAGGCCGGTGATCTGGGTGAGGACGAAGGCCTCGCGGCGTTCGGGCGGGATCTCGTCCAGCAGGCCGACCAGGGCCAGTACGTCCTCAGAGCCGGACAGCCCGTACGGCAGGCTGCGTTCGGCCGTGCTCTGCCAGTCGGCGAGATCGGCGATGGAGGGCCGGGCGGCGGCGGCCCTGAACCTGTCGACGACCACACGCCTGGCGATCGACAGCAACCAGGTACGTGCCGACGAACGCCCGGCGAAACGCGGCAGGCTGCGCAGGACGCGCAGGAACGTCTCCTGGGCCAGGTCCTCGGCCGACTGCGCGTCGGTCAGGTAGGCGAGGTAGCGCAGGACGTCGGGATAGACCGCCCGGGTGAACTCCTCGACCGCGTACGGCGTGCCGGTGCGTGCGGCGAGGGCGAGCGCGGTGACCCGCAGGTCCTCCTGGGACTCGGCGCCGGACGCGCTCACGGCGTGTCCTCGCCCTGTTCACGGGTGTCGGCGGGAAGGGCGTCCGCACGGGCCCGGGACGAGCGCAGGCCCGCGACGCCGACCGCGAGGGCGAGCACCACCACGACGCCCACGATCCAGATCCAGCCGGTCCCCCCGGCCTCCTCCCCGGCCCGCACACCGGCGGACGGCAGCGGCGACAGGGGCACGGACGCCGAGCCCGACCCGGACACCCGGAACGGGATCTCCCCCTCGATGGGATGCCCGTCGGAGGAGACCACCCGCCAGCCGACCGTGTACGCGCCCGGCGCCAGGGCGGCGGGCACGTCGGTCACGACCAGCTTGCCCTCGACCACGGGCGCGCCGACGGCGACGTTCGCACCCGAGGGGTCGAGCAGGACGACCGCGGGAAACCGTACCTTGGCCGAGAACTCCAGCTCGATCCGCTCGACGGACGCGACCTGGGCGTCCTTCGCGGGGGAGCTGCGCTTGAGACTGTCATGGGCGAGCGCCACAGGGCTGCCCGCCAGCAGGAAAATGCCGCACCCCAGCCCGACCAGCACGAGGGTGCGAACGCTACGCGGCAGAAATGCCATCGCCGACTCCAAAGAAGTGGCCCGCCGATGCCGGTGCACGGCAGGGCGCATCGGAAACCACGCCGGCGCGAGAACGCGGGCGTGCGCATGACCGATGGCGACGGCCGACGAGCAGGAGAGGGTCAGCCGGCGCCGGAGCCGACCGGCGGACCCCGCCGATGCACCACCACGGCGAACTCGCGCCCAGGCGGCGGCAGCGCCGCACCGGCCGACACGGCCTGACCGGCGGGCCGTACGGAGTCGACCTCGACCACCAGCGGCCACAGCAGCAGCCGCAGCGGCGCGACCGCCCACAGGCGGAGCATGAGCCACACCGCGCTCTCGCCCCGGTGCAGCCACCATCCGGTCAGCAGGGCGAGGACGAGGTGGACCAGGACCATGCCGATGCCCAGATGTCCGTGCTCGCCCGCGACGACGGGCACGGCCGAAGGCGAGGTGGCGGCGAACAGGCCGTGCAGCACGATCTGCGCGACCGCCGTCGTGCCGAGCACGACCTCACGTGCCCGCTCGCGCCCGCTGAGCCCGTAGGCCACGAGCAGGACGGCGAGCGCACCCGCGCCGATCACGGCGAGCGGGACCCGCCCGCCACCGGCGAAGGCGTGTCCCCCGGCGGAGACCACGACGCACACCGTGGCGAACACGGCGGCTCTGGCCAGACGCACGGCGGGATCCTGCGGGGACACATCCGACATCCTGTCAGCCGATCGGTCGGATGAGAACCCTGTCTGTCAAGGGGACGAAACGGGAACCACAGCCGCGCCGCAGACGACCACCAGGTGTGACCACCCGTTCCCGAAGAGCCGCAGGGCTCGTGGCTCTCGCCCTCATCCAGCCCGGCTGTGCCGCACCGGCCGCCGTCCCGGCCCAGGCGCCGCCCGCCCGGGTGAGTGCGACGGGCTACCCGCTGACGATCGACAACTGCGGCACGCCGCTGACGTTCGACGCGCCGCCCGAACGGGTGCTGCTGCTGAACGGGACCTCGGTCGCCGAGGCGGAGAGCTTCGTCGCACTCGGACTCGACGACCGCGTCCTGGCCAACAGCCAGTCCTACGGCGTCTCCGACGACCCGGCGATGCTGGAGCGCGTCAGGCGGCTGCCCACCGGCGGCCTGCGGCTGAACCAGAACTTCGAGGTGCCGAAGGAGCAGGTTCTCGCCCTGCGCCCGGACCTGGTGGTCTCGACCTGGGCGGGCGGGTTCGACGCCGAGGTCGGGTCCGCCTCCAGGCAGGAGCTGGCCAAGGCCGGGATCAGGAGCTACGTGACGCCGGTCAACTGCGCGTACGGCGACCCGGCGCCCAGGCCGCAGGACGAGGAGCGGCGCAGGGCGCAGTCGGTGGAGTCGTCGTTCGAGCTGCTGAGCGAGCTCGGCGCGATCTTCGACGTCCGCGAGCGCGCCGCCGCGTACATCACCGAGGCCAGGGCCGACCTGGCCGAGATCGCCGCACGGCACGCGGGCAGGCCGCGCAGGAGCGTGCTGGTCGCCTATCCGGGCATGTCGGCGATGAACCGCAACGGCCTGCCCGCGGTGTTCGGCGGCGGCATCTACGACGACATCATCGCCAGGGCCGGAGGCGTGAACCCGTTCGCCGGAAGGACCGACGCCGAGCTCGCCGAGATCAATGCCGAGGCGCTGGCCTCGGCCGATGTGGACGTGCTCGTGGTCGGCCTGTTCCAGCCGGGCGACGACGCCAAGGCGATGGCCGACGCGCTGTTCGCGATGTTCCCGCAGTGGGAGGCGTCCAGGACCAGGACCTACACCTCCGTGTCCGACGGCTTCTACCTCGGGCCGCTCAACGCCGTCGCGGTCAGGAGGATCGCCGATGCGGCACACGGCTGAGCCCCGCGCGCACGGCCCCCACCTGGTGTCGGGGCCCGCGTACGGCGTGCTCGTCGTCGCGCTGGTCGCCGCCCTCGTGCTCGCGATCGGGCTGGCGATCGGCGTGGGCACGGTGGCCGTGCCCTTGCCCGACGTCGCGGGCGTCGTACGGGCCAGGCTGCTGGCCGGTCCGGCTGCCGATCCGCTGATCGAGCAGATCGTGTGGGACTTCCGCACGCCCCGGGTGCTGCTCGCCGCGGTGGCCGGGGCCGGGCTGAGCGTGGCGGGCGTGTGCCTGCAGGCCCTGGTACGCAATCCGCTGGCCGATCCTTACCTGCTCGGCGTCTCGGCGGGGGCCTCGCTGGGGGCCGTCGTGGCGCTGACCGCCATGTCGGCGGCGCTCGCCGTGCTGGGGGTGACCGGCGCGGCCTTCGCGGGAGCGGTGGTCAGCCTGCTGGTGGTGTTCGGGCTGGCCCAGCGCGGCGGGCGGCTCGCGGCCGGGCGGCTGGTGCTGGCCGGGGTGGCGATCGGTTACCTGGCTTCGGCGGCCACCAGCTATGTCCAGCTCAGCGCCCATCCCTCCGAACTGCGTGGGGTCATGTTCTGGCTGCTCGGCTCGGTGTCCGGCGCGTCGTGGGCCGACCTGGGGCTGCCCGCCGCCGCCATCGCGCTCGCACTCGGCTGGCTGCTGCTGCAGGGCCGTGCCATGAACGCCGTCACCGTCGGCGACGACACCGCCGCCGGTCTCGGCGTCGACGTCAACCGGCTGCGCCTGGCCCTGCTGCTGGTCGCCTCCCTGCTGACCGCCACCGTCGTCAGCGTCTCGGGCGGCATCGGCTTCGTCGGGCTCATGGTGCCGCACACGGCCAGGCTGCTGGTCGGGCCCGACCATCGGCGGGTGCTGCCGGTCTCGCTGCTGGTCGGGGCGGTGTTCCTGGTGCTGGTCGATCTCCTCTCGCGTACGGTCGACCGGCCGAACGAGATGCCGGTCGGCGTGTTCACCGCGGCCCTGGGCGCGCCGTTCTTCCTCTGGTTGCTGCGCAGGCAGGGCAAGGGGCGCGGATGAGGGTGCACGCCCAGGGCCTGCGGGTCGTCGTCGAGGGCGTGCCGATCCTCACCGGCGTCGACCTGTACGCCGAGAGCGGTCGCGTCACCGGGCTCGTCGGGCCCAACGGGTCGGGCAAGAGCACGCTGCTGCGCTGTGTCTACCGGGCGCTCCGGCCTTCGGGCGGCGCCGTACGCGTCGGCGGCGACGACGTCCGGCACCTCGGCGCCAAGCAGGCCGGACGCCGCACCGCGGTGCTTTCCCAGGACCACGACCTGGACAACGACTACTCCGTGCGCGAGGTCGTCGCGATGGGCCGTACCCCGCACAAGGGCCTGTTCGACCGCGACGACGCCCGCGACCGTGAGATCGCCGAGTCCGCGCTCGACCGGGTCGGGATGCGCTGGGCGGCCTCGCGGGTGTTCGCCACGCTGTCGGGAGGCGAGCGTCAGAGGGTGCTGCTGGCCCGTGCGCTGACCCAGCAGGCGCCCGTGCTGCTGCTGGACGAGCCGACCAACCACCTCGACGTCGGCGCCCAGCTCGACCTGCTCGAACTGGTACGCGAGCTCGGCCTCACCACGATCGCGGCCCTGCACGACCTCGATCACGCCCTGGCCTACTGCGACGCCCTCGTCCTGCTGTGCGAAGGGCGCGTGGTGGCCTCCGGCCCGCCCACGCGGGTGCTGACGGCCGAGCGGGTCGGCGAGGTGTTCGGCGTGCGCAGCACGATCGTCGCCCATCCGCTGACCGGCCGTCCGCACTTCGTCACCGCACCACTCCCCCTGGGAGAAGTCTCATGATCACACGTGGAGAGAGCCCATGAGCGCAGCACAGCCCGTGTCCGAGTCCCACCACCTGCCCGGCGACGAGAGCGAGGCCGCGCACCTGCGCCTCGCGCAGCGGCCGGACCTGGTCATCCAGGGCAGCGAGCGTGTCGTGATGCTCGTCTATCCCGGGTTCACGGCGCTCGACCTGATCGGGCCGCAGTTCTTCCTGGCCTCGCTGATCGGCGCCAGGGTCGAGCTCGCCGGCCTGGAGGGGGCCGGAGCCGTCGTCACCAGTGACACCGGGGTGGGCGTCGTCTCCACCCTGGCGCTGGCCGATGCCGAGGAGCACAACGACGTCGTGTTCGTCCCCGGCAGTGGCGGTGGACTGGCCGGGGCCATGGGTGACGCCGAACTGCTGGCCCAGCTCGCCCGGCTGGGCGCAGGGGCGGGGACGGTGGCGAGCGTGTGCACGGGGTCGATGCTCCTGGGGGCCGCCGGGCTGCTGAAGGGGCGCAGGGCGACGTCGCACTGGGCGGCGAGGCCGCATCTGCACCGGTTCGGCGCCGTGGCCGTCGACGAGCGGATCGTCGAGGACGGCGACCTCGTCACGGCCGCCGGGGTGACGGCCGGGATCGACCTCGGTCTGGCCCTGGCCGAACGGCTGCGCGGTCCGGGGTACGCCGCCGCGTTGTCGCTCCAGGCCGAGATCGTCACCGGCGATCGGCCGGACCTCGATCCGGCGCTCGTGTCCGACATGGAGGCCATGTACAGCGGGCTGATCCGGCAAAGCTTGGCGGTGGCGCCAGGTCTTTAGGATTTTGGCCCGATCTGTCACAGATCGGGCCGCTGTCCTGTCTTGTCTGGTGACCGGAGGGCACAGGGGGGTGCCCGCCGCGAAGCGGAAGGTACGTACGTCATGAGGATCGTCGTAGTGGGCGGGACCGGCCTGATCGGCTCCAAGCTGGTGGCCAGGCTCGGCGAGCACGGCCACGAGGCCGTCGCCGCCGCGCCGGGCACCGGTGTGAACGCATTCACCGGCGAGGGCCTGGACGAGGTGCTGGCCGGGGCGCACGTGGTGATCGACGTGTCGAACTCGCCGTCCTTCGAGCAGGACGCGGTGCTGGAGTTCTTCGAGACCTCCACCCGCAACCTGCTGGCCGCCGAGGAGGAGGCCGGGGTCGGCCACCACGTCGCCCTGTCGGTGGTCGGCACCGAGCGCATGCCGGACAACGGCTACTTCGCCGCGAAGATCGCACAGGAGCGGCTGATCGAACGCTCGGCGATCCCGTACTCGCTCGTGCACGCGACCCAGTTCTTCGAGTTCGTCCCGAGCATCGCCGACGGCGCGACGGACGGCGACACCGTACGGATCGCGCCCGTGCTCTTCCAGCCGATCGCGGGCGACGAGGCCGCCCAGGCCGTGGGCAGGGTGGCGGCCGGGTCGCCGCTCAACGGCAGGGTCGAGGTCGCCGGGCCCGAGCGGTACCGGATGGACCAGTTCTTCCGCGACGCGCTGGCCGCGTGGGGGGACCCACGTGAGGTGATCACCGACGTGCACGCGCACTACTTCGGCAGCGAACTCGGCGAGCGCACGCTGGTGCCGGGTCCGGGCGCCATCCTGGGGCAGCTCAACTACCAGGACTGGCCCGGCCGCGACGGCGACGGCAGGTAGGCCCGGACCGACACGGGGTATGCCCCAAAATCGACAGGCTTCGGCCTGTTCGTCCGGAAGACAACGCCGTCACAGAAGCGAAGGCGCGGACCATCATGCATGCCGAAACCCCGCACGACACCAGAGCGCTCGACCAGGCGGCGGCCGACTACGTCGCACTGCGGCCACGCCTGTTCGGTATCGCCTACCGCATGCTCGGCAGCGTCACCGAGGCCGAGGACATCCTCCAGGAGGTCTGGCTGCGCTGGCAGGGCACCGACCGCACCACCGTCGCCAACCACCACGCGTACCTGGCGTCGATCACCACCCGACTGACCATCAACCTCACCAGGTCGGCCCACGCCCGGCACGAGCGCTGCGTCGACCCCTGGCCCACCGACCCCGCCGACCACACCACCCGCGACCCCGCCGACGACGCCGAACGCGGCGAGGCGCTCGAACTCGCCTTGTCCCTCCTCCTCGAACGCCTCTCCCCCACCGAGCGCGCCGCATACGTGTTACGCGAGGCGTTCGTCTATCCGTACGCCCAGATCGCCGACCTGCTGCGGCTCAGCCAGACCAACGCCCGCCAACTCGTCAGCCGCGCCCGCAAACACCTCACGACCGTACGGCAGGCCCCCGTCGACCGCGTCCAACACCGACGCCTGCTACGCACCTTCCTGCACACCGCCCGAACCGGCGACTTCACCCCCCTGGAGTCCCTCTTCACCGACAACCTCTCCTGCGCCCCTCCACCACACCACGTCAGAAGAGCACGCGCAGCGGCCTGCTCACGACTCCACGGTGCACGTCGGACATGTCCTGCCGGGCGTTCGGGCGTCAGTGTGAGGCGCCGTGGCGTCGGCGCGACGCGGTGATCTCGGAGTGGTGGGTGACCGCCCAGTCGGCCAGGGCGGACATCGGGGGCAGAAGGGTCGCGCCGAGTGGTGTCAGGCGGTACTCCACGCTCGGCGGGACCGTGGGGAAGACCTCGCGTTCGACCAGGCCGTCGACCTCCAGGCCGCGCAGGGTGCGGGTCAGCATGCGCTGGCTGATGCCCTCGACGGCGCGGTGCAGGTCGTTGTAGCGATGCGGACGGCCGCCGAGCAGGACCAGGACCAGCAGGCTCCACTTGTCGCCGAGCCGCCGGAACACCTCTCCGGCGGGACAGGCGGCGAGCTCGTCGACCGGCACCGGTCGAGGCAGGTCGTAGGCGAGCACGGAGGGCACACCGGTGTGCGTACCTGACATCAAACTGCCTTCTTCCTGCCCCCGGCAGCGGCGGCCACGATGGGCACAGTCGTGCAACCAGACTATGGCCAGCCTGTGGAGGACGCGTGCCCGGCAAGATCGTGATCATCAGTGGCGGCACCGACGGCATGGGAAGGGCGACCGCGCTGCGACGCCTGGCGCGCGGCGACCAGGTCACGGTGATCGGCAGCAGCGAGACGAAGGGCACGGCGCTGCTGCGGGAGGCCGGGCAGGCCCGGCTGCGCTTCGTCCGGGCCGACCTGTCGTCGATCGCGGAGGTCGAACGGGTCGTCGGGCTGATCGGCGAACACCATGACCGGGTCGACGCGCTCGCCCTGTTCGCCAACCGGGTCAACGCCAGACGGCAGGTGAGCGCGGAGGGGCTGGAGTCGACGTTCGCACTGTACTACCTGAGCAGGTACCTCCTCGGCCATCGGCTCGCCCCGCTGTTCGACGCCGCGCCCGCACCGGTGATCGTCAACATCGCCGGGGTGGGCAACACCGCGGGCCGTATCCACTGGGACGACCCCCAGCTGACCGGCACATACGGCCAGGTACGCGCCCAACTGCAGGCCGGACGGGCCAACGACCTGCTCGGCGTGGCCCACGAGGGCAAGGCGCGATACGTGCTCTACCACCCCGGCTTCACCCGCAGCGGCCTCGACGGCCATGCCAGTCCGGTGGTACGCGGCTCGCTCAGACTGCTGGCCAGGCTGTTCGCCCGCCCGGTGGCCGACTCGGTACGGCCGATCGTCGCCTGGATCGACGAGCCGCCCGCCGCCCGCCTGACCGCCGTGGACCGGGGCAAGCCGGTGGACCTGTCGCTGAGGACACTCGACCCGGCATCCGCAGCCCGCCTCGCCGCCTACACCGAGGCCCTGCTGACAAGAGGTGTCAGTGAGCACGGCACAGCGCCGCCGCCATGATCGTGGAGATGCGCGCCTACCGCCTGAAGCCGGTCGGACGCGTTCTGGGTGGCCTGTCCGGCAAGGCGCCTCCCCAGGTCAGCCGCCTCGCGTGAGCAGTTCTCGTCTGGCGGCGATCGTCTCGGCTCGGCGTGCGAGTACTCCCGCGTCCGAGCAGAAGCCGAGCAGGCTGCGCTTCAGGGCGAGCAGGCCCAGCAGGATTCCGTCCTCGTCGACGACCGCCAGGCGGCGCAGCCCCTGCTCACGCATCAGCCGCAGGACGCCGTCCACCTCGGCGCCTGGCCGTGTCGTACGCCCGGCCAGCCGACCGGCCGTCGCCGCCAGGCCCGACGGCTCCGGGCCTTCGAGGTCGGCCCGTTCGACCACCGCGAGCAACCGGCGATCGGCGTCCACGACGAGCGCGGCGTGCACGTGCGCGCCGAGGAAGAACTCCCTGAGCTCACCGACCGTCACTCCGGGCCCGTGCAGTTTCGGGTGATGAAGCATCGCGTCCGCGACGGTCCCCGTCATCGCCGTCCTCCCCTCCTTCGGCCGTGCCGCTGCCCCCTCCGCATTCTCCCTGCCGCCCCCCGCCTCGCCGTCACCGGTCCCCACAATGCCCGCCCGGCGGTCCGGCAAGCCGTTCGATCTCCCGTACGACCGTGTCGAGCGGAGCCGAGGCGTCGACCTCCGCCGTGGCCGTGGCCCGCAGCAGCGGTTCGACGTCGGCCAGATTCCGGAGGATCGCCTCCCTCTCCTCCTGCCTTTTCCCGTACGGGTTCCCGGTCCGTGCCGCGATTCTGGCCAGCATGACCTCCGCCGGAGCGCTCAGCAGCACGACCTGGTCGAACCGCGCGTAGAACCGCCCCTGATTCGACTTGCACCCCGCCACGAACAGATGCCCCTGCCCGTGCCCGTCCAGCAACTCCCCGATGGCCTCCTCCCGCCACACCCAGTCGTCCGGTGTGGCCCAGCGACTCCACCGCTCGCTGTCGGTGTCGACCGTACGATGCCCTCTGGCCTGGAGTGCCTCCAGCGCGGTGGACTTCCCGGTGCCCGACATCCCGGTGATGAGAATCTTCGCCATCCTGCGAGCGTATGCCCGCTCGTGCGGACAACTCAGGAGCACCGGCGGCGCACTTTACGGCGACACCATCGGCGGCGAGTTACCGTGATCTTCGTGACCACACGATTATCCGACCGGGTTCGGCGTGTCGTACTGGCCGGACGCGGAGGCGGACGCCCGGCCCCCGTTCTCGAGGTGGCGTTCCTCCTGCTGGTGCTTTTCCTTTTCTCCCGGCTCCATGTCGCCGCGGGCCAGGGAGTCGCGCATACGGCCATGAGCAATGCGGCCGTCCTTCAGGACCTCGAACGGGCATGGCGCCTGGACATCGAGCTCCACGCCAATCGATGGCTGGTCGGGCATCCGGCGTTCATCATGCCCGCGGTCTTCTACTACCGCCTCTACTACGTGGTCGTTCTCGGCGTCGCCGTGTGGGCCTTCGTCCGGCGGCCGGCCGCGTATGTCGAGGCCCGGCGGGCGTTCGTGGTGATGGTGATCCTCGTCCTGCCGGTTTTCTGGGCGCTTCCCATGGCTCCGCCGAGACTCGCACTGCCGGGAATCGTGGACGTTCTCGCCCTCCACGACTTCACCGGCATCGGCCGGACCACACGCGACCTCACCAGTGGCCGGAACCTGTTCTCCGCCATGCCCAGCATGCACACGGCGTTCTCGTTGTGGTGCGGCTACACCGCCTGGCTGGGACTGCGCGCCTCGCATCCCCGATGGGCGCCGGTGGCCTGGCTGTTCCCGCTCGGCATGGTGAGCGTGGTCCTGGTCACCGGCAACCACTATGTGCTCGACCTCGTCGGCAGCGTCATCCTGCTGAGCGCCTCCATCGCCGTCGTCACCCTGTGGCGACGCGCGAAGCGCTGAGAGCGTTACGGGATCACACCCCCCACCTGAGCGCCACCACGAACACCACGGCAGCCACGACCACACCGAGCAGAAGCCGAAGCCGAGGCGTACCCGCCGTCGTCAGCCAGGCCGCGAGCGCATAGGCGATCACCCCGCTGGAGACGATCAGCGTCCAGGCCACTCCGAGCAGCGGTCCGGAGATCATCAGCACGACCTGCCAGATGGCCACCAGGAAGACGGCCCCGACAAGCGCCACCCGCCAGGCCGGCCGTACCCGGAAGAGGTAGAGCAGCGGCCACGCGAGCACGAGCGCCAGGTAGCGGCCGAGCTCCCACGCTATGAACAGATAGTCGATGCACCCGAACCACCCACCGCACGCGGAGGTGTCGGAAAAGAGCTGAGCCATCGCGATCGAGCAGGCGAGAAGAAGCGCAGGCAGAAGAGCGCCGACCGCGACGGCCGAGGCGACCCGCTTGATACGCGTCCTCGACGACAGTTCAGCAGGGGCGACGTCGTCCGGCCGTAATTCGATCATCCGCGCATGGTGACACAACGCCCATTCCCGTGCCACACGTTCCAACGGTCAGTGCAGCCCGCGCTTGCCCGGTGTCCAGAACGGCTTGACCTTGATGCCGTGCCGAGGCCAGTTGCGTTCACGGACCAGGAAGTCGCGGACCAGCTGACACGTCCTCGCCTCGCCCGCCACATACGCGGCTCCCGCATTGCCCGGCAGGTCGAGCCCGGCCAGCGCCGCCAGCAGCACGGGCGAGGAGGCGGCGGGCGCGCCGTGCCGATGCACCCGGCGCACGGGCCGCTCCCCGGGCATCGGCAGGTCGTGCTCGGGCGCCTCACTCTCCAGTACGGCATGCACCTCGGCCTCGGGGCCCAGCGCGCGGATCATCGGCCCGAAGGCTGCGGACGCGGTCTCCTCGCCGATGAACACGTGGTAGGCCGCCTCCCGGGTGAAGAAATCGCCCTGCGCCCACCAGAACGTCACCGCGTCACCCGCCCGCGCCTCCCGCGCCCACCTCAGCCCGATGCCCTCCCCCTCGTACAGGTGCACACGCAACTCCACGGCCGTCCGCTCGGCCGAGAGCTCCCAGATCGTGTACGTACGCAGGGTTTCGACCGGTCGCAGGATGCCCGACAGCGACAGCGGGTCCTTGATCTGGATACGGATGTGCTGCCCGGGTGTGTACGGAAAGCCGATCGGCCGTTCGGTCTCCAGCCTGATCCGGAGCATCGACGGTGTGACCGGCTCGGCATGGGTGATCGTCGCGTCCGTGGCGTACTTGCCGAAGACCCCGGCGAGCGGATTGCGTGGCATGACCCCATCTCCTTAGTAGCTCTAAACCTCCTTAGAGGCATTAAGGAAACATAGATAGTCTAGGATGTCAATGCCGCGACGTACCCGGACGACAGGGAGCCGACGATGTCCACCACCCGGCGGGAGAGGCTGCGCCAGGCCACCCTGGAGGAGATCCAGGCGGCGGTACGCAGGCTGCTGGTCACCCAGGGATCGGCCGCGGTGACGATCAATGCGGTGGCCCGCGAGGTGGGGATGAGCGGGCCCGCCCTCTACCACTACTACGCCGGGCACGACGAGCTGGTCGGCGCCGCGACCGCCGTCTTCTTCCGTGAGCTCGCCGCCACGATGGAGCAGGCCCGCGACGCACGCGCCGACGCCTCCGTCGGCGAACGCCTGCTGGCCGCCTGCCGTGCCATGCGCGCCTGGGCGGTCGCCAACCCCGCCGAGTTCGGCTGGATCTTCGCCAGCCCCATCCCCCCGGGCGACCGGCGTCCCGGCTCCCCCCGCCACCAGGCCGCCCTGGGCTTCGAACACGTCCTGCTCGACCTGACCGTCGAGCTCTGGCGGACCCGCGGCTTCCCCGTACCCGCCCTGTCCGACCTGCCCGCCTCGTTGCGCCAGCAGCTCACCGCGTACTGCGCCACCGTCGACGACCGCCTCCCGCCCCAGGCCGTCCACGTCTTCCTGACCTGCTGGACCAGGCTCTACGGCCTGCTGTGCATGGAGGTGCTGCACCAGCTGGACTTCGCCTACTCCGACCTCGAACCGGTCTACGAGGAATGCCTGCGCGACCTGTCCCGCATGCTCGCCCTCGACGCGTAGCCGCTCAGCCCTGCCAGGGGGTCGCGCCCTCCCAGACGGCGTCGAAGCTGGCGACATAGGTGCCGGCCATGTCGCCGCCCCGCAGCCGGCGTAGGTGCATGACCGGCGCGTCGGCCGCGAACCGGCCGTACACATGGGTGTTCACCAGCAGCTGGTCGTCGGCCCGGTAGATCGAGTTGTACAGGACCGTGTCGTGCAGCCGGATCTGCATGCCTTCGACCTGGCGTAACGCCCGGTAGAGCACCATCGCCATCCGGATCTGCGCCGCCGTACCCTCGTCGGTGCCCGTGTCGTGCCTGGCGACATGACGGCCCTCCGGATCGCCGAGCAGAAAGCGACTCGCCCGCCTCCAGGAGGGCTACCCGCAAGCGCTCGTTGGCCATCTCACCTGCCCGCACGTAGGGACGTCCAGGGACTTCTCCATCGTAGGGCGGACGTCCCGGACATGTCCCGTCATGCGGTGATCTCGTCCCGGGCTCCCGGAGCACTCTCGGTATCGCGGCCGAGAGGAGATCGACCCGCCTCCCGGACGCCCTCCCGTCCCCGCCGTGCCCACGAGGAGCGCAGCGCATGTTCCTGATCATCTCGCTGGCCGGGCTGCTGCTCGGCCTGGCCGCGGTGACGACGGTCGCCGTGGCGGTGCTCGTCATGAAGCGCGACGACAAGCACCGCACGCCACTACGCCCCGAGGACCCCACGCCGCTGACCAGGCTGTCCCGCCGGGCCCTCGGCCTGCACATCACCGACCATCGAACCCACTGACCGCCGCCGGAGCCGCGGACGGACGGTGCGGATAATGGTGCCGCATGCAGCCCTTTGTGATCGACGTGCCAGAGCATGTGCTCGACGACCTGCGGACGCGCCTGGCGCGTACCCGCTACACCACGGCCACCGACCGCGTGCCGTGGCAGGCCGGGGCCGACCCGGACGACCTGCGCTCCTTGGTCGCCCATTGGGCCGACGGCTTCGAGTGGCGCCGGGCGGAGGCCAGGCTGAACGCCTACCCGCAGTACCTGGCCGAGATTGACGGCCGGAAGGTGCACTTCGTCCACATGCGGTCGCCGCGTCGCGGGGCGATGCCGCTGATCCTCACGCACGGCTGGCCGAGTTGCTTCGCGGAGATGCTGGGCGTGGCCGATCGGCTGGCCGCCGAGTTCGATGTGGTCGTCCCGTCGCTGCCCGGATTCGGGTACTCCGAGGCGCCCGACGTGCCTGTGACCGCACGGCAGATCGCCACGACCTGGCAGCACCTGATGACCACGACACTCGGGTACCAGCGGTACGGGGCGTTCGGCGGGGACATCGGGGGAAGTGTCACCCAATGGCTCGGCGCCCTGTACCCCGGCAGTGTGGCCGGGATCCAGATGACCTCCGGCGGCCTCACCTCCGGCCTCGACCCCGCGGACCTCGAACCGGACGAACTGGCCTACCTCGCTGCCGAACGCGCCTACGACGCCCGGGACGGCGGCTACAGCGCGATCATGGGTACCCGTCCCGACACCATCGCCGCGGCGCTCGCCGACTCCCCCGCAGGACTGCTGGCCTGGATCGCCGACAAGTACCGCGACTGGAGCGACTGCGGCGGCGACCTCGCCACCCGATGGAACGCCGACGACCTGCTCACCGTGGCCACCCTCTACTGGGCCACCGAGAGCATCGGCTCCTCCTTCCGCGCCTACTACGACGACGCGCACACCCCGCCCCGCCCGCCGATCACCGTCCCGACCGCGATCACCCTGAGCCACGAACCCCTGATGTCCGGCTACCCGCAGAGCCTGGCCGTACGGGCCTTCCCCCACCTGCGCCACTTCGCCCGGCCCGAGCGCGGCGGGCACTTCATGTCACACGAGGAGCCCGACTACGTCGCCGAGCAGCTCCGCAGCTTCTTCCTGCCGCTGACCTGAGACCACACGACCTGGGGGATCACCCGAACACCCCTCAAGGCTCTCCCCGTACGGCGAGCCAGGGGTGCTTCAGGGTCTGACCTGGGGTGATCCCCGGCGAAATGCGGCGACCGATTCGACAGACTTGGGCGCAGTTGATCACCGCCATATGAGTGGAGTTACCCCCATGCGTCGTCTTGCGGCCCTTTCTCTTGCCACCGCCGTCGTGGCCTTCGGCATCGCCGCCCCCGCGCAGGCCGCCACCGGCCTGGACCGCGCCGCCCTGCGCAAGGCGGTCGCCGTGCAACCCTCCGACGGCGCCGCCGGAGTGGTGGCCCAGGTGCATCGCCAGGGTGAAACGTGGCGGGGCGCGTCGGGTGATGTCGTCACCGGCAGGCCGGTCAGCCCCGACGCGCATTTCCGGATCGGCAGTGTCAGCAAGGCGGTGGACGCGGTCATCGTGCTTCAGCTTGCCGCCGAAGGGCGGATCGACCTGGACAAGAGCGTGCAGCACTACCTGCCGGGACTGCTGCCGCAGGACCGCTTCCCCGACGCCATCACCGTGCGGCAGTTGCTGAACCACACCAGCGGCCTGCCCCGCGACTTCGAAGGCGCCCCGGCGACCTCCCCCGACGACGACATCGAACGCCGCCTGGACTACCTCCCCTTCGACCAGGTGATCCGGCAGACGCTCCACCCCGTGGGCCGACCGGCTCCCGGCCCGCGCTTCCGGCCCGGCACCCGGCAGGAGTACAACTCCTTCGGCTACCGGATCGCCGGAAAACTCGTCGAGGAGATCACCGCACACCCGTACCAGTACGAGGTGCGCTCGCGCGTCCTCAGGCCGCTGAAACTGCGCGAGACCAGGGTGACGCCGCCCGGTGCGGCCACCCGCCTGCCCCGGCCGTACCTGCCCGGCTACCAGCAGCGGAGCGACGGCAAGCTGGTGGACGTCAACGTGCAGGGCGGACTGCCCTCCAGCCTGACCTCGACCACCGCCGACCTGGACAGGTTCATCACCGCCCTGTTCGACGGCAGGCTGCTGCGTCCGGCGCAGCTCGCGGAACTGTTCGCCGTGCCGAACGGCCCTGACGGCAAGCCGCTGCCCTACGCCGACGACACCAACTGCAACGCCGGGCCCGGCAAGGGCACCGCCTGCTTCAGCGTCGGCCTGAGGTACGTGCCACTGCCCGACGGCTCCCTCCTATGGGGCAAGACCGGCTCCGACCCCGGGTACCGCACCGGCATCTTCGCCTCCCGCGACCTGTCCCGGCGCGTGATCTACTCGGTGGGCGCCACGGCCTCCATCGACAGCATCCCCGCAGTGGTCCAGCGCCTGGCCTTCACCGCCTTCGCCAACTGAGCCCCCGAAAGGCCACCGTCGCCTTCGGCTCAGCCGAGTTCCAGTCGGCGGCGGCCCGCATGGACCTGCCGTACCAGTCCAGGAAGGGGACCGGCTCGGTCCAGCCGCCGTACAGGTGGCCGGTGGCCTTCACCTCCACCCACGGAGCCGAAGGCCACCAGTACATGTCCCTCGCCCGGCCCAGTTCGGTGAGCCAGACCGTTCCGGCGAACTCGCCATTCATCGCGATCATGCTGATCCAGCTGCATCCGTGCCCGTGCAGGAGCATCGTGCCAGGGGCGGGCTTGTCGAAGTACAGAATGGGCTCCTCCCCTCCACGCGCAAGATCAGGCAGCCGCCGGAGATCGCCCTCACCCAACGGAAACCCCTGCCAGGAATACGCTGCCCACTCCGGCTCTTCGAGGAAGCGCCGCCGTTCCCTCAGGGTCTCCTCGCTCATCCACTCCAGATCCAGCACGAAGCCGGGCGCGACGCCAACACCGATGGCAAGATCGTTGATCGCATGATTTCCTCCAGGAGTCGGGCCTGGTCTTTCCCTTGGAACGACAAGGCCCCGTCGACTTCGGTCCGGCCGTTTCGAGAACGGCCCTGGGCGGGGTGTTCCCGAGTTGATTAGGCGTCCCCCGAATCGTTGCCGCCCTTCTGGTGCGCTGTTGAGCTTGGCCCATGAAAAAGCTTCTGACGCGCAGCGCACTGCTCCTGGCCTGCCTCGGCTCGCCCCTGATGATTCCCGCCACCGCCGCCCAGGCCGCGCCGTACGACTGCACGAAGGACGGTTCCGACGGCTTCGGCTGGGCCCGGTGCGAGTACGGCGGCGGCCATGTCCGCGTGCGCATCCAATGCAGTGACGGAGAACTGTTCGGCGACTGGACGGTGGAGTGGGGCCCCTGGGTCGGGCCTCGCGAGTACTCCCGGGCCTGGTGCCCGTGGCATCTGCCCTATCTCGAGGACGTCCGCTACAACGTCACCGACTACTGAGCCGGAGACTGGGACGCGTGCGGCAGGCCAGAGGCTGAATTCCCGAGAATCGGAGTTCGCAGGGTTCGGCCTCGCCTCCGGCGATCGGGCGCCCGTCAGCTCCCCACCCGTTCCACCCGTTCCACCCGTTCCAGCGGGTCCAGGCAGAGCCAGAAGCCGTCCACTCCCACCTCGGCCAGCACCACGTGACGGCCGGTGTCGGACTCGTGCGCACGGAACTCCACCGCCACCAGATCGTCCTCCCCCTGATCCTCCTCGTCGTCGTCGATCAGGCGGAGCCGTAGGACGGCCTCGCCCTCCATCCGCCAGCGGAACGCCAGCCTCTCCTCGCCGCGAAGGGCCGAGTGGTGGCGCAGCTCGCCCGTGCCGTCGGCGGCGAAGACGACCTCGTCGCCGAACAACACCCCCGCCGTCCCGTTCGCCGAACGCCAGCGACCGACCAACTGCCCCGAGCTCCGGCCCGCGTCCGTGGTTCCATCTGCCAACGACGCCTCCGCAGGGGGGTGTTCAACCAAGCGTTCTTCCACCGCTCTACATGGACACCACCGCCAACGGCGATCCCCCGCAGATCAGAGGCGACCAGCCGACCGCCCCCATCGCCCCGATCCTCTACGCCAGACGAGGCGGAAAACACAACGGCGGCGATGTCTTCACAGACATCACCGCCGCTACGCACGTCTCGGAGCTCCTCGAAACCGCCCTATGAGCAGGACGGTGTTCGAGCAACACCACTTGGGTGGAGGCGAGGGGATTCGAACCCCTGACCCCTTCGATGCGAACGAAGTGCGCTACCGGACTGCGCTACGCCCCCAAGGACTTGACCAGATTAGCAGCCCCGCGCACCTCCTCGCGCCATCAGTCGCCCACCGCACGGCGTTGCGGCTCGGCGTACTGGTCGAAGAGGATCTCCTCCCGGGTCTGGAAGGCGATGATCTCGGCCTCGGCTGCCTGGGAGGCGGCCAGGGCCTCGGCGGCGAGCTGACGGGCGCGGATGCGCTTGTCGCGTTCCCGGCGGGCGGCCTGGGCGCGTTGACGGCGGTCGCGGTCGACGCTGACGGCGATGCGCAGCACGGTGAGGTGCGCGACGAGCAGCAGGCAGGCCGGAGCGATCGCCCACCATGGGATGATCTTCACAGCGGCGGTGACGACCGAGGCCAGGACCAGCAGCCCGCAGAAGAACAGCAGACGACGCCGGCGCGCGACGATGAGCGCCCTGCGCCGCGCGCGGAGCTTGCGCAGGTCGGGCCGGGGCAGATCGGCGTCGAGGTCGACCGGCGTGTCCGCGGTCATCTGGTCGGGCGGCGAGGTGTCGTACTCGGTGTCCTCGTCGTAGGAGTCGACCGGGTCCGGCACGGGAGCCATCAGGCCGCGGAGCGCGGCGATGGAGTGCTCACCGGTTTCGGCCTGGTAGTACTCCTCCTCCAGCTCGGCCAGATCGCTCCTGTCTCGCCGTAGCCACATCGGCACAAGGACGCAGAGCCACATGACGATGATGGCGAGGTACAGCACCACGCTGCTCAAGGCCACCTCCGGGCAGCATGAAAACGCCTAGGGACTGGTGGCGTCTTCAATGTGCTCACGTCACGCACCGTAAGACCGCGTGTCACTGATTGACGAGCATTCGGTGCGGTGTGTCGCGAGATCGTCAAACCTCTTCATGCGGACTGCCCGCTGACTCATGGGTCCGGCGCCACTGTGCGAGCAGTCCCCGAGGGATGTCCTCGACGGTCAGCGCGTAGCAGATGTGATCACGCCAGGCCCCGTCGATATGAAGCTGACGACGCCGGATTCCTTCTTCCCTGAAACCCAGCTTCTCAACCACACGACGGCTCGCGTGATTCTCGGGACGGATGTTGGCCTCGACCCGATGCAGCCCGGTGATGAAGAAACAGTGGTCGACGGCCATCGCCAGCGCGGTGGGCGTGATGCCGCGCCCAGCGAGCGCCCCGTCGATCCAGTAGCCGACCTGGGCCGACCGCGCCGAGCCCCAGACCATGGCCCCGATGGTGAGCTGTCCGGCGAATCGCCCCTCGTAGGTGACCACCCACGGCATGGCCAGCCCCTGACGCGCCTCCCTGCGCAGCGTGCCGACCATGGAGATGTAGGGCCCGAGCCCGGTCCTGAACAGCGGCGTCTCGGGATTGCTCGGCTCCCACGGCCGCAGCCAGTCGGCGTTGCGCAGCCTCGTCTCGCGCCACACGCGCACATCGCCCAGCCGTAGCGGGCGCAGGCCTACCGGCCCCTCGCTGAGGGTCACCGGCCAGCCACGAAGTCGATCCACATGCCCATCATCCCTCGTAGGGCCGTGCTGTGGCCACGTTCAACGCGGATGGTCGCCGCCGCGGATCTGGTCGACGGCGTGGGCGAGGATCGGCGCGAGTACGGCCATGCCGTCGCGTACCCCGCCTGAGGATCCCGGCAGGTTGACGATGAGCGTGTGCCCGCGCTGCCCCGCCAGACCCCGCGACAACACCGATGTGGGCACCTTGTCGCGGTTCGCCTGCCGGATGGCTTCGGCGATCCCGGGGATCTCCCGGTCCAGCAGCGGCCTGGTCATCTCGGGCGTGAGGTCCATGGGCGTGAGGCCGGTGCCCCCGGTGGTGACGATGACGTCGTAACCCTCGGTGAGCAACGCCTCGGTGACAGGCTCCCCGTCGGCCACGACCAACGGCCCGTCGACCGTGCACCCGGCCTGCTCCAGCAGCGTCGCCAGCAAGGGCCCGGAGGTGTCCGAGTAGACCCCGGCCGATGCCCGGTTGGACACGGTGACGACCAACGCCTTGATCACCCCGCTCATGACCAGGCCCAAACGCCAGTCTTGATCACCGTGCTCACGACCGGGCCCCAGGTGCCGACCCCAATCACCCTGCCCACGGCCGCCTCCATACGCTGATCCCGACCACCCTGCTCATGACCAGGTCCAGACGCCGGTCCTGATCACCGTGCTCATGACCGCCTCCAGACGCCGGTCTTGCCGCCGAGCTTCTCCTCGACCCGGACGTCGGTGATCACCGCGCCGGGGTCGACGGCCTTGACCATGTCCACGAAGGCGAGCCCGGCCACCGCGACCGCGGTCAGCGCCTCCATCTCCACCCCCGTGCGATCGGCCGTCCGCACCCTCGCGGTGATCTCCACACCCGAGTCGACGACGTCGAGGCTCACCTTCACCCCGGTCAGCGCGATGGGATGGCACAGCGGTACGAGGTCGGGCGTGCGCTTGGCCCCCATGATCCCGGCGATACGCGCCACGCCGAGCGCGTCGCCCTTGGGCACCTCGCCCGAACGCAGCAACGCGACGACCTCGGCCGAGACCAGCACCCGCCCGGTCGCCACGGCCGTGCGCACGCCGATCTCCTTGGCCGAGACGTCGACCATGCGGGCGTCGCCCGACTCGTCCAGGTGGGTGAAGGAGCCGCTCATATGCGGATCACCTGCACGGGTGAGCCCTGCGGCAGCTCGGTCAGCTCCTCGGGCACGACGATGAGACAGTTGGCCGAGGCCAGTGCGGCGAGTTGGTGCGAGCCCTGGCCGTGCAGCGGGGCGACCGTGCCGTCGGAGTACAGCGTGCCCCGCAGGAACGACCTGCGTCCCTCGGGCGAACGCACCGACGCCGTGGTCGTGGCCCGCAACGCCTCCGGCGGCCCGGCGGGCAGGCCGCGCATCTTGCGCAGCGCCGGAAGCACGAACATCAGGAACGACACGTACGACGACACCGGATTGCCGGGCAGTGCGAAGATCGGCACCTGGTCCTCGCCGACGTGCCCGAAGCCCTGCGGCATGCCGGGCTGCATCGCCACGCGTTCGAACTTCACCGTGCCGAGCGGCGACAGCGCCTCCTTGACCGGCTCGTATGCGCCCATCGAGACCCCGCCGCTGGTGATGACGGCATCGGCCCTGACCAGTTGGGCGTCGAGCGCGTCGAGGAAGGAGCCGGGGTCGTCGGCGACGATCCCGGCCCTGAACCCGTCGGCGCCCGCCTGCCGTACGGCGGCGGTGAGGGTGAAGCTGTTGGAGTCCCAGATCTGGCCGGGGGCCAGGGCGCCGCCGGGTTCGACGAGTTCCGCGCCCGTGGACAGCACCACCACACGCGGCTTCGGCCGCACCCACACCCGGCGCCTGCCGACCCCGGCGATGATGCCGAGCTGGCTGGCGCCGATCGTGGTGCCCGGCTTGAGCACGACCTCGCCCGCACGCACGTCCTCCCCGGCCCTGCGTACGGCATGACCGAGTGCGACGGGTCTGTCGATGCGGACGGTGGCGGTGCCGCCGTCGGTCCACTCGACGGGTACGACCGCGTCGGCGCCCGCGGGCAGCGGAGCGCCGGTCATGATGCGGATGGCGTGTCCCGAACCGAGTGCGCGCAGCTCCGAGTCGCCTGCCGGGATGTCGTCGATGACCGGCAGGGTGAGCGGCGCCCCCGCGACGTCGGCCGAGCGTACGGCGTAGCCGTCCATGGCCGAGTTGTCGAAGGGCGGCAGCGGGATCGAGGAGACGATCTCCTCGGCCAGCGTGGTGCCGAGCGTCGCCTCGAGCTCCAGCTCAAGGGGCGCCAGCGTGCGCACGGTGGCGAGGATCTCGGCGAGGTGTGCGTCGACGGACTTCATCATCTGTTGTCCAGGAACTCCCTCAGCCACGGCAGGAACTCCGGCGCGAGGTCGGGCCGCTCGGCGGCGAAACGCACGACCGTGCGCAGGTAGTCGAGCTTGTCGCCGGTGTCGTAGCGACGCCCCCTGAACAGCACGCCGTGCACGGGCCCGCCGTCCTCGGTGCCGCGCGCGGCCAGCGTGCGCAGCGCGTCGGTCAGCTGGATCTCGTTGCCCCTGCCGGGCGGGGTGTTCTCCAGCACCTCGAACACGGCCGGGTCGATGACGTAACGCCCGATGACCGCCCAGTTGGACGGGGCCTCGTCGACGGGCGGCTTCTCGACCAGGTCGGTGACGCGCACGACGTCGTCCTCGGCGGTGGGCGAGATGGTGGCGACGCCGTACATGGAGACCTGCTCCTTGGGGACCTCCATCAGCGCCACGACGCTGCCGCCGTAGGTGCCGCGTACCTCGATCATGCGCTTGAGCAGTTCGTCGCGGTGGTCGATGAGGTCGTCGCCGAGCAGGCAGGCGAACGGGTTGTCGCCGACGTGCTGCTTGGCGCACAGGACGGCGTGGCCGAGGCCGCGCGGCTCGCCCTGGCGGACGTAGTGGAGGGTGGCGAGGGAGGCGGGCTCACGTACCTGGGAGAGCCGTTCCTCGTCGCCCTTGGCCTCGAGCGCCTCTTCGAGCTCGAAGGCGCGGTCGAAGTGATCTTCGATGGAACGCTTGCTCTTGCCTGTCACCATGAGGACGTCGAGGAGCCCGGCGGACGCCGCCTCTTCGACGACATACTGGATCGCGGGCTTGTCGACGATCGGCAGCATCTCCTTGGGGGTCGCCTTGGTCGCCGGAAGAAACCGAGTGCCCAGACCTGCGGCGGGCACGACGGCTTTCGTCACAGGGTCGAAGTCAGCCATGGAGTAGACCCTAACGGAGGTACTTGTGGACAAGGTCACCCTGCGCCGCGAACTCGTCGCCGCGCGCGCCGCCCTCTCCCCCGACGATCGGCGGCGAAACGCGATCCAGGTGCGCGAGACGCTGCTGGACCAGCCGTGGGTGCAGATGGCCGGCCTGGTGGCCTGCTACTGGTCGATCGGCGACGAGCCGGAGACGCACGGCCTGGTGTTCGCGTTGTGGAAGCACGGCGCGACCGTGATCCTGCCCGTGCTGCGCGAGGACGACGACCTCGACTGGGCGGTCTACGACGGCCCCGACACCCTCGCGCCGGGCCGCTTCGGCGTCATGGAGCCGGTCGACACCAGGCGAGGCGTCGACACCATCCGCACGGCGGCCCTGGTGATCGTCCCCGCGCTCGCCGTCGACAGGCTCTCGGGAGTACGGCTGGGCAGGGGCGGCGGCTCCTACGACAGGGCCCTGGCCAGGGTCGGCCCGAACGTGCCCACGGTCGCCCTGCTGCACGACGGCGAACTGATCGACGACGTGCCCGCCGAGCCCCACGACCGCCCTGTGCGGCATGCGGCCCAGCCTTCGGGGATCACCAGGATCCTCCCGGCCGGCTAGTTGATCGACCCGGTCTCGTTCACACCGCCGTTGTCGTCGACGTAGGCGGACACGGTGTCACGCCTGACCGCCTCGAACAGCGACGCGGCGCCCTTCTTGTCCAGCCTGACGACGCTGGCCTTGCCGACCATGGCCGAGCCGACGTTCGGCACGGTCATGGCGACCACGCCTTGGGAGGAGCGCAGCTCCAGCGCGAGGCCGCGCAGGGTGCCGATCGACACGCCCGAGTCGACGGTGAGCGCCTTGGTCGCCTCTTCGAGGAAGTCGTTGATCTTGAAGATATTGCCGCCCTTGAGCTTGCCCGCCATCGCGCTGACCACGGCCTGCTGACGCTTGATGCGGTCGAAGTCGCCGCCGGGCAGCCCGTAGCGCTGCCTGACGAAGGCCAGCACCCGCTCGCCCTCCAGCGTGACCTTGCCCTGCGGCCAGGTGATCTTGCTGACCGAGTCGTAGGACTTCTGCGCGACGTACACCTCGATGCCGCCCACGGCCTTGGCCATGGCGCCGAACCCGGCGAAGTCGACGGCGGCGAAGTGGTCGATCCGGACGCCGCTCAGCTTCTCGACCGTGTTGATGAGCAGTTTCGGCCCGCCGTACGCGTAGGAGGCATTGATCTTGTCGTTTCCATGGCCTGCGATGGGAACGTATGAGTCGCGAGGAATGCCGACGATGAAGACTTTGGAGCGGTCCGACGGTATGTGTACCAGCATGATGGTGTCCGCACGCTGGTTGCCGCCCTGTCCGGGGCGCCGGTCGGAGCCGATCAGCAGCCAGTTCTGCGCGTCGCCCGACGATCTGCCCGGACGTCCGGCCTCGTCGGGGAAGACCTGGTCGACACGCTTGATGTTGCTGTCGTAGGAGTTCTGGCGCTCCATCACCACGGCGAACGCCCCCGCCACAGGGAGTGCGACCACAAGGGCGGCGATGATCAACACGCGGCGCTTCATCGCGACACCATAGACCGGTACCGCGAGGTCGGACTAGCCGGACAAGTAGGAGACAATGTCTCAAAAGTGAGGGAGGGGGCCGGGTGAAGCTCGACGTCTGGCTGCTTCTCGGGGCCGGCGTCGTCATTGTCGCCATCGCCTCCGTGCGTGTCGCGCACCGCAGCGGCCTGCCCAGCCTGCTGCTGTTCCTCGGCTTCGGCCTGCTGCTCGGCGAGTCCGGCATCGGCATCAGGTTCGACGACCCGCAGGTCGCCCAGCAGATCGGCCTGCTCGCCCTCGCGGTGATCCTGGCCGAAGGCGGCCTGACCACCAACTGGAACCACGTCAAGAAGGCCGTGCCCACCGCACTGTCGCTCGCCACGGTCGGCGTCGCGGTCAGCATCGGTGTCGTCGCGCTCGCCGTCCACGGCATGCTGGGCACCGAATGGCGTACGGCCCTCCTGCTCGGGGCTGTACTGGCCTCCACGGACGCCGCGGCCGTGTTCTCGGTCCTGCGCAGGCTGCCGCTGCCTTCGCGCCTTGCGGGCATCCTGGAGGCCGAGTCCGGCTTCAACGACGCGCCCACCGTGATCGTCGTGGTCCTGCTGAGCCAGGCGGGCAAGCCGATCCCCAGCCTCGGCGTGTTCGTCCGCGACGCGGCCGTCGAACTGGCGCTCGGCGCGGTCGTCGCCGCCCTCGTCGGACCCGCGGGCGCCTACGCGCTGCGGCGGGTGGCGCTGCCCGCCTCCGGCCTGTACCCGATCGCGGTGCTGGCGCTGACCGTCGTCGCCTACAGCGGCGCCGTCCTGGTGCACGGCTCCGGGTTCCTGGCCGTCTACCTGACCGCGCTCATCCTCGGCAACGCCAGGCTGCCGCACCGCCAGGCGACCAAGGGCTTCGCCGAAGGCGCGGCCTGGCTGGCGCAGATCGGCCTGTTCGTCATGCTCGGCCTGCTGGCCAGTCCCAGCGAGATGCCCGCCGCCGTCGTGCCCGGCCTCATCGCGGGCACCGTGCTCGTCCTGGTCGCCAGGCCGCTGTCCATCGTGGTCGGCTCGGCCGTCGTACGCGGGCTGCGCCTCGACCGGATCGGCTGGCGCGAGCAGGTGTTCCTGTCGTGGGCCGGCCTTCGCGGCGCGGTGCCCATCGTGCTGGCCACCATTCCGTGGGCGGCGAGCGTTCCCGGCTCGGAGTTCATCTTCAACGAGGTCTTCGTCGTCGTCATCGTGTTCACGCTGCTGCAGGGCCCGACGCTGCCGTACGTCGCCCGCGTGCTCGGCGTCGCGCGCCCCGGGGAGGCGCGTGACCTGGAGGTGGAGTCGGCGCCGCTCGAAGAGCTCGACGCCGACCTGCTGCAGATCAGGGTGCCGACCGGCTCGATGCTGCACGGCGTGGAGATCTTCGAGCTCCGCCTGCCCTCAGGCGCCGGCGTCACCTTGATCGTCCGTGACGGAACATCGTTCGTACCAGGCGATTCCACTCGCATCCGGTCGGAGGACCAACTGCTCATCGTCACCACCGCTTCCTGCCGCGACCAGGTCGAGCGCCGCATGCGCGCGGTCAGCCGCCGGGGCAAGCTGGCAGGCTGGTACGGCGAGCGCGGGACGGAATGAGAATGAGCGAGTTCGCGTTTATGCCTGTCGGCGGCTTAGCATTAGCAGTCGCCTGGGACGAGTGCCAACTTTGAGGAGGAGCGCGTGCCCACCTACCAGTACGCCTGCAACGACTGCGGTGAGCAGCTCGAGGTCGTCCAGAAGTTCTCCGACGACGCCTTGACCGTGTGCCCGAAGTGCGAGGGCAACCTGCGCAAGGTGTTCTCGGCCGTCGGCATCGTGTTCAAGGGCTCGGGCTTCTACCGCACCGACAACCGCTCTTCGTCCTCCACGACGACCACTCCGGCGACGACGTCGACCCCGGCCAAGTCGTCCGAATCGGCCCCCGCGTCGACCCCGGCCGCGGCGCCCGCCTCCACGCCGGCACCTGCGGCGACGAGCTCCTAGTCGGGCCTGCTCTAGTCGGGCTGGTCCGCGCGAGCCCCGAGCAGCTGTGGCGACAGCCTGTCGACCATCGACTTGAGCTCGGGGTTGTTGCCCCAGTCGGCCACCAGCTTGTTCAGGCCCTGCCGGCAGTGCCCGAGCAGGTCCTCGTACGCCTGCTCGCCCTCCTGGGTCAGCCGCAGCGACTGGCCGTCGGTCGAGCGCCGCAACAGCCCCTCCTCGATCAGCCGCTCGACGTACGGCCTGCCTTCGGCCTTGGTCACGTCGGCCCGGTCGGCCAGGTCTTGGCCGAGGATCCAGCCTCTGCCGCCCAGCCTGGCGATGATCCACACGCTCTGCGGCGGCAGGTCCTCAAGGCCGGCCAGCCTGCCCAGGCGCACGTAGTAGTCCCTGCGCAGGTCGCCGTCCGCCAGCCGTACCAGGCCTCGCTCGACCTCCTCCAGCGACGAGCGCTCGGCCGAGGTGGCGCCCATGCCCTCGCCGATGTCCATGGCCTTGGTCGTCTCGCGCAGTCTGTCCTCCGGGATGAACCACGACAGCAGGAACGCCACGCCCATCACCGGGACGGCCACCGTGAACACCCGTGAGATCGAGTCGGCGTACACATGCAGGAAGTCGGCCGCCAGCGCCGGAGGCAGCTTCTGGATCACCGTCGGGTCGGCCTGCACCGAGCCCGGATTGAACCCCGGCGGCAGCGGCGTCCTGGCGATCACACCCGCGATGTCGGCATTGAGCCTCGCGGTGAACACCGACCCAAGTATCGCCACCCCGAACGAGCCGCCGATCGACCTGAAGAACGTCGCGCCCGACGTCGCCACGCCGAGGTCCTCGAACCCCACGGCGTTCTGCACGACGATCACCAGCACCTGCATGACCAGGCCGAGCCCCGCGCCCAGCACGAACAGGTCGATGCTCATCGTCAGCGTCGAACTGTGCTCGTCGAGCCTGGACAGCATGTACATGCCGACGGTCGCGATGCCGGTGCCGAGAATCGGGTAGACGCGGTACTTGCCGGTCTTGGCGATGAGCTGCCCGCTCAGGATGGACATGCCCAGCATGCCGACCATCATCGGCAGCAGGTGCAGCCCCGACGTCGTCGCGCTCACGCCGTACACCACCTGCATGAACAGCGGAAGATACGTCAGCGCGCCCATCATGCCGAACCCGACGACGAACCCCACCGCCGACGACATCGCGAACACCCTCAGCCCGAACAGCCGCAAAGGCAGCACCGGCTCGGCCGCCGCCCGCTCGGCCAGCACCCACCCGCCGATCATGAGCAGCGCCGCCACGCCCAGGGCGATGATGACCGGGTCGCTCCACGGATAGGTCGTGCCTCCCCACGTCGTCAGCAGCACCAGGCACGACGTGGCCCCGCCCAGCAGCACGATGCCCGCATAGTCGATCTTGTGCTTGGTGCGCTTGGAGCTGTTCGGCAGCACGGCGACGATGACGACGAGCGCCAGCACGCCGATCGGCAGGTTGATGTAGAACACCCAGTGCCAGGACAGATGGTCGACGAACAGCCCGCCGAGCAGCGGTCCGACGATGCTGGACACCGCGAACACACCACCGAAGAACCCCTGGTACTTGCCCCGCTCCCTGGCCGAGACCACGTCCCCGACGATCGCCTGCGCCAGCACCATGAGCCCGCCGCCGCCGAGCCCCTGGATCGACCTGAACGCAATCAACTGCCCCATGTCCTGCGCGAGCCCGCACAACGCCGACCCCGCCAGGAAGATGACGATCGCCGCGATGAAGAGCCCCTTGCGCCCGTACTGGTCGCCCAGCTTGCCCCAGAGCGGCGTGGAGACCGTCGAGGCCAGCAGGTACCCGGTCACCACCCACGACAGCTGCTCCAGGCCGCCCAGGTCGCTGACGATGGTCGGGAGCGCCGTCGACACGATCGTCTGGTCGAGAGCGGCGAGCAGCATGCCGAGCATGAGCGCGATGATGATCAGCAGCAGCCCGCGCTGATGCTCCTCCGGCTGGACCGGATGACCGTCGGGTCGCCGCCCGGCCGGTGAACCACCGCCGCCCGTCGTGCTGTTGGCCATAGCGCTCCCCCGAGATGCTCGTGCCCGTAGAGGGAGCATACCCATCGTAATCGGAGCATCACGGAGGGGAGGGGATCTTCTGGGCGGATGGTGTATGTGTGTGGTTCGCCCTTCGCCCTTCGCCCTTCGCCCTTCGCCCTTCGCCCTTCGCCCTTCGCCCTTCGCCCTTCGCCCTTCGCCCTTCGCCCTTCGCCCTTCGCCCTTCGCCCTTCGCCCTTCGCCCTTCGCCCTTCGCCCTTCGCCCTTCGCCCTTCGCCCTTCGCCCTTCGCCCTTCGCCCTTCGCCCTTCGCCCTTCGCCCTTCGCCCTTCGCCCTTCGCCCTTCGCCCTTCGCCCTTCGCCCTTCGCCCTTCGCCCTTCGCCCTTCGCCCTTCGCCCTTCGCCCTTCGCCCTTCGCCCTTCGCCCTTCGCCCTTCGCCCTTCGCCGGGGAGTTTCGCGCTTTCCGGCCGGAAGGTCGGCCGCTTTTTCCGGATTTATCAGCATTCAGCAAGACCAGCCCCAGCAATTCCCGCCCCCTTCACCCACCCCCTCCCTCTGCACCCCACCCCACCCCCGCGACCACGCCAATCCACAGCCCTCCACACCCACCTGCACTTTGTCCACAGAATGCCCTTCGGGCCTGCAACCCCACCTGGCACTCCGGCTACTCTCCTGCCCATGGTCACTCGCGCAGACATCGGCGTCATCGGCGGCTCAGGCTTCTACTCCCTCCTCGACGACGCGGAGGAGATCGAGGTCTCCACCCCCTACGGCCCACCCAGCGACGTCGTCACGCTGGGCCGCATCGGCCCCCGCCCCGTCGCCTTCATCCCGCGCCACGGCCGAGACCACCGCCACCCACCCCACCGCATCCCCTACCGCGCCAACCTCTGGGCCCTACGCTCCCTGGGCGTACGCCAGGTGATCGCCCCCAGCGCCGTCGGCTCCCTCAAGAAGGAGTACGGCCCAGGCGCCCTCGTCGTCCCCGACCAGTTCGTCGACCGCACCTCAGGCCGAGTCCAGACCTTCTACGACGCCGGAGGCGCAGTCCACGTCTCCCTGGCCGACCCGTACTGCCCCGCAGGCCGAGCCACCGCCGTCACCAAGGCCCGCGCAACCGACTGGGAAACCGTCGACGGCGGCACCCTGGTCGTCATCGAAGGCCCCCGCTTCTCCACCCGAGCCGAATCCCGCTGGTTCTCCGACAACGGCTGGACAATCGTCGGCATGACCGGCTTCCCCGAAGCCGCCCTGGCCCGCGAACTGGCCCTCTGCTACACCTCGGTCTCCCTAGTCACCGACCACGACGCCGGAGTAGAGACCGGCGAGGGCGTAACCCATGACGAGGTCCTCCGCTTCTTCGCCACGAACATCACCCGCATGCGCTCTCTGGTCTCCTCCATCGTCACCGCCCTCCCCATAGACCGCACCTGCCCCTGCCCCACAGCCCTCGACGGCATCAAACTCCCCTTCGCCCTCCCATAAACCCCCTCCGCGCCCCCTCGCTCGTCTCGCTTGTCTCGCTTGTCTCACCCCCTCCCCTGCCACACACGCCCCCACCGCCCCTCACCAGGAGTAGTCCCATGCGTGCCTGGACTCGAGCACTGGAGCGTCGCCGCCGCCTGGTCGCCGCCGTACTGGCCGCCTTGGCCGTCCTGTGTGCGCTTACCGTGCTCCGTCCCGGCCCTGGCGAGACGAACACCATCCTGGTAGCGACCCGGGACCTACCAGCCGGCCCCGTAGGCTCCGGCGACCTCAAGGCCGTCCCCCTCCCCCTCGCAGCCATCCCAGACGGAGCCGTACGCACGGGAGTCGCCGGACGCACGCTCGTCTCTCCCATGCGGCGCGGGGAGCCGCTGACCGACGTACGCCTGCTTCGTCCAGGACTGCGTGCCCAGTTGTCCCCGGGATTGGTCGCCACGCCGGTCCGCATAGCCGACCCCGACGCCGTACGCCTGCTCTCGCCCGGCGACACGATCAGCGTCCTGGCCGCGCCCGGCACCCCATGGGAGTCAACGCACTCCCCCGCCGACCTGGCCCTGCCCGCCGCCGAACACGTCCGCGTACTAGCCGTACCTCACGCCAACGCGGACTCGCCAAGCGCATCCGACCGAGGCGCCCTCGTGGTGCTCGCCACCACTCCGGCCCAAGCCGCCCTGCTGGCGACAGCCCAATCCAGCGGCCGACTCTCGATCGTCATCATGTGAACAGCAACTGCCACCACGCAACGTAATCAGTTCGATACCATTCGCCTGATGATCACTAGCGAGGAGGCGCCATGAGCGGCTTCAAGAAGTTCCTGATGCAGGGCAATGTCATCGACCTGGCGGTCGCGGTCGTCATCGGCGCCGCATTCACCTCGGTCGTCAACGCATTCGTCAGCGGCCTGCTCACACCGCTGATCTCCGCGTTCGGCGGACTACCCGACTTCGCGTCCCTGAAGTTCACCATCGGCGAGGCGAACTTCCTGTACGGCGAGTTCATCAACGCCGTCATCTCGTTCGTCCTGGTCGCCGGAGTCGTCTACTTCATCCTGGTACGCCCGTACCAGTCCTACAAGGACCGCCAGGCCGGCAAGGAAGAGGCCACGCACCGCGACTGCCCCGAGTGCCTCACCGAGATCCCCCGCGCCGCCTCCCGCTGCGCGGCCTGCACAGCCGAGGTGGCCCCGGTCTGACCGACCCACCCCCTCCACAAACCCGGAGCCTAGAGGAGCGACCCCACCTTGGGGTCGTACTCCCAATGCCAAGGCTCGAACGGACTGCTGTACGCCCAATCAGGATGGATCCACCCGTACTTCTTCCCGTTCGCCTCCATCCAGTTGAACGGAGCCGAACGGAACGACTCCACCCCACCACAAAGGTCGACAGCCAGCCCCAGCCCATGATTACTACGCCCAGGTACGGCCGCGAGCCCAGGCCTCCGGTAGTACACCGACTGCTGCTCGGCCAAGGTCCGATACGCGTCACTCACGCAGATCTGCCGCCCGAACTGCCGCTTGTAGGCATCGTTCAGACTGATGAACGCCAAGGCCGCATCGGCCCGCAGCAGATGCCCCGGCTGCTGCAACGGACACAGCATGTTCGTAGGAATGAGCCCGTTGGGAAACTCCTGCGTCGAGGAGATCTTCGTAGGGTCGCACCGCAACGCCGCGGCCCCCACCTTGTCAATCTTGATCCCGAGCTTCCCCAGCGCTGTGGCCACCGACTTGACCAGCTTCGATGAACGCTGACGCAACGTGACAAGCTGAGCGGACGACTCTGCCTCGGCCAGCAACTTCCCGGCCCGAATCTCCTGCGCCTCCGCGGCAAGCCGCTGCGTCTCCACGTTCAGCCGAGCCGCCTCGGCGACAATCTGCTCCCGCTGAGCCAGTACGAACGACATGTCGCCCATCGCCCGGAGCTTCCCGTCCGTGGCGTCACCGGTCAGAAACGGGGCGATCCCCCCGCCGAACGGATTGATATAGAGGGCGCCGAGCATGTCCGAAACCGGCTGCCGGATCGCCTCAAGCTCCGCCTCGGTCTTGCGCAACTCTGCGAGCTTCTTGCGCAACGTCGCATCGGCGACTTCGATCTCTTTGGCCCGTTTGTCATAGATCCGAGTCGCGTCCTCCAACTCCTTGACCGCCTTCTGCGCCTGCTTCCGCAGCGTGGTCAAGTCGCCCGGATCAGCCGAAATCTCGGCAAACCCCGCCACCCCGCCGAACGCCACGACACTCCCCGCCCGAACCGGCGTACCGGCCCCGAACAGGAGAGTCATCACCGTAACGACCGCGATCAGACCTGCTGATCGAGGGGATGACACGTCCAACTCCTCCGTTTGCAATCTCGTGACCTGGGCCAGGCACGCACGTTACTACAGCCACCTCGATGCCCGAACCGAACTCAATATCTTCGGAATACCCCCCAATCCCGACACTCGCCCCATTTCCCCACCCAGCCGACCCCTGCCCCTCCCAACCATCCCGCGCCCTCAGTCACGAGAACAGCTCACGTCCCACAGCGCCCACCCCACGCCCCTCAGAGCCCAGGTCAGCCCTTCGAAGCCCCACCCAGACCCCTTGACTCTTCGAAGCGACAGCAAGCCCCTCTCAGCCCCAAGCCCCTCCATCGCAACGAACTCCCCTCCCTTCACACAGCCCACCACCATCTCGGGAGAACTGCTCACGTTGCACCGGAGAACTGCCCGCACTCCGTCAGCGATGACGCCTGCAATCCCCCGCCCCAAACGAGAGACGCAACCAACTCCCCCAAGCCTGCTAGCTCGCCCCAGCACCCACCTATACCGCCCCAGCCTCCCCTGGCAGCCACTCCCGCGATCAACCCCAACTCGCCCAGGATGCCCCAAGGGCGACAACGCCCCCTCCCAACGTCAGGGCGGCCCCCCATCGCCTCCCACCCCTCCATCCCACCTGCGACCCCAGTCGCCTTCCCAACCCCCGCCACTTCCTCATCCACCAGCTCCAGCCTCCGCCCTAGCTTCGGCCCCGCTTCCACTCTGACCCGCCCCCAACTCGCCCCGGCTCCGGCTCCGGCAAGCCTTCCCCACCGCCCCTGCACCTAGAACCGTCCGGCCTGACGCCACCCGCGCTCCCGACACTTCTCCCACAACCACGTCTCAGCCCACTCCACAGGACACGCCGCCCCACCACCTCCCCCACCCCCGCCACGCCGAGTACCACGCCAAGACTCTTCCCCCACCCCCTGCCGAGGCCCTTCATCCACACCCCCAGCCGACTCCCCTCCCCCCTCCTCCACCTGCACCGGAACGACAACCGCTCCACCCGAATCACCACCACGCCCCTCCCCACCCTCCGAGCCACGCCCTACACCCCAATCACCATCCCCCCGCCAAACCCGACCACCTTCTCCTCCACCCCCACGCCCAGCACCACCACGACCGCCTCCCACACCGATCACCCCAGCCGCGTCCACCCCACCCCCGGGCAACGCCCCCTCGTACACCGCATCCGGCCGGGGCCGCCCAGTCACCCAAACAGGCCCGAACGCCACCCTCTCCACCCCCACAGAGCCCCGTTCAACCAACGCCACCCACTCCCCCGCCGGCCGTACACCCCCAAGCAGCCTCACCCCACCCAACGCAAGCTCTTCGCTCCCCGCCCCCACCTCACCACTTTCGGCCACCCGATACCCAGCCACCTCCCCCACCAGCACCCCACCGGCCAATAGGACAGGCGCCATCATCCCGGCAAACAACACCACACCCTGCCTACGCGCTCGCCTCTGCCGTCGTCTCATGAGACGCGACGCTAACCACCCACATCCACCCCAGCCCGACCGCTTGCAATCCCTTTACCCCTGCTCAGCACACCCATGACCAACCCCACCCAACTCACATCCCCCAAGGGCGCACACACTCCGACTCTTTCGCTAGACTGACACCGTCCGCCTCCGTAGCTCAGGGGATAGAGCACCGCTCTCCTAAAGCGGGTGCCGCATGTTCGAATCATGCCGGGGGCACAAAGATTGACCAAGATAGGCCCTTGACCAGCGCGAACCCAGGTCAAGGGCTCCTTGCATAGTCGACTGTTGTCGAACACTTGCGGATAGTTGTGCTCAATTGATGCCTCACTCATTGCAGTCAACTAGACGTCTGCGGCGACTGATGTTTTCCGCAAGTCGCTCTCAGGTTGGTTTGTCGGGTGCCAATGTGGCGTGCGCGTTGGCCGACGTGGTACCGCCAGCCGGACTAGTGCCGGCGCCGCCCATCCGGCGCACCGGACCAGCTCTTCGTCATGGACGTGTCTTCGCCATGGACCTGGCAGCACCGATGCCGGGAGGCCCGTGGACGCCTCAATACCAAGAGCCTGCATGGCCAAGAGCCCGCATGACCTTGGGTAGCGCGTCACCGATTGGCCGCTCACACGTCCGATGCCAGCGCACTTATCCCTTGCCGGGGGATGTAACAGGATTGTCGCGAACTGTGGCTGCGACTCGTCGTGCCGCCTCCAACGGATCCTCGTGCTCCCATACGCGAATGACGTTCCAGCCCGCCTCGTTTAGCAGGCGGTCCGTTTCCAGGTCGCGTTCGCGCGTCCTTTGTACCTTCTCGGCCCAGAAGTTGGCATTCGTCGCCGCCACCGTGTGGTGAACCGGACACCCGTGCCAGAAACACCCGTCCATGAAGACGGCCACCTTGGCTCGAGTGAAGACAAGGTCGGCGGTGCGACGGACCGCCTTGAGCGGGCGGAACGAGACACGGTAGCGAAGACCCAGGGCGTGGACCGCACGCCTCAGGGCGAGCTCGGGCTTGGTGTCGCGGCCCTTGTTGGCCTGCATGCTCGCACGGGTCGCCGCGCTGGACGCCCAGGACTGGACTGTTCTCGCCATAGGGGCCAACCATATGACTTCTACCGACATCCCGAACCAGTCACTCTTGCGGGAAAGGGAGGGGCGGCGTATGCCACCGAGCCAGCTGTCGAACTTATGTTGGAGTTTCCATTGGAATGGAACTCCATGGCAAGCCGGAGCGATTCGAGGACCGGCCGCTGGCGCATTAGGATGCGAAACTCCTCCATCGTCCACATCAATCGCCACGGCTCGGCGACGGCGAATACACGCACAACACGACAAGGCTTGAGAGTCAGGAGAGTGCCGTGCTCGGGGGAGTCACGCTGGCCAATCGCTATCGTCTGGACTCCAAGCTGGGCGCGGGCACCATGGGCGAGGTGTGGAAGGCGTTCGACCTGCGATTGGACCGTCAGGTCGCCGTGAAGGTGTTCCCCGACCACGCCGGTCAGGAGCCACAGCGCGTCGATCGTTTCCGAGCCGAAGCCAAGCTCTGCGGAGGGATTCAGCACCCTGGCGTCGTGGTCGTCCACGACGCCGACGAGGACCTCGGCAGGCTGTTCTTCGTGATGGAACTGCTCGACGGCAGAGACCTGGCGAAGGTCATCGCCGACGAACTCAACGGCCTGCCGATCGAACGGGTCGTCACCATCGGAATCGGACTGGCCGAAGCGCTCGAAGCCGCCCACGCGAACAAGGTCGTGCACCGCGACATCAAGCCCGCCAACATCATGCTTCTTCCCGACGACCGCCCGAAGATCTGCGACTTCGGAATCGCCAGGGTCGTCGACTCCGAGCGAGCCACCGCTCATGTCGGAACCCCGGCCTACGCCGCGCCCGAGCAGAGCGAAGGCATACCGGACGAACGCAGCGACCTGTATTCGCTGGGGTGTGTGCTCTACGAGATGGTCAGCGGTGATCGCCCCTTTGACGGCAACGTCTGGCGGCTCCTCGTCCAGCATGCCACCGAGTCGCCGCAACCACTTCGCAACGTTCGCTCGGGCGTTCCGTCGGCGTTGGAAGAGTTGATCATGCGGTTGCTCGCCAAGAAGCCGACTGAGCGCCCGCAGACGGCAGCCGAGGTGACGGCAGACCTCCGAGCCGTGCACGCCGCCATGCCCAAGCCGCTCGCGGGAACCCCGAGTGAGCTGCCGTCCGACCTCCTTCTGAAGTCGAGCACTTCTGCGCGCATGCGCACCGATGCCGATGATGTTCTGGCGAAGGCGATCGAGCAGATCATCCAACGTGCCCATGTGGACGCCAGGGTCGCAGGATATGTACGCACTCCGCGCCTGACCCGCTTCGAGATCCGGCTCGGCCCGACGACGACCGAGGGCATGCTCTCAGCGCTGACCGCGGAGTTCGCGGTGGCCGCGTGCGACAGTGAGGTCCGTCTCGTCGCCATGAGACAGTCCACCTCCCCGCTGCCCGGCGTCACGGCGTTGGCGCTGGAGGTGCCGCTACGCGCGCCCGACCTGCTCAGTCTGGGCGATCTACTGCGCGCAGCCCCCGATGCGGACTCCCTGCTTCTAGGACTCGGACGCACGGAGGAGGAAGCACCGGCCTTCCTCGACCTGCGCACATCCCCGCACCTGCTCATCGGCGGCGAGACGCTGTCAGGCCCGCTCGACTCCATCGTGGCCTCGCTCGCGATGAGGCACCACCCTCGACGCCTCCGCATGGTGTTCACCAATCCCGCGAGCCCCTTCGCCGAGCTGCCCCACGCGGTCAAGCGAGCCGAGGGACATGCGCTCATCTGGGCCTCCGCCGAGGTCGAAGGGCGCTACGCGGATCTGACCAAGGCCGGTTGTCGCACCACCGAGCACTACAACCACGAGCTGAGCGAAACCCGTACGCCGATCCCCATCACCGCCCTCGGTACCTGCGAACTCGCCCATCCGGACGTCGTCGTGGTCATCGACGACCTCGCCCTCACCGCCACCGACCCCGACGAGGCGGTCATCGTCAACGAGCTCACCCGAGAGGGCCGCGCGGTCGGGTTTCACGTGATCGCCCGGGCGACTCCGCCGGCGAAGGCATCGTCCCAGGGGCGGGAGATGAGCTACTTCCCGGCTCGACTCGCGCTCCCCATGGCCACGGCCGAGGAGAGTGCGAGCATCCTCGGCAGGGCCGGGGCCGAGACGCTGCACCCGGGCGAAGGCTTGGTGGTCGACGGTTGGGGCGGCGTGCCGTACAAGATCAGGCTTGCCGAGGTCTCGGAGGAGGAGGTAGCGGCGATCGTCGACCACTGGCGAGGGTGAGGAGCGGCCTCGGCTCGCAGGCCGGAAGACATGAAGCCGCAGGCGAGCCGAGCTAGGCGCCTTGCGGGGCGCAACCGTCATGCCGACGTCCGGTCCCTCCGTCACCCGGCCGGCACCTCGGATACGGGATAGACCCGCCAAAGCGCCAACGGCAGCGGACCGGCCGTGTCGACAGGCCTTGTAGATGCCCAAACGTGGTCTCGCTCCTCCTCCACGTGGGCGAAGGTCAACGCTCGCTCTTGTGGAAGAAGCCCGTGGTCGGGTCCTCCGGGGTTCCGATCAGCATGGCCCGATCCAGGAAGACGTTGTTGCTCTCACAACTCGTCTCGGGAAGCAGGACGCAGGCATAGCAGGCGGCCAGGTTGAGGCTTTCGACCCCGTTGGCGTCAGACTCCATACAGGGCGGATCCTGAGAGCACCACTCGGTCCGGGCCAGCCCCGACTCCAACGAGGTGTGCAGCCTGCGGTGTTCTCCCTGCGCGACGACCCCGCCGAGGGAACCGGCCGAGTCGCTGGTGGCGGTATAAATCAGCACACCGGCCATGTCGGGAGCCACATAGAGGCGCTCCCGCAGCGACGCAGCAGGGTAGCCGCAGTCCAGGCTCCACTCATTGATCAGCACGTGCGCGAGGGTGTGCAGCAAGATGTATCGCGGCGTGACCGGAGACTTGATCTCTGCGGACGGCTTCGCGCCGCCGCCGCGCTCCGCCCGCTCGCGCAGGCTCGCGGTGTGGTTTTCCCACACCTGCCGAGCGCGCCGCACCGGTCCCGGCCGCCGCTCCCACTCGCTCAGGAGCTGCTCGTCGACGGCCAAGAACACTCCCTCCCCACTCACCTCGATCGCCGGCAACCAGTTCATCTGGCCGTTGGCCATCGCGGCTCGGCGGGTGTCTCCACCCGTCGGGTCCAACGTGGTGACCCGGGTGAACGACTCCAACGCCCGTACCTCACGCAGTCGTTTCACCAGCATGGACCGCTTGATGCCGTACGGCAGGGCGCTTCCGTCTCCCACCGCCTGGACGCATTCGAAGTTGTCGTGGTCCGTGTCGCCCCCGTTTCCGTCGTAGAGCTGGTTGTATTCCTCACGCCTGAGCACAGTGGCCGACTCGAACGTGGGCTCCGCGTCGGGTCCCTCCCTCAAGCTCTCCTGCAACTCACGACGCCTGAGAACGGCCGCCAGCACCTCCTCAGGCGTGAATCTGTCGTCGTTCGTGAGACCGGGCGTCTGCGGGATGTCCGCGAGGATGTCGACCTCGGGGTCGCCACGATCAATACGCCGGACCAACATCTCGTAAAAGGGGTTAAGCCGCTGCTGGAGCGCCTGCGACCACGGCGGAATCGACAGCGCGGACCTCGTGATCGAGAACCAGGCGGCCGACGCACCACGCTGAAGCGCCCGGGGCGATGAATCGCATCCGGCTTGGTCGTTGTCACGCCCGAGCCATGGCCGTCGGCCCTTGCACTCGATCCCCAGGGCTGTCAGGGCGCCGCGACCGAGGGCTCCTTCCAACGAGGCCGCAGGTACCCCGCACGAGCATGTGATGACGACCGAGCGCAGTGACGCCGTCTGGCCGGTGCTCTCCAGCGTGAGCTGGTGCCTGACCCGCTCGCCTCCGTCTCGACCGGTGCCACTCCTCTTGTGGACCCACTCCCAGAAGGGGAAGTCGTCCAGGTGCCCGCTCTCGCAGGCCATGACGAAGCGCGACGGAGTAAGCGGTGTGCCACACGTGCCACAGCGGCTCGTACCCGTCGGAGGGACGAACTCCCGGAAGTCCTGGAGCCGCTTGCATGTGCCACAGGAGTACTTCTTGGGAAAGAGCCGAACCCTGATTCCGTCGCCGGAAGGGGGCTCGTCCGCCGGGGGCAGCTGGAATCTCGCCACCTGGAGCCAGGCCTGGAGGCGCGGCTCGTAGATCTCGTCGGACTTGTCGACTCGCCAACTGTCGAGCCCGCTCACGATGTAGGACCGATCCTCAATCGCGATCATCGAGCCCACGCCGTAGGTGGTGACGGCCTGTGCTCGACGCACCGTGCCCAGCACCTTTCGTGTCGCCTCGGCCTTGCCCGCGGCGGCGCTTTGCCGAGTTCTGCCACTGCGCAGTGCCATGGTCATCGCTCCAGATATAGGTCGGACTCGGCGTCGACGTCGCGCAGGCTCCACAGGGTCGGGTACGCCTGAGTGAGGTCGGTATCGACGAAGCTGCAGAGCAGGGCGGTGTCGGCAGGGCGGGTTTCGGCCCGCCCGGATCGCCGCCTGGCCTCGTAGACGAGGTTGGAGTTGTCGGCCGCGAGGTCGAGCCAGTGCGAGATGATGTCGTCGAGGTCCTGCTCGACACCGTCGTACTCCGCCTTGTCGACCTGCTTCACTCTCGCGAGGATGAGCCTCTTCAAGTCACGCAGCCGCCACTCGTGATCCTCCGCAGCCGCTGCGGCCGCGTTGTGCCGCAACTCGGGATGGAGCAACCTGGCCATGCCGACGAAGACGGCGTGCAGGGCACGGTCTCTGGCTCGCGGCGAGAACGGAGTGACGCTGCTCGACTCGACCTGCCGGTAAAGCGCCGAGTGATAGGGAACGAAGCTCTCGTAGTGCGATCTGTCGCGCGACCGATTGGCGTTGTACAGCACGACGACCAGCCCCGGGTGCTGTCGGCCAACACGGCTGCTCGACTGGATGTACTCGGCGGTCGTCTGTGGCTGCCCCATGATCGCCATCAGGCCGAGCCGATCCACGTCCACGCCCACGGAGATCATGTTGGTGGCGAGGACGGTGTCGAAGGTGTCCGTGTCCGGCAGCTTGCGTTCGAGGTCCTTCAAGCGCTTCGGCACGTCGCTCGACCGCACACGACTGGTCAACTCGGTGTGCTGATCGGCTCGTCTGGGGTCGACTCCGCTTCGGTCCGCCAGGAGTCTGAGACGATCCTGCACGTCGTCCTGCACCTGAAGCTCGGCTGCGGCCAGAAGGCGCAGGCTGTTGAAGTATCCGACCAGCGTCCAGTAGGCGTCCCGGACCGAGTCGGGGGCTTCCAGGCCGGCCGAGTGATGCAGCAGCGCCGCGTAGGAGCGGACCAGCAGGGTCGCCTGACTCGTGTTGGGCGTGAGCAGTCCGACGTAGAGGCGCGAGGCCTTGTCCTCCGCCGGGGTCTCGACCGCGAACCAGGAGTCGCGCGCGTCCAGGCCGGCCGGCGGGAACTGGGCCACCTGCCGATTGAACAGACGCCTCACCTGATCTTCCGCACGACGGATGGTCGCGGTCGAGGCGACCACCTTGGGCCGCTTGGCCGCCTCGTTGATCGCGGTCTCGTACAGACCGGTCAAGCTGCCCAGCGGGCCGGAGATCAGGTGAAGTTCGTCTTGCACGATCAGCTCCGGCGGCGGTGTGCCATCGCCCGGCCGGTCCAGGTTGAAGAGCGCGGCGACCTCTGGACGCCAGGCGATCTGCGCGAACTTGTCGACGGTCGCGATGATCAACGTGGGCCGGACCGCGTAGATCCTCTCGTCCACGACGTGGACCGGGAGTTCGTTGTGAAAGGCGCAGTCCCCGTCGGCGCAGAAGATCCGCATCTTCGAGGCCGTGACGTCCACCTCGTACTCGTCGGTTCCCATCGCGGTGCCGCACCACGGACAGAAGCGCAGCTGGACCGGGTTCTCCTTGTGCAGCTCACGCCCCTCGCGAAGGATCTTCAGGCTCGCGGCCGCGTCCTTGAGCTTGTTGGGGGTGGCGGCGGCACCCACCCACATGCCGATCGAGACGACCTCCTCGCCCAGTTCTCCCGGAACCCGGCGACGAATGGTCTCCATGGCACAGATCAGTGCGGCCGCCCGCTCGAACTGCTGCAGCGTGAGCAGTCGCAGGGTGTAGCGCATGATCGCCGTGACCCCGCCGCCGTTGCCCTCGCCACGCATCCGCCGCAGGAAGACGGTGAACGCGATGATGCCCAGGTACGCCTCGGTCTTTCCACCGCCGGTGGGGAACCAGAGCAGGTCCGCGATCTGTCGATCTTCGTGCTCGGAGTCGACGACACCGTCCAGGCAGAGAAGGAGGAAGGCGATCTGGAAGGGACGCCAGACGGCCGACTTCGTACTGGGCGCCCCCTGCTTGAGCCCCTTGATCCAGCTCGTGCGTGCCCGCTGGGTCGCCATCGCCTCGTTGGCGTATCGGAAGGCCGCCATCACCTTCGGCTCGCTCCCGAGAGTCTTGATGCCCGACTCCATGCGTTCGCAGGCCTGTTCGCATTGACGGATCTGTTCTCTCGCCGCCTCCGCGTATTGGGCGTCGCCGAGCAGTCTCGATTCTTCGGCTCGTTCGACGATCCACGACCGGTATCCGTCCACCAGCCTTCGAAGGCCGACAACGATGTCCTCGTCGGAGCCGCTCGCGAGGTCCATCATGCGCAGGGCCGAGTCGTCGATGTCGCGATTGGAGTCCGTGAGCAGCACCTCCTTCGTCGGGACGAACTCACTCCAGATCGCCCCCACCGCAGCCGGCACGCCCGTGAGCAGCGCCTCGTCCCGCAGCCCCGGAGCCGCCCACTCCCAGGTGGCCGCGCAGCCGTGCCCCACGGCGAAGTTCGGCGCGTAGCGATAGAGCAATCGGTTGGTCTTGGTCTCGCTCTCGTTCGCGCCGGCGGCGACGGGTCGTTCTACGAAAGGGCGCGTTCCCGTCGCACCGGTGACGTGAATCCTCGCCTGGAACAGGCAGAGGGCGTCTCTGATGCCGAACCTGTCCACCTCGTTTCCGTTGAGCAGTGCGACCGTGACCGACACCACCCCGTTCTTCGGCCGCCGCACTCGAACACGAAGGGCGACACCCGGCGCAAGCGGCTCCTCGACCTGTCCGGAGGTGCGCACGTCCACCGTGTGCGGAGCGAGCTCCAGCTCTCGGTGGCGCCAGCGCAGCTCCTGCTCCTCGGTCGATCGGCGTTCCGCCCGCTGCGCTTTGACCGGCCGACCCTCGCCGTCGATCGGGTCGTAGACCGCAGCCGTCACCGTAACCGTGATGGTGGGTGAGATCCTGGCGTCGACAGCGAAAGTCAATCCCATCGAGGACGGCGCCTGGTCGTTAGCCAGCGAGACCCCGGTGTCCGGCGTCTCGTCCTTGATCCGTACCTCCGGGGACAGATCGGCATCACGCTCGGCCGCCTCCTCCGCCACCGTCTCGCCGTCACCGCGCCGCGGGTAGAGAACCCCGGCCGCGTACGACGTGACCGGCGAGTCCTTGAGGATCTCGCCCTGCCCTCCGACCGGACCGACCACATCGAGGCGAAGCCGATCGACGAGGTCACCGCGGAACGCGTAGTGCTCACCGTGCTTGGACATCGGCTTCCTTCCTGTCCCAGACGAACGTTGACAGGCCGCTCAAACGCGGTGCGAGCCAGACGCCGTGCTGATTGAGCCCCGCTCGAACACCCGCGGCCTCATTGCCGGCGACCGTCTCCACTACTTCGATCCGCACATTGGAGATCCGCGCTGGAAAGTGCTCCGGAACGAAGTCCTTTCCGATCTTCAAATGCTGGAACAGATCCCTGCGGAACCGCTCGGAGACCGTCCCGACGGGCCGCCCGCGGTGCACGATGACGTACGGCGGTGCCTCCTGTAGGCCGATCGGCCGCGGGTAGAGGCGCTCCAGTTCGACGGAATCGTCCGGCAGTACGGCTGACGCCAGGTAGTCCTGCGTCTCCCTCACGTCGGCCGTGAAGTCCACGGTTCCGGCCGGATAGTCGACAAGGACGTCGCCTCCGGCCACCTCCAGACCGACGCGCCGCCACTTCGGATACGCGTATCGGGCCCAACGGCGAGTCCGGTTGTCGACTCGGACGTTGCGCATGTCCACTTGGGCCAGACGATAGAGCTCCGTCCTGGCCCTGGTCAGGCCCACGTAGAGCAGCCTGGCCTCCTCCGCCGTGTCGCGGCTGTCGCCCTCGCGATCCGCCTGTATCGTCCCCGGATCCACGACGATGACCCGGTCGAACTCCAGCCCTTTCGCCCGGTGCAGGGAGGAGACCACCAGGCGCGCGGGCGGCTGTGCCGTCAACTCGTCGGGGAGCCTGCCCGCCGCGAGGGCGGACCGCAGGCGGGCCAGGTCCAGTGAGCTGGTCGAACCTCGTAGCGAGCTCGCCTTCTGGAGCAGCCGCCACAGCGAGTCGGAGTCGGTGGCGTCGGGAGTGCGGAGATCGGCGATCATCTCGTCGAACCTCTCCCTGCGCAGCGACGACGCGTCACAGCGATCGAGGAGCAGGCCGATCCAGGATGGTATGACGTGCTCACCCATCGCGCGCTGGAGCCGGTGTCGTACACCTGCGGAGTGCAGTCGTTCGGAGAGGACGATGGCTTGGCCGTTGGTTCGACAGAGGATCGCCGTGGAACCCTCATATCCGGAGAGCGCCTGCGCGCCGAGCCGATCGATGTCACCGATCGCCTGCAGCCCGGTGAGGATGGTTCGCAGGTCGTTGTAGTGGCTTTCGCCGTCGGCGCCGCCGGTTTCGGAGAGCGTGCGAAGTCGCTGCCCGAAGTCGAGGGCCTTGCGCGCCTCGCAGGTCAGCCCCCTGAAGCTCTGGCTGAGTGACAGCTCGACGAGATCCTCGGCGAAGGTCCTGCGAAGCCATTGGAAGAAACGGTTGGTCTCCTCTCGCCCCCGCTCGGCCGAGTCGACCGTGAACCCGTAGATCGACTGAGCGGGGTCGCCGACGACGGTGAACCCGCAGTCGTAGCGGTCAAGGAGCGCTTCGACCATGTCCCGCCTCGCGCCGACGAGATCCTGGACCTCGTCGATCACGACATGGCGCAGATCGTGTTCGTACAGCTCGTCGGCGAGCCCCTCGTCCAGTGCCTCTCGGGCTCTCTCTATCCTGGCCGCGAATGATCGTTTGCTCCAGTCGCCCTGGGCGTCCACTTGGCCGAGTAGGTTGAGGGCCCAGGAGTCGAAGGTCTGCGCACGCACATTCCGGGCGGCCTCGCCGTACTGGGCGAGGCGGTTGCCCAGCTCGCGCACGGCGGCCCGCGAGAAGGTGAGCACCAGGATCTCCCCGGCCTCGACCTCCTCACCGTCGACCAGGTGGTCGAGGCGACGGACGAGCGTGTGCGTCTTGCCTGCTCCGGCTTGAGCGGTCACCAGGGTCCTGGCGTCGGCGGGCTGCTCGACGACGGCTCGCTGCTCTTCGGTCAGCGCATGAGTACCGCTGTAGGGGGTGCTCACTTCTTACTCCACAGGTGGTCGAACTGGGTGAAAGCCAGCTGACGGTCGTAGTTGGTGATGTTGTCGGCGACGTCGAGGATCAGGCAGGTTTCCTTTCCGCCGTTCTTCGGGCCGCGGAGCCCTCGGCCGATCATCTGCTGGTAGACGTTCGGGCTGTAGGTCGGCCTCGCCACGATGACGACCTCGGTGGCCGGGGCGTCGAAGCCCTGGGCGAGCACGCCGTAGTTGGTCAACACACGGAGCTTCCTGCGCCGGAACTTCTCGATCAGAGTCCGCCTGTCCGCGTCCGGCGTGCCCGAGTCGATCGCGGCAGACGGGATTCCCCGACCGTTGAGCTGCGCTGTCATCAGCTTGGCGTGGTTGACCGAGGTGGCGAAGAGCAGGACCGGGCTGTCCGGAGGCAGCGCCTCGATCTCGTTGAGTAACATCCCGTTGCGCTCGATGTCCTTCCCGAGCCGCTCCTCCACAGCGGAGGGCAGCCTGGCTCCTTCGAAGGCGGACACCTGCTTGAGGTCGTCGGCGGACAGCTCGATCGTCGTGCCCTTGAGCGGGCGGTGATCGACATTGGCCAGGACACCCAGCTCCTGGAGTTCGGCGTAGGGGTTGTCGGTCTCGAAGATGCCCTCGTCCAACCGTGTGCGCCCATAGCGTTCCACCAAGCGGTTCGTCTCGACCTCGTTGAAGCCGCGGAACGGTGTCGCCGTCAGACCGATGAGCGGTCGCGAGTGCTCTCTGTGCGTCAGCCCGAGGGCCGTCAGAATGCTGGTGTACCTGGGTGTGATCGACCGGTGCGCCTCGTCGACGATCACCAGCGCGGGGTCACGGAGCCACGCGTACTCAGGCTTGTCCAACACCGCATGCAGCTTCGCGTCCGTGGCCACGACCAACTGGGCCATGTCCCCACTCGCCGCCGCCTCGCGAGTCGACCAGAGTCGGTTGATGAGGAGCTGCTGCTCAGGACCGACCTTCGACCAGACGAACGACCAGCTCTGCACCGCCTGCTCGCACAGCTCGTCACTCTGCGCGATCCACAACACCGGCTTGCCGTGCAGCCCGCGCTCCTTGATCACACGGATGACGGCCTCCGCCGCCACGCGGGTCTTGCCGGCGCCGGTGGGCAGACAGAGCATCGCCCTGGGCGCCTCGTAGCGAGCCAGCAGGTCGAAGGCCTTCTGTGCCAGCTTCTCCTGGTAGTCGTGCAGACGTGGAAAGGCGGTGGGACCGCTGACCTTCTCCAGGGCGGGCAGGCTCTCGGCTCTCGTGCCGGCGAAGGACTCAGAGAAGCCCAGGTCGCTGACCAGACGCACCGAGTTCGCGTCGCCGTTGAACCCCGCCGAGAGCCCCGTGGCCGCTTCGATGTCCTTCTTGTACGCGCGCAGGCACTCGGCCCCGAAGGCGTTGAAGGCGAGCTCCGCGATGCGCCGCGGAGTCGCCGCCGTCCCCTCGGCTTCGTCGCTCTCCAGCAGCCCTTCGGGCAGCCCCTTGCGAAGCGCCGACTCGCCGACGAGTTCCAGCAGCTTCGCCGGCTCGTCCCTCGCCTCTCGCACCCTCTGCAGGCGCTCGTCATTGCGCTGCTCCTCTCGACGGTCGAGGACGCTTCGGCAGTTCGCGGGCCCCAGGCCGAGCTTGAGCGCCCTGTCCACGGCGTTGAGCACCTGAAGGTCGTCCGTCGGGGCACGAACCAGGACCTTCCGCTCCTCGGACAGGGTCGCGACCTCGATCGACTGGACCCGCATTCCACCCGGCGTGCGGATGATCTCTTCGAGCTCGTCGCAGCGAACCGAGGACCACCCCTCGACCACGGTGCGATGCAGAACCTTCAGGTACGGGAACTCCTCCGTCAGGAGCACCCCTTCCGCCTGCTCGACGTGTCGGACCTCCTTCTGGATCGCCTCTGCCGGAGACAGCATCGTCCACGCCTCACGCATCATCTCGGCGAGAGGCTCGGTGGGCACCAGCAGAGCCGGAACGCGCTCACGTAGGAGGGCGTCGTACTCGGCGCGCACCGCGGTGACCGCGATGTCCTTGTCGGGCACGTCACTACGCCACTCGTCGCCGACCCTGCATCGCGTGCTCTCCCCCGACGGGAAGTCGACCCCCACCTCGAACAGCAGGGCGTAGACCTTGCCGGGAAACGTGTCGTCCTCCGAGGCCGAGGCCGCCTCGACCAGCTCCCTCCACAGAGACGGCTTGATCTCCTCCAGGCTGTGCGGCAACCGCAGCATGGCGGCCACGCTCGGCGTGACGTCCGCGACCGGAAGCACGTCCTTGTGCTGCCTCAGCTCAGGCCCCACACACTCTGGAACGGTCCGAAGGCCGAGTGAGGTCTGGAGGTAGCCGTGCTCGCGTGCCAACCAACGCAACGGCGAGGCGACCGCCTTGCGACCGGCCACTCCCTTGTTGCCAGGCTGCATCGTCCATTGCGCGATGGCGGCGCCGGCGGGAATCGCGGCGATGAACGCCGCACGTCCCACAGGGGTGAGACCGACGAACAGGTGAAGCGGGCCCGCCGGATTGCCGCCCTCGAACTGCATCTTGGCGAAACTCGGCCGGGCCTCGTTCGCGGGCAGCTTGGCCACGTATGCCTGCCAGCATGCCTGCTTGTACTCCTCGAACCAGCGCTCTCCCTCTGGCGCGACATCGGCTACCGGGCCCGCCAGCAGGCCGAGGTCGGGAAGCACAGCGCGGTCCTCTCTGTGAAATCCCATGTCCACGGCCACATGCTCGTCACGTGAGCCGTCGGGCGGGACAACCGGCCCGGGAAGCAGGCAGTCGCGGATTCGCCGGAACTCACCGGCGAGAGTCATGACCCTGAGCTCCTTGGCCGTGTTGACGGAACGGCCGTCGAAGGCCGCTCGAACACCCGCCGGGCCGGCGAGCCGCGCCAACTCCCAGAACGCCACCCAGTCCCGCTCGGCATAGCCCGCGAAGCCACGCTCGACGACCGAGGCGAACCGGCCCACGTGGTGGGCCTCGTGCACGCCGAGGTAGTCCAACGCACCCGTCATCACCGACTCACCCTCGTAGACACGTTCGTCCACGTAGACCGTGTTGTCCGCGAGACCGTCGTCACTCGAACGCCTGAAGACCGACGTCGACGGCGCCACCAGGCCCATCCCCTCGGTGAGGATGATGCGCGCTCGCAACGCCTCCTCCGCCTGGGCGTGGTTGTATCGCTTCAGGTCGGCGGCGATCAAGATTGCCCTGGCGGACGCCTCGGGCGAACCGTCCGAAACGAGCGCCTCAAGCCACTCCCTGGCCGTGGCGACGGGGACCCTGGAATGAGACATGATCAGGTTCACCGCATCGCGTCGATGCCTCGCCTGGTCGACGGAGTGGTGGATCCAGTTCTCCGGCCGGCCGGGGTGCTCTCTCCACCACTGCAGCCATTCGGGCCGCATGTCCATCGGGTGCAGGCGCACCTCTGCCGGCGTGCCGAACCGCCCGTTCTGGTCCGGATAGACAGGCCGCTCCGGAGCGATCGACCAGATCCGCTTGACGAGCTTTTCCGCCGCCCACTGCGGCTCCTCACGTCCTCGGGCAGGTGTGACGTCCAGATAGGCGCCCGGGTCCTCGGGGCGAGCCAGCAGCGGAAACGACGCGACGACCAGCTCCGCGACCTCGTCGATCAGTTCGTTGTTGAACTGGTTGTTGGCATAGAGATTCTGGCGATCCTCACTGGTCTTCCACGGCGCGTTGACGATGCCGCGCAGCGTCATCGTGTAGTTGGTCGGGAAGTAGGCCCAGAACTGCCCTCTGTCCTGAGGACGTCCCTCCACATCGGGTACGGCCCAGGCGATGTCGATCTCAGGACGGTCGTGCAGCTCCCCCGCTTCGGCCAGCGCCCGAGTCGAGGGCCGGTACACCGACGCGAAGACTCTCCACTGCTCCTTCTCCGTCCGCTCCTCCCGCCCTCTCTCCGAGAGCACCTTCCGCAGCTTTCGGCTGTCGCCGTCGATCAGCTGAAACACCTGGCGTTTGATGCTCTGTCCGGAAAGGCGCTTCTCCAGCGTCACCGAGCCCACGTGGGGAGAGAACAGCAGGAATCCAGCCGGAAACTGGTCGATGTCACGGGCCAGTCGGCCCACCGCCGCAGGCTTGAGCGGCAGTCGAACCACCGTGGTGGCCCAGGTCAGCAGCTCCTTGAGCAGCGGATCCGCGCCGACGGCTCGATCACGGTCGAGCGGACGCGCCATCCGCAGAACGGGTACCTCCATACCGGTTGCGGCGGGCTGGGCCTTCCTGATCTCGCTCTCGGCCCACTCTCTGTCAAATCCGAAGCTCTTGTCGTCGTCCCTGCTGAAGAACTCGGGGACGTCGGTGATGCTCAGGACGGACTTCACCCCTACCCCGAATCGGCCGATCTGGCCACCACGCTTGCGCGACACCCCCATACGCAGAATGGTGTCGGCGCCTTCCGGGGTTATGGCGCTTCCCTGGTTGGCGCAGTAAAGATGGGTTTCGGTCAGGATGACCGCAATCATTCCCGATGGGTCGTTTCGCAACTCATCTGCGCCATTCTGCACGAGCTCGTAGATCTGGCGCTCGCCGTACCCGCCCTCGGCGATGCGGCGCTCGCCGTTCGCATGCTCCTGGATAAGACCGGGGTCGATGCGATAGGTGTTCAGCAGCCGTTGGGACTGGGCGACGATGAGGTCGAGAACGGAAGGCTCTTCGCTGCTCACAGTGGTCATCTCCTGACCCGTCGGGGGTAGAGCAAGGACATTGACGCATGCCGAGCACACCTTTGGGGCGATTCACTCTTGGTAAACCCCATCCACAGGGGTCACATACACGCAGCACACGGCAAACAACGCATAGCGGATAGCTTTGGACAGAGCTCTCCCCCGGGGAGATCTGCCGTAGAGCCCCATCATTCGGAGCGAGGCAACATTATCGACACACAAAACGTCCGACCGCAAGAGAAAGCCAAAATCGTACGACCTGCCCGCGAAGGCTCCCGAAGCACGCAGGGGCAAATCGCACAAAGAAGGCAAATCGAAGAGTCATTCTTCCGTCATCCAGCACTACGGACACCCCACAGAGATGGTCAAGCGGAGCTGGTGTCAACTTACATTTAACGCTAGCCTAGGCTGTCAAACAGTACGAGCCTCCTGGAGAGACCTCGCGATGACGCAGGATGGCAGCACCCAAGACCCCGAGGCGTTCGGCGCCTGGCTGGGCAGGCAGCTGCGACGCAAGGCCATGAGCCAGTCGGACCTGGCCACCGCCCTCGACGTGACCCGGGCGGCGGTGTCGGCGTGGATCACCGGCCGCGCCACTCCTCGCATCGACAAGATCCAGGCCATCGAGGAGATTCTCGGCCTGGCGACAGGGTCGTCGGCCACGCGCGACGAAACTCCCGAATCCAGTGGTTTCGTGGGCTGGCAACATCGGCGCGCACACCTCGACGGCGGCCGTGAGCTGGGCAACGCGGCGGCCTTCGCCTTTGACTCGTCTCTGACGATCACCGCCAGAGAGGCGGCTCAGAACAGCCTCGACGAACGCTGGGACGACACCCGCCCCGTCCGAGTCCGCTTCACCCTGCACGAGATCTCCGGCGAGCGACTCCGCCGTCTCCAGGAGGCCATCCATTGGGACGATCTCGTTCCGCACATCGAGGCGGCCGGCGACACCAAGCAGAAGGTCGGCCGCATGCTCGCCAACGGCCTCGGGGAGCTGAGAGAGAGCGGCAGGCTCCTCCTCCTCCGCATCGACGACTACAACGCCAACGGCCTGACCGGACCCGAGTACGAGGACGGGCGCTTCGCGGCCGTGGTGCGTCGCCAGTTGGACAGCCACAAGAAGGGTACGGCGGGCGGCTCCTTCGGACTGGGCAAGGCCACTATCTGGGGCGCCAGCCAGTTCGGGCTGGTCATCATCAACAGCACGCTCTCCGAGCCGTTCGAGGAACTCAGGGAGCGCCGGCTGATCGGTCGCATCGATCTGCCGTGGCGTGAGCTGGACGGTGTGCAGTACGCCGGACCAGCCTGGCTCGGCGAGCGGGATCCCACACGCGAGTCGGCCGCCCGCTCGTGGTGGGCCGGAGATCGTGCGGTCGAGGAGCTGCACCTCACGCGGGGCAGCACCGATCCGGGCACCAGCTTCCTGATCGTGGGGGCGCACGATCCGTCCGGCGAGGCGACCACGCTGGAGGAGATGCATGCCTCGCTGGTGCGCGGACTGGCCTCCGACTTCTGGGCGTCGATGGTCTCGGGCAGTGGAATGGCGCCGTCGCTGGAGGTGTCGGTCGAAGCGCTCCGGGACGGCCAGGTCGTCGTGGGCGAGGAGCGGGTCGACCCGTATGTCCTGGAGCCCGCCAGGTCCCGAGCGGTTCGCGCCTTTCTCGACAACATGACCGTCGACGAGATCACCAGCGCCGACGACGTCGTGGAGTTGGCCGTACGGCTGACGGTCCCCCCTCGCAAGAGTGAGCCGAAAGGGCGGCCGACCGAGCACGAGGCCGTCTTGCTGATCACACCGGCGACCGAGGCCGATCAGCACCGCAATCGCCTTGTGGCGATGCGTGGGACGAGGATGACCGTCTTGGACCGCCCGGTGACCGGTTTGGCGTCCGCCTCCTCTCCCTTCCAGGCGATTTTGCTGGCGGGTCTCGCCACCGGTTTGGGACAACCTGGCGACGAGGTCGCCGAAGGGTTCCTACGGGCTGCCGAGCCACCCGAGCACAACGACTGGAAGCCCACCGAGGATCTGACCTCTACGTACGCGCGCGGCGCCACCACGCGGCTCAAGGAGTTCCGCAGGGCGATCCTGGCGGCCGTACGGCATGCGGTGCGACCCACGGAACGCGTGGGAACGACGGGAAACTCCCCCGAGGTGCTCCGCGAGGTGACCGGCCTCCAGCGGGTCGCTCCGCCCCAAAGCCCCGCGTACCCAACGGTCAGAAGCGCGACCGGCGGCGTGAGCGACGACGGCGCGTGGAATGTCAGGGTGGAGATCAAGCTTCCGCCACGCGACGACTCCTGGATCCTTCGGCCCATGTTGCGGTTCGCCACCAGGTCAGGCCCGAAGCCGGAGGGCCGCTGGAGCATGCTGACAGCCGAAGCCAACTGCGAGGTGAGCGGGGAGGTTCTGATCTGCGCCCAAGGTGAGCGGACTGCGACCTTCTCCGGAGTGAGCGATGTGGGAAGTCACCCGGTCGCCGCGCGGATGATGCTGGCCGAGGTGGACCTCGTACAGGCGAAGGAGGGAGGTCGATGAAGCAGATCGCCCCCTATCAGGTCCTGCCCGGTGAGATCTCCATGACCGTCACCGAGGTCCGGTTGGACGACGTGCCCATGCCGTACGCCTCGATCTCCGAGAGCGACAGAGCGGTGCTGCTCCCGCTCGCCGAGCGCGAGGACTGGCAGGTCGTCCGCCTGGTCGTGCGCGTCACCGTACCCAGGCACGAGTTGGAATCCGGTCCGTGGTTCAGGGTGGCCTTCGTCGCGACGGTCTCGGAGCGACGGACCAACACACGCGTCGCGACCAAGCTCGGCATGCAGCAGCCGGGCGAGTGGAGCGGCGAGGTCCAGTTGCACCGTGACGACTTCGTCAATCGAGCTCAGCTGAGCGGGCAGCTCGTCGCCGTAGTGGACGACGTGCCCGGACGCGTGATCGCGTCCGTGACCCGTCCCTGGACCGTGGATCTCACCGGCGCCCTGACACAGGAGACGATCCTCACCCAGTGGGTCGACTTTGCCGAAGACTCTCGCTTGGCATGGTGTCGACAGGACCCGTGGACGGTGATCGTCTCGGAGGAGAGCGCGTCGCTGCTTCTGAACAGCGGATTCGACGGGCTGCGCGCAACGTTGGAGGGGGTGAAGCCCAGCGAACGCCCCGCGCGTGAGGCTCTGGCCGCACAGATCGCGACCACACTGTGGACGGCCCTGTTCAACGAGGCGCTTCAGCATGTCCGTGAGGCGACGTTGCCGGACGGCTGGCGTGGATCGGTTCTGCAGCGCATGCTCCCCGACGTGTTCCCCGACCACACCCCGACCGACGCCCTCCGCGAGGCGGCCGGCGGCCAGAGCGGCGATCTGCAGGCCCGGATTCTGCACGCCGCCGCCAGGCAGGCCAGACTCTCCCGAGGTATGGGTGGATTCATCCGATCGATTCGGGGGGACGAGTGAGCTCCACGCTGGGCTTGTTGCCGGACGACGTCGCGGCGAGGTTCCTGACGGCCGCCGTTCTGGAGAACACCGAGACGCTTCCCACCACCAGCATCGATCACGTCTGCGAGCCGACCTCGTGGGAGGCCGAGCCGATCCGGCATCTGCTGGACGAGGCGATGAAACGCTTCCCGCCACTCGAACGCACATCGGTCGACGCCTGGCTGGCCCCCGTGCTCCACGCGACCCTCCGTCTGACGCGCAGGCAGGCCGCGGAGTCGCGACTCTGGAACTACCTGACCATGCGGCTCGCCCCGGACTACGTGTTCTGGCGGCACTTCAATCAGAAGGCTCCGACGCCGGCGGTGAACCGAGCTCGATTCGTCGGGCCGTTCCACTCCCAGGCGCTGGCCCGACTCTGGTGGGCCGCCGAGCTCTTCCGCGACGGCCCCGACTATCGGCCGGTCGTGGTGGCCTGCGGCAATCAGGACATGCTCAACACACTGCTGCGTCTGGAGGTGATCCTGCATCGCCCCACCGCCCAGGCGTTCACGCAGCTGCTCGCCTCTGGGGTCATTCGGACAGGGCGTGAGGTCAACGCCCTGGCCCAGGCGGTGAACACGGCGGGAAGCACACTCTCCTACGAGGCCATGGCCCCCGACGATCCGCGAGACGCCGACTCGCATCGCGACTGGGTCGAGGATCTGTCGAACGTTCTGGTGCCCTACGACTCACTACCGAGCGGCCCTGCGGACGGCAAGGTGCGTCAGGCATCGGTGAACACGCTGGTGCACCTGTTCGATCAGCTCTTCGGCGAGATCCCGTCGGCGCATGACAGGCTGCCGGCTTGACGGATGCGACTCGCGCGTTTGTCCTGTTCTCAACGAGCCCAGATCATGAAAGGCGCGTGGCATGAGCGGGCGCTTCACAAGCCTGGAAATCGGCGCGGGAGTGGGCGGGCAGGCTCTCGGCCTGGAGCGTGCCGGGTTCGAGCCGGTCATCGCCGTCGACGACGACCCTCACGCGTGTAGGACGCTCCGGGCCAATCGTCCGGCGTGGAACACACTGGAGATGGACTTCAAGGACTTCGTCGGCGCCGAGCACGGCCTGCGTACGGTGGACCTGCTCTCCGGCGGTGTGCCCTCCCAGCCGTACTCGATCGCGGGCAAGCAGGAAGGGGTCAAAGATCGGCGCGACCTGCTGCGCGCCGCAGTCTGGCTGGCCACCGAGCTGCGGCCGAGGGCCATTCTTCTGGAGACGACGCCGTCGCTGCTCGCGCCCAAGTTCGTCGAGGTGCGTGAGGGCGTGGAGGACGAGCTGAAACACCTCGACTACCTGTGGGAGTGGAAGGTGCTGGACTCCCGGCACTTCGGGGTGCCGCAGACCCGGCGCAGCTGCCTTCTGGTCGCCATGCGGCCTGATGACTTCGCCCACTTCACATGGCCTTCGCCCACCCATGAGGACGGGCTGTCGGTCGGAGTCGTTCTGCACGCCTCCATGGCGAGCCGCGGTTGGCCGGACGCCGACGCGTGGGCACTACTGGCGAACCGGGTCGCGCCGACGGTCGTCGGCGGATCGAAGAATCACGGCGGCGCGGATCTGGGACCGACCAGGACCAAGCGACAGTGGATGGACCTGGCGGTGAACGCCCACAGCCTCGGCAACGATGTGCCCGGACCGGACTTCGTCCTGAACCCACGTCTCGGGCGAGACGGCGTGCCCAAGCTGACGGTCGAACAGGTGATGGCCCTTCAGGGGCTCCCCTCCGACTGGACCGTCACCGGCGGCAAGACGGCGCGCTACAGGCAGATCGCGCAGGCGTTCCCACCTCCCCTGGCCGAGGCAGTCGGTCGTGAGATCGCGAAGGCATTGGAGCGACGTCCTCGATAAGGTGACGCTCATGACCTCCCGCCCCGTCAGCCCCGTCAACGTCGTCGACCTCTTCGCGGGGTGCGGAGGCCTCACTCAAGGCTTTCACATGGCACGCCCAGGCGCTTTTCGCACGGTCGGCGCGGTGGAATGGGATATCGCCGCGGCCTCGACCTACGCGGCGAACTTCGCCGAGGAGGCGGGGGGCACCGACCATATCTACGCGGGTGACATCGCCGGGTGGGATCCCGGAGATGTCGAAGCGAATGTCGATGTTATTCTCGGCGGCCCGCCGTGCCAGGGATTTTCGGGTCTGGGCAAGGGTGATCCAGACGATCCGCGAAACAAGCTGTGGCAGGAATACGTCAGAGTCGTCCTGGCACTCCGGCCCAAAATCTTCATTATGGAAAATGTGGACCGGTTTCTCAAATCTCGCGAGTACGAGCTGCTCACCGCCTCCACCGGACCGGAAGGCGAACTCCGGGACTACGCCCTGGAGACGAAACTGCTCAACGCGGCCGACTACGGCGTGCCGCAAACGCGAAGGCGGGTGATCGTGTTGGCGACGCACCGCGACCTGATCGCCTCCCACCCTTCCCGTGTGCCCCTCCAACACCCTGCGCCGACCCATCGCAAGGCAGACAAGAAGCGGGACGACGACACGCTCTTCGGGACCGCTCAGGAGTGGGTCCCCTCAAGTATGGTCTTCAGCACGACCTCTCCCGAGACGCAGACCACGGAGTTTCCCGATCGCACCTGTGAGCTGTTCGGCCGATCGCTGCCCGGCGCCTTTCGCACGACGGACCTCCACATCGGCCGCAATCCGACACCGCACTCCCTGCTGCGATATCGAGCGATCCCCGAGGGCGGAAATCGCAAAGATCTTCCCGATCATCTGTCCACCCCGAGCTGGATAAACCACAACAACGGCTCCGGTGATGTCATGGGGCGCCTCTGGTGGGATCGTCCCTCGGTGACGATCAGGACCGAATTCTATAAGCCGGAAAAGGGGCGCTACCTCCACCCCAAGGCGGATCGGCCCATCACCCATTTGGAGGCGGCCCTGCTACAGGGCTTTCCACTCGACTACAGATGGGTCGGGAGTAAGATTCAAATCGCCCGCCAGATCGGCAACGCCGTACCGGTCGGCCTTTCACGGGCTCTCGCGACCTGTCTCTACCGCTATCTGGGCGAGGTCGACGGCCTCCCGCGATGAACGCTCGCGCAATCGTGCGTAAGCCGCCGGAGGCATCCCCACGACAGCTGTGAAGTCGTTGGTCAGGTGGGATTGGTCGCTGTAGCCGAGTTCGGCGGCCAGTGTGGAGAGGTCGAGGCCCTCGTAGACGCGTTCGGCGGCCTCGTGGAGGCGGAAGCGGCGGATCACCCACTTGGGGCCGATGCCGACGTACTCCTGGAACAGGCGTTGGAGGGAGCGGACCGAGAGGCCGGCGCGGGTGGCCAGGTCGGCTACCCGGGTGAGGGTGATGTCGGATTCGGCCAGGGACACGAGAGCGTCGGCCTCGGCGGCGAGAGGATCCGGCTGAGGAGACAGCGATAGCAGGAAGGATTCGGCCAAGGTGATGGCCCGCTGAGGGTCGGGCTCGGCGAGAACGGCCGAGACGAGCGTGGCACCCGATGAGCCGAACTGTCCCGCTATGTCGGTGAAGCGATCCGTGAGAGTGGAGACGGGAGCGCCGAGAAAAGGGTGGAAGCCACCGGGGCGGAAGCGAGTGCCGAAAACTCGGCCGGTCGCTCGCATGGTGTACGAGAAGCCGCCCTTGATGATGCCGGCGATCCGGTGGAAGTCGTCGGTGATCGTCATGTTCACGGTGGGGTGGGAGACGATGCGCTGTTCGTACGGCTCGGCGAGGTCGGTCCAGGTGACGACCCAGAAGTGGTCGACGTACGGGGCCAGAGCCGGTGTGGGGGCCTGGCGGAAGAAGCGGAAGGCGTCAAGGCCGGCGTAGGGGTCGACCCACCCTCGCTGTCGCGTTTCTACAAGCCGCGCCTGTGGCGGGCGGGGCACCATGGCTGCCATGGACGACATGATGCCGTTGATGACCCGTTCCACCGAGCACACCGCAGATCTCGTGCGTGCCGTACGGCAGGAGCAGCTTGCGGCGCCGACGCCGTGTGCGGAGTTCGATGTCAGGGGGCTGGTGAGCCATCTGGAGTGGGTGGCGGAGATGTTCGAGTCGCTGGGGCGGATGGGGCCGATGGTCGAGCAGGGGGCGTACGCGGGGGACTTTCCGGAGCGGGCCGGGCGCACGCTCGACGTCTGGGGGCGGTGCGAGGCGTGGGAGGAGGTCAGCCCGGCGATGGGGATGCCGATGACGGCATTGGCCCATATGTGGCTGGTGGACATGGTCGTTCATGGCTGGGACCTGGCCAAGGCCACGGGGCAGCCGTACCAGCCGGATGGTGAGGCGGTCGCGGCCGCGCTGGGGTTCACGTCACAGATGGTGGAGATGGGGCGCCAGCGCGGGGTGTTCGGGCCGCCGGTGGCGGTGCCGCACGACGCACCGGAGTTCGACCGCCTGCTGGGACTGATCGGCCGTGATCCTGGGTGGAGCACCAGTCACCGGCCCTGAGCCGGCGCTCGCGATACCCGCCGACGTACTGGTTCGGGCGTTTCGCAGCGACCGATACTGGGGTCGCCCGCGCCGATCACCCAGTCTGCGGTCGTCAGGTTGAGCGAGCTCTTCGGCCCGCCCCGCCGAGGAGTTTGTCGCTCGTGAATGTGTCTTTCCACTGTCTGCAGGAGAAGAGGTATTCCTCGCCTCCCGGGTCGGCTTTCTGTCCGCCCGAAAGGGCGAGTTTCTCACCGTCCCCGTCGCTGTGGAGTTCGGCCTCGACCTCCAGTCTGACGGCCCGTATGAGTTCGGCGACGGGGAAAGTCGGGTTCGGCGAGCCTGTCATCGAACTCCCGGGCGTCAGGCGGATCAAGGCGCCGCCCAGCGTAACCCTCCCGCCTTCGCCTGGCGATATGTGTCTCGGCCAAAGGCTACGACCATTCCCAGCGAATCCCGTGCACCCCGGGCCGGATGTCGGTTTCTGCGATGTGGGTGGAGTTCCAGCTGCTGAGGCGGAGTTCTTCGGTGTCGGTCGGCGGTGTGGCGGCCGTGGGCTGGAAGAAGCGGAAGCAGCGTACAGGCGTGTTGGACTGGGAGAACTGAAGCGTCAGCAGGTAGGAGTGGGCGGGAAAGCGGAACCAGCGATTGTAGAAGGTGCTTTCGGGACCGTGTTTGTCATAGCCGAATTCGTATTCGACGACATACGTCTCGCCTTCGCTCAGCGGACGGTCGAAGAGGAGTTCCACGGCGGTGAGCCCGGCGGGTTCGTCGGTCCTGACCCGGCCGGTGCGGCAGAAGGCGGTCGACATGTGGTCGGGCAGCCGCGAGCGCTCGTTGTAGTGGATGGCGACGTGCCGGTCGACACCGGTGGCCCGCGCCTGGAAAACAGCGTGGGTGCGTACGGCAAGCTCGTCGCGTTGCGGGCCGACGGTGAAGTGGTCGTGGTAGGTCAGCAGGGCCAGTTGCCCGTCGGTCGAGTTCTTGATCTCACCGAGCAGGCGCTGGAGGCTGCGCGAGACCGGGCACAGGTCGCGGTAGGGCAGGGCGCCGGGCACGTGCCCGGTCCAGCGCCCTCGCGGACGGGGCGGTCCGAGGCTGGCGACGAGGCTGTCGCCCGGCAGGACGAGGATCTCCTCCAGCGCCTGCACCGCCCGGAGCGAGTGGGCTCGTTCCGGGCGGCACTTGCCGCGTTGCCAGTTGCTCAACGAGGCCAGGCTGACCTGGATACCACGCTGGGACAGGCGGGCGTGCAGGCGTTCGAGGCTGAGTCCTCTGGCGGATATCGCCTCGCGCAGCACGCGGTCGAAGGGACGTACCGGCTGTCGTTCGCGCGCGGGCGCCCGGCTCGGTGGGGCGCTCGTGCGGTCCGGGGGTGGAGGTGCCGGTGGGGACTGGTCGGGGGACGGATCGAAGGGCTGCTCGACTGGAGCCATCGGGAAACCCTCCCTTTCAGGAGTGATCGTCCCGAATTTACAGGCAATTTGTCAGAAAGTCAGGGTCCAGCCGTCGATGTACCCGGAGTGGTTGCTGTCGACGTCCTTCACCCGCAGCCGCCAGGTGCCGTTGGCCGGGGAGGAGGAGGCGTCCTTGGTGTAGTTCTCGTGGATGATCGTGCCGCTGTCGTCGGAGGCCGGGTCGCGCAGGCGGTAGGTGACGCCGGTCGGGCCGATGAGGTCGATCTGGACGTCGCCGCGCCAGCCGTGGTGCACGTCCGCGTAGACGCCCAGCGTGCTGGGCGCGTTGCCGGGCACGCCTGTCACGGTGATCGAGGACTCGGCCTGGCCCAGGTCGGGCACGTCGTGGTTGTCGGTGTTCTCGAAGGTCCGGCCGCCCGGCGTCGTCTCGGGGCCGTAGTTCTGCAGCCAGTCGCCGGTGTACCTCGTGGCGGTGCCGCGCCTGGCGCCTCCGCCGTAGGCGCTGGAGCCCTCGAAGTAGGTCCAGCCGCCGATGGTCTTGTCCTGCAAGGGCACGAAGGAGGAGCCGCTCTTGAGGGCGAAGTGCACGTGGTTGCTGCCGGCCGAGCCGCCGCAGGGCACGCGTGTGCTGGTCAGCCCCAGGTAGGCGCCCATCTGGACGGCCGTGCCCTGCGGCTTGATCTCGTTGAGCAGGTGGTAGTACTCCGTCGTCCATCCGTTGTCGTGAATGATGCGGATGTGCCCGCCGTTGGAGCAGATCCAGTACGCCCGGCCGGACTGCGCGGCCAGCACACTGCGGTCGCTCGCCCGGCTGTCCAGGTCGATGGAGCTCCACGGCCTCGGCTGGCCGGACCAGCCGTGCGGCCCGCCGATGATGCGCCAGGAGGCGCCCACCGGGTACGGCAGGGACAGACCGGTCGGCGCCAGGTTGGTGGCGTTGTGCGCGTTGGCGGCGAAGGTGTCCTTCTCCCCCTTGGTCAGCACCGAGAGCGGCGCTCGCCGGGCGAGTGCGGCGAAGGCGGGCGTGCCGTCCAGCGCCACCTGCCAGCCGCGTGCGCCCTTGTGGGCCAGGAACAACCAGCCCTCGGGGTAGGCGCCCTCGATGTTCGGGGCCTTCAGCACCGAGGAGCCGAACACCCAGGCGCCGCCGGGCGCCGAGCGCTGCACGTTCACCTCGCTGCCCGCGCCGGTCGCGGTCAGCGATGATCCTTCGGCCTTGCTGTGGGCGGTCATGACCTGAAGGACCGCCCGATCGAGCGGCTGGTCGAGCGGCTGGTCCGCCGCCGAGGGTGCGGTCGCGGCCGTGAGGGCGGCGACCAGGATGACGGCTCCCACCGCGGGGAGCAGGCGTTGCCTCATCTATGGCTCCTTGTTCACCTGGAGGCTGTTCTAGCCGCGAACGCTCTCCCAGGCCGCGACGCGGCGACAAGGCCACCCGGAGGCGGGGCCGTCAATGGTGTGATAATCCAGGGGCCAACACTGAAAAACTCAGCCGAATTCCCAGGTCAGCCCCTTTCGGCACCCGCCGGAACCTGAAATTCAGCTACTTGTCCGCGACGCTCGTCGCACGTGAGCAGCCGGGCGCCGCCCGTCCGGCGTCGTGCGGCCACGGATGGTCCAGGTTGCGGCGTAGTGAGCGGGCGGCCCGTAAAGCGCGTTCGAGCCTTCTCGAACCCACGTCACCGCCATGGGCGAGTATGTTGCGCACACCTCTCAAGAAGAGCACGGTCTTGTTGTCGGTACGGCCGCGCCCGGCGAGCCATGGAATGCTCTTCTCCCCTTCGGGCACCCGCTTCACGAGCGCGGCCCACTCTTTGATGAGCCTCATTTCATTGCTAAGGTTCTCGCTCATAGGAACTCCTCGCTTTGCCGATTCCTGCCCATGTGTCACTTCCGTCAGGCAGGATCCCAGGTCGCATCGCCGTACCGCCAGCGTCTTCGGCGCACGGAACGAAGAGACCGCCGAAGAAGGGCCGTTACCAGCAGATTCACGACTATGGACGGAACGCGATGGGCGAGACGGAACAGTCCCCTCCGAATGCGGACACCGATTCGCCCGACCGGATGGCCGATCTGATCCGCCATCTGACCGAGCGCACCGGTAAATTCGGACAGCGCGAGCAGGCCAAAGCGCTGGGCGTGTCGACCACGAGGCTCAATGCGTATTTGCGGGGCACGGTTCCGCCCGAGAGCACACTGATCAAGATGTTGCACAACGCGGGAGTCCCGGCGCAGGAGCAGGTCGTTCATCTGCGTACGCGATTACTCGCCGCGAGTCCGCTTCCAGAATCCGGCGCGGACGAGAAAAGGTCGGTTGAATTGCCGTATTCTCCAGCGGCCGAATTACCCGACAACGAGGACGACCTCGACGAGGAGGAGCGAGCGGCCAAGGCGCCGTTGCGGATGCTCGGCATCGCGGTCCTGGCCGTCCTGCTGGTGGCCGGGGCGCTCTACGCCTTCAGGCCGTTGCCGCAGGAGACGCCCTCGGTCGCCGGGGTGCGGTGCGCCTATGTGATCGCCGACTCGGCCACCCTGTTCGCCGATCCCGCGCCCGACGCCAAGAAGCTCAAGTTCAAGTACCGCGAGGACCGTGTGGTGCTGCTGAACCGGCCGCATCCCTCGGGCTGGATCGCCGTGCGCACCCCCAAGGACGAGCCGGGCTTCAACTGGATGCAGGTCGAGTCGCTGAGCGCGCCCGTGCTGTGCTGACCGGCACGGCGCAGCCCGCACGGCGCAGGGCCAGGTCGAGCGCCTGCGGGTGGTAGCCGGGCAGCACGGCCGCCAGATGCCCGTCCGGCCGTACGACATGGACGGTGTCCTCGCCCGCGCCCAGCCTCTCACCCAGTGCTCCGGACGCGTCGAGGTCCGGCAGCACGTAGGCCCCCGGCACCCGGTCGCGCCTGGCGGTGAGCACCACGAACCCGGGACCGAACAGACGGCGAAGCCGGGTGGGACGGCCGTCCACGGTGACGGGCGCGTCGGGGCACAACTCACCCGGCCCGAAACCCGGCACGATGCCCTGCCCAGGGGCCGCCGGTGTGGTCAGCGGCGAATCGGCATAGCAGTACGGCTCGGCCAGCCGCCCGGAGTCGATGCGCGCCCGCGCCTCCGGGTCGTCGATCGCCTGCTCCAGCACCGAACGCCGCCACTGCCGTTCCCTCTCGCTCTGCGGCACGAGGAAGGCCATCGTGCGCGCCGTCACCCGCAGGTTCTCCAGCGCGGCCGCACGCCGTTCGGAGGCGTAGGAGGCCAGCAGGGCGGGATCGCCCGAGGCCAGCTTCCAGGCGAGGTTCTCGGCGTCCTGGATGCCGGAGTTGAGGCCGCGTGCCCCGAATGGCGCGTACAGGTGGGCCGCGTCACCGGCCAGGGCGACCCGGCCGCGTGCGAACGCCGAGGCGACGCGCTCGTGGAAGCGGTAGAGCGTCAGCCACACGACCTCGTAGGGCAGGTCGCCGGTGATACGCCTGATCATGGCGTCGACGTCGGTGGCGTCGAGGTCGAAGCCGGGCTCGACCTGCCAGTCGATGCGCCAGGTCGAGTCGGGGCACTGGTGCACGAGCACCTGCCTGCCGGGGTTCCACGGCGGGTCGAAGTAGAACCTGCGCTCGCTGGGGAAGGGCAGGTCGGCCCGGATGTCGCAGATGAGGAACAGGTCGTCGTAGGAGCGCCCGGGGAAGTCGATTCCGGCCAGCCGCCTGACCGTGCTGTGCCCGCCGTCGGCGCCGACCAGGTGGCTGCCTCTGATCGTCGTGCTCCCGGTCGTCGCCGTCACGCCGTCCTCGTCCTCGGCGTAGGCGGTGAGCCGTTGGCCGTGCCTGACCTCGACCAGCGGCTCGGCCGCCGCCCGCGCGTGCAGCAGCTCCTCCACCCTGGCCTGCGACAGGTTGATCCACGGCGGCAGCGCGCCCGGCCACGAGCCCGGGAAGCGCACCGCGAACAGCTCGTGCTCGCGGTAGTAGGTACGGCCGGTGGTCCACGTGACGCCCTCGGCGACCATCGTCTCGGCGCACCCGACCCGGTCGAACACATCCAGCACGTCACGCTGGAAGCAGATGGCGCGCGACCTGGCCGGAGCCCTCGGCTCACGCGCCTCCAGCACCACGCTCGGCACCCGGGCCGCGGCCAGCAGCAACGCCGTGACCAGGCCGACCGGCCCGGCGCCCGCGATCAGGACCGCAGTCGGCTCCATACCTCACGATCCCTCTCGGCCGTCCAGATGACCGGACGCTCGACACCGGACAGCTCGTCCCACAACCTGGCGACATTGAACGGCATGCAGTGCTCGAAGATCGGCCAGCGGCCGTACTTCGGTTCGAGCGCGGTGTGCGCCGCCTCGAAGGCGGCCCGCAGCTCCCCGCCCGCCTCGTGCACGCGCCCGACCTCGGCGAGCATCGTGCGCAGGAAGTCGCGGGTCTGCTCGACGGCCGCGCGCACGGCCTGCTCGCCGTGTGCGACCGCGCCACGCCCGCCGACCAGCGAGCGGGCCCCGAGCGCGGCGACGCCGTCGAGCGTGCTCGTGGACCACTCGCGGTGGAAGGCGTCGCCGGTGTAGAGCGCGGCCTGCGCCTCCACCAGGTCTCCGGCGAACAACAGGCGCTCGCGCGGCAGCCAGGCCACGATGTCGCCCTCGGTATGGCCGCGCCCGAGATGCTTCAGGACCAAGGCGCCTCGCGTGCCGCCGAGATCGATGGTGACCTGGTCGGAGAACGTCACGTCCGGCCAGGTCAGACCAGGTATGGAGGCCGGATCCTTGAACAGCCTCGGCATACGCCCGTATTCGGAGGCCCAGTCCTGCTCGCCGCGCTCGGCGATCAGCGCCCGGGTGTCGTCGTGTGCGATGACGACCTCGGCGTCGAACGCGGAGGCGCCCAGCGTGCGCACGGCGTGGTAGTGCGAGAGCACGAGGTACCTGACCGGCTTGCCGGTGTGCTCGCGCAGCCTGGCCAGCCACTGCCGTGCGGCGACCGGTGTGGCCATCGCCTCGAAGCAGACCAGGAAGTCCTCCCCCTCGATCGCCCCCACATTGGGGTCGCCCTCGGCCGTCAGCGCGTAGACGCCTTCGGCCAGGACCTCAAGGGTCTGCGGTTTGTCGTCGAGATCGGCTGACGATGCGAACGGTCGATCGGCCATGACGTCGAGAGTACGGCCAAGCGCGGCTCAGGCGTAGGCGTGCTGCAGCCAGCCCTGCCAGGCGGCCTCGATCGCGGCCCCGTCGACGGCGGCGTAGGCGTGGTGCTGCACGACGACGGCGTCCTGGTGGCCGTGGATGAGCATGGTGAAGCCGTCGGCCGAGCGCACGCCGAGGAAGCCCGAGTCGGCGAACTCGACCACACCCTCGACCGGCGCGAGACCTTCGACGGCGAGCACGGCGCGCGCGCCTTCGGCCACGTCGCCGCTCAGGCCGAAGGCTGCCGTGAAGCCGTGCCAGACGCGGGCCTTGTCGGCGACCTGCGGGCCGACGGCGAACAGGTCGAACTGCGAGCGGCGGCCGGCGAAGTACTTGACGTAGACGGCCAGCTTCCTGAGGTACTTGCGGTCGCCGATGCTGAGCCCGTCGTACTCGGCCTCCCAGTCCTCGCCGCCGAGGAAGCCGCTGTGCACGAGCCGCAGCGAGGTGGCCGCGCCGTCCCTGCCCTCGATGAGGTAGTCGAAGGCCATGAACGAGCCGTCGGGGCCCGGCTCGGAGGCGTAGGCGAACCTCTTGCCCGGCTCCCACGTGGTCACGGTGGCGTGTGCGGTGTGGCCGAACAGGGTCTGGCTGGTGGCGCCGCCCTCCCTGCCCTCGATCTTGTTGCTGCCCATGAACCAGGCGTCGACGCCGGGCCCGGTGGCGATGGCCGCCCAGACCTGCTCGGGCGTGGCTTCGAGGTCGATGTCGAGCTTGAGCTCGAAGGGGTGCGTCATCTCAGGACTCCTTGGCGTGGGACGGGTCTTGACGGGTGATGCTGGGATGGACGGCGACGATCACGCGATGCTCCCTGCCGCCTTCGGCGCCCTCGTCGTGGTACTTGCCGACCAGGGCGGTGACCGCCTGGGCCAGCTCCTCGGCGAACGCCGCGCGCTCGGCGGCCGAGGCGAAGCGCACCCGGCCCTCGATGGCGAACGTCGCCACCTTCTTGCGGGTCTGGGCGGCCCCCGTGATGAGCTCGCCCACGTCGCGGACGAGCTGGGCGGCCAGGGCCAGCAGCCAGCGCGCCGAGAGCCGGTCGGGCGAGCGCGACGGGTCGGGGCGCACCGCGGCCAGGGCGTTGGGCGAGATCACGTAGGAGGCCGCGGTGGCCCGCAGCACACGCTCGGTGACATTGCCCTTCCTGCGCTCCTCGACCAGCTCGACGAGCCCGTGCCGCTCCAGGGCCCGCAGGTGGTAGTTGACCTTCTGCCTGGGCAGGCCGACCTTGGCCGCGAGCATGGTCGCCGAGCCCGGCACCACCAGCTCCGCCAGCAGCCTGGCGCGCACGGGGTCGAGCGAGACCTCCGCCGCCGCGGCGTCCTCGATCACTGCTACGTCGAACATGCCTCAACGGTGTCACCGACAAAGAAAGTTGTCAAGAACCAAGAAGTTGTCGGTCACTGTCCAGCTTTGCCCCAGGAATCGGCAAACGCCGCGGCAGAGCCCTCCGAGCTGGGTACGCACCCGGAAACCCGCCGGGAAGGATGCCGTGGAGCTGGCCGACCTCAAGAACAAGACGGGCTGCAGGCCCTTGCCCAGGCCCTTCCCGGCCTGGCGGGCCAAACTGACCGGCCTGGCCCGCAGACTGCCGGGCCTGCGCCGTCAGGAGCCACCCCCGCAGGAGGAGCCGAGCGGCCCGCCCCCACCGCCACCCGAACTCGTCGACTTCCTGCGGCGCCTCGGCGTGGCGCTGTGCCAGGCGGACGACCCCGTCGACCGGGTCGTGGAGCAGATGGAGCTCATCGCACGCGGCTACGGCGTGGAGGAGGTGCGCTTCTTCGCCCTGCCGACCGGGCTGTTCGTCAGGTTCGGGCAGGGCGCGGGGGCGGTCGTCGACTTCGCCCCGACCCGAGGCGACTCCCTGCGCCTCGACCAGCTCTCCGAGGTCTACAAACTGGCGGCCGACGCCGAACGCCACCAGATCCCGCCCCTTGAGGGCACCGCACGCCTGCGCGAGATCCTCGCCTCGGAGCCCCGCTTCGGCCGTACGGCGAGGCTGGCCGGGCACGTGCTGCTCACGCTCGGGCTCGGGCTGGTGCTGCATCCGAGTGTCGACCTGCTGCCCGGCTACATCCTGCTCGGCGCGTTCGTCGGCGGGCTGCGGGAGATCGCCGACCGCTTCCAGGTGTTGCGGCTGGCCCTGCCGGTGGCGGCGGCGCTGTCGGTCACCGTGCTCATCGGGCTGCTGGCGCACTGGGGGCAGCACGGTTCGAGCGCGCTGCTGATCCCGCCGCTCATCTCGCTGCTGCCCGGCGCGGCGCTGACGATCGGCACGGTGGAGCTGGCCAGCGGGTCGATGGTGGCGGGTGCGAGCCGGATGATCTACGGGGTCAATGTGCTGGTGCTGCTGTCGTTCGGGATCGTGGTCGGGATCGGGATCGTCGGCGAGCCGCCTGCCACCACCCCCACCGCCGTGCTCGGCGACTGGGCCACATGGGTCGGGGTGCTGTGCACGGGGCTCGGGCACTTCTTCTACGCCTGCGCGCCTCGGGGTTCGCTGCCGTGGCTGCTCGTCGTCCTCGTCCTGACCAGGGCGTGCCAGTTGCTCGGGTCGGCGGCCGGGGGCGCGTTGTTCGGGGCGTTCGCGGCGGGGCTGATCCTCATGCCGCTGGTCACGGTCATCCAGATACGGCTCAAGGGGCCGCCCGCGCTGGTGACGTTCCTGCCGGCGTTCTGGCTGATCGTGCCGGGGACGCTGAGTCTGAACGGGGTCTCGAAGCTGCTGGCGACCGGTGTCAGCACCGACGACCTGACGACCGCGCTGCTCACCGTGGTGGCGATCGCGCTCGGTGTGCTGGTCGGGGCGAGTCTGGTCAGCCCTCAGCGCCGGGCCGAGGTCATCGAGGTGCGCTCCGGCTGAGCGCCCGGATCAGAGGTACTCCTTCAGCGCCTCCGCCCGCGACGGGTGACGCAGCTTCGACATCGTCTTGCTCTCGATCTGGCGGATGCGCTCGCGCGTGACCCCGAAGACCTTGCCGATCTCGTCCAGCGTCTTGGGCTCGCCGTCGGCCAGCCCGTAACGCATGGAGACCACACCGGCCTCGCGCTCCGACAGCGTGCCGAGTATGGCGCGCAACTGCTCGCCCAGCATCGTCCACGACACGGCCTCGGCCGGGTCGGCCGCCTCGGTGTCCTCGATGAGGTCGCCGAAGGAGCTGTCGCCCTCCTCGCCCAGCGGGGTGTCGAGCGAGACCGGCTCACGGGCGTGGTCCTGCACCTCGGCGACGCGCTCGGGGGTCATGTCGAGCTCGATGCCGATCTCCTCGACCGTGGGCTCGCGGCCGAGCTCGGTGAGCAGCTGGCGGCGCGTGCGCGCGACCTTGTTGATCACCTCGGTCATGTGGACCGGGATACGGATCGTCCTGGACTGGTCGGCCAGCGCCCTGGTGATGGACTGCTTGATCCACCAGGTCGCATACGTCGAGAACTTGAATCCCATCGTGTAGTCGAACTTCTCGATGGTCCTGATCAGGCCGAGATTGCCCTCCTGGATCAGGTCGAGGAAGAGCATGCCCCTGCCGGTGTAGCGCTTGGCCACCGAGACCACCAGGCGCAGGTTGGCCTCCATGAAGCGCTCCTTGGCCCGGCGGCCGTCCTCGACGATCCATTCGAGGTCGGCACGCAGGCCGAGCGGCAGCAGGTGCCCCTCGTCGTCGAGCCGCTCCTGGGCGAACAGGCCCGCCTCGATGCGCTTGGCCAGGTCGATCTCCTGGTCGGCCGTGAGCAGAGGAACCTTGCCGATCTGCTTGAGGTAGTCCTTCACCGAGTCGGTCGCGGGCGCGTCGTACGTCGTGGCGGCGACACTCATACGTTCCTCCTGCTTGTGTTGGACACAACTTTAGGATCATCCTTATCAGGAGTCAACCTAAAATAAGGACGAACCTAAAATTTTGCCCCTTCCACCCCGTCCGGCCTGTTCTCCCCCATGTTCGGCTCGGCTTAAACCTCCCCCTTGGTACGGAAGCCCGGGGCGGGCGGCGGCTTCGAGGCGTCGAGTTCGGCACGTTCGTACGATGGAGGGGTGACAGCACTGCATCCCGACCGCGGCCAGCTCCAGCTGGAGGCGGTTCTCGCCGCGCTCGGCCACCCGGTCAGAGCCAGGATCGTGCGCGCCCTGGCCTCGGGCGAGGAGATGTCCTGCGGCGCGATCGTCCCCGACGTGCCCAAGTCGACGCTCACCCACCACTGGCAGGTGCTGCGCGAGAGCGGCGTCATCCGGCAGCGGCCTTCGGGGCGCATGATGCTCATGACGCTGCGGCGCGACGATCTCGACGCCCGCTTCCCCGGCCTGCTCGACCTGGTGTTCGCCGAGGGCCTCGACGCCTAGTCCGCACTTTTCGCACACCTGATCGATAGCCTCGGCTATTGTCTGCGGCATGCCCATCGCGCTCATCCTGCTGGACGTCCAGCGCAACATGTTGGAGCCGCCCACCGCGGCGCCCGCCGCGGGCAGCGTGGGCCCCGCGATCGCCGAGCTCCTGCGGCGGGCGCGGCTGGCCGGTGTGACGATCGTGCACGTGCGCAACAACGGCGCCTCCGACGACCCCGACGCGCCCGACACACCCGGCTGGCAGCTCGTGCACGAGGTGCTGCCCGGTGAGCACGTGGTGGACAAGTTCCAGCCGGACGCGTTCGCCGACTCCACGCTCGGCACCCTGCTCGGGCCGGGCGACCCGGTGGTGATCGCCGGGTTGCAGAGCGAGTGGTGCGTGCGCGAGACCGCGCTCGGCGCCATCGCCGCGGGACACCAGGCCCGCGTCGTGCGCGGCGCGCATGCCACCTACGATGACGGTGACGCGGCTCAGACGATCTCCGACCGCGTCGAGGCCGAGCTGGCCGCCAAGGGGGCGCTTCTCGTCGAGCTCGACGACGTCGCGTTCGAGTGAGCTCACAAGGGGTGGGGATGAGCTGGAGACATGTCCTGCGCCGACGCGAGGCGGGCGCCGCCGTGGTGTCGCCGATCGAGCTCTTCTTCGACCTCGTCTACGTCTTCACCATCACCCAGCTCTCCCACCTGCTGCTGGCGCACCTCACGCCCGCGGGCGCCGGGCAGACGCTGCTGCTGACCCTGGCCGTGTGGTGGGCCTGGATGTACACGACCTGGACCACCAACTACTGCGACCCCAACCATCCGGCCATGCGGCTGATGCTGGTCGGGGTCATGCTCGCCGGGCTCGTCATGGCCGCCGCCGTGCCCGAGGCCTTCGGCTCGCGGGCGCTGTGGTTCGCCTGCGCCTATGTGAGCATCCAGATCGGTCGCACGATCTTCGTCGCCTGGGCCACGCGTGGAGCGCCGATCCAGCGCACCTTCCAGCGGGTGCTGGTGTGGATGGGTCTGTCCGGGGTGCTGTGGATCGCCGGAGCGCTGATCGGCGGCGGCGCGCAGGTCGCACTGTGGGTGCTGGCCCTGGTGCTGGAGTACCTCGCGCCGAGCCACGGCTACCGCACGCCCGGCCTCGGCCGCTCGGTCACATCGGACTGGTCCATCGACGGCGGCCACATGGCCGAGCGCTGCCAGCTCTTCGTCATCATCGCACTGGGTGAGTCCGTGCTGGTCACCGGTGCCACGCTGGCCGGGCAGAGCGAGATCACGCCCTCCTCGCTGGCCGCCTTCGTGGTGGCCTTCCTCGGCAGTGTGGCCCTGTGGTGGGTGTATTTCGACCGCACGGCCGAAGCCGCGGCCGAGGCGATCTCGGAGTCGGACGACCCCGGCAGGATCGGGCGCTCGGCCTATACCTATATCCACATCGTCATGGTCGTCGGCGTCATCGTCTCGGCCGTCGGCGACGAGTTGGTGATCGCGCATCCGACCGGTCACGGCAGCTGGGGCACCGCGCTGACCGTGCTCGGCGGGCCCGCGCTGTTCCTGCTGGGGCACGCGCTGTTCAAGCGGGCCGTGTTCGGCTACGTGCCGGTCAACCGTGTCGCGGCCGCCGTGCTGCTGCTCGCCCTGGTGCCGCTCGGGCCGATCGCGCCGCCGATCGTGCTGGCCGTCGTGGCGGCGGCCGTCGTGTGGGGTGTGGCGATCTGGGACTCCCGCAGTGCGCGCAAGGTGGCGTCCGCCGGGTAGAGTCACCGCCGACACCCTGATTCGCCCAGGTCACAGGGGGTCGTGCTATCTCTGGTCCCGGACAACTCTGGTCTTCCCGCGAGGCGATCTTGCATCGGCCCCGGTGAACGGCCATGGTAGGGGCAGCACTACCCCCGGCGGGGGTGACCACGGGATTCTCCCCGGTCTCGGCCGCGGCCAGACTCTGAATAGTCGACTTCCCGACCGCCCCGACAAGGAGATCAGTGACCACGTCAGCCGTCGAAGCCAGAGGCAGCGACTTCGCCCGATTAGCACGCAAGATCAACGAGGCCGGCCTCCTGGAGCGACGCACCACGTACTACTCTGTCCGGCTGACTCTGGTCGCCATCGCCTTCGCCGGTGGATGGGCACTGTTCGTCGCGGTCGGCGACTCCTGGCTGCAACTTCTCGTCGCCGCCTTCCTCGCTGTCGCCTTCGCCCAGGTCGCCCTGGTCGCACACGACCTCGCCCATCGCCAGGTCTTCAGGTCACGCCGTTCGGCCGAGAACTCGGGCCTGGTGTTCGGCAACCTGCTCATCGGGATGAGCTACGGCTGGTGGGCCGACAAGCACACCCGCCACCATGCCAATCCCAACCACGAGGAGCACGACCCGGACGTCGCGCCCGACATCCTCATCTGGTCGGCCGAGCAGGCCGAGCGGGCGACGGGCGTGCCGCGGCTGATCGGGCGCTACCAGGCGTTCCTGTTCTTCCCGCTGCTCACGCTCGAAGGCCTGAACCTGCACATCTCCAGCTTCCGCGCGCTGCCCAAGCCGCACATGAAGCGCAAGGGTGTGGAGGCGGCGCTGCTGATCGGCCATGTGGTCTGGTACGTCGCGCTGGTCTTCGCCGTGCTGCCGTGGGACAAGGCGCTGGCGTTCATGGCGGTGCACCAGGCGGTGTTCGGCCTCTACCTGGGCTGCACGTTCGCACCCAACCACAAGGGCATGCCGATGCCGAGCGAGGAGGACCAGCTCGACTTCCTGCGCAAGCAGGTGCTGACCTCCCGCAACGTCAAGGGCGGCCACCTGCTGGACGTGGCGCTCGGCGGGCTGAACTACCAGATCGAGCACCACCTGTTCCCCAACATGCCGAGCCCCAACCTGCGCAAGGCCCAGCCCATCGTCAAGGCCTACTGCGACGAGCTCGGCGTGTCCTATCTGGAGTCCGGCCTGGTCGACTCCTATGCCCAGGCCCTGCGGCACATGCACGAGATCGGCGAGCCGATCCGCAGGGCCAAGCAGTCAGCGGCGGCGTCCTGATCCGCGTTGCCCATGGGGGCCAGGCCCCTCCCATGGGCGACGCGGACCGGCGCCTGGTCAGTCCTGCGATCGAAGGCTCTCGCGCCGCGCTTCGAGCTCGGCGATGACCTCGTCCTGCTCGTCGGCCATCTGGATCATCGAGCTGCGCTCGACCTGATCGAGGGCGCCGCTGTCGCCGATCTGCTCGCGCAGGTCGGCGTTCTCCGCCTTCAACCTGGCCAACTCGGTCTCCACCTGGCGCAATTCGTGGTGGTTGTCTGTTGTCATAACGGCCTTCATACCCGGCGGGCGACACCCCATCCTTGACGACGATCTTGATAGGGGCCAACGGCTTCCCTATCCGGCCGTGATGAAGTCGCGGATCAGGGCGGTCAGCTCGGCCGGTCGTTCGTGCACGACGATGTGGCCGCTGTCCAGCTCGGCGTACGCGCTCCCGGCGATGCCCGCGTGCAGCGCTCTGGCATGGGCGACCGGGACCAGGTGGTCCTGCGTGTTGCCGACGACCAGCGTGGGCGCGGTGACGAGAGGCAGCCTGTCGCGGATGTCGACGGTCAGGTCCAGCTCGATCTGACGCCGTGTCCCTGCGGGCGCGCTCCCGGCGAGCAGCCCGGCGACCCCGTCCGCGCCGAGCCCCGACAGGAAGTCCGGGCTGAAGGCGAGCAACGCGGCGACGGCCGGATCGGTGTCGAGATGACGCAGCCAGGCCCGCAGGCCGAGTGCCAGCCGGGTATCGGGGTGCGTCCACCCGGCGATCAGCACGAGCCTGCGCACCCGTTCGGGGTGTGCGGCCGCCACCGCCGCCGCGACGACCGCGCCCAGCGAGAAGCCGACCAGGTCGCCGCACTCCCCCAGCTCGGGTACGACCAGGTCGACCAGGTCGTCGAGGCCGAGCCGCCCGTCCGGCACGAAGGTGGAGTAGTCGGGTGTGCGCACGCTTCCGATGTCGCCGAAGCCGTCGACGAGGTGGCCGAAGTTGCTCGCGGGGTCGCCGCCGGTGCCGTGCACGAGGACGAGGGGCGTGGTGCTCAAGACGACCTCAATTTCATAGCGATCGATACATAACAACCGTAACATAGGGATCGCTATAGAATGAGGCCATGGCGAGACCACGCTCCTTCGACAGGGACCAGGCCCTCGAACAGGCCATGACCGCGTTCTGGCGCAACGGCTACGAAGCCACCTCGATCGCCGCGCTCACCGCCGCCATGGGCATCAACCCGCCCAGCCTGTATGCCGCGTTCGGCGACAAACGCCGCCTCTTCGACGAGGCCGTCAGCCGCTACCAGCGCGAACACGGTGCGGTGGTCACCCGGGCGCTGGAGGAGAGCGAGAGCGGCAGGCAGGCCGTCGCGCTCACCCTGCACGAGGCCGCCAGGCACTACAGCGACGACGCGCACCCGCCGGGCTGCATGGTGATCTCGGCCGCCGTCAACTGCGGCCCCGAGTCCGCCGACGTCGAGGCCGCGCTGCGCGAGATGCGCGAAGCGGCCAAGGCCGCCATCAGGGCCCGCATCGACGGCGACCTCGCGGCGGGCCGCCTGCCCGAAGGCACCGACACCGCCGCGCTCGCCGCCTACTACGCCGCCGTCATCCAGGGCATGTCCACCCAGGCCCGCGACGGCGCCTCCCACGAGGACCTGCGGCGCATCGCCGACCTCGCCATGCGCGCCTGGCCAGGCGCGGACTAACCCGCCTTCACCGAGGCGTCCTCCGGCGGGGTGCGGGGCGGCGAGACGCGCATCCAGCGGCAGCCGTGCGGGCCGAGCACCAGGGGCGTGCGCTCGTCGTCGGGGATCTCGGAGCTGCCGTCGACCAGCAGGTCGGTCAGCACACTGCCGCCCAGCCCCTCCAGCTTCAGCTCCACCTCCACCGAGGTGTCCGACAGATTGTGCACCGCCACCACCGTCGCCCCCTCCGCGTCGCACCGATGCGCCAGCACCGCCGGATGCCCGGCCTCCAGCACCGTGCACTCGCCCCAGGCCAGCTCGGGGCACTCCCGATAGCGCAGGATGAGCAGCTTGAACCACGACAGCAGCGAGTCGTTGTCCCGCAGCTGGTCGCTGACATTGACATGCGCGGGCGAGTACGCGCCGTCGGGCCCCTCGCGATCGGCCTCCCCCGCCGTGAACCCGCCCTCCGGCGCCCACTGCATCGGCACCCGTACGGCCATGCGCCCTTCGGCCTCCAGGTTCTCGCCCATGCCGATCTCCTCACCGTAGAAGACGACCGGTGTGCCCGGCAGTGAGAACAGCAGGCTGTAGGCCATCTTCATCCGGCGCAGGTCGCCGCCCATCATGCCGGGCAGCCTGCGACGCAGTCCCCTGTCGAAGATCTGCATGTTCTTGTCGGGCCCGAAGGCCGCGAACACCTCCTCGCGCTCCTCCTCGGTGAGCTTGTCCAGCGTCAGCTCGTCGTGGTTGCGCAGGAAGGAGGCCCACTGGCAGTCCTTGGGCGGCTTCGGCCGCTCGCGCAGCGCAGAGACGACCGGCTCGGCCTGCGACCTGGCCATGGCCAGCCAGGCCCGCTGCATGCCGATGAAGTCGAAGCAGAGCGTGAGCTGGTCGCCGTTGCCGTCGCCGAAGTAGGCCAGCAGGTCGTCGTAGGCCAGGTTGACCTCGCCCAGCAGCACCGAGCCGCCGAGCCTTCGCCCCATGAAGGCCCTCAGATCGGCCAGGAAGGCATGCGGATCGGGCAGCTTGTCGCCCACGTTCTCGATGAGGAACGGCACGGCGTCCACCCTGAACCCGGACAGCCCGAGCTCCATCCAGAAGCCGAGAATGCGGGTGATCTCATCGCGTACCTCGGGATTGGCGACGTTCAGATCCGGCTGGTGCCGGTAGAAGGAGTGCAGGTAGTACTGCTTGGTCTTCTTGTCCAGCTGCCAGATGCTGTCCTCCTTGTCGGGGAAGACCACGGCGTCGGGATCGTCGGGCTCCGGCTTGTCCGACCAGACGTACCAGTCGCGGTAGCGCGAGTCCTTGGCGGAGCGGGCGTCGACGAACCAGGGATGCTGGTCGGAGGTGTGGTTGACGACCAGGTCGGCGATGACCCGCATGCCCCTGTCCCGCGCGGTGCGGACGAACTCCACGAAGTCCCCCAGCGTGCCCAGCCTGGGGTCGACGCTGTAGAAGTCGGTGATGTCGTAGCCGTCGTCCTTGTTCGGCGTCGGGAAGAACGGCATCAGCCAGATGCACGTCACCCCCAGCCGCTCCAGGTAGTCCACCTGCTGGGTCAGCCCTCGGAAGTCGCCGATGCCGTCACCGTCGCCGTCCTTGTACGTCTCGACGTCCAGGCAGTAGATCACGGCCGACTTCCACCACAGGTCGGAGGTGTGGGTGAGCCTCACTTGATCACCTCGGCGAACGCCTCGATGAAGGGCCGCTGCCGCTGGCCGACGTGATGCAGGTAGATCTCGTCGAAGCCCTGTTCGGCGTATCCGGCCAGCCAGTCCCGGTGGCGTTCCAGGTCGCTGGAGATGTGCACGACCTCGGCGACGCGTTCGCGCGAGACGTCCTTGGACACCTCGTCGAAGGCGGCCACACTGTCGATGTCCCAGCAGGCGGGCGGGCCGAACACGTTGGAGCGCCACTGGTCCCACGCCAGGTGGGCCGCCTCCTCGTCGGTGGCCGCCCAGCTCAGGTGTACCTGCACGCGCAGCGGGCCGCGCCCGCCCGCCTCGCGGTAGGCGCGTGCCACCTTGGCCGCCTGCGGGCCGCCCACGGTGATCAGGCCGTCGGCCCACTCGGCGCACCAGCGCGCCGTCTCCTCCGACACCGCGGCGCCGACCAGGTCCGGCCTGCGTTCGGGAAGCGTCCACACCCTGGCCCTGTCCACGGTGACGAGACCGTCGTGGCTGACCTCCTCGCCGTCGAGCAGGGCCCTGATGATCTCGACGCACTCACGCAGCCGGGCGTTGCGGACGTGTTTGGCGGGCCAGGCCTGGCCGGTGACGTGTTCGTTGCTCGCCTCGCCGGTGCCGAGCGCCGCCCAGAACCGGCCCGGGTACATCGCCGCCAGCGTGGCCACCGCCTGCGCGATGATCGCCGGATGGTAGCGCTGGCCGGGCGCGTTGACGACGCCGAACGGCAGCGACGTGGCCTGCAGCGCCGAGCCGAGCCACGACCAGGCGAATCCCGACTGGCCCTGACGTGAGCTCCAAGGGGCGAAATGGTCCGACGACATGGCGGCGGCGAATCCGGCGCTCTCGGCCTCGGCGACCGCGGTCAGCAACTCCGCCGGGTGAATCTGCTCGTGCGAGGCGTGATACCCGTAGACAGTCATGGCCGCCCGCTACCCAGCAGGCGGCGTCTCAGCCTCGGGCGGGCTATCGTGAAGCGGGACCCGACGAAGGAGCGACATGAGGAGCAGGAGCAGGCTGAGCGCCGCGTTCCTCCTTCTGCTGTCGTCGATCTTCCTGGTCGGGGGCGCGCATCCGCACGCGGCGTCGGCGCGGCTGCAGGCGCTCGTCGTGCAGGCCGAGCTGCCCTCGCTGCACGCCCAGGCCGCTCCCCGGCCGCACACCACCAAGCTCAAGGCGGACCAGCCCGCCTTCGCCGGCTTCGCCGTACCTCCGCATCCGACCGTGCTGCGGGCTCCCCGTGTGCTGTTCGTGCGGGCGGCTGCCGGGACCGATGTGCCGCCGCAGCGCGGCCACCGCGCGGCCAACAGCCGCGCGCCGCCCTCCACAGGCAGCTGAACTTCCCCTTTTCCCTAGTACGCAGCCTGTGGAGGCTTCCCATGTCACGTGCGCCCTTGTGGCGTGCGGTGGCGGCGTTCGCCGTCGTCGCCGTGTCCGTGTTACTGGCTCTGAGCATGACCCCGCGCCTCGGTCTCGACCTGCGTGGCGGCACCCAACTCGTCTTCGAGACCAAGGACTCCCCGACGGCCAAGGCCGACGCCGAGGCCACCGACCGCACGCTCGACGTGCTGCAACGCCGTACCGATGCGCTCGGTGTCGTGGATCCGACCCTGGTCAGGTCGGGCGAGAACCGGATCATCGTCGAACTGCCCGGTGTGATGGACCCGCGCCAGGCGGCCGATGTGATCGGCAAGACCGCCCAGCTCACCTTCCATCCGGTGCTCGGCCAGGCCGATGGCGAGCCGGCCAAGGGTCAGACCGTGCTGGCCGACGAGCAGGGCGGCAAGCTGCTGCTCGGCCCGGCCTCGATCACCGGCGACGGGGTGACCGACGCCGCCGCGGCCACCGACCCGCAGCGCGGGCCCGGCTGGTTCGTCAATGTGGACTTCCGCGAGACCGGGCCCTGGGCCAAGCTGACGGGCGACGCCGCCTGCCAGCCGTTCGGAGACCCCAAGCGCAGGGTCGCCATCGTCCTGGACAACGAGATCATCTCCTCGCCCCAGGTCAACGAGGACACCCCGTGCCGCACCGGACAGCCCGCCGGTTCCACCACGATCACCGGCAACTTCGACGCCGAGAGCGCCAAGCAGCTCTCGGTGCTGATCAAGGGTGGCTCGCTGCCGATGCCCGTGGAGATCGTCGAGCAGCGGACCGTCGGCCCGACGCTCGGCGCCGACGCGATCTCGGCCAGCGCCAAGGCGGGCGTCGCCGGTGTGCTGCTGACCGCGCTGTTCATCGTGATCGTCTACCGCGTGGTCGGGCTCGTCGCGGCGATCTCGCTCGCCCTCTACGCGCTGATCTCGTACGCGGCGCTGGTGGCGATCGGGGCGACGCTCACCCTGCCGGGCCTGGCCGGGTTCGTCCTGGCGATCGGCATGGCGGTCGACGCCAACGTGCTGGTCTTCGAACGGGCGAGGGAGGAGTACGCCGCCTCGCCGGGCCGTGGGCTCAGATCGGCGCTCGACAAGGGGTTCAAGAACGCCTGGAGTGCGGTCGCCGACTCCAACATCACCACACTGCTGGCCGCCGGGCTGCTGTTCTTCCTGGCGTCGGGGCCGGTCAAAGGGTTCGGTGTGACGCTGTCCATCGGCGTGCTGGCCTCGCTGGTCTCGGCGATGCTCATCTCGCGGGTGCTCGCCGGGCTCGTCATCTCGCGGCTCGGCCCGAAGGCGTCCGGGCTGGGTTCGGTCGGCAGGCTGCGGATCTGGCTGACCGAACGCGACCCCGACCTGATGCGCAAGGGCAGGCTGTGGCTGGCCGTCGCCGGTGCGGTGGTCGCGGTGTCGACGGCCGGACTGCTGGTCAGAGGGCTGGACTTCGGCGTGGAGTTCACCGGCGGGCGCATCGTCGAGTACACCACGAGCAAGCCGGTCGCGGCCGAGACCGCCAGGCAGGCCGTGTCGGACGCGGGCTTCCCCTCGGCCGTCGTGCAGAGCTCGGGCGACGACATCTCGGTGCGCACCGGTCAGATCACGGCCGACGACGTCGTCACCATCGAGAACGCGCTGGAGTCGGTCGCGGGCCCGGTCGACAAGCAGCGCGACGAGCTGATCGGCCCGAGCCTCGGCGACGAGCTCAAGCGCAACGCGCTGATCGCACTCGGCGTCGCCCTGCTGGCGCAGCTGGCCTATCTGGCCTTCAGGTTCAGATGGACGTTCGGCACCGCCGCCGTCCTGGCCCTGGCCGCCGACGCGGCGATCGTGCTGGGCGCCTTCGCCTGGCTCGGCAAGCCGATCGACGGCGTGTTCCTGGCCGCGATGCTCACCATCATCGGGTACTCGGTCAACGACAAGGTCGTCGTCTTCGACCGGGTGCGCGAGATGTGGGGGGCTCAGCGCACGACGCCGTTCGCCCGGGTCGCCAACTCCGCGATCCTGCAGACCGTGCCGCGTACGGTCAACACCGGGCTCGGGGCGCTGTTCATCCTGGCGGCGCTGGCGGTGTTCGGCGGCGACTCGTTGCGCGACTTCGCCATCGCCCTGCTCATCGGGATCGGCGTGGGCACGCTGTCGTCGTCGTTCGTGGCGGGACCGCTGGCCGTCGAGCTCGAACGGCGCAGCTCCAAGCCGCCTCCGGCCCCCAAGGAGAAGCGCAGGACGCAGGTGCGGACCGGCTCGGGGGCGGTGCTCTGAGTACGGCCGGGCCTCAGAGGAGGTAGGCGGCCCGGAGGGCCTCGACGTCCTCGGAGGTCAGGCCGAGCGCTTCGGCGGCGTAGCCGTGCACGTCGCCGAAGCGCTCCTCGACCAGGGCGAACGCCGCGGCCAGGTACTCCGGCCTGACCTCGAGGAGCGGCCTGACCACCTCGGGGTCCATGCCGCCTCGCCGTACCATGTCGTAGATCGGGGCGTAGGCCGCGCTCAGGCGGTCGTTGCTCTCCAGGTAGTCGGCCAGCACGGTGTCGCGGTCGACGCCCAGCAGGGTGAGCAGCAGGGCGGTGCCCCAGCCGGTGCGGTCCTTGCCCGCCGTGCAGTGCATGAGCGTGCCGGGCTCGGCCATCGCGCGCATGAGTCCGGCGAAGGCCGCGTGCGAGGCGGGTGCGGTGACCAGGTCGCGGTAGACGGCCGTCATGAAGTCGGCGGCGGTCTCGGGCGAGCTGAGCGCCTGGGCGCCTTCGGGCTGGGCGAAGAGCGAGGCGATGTCGGCTCCGGGCCTGCCGTCCTTCTGCGGGTCGAGCACGAGGTAGTCGACGCCGTCGGGAAGCAGGTCGGGCTGCTTGCCGCGTTCGGCGTCGGTGCGCAGGTCGCACACCAGCCTGACGGCGGCCAGCCTGTCGTGGTCGGCCGCTGTCACCTGGTCGAGCGCGCCGGAGCGGAAGCCGTGCCCGGTGCGGACCTTGCGGCCGTCGGCGGTGGTGTGGCCGCCCACGTCACGCAGGTTCGGCAGGCCTTTGATACTCAGCGAAGTCATGTCCCCCACGGGAAATGACGGTATCAATCATCCCACGAGGGACATCACGCGCCACTAGGGTTTTCTCCCATGAGCGACTACGCAATCACTTTCGAACTCGTCGACGGCGACAAGGACGGCCTCATCTCGGCCGAGGAACTCGTCCGTCTCATGCAGGTGCTCGGCCAGCCCATCACGGTCGACGCCGCCCAGGCCGCGATCGCCAAGCTGGATGTCAACGGCGACGGGCTGATCAACCTGGAGGAGTTCGGCAGCTTCCTCAAGCCGTGAGCCGTCGCTCGCGACGATGATCGAGGGGGGGCGGCCCGCGAGCCCCCCTCATCGGCGGCGATGAGCCACTCGCGGGCCGCCCTGACAGATTCCCCCATGTGCGGCGCGGGAATCCGATCGCCGGATCTTTCTCAGCCGGTTGCCAGGGTGGGGCTCCGGGTCAGAGCGCCGCCACGTAGACCTGGCCGAAGACTTCGGCCAGCTTCTTCAGATCGGTGTCCACGTCGACCTCGGGGGCTCCCGGGTCGTAGATCGTGGCCAGCCGGGGCTTGACCGCGTCGAGCTTGTCCAGCGCCGCCCAGGCCGGGCTGGCCGCGAGCTTGGCGCCCAGGATGCGGTGCACGGTCTTGCCGTCGTGCCAACGCGTCCACAGGGTCACGCTCTCGGCGGCGTCGTTGAGCAGCGGCGCGGCGATCCGGTCGGCCACCGCCTTGTCGGCCTGCGCGGCGGTCAGCGCGGAGGCGCCGGGACCGGTGAAGGTGGCGTCCTCGGCCGCGATCAGCCCGTAGGCGTCCCAGGCGCGCGCCCTGACCTGGATCGACTGGTTGCGCTGCGCGGTGGCCGTGTCGATCTTCCAGGTGGCGTACTCGGTGCCCAGCAGGCCGTTGTCCAGTGCGAGCTGGTCGATCAGCCCCTTGCTCAGATAGCCGCCGACCTGCTCGGGCGTCACCAGCGGGTACTTCGTCGTCAGCGCGCTCTTGCAGGCGTCGTCGCCGCCGCAGCCGAGCACGGGCACGACCGTGTGCGCGGCCAGCTTCCTGCCGGGCGCGACCGCCCGCAGCGCGGCGGTGGTCTCGGCGAGGAACCTGTCGATCTCCTCGGTCGTGGTGAAGGTCTTGTTGTAGCCGAGCTGCTGGGTGAACCTGACCCCCACGACACCCGGCTGTACGGCCAGCGCGCCGATGCGCTTGACCGCCTCGGGCAGCTTGCCCGCCTTCCAGTCGTCGGCCAGCTCCGTGCTCACCCAGACGCGAAGGCCGCTCGCCGCCGCGCTCGCCACGGCCTTGCCCGAAGGGGTCTCGGCCGCCGTCTTCACCTCGGCCTGGGAGAGGGCCTCGGGCCTGACGAAGCAGTCGCTGCCACCGCCCTCGCACTCGGGGTCGCCCTCGTCGTCCGGGTTCTCCGGCTCCGGGTCGCCGACCTCGTGTGCGATGCCGTCGCCTTCGAGGCCTTCGGCGCACCTGTTGCCCGGGGCGTTGCAGTTGATCAGCTCGTTGTCGACGGGGCCCGCCTCACGCATGCGCTCGCCGTCGTTCTCGCCCCAGAACCTGACGATGTCGGCCACCTCGTCGGGTGTGGCCATCCAGCGGCACACGACATAGGCGGGCGTGTCATCCGACAGCAGGTCGTTGCAGCTACGCGGATCGTCCTGCGACCAGGCGGGCACCGCGATCCCGAGCAGGCTCAACGCCAGGCCGAGTGCGAGGATCTTCCACAGGCGCATGTCATGTACTCCCCGACGTGATCAAATGCGGCACAAAGCACATTAGCCGTCAAGAGGACACGTCACAACGGAGACAGCCCGCTCGTCCGCAACCCGCGCGAGGGCACCCGCTCGTGCAACCCGAAGCGCGACTCCGGCTCCCGATCACCCGCGACGATCTCCGCCATGGCCTCGGCCAGCGCCGGAGCATGCTTGAACCCGTGGCCCGAGTCCCCGCCGAGCACCCAGACGCCGGGCGAGGTCTGCGCGACGATCCATTCGGCATCCGGCGTGAGGGCGTACTGACAGACCTGGCTGAACAGCACCGGCGCCTCGGCCACCGCGGGGAACCTGCGCCGCAGATACGCGCGGGCCTCGCGCTCGCTGCCCGCCTCGACGGTCCTGGCCCCGTGCTCGGGCTCGAAGGCCGGGCCCTCGGTGTCGGAGGTGGCCTTCATCCCGACGCCGTCGACGTCGCCGTGCCCGTACGCCGAGGCGTCGTAGTCGAGCCAGGCCGGCATGCCGGGTGTGCTCCAGCCGTCGGGCACGGCCAGGTGCAGGGTGTCCTGCCTGGTCACGGTCAGCGGCAGGTCGAACACCTCGCCGAGCCACGCGCCCGCCGCCCACACCACCCGATCGGCCGTCAGCCGCTCGCCCGCCACCTCGACCGAGGTGCCGCCCGCCGGTCGCGCCACGCCCCTGACCAGCCGTACGCCCTGGGCCTGTGCCAGCCTGGCGGTGAGCTGGGTGGCCCGGCGCGCCCTGATCACTCCCGAGTGCGGCTCCCACAGCAGGAAGCTCAGGCCGTCGGCCCGGAAGTCGGGGAAGAATCGGCTGCCTTCGGCCGGGTCGAGTCGTTCGTGCGGCACGCCGACGCGGTCGAGCACGGCGGCGCTGTCGTGCTCCCAGCCGTCCGGTGTCGCCGCGAAGAACAGCACGCCCGCCTCGACGAACAACTCCTCGCCCACCCGTTCACCCAGCGCCAGCCAGCCCTGCCTGGAGCGCCAGGCCAGATCGGCATAGAAGGCGTCGGCGCCGTGCGAGCAGCGCAGCAGCCTCGTCTCGCCCGCGCTCGCGCCGCGCAGGTGTCCAGGGGTGTGCCGTTCGACCAGCGTCACCCGCCATCCGGACTCCGCCAGCCGCAGGGCAAGCGACGATCCCCAGATTCCGGCTCCGACCACAATGACCGATCTCATGCGTCCCACCGTGGCCCCATGCCCGCCGTACGGGCAAGAGGGCCGTGCTCAGACGACGATGAGGGTGACGATCACACCGGCGCAGTTGCCCGCCAGGCACACACGCACCGGGATCTCCGAGACGCCCGCCGTCTGCGGCACGCCGCCCACATGGCCGTCGGGGCCGATCGCCACGCCGTGCGGCAGTGCGCCCGCGTTCGTCACGGTGAAGGTCGGCAGCACGCCCGCGCCGGGTCCGCCGTTGAGGGTGATCGTGCCGTTGTAGGCCAGGCCGACCTTGCCGGGGAAGGTCAGGCCCTGCGCCGACCAGGGCACGTTGCGGTGCACGACGACCGTGATGCGTTCCTCCACACAGATCAGGCCTCGGCACAGTCTGATCGGCGTGGTGTAGACGCCGGGCGCGCCGGGCCTGCCGTACAGGACGCCTGTCTCGTCGAGGCTCACGCCGGGGGCCAGGTCGGCGCCGGGGAAGTCGATCGCGTCCTCGACGGGGATCAGGCGTTCGTCGACCTCGATGCCCTCGGTGACGTAGAAGGTGTTCTCGACCAGCAGGACGGGGGTCGCCGACGGTGTGCGGACGTCGGCCCGCACGCTCAGCAGGCCCGCCGCCTCGACCTGGGCCGCCTGGGCGTCGTCGGCGTCGCGCAGCAGGGGCACGGCGAGGATCAGCGCGACGAACGCGGCGGCCGTCATGGCGCTCGCCCAGGTGCGCCAGTCGTGCCGGATCCGCCCTGCCTGCCGTCCTTCGCCGGTCGGCGCAGGGCGGGTCTCGCTGTGCTGCATCGTTCCCCCCGAGGGTCGGATACCGCTTACCTACCCCTCCCGCCGCAGGGCGTCACCCCTGCCTCATGGATAGATGCCCTGATAATCGAGCCATGATGGCCGCTGAATCCGCCCAGACCCTGGAGCGCGGGCTGCACCTGCTCCGCCTGCTCGCCGACGGCCGGGGAGGCCGCACGCCGACCGAGCTCTCGGCGCAGCTCGGGCTGAGCAGGCCGGTGATCTACCGATTGCTGACCACGCTGACGAACGAGGGGTTCGTCAGGCGCGACAAGGACGGCAAGGTACATCTCGGGCTCGGGCTGCTGGTGCTGGCCCAGGCCGTGCAGCCGTTGCTGCGTGCCGCCGCGCTCCCGCTGCTGCGCCGCCTGGCCGAGGAGGTCGGCGCGACCGCGCACCTGACCGTGGCCGAGGGCGACGACGGGCTGGCCGTGGCCGTGGTCGAGCCCTCGTGGACGGGTATGCACGTCGCCTATCGGGAGGGAACGCGGCATCCCCTGGCCAAGGGTGCGGCCGGAAGGGCCATCCTCGGGCTGCGCGAGGGGCGTTCGGGGTATCTCGTCACCGAGGGGCAGTTGCAGGAGGGCGCACGCGGGATCGCCGCGCCGGTCGCCGGACTGCCCTGGCTGGAGGCGTCGATCGGCGTGGTGACGTTCGGCTCCCTGGAGGAGGAGGCGGGGGCACGCGTGATGAAGGCGGCGGCCGAGCTCGCGACGGCCCTCGGTTGACATCGACTCCACTATCGACGACCGTAGTTACAGATAGCGGATATGAATGTCCGATAAACGGACGGAGTGGTGATGCCGTACTACCGCTCGGTGGGCGAGATCCCCCGAAAGCGACACGTGCAGTTCCGGCGGCCCGACGGCGGGCTCTACGCGGAGGAGCTGATGGGAGAGGAAGGCTTCTCCTCCGACTCCTCCCTGCTCTACCACCGGTACCTGCCGACCGCGATCGTCAAGGCGGAAACGGTCACCGAGGGCGCACTGGCGACACTCACCCCCAACCTGCCCCTCTCGCCCCGCCACTTCCGCACCCAGGACCTGCCCGTCAGCGGCGACCTGGTCACCGGCAGGCGACTGCTCGCGGGCAACGGCGACGTCCGCATGTCGTACGCCTCGACCGAGACCACCAGCGAGCTCTACCGCAACTCCATGGGCGACGAGTGCGTCTACATCGCCAAGGGCCGGGTGCGCTTCGAGTCCACCTACGGCGTGCTCGAAGCCGGAGCTGGCGACTATGTCGTCATCCCCACCGGAACCATCCACCGCTGGGTGCCCGACGGCCGCGTCGACGCGCTGACCATCGAGGCCGCCGGACACATCAGGCCGCCCAAGCGCTACCTGTCGAAGTACGGCCAGCTCCTCGAGCACGCGCCCTACAGCGAGCGCGACCTGCGCGGCCCGGCCGAGCCACACCAGGCCGAAGGCGAGGACGTGCCCGTCCTGGTCCGCACCCGGGGCGGTCTGACCAGGCTGACCTACCGCAACCACCCGTTCGACGTCGTGGGCTGGGACGGGTACCTCTATCCGTACATCTTCCACATCAACGACTTCGAGCCGATCGTGAAGCGCACCCACGCGCCGCCGCCGGTGCACCAGACGTTCGAGGGGCCCGGCTTCGTCATCTGCTCGTTCTGCCCCCGGCCGCTCGACTTCCATCCCGACGCCGTGCCGATCCCGTACAACCATCACAATGTCGACTCCGACGAGTTCATGTTCTACGCGGGCGGCGACTACAGCGCACGCGCGGGCTCGGGCATCGACGTGGGCTCCATCTCGCTGCACCCCGCCGGGTTCACGCACGGGCCGCAGCCGGGCTCGGTGGAGGCCGTCATCGACGCCGTCTCGCGCGGTGTCACCGAGACCAGCGAACTGGCCGTGATGGTCGACACCTTCCGCCCGCTCGACCTCGGTCAGGGCGGCCTGTCGGTCGAGGACCCCGGCTACGCGTGGACCTGGTCGCGATGAGCGCGCCCCTGGCCGGCCCGGTGCCGCCCTCCGTGCCCGCGCTGTTCGCCGCGCTCGTCGACGACGCCGGACTGTTCCCGCCGACCGCCCTCCCCATGCGGGAGGCGCTGGAGCGGCACACGTCCGACCTGGGGCACGCCAGTCCCGTGCTCACCCATCGTTTCCTGTGCCCGACCAGCAGGCTGGGCGAGCTGCGCGGCGAGGCCCTGCGGCCCGGCCGCATCGGCCTCATCGCCGACAGCTCACCCGTGCCGCGCTTCGACGACCTGCCCGTCGACCTGTTCGAGGTGAAGCTGCCGCAGGACCCGCCGCGGCCAGGCCAGGTCGAGCAGTTCCTCACCGGCGAGGCCGAGCGGCTCGCCGGGTGGCTGCGGCCGGGTGTGCGGCTGTTCGTCGAGGTCACGCCCACGACGTTCGTACCGCGGTTGCCCGAGCGCATCGGGCTCAAGGTGCGATGCGGCGGCGCCGCGGCCGACGCCTTCCCGCCCGCCGAGCAGCTGGCGGTGTTCATCCAGTTCTGCGTGGAGAACGAGATCGCGTTCAAGGCCACCGCCGGGCTGCATCATGCCGTACGTCACTTCGACCCCGCGCTCGGCGTGGACAGGCACGGGTTCCTCAACCTGGTGCTGGCCGTCACCGAGGCCGTCGAGGGCCGCGACCCGCTGCCCGTGCTGCGCTCCACCGACGTGGGCGGCCTGGTACGGCTGGCCGAGTCGGTCACCGATGTGACCGCCAAGCGGACCAGGCAGCTCCTGGTCTCCTACGGGTCGTGCAGCACGAAGACTCCGATCGAGGACCTCGCCGCGCTCGGACTGATCGACAAGGAAGCCGCATGAGCTTTGGCCTGGACAACCTGCCCTACGGCGTGTTCTCGCGTGAGGGAGAGGCGCCGCGGGTCGGCGTGCGCTTCGGTGAGCGTGTGCTCGACCTGACCCCGGCCCTGCACGACGAGGTGTTCGCGACCGGCTCGCTCAACGCGTTCATGGCGCGCGGGCATCGGGCCTGGCGTGAGGTCAGGGCGCTGATCCAGGCCAAGCTCTCGACCGATCTCGGTGTCGTCGAGGAGCACCTGATCCCGCTCGATCAGGTGCGGCTGCATCTGCCGTTCGAGGTGGCCGACTATGTCGACTTCTACTGCTCCCTTGAGCACGCCTCCAACCTCGGGCGCATGTTCCGGCCGGACGAGGAGCCGCTGAAGCCGAACTGGCGGCATCTGCCCGTCGGCTACCACGGTCGCGCCGGGACGGTCGTGGTGTCGGGCACGCCGGTCGCCAGGCCGTCCGGGCAGCTGCGGGCCGGGGTGTTCGGGCCTTCGGCCAAGCTCGACATCGAGGCCGAACTCGGCTTCGTCGTGGGCGATCCCGCCGGGGCCTCCTTCGGCGAGCGGGTGTTCGGCGTGACGCTGGTCAACGACTGGAGTGCGCGTGACATCCAGGCGTGGGAGTACGTCCCGCTCGGTCCCTTCCTCGGCAAGTCGTTCGCCACGTCGATCTCGCCGTGGGTGACGCCGCTCGACGCCCTTCCGACGGTGCCAGGCCGTGCGCAGGAGCCCGAGCCGCTCGCGTATCTTCGGCGGGCGGCCGACTGGGGGTTCGACCTCGTCTTCGAGATCGAGCTCAACGGGGAGGTCGTCTCGCGCCCGCCGTACAAGGGGATGTATTGGACGCCTGACCAGATGCTCGCTCATATGACGGTCAACGGGGCCACACTCCGCACGGGCGACCTGTTCGCCAGCGGAACGGTGTCCGGGGCGGCGCCCGAGGAGCGCGGTTCGTTCATCGAGCTCACCTGGAACGGCACGGAGCCGATCAAGCTCGGCAACGGCGAGATCAGGACGTTCCTGGAGGATGGCGACACCATCACGATCAGGGCCCGGGTGGGCGACCTGACATTGGGGGAGGTAGTCGGAAGCATCCGATAAGTCACTTGGCGTGCTCGAACGATGACAGCCCGCTAACCTTGGATTTCCCCTGATCCAAGGAGTGACATGCGGCGCGCGGCAGCCGGCCCGAGGACGATCCTGACAGCAGTCGTCACCGTGACGGCGCTGCTCCTGGCCGGATGCAGCTCGGTCACGGCCGAGACGCCGCCGCCGCCCGCTCCCGTCATCGCCATCTCGCCCACGCTCGACTCCGACCGGGCACGCCCCGAGCGCGGCCTGGTCGTCCGGGCCACCGGGGGCACGCTGACCGGCGTCATCGCCTATGCCGGGCGCATTCCGGTGCCCGGCAGGCTCGACGGCAGCCGGACCACCTGGCGTTCGGACTGGACGCTCGCGCCCGGCATCGAGCACACCGTCACCGCGACCGCATCGGGCCCCGGCGGGCCGACCACCATGGCGATGGGCCGCTTCCGCACCCGCACCGCCGAAAGGACCCTCAAGGTCGCCTCCGTCTCGCCGCTGCCCGACGAGCAGGTCGGGGTCGGGGCGCCGATCGTGGTGACGTTCGACGGCCCGGTCGAGGACAAGGCGGCCGTCGAGCGCGCGCTGGAGGTGCGGGCCGAACGGCCGGTCGAAGGGGCCTGGCGCTGGATCGGCGACACGCAGGCGGTGTATCGCACCAGGACCTACTGGCCCTCGCGGCAGCGGGTGAGCTTCGTCGCCCATCTGGCCGGGGTGCGGGTGGCGCCGGGCGTCTACGGGACGAGCGATCACGAGGTGGACTTCGGCATCGGCCGCAAGCAGGTCAGCACGGTGAGCACGACCGCCAAGATGATGGTGGTCAGGCGCGAGGGTCAGGTCGTCCAGCGCATGCCGATCAGCGCCGGCAACGCGACCACACGCGAGTACACCACGACGAGCGGCGTGCATCTGACGATGGAGCGCGGCAATCCGGTACGGATGATCTCGCCCGGCCGGTCGAAGGGGGATCCCGGGTACTACGACGTCATGATCGATCATGCCGTGCGCATCTCCAACTCCGGGGAGTACGTCCATGCCAAGGACAATGTGTGGGCCCAGGGGCGGGTCAACGTCTCCCACGGTTGCCTGAACGCCCATCCGGATCAGGCCGAGTGGTTCTACACGACGTCGTTGCGGGGTGATCCCGTGGTGATCACCGGCACGGATCGGCCGCTGGAGTGGAACAACGGGTGGGGGTACTGGCAGCTGCCCTGGGAGGAATGGCTGGCGGGCAGCGCCCTGCACGGCTCCCGCCCGGCAGGCGGCTGGTCCCGTACGGCGCCGCCGCCCAACGCCCTGCCTTGAGGGCGTCGTGGTTCCTCTTACGAAGTAGCATCAAATGCACGTATCGTCTGGATATATCAGGGCGATACATAGCCCTGCGAAGGGGGCAGATGATGCGAAACCGCACCCGCGACGACCTCCTCGCCGGACTGGCCGCGGAGATCGAGGACGCCGCGACCACGCACCCGCTCCGGGTCGCCGTCGACGGGCCGCCCGCCGCGGGCAAGACCACACTGGCCGACGAACTCGCCGCCGTCCTTCGCACGCGAGGCCGCGCCGTCATCCGCGCGACGATCGAGGACTTCCTCTTCCCCCGGGCACGGCGGTATCGGCGCGGCCGGTACTCGGCCGAAGGCTGCTACTTCGACGGACACGACCACGACGCGATGCGCCGGATGCTGCTCGACCCGCTGGGCCCCGGCGGGGATCGCAGGTACCAGGCGGCGATCTTCCACAGGGAGAGCGACACCCCCGTGTCCTCGCCGGTCGCCACGGCTCCCCCGGACGCGGTGCTGCTCTTCGACGGCGTCTTCCTCCTGCGCCCGGAGCTGCTCGACCGATGGGACCTGAGCATCTTCGTCTCGGTCGGCTTCGAGCGCACCCTGGAACGCGCCCAGGTCCGAGGCACCGCCCTGTCCGGGCTCGCCGCCGACACGGCCGAGATCGAGCGGTCCTGGCGCGACCGCTACATCCCCTCCCAGCAGCTCTACTTCACCCGAGCCCGCCCGGCCGACCACGCCGACATCATCGTGCACAACGACGACCTCCATCGGCCTTCGTGGGAGGCCAGGCCGGATCGGCCCGGCGGGAGGCGACGAGCCGCGCGACCTCATCGGGTTCAAGGCCGGTAGCCGTCGTGGGCAGGAGCTCCTGGCGCGGTTTCGGGCCTTCTGAGCCGGTCGATCGGCGGAGGCGACGGTCGCGGCCCGGGAGCACGGCCATCCGCCGGTTCCAGACGCGCAACGGTTTGTCCGTACTGGGCATTCGGCGACTACGGTAGAGAAAAGAACCTCTCCTACGCATGGGTCCGTGGACCGTACAGGAGGGCCGAAGCATGGACGAATGGGTCATCTGGTTGATCCTGGCCGTCGTGCTGGGGGTCGCGGAGATCTTCACGCTGACCGCGGCGCTCGGCCTGCTCGGCGCGGCCGCGCTCATCACCTCGCTGACCGCGGCTCTCGGTCTGCCGGTTCCGATACAGCTGCTGGTGTTCACCCTCGCCTCCGCCGGTGGGCTGATGCTCGCCAGGCCCATCGCGATGCGGGCGATCAAACAGGCGCCCGCCCAGCGGTTCGGGGTCGAGGCCCTGGTCGGCAAGTCCGCGTACGCGGTCACCGAGGTCACGGGGCGTGGCGGCCGGGTGCGCATCGGCGGCGAGGAGTGGTCGGCACGCGCCTACGACGAGACCCTGGTGATACCCGAAGGGGCGAGCGTCGACGTTTTCCAGATCGAGGGAGCCACAGCCCTCGTCCACCCCCGGGAGTGATCGCATGCCACTGCTGATAGCGGGTCTGCTCGTCGCCCTGTTCGCGGTCTTCACCGTCCTGCGGGCGGTGCGTATCGTCCCTCAGGCCAGAGCGCGCAACGTCGAACGGCTCGGGCGCTACAACCGCACGCTCGGGCCCGGCCTGAACTTCGTCATTCCGTACATCGACCGGGTCTATCCGATGATCGACCTTCGTGAGCAGGTCGTCTCGTTCCGGCCGCAGCCTGTCATCACCGAGGACAACCTGGTCGTCGAGATCGACACCGTGCTGTACTTCCAGGTCACCGATCCTCGTGCGGCGGCCTACGAGATCGCCAACTACATCCAGGGTGTGGAGCAGCTCACCGTCACCACGCTGCGCAACGTCGTCGGCTCCATGGACCTGGAGAGCACGCTCACCTCGCGCGACACGATCAACAGCCAGTTGCGCGGCGTGCTCGACGACGCCACCGGCAAGTGGGGCCTTCGCGTCAACCGGGTCGAGATCAAGGCGATCGACCCACCCAAGACGATCAAGGACGCGATGGAGAAGCAGATGCGCGCCGAACGCGACAAGCGCGCCGCCATCCTGAACGCCGAAGGCCAGCGCCAGTCCCAGATCCTCACCGCCGAAGGCGACAAGCAGAGCAACATCCTGCGCGCCGAGGGCGAGCGCACCGCCTCCATCCTCAAGGCCGAAGGCCAGTCGCGCGCGATCGACCAGGTCTTCCAGGCCGTCCACCGCAACGACCCCGACCCGAAGCTGCTGGCCTACCAATACCTCCAGATGTTGCCGCAGCTCGCCCAGGGGCCCAACAACACCTTCTGGGTCATTCCGAGCGAGGTCACCTCGGCTCTTGAGGGCGTCTCGCGCGCCTTCACCGAGGCCCTGCCCCGCTCGGCCGCCACCCGCGACACCGACGCCCAGTCCGCGTCCGCCGCCGCATCGGCCGAGGAGGAGGTCGCCCAGGCCGCCAAGGCCGCCGCCGAGGCCGAAGCCGCCGCCCGCGACGCCGACCCCACCTCCCCACGCCAACTCACCTCGGCACCCCCCGACCTCTTCCCCGACCTCACCCGAGCCCCACAGGAGTCGGAGGAACGCCCCTGATCGAGGGCGAAGAAGCTCTTCCACAGCCCCCGCCCGACGGCCCCTGTGATCGGCTGGGCACAGGGGGCGAGGGTGGTGTGTGTTGTGCCTGATCAGTTGCTGTCTGCGGAAATGGTTGTAAGGGATGACGGAAAGTGAGATAGCTCACAGTCCGGATAAGTCGCATTTTGCCGATAGTTGAGCCGTGATATTCCTGTGATCTGAACGACGATCTTGTGGTTCGCAGAACGGGGGCACCATGTTCACGATCACGCCGAAGTGGCCTACGGAGAGATAGGCGTCACGGCGAACGACCACCGGCAGGACCAAACGCACGACCCGGTCGTTCCGCAAGGTCTATCCGCACCCGGGCGTCGCCATGCCCGGTGACGCCCACCACCCTTCCGTAAGGACCATCATGCGTATGTCCGCAGCTCATTCCTTGGGGCGAGTCGCCGTTGGCCTGGGGGCCTTCGCCGTGCTCGCCTCCGTGACCGCACTTCCCGCCTCGGCCGTGCCAGCGGGTACGGGCGCGCTCGGGGTCGCCGCCGCCTCCACACAGGCCGCGGCGCAGGGTACGGCGATCGCCGTACCGGAGTTGACCGACGAGAGCAGCACCACGGTCGCCAACCCGGACGGCAGCTACACCGCGACCTACACCTCGGGCCCCTCCAACGTCCAGCAGGACGGCCGATGGGTGCCGATCGACACCACGCTCGTCCCGAGCGGCGACGTGCTCAGGCCGAAGGCGGCCAGGGCCAAGGTCGAGGTGTCGAAGGGCGGCGACACCACGCTCGCCCGGATGACCGACGACGAGGGCAGGGTGCTGGCCCTGCAGTGGCCCACGGCGCTGCCCGCGCCCGTGCTCAAGGGCAATGTCGCCACCTACCCGAACGCCGCGGGGCCTGCCGCCGACCTGGTGGTCACCGTGCTGCCGACGGGGTTCAGGCACGACGTCGTGCTGCGCGAGCGGCCGTCGGGGCCGGTCGAGCTGCGCATCCCGGTGCAGACGACCGGCGCCGCACTGTCGGAGGCGGCCAACGGGCAGCTGCTGCTCACCTCGGACGCCGGAAAGGTCGTCGCGACCGCGCCGCAGCCGGTCATGTGGGACTCGCGCGGGCACGGCAAGCCGCGCGGCGACGCGATCGCGCCCATCGACACGCGGGTGGAGTCGCAGAACGGCACGTCGGTGCTGGTCCTCAAGCCGGACGCGGCCTTCCTGGCCAACCCGGCGACGGTGTACCCGGTGACCGTCGACCCGACGATCACCCTGCCGATCCAGACCGACACCGACGTCGCCACCTCCTGGGCCTCGCACCCGGGCGACAAGTTGATCATCGCGGGCACCATGCCGTGGGAGAACGGCCAGGGCGGCGACATCATGCGCAGCCTGCTGAAGTTCGACACCCACAAGCTGAACGGCAAGCGCGTCGTCCTGGCCACGCTCGGCCTGTGGAACGTCGAGACCAACGCCTGCGGCTTCCGCGTGGGCTCCGGCCTGACCGCCGAGCGGGTGACCAGCGCCTGGGACGAGCACCACCTGAACTGGGACAACAAGCCCACCACTACCAAGAAGGGCTCATCGGTCACCCGCGAGGGCCGAGGCCGCACCTGGACGGCGCCGTGCGCCCGCGGAGCCGGCTACCTGCAGTGGCCGGTGACCTCGATCGCCAAGGCCTGGGCCAAGGGCGCCGCCAACCACGGCATCCAGCTCAGGGGCACCAACGAGAGCGAGGTCACCAACTGGCGCGCGTTCGCCGCGTCGGAGAACCAGGACGAGGGCGTCAAGCCGCCGGTCCTGCGCGTCACGTACTGGCGCTGATCAGCACCTGACGGGGTCTCACCGCTGACCGGCGTCGAAGTAGGCCGCCAGCTCGGGATCCAGCGGCGGCACGTCGTAGGGCGTGCCGCCGTCGCGCAGGGACAGCGTGGCCGCGTATCCGGCCGCCACGCTCATCCGGGCCGCGACCGGCGAGGTGTCGGTGACGCCGCCCTCGCGGACGAACCTGACGAACTCCGCCAGGATCGCCGGGTCCGCTCCCCCGTGCGTGCCGTCGGCGGACGGCACCCGGTAGGCGGCGTCGCCGTCGGCGCGGTGGCCGGACGGGCCGGTGTTCCAGACCTTCACCAGGTCGCCGGGCCCGTCGCCGAAGTTCTCCAGCCTGCCTTCGGAGCCGATGACGGTGTAGTTGCGGTGGTAGTCGGGCGTGAAGTGGCATTGCTGGTAGGCGGCGAGCACACCGTTGTCCAGGCGCATGTGCATCATCGACACGTCCTCCACGTCGACGACATGATGCAGGCCGGTACGGCCGGCCGGAGGCCAGGTGAACTCGCGCAGCCAGCCTTCGGGCCTGGGCGTGCCGGGCTCACGGCGGGGCAGGTCGCCGTACATCATCAGCTCGCCCATCGCATTGACCCGTGTGCTGAAGCCTCCGGCCAGCCAGTGGATCACGTCCAGGTCGTGGGCCGCCTTCTGCAGCAGCAGGCCGGTCGTACGGCTGCGGTCGGCATGCCAGTCCTTGAAGTAGTAGTCGCCGCCGTAGGAGACGAAGTGCCTGACCCACACGGTCTTCGGCTCGCCGATCTCCCCCCTGGCGATGATGTCGCGCATCAGCCTGACGACGCCCATGTGCCGCATGTTGTGCCCGACGTACAGCCGGGTGCCGCTGTCGCGGGCGGCGCGCAGGATGGCGTCGCAGCCTTCGACCGTGATGTGCATGGGCTTTTCCAGATAGAGCGGCTTGCCCGCCTCCAGGCAGGCCACGGCCAGCCGCTCGTGCGTGTCGTCCGGCGTCACCAGCAGGATCGCGTCCACATCGTCCCTGACGAGCAGTTCACGATAGTCCGCCGTCAGGTACGGCGAGCCGAACGCCGCCGCCCGTGCGGCGAGCACCGCCGGGTCGGTGTCGCACAACGCGGTCACGACCGAGCCCTCGCCTGGCCGATGCGCGGCCACGGCCAGGCTGAAGCGCAGGCCGAGACCGACGACTCCGATCCGCAGGTCATCCACTGGTCGTTCCTCTCACCTGGCCGATCGCCGATGTGGCCAATTATGAAAGCAACTTACACAAAGAGTGTGCGATCGGCATGGTCGAGAGCCATCCGGACCGCGCCCAGCGCGATCGACTCGCCGCCGAGCGTGGAGGCGACGACCTTCGGCGGATAGAGGCACACCCGGTCGAAACAGGCCTGGATCGGCGCGATCAGCATGTCCCCGGCGGGCGCGAGACCACCGCCGATGACGACCAGCTCGGGATCAAGCGGGTTGACCAGCGACACCAGGCTCTCGGCCAGCCGCAGGCCCAGCGCGTCGATCGCGAGCGCCGCCGCACGCTCGCCCGCGGTGGCCCTGGCGAAGGCCAGCTCGGCCGCCTGGGCGGGGGTGCGCAACTCGCCGGGATCGACCGACATCGCGTAGTCGCTCACACTGCGGAAGGCGTTCCACACACCGGTGGGCTGCTCGCCGATCTCGCCCGACGCGTAGTGCGCTCCCCTGTGCGGGACGCCGCCGATGAGGAAACCGAGGCCGAGGCGCTTGCCGGTGAACAGGTAGACGGCGTCGCGGTAACCGCGCGCGGCGCCACGCCAGTGCTCGGCCAGCACGGCCAGGCGCATGTCGTTGTCGACCAGCACGGGTGCGGCGAGCGCCGAGGCGAGGTCGTCGCGCAACGCCAGGCCGCTCCAGCCGGGCAGGACGACGCTCTTGACCACGCGGCCTCCGGCGTCGACCACACCGGTCGTGCCCACCCCGACGGCGGCCAGCCCGTCCGGCCGTACGCCCACGTCCGCGGCGCAGCGGGTGACCAGCTCGACCACCGCGGCCAGCCGGTCGGCGGCCTCCATGCCGGGCGGGACCACGACCGTGCGCACACCCATCAGCTCGCCGGACAGGTCGGCCGTCATCGCCCGCAGGGTGGCCGAGCCGATGCCCACCCCGACGACGTGCGCTGCGGCGGCCCTGAACCGGAAACGCCTGGCGGGCCTGCCGCGCCTGCGCTCGGCCTGCTCCTCCTCGCACTCCTCCGCCCAGCCCTCGGCCAGCAGATCCTCGACGATCGCCTCGGCCGTCGGCCGCGACACGCGGGCGGCGGCGGCGAGTTCGGTCAGCGACAGGTCGACGGCGCCACGCAGGATGGTGAGGATCGCGGCCGAGTTCAGCCGCCTGAGCAGCGAGGTGTCACCGCTCTCCGGTCGCCTGGTCACACGGCCATCCTACTTACCCAAGCCGCTTGCATATTCGAATGAAGCAGGGCTGTGCACGCCGTTAAGAAATCCTCGATGGACACCTCCCCGCGTCTGCGGGCAGGGTGCGTAAGGTTGCGGTCCAGGGGGAGAGGAATGCCATGAAGGCGCTGGTCAAGGAGAGAGCCGAGCCTGGACTGTGGCTCACGGACGTGCCCGAACCGGTCACCGGACCGGGCGAGGTCAAGATCAAGGTGCTGCGCACCGGCATCTGCGGGACCGATCTGCACATCCGCGCCTACGACGACTGGGCGCGCGGCACACTGAAGCTGCCGCTCGTGGTCGGCCACGAGTTCAGCGGTGAGGTCGTCGAGGTCGCACCCGGCGTCGAGGACATCGCGGTCGGCGACCTGGTCAGCGGCGAGGGCCACCTGGTGTGCGGCAAGTGCCGCAACTGCATGGCGGGCCGCAGGCACCTGTGCCGCAACACGATCGGGCTCGGCGTGCACCGCGACGGCGCCTTCGCCGAGTACCTCACCCTGCCCGCGACCAACGTCTGGGTGCACAAGGTGCCCGTCGATCCGGACGTGGCCGCCATCTTCGACCCGTTCGGCAACGCCGTGCACACCGCGCTGTCCTTCCCGCTGGTCGGCGAGGACGTCCTGGTCACCGGCGCCGGGCCGATCGGCCTGATGGCCGCGGCCGTGGCCGGGCACGTCGGGGCGCGCAATGTCGTCATCACCGACGTCAGCCCCGAACGCCTCGAACTGGCCGACAAGCTCGGCGTCACCCTCGCCCTGAACGTGGCCGCGACGCCGATCGCCGAAGGCGTGCGCAGGCTGCACATGCGCGAGGGGTTCGACGTCGGCCTGGAGATGTCGGGCCAGCCCGCCGCCATGCGCGACATGATCGCCAACATGACCCACGGCGGCAAGATCGCCATGCTCGGCCTGCCCGCCGCCGAGTTCGCCGTCGACTGGGCCACGATCGTCACGTCGATGATCACCATCAAGGGCATATACGGGCGCGAGATGTTCGAGACCTGGTACGCGATGTCGGTGCTGCTGGAGAAGGGGCTCGACCTGTCGCCCGTCATCACCGACCGCTTCTCCTACCGCGACTTCGACGCGGCGTTCGACACCGCGGCGAGCGGCCGTACCGGCAAGATCATCCTGGACTGGAGCAACTGATGTTCGACAGTGTCCGCGACGACCTCCGGGCGACCCTCGACGAGATCACCGAGGCCGGGCTGCACAAGCCGGAGCGCGTCATCACCACGCCGCAGAGCGCCACCGTCGGCGTCGGCGGGCAGGAGGTGCTGAACTTCTGCGCCAACAACTACCTCGGTCTCGCCGACCACCCCGACGTCGTCGCCGCCGCGCAGCAGGCACTGGAGCGGTGGGGGTTCGGCATGGCCTCGGTGCGGTTCATCTGCGGCACGCAGGAGGTGCACAAGGAGCTCGAAGGACGCCTTTCCACCTTCCTCGGGCAGGAGGACACCATCCTCTACAGCTCCTGCTTCGACGCCAACGGCGGTGTGTTCGAGACGCTGCTCGACGCCCAGGACGCCGTCATCTCCGACGCGCTGAACCACGCCAGCATCATCGACGGCATCCGGCTGTCCAAGGCCAGGCGGCTGCGCTACGCCAACCGGGACATGGCCGAGCTGGAGGCCAGGCTCAAGGAGGCGGGTGACGCGCGGCGCAGGCTCGTCGTGACCGACGGCGTCTTCTCCATGGACGGCTACGTCGCGCCGCTGCGCGAGATCTGCGACCTGGCCGAGCGCTACGACGCCATGGTCATGGTCGACGACTCGCACGCGGTCGGGTTCGTCGGCGCGCACGGCAGGGGCACGCCCGAGCTGCACGGCGTCATGGACCGCATCGACATCGTCACCGGCACGCTCGGCAAGGCGCTCGGCGGGGCGAGCGGCGGTTACGTGGCCGCGCGCAAGGAGATCGTCGAACTGCTGCGGCAGCGGTCGCGGCCGTACCTGTTCTCCAACTCGCTCGCGCCGGTGATCGCCTCGGCGACGTTGCGCATTCTCGACCTCATCGAGTCGTCGGGCGAGGCCCGCGAGCGGCTGGCGGCCAACACCGCGCGCTTCCGTACGAAGATGACCGAGGCCGGGTTCGACCTCCTGCCCGGCGACCATCCGATCGCACCCGTGATGATCGGCGATGCGGCCGAGGCGGGCGCGATGGCCGAACGGCTGCTGGAGCAGGGGGTCTATGTGATCGGCTTCTCCTATCCCGTGGTGCCGATGGGCAAGGCGCGGATCAGGGTGCAGCTGTCGGCCGCACACACGACCGACGACGTGGACCGCGCCGTCGCCGCGTTCATCTCGGCACGCGGCTGAGCACCCGCACGCGGCCGAGCATCGGCGGGGCTGCTTCACAATGGGTACGTGATTGACAGCAGGCGGCTGAAGACGCTGCGCGCGGTCGCCGACCACGGCACGGTGACCGCCGCGGCCGCCGCACTGCACCTGACCCCGTCGGCGGTCTCCCAGCAGCTCGGCGCGCTGGAGCACGAGGTCGGGCACCGCCTGCTCGACCGCGACGGCAGGGGCGTGCGGCTGACGGCCGTCGGGCGCATCATGCTGAACCATGCCAACGAGGTGCTGGCCCAGCTCGAACGGGCCAGGGCCGAGGTCGCGGCGCACACCGACGGGACGGCGGGCGAGATCACCGTCGCCGCCTTCGCCACCGCGATCAGCCTCGTCCTGGCTCCGGCGATGGCCGCGTTGCGCGCGGTCGCGCCGGGGCTGTCGATCCGCGTGCGCGACGCCGAGGGCGACCAGAGCCTCACCATGCTGCTCGACGGCGCCGCCGACCTGGCGATCACGGTCGAGTACCGTGGTGCGCCGGACGCCGACGACCCCAGGCTGACCCGGCTGCCGCTCTACTCCGAGCCGTTCGACCTGGTGCTGCCCGCCACCCATCCGCTGGCGGCGACCACACCGCTGCCGCTGGCCCGGCTGGCCCGCGAACGCTGGGTCGGGCCCTATCCCGGCAACCCGTGCCACGACGTGATCGCCTTCTCCTGCGAGCTCGAAGGGTTCGTCCCCGGGTTCGCCCACTCCTCCGACGACTTCCGCGCGGTCGTCGCCCTGGTCAGGGCCGGGGCCGGGGTCGCACTCGTGCCCCGGCTCGCGCTGCGCGACACCGACCTGACCGGTGTCGCCGTCCTGCCCACCTCGGCCGCCCAGCCGCCCGAACGCCGCGTCTACGCCGCCGTCCGCCGCGGCGCCGAACGCCACCCGCTCCTGCTCCCCCTCATCTCCACCCTCCGCGCCCCCGCCTGACGCTCTGACCTCCGACAACAGTGCCTCTACGGCAAGCCACCCCCAGCTCCCCCGCGATCACCGCGCACCCTCCACCGCCCGACGCCCCTCAAGCCGACTTCGCCCCCCACCGTCACGTCGCACGGGCCACCGCCACGGCCTGCTCGAAACGTGCGTGGCGCGACACCTCCTCCCGCACAGGCGCCAGCACGTACGCGCCCGCCACCTCCTCCACGCTCGCCCCCAACGCCTTGGCCGCACGCCGTGCCCTGCGCCTCCCGCCCGCCCACGCCACGGGCCTGGACAACAGGGCGACGACGAGCCCGGCCAGCGCACCGCCGACGAGCAGCGTCGTGGGCCAGGGCACCTCACCGACCGTGGGCAGCGGCGCCTCGGGCAGCCGCAGGTAGTCCAGCACGAACAGCACGCCGAGCCACACCGCACCGGCCAGCATCGCCGCGAACAACACCCACTGCACCAGCCCCACGACACGCCACCACAGCGGCCTGCCCGACGACCGCACCGACGTGGTCGCCACCGCACGGTCGAGCGCGTCGGTGAGCTCGGCCGAACGCGACCTGGCCGCCTGCCGTACCGAGACGGCCCAGGGGGCGGGCAGGCCCTCGGCCGCGCGGTCGCCGACGTCGCGCAGGGCGGTGTCGACCTGGGCGCGCTGTACGGCGGTCGCGGCGGGAAGCGACGTGCGCCCGACGATCTCGGTCTGCGGCGCGGCCGTCCCGAGGCGCAACCGGCGCAGCGGGTCGGGGCGGAAGCGGCGCAGCCAGCGGGTCACCGGCCAGCCGGTCGCCGCGACGGAGCGGTGCCGGTGCGCCTTGGCGACCGCCTCGACCACGAGCGGCACCCCGGCCGCCGCGCTCAACGCCGTGGTCAGCGTCGTGCTCAGCGCTACGACGTCGGCCGTCGGCCCTCCGCTCCCGTCGGCCAGCGCCTCGGCGGCCGTGGTGGCGTCGGCGGCCAGGCGGGCCGACCAGGCGGTGCGGCGGGCGACGCGGTCGGCGAGGGTGTTGCGCAGCACGCCGATGCCCTGACCGGTCCTGGCGGAGGCGGCCAGCACGGGCACGCCCTTCAGGCCGTCGTCCTCGAGCAGGCGGCGCAGATCGGCCAGGCAGCGCTCGGCGGCGTCGGGCGAGAGCCTGTCGACCTGGTTGAGCACGACGACCATGACGTCCTTGTGTCTGGCCAGCGGGCGCAGGTAGCGCTCGTGCACGGCCGCGTCGGCGTACTTCTGCGGGTCGAGCACCCACACCAGCAGGTCGACCAGCTCCACCAGCCGGTCGGCCTCAAGGCGGTGCGCCGCCTCGATGGAGTCGTGGTCGGGCAGGTCGAGCAGGATGAGCCCGGACAGGTCGCCGCTGACCTCGTGCCGTTTGGGCACCTCGAGCCAGTCCAGCAGCGCGCCCGAGCCCTCGCCCTCCCACAGCGCGGCCTGGGCCGCCGATGTGGTCGGCCTGGTGACGCCCACGGTGGCCAGGTCGTGCCCGGCCAGCAGGTTGAACAGCGAGGACTTGCCGCTGCCCGTCGCACCGGCGAGCGCCACGACCGTGTGCCCGACCGACAGGCTGCGGCGCAGCCCGGCGCGCTCGGCCACCGCACGCGCCCTGGCGACCGGCGCCTCGGGCAGCCGTCCTTCGGCGAGCTCGGCGGCCTCGGCGAGCGCGTCGAGCCGCTCGTCCAGCGTCGGCGGCGCGCTCTTACGGCGCAGCAACTTCACCGCGACTCCCCAGCGGGCAGCTCCCTGCCCCGCACGGCTCCGGCCGCGTCACGCAGGGCCGCCGCCGTGTCGTCGGGTGCGCCGAGTGCGCGCAGCAGCGCCAGGTAGCGATCGGACTCCTCCTTCAGCAGGGCCTCGACCCGCGCGCGCAGGTCGTCGCGGGCCCGGGCGGTGAGGGTGCGCACGGCCTGGTCGCCGAACACGGCCTCAAGGACCTTCTGGCTGAGCAGGCTGGTGCCGCCCGCGATGCCCACCTCGATCCCGGTCAGGCCGCCGGTCGAGGCGAAGACGGCGAGCATGAGCAGCAGGCCCACGCCGTTGACGCCGAACGAGGCCGCACGCGCCGTCGCCCGTTTGTCCGCGCCCTCCTGCCTGACCAGGTCGAGCACGTAGTCCTGCCAGCCGCGCACCGCGCTCTCCGCCCGCGCGCCGAGCTCGGGCGAGGCCCGGCCCAGCCGGGAGGCGGCGACGGCGCCGAGCCCTTCGAGCAGCTCGCGCCCGCCCTGGGTGGCCGACCAGCCTTCGAGCGCGCGTTCGGCCGCGCCGTCGGCGCAACCGCGCACCAGGGTCTCCACGCCGCTCTCCAGTGCCACCTTGAGCTGGGAGGCGGGCGCGGGCCTGCCGGTGAACAGCGACACCACCCGGTCACGCAGCCTGCCGACCCGGCTCTCCAGCCCGCGCATGAGATCGCCCGTGCCGATGAAGTCCTGCCATCGGGCCAGCACCTCGCCGCGCAGCAGCGAGCCGTCGCGCATGCCCGCGTCGAAGGCCGCCATCCCGTCGTCGTAGGCGTGCTCGACAACCGCGCGCAGGGCCGAGGCGCCCTCCTGCTGGCGTTCGACGGCGTCGGCGAGCGCGGGCACCCGGGAGGCGAGGCTGGCCAGCGCTCCCGACAGCGTCTGCCGTACGACGAGGGCGCGTTCGGAGGCGTCGGCGGCGATGGCGGTGAGCCAGTCGGCGATCGGCCTGACGTCCTCGGCGGGCAGCCTGGCGGTCTCGGTCGGCAGGACGGCTTCGGGCACGGTGAACAGCGGGCTGCCGCCGAGGCCGTTGGCGATGAGCAGCCGGGTGAGGTCGGCCGCGACCGGGGCGAGCGCCTCGGCGGGCACGCGGTCGAGGATGACGGCCAGTGCGGTGCTGCGCTCGCGGGCGGCGCGCAGGAAGCTCCACGGCACCTCGTCGGCGTATCTGGCGGCCGTGGTGACGAACAACCACAGGTCGGCCGCGGCCAGGAGCTGGGCGGCGAGCTTGCGGTTGGCCTTGACGACCGAGTCGATGTCGGGCGCGTCGAGCAGGGCCAGGCCCGGTGTCAGCGTGGGCACGGTCACCACCCTGAGCGTGCCGGGCTCGCCGGCGGCCGAGCTCGCGCCGCTCACCCTGGCCAGGCCGGGCAGCACGTTCTGCTCGGCGAACCAGCCCAGGTCGGCCTCGTTGACGACCAGCGTCGGGGCCAGTGTGGTGGGCCGCAGCACGCCCGGCAGCGAGACGTCGGCGCCGACGAGCGAGTTGACCAGGGTGGACTTGCCCGCACCCGTCGAGCCGCCGACGACCGCGAGCAGCGGCGCGTCGATCGCCCTGAGCCGGGGCAGCAGGTAGTCGTCGAGCTGCCCGGTCAGCTCCTGTTGCGCCGCCCGGTCGGCCTCGGCGGTGCCGAGTTCGAGCGGGAAGAGATCGGCGTTCAGCCTGCGCCGCAGCTCCTGCAGCGCTTCGAGCAGTCCGCCGGTTTCGGCCATACAGCCGATCCTTCCCCAGAAGGAGGGGGTTACGCGGCGGGAGTGCGCAACACGTAGCCGACACTGCGCAGGGTGTGGATGAGTCTGGGCTCCATGTAGTCCACCTTGCGCCGCAGGTAGGACACGTAGGACTCGACGACGCCGCCGTCGCCGCCGAAGTCGTAGTTCCACACGTGGTCGAGGATCTGCGCCTTCGACAGCACCCGTCCGGCGTTGACCATGAAGTAGTGCAGCAGTTTGTACTCCGTCGGCGACAGCCGTACCAGGCGTCCGGCCCGCCACACCTCGTGCGTCTCCTCGTCCAGCTCCAGGTCGGCCACCTTGAGCCTGGGCAGCGGCGCGAGCTCCCCACGCGTGCGGCGCAGCACCGCCCTGATCCTGGCCAGCAGTTCCTCCAGGCTGAACGGCTTGGTCACGTAGTCGTCGCCGACGGCCAGGCCGGCCAGCTTGTCCTCGGCGGCGTCGCGCGCGGTGAGGAACAGGATCGGCGCGGTGCAACCGGTCGACCACAGGTGCCTGGCGACCACGAAGCCGTCCTGGTCCGGCAGCATGACGTCGAGCAGCACCAGGTCGGGCCCGGCCCGCTGGGCCACCTGGACGGCCTCTCCGCCGTCCCCGGCGGTGACGACCTCGAATCCGGAATGGCGCAGACTGGCGGCGAGCAGGTCGCGGATGCTCGGTTCGTCGTCCACGACCAGCAGCAGGGCTTCCTTCGTCACGACGACGATCCTTGCGGGGCTACCTGAGAGTTAGCTGAGTGCCAGCGGGATGCTGACTCGGAACGTGGCCCCCTGACCGGGCTCGGTCCGCACGTCGACGCTGCCGCCGTGCGCCCGTACCAGGGCCGACACGATGGCCAGGCCCAGCCCGCTGCCCGAGCCCGAACGCCGTGACCTGGCCGAGTCGGCGCGGTAGAAACGCTCGAAGACGCGCTCGACCTGCTCGGGATCGAGGCCCGGTCCCTTGTCGGCCACTTCGAGGAAGGCCGCGGACTCGGCGGCGCCGACCCTGACGACGATCGGGCTGTCCTCGGGCGTGTGGGTGAGCGCGTTGGCGGTGAGGTTGCCGACGACCTGGCGCAGCCGTACCTCGTCGCCCGAGACGATCAGGGCCTCGTCGCCGACCATCTCCAGCGAGACGCTGCGCGCCGGGGCCAGGATGCGGGCGTCCTGTACGGCGTCGGCCGCCAGGGCGAGCAGGTCGACCGGGCTCATCCGCAGCGGGCGCTGCTGGTCGACCCTGGCCAGCAGCAGCAGGTCGTCGACGAGCAGGCCCATCCTGGCCGCCGCCTGCTCGACCTTGAGCAGCAGGTCGGCGGCGTCGGCGTCGGGGTTCTGCCTGGCGTACTCGGCGAAGCCCCTGATGGAGGTGAGCGGCGTGCGCAGTTCGTGCGAGGCGTCGGCGACGAAGCGGCGCATGCGCTCCTCCGAACGCCTGGCCGCGGCCTCCGACGCCGATCTGGCCTCGAAGGCGGACTCCACCTGGGCCAGCATGCCGTTGAGCGCGCGGGCGAGCCTGCCGACCTCGGTGCGGGGGTCGCCGTCCGGCACGCGTCTGCCGAGTTCGCCGCCCGCGATGGCCTCGGCCGTACGCTCGATCTCGGCCAGCGGGCGCATGCTCCTGCGCACGGTGGTGACGCCGACCCCGGCGAGCACGAGCAGGATGCCGCCGCCCGCGAGCGCCTCGATGAGGATCAGCCTGCTGGTGATCTGCTTGACCTCGTCCAGGTCGACGGCGACCAGGTAGCCGGGTCCGGCCTGGGCCCGCCAGCCGCCGTCGAGCGTGGTGAAGGGCTCGGCGCCGATCGTGACCGGCACCCTGGGCAGCGGCCTGGTCTCGACGTCGAGCCCGCTGATCGTCTCGCCGAGCCGCCCGTCGGCGCCACGCATCAGCACGACGGTGTCGGCCTGCAGCAGCAGCTTGGCCACGCCTTCGACGCCGTGGTTGTCGATGCGCTTGACGACGCGTACCGAGACCAGGGCTATCTGCTCGTCCACCCGGTCGAGCAGGTAGCGGTGCATGACCGAGACGCTGACCACGCCGATGAAGGTGAGCCCGGCGGCGAGCAGGGCCAGCAGCAGCGCGATCAGCTTGATCCGCAAGGGGGTGCGCGGCAGCCGCATCATCGCTCCTGGGAGGGTCTGCGCAGCACGTAGCCGACGCCGCGCACGGTGTGGACGAGCCTGGGGCCGAAGCGGTCCATCTTGCGCCGCAGCACCGACACGTAGGACTCGACGATGCCGACATCGCCCCTGAAGTCGTAGTCCCAGACATGGTCGAGGATCTGCGCCTTCGACAGCACCCTGCCGGGATTGTCGATGAAGTAGCGCAGCAGCTTGTACTCGGTGGGCGACAGCGGCACCGCCAGTCCCGAACGCCACACCTCGTGCGTCTCCTCGTCCACCTCGACGTCGGCGAACGCCAGCCTGGGCGGCGGCGCCTGCGGCTCACCCGAGGTACGGCGCAGCACGGCCCTGATCCTGGCGACGACCTCCTCCAGGCTGAACGGCTTGGTGATGTAGTCGTCGCCGCCGGCCGTCAGGCCTCGGATCTTGTCCTCGGTGGCGTCACGCGCGGTGAGGAAGACCACAGGTGTGCGCAGCCCGGCCCCGCGCATCCGGCGTACGACCTCGAAGCCATCCATGTCGGGAAGCATGACGTCCAGCACCACGAGGTCGGGCCGCTCGCTCTGGACGGCGGCGAGCGCGTCGAGGCCCTGCTTGGCCGTGGACACGCCGAAACCCGCGAACCTCAGGCTCGCGGCGAGCACCTCAAGGATGTCTGGTTCGTCCTCGACGATGAGCAAATGCGCTTCCATCACCCTTAAGAATGCACCCTCACGAACGAACCGGAACCGACCCTGCGATGTGCTTGGCGATGGCCAGGCTGGAGGTCGCCCCCGGTGAGGGTGCGTTCCTGACCAGCACGATGGGGCCGTGCACGTCGATGGCGAAGTCGTCGAGCATGTCGCCCGACCTGTTCACGGCCTGGGCCCGCACGCCCGATCCGGTGCGGGAGAGGTCGGCCGAGGTGAGTGCGGGCACGTAGCGGCGGGCCGCCGAGAGGAAGGCGCCCTTGGACAGCGAGCCGCGTACCTCCCTGACGCCGGTGCGCCAGTGCCTGGCCGCGAGCCTGCGCGTGCCCTCCCAGGTCAGGATGCGGCGCGCGTCGCCCGTCCTGCGCCAGGTGTAGCCCTCGTAGGCGAGTGCGAGCACGGCGTTGGGCCCGACCAGGACCTCGCCGTCGATCTTGCGCGTGAGGTGCACGCCGAGGAAGGGGTAGCGCGGGTCGGGCACCGGGTAGATGAGGCCTTTGACCAGGTCGCGTGCCGAGCCGTTGAGCGCGAAGTACTCGCCTCTGAACGGCACGATCCGCACGTCGCCCTCGTGCCCGGCCATGCGTGCGACCGCGTCGGTGCCGAGCCCGGCGCAGACGACGAGCTTGTCGAAGCTCAGCCTGCCCTTGGCCGCGAGCACCTCCACACCGCCCGCCGTCTCGCGGATCGCCCGCACCGGGTGCCCGAGACGCACCGAGCCGCCGAGGTCGGCGACGTCCTGGGCGAGCCGCCTCGCCACGGCGGGGAAGTCGGCGATCGCCGTACGCGGGGAGTGCACGGCGGCGACGCCGACCGCGTGCGGCTCGATCTCGCGCAGGGCGAGTGCGTCGAGTTCGGCGACGTCGGGCACGCCGTTGGACCTGGCCCGCTCGGCGAGCGCCTTGAGCGCGGCCCGCTCGGCGCCGTTGGCCGCGACGACGAGCTTGCCGACCTCGTCGTAGGGCAGGGCGTGCTCCTGGCAGTACTCCTTGAGCAGGGCCACGCCCTCCCTGCACAGCCTGGCCTTCAGCGAGCCGGGCGCGTAGTAGAGACCCGCGTGCACGACTCCGCTGTTGTGTCCCGTCTGGTGGGAGGCGACCTGGTGCTCCTTGTCGAGCACCGTCACCTCGGCCCCTCTGGACATGGCGAGCTCGCGGGCCACCGCCAGTCCCACGATTCCCGCACCCACCACCCCGATGCGCTCACTCTGCCTCATAGGCCTAGTTTGCCGACTTTCCCTGCTTTCATGTGACGGGCGGCCACCAGCCGGAGCAACGTATCGGCAACGGTCTTGGCCGCCTACTGCTCGATCGGGCAGTCCGCCGGGCGGCCGATCCGGCGCAGGCCCGGTGTACTCGCCCAGACCAGCGCCACCGCGACGACGCACAGCAGGCCGCCGCCGACCAGGGCCACCCCGCCCGAGGTGGCGTCGGCGACGAGCCCGCCGCGCATGTTGCCGAGGTCGGGCCCGGCCCGCCCGACGACCTGCTCGGCCGCGCCCACCCTGCCCAGCAGCTCGTCCGGCGTGTGCGACTGGACGACGGCGCCCCTGGTGACGACGGAGACGGTGTCGGCGGCCCCGGCCGCGACCAGGAAGGCCAGCCCGGCCCACGGATGCGACGACAGCCCGAACAGCACGAGCGACACGCCCCACGCGGCCGACCCGCCGACCATGACGAGCCCCTGCCTGGGCAGCCGCGTGAACAGCCCCGACACCAGCGAGGCGGCGACCCCGCCGACCGCCACGGCGGTGAGGAACAGCCCCAGCGTCCGGGGATCACCGCCGAACCGCTCGGCGTTGACCAGCGGGAACAGACTGATCGGCATCGACAGCACGGTCGTGGCCAGGTCGGTGAGCAGCGCCCCTCTGACGACGGGCGTCCTGACCAGGAAGGCCAGCCCGTCGAGCACACCGCCGAACCCCGGCCTGGCGGGCTCGCCCCCCGGCCGCATCGCGGGCAGCCCGGCCGCGCCGACGAGCGCCGCGCAGAAGGAGAGCGCGTCGACGAGATAGCACCACGACAGCCCGAACCCGCCCAGCACCAGCCCACCCAGCGCGGGCCCGGCCAGCATCGCCCCTTGGAAGGCGACCCGGTTCAGCGCCAGCCCCGCGGCGAGCTGCCGCTCGGGCAGCAGCCGGGGCACGAACGTCCGCGCGGCCGGCGCACTCCCCGCGACGAAGCAGGCCTGCACCACGACGACCAGCACCACGGCCTGCACGGAGAAGAACCCGGCCACCCCCTGTACGGCGAGCACCGCCGAACACATGGTCAGCCCGCCCGTCATGACCAGGTAGAACACCCGCCGATCGACCCGGTCGAGCACCGCGCCCGCCACCGGCCCGAGCACGACGAGCGGCACCGCCTGCGCCAGCCCCACGGCCCCCGTCCACACCGCGCTGCCCGTGCTCTGCCAGACCTGGAACAGCACCGCGACGAAGGTCATCTGCCCGCCGAGCCCCGACACCGTCTGGCCGATCCACAGGCGTCTGAACGCGGGCGACTCGCGTAACGGCGTGACGTCGATCAGCGCGGCCCTCACCCCCATGCGGGGTCCTGGGCGAGCCGGTCCGCGATCCTGTCGTGGAAGCTCCTGCGCGCCAGCGCCTGTTCGATGTCGGCGACGACCCTGGTGAGCGGGTAGGGCAGCTCGGCCTCGATCTCGGCGACGGCGGCCTCGGTGGCCCGCCACTCGGCCGCGAGCCTGCCCGCGACGGCGCGTGCCTCGGCGGTGAGCGCCACCCGCTTGCTGCGCGCGTCGTCGCCCGCGACGGTCTCCACCCAGCCGGCCTCGCGCATCGCGGCCACCTTCTGGCTGAGCGCCGAATGCGTCCTGCCGACCGACGCGGCCAGCTCGGTGATCGTCATCGGCCCACGGGCATGCAGCCTGAGCAGCTCCAGTACCCAGCTCGGCTTGAGTCCTTCGATGTGGTGTTCGGCGTAGAGCCTGGCGATGTCGGCGTCCATCGCGGCCTGGAGCAGCCTGAGCGGTCGCCAGAGGCTTTCCTCGGTCGGGTCCTGGATCATGCCGATATCGTAACAGTACTTATATAAGCGCTGTTGTATATGGCTTTACTCGAACGTCAGTACGATGCCCTGCATGTATCTCCCACCGGAGTGGCCGGCCGAGGTCCGTCCGCCCAGCGTCCCCGACTGGGAGAGCTCCGCCGTCGCCTGGCTGCTCGACGCCGTGCCCGCCGACTACCGGGGCTACGGCGTGCTGCGCCGCCATCCCATCGCCCTGGCCAGGATGGCGGCCCACCATGTCGCCTCGGCCGTCGAGGCGGCGCGTGCCGGGTACCGCAGTGCGGCCGTCGACCTCAAGAGGCATCTGCCGCCGCATGCCGTCCAGGCCGTGCTCGACGCCTACCGTGCCGAAGGGCCGAGGCTGGTCGCCCTGGCCCGCTCGGTCGACGTCGTCGAGCGGGCCCTGCGCGGGGAGACGTTCGTGCAGACGATGCGGGGGCCTAGCGCAGACGGGCGACGGCGTCCCTGAGCCGCACCACGTCACGCTTGCGCGCCTCGTAGGTGGCGCCCACGACCAGCAGCAGCAGGCCGCCGATGGCGATCGGCACCCACCTGGGCACCACGCCGACCAACTCGGCGATCAGCGGCGACAACTCCCGCACCGCCACCACGGCCAGCGTCAGCCCGCCGAGCACGGCCGGCGCCTGCAGCCTGAACCTGGCGCCCGCCAGCGTCACCACCAGCGCGGCGCCGCCGAGCAGCAGCGAGCGAAGCATCACCGGCTCGGCCAGCAGACTCGGCCCGAACGTGAACAGCAGCCCCGTCCCGTACGAACGCCACGACGACACCTGCCTGCCCCGCGCGCCGTACCAGCCGATGACCAGCAGCGCCACCGAGAACGGCAGCGTGTAGGCCTCGATCACCTCCACGTTCTCGGCCAGCAGACGCGCCCACGAGGCGATGAGCAGGAAGCCGGTCGCCAGGTACGCCACCGCCTTCGACCTGCCCCAGGCGGCCAGCCCGGCCGTCACGACACCCGCGAGCGCCGCGGCCAGGCTCACCGCCCTCAGGCCGTGCGCCGCGCCGACGGCGGCGAACTCGGCCAGCACCAGCGCCACCGCGAGCGCGCCCGCCGTCCGGCGCACCGGCCTGCCGCGCTCACCCATCGCCCTGGGCAGCACCACGCCGTCCTCGCCCACTCCCCCGACCGAGGCGAGCGCCACGAGTGCGGCCAGCGCCGCCAGGACCGGCAACGTCACCAGCGTCGCCGTCTCGGCGGCCAGCGCCCATCCGATCGCCAGCGCGCCCAGCACCGGCGCGCTCACCGCCGCCTCGACCAGCCCGGCGGCCCACCCGGCCGTCCGGGGCGAGCGCACGACGCCCCGCACCCGAAGCGCCAGCAGCGCCGTCAGCCCCGCCACGCCCACCAGCCAGAGCACGAGCACCACCGTGTACGGCGGGCGCAGCGCCACCGGCACGACGGCCGCGAGCACCACACCGGCGGGAAGCGCACTCGCCCACCGCGTGGCCAGCGTCAGCGCGGCGCCCGCCAAGAGCACGGTCACCGCGACCAACGGCCTGGCCGAGGCCGCGCCCGGCCCTCCCGCCACCACGTCACGCCACGGGTCGAACACCGTCAGGCCGATGCCCGCCACCTGCACCCACACGTCCCAGATCGGCAGGAGGGACAGTCCGGCGAGTACCAGGGCCGTGCGGTCGCCGGTCGTCCTGGCGGCGCCGTACCTCGTGCTCACGACGCCTCCCGCCACGGCCAGGGCGGCGGCCACGGCCAGGCCGAGCGCGCAGGAGTCGGCGGCGGGCAGGCCCGCGCCCGCGAGCAACGCCCAGGCCAGCCCGCCGCCGCTGAGCGCGGCCCCCACGAGCGCCACCGGCAGCCGCAGCCGCAGGCCCCAGACCACGGTGAGCACGGCGAGCGTCACATAGGTGGCGAGCCTGCTGTCCAGCGCCCACACCACGGCCGACGCCCCCGCGATCCCGGCCAGTACGGCGACCCAGACCCGCAGCCCGGCGGCGACACGGGGAGCCAGCGACAGCACCACGGCGAGCGCCAGCGGCACCGCGTACGCCACCGTGTGCGGCAGCGCGAACGACAGCGGAGCCGCCAGCACCGCGAGCACCCCCAGCACGAGGCTCACCTCACGCAGTCGCCCCGCGATCCACGGCGCCAGGGCCAGCAGGCCCAGCACGACCACGCTCGAAGCCGTCCCCTCCGAGACCGACGTCGGAGGACGCCCCTCCCACACGACTCCCACGTTCAGCACGGGCACGAACAGCGCGCCGAGCACCCACGGCAGCGCGGGCAGCCCCGCGACCACCGCGATCCCGGCCCCCCACGCCAGCCCCGCCGTCCGCAGCACGACCGGCCCCCGCCTGCCGACGGCGAGCATCAGGCCCAGCGCGACCACCAGGTACGGCACCGGCTGCCAGGTGGGCAGCAGCAGCGGCCTGACCGGCCCGCCGATCGCCATGACCAGGCAGGCCAGCGCGCCGCCCAACGCCACGACCCGCCCCACGACCGCCCCCGTGGGAGCGGCAGGCGCCTGCGCCGGGGCCTCCTCCTTGATCGCCAGGGTCAGGTAACCGCCCGCCACGCCGAGCCCCAGCAGCACGGCGGCGTACCGAGCCGCCTCGGCCACGTCGCCGGCCAGCAGCGAGCCGATCCCCGCCACCAGCAGGGCCAGCCCGCCGGTCGCCAAGATCCACACCACGGCCGAGACACGCAGCTCCCGCGTCCTGCGCCCGCCCTGCCGCCCGGCGGCGACGCGGCGGGTGGTGACGGCCCACAGGGCGACGTCGAGCGCGGCCGTCGCGGCCAGCGCGGCGGCGAACCACACCGTGTCCCGCTCGGCCAGTGCCAGCGGCAGCGGGAGCTGGGCCAGCAGCAACGCCAGATGCGGCGGCACCCGCAACGGCAGCACCCTGGCGTACCCGGCGACGAGCACCGCGACCACGGCGGCGACCACGGCGGTGTACTCCGCGCCGCTGAGCCCCTCCGCGAGCCCGACCCGGCGGGCGGCGTACCCGTCGAGGAGCATCAGGGCGACGCCCAGCACGGCCACGGTCTCGGCCGTCGCCGTCAGGCCGCGCCTGAGCAGCAGCACCGGGGCGGCCATCGTGACCGCGGTCAGCGCCAGCAGGACCGCGGCCCTGCCGCCGATCCCCATGTAGCCCCAGCTCACCACCGTGAACACGATCGCGGCCACCGCGAGCAGCAGCCCACCGAGGATGAGCAGCAGATTCTGCACCGCACGGGGAGACACCTCGGCCGGGGCGGCGGCGCCCGGCGGGGGCGCAGGGTACGCAGGCCCGGCGACACGTGGAGGTGGAGGTGTGAACGCGACGTGACCCGCTTCCTGGTGCTGCGCCGCCGCCGCTTCCTGGTGCTGGGCTCTCGCCGCCGCTTCCTGGTGCTGGGTTCGCGCCGCGCGCAGCATGCCGAGCAGGTGGTCGCGCCTGGTTCGCAGCTCCGCCTCGCGCACCTTCAGCCCGGCCAGCGCCCCTTCGACCGCCCACAGCTCGGCCCCGACGGGCCCGCCCAGCGGCAGCCCGCACCGAGGGCAGGCGGGCGCGGGCCCCGGCAGTGCGTCGCCGCAGTCGGGGCAGGTCGGAGCGGGGGGCGGGATCGTTCCCCTACCGGGGGACGACGGGGTACTCGGGTGCATGCAGCACAGCATGACGGCAGCACGGCCGTTCACGCATGCGGCGAACTACTCAATTCCCCCTGAGCACCCTTCCCCCGAGCACCCCGAGAGCCCGAGAGCCCGAGCGGCCTCATCGCGTCCGTCGTGCGATCACCGTGATCACTCCGGTGGCCCCGGCGGCGACCGCCAGCCAGATGACCACGTCGCCTCCCGAGATCCCCGATTCCCGCGACGCCGCAGCCGGTCCGGCCGCCCGCGACGCCACCGTCGGATCGGCCGCCGGCTCGGCCTTCGCCTGCTCCCTGACCGGCCTGACCTCCTCCAGCGCCCGCTCGGGCACGGGCACCAGGTACAACGGGCTGGAGCTCCCCTCGCTCCCCGTCAGCAGGCCCCTCCCGTCCGGCGTGAACGCGATCGACTCGGCCTGGTCGAGCGCAGGCATCGACACCTTGCCCAGTATCTCCCCCGCCGGTGTGAACAGCGAGGCCGAGAAGTAGGTGCGTACGACATACATCGACCCGTCGGGCGCATAGGCGGCGTCCGTCGCCATGATCGGCGCCGAGGCGACCTTGCGCAGCACATTGACCCGGCCGGTGCGCAAGCGCTCGGGCGCCTGGTACACCGCACCGGCGAACTGCTTGGTCACCACCGAGAGCCGTCCCGTGCGCGGATGCACCAGCAGCCCTTCGGCATTGTGCCCGCCGTCCTCGTAGCGGAAGCGGTAGCGCACGGCCGGGAGCGTGGCGTCGCGCAGGCTGGTGGGCTCCATCACCTTGTACACGGAGATGTCGGGCCAGGCGCCGTCGAAGTTGTCGCCGATGTCGGCGAACCAGAGCACTCCCCTGCCGCTCTCGGGATCCTTGGAGGCGGCCATGGCCTCCCAGTCACGTGCCTCGGCGCCCTTCAGCGTGTAGGTCGCCCTGGTCGCGCCGTCGGCCCCCACCGCGAAGAACACGGCTCCGGCGTCGCTGTCGTTGTGCGTGTAGTACACCCCTTCGTGGGTGGGCGACACGGCCAGGCCGCTCGACTCGGTGATCCGCCTGTCCTTGAACGTGAGCACGAGCCGCTCCTCGTCATCGGCCCACGCCGCTCCCCCCAGCCACACTCCCGCGCCCATCCCGAGCCCGGCCAGCGCGAACACCGCGACCGCACGCCTGACGACATCCCCCATCCCGCCATCATGCCCTGCCCGCCACGCCGACTCGTGCACTGCACCACACGAATCCACCACCCTGGGCGACCACCAGCACCAGGTTCGCGACCAGCACGGCGATCCAGAGCCCGCTCAGCCCGAACGCCGACGCCACCGGCACGGCGACCACGGCGAGCCCGCCGTACCCGGCGGCGAAGAAGAGCAGGCTGAGGCCCGAGCGTCTGAGCGCGGTCAGGCCGAAGCCGAGTACCGCCTGACAGGCGTCGGCCAGGGCGGCGGCCACCATGATCGGCAGCAGCGCCACCACCTGACCCACCGCCTCGCCGGTGAACAGGCCCACAACTTGCTCGCCGAACACCAGCAGCACCAGCGCGCCCGCCGAGGCCCCGGCGACGGCGAGCACGAGCGCCGCCCCGACCGTGCGCCGGGCCCGCGCGCTGTCGCCCGCCCTCGCCACCTCGGGCACCGCCGCCTGCGCCACCGCGATCGAGGCGGTCATCATGAACCCGGTCAGCGCCGCGAGCACCGCGTGCACCGCCGTACCCACGGCCCCCGTGCCCGCCGCGGCGAACGTCACCACGCCCAGCACCCCGAACTTGACCAGTACGGTCGCCGACAGCGGGATGCCCACCCCGGCCATGCGCATGATCTCGGTCGGTCGGGGCCGCCCCGGCCACAGCCGTACCCCGACCGACCGGCGCAGCGCCGAGTCCGCCACCAGCACGGAGGCGAGCGACGAGGCCAGGAAGGCGATCCCCGCGCCCACGGGCCCCAGCCACGGCACCAGCACGACGGCCGCCGCCCCCATGACGAGCGCGCCGGTGAGCCCCGCCGCGAAGACCTGGCGGGCACGGCCGAGTGCGACCAGCGCGGTGGTCGCGCCGCCACCGGCCGCCTGGACCAGCACGTTCAGGGCCAGCAGCCAGGGCAGGACGCCGAGCTCGGCCAGAACGGCGCCGGGCGCGCCGGACAGCTCGGCCAGCAGCGGCACGCAGGCCACCGCCGCCGCGCCCAGCATGCCGACGCCCAGGGTCAGCCACCGCGCGTCCCTCAGGACCGGCGCCACCGCCGCCGGGTCGTCGCGCACCGGCGCCACGAACGGCATCAGCCCGCGCAACGCCCCCACCACGGCCGCGGACGCCGGCCCGAAAACGGCACTCACCAGTGCGAAGGCCGCCAGCGACGCACTGGCATGCCGCCCCAGCATCGCGGTGACGGTCAACGTGCCCGCCGTCGTCGTCACCATCGAAAGGAAGAGCGGAAACGCCGAACCCGCCAATACGCGCCATACGTTCACAGAACCAAAGACCCTAGCCCCACCCCTCGCCTGGAGTGCACTCCAGGTTCTTAGGCTGGAGCTCATGGACTATGTGAACCTCGGACGCAGTGGACTCAAGGTCAGCACGCTCTGCCTCGGCACCATGAACTTCGGGCCCCTGACCACGGAGGAGGACTCCTTCGCGATCATGGATCGGGCGCACGAGGTCGGCATCAACTTCTTCGATTCTGCTGACGTGTACGGCTGGCAGCAGGGCGAGGGCATCACCGAGAACATCCTCGGCCGCTGGTTCGCCCAGGGCGGCGGTCGCCGGGAGAAGACGGTCATCGCGACCAAGGCATACGGCCAGATGGGCGACTGGCCCAACGAGGGCAGGCTCTCGGCCCTGCACATCCGGCGTGCGGCCGACGCCTCGCTCAAGCGCATGCAGACCGACTACATCGACATCTACCAGGCACACCACATCGACAGGGACACGCCCTTCGAGGAGTTCTGGGAGGCCATGGACGTCCTGCGCCGGCAGGGCAAGATCCTCTACGTCGGCTCGTCGAACTTCGCCGGATGGCATCTGGCCAAGGCGCAGGAGAGTGCGCGCAGGCGCGACCAGTTCGGCCTGGTGAGCGAGCAGTCGCACTACAACCTGCTGACCAGGGCGGTCGAGCTGGAGGTGCTGCCCGCCGCGCTCGACTACGGCATCGGCGTCATCCCGTGGAGCCCGCTGGCCGGAGGCCTGCTCGGCGGCGTGCTCCGCAAGATCGACAAGGGCCGTTCCGCCTCCGAGCGCATGGTCAAGGAGCTCGACAAGCACCGCGACAAGATCGAGCAGTACGAGGCGTTCTGCGACGAGCTCGGCGAGGACCCCGCCTTCGTGGCACTCGCCTGGCTGCTGGCCCAGCCGGCCGTCACCGCACCGATCATCGGCCCCAGGACCATCGAGCAGCTCGACGGCACGCTCAAGACCCTGGAGATCACTCTCGACGACAAGGCCCTGGCCCGCCTCGACGAGATCTTCCCCGGCCACCGGACGGCGCCGGAGGACTACTCCTGGTAGTAGACGATCAGCCGAGCAGCGCACCCACCACGACAATCACAAGAAGCAGGCCTAGTACGGCGGGCAACAGCCAGAAACGAGGACGATCCACGTCCTGGAGCCTAACCCGCCCCACGGTGTGACAGCGCCCACTGGCGCACCGACTCGTATCCGGGCTCGGCCCCCAGATGGCTGCGGACCAGATGCACGGCCTGCGCCCGCCACTCCGATCCGCTGAACTCCGCCAGCGCTTCGACCAGCGGGCGCAGGTCGTGCGGCCGTTGTGTCCTGGCCAGGGTGAGATGCGGCCTGAAGCTCCTGCCGTCCGGCTCGACGCCCGCCCTGCGTCCCGCCGACACCAGGGATCCGGCCAGCCAGGTCAGCTCCTTGATGTCGCCGCGCAGGCCGCTCCACAGCACGCGGCCCCGCCCGGCGTCGGGGAAGGCGCCCGCGCCGGTGAGGGCGAGGTCGAGCTCGGCGTGTCTGTCGACCGCCCTGGCCAGCCGTACCTGGAGGCCGGGGACCGCCTGGTCGGGGACCTCGCCGAAGAAGGCCAGCGTCACGTGCCAGCTCGCCCGTTCCGGCCAGCGCAGCGCGGGGTCGCGCTCCCTGAGCGGGGTCAGCGCCCGGTCGACCTGGTCGAGCACGTCATCGGGCGGCACGAGCGCCGCGAACAGCCTCATGCCCCCGATTGTGCCCTGCGCCCCCTCGCTCCCCGCCTCTTCGGACGGCGGCGAGTCGCAGCCTTGCCGTACGCGCTGCTTCAAGCGGCGGCGAGTCGCAGCCGTGCCGTACGCGCGCCGATCACCTTGGTGAGCAGGAGGGCCAGGCCCGTGCCCGCGATGACCAGCAGGCCCGACAGCATCAGCCCCACCCTGGGCCCGCCGAGCTCGGACAGCCAGCCGATCAGCGGTGCGCCGATCGGGGCGCCGCCGGTGAAGACCAGCAGGTAGATGCCCATGACCCGGCCGCGCATCTCGGGCGAGGTGGCCAGCTGCACACTGGCGTTCGCCGCCGTGTTGACGGTGATCATGGCGATTCCGGTCGGGATGAGTAGCAGCAGATACAGCGGGTAGAAGGGCGTCAGACCGGACAGCACCTGCAACACGCCGAAGCTGATCGCCCCCGCGACCAGCAGCCGCTTGGTCGGCCTGGCCCGTCGTGCGGCCAGCAGCCCGCCGCCGAGCGCGCCGACCGCGAACACACTGGAGGCCACCCCGAACGACGAGGCTCCCGCCCCGAACACCTCACGGGCCATCAGCGCGATGGACATCGAGAACGACTGCGCGAACATCGAGACGAAGCCGACCAGCAGCACGGGCATCAGCAGCTCCGGACGGCTCACGACATAGCGCACGCCCTCCCGCAGCTGCCCCTTGGCCCTCGGCACCAGCTCCGCCGGGCGCAGTTCGCCCTTGCGCATGAAGATCAGGCTGGCGATGACACCGCCGAACGTGATCGCGTTGATCAGGAAGATCGGTCCGGTGCCGCCGACCGCGAAGATCGCCACACCGGCGACGGCGGGGCCGATCACACGGGCCAGGTTGAAGATCGAGCTGTTGAGCGCGATGGCGTTGGTCAGGTCCTTCTTGCCGACCATCTCCACCACGAACGCCTGCCTGGTCGGCACCTCGACGCACGAGATGACACCCAGCGTGAACGCCATGACGTACACGTGCCAGACGTGGGCCGCACCGGTCACGATGAGCACGCCCATCGCCAGCGACAGCGCCGCCATGATGGACTGCGCCACGATCAGCAGCTTGCGCTTGGGGTAGCGGTCGGCCAGCATGCCGCCGAACAGACCGAACAGCAGCATCGGCAGGAACTGCAGCGCGGTCGTCAGCCCGAGCGCCGCCGCGCTGCCCGTGGGGTTGACGGCGCTCTTGGTCAGGTCGAGCACCAGCCAGTCCTGGGCGGTGCGCTGCATCCAGGAGCCGACGTTCGACACCACACCACCGGCCGCGAACAGCCGGTAGTTGTGCACACGCAGGGATCGGAACATACCGGTCCTCTGTGAAGCGGCCGCTTCGGCTTCCGCCTTGGCGGCCCGGCGTTCGTCAGGCTCTAGATCTTGCTGAGCTTCTCCAGGATCGGAGCCGCCTGCCGCAGCACCGTCCGCTCCTCCGGCGACAGCTCCTTGAGGCGTTGCGTGAGCCACGCCTCCTTGCTGCGCCGCTCCTGGCTCAAGAGTGTCGACGCGGCCGCCGTCACGCTCACGCTCACCTGCCGCCGATCGCTCGGATGCGGCGTGCGGGCGAGCAACCCGCGCTCCACGAGAGCGGCGATCACCCGAGTCATCGAGGGCGGTTGCACCTTCTCGAGCTCGGCCAATTCGCCGGGGGTTATCCCTGAATGCCGTTCCACGGCGGCGAGCGTCGCGAACTGGGTGGCCGTCAGGGTGTGTGCCGCTGCTTGTCGTCGAAGGCGCCTGGTCAGCCGTGCCAGCGACACGCGCAGGGCTGAGGCCAGGCCTGCGTCGCTGCGCAGGTCCGTCTTGGGAATCATTGCCATAGCTCATTACTCTTGCTAACTATATGGCAAGCCATGGCATTCCTTCCACGTGGCTGTTTCTTTAGGCTTTCGTACCAGGATGCGTGACCCGCCGACGTGCTCCACGCCCCCGCCCATGCGAAAGGCCGCCCTTCGGGAAGAAGGACGGCCTCCCGTACGGCTAGACGCCCAGCAGCGACCGGATCGGCCCGAGAGCGAAGTACACCACGAACAGCGCCGTGACCACCCACAACAGCGGATGCACCTCACGACTTCTGCCCTTGGCCGCCTTGATCAACACGTACGTGACGAAGCCCGCGCCGATGCCGTTGGAGATCGAGTACGTGAACGGCATGAGGACGATCGTCAGGAAGGCCGGAATCGCGATCTCGTAGTCGCCGAAGTCGATCTCCTTGATCGCGGTCATCATGAGGAAGCCGACCACGACCAGCGCCGGTGCCGCCGCCTCGTAGGGCACCACGACCACCAGCGGTGCGAAGAACATCGCCAGCAGGAACAGCACACCGGTCACCACGCTGGCCAGACCCGTGCGCGCCCCCTCGGCCACGCCCGACGCCGACTCGATGTAGGTGGTGTTCGACGAGACCGAGCCCGCGCCGCCCGCCGCCGCGCCGATCGAGTCGACCAGCAGGATCTCGCGCGTCCTCGGCAGCCGCCCCTCCTCGTCCACCAGATCGGCCTGCCTGCCCACGCCCACGATCGTGCCCATGGTGTCGAAGAAGTCGGTCACCATCAGCGAGAACACCAGCAGCACCGCCAGGATCACCGAGACCCTGGAGAAGGCGCCGAACGGATCGAACTCGGTGAACAACGTCAACGGGTTGTGGAAGCCGACGACATCCTTGGGCAGCGTCGGCACGTTCAGCATCCAGCCGCCGCGGTTGGTGTCGGAGTAGCCGCCCGTCTTGGTGAGCGCCTCCACCACCATCGCCAGCACCGTGGTGCCGACGATGCCGATGAGGATCGCGCCCTTCACCTTGCGGGCCACCAGGACGACCGTGACCAGCAGGCCGATGACGAAGACCAGGATCGGCCACGACGTCAGCGCGCCCCCGATGCCCATCTCCAGCGGCGGCCCCGCCACCACCCTGCGGACGAACCCGGCGTCCACGAAGCCGATCAGTGCGATGAACAGGCCGATGCCGACACTGATCGCGGTCTTCAGCTGCGAGGGGATGGCGTTGAACACCGCGACCCTGAAGCCGGTCAGCACCAGGATGGCGATGATCACGCCTTCCAGGAAGACCAGGCCCATGGCCTCCTCCCAGCTCATCTGGGAGGCGATGCCGAACGTCACGAAGGCGTTGAGCCCGAGTCCTGCCGCCATGGCGAACGGCACCCGGCCGACGACGCCCATGAGAATGGTCAGCAGTCCGGCCACGAACGCGGTGCCCGAGGCGATGAGCGGCACGTTCGCGGCGAGGCCGTCGCCGATGAACTGCCCTTCGACGTCCTTGCCGTTGGCGATGATGATGGGGTTCAGCACGACGATGTACGCCATGGTGAAGAACGTGGCCAGACCGCCACGAACCTCACGGGAGATCGTCGAGCCGCGATCGGTGATGGAGAAGAATCGGTCGAGCGCGGTGCGCCCTGCGGGGGATGGTGCGGAGGGGGTTGTATCACTCACGCGCGTAGGGTGACAGCCTTTGCACGCAGCGAAAAGATCCGGTGATCCGATCGAGATACGATTGCCGCCATATCGCGTAAAACCGCACGTCGACTACGCTGGATCACGTGAAACAGCCTCGCCGTCCGGATCCTGAGCCGCTCAAGACCAACGACGCCGCCGCGGTGCTCACCGGCATCGCGATGTGGGCCGTCGCGCTCGTCGTCCTGCTGATCGTCCGTCCGGGCGCCGACCACACCTGGTGGATCTGGACCTGTGTGGCGGGCATCCTGTTCGGCTTCTTCGGCCTGTGGTTCGTCACCCGCATGCGCCGCCGCCGCCGCCCGCCCGCCACCGAGGCACCCGTCGAACCCGCCCTCTCCCCCGACATCGCCACCAAGGACTGACCGCCTCCGCCGATCAGTCGAGATCAGCCTCGGCCCACAGCAACGGCACAGCCTGGGGATCGCGCGGCAGCGCGGCCACCGCGAGCCGGTCGTACCGCTGCGAAGACCGAGCACCTCCGCCGATGAGGCCAGATCAGGCCAGATCAGCCTCGGCCAACAGCAGCGGCACAGCCTCAGGATCACGCAACAACGCAGCCACCGCGAGCCGGTCGTTCCACTGCCCTGACGCCCAGGCCAGTCCTCTGGCCAGGCCTTCGACGCCGGTGCAGTGCACCTGGCCCTCGAAGAAGCGCCACCCGCACGCCACCCCGTCGACCAGCAGCTTGTCGTGCTCGACATAGGTCTGCGGCACGATCGCCAGCAGCGAGCGCACCTGCGCCGGAACCTCACGCACCTCACCGGACGAGGTCACCTCGCCGCCCGTCAGCTCACCGGCCAGCGGCAGGTCGAGCAGCTCCGACAGCGCCTCCGCCAGGTCGAACGGCGCCAGCACCTGGGCCCGGTCGGCCACCAGCGGCAGCAGGTCGGGCGCCTCCACCACCACGGCGTCCTCGGCCGAGGCGACCACGATCTCGCCGTCGAGCACGGCACGCACCGACGAGGGCGGCGCCACCCGCTCCGGGTCGACCGCGGCCAGCGCCATCCACAGCGCCCGTAGTTGCGCCCGGTCCAGCTCGATCGCCGGATCGGCCATCAGCTCCAGCAGCTCTTCGGGGCCGCCGTGCCCGGCCAGCAGGTCGGTCAGCGTCGTGCGTACGCCGATCATCGACAGCGCGACCTCGTCCAGCCCGGCGGGCGCCTCCGCGTACAGGCCGTGCAGGAGCGGGTCGCCGCCCGGCAGGCGCAGCCGCGACGGCTTGCCGCCGCCGAGCACGGGGTGACGCGACAACCACCACGCCGTGTACGACGGCACCTCGACGCTCTCGCCGCCCGCGAGCACCCGCAGCGGCTGCAGCGCCGCACGCAGCGGCGGCCTGGTGAGCAGGGCGAGCGCGGCGGGCCAGTCGGAGACCAGCTCCAGGTCGCGGATCGCGGCGAACTCCGGCACCACCGGCGGCACGTCCAGCTCGGGCAGCAGGTCCAGCACCGCGTCGAGCCAGGCGTCCTCGTCGTCGAGGTCGTGGTCGCACTCGTCGGGGTCGAGCAGCACGTCGGCATCGTTGACCACGGCGAACCCGTCGAGCACGCCCGCCGCGGCCAGCACCCTGGGCCCGTAGGCGTCGACGAGGTCCTGCGCGGCCACACCGAAGTGCGAGTCGTCCTCGATGAGCCCGGCCAGCACGCCTCCGGCCAGCAGGAGTTCGCCGGCCGGATACACCTCGCCGTCGGCGCCACGCAGCGCCAGCTCCGACAGCCAGGGCGCCTCCCCCGCCGTCAGGCCCGCCGCCTCGACCAGGGCGAGCACGGCCCTGGCCACGGGCTCCGGGTCGGCACTGTCCAGCGACTCGGCCACCGCGGCCTTGGTCAGCGGGTCTTCGAGCACCGTGCGCGGCGTCGCCTCGGCCGCGCCCAGCCTGAGCAGCAGCGGATGCGCGGCGTCCGGATGCACGATGCGCAGCCCCAGCGGGGCCAGGTCGAGCGCCGCGTTGAGCACCAGCGTGCCCCTCGGCCCCCTGACCACCCTGCCGTCGGCCAGCGGCACCGGCAGTGCGCCCAGCGCCTCGGGGTCGTCGCCAGGCAGCACGGCGTAGAGCGCACGCCACCAGGCGGGGTCGCGCCCGTCGTCCGCGCCGCCCGCCAGCAGGTCGACCACCTCGGCCAGCTCCACCCGCCGCACGCCGAGCGCCGCCATCGCCGGATGCCTGGCGGGCCAGCCCGCGGGCAGCAGCCCCGGCACCACACCCGCAAGCACGTCGAGCAGCTCGGCCGAAGCGGCCACCACCGAAGCCGAACGCCCACTCACCAGGTACGGCCACGCCGAACCCTCCGGCGCCCGGCCCGCCTCGGGGTCGGCCTGGGCCGTGCGCGGGCGGTCGGGGTCGAGCAGCAGGGCGTCGCCGTCGGCGAAGGGGTCCTTCGCGACCGGCGCGGGCGCCGACAGCGCGGGCAGCAGCGGGGCGTCGGGCAGCAGGCGCAGGATCGCCCGCCTGATCCTGGCGTCGAGCTCGCCCTTGCCCATCATCGCGGGCACCAGGTCGAGCAGGCCGGGAGTACGCGGCAGCTCGCCCAGCAGCCGGACATACAGCTCGGCCACCCGGTCGACCAGGAAGTCGGTCAGCGGCCCCGCCGCCACGTGCCGCCGGTCGGTGGCCAGCGGGAACGACGCGATCAGCAGCGCGGGCAGGTCCAGCGGCTCCTCGCTCGGCGTCGGCGCGTGCACCACGGCGGGCACACTCTTCGGCGGGCGCTGCGGCTCACCGTCCGCCGACACGGGAACGGCCCAGCGCACCGACCAGTACGGCCTGGCACGCTCCTCCGTCGGGCGGTCGGCGTAGAGCGCGGCCACCTCGGCCGGGGTGAACTCCCCCGACTCCGACACCACGTGCCAGCCGTCTGCCGTGACCGTGCGGGACTCGCCCTCCACGTCGATCTCGATCGCGGTCAGCGCGGGCATGCCGAGCAGCAGGGCCGGGCTCGTCTCGCCGAGCATCCGGCGCACGGCCTCGACCGACGCCCGGTCGCGCAGCGGCAGCCTGACCATCGTGTCGAACCCCGCCGGGATGTCGAAAGGCTCACCCGCGAACGGCAGCCGCAGCAGCGGCACATGTCCGTCCCTGTCGGCCAGCTCGACCGCCAGCGCGGGCTCGGCGGCCACCAGGGCCGTCGTCTCGGCCCGCGACCAGCGCACCGTGCCGCTCTCGCGCGACCCCACGGAGGGCGCATCGCATACCGACACGACTGCGGCGAATCCCACGCCGAACCGTCCGACCGCTCCCGCGTCGTCCCGCTTGGCCGACACCCGCAACGTCGACAGGCCCTCGACGCCCGCCGCGTCCAACGGCGCTCCCGTGTTCGCCGCGGTCAGCACGCCGTCCCGCAACGTCAGCCGCAACCTCCCGCCCACTCCGGCCCGCAAGGCCGCATCGGCGGCATTCTGCGCCAGCTCGACGATCAGCCGATCCCGGTAGCCGCCCAGCGCGAAGTCCTCCTCCGCGTTGGCATCCTCACGAAACCTGGCCGGCGAGGCCATCCACGCGGCCATGACGGCCGCTCGCATCCGGTCGGTGCCAAAGGTGTCGATCATCGCTCGATTCCAGTGTACGAAGGGGCCACCGTAGGGTAGCGGGCTCCGCCGACAATCCCTGCCCCGTTGGGGGACGGGGGGTGGGTGTCGGGGATGTCTTGGCAGGTCTCGCCACGCGTTTCGGGCTTGGGCTGGGGTGTGGGCAAGCATGTTGGGAGGGCCGGGCATGATCACCCGGATGCCCAGGCAGGGCTTGCCCCGGGGCAGGACCTGCCTGGGCGTTTCTAGGTTGGGCTGGGGCGTCGGCAAGGACGTTGCGAGAGCCGAAGGCGAGAGCCGAAGGCGAGAGCCCCCGATGTCCAGGTCGGGAGCATGCATGGACGTTCCGCGTTCGGGCCGAGGCGTCGGCAAGCATGGCCTGAGAGCCAGGCATGGGGACCAGGCGTGGGGACCAGGCGTGGGGACCAGGCATGAGCACCCAGGTGCCCGGGGAAGGCCGCCCCGGTATCGGGAGCTCCGTCCCGCGCGCTCAATGCCCTCCAGGAGCCCCCGAACGCCTCCCAGGCAGGCCATCCCGCCCACCAGCACAAACCGGGAAAGGCGACACACCCCGCCCCGCTACGACGACGACAGGCTTGCCCAGCCCTTCGCATGCCCGGCGGAGTCACGCGCCTCCTACGACGACGACAGGCCCCACACCCTGACGCCCCCGCGTCTCGACGTAACGGTCTGGGCCGAAGTCGGCTGGAGGGGCGGCGGCCGGTGGGGCCCGGCCATGTGCACCACAGGGGAGCAGTGGCGGGGCCTGCCGTAGAGGGATAAGGAGAAGGTCAGGGGGTGGGGTCGTCGTCGCTGAGGTCGTAGTCGAGGTCGTCGAGGATGGGGGTGGAGGGCTCGGCGGTGGGTGGGGTGACGGCGGCTTCGGAGTGGGCGCCGCAGCCGTGGTCGGTGGCGACGACCTTGCCGTCGTCGGGGGCGTACTCGTTGGCGCAGACGCCGAACTTCAGCCGCAGGCCCCCCGCGAGCGGCCAGTAGAAGCCGCACGTGGAGCACTGGGCGGGTGCGGCGTGCGCGATGGGGGTGTGCGGGCCGTGCTCGCCGGAGTGCCAGCGGCGCGCGGCCTGGTCGCGGCCGATCGCGGACAGGACACGGGCACGACCGAGGCCGTACTCGAAGATCATCTGGTGGTCGATCTCTTCGTCGGCCTCGGTGAAGCCGGGCACGAGACGGTCGTCGTCGTCGGCCGTGGGCAGCAGGTCGCCGACGCCGAGGTCGCCCGCGCGCACGCGCTCGCTCCACGGCAGCCATTCGGGGGCGAGCAGGGCGCCGGTGCCGGGCAGCAGGACGACCTCGCTGACCGTGACGTTCTTGGCGCGCGAGGCGCGGGTCACGGTGACGGCCCATCGCCAGCCTCGGTAGGCCCGGTCCAGGCAGGCGAAGTAGTGGGTGACGATGCGGTCGCCCTCGCCCTCGTAGCCGAGGTGCTCGCCGGCCTCGCCAGGGGCAGCGATGTCGGCCGCCGCCGATCGAGCCAGCTCCACGGCGGCAACGCAGGCCTGGTCAGGCGCGGAAACGCGTGCACGAGTGCGGGTCATCGGACCGCCTCTGCCGAAAGGTGCTGTTCGCTCACACTTCATTCTCGCCCATGAGCGGACCCCACGGCACCCATGTCGCACCGAGAGGCGCGTGGGACTGGATTCGGGTAAGACTTGTAGGCGTGGCGGGAGGCTGGCAGCAAGCACGTGAGTTCTTACGCCGCGCCGGGCGTGGCGCGGCCGATGCCGGACGCGCCACGGCGAGAGCGAGCCGATCGGCCGCATCGGGCAGTGTCAAGGCGGGACAGGCCACGGCCAAGGGCACCAAGATCGCGGGCCGGGCGGCGGCGAGCGGCACCCGCAAGGTGGGCAGGGCCGCGCGCAGGCTGACCCACGCCCAGGGCGCGGGCCGCACCGGCCTCGGCCATCTCATCGAACTGACGTCCGGCCACAGCGCGGGCGACACGCTGGTGACCGTGGCGCTGGCCGGCACGGTCTTCTTCGGCCTGCCGCTCAACGAGGCCAGAGGCCCGGTCGCGCTCTACCTGCTGATCACGATGATCCCGTTCGCCGTGGTGGCTCCGTTCGTCGGCCCGGTGCTCGACAGGTTCAGGTCGGGACGGCGTTACGTGATGGCGGGCACGCTGTTCGGCAGGGGCCTGCTGTGTTTCGCGATGGCCGCGGCCGTGGGTCCGAGCGACGTGCTGACGTTGTTCCCCGCGGCGCTCGGCGTGCTGGTGCTGTCCAAGGCCTACAACGTGTCGAGGGCGACCATCGGCCCCAGCGTCCTGCCCGCCGACATCACCATGGTCACCGCCAATGCGCGCAACGCGCTGTTCTCGCTGCTCGCCGCCGGTCTGACGGTGCCGGTCGCGGCGGGCCTGACCGCCTGGCTCGGCGCGGCGTGGGTGCTCAGGATCGCGATGGTCGTCTTCTTCGCACTCGGCGTCTATGCCGTACGGCTGCCGCGCCACATCGACTCGCCCGACATGGAGGAGGAGGCGGGGGCGGCCGAGCGCGGCAAGGGCCGATGGCGCACGTTGTTCAGCCTCGGGGCCGCCGTGTCGGAGGCGATGCGGGCCAATGCGGCGATCAGGCTGCTGGCCGGGTTCCTGGTGTTCTTCCTGCTGTTCCTGGTGCAGGACGCCGTGCTCGACGAGATGGAGCCGCAGTTCACCATCGCCCTGCTGGCCGCCGCGGCCGGGATCGGCGGTGTGGCCGGGGCGGGGGTGGCCTCGTGGGCGCGCACGCATTCGCCGCAGCTCATCGTGCTCGGCACGCTCGCCCTCTCAGCGGTGACGGCCGGGGCGACGGCGTTCTACTTCACGGTGTGGACGGCGGTCGCGGTGGCGTTCGTCTCGGCGTTCGCGCAGGGGCTGGGCAAGCTGGCCCTCGACGCGATCGTGCAGCGGGAGATCGGCGAGGAGGTGCGCTCGTCGACGTTCGGCGTGGTCGAGGCGCTGCTGCAGCTCGCCTGGGTGTTCGGCGGCCTGCTCGGGCTGCTGGCCTCGGGCCTGGGCGACAGCCGGATATGGCTGGGCGTGATGGCCGTGATCCTGGCCGGGGTGCTGGTGTGGCTGCTGGTCATGCGCAGGGGCCGGGTCCGCGCCCGCGCACACGCCGCCGCCACCACCGCTGCCACCGCCGCCGAGGCGAAGGCAGCCACGGCCGAGGACGCCGATGTCGATGTCGATGTCGAGCCTCGCCCGTCCGCCGCACCGGCGGCGCTGGAGGCGATCACCCGCACCAAGCCCCTGACAAATCCCCGGACCTGACCACCCCGCGAACGCCGGACGGCACACCGCCGAACGCCGGACGGCACACCGCGCCCAAACACGATGTGCCGTCCGATGCCCGAAATGCGAGTCAGCCCTCCAGGTCGTCGGCGACGGCCCTCAGTACGGACGCGATCTTCTTGGCGTGAGAGGCGTCCGGGTGCTTGCCGCGCTGGAACGACGTCGAGACGTCGTCGAGGAGTTTGATCAGGTCCTCGACGATGACGACCATCTCGTCGGGCTTCTTCTTCTTGCCCTTGGGCTTGGCCTTGGCGAGAGTGGGTGGCTGTTCCAGGACCCTGACAGAAAGGGCCTGCTGCCCACGCCGCCCTTCGGCGACTCCGAACTCCACCTTCTGGCCGGGCTTGAGTGACTCCACGCCTGTGGGAAGCGCAGAGGAATGCACGAAGACCTCACCGCCGTCGTCGCGGGTGAGGAAGCCGAATCCCTTATCGGCGTCGTACCACTTGACCTTGCCGCTCGGCACAGGGGGACCTCGTTCATGCTGGAGTTTGCCAATGAATGGAAGTAGGTTATGCCCACACGGAGCCGGGAGCGACCGTCGAGAAGCACTCGAATTACACGAGTGGGCCGCGTTTCACGATTCAGGCGTCCCGCGCCGCCCTCTCAGACGAGCAGGTCCGCCGAGCGCCAGTCGCCGAACCACGACGCGAACTCCGTCAGGTCCGACAGGACCACGTCCGCTCCGTGCTCACGCAGCTCTCCTACGCTGAAAGGACCCGTCGCGACCGTCACGCTGACGGTGCCTCCCGCTCGCGCTGCCTCGATGTCGGCGACATGGTCACCAACATATGCGGCGGCGCCGAACTCCGCGAGCGCATATCCTTTCGCGGCCCCGAACACCGATCCGACGACGTCGTCCACCACGAATCCCAGCGACTCCACCGTGCTACGGGCGTCGCGCACGTTCTTTCCCGTGACGACGATGACCCGGCCGCCGTCGGCGCGCACCGAGGCGATGGCGTCGTGCGCTCCCGCCATCGCCGTGTGCACGGGCACGCCGAGTTCGGGGTAGATCTCGCGGAACAGTTCCACCGCCCTCGGCACCTGTCCTTCGGGCAGCCAGTTGGCCAGTTCCCGCTCCAGCGGCGGCCCGAGCCGCTCGATGATCGCCGCGCTGTCGATCGGCACGCCGAGGCGCACCGCCAGCTCGTCGTAGACGGCCGCGATGCCCGAGCGCGTGTCGGCCAACGTCATATCCAGATCGAACCCCACCGATTTCCCCACGGAAGCAGCATGCCAAAGACCGGGGCTTTACCCGTAACGGGCCCGGTTATGGGACCGTGTGATGAGGAGAAAGCAATCACTTATCGATCGAGGGAGCGGCGATGGAAAAGACCTCCGAGACGGGCGGCCTCCGCACGCGTCCCGCCCCCGCCAAGGCCCCTGTCCTCAGGCGACGCGCCGTGATCGCCCTGTCGGCGACCGTACGGATCGGCACGAGGCTGGCCGCCCTGATTCTGGTGATGTATGTCATCTTCACCGTCTTCCGGGCCAATCCCGGCAATGCCCTGGTGCGTTCGACCGAGTCGCTCGCCGCCTCGCTCTCCCTCGGCCTCGACGACCTTTTCCTCCTGGAGGACCGGCGTTGGCAGGTGCTCGTCGACTTCGGGCTCGCCGCTCTGGTGTGGCTGGCGGGCGGGTCGGCCGCGGCCGGCCTGATCCGGCGCGCCGCGCCGTGACGGCGATCCGGGCCGTTAAGGTCTTTACGGAGGCAAAGCGAGAAATGACCAGATCGACACGCGAGCGGATCATCGACGAGGCGCTCCGGCTCTTCGCCGAACGCGGCTACTCCGCCACCTCGGTGGCCGAGATCGAGGCCGCATCGGGTCTCTCCCCCGGCGCGGGCGGGCTGTATCGCCACTTCAGGTCGAAGTACGAAGTGCTCGCCGCCGCCATGCACGAGCACGCCGCACGCACCCGCTCGCAGGTCGCCGACAGTCTGGCCGAGCTCACCGCGATGGAGTCCTCCTCCGACCTGGAGGGCCGCCTGGCCCACGTGTGCAGGGCCGGTCTGGCCAAGGTGCGCGAGGAGAACGAGCTGACGCGGGTGTTCTTCCGCGACCTCAGCCAGTTCCCCGAACTCGTCGCGGTCGTGCGCGAGGGCCTGCTGCAGCCGATGTTCGACGCGATCACCGGCTGGTTCCGCGCCCAGCCCGAGTACGCCGGCGCCGACCTCGACTGGAACGGCATCGCCACCGTGCTCGGCGGCGCGGTCGTGCACTACCGCCTGTTCGAGGAGACCGTCGGCGAGACGCCCGGCCAGACGGAGAAGGAGCGTTTCGTCGGCGCCTGGGTGCGGCTGGCCGTCGGCCTGGTGCCCTCCCCGGCCCCCGTCCGCTGACCCCCTCGAACGATCCGGACGGCGCTCTACCATGGAACAGATGAGCGGGAAGTTCACCGAGTGGATCAGAGACCGCACCGACGAGCAGTTGGGTGCGCTCGTCGCCGCGCGTCCCGAGTTGGTCACGCCGGTCCCCGCCCATCTCGAAGGCCTGGTCGTCAGGGCGAGCAGCCCCTCGGCCATCGGCAGGGCGCTCGACCGGCTCGACAGGTTCACCCTGGCCGTCGTCGAGACGATGGCCGTTCAGCCCGAGCCCATGACGCTCAAGACGTTGCGCACCCTGACGAGTCGCGCCCTGCCCTCGGGCGAGTCCCAGCCGGGCTCGGCCGAGGCCGCCGTCGGACGGCTGCGCACACTCGCCCTCATCCACGGCTCCGACCGGGCGCTGCGCCTGGCGCCTGGCGTGCGCAAGGCGCTCGACGACCCGGCGGGGCTCGGCCCTCCGGCAGCCGACGTCTTCAGGCATCACCCGCCCGAGCGGCTCGACGAGATCGCCGACGAGATCGCACCCGGCACCCGGGGCACCGGCAAGGAGCGCATCACCGCCGCGCTCACCGACCCCTCGGCCCTGCTCGACTCGGTCTCCCCGCAGGCCAGGGCCGCACTCGACGCACTCGCCTGGGGCCCGGCCACCGGCAGCGTGCCCAACGCCAGACGTGAGGTGCGCATCGGCTCGGCGCGCTCGCCGATCGAGGAGCTGCTGGCCAGGGCCCTGCTGGGCGCGACCGGCGAGGAGACGGTCGCACTGCCGCGCGAGGTCGGCCTGTTCCTGCGCGAAGGCCGTGTGCACCGCGACCTTTCGCCCGTGCCGCCGCCGCTGACCGGCAGCGCGCGCGACCGGCGCCTGGCCGACCGCACCGCCGCGGGCCAGGCGTTCGCCTTCGTCCGCGCGGTCGAGGAGCTGTGCGAGCGGTGGGGCTTCGACCCGCCGGGCGTGCTGCGCACCGGCGGTCTCGGCGTGCGCGACCTCAAGCGCACGGCCGCGTTCCTCGACCTGCCCGAGTGGGCCGCCGCACTGGTCATCGAGGTGGCACACGCGGCCGGACTGGTGGCGGGCGGCGGCTCGGTCGACGGCGAGTGGCTGCCGACGGCCGGATACGACGCCTGGCGGGTCAAGGCGACGGAGGAGCGCTGGGCGGCGCTCGCCCTGACCTGGCTGCGCACCGACCGGGTGCCCGGCATCGTCGGCGAGCGCGACGAACGCGACCGCCTGCTCAACGTGCTGCACACCGACCTGCGCAGGGCCTCGGCGCCCGAGGTGCGGATCGCGGTGCTGCGCGTGCTGGGCGCGGCGCCCGGCCTCGCGCCCACCGCCGATTCGGTGCGCGAGCGGCTCTCCTGGGAGCAGCCACGCCGCCAGGGGCCGCTGCGCGAGCAGCTGATGGAGTTCACCCTGCGCGAGGCCGAGCAGATCGGCGTCACCGGGCTCGGCGCGCTCTCGGCGCACGGCGAGGCGCTGCTGACCGAGCCCGGCCAGGCGCCCGCCGTGCTCGCTCCCCTGCTGCCGGAGCCGGTCGACCACGTGCTGCTGCAGGCCGACCTCACCGCGGTCGCGCCGGGCCCGCTGACCAGCGACCTGGCCCGGTGGATGACGATGACCGCCGACCTGGAGTCCAAGGGCGGCGGCGGTGTGTTCCGCTTCAGCGAGACCTCGATCAGGCGTGCGCTCGACGCCGGGCAGGGCGCCGAGGAGCTGCTGGCCATGCTGGAGCACCATTCGGCCACGCCGGTGCCGCAGCCGCTGGCCTACCTGGTCACCGATGTGGCCCGCAGGCACGGCCGGATCAGGGTCGGCACCGCGTCGGCCTACATCCGGTGCGACGATCCCGCGATGCTCGACCAGATCACCGCCGACCGCCGATCGGGCGCGTTGCGCCTGCGCCGCCTGGCCCCGACCGTCATCGCCTCCCGTACTCCGAGGGCCACGCTGGTCGACTCGCTGCGGGCGATGGGCTACGCGCCGGTGGCCGAGTCGCTCGACGGCGACGTGCTGATCAGCCAGCTCGACTCCAGGCGGGCCGAGGGGCAGCCGGTCGCCAGGGCGGTGTCGTCGTTCAACGGCCTGGAGCCCGACGTGATCGCCGCCGCCGTGCGGGCCATGCGGGCGGGCGACGCGGCCCACCTGCGACGCGGCGCCCCGGTGGCCGCGCCTGACGGGCAGGTGCCGCGCGGCGCCGCGACCGCGACCATCTCGGCGTTGCAGGACGCGATCCGGACGGGCACCCGCGTGTGGATCGGCTATCTCGACTCCCAGGGCAACGCCACCAGCCGCATCCTGGAGCCCGCCAGGATGGAGGGCGGCTATCTGACCGCCTATGACGAGACCCGCGCCGCCGTGCACCGCTTCGCCCTGCATCGCATCACCGGCGTGACCGACCTGGCCAAGACCCCCTGACCGACCCGCCGCCCATTGACGCGAGCGCCGCCGCCGCTCACCTTGACGGCATGGAGCACACACTGGGCCACCTGGCCGAGCGGTCGTGGGAAAGGTACGGCGAGCGCGACGCCCTGTACTTCGAGGGCGCATGGCATCCGGCGCCCGCTCTGGCGACGCGGGCGCGCAAGCTCTGCGGAGGCCTGATCGAGCTCGGCGTCACACCGGGCGACAGGGTCGTGGTGATGATGGCGACCTGTCCCGAGGTCGTCCTCGTCTACCAGGCGATCTGGGCCGCGGGCGCGGTCGTCACGCCCGTGGTGCCCGCGATCGGCCCGGCGGAGCTGGCCCACGTCCTGCGCGACAGCGGCGCCGTCGCCGTGGTGACCTCGAAGCACGCGCGTGCCACCGTCGAGGCGTCCGGCGGCGCCGTACCCGTCGTGGTGGTGGGTGAGGCCTCGTTCGACGCGCTGGAGGAGGCGGCCGAGCACGGGCCGGTGCCCAGGCGTGCGGGCGACCTGGCCGCGCTGATGTACACAGGGGGCACAACGGGACCGGCCAAGGGCGTCATGCTGAGTCACGGCGGGCTGTGGCAGGTGGCGGGGCAGGCGGCGAGCCTGTCGTTGCGGGCCGGGCTGAGCAGGGCCGTCGTGGCGGTGCCGCTGTCGCACTCCTACGGCCTGCTCGTCACGGTGGCGGGCATGCGGGCGGCCGAGCCGCAGCAGTGGGTGCTGATGCGCGCGTTCGAGCCGGAGGCCTTCCTCAGGCTGGCCGCCGAACAGCGCGCGCAGTACGGCGTGGTCGTGCCCGCCATGATCGGCATGCTGCTGGAGCAGCCGCTCGCACCGCTGCCCGACCTGGCCTTCCTCACCTGCGGAGCGGCTCCGCTCACCCGGGCGGCACTGCTGGAGTTCGAACGCCGTATGCCCGGCACGCAGATACTCGAAGGCTACGGCCTGACCGAGACCAGCGCCGTGACCAGCTTCAACCCGCCGGGCCGCAGGCGCGTGGGCAGCGTCGGCCTGCCCCTGCCCGGCTACCAGGTCCTGGTACGCGACGAGGACGGCCAGGAGGCCGAGCCCGGCGACGTGGGCGAGGTGTGCGTGCGCGGCGAGGCGCTGATGCTCGGCTACTGGGGCGACCCGCCGGGCGCCGACACCTCCCTGACCGACGGCGAACTGCGCACCGGCGACCTCGGCTGCCTCGACGAGGACGGCTACCTCTACATCGTCGACCGCAAGAAGGACCTCATCGTCAGGGGCGGCTTCCACGTCTTCCCGCGCGAGGTGGAGGAGGCGCTCGACGCCCATCCTGACGTCGTGCGCTCGGGCGTCGTGGGCCGCCACGACCCACGGCTCGGCGCGGAGGTGGTCGCCTTCGTGCAGCTGCACCCGGGCGCCAGGGCACGCGCCGAGGAGCTGATCGCCTGGACCCGCGAGCGGGTGGGCCGGGTGAGGTACCCCAGGGAGGTTCACTTCGTCGACACCGTGCCGGTGACCAGCGTGCTCAAGCTTGACCGCAAGGCCTTACGGGCTCGTCTATCCTCGTGACACCTGGGAGTTGTACTGAGATTTCATGAAAAGGTGAAACTGTGACCAGCGGCCCTCCTGAGAACCCGTACGGCCAGCAGCCCTACGGCCATCAACCGTCGGGCGAGCAGCCCCCCGTCCAGCCGTACGGCCAGCAGCCCTCCGGAGACCAGCCCTACGGCCAGCCCGGATACGCCCAGCCCGGCTACGAACAGCCTGGATACGGGCAGCCTGGATACGGGCAGCCTGGATACGGGCAGGGCTACAGCCCCGAGTACGCCCAGGGCTACGGCCAGCCGGGCTATGGGCAGCCCGGATACGAACAGCCCGGATACGGACAGCCTGGCTACGGCAACCCCTACGGCCAGCCCGGCTACGGCTACGCGCCGCCGCGTCCTGGCGGCGACGGCCCGCGCACGCATGCCATCGTGGCCTTGGTCATCAGCATCATCCTGGCGATGAGCTGCTACGTCACCCCGGGCGGCCTGGCCGCGGCGATCCTGTCCGGCATCGCGATGAGCAAGGTGGACTTCGAGCCCGCCCGCGCCCGCAATCTGCTGAAGTGGGCCTGGATCAGCATCGGCATCAATGTCGTCCTGCTCATCATCGGCCTCGGCATCATCATCACCCTGGGCGTCAGCGGAAACCTCAGCTGACCCGAACGAGGACTAACACGAGGCCCCGGGGTGTTGGATAGGGGTCAGCCGCACAATCCCCGGGGGTGCACGTGAACGACGGACCGCTCATCGTTCAGTCCGACAAGACACTGCTGCTCGAAGTGGACCACGAGCGCGCCGATGAGTGCCGCAAGGCCATCGCGCCCTTCGCCGAGCTGGAGCGTGCCCCCGAGCACGTCCACACCTACCGGGTGACACCGCTCGCCCTGTGGAACGCCAGGGCGGCCGGCCACGACGCCGAGCAGGTCGTCGACGCCCTGATCGGCTTCAGCCGCTACCCCGTCCCGCACGCGCTGCTGGTCGACGTGGCCGAGACCATGGCCAGGTACGGCAGGCTCAAGCTGGAGAAGGACCCCGTGCACGGCCTGGTGCTGACCTCGACCGACCGGGCGGTCCTGGAGGAGGTGCTGCGCTCCAGGAAGATCCAGCCGATGCTCGGCGAGCGCATCGGGGCCGACGGCGTCGCCGTGCACCCGAGTGAGCGCGGCAACATCAAGCAGGCGCTGCTCAAGCTGGGCTGGCCCGCCGAGGACCTGGCCGGATACGTCGACGGCGAGGCGCACCCGATCACACTGCGTCAGGACGGCTGGGAGCTGCGCCCCTACCAGAAGGAGGCGGCGGACGCCTTCTGGCACGGCGGCTCGGGCGTCGTGGTGCTGCCCTGCGGGGCGGGCAAGACGATCGTGGGCGCCGCGGCCATGGCACACGCCCAGGCGACGACGCTGATCCTGGTGACCAACACGGTGAGCGTGCACCAGTGGAAGCAGGAGCTGATCAAGCGCACGTCGCTGACCGAGGACGAGATCGGCGAGTACACCGGCTCCAAGAAGGAGATCCGGCCCGTCACCATCGCCACGTACCAGGTGATGACCTCCAAGCGGCAGGGCGTCTACCGCCATCTCGAGCTGTTCGACGCCCGCGACTGGGGCCTGGTCGTCTACGACGAGGTGCACCTGCTGCCCGCGCCCATCTTCAGGATGACCGCCGATCTTCAGGCGCGCAGGCGGGTCGGGCTGACCGCCACGCTGGTGCGCGAGGACGGCCGCGAGGGCGACGTGTTCTCGCTGATCGGCCCCAAGCGCTACGACGCGCCCTGGAAGGAGATGGAGAACCAGGGCTGGATCGCGCCCGCCGACTGTGTGGAGGTCAGGGTCACGCTGACCGACGACGAGCGGCTCACCTACGCGATGTCGGAGGCCGAGGAGCGCTACCGTTTCTGTGCGACCACACCGTCCAAGACCAGGACCACCGAGGCCCTCGTCAGACGGCATCTGGGCGAGCAGGTGCTGGTCATCGGCCAGTACATCGACCAGCTCGACGAGCTCGGTGAGCACCTCAACGCCCCCGTCATCAAGGGCGAGACGAAGATCAAGGAGCGGGAGCGGCTGTTCCAGGCCTTCCGCGACAAGGAGATCCAGGTGCTCGTGGTGTCCAAGGTGGCCAACTTCTCGATCGACCTGCCGGAGGCGGCCGTGGCGATCCAGGTGTCGGGCACGTTCGGGTCCCGGCAGGAGGAGGCCCAGCGGCTCGGCCGTGTGCTGCGGCCCAAGGCGGACGGCGGCGGCGCCAGGTTCTACACCGTGGTCAGCCGAGACACCGTCGACCAGGACTTCGCCGCGCACCGCCAGCGCTTTCTCGCCGAGCAGGGCTACGCCTACCAGATCATCGACGCCGACGACGTGCTCGGCGGGGTCTGAGGCAGGTGACGGGGCCGGGGGTCAGGCGGCGCGCAGGACGCTGATGTCGCCGACGGCCGAGGAGACGGAGATCTTGCGCTGCGAGGCGGGGTCGTCGACGACCTTGACCTTGGTGTCGCCCGCCGTCGAGCCGGTGGAGACGTCGTAGCTGCTCTCGGGCACGGTCACGGCGGCGTCGCCCGCGGCGGTCTCGACCTCGACGTTGTCCGGGATCTGGGTGTAGGCGAGCCGCACATTGCCGGCGCCGCTCTCGGCGATCAGGCGCTTGCCCGCGAGCCCGGTCGCGGTGACGTCACCGGCGCCGCTCTTGACGTCCACCTCGCCGGTCAGCGCCTCCAGCGTGACGTCGCCGGCACCGCTGTCAATCTTGACGAGCAGGCCCTTCGGTACCTCCACGCGGTAGTCAACGCTGCAGTTGCTGAGGGTCTCCTCGCAGGCGTAGGTGACAACAAGGGAGTCGCCCCGCACATCGTGGCTCGCCTGGGGGCGCTTGCTCTGCCAGCGGTGGGTCTCGGTGACCCGGATACGGGTCCCGGTGGTCTCGGCGACCACGACGTCACCCGCTCCCGACCTCACGTCGAGCTTGGCGACGGCATCGGTGACGTCGTAGGAGACGACCTCCTTCGACGTCGGCTTGCCCACGTCCTGAAGGCCACAAGCGGTCAGGGAGAGGGCGGTGAGCAGCAGCGCCCCGGCGGCGACAACGTTCTTCTTCGTCATGTGTGCCAGCGTGTCACCGGTGTGGCCGCACCACATCCGGGTCCGTCCCTGAGGCCGCCCCTGGGACGACCCTTGATCACCCTGGGGTCGGCGGCGGTGGCACTGAGGGGGTGTGAGCTCGCGCGTCAGGGGTGACCTTGGACGCGCGAGCCGCTCCTCCCACGGCAGGTAGGGCCGAGGGACCTAGGTCCACGAAACTCCGCGGGCCGTCGACAATCGAACCACCCCCTCGCGCATACGTGCTCGGGCTTCTCCTCTGCGTGCAACCCACTAGCCCGAGGCCAGTTGCGACATACCCCCATGATCCGTCGAAAGCACTAGAAATGCCCGGCTTTTTCGGTATTTTTCGCTAAGTTGACGCAAAGTACGCCCGCGGCTACTCGGCGAATATTCCGCCCACGAAAAGCACACCCTCAGCGACGATCCACATGCCCACAGCGACGAAAAGCAACGACTCGTACCGCCGGGGCAACAGCCAGGTAGCCACCATGCAACAAGCCGCCACAAAAGCGAAGATCGCCGACAAAGTGGCGATCATTTCCAGGCGATTCGCACACCTGATCGGAGACTCTCCATCGGTGCAGAATGCCGCCAGTCCCCATCCGGCAAAGACCGAAAATCCCCACAACGCCGCAAGAAGAAGGCAGGCGACCGTCGGAAGAGCCGGGGGTATTCCCATCCGCGCACGCGTCACCCCCGTCCCGTACCCCGGGTAAATGCTTTGGAAGCGTTCCGCCAAGGCGATTAGGATGGTCGATTCGCTGCCCAGGACCACCACCTCCGTTCAGAATGGGAGGCGCTTTCGCGTGCCCGGACAACCACTCGCCCCCGACATACCCACCGACGTTCTCAGCGCCGAACAGGCCCACCTGGCCGATTCGCGCGCCGCGCTGACGGCCATGCGCCGGCACGCCCAGTCCCTGTCCGCCGACGCCGCGGGCGACTGGGTCTCACGACAGGTCCTTCAGGGCCTGCTCGACCAGCGGGTGGCCGCACTGGCCGACCACCCCGACACCCCGCTGTTCTTCGGCCGCCTCGACAGGGACGGCTCCGACGACCTGCCCGGCGTCATCTACGTCGGCCGCCGCCACATCCACGACGAGGGCAGCCGCCCCCTGGTCATCGACTGGCGCGCCCCGGTCTCCCGCGCCTTCTACCAGGCCAGCCCCGCCGACCCCATGAATGTCGTACGGCGCCGCCGCTTCGGCTACCACGGCGGCAGGCTGACCGCGTTCGAGGACGAGCCGCTGGCCCAGGGCGGCGAGATCGGCCCCTCCCGTATCCTGACCGACGAGATCGAGCGCCCCCGCACCGGCCCGATGCGCGACATCGTCGCCACCATCCAGCCGGACCAGGACGAGATCGTGCGCTCGGCCCTCGCCCAGACCGTGTGCGTGCAGGGCGCGCCCGGCACCGGCAAGACGGCCGTCGGCCTGCACCGCGCCGCCTACCTGCTGTTCACCCACCGCGAGCGGCTGGCCAGGTCGGGTGTGATGATCGTCGGCCCCAACCGCGCCTTCCTGTCCTACATCTCCTCCGTGCTGCCCGCGCTCGGCGAGGTCAAGGTGGACCAGACGACGGTCCCCGGCCTGCTCGGCGAGCACCACGCGGCCGAGCCGCCCGCCGTGAGCGCCCTCAAGGGCGACGCCCGGATGGCCGCCGTGCTCGAACGCGCCCTGTGGCTGCACATCGTCAAGCCCACCGAAGGCGTGGTCGTCTCCAAGGGCGCCTTCAGGCATCGGGTGCCCGACCACGAGGTACGCGAGATCGTCGCCTCCCTGCGCGGCACCACGCGCTACGGCCCCGGCCGCGCCGCACTCGCCCAGCGTCTCGCGCATGCCGTACTTGTCCGGATGGAACAGCGCGGCGAGTCGCCTGACGACCGGGTGCAGGACTCGGTGGCCAGGTCGAAGCCGGTCAAGCAGCTCGTCGACCAGGTCTGGCCGCGCGTGACACCCGAGCAGGTGCTGTTCAGGCTGCTGTCGGACGCCGAGTTCCTGGCCAAGGCCGCCAAGAGCGACCTCTCCCCCGACGAGCAGGTCCTGCTGGCCTGGCCCAAGCCGCCCAGGAGCTGGAAGTCGGCCAAGTGGGCCCCGGCCGACGCCGCGCTCCTCGACGAGCTGGCCGATCTCATCGAGCGCCGGCCCTCGATCGGCCATCTGGTCGTCGACGAGGCGCAGGACCTGTCGGAGATGCAGCTGCGGGCGCTCGGCCGCCGCTGCCGCAACGGCTCGGCCACCGTGCTCGGCGACCTCGCCCAGGGCACCACTCCCTGGTCGACCAGCTCGTGGACGACCGTGCTCAGGCATCTGGGCCAGCCGGAAGGCGAGGTCACCGAGCTGACACTCGGCTTCCGCGTGCCGCGCGAGGTCCTCGACTACGCCGCCAGGCTGCTGCCGTCCATCGCGCCGGACCTGGCCGCTCCCCGTTCGCTGCGGCCCGGCGCCGGGTCGCTCTCGGTGCGGCGCGGGGTGGCGATCCGGGACGCGATCAGCGAGGTGCTGGCCAGGGAGGGTTCGATCGGCGTGATCGTGCCCGACGCCGCCGTCGCCGAGGTCGACGCGGCACTCGACGGTGTGCCGCACGGCGTGCTCGGTCCCGACTCGACCGATGAGCACCGCCTGCTCGTCATCCCCGCCACGCTGGCCAAGGGCCTGGAGTACGACCATGTGGTGGTCGTCGAGCCGGCCGACATCGTCGCCGCCGAGGAGCGAGGCCTGGCCAGGCTGTATGTCGTGCTCACCCGAGCCGTCACCTCGCTGACCGTGCTGCACGACAGGGACCTGCCCGAGCAGCTCACCGGGTCAGTCCGGCCTGCCGAACCAGCGCTGTAGCGCGGCTTCCAGCGGTTCGGCGCCCGGCTCCCACGCCACGTAGCCGTCCGGCCTGATCAGCATGGCGGCGGGCGCGGGCTCCGCCGTCTTGGCCGTGGTCAGCAGGACGCGTCCTCGCCAGGGCGCGGCGGCGGCGCGCAGGGCGGGATCGTCGGCCAGGTCGAGCAGCACGCCCCTGCCGGGGTGCAGCAGCTCGGCCAGCCGCCGCTCGCCCTGCGCCGTCACCAGATCGCGATCGGCGGCGAAGCCGAGCGTGCCGGGATAGGTGATGTCGACGCCGGACAGCATCCGCGACAGATAGGTGTTGACCTGCTCAAGCCCCATCAGGTCGGTGAACAGCTCGCGCAGCGCGTCCACCGACGGGTCCGGGGCGGCCAGTGCGGTCTGCGCCCTGACGTTCCACAGCACGCGCTCGGCGACCGGGTGCCGCTCGGCGTGGTAGGTGTCGAGCAGCCCTTCGGGCGCACGGCCCGCGACGGTGGCGGCGAGCTTCCAGCCGAGGTTCATCGCGTCCTGCAGTCCGGTGTTGACGCCCTGCCCACCCCAGGGGAAGTGCACGTGCGCGGCGTCGCCCGCCAGCAGGACACGGCCGGCCCGGTAGTGCCTGGCCTGCAGGTTGGCATCGCCGAACCTGGTCAGCCAGCGCGCCTGCCGCATCGGGATCGGCTGTCCGGCGATGTGCTCGGCCTTGGCCCTGAGCTCCTCCAGTGTGAGCGGGGCCCGCCTGTCGGGATGCGGTCCGGTGAACTCGTAGGTGATGATCCGGCTGAGCCCCGCCGGGTTGAGGAATGTCATGATCCAGCCGCGTGGCGTGCGATGCCAGCCCGTCGGCGCCTCGTGCGGCCGTTCCAGCACGACGTCGCCCATGGAGGCGGCGATGGTGGGCCCGTGCCCGTCGAAGGCGATCCCGGCCGCCTTCCTGACCACACTGTGCGCGCCGTCGGCCCCGACCACGTAGGAGGCCGTGATCGGCGTGGGGCCCGCCAGCCGTACGTGGTCGTCGTGCTGGGTCAGGCCGGTGACCTCGTGGCCGCGCAGCACGGTCGCGCCGAGGTGGGCGGCCAGTTCGGCGAACACGTGCTCGGCCCAGGCCTGGGGTGAGGAGACGATCGCCGGGCCCTCCTCGACGACCACGCCGAGGTCGAGTTCGAACAGGCCGGAGAAGTGGAAGGCGAAGCCGCCGACGCCCGCCCTGTCGCCGTTGACGGCCTCAAGCAGCCCCCTGCGCTCCAGCGACTGGGCGGTACGCGCGTGCAGGGTGCCCGCCTTCGACCGGCCCGTCGGCTCGGCCAGGGCTTCGAGCACGACCGTCCTGACCCCCTGCAGGGCCAGCTCGTAGGCCGTCAGCATGCCGACCGGACCGCCGCCCACCACCGCCACGTCATAGTGCATGGTTCGATAGTACGGGATATACGTACGACGACGGCAAAGAAAGGGCCGGTCCCGCGAAGGGACCGGCCACTTCAGAGATGGACTTAGAAGTCCATGTCACCGCCGCCCGGCATCGCCGGAGCAGCACCAGCCTTCTCGGGCTTCTCAGCGATGACGGCCTCGGTGGTGAGGAAGAGCGCCGCGATGGAAGCGGCGTTCTGCAGCGCGGAGCGCGTCACCTTGGCCGGGTCGATGATGCCCGAGTCGAACATGTTGACGTACTCGCCGGTGGCGGCGTTGAGGCCCTCGCCGGGGGTCAGGTTGCGCACCTTCTCCACGACGACACCACCTTCGAGGCCGGCGTTGATCGCGATCTGCTTCAGCGGCTCCTCAAGAGCCTTCTTCACGATCGCGGCACCGGTAGCCTCGTCGCCCGACAGCTCCAGCTTGTCGAACGCCTTGGCGCCCGCCTGCAGCAGCGCCACGCCACCGCCGGGGACGATGCCCTCCTCGACGGCCGCCTTCGCGTTGCGAACGGCGTCCTCGATGCGGTGCTTGCGCTCCTTGAGCTCGACCTCGGTCGCGGCGCCGGCCTTGATGACGGCGACGCCACCGGCGAGCTTGGCCAGGCGCTCCTGGAGCTTCTCGCGGTCGTAGTCGGAGTCGGTGCGGTCGATCTCGGCGCGGATCTCGTTGACCCGGCCCGCGATCTGCTCGGCGTCACCGGCGCCGTCGACGATGGTGGTCTCGTCCTTGGTCACCACGACCTTGCGGGCGCGGCCCAGCAGGTCGAGGGTGGCGGTCTCGAGCTTGAGGCCGACCTCCTCGGAGATGACCTGACCACCGGCGAGGATGGCGATGTCGTTGAGCATGGCCTTGCGGCGGTCACCGAAGCCGGGAGCCTTCACCGCGACCGAGCGGAACAGGCCACGGATCTTGTTGACGACCAGGGTGGCCAGGGCCTCGCCCTCGACGTCCTCGGCGATGATGACCAGCGGCTTGCCGGCCTGCACGACCTTGTCGAGCAGCGGCAGCAGGTCCTTGTTGGCCGAGATCTTGGAGTTGACGATGAGGATGTAGGGGTCCTCGAACACCGCCTCCATGCGCTCGGGGTCGGTCACGAAGTAACCGGAGTTGTAGCCCTTGTCGAAGCGCATGCCCTCGGTGAGCTCGAGCTCGAGACCGAAGGTGTTGCTCTCCTCGACGGTGATGACGCCTTCCTTGCCGACCTTGTCCATCGCCTCGGCGATGAGCGCCCCGATCTCGGGGTCGGCGGCGGAGATGGAGGCGGTCGAAGCGATCTGCTCCTTGGTCTCCACGTCCTTGGCGAGCTTGGAGAGCTCCTCGCTGACGCGCTCGACGGCGGCCTCGATGCCCTTCTTCAGCGACATCGGGTTGGCGCCGGCGGCAACGTTGCGCAGACCCTCGCGAACCAGGGCCTGGGCGAGCACGGTGGCGGTGGTGGTGCCGTCACCCGCGACGTCGTCCGTCTTCTTGGCGACTTCCTTGACCAGCTCGGCGCCGATCTTCTCCCACGGGTCCTCGAGCTCGATCTCCTTGGCGATGGACACACCATCGTTGGTGATCGTGGGAGCGCCCCACTTCTTCTCCAGCACGACGTTGCGGCCCTTGGGACCGAGCGTCACCTTGACGGCGTCGGCGAGCTGGTTCATACCGCGCTCGAGACCGCGCCGCGCGTCCTCGTCAAACGCGATCATCTTGGCTGCCATAAGGCTAGACCTCCCAGATAACAGGGTGGCTTGCAGCGGATCGAGCCGACGCCCGCGACGGCATGGTGGGCCCGCACATCCGTTCGGCAGGCCCCATCGCCTCGATCCCCGTGTTGGCACTCGCCTGTAGAGAGTGCCAACGAACTGTTTAGCACTCTACCTGGTCGAGTGCAAGCCAGCGACCTGTCACCCCAGGTCAGATGGAGGCCGGGCAGACCAGACATTTGGGTCGTGACGCACACGCGGGCCCGATCCCCAGGGGACCGGGCCCGAGCACTAGAGCTGACAAGGAACACATGAGCCGATCAGGACCGGATACGGATCGACACGGACTGCGTTGCCGTGTGAGCCGCCGATGCCGGCCTGACGGATGCTCAGACCGCCCTGACGGATTCCGCCTGGGGGCCCTTCTGGCCCTGCGTGATCTCGAACTCGACCCGCTGGCCCTGCTCGAGAGCGCGGTAGCCGTCCATCATGATTGCTGAGTAATGGACGAAAACATCCTTACCACCGTCTACCGCAATGAAGCCGTATCCCTTGTCCGCGTTGAACCATTTGACGGTGCCCTGCGCCACTTTCCGACTCCTCTTACTGGGCTCCGAACCCCGCCCATTCCTCCGCGAGATCCGCGATCGTCCCGACTTATGGGGAAATCGCCAAGACGATCGTCCTCGACCATACCTGTGGCATGCCGTAGGGCAACAGAGTCAACAAGAAAACTACTTCTCCAGACATTTCCTTTGGTCTTTTGGTTAGTTCAAAATAAAACACTTCAGCGCCAGAAAACACAGAAGACCTCACCGGCTACACGGCGAGGTCTTCCAGGTCGGATCAGTGGGGAGGGCCGGCCGCACGCGACCGGAGCACCTCGGCGTCAGCCGCCCGCGACCGCGGGAATGATGGAAATCTGCACGTTGTCCGGCGTCGCGGTCTCCAGACCGTCGGCGAAACGGACATCCTCATCCCCGACGTAGACGTTGACAAAACGACGGATCTTGCCCGATTCATCCAGAATGCGGGCGCCGATCCCCGGGTAGTCGACGTCGAGCTTGCGCAGAACCTCGCTCAGCGTCGCGCCCTCGCCGCTCACCTCGGAGCTGCCATCGGTGTAGGTGCGCAGAATGGTGGGGATCCGCACGGAAACGCTCATGATTGTTACTCCTAAGGTTCTACAGAGGTCTTACAGAGCGGCGCGGAAGGCGTCGAGCGAGGGCCTGATCACCGCGCTGGGACCCGCGGAGACCGCGTCGAGCGTCTTGAGCCCGTCGCCGGTGTTGAGCACGACGGTCTCGGCGTCGGGGTCGAGCTGACCGGTCTCGACCAGCTTCTTCAGCACGCCGACCGTCACACCGCCCGCCGTCTCGGCGAAGATGCCCTCGGTGGTGGCCAGCAGCCTGATCGCCTCGACGACCTCGGCGTCGCTCACGTCCTCGACCGCACCGCCGGTGCGCCTGGCGATGTCGAGCACGTAAGGCCCGTCGGCCGGGTTGCCGATGGCCAGCGACTTGGCGATCGTGTCCGGCTTGACCGGCTGCACCACGTCGTGCCCGGCCTTGTACGCGGTGGCGACCGGCGAGCACCCGGTGGCCTGGGCCGCATAGATCTTGTACGGCTTGTCGTCGACCAGACCGAGCGCGATGAGCTCCTTGAACGCCTTGTCGATCTTCGTCAGCTGCGAGCCTGACGCCACCGGAATAACGATCTGGTCCGGGATGCGCCATCCGAGCTGCTCGGCGATCTCGTAGGCCAGCGTCTTGGACCCCTCGGCGTAGTACGGCCTGAGGTTGACGTTGACGAAGCCCCACTTGTCGCCCAGCGGGTCGCCGATCAGCTCCGAGCAGAAGCGGTTGACCTCGTCGTAGGTGCCGTCGATGCCGACGAGCTTGCCGCCGAACACGCGGGCCATGGTGATCTTGGCCTCTTCGAGGTCGGCGGGGATGAACACGCACGACTCGAGCCCGGCGCGGGCGGCCGCGGCGGTCACGGCTCCGGCCAGGTTGCCGGTGGACGAGCACGACAGCGTGTGGAAGCCGAAGTTGCGCGCCGCCTCGACGGCGATGGCGACCACGCGGTCCTTGAAGGAGTGGGTGGGGTTGCCCGAGTCGTCCTTGACGTGCAGCGAGCGAAGGCCGAGCGCGCGGGCCAGGTTGTCGGCCTTGACGAGCTTGGTCCAGCCGGGGTTCATGTTGGGCTTGGTCGCCACGTCGACGGGGACGGGCAGCAGCGAACGGTATCGCCAGATGTTGGCCGGTCCCGACTCGATCTGGGAGCGGGTCACGTCACCGAAGGAGTAGGCCACCTCGAGTGGCCCGAAACACTCCAGACAGGCGAAGCTCGGACCGAGGTCGTAGCGCGTGCCGCATTCGCGACAGGAGAGCGCGGCGGCGGGGCCGAAGTCGACCGTGGTGGGGGCTGACGTGGTTGCGAGCGCCATGGAAGCGAGGCCTTTCCCTCATCTTCGCCTGCGACCACCCTGATCACAGGCCGGAATTGGCACCTCGTCCCGGTCGGCCTCGTCACGTCACGAGATCAGTCCGGGAGGTTGCCGGGGCTTCGCAGGGCCGGTCCCTCCACCCCTCTGGATGAGCAATATGAAGTTGTCGAGCTGTCCAGCACTCTACCTGGCCGAACCCGTGAACTGACCATGCGTCTCACTGCATGAGACAAGTCATCTCATTGATAGGCCTCGCCGAGCGCCTGCTGCACGTACTTGCGTGCTTGGTGGATGCGCGACTTCGCCGTGCCGAGCGGGATTCCGAGCTGTTCGGCGACCTCGTTGTAGTCCAGTTGCACGATGTCGCGCAGCACCAGGGCCTGGGCCAGATCGGGCTTGTCGGCCTCCAGCGCCTCCATCACGTCGAGCAGGTCGAGCCGCGATCCGGCGATCACACTGACCCGCCTCGGGTCCGGCTTCTGCTGCAGGACGTCGTCCGAGGACTGCTCGGCCGCGCGCCGCTTGAGCGTGCGGTAGGTGGTGCGCGCGCAGTTGGCCGTCACGATGTGCAGCCAGGTGCTGAACCTGGCCCGCCCCTCGAACCGCGCGATGTTGCGCGCGACGGCCAGCAGCGTGTCCTGGCAGGCCTCCTCGGCGTCCTGCTGGTAGGGCAGGATGCGCGCGCAGTGCCGCAGCACGTCGGGTTCGATCCTCCGCAGCAGCTCGCCGAGCGCCCGGTGGTCGCCACCGGCGGCTGTGCGGGCGAGTTCCTCGGTTAGCTCATCAAGCGCCATAGCTGGGATCCTATGGTCGGGGGTCATGATTGGTTAACCTTCGTCAAAGGTGTGGTCCATGAACAGCGTGCTCGTCGCCTCCAACCGGGGCCCGGTCTCCTTCACCGTCTCCGACGAGGGCGAGCTGACCATGAGACGCGGCGCGGGCGGCCTGGTCTCCGCGCTGTCGGGCGTCGCCGGGCGCGACGGCGTGCTGTGGATCTGCGCCGCGCTCTCCGACGGCGACCGCGTCGCCGTACGGCAGGCCGAGGGTGGGCGGCTGGACGAGGCGGGATACGACACGGGGCCGCTGCGCATGCTGGACATCCCGCCCACGACCTTTCACCGGGCCTACAACGCCGTGGCCAACTCCACCCTGTGGTTCGTCAACCACCTGCTCTACGACATCCCCAACGCGCCGCACTTCGATGCGCGTTTCCGGCGTGAATGGGAGTCATACCGCGACTACAACGGCGCCTTCGCACTGGCGCTGGCCGAGGAGGCGGGGCACGGGGCGCGGGTCATGGTGCAGGACTACCACCTGACGCTGACCCCGGCGATGGTGCGCACCGAGCGGCCCGACCTTCGCATCGCGCACTTCTCGCACACGCCGTGGGCCCCGCCCGAGTACTTCTCGCTGCTGCCCGACGACGTGGCACGCGAGGTGCTCGAAGGCGTGCTGGGCGCCGACCACGCGGGTTTCCTCACCGCGCGCTGGGCGGGCGCCTTCATGGACTGCTGCGCCGCCCTGCTCGGCGCCCGGGTCGACAAGGTCGACGGCACCGTCACGCACGAGGGCCGCACGACGCGTGTCGGCGTGCACGCCCTGGGCGTCGACGGAGACGCGCTGAGCGAGCGGGCCGCCGAGCCGGACGTGGAGCTGCACGTGAGCGCGCTGCGCGAGCAGGTGGGCGAGCGCAGGCTGATCGTGCGCATCGACAGGACCGAGCTGTCGAAGAACATCGTGCGCGGCCTGGCCGCCTATCGCGAGTTCCTCGCCTCGCATCCGGAGTGGCACGGCAAGGTGGTGCATCTGGCCTTCGCCTACCCCTCGCGCCACGACCTGCCCGAGTACCGCGAGTACACCGCCGCCGTGCAGCGCTGCGCCAAGGAGATCGAGGACGAGTTCGCCACCGAGGACTGGACCCCGCTGCACCTGAACGTGCACGACGACTACCCGCGCTCGCTGGCCGCCTACCGCCTGGCCGACGTGCTGCTGGTCAATCCGATCCGCGACGGGATGAACCTGGTCGCCAAGGAGGGGCCGATCCTGTCGCCCGAGTGCGCCCTGGTGCTCTCCCGCGAGGCGGGCGCGGCGGCCGAGCTCGGTCCGCACGCGCTGGTGGTCAACCCCTACGACGTGTGCGAGACGGCGCTGGCGCTGCACGAGGCGCTGACGATGCCGAGGGCCGAGCGGGCACGCCGGGGGGCGGCGTTGCGGGCGGCTGCGACGGCGCTGCCGCCGCGACGGTGGCTGGCCGAGCAGCTTTCCGCCCTGAATGATACTTTTTAGGGGGAATTTTACCGAAGGGTGGCCGGGTGAGCGCGATCCAGACACTCCGCCTCACCCGCGATCGGCCCACCTGGCTGATCTACCTCCAGCTGTCCTGCTTCGCCACCTACATCTACGGCCTGAGCGCCGCCGTACCCCTGATCAGGATCGAGCAGGGCCTGACGAAGGCCGTGGCGGGCCTGCACGGCACCGCGATGGCCGTCGGGGCCGTCGCCGCCGGGCTCGCGCTGCCGTACCTCACCAGGAGGTTCGGGCGCAGGGTGACGATCTGGCTGGGGCTGGCCGGGATGTGCGCGGGGATGGGGCTCGTGCTGGTCCCCGGGCTGCCCGCGACCCTGCTCGGGTACGGCCTGGCCAGCGGGTTCGGGTCGGCCGCGCTCTACGCGATGATGGCGGCGCTGAGCGACCTGCACGGGCCCGCCGGACCGGCCGCGATCAGCGAGGCCAACGCCGTGGGCGTCACCGTCGGGGTGGCCGCCTCCTTCCTGCTCAGCGCCGCCGCCTCCAGCGCGCTCGGCTGGCGTGCCGCACTCCTGCTCACCCCCGTCGGCGTCGTCGCCCTGGCCCTGGCGATGGGCAGGGTGGCGCTGCCCGTCGCCGTCGAACCCGCGCCCTCACCCGGCGGCCCCACACCCTCCGGCGGGTACGGCTGGCGCTTCCATGTCGCCGGTGGCGTGCTGTTCGCCATCGTGGCGCTGGAGTTCTGCTTCAACCTGTGGGCGGCCGAGCTGTTCGCCGCCCGCACGGGGCTGAGCGCGGCCACGGCGGCGACCGGGCTGACGGCGTTCACGGCGGGGATGGCGGCGGGCAGGTTCGGCGGGGCCAGACTGGCCCTGCGGATGCGGCCGGCGCCGCTGCTCATCGGCGCGCTGGCGGTGACCGGCGTGGGGTGGGCGGTGTTCTGGACGGCCGTGCACCCCGTGCTCGGCTACGCCGGGCTGGTCGTCAGCGGGATCGGCGTGGCACTGCACTTCCCGCTGGCCCTGTCCGGCGTGATCGCGAACTCGGGGGGCAGGCCCGACCGCGCCTCGGCCGCCTCCTCGCTCTGGGCGGGCGCGGCGATGGCGATCGGGCCCTTCCTGCTCGGCGCGCTGGCCGACGGGTTCGGCACGCACACGGCGTTCCTCATCATCCCCGTCATCATCGCCCTGGCCGTGGGCGGCGTGCTCAGCGCCAGACGGCCGTCCTGAGCACCTTCGCCAGGCCCGGCGTGTTCCACTGGTCGACCACGAGGACCTTGCTGACGGGCAGGAACCACTCCCGCTGGGTGAAGCCGCCCGACTTGCGGCCGTTCGCCATCGACATGCACACGCCCTTCCAGGCCCGGTAGTCCGCCGTGTGCCCGGCGCCGAACGCACGGTGGCCCTTGGCGATCCGGCCGTCGAAGGTCTGGCCGAGCCTGCGGTTGGTCGGGCACGGCTGCACATCGCTGGCCGGGTAGTACGGCCTGGACGGTTCGTATGCGGTGAAGCCCTCGTGGCCGGTCCTGATGGCCTTGGGGCCGAACACCCAGAAGCTGTCGCAGTGCGGCTGGAAGAAGTTCTTCGACTTCGGCTTGGCGCAGGCGCCCGTCGTGACGCGGATCCAGTCGGTGCCGCGCCCGCTGACCTGCCACGAGGCGGGCAGGTTCAGCACCAGCCCCTTCCTGACCTCCAGGGGCCTGGTGGCCGAGGCGTCGGCGGAGGCGGGAGCGGCGAAGGCGGACACGGTCAGCGCGGCGGCTGCGGCGATAGCGGTGATCGTCATGCGGCGACGGTAACGGGCGCCGCTTGCAACCTGCTTCACCGCCGCCGAAGGGCCTCGGCCAGGCCGTCGAGCAGCTCCACGACCCCGTCGGGCCCGCGCACCACGAGGTCGGCCCGCTTGGCCAGCTCGCCCACCTCATCCGACGAGCTGCACACGGTCAGCCCCCCGATCCCGGAGGCGCGCAACGACTCGACCGCGTCGAAGGCGGGCAGGTCGCCGAGGTCGTCCCCGGCGAACAGCACCGACCTCCCGCCGCGTGCCGAGACGAAGCCGGTCAGCGCCACGCCCTTGTCCATGCCAGGAGGGCGCAGCTCGATGACGTAGCGACCGGGCTCGACCAGCAGGCCCTCGCGGGCGGCGAGCTCGGTCAGCGGTTCCTTGAGCCGGTCGAAGGCGGCTGCCGGGTCGGCGGCCCTGCGTGTGTGCACGGCCAGGGCGTTGCCCTTGTCCTCGACGAAGACGCCGGGCCCGAGGTCGCTCCGTGACAGCTCGGCCCGCACCTCGATCACACCGGGATGCGGGGGCGGCGCGGTCAGCGTGCCCGCCTCCCAGCGCTCGGCGCCGTAGTGGCCGAGCACCACGAGGCCGGGGACGTCGGCCAGGCCTGGCCCGCCCGGCGCGGCGCCGTACTCGACGGCGGTCGCGGCGGGGCGGCCGGTGACGATGACGACGGCGCCGACGAGGGAGCCGAGTGCGACCAGGGCGGCGGGCGCGGCCGGATGGATGCGCGCGGACCCGGGGTCGGCGACGATCGGCGCCAGTGTGCCGTCGAAGTCGAGCCCGACGATCGCGCCCGCGGGGTCGGCCAGGATCATGTCCAGGCCGGCCCTTCCCGCACCGGTGACAGGCGTATGCAGGCTCAAGGACGCATCCCCAGCTTGCGGGCGGCACGCTCGCGCTGGCGGGTGGCGCGCAGTCTGCGCAACCTCTTGACCAGCATCGGGTCCACTTCGAGTGCTTCCGGTCTGTCGATCAGCTCGCCGAGCAGCTGATAATAACGGGTCGCGGAGAATCCGAAACTCTCACGGATGGCCTGCTCCTTGGCGCCCGCGTAGCGCCACCACTGGCGCTCGAAGGCGAGGAGCTCCGTCTCTCTCGCGGTGAGGGGATGAGCGGTCCGGGCGGCTTCGTCGGGGTCCTGGGCAGCACTGTCACCGCTGACCGGTGCAGTGTCCATGGTCTTCCTCCTCAGCTCCGGCGCGCGACGCCTCGTCACGCGCACGCGGCCCGAAGCCATCGTAATGTGCCTTGTGCGGGTGTTCACGGCGGATGCTGAGACGTACAGTCACCTGATGTGACCCCAGTCATCACGCTAATCACCGACTACGGGCTGGACGACGGGTTCGTGGCAGCATGCCACGGCGTGATCGCGGGCCTCGCCCCCTCCGCGCGTGTCATCGACGTCAGCCACCAGGTCCCTTCGGGCGACGTACGGCGCGGCGCGGCGATCCTGGCGCAGACGATCCCCTACCTGCCCCGCGGCGTGCACATCGGCGCCGTGGACCCCGGCGCGGGCACCAGGCGCAGGGCGGTGGTCGTCCTGGCGGGCGGCCGGGTGTTCGTCGGGCCCGACAACGGCCTGCTGTCGTGGGCCGTGCACGCCTGTGGGGGCCCGGACGCCGCCTACGAGATCCTCAACGAGGAGTTCTTTCTCACACCCGTCTCGCCCACCTTCCACGGCCGCGACGTCTATTCGCCGGTGGCCGCGCGCCTGGCGACCGGGTGCAAGCCGCAGGACGTGGGCCCCGAGCTTCCGCTCGAACGGCTGGTCTCGCTCCCGGCCCCGACCTCGACGGTGCGCGAGGGCGTGATCGAGGGCGAGGTGCTCTCGGTCGACGGGTTCGGCAACATCCAGCTGTCGATCGCCACGGCCGATCTGGCCGCGCTCGGCGTCAGGGCGGGCGACAAGCTGGACGTCTGGCTGGGGCGGCGCAGGCTGTCGTTGCCGTTCAGGCAGACGTTCGCGGCGGTGCCGCCCGGCGATCTGGTGGTGTTCACCGACTCGGCCGGGCTGATCGCCATCGCGGTCAACTCGGGCGACGCGGCCCAGCGGCTGGGACTGCCTCCCGGGGCGCACGTGCGGCTGTCGCCGGTGCTTTAGAACTGGACTAATGAGGCGCATGCTTCACAAAGGTTGATTACCCCGCGTATCGGTCTGTTTACCGAAGCGTCGGATTGGGTGGGCAGTCGCGTGCCAGAATGCACCGACCCGAGCGTCCCTCCCCCCTTCATGAGGCCGACGTGATCCGACTGTCCCTGGCATTCGCCGGAATACTCGCCTTCGGGCCGCTGGTCTGGCCAACCAGCGATCCGTCCCTACCCGACCGATGGCGGTCCTGGCCGGTGAGCCAGGTGTTCCCCGCCGAGCTCCCCGGCAGCAGCCCGTCAGGAGCGCACGTCAGCTACCTCCTGGAAGGCGTCGCCCCCGAGGCGCCGTGCGCCCTCGCCCTGCAGCCCAAGGCGGCGGCGAGGCTGCCCGGCTGTATGACCGCCCTGCGCGCCACCTACACCGACAGCACGCGCACGTTCGTCGCGACGGCCGCCATCGCCGTACTGTCGCGCCCGCGCACCCCGGCACGCGTCCAGGCGAGCCTGCGCCCGCCCACGTCGCTGCCGGTCGCCTTCCCGGGGGCCGCCGAACGATTCGGTCCCGACCAGTACGCCGCGGGCTCGGTGCAGGCGGGCAAAGGCCGCTACATCGTGCTCACCGCCGCCGGATACAGCGACGGCAGGCCCTACCTCGGTCAGGTCAGCCCCCGCCTTGCCACGTTCGCCGTCGAACTGGCCAAGGGTCTGTACGGCCGGCTCGTCCGGTGACGCGCCTGCTGGCCGCCCTGCTGCCCGTCACCCTGGCCGCCGGGCTGCTCACGCTCGGCCCCTCCCGCTCCGACTGCGACGGCCTGGCGCACTCGTTCGTGTGCGCGCAGGCCGGGCGCGACGAGGACACCGGGCTCGGCGTCAGGCAACAGCAGTGGCAGCTCAAGCGGCTGCGCGTGCCCGAGGCCTGGCAGATCAGCCGAGGGGCGGGCATCACCGTCGCCGTGCTCGACACCGGCGTCGACTCCCGCCACCCCGACCTCTCGGGAGCCGTCAGGCACGGCCCCGACCTCACCGGCTCCCAGGGCATCAGCACCCGATGGGGCCACCACGGCACCGCTATGGCCAGCATCATCGCCGGACGCGGCCACGGCTCGGCACGCGAGCGCGGTGTGATCGGCGTAGCGCCCGAGGCGACGATCCTGTCGATCAGGGTCACGCTGGAGAACGACGACCCCCTGCGCGAGAAGCGCCGCAGCGGCGGCGACGCCCTGGCCAAGGGCATTCGCTACGCCGCCGACCACGGCGCCCATGTGATCAGCATGTCGCTTGGCGGCGGCAGTGGCTCCTGGGAGGGCTCGGCCGCCGAGGAGGAGGCCGTGCAGTACGCCCTGGACAAGGGGGCCGTGCTGGTCGCCTCGTCGGGCAACGACGGCGGGCAGAACAATCGCAAGAACTTTCCCGCCGCCTATCCCGGTGTGATCGCCGTAGGCGCGGTGAACGAACGGCTGGCCGTCACGTCGTTCTCCAACCGGCAGGAGTACCTCTCGGTCGTGGCGCCGGGCACCAAGGTGGTCAGCGCCGACGGCTCCGACGCCTACACGATCGGCGACGGCACGAGTTCGGCCGCCGCCATGGTGGCGGGCATCGCCGCGCTGATCCGTTCGGCGCATCCCGGCCTGACGCCCCTTGAGGTACGCCGGGCGATCGAGAGCGGCACCGTGCGCAGGCCTTCGGCCGGGCACAGCAGGGCCTATGGGCACGGGGTCGCCAGCGCGCTGCTGGCCCTGCGTCAGGCGGGCAGGCAGGCGGGACACACGCCGCTGAAGGCGTCGAGCCCGGCCTCGCTGTTCGGCGGCACGCCGTACCAGCCGCCGGTGTCGCGCTTCCTCGTCGTGCTGGCCCTGCTGGCGCTGGCCTTCGGGATGTCGGCCAAGGTGTTCATGACACACGGGCGCAGGGGGCGTGGGGCCGTTCCCTAGTGGTCGCCTGTCAAGCGGGACACGCCCGAATCGTGCCTGCTGTCGGCCAAGGAGTGTTTGGTCATGGCTCGACGGACATCGCCACGAAGTGTGGGGGTGTTAGACGTTTGACCTGCGGGTAGAGATACTGCGACTACAGAACGTAGCCATCCGGATGCGGAGTGTGATCGCACTTCGAACGCTCCGCCCGGTGCTTCCTTTCGGGGGGAATATCCAATGATCCGCCGCATTCTCGTCTCGTCCGCCATCGTCGGTGTCGCCTTCTTCGGTGCCGCCGGTGTCGCCAACGCCGAGGTCGAGACCGCAACTCCGACCGCGCAGCAGTGCCTGCTGGGCCTGGAGAACCTGCCGATTCTCAACCAGCTCTGCTCCTCGGTCCCCGGCCTCAGCTCGCTCACGGGCCTCGCCGGTGGCATTCCCGGCCTCGGTTCGCTGACCGGTGGCGGCCTGCCCGGCCTCGGCTCGCTGACCGGTGCCGTCGCCCCGGTGACCGACGCGGTCGCGCCGGTCACCGACGCGGTCGCCGCGGTGGCCCCGGCCGCCGCGCCGGTCGCCCCGTAGCGGTAGTCGCACGAACCGGAAGAGCCCTCCACAGGCGCCTGTGGAGGGCTCTTCTTCATGCTCTTCGCGACTCTTCGTGCCCGCGACCCGCTACGTGGTCGTGGCGTGCACGATGTCGTGGATCTCGGCGAAGTGACACGCGCTCTCGTGCGTGGTGCCCGGCCTGATCTGCAGCAAGGGCTCCTCCTCCGCGCAGATCTCCTGCGCCTTCCAGCACCGCGTGCGGAACCGGCAGCCGGACGGCGGGTTGGCCGGGGACGGCGGGTCACCCTGAAGGATGATCCGCTCCCGGTTGTCCCGGCCCTCCGGGTTCGGCAGCGGCACGGCCGAGAGCAGGGCCTGCGTGTACGGGTGCGAAGGACGGTCGTAGATCTCGACGTCCTTGCCCAGCTCCACCACCTTGCCCAGGTACATCACCGCGACGCGGTCGGAGATGTGGCGTACCACCGACAGGTCGTGCGCGATGAAGATGTAGGCCAGGTTGAACTCGCTCTGCAGCCGCTCCAGCAGGTTGATGACCTGCGCCTGGATCGACACGTCGAGCGCGGAGACCGGCTCGTCGCAGACGATGATCTCAGGCTGGAGCGCCAGACCTCGGGCGATGCCGATGCGCTGACGCTGACCGCCGGAGAACTGGTGCGGGTAGCGGTTGATGTGGTCGGGGTTGAGCCCCACCACCTCCAGCAGCTCCTGCACCTTGCGCCGGCGGTCCCCCTTGGGCGCCACATCGGTATGGATGTCGTACGGCTCGTTGATGATGTCGCCGACGGTCATACGCGGGTTCAGCGAGGTGTAGGGGTCCTGCATCACCATCTGGATGTTGCGCCGCATCCGCTTCAGCTCGGAGCCGCGCGCCTTGGCGATGTCACGACCGCCGATCTTCACCGAGCCCGAGGTCGGCCGCTCCAGCGCCATGAGCAGCTTGGCCAGAGTGGACTTGCCACAGCCCGACTCGCCCACGATGCCCAGCGTCTCGCCCGCCCTGAGGTCGAACGACACGCCGTCGACCGCCTTGATGGCGCCGATCTGCTTCTTGAAGATGATGCCCTGGTTCAGCGGGAAGTGCTTGACCAGGTCACGGACCTCGAGGATCGAATCACCCGTGGGTGCCATCGAGGACCTCCCTCCAGTAGTGGCAGGCGCTGCTGCGCACGCCGCTGATCTCGTAGAGCGGGGGGACGTCGGTCACGCAGTTGTCCTGCCGGTACGGACAGCGCGGATGGAAGGCGCAACCCGTCGGCATGTCGAGCAGGTTGGGCGGCAGTCCCTTGATCGCGTACAGCTCCTTGCCCTTGAGGTCGACCCTGGGGATCGACTCCAGCAGTCCCTTGGAGTAGGGATGGGCGGGCGCCTTGTAGATGTCGTGCACGGGGGCGTTCTCGACGATGCGTCCGCCGTACATGACCGCGATCTTGTCCGCGACGTCGGCGACGACGCCGAGGTCGTGGGTGATGAGGATCAGGCCCATGTTGCTCTCGCGCTGCAACTCCGCGAGCAGCTCCATGATCTGGGCCTGGACCGTCACGTCGAGGGCCGTGGTCGGCTCGTCGGCGATCAGGACCTCGGGGTCGAGCGCGATCGACATGGCGATCATGATGCGCTGGCGCATGCCGCCGGAGAACTGGTGCGGGTAGTCGTGCAGTCGCTGCTTGGCCGCGGGAATGCGCACCCGGTCCATCAGCTCGACGGCCTTCTTCTCCGCGTCCCGCTTGGACATGCCCCGGTGCACCCGGAACATCTCGCCGATCTGCCAGCCCACGGTGAAGACCGGGTTCAGCGACGACAGCGCGTCCTGGAAGATCATCGCGATCCGCTGGCCGCGGATCTGGGTGCGGGCGTTCTCCGAGATGGCCAGCAGGTCGGTGCCGCGGAAGCGGATCTGCCCCTTGGGGATCACCGCGGGCGGCATGTCCAGAATGCCCATGATCGCCTGAGCGGTGACCGACTTGCCGGAACCCGACTCACCGAGCACGGCCAGGGTCTCCCCGGCGTCGAGGGTGTAGCTGACGCCGTTGACGGCCTTGACCACACCGGCCCGCGTGCGGAACTCGACATGCAGGTTGTCGACCGCGAGAAGCGGTCCGTTGCCCGGCCCTCCCTCGGCGGACAACACCTCCGATGACGTCTTCTTCACGTAGACCCCCTTCTACCTGAGCTTCGGGTCGAGCGCGTCGCGTACGGCGTCGCCGAGCATGATGAACGCGAGAATGGTGATGCTCAGGAAGAGCGCCGGGAAGAACAACGGCAGCGGCGCCTCGAGGAACCTGCTCCGCGCATCGGCGATCATCATGCCCCACGAGATGTCGGGCGACTGGATGCCGACACCGAGGAAGGACAGCGCGGCCTCGGCCGCGATGAACCCGCCCAGGTTGATGGTCGCCACCACGATCACCGGAGCGAGCGCGTTGGGCAGCAGGTGCCTGAACATGATTCGCGTGTTGCTCGCACCCAGGGCTCTGGCCGCCACCACGAAGTCCTGACTCTTGGCCGTGATGACCGCGGCCCGCATGATGCGGAAGGTCATCGGCCAGGCCAGTACGGCCAGCGCGAGCACGACCGTCCACACGTTGCCGGTGCGGAAGGTGGCCATGATCAGCAGGGCGCCCAGGATGGCGGGGATCGCGAAGAAGACCTCGGTCACCCGCGAGAGCGTCGAGTCGATCGCACCGCCGCGGAAGCCCGCGACCAGTCCGAGGAACCCGCCGACGATCGCCGTCAGCACCGTGGTCGAGATGCCGATGATGATGGAGTTCGCGGCGCCGTACAGGGTGCGGGCGTAGACGTCGCAGCCCAGGTTGTCGCGGCCGAACGGGTGCCCGTTGCTGGGTCCCTGACGGGCGGTCGACAGCTCGCACGTCTTGGCGTCGAACGGGTCGACCGAGCCGAACAGCGACGGCCAGATCGCCATCACCAGCAGGAAGAAGATGATGGCGGCCGAGACGATGAACAGCGGCCTGCGCCGGAGGTCGTACCAGGCGTCCGTCCAGAGGCTGGCGGGCGCCTTCTCCTTCTTGCGCTTCGTGGGACCGGCCGGAGGCGCTGGGGTGCCCTCGGGGGTCAGAAGCGGCAGGCCGACGGAATCCTCGGTCTCCGGATGTGTGGGGCCCAGCGGCCTGATGTCACTCATAGCGGATCCTCGGGTCGAGCACGGCGTACAGCAGGTCGACGACCAGGTTGGCCAGGATGTAGACCAGGACCAGGATGGTCACGATGCCTACGACGATAGGTTGCTCACGCAGCCGAACGGATTCGAACAACTGGTTGCCGATGCCCGGCAGGTTGAAGATCGATTCGGTGATGACCGCGCCGCCCATGAGAGCACCGAGGTCGGCGCCCAGATAGGTGATGAGCGGGATCAGCGCGTTGCGCAATCCGTGTCTGCCCACGACTCTGCGTCTGGACAGTCCCTTGGCCGTCGCCGTGCGGACGTAGTCGGCTCTCAGCGTCTCCACGAGACTCGTTCTGGTGAGCCGGGTCAGATAGGCGATCGACGTGCCCGCGAGGACGAATCCGGGCAGCAGATAGCTCACCCAGCCGGCGTCGATGCCGGAGATCGGGAAGATCTCCACGCCGAGCCACTTCTTCAGCTCCACGCCCAGATACAACTGCAGGACGAAACCGCTGACCAGGGTCGGGACCGAGATGAGGACGAGCGTCGAGGCGAGGATCGCGGTGTCGCTGAACTTACCGCGTCGCAGCGCCGCCCACAGACCGAGGCCGACGCCGATGATCGCTTCGAGAATGAGAGCAGTTAGCGCAAGATTCAGCGTGACCTGGAACTTGCCTGCCATGATCTGCGAGACGGGCACCTGCGCGAAGGTGGTGCCGAAGTCACCGCGGAAGAAGACGCCGCTGATGTAGTACCAGTACTGCAGGAGCAGCGGATCGTTGAGGTGGTATTGCTCCCTGAGGATGTTCACGACATCCGGGTCCTGCCGCTTCTCGCCCGCCAGCGCCGCGATGGGGTCACCGGGCAGCGCGAAGACGATGGCGAAGATCAGCAGGGTTGCACCCAAAAGGACAGGTATCGCCTGGATTAGGCGCCTGACAACGTAACGGCCCATTCAAGCCTCCCGTACATGCCTGAAGGCAGTCACTCGGAACCCCGTGTTGCGCGGCGCCAAGTGACTGCCTTCACGGCGGGCCATCATGGGACGGGCGGTCCCCCGCCCGTCCCAGGCATCGACGTTAGGCCTTCTCGACCTGAGCCCATTCGACCTGGTTGAGCAGGTTGATCTTCACGTTCTTCACATTGGTGGAGTACCCAGAGTTGTTCCGGTAGAAGTACACCGGGACGTAGGGCATTTCCTTCGTGAGGATGTCGACGGCCTGCTGGTAGAACTTGAGGCCCTCGTCGGCGGTGGCGGCCTGGTCGCCCTTGCCGATCAGGTCGTCGAACTCCTTGTTGGAGTACCCGGCGTAGTTGGAGCCGGTGACGGCCGCGCCGGTCGAGAAGATCGGCGAGAGGTAGTTCTCGGCGGACGGGTAGTCGATCGCCCAGCCCATACGGAACATGCCCGCGTACTTCTTGGCGTCCAGGTCGTCGAGGATGGCCGCGAACTTCTCGAACGGCTTGGCCTCGACCTCGACGCCCAGGTTGGCGCGCAGGTTGTTGGCGACGGCCTCGATCCACTCCTTGTGGCCGCCGTCGGCGTTGTAGCCGAGCTCGAGCTTCTTCGGGCCGCCGGCGGTGGCGTAGAGCTCCTTCGCCTTGGCCGGGTCGTAGGTGCAGGCCGCGCAGGAGCCCTGGCGGTAGCCCGCGATGGCCGGGTTGACGAAGTCGTCGGCGGGCGAGCGGGTGCCGGAGAAGACCGTGTCGGCGATGGTCTTCCTGTCGATGGCCATCGAGATGGCCTGGCGGACGCGCTCGTCCTTGTACTCGGGGTTGTACTTCAGCGGGAAGCCGATGTAGCCGATACCGGCGTCAGGCTGGTCCTGGTAGCGGTCGCCGAGCTCGGTCTTGGCGGAGGCGATGGCCGAGGCCGGCAGCGAGTCATCGATGTCGATGTTGTTGCCGCGCAGGTCGTTGTAGGCCGTCTCGGCGCTGTTGTACAGCTTGAACTGGAGCTTGGTCCAGCCCTTGGGCTTCTCACCGGGGTACTTGTCGTAGACCGTCAGGTCGATCGACGTGTCGGTGCCCTTCTTGTAGGGCTTGTCCAGCTTGAACAGGCCCTGGCCGATCGGCTGCTCGCCGAACGCCTGGGTGACCTTGCCGTCGGGGCCGAAGGCCGCCTTCGGGAGCGGGTAGAAAGCGGTGTAGCCAAGGGTGACCTTGAACTGCGAGAACGGAGCCGTCAACGTGACCTGGAGGGTGGTGTCGTCGACGGCCTTGAGGCCCGACATCTCCTTGGTCGCGACGGCCTTGCCCTCGCCCGGGTTCAGGTCGGCGTAGCCCTCGACGCGGGAGAAGAAGTAGCCCGCGCCCTGGGCGTTCTCCTGGTTGGCCGCGTAGTTCCAGGCGTCGACGTAGTTCTGCGCGATGACGGGCTCGCCGTTGTGCCAGGTGTAGCCCGGCTTGAGCTTGACCGTCCAGACCTTCTGGTCGTCGCTGGTGATCGACTCCGCGGCGTCCTCGATCGCTTCCTTGTTCTCGTTGTAGCTGACGAGAGGAGCGAAGACGGCGGCCAGCACCTCGGAGCCCTCGGACTCGGTGGTGTTGGTGGAGACGAGCAGGTTCTGGGGCTCGCCGAGCTCCATCCTGACAGGCTTGTCGGCAGCGCCGTCGCCCGTGCCGCTGGTGCCATCGGTCGATGCACCGCCGCCACACGCGGCAACCGCGAGGGCCAGCAGCGCGGTACCGGCGACGATCTGTGCGCCCTTAGTAACACGCATTGTGAGAATTTCCTCCCTCTACAGGTGGGCGTAAGCGCTGAGCTGCTAACAACCTTTTTGCAGCCTGACGGAGGTCCTTGTATTCCCCCGGTTTTGGCTGACCTGGTCAAACCAGCTGACGCCCTGCCAGTCGATCGCGACTATCCCTCACTACTTGCCACCAGGGAGTCTCTGGCGCGTTGCAGTTCGGTCACACAAGCGCCCTTCGGGCGTCATACGCATACTTGTCGCTTGTCCACAAAACCCCACTAGTGGACAAAGGGAACAACAAGGTACGTACGCGGCCTGAACGGTTGAGTAAAAATACCCCTGCTTGGACAGTGCTCACGCCATCTCGGCCACGGTGGGCTACGGTTGACCGAGTCTTGACGGTTCCTTGGGAACCTCCGAGCCGAAGATCGCGTCCAAGTGTCCGCGGCCCACCGCCGCGCTAGGCAGCACATCCACCTTCATCTAATAGAGTCCATGCCATGAGCCAGCCGGAATCCGCCGTAGCGGACGCCCAGGCGGGCGGCCCAAGCGGGCAGGAGCCGCTGGCCAAGCTCGCCGAGCGTCACGGTCTTCGGCGTGCCATCGCACGCCCGAGGTTTCACGTCTACCTGCGCCAGTTGTGGGAACGTCGGCACTTCATCCTGACCTACGCCACCTCGCGCAACGTCTCGAAGTACAGCAACTCGGCACTCGGTCAGCTCTGGCAGGTCCTCACCCCCCTGCTCAACGCTGCCATCTACTTCGTGATGTTCGGCCTCATCCTCGGGGGCAAGGGCAACATCGAGAACTACCCGGCCTTCCTCATCACCGGGATGTTCATCTTCACCTACACCCAGCGCTCGGTCACCGCAGGCGCCAAGTCGATCTCCGGCAACCTGTCGCTGATCAGGGCACTGCACTTCCCGCGCGCCTCGCTCCCCCTGGCCTACACCATCCAGGAGCTGCAGCAGCTGGCCATCTCGATGGGCGTGCTCGTCGTCATCGTGCTCATCACCGGCGAGCCGATCACCCTGCTCTGGCTGCTCATCCCGGTCGTGCTGCTGATGCAGACGATGTTCAACATCGGCGCCAGCCTCGTCATGGCCAGGGCCGGCTCCACCATGCGCGACATGAACCAGCTCCTGCCGTTCATCATGCGCACCTGGCTCTACGCCTCCGGTGTCTTCTTCTCCATCCAGGAGAAGGTGGTCGGCTCGGCGGGCCTGCCGCAGTGGGTGGCCGACGTCATGTACCTCAATCCGGCGGCCTCCTACATCGAGTTCATGCGCGACATTCTCATCGAGTCGCACAGCCCCCGGCCGTGGGTGTGGATGAGCTGCGTATTCTGGGCAGTGTTCGCCCTCCTTTTCGGCTTCTGGTACTTCTGGCGGGCCGAGGAGAGGTACGGCCGTGGCTGAGTTGACCGAGGAGCTGTCGCAGGTGAAGGCCGAGGAGCACGGCGCCCCCGCAAAGGACGTCCGGGTTTTCCCCAATCCGCAGAAGTCCGCCAACGACCGCACCGGAACCCCCACCGTCGTCGTCGACGACCTCCACATCGTCTACCGCGTCTACGGCGCGGCCACCGACGCGGAGAAGGGCAACGCGGCCAACGCGCTCATGCGGATGCTCAAGCGCCAGGGCAGGCCGCAGATGAAGGAGGTGCACGCCGTCAAGGGCGTCTCCTTCGTGGCCTACCACGGCGACGCGATCGGCATCATCGGGCGCAACGGCTCGGGCAAGTCCACCCTGCTACGCGCCATCGCCGGCCTGCTCCCGCCGCACCAGGGAGCCGTCTACACCGACTCCCAGCCGTCGCTGCTCGGCGTCAACGCCGCCCTCATGCGCGACCTGACCGGCGAACGCAACATCATCCTCGGCTGCTACGCCATGGGCATGACCCCCACCCAGGTCCGCGCCAAGTACGACGACATCGTCGACTTCTCCGGCATCGAGGACTTCGTCCAGCTGCCCATGTCCACGTACTCTTCCGGCATGGGCGCCCGCCTGCGCTTCGCCATCGCCTCGGCCAAGGCACACGAGGTCCTCCTCATCGACGAGGCCCTCGCCACCGGCGACCGCGAATTCCGCCGCAAGAGCCAGGAACGCATCAAGCAGATGCGCGACCAGGCCGGCACCGTCTTCCTCGTCGCCCACGACAACAAGGTCATCGAGGAGACATGCAACCGGGTGATCTGGCTCCACAAGGGCAAGATCAAGATGGATGGCGACCCGGAGACGGTCATCGCGGCTTACAACAAGGGGTAGCCGGGGGTTGGGGGCTGGCTCGGGTTCTTGGGGCTGGCTCGGCTTCTTGGGGCTGGCTCGGCTTCTTGGGGCTGGCTCGGCTTCTTAGGGCTAGGTTCAGGGGCTGAGGCTTCCTGAGGCTTCCCGGGATTGGGCCTTCCGGAGGCTAGGGGGTGCCAGGGGTGGGCCTTTCTCGGGTTGGAGGGCTTGGGCCAGGGGTGGGGCTTTTCTGAGGTCTGTGCTTGCTCGGAGGCCACGCATTCCTGCCATCAGCCTCCTTCTGGGCCTGTACCTGCCGGTGCGCGAGTCCCGGAGCGCGTGCCTCTCACATGTCCGGCTCGGCCTCGGCTTCCTCCCCCGTCCTGGCCCGGATCGCTGCATGATGGTGGGCGACGAATGACTGTCCGAGCCGCGACATCCATGAGGTGAACCCGTGTCCCAGCGCCCGCCGATCCCCTATGACTTCCTCCCCCAGGTCCCGGCACTGGTCGTCGAGAGTGACGACGTGCGGGACGGTGAGAGCCTGCCCGAGGCCCATGTGTACAACGGGTGGGGCGTGACGGGGCAGAACCTCAGCCCACATCTGCGCTGGTCGGGAGCGCCCGAGGGGACGCTCAGCTATGCGGTCACGTGCTTCGACCCGGACGCTCCGACCACGAGCGGCTTCTGGCACTGGCTGCTGTGGGACCTGCCGGCCGACACCGTCGAGCTGCCCAGAGGGTATGGCGTCGCCGTACCGGACGGTGGGGTGCATGGGCGCAACGACTTCGGCGAGCACGGGTATGGGGGTGCGGCGCCGCCTCCGGGGTTTGCGCATCGGTACCTGTTCGCGGTTCATGCGCTGGGGGTGGCCAGCATCGGCGTTTCGGGTGACTCGCCTGCTGCGGTGGCGGGGTTCACCATCACGGCGAACACGCTGGCTCGCGGGTTTATCGCACCTGTGTACGAAAGCTAGGAGGGCCGTGAGGCGTATCGGCCTGACAGCGGGGTCCGCGTTCGGATAGGATTCGAACGTTGATTCGATCCACGGTACGTGATGGAGTGGAGGCAGCCGATGCACGACCTGTCGACCGCTATCGACCACCTGGCCATCGAGGACCCGGCCGAGGTCCCTCGGGCCCAGTTGGCCGAGCAGCTCATCGATCTGCACTGGCAGATGGCCAGGCTCCAGGCCCAGATAGCCCGCCGCACCGGCCTCCGCATCCCCTGACCCTCACCGGGGGGCCGGTCCGGTACGGCTCGCGCCGCCGGAAGGCCACCGTGGTCCGCCGCCCCCCTCCGTCCATCACGCATACTCCAGCAGGACTCCGCTCCCCGCCGCTACGTCGGGCATGCCCGACGCGTCCGTTGGCTACTTCCCAGTTCGCCGGTCACACGTCCCACTCCGATGGGCACTCTCCTGGCGTACCCCGAAACGCCTTCGGCCCCGCCCCGAAGCGAAAGGCCAGGCCGGGACAACAGCACCCGCAACGCCAAAGAGCGGGCCAGGAGTCTGGCCCGCTCTTGGGATGAAACGCGGAGGAATGTGGGGGTGTGCCGGGCCGCTACGTGCGTCCACGCGTGCGGTGGTCGGAAGTGGGAGGCGACCGGTCGGCACCTGACCTGCGTTCCCACCACACGACCGGGCGTCAGCCGATCACTTCATCCGTTGCCGATCTCGAAGGCTGAGCCGTACGGCCGGACAGCAGGTTCCATCGCCTGCGCCCGGCCGGGCGGATGGTCGCCCAGCCGATCTCCTGTGACGTCCGTCGTGGGACGCCATCACCTACCGGCATGGCCTCGGCCGTACGCCCTGAAGGCGTTGGGCCTTCGGCCTGTCGTGCCGGGCGGAGCACGGCTGTGGGGGCCGGGAGTCGACATCCCGGTCGAGCCGTACGCGCCTGGCACAACGCTCGGGGAGAGCCGTCGGGCCTGTCCGGCTTGGGCCGGCCTGAGGAGCAGAAGACGGGAGACCTCGGTCCCGACCCCTGGCTCCTTCGACCCGCCGCCGCCTCACACACCCAACACACAACCACCAGGCGACCCGACCACCAGGCGACCTCGCCACCTGGCCATTTGCACCACCTGACGACCTGACATACGCCCTTCCAGACGATCGCCCTTCCAGCGATCGCCCAGAAGCGCACGGAACTGAATCAGTGCTCTGAAGGGGATGAGCGTTCTGCGATCTGCGTGCGGTGCTCCGAGCCTCTCGGAATCGCTCGGAGCGTCCGGGCCGAGATCGGGCCCAGGCGACGCGTCCTAGTGCTTGGTCGCGAGACCGGTGACGGCCGTGGTGGTTTCCGACAGAGAGGTGAGGGTCTCCTTGACGGTGGTGGCGGCCTTCGAGGTGTTGGACTCGACGACCGCGGTGGCGGCGTCGACGAGCGGGGCGATCTCGTCGATGGACGCCGTGTCGACCACGCTGGGGAGCGTGTCGACCAGCGGCGCCGCCTCGACGGGGGTGACCACGCCGATGACCGGCGCCAGCTCGGGCGAGCCTGCCTGGGGCACGGCGCGCTTGACGGTCTCGGTGACCTCGCTGACGGCGTCGGCGTCGGCGGCCACGGCGGGCAGGCCCGCGGTGGCGTTCTTGACCGAGACGCCGATGGTGTCGACGGTGTTCTCCAGACCGGTGACCAGGTCGGCGACCGGGCCCTCCAGCGGGAGCGAGCCCCCGGCCAGCTTCTCCAGCGAGACGCCGAGGATTCCGGCGACGATCTCGTCGACGCTCCTCAGCAGACCGCCGACGGTGTCGGCGCCCGTGGCCTGGGTGGTGACCGCTGCCAGCACGTCCTGGCCGTTGAGCAGCGGAGCCGTGAGGCCCTGCGCAGCCCTGAGCACGTCGAGCGACGGCTCCGGGCTGGACATGGGCTCCAGGCGCGAGCCCGAGGGCAGCGCCGCGGCGACCGCGCCGAGCGCGTCGCCCGGCAGTGCCTTGGTGAGGGGCGCGAGCGCGTCACCGGGCAGCGCCTTGGTCACACCGCCGAGCGTGTCACCGGAAAGCGCTCCGGTGACACCGGCGAGCGGGCCGCCCTTGGCTCCGCCGAGCGTCTCTCCGAGCGACCCGGTGAGCGAGCCGAGCGGGCCGCCGCCGAGCGCGCCGGTCAGGGAGTCGAGCGGGCTACCGCCGTTGCCCCCGAGCAGGCCGCCCAGCAGACCCTCCAGCAGTCCGCTGATCGGGTCGGTCCCCTTGGTCATCGTGCCGGCGACATCGCCGGTGTCCTGCGCCTGGGCCGGTGCGGCGGCGACCGCCGCGGCCAGCCCGAAAGTTACGACGGCGACAGCCGCCTTGAGCACTCGATTCATGATTGCCTTCCCGGCTCGTAATCGATTCGCATTCCTGAATTGGTCAGTGAAAACGCGAATCAAAGACCCCCGAAAGCCGGAAGCACGCTGTGGGCACCACACCGACCGCGCCGTCCGGCTGAGCTACTGACGCATTTGTATCACCACCTCAACGGGGCTCCCCGCGCCGGAAACCCCGGCGGGCAAGGGGTTGGAGCCCCAGACGGGCGACAAAACGATCAAGAAACCCCCGGGCGACAAATCCGGAAATGACGATGCGAAACCCGGCGGCCAATCCGGATATTCCGCAGACGTCACCCAACACAATGATCAAGGAACCGCCCGGCCCGAGGACAAGGCACGGGAAAATAAACGTCCCGGGCCGGGGGTTCAGATTTTCCGCTTGCGAGATACCGGCTTGACTGCTCAGGCGAACATCACACGACGTTCACGCGATCATCACGCGGACAAACGGGTATCCCTGGCCGCCGGTTCGAACGGAAAGCGGTCGGCGAATGCGGGCCGCAGATCGCTGAGCCAGGCGGCCCGAGGGTCGTATCGGGCGAAGAACGGCCTGCCGACGAGAGAAGGGTCGCGGGACTGAATGAGATGAAGAACGAAAACGCGCTGCCCGGCGATCTCGGTGATGCCGTCGACGCACACCTTCCCCGGCGTCGCCGACATGGAGGGCCCCCGTACGGTCCTGCACAGTCCCGACACACCGGCATACGCGTCGCGGAAGATCTCGTACGCCCTGGCGAGCGGCACCGCGAAGTAGTCCTGCGGCCCGGTGTCGCGCTCGACGAACATGTAGTACGGGATCATGCCCATCGCATGCTGACGACGCCACATCTCCCGCCAGATCCCGGGATCGTCGTTGATCGACCTGATCAGCGGCGCCTGCGTGCGAATCGTGGCCCCCGTGCCGAGGATGCGCGAGACGGCCGAGTCCAGCAGCGGCGACTCCAACTCCCGGGTGTGGGAGAAGTGGGCCATGAACGCGAGGTTCTTGCCCGCAGCCACGACCTGCTCGAACAGCTGCAGCGTCTCGTCGGCGTCCGGATCGGTGGTGAAGCGCTGCGGCCAGTAGGCCAGCGACTTGGTGCCGATGCGGATCGACTCCAGCTGCTCGATCTCCAGCAGCGGCTCCACGTATCTCCTGAGCACGCCCTCCCCCATGATCATGGGATCGCCGCCGGTGAGCAGCACGCTCGTGACGCTCGGATGGTCGCGCAGATAGGCGACGAGCTGGTCGACGTCGCTGGATGCGAACTTGAGGTCGGCGTCCCCGACGAACTGCGCCCAGCGGAAGCAGTAGGTGCAGTAGGCGTGACAGGTCTGCCCCTGCTTGGGGAAGAACAGCACGGTCTCCGGGTACTTGTGCTGCATCCCCGGCACGGGCTCGCGGCCGATGCGGGGCACGTTGAGGTCGAGCTGCCCCGCGGGATGCGGATTGAGTTTCAGTCGTATCTGCCGGGCCGCCTCCTGCAGCTCGGCGTTGGGCGCCTGGGAGCGCAGCAGGTCCGACAGCCGGTCCACGTCGGCGCGCGGCAGCATGTCGGCCTGCGGGAAGACCAGCCGGTAGATGGGATCGTCCGGCGCGGCCGCCCAGTCGATGAGCTCGTCCACGACGTAGGCGTTGGTGCGAAAGGGCAGCACCGTGGCGACGGCGCGTACCCGAAGACGTTCGTCCTCGTCGAGTCCCGCTCGGGTCAGGAGCTCGTCGAGGTGCTTGGACGTGTAGGCCGTGAAGCGTCGTGTTCCTTCTTGATTCAAGATCACTAGGCGTTTCCCGTCTTTTTGTTCGTCCGGAGGTAAACCTGTTGACCCTGTCGTGCGTCTAGGGCTCTTATACCCGGACGCTACCGGCCATACTTCTGGTTCCCCTGAGGGCAAAGCTTCCAGTGCGCTGTGGAAACTCGCGACATATCGCGTTATCGTGGAGGAAGGCCGGAAAACACGGGCTTCCCGAGCGACGAAGGCGACCACCATGACTGCCGAAGACCCCATCCTGCGCGCCTCGGACGCCGACCGCGACCAGGTCGCCGCCGTGCTCGGCGAGGCTCTGGCCAGCGGCAGGCTCACCAGCCTCGAACACGCCGACCGCCTCGAAGCCGTCTACTCCGCCACCACGATGGGCCAGCTGCAGCCCATCACCCGCGACCTGCCCGCCGTCACCACGTCCGGCGCACCGGCGGGCGTCGAGAGCCAGCACGTCAGCGCCGTCTTCAGCAAGGTCGTGCGCAAGGGCCGCTGGATCGCCTCACGCCACACCACGCTCAGCGCCAGGTTCGGCGCGCTCATCGTCGACCTGTCCGACGCCGTGCTCCCCGGCCGCGAGATCACCATCGAGGCCGCGTCCTCCTTCGGCAAGCTCATCATCCGGGTGCCCGACAACGCGCACGTGATCGACGAGGGCAGTGCGATGTTCGCCAAGCGCCAGGTGTCGGGCGGAACGGGCGGCGACGGCCCGCTCATCCGCATCACCGGCAGGGCCGTCTTCGGCAAGGTGATCGTCTCCAAGGGCCTGTCCGACTGGAACCTCGCCTGACCACCCCTCGGCCGGGCGTAATCTGAACCGCCGGGCCGAATCCGGCATACCCTCCCGACCCGGCGTCCGAGCAGGCCCTCGCCTTGCCTACGATGCGGAAAGACTTCCCGCACGACCGTACCCAGGCACGAGGTGACCGATTGCCGGACACGACCGCACCGCATGCGCCCGTGGCCCTCGACGCCATGGGCGGCGACCACGCGCCGAACGAGATCGTCGCGGGCGCGGTGCACGCGGTCAGGGAGCGCGGCCTGTCGGTCGTCCTCGTCGGCTCACCCCGTGTCCTGTACGAAGCGCTGGCCGACCACGACGCCACCAAGGAGATCCCCATCGTCAGGGCCGAAGAGGCACTGGCCATGGACGAAGGCGCACTCGCCAGCCTGCGCCGCCCCCGCTCCAGCATCGCCGTCGCCTGCCACCTGGTACGGCGAGGCGACGCGTGCGCCGTGGTCTCGGCCGGATCGACCGGCGGCCTCGTCGCGACCGGCAGGCTGCGGCTCAAAGGCCAGCAGGGCCTGCTGAGACCGGCCATCGCCGTGTCGCTGCCCACCACGCCGCACCCCACGGTCCTGCTCGACGCCGGGGCCAACGCCGAGGTCAAACCGGAGATGCTCGTCCAGTTCGGCCATCTGGGCGCCGCGTTCGCCGAACTCGCCTACGACATCGACGACCCCCGCGTCGCCCTGCTCAGCATCGGCAGCGAGCCGGAGAAGGGCGACAAGCTCACCAAACGCGCACACGAGCTGCTCCGCCAGACCTCCGGCCTCCACTTCGTCGGCAACATCGAGGGCCACGACCTGCTCACCGGCGCCGCCGACGTCATCGTCACCGACGGCTTCACCGGCAACGTCGCCCTGAAGACGCTCGAAGGCGCCGTCCGCTACACCTTCGGCGAGCTCAAGGACACCATGCGCGACAGCAGGGTCGCCCGCGTCGGCGCCTTCATGCAGCGCGGCCGTATCAAGGAGCTGTACGGCAGGCTCGACTCCGACGCCTACGGCGGCGCCGTACTGCTCGGGCTCAACGGGACCGTCGTCATCGCGCACGGCAACTCCAGGGCCAGGAGCATCAGCGCGGCCTGCCAGCTGGCCGCGACCGTGTCGGCCAGGGGCATCGTCAACCGCATCGGCGAACGGCTGTCGGCGGGGCATCGGCCGCACCGGCTGTGGTGATCGGGGACGCCCCGCACTGATCACGTAATGTGAGATCCCTACACCGAAGGTGGGGGGAACGTGTGGACGGGCTGACTTCTGCGCAGGTGGCCGAGCTCGTCGCGGCAGGCAGGACCAACGACGCCCCCCGGCGGTCGAGCCGCTCGCTGTCGGCCATCGTCAGGTCCAATGTGTTCACGCTGTTCAATGCCGTCATCGGCGTGCTGTGGGCGCTGATCCTGATCTTCGGGCAGTGGCAGGACGGCCTGTTCGGACTGGTCATCGTGTTCAACGCGGCGATCGGCATCATCCAGGAGCTGCGCGCCAAACGCACGCTGGACAAGCTGGCCGTCGTCAACGAGGCGCCGGTCAAGGTCGTGCGCGACGGACGTGAGCAGGAGATCCACCCGCGCGAGATCGTCCTGGGCGACCTCGTCCTGCTCGGCCCGGGCGACCGGCTGCTGGTCGACGGCGAGGTCGGCTCGGCCGAAGGGCTGGAGATCGACGAGTCGCTGCTCACCGGCGAGGCCGACGCCGTGCACAAGAAGCCGGGCGACGAGGTGCTCTCCGGCAGCTTCTGCGTCGCGGGCTCGGGCGCCTTCACCGCCACGAAGATCGGCAGGGACGCCTACGCGGTGAAGCTGGCCGACGAGGCGAGCAAGTTCGCCCTCGTGCACTCCGAACTGCGCGACGGCATCACCTCCTTCATCAAGTACGTCACGTGGCTGGTCATCCCGATCGGCGCACTGCTCATGTTCAGCCAGATGCGGCTCGATGTCGGCTTCGGCGAGGCCATCACCGGCGCGGTCGCCGGTATCGTCACGATGATCCCCGAAGGGCTGGTCCTGATGACCAGCATCGCCTTCGCCGTCGGCGTCGTACGGCTCGGCAGGCGCAAGGCACTGGTGCAGGAGCTCGCCGCGATCGAGGGCCTGGCCAGGGTCGACGTGCTGTGTGTCGACAAGACCGGCACGCTCACTGCGGGCGGCATGGACCTGGACGAGGTGCTGACCGAGCGCGACGACCTGCCCGTCGCCGAGGCCCTGGCCGCACTCGCGAACGTCGACCCCAGGCCCAACGCCACCGCCCAGGCCATCCAGGTGCGCTACGACACCATGCCGGCCGGGTGGCGGGCCACCAGGAGCGTGCCGTTCTCCTCCGCGCGCAAGTGGAGCGGCGCCGACTTCGGGCCCGAAGGCGCCTGGGTGCTCGGTGCCCCCGACATCCTGCTGCAGCCGGGCGGCCACGCCTACGAACGCGCCGCGGCCCTCGCCGCCACCGGCGCACGCGTGCTCGCCCTGGCCAAGGTGCCCGACCTCGACAGCACCGGCGATGTGGACGTCACCGCCGCCGCCCTGGTGACGCTCAAGCAGCGCATACGCCCCGACGCGCACGAGACCCTGCGCTACTTCGCCGAGCAGGGCGTCACCATCAAGGTCATCTCGGGCGACAACCCCGAAGCCGTCTCCGCCATCGCCACCCAGCTGGAGATCCCCGGCGGCGACCGCGCCGTCGACGCCCGCACACTGCCGATCGACGATCCGGACAAGCTGGCCGACGCCCTGGAGAACAACACCGTGTTCGGCCGGGTCACCCCCCAGCAGAAACGCGCGTTCGTCGGCGCACTGCAGTCCAAAGGACACACGGTCGCGATGACGGGCGACGGCGTCAACGACGTGCTCGCCCTCAAGGACGCCGACCTGGGCGTCGCCATGGGCGCGGGCAGCGCCGCCACCAAGGCCGTGGCGCAGGTGGTGCTGCTGGACAACAGGTTCGCCTCGCTGCCGCACGTCGTGGCCGAGGGGCGCAGGGTGCTGGCCAATATCGAACGGGTCTCCAACCTGTTCCTCACCAAGACCTTCTACGCGATCGTGCTGTCGCTCATGGTCGGGGTGATCGGCGTGGCCTTCCCGTTCGCGCCCAGGCACTCGACGCTGGTCAACGCGCTGACGATCGGCATTCCCGCGTTCTTCCTGGCGCTGGCGCCGAGCAACGAGCGTTCCAGGCCCGGCTTCGTGCCCCGGGTGCTGCGCTTCGCCGTACCCGCCGGGGTGATCTGCGCGTTCGCGGTGCTGGCCTCGTACTGGGCGGCGCACAACGGCACCTCCTCGCTAGAGGCCGATCGCACGGCGGCCGTCATCACGCTCTTCCTGACCACCTGGTGGGTGCTCTTCCTCATCGCCAGGCCGTTGACGTGGTGGCGGGTCGCACTGGTGGCGGCCATGGGCGTGCTGTTCGCGGGGGCGCTCGCCGTGCCGTTCGCCAGGGACTTCTTCGCCCTGTCGCCCGGTGACGTCGGCAACGATCTGGTGGCGCTCGGCATCGCCGCCGTGGCGGCCGTGGCGATCAGCGTCGCGGTCCGCGTCATCGGTAGGCTTAGAGCATGACCGACCCGCAGATTGTGCTCACCGAGCGCGTCCAGCAAGCGCTGGCCACCGCGTTCGGTTCCGAGTACGCCGACGCAGACCCGCTGATCCGGCCCTCCCAGTTCGCCGACTTCCAGGCGAACGTCGCGATGAGCCTGGCCAAGCGACTGCGACGAGCGCCGCGGGACGTCGCGGAGGCCATCGCCGCCGAGCTGGGCGACTTCCCCGGCACGGTCGAGGTCAGCGGACCCGGCTTCCTCAACATCACCCTCGCCGACTCCTGGATCACCGGCGAGGTGCAGAGCGCCCTGGCCGACCCGCGCGCCGGCGTCGGCGTCGTCGCGCCCGCGCAGACGGTCGTCATCGACTACTCCGCGCCCAACGCGGCCAAGGAGATGCACGTCGGCCACCTGCGCACGACGATCGTCGGCGACTCCCTCGCCCGCACGCACGAGCACCTCGGCAACACCGTCATCAGACAGAACCACCTGGGCGACTGGGGCACGCCGTTCGGCATGCTCATCGAGCACCTGCTCGACATCGGCGAGCACGCCGCCGTCGCCCAGCTCGAAGCCGGCCAGGGCACCGAGTACTACCAGGCGGCCAGGGTCAAGTTCGACAGCGACGAGGACTTCAAGCGCAGGGCGCGCGAGCGGGTCACCACCCTGCAGTCCGGCGACCCCGAGACCATGCGGCTGTGGCACGTCTTCATGGACGCCACCATCCGCTACTTCAACAAGGTCTACGCGATGCTCGGCGTCACGCTCACCGACGACGACATCGCCGGTGAGAGCATGTACAACCCGATGCTGGAGCGCACCTGCGACGACCTGGAGGCCATGGGCGTCGCCGTACGCAGCGAGGGGGCGTTGTGCCTGTTCCCGCCCGGTTTCACCGGGTCGGACGACAAGCCGCTCCCGCTGATCATCCGTAAGAGCGACGGCGGCTACGGCTACGCCACGACCGACATGGCCGCCATCCGCCACCGGGTCGACGACCTCAAGAGCGACCGCATCCTCTATGTCGTCGGCGCCGACCAGTCGCTGCACTTCCGCATGGTGTTCGCCTCCGCCGAGCAGGCCGGATGGCTGCCGGAGACGGTCAGCGCCGAGCACATCCAGATCGGCATGATGCTCGGCCAGGACGGCCGCAGGTTCAAGACGCGGTCGGGCGAGTCGGTCAAGCTGACCGACCTGCTCGACGAGGCCGTCGAGCGCGCCGAGGAGAGCATCGCCAGCCGGGGCTACGACGAGACGATGAAGAAGGAGATCGCACACGCCGTCGGCATGGGCGCGGTGAAGTACGCCGACCTGTCGATCAGCCACGACAGCGAGTACATCTTCGACTTCGACCGCATGCTGTCCTTCTCCGGCAACACCGGCCCCTACATGCAGTACGCCACGGCCCGGATCCGCTCGATCTTCCGCAAGGCGGACGCCGACCCGGCACGGGCCGACGGCACGATCGTGCTCGGCGAGCCCGCCGAACGTGCGCTCGGGCTGCAGCTGCTCGGGTTCGGCTCGGTGGTCGAGCAGGTGGCGGAGCTGGCCGAGCCGCACCGCCTGTGCGCGTACCTGTTCGAGACGGCCAGCCTGTTCAGCACCTTCTACGAGGAGTGCCCGGTGGCCAAGCCCGGCGTCGACGAGCAGACCAAGGCATCGCGCCTGGCCCTCTGCGCGCTGACGCTCCGGGTCCTGGAGACCGGGCTGGACCTCCTGGGGGTCCCGGTCCCCGAGCGCATGTAGACATGTCCGCCATTGGGCGCGCCTCCCCAAGGTTGGCGCGCCCACAGGCTAGGCTTTGCGCGGTCATTGAATTGCGGCCGAGTTTCGGGGAGTTCTCTGCCTTGAGCACGGATCTGACCGCGAGCCCCCAAGCCGCGACGGAGCTACATCGCTATGCCGAGGCGCTGCTGGCCCATCTGGCGGCCAATGGGTCCGCGCCACCAGCCACTCCCGCCTTCGCCGATCACGAGGGCTACTGGCTGCCTCCCGCCGTCCAGGCCCTCGTCGCGATCCTGTCGGGCGAGGAGTCCATCGAGCCGCTCGCCAAGGCCGCCAACCGCGACCAGCAGTCGACGGCGCTGTTCCTGTGCCTGGCCCTGGCCGTCGCCGGGCACGGCGGGCGCATCCACGCCTCCTGGCTGGGCACCGCGTTCGGCGAGCTGTCCCTCGACCGACCCGTGACACACGGCCAGCGCTCCCTCTGGCTGGCCGCCGCCCGCGGCGCCTACGGCCCGGCAGGCAAGATCTTCGTACTGCGCCGCCTCGACGCCCTGTCGATTCCCGACGCGGCCGACGTCAGCGAGTGGCTGCGCGCCCTTTCGCCCGGTGAGCCGACCGTCGTGGTGCCGCGCTCGCTCGTCGACTTCCCCGAGCTCTCCGAGATCACCGAACTGGCCGGGCCCGCCCAGTCGGCGGCCAGGTTGTCGCGGTTGCGGGCCCGGTGCACCGAGATCACCTCGGCCAAGCAGGCCGACCAGGACGCCTCCACGCCGCTGGCCAACAGCTCGGGCGCCCCGGCCACCACGTGGGCCGAGGACGAGCCGCTCGCCGTACTCCGCTCGCTCATCGGGCTCGGCGGTCCCGAAGGCCCGATGGGGCCGCTCGTCGGACACCTGCTCGACGACCTGCGTCCCGGCGCTGATCCGCATCTGGCGGCCATCGCCCTGCACGTGGCCGCGCCGATCCTGCGCACCGTCGCCGAGGAGCTCGCCGCAGGCACCCAGGAGCCGCCGCCCACCACGGTGACGGTGCCGATACTCGGCCATCGCATCGTGCTGCGCCCCGAGGGGCCCGACGACACCTCGATGGCCGACGCCGAACGCCGCATCGTCGCCGAGGGCGTGCCGCCGCGGGGCGTTCCCTGGCCTGGGTACCTGCTGCTCGGGCTCGGGGTGCTCACCATGATCGGGATCTTGGCGTCGGTGTTCCTCGTTGTTCCCGGCGTTGCTTTGGTCGGTGCGGGCGGGTATCTGCTGTGGCGTCGGCATCAGGCTGACGCGGTGGATGCCGCTTACGTGGCTACTCGTGTCGGGGAGTTGCGGGAGTTGGCGGAAGGGGCGGTGTGGGCGTTGCACGAGTACGCGCGGGAGTCGGCTGCCCGAGCCGAGCAGGCGGAGACCGACGCCACCGAGCTCACGCGGTTGTTGCGACGGGGGCCTCGGGCGGCTTGAGGGGTGCGGGGTTCGGGGGGTCGGCTTTTGGGGTGTGCTGATCGCCGGTTGCCTTGGGCGGGTGTGACGCAGCGCGGGTGCGTTGGTCGTCGGCGCAGCGGGCGTTGGCTGGTTGGCTTCGGGGCTGCGGCACTGGCTTCAGTGCTGGCCTCGGGGCTGGCTTTGGGACTGGCTTTGGGGCTGGCTTCGCGACCTTGGGCGTAACCGGCTGCGGCTCTCGGCCTTGCCTCTAGGTTCTGGCTCGGCTCGACCTTGCGTGCTTGGCGGCGGCGCCGCAGCTTTTCGCCAGGCTCCGCCCAACCTTGGGGGGCGGGCCTCGGCTTCGCTCGCTCGGTTTTTCGCCCTGGCTGCCCATGGCCTGCGGCCCGTGGGCCTGTGGCCTGTGGGCGGTAGGCGGCGGGACGGCCGATATGCCCGCGCGGCCTGGTGGCCACGCCGGCATGAATGCGCCCGCACCCCGATGGCACGCCGGTTCACGGCATGCCTGCTCGATCACAGGTGTGCTTCACCCCATGCGGGCGCATTCGCTCAGCAGCGGCCGGTATGCCTTGGGGGTAGGACCGGCCACGACCAGCGTGCGCACCCGAAATGGGGGACGCCGCCCAGCGCTACGTGTTCTCGATCTCCACGTGCGCCGGAGCGAGCAGGAACACCCGATCGGCGATACGCTCGATCCGACCCTCACACCCGTAGGCGAGTCCCGCCGCGAAGTCCACCATGCGGGTGGCCTCGGGCATCGGCATGCCGGTGACGTCCATGATGACCGTCTGGCCCTCACGGAAGTGCTGCCCGATCATCGGTGCGTCGTTGTACTTCAGCGGCTGCACCATGACGATCCGAGACGGCTCCACGTTGGCTCGCCATCTCTTCGCAGCCCGCTCCGAAGCCGGAACGAACTCGTCGTCGTCGTACTGCTCGTCGTCATAGGCGTCGTCGTACTGATCGATGCCGCCCAGGCCAAGGTAGCTTGCCACCTTGCGCACTGCCCCCATCGGCTTGTCCTTTCCTCAGGAACTCACCGCAATCGGCTTGTCCCGACACATTGGACGGTAACCGACGATTCGGTATTCGCCATGCGACACGCCCAGTACCTATTCCATCTTGTACGGCTTGCATCCCAGTTGACGAACGGTTATCGCCCCACCATAGAGTCGACGCCATGCGCCTGTTCACGGTTGACGCCTTCGCCGACTCCGCTTTCCAGGGTAATCCTGCCGCGGTCTGTCTCCTCGAGTCCGCCGCACCGGAGACGTGGATGCAGTCGGTGGCCCAGGAGATGCAGCTGTCCGAGACAGCCTTCCTCCTGGGCAATTCGCTACGGTGGTTCACCCCTGAGGTGGAAGTCGCCCTTTGCGGTCATGCGACGCTCGCGACGGCACACGTCCTGTATTCGACCGGCCTGGCGACCGGCACCCTGGAATTCGAGACCAAGAGCGGCACCCTGACCGTGAATCAGACCGGCGACGGGATGATCACGATGGATTTCCCGGCCAAGAATGTGACCCCGGTCACCGCTCCCGAAGGCCTGGAAAACGCACTGGGCGCCCGCGCTCTCTGGGTCGGCCAAAGCGCCTTTGACCTGCTGGTGGAGGTCGAATCCGAAGAGGTCGTCCGTACCCTCGAACCCGATATCGCGGCCCTGTCCGAGATCGACGTACGAGGCGTCATCGTCACCGCGGCCGGCACGGAAGCCGACTTCGTCAGCCGCTTCTTCGCCCCTCGCGTAGGCATCGTGGAGGACCCCGTCACCGGCTCGGCTCACTGCGCGCTGTCCCCCTTCTGGTCGGCCAGACTCGGCCGCCCCACCCTCACGGGCCGCCAACTCTCGCGCCGGGGCGGCACCATCCGAACCACCCTCCGCGGCGACCGAGTGGACCTCACCGGCAAAGCCATCACCATCACCTCAGGCACTCTCCACGCCTAACAGCGCCTCGCGCCCTGTTCCTACCTGCCTGCCCCCCACCGTCCGTAGTAGGCCCCGCCACGAGTTGCAGTTCGATCAACACACCCCACCCCCTTGGAACGCACTTGGAGTTCCGGGCCAAGTCCTGTCAGCCGACCAGCCCAACGAACGCGACAGGCGGCACACGACGACCAGGTGAGATCGAGACGAAGCCAGCCGAAGGCAACCGCCGCCAACGACAGCGCGAGACGAGGAACAGAGCCCGCACACCAACGAGCCGCAGAGCCTCACCTGTCAAGAAGAACCGCCGAAGGCCCCCCACAAGCCCGGAGGACTCCGCTACGCCCTGCGACGCACACGAAGGGTAGCCAGAGGCACACACACCTCTTCCACGACGCCCACGGCCCTCTGAGCCCGCCCCTCCCCCCAACCCACCCAAGCCCCAACCACCCGCGTACGCCTACCTCCCCGCTCTCCCACCACGAACGCCAAGAACCCGAAAAACAGAACACCCCACCCAACGACCTATGCAAGACACCAGCAGGGCCATGAGAAACGACGATCCCCACGGCCCCCAACACGGCCATGCCCCATTCCTCCATCGCGACCTCCCTCCGCAGCGACGACTTCGCGCGGGTCCTCCGGGTCCTCGCGGGGTTCTCGCAGGAGTTGAACGAGGCCGGGCTCAGAGAGGCCAAAGCGTCGGGCGCTCATTCCGTCGACACCCGTTGGCCGCACAGCCAGCAAGTCATGATTGACGCCAGCCACACCCCACACGCACTGAAGACCCAGCGCCCCACCGCAGGAGACCCCAGCGCACGAGCCACGTCAGCACGAGACGCGGGAGCACATGACGCGGGAACGCAGAAACCTCGAACGCGAATCCCCGCGAATCCCCAGAACAGACAACAGGCGACGAACCCCAGAACACCAAATGCCCCAGCACAGCCCGCACGCCAGTTCGTATTCGTATGATGGCGAGATGATCATTATCTCGGGCTGGCTCAAGGTTGACCCCGCTGAGCGTGACGACTATCTGCGGACATGCCTAGACGTGATCGCCCATGCCAGGCGTACGGCCGGCTGTTTCGACTTCTCCCTCGGCGCCGATCTCGTCGAGCCCGACCGCATCAACATCTACGAACGCTGGGATTCCCCCGAAAGCCTCGACGCCTTCCGCACCTCAGGCCCAAGTGACGACCAATCATCGATGATCCGAGACGCCGAAGTGGCCAGGTACGAAATCTCCGGAAGCGGCCCAGCCTAACCCCGAGCACACCACCCGGGCACACCCTCGACGGCCGCCCACGGCCAGCCCGAAGCATGCGTAAGCCCTGCTCAGCCCGCCAATCGCCAACACCCGACGCACGAACGAACACGCGAGCAATCGAACGAGGAACGCACCACCAGCCGCAAACCAGGCAGTGCCCCATTCTTCGGCTTCTTCAGCGCAACATTCTTCGGTACAACGCAAAAAGGGCCACCCCGCACAAGCGGGGTGGCCCTTTTGAAAGATTGTCCGGCGGCGACCTACTCTCCCACACCCTCCCGAGTGCAGTACCATCGGCGCAGTAGAGCTTAACTTCCGGGTTCGGAATGTAACCGGGTGTTTCCTCCACGCTATAACCGCCGTAACACTATGAAACTGTCAAACAGACCAGCTGTTTGTGGTTTCAGAATTGCCTAGTGGACGCGAGCAAGATGCTTTGTGGTCAAGTCCTCGGCCTATTAGTACCGGTCAGCTCCACACGTTACCGTGCTTCCACCTCCGGCCTATCAACCCAGTCGTCTACTGGGAGCCTTACCCACTCTCATGGTGGGAGACCTCATCTCAAGGCGAGCTTCCCGCTTAGATGCTTTCAGCGGTTATCCCTTCCGAACGTAGCCAACCAGCCGTGCTCCTGGCGGAACAACTGGCACACCAGAGGTTCGTCCGTCCCGGTCCTCTCGTACTAGGGACAGCTCCTTTCAAGTCTCCTGCGCGCGCAGCGGATAGGGACCGAACTGTCTCGCGACGTTCTAAACCCAGCTCGCGTACCGCTTTAATGGGCGAACAGCCCAACCCTTGGGACCTACTCCAGCCCCAGGATGCGACGAGCCGACATCGAGGTGCCAAACCATCCCGTCGATATGGACTCTTGGGGAAGATCAGCCTGTTATCCCCGGGGTACCTTTTAGCCGTTGAGCGACGGCGCTTCCACATGCCACCGCCGGATCACTAGTCCCAGCTTTCGCTCCTGCTCGACCCGTCAGTCTCACAGTCAAGCTCCCTTGTGCACTTACACTCGACACCTGATTGCCAACCAGGCTGAGGGAACCTTTGGGCGCCTCCGTTACTCTTTAGGAGGCAACCGCCCCAGTTAAACTACCCACCAGACACTGTCCCCGATCCGGATCACGGACCAGGGTTAGACGTTCAAAACGACCAGAGTGGTATTTCACCAATGACTCCACCACCACTAGCGTGACAGCTTCACAGTCTCCCACCTATCCTACACAAGACGTTCCAAACGCCAATGTCAAGCTGTAGTGAAGGTCCCGGGGTCTTTCCGTCCTGCTGCGCGTAACGAGCATCTTTACTCGTAGTGCAATTTCGCCGGGTCTGCGGTTGAGACAGCGGGGAAGTCGTTACGCCATTCGTGCAGGTCGGAACTTACCCGACAAGGAATTTCGCTACCTTAGGATGGTTATAGTTACCACCGCCGTTTACCGGCGCTTAAGTTCTCAGCTTCGCGACTTACGTCGCTAACCGGTCCCCTTAACGTTCCGGCACCGGGCAGGCGTCAGTCCGTATACATCGTCTTACGACTTAGCACGGACCTGTGTTTTTAGTAAACAGTCGCTTCCCCCTGGCCACTGCGACCCCCACCAGCTCCAGGCGCAAGGCCTATCACCAGCAGAGGTCCCCCTTCTCCCGAAGTTACGGGGGCAATTTGCCGAGTTCCTTAACCACAGTTCACCCGATCGCCTTGGTATTCTCTACCTGACCACCTGAGTCGGTTTAGGGTACGGGCCGCCATAACACTCACTAGAGGCTTTTCTCGGCAGCATAGGATCATCCACTTCGCCACAATCGGCTCGGCATCACACCTCAGGCTGTATGAGACGCGGATTTGCCTACGTCTCGCCCTACATGCTTACCCCAGGAACAACCATCGCCTGGGCTGGACTACCTTCCTGCGTCACCCCATCGCTTACCTACTACCCGATCGGTCCGAGCGTTCACCCCACCCAAGCCCGAAGGCTTTAGGAAAGGCTAAGGACTCTTAGCATCACGAGGTTCAGTATGGGCGCGTTAAAGCGGGTACGGGAATATCAACCCGTTGTCCATCGACTACGCCTGTCGGCCTCGCCTTAGGTCCCGACTTACCCTGGGCGGATTAGCCTGGCCCAGGAACCCTTGGTCATCCGGCGCGAGGGTTTCTCACCCTCGATTCGCTACTCATGCCTGCATTCTCACTCGTGTACGCTCCACGGCTAGATCACTCTGCCGCTTCACCGCAGCACACGACGCTCCCCTACCCATCCACACCTTGCAGTGTGAATGCCACGACTTCGGCGGTGTACTTGAGCCCCGCTACATTATCGGCGCGGAATCACTTGACCAGTGAGCTATTACGCACTCTTTCAAGGGTGGCTGCTTCTAAGCCAACCTCCTGGTTGTCTCTGCGACTCCACATCCTTTCCCACTTAGCACACGCTTAGGGGCCTTAGTCGGTGATCTGGGCTGTTTCCCTCTCGACTACGGAGCTTATCCCCCGCAGTCTCACTGCCACGCTCTCACTTACCGGCATTCGGAGTTTGGCTGACGTCAGTAACCTTGTCGGGCCCATCGGCCATCCAGTGCTCTACCTCCGGCAAGAAACACGTGACGCTGCACCTAAATGCATTTCGGGGAGAACCAGCTATCACGGAGTTTGATTGGCCTTTCACCCCTACACACAGGTCATCCCCCAGGTTTTCAACCCTGGTGGGTTCGGTCCTCCACGAGGTCTTACCCTCGCTTCAACCTGCCCATGCGTAGATCACTCCGCTTCGGGTCTACAGCATGCGACTCAAACGCCCTATTCAGACTCGCTTTCGCTACGGCTCCCCCACACGGGTTAACCTCGCCACACACCATAACTCGCAGGCTCATTCTTCAAAAGGCACGCAGTCACATCACACACCAGACAAGCTGGTGCAAGCTCCTACGGCTTGTAGGCACACGGTTTCAGGTACTATTTCACGACCCCTCACCGGGGCGCTTTTCACCTTTCCCTCACGGTACTTGTTCACTATCGGTCATCAGGGAGTATTTAGGCTTACCAGGTGGTCCTGGCAGATTCACACAGGATTTCTCGGGCCCCGTGCTACTTGGGATCCCCTCAAACAGTCCAAAAGGTTTCGCCTACCCGGCTCTCACGGTCTACGGCGCCCCTTCCCAGAGGCTTCGACTACCCAAAGGATTTATCACTGTCCGACCAGGCGGCAGCCTGATCAAGAGGGTCCCACGACCCCGGACATGCAACGCCTGCCGGCTATCACACATGCCCGGTTTAGCCTCATCCGCTTTCGCTCACCACTACTCACGGAATCACTCTTGTTTTCTCTTCCTACGGGTACTGAGATGTTTCACTTCCCCGCGTTACCACCAACCGCCCTATACATTCAGGCGGAGGCAACACCACATGACTGGTGCTAGGTTTCCCCATTCGGAAATCCCCGGATCAACGTCTGATTGGCGACTCCCCGAGGCTTAACGCAGCCTTCCACGTCCTTCATCGGCTCCTGATGCCAAGGCATCCACCGTGTGCCCTAAAAAACTTGGCCACAAAGATGCTCGCGTCCACTATGCAAATCTCAAACAACAAACAGCAACCAAACCCGGCCCGCCATCAGACCACCACCCCGTTTCCACGAGATGATGCGATCTGGCAGGAGGATGGCCCTGAACGAGGCTCCAACAGACAGCGAGCCCGCCTCAGCGGGCCCGACCGGTCCGTTCCCTCAGGACCCAACAGTGTGTCCGGGACAACCCCACCCCTGAACCGCCGTTCCCACTCCCCAAGGGTGAACCCCCAGGGCGGTACTTGCCGGACAGCGATGACGCCGAACCGAGTAGCCAGTGCTCCACTAATGAGCTGCCGTGTGCAGAACATTCGCCTGCAATCACAGCGTAGACCGGGTTTTGACGACCGGTCAGATGCTCCTTAGAAAGGAGGTGATCCAGCCGCACCTTCCGGTACGGCTACCTTGTTACGACTTCGTCCCAATCGCCAGCCCCACCTTCGACCGCTCCCCCCCTTACGGGTTGGGCCACGGGCTTCGGGTGTTGCCGACTTTCGTGACGTGACGGGCGGTGTGTACAAGGCCCGGGAACGTATTCACCGCAGCGTTGCTGATCTGCGATTACTAGCGACTCCGACTTCATGGGGTCGAGTTGCAGACCCCAATCCGAACTGAGACCGGCTTTTAGGGATTCGCTCCACCTCACGGTATCGCAACCCTCTGTACCGGCCATTGTAGCATGTTTGCAGCCCAAGACATAAGGGGCATGATGACTTGACGTCATCCCCACCTTCCTCCGAGTTGACCCCGGCAGTCTCCCATGAGTCCCCAACCCTCCGAAGAGGTTGCTGGCAACATGGAACAAGGGTTGCGCTCGTTGCGGGACTTAACCCAACATCTCACGACACGAGCTGACGACAGCCATGCACCACCTGTCACCCAGTCCGAAGAGGGCACCATCTCTGATGCTTTCCGGGCGATGTCAAGCCTTGGTAAGGTTCTTCGCGTTGCGTCGAATTAAGCAACATGCTCCGCCGCTTGTGCGGGCCCCCGTCAATTCCTTTGAGTTTTAGCCTTGCGGCCGTACTCCCCAGGCGGGGCGCTTAATGCGTTAGCTCCGGCACGGAATCCGTGGAAGGACCCCACACCTAGCGCCCAACGTTTACAGCGTGGACTACCAGGGTATCTAATCCTGTTCGCTCCCCACGCTTTCGCTCCTCAGCGTCAGGTAAGGCCCAGCAAGCCGCCTTCGCCACCGGTGTTCCTCCTGATATCTGCGCATTTCACCGCTACACCAGGAATTCCGCTTGCCCCTACCTACCTCTAGCCGGCCCGTATCCACCGCAGAACCCGAGTTAAGCCCGGGTCTTTCACGGCAGACGCGACCAGCCACCTACGAGCTCTTTACGCCCAATAATTCCGGACAACGCTTGCGCCCTACGTATTACCGCGGCTGCTGGCACGTAGTTAGCCGGCGCTTCTTCTGCAGGTACACGTCAACTTCGTCCCTGCTGAAAGAGGTTTACAACCCGAAGGCCGTCATCCCCCACGCGGCGTCGCTGCGTCAGGCTTCCGCCCATTGCGCAATATTCCCCACTGCTGCCTCCCGTAGGAGTCTGGGCCGTGTCTCAGTCCCAGTGTGGCCGGTCGCCCTCTCAGGCCGGCTACCCGTCGTCGCCTTGGTAGGCCACTACCCCACCAACAAGCTGATAGGCCGCGAGCCCATCCCCAACCGAAACAACTTTCCACACACAGACCATGCGATCGTGTGTCATATCCGGTATTAGACCCAGTTTCCCGGGCTTATCCCAGAGTCGGGGGCAGGTTGCTCACGTGTTACTCACCCGTTCGCCGCTCGAGTACCCCGAAGGGCCTTTCCGCTCGACTTGCATGTGTTAAGCACGCCGCCAGCGTTCGTCCTGAGCCAGGATCAAACTCTCCAAACAATGCCTGGAAATGTTTCACCCGGCTGATACTGCATGTATCAACCAAAGGAATCCATCACACCCACAATGTGAGCGCGACGGGGTTGTGCATCATGCACTGGCTTTTAACACACTGTTGAGTTCTCAAGAAACGGACGCGTACACCCTCAACCACCAGGTGGCGTTCATTCCGTCGTTGTGTCTCAATCTTAGCTCATCCGCCGTTTTTGTGTCAAACCCGGAGGCTTTGTCACAATCCCGTCAAACACGCTAGGATTTCGATCACCCCGTTTCCGGGGCAACCCCTCTAACTTACCAGCCATCAAACCGTTCTGCGAACCGATCATCAGGACTGCTGAGTTTGTGGGGCCTGCCGTCAGTGGACGTCGCGAACCATGCCGGATTCACCGGAGTGAAGTGGTTGGTTGCGCCGTACCTCGTCGGCTCCTAAACATTAGCAGCCGTCCTGAGCGCTCAAACCACGAACGAGATCACGAACAGGCCCCGACCGTAGACTCGGATGGTGAGCAGCCAGTTGCCGCCAGAGGCGAAGAAGGTTCCCAGCGAGCGTATCCATCACGGCGACACCGTGATCGACGACTACTCCTGGCTAACGAACAAGGACGATCCCGACACGATCGCCTACCTGGAAGCCGAGAACGCCTACGCCAAGGAGACGACCGCGCACCTCGCGGACCTCCAGGAGCAGGTGTTCCAGGAGATCAAGGGCCGCACGCAGGAGACCGACCTGAGCGTGCCGAGCCGCAAGGGCGCGTGGTGGTACTTCAGCAGGACCGAAGAGGGCAAGCAGTACGCCGTCTCCTGCCGGGTCCCGGCCACGGGCGACATTCCACCGACCATCAGCACCGACAGCACGCTGGACGGCGAGCAGGTCCTGCTCGACGGCAACGCGCTGGCCGGTGACAGTGACTTCTTCGCCGTCGGCACCAGCGCCATCACGCCCGACGGCTCCATGCTCGCCTACTCCACCGACTACACCGGCGGGGAGCGCTTCACGCTCAGGTTCAAGGACCTGACCACGGGCGAGCTCCTCGCCGACGAGATCCCGGGCGTCTTCTACGGAGGCACGTGGGCCGCCGACGGCTCGGCGTTCTTCTACACGCGCATCGACGACGCGTGGCGCCCCCACCAGCTGTACCGGCACACGCTCGGCACACCGGCCGATGACGACGTGCTCGTCTACGAGGAGACCGACGAGCGCTTCTGGGTGGGCATCGGCCTGACCAGGAGCGAGAAGTACCTCGTCCTGGGCGTGGGCAGCAAGATCACCAGCGAGGTGCGCATCCTCGACGCCACCGACCCGACCGGCGAGTTCCGCGTGGTCAGGCCCCGTGTGACCGGCGTCGAGTACAACCTCGAGCACGCGGGCGAGCACTTCTACGTCCTGCACAACGAGAACGCCGAGAACTTCCAGCTCGCCACGGCCCCCCTGGACGACCCCGGCGCCTGGACCACCGTGATCGAGCACCGCGACGACACCAGGCTGCTCGACATCGACGCGTTCGAGGGCCACGCGGTGCTGCACCTGCGCCGCGACGGCCTGACCGGTCTGCGCGTCCTGCCCAAGAACGGCGAGGCCTACGAGATCGCCTGGCCCGAGCCGCTCTACGACGTCTCCCCCGCGGGCAACCCGGAGTTCGGCACCAAGCTGCTGCGCCTCGGCTACACCAGCATGGTGACGCCGCCTTCGGTCTACGACTACGACGTGACCACGCGCGAGCTCACCCTGCTCAAGCGCAAGGCCGTGCTCGGTGGCTACGACCCCGGCGACTACGAGCAGTTCCGCGACTGGGCGACCGCCGAGGACGGCACCCGCGTGCCGATCTCCATCGTCAGGGCCAGGACGACGGGCCAGGAGGCGCCGACCGTCCTGTACGGCTACGGCAGCTACGAGTCGTCGATGGACCCGGCCTTCTCGGTGGCCAGACTGTCGCTGCTCGACCGGGGTTTCGTGTTCGCCATCGCCCATGTACGCGGCGGCGGTGAGATGGGCAGGCGCTGGTACGAAGAGGGCAAGCTGCTGCGCAAGCGCAACACGTTCACCGACTTCGTGACCGCGGCCAAGCACGTGAAGGCGGCGGGCTGGAGCTCGGCGGTCATCGCGCGCGGCGGCTCGGCCGGCGGCCTGCTGATGGGCGCGGCGGTCAATCTGGCCCCCGAGGAGTTCGCGGGCGTGGTGGCGGAGGTGCCGTTCGTCGACGCGCTCAACACGATCCTCGACCCGTCGCTCCCGCTGACCGTGATCGAGTGGGACGAGTGGGGCGACCCGCTGCACAACGCCGACGTCTACGCCTATATGAAGGGCTACACGCCGTACGAGAACGTGGCGGCCGTGCCGTACCCGCCGATTTTGGCGATCACCAGCCTCAACGACACGCGGGTGCTCTTCCACGAGCCCGCGAAGTGGGTGGCGAGGCTGCGGGCGACGGCGCAGGGCGGGCCCTTCCTGCTGAAGACGGAGATGGGCGCCGGGCACGGCGGGCGGAGCGGGCGCTACGACGCCTGGCGCGAGGAGGCGTTCGCACTGTCGTGGATCATCGAGCGGGGCGGCAAGTGACGTTCGTCGCGGCCGGGGGCCGATACGAGCGGCAGCCGTACAACAGGAGTGGGCGTAGTGGGCTCAGGCTGCCCGCGGTGTCGCTCGGGCTGTGGCACAACTTCGGCGACGACCGGCCGATCGCGACCCAGCGTGCGATTCTGCGCAGGGCGTTCGACCTGGGGGTGACGCACTTCGACCTGGCCAACAACTACGGCGAGCCCGACGGGTCGGCCGAGCGCAACTTCGGCTCGATCTTCGCCTCGGACTTCCGGGCCTACCGGGACGAGGTGATCGTCTCCTCCAAGGCCGGCTACTACATGTGGCCTGGTCCCTATGGCGAGTGGGGTTCGCGCAAGAGCCTGCTGGCCAGCCTCGACCGGTCGCTGGGCAGGCTGGGGCTGGACTACGTCGACGTCTTCTACAGCCACAGGCCCGACCCGGACACTCCGCTGGAGGAGACGATGGGCGCGCTGGACCGGGCGGTGCGCTCGGGCAAGGCGTTGTACGCGGGCGTGTCGAACTACCCCCCGGAGCAGACGGCACGCGCGGCCAGGATCATGCGCGAGCTCGGCACACCGCTGGTGATCCATCAGCCGTCGTACTCGATCGTCAACCGATGGATCGAGGACGGGCTGCTGGACACGCTGGAGGAGGAGGGGCTCGGCTGCATCGTGTACTCGCCGCTGGCGCAGGGTGTGCTGACCGACCGCTATCTCGGCGGCGACATCCCGGCCGACTCGCGGGCGGCGACCAGCCACTTCCTGTCCGCCGACCAGGTTGACCGCGAGCTGGCCGCAGGCCTGAACGAGATCGCGGCCGCCAGGGGGCAGAGCCTGGCGCAGATGGCGCTGTCCTGGGCGATCAGGGACGACAGGGTCACCTCGGTGCTGATCGGTGCGAGCAGCGTCGCCCAGCTGGAGGCGAACGTCGCCTGTGTGGACGGCCCGCCGTTCACCGAGGACGAGCTGGCCGCCATCGACGAGGTCGCGGCGGCCCGCTAGCCGTCAGAGGGCCTCGTTGCGCTGCAGGTAGGTGAACGAGGCCCACCCCGGCAGCACCGGCAGCCAGAAGGTCAGCAGCCGGTACAGCAGGACGGCCGAGGTGGCGACGTCCTTGTCCAGCCCGGCGACGGTGAGGCCGAACGCGAGCGACGCCTCGACCGCGCCGAGACCGCCGGGCGTGGGCGCCGCCGAGCCGATGGCGTTGGCCGCAAGGAAGACGACGGCGACGGCGGGGAAGTTGAGGTCCCCGCCGAACGCCTTCACACAGGCGTCGAGGCAGACGACGAAGGCGATCGTCAGCAGCAGGGTGCCGAAGGAGCCTTCGAGGATCTTGCGAGGCGTCTGCAGCACGTCGAGCAGCCTGGGCACGACATCGGCGAACAGGGCGCGCACGCGCTTGGTGACGATCCGGCGCAGCGGCGGCACGCCGAGCAGCACGACGACGAGCCCGGCCACCCCGAGCAGCGCGAGCAGCAGACCACGCGACGGCGTGAACGACGTCGTGGTGCTCGACCCGGTGACATAGGCGAAGAACAGCAGCAACGCGATGTGGAAGGCCAGCCCGATGACCTGCGAGGCGCCGACGCTGGCGACGGCCAGGCCGGGCGGCACGCCGCGCTTTTGCAGGTAGCGCGTGTTGACGGCGACGCCGCTGACGGCGGCGGGCGCGACCAGCTTGACGAACGACCCGGCGAACTGCACCAGCACCGTGCGCCAGAACGGCAGCGACTCGGGTACGAACCCGCGCAACATAAACGCCGCGGCCAGATAGCTGACGAACGCGGCGACGAGCGCGAGCAGGCTCCAGCTCCACTCGGCCGTGGTGACGACCTTGACCAGGTCGACCTGGCTGAGCTGCGACAGCACGATGTAGGCGGCGAGCGCGCTGGCGATGACGGTGATGAGCGTGCGCGGCCTGAACCTCTCCAGGCGCACCTCGTCGATCTCGACCTTGGGCCGCAGTGCGGCGACGTGCTCGCGGATGGCGGGCAGCAGTTCCTTGTTCTTGCCGACGGCCGCCCTGGTCTCCCTGGTCAGCGCGATGCGCTGGAGCAGCGGAAGGGCGGCGGCCAGGGCGTCGGAGCCGAGCACGGCGGCGGCGGCGCGCACGGAGCGTTCGGCGCCGACGCGCAACGACAGGTAGGCGAGCAGCTGGGCGACGTCGAGCCGCAGCAGCAGGTCGCCGGCGGCGATCTCGCCGCTTCTGGCGTCCATGAGGACGACACGGCCGTCCTTGTCGACGTGGATGCTGTCGCCGGTGAGGCGGCGGTGCGCCAGGCGTTGCATCTGCAGCAGCAGGACCTGCTCCCAGATCTGGGCGAGCAGGTCGTCGTCGACGTCCTCGTCCGGCAGGTCCTGCAGCGCCTTGGTCGGCAGGTGTTCGTAGGCGAGCAGGGCGGCCTCGGTGCCGATCTCGCTGGTGCCGAGCAGCCTCGGGGTGCTGGCGCCCGCCGCGTTGGCCGCGTAGGCCATGAGCGCTTCGCGTTCGAGCTCGGCGCGCAGCGATCTGATGGCCTTGCGCCTGGTCTCGGAGTTGAGCCTGATGCGCCGCCACAGCCGGTAGAGCAGCCCGGCGACCTGTCTGTCGCGGTCGAGCACGGTGACGTCGAGGCTGGTGCCGTCGCCGAGCCCGACGGCGTAGCGGCGGCTGCCCTGGTGGTCGTCCTCGATGCGGCGGGCGCTGACCGGGGCGAAGTTGAGCTTGCGCAGGGCGAGCACGACGGCGTTGCCGGGTGGCCTGGTGTTGGGGCTGCCGACGCTGTAGAGCGTGCCGAAGCCCACCGCCATGCCGAGCAGGATCGTCACGATGGCGCCGGGCAGGGTGATCTGCGTGCCCGTGTAGAGCGCGAACACATAGAGCCCGATCACCGTCCACATGACCGCACGCCAGGTGGGCCGCCGGGAGATGCGCACGGCGGTGGCGTAGGCGATGACCGAGGTGAGCAGGGTGTTGACCGGCTCGATCGAACGATCGCCCGTCATCAGCCTGCGCAGGTCGTCGGGCCCGGCGGTGATCAGCCATTCGCCGAGCAGGTAGGAGCCGACCATGCCGACGATGGCCGCGATGAGCCCTTCGGCCACCCGGAGCCCGTCGCGGTGGAAGACCCGCTCGACCGCGAAGGCCGCGGGTACGGCGAGCACGGCGGCGCCGCCGAGGAAGGTCGCGATCCTGATGAGCAGATCGGGAGCCCGGGTCGCGCCCTCCTTGACGTCGGCTTCGAGGCCGAGCAGCGTCTGCTTGGCGACGAGGGCGAGCAGGATGACGGCGGCGAGGCCGAGCAGGGTGGCCAGGAAGCGCAGGGCGTCGGACGGGCGGCGCAGGCGCTGCGGGAGCAGGGGTTCGACGACGAAGACGACAGGCTCGGCCGGGCCTGACGGCTCGGGGCGTGCGTCGCCGACGGCAGGCTTCTCTTTCGAGAGTGCCTCCGCTTCGCGCTCTGCCCCGTCACGTTCCCTGATATTCGCCACCGTCAGCGATTCTGCACCTTCTCGTCCCCACCCGTGCGTTCTCTCCCCTCAAGTGTCCCCAACCCAGGTCACGGATGTGGCACCGGGTACAACAAGCAGGTCAACTTCTCCCCCATGTCAGTGTTTCGGGCAGGATGCAGGGGGTCGCGGCCGCACAGTGTCGGCATGATCGCGCATGCCCTTCTCGCCTCCCTCCTGCTGGTTCCCGCCCCTGTGGACGGCGATGCCGTACTCGGTCATCTGCAGGCGTTCCAGGCGATAGCCGATGCCCATGGCGGCAACAGGGCGGCCGGTACGCCGGGCTACGACGCCTCCGCTGACTATGTGGCGGGGCGGTTGCGTCAGGCCGGGTATACGGTGACGCGGCAGCCGTTCACGTTCGACTACTACGAGGAGCTGGCCCCGGCCGAGGTGGAGCCGGGCGGCGGGCACGCGATGGTCTACTCGGGCAGCGGCGACGTCAGCGCCGAGACCCAGGACGCGGCGAAGGGCTGCACGCCCGAGGCGTTCGCGGGCTTCGTGCCCGGCCGGGTGGCCCTGGTACGGCGCGGCGGCTGCCCGTTCGGGGTGAAGGCCGACCACGCGACGGCGGCGGGCGCGGCGGCCCTGGTCGTGGTGAACACCGGGCCCGGCTTCCACGGCTCGCTGAACACGCCCAAGCGCATCCCCGTGGTGAGCGTCAGCGCCGATTCGGGTGCGGAGATCGCGCAGATCGGCAAGGTCAGGGTGGCGACCAGGACGGTGAGCGAGACCCGCCTGACCGACAATGTGATCGCGCAGACGCCGTCGGGCAGCGCGGACGACGTGGTGATGGTCGGCGCGCACCTCGACTCCAGGCCGGAGGGCCCCGGCGTGAACGACAACGGCTCGGGCAGCGCCGTCGTGCTCGACCTGGCCCTGCGCATGGCGCACGAGCGGCCGGACCGCGCGGTGCGCTTCGCGTGGTGGAGCGGTGAGGAGCTCGGCCTGCTCGGCTCCACGCACTACGTGTCCACGCTCTCGCCTGCCGAGCGCGAGCGGATCGGGCTGTACGTCAATCTGGACATGGTGGCCTCGCCGAACCACGTGTTCGGCATCTACGACGGCGACGACTCCGACGGCGAGGGCGCCGGGCCCGGCCCGAAGGGTTCGGCGGCCGTCGAGCACGCCTTCGAGCGCTTCTTCGCCGGGCGCGGCCTGCCGTACAAGGGGACGGACTTCACCGGGCGGTCGGACTACGGGCCGTTCATCGAGGCGGGCATCGCGGCGGGCGGGCTGTTCACCGGGGCCGAGACGCTGAAGACGGCGCGGGAGGCCGAGCTGTTCGGGGGTACGGCGGGCGTGGAGCTCGACGCGTGTTACCACCTGGCCTGCGACGATCTGGACAATGTGAATCGGGAGGCGCTGCGGGTCAATGCCGAGGCGCTTTCCGAGGTGGTCACCGGGTTCGCGTGGAGGCAGGCCCTCTAGCCTGTGGGCATGGCGCAGATTATGGGGGCTTGTCCGCTGGACTGCCCGGACACGTGTTCGTGGGTCGTCACGGTCGAGGACGGGGTGGCGACCAAGCTGCGGGGCAATCCCGATCATCCGTACACGCGGGGTGCGTTGTGTGTGAAGGTCAACCGCTACCTGGAGCACAGCAGGGCCGACGACCGGATCCTGTACCCGTTGCGCAGGGTCGGCCCCAAGGGGGCGGGGCGGTTCGAGCGCATCTCGTGGGAGGAGGCGCTGGAGGAGATCTCCTCCAGGCTGCGTGCGATCGTCGACGAGCACGGCGGCGAGGCCGTCTGGCCGTACCAGGGCACGGGGACGCTCGGCTACATCCAGGGTGAGACGGGCGAGGCCGGGCGCAGGTTCTGGAATGTGCTCGGGGCCTCGCGGCACGATCTGAACATCTGCTCAAGGGCGGGCAACGACGGCCTGAAGCACACGCAGGGCGCCGCCGGCGGGATGGACCCCGAGGACTTCGCGCACTCGCGGCTGATCCTGCTGTGGGGGACGAACACGCTGACCAGCGGGCACCACCTGTGGAAGTTCATCCAGGACGGCAGGGCGGCGGGCGCCCACGTGGTGGCCATCGACCCGATCCGCACCCGGACGGCCGACCAGGCGGACGAGCACCTGGCGATCAGGCCGGGCACCGACGCCGTGCTCGCGCTCGGCCTGCTGAACGTCGTGCTCGAACTCGGCGCCGAGGACGGCGACTACCTGGAGCGCCACACCGAGGGCTGGGCGGAGTTCCGCGAGGAGATCCTCGCCTACCCGCCGAGCAGGGCGGCGGAGATCACCGGCATTCCCGAGGCCGTCATCCACAGCCTGGGGACGAGGCTGGCCACGACCCGGCCGACCGGCATCAGGGCCACGATGGGCCTGCAGCGGCACGCGGGCGGCGGCACGGCCATGCGGACGATCGCCGCCATCCCCGGTGTGACCGGCGACTGGCGTCACCAGGGCGGCGGCGTCTCCTACTCCACCAGCGGCCACGTGAAGCTGAACGTCGACACGCGCCCCGACCTGCTCGCCGCCCCGGTGCGCACGCTGACCATGACCAGGCTGGCCGAAGGGCTCGAAGGCGACTCGGTGAAGTGCCTGTGGGTCTACGGCGCCAACCCGCTCGGCTCCACGTCCGACACCAACAGGATCAGGCGCGGCCTGGAGCGCGAGGACCTGTTCACGGTCGTCATGGAGCAGTTCCCCACCGACACCGTCGACTATGCCGACATCGTGCTGCCCGCGACGATGCAGACCGAGCACATGGACCTGCACGCCGGGTACGGCCATCTGTACCTGCTGTGGAACGAGCCCGCCGTCGCGCCCGCCGGGGAGTGCCTGTCGACGACCGAGACGTTCCGCCGCCTGGCCGCGCACATGGGCCTGACCGAGCCTTCGCTCTACGACTCCGACCTGCAGTTGGCCGAGCAGTTGCTGTCCGGCGGGCATCCGTCGCTCGAGGGGCTCACCGTCGATCGGCTGCGTGAGGAGGGGTGGGTCCGGATGAACTACCCCGAGCCCTTCCTGCCGTACGCCGAGGGCTTCCCGACGGAGTCCGGGCGGATGCGGTTGCCCGGCGCCGGTGAGGCGTACGTGGAGCCGCACTGGGTGAGTGCGGGAGGCGCCGGGCTGACCTTGATCACTCCGGCGGCGCACACGTTCCTCAACACGACGTTCGCCAACAATCCCGAACTGCTGCGCCGGGCGAAGGAGCCCGCCGTACTGGTGCATCCGGCCGATGCCGAGGCGCGTGGCATCGCCGACGGCGCCCGGGTGCGCGTCCACAACGCCTTCGGCGAGTTCGAGGCCAGGGCCGAGCTCAGCGACCGGGTCGCGCCCGGCGTGGTGGCCAGTCCGAAGGGGCGCTGGCCCAAGCTCAGCCCCGGCGGCGCCAACACCAACGCGGTCGTCGAGGAGCGCGACGCCGACATGGGCAGGGGCGCGGTCTACCACGACAACGTGGTGGAGGTCAGTCCGTGCTGAGGAGCAGCTTGTAGCCCTCGTGCGAGGCGGTGAAGCCGAGGGAGTCGTAGAAGCGGTGGGCGTCCTTGCGCGTCTTGTCGGTGGTGAGCTGGACGAGCGCGCAGCCCCTGGCCCTGGCCCTGACCAGCGCCCACCGCATCATCTTGGCGCCGAGCCCCTGCCCGCGCAGGTGCGAGGCGATCCGCACGGCCTCGATCTGCTGCCTGAGCGCGCCCTTGCGCGAGATGCCCGGGATGTAGGTGAGCTGCATCGTGCCCACCACCTCGCCGCCCACCTCGGCGACGATCAACTCGTTGCCGGGGTCGCGCTCGATCGCCTCGAACGCCGCCAGGTGCTCGGCCCCGTAACTCCCGGTACGGCCTGCGGCGACGGCGTCGTCGGCGATCAGCGCGACGACGGCGGGCAGGTCGTCCACCGTGGCCTGCCTGAACAGCAGCGACAGCACGTAGTGCGACTCCATCAGGGCCGGGTTGGACGGCAGCGCCATCGTCCTGCCCGACGGCAGGAAGCCCTTACGGGAGTACAGGGTCCTGGCCGCGACGTTCTGGTCGACGGCCCACAGCCCGATCTCCTCCGCGCCTCGCGCCCTCGACCAGTCGAGCACCGCGTCCACCAGCCTGGCCGCCAGCCCCGCTCCCCTGGCCTCGGGCGCCACCCACATGGACAGCAGGTGGATGTGCGCCGGGTCCTCCTCGGCCAGCCCGCAGACCAGCCCGACGTCGTGCCCCTCCCGCTCGGCGACGAACCACACCGAGCCCGGATTGCTCAGCCTGGCCAGCCACTGCTCCGGCGTCGTGGCCACGGCCTGCGCGTACGTCGACCCGAACGCGTCCGGGCTGTCCTTGAGCGCCCGCAACCTGATCTCCCTGAGCCGCTCGACATGCTCAGCCGAAAGCCGTACCAGATCTGTCTGCGTCATGCGGAAATCATGTCAGGACCACCTGCCGCGTTCGCCCGCCGAATCGGGTGGCGACCCCGATGCGGTGGGTGGGGGAACAATCAGGGTCGTTCCCCGATGCGGACGAGGGCTGTCAAAAGGCACTCTGTAGCTATGAACGAACTCAACCGACGCGAAGAGCTCTCCCTGTCCGGCGCGGCGCTCAGGGGCGCCCCTTGGAAGCAGGCCGCCGTGGCCGGCGGCGCGTTGGCGAGCGCCAGCTTCCTGCTGGGTGTCATTCTGCCGGGCTCGGCCGACCTGCCGTGGGCCCTCGGGCTCGGCATCAGTCTGTTCTCCCTGGTGGCGGCCATCGGTGCGGTCGCCAAGCCGAACGTCGGCGACCGGGTCACCCGCCAGGCGCGGCTGTGGTCGCTCAGGCACCCGTGGAAGTTCGCGCTGTACCCGGCGGGCATCACGGCCGTGCTGAGCTACCCGGTGCAGCTCGTCCTCGACGACGAGGGTGTGTTCGGGGCCGCGTTCGACTCGCTGTGGCACGGCGCGCTCGTGTACCTCATCGCGGGCATCCTCACCGTGACGATGAAGGGCCGCTCCAGGGCCTGACGGCTCAGCCTTCGGCGACCTTCTTCAGGGCTTCGAGGGTACGGCGCATGTTGGCCGTGTTGTGCGTGGCCCGGTCGGCCACGCCGGTGGCCACGCGCCCGACGAACAGCATGAGACGGCCGCGTGTGTCCCAGGTCTTCTGCTCGACCAGGCAGCCCGCGTCGGTGGGCGTGAGGTCGAAGCGCCAGATGGCCACGTCCAGGATGCCCGCGGCACGCACGTGGTAGGCGAACGTCACGCCCGGCTCGGCGGCGGTCACCGTACAGAAGGTGGACCAGCTGCGGGCGCCGTTGCGGTTGGCGCCTCTGAACCTGGCGCCGGGGCTGACGTGACGGATCTTGCCCATCCAGTGCACGCTCTCGCACTCGGCGTTCCATGCCGCCATCGAGTCGAGGTCGGTGACCAGCTCGTAGACACGCTGCGGCGAGGCGGACATCTCAAGGCTGGCGAAAGCGCTCGGCTCGGTCATGCGGCACAGCTTCGTGGAACCGAGCGCCGTTCGGCAAGGGTGAGATCAACTGGTGGACACGGCACGCTCGGCGTCGCTCCTGCACACGCAGAACTCGTTGCCCTCGGGGTCGAGCATGGTGACCCAGCCGGTGCCGTCGGCGTTGCGATGGTCGCCGTCCGGGCCGATCACCGCCCCGAGTCCGAGCAGCCGCTCCACCTCCTGGTCCCTGGTCCGGCCGTCGGCGCCGTTGACGTCGAGGTGCACGCGGTTCTTGACCGTCTTGCCCTCGGGGACCCGGATGAACAGCAGGAACGGCGCCCGCCCGGTCCGCACCAGCACCTCGTCGTCGCCCGGCTTGTCGTCCTCGCCGAGCGGCAGCCCCATGGCCGCCGCCCACCACGAGGCCAGCTCGTACGGCTCGGCGCTGTCAATGGTCACGCAATGGAGCTCAATCATGTGCCCAGGCTAGTGCGCGGCTCCCGCGAGGTTGAGCCCGACGACCCCGGCGATGATGAGCGCTATCGAGCCGATCTTGACCGCGGAGACGTCGTCCCCCATGACGATCATGCCGAGCACGGCCGTGCCGACCGCGCCGATGCCGGTCCAGACGGCGTAGGCGGTGCCGACCTCCAGGCTCTTCAGCGCGTAGGCGAGCAGCCCGAAGCTGGCGATGGCGAAGGCGAAGAAGCCGGCCGACCAGCCCAGGTGCGAGAAGCCCGCGCTCATCTTGAGCGAATACGCCATGACCACTTCGAAGAGGCCGGCGACGATGAGGATGACCCATGCCATGACACACACTCCCGAACGACGATTGTTACGGTTGCGCGTCGTCTTGGCCTGCCGGGTACGGCGCGTCTCGTCCGGGAGCTGGGAAGCTCACCCCGTACAACGGCGCTCCGGCGTGGGCTATTCCTCTTCTTCCTCGTCCTTCACGTCCCACCACAGCGTCACCCAGCGGTCGCGGGGCACCGGCCACATGCCGAGCTCCATCGCGGTCGTGGCGACCTCGTCGGCGCGACCGGGGTCGAGGCACACGCGGTGGCAGACAGAGGCGGCCAGGTCCTCCAGCGAGGCGAACCTCTCGATCGGCGCCTCCCGCTCCTCCACCCGCACGTCGAACCCGAGCGCGGCGGCCAGGGCGACGCAGTCTTCGGCGATCGGCCGCACCGGGCGCCTGATGCCGTGGAAGTGCTGCCACAGCGGGCTGGTCCAGCTCATCGGATGGCGGTTGGACAGCTCGATCACGACCCTGCGCGTGGCGTGGGCGTCGAGTGCGGTCAGGAACTGCGCCAGGTCGGGCGCGTTGTAGACGACGTGTCCCGAGACGACGACGTCGGCGACGGGCACGGCGGCCTCGACGTCCGGCCATCGGCCTTCGACCAGGGTCGCGGGCACGCCGAGCAGGTCGGCCCGTTTGCTGAGCTCGGCCAGCATGGGCGCGGAGGAGTCGACGGCCACGAGCGAGCCGAACCGCGAGGCCATCGGCAGGCTGGAGGCGCCGGTGCCCGCTCCCACGTCGAGCAGCGTGCCGCCGTCGGGCAGCGCCTCGACGACCCGCTGCATCGTGGGCCCCTCCGGCTCGGCCAGCGCTTTGTCGGTGCGCTCGGCGAACCGGTGCGGCGAGTGCCCCCACGGGTCACGCGGTGCCGCGGCGAGGATCTTGTCGGGAATCGCCCACGAGAGCAGGGCTGCCCGCCACCGTTCGGCGAGTGCTTCGGCGTCCATGCGACGAGCGTATGTGCGAAAGGACACGCATATCTGGGGTTACTGGCGGGTAGCATTGCAGGTAAGGTTACTCACCAGTATAAAACCCCTCGGTTCAAGGAGAGCGCAAGCCATGGGCCACTACAAGAGCAACGTCCGCGACATCGAGTTCAACCTGTTCGAGGTGTTCGGTCGAAGTGACGTCCTCGGCACCGGGCCGTTCGCCGATGTGGACGAGGAGACGGCCAAGAGCCTTCTGGCGGAGGTCAACCGCCTGTCCACCGGCGTGGTCGCCGACTCCTTCGAGGAGGGGGACCGCCATCCGCCGGTCTTCGACCCCGCCACCGGCACGGTGACCATGCCCGAAGGTGTGAAGAAGTCCTTCGCCGCCATCATGGAGGGCGGCTGGGCGCACCTGGACCTGCCGACCGACCTGGGCGGCCCCGGCATCCCGCGCTCGCTCGCCTGGTCGACGGCCGAGCTCATCCTCGGCGCCAACCCCGCGCTCTACATGTACGCCGCGGGCCCCAACTTCGCCTACACCCTCTGGCAGCTCGGCACCGACGCCCAGAAGCGTTTCGCCGAACTGGCCATCGAGAACAACTGGGGCGCCACCATGGTGCTCACCGAGCCGGACGCCGGGTCCGACGTCGGCGCGGGCCGCGCCAAGGCGATCCAGCAGCCCGACGGCACCTGGCACATCGAGGGCGTCAAGCGCTTCATCACCAGCGCCGAGCACGACATGGCCGACAACATCTTCCACCTGGTGCTGGCCCGCCCGGAGGGCCACGGCCCCGGCACCAAGGGCCTGTCGATGTTCCTCGTGCCCAAGTACCACGTCGACCTGGACAGCGGCGCCATCGGCGAGCGCAACGGCGCCTACGTGACCAACGTCGAGAAGAAGATGGGCCTGAAGGTCTCCACGACCTGCGAGCTCACCTTCGGCGACAAGCACCCGGCGATCGGCACCCTGGTCGGCGAGGTGCACGAGGGCATCAAGCAGATGTTCATGGTCATCGAGCACGCCCGCATGATGGTCGGCACCAAGGCCATCGCCACGCTCTCGACCGGCTACCTCAACGCCCTCGAGTACGCCAAGGCCCGCGTCCAGGGCGCCGACCTCACCCAGATGACCGACAAGAGCGCCCCTCGCGTCGCCATCACCCGCCACCCGGACGTACGCCGCGAGCTCATGCTGCAGAAGGCGTACGTCGAGGGCATGCGCGCGCTCGTCCTCTACACGGCCACCTTCCAGGACTCCGTGCGGATCGCCGAGCACGAGGGCCGCCGCGACGAGCACGCCGAGGCGATGAACGACCTGCTGCTCCCCCTGGTCAAGGGCGTCGGCTCCGAGCGTTCCTACGAGCTGCTCTCCCGCTCGCTGCAGACGCTCGGCGGCTCCGGCTACCTGCAGGACTACCCGATCGAGCAGTACATCCGCGATGCGAAGATCGACTCCCTGTACGAGGGCACGACCGCGATCCAGGGCCTGGACCTGTTCTTCCGCAAGGTCCTGCGCAACCAGGGCGCGGCGATCGGCTCGCTGTTCACCGAGATCAACGAGTTCGCCGCCTCCGGCGCGGGCAACGGCAGGCTGAAGGAGGAGCGCAAGCTGCTCGCCGAGGCCGCCGCCGACGTCAAGGCGATGGGCGACACGCTCGCCGGATGGGCGATCGGCTCGCTGGAGGCGCCGACCGAGGTCTACAAGGTCGGCCTCAACACCACGCGCTTCCTGCTGGCGCTGGGCGACCTGGTGATCGGCTGGCTGCTGCTGCGGCAGGCCGAGATCGCACTCAAGGCGCTCGACGGCGGCGAGGACCCGTTCTACCAGGGCAAGGTGGCCGCGGCCTCGTTCTTCGCCGCCACCGTGCTGCCCCGCCTTTCGAGTGAGCTGCGCGTGCTGCGCTCGACCGGGCTCGACCTGATGGAACTGCCCGAAGAGGCCTTCTGAGAGCCACCTGCTCCCGCGGCAGGCCGGACCGAGGAGCGGATCCCGATCATCGGGGTCCGCTCCTCGGCACATGGGTATGACCGAAGGCGGACGCGCGCTTTACCCTTCGGAGGTCGTCATGGGAGTCGGGGTCAGCATCTTCTTCCTCACGCTTGGCGCGATCCTGCGCTTCGCCATCGAGCCCGACATCCTGGGCAGCGACGTGCACATTCACGTCATCGGCGTCATCTTCATGATCGTCGGTGGAGTGGGCGTCGCGCTCAGCGTCTTCCTGGGCAACCGGCGCGGGGTCACCTCGGAGGAGCGGCTCATGTATCGCGAGAACCACCCCCAGCCGATGCACCGGGAGAACCACCCCCCGGACCTGTGACCCCCGCAGGCCTCAGAACTCGTACTGCAGGACCGCACGCCCGGCCAGGATCGGCTTGATCCGCTGGGCGACGACCGCCTGGTGCTCGGGGTGGTCGCGGTAGGTCTCGTAGCCCGCGACGTCGTCGAACTCGGCGACGATGGCGAAGTCGTGGTTGCCCTGGGTCAGCCCGAGGTCGTGGCCGAGCACGTAGCTGCGCACCTCGCCGATCACCGCGGGCAGCGCGCCGAGCCCCTCGGCCACCGCCGCCCGCTGCTCGTCGGTGGCGTCTTCGGTCCAGCTCAGCAGCACGATATGACGGATCATGGTGTTCCTCTCGGTCGATGTGCGACGAGAAGCCTATGACGTCAGCGCGAGCAGCTGATCGGTGTGCGAGACGAGGTGCACCCGGCCGTTGACCTCCAGGACCTGCCCCCAGGGCAACTCCTTGTCGACCTGCGTGTCGCCACCGTCGACGATCTTCGTGGGCACCAGCACGCCCGCCTGCTCGGGGGTGAGCCCCTCGGCCAGCTCCGTCAGGCTCGCCGCGCCCTGCCTGACCCGTTCGACCAGCCCGCTCCAGCCTCCGGCCTCGCCCACCGTGGCCCGCAGGACCGCGTCGTCGATGGCGTGCGCGTTGTCGTAGACGACGTCCTCGCCGGCGATCACCTTGCGCGTCGCCTCGGCCAGCAGGGCGTCGTTGACCACGATGTGCGCCAGCACCATCTCGGCCAGCCACTCCCCCGCGGGCGGCGAGGAAGTGCGGCCCCCCATTCGCTCGGCCACCTCGACGAACCGCTCGTAGGCCTCCCTCATCGACCCCACCACCCCTCCTCCCGACCTGTCCCGACATGAGGCACGCCGGGGAGGAAGGCGCGAGGCGGCGAACCCTCCGCCTACCGCCCCTCCCCGGCGTGCGGCCCACGCTAGGGAGGGGCGATTGCGAAGCGGTTGTCGTCGAGTTGGAACAGTCGAGTCGGAACGGTCGAGTCGGGGCGTCAGCTCCAGGCGAGCATCCGCAGCGGATCCCGCAACATGGCCCCGACGTCACGCAGGAACAGCGACCCGAGCTCCCCGTCCACCACCCGGTGGTCGAACGACAGCGCGAGCGTCGTCACCCTCCGTACGGCCAGCTGCCCGTCGACCACCCACGGCAGCTCCCTGACCTGACCGAACGCCAGGATCGCGGACTCGCCGGGATTGAGGATCGGCGTCCCCGCGTCCACACCGAACACGCCCACATTCGTGATCGTGATCGTGCCGCCCGCCATGTCGGCCGGTTGGGTACGGCCGGCCCTCGCCGTCTCGGCCAGCGCGCCGAGGCCCGCCGCGAGCTCGGGCAGCGACAGCGCGTGCGCGTTCTTGACGTTGGGCACCACCAGACCCCTGGGAGTCGCCGCGGCGATGCCCAGGTTCACGTAGTGCTTGACGACGATCTCCTGGGCGCGTTCGTCCCAGGAGGAGTTGATCATCGGGTAACGCCTGGCCGCCACCAGCACGGCCTTGGCCACCAGCAGCAGCGGCGAGACCTTGACCTCGGCGAAGTCGGGCAGCTCGCGCAGCCTGCGCACGGCGTCCATCGTCTCGCTCACGTCGACCTGGAGGAACTCGGTGACATGCGGCGCGGTGAAGGCGCTGGCCACCATCGCCTGCGCCGTGGCCTTGCGCACGCCCTTGATCGCGATGCGCTCCTCCAGCTCGCCGGTGTGGCGCGGGGCGACGGGCGACGCCGCCGGGGCCTCCTGCGTGCCTTGCAGGGCCGCGTGCACGTCGTCACGGGTGATCGAGCCGTGCGGGCCCGAGCCGGCCAGCGCCCTGAGGTCGACGCCGAGGTCCTTGGCCAGCTTGCGCACGGGCGGTTTGGCCAGCACGGCGACGTCGGCGTGCGCGGCGTCGGGGATGGCGACCCGGCCGGGATTGGCGAGCGACTCGGCCGGGATCGACGGCGTGTGCGTGTGCCAGGGCTCGGCCGGTGCCTGCTGCGGCGCCTGCTCGGCCGTACTTTCGACGGGTTTGCGGGGGCGGCGTTTGGTGGAGCTCGCCTTGACGCCGTAGCCGACGAGCACGGGGGTGCGTTCCGGCTTGGGCGCGGGGCTGCCGTGCGCGCCGGGCTCGACCGCGCCCTCGTCGGGCGGCCTCGGCACCATGTCGTCGGCCAGCGCGGCCACCCGCTCACGCTCGGCCGCCTCGGCGGAGGCGGGAGCGGGAACGGCGGCGGCGGGTCCGCCCGTGCCGTCGTCGACGGCGATGATCGGCAGGCCGACGTCGACGGTCTGCCCCTCATCGGCCATCAGCTCGGCCACCACGCCCTCGAACGGGCTCGGCAGCTCGACGATCGCCTTGGCCGTCTCGATCTCGACCACGATCTGATTGATCTTGACGGGGTCACCGGACTTCACGTGCCAGCGCACGATCTCGGCCTCGGTCAGCCCCTCCCCGACGTCGGGGAGCTTGAACTCGCGTCGCATGACTCCCCCTCTCAGAAGGTGTAGGAACGGTCGACGGCGTGCAGCACCCTGTCCAGGTCCGGCAGGTAGTGGTCCTCCAGCCGTGAGGGCGGATAGGGCGTCGATGGCCCGCCGACGCGCAGCACGGGCGCCTCCAGGTGGTAGAAGCACGTCTCGGTGATACGAGCCGCGAGCTCGGCGCCGAACCCGGTGAACACCGGCGCCTCGTGCGCCACGACCACCCGCCCGGTCTTGCGCACCGAGTCCATGATCAGCGGCACGTCCAGCGGGTTGAGCGAACGCAGGTCGACGACCTCGATGGAGCGGCCGTCCTCCTCGGCCACGGTGGCGGCCTCCAGGCACGTCTTGACCATCGGCCCGTAGGCCAGCAGCGTCAGGTCGGTGCCCGGCCGTACCACCTTGCCGGTGTCGAAGGCCGGCCAGTCGGTCGAGGCGGTGTCGACGTCGGCCTTCTCCCAGTACCTGCGCTTGGGCTCGAAGAAGATCACCGGGTCGTCGCAGTGGATGGCCTGCTGGATCATCGCGTAGGCGTCGACGGCGTTGGAGCAGGCGACCACGCGCAGGCCCGCGGTGTGGGTGAAGTACGTCTCGGGCGACTCGCTGTGGTGCTCGACCGCGCCGATGCCGCCGCCGCAGGGGATGCGGACGACGACGGGCAGCTTGAGCGCGCCGAGCGAGCGCAGCGGCATCTTGGCGAGCTGGGTGATGATCTGGTCGGCCGCGGGGAAGACGAACCCGTCGAACTGGATCTCGCAGACCGGCCGGTAGCCCCTGATGGCCAGGCCGATCGCGGTGCCGATGATGCCCGACTCAGCCAGCGGCGTGTCGATGACCCTGTCCTCGCCGAAGTCCTTCTGCAATCCGTCGGTGACACGGAAGACGCCGCCGAGTTTGCCGACGTCCTCCCCCATGACGAGGACCTTGGGGTCGTCCTCCATGGCTTTGCGCATTCCCTCGTTCAGCGCCTTGGCCAGGCTCAACGTCGTCATTCGGCGAACCCCTTCAGATAGGCGTCGAACTCGGCCCGCTCTTCGGCGATCAGCGAATGCGGCTCTCGGTATACATGATCGAAAATGGCCAGCGGTTCCGGGTCGGGCATCTCAAGACAGCGTTTGCGCACGTCACGGCCGAGTGCGTCGGCCTCGGCCTCAAGGGCGTCGAAGTAGTCCTGGTCGGCGAGCTCGTTCTTGAACATGTAGGCCTTGACCCGCTCGATCGGGTCCTTGAGCTTCCACGCCTCCAGCTCCGTCGCCACCCGGTAGCGGGTGGGGTCGTCGGAGGTGGTGTGGGCGCCCATCCGGTAGGTGAAGGCCTCGATGAGGATCGGTCCCTGGCCCTCGCGCACGTGCTTGAGCGCCTGCCGGGTGACGGCGAGGCAGGCGAAGACGTCGTTGCCGTCCACGCGCACGCCGGGGAAGCCGAAGCCGGAGGCGCGTTTGTAGAGCGGGATCCTGGTCTGCTTCTCCAACGGCTCGGAGATGGCCCACTGGTTGTTCTGGCAGAAGAAGACCACGGGTGCGTTGAACACACTGGCCCAGATGAAGGCCTCGTTGACATCGCCCTGCGAGGTGGCGCCGTCGCCGAAGTAGGCGATGGTGGCCGTCTCGGCGCCGTCGCGCTGCACGCCCATGGCGTAGCCGACGGAGTGCAGGGTCTGGCTGCCGATGACGATCGTGTAGAGGTGGAAGTTGTGCTCGCTGGGGTCCCAGCCTCCGTGGTTGACACCGCGGAAGAGGCCGAGCAGGTTCACCGGGTCGACGCCGCGGCACCAGGCCACGCCGTGCTCACGGTAGGTGGGGAAGGCCATGTCGGTGGCGGCGAGCGCGCGGCCCGAGCCGATCTGCGCGGCCTCCTGCCCCTGCAGCGAGGCCCAGATGCCGAGCTCACCCTGGCGCTGGAGGGCGACGGCCTCCAGGTCGACGCGGCGGACGAGCACCAGGTCGCGGTAGAGCGACCTGACCTCCTCCGGGCTCAGCTCGATGTCGTAGTCGGGGTGCTCGACCCGCTCACCCTCCGGGGTCAGCAACTGAACGAGCTCTGGAGGTGCGTCAGCACCATGAGAGGCGTCGGCGGTCACGTGCCACTCCTGTGCGGTCGGGGCCAGTGCGATGGGGTCACCACCAGGCGCTGACCTGACGTTGGGCGTCCGTCCCATCTGGTGGTGGTTCGTACGCGTTTGGGGACATGGTGGCAGAGGTCACAACCCTACGCGCAAGCCCCATTCCCTCCCCGTTCCCACTGCACCGTCAGCCACACATCCCCGCAAACCGCTGCGACCCCGCCCCGACGTGACGAAGAACACAGCCGCCACCGGCCCCTTCTTTTCGGTCCGCCGCATACCGGCCCACCCCTGCCCCGTTGCGGTCGCCCGGCCGTACGGCAGGCGGGGGTGCGAATGCCGCGAAGCGGGACGTGTGCGGGGCTCGTGGGCGGCGTACGGGGGCATGGCACTAGGCTTGCCGGTGCCAACCCCGCTGCCTACCAGGAGGTATGACCGTGGCGCGCGTCATCGTCGACGTCATGCTGAAGCCCGAGATCCTCGACCCCCAGGGTCAGGCGATCGCCCGTGCCCTGCCGCGCCTCGGCTTCGCGGGCGTCTCGGAGGTGCGTCAGGGCAAGCGCTTCGAGATCGAGCTGGAGGGCCCCGCCGACGAGGCCGCCCTCGCCGACGTGCGCAAGATGGCCGAAACGCTGCTGGCCAACACCGTGATCGAGGACTACGCGGTGCACGTCGAGGGGTAGTTCGTCGGTGGTTCGACCCAGGATTGCCCTCGGCCGTCTAAAGTGGCATTCCGTCGTGGCACAATCCCACGGGCTTACCAACACTAAATAACAACAACGTGATTTTGCGGTTAGCCCTGATATCGCGGGGAAATCTACTCCAGGTGAGATTGCGCGCCTCGGAGGGGTCCGGTGGATATTGAGTTCTCGTTGGCTCTGCCCAGGGATGCCATCGGCATCCCGATGGTCAGGCGAGTGGTGGGTGACGCCCTGCGCTCACTCAGCGTGAGCGAGAGCTGCATCGGCGACGTGCTCCTCGCGGTCTCCGAAGCCTGCTCCAACGCCGTGCGGCACGGCGGGCCCGCCAACCGCTACGAGGTGGCGGCCGCGATCGGCTACGGCGTCTGCGACATCAGGGTGATCGACTCGGGGCCCGGCATGCAGGCGATGCCGCTGTGCTACCCGCCCTCCGACACCGAGAACGGCAGGGGCCTGCTCATCATGCGCTCGGTCGTCGACGAGCTGTCGTTCGGCCGCACTCCCGGCTCCGGCACCACGGTGCACCTGCGCAAGCGGCTGTCGTGGGACGACGAGAGCGCGATGCGCACCCGCGAGCTGGCGACCGTCTGACCGGCGGATCCCCGCAGGTGATCGACTCCTCCGGCCGTGTGAAGCCCTCCACCGCCGAGCCGATAACCTAAAGTGCACCGCCGCAGACCGCCGTCCACCCGAGGAGACGGCGGCGCACGCGTGCGCACCTGCTTGGAGGGACTGCCATGAGCTCGGCCCGTGTGGGCGTAGTGACGTTTCCCGGAACTCTCGACGACCAGGACGCCGCCCGCGCCGTCCGGCTCGTCGGCGCCGAGGCGGTGCCGCTGTGGCACGCCGACCACGACCTCAAGGGAGTCGACGCCGTCTTCCTGCCCGGAGGGTTCTCCTACGGCGACTACCTGCGGTGTGGAGCCATCTCCAGGTTCGCGCCGCTGATGGACGAGCTGATCCCGGCCGCCAAGGCCGGTCTGCCCGTGCTCGGCACCTGCAACGGCTTCCAGATCCTGTGCGAGGCGCACCTGCTGCCCGGCGCGCTGACCCGCAATGCCAGCCTGCACTACGTCTGCCGCGACCAGGGCGTCCGGATCGAGACCTCCGCCACCGCGTGGACCGGCTCGTTCGCCCCCGGCCAGGACATCGTGCTGCCGATCAAGCACGGCGAAGGCCGCTACGTCGCCGACGCCGACACGCTGGCCGAGCTGGAGGCGAACGGCAGGGTCGTCGTGCGCTACACCGGCGGCAACCCCAACGGCTCGCTCAACGACATCGCGGGCATCAGCAACGCGGCCGGCAATGTCGTCGGCCTGATGCCGCACCCCGAGCACGCCGTCGAGCCCCTGGTCGGCGCGCCGAGCACCGACGGTCTCGGCTTCTTCACCTCCATCCTCAAGCAGCTGGTGAACGCATGAGCACTGACAACGTCAAGCGGGCGGCCCAGACCCCCGACGAGGCCATGCCCTACGCCGAGCTGGGGATGAAGCTGGAGGAGTACGACAAGGTCAAGGAGATCCTCGGCCGTCGTCCCACCGGCTCGGAGCTGGCCATCTACAGCGTCATGTGGTCCGAGCACTGCTCCTACAAGTCCTCCAAGGTGCACCTGCGCCAGTTCGGCACCAAGGCGCCGGAGTCCGAGGCCCTGCTCGTCGGCATGGGGGAGAACGCCGGAGTCGTCGACATCGGCGACGGCTGGGCCGCCACCTTCAAGATCGAGTCGCACAACCACCCGTCCTACGTCGAGCCGCACCAGGGCGCGGCCACCGGCGTCGGCGGCATCGTGCGCGACATCATGTCGATGGGCGCACGCCCGATCGCGGTCATGGACGCCCTGCGGTTCGGCGCCGCCGACGCGCCCGACACCCGGCGCGTGCTGCCCGGCGTGGTCGAGGGCATCAGCCACTACGGCAACTGCCTGGGCCTGCCCAACATCGGCGGCGAGGTCGTCTTCGACCCGGGCTACATCGGCAACCCGCTGGTCAACGCCCTGTGTGTGGGCCTGCTGCGCAAGGACCAGATCAAGCTGGCCACCGCGCCAGGCCCCGGCAACAAGGTCGTGCTCTTCGGCGCCCGCACCGGACCCGACGGCATCGGCGGCGCCTCGGTGCTGGCCTCGGCGACCTTCGAGGACGGCTCCGAGGCCAAGCGGCCCGCCGTACAGGTCGGTGACCCGTTCATGGAGAAGCTGCTCATCGAGTGCTGTCTCGAGCTGTACTCCGCCGACGTGGTCGTGGGCATCCAGGACCTCGGCGCGGCCGGGGTCTCCTGCGCGACGACCGAGCTCGCGGCCAAGGGCACCGGCGGCATGCTCGTCGACCTCAACCTCGTGCCGCTGCGCGACTCCTCGCTCGTCCCTGAGGAGATCCTCATGAGCGAGTCGCAGGAGCGGATGATGGCGGTCGTCACGCCCGCCGACATCCCGGCCTTCCTCGCCATCTGCGAGAAGTGGGACGTGCCCGCCACCGTCATCGGCGAGGTGACCGACACCGGCCGCCTGGTGATGACGTGGGACGGCGAGGTCATCGTCGACATCCCGCCGGGCACCGCGGCCGACGACGGCCCCGTCTACGAGCGGCCCTTCCACGAGCCGCACGGCCAGCAGGCGCTCAACGCCGACTCGGCCGCCGGCCTGGAGCGCCCGAGCGACCTGCGCGCGACCCTGCTGCAGCTGCTCGGCTCGCCCAACCTGGCCTCCAAGGAGTGGGTGACCTCCCAGTACGACCGCTACGTGCGCTCCAACACCGTGCTGGCCCAGCCCGCCGACGCGGGCATGCTGCGCGTCTCGGAGATCATGGCGGGCGCCGAGGAGACCACCAGGGGCATCGCCCTGGCCACCGACGGCAACGGCCGTTACGCCAGGCTCGACCCCTACGCGGGCGCGCAGCTCGCCCTGGCCGAGTCCTACCGCAATGTCGCCACGTCGGGCGCGAGGCCGCTGGCCGTGACCAACTGCCTCAACTTCGGCTCGCCGGAGGACCCCGAGGTCATGTGGCAGTTCGCCGAGGCCGTGCGCGGGCTCGCCGACGCGTGCAGGACCCTGGGCGTGCCGGTCACCGGCGGCAACGTCTCCTTCTACAACCAGACGGGCGCCGTCGCGATCAACCCGACGCCGGTCGTCGGCGTGCTGGGCGTCATCGACGACGTCGCCCAGCGGATCGACTCCGGCTTCACCGCGCCCGGGCTCAAGGTGGTGCTGCTCGGCGACACCTTCGAGGAGCTCGGCGGTTCGGAGTGGGCGCACGTCGCACACGGCCACCTGGGCGGGCTGCCGCCCGAGGCCCGGCTTGAGGCCGAGCGCGGCGTGGCCGACGTGCTCGTCACCTCGGCGACGCGCGGCCTGGCCCAGGGCGCGCACGACCTGTCCGACGGCGGGCTCGCCATCGCGCTCGCCGAGGCCTGCCTGGCCAAGGGCGTCGGCGCGAGCGTGGCACTGCCCGGCGGGCACGACGCCTTCGTCGACCTGTTCAGCGAGTCGAGCGCGCGTGTGCTCGTCACGGTCAGGCCCGAGGACTTCGACGCGTTCGCCGAGCTGTGCGCCTCCCGCGAGGTGCCCTGCTACGGCCTGGGCGTGACCGGCGGCGACAGCCTGGTCGTGCAGGACGTGCTGGAGATCCCGATCGAGGAGCTCCGCGCCGTGCACACGGCCACCCTGCCCGCGCTGTTCGGCTGACGACGACGCCAAGGGCCCGGGGTCGCTCCCGGGCCTTTGGCGTTTGCCGGAACTCACGGGATAATCACCTTGTTCGGGGGGACGACAGCGAGACGGAGCGCTCCATCGTGCCCACGAACACCTACCTGCCCCCTGCGACCCATCCGGTCAGAGGCGTCGTCTGGGCGGCCCATCTGTCCATCCCGCTGCTCGGGCTGTGGCTGCTGCTGGCCAACCATCCGGGCGGCAATCCGCAATGGCACCACAACGTCAGCCACTTCTGGCTGATCCTGCTGGTGGCGGGCGTGAACCTGGCCATCGGCTCGATGATCAACGAGGCCTCCCGCAGGCGGGCCGACGCCAGGCTCTTCCTGGTCTCGATGGTCTTCCTCACCACGGCCGGGTTCTTCCTGCTGCACGGCCTGGCGACGCCGGAGATCATCCTGCCGAAGGGCTCGCTCGGCTTCGACCTCGGTCAGCCCGTCGGCCTGGCCGTGGCCGCGCTCTTCGCACTCGCCTCGGCCCTGCCGCTCGGCCCCGCCGCCGCCGCTGCCGTACTCGGCGCCCAGAGGTGGCTGCGTGCCGCTCTCGTCGCCCTGCTGGCCGGGTGGGGGCTGATCTCGCTGCTGCCCGGCCTGACGCCGCTCAGCGCGCCCGCAGGCGGTCACATCCCCTGGCTGCCCGTCTTCTCCGCCCCGTTCGTCGTGCTGTACGGCGTGGCGGCGGCGATGATGTTCGCCCTGCACCGCAGGCGGCCTTCGACCATGCTGGTCAGCCTGATCACCGCCTACGCGCTGCTGGCCGAGGCCATGATCGCGGGGATGTCGCAGCACAACTGGCATCTGACCTGGTGGCTGTGGCACGTGCTGCTCGTGCTGGCGTTCGGCTTCGTGGCCTACAGCGCCTATCTGCAGTTCCGCCGTGAGGGTTCGAGCGCGGGCCTGTTCGACTCGGTGGCGCTGGCCGCGACCGTCAGGCGCATCCAGGCCGACTACGAACAGGCGCTGGAGGAGCTCGTCGAGCACGTCCGCAGGGGCGAGCCGCTGGCCGCGACCAGGCTGGCGGGCAAGTTCGCGCTGAGCGAGGGCCAGGCCGCCGTGCTCGACCGGGCCGGAGGCGCCCTGGCGACCGAACGCGAGCTGACCGACAGGCTCGCCGCCCTGGTCGACGTCGGCCGCCAGGCCAGGGTCGGCCTGCCCGAGCGCGAACTGCTCAAGGAGTCGCTCGAACGCGTCAGGCAGGCCTACGGCGACGTCAGGATGGGCCTGGTCGCCGAAGGCGCCGTCCAGGTGGGCGGCAGGACGTTCACCAGCACGGCGCCGATCAGGCTCGACGACGTGGTGCTGCACCCGCTGACGGTCAAGGGGCATCTGGCGGGCGCCCTTGAGGTGCCGATCGGCCGCACGGTGCACGACGAGGCGCTGGCGGCGACGCTGGCCGCGCAGGTGTCGATCGCACTGGAGAACTCCAGGCTGTACGGCGAGCTGGACACGCTGTTCCGTCAGTACATGTCGCCCGACGTCGCCAACGCGCTGCTCGCCGATCCGGCCCAGGCGGCGCTCGGCGGCGAGCTGCGGGAGCTGACCGCGCTGTTCGCCGACCTGAAGGGCTTCACCACCTTCTCCGAGCTGGTCACACCCGGCGAGATCGTGGAGATGCTCAACCGCTACCACACGGCGGCCGTGCCGTGCGTGCTGGACAACGGCGGCACGATCGTGCAGTTCGTCGGCGACGCGCTGCTGGCGCTGTTCAACGCGCCCGCCACCCAGCAGGAGCACGCGGCGGCGGCCTGCAGGGCGGCCCTGGCGATGCAGGAGGCGGCGGCCAGGGTCTCGGAGGAGGCGGCCTGGGCGCAGGCCTCGGGGCGGATGAGGGGCGTGGAGTGGCCGACGTTCCGGGTCGGCGTCAACACCGGGCCCGCGCTCGTCGGCAATATCGGCAGCCCGGAGCTGCGCGGTTTCAACGCCATGGGCGACTGCGTGAACGTGGCCGCCAGGCTGCAGGCGCTGGCCGAACCGGGCACGGTGGTGATCGGCCAGGCGACCCTCGACCTGCTCGGCAGGGACGTCGACGCGGTCGCGCTCGGCGATCTCGCCCTGAAGGGCAAGGAGCAGACCGTTCCCGCCTATGTGCTGCGGCATCTGGCGCGGCGATAATCGGGCCCATGACACCAGAGTCGGGCGAGATCCTCTCCATGCTCACCCCCGAGGAGATCGCCGCCCTGCGCGCCGCCGGACGGCCGCGCCGCTGGGACAGGGGTGTGACGCTGTGCACCGAAGGCGACCCCACCGAGTGGGTGCTGGTGCTGACGTCGGGCCGGGTGAAGGTCTCCTCGCACACCACGAGCGGCACCGAGGTGGTGCTCGCCGTACGGGGGCCCGGTGCGTTGATCGGCGAGATGTCGGCGATCGACGGGCTGCCGAGGTCGGCCACGGTCACCGCGCTCGAACCCGTCGAGGGGTTCGTCGTGCGTGACTTCCCCGCGTTCCTGGCCGAGCACGGCAGGGTCGCGGTGCTGCTCATGCGGCTGGTCACCGGCAAGCTGCGCGACGCCGACCGCAAGCGCATCGAGTACGGCGCCTACGACACGACCGGCCGGGTGGCGGCGCGGCTGGTGGAGCTGGCCGAGACCTACGGCGAGCCGACCAACGGCGGCGTGCTGGTGGCGCTGCCGCTGTCGCAGGACGAGCTGGCCGGATGGACGGGCGCCTCGCGCGAGGCGGTCAGCAAGGCGCTGCGCACGCTGCGCGACAGGGGGCTGATCGAGACGGGCAGGCGCCGGGTGACCATCCACGACCTGGAAGGACTGCGAAAGCGGGCCCGCTAGAATGTGATTCTAGGCCGTAGGCCATAGTGGGGACATGCTCCCCCCTGAGCTCCCCGGCACGCCCGAGCACCGCGCCAGGCTGCGTTACGCCTGGCGGGTGTGCTCGGTCACCAGCCTGGGCCTGGTGCTCATCGGCATCGCGGGCAGCACGCTCAATGTGGCGCTGCCCTCGGTCGTACGGCACTTCGAGGCGGGGCCGCTCGCCTCCGGGTGGATCCTGCTGTCGTTCCTGCTGGTCAACACCGCGAGCCTGGTCTTCTTCGGGCGGGTGGCCGATCTGGTGGGCAGGCGTGAGGTCTACCTGGGCGGGTTCGTCCTGTTCACCGTGGCCTCGCTGCTGGCGGGGCTGTCGCCGGGCGTGTGGTTCCTGGTGGCGATGCGGGTGCTGCAGGCGATCGGCTCGGCGATGATCCTGGCCAACGGCACTGTGATGATCACCGACGCCTTCCCGCGCGACCGGCTGAGCCAGGGCATGGGCGTCTACATCGGCACGCTGTCGGTCGCCCAGCTCGCCGGTCCCACGCTCGGCGGGCTGATCGCCGATGTGGCGGGCTGGCAGTGGATCTTCTGGGTGAACGTGCCCGCCGGGCTCGTCGCCCTCGGGTGGGGGGCCGTCACCCTGCGCCGGACGCCGAGGGGCCCGCGCGAGCCCGTCGACGCGCTGGGCAACGCCCTGGTCTTCGCCATCCTGTCCGCCGCGCTGCTGGCCCTGTCCGAGGCGGGCTCCTCCGGGCTCGGCGGTCCGGTCGTGGCCGGTGCCGCGCTGCTGGCCGTCGCGCTGGTCCCGGTGCTGGTCCTGGTCGAGCGTCGGGCCTCCCATCCGGTGCTCGACCTGCGGCTCTTCGGGGGCAGGACGCTGGCGCTCGCCAATCTGGCCTCCTTCTGCAACGCGCTGGCCAGGGCGGCGCTGATCCTCGTGGTCGCCCTGTACTTCCAGGCCGTGCGCGGCGCCGACGCCTTCACCGCGGGCCTGAGCGTGCTGCCCGTGCCCATCGGCATGGCGCTCGCCTCACCCCTCGCGGGCGCGCTCGGGCGCAGGATCTCGCCCTACGCGTTGTCGATCGGCGGGGCGCTGCTCAGTACGGCGGGGCTGCTGACGCTGACGCTCGGCGTCGATCCGGGCACGCCGTACTGGGTGATCGGGACGGGGTTGTTCGTCGCGGGGTGCGGGAGCGGGGCGTTTCTCACGGGGAACACCACGCAGGTGATGGCGGCGCTTCCCCAGGGGAGCCTGGGGGTGGTCAACGGGTTCCGGCTGATGGTGATGAATGTCGGCATCGTGGTCAGTGTGGGGCTCTCGCTCAGCGTGCTGACCAGTTCGGTCGGCCCCGGGCTCAGGGCGCAGGTCTATGCCGCCACCCTGCCCGGCCTCTCCCCCTCGGCCGTCGCGCAGCTGACCGAGGGGTTCCAGCGGACCTATGCCGTGCTGTTCGCGGTGGCGGCGCTCGGCGCGGTCACGGCCGTCTTCGCGCGGCCATCGCCTCGATCCCGCTGACCAGCAGGTCGACGCCGAAGGTGTCGTAGAGCGCCTGCGTGCCGCCCATGACGAGCGGCTCGGCCACCTCGACCAGATGGGGATAGCTCGCCACGGGCAACGTCTGCAGAGCGAGCCGCTTGGTCCGCGCGGTCTCGGCGTCGAGGTCCCTGTGGCTCGACCCGGCCGCCAGTGCGATGGCGCCCCGCAGCAGGTACTTGGTGATGAGGCAGCTCTCCTCGATCGTGAATCCCGCCGTCCTGGTGAGGGCGAGCCCGCGTTCCCACACGGCGAGGAAGCTGGGCACCGAGGTCTGGTCGACCTGCTCCAGGATCAGCTTGGCGCTCGGGTGGCGGCGCAGCACGCGGGTGAGGCCGACGACCAGGTCACGCAGTTGCTCCTGCCACGGCCTGCCGTCTTCGGGCTCGGGCGCGAAGCTGGCGATCAGATGATCGGCCATGCCCTCCAGCAGGCGGTCCTTGTTCTTGAAGTGCCAGTACAACGCCATCGGCGTCACACCGAGCTCGGTCGCGAGTCGCCGGATGGACCTCACCCGCGATCCTCACCGCCTTCGGCCTGGCCGCCGCGTCGGCGCTGGCGTTCGTGTGGGTGGAGAGCCGCTCGGCCCAGCCGATGATCGACCTGTCGCTGTTCGGGTCGCGAGTGTTCAGCGGCGGCATGGTGGCCATGGGGACGCGCGGGCGACCTGCTCGGGCCGGGGCGCTCGGTGGCGCTCGGCCTGACGATGATGGCGGTCGCGGTCCACGCCCTGTCCACACTCGGCGAAGGCACCGGCTATGCGGCCCTGCTGCCCTGGTTCGCCCTGTACGGCGTGGGCGGCGGACTGCTGGTCACCCTCACGGCCGTGGTGCTCGGCGCGATGCCCGAAGGCCGGGTCGGCGTGGCCTCCGGCGTCTCGAACGTCACCCGCGAGGTGTCCGGCCTGCTCGGTGTGACGGTGCTCGGGGCCATCCTGTCCTCGATCCAGACGCGTGCGATCGAGGACGGCGTCGCCCCGCTGCGGGCCTTCCTGGACGGCTACCGGACGACGTTGCTCATCTCGGTGGCCATCATGCTGGTCGGCGTGCCGGTCAGCCTTTGGGCGCTGCGCGGGCGCACGGCCGTGGCGGAGGCCGGGCGCGAGGAGCACGCGCCGGCCCGCTAGACGGTTTCGAGGACCGGCGGCTCGTCGAACTGGGTGCGATACAGCTCCTCGTAACGCCCGCCCTCGGCCAGCAGCTCCTCGTGCGTGCCCCGTTCGACGATCCTGCCGTCCTCGACCACGAGGATGAGATCGGCCGCTCGCACGGTGGACAGGCGGTGGGCGATGACCACGGCGGTCCTGCCGTCGAGCGCCTCGCCGAGCGCCGCCTGCACCGCCGCCTCCGACGTGGAGTCCAGATGCGCCGTCGCCTCGTCGAGGATGACCACCCTCGGCCTGGCCAGCAGCAGCCTGGCGATCGTCAGCCGCTGACGCTCGCCGCCCGACAGCCGGTAGCCGCGCTCGCCCACCACGGTGTCGAGCCCGTCGGGCAGCGATTCGACCAGGGCGTCGAGCCTGGCCCTGCGCAGGACCTCCCAGATCTCCTCCTCCTGCGCCTGGGGCCTGGCCAGCAGCAGGTTCTCCCTGATCGAGTCGTGGAACAGATGCCCGTCCTGCGTCACCATGCCGAGCGTGGCCCGCAGGGAGTCGGCCGACAGGTCGCGTACGTCGACGCCGCCGATCCGCACCGCGCCCGCGTCCACGTCGTAGAGCCTCGGCAGCAGCTGGGCGATCGTCGACTTCCCCGCGCCCGACGAGCCGACGAGCGCCACCATCCGGCCCGCCTCCGCCGTGAACGACACCTCGTGCAGCACCTCGACGCCGCCCCTGGTGTCGAGCACGGCGACCTCCTCAAGGGAGGCGAGCGACACCTTCTCGGCCGAGGGGTAGGCGAAGCTCACCGCGTCGAACTCCACCGAGACCGGGCCTTCGGGTACGGCGACGGCGTCCGGCTTCTCGGTGATGAGCGGCTTGAGGTCGAGGATCTCGAAGACGCGCTCGAAGCTGACCAGGGCGGTCATGATCTCCACCCTGGCTCCGGCGAGCGCCGTCAGCGGGGCGTACAGCCTGGTCAGCAGCAGCGCCATCGCCACCACCGCGCCCGCGTCGAGCGATCCGGCCAGCGCGTAGAAGCCGCCGAGGCCGTACACGACGGCCAGCGCCAATGCCGAGACCAGGGTCAGCGCGGTCATGAAGACGGCCTGCGACATGGCCGTGCGCACGCCGATGTCACGCACCCGGGTGGCACGGGCGGCGAACTCGGCCGACTCCCTGGCCGGGCGGCCGAACAGCTTGACCAGCGTCGCGCCAGGCGCCGAGAACCGCTCGGTCATCTGAGTGCCCATGGCTGCGTTGTGGTCGGCCGCCTCCCGCTGCAGCCTGGCCATGCGCGAGCCCATCCGGCGTGCGGGCAGGACGAAGACCGGCAGCAGCACGAGGGCGAGCAGGGTGATCTGCCACGACGTGGTGATCATCACAATGAGCGTCAGCAGCAGCGTCACCACATTGCCGACCACGCCCGACAGCACGCCGGTGAAGGCGCGCTGGGCGCCGATCACGTCGTTGTTCAGCCTGCTGACCAGCGCGCCCGTGCGGGTACGGGTGAAGAAGGCGATCGGCATGCGCTGCACGTGGTCGAACACCGCCGTGCGCAGGCCGAGGATCAGCCCCTCGCCGAGCCCGGACGACAGCCACCTGGACACCAGGCCGAGCCCGGCCTCGGCAAGGGCGATCACCGCGATGAGCGCGGCGAGCCCGGCCACGACGCCGAACTCGGCCCGGCCCACGATCGCGTCGATCACCCGGCCGGCGAGCACGGGCGCGACCACCGCCATCGCCGCCATCACGATGCTCAGGACCAGGAACAGGCCGAGCCTGCGGGCATGCGGCCTGGCGAAGGTCGCGATGCGTCGCAGGGTGGCACGGGAGAAGGGTCTACGGTCGTCCTTGGCGTTCGCCAGCGTCGACATCGACTGCCATGCGACGAATTCCATGTTCATGGGATGACCGTAGAACCTCCACAAAGGTTGAGGTCAACCGGTTTTTCCGGTTACGACCCGACCTTGCGGCCCCTCGGGTGCCAGACGACGGCGACCGAAGGCCTGGGCTGCGAGGCGCCGCCGTCCGGCCAGTGGCTCGACGGGCTCTCGGGCGTGGCGCCGTCGGTCTCGCCCGGGTGCTGCACCGCGACGAACACACTCAGCTGGTCATCGGTCACGAACGGCCCGCAGGTCTCGGCGCCGACCGGGACACTGAGGAACTGCCTGACATATCCCCTGTCCTTGCCGCGCACCGGCGTGACGAACAGGCCGTCGTGCGCGCCGAGCTGTGCGCCGTCGGTGGAGATCCACAGGTTGCCGTCGCGGTCGAAGGCCACATTGTCCGGGCAGGAGATCTGCGAGACCTTAGTCTTGTCGAAACCGGCGAAGTACGTCGCCGGGTCCTTCGGGTCGCCGCACACCAGCGGCAGCGCCCACGCGAACGCCGTCGCGCCCGCGTCGTTGCGCTGCTCGACGATCTCCAGGATGTGGCCGTGCTTGTTCGACGGGCGCGGGTTGGCCTCGTCGACCTGGGCGATCGTCCGGTTGGAGTTGTTGGTCAGCGCCACGTAGATCGCACCGGTGACCGGGTTGCGCTCGACGTCCTCGGGGCGGTCCATCTTGGTCGCGGCCACCTTGTCGGCCGCCAGGCGGGTGAAGATCAGCACTTCGGCTGCCGTCATGCCGGGCACGTGGCTGACATTGCCGCTGACCAGCGGGATCCACTCGCCCGCTCCGTCGAAGGCGCCGTCGGCGGGCAGCTTGCCCGTGCCGTCGATCTCGGTCTTCGGGCTGTCGCCGGTGAGCCTGGCGACATACAGCGTGCCCTCGTCGAGCAGGGTGCGGTTGTGGCGGTCGAAGCCCTGGATGTAGCGCTTCTTGGAGACGAACTTGTAGATGTACTCGAAGCGGGAGTCGTCGCCCATGTACGCGACCAGGCGGCCGTCCCTGGCGATCGAGGTCGTGGCGGCCTCGTGGGCGAAGCGGCCGAGCGCGGTGCGCTTGATCGGCGTGGAGTCGGGGTCGAACGGGTCGATCTCCACGATCCAGCCGAAGCGGTGGGCCTCGTTGGGGTGCTTGGACAGGTCGAAACGCTCCTCGACCCGGTCGAAGCGGCGGCCGGACGTGCCGGTCGGCATGCCGTACCTGGAGTTGTTCGGGGTGGCCGCGGCCTTGACGAAGTACTGGTTGAAGTTCTCCTCGGCGGTCAGGACCGTTCCCCAGGGGGTGGTGCCTCCGGCGCAGTTGTTCAGCATGCCGAGCGGCTTGACGCCCGCCGGGTCCGCGGCGGTCTTCAGCAAGTCGTGGCCGGCGGCGGGGCCGGTGAAGCGCATGGGGGTCTGGGCCGTGATGCGGCGGTTGTAGCGGCGGCTGCCCTGGGTGACCAGGCGCCACTGGCCGGTGTCGCGTACGCGCTCGACCTCGACGACCGAGCCGCCGTGCGCGGCCATGGCGATCCTGATCTGCTCCTCGGTCGCGGCGGCGCCGGTGGTGTAGCCGCGGAACATGAGGTTCTCGTCGGTGTACTCGTGGTTGACCCACAGCAGCGCACGGCGTGCGCCCATCGGGAACAGCGTGACGAAGTCGCAGTTGTAGCCGAACTGCTTGGCCTGGGCGGCGGCGGTCTGGCGTTCGAAGTCGAAGGCGGGCGCGCCGGGCAGCACCGGGTCACCCCAGCGCACCACGACCGACTGCTGGTAGCCCTCGGGCACGGTCAACGCGTCGGCGGTGTTCGGGGGCACCGGCTTGAACCGCAGCTGCACGCTCCCCCACTGCCCGGCGCCGATCTTGTTAGGCTCGATGTCGGCCGGGACGTCGGGCAGATGGTTGGGCTGAGGATCGGCGAAGGCGGGCAGCGCTCCCGCGACCCCGGTGCCGACGACGAGCGCGCCGAGCGCACCCGCGCGCAGGGCGCCGCGACGGGTCATGACCTCGGCGACGACATCACCGAAGTACGTGTTGCCACTGGTGTTGGCCACGTCGTGGGCGCACGCGTTACCGCAACGGAATGCGCAGGTCAGCGCGCTCCTGCCGCCCTTGTGCGGCGTCGAGAGCAGCGGCAGCAGCCTGCGCGGCGAGGGATTCGCCACAGTTCCTCCAAGATTGTGCGCGGTCGTTCCGCCCGGACGCTACGGCGACCGGCGAAACCGGAGGTGAACGACGATGTCCTCCGCGATGAACGCTTCGCCGAACGGGTTTCGGCCGGTCCGCAGGGGAGAATGGACGCGTGCCGCCTCGCAAACTCGACCCCGCCAAGCTGCGCGCCGCCTTGGAGTCGCAGCTCGTGGCCCTCGACCAGCCCGCATACGACGGTCCCGCCGCCTCGCTCGCCGACGCGCTCGTCACCGCCGTGCTGACCGCCTACGACCGGGGGGTGGCGCCCGAGCGTGACGCCGCCCGCTTCGCCGTACGTCATCTGCTGGAGCGGCTCGCGCTCGCCGCGCCCGGGCGCACGGTGGAGATCCGCGTGCCGCCGTATGCCGCCGTGCAGGCCGTCGACGGGCCCAGGCACACGCGTGGCACACCGCCCAACGTCGTCGAGACCGACCCTCGCACCTGGATCGAGCTGGCCGTCGGCCGGTTGAGCTGGCAGGAGGCCATGGCAAAGGGCGCCGTCTCGGCGAGCGGCGCCCGTGCCGACCTGTCGGGGGTGCTCCCCGTCCCCTAACGCGTGACCGTGATCCAGGGCAGCTTGTTCTCGATGCAGCGCTCGCTGAGCTGCGGCGGCAGACCGGCGCACTCCTCGAAGTAGTTCTGCAGCCAGATCACGCCGATCAGGGCCAGGATCAGCGTCGCACCGCTCAGGATGATGCCCGCGATGGCCCTGCCCTTGTTGGTGCCCCTGGTGAGCGCCACGATGCCCAGCACCAGGCCGACGATCGCGGTGAGCACACCCGTGAAACACACGAACAGCAGGAACAGGCTCGCCACACCGAGGATCAGCGAAGCCGTCGCCAGCCCGCCTCCCGGCTTCTGCGGCTGCCATCCCACTCCGCCGCCCTGCGGTGGGCCCGGGGGGCCCGGGTAGGGCGGTGGCACGTATCCGGCGGCCGGGCCGCCCGCCTGTGCGCCGTAGGGGGCGCTCGGGTGTGCCGGCTGCTGGCCGGTGCCGTACGGGGTCGCGTACGGGCTGCCCGGCTGGGCTGTGGGGCCCTGCTGTGCGGCGCCGGGATGTGGTGTGGGGTACGGGGTGGCGGCGTCCGGGGCGGTGAAGTCAGGCCTGGGAGCGCCGGTCGGGGGTGGAGTCGCCTGGGCGTGTTCGTCCCCTGTCGGCGCGCCGTAGGTCTGTGGTGCGCCGTAGGCGTCGGTTCTCGGTGTGTCGGTCTTCGGGGTGTCGATTCTCGGGGTGTCGATTCTCGGGGTGTCGATCCGCTGGGTCGCGTCGGGGTCGGCGTGGCCCGCCGCCGCAGCCCCTGCCGCGGCCGCCGCCGGTGCGCCCCAGCCGGTGGACTCGCCGCTCGACGCCGGGTCCGCGTAGGGCTCGTGCTCCGGCGAGTGGCCGCCGTACGGGCTCGGCTCGACCGGTCTGACCGGCTGCTCGCCGAACGAGGCCGCCTGGCCGTACTCCTTCGGGCCGCCTTCGTAGGGCGAGTCGAACGAGAGCGTGGGCTCCTGCACGGCCGGGAAGCCGTGCGGCGGGGTCGGCGGGTCGTAGCGAGACGTCCACGAGCCCGACGTCTGGCCCGGCTGCTCGACGGGCGGGGCGGGAGGCGCCGGGTCGGCCTCACCCGCCGACTCCCAGCCCGGGTACGCGGGCGTGGCGCCCGGCACCGGGTAGGAGCCCGTGTCCTGCGTGCCCGTGTCCGGCGTGTTCCCCTCGGCCTCGAACGTCTGGGTCTCGCTCTGCGTCGACCACACGGCGCTCTTGTCGTGCGGCGCATTCGCGTCGACCAGTGTGTCCTCACGCTCGGGCAACTCCCCGCCCGACGCACTCTGCCACGTCGTCTCCGGCGCCTCCGGCAGATCGGGATGCGCGGGTACGGCGGGCTCCGACGGGATCTCCGGCCCGCCGGGCGCCGGGGCGTGCCACGGCTCCCCCGGAGTGTTCGGGTCGGCCGGGCGCTCGGGGTGCTCGGGGTGGCCCGGCAGGTCCGGGTGCTCGGTCGGGCCGGGCTGCCACGGCTGCGGCGGTCCCGGCGCGGGTGGCTCCCACCGCGTCGGCTCCGGCACCACGGGCGGCTCGGGCGCGATCGGCGGTTCCGGCGCTATGGGCGGTTCCGGGGTGATCGGCGGCTCGGGCGTGATCGGCGCTTCGCCCGCGGCCTCATAGGCGACCGGCGCGGCTTCGCGTGCGTCCGGTGTGCCCGGAGGGTCCTCAGCAGGCTCGGGTGTCACCTCGGACGCCGTCCGGGGTTGTGGTGCCTCGTGCGGAGCGGAGGCGTCGGGCTCCGGGGGCTCCTCGTGTGGGCGCGCTGCGGCGGCAGGCCGGGCGGCCTGCGGTTCGTCGTCCTGTGCGGGGCGGCCTTCGGGCGGGTCTTCGTCCCACGGGCGAGGCTGCTTCGGGTCCCCAGGTGTGCTCACGTCTGCGTCTCCCGACGTCGTCATGCCGGATACCCCACCCTTTCCTGCCGCGCGTCACCGAAACGGCCCGACACGGCAAATCCGTGGCGATCCTTGGGTCACGGTGCCGCCATGGCGCAGGTGGCGGGCAGGATGGGGGCATGCTGGAGGACACCCTGACCTACGCGCTGATCCATGTGTTCAAGGCGCATCGCCACCAGATGGCCGCCGACCTGGCGCCACTCGGCCTGCACACGGGTCAGGAGCTCCTGCTCTCGGCGCTGTGGCACGAGGACGGCCTCAGCCAGACCGACCTGGTGTCCCGGCTGGGCGTGGAGCCGCCGACGGTGACCAAGACCCTGCAGCGCCTCGAACGCTCGGGCCTGGTCCGCAGGGAGCCCGACAGGGAACGCGGACGCGTGATCAGGGTCTACCTGACCGACCGGGGCAGGGAACTGCGCGAGCCCGTGGAAGCCGTATGGCTGCGCGCCGACGAACGCATGGTGTCCTCCCTCAGCGAGACCGACAGACGCGAACTCACCCGCATGATCAACACCATCCGCCCCTAACTCTCCGGTCGCTCACGCCCCCCACTGTTCGCTTTCAGCGAAACAATCCCCTCTTTTCCTACCAGCTTCTCATGTGATCTCATCCTTCTTAGCCGACTAAATTAGCCAGCTAACATAAGGGAGACAACCCCATGCGAGCACTTGTCACAGGAGCCTCGTCCGGCATCGGCGCGGCCGTCGCCCGCACGCTCGCCGCGTCCGGCGCCGAGGTCGTCCTGACCTACCGCTCGAAGGCCAAGCAGGCCGATGCCGTCGTACAGGAGATCGAGCAGGCGGGAGGCGTCGCCAGGGCCCTGCCGATGGACCTGGCCGACCACGGGAGCGTACGGGCGGCGGCCGAGGCTGCGGGGCCGGTGGACGCGCTGGTCGCCAATGCCGTGCACTGGGGCGAGCGGCGCTTCGGCGTCAGGTTCGAGGACGTGCCCGTCGAGGACTGGTCGCTGGCCCTGCACGCCAACGTCGTCGGCAACGCCGTACTCGCCCAGTCCGTGCTCGGGCCGATGCGGGCGGGCGGGTTCGGCCGGATCGTCTTCATCTCCTCCGGCATCGCCGAGGAGGGCGTGCCCGGCCCCGGCCCGTACGGCACGGCCAAGATGGCGCTGCACGGTCTGACCAGGGCGCTGGCCTGGGAGGCGGGCGGCGACGGCATCCTGGTCAACGCCGTGGCCGTGGGCCTCACGCTGACCGAGAGGCAGGCGCCGCTGCCCGAGGCGCTGACCGACGCGATCGCCAGGCGTACCCCGGCGCAGCGGCTTTCCACACCCGAGGACGTCGCCTCGCTGGTGGCCTTCCTCGCCTCGGCCGCCAATCGCAGCCTCACGGGCGAGATCATCCGCGAGGGGTCGAGTGCGGGGCGATCCGGTCACACACAGTGATGTACCACCCGGGTGTGCGAGCACGGAGTGACCCGACCTAGACTGAAGCACGTGCTGAAGGGCGACGGCCGGCTCGGCCATGACCTGGACCCCCACGACCGCGCACCGAAAGACGCCTGTGGCGTCTTCGGCGTCTGGGCGCCAGGCGAGGAAGTCTCCAAACTCACCTACTACGGGCTGTACGCGTTGCAGCACCGCGGCCAGGAGTCTGCGGGCATCGCGGTCAGCGAGGGCAGCCGCATCCTCGTCTACAAGGACATGGGCCTGGTGGCCCAGGTCTTCGACGAGTCGGTGCTCGGCACCCTGCGAGGACATCTCGCGATCGGGCACTGCCGCTACTCCACGACCGGCTCCAGTGTGTGGGAGAACGCGCAACCCACCCTGAGCTCGACGGAGGTCGGCGGCCTGGCCCTCGCCCACAACGGCAACCTGATCAACACCCCGGAGCTGGCCCAGCGGCTGGCCCCGGGCACCACCAGGGCGACCACCGACACCGAGGTCCTGGCCAGCCTGCTCGCCCAGGACCGCACCCAGTCGGTCGAGGACGCCGCCGCCGAGCTGCTTCCGCAGGTCAGAGGCGCGTACTCCCTGGTGTTCATGGACGAGAAGACGCTCTACGCCGCCCGTGACCCGCAGGGCATCCGCCCGCTGGTGCTCGGCAGGCTGGAGCGCGGCTGGGTCGTCGCATCGGAGACCGCGGCGCTCGACATCGTGGGCGCCACGTTCGTCCGCGAGATCGAGCCCGGCGAGATGCTCACCATCGACGAGCGCGGCGTGCGCTCGCGCAGGTTCGCCCTGGCCGACCCCAAGGGCTGCCTGTTCGAGTACGTCTACCTGGCCAGGCCCGACACCACGATCGCCGGTCGCGGCGTGCAGACCACCCGCGTCGAGGTCGGCAGGGTGCTGGCCCGCGAGCACCCCGTCGAGGCCGACCTGGTCATCCCGACCCCCGAGTCGGGCACCCCTGCCGCCGTCGGCTACGCCGAGGAGAGCGGCATCCCCTACGGCCAGGGCCTGGTGAAGAACTCCTACGTCGGCAGGACCTTCATCCAGCCCTCGCAGACCATCCGCCAGCTCGGCATCAGGCTCAAGCTCAACCCGCTGCGCGAGGTCGTCGCGGGCAAGCGCCTGGTCGTCGTCGACGACTCCATCGTGCGCGGCAACACCCAGCGCGCGATCGTCAAGATGCTGCGCGAGGCCGGGGCCGAGGAGGTGCACGTGCGCATCTCCTCGCCGCCCGTGTCCTGGCCCTGCTTCTACGGCATCGACTTCGCCACCAGGGCCGAGCTCATCGCAGGCTCGCTCTCGGTCGAGGAGATCCGCGCCTCGCTCGGCGCCGACAGCCTCGGCTACATCTCGCTCGAAGGCCTGACCAAGGCCACCACGATCCCTGCGGACAAGCTGTGCAGGGCCTGCTTCGACGGCTCCTACCCGATCCCGGTCGACCAGGACAACGTGGGCAAGTACGTGCTGGAGGCGCAGTGAGCGCGCCGACGACCTCCACACGACCGACACAGGAGTGCATGTGACCAGCTATGCCGCGGCCGGCGTCGACATCGACGCGGGCGAGCGAGCCGTCGAGCTGATGAAGTCCAAGGTCGCCAGGGCCAGACGGCCCGAGGTGGTCGACGACGCCAGCGGCTTCGCCGGTCTGTTCGACGCCTCGGCCCTGCTGAGGTACCGCAGGCCGCTGCTGGCCAGTTCGACCGACGGCGTCGGCACGAAGGTGCTGCTGGCCCAGCAGCTCGGCAAGCACGACACGATCGGCATCGACCTGGTCGGCATGGTCCTGGACGACCTGGTCGTCTCCGGCGCCGAGCCGCTGTTCATGACCGACTACATCGCCTGCGGCAAGGTCGTGCCCGAGCGCATCGCCGAGATCGTCGGCGGTGTGGCCGAGGGTTGCAGGCTGGCCGGCGCCGCGCTGGTCGGCGGCGAGACCGCGGAGCACCCCGGCGTCATGGGCGCCGAGGAGTACGACCTCGCGGGCGCGGGCACCGGCGTCGTCGAGGCCGACGAGATGCTCGGCCCCGACCGGGTGCGCGAGGGCGACGTCGTGCTGGCGATGGCCTCGACCGGCGTGCACTCCAACGGGTACTCCCTCGTCCGGCACATCATCAAGCAGGCCGGGCTGTCGCTGGAGTCCCAGCCGGCCGAGCTCGGGCGCACGCTCGGCGAGGAGCTGCTGGAGCCGACCCGGATCTACTCGCTCGACTGCCTGGCGCTGACCGCGTCCGCCGAGGTGCACGCCTATGCGCACATCACCGGCGGCGGGCTCGAAGGCAACCTGTCGCGCTCGCTGCCCGGTCATCTCGACGCCCTGCTCGACCGGGGCTCGTGGACGCCTCCGGCGATCTTCGAGCTGCTCGCCGGGCACGGCGGGGTGGCGCAGAAGGACATGGACCGCACCTTCAACCTGGGTGTCGGCATGGCGGCGGTCGTCGCGGCCGACGCCGCGGACGCGGCCCTGGCCCTGCTGGCCGCCCGAGGGCTGCCCGCCTGGGTGCTGGGCGAGGTCGTCGCGGGCTCGGGCGTGGCGCGTTACCGCTGACCGATCGCCCGTGACACGGCGAAGCCGGGCCTCGGCGCACACTCCCCGACCTGTCGAGGGGTACGCACCGGGACCCGGCGCCACCACTTGTCCAGCTGTGCGATTTGTCCAGCTGTGCGATGTCACGTGCCCGGCAACGCCGAGCCGCGGGCGTCGACGACGAGAAGAGGCCCCGGCGCGTCGGGCGCACTCGGGGCTTCCTGTGCCCGGCCTACCGGCTGAAGCGCACGGAAGAGACACCCGGCGCCAGGCACCGGGTGTCCCGTCCTACGTCAACCTGAAGACCGGCTATCGGCCACCGGACGTACGGTCGTCGCCGTCGTCTCCGGAGCCGTAGTCATCGGCGTAATCGGCATAGCGATCCGCCAGCTCGTCGTTGGCGTCGTTGGCGTCGTCATTGTGGTTGGAGTCTCTGACTCCGAGCTCGTCGCGAAGACGCTCAAGATCCGTGCCACCGCTGTTGTACTTCAGCTGGCGAGCAACCTTGACCTGCTTGGCCTTTGCTCGGCCGCGCCCCATTGGCTCGACCCCCTCGTGTGGGGTCGTCCCCGACCCCTCGTCGCTAACGCACCACACACTGACGCCTCTGACTTTGGGCGTCAGCCTCTCGTTCGCTATTACCGTACCTGTTTTGCGCCCAGGTCGGTACGCCGTAGGGGCGTGGGGCGTCAACCGCCCAGCCAAATGCCCCTAATTCGCCCGACTTCCGACATTCGACGCTCCGCCAGCCTATCGGCTGCGACAGCGGGAGGTACGCCCTCCTCCGCCGCGATGCCGAAAATCTTCAGGGTCGTGTCGAAGATCCGCGTCGCCTTGGCCCGTGCCCGGTCCATGTCGAAGCCCTCGATCTCGTCCGCGACCTGGATGACGCCACCGGAGTTGACCACGTAGTCGGGAGCGTAGAGCACACCGCGCTCGGCGAGCTGCTTCTCCACGCCGGGATGGGCCAGTTGGTTGTTCGCACCGCCACAGACGATCTTCGCGCTCAACGTGAGCACGGTCTCGTCGTCGAGCGCGGCGCCCAGGGCACAAGGGGCGTAGACGTCGAGCGGCTGGGCGATGAGCTCGGCCTTGCCGGCGACGACCGTCACCTCCGGGTGGCGCTGACGCACCCGCTCGGCCGCCTGCTCGCTCACCTCGCAGACGACCACGTCGGCGCCGTCCTCGCGCAGATGATCGACAAGACGGTGGCCGACCTTGCCCACGCCCTCGACGCCGACCAGGCGCCCGCGCAGCGACGGCGAGCCGTACAGGTGCTGGGCCGCCGCCCGCATGCCCTGGTAGACGCCCCACGCGGTCAGGATGGAGGAGTCGCCCGCGCCGCCGTGCTCGACCGTGCGGCCGGTGACGTAGGTGGACTCGCGGGCGACGAGGTCCATGTCCTCGCTGTAGGTGCCCACGTCGCACGCGGTGTAGTAGCGCCCGCCGAGCGACTGCACGAACCTGCCGTAGGCGCGCAGCAGCGCCTCGCTCTTGTCGCGGGTGGGATCGCCGATGATGACGGCCTTGCCGCCGCCGAGGTCGAGCCCGGCCAGCGCGTTCTTGTAGGCCATCGCCCTGGAGAGGTTGAGCACGTCGGCCAGCGCCGCCTGCTCGCTCTCGTACGGGTAGAACCTGGTGCCGCCGAGGGCGGGCCCCAGGGCCGTGTTGTGGATGGCGATGATGGCTCGCAGGCCACTGCGCTCGTCGGAGCAGAAGACGACCTGCTCGTGCGCGGCCTGACCCTGGTTGGCATCCTTGTGGGACACCCCGAAGACGTCGGTCACTGTAGTGACTCCCTGTCCAGTCCACCGCACCTTCGCGGCGGAGATCACCTCTCAGCGTAGGGCCCAGAGCGATGCGAGCCGAGCCTTGGCGTGACACGATGCCACCGTGCTGCCCTACGCCGCGTACCTCCGCGTCTACGAGCCGCTTGCCGCGTTCCCCGAGCAGGACCGCCCGACCTGGCAGGCATACGCCGAATCTCGCGATCGTCCGCGCCGTGCCACGGCCCTGCACTCCGAACACGGCGAGTCACTCAGACGCCTCGTGGCGGTGCCGCCGCACCCCGTTCCCTCCCAGGAGAGCCCCAACGCGTATCTGAGACGCGTGGAGGACAGGTTGTACGTCTGTCCTTGGCAAAGCCGGTTACGGTCGTGGCTGGCGTTCTCAGCGCTTCGCGGCAGCACTCCCGTGAAGCTGATGGACCGGCTGATCCCCAAGGCGATAGCCGAGCGGACCGCCGACGAGTTCGACGCACACAAGCGCAAGGGCGGTTCGGCGGCCCTGCGCACCCACATCAGGACCACCACCTGGCACGTCCCCACGGCCTGGTTCGTGCCCTTCGACAGCACCGAGCGCTGGCTCGTGCTCGGATCACCCAAGCAGGACGTCACCACCGCCACCGGGCGCAACCTCATCTACGTCACCTCGATGGCGCAGGCGCGCCGCAGGATGGCCAGGGCGCTGCAGGTCATCCGCAAGAACGTCGGCGAGGTCGCGACCGGCCTCGCGGTCGAGGAGATCGCCCGCTGGCTGGAGGAGTTCCACCCGCACTCGCTGGTCGAGCTCGACTACGGCGGCCTCGTGCACCTGATGGACGACGAGGCCCTCCAGGCCGACCAGTCGGTGGCCGAACTGGCGGCCGCTCTCACGGGTTTGGACACAGGACAGGAAGAACTTGCCTTCGCGATGTATCAGCGCGTGATCATGCGCTGGAAGTCAATGCAACTCCTGGAATCTGCCAACTAGGTGCCAAATCGTCCGTCTGACCTGCATGGGAGAGTCAGGCGGGGCGGCTGCTTGCTTCTGCGAACTGAGTAGTTTGCCGTTTTCACTGCGATACCACGAAACGTGTCGCTAGAATCACCGAGCGTGACATCGCCACGTGAGCAACAGGTTGAGCCAAAGAAAGACTCGCCAATCGCTCTGCGTGGCGGTATGGTCACTTCGGGTGATGCCGCATATGGTCCAGAAAAGCCGCACGCACTGGGCCATAGGGGGACATCCGTGACACGCGCACAAGCAGTCGCAGGATCGCTAAGCCGGTCCACACGGAGGAGAGGCCGCACAAATGTCAGCTCGTACACCCGAGGCCGAGCCACTGCTCACGCCCGCTGAGGTCGCCACCATGTTCCGCGTCGACCCCAAGACCGTTACGCGGTGGGCCAAGGCGGGCAAGTTGACGTCGATTCGCACCCTCGGCGGGCACCGGCGTTACCGGGAGACCGAGGTTCGCGCACTGCTGGCGGGGATTCCGCAGCAGCGCTCGGAGTAACACCGGGGTCGTCACGGACCTAGGGGGGTCCACGGTGGGCCAGGGCAACCGTCCGGTCCACCAGCGTGACGACGCCATGTCGCCCGCGCGTCGGGGGACGCACACGGGAGTTGGCGCCGCCCGCCCGGCGCCATTCTTCCGGTTCACGGCTCTTGCGCCGGGCAAGGACCGCGCAGTTTCAGATCGGCTGCCTGTCGACCAGACCCGCGCGCAGTCTTTCGATCGCGGGATCGTGGACCGCCGCCACGGCGAGCAGGGCCAGCATGTGATCGACCAGCATGCGTTCGAGCGCGGGCCGGTCGATGTCACGGTGCTCAAGCCAGTCGAGACCGGCGGTTTCGACCAGGGCGATCCACGAGCGCAGTGTGGTCCGTAACACCGGACTCGGCTCCACCACCCGCATCTGTTTCTGGATGAGCCGAAACAACCGTCTGCGCACACCGTCGACGATCTCGCCAACCTCGCCCGCCCTGTTGGCCGGGCCACCGCGCAGCAATGCGGCGAAACCCGTCGCGTGCTCTTCGACGAAATCGAAATACCGGGTCAGTCCACCGGCGAGATCGTCCAGCGGCCTGCCGCGATCCTGAGGGCGCAACCGCGCCTCCAGTTGCTCGGCCGCGCTCTTCAAGGCTGCGACATAAAGCTCCTGCTTACCGCCGAAATAGTGGTAGACGAGAGCACGGGAAGCACCGGCGGCCGAGGCCACATCGTCGATCGAGACATCTTCGGCGTCGCGTGTGCTGAACAACTCCAGGGCCGCCGCCATCAGCTCTTCGCGGCGCCGGTCCACACTGAGCCTGCGTCGCGCCGGCCGAGTGCCGCTCTCGGCCGACTTTCCTGGTGTCACATGTGAACATTATCGGAGTCCCCGCCTAATAGCGGCCCTGCGACAACGCCGTCAATCTTTGCCATTGATGACGAAGGCCGTACCCTGCGGCGAACTCGATCGTTTGGTGAGACAGGTGCCCATCCACGCATCGCGGGGGAGACACATGTCAGGACCGCCAGTCAAGACCAGCATCACCGAGATCGAGGCTCTGCCCCGACCTCGTCCGACCATCCGCAACGTCGCCGAACGCGCCGGCGTCTCGAAATCGCTGGTGTCACTCGTGCTACGCGGCTCACCCCACGTGAGCGAGCACCGACGCCAGGCCGTGCTCACGGCAGCGAGGGAGCTCGGCTACCGGCCGAACGCCGTCGCGCGCAGTCTCGTCGAAGGGCGTACCCACCTTGTAGGGGCGCTCGTCGCCGATCTGCACAACCCGTTCTATGCGGAGTTCCTCGACGGACTGCAGGAGAGCCTGCACGGCGACGGCTTACGCATGCTCATCGGCAACAGCCAATGGGACCCGGCGTTCGAGGACGAGGCCGTCGAGGCCTTCCTTGAGCTCAGGGTCGACGGACTCATCCTGCTCGGCATCCCGCCCACCAGCGAGACGCTGATCGAGGCCACGTCCTATACGCCCACGGTCGTCGTGGGTGAGCGCGAGATCGAACTCGACGGCGTCGACATCGTCGTCGACGACGACGAACTCGGCGCCAGGCTCGCCATCGACCACCTGGTCGAGCTGGGCCACCGCCGTATCGCGCACATCGAAGGCGCCCGCTCCTCCTCGGGCCGATTCCGCTGCGAGGGGTACCTCACCGCGATGCGCAGGCACAACCTCGCGCAGTACATCGTGGTCGAGACCGGCGACTGCACCGAAGAGGGCGGCAGGCGTGCCGCCATGGCCCTGCTCACCGGCGAGCCGAGGCCGACGGCGATCTTCGCCGCGAACGACATGGTCGCGCTCGGCGTGCTGTCGGCCGCCAGCGAGCTCGGCCTGCGCGTGCCGCACGACCTGTCCGTGGTGGGCTACGACAACACCCACCTGTCGGCAGTGCACCACATCTCGCTCACCACGATCGACCAGCCTCGCCGCACCATGGGGCGCTCGGCCGCAGCCCTGCTCAGCGACCGCATCGGTGACCCCGGTAAGGTCGCGCGGCTGCGCCAGGTGACCCCCGAGCTGATCGTGCGCCGCACCACAGGCCCCGCCTGACGCACCTCACAGGCGCCATGCTCAGCTTTCGCACTTCGTACGGCCGGCACATCGCCGTGCCGGCCGGGCACAGGTTCCACCGCTTTCCGCACCACCCCAGCACGTACCCATTCACGGCACCGGCACCGCCCAAAGCGCCCGAGGTACGACGGAGTCCACGCACCTCCGTCCTGCCTCGCGGCGCTTTTGCGTTGCCCGGGCCGGGCTGCGCCGTGCTCGGGCTCGCCTAAGTCCTGGCCAAAGCTGAGTCAATCCCCCGCAGCCGATCGGGCCCGCGCCTGTTTACTCGTCCACGTCATGACGTCTGATCCGGGGGGAACAAGTCATGCGTGATCCAGAACTGGTGTCCTGCGCCCAGCGCGCGGCGGCCGAGCTCGAACGCGCCTGGTCGCACTGGCGATCGGCGCGGGGCAGGGGCGCCGACGTGGGGGCCGAGTCGGTCGCCAGCTATGTCGCCCACTCCCTCGACCACCCGTGGGGCCGCCCGCGTGTGGTCCTCGGCCTCGACGCCGAGGACGCGAGGGAACTCGCCGCCCTGCTGCAGCGCCAGGAGGTCGGCGAACACGTCTGGTAGCCGGCCTGCTTCCGGCCGTCGGCAGGTCGCCCCCACCACCTGTCCCCGAGGCCATACCTGTGTGGCCTGCCACCCCGTATCACCCGCCCCCTCCCCACATCTCCCGCCCGCGCTCGTGGCCGTCCGGGCCGAAGGCGGCAGGCCTGCCCGTCGCGTCACGTAAGTTGGAGCGCATGCGTGTGACGAGCCGAGCCCTGCCCATGACCGTCCTCGCGCTGTGCGGCCTCGGCGCCGCCGCGTGCGGAGGCACTGCCAGCGGCGCGTCCGCGGTCCCCGCGAGCGACGCCGCCACGGTCGCCCAGGCGCCCGCGGTCGCCGACACCACCACCCAGGCGCAGTCCGGTGCCGCGACGAAGCCCGCGGCCAAGCCGCTGCAGGGCAAGGTCGTCGTGATCGACCCCGGCCACAACGGCGGCAACTACAAGAACCCCTCGGCCATCAACAAGAAGGTCAACGTGCTCACGCAGTGGAAGGCCTGCGACACCACGGGCACCGCGACCAACGACGGCTATGCCGAGGCCGCCTTCACCTGGGACGTCTCCAACCGGCTCGCCAAGATCCTCAAGTCGCGCGGCGCCACCGTCAAGCTCACCAGGGCCGACAACGACTCCACCGGCCCGTGCATCACCCAGCGCGCCGCGATCGGCAACAAGGCCAAGGCCGACGCCGCCGTCTCGGTGCACGCCGACGGCGCCGCGCCCGGCAATCACGGCTACCACGTGATCATGCCCAAGAAGATCAACGGCCCGGTCGACCCGGTCGTCGACGACTCCCGCGAGCTCGGTGTGGCCATCCGCGACGCCTTCGCCAAGGGCACCGGCCTGCCGTACTCCACCTATATCGGGAAGAAGGCCCTCAACTTCCGCAGCGACCTGGGCGGGCTGAACCTGTCGACGGTGCCCAAGGTGTTCATCGAGTGCGGCAACATGCGCAATGCGGGCGAGGCGGCCAAGTTCCGGGACCCGGCGTTCCGGCAGAAGATCGCACTGGCGCTGGCCAACGGCGTGCAGTCCTACCTGGGGTAGGGCGTGCGGCGTGTGCCCCGCAAAGTGACATCATGAGCGACATGACTGAGTTGCTCCCTCGCCCTCGTGTCGCCCATCCGCTGTCCGGCTCCTACGAGCTCACCGTGGCCGCCGTCGTCTCGGGTCCGGCCGACCTGGTGGACGCCGTACGGCTGGCGCTGACCGTGCTCGACCTCAGGCCGGGCGACTCCGGTGCGATCGACATCCGCCTTGATCCCGCTCTGGGCGAGGAGGGATATCGGCTCGTCGTCGGCTCGCGCGGGGTGGAGATCACCGCGGGCGGCCGCTCCGGTGCGTTCTACGCTGGGCAGACCTTGCACCAGTTGCTGCCGCCCGCGACCTACCGCGCGGCCGTCGCCCGGTCGGCGTGGACGATTCCCGGCATCAGGATCGAGGACTCCCCCGCGCTGGCGTGGCGCGGCATGCACCTCGACGTCGCCAGGCACTTCCAGCCCAAGCGCGAGGTGCTGCGCTTCATCGACCTCATGGCCGCGCACAAGCTGAACCGCCTGCACCTGCACCTGGTCGACGACCAGGGCTGGCGGGTGGAGAGCCCGGCCTACCCGCTCCTGCACGAGATCGGCTCGCACCGCGCCCGCACCATCCTCAGCCACTACCGCGAGGACGAGGTCTACGACGACGTCCCGCACGGCGGCTACTACACCCTCGACGACCTGGCCGAGATCGCCGCATACGCCAGGGCCAGGGCCGTCACCGTCGTGCCCGAGATCGACGTGCCCGGACACGCCACCGCGATCCTTTCGGCCTACCCGGAGTTCGGCGCGACGGGGGCCGAGTTCGAGGTGCTGGAGCGCTGGGGCATCTCGCCGAGCATCCTCACGCCGCTGCCCAAGACCGTCGACTTCCTCACCGTCGTGTTCGGCGAACTCCTCGACGCGCTCGGCGAGACGCCGTACTTCCACATCGGCGGCGACGAGTGCGTGCTCGACGACTGGAACGCCTCGCCCGAGATCAACGCCTACCGGGAGTCGCTCGGCCTGGCCACATCGGCCGAGCTGCACGCCTGGTTCCTGCGCCGCCTGGCCGACGTGCTGGCCGAGCGAGGGGTGCGGGCCGTGGTGTGGGACGAGGCCTTCGTCAGCGGCGAGCTGCGCCAGGACACCGTCGTCATGCCGTGGCGCGGGATGGGCGTGGCCCGCCGTGCCGCCGCGGCCGGGCACGAGATCGTCGCGACCCCGGTCTTCCCCCTGTACTTCGACTACGCCGAGGCGAGCTCGACCGACGAGCCGCGCACGATCGGCGACCCGATCACGGTCTCGGACGTCGTCGTGTTCGACGTCGCGCCTGAGGCCTGGTCCGACGAGGAGCGGGCCAAGGTGATCGGTGTGCAGGCCCAGCTGTGGTCGGAGTGGATCTCGGACCAGCGGCTGCTCGACTACCGCGCGTGGCCGCGTGCCAGTGCGCTGGCCGATCTCGCCTGGTCCGGCCCTTCGGCCCCCGACGACTTCCTGCCGCGCCTGGAGTCCCATCTGGCCAGGCTCGACGCCCTGGGGGTGGAGTACCGCCCGCTCGACGGCCCCCGCCCCTGGCAGCGCCGCCGCCCGCACCGGCCGGGCGCCGTGGCCGTGTCGGAGGTCATGGAGCACCTGGAGGAGCAGACCCAGCACGCCGACTCGGTGCGTCCCAGTATGTGATGCCGATCGCGGCCCCGCCCTCACCCGGAGGGCGGGGCTGCGCGTCTCACCCGGCGGCGGTGCGCCCGATCAGCTCGGGCACGGTTCACTCGGCGGCCGTGCGCCCGATCAGCTCGGGCACGGTGAGGCGCTGCCTGCGCAGTCGCCTGGCCAGCTCGCGATGGATGCCCGAGGCCCACAGCGGTCCCGCGTAGATCATCGCGGTGTACCCCTGGACCAGCGTGGCCCCCGCGAGCAACCGCTCCCAGACGTCGTCGGCGTTCTCGACCCCGCCCACGGACACCAGCGTCAGCCGATCCCCCACCCGGGCCCGCAACCGCCGCAGCACCTCGACCGAACGCCCCTTGAGCGGCCTGCCGGACAGCCCGCCCGTCTCGCCGTCGTGCTTGATCGTGGTGTTGGTGGCGATGATCCCGTCGAGCCCGAGTTCGAGTGCGAGATCGGCCACCGCATCCACGTCGTCGTCGGCCAGATCGGGCGCGATCTTCACCAGCAACGGGGTACGCCTCGGCGTCCCGTCGGCCACTTCCTTCACCGCGACGAGCAACGGCCGCAACAACTCGACGGCCTGCAGATTACGCAGCCCCGGCGTATTGGGCGAACTCACGTTGACGACCAGATAATCGGCCAGCGGAGCCAGCTCTTTCGCACTGCTCACATAGTCGGCGACCGCCTCGGACTCGGGCACGACTTTCGTCTTCCCGATATTCACCCCGACCACGACAGGCACCCCGCGAGTACGGCTCAGCCGCCGCGCCGCGGCCTGTGCGCCACCGTTGTTGAACCCCATGCGATTGACGACCGCATGCGCCTTCAGCACGCGAAACAGCCGGGGACGCGGATTACCGGGCTGTGCCTGCGCGGTAATGGTGCCGACCTCGACATGCCCGAATCCGAAAGCCGAAAGCCCTTCGGCGCACGCGGCGTCCTTGTCGAATCCGGCGGCCAGTCCCAAAGGCCCGGGGAAATGCACGCCGAAAGCACTGACCCGCAGGGCCGGATCACGCGGCGCGAGCACCCGGTGCACAAGGCGCTTGACGACCGGAAGGACCGACAACAGAGCCAGCGCCCTGACCGTCAGATGGTGAACGCTCTCGGCGTCGAAGCGGCTGAGAATCCAGGTGAACACGAGTCGATACATCGCGCCAAGGCTATCGCGCCCCCGCCTTCGGCTCACGCCCAACCCGCCCGCTACGGCACCAGCCCCGCCTCGTAGGCGATGATCGCCGCCTGCACCCGGTTGCGTACACCGAGCCTGGTCAGGATCGTGCTCACATACGCCTTGACCGTGCCCTCCACGATGAACAGCCGCCCGGCGATCTCCGCGTTCGACAGTCCGGCCCCGACCAGGGCGAGCACCTCGCGCTCGCGGTCGGTCAGCGCCTCGATCTGCTGCCGTGCCGCCGCCCCCTTGCCCATGCGGCCGTCCGCGAGCTGCCCGATGACCCGCTGGGCGACCTTCGGCGACAGGTAGGCGGCCCCTTCGGCCACCGCCCTGATCCCCGCGAGCAGCTCACGGGGATCGCCGGACTTCAGCAGGAAGCCGCTGGCGCCGACATCGAGGGCACCGGCGATGTAGTCGTCCTCGCCGAACGTGGTCAGCATGATCACACCGGTCCCCGGCACCGCACGCCTGATCTCCGCCGCCGCCGCGAGGCCGTCCAGGCGTGGCATGCGGATGTCCAGCAGCGCCACGTCCGGCCGGTGGGAGCGGCACACCTCCACCGCCTCGTGCCCGTCCGCAGCCTCGGCCACCACCTCGATGCCGGGATCGGCGGCCAGGATGGCCTTGATACCGGCCCTCATCATGGCCTCGTCGTCGGCCAGCACGATGCGAATCACGCCGTAACTATAGGTTTGGGGCATGACCCAAGTGAAAATCTACGGCCGCCGCGACATCTGGGCCGGGCGGCAGCAGGAGATCTCCGACCTCGTCCAGGCCGCCGTGCACACCGCCTGGCAGCTGCCCGCAGACAAGAGATTTCACCGGTTCCTGCTCCTCGACGCCGACGACCTCATCACCCCGCAGCGCGGCGAGCGCTATCTGATCGTCGAGATCCTCTGCTTCGAGGGCCGCTCGGACGAGGCCAAACGAGCGCTCATCCGCGACCTCTTCGCCCGGCTGTGCCCCGCCCTCGGCATCGGCGTCGAGGACCTGGAACTGACGATCATCGAAACGCCGAAGGTCAACTGGGGCATCCGGGGCGTACCCGGTGACGAGCTGGCCCTGACCTACCCGGTCTCGGTCTAGGACCGATCGGCCGGGACCCGTACGGCCGCGAGCTGGGTGGCCTGGGCGACGAGGTCCCCCTTGGCGTCCCAGGCCTGGGCGATCTCGTCCATCCGGTCGCCCGTGACATCGGAGGCCCGCAGCCGCACGCGCAGGGGCCCGGGCGCCGGGAGGCGGCGGATGTAGGCCGTGAGCTGGATCGTCGGCACCCAGCCTGGAATGCCCAGGTCGTAGGAGACCGGGGGCACCGGGTCGAGCGCGACCAGCAGCGACAGCGGGTCCCAGTCCGAGCCGTCGGCCAGGCGCTGCCACCCGGCGATGAGCCCGCGGCCCGACGGCGTGCCGAAGACGAAGCCCAGGTGACCCGGGTCGATCCGCTGCTCGACGACCTCCATCAGAGGCACGCGGAACCCCGCCCCCGGCGCGTCCGGCGGCGTGCGGAAGCACTCCTGCTCGTCGGGCAGCTCGACGGGCGTGTTGCCGCTCCACCAGGGACCGCCCTCCTCCAGGCGGCCCAGTGTGATCAGGGCCTCGACGCGGACCACGTCGCCCTGCACCAGCCGCGCCCTGGCCTGGGTCGCGCCGCGGCCCACCCGCAGCGGCTCGACGACGACCTCGGCGGGGCCCGGCTCGGGCGCGGTGACGAAGGTGCCGCTGACCGCCGTCACGTGCGGATGGTCGGCGCCGAGGCTCGCGACCGTCGCACGGCCCACGACGGCGAGCAGGTAGCCGCCGTGCAGCTTGGCGCCGACACTCCACTGGGCGTCCAGGACGGCCGCATAGGTGGCGGGCGCCTCGTGGACGAGGGTGACGGCTGTGGCTTCCTGGAAGGAGGGCATGGCTCTACGGTCCCTTCACGGATCGCGGGTCGATCCAGGTTGACACCGTTAAGCTGACGACGTCAACCTGGAGGCATGACGCCGACCGACAGACGGGTACGCGCCAGGCCCGGCGAAGGCGGGCGGCTGCGCGAGGAGATCCTCAAGGCCGCCGACGACCTGCTCGCCGAGACCGGGACCGAGGACGCGCTCACCATCAGGGCCGTGGCCGGCCGCACCGGGGTGTCGACGCCCTCGGTCTATCTGCACTTCGCCGACAAGGAGGCGCTGATCGAGGCGGTCTGCCTGCGCGCCTGGGACGAGCTGCACCGCCGCATGCGGGCACACGCCGAAGGCGTCGCCGACCCGTTCGCCGCACTCGGCCGGTGCGGGATCGCATACGGGCGCTTCGCCGTCGACCACCCCACGCAGTACCGGGTGCTGATGATGCGCTCGTCGTCGGCTCCCGCCGCGTCGGCCTGCTTCGGCTACATCGTGCAGGCCGTACGGGCCTGTGTGGACGAAGGAGTGCTCAAGGGCGATCCGGAGCGGCTCGCGCTGGGGTTGTGGTCGGCCGTGCACGGGCTGGCGTCGTTGCTCATCGCCCAGCCGTCCTTCCCGTGGCCCGACGACCTGGACGAGTTGATCGAGGACACCGTGCGGATGGCCGGGTTCGGCGCCGCACTGTCCTCACGCCTGCCCCGGCGCGCCCGCACACCCGCCGGGCTGGCCGGGGCACTCGACGACCTGGCCGAGCGATTGCGCTAGCCGGGCGTCTCCGTCCGGACGGCTTCCCTTTCTGTACGGCATGCGGATCGGTACGGCATTCGGATGACGACAGCACTCGGATCGACACGGCATTTCGGATGACGGTCGGAAAGGCTTTGGCCGACCCGGGCTCACAATGTCGCCCTGCCTGCCCGCCTGCCGCCCTTTGACGCTTCGCGAGTCGCGATTCGCGAAAGGAGGGCTGGAATGCAAAAAAGCCCCACACATGATGTGTGAGGCGATTTCGGAGTGCTTGTGGTGTGGTGGTCAGGGGCGGGGTCGAACCGCCGACCTACCGCTTTTCAGGCGGTCGCTCGTACCAACTGAGCTACCTGACCGAAGCGGTCCTGACGGGACTTGAACCCGCGACCTCCACCTTGACAGGGTGGCGAGCACTCCAAACTGCTCTACAGGACCTTGCTGTGCTGCTGTCTTGCTTTGCTGCCGTGTTGCTTTGGCTTGCTTAGCTTACCAGCTTTTCGGAGGTCTTCGACCCGCCGTTTCCCTGGATGAGCTTGCGCTTACCCGTGCCCCCAACGGGATTCGAACCCGTGTCGCCGCCTTGAAAGGGCGGTGTCCTAGGCCACTAGACGATGGGGGCTCAGGACTCGCATCCCTTGCCTGACGTCTTCCGTCGGAGACCTCTGAAGCATAGGGGACGATTGCCCCTAGTGCCAAAGTGGCGGTCCGGCGACCGGCGTCTGGCCACCTTCGATCGTTCCCGTTGGCGACGGGGCGTTCGTCGGTGCTGGGGAAATCATACGACTCGGCTCGTGCTCCAGGTGACGCTGGATGTAAACAGACTGCTCGCCGAGCCCGCCCAGAGTCACATCGTCCCAGGCCTGGAGCCTGTGGGTGTCGCGATCGAAGTACAGAACAGAGGCCTGGACGGGCGTCGGCTCGTCGTGTTCGAGCGCGCGCAGACCGGCTCCGCCGGTCGAACCCTGGACGAGTACCCGCGTGCCGGACGGCAGCAACGAGGTCGAGCGTTTGTGGGAGTGCCCGGCCAGCACCATGGGCGTGGCGCCGCTGAAGCCCTTGGCGATGTTCGGATCGTGCACGGCGACCAGGTCGACGGCCGCTCCCCCGACGACGGGACCGAGCCGCACCGCGCGCTCACGGCCGTACTCGACCAGCCGGGCCGGGTCGTTGTCCGACGCGACCGACTTGTCGGGGGTGAAGCGCGGATCGCCGAGCCCGTAGATGGTCAGGCCCGCGACCGTCTTGGTCGTGCCGTCCAGCACGACCGCGTTCTTCTGCCTGGCCACGGCGTCCTGCGTGACCTTGGAGTCGTGATTGCCGCGTACGAATACATACGGCACGCCGAGCTTGCCGATCTCGGAGACGAAGGCGTTCTCGGCCTTGGTGCCGTGGTCGGAGATGTCGCCCGTGTCGACGATGAGGTCGACCTTGAACTGGTCCTTGAGCGACTTGATGACATTCCACGCGATCGGATTGATGTGGATGTCGGAGACGTGCAGCACCCTGATGGAGGCCGGGTCGGCGTCGTAGACGGGCAGCGCCGAGACCGTGTCGTAGAGCTGCGAGACGTTCGTGACCAGCTTCGTCAGCTGGGCGCGGTAGCTCTCGAACTTCGTCACGATCGACTGCGCACTGCCCACCAGCGAGGGCGCGGCGGCCAGCAGCCCCGAGTACCTCGGCTCGACCAGGGAGCCCGGCCGGAACGTCATCGCGACGAGCGCCCCCGTCGCGGCCAGTCCGACCAGCCCCGCGAGCAGGCCGTACAGGGCGATCCTCGGTCTGCGGAACACCAGGAACGTGGCGATCAGGGCGCCGGCCGCCGCGCAGAGCAGTGAGCGGATGACCAGCGAGCGCACGCCGTCGCGCAGGTCGCGTTCGATCATGCCGGGCAGCCGGTCGGTCAGCCTGGGGTCCTCGATGAGTGCTTTGGCACGTTCCTGGTCGATGTTCTCCAGCGTTATGCGGAACTGCAGGGGCGCGTCGTGGCTGTCGAAGCGCAGCGTGCCGAGCGGTGAGACGTCGACGACGGTCTCGCCGCTCCACGAGGGCCGCAGCGACATCCCCGTCTCGACCGGGCCCACCTGGGCCTTCACCGTGCCGCTCAGCAGGATGCCCAGCCATGCTCCGGCCGCGGCGACGAGCAGCACCGCAGCCACCCACGCGGGTCGTCTAGTCCATCCCGAGAGCTTCATGCGACTTCATGCCTACCCGACGCAGGGCACAATGGCGAATGTGATCGAGGTCTCGCGACAGAAGTTCGAGGAACTCGTGGCCGAGGCGTTGGACACGATTCCCCCAGAGTTGACGCGCATGATGGACAATGTGGTCGTCGTGGTCGTCGACGACCCGCCCGAGCCCGATCTGCTGGGCCTGTACACCGGGATCCCCCTGACCGAGCGTGGCGACTGGTACGCCGGGGTCTTGCCCGATCGCATCGAGATCTACCGCTTGCCCATCTGTGAGATCTGCGACACGGAGGAAGCCGTGGTGGAGGAGGTGCAGATCACCGTTGTTCACGAGATCGCACACCATTTCGGGATCGACGATGATCGGCTGCATCAACTGGGGTGGTGACCGGGCTATAGCTTGGAGGCGGCAGCCCTGCTGACCTGGCGTAACAACCTGATATTTCACAATTTGTGATCGCCGTTTGCAAGAGCTTGGCTGCTTTCGGTTGCGAGTTGGCGCTCGGGCGGGCACCTTAGGTGACATACCGAACACTCTCAGTCAGGTTCAGCGAAGTCCTATGGGGGCCAGTCAGCCAGGACGGCTACCGGGGAGGCACCGCCGTGCGCCCGAACGCCAGGCGACCTACGGCGAGGTCATCGCCATCCGTGAGTTCCGCGCGCTCTGGTACGGCCAGGGCCTGTCTCTGCTCGGCGACCAGCTAGCCCAGGTCGCGCTCGCCGTACTCGTCTTCGAGCGGACGAACTCCGCGCTGGCCACGGCGGCCGTCTACGCGCTGACCTACCTGCCCTCGATCGTCGGCGGGCCGCTTCTGGCCGGACTGGCCGACCGGTTCGCGCGGCGCAGGGTGATGATCATCTGTGACCTGCTGCGTGCCGTGCTGGTGGCGGTGATGGCGCTGCCCATGACGCCGTTCCCCGTGCTGTGCGTGCTGGTGTTCCTCGTGGTGCTGCTCAGTGCGCCGTTCTCGGCCGCGCGTGCCGCGTTGCTGCCCGACATTCTGACCGGCGACCGCTATGTCGCCGGATCGGCGCTGCAGAACATGACGAACCAGGGCGTGCAGATGCTCGGCTTCGCGGCGGGTGGCGCCGTGATCGCCACCATGGGCCCGTACCGTGCGCTCGCGCTCGACGCGGCGACGTTCCTGTTCTCGGCCCTGATCCTCGTCTCAGGGGTGCGTCGCCGTCCCGCGATGGAGCGGCCCGAGGGCGCGCGGCCCTCCATGTGGACGATGACGAGGGCGGGAGCCGTTCTGGTCTTCGGGGATCGCAAGTTGCGGACGCTGGTGATGTTCGCCTGGCTGTGCGGGTTCTACGTGCTGCCCGAGGGGCTCGCCGCGCCCTACGCCGCCACGCTGGCGACGCCCGGGGGGCTGCCGCCCGAGGTGGTCACCGGGCTGCTCATGGCCGCGATGCCTACCGGCACGGTGATCGGCGCGTTCCTGTTCGGGCGGTTCGTCACGCCTTCGGGACGATTGCGGGCCATGGGGTGGATGGCCATGCTGAGCTGCGCACCGCTCATCGTGTGCGCGCTCCGGCCGCCGCTCCCCTTCGTGCTCGCGGCCTGGATGGTGTCCGGCATCGGCGGCGCCTACCAACTGGCGGCCAATGCGGCCTTCGTACAGTGCGTGCCCGCCGAACGGCGAGCTCAGGCGTTCGGGCTCGTGCACTCCGGCCTCATGGCCGTCCAGGGCATCGGCATCCTCATCGGCGGATTCGCCGCCCAGGCACTCGGTCCCGAGCCGGTGGTCGCGATCTCCGGTATCACCGGGCTGACCGTGGCCGCCGTGCTCGCGATGTTGTGGACCGAGTCCCGGGGCGACATCGTGGCCAAGGTCCGCGCCCAGGCGAGTGCCGGCTGACTCACGCCTGCGGCTTGGACTGCTCGTCCTTCGGCGCCTCAGGAGCCGCGGGAGCCTCAGGAGCCGCGGGCGGAGTGGCCGGGGCGGGCGGGGTGGCCGGCGGGTGGAAGGCCGGGCCCTGGTAGGTGGGCTCGTAGTAGCCGGGGCCCGCGGTGCTCGGCTCGTCGGCCTGTGACCAGGGGTTGCCCTGGTCGCCGTGGTTGTGCTGCTTCTGCTTCTGCTGGGCGATGAGATCCTGGGCGATGGAGTTACGCTTGCCCTCGTCCGGCATCAGCAGCCAGCCGACGGCGTAGACGCCGACGCCCAGACCGCCGAAGAACGTCGCGATGGCCAGGCCGATCCGCACGAGGTTCGCGTCGATGCCGACGTACTCCCCGATGCCCGAGGCCACTCCGGCGATGATCCGGCCCTCACGGGTCCGGCGCAGCTGCTTGGTGTTGGTTTCGCTCATGCCTCATACCCTGCCCTCGGAAGCGGGGTTGGCACATCGGGGATCCCCCCTGGTAGAACCCTGGTACGGCCCCGCAACCGAGAGGACGGCCATGGACGATCTGCTGCGACTCGACGACCGGCTCAGCGGCGATCAGAAACTGATCCGCGACACGGTCAGATCGTTCGTCGGCGACCGTGTCCTGCCCCACGTCGGCGACTGGTTCGAGGACGCCGTCTTCCCCGCGCGCGACCTGGCCCCCGCCCTGGGCGAGCTCGGCCTGCTCGGCATGCACCTGGAGGGCTACGGCTGCGCGGGCACCGACGCCACCTCCTACGGCGTCGCCTGCCGCGAACTCGAGGCCGCCGACTCGGGACTGCGCTCGTTCGTCTCGGTTCAGGGTTCCCTGGCCATGTTCCCGATCTGGAAGTACGGGTCGGAGGAGCAGAAGCGGGAATGGCTGCCCCGCATGGCCTCGGGCGAGGCCATCGGCTGCTTCGGCCTGACCGAACCCGACCACGGCTCCGACCCCGCCAACATGCGCACCACCGCCAAGCGCGACGGCTCCGACTGGGTGCTCAACGGCGCCAAGATGTGGATCACCAACGGCTCCGTCGCCGACGTCGCCGTCGTCTGGGCCCAGACCGACGACGGTATCCGCGGCTTCGTCGTCCCCACCGACACGCCCGGCTTCTCCGCCCCCGAGATCCACAAGAAGCTCTCCCTCAGGGCGTCCGTCACCTCCTCCCTGTACTTCGACGACGTCCGCTTGCCCGCCTCCGCCGTACTGCCCGGCGTCACCGGCCTGAAAGGCCCGCTCTCCTGCCTTTCGGAGGCCCGCTTCGGCATCCTGTGGGGGGTCGTGGGCGCCGCACGCGCCTGCCTGGAGTCGGCCGTCGACTACGCGAAGACCAGGGTCCAGTTCGGGCGGGCGATCGGAGGGTTCCAGCTGACGCAGCAGAAGCTGGCGTGGATGTACGTCGGCGTCGGGCAGTCGCAACTCACGGCGCTCCATCTCGGTGCGTTGAAGGACGCCGGCGAGTTGACTCCACGACAGGTCAGCTTCGGGAAGCTGGCGAACGTGCGTGCCGCCATCGACATCGCGCGGGAGGCTCGGGCGATCCTCGGGGGGAACGGGATCACGCTGGAGTACCCGGTGATTCGCCACATGAACAACCTGGAGTCGGTGCTCACGTACGAGGGAACCGAGGAGATCCACACGCTGGTGCTCGGGGAGGCGCTGACGGGGCTCGCGGCTTATCGGTAGGGGTGTCTCGTTCGCGCTGAGCGCTTGGTGTGCTTGGCGTATCGGAGGGGGACTCGCGTGAGGTATCGGCCGTCCTGGGTGCCAGAGTGCGTTATCGTGACCGGGCAGGCAGCCCGTCGCGTACCAGGCGGTACTCTCTGTACTCTTCCTCTATCGAGGGGCGTTAGCTCAATTGGCAGAGCTGCGGACTTTTAATCCGTAGGTTCCGGGTTCGAGCCCCGGGCGCCCTACCACCAAAAACCCCATCTGACCTGGGGTTTCTCGATGATCACAGGCTTCTGGGGCGGCCGAGATGGGGCGTTGGTTGTCCGGCGGTTGCTCTTCGGCACGGGTCCGGCACGCGGCCGACCGTTCCGCAGCCCGGATTGCCCCTGATTGTCATGCCAGACCCGCTAGAAGGCCAGGGGAACACCAAACCGGAAGACCTCACGAGGCACTCGATTCAGGTTGCGCCTGCGACCATGTCAAGAGTCGATCACGCCCTCGACCACGCCGAGGCGGCACGGCACCAGGGCCGTCGCCAGGCGGCTCGCGAGGCGCTCACCTCGCATGGGCGGCCTTTGCCGCCGCTTGACCAAGAGCCATCGGCAAAGCAGAGCTCCGGGCAAGGCCAGCGGAGTTTCACAGCAGGTCAATCAGGCGGACGCCCTCAACCGGATTGCCTTGCTCGCACACCCAAACGTTGATCAAACTCTCCGGCACGCCCACCTCCGGGACTCACAGTGGCTGACGTTCTGATCTCCTCTACGGAACGGAAGCTCAATGTTCATTCGCCTTACCCTGCTCGGCAGCGCCGTCCTGGCGCTGCTCGCATCCCCAGCCTCGGCCGGAACGCCTAACTCAGGCTGGACCAGCCAGTCCAACGAGGGATACGCCTACGTCTCCGCCGACCGCAAGCACATCACCGTGTGCGACCTGCGCGACGACGACAGGAAGGTCGACGCGGAGTACGCCACGTCCCTGCTCGACATCTACGCGGTGCCCGACCCGGACGGCCCACGGTCGGGGTGCGGGACCGACAGCACGTTCTTCTCCCGTATCGACGTCTTCAAGTTGTGCGTCACCGACGGCCTGAACCGGTATTGCCACAACCCCGTCTGGATCAAGCCGCAGTAGCCTGCGCTGCCCTGCCGGCCTGGCACGCTAAGCCTGAGCAGGTGGTGGTTCCCGGATGCTGCTGGGAACCTGTAACGCTTCAAAACTCGCGCACGTGGTCTGAGCTGGTGTTTCTTCAGATTAGTCAGGCGGCACGGTGGTACTCGCTGATGGCTCCGCTGAGCACCCTCCGGCGCTGAATCCGGCCTTCCCGCGGCATCACGACGTCCTCGTCTTGATCAGGTGGGCGTTGTTGGCGGGACTGGTGCGGGCGGTGCGCGTTGTAGTGCTCGACGTACTCGTTCAGAACCGAGCGAAGGTGGCGTTCGTCGTAGATCAGCATGCGGTCGGTGCATTCAGCTCGTACGGTGCGTACCCAGCGTTCGGCGTAGCAGTTGGCGCGGGGCGTTCGTGGCGGTGTCTTCATCACCGTGATGCCCTGACTGGTGAAGATCTCGTCGAAGGCGGCGGTGAACTTGGCGTCCCGATCACGGATGAGGAACCGAAATGACCTTGCCTGTCGGCCGAGATCCATAAACAGATTTCTCGCCTGCTGAGCCGTCCAGGCGCCTGTGGGGTGAGCGGTAACGCCCAGGATGTGCACACGTCGCGTTTCCACCTCCATCACGAACAACACGTATAAGCGCTTCAAGAAGACCGTGTCGACGTGGAAGAAGTCACAGGCGAGAAGCCTGTAACGCTTCAAAACTCGCGCACGTGGTCTGAGCTGGTGTTTCTTCAGATTAGTCAGGCGGCACGGTGGTACTCGCTGATGGCTCCGCTGAGCACCCTCCGGCGCTGAATCCGGCCTTCCCGCGGCATCACGACGTCCTCGTCTTGATCAGGTGGGCGTTGTTGGCGGGACTGGTGCGGGCGGTGCGCGTTGTAGTGCTCGACGTACTCGTTCAGAACCGAGCGAAGGTGGCGTTCGTCGTAGATCAGCATGCGGTCGGTGCATTCAGCTCGTACGGTGCGTACCCAGCGTTCGGCGTAGCAGTTGGCGCGGGGCGTTCGTGGCGGTGTCTTCATCACCGTGATGCCCTGACTGGTGAAGATCTCGTCGAAGGCGGCGGTGAACTTGGCGTCCCGATCACGGATGAGGAACCGAAATGACCTTGCCTGTCGGCCGAGATCCATAAACAGATTTCTCGCCTGCTGAGCCGTCCAGGCGCCTGTGGGGTGAGCGGTAACGCCCAGGATGTGCACACGTCGCGTTCCCACCTCCATCACGAACAACACGTATAAGCGCTTCAAGAAGACCGTGTCGACGTGGAAGAAGTCACAGGCGAGAAGCCCCTTCGCTTGCAGCCATAGAAACGTCCGCCAAGAAGTGTCGAAGGTTCGTGGCGCCGGCCGGTGTCGGCGTGAACGCAGGATCCGCCGCACGGTCGCCGCGCTGACCTGCAAACCAAGCCGAACCAGTTCACCGTGGACCCGCCGGTACCCCCATCTTGGGTTCTCACGGGCCAGGCGGAGGACCAGATCCCGGACCTCTTTGCTTGTTCCGGGACGGCCGGTGCGGTGGGGATAGGTCCAGGAGCGTTTGATCAAACGACGATGCCAGGCCAAGAGGGTGCCTGGAGTGACCAGCCGATGACCGCGCAGCACCGACGGCAGGAAGCGGGCCAAGGCCGCCAGGAGCGCCCGATCGGCCCAGTCCGGCCTCGGCCGCACAACCTGACGCTTCAACACGGCAACTTCGTGGCGGAGCACCATGATTTCGACATCCTTGGAAGCCTGGCCACGCCCCAGCAACACCAACCAGCCGAACACCCGGATCAAGGTCAAATACAGCAGACGAACCGACACGAACTGCGATCTTGCCCGTAGGGCCTGTGGAGGTCAAAGCCGCAGCTCAAGCATCACGCGATGAGTTATGAAGCGGTACAGGTCACGCCCAGGACGTGCACGCGCCGTGTCTCCACCTCCATCACGAACAACACGTAGAGGCGTTTCAAGGAGAGCGTGTCGACATGGAAGAAGTCGCACGCCAGCAGCCCTTTCGCTTGGAGGCGTAGGAACGTCCGTCAGGAGGTATCGATGTTCCTGGGAACCGGGGCAGGCCGACGGGCCCGCAGTATCCGCCGCACGGTCGCTTCGCTGAGCTGAATACCGAGCCCGACCAGCTCACCGTGCACCCGCCGATACCCCACGTCGGATTCTCCTGGGCCAGACGGACGACCAGGTCCCGAGCTTCCGTGCTCGTCGCGGGACGGCCAGAACGGTGAGGGCACGTCCAAGCGCGCTCAATCAAACGGCGATACCACGCCAGCAGAGTGCCCGGTGTGACAAGACGATGAGCTCTCAGCACGATCGGCAGGAAACGGGCCAGCGCCGACAGGAGCGCCCGATCAGCCCAGTCAGGCTTCGGCCGCGCGACCTGGCGCTTCAATACGGCCACCTCATGCCGGAGCACCATGATCTCGACGTCCTTGGACGACCGACTACGCCTCAGCAACACCAGCCAGTCGAACACCCGAATCAGGACCAGATACAGCAGACGAACCGACACAAACCGCGATCTTGCCCGTACCGCTCCCGTAGGTCAAAACCGCAGATCAAGCACCCCCGCGATGAGTTATGAAGTGGTACAGGGACACGGTGGCAAGACCACGGCCTTGTCTTCACCACCAAGACCGGCCTGCCGATGCAGCCCAGCAACGTCAACCGCGAGTTCCACCCGCTCCTGCGCGGTGCCGGACTCCGCAGAATCCGCTTTCATGATCTCCGACACTCATGCGCCACGCTCCTGCTGGAACAAGGCGTGGAGCTGGTCACCATCAAGGAGCTCCTCGGCCACGCCCACATCGCCATCACCGCCGACACCTACGGCACGTCCGGCTCCGCCTCCAGCACGACGCCGTCGAACGGATGGGCGACGCCCTGCGCCACACCGGACCGTTGCCGTCAGAAAACGATCATCCCTTACGTTGCCGTCAATGGCAGGAACTTTCCCGATTCACTTCTCCGATGAGGTACCGATTAGCCAGATGTCCGACCAATAGATCAGCTCAGTCCTCGGCTCATCGATAAGCGCAAGAGCGCACAATCCAGCGTTCAGATGGATTGAAATAAGGCGAACTTCATCTGTCGGATATTCATCTAGACACTGGATAAGCTTCTTGATTTCTTGGAACTTTATTGAGCCTTCATCTAGTCGACGCAACCTGTGAGCGTAGGTTCGTATTAGCTCATATGTAGAAATCGCCGGAGATGAGTCATCGACATGGCTAATCTCGCTCAGCAGCGGCAGGAGAGTTGGAGGCACAACCTTCCGCGCTATCGCCCGGACAGCCATAGCCTGGAAGGTCTCGGCCAACATCATCTTACCTCTCTAGCAGCCGGGTTGGCGCCACGGTCCATTGCCAATGCTGATCTCTGCACCGGGCAGAGGCCCAGAGATCAATATCTCCTTCTCATCGTAAATGTCGGGCGAGTCGAAGATTCGATCCTTGGGGACGGCGCTCTTCGGAATTCTCATGACGATACCTCTGGGCCCCATTTCTTCTGCTGCGTCTCGCGCAACTCCATCGAGGTCCGTTGTCCACGAGGTAAAGATACTGTGCGTATTTCCGCCGTTGTGGAGGCCAGGATCAGAATGACCGCCGCGCGGCGTCGCTATTCCTCGGAGCGCATCCCTATAGAACCAGTGGTTCTCTGGAACCCCTCTGTAGATATAGTCATCTTCGCCGTCATTATGAACCAGGATAGCCTGATCCCCGGCTACCACGTGGTAGGTGTTCAGGTCGTCTACGGTCAGGTTGTGGACACGTTGGGTGGCGGTCCGCTTTCCGACGGCCTGGATCTGGACATGAGTGCCTGCGGCGGTTCGAAGCCAGGTTCCCGGCTGAAGGTCTGTGGCGTTGACCCATTTGAAGAGTGCCGGAACCCAGAAGGGGTGCTCGGCCGTGGTGGTGATCGTGTCACCGGTTCGATTGCCGTTGCCGGGCGGGGTGATGGTGAGTTCGACGAGGGACTTCAGACCATCACCGGTGATGAGGGTCGTGACCGGGCGGGCAGCCGTGGTGTTCGTGACAGGATCGTGCGCGAGGACGAGGTCTCCGACACGAACGGATTCGATCGGTTTGGCCGAGCCGTCAGCCATGAGCACTCGGGTCCCGGCAACGAAGCTGTTGGGCGTGCGGCGGGTGGAACAGCCTGCGAGGTCCAAGCCGGGGATCTCGCCGATTGGAAGCTGAGGGGCGATGTTGTCGATGATCTCTTCGATGACCGACTCAGTGACGTCTTCGACGACGTCTTCGACGATTTCGCGTGCGCAGCCGTATCCGGAGCAGGTGGCGCTCGCCGTGGAGTCGCTCAGATCCGATCGAGTGCCGGGAGTTGAGTCCGCAGCCTCGTTGAGGCCATTCCTGACCGGATCATTGACAGGGTCCTTCTTGGTCGTCGGCTTGGCGGGGTCCCCTGCCTTCTTCGGTGGCTTCTTACCGTTGTCTCCGGCTTTCTTGGTTGGAGGCTTGGTGTCCTTGTCGCTCTTGGACGTCTTCTTCGGGGGTTTACCGGTGTTCGTCTTCTTAGTCGGCGGCTTGACCACGGCCGGCGACTTGGCCTTCGCCTTCGGCGGAGTCCATTTCGCCTTGACCGAGGGCTTGCTCTTCACCTTGGGAGAAGTTTTTGTTTTGACACCCGAGCACTTCTTTTTGCACGGGCCTGTCGGATTGGTCTTCAGTTTCCGTCCTACACCTTTGCCCTCAGCATTCCGAAGGCCCGCCGCCGCCTTCCGCATGTCCTCCCCCTCCATTCGGGCGCGGCGCTTGTCGAGCCAGCGATGGTAATCGATACCCTTCTGCTGCCCAGCACCAGCACTGGCAGTCAGAGGGGAGTCCTTTCTGATATAGCTCCCGACCGCTCTTCCGCCGGGGCCAGGTATTCTGCTCTCCAAGTGAGAGCTCGTAGCCTGCCCGATCCAGTCATTCCCTGAGAGAATCGGGTAGTTTCCGCTAGGGTCGACGTGGCCGAGCGGGTCTGCGTTGGCGTAGCCATAGCGATTGAGCTGGGCGGACGGATCAGCATCCAGTGCCATGTCGTCGCGTGATGTGAACCCCCCGCTGCCCGGCTGATACCAGCGGGCGTGCATGTTGACCTTGCCGGTGTCCGGGTCGGTGTACTCACCTTGATAGCCGAGGCTGGGTTTGGTTCCACTGGTAGCCATCACCTCGCCGAACGGGCTGTACGCGACGGAGTCGACGAGCGCAGAACCCGAGAACGTGCCCACAACGTCACCGTGTTGGTCGTTCATGACGCCGACAGCTGAGGCGGTGCCCTGCTTGATGCTGAGAACGCCTCCCATGGGATCGCGTCCGTACTTCGTCGATATCGCACCGGTGGCGTCGCTCACGCTGACCATGTCGTTGCTGAGGCCGGCGTAAGTGAACCGGGTCTCGGTCGTTCCCTTGACACGGCCTGACAGGCGGCCGAGGGCATCGTAACTGTAGGTGGCGTCACCGTCGGCGACCAGACGGTCGAAGGCGTCGAAGGCGAGGTTGCGAGTGCCGGTCACAGTGGTCTCGGTCGCCAGGGTGCCCCGTGGAGTGTAGGTATACGCGGCTCCGTTTCCAGAGCTGAGCCGGTTGCGCTCGTCGTAGGTGAACGTACTGGCTCCGGCCTGCACCCGGTTGCCGGCGGCGTCCCAGGTATAGGTGGTGGTGTTGCCGTTCGGAGCAGTCCATGACGTCAACCGGCCCGCGTGGTCATACCCGTAGGTGCTGCTCCCCGCGCCTGCTGTTCCCTGGGTGATCTTGGACAGTAGATTGTCGTCTTTGTCCCAGGCGTACGAGATCTTTGCGAGCTGGGTACCGCCGCTGTTCTTCAGTGTGTGAGTGGCGATTCGCTGGAGCGTGTCGTAGGTGTAGGCCTGGCTTGTCGCAGGGTTGGCCGACGTGAGGCTGGTCAGGCGGTCATTGTTGTCGAAGCCGTAGGTGTAGGTTCGGCCGCTGACCGGGTCGGCAGCGGTCGCCAGTCGGCTGTTAGCGTCCCAGGTGAAGGCAGCGTTACCGGAAGTGTCGTTGCGGGTCAGCGGGTTCCCGAGCGCGTCCCAGGTGAAGGCGGCGATCTGAGTTCCCTGCTTGCTGACCTTGGTGATCAGCCCGCGGTCGTTGTATTCCAGGCCGTAGTCCCCGATAGCGGTGCGCCTGCCCGACAGGTCATAGGTGTACACCCGCTCCGGGGTCGCGACGCTCGCCCCGGTGCCGGTCTCCCTGACGACACGCCCGAGGTGGTCGATCTCCCGTTCGACCTGAACACCGCCGGGCTCGGCGATGCCTGTGAGATATCCGGCGGCGTCATAGGAGCTGGTCCAGGTCCGATCGGCAAGATCGGGATAGGCGGTCGTAGTCGGCTCGATGAGCTTCTCCTCGAGCCCGAGGCTGTTGTACGTCGTCCACACCGCGTTACCGCGACCATCCGTGACACGCGTTTCGGCACCGGTGGCGTCATAGCCGAAGGTCGTTGTGATCGATTCGGTCGCCGACACCGGTTCCACCAGCTCGATCAGCTCACCGCTGGCGTCGAAACGCTGTCGGGTGACCCTGCCTTCACCGGAAGCGGTCTCGATCGGGTTCGAAGCAGCGTCGTAGGCGTACCCGACGGTGCGCGTCACGCCTCCGGCCACGTTCAGGTCCTTGACAGAGATCAACCGCCCAGCGAGGTCGTACTCTGACAGGCTGCCGTAGCCGAGCGGATCGACGCTCTTGAGGCTCCGCCCAGCCAAGTCGAATGTGGCCGTGGACGTGAGCTGCATGGGGTCGGTCAGCGAGGTGGTCTCACCGGCGGCATTGGTGACGTACGAGGTCACCTTGTTGCCAGGAAGGGTCTGCTTGACCAGGTCGTTCGCGTCGTTGTACTCCAGCTTCGTGGTGTACGAGGCTGTAGTGGGGCGTCGTTCGACCACAGTCCGGGTGATGGCGCGCCCCAGTCCGTCGTAGGTCGACTCGGTCCTCGCTCCGGTTGGGTCGGTCTGAGCCAGGAGCTCACCGACCAGGTCGTACTCACGCACCCAGCGCCCCGCAGTGCTTCCCGCAGGCGTGGGGTCCGTTACACGGACCGTATTACCTAGCGCGTCGTACTCGGCGCTGGTCTGGTGGCCTCGCGGATCGGTTGCTCGGACGAGACGACCCGCCGCGTCATACAGATAGGAGACTTGCGGCACCAGCGCTGTGCCACCGCCTGGCGGGGTGTAGGGGGCTCCGGTCACCGAGGACACCCGTCCTGCTCGGTCGAACGCGGTTGTGTTCGACCTACCTTCCGCATCGACCGTGTGTGTCTGCCTACCCACGCTGTCATAGCCATACTTGGTGACAGGGCGTCCGGCCTGCGCCGTCCCCTCCTTCTCGATCTGGACTTGTGGGCTGCGTACCTCGATCAGACGCCCGGCGGCGTCGTAGGCCAGGTCCGTAGTGAACGCGTCAGGATCTGCGCCGGCTACATGTCCCCGCGGATCAACGATCTCGACAACGTCGCCCCGATCGTTGACTGTCCAGCTGGTAATGAGGTCCTCAGCGCCATTCTCGACGGTTCTCCTGATCAGCCTGCCGTCGCTGTTGTACGCGTAGTCGGTGCGTTCGGTTCGCGGCGTGCCCAGCGCACTGCGGGTGGTGATCGTGATGTTGTTGTTCGCGTCGTAGACGTAGCTGATCTTGCGGCCCAAAGCGGTCGGATCGAAGGTGGAGCTGGTGATGCGGTTGGCCGCGTCGTAGACGTGGTCCGTCCGCTCCCGTCCGCCGCCTGCGATCTGACTGGTCAGATTCCCTGCAGCGTCGTAGGTATTGCTCTCAAGCACGATGTCACGTGTGCTGGTCGAGCCGTTGACCTTCACATCATCGGCGATGACCTGGGCCACTCGGTTGTCGCTGTGATAGGTGTACGCGGTCTTCCGCCCCATTGCGTCCACTTCAGCGGCGAGGCGGCCAGCGGGGTCATAGGACATGGCCCCCAGCACGATCTCCGCCGTAGGGGAGGGCGATACTGGGCTGCCCGTCCAGTTCTTCAGAGTTCGCGTGGCGAGCTCTCCGCGCTTGGTGTAGACGAAGCCGAACTGCGCACCCATCTCATCGGTTATCAAGGTGCGTGCACCGACGTGATCCCACGCGTAGCGGACCACGCCCCCTTCAGGTCCCGTGACCGTCTCCACACGTCCGTAGGCGTCGTATGTGTAGGTGTTGCCAGCTGTGGCGTCGCCTCCGGTCAGGTCGACTACCGCGTGCGTCAGGACGTTGCCGTCGGGATCGTAGGTGTAGCGGCTTTCGGAGGTGTGCGTAACGTCGGTCACCTCGTTCTTCACCGGAGCGCCTGTGTGGGTCGCGACCCTGCCCACATTGTCGTAGGCCACCGTCGTCCGGACGCCTGCCGGGAAGGTAGAGGAGAACACCGAGCGCGCCACCACGCGTCCCAGCGCGTCGTGCTCGAATCGGGTCACCTGACCACCCGGTTCCGCCTGCTCGGCGAGATCACCGGTTGCGGTGTAGCGAAGCGGCCACACTTCTCCCTTGGCGTCGCTCTGCTCCTTCACCAGACCGGCTGGCGTGGTTCCGCCTCCGACGGCAGGCTCGGTGCCGTCGGTATAGGTCGTCGTGGTTGAACGCCCGGCAGTGAAGTCCGGAGTTGCCGGGGTCGTCTCGCGTACCTGCTCGCCGTACTGGTCGTACTCGAAGGTGGTGCGGTAGGTGTTGTCGGCTTCGGAGGTTGAGCGCCCGTTGCGTATCGTCAGCACGCGGTCATTGCGTGGGTCGAACTCGTTGGTGGCGTTCAGGTGATGCGTGAACCACCGCTTTGCGGTGATCAGTGCTCCAGTCGAAGCGCCGTAATAGCAGTCATCGGGATTGGCCGGTTCGCTACCTACGGGCTGAGGCTTACAGGTGTACTCCAAGACGACGTTGCCACGTTTGTTTCGAGCTTGGCGGGTGACGATTCCGTTGGGATCGATACGGCTCACGCCGTAGCCCTTGGTGTCGTACTTGTACTCGGTTTTCTTCCCCAACTGGTCGACCTGTGAGACCAAGCGGTACCCACGCCAGGCGTCATGCTGGTAGGCAAGGGTGTTGTTGTGAGGGTCGGTGACTGTGGTGCTGGTCAGGCCCGTCTCAACATTGACGGGGGTAGGCGCGGCAAACTTCCAGAGGCCGCCGTTGTGGTCGGTGTGGGTTTTGATCTTGTCCTTGGCGGTGTCGTAGACGTTGTCGGCCCACACCCGCCCGGAGGGCAGCTCCACCTTGGCCAGCAGATGCGGTGCGGCCACACGGGCGTCGTAGTGCCCGGCCACCTCGGACGCGCCGAGCGGCCGATCGTAGACGGCGACCTCGTCGATGCGGCCGGTCAGCCCCCACCGGGTGGTCGTCTTCCCGGCGGCCGGGAGTTTGGCCGAGGGCCAGGCGGCGGTGCTGATGCCGTACCCGACGGAGGCATAGCGCAGCCAGTTGTGGTCGATCGTCCCGGCCAGCGTCCCGACGGCGGCCCCGTCCAGGTAGAGGGTCTGGGTGCTGCCGGAGCCGGTCAGCACGGCGTGGTGCCACTGGTCGTCGTTGACGGCTGCGGCCGTGGTGATGGGCGAGATCAGCGGGGTGCCGTTGGCCTGCAGGGTACGGAACTGGCCGCGCAGCTTGCCGTCGAGCCCGACGTAGAGCATCGGCGTGCCCGCCCGGTCGCCCACACCGTTCGAGCGGCGCTCCAGGAAGGTGGGGCCGACGTAGGCGAGGATGCCGGAGGTGGCGGTCTTGAACCACAGCTCCGCCGACAGAGCCCCGGCCGTCCTGGGAAACAGGTGGTCGGGCAGGATCACCTGCGAGTCGCCGTTGAAGCTCACAGAGGCGTCGGTGGAACCGCCCAGGGCGCCGCCCTGCTGCAGAGTCACCCCGTCCAGGCCACCCTCGCCGGAACCCCAGCCCAGATTGGCCGCAACGGTCGTCGGCACATCCGGGCACTGCTGCGGCGAGATCTCGCACAGTGTCGAGGGCGTCGGGGTCGGACCGGGCGACATGACCGGCTCGCCGAGCCGCCAGTAGCCGACCGGCTCGTCGTCCTCGACCAGGCCACGGTAGAGGGAGCCGTTGGTGTAGGTGTAGGCGGTGCACGCGGTGCCCGTGCCGGGGGCGCACACCTGGGTGAGGTTGTCGCCGGTGTAGGCGTACGTCCAGGTCAGCGGGGCACCGTTGACCGGATCGGTGGACACGGACGTCACGTGCGCGCCGGTCCAGGTGAACGTCAGCGACCTGCCGCCCACCCCGGCCGCCGTCGCCAGTTTGCCGCCGCCGTCGTAGGTGAGCGTCTGCTCACGCCCGCGCTGGTCGGCCACCTTCGTCAACCGCCCGGCGGCGTTGAAATGGTAGGTGGTCGACGACTTGTCCATCAGCTTCCACCCACCGCCCGCCACCTCGGCCAGCGTGGCGTACATGCCGGGCGGAGGCTCGAACAGGCCGCCCCCCTTGGGCGCGAACCGCAGCCTGCGCCCGTCCGGGTAGGTCACCAGCAGTGCACTGCTGGGCTCGGCCTCGACCTTCATGTCGAACCTGGTCGACCACCCCGCCCCGAACAGCCCGTCACGGCGCGCGTCCAGGCTGTTGTAGGAACGCACCACCGACAACGCCGGGCCCACCGTCGCCACCGAGGCGTCCTGCACTGAGGTCGTGTAGTTACCCGACAGCTGATGCACCTCCTGGCCCAGCTCACCCCGCGCCGCCAGCTGCGACCCGACCGTCGGCTGCCGCGAGCCGGTCACGAACCGCCGCTCCTCGGTCGTCCAACTCTCGGTCGCGGTGGAGATCGTCACCGCCCAGTCATAGGTCTTCCCCCACACCAGCTTGTTCGCCGGCACCTTCCACGTGTTCACCCCCGCGGCCAGCACCGGCGAATGCACCCACGGCATCCCCACGATCTCCGACTCATCACACTCGATCGGAGGCTGCAGCCCGTCCGGATACTCGTCCTCCGGTACCTCACACACGTGAAAGCGCAGGCTGTACGGCCCGCTGCCGCTGTCCACCACCACCATGGCCAGAGTCGGCGTCACCGACCCCACCTGCGCACCAGGCAACGGCCACCTATCAGCCACCGTCGGCGGATTCGAGGCCATCGCCGCGTCGAAGGCCTCGGCCCGCTCAACACCGGACGCCGGAGCAGATTCGGCAGGGGCGGGACTGGTCACCACCGAACGATCGTCGACACGGCTCACCCCGTCCGGACGCTCCACACCCGCCAGCTCTTCACCGGAAGGCTCGACAACCGCTGTCGTGGCAGCGCTGTCCACCAGCGTCGGCACACCCTCAGCCGAACCCGACTGCTGCTGCGGTACCTCCTCGCTGCCTCCCTCAACCGGTGTAGGCGACTCCGGAGGAGATGCCTGCGCCACCACGGCCCCAGCAGGGATCGCCACCAAGCTCGGCGCCAAGACAGCAGTGGCGGCAAACGCCACTGCCAACATCGAACGACTCAGCCGATCCCACAGGAGCCAGCGCATACGACTTCACACTCCGCACACAAGAAGACGACGCATCAAGAGGCTTGGAAGCGGTTCTCACTGGGCACAACTGGGGGCACATCCGCTATAGAACGCTCCAAAACACCCAAAACCTAGATCGGGCGCATTAGGCAGCACAAGATCCATTTTTGCTACCATCTAGGCACAGAAAGTCATAAAGTACGCATAAAGGGTCGTCCGTAGTAACTACAGAACCGACCTGGCCACACTTGGGGCCCAAGATCCAGTCCCTCAACGCTGCGCCTGCCGAAAACTACGTCCGTGCAGGTCATTCGTTCCAGAGCGGGCAGCGGTCCAGGAGTTCCCTGCAGCAGGTCTGCACCCACCGTCCATGAGGGAGTTCATCCGCGGCACCCGAATACCGGTGAACACGGCTTGGACACCGGCTTCGGCCGGATAGCGATGTTCAGCGCGTGCCGGAGAGTGGCGCGAATGCGGTGCATCGTGGTGGGCCCGACCGGACGCCCTGCACACGGGTGGGATCGCCGCTGGCGCGTTCGGTGGCGATGATCTCGTTGAACTCCTCGATCGCGTCGAACATGCCCACGATGTCGGAGACCTGGAGCCGGTCCAGCCGGATACCACCCAGGTACGGCTTCAAGTAGAGCCGGACATGAGACTCATACCCGCGCCTGGTGGTCGGCTCGATAGCCCGCTTGCGCTTAAGGAACTCCTCCAGCCACTCGGCCACGGTGACAAGGCGATGAGCTCGCCGCACCATCGTAGGTAGCAGGCCACCTGGCGCTTCACACAGCGATCTCGTGCCCGAGCATCATGATCTCGACGTCCTCGAACGCTTGGCTACGTTCCAGCAACACCAGCCAACCGAACACCCGAACACCCGAACAACGATCAGATACAGCAGACGAACCGACACAGTGCGCGCTCTTGCCCTCACCGCGCCTTAAGGTCCAAACCGCAGATCAACCAGCACGTGATGAGCAGCGAAGCAGTACAGGCCAGTCCTGATACGGAATAATCGCCCCCATCCACGAACCGCCGATCCGGGGGCGCGTCATGACTGAGCCTTTACCAGCGGGATGGTCCGGAATCGATGGGCATGGGTGGGCTGACCTCGCGGCGATCGGCGTCAGGCTGGAAGCGGGTGCCGACCCCAATGGGGGCGTCTACGCCTTCGGTGGTTACGAGGGAAGGCCCCTGCACTTCGTGGCCGAGTGGGGGACTCCTGAGACGGTGGTCGAGTTGGCCTGTCGTGTCGATGACGTCGATGCCGAGTTCGACGACCGGACCGCCCTGTGGGCGGCGGTGTTCGCCCGTCGGCTGGACAACGCCCGCGCCCTGGTGGCCGCCGGTGCGGACCCCTGGCGGGCCATGATGGCCGGGTGGTCTCCCGGGCGGCTCGCCCTCGCCGGTCCGGCCCCGGAACTGTTCCCGGTCCCCGCCGGGCACCCCGGCTTGACCCCCGGCGAGGCCGCGACGGCCGCGGAGGCGCACCGGTTGGTCGCCGCGCTGGCCGGCATCGACGACTACATGGGGGTGGCCTGCGTGGCGGATGTCACCACGGCCGAGGCTGTGCGGCGTCTGCAAGCCCTGCCGGTGGACGACACGACCATGGAGCCGATCCTGGAGGATCCTTGGGCCGATCCCGACGCCCGTCTGGGAATCGTGGGAATCACCGGCGTACCCGGAGGATGCGTCGTCACCCAACCCTGGGGGTACGTCCCCTCCACGCCTGAAGTGACCTTGCCGTTGTCGGAGGGAACGGTCTGCTACAGCCTGTTCGCCAATCCCAAGAGCGGCGACCAAGGACTCGTCAGCCGCGATGGAGCGATCGAGGACTCCGACACCCTTCCCGGCGGCGGCGACGCGGGCGGACATCTGACGGCCGACGAGATTCTGGCCGAATACCTCTACCAGGGCGAGGCTGTGGCATACATGTGCGCCAAGGCAGGGCTGCGACTGCTCGACGCCCGCGCCATCATCGGCCCGCCGGATCTGTGGGTGCGCCTGCCGGAGCGAGACCGCTGAAGCCGGATGATCAGGCCCGAGGTTCGAGGCCCACGGGCGAACCGGGCCGAGTCGATCATGTCGGCAGGACTTTGGGAGCTCGTCCTGCGTGGACACCCCCGAGACCATCTCCCGGGCGGGGAGATGCCGACCCTGCACGTTGCCGGCGCCGCTTCAGAGTCCGGTGGCGATGGCAGCCAAACGCCAGCCAGGATGCGGCATCGATGACCTCACGACGCAGCCTGCGCCACCCTCGCCTTCCTCGCCGGTAGGCAGAGCCAGCCGGACACGACCCCGCCGACGGCGCACACCGCCCACAGCGCCCATTCGTGCAACGCGTACACCACGCCGCCGACGATCGGTCCGAAGCCGGTGCCTGCTGTGATCGCTGCGCCGTACAGGCCCTGGTAGCGGCCGCCCATGCGGGGTGGGGCCAGGCCGCCGAGGTAGGCGCTGGCCATGGAGGCGTACAGGATCTCGCCCAGTGTCCACATGATCACTGTGGCGGCCAGCCAGCCCATGCCGCTGAACAGGCCGGTCATGGCCAGGCCGACGCCTGTCAGGATGTTGCCCAGGCAGAGTACGGGGCCGGGCTGCTGTTTGGAGACCAGGCCGGTGATCGGCAGTTCGAGTACCAGGACCAGTGCGCCGTTGAGGCCCATGAGCAGGCCGAAGTCGGCGGGCGACATCTGGTGCGCGTCGATGTGCAGCGGCAGGCCGACCGTGGACTGGATGTAGATGAACTCGGCGATCAACGTCATGACCAGGAAGCGGCGCAGGCGGCGGTCGGCGAGCGCCTGGCGGTAGTTCGGCTGCGGGCCGTCGTCGGCGTCGTCGCTCTCCTGCTCGGTGTGCGCGGGGGCCACGTCCCGCACCAGGATGACCGCGATCACCGCGAGCAACAGACAGGCGATCGCATTGCCGAGGAACAACGCCACGTACGAGACCGTGGCGAGGAAGCCGCCGAGCACGCCGCCGAGCGCCGCGCCGATGTTCATCGCGAACCGGTGTACGGCGAACGCGGCCAGCCGCTGCTGGTTGGTCGAGGTGGCGTCCACCAGCAGTGCCGCCGCGGCGGGACGGTAGATCTGGGAGGCCGTGCCCGCCAGGAACGCCAGGGCGATGAGCGTCGCCAGCAGGTCGAACATCGGGATGAGCGCCGTCGGCACCGCCGTGGCGACCATCGACACGACGATCGTCCAGCGCCGCCCGATCCGGTCGGCCAGGTATCCACCGATCCCGTTGCCGAGCACATTGCCGAGCCCGGCGGCGCCCAGCACCAGTCCGGCGGCGACGGGCGCGATGCCCTGGCCGGTCAGGTAGAGGACCATGAAGACCGGCAGGAAGTTGCCGATCCGCACGACCAGGATGCCGAAGCTGACGATCCACACGATGGGCGGCAGTTGCCGTACCGTCTGGTGGAAGCGGGGCTCGCTCTCGCCGGGTGGCGTCACGCTCACGAAGCCGCCTCGGTGCGGATGCCGATCCGGGCTGCCAGCCGCTCGCAGGCGGCGACGGCGTCCTCGGCCGTGTCGCCCCGGGCCAGGACGTGCGCGACGCGTTCCTCGCTCCAGGTGAGCGGCGAGACCTCGTCACCGACCTTGACCGAGATATCCAGTTCGACCAGTGCGGGGTCGTCCAGGATCTCGTCCACGCCGATGATCTCCACGACCCTGCCGGGCGGCGGGGTGAGGAACCGGATCGCGGCGCCGCCCTTCGGGCTCGGCGACTCCGGCAGCGCGTCGATCAGGCCGAAGCGCGAGCCCAGCGCATAGCGTTCCATGTCCACGCCGTAGGCGAGGTCGGTCAGTTCGTTGATCCGGTCGCCCCCGATGCGGGCATGGGATTCGACGATGCGCGGGCCCCGGCCGGTCAGCTTGACCTCCGTGTGTCCCGGGCCGTCTTGCAGGCCGACCGCGTCGAGTACCTGGACGACCAGGCGCGCGGCCTCCTCCAGCGACTCCCGCGCGATCCGGCTCGGCGAGGAGTGGCCGATCTCGAGGAAGCCGGGGCCGCCCAGCACCTTGTCGGTGAACCCGACGACGACGTGGCGACCGCCGAAGCTCAGCGTCTCCACACTGATCTCCGGCCCGTCCAGGTACTCCTCCATGAGGAACCGGTCGAGCGGCCCGGCGAGATCCTCCTTCGGGAAGGTCGCTTCGAGCTCCCGGAAGCGCCGCGGGACGGCGACCAGGTCGGCCTCGTCGCGGACGGCGAACACGCCGATGCTGCCCGCCTCGGCGACGGGCTTGACGAAGACCGGCAGGCCGTGCGCCTCGGCGAACGCACGCAGGTCCTGCTCGTTCTCGCCGATGGCGGAGGCGACCGGGCTGATGCCGAGGGCGTTGAGCCGCTGTCTCATCCGCCACTTGTCGAGCAGGACGTCCACGGTCTCCAGGGAGTAGCAGCCCAGTTCGAGCATCTCGTCGGCCTGGGCCGCGGGCTGGACGCCGAGTTCGTACAGCGACAGCACGCCGTCGAGGGGGTTCACCTGGTGCAGGGCCCGGATGAGCGGCAGCAGCTGCTCAGTGTCGGTGTAGTCCATGAGCAGCGCCTGATCCACGTACGGCCAATGATCTTGGCCGTACTGGTTGGGCTTCTGCACGTAGACCAGGCTCATGCCCAGTTCGTGCGCCTTGCGCAGAAGCTTGGGTTTGCCCCCGATCACGGCGATTCTCGGACGACCCGTCCGCCGTTCTGCGGTGTGCGCGACCTCGCGTGTCATCGTCGCTCCTCTTCAGTTGGCCGGTGACCGCACGAACGAAACGTTCGCGAGTGCCCGACGGTCGACCTTTCCGGGGCGGTTCAGGGGAAGACGGTCCAGCCACACATAGAAGCGCGGAACCATGTGGCTCGGCAATCGATTCCGGAGCAGGACCGCGATCTTGTCGTCGGGATGCTCCGCACCGACCAGGAAGGCGACGAGCGCCGCACCGCCCGGGGCGTCACGGCGCAGGAGCACCGCGGCGTCGACCACGCCGGGGACCTCGCGCAACGCGTGCTCGACCTCTCCGATCTCGACGCGGTGGCCGTCGAGCTTGACCTGGTCGTCGACGCGACCGAGGAAGACGTGGTCGCCCCCGGGCAGGCGGCGCACCCGGTCGCCGGTGGCGTACATGCGCTCGCCCGGGGTCACGGCGAACGGATCGGGCAGGAACACCGACCCCGTACGGCCGGGCAGCCCGAGATAGCCGCGGGCCAGTCCCGCACCGGCGATGTGGAGCTGGCCTTCCTCCCCGTCGGGCACGTGGTTCAGCTCCTCGTCGAGGACGTACGCGCGCACGCCCCGGTGCGGGCGGCCGATCGGCACCCAGGACGGCGTGGTGCGGTCGCAGCGGTGCCACAGGGGCGCGACCGTCGTCTCGGTCGGCCCGTAGCCGTTGTGCACCACGATCCGGTCCATCAGCTCGCCGAGCCCGGGCGCGTCGAGCTGGGAGCCGCCGGTGATCACCGCCCGGACTCCGGCGGCGGCCAGCCGTGGCAGCAGGGCCTGATGGTAGGGCCCGAGCACGGCGGAGGGGATCTCCAGCACGGTCGCGCCGAGCGTCCGCACCTCGTGCAGGATCCGGTTGGCCGCGAGCTCGCCCGCACCGGGTACGGCGACCGCGCCACCGGCGCACAGCGGCATCAGCACGTCGTGCATGGTGCTGTCCACGGTCGCGGCCAGTGTCCACAGCATCACGTCGTCAGGCCGGATCAGGTCGAGGTCCTCGATCGAGGCCGCCATCAGGTTGAGGAGCGCCTGGTGCGGCACTCCCACGGCTTTGGGCCGGCCGGTCGAGCCCGATGTGGTGATCGCGTACGCCAGGTCGAGCGGGTGCGGCGCCGGAAGGGGAACGATCGGCTCGTCATCGAGCGTGGGGTCGTCGATGAGCTGGGCGTCAGGCAGCCAGCTCGCGGGGGCGGCGACCAGCGTCTGGTCGCACCGGGTATCGGCGAGGATCTCGCGGACGCGCCTGGGCGGATCTCCGGGATCCAGCGGCAGGACCGCCGCACCGGCGCGCAGGACGGCGACGAACCCGATCAGCGCCTGCGGGCCGCGCGGAGCGATCACCCCGACGATGCCGCCCGGCCGGACGCCGCGACGCCTCAGCCGGGCCGCCAGCCGGGCTGTGACCAGGCCGAACTCCGCGTAGGTCCAGGTGCGGCCCGCGGTCCTGACCGCGGTGGCCTCCGGCCGGGTCGCCACCTGTCGTGCGAACAGGTCGCACACCGTACGGTCGGCCGTGTGCGCACGCCGCGCGTCGGAGGGAGCGGGGCCGTGTCCGTGCCGGCGCAGGCTCAGCGGCCGCATGTCGGTCCAGGTCGCGTCGATGTGGGCCAGGCACCGTTCCTTCGGCCCCGGCGGGCCGGTGACCTGCCATCCGTCGGGCGCGTCCCGGTCGGCGGGCCAGATCGAGTACTGCTCCTCGTGGTTGACCACGACGTGGAACTCGCCGTCATCCGACATCTCCAGCACGGTCCTCTCTCAGCGCCCAGGTGATGGCTCGCGGCAGCGCCGCCTCCCAGGCGGCGTAGGTGTGACCGCCGTCGCCGTACTCGCAACGCACCACGTGTCCCCTGGCGGCCAGGTCCTTTCCGGTACGTTCGACCGCTTCGACCAGGTTGAGGCCGTCGTCGAGGTCGATGGCGGCCTCCTCACGACCGGCGTACAGGAACAGGCGGGACGGGACGGCGTCCGCGGGGCCGAGCCGATGCTCACTCAGCGGGCCGGACAGGGCGAGCGCGCCCTCGAAGACGTCCGGCCTGGTCAGAGCGGCGCGGATGGCCGCCACCGCGCCGAGGCTGGCGCCCAGCACACTCGCCCGGCGCGGCAGCCGTCCGCCCAGCCACTCCCCCAGGTACGGGATCAGCTCGTCGGCGAGCAGGTCGGCGTAGGTCTCGGCGAGCAGTTCCCCCCGCCGGGCCGACCAGTCGGGCGGGCTGACGAAGAGCGCGGCGGTGGGCGGTACGCGGCGCTCGTGCACGAGCCGGTCCAGGATCGCCGGGAGCCGCATGATGTCCGCGAACTCCGATCCGTCCAGGACCACCAGGACGCGCCGCTCCCCTTCCGGCTCCCAGCCCGCCGAGAGGTAGAGGTCCACCCGCCGCTCGCCGCCCAGTGTGCTGCTGTGCCAGGTACGGCGCTCCAGGCGGGAACCGGCGTCGAGGCCGGGCACGGTCTCCGCCAGGAGGGCGGCGGTGTAGTCGGCGGCGGTGCGGTGGCGCAGCATGAGCCGGAGCGGGACCTCGCGGCCGAGCAGCCGCCGGATCGCCGCGGTCGCCCGGGGCACGAGCAGGGAGTGGCCGCCGCTGTCGAAGAAGTCGGCCGTCACCGGCAGTTCGGCGCCCAGGACCGCCGACCACGCCTGCGCCACGCGGGCCTCCAGCCCCGTCGCGGGAGGCGCCACCGGCTGCCGGTCCCGGTGCGCCGCGGTGACCGGTGGCAGCGCCGCCCGGTCCACCTTGTTGTTGGCCGTCAGCGGGACGCGCGGGATCTGGACGACGTGGCCGGGCACCATGTACGCGGGCAGTTCGGCCTGCAGACCGGCCCGCAGTCCGGCCTCGTCCACCGGGGTGGCGGCCACGACATAGGCGACCAGGGCGGGCCCGGTCTCCAGGTCGGCGCGGAGCACGACCGCCGCGCTGATGCCCGGACGGCGGAGCAGGGCGTGCTCGATCTCGCCGATCTCGATGCGGTAGCCGCGGATCTTCACCTGGCGGTCGGCCCGGCCGAGGAAGTCGATGGCCCCGCCGGGCAGGAAGCGGCCCACGTCGCCGGTGCGGTACATCCGCGCGCCTGGCGGCCCGTAGGGGTCGGGCAGGAAGGACCGGGCGGTCAGGCCTGGACGCCCGAGGTAGCCCCGGGCCAGCCCGTCGCCCGCCAGGTAGATCTCGCCCCGCATGCCGACCGGGGCCGGGTTGAGGTCGCGGTCCAGGATGTAGGCACGGGTGTACGGGATGGCGTGTCCGATGGGCACCCGGGCGCCGTCGTGCTCGCCGTCGAAGACGGTGGCCAGCACGGTGCACTCGGTGGGCCCGTACGAGGCCATGACGCGGCAGCCGGGCAGTGCCTCGCGGGCGACACGGAAGCTCTCGGGGTTGACCACGTCACCGCCCACGACGAGCGTATGCAGCGAGGACAGCGTGCCGACACCGCGTTCGACCAGCAGATCGAGCTGCGGTGACACGAGTTTGAGCGTGGTCACCCGGTGCTCGCCGACGATCGCGTCCACGTCTTCCAGGAGCGCGCCGGTGCCGGCCACCACCACGCGGCCGCCGTGGCACAGCGGTGTCCACTCCAGCACCGACACGTCGAAGGTCAACGGCCCGGCCTGCATGAACGTCGTGCCGGGACCGACGTCGAGATAGTCCGGCGCGCCGGCGACGAGCCGGGTCAGCGCCCGGTGCGGGATGGCGACGGCCTTCGGCGTCCCGGTCGAGCCCGAGGTCGAGATCAGGTACGCCAGGTCGTCCGGCCGGGCGACGAGGGGCGGGTCGGCGTCGTCGTAGGCGGACAGGTCGTCGTCGCCGACCACCAGGAGCGGTGTCGCGTCCGGTCGCAGCCGCTCGCGCAGGGCCGGGCTGACGACAGTGACGACCGCTCCGGCGTCCGTGAGCATGAAACGGAGCCTGTCGGGCGGAAAATCGGGGTCTATCGGGAAATAGGCGGCACCGCATTTGACGACGGCCAGCAGCACCACGAATCGCTCGACCGTGGCCTCCAGGCAGACGCCCACCACGCTCCCGCCGGTCACACCATGTGCCGACAGATGCCGCGCGAGCCGGTTGGCCCGCGCGTTCAGCTCCCCGTACGTGAGCGCGCCGCCGGTCCCGACCACGGCCTCGGCCTCGGGACGGAGGGCGGCCTGCGCCTCGACCAGCTCCACCACCGTGGCGACCGGCGCCGGATCCACGCGGGGCGCCGCGGCGACGTCGGCCAGTTCCAGCTCACCCAGCGGCCTGCCCGGCTCCCTGGCTCCCAGGCCGAGCAGCCGGATGTAGCGTTCGGCCAGCGCCTCGACCGTCGAGGCGTCGAACACGGCGGGCCGGTACACGAACGTGGCCCGCAGCCGCCCGTCCACCACCTGTGTGGTGAGCGACAGGTCGAACCGGGCGGTGACCGGCAGGTCCGGATACCACCAGACCGGTGCGCCCGGCGCCTCCGCCAGCGCGGCGCGGTCCCCGGCGTGGTTGACGACGACATCGAAGATCGGGTTGCGCCGATCCTCCGTACCGGCGTTCACCGCCCCGACGATGTGCTCGAAGGGCACGTCCTGGTGGGTGTCGGCCGCCATCCAGGCGTCGCGGGTGCGGACCACCAGATCACGGAAGCCGAGCTCCCGGCCGGCGGCGTCCACCCGCAGCACCACGGTGTTGACGAAGAATCCGACGAGGTCCTGCAACTCCGGCCGGGGCCGGTCGGAGACGACCGCGCCTAGCACGACGTCGTCCTGCCCGCTGAACGCGCTCAGTGCGGCCACCATGGCCGCGGTCACCACCACGGCCTGACTCGCCCTGGCCCGCCAGGCCACGGCCGTCATCGCGGCGGTGTCGTCCTCCGACAGCTCCACCACGACGCTCGCGCCGACGCTGTCGTCGGTGGCCGTGCGGGGCCGGTCGGCCGGAAGCTCCAGCCGTTCGCTGCCGGCCAGCGCCCGCTTCCAGTACTCCAGCTGCGGTCGGAGCCGCCCGGAGTCCAGCAGGGCGCGCTGCCAGCGGGCGAAGTCGCCGTACTGGACCGCCAGTTCGGGCAGCTTCGGCTCGCGCTTCTCCCTGGCGGCCTCGTACAGCTCGAAGAGATCGCGGGCGAGCACGTCCATCGACCACCGGTCGGTGACGATGTGATGCATCGCCAGGAAGATCGCGGGCCCGTCCTCCAGCTCCGCCACGACCGCCCGGATCAGGGGCGGCCGTGAGAGGTCGAACGGCTCGGCCGCGGCCCGGTCCACGGCGGCACGCCAGGCGCGTCCCGCCCGGACGACCTCGATCTCGACCTCGTCCACGACCTCCTGTGCCGTCGTGCCGTCCGGCAGCAGGGCGAACCCCGTGCGCAGGATGTCGTGGCGCCGGGTCAGACCGGCGAGCGCGGCGGCGAGCGCCGTGGGTTCGAGCCCCGCAGGAAACCGCCAGCCTCCTGTGATGTGGTACTGGTCGTGCGACGAGTCCAGCTGGCGAAGCCACCACAGCCGCTCCTGTCCCGCCGACAGCGGGAAGGCACGTGCCGTGGCGTCGCGCCGCAGCGGGTACGGATTCGTCGGGCGTGGCTCGAACCTGGGCATCCGTCCTTACACCTTCGTCCCGGACACGGGCCGCGCGGCGTCGACGGCCTTGGTGATCGTGCCGACCGTGCGGAACGTGGCCTCCTGGAGCGCATCTTCCGGCAGCTCGATCCGGAAGGTGTCCTCGATGGCGAGCATGAGGCCCATGCAGCTCAGCGAGGTCATGCCCAGCGACCACAGGTCGTCGTCGACGCCGAGGTCGACGCCGTGTGCCGACAGGTTGAGCTGCTTGTCGACGAGGCCGCGCACCGTCTCGACCAGCGAGTTCTGCGAGATGGTCATCCTCACGCCTCCTTCGCCACGGCGCCGACGGGGTGGGCGCCGTTCCTCGCCGCCAGGCGGTGGAAGTAGCGGGCGACGCGGCGCCCGCCGAGCAGACTGCCCTGCGCGTACCAGAGGATGTCGGGGCCGAGGCCGTAGTCGATGCCGACCGTGTCGTAGAACCGCACGGCCATGTTCCGGTAGTAGTCGGCGATCTGCTGGGTGGTCATCTGCGGCGCCGCCTCGGCGCCGGGCTCGAACCAGGCGGCGAGATTGTGCTCGACGTACTCGTTGATCGACCACTCGATCGTCCTGGTCTCGATCGGCGCCCGTGTCGGCTTGAACATCGGGTCGATCGTGCCCTCCTTGCCCTGCAGCTCGTTGGCGACGTGCTCGGCCAGCAGCGGGGCGCAGTGGAAGCCGTCGCGGTAGGTGCCCGTCATCAGGTACAGGCCGGACAGCGGCAGCCAGCCGATCAGCGGGAAGCCGTCGAGCGTGACCGGACGGTTGCCCGCCAGCCAGCTGACGACCTCGTGCGAGGCGACCCGCTCGTCGAGCTGCTGCATCGAGTACTGGGCCAGGAAGCGGACATCGGCCATCCACGTCACGCTGGAGATCTTGTCCACCAGCCGGTTGGTCGCGCCGTAGTACTCCAGGTCGCCGGGGCCGGGCACGACGTGCAGCCCGCAGGCGAAGCCCCGGTTGGGCGTGCGGACCACACTGCGGAACTTCTCTCCCCCGGTACGCCTGGCCAGCATCGCGAATCCGAGACCGGGGAACAACGGCACCGTGTCGAGACCGTCGAGCACGGTCTTCACCAGCGCCTCGCTGTGCGCGCCTACCGCGACGACCACGGAACCCGCCTCGATGACATGGCCGTCGTCCAGCTCGACGCCGGTCACCTCGCCGTTGTTCCTGATCAGCTTGCGTACCTTCTGGTCGACCAGCGTCGTGCCGGTGGCGCGCAGCCGGTTCTCCAGCGCGGACAGCACGCCACGCGCGTCGACGGCGCCTTCGGCGGGCAGGTGGACGGCGCGCAGGGCACGGGTGTCCGGCCTCGGGCGGTAGGCGGGGATCTCCCTGGGGTCGATCTCCTCCCACGGCTTGCCGTACTCGTCGAGCGCCTTGAGCATGGCGTGGAAGTTGACCGTGTCCAGGTCGGCGCCGATGGAGTTGAGGACCACGTGGGTATCGGGCGTGACGAGCAGCGGCGACCCGGTCTTCGAGTACGGCTCCAGCCGCTCCAGCACGCCGGGCCAGCGGTCGTGGGCGGCGACGCCGAGCTCGAAGCGTTTGCGTGAGGCATCGGTTCGCAGGGATTCGGTGGTGGCCTCGCCGAAGCAGCCGAGCATGGCTCCGGCGGCCTGGCTCGCGCCCGCGTCACGGTCGCTCGGTCCTACGACGACGACGGATCCGGCCTGACGGGCGGCCAGCTCGTCGGCGAGGAACAGCCCGAGCACGCCGTTGCCGACGATGACGAAGTCGGCCTGGGCAGGTGGTCCCACGCCGTTCGCATGTCCTGTTACCACAGGAAACCCCTTTCAAGAAATGGGTGGAGCAATTGCGATTTCACGAGCGTTCTGCTGGGGGACGTTTTTATCGCGGGCATGGGAAATCGCCCACGGTTCAGAATGAGGCGCCGTAGCGCAGGGGCGCCGCGAACGAATGCGTCCGCGGGCGTGAGGTCGGGAATTCAGACGCTCTTGGAATGTCGTGAGGTGCGGGCAGATCGCCGCACACGCCTCACGGACGGTGACAAAGTCCGGCTCCACCCCCTGTTTCGGCCATTCACCGGTACTACCGCCCCCGGCGACTCGGTGAATGGCTTCGATGGATTGAGCTACAACGGGTGTCACTGTAACCATGCCCCGAAGAATCATGCAAGGGCGCGCATTTCGGTCACTCGTCTAGTAAACGCCGCCCGTCCGCCATGAATGAGATGACACATATTCACGACCGAAATCAAAGCCCCAGGTCAAGACGCAACCGGAAATGATCCCCGGCGTGACGCCAGACGACCTGCGCAAGATCACACAAGATGGAAAGGATCACCCGGAAATGTCAGCGCTCAGCGATCGGTGGAGATCAACAACTCACGCATGGTGTCGAGTCCCGCGGGCCCGCTACGGAGCGCACGGGTATGGAAATCCTTCAGGTCGAACGCCGCCCCCCGGCGGGCCTTGTGCTCCTCGCGCAGTTCGAGCCAGAGCTTCTCCCCGACCTTGTACGAGGCCGCCTGCCCGGGCCAGCCGAGATAGCGGTTCACCTCGTCGGCCGCCCGCCGAGGATCGGTCAGCGTCCTCGTGGTCAGGAACTCCGTCCCGAGTTCGGGCGTCCATCGCTCGCCCTCGTGAAAGCCGGAACCGGCCGGAATCTCCAGCCGCAGATGCATCCCGATGTCGAGCACCACCCTGGCCGCCCTGAACAGGCTCTTGTTCAGCATGCCGAGCAGCGTGCCGTCATCGAGATAGCCGAATTCGCGCATCAGCCGTTCGGCATAGAGAGCCCATCCCTCGCCGTGGCCGTCGATGAAACACAGCAGTCGCTGGAACCGGTTGAGCCCGGGAGTGCCGACGGCGGTCCCGATCTGCAGATGATGACCCGGCGCACCCTCGTGATAGACGGTGCTCGCCTCCCGCCAGGTGGGGAATTCCGCCTTTCCCTCCGGAAGCGACCACCACATCGTCCCCGGCCGGCTGAAATCCTCGGCGGGATTGGTGTAGTACGCCCCCGACCCGCCGCCGGGAGGCGCGATCCGGCAGTCCAGGCGCATCAACTCATCGGGAATGTCGAAATGCAGGCCCCGTAAATCGTTCATCGCCTGCCCGGACAGCTGCTCCATCCAGTCACGAAAGCCGTCCCGCCCGCGTACGAGATGACGTGGATCGGCGTCCAGCACGGCCGCCGCCTCGGCGGGACCGGCTCCACGGCGAATCCGGCCGGAGACCTCGGCCATCTCCGCCTCGACACGGCAGAACTCCTCCCAGCCCCACGCGTACACCTCACGCAGGTCCGGCCGTGCGCCCAGGAACGTGCGCGACCACAGCCCGTACAGCTCCGCACCGACCGCGTCCTGGCTCGTGGCCGTCGGCCCCATCTCCTCGCGCAGGAACGCGCCCAGCTCGGCATAGGCACCGGCCGCCGCCCCCGCCGCCGCGTCCAGCTCGGCACGCAACGCGGCGCCCACCTGCGCGTCGTGCGGCAGCGTCGCGAAGAACCCGTCGGCCGCCGACCACGTCTCGCACTGGGAGACCACCTCCCGTACCTGCCGTACGGCGGGCACCCGCCCGTCGCCCGCCGCGGCCGACAACGCCTGCCGGTAGCCGCTCAGCGCACCCGGCACCGCGCGCAACCGCCGGGCGATGACCGCCCAGTCCTCGGCGGTCTCGGTCGCCATCAGGTCGAACACCCAGCGCACACTCTGCACCGGACTGGCGATCACATTGAGCGCCGCACCCGGCAGCCCCGCCTCGTGCAGCTCGACCTCCAGCCCGACCCGCTCGGCGAACACCGCCCGCGCCACGCGCTCGCTCTCGTCGGCCGCCTCGGCGGCGGAGATGTCGGCCAGCGCCCTCCTGGCCAGATCCGCGCGGGCACGATGGCCGTCAGGGGAAAGATCGGGAAGCTCGTCGTCGTGGCCGCCGATGCCCTGCTCCGTCGCGGCGACGGGATTCAGCCGCGTGTAGGCATCGACGTAAGCGTCGCAGATGGCGTGCACGTTTAAGCCGCTCATGCCCTGCACGATACCCAAGCGCCATTGGAATGGCGCGGAACGAAGACAGGGAGCAGGCCGCGCCCGGCTTGACCTGCGATGGCCGCCCTGCCGTACGGCAGCCGCCATGCCAGAGGGACGCGGCGGCCGCCCTCTCCGACTCTTCGACACCCCGCAGGCGGGACGGCGACCGTCCGACGTCACGCCGTTCCGAGAGCCGCAGCCGCCTGTCGCCCGACAGGGGCAACGGTGGTGTATCCCACGTCCACCTTGCCGGACCTATCGAAAGTCGATAGATTGCCATCGTAACTCGATGGGAGGACGGAGTATGGGAAAGCTGACAGTGCGGGCGCTGCGCGTCGTGCTCGTGGTGGTGTTCGCCGGGACCGTGTTCATCCAGGCGGGGATGGTGTGGGCGTCGTTCACCGAGCCGGAGGACGCGTCGCTCCCGCTGCGCCTGCTCGCGATCGCGGGCATGGTGACGGTCCAGGTGGGCCTGGTCTGCGTGTGGCGGCTGGTGACGATGGTGCGACGCGGCACCGTGTTCTCGCACGCCGCCTTCCGGTACGTGAACATCGTGATCGGCGCGATCGTGGCGGCCGCCCTCGTGTGGTTCGCGGCCACCGCCTTCAACGCACCGGACCAGCGGGACGACCCGGGCGTCACCGTCATCATGGGCGGAATCGGCCTGGCCATCCTGGGAGTCGCGCTCTTCGTCCTCGTCCTGCGCTCGCTGCTCGAACAGGCCGTCGCACGCGACGTGCAGGCGACGCGGATGCAGGACGAGCTGGACGAGGTGATCTGATGCCGATCGCCGTCGACATCGACGTGATGCTGGCCCGCCGCAAGATGTCCGTTGGCGAACTCGCCGACCGCGTCGGAATCACTCCCGCCAACCTGGCCGTACTCAAGAACGGCCGCGCCAAGGCAGTCCGCTTCACCACCCTCGCCGCCCTCTGCGAGGCCCTCGACTGCCAGCCGGGCGACCTGCTCCGCTGGGAGGACGACCACACCACGGAGGGATGACGATCGCCGCAGTACGGCACGCACAGCGCGGCACTTCGCCGCAACGGCGTCTGCGGATGGGACACCCGATGGGCGTCCGACTCGGCGGGGACGCTCTTTCGACGGTGATCAGAACGTCTCGAACTTGACGGCGAACAGGCTGGCGACCCCGTACCGGAAGTAGTCGTAGTTGCGGCGCCTGGGCATGTCCGGCCTTGTCGGCAGCGCCGGTTGCGAGCGGTCCAGCGCCTGGATCCGGGACTTCTCGTCCCCGGCATGAGACCACGGCCGGTTCGGGAGGGTTGTGATGCAAGCCAACGACGTCGACGACCTTCCCCACGAACAGTGGATCGGTCGACCGTTCGAAGGTGCCAGCTTGGTGGGACTTAAGGCCGAAGTCGCCATCAGGCTCTGTAACCGGAGCCAGACGAACGCCGACGCCATGTGGAGACCGTGTCACGGTGGACCTTCAGGGCGGCGGCGATCTCGATAGTGTCCCGGCCGTCCGCGTACGCCAGCACGATCTTCGACCGCAGGGCCAGGAACCGCGAGGGTTTCGCCTGCCGTGCCCACCGCTCCAGAGTGACCCGCTCGTTGGTGGGAGTGTCACCGGAGTCCTGGGCTGCCCATCCGCGCCATGAAACCCATTCCAGACCTAGCGGACGAATCCTCAGCGCGTCCCACTAGCCACAGGCGGTCAGCCGGTTTGTAGCGCACCCGTGGGCCCTGACGGTACAGAACTCGCGTTCTCACGCCTTGGCATCAGCGACTCCGCCCCCTGAAGAAGTCACCGCGAAACGGCAGCCCGGACTACGGCAGCAGCCGTCGCGTGACGGCGCACACCGTGGACACGAGCGCGAAAGATGATCCAGGCAACCCGGGCCAGCCGCTCGACGACCTAAGGGATGCCCGATCCCACGAGGCGAAGGACTTTCGCATCGGCGATGATCCGCGCTTCTGCACCCCAAAGAGCACGGTGCCTGGAGGTCAAAGCCGCAGATCAAGCATCACGCGATGAATTGCGAAGCAGTACAAGCGCTTGCGACCAAGCAGCAGCGCGATGGCGTGCTCGAGTTCCTCGGCCTTGAGACGGAGGCTTCGGAAAAGAATTCGACGTCCTTGAACACCTGGCCGCCGCCCAGACACCCTTCCGCCGAGCCGCCCAGGAGTCTAGGACGCCGTCGCATGAAAGGAAACCCCTAAATAATGAGATCACACATATTTGTTCTCCGCGAACAAAGTAGGCATAAGCGATAGCACCCACGACAAGGGCCCAATCAGCAGGATCGTCCGCAGGAAATAACGCGACCAGGGCGGCGACCGGCATCTATGACGGAGGGCGGCTTACCGGTCGCATAAATGATATTTACATTGCCTTTATAGGCTGCCACGATCGCCACGGTATGCCGTTATGCCTGAAAGGGTGAAAATGAAAACCACTCGATCGGCGTCCGGTCTATCCACCGCGACGCGCTGCGGGACCTTGTTCTTGGCCACTTTTGCGATCACTGCATCGACCCTGGTGGCACCTGCTGTCGCCGTACCCACCCCGCCACCCGAACCGGCTTCCACAACTGCACCGGCTGGGCCGAGCTACGTCGATCTCGCCAAGACCGAGGCCAAGCGGACGGGCAAAGAAGTGGAGATTCCCAGCCTCCACACCGAGAACATGACCACCGTCGCCATGCCCGGCGGCAAGACGGTCAGAACCTATGTGTCGAGCACCGTCATTCGCGTCCAGCGCGACGGCACATGGCACAAGGTCGACCCGACACTCATCGTGGAGAACGGCGTCGTCAAACCCCGCATGGCCAAGCTGGACCTCAAGCTGTCCAACGGCGGCGGCACCGCGCCATTGCTGACCGCGAAGGGCGAATTCCTCGGCCCTCAGCAGGGCAAGACCGGCGAAATCAGCATCGCCCCGCCCGGCACGTTGCCTGTGCCCGAGCTGTCCGGCCAAACCGCGACCTACCGGGCCGCCTACGGTCGCGGCATCGACCTGGTCGTCACCGTGACTCCCACTGGCTACCAGCAACAGATCGTGATCCGCGAACGACCTGCCCAGCGCCTCAAACTACCCGTGCGGATCGACCCGCCCTCCGGAATGAGCCTCGGCAAGGCCTCCGACGGCAAGCCTGCGGCGCTCGCGGGCGGCAAGGAGATCGCCGACCTTTCGGCGCTTCCGATCATGGATGCCAAGGAGAGCGCCCGACCGGGCAGCGGCAAGGCGGGCAGCGCAACGACGACCCTCACGGGAAGCGGTGACAACGCCACCCTCGTGCTCTCCCCAGACCCGGCCTTCCTGTCCGACCCTACGGTGACCTACCCGGTTACGGTGGCCGCCGGTAACCCGACGCCGTGGCACGGAGCCGGCGCTCCCGCCGACACGTTCATCGCCAACGGCGGCGCCTACGTCAACGGCAGCTACTCGGCCAACAGCAACGCGCTCTTCGCCGGACGCCGGGACGGCTACAACTACCGTTCCTACCTGAAGTTCGATCTCAGGAATGCGCCGTTCTTCGGCCGTCAGATCATCGACGCGAACATCACACTGTGGAACTACATCTCCAGCGCCTGCGGCGAAGTCGGCGGCATCTCCATGCACCGCGTCGCCGCCGACTGGACCCCCACTACGATCAAGTGGTCGGATCAGCCGCTCGCCGTGGCCGACGGCCACGTGGTCAACCCTTACGGCAAGGACGCGAACTGCTCCGACTGGATGGCGGAGGGCGAGCTCTGGTACTCCATCGAGCAGATCGCCCAGGCCTGGGCGGACGGGACGCCCAACCACGGCTTGATGGTCCGCTCGGTGGCCGAGTCCGGCGCGAACAACTGGCGCCAGTACCTGTCGGGCAACTACCCGGAGACCGCTCCGGATGGCAGCCACCACCCCTACTTCTTCCTCGAGTACGAGGTTCCCGCTCCTCCCAAGGTCGATGGCTTCACGTTCATGTCACCCGACCCGATCACGAGCCTTCCGACGTTCGAACAGGCCCGCGCCCAGTCGATCTACGAGCCGGAAGGCAGTGAGCGAACCGGAATCGACAACACGTTCTCCGGCCAGATCGCCGGTCAGCGCGACGGAGAGCCCTTCGAGGCCATACCGGACGAACTCGACCGCCGTCCCGAGGGCAGCGACGACGAGGACGGCACGGGCGAGGACACTCTCGGGCCACGTGTGGTCAGCGTCGAGCCCTCGAACGGCGCGGCCGACGTCCCTCTGAACACGAAGCTCAAGGTCACCTTCTCCGAGTCGGTCAACGAAGCCGCCGTGATGCTGAAGGACGCCAGTGGCGTCGAGGTGCCGGCGGCAGCGGCATACGACAACTCGGGGACGGTCGTAACGTTCACGCCGGAGCGTGCGCTGAGCGCGGGAAGCACATACACAGCGGTGCTCTCGGACGCGGCCGACGAGGCGGAGAACAGGATGATCACCTACACGTGGTCGTTCAGCACCCCGAAGCAGGCCGCGGGTCATTGGACGTTCGATGAGGGCTCAGGCGATACCGCCGGCGACTCGTCGGGCAACGGGCACGATGCGAAGCTGAACGAGACGGCTTCGTGGACGCCGGGCAAGCATGCTACTGGGCTGACCAACACGCCCACTGCCGCGCCCACGCCCATTGCCGCGTCACCCTCCCGGCAAAACATCATGGCGGCCGCCGCTCCCACGGTCACCGGGCTCAGCCTGTCCCCGGCACAGACGGTCGGCGGCGGCATCGTGACGTCGTCGTTGACGCCGACGCTCAAGGCGACGGCGACCGATGCCACGTCGGGCGCCTCGACGGTCGAGTTCCGCGTGCTCAAGTACTCAGACGACAGCCACGTGTGGTCAGGCTCGGTGCCCAATGTGCCCTCGGGTACGGCGGCGTCGATCGCCGTGCAGGCGGGCAAGCTGCTCGACGGCATCAAGTACGAGTGGCAGGTACGCGCGACGTCCGCAGGTGGTGCTTCCGCGTGGTCGTCGTACCAGTTCTTCACGGTCGACGTGCCCGAGGCCGTGCTGGACCAGTTCCAGCTCAGCCCCTCGACAGGTGTCGGCGCTGACATCAGGAGTTCGTCACTGACCCCGACGGTGAAGGCCAGAGTCACCGATCCGCTCGGCGGCCCGGCCACGGTCGATGTCCAGATGTCGCGCTACGTCGATGATGTGGTCGTGTGGTCGACCAGCCTGACCGGCGTGGCATCGGGCTCGCAGATCTCCGTGACGGTTCCGGCCGGGAAACTGCTCGATCTCACGAAGTACGAGTGGCGGATCAAGGCCACCACACCGGGATCCACCCCTGCCTGGACGCCCTATCAGTTCTTCACGGTGGACGCCGCTCCCGCGGTGGACCAGCTTCAGGTGACCCCGGCGACGGGCACCGGGACCGACATCATCACCTCCAAGCTGACGCCGACGCTGCTGGCCAGGCTCGTCGACAAGCTGGGCAACAGTGGTGTGGTCGACTTCCAGGTGGCGCGCTACGTCGACGACGTCGTCGTGTGGTCGGGTTCGGCGACGAATGTCGCCTCAGGTGCTCAGGCGTCGATCGTGGTGCCTGTCGGCAAGTTGCTCGACGGCACCAAGTACGAATGGCGGGTGAAGGCCACCTCCAGCGGCGCCACCTCGGCGTGGACGCCGTACCAGTTCTTCACCGTGAACGTACCCGAGCCGGTGGTGGACCAGTTCCAGCTCACCCCCTCATCGGGCTCCGGCTCCGGCACCGTCACCAGTTCCCTGACCCCGACCTTGCGCGCCCGGGTGACCGATGCGCTCGGCGGTCCGTCGACGGTCGAATTCCAGGTCGCCGACTGGCTCACCGACACCGTGAAGTGGTCGCTCTCGCTGAACAACATCCCGTCGGGGAGCAACGCCACAGTAGTGGTGCCCAGTGGCGTCCTGATCGACGGCGTGAAGTACGAGTGGCGGGTCAAGGCCACCACACCGGGTTCCACTCCGGCCTGGTCGTCCTGGCAGATCTTCACCGTGAACGTGCCCGAGCCCGCGGTGGACCAGTTCCAGGTCACGCCATCGGAAACGGTCGCCACGAGCACGGTGACACCGTCCCTGACCCCGACCTTGCTGGCCCGCGTCACCGACGCGCTAGGCGGCGCGTCCGCGGTCGAGTTCCAGGTCGCCGACTGGCTCACCGACACGGTGTTCTGGTCGACGACGGTCACGAACGTGGCCTCCGGCTCGTTGGCGTCGACGACAGTCCCCGCTGGGCGGCTGTCCGACAAGATCGACTACGAGTTCCGGGTCAAGGCCACCACGCCTGGCTCGACGCCTGGCTGGTCGTCCTGGCAACGGTTCCGGACCGACATCTTCGATCCAGCCACCGATCCGGCGGTCAGCCAGCTCCAGGTTGTTCCTTCGCAGACCCAGGACGGAGTGGTGGTTTCCACGTCGCTCACTCCTGAGCTGAGGGCCCTCGTGTCCCATCCGCAGGGTGGCGCCTCGCGGGTGGAGCTCGAGTTGGAGCACGACCCGGCCGCGCCACAGGGTCAGGGCAGTGGCCAGATCTGGGCCACCGCACTGGACAACGTGGCATCCGGTACGGCCGTCGCGGTGCCCGTCGCGGCAGGCATGGTGGCCGACGGCTGGCTGGTGCGCTGGCGGCTGCGCTCGCTGGCGGGCGCCAACTCTTCCACTTGGACCGCCTGGCGGCAGGTGAAGGTCGCCGTGCCGAAGCCCGGTGTGAGTCAGTTCCAGGTCACGCCGTCGCAAGTGGTCGACGGCAAGACCGTCACCACCGTGCTCACCCCGTCGTTGCACGCGCAGGTCACCTACGCGCCCGGCGGTAACCTGCGGGCCGAGTTCGAAATCGAGCACGACCCCGCAGCCCCCGAGGGCCAAGGGGCCGGGCAGATCTGGGCCAGTGCCGCCGACAGTGTCCCGGTCGGGACCCAGGCGTCGGTGACCGCGCCGGCAGGCAAGCTGACCGACGGCTGGGCCGTGCGCTGGCGCGCGCGATCCGTCACGGGCACGATCGCATCGGCGTGGTCGGACTGGCAGCAGTTGCTGGTGGACCAGCCGGACTCGGCTCCCGCCGTACAGGAGTTGCAGGTCACTCCGTCGCAGCAGGTGGACGGCCGGACGGTCACGCACACGTTGACCCCGCAGATGCGGGCCACCGTGCTCGATCCTCGTGGTGAGGCGCTCACCGCAGAGTTCGAGATCGAACACGACCCGGCCGCTCCCGCCGGTCAGGGCAGCGGGCAGATCTGGACGGCCAACGTCTCCGAGGTGCAGCCCGGCGCCCAGGCATCCGTCGCCGTCCCCACTGGAAAGCTGACCGACGGCTGGCTGGTGCGCTGGCGCGTCCGTGCGGTGTCCCCCAGCGCGGCGTCGGCCTGGTCGGGCTGGCAAGTGCTTGCGGTCGTGATCCCCAAGCCCGAGGTGGATCAGCTTCAGGTCAGCCCGTCAGAGCAGGTCGACGACAAGACGGTGACCCCGGTGCTGACGCCGTCGCTGCAGGCACGGGTCATCTACGGTCCCGGCGGCAACCTGCGGGCCGAGTTCGAGATCGAGCACGACCCCGCAGCCCCCGAGGGCCAAGGGACTGGGCAGATTTGGACGACCTCGGTCGAGGGAGTCGCGGGCGCGCAGGTCGCGGCTGCCGTACCTGTTGGGAGGCTGACCGACGGATGGACGGTGCGCTGGCGTGTCCGCTCGCATGCCGGCACGTTGCCCTCGGCTTGGTCGGATTGGAAGCAGCTCGTCGTGGATCGACCGGACTCGGTGCCCGCGGTGAACGACCTCAAGGTCACGCCGTCCAAAAAGATCAACGGTCAGACGATCACGCGGGTCGAAACGCCAGCACTCTCCGCGACCGTCACCGATCCCCGGGGCGACGCGCTCGCCGCGGAGTTCGAGATCGAGCACGATCCCTCCGTTGAGGGTCAGGGGACCGGGCAGATCTGGGCAGGCAACGTCGCCGACGCCGAGGTCGGCTCCCCGGCCGTCCTCGCCGTACCTACCGGAAAGCTGATCGACGGCTGGCTGGTGCGCTGGCGCGTCCGTGCGGTGTCCCCCAGCGCGGCGTCGGCCTGGTCGGGCTGGCAGACGCTCAAGGTCGACGTCATCCACCCAGGTGAGGAGCCGCTGGCGCAGACCACCGGCCCGGTGATCCAGACGGACGAGAGTTTCACCGTGGCTTCCTGGCTGCGGTGGAGCGATGCCAACGGCGACTACGACGTTGTCGCGCAGAAGGGTGAGCATCAGGCGCCCTTCCGGCTTGGCAACGATACCGAGGACGGGCTGGTGTTCACCTTCACCAGCGCGGACGCTGCCGGCGCGACGGTCGAGGGTGCTCTCTCGGGCACGCGGGCACCGGTCGACGAGTGGTTCCACCTGGCGGGTGTGTACGACGCGGAGGCCAAGACCGCCTCCTTGTACCTCAACGGTGTTCTGGTCAAGCGCTCGCCCGTGAGCTTCACCACCTGGAACTCCGCCACGGCCATGGCGCTTGGTATGCGACTCCAGGGCACGCTGGACGAGGTCCAGGTCTTCCAGAGAACTCTGGACGCCACCCAGATCCTCGCCCTGCTGACGGCCCCGGCCGCTCAGCCGGCATCCCCACCGTCCTCGCAGCCTTTCTCACCGGTCTCTCCGCGGACGCCCGCTCAGGCGAAGGCGTCCGCGGCGCCCGCGATGGTCGGCAACTTCCAGTACAACCATCCGTCGTTGGAGACCTGCTACGCCACCCAAAGGGCGCCACGGCTCCTCGACGCCTACTCGCGGATGCAGGAGCGCCCGCATTCGGCCTGCTGGACCACCTGGATCGGGCACGGCGGATGGGAGGAGGTCGACGAGAACGGCGTCAAGAAGCGCAAGAACCGGACCGCTTGGTGGGTCAAGCTCTTCCCCGGACCGCTGCGGATCCCGGCGGCTTTGCTGGACAAGGTGACCGACGACGACGTGTTCACCTTCCGCGCGACGTGGGTGGCGCACTCCTACATCGGCAACCACACCGGACAGAGCGTCTACAAGGGCGGTTCCGCGGCCAACGGCCTGAAACCGCAGGACATCAAGTTCTTCCTGAAGCTCTCAGATTTCGGCATCTGGAACAGAGGCGTCAGGCAGACCCATCTGGATTCCGATCTGAACAATGTCCAGATCGAGTTCGAACTCGGTATCCAGGGCGGTTGCAAGGTGTCGAGTGACAGCCCCAGCCGCACCCAATTGAAGACGATCTCCAACTGGCGTTCCACGGCGTACCTCCAGTACCTGATCAACACGACCAAGCCGGCGAACCATGACAGGGAGGTCTGCCAGCTCCAGCCCGCGATCACCAAGTACGAGGCGAAGCGCGGCCGACTTCCCCTCTGGGACCAGGACATCCTCAGCGACGCAGGCAAACGACTGGGCGTTGTGCGGTGGGGACAAGGCATTCCGGTCTACCCTTTGTGGTCGCCCAGCTTCCGCTGCGACTGGAGGGAGCTCGGAGTCCTCGGCGAGAACGGGAACACCGGCGGGTGCGTCTACATCAGAGCCGACCGGGTGTTCACGATGTCCAAGAGCAGGGATGACGAATTCCTGGATGTCATCAACCATATCGAGAAAGCCCTGGACCCGGCGCGGAACCATCTCACCTACCCGCCCTATCGCCCTGGAGACACGACCGCGGGCCGAATAAAGAGCCGTCCACCGGTCAAGGGGCCACTGCACAACGAACTACCGAAGGTCATCGGGGGCAACTACACCGCAGCCCCGGACAGCAAGGAGGGAGAAGCATTGTGGAGAGCTGCGATAGGCGTTCCCAAGAAGAACAGGAGAGTGTTCGGCGGAACTCCCTACGCGGTGCCTGAGGACAACTGGGATCTACCCTTCGGAGGGTCCTACTGCAGGTACTACACCAAGGAGGTCTACCAGCAATGGGGCTACCGGAACGTGGAGTGCGACGAATACCCCTTCGCGTCGACCGAGCAGGGAGCAGCGAAGGACAAGATCCACTATTCGATTCAAGGAGTTCGAGAAGCGCACAACCAGGATCACGGAGATGCGCTGAAGGCGTTCTACGGCCACTATCGCCTTCTCGACTACGACCCTGAGAACACCATCACCAAGGTCAGCGACAGCCCATTCTGGGTGAAGATCGTAGACTAGCCGGACATCGAATGCGGGGCTGGAGTGCGCAGCCCCGCATTCCCGTTGGACAACAGGATGTGAACCATGACGAACACGGAACAGGCCCTCCCCGCAGCCAATCAGTGGGACTTATTGGTCGAGCACGGCCGTGGACTCCAACGGGGCTTCCATGCCCTCTGGGTGGAGAGCGACGACCCGGAAGAGCTGGCCGGCCGATTCCGCGTGGATCCGGGCTCACGCCTGGAGTGCGATGTGGAAACACTCGTCGGCACGTACAAAGGCCCTCCGGCGAAAGCGATCTGGGTCGGCCCGCACGCACCAGGCTGGACTCATGTCTTCGTCTTCGGGATGACCACCGCCTATCCCGGGATCGACAATCTCGGAAAACAGCGAGTTCTTCAGATGAAATACACAGGGGAGGTGGGTGAAGGACTCGGCCCGCTGAACCTTCTCTACGACGGGGAACTGCTCGGCGACGTCAATCCGCCGTACGAGGAGGGCGGCTACATGTCCCTCCCCGACTACCGGCCCTTCACTGAAGGGCTGGCGCTCGACCCCGAAGCTGACGAAGGGCACGATGTCCACACCTTGTGGTGTGTGGCCGGGCGGATCACCGGGAGGTTCGCGGACCGGGAGTGGTGGGGGCGGGCTCGTACCTTCTACACCATCCCGGCGAACGCTTGGTAACGCCGACCCGGTGTGCTTTTCGGAGGAGTAGGCGGGATCTGCAAGCCTGGCGAACGGTCAGGGTGATGGGTTTGCGGCCAGTCGGGACGTCGCCGCCGGCTTGGGGCTGGATTCGGATCGGGCAGTCGATGACCTTGCGGGCGTGTGGACTGTCGGGTGCGGGAATGCCGAGCCGTGGTCGCCCTCGATCACGCTGATGCTCCGCCGGGCCACAAGACCCGGCGGAGTCTTGCCAGGACGTCGGCCGGTTGGGCGAGATGCTCCAGGGCGAAGCAGGCGAACGCCTGGTCGAGGGGGTTGTCGGCGAGCGGCAGCCGGTACAGGTTGGGGTGCTGGAAGCGGACGTCCGCAGGCGGGGCCGATGCGGTGAGGTGTTCGCGAGTGCGGGCGTGTTTCAAGGACGTGGCGTCGCGGTCGACGGCAGTGATGTGGATACCGGGACTACGGCCGACCAGATAGGCCGTCTGCGCATCTCCCCCACAGCCGACCTCCTACATCGGGCGAACCTGTCGTCTCGATCCCTGCCGCCAAAAGCGCCTGACCTGCGGGTTCTGGGTCCTAGTCGTCGGTGATCCGGTCCTCGTTGGCCAGGTGTGGGAATCCCGGTCCTCCGCAGGCTTCAGGTGCGCGAGGTTCCATGACAAGAACCCTCGATGGGGCCGTCACCGCAGCAGTCATCACCGCCCCCCTGACAACACCGCAGGTCCGCGCCGATCCTCCGCCCGGCGCCACCGCACCCACCCCCCGCAGGTTTCACCGTGCGGAACTCGCGATCCACTCCCCTCCCACTCCGACCTATGCTCATCGAAACCCAGGGGCGGTTCGTCCGCATGGTCATGGTTTCGGTGCGTTCAGGCGGGATCGCAGCGGAGTCCGGTGGCGCCCTCATCCCGTCGGAACAGAAGTGAAAGCAGGCGATCCCGTGTCGGCGACAGCACCACACGCACAGATCATCGGCGCGGGGCTCGGCGGGCTGACCGCGGCCGCGGCGCTGGCCCAGCGCGGCTGGACGGTACGCCTTCATGAGCGCGATCAGGAGATCAGGGCGATCGGCGCCGGTATCTACCTGTGGAGCAACGGCCTGTCGGTCCTTCGCGCGCTCGGCGTCTTCGACGAAGCGGTCGAAGGGGCCCATCTCGGGCCGCTGATGGAGAGCCGCGACCGCAACGACCGGGTCGTCGAGAGCATCCCGATCAACGGTGAGCACGGCCCTGAGCTGTACACGATCCTGCGCAGGCGGCTGATCGACGCGCTGACCGGAGCCGCCGTACGCGCGGGGGTGGAGATCGTCACCGGTTCCACCGCGGTCACCGCGACGCCCGACGGCGAGGTGGTCTTCGCCGACGGCACCCGCTCGCGCAGTGACCTGGTGGTCGCCGCCGACGGCGTCAACTCGCGGTTGCGCGACTCCCTCGGCCTGCTGCGCCGCCGGGTCCGGATGCCGCAGGGCGCCGCCCGGCTGCTCATCCCCCGCCGGGCCGGTTTCGTCGCCCCGGCCGACGACGCCAAGTACATCGAGTACTTCTCCGGCAGCCGTCGCATCCTCTACACCCCGTCCAGCGCCGACCAGCTCTACATCGCACTGGTCTGCTCCACCGGTGACGAGCGCGCCCAGCGCGTGCCGATCGACAAGGACACCTGGCTGCGTTCCTTCCCCCTGCTGGAGGAGCTCATCCAGCATCTCGACGGGGAGAGCCGCTGGGACCAGTTCGAGTACCTGGAGCTCAAGCAGTGGTCGGCGGGTGCGGTCGCCGTACTCGGGGACGCCGCGCACGCCCAGCCGCCCTACCTGGGCCAGGGCGGCGGGTGCGCGATGATGAACGCGCTCGGGCTCGCCGAGGCGGTCACCTACGGCGCGGGCGACCTGGCCACGCAATTGCGCAGTTGGGAGGCGGCGGAGCGGCCGGTGATCCAGCACACCCAGCGCTTCTCGCACCGTCTCGGCCACCTCAACCCGCTGCCCGACCGCCCGCGCTCGGCGCTGCTGGCCGTACTGAACCGCTCGCGCACCCTCGGCAGGATGCGCCTGCGCGCCGCCACCACCGTCCCCACCGGTATGAACCGTTTCCCGGCGTGAACCGGACTCCCGGCACCAGCACACCGGCGGAAGGAAACACCATGAAGACCTTGAACCTCAACGGCAACCCGATCGACTACGACGTCACCGGTACGGCCGGCCCCACGCTGGTCCTGCTCAGCGGGTGGTGTCAGGACCATCGGCTCTTCGACGCCGTGCTCCCGTCTCTGGCCGAACGGCATCAGGTGATCCGGGCCGACTGGCGTGGGCACGGCGCCGTGCGTACGGTCGAGGACGACTTCGGGCCCGCCGAGCAGGCCGACGATGTGATCGCACTGATGGACGCGCTCGGTGTGGAACGTTTCATACCGGTCTCCACCTCGCACGGCGGCTGGGCCAACATGGAGGTCACCAACCGCCTGGACACCGATCGGGTGCCCGGCTCCGTGGTGATCGACTGGATCATGGTCGAGGCGTGGCCGGAGTTCATCCAGGACCTGCGTGACATCCAGGACCCGCAGGTGTGGAAGGCGGGCAGGCAGCGGCTGTTCGACTTCTGGCTCGGCGGCACCGCGCACCCGGCGGTCGCCCACCACCTCGACGACGAGATGGCCTCGTTCGACTTCGACATGTGGGCCCGTTCCTGCCGTGTCATCGAGCGCGCGTACGCCACCTGGGGCTCCCCGATGCGCAGGATGGCGGAGATGGCGCCGCAGCGGCCGATCACCCACCTGTTCTCCCAGCCGGACCGCCCGGACTACGAGGCCCTCCAGCGGGAGTTCGCCGCAGCCAATCCGTGGTTCGCACCCCAGCACATCCCCGGACGGACGCACTTCCCGACGCTGGAGTCGCCCGCCGTACTGGCCGCGCACATCGAGACGTTCGCCGCCTCGGCCATGCGATGAGCCCCAGGGACGACGCCGACCGCGCCTACAACGTACGGGCGACCGTACCCGTTGCGGTTTTCGACGAGAACATGCACCGCTACCGGTCGTGGTCGGACTCGGCGGTGCGCGGTCTGCGCGGGTACCCGGGCCTGGTCTACGACGAGGTCAGCGGTGAGCGGCTCGACATCTGGGGGGTGGGCGACCGGCCCCGGCCGGTGTTCGTGTTCGTGCACGGCGGGTACTGGCGGGCGCTGTCGCGGGCGGACTCGGCGTTCATGGCCGCCATGCTCGACCAGCAGGGCATCGCGACCGTCGCCGTCGACTACACCCTGGCCCCGCACGCGACGCTGGAGGAGATCGTCCGCCAGGTCCGCGCCGCCGTGGCCTTCGTGCACCGGCACGGCGAGCGGCACGGGCTCGACCCGAGCCGGATCGTGGTCGGCGGCAGTTCGGCCGGAGGGCATCTGACCGGCATGCTCATGCTGCAGGACTGGCAGGAGCCGCTCGGCCTGCCGCTCGACGTGGTCAGCGCCGCGATGCCCATCAGCGGGCTGTTCGACATCAGGCCGCTGGTCGACAGCTTCGCCAACGACTGGCTCGGACTCGACCTCGAACGGGCCGCCGCGCTCAGCCCCGCCCTGAGCCTGCCCGCCCGGCGGGTTCCCGCGATCTTCGCCGTCGCCGAGCACGACGGCGCCGGCTTCCACACCCAGACCGAGCAGTTCCATCACGCCTGGTCGCAAGGGTCCGCCACCCGCTCCGAACTGCTGGTGGCGCCCGACACCCACCACTACGACGTCGTGCTGGACCTCGCACGACCGGACTCGGCCATGAGCCGCGCCCTGCTCAGCCTCTTCGCCTGAGCCCTCCGTATCGAAAGGCCCCGCACCGAAACCCCCCATCCCTTTTCGCATGCCTTCGGAGAACACATGGACGACAATGTGACACCCACCGACCGCCGGTCCACACCATGGTGGATGCTGGCGATCATCTCGGCCGGTTTCGTCGTGATGACGATCAACTGGTTCAACATCGCGGCCGGCTTCGGCCAGATCAGCGAAACCTTCAAGCTGGAGATCCCGCAGGTCGCGGGGCTGATCTCGGTCTTCGTCATCGGCTACGGCATCTTCCACATCCCCGGCGGCCTGCTGGCCACCCGTATCGGCATGCGGTGGGTCCTCGCACTCGGCCTCCTGCTCGAAGGCGCGGCCGCGGTCCTTTCGGCCACCGCCGAGTCCTACACCATGCTGGTCGTCTTCCGTGTGCTGTGCGGCATCGGCGCGTCGGTGTTCGCCGCCGTGGGCGTCGCGGCGGTCAGCGTATGGTTCCAGCACCGCCACCACGCCCTGGCGCTCGGCATCACCTCCGCCTGCTTCAGCATCGGCTCCGCGGCCGGGCTGTACATCTGGCTCGACCTCACCGAGGCCGTCGGCTGGCGCAACGCGCTGATCGTCGGTGGCGTGCTGTGCGCCGCGGTCGGCCTGGTCACCGCGTTCGCCTTCCGGGTCCCCACGGGCAGCCAGCAGCTGAAGGGGGTACGCCTGACCCGGCACGACATTCGCCAGGGCCTGCTCAACCGCAGCATCTGGCTGTACGGCCTGGCCTTCCTCGGCGCCTACGGCGCCTTCATCGCCGGCTCCCAGCTGATCGCCGGGTACGGCGCCGACCAGAAGGGCATCGGCGTCGGCGAGGTCGCCCTGGCCGCCTTCCTCATCGGCATCGCGGGTGTGCCCGGCAGCATCGCGGGCGGCTGGATCAGCGACCGGCTCTCCAGCCGGCGCAATGTCTTCGTCGCCGCCGCGGTCGCCGAAGGCGTGTTCCTGCTGCTCGTGCCGCTGAGCGGGCCCGGCTGGTTCTGGCTGCCCGCCCTCGGTATCGGCTTCATGTTCAACTTCGCGCTGGCCGTCTGGCAGACCATTCCCGGCGACTGGCCCGGCCTGTCGCAGGAGAACATCGGCACCGCGTTCGGCCTCATGCTCACCATCTCGGCGGTCGGCGGGTTCGCCCTGCCCTTCGTCTTCGGCGAGCTGGCCCCCACGGGCGGCTACGCCCTGGCCTGGACCGTACTCGGCGTGATCAGCATCGGCTGCGCGCTCCTCGGCCTGCTGAACCGCGAAACCTCGCGTACCGAACCCCAGCACCGGGCCACGGCCTCCACGCCCGGCGCCTAGCGAACGGCACTGCGGCCCGAACCATGACGCCATAGTTCGGGCCGCTTTGCGTTGGGCGCTGTTAACATCGCAGCAACCGAGCGTCCTAGTGCCCTGGTGGCGACATGGCGAATTCAGCTGACCTGGCGGTTCCCGCACTGCCCTGGAGATTCAGCACTCGCACACTCGACCTCGATCAGGCCAGCGAGCAAGGGGCTCTCACGTACTACCCGCTCCGCATGGATATTCTCCGGAACGCCGGTCAGTTCAGGATGTCGATCGACGCGATGCAGATCGGGCCGATCCTGGTCGGGGACTGCCGGTTCGATGCGGACATCAAGATGGACTTCGCCGAACTGCACAAGTTCTATCACTTCAATATTCCGCTCTCGGGCCAGCTGACCTCCGCGAACCTGGGCAACGAGGTCACCGCGACCTCCGAACGCGGCGTGCTGTACGGGCCCACCGGGGACGTACGGCTGACCCGATGGAGCGCCGGTAGCCGCATCCTGTGCGTCAAGATCAGACGCGAGGCCCTGGAGGCCGAGTTGGAGCGGCTCCTGCAAAGGCCCATCCGTTCGCCGATCGTTTTCGCCCCGTCGATGGACCTGACCCGGGGGTACGGGCGGATCCTGCGGGAGCTGGTGTGCATGCTCGCCGAGCAGGCCGGGCGCGAGGAGCCCCTGACCAGGCACGAGATCATCGGCCTGCCGTTGTGGCACAGCGTGCTCACCCACCTGCTGGCAGCGGCCGACCACAACCACCGGGACAGGCTGATCAGCTCCGGTCCCCCGTGTCACCCGCCGACACTCAAGCGCGTCATCGACGCGATGCGGGCGGCCCCGGCGACTCCGTTCACCGCCGCCGGGCTCGCCGAGATCGCCGGTGTGCCCATCCGTACGCTCCAGGAGGCGTTCCGGTCGCACGTCGATGTGTCGCCGATGGCCTATCTGCGTAACCTTCGCCTTGAGCGGGCACACGCGGACCTCATCGCTGCGGAGCCGGGCCATACCAGCGTCACCGATGTGGCTCATCGATGGGGCTTTCCCCACCAGGGGCGTTTCGCAGCCGTCTATATGAAGAAGTACGGAGCGAAACCCTCCGACACCCTGCGGTCGGTCGGCGGATAACAGCCGATTCGCCGCCTTTCGGCCCTCCGGATTACGGCATTTCACTTCCGTTGCGCAAATCGGCTATTCGCCGCGCAAATGGGATCGCGATCACCTTGAGACGGCACTACCTTGAGGCCGGAACGGTCGCGCTATGAGACTGCTTGCCGGGAGAACGAGACATGAACAGGAACCAGCTCATCCGGACGATGGTCGCGGGCCCGGCGCTGCTTCTCGTGATCGCACCATCGTGCACCACGGGCTCCACACAGCGGGACACGACATGCGCCCTGCTCCTCGACGCGAGCGGGTCCGCCGTGAAGCAGGTCAAAGAACTACTCAAAGGCAAGCTCGGTCCACGCCTGACGGAGGAAGGCTGCGCCACCCTCGACCTGGTCCCGGTCAACCAGGAGCCGCTGATCGCCTCGTGCCGGCAGGAACGCCTGAAGCTCGAGTCGGACGAGAACGGGGACATTGTGCGCGAGAGCCACGAGAAAGAACTGGCGGAAACAGCCGACGAAGCCGCCAAGCAGTTCCTGAACTGCCTAGCCGAAACCGGCGAAGGACAGCAAAGGTCGCACGTGTTCGGCGCCCTCGCAGTAGCCCGCCAGAAACTGGGCGGACCACCGACCAAGCGCACGATCATCGCCTACACCGACTTTCTGCAGTCCCACAAGGACCTCCAGCTCTGCACAGCGTTGGAGAACAGCACAGCAGAAGAGGTGCTGGCGAAGCTCCGCAATCAGAAGAACCTTCCCGACCTGGAAGGCATACGTGTGCGCGCACCGATGTTCCTCGCCGCAGCGAAATGCAACGGGGTGGCGTTGAACACCCTTTCGGAGTTCTGGACCCTCGCCATGAAAGAGATGAAAGTCAAGGACGGAGATTTCATCAGATCATGAGCAACGAGCGCCGTCGCCGTACGGCTGGGCACCTCTTCCACATGGCGCCGGTCGAGGAGATTCCCTGCCCCTGCTCCACGCTCCCCGACCTGCCGGACGTCGCCACGACGATGCCGGTGGCCGTACAGGACGCTCAGCACAACGGGGAGATGGACGGCAGGCTGGGTCTCGGCGACTCGAACCCTCCGGGCGACAGCCCCTACCTGCGTCAGCTGGACGCCTGGCGCGACGCAGAGCTCGAGCGGTGCGAAACGGACGCGGCGCGGAGGCGGGAGCAGGAGAAACGTGCTGTCGACGAGCACCGCCACCACGAGGGCTGGGCGCAGAACAAGCTCGCCGCGGCGGAGCGGGACCTGGCCGCCGCGCAGGAGGCCGACCGGAAGTCTGACGGCCACGGGCCGCTGCACACGAAGGCGACCCGGGTACTCGGCTGGACCGCCCTCGCCTTGATCGGCCTCGCCGACATCTGGATCAACTACACCGTCTTCGCCAACCTCGCCACCGGGGGCATCGTCATCGAGCTGGGTGAGGGCGGTGTGCGCATCGAGCTGCTGACGGTCCTGTTCACCCTTTCGGTGGCGACCGCGATCATCGCGGTTCCGCACTTCTGCGGGCTGTGGATCCGGCAGCTGACGCGGAAGCGCCCACCGGTCGGCGAGCTCGTCGTCAGGGTGGCTGCGATCGCCTTCGCGCTGATCACATGGTCGGTCTGCGCGTACCGGATCGGGGATCTGCGCACGGTCGTGTCCAATGCCGATCTCAAGCTTCTGGGGATCGATGCGACGGCGGTGACGCCTTTGTTCATCGGCCTCCTTTTGTTGTCCGGGGCCTTCGCCTTCCTCATGGGCCTGTCCTCGGAGGCCAAGAACAACACCGGATTCGCCGAGGCCACCGACAATGTCGATCGCTACACGCGCATGCTCGCGCACTACAGGGGCCACACCGAGGCCGCCGACATGCGACAGGTATGGGAGGCCAGAAAGCGGGAGATCACCGCGATGTACGAGGCGGCTTCGCATGCCTATCTCCACGGCATGGCACGTGGCCGGGCCCAGGCCGTACTGAACGGGGCGGCCCAGGGCAGTGAGAGGGGGCGAATCCACGATGATGCCATCGCCCGAGCGCCTCGGTAGTCTCACGCCGAACGAACAGCGGGTATGGGACGGCTTCTTCCAGGGCGAGCGCGTGGACGTCACGGTCTCGAAGGATCCGGGCAACAGCAGCCGGTCCGCTGCGGGCCAGATCCGCCCCACGGCCTCCTCCATCCAGGCGAAGGTCATCGCGACCCTGCTCACCATCGACACCACTGTCCTCGCCGAGGACGCGAAAGGCCTGCCGTACCCGGTTCCGGCGCTTCGGTTGAAGGGCGCGCATGTCATCGGACGGCTGGACCTCAGCAATGCCGTCGTCGGGTTCTCCGCGGAGTTCATCGACTGCACCTTCGAGTTCACGCCGCTGTTCAAGTACGCGAGGACCAGGTCGCTCTCCTTCACCGGGTGCGAACTCCCCGGTGTCGAGGCCGAAGGGATCACGGTCGAGGGAAAGCTGACACTGCGCGGATGCGTGGTGGCACAGCCGGGCGCCTTCCACGTAGGGGCCGACCGTGAGGAACTGCTCACGACCATGGGCGAACTCCGCTCGGCACGGCTCGACGAAGAACTCGCCGAACTGGACGACCGGCGCGGAAGGCTGGAGCGTCTCACGACGGCGATCGCCGCGCAGGCCACTGTGGCAAGGGAGAAGAGTCCGGAGAAGGTGCGGAAGTACACGGGCGGTCGAAACTGGCGCGCGGTGTTCGACGGTCCGGATGAAGGCGGTCGCGCCCCGACCAAGCCCGATCAGGACGCGGCACCCGCGAAGGACCTTCCCCATCTCAAGGCGATCCATCGCGAACTCGGCCGCATCGAAGAAGCACTTCAGGAGGTCGGCGCCCGCCAGGAGAATGCGAAGCAACTTCTCGCGGACCTCAGGCACGTCAGTTCCGCCCTCACGGATGTACGAACGACCGTCAAGGTCACCGGCTACGACACGGAGAAACTGCGCAGGCAACTCGACGACGAGATCGTCCTCCTGGACCGGATCAACCTGCTGAGTGCGAAGATCACCGGGCCGCTCGTCCTGAACAGAAGCACGATCAGCGACGACAGAAGAACGGCCGTGAACGCCGATTTCGCCGTGGTAGAAGGCGGGATATTCGCCATGGAGGGCACTGAGGTCATCGGCCTGTTCCGGCTCGGCGGAGCCAGGGTCACCGGCGACATCAACCTTTCGGGCGCCACGCTCGGCAAACGCACGGCGGAGATCGAGGCCAGGGCGGAACCGGCGCCGGCCGAGGCGCCCACACTGGAGCCCGCTCCCCGGCCGCAGCCCGAGACGTCGGAGGCCATGACGTTGCTCGCCGACGGGCTGGAGCTGGCCGGGGACCTCATCTGCAGGCCCGACAACGATCGCCGTTTCACCTGCGCGGGAACGCTGTCGCTCAACGGGGCGGTCATCAGCGGCAAGACACACTTCGCCGCGGCCGTACTGGGCGACGGCTCCGACCACGCGCTGCATGCGAACGGCATCACCGTGGGCGACGGCCTGCACCTGGAGGGCTGCGAGGCCAACGGCACGATCGACATCGACAATGCGAAGATCACCGGCGGCATCGCCCTCAAGAACCTGACCGTACGCCCGGAACGACATGGCGAGAGCGACGAGCCCGCCGTACTGCGAGCGGACAACATCACCGTCGAGAACGGGCTGGTCCTCATCAGCCAATGCGAGATCACCGGGCCGATCTCGATGCGCGGGGCCGGGATCGGTGGCGCCTTCACCATGGAGGACACCACGATGCGCTCCGTGGCGGCCGACTCCGTCTTCGCCGCCGACGGCAGCACCGTCAACGGCGATCTGCGCATCACCCGGTCCTCGTTCAGGGGGACCACCGTGCGGCTCACGGATGTCACGGTCAGCGCACAGCTGGAGATCTCCTCCACGGCATTCACCCTCCACCAGGACAAGACATCGCTGCCTCAGGACTCCCTCGTCGTCCGCCGGGCGAGCGCCACCGCGCTCGTGATCGGACCTGGCGTGGGACCCGCAGGGCCGATCCACCTCGACCACACGGTCACCTCGCAGCTGGAACTCCACGTCGATCCGTGCTGGAGCACGCTCTCCCTCGACGGACTGAAGTACGACACCCTCGTGCGCATCAAGCGCGACGCTCACCCCGGCAAGGAGGCCGACCTGCGGCTGAAGGCCTGGGGCCTGACGTCCTCCTCCTCCACCTATCAGCCGCAGCCGTACGAGGAACTCGCCGCGTTCTACCGGAGGGTCGGCCACGAGCCTGACGCCAAGCGGGTGCTGCTGATGAAGTTCCGCAGGCACCGCAAGAGCCTGCCGTGGTACCGGCGATTCACCGGTGTGGTCCAGGAGGTCACCGTCGGGTACGGCTTCCGGCCCTGGCTGGCGGGCGTCTGGCTGGCCTTCCTGGTCGCGGCGGGATCGGCGGCCTTCGCCCTCGCACCCGCGACGGAGCTTGCGAAGATCCCGGGAGCCAAGGAGGCACCGTGGCCGAGCTCGGCGCTCTACTCCCTCGATCTCGTCCTGCCCATCATCTCCATGAAGCAGTACGAGGACGTGAAGCTCAGCACCGCCTACACCGCGGTCACGATGGCCCTTTCGCTGTCCGGCTGGATCATCGCGACCACTGTCGTCGCCGGTCTCACCCGTGTCCTGACCCGCGGCGACCGGTGACGCCTGGACGGGGGCAGCCCGCGCCGGAGCTCCCGGCGCGGGCTGAGGGGGGGACGGCGTCAGTCGATGTCGGTGTCGAGGGCGAGCGCGATGTCGGAGATGGCGATCGGGAACGGCTCGTCGCCCACGCGGGTGGCGGTGCCGGTGAGGACGTCCACGCTGTAGAGGAAGGAGTCCCCGCTCTCGCCGTCGAGCAGGGTGGCGAAGGCCACGTTGGAGACGGTCTTTTTGCCGGACAGGTCGCTGTAGATGTCCAGGCCCGCATTGGTGTCGGCGTCGACGGTGAGCGCGCCGGTCGCGGCCAGCAGGCCGAGGTTGGCCGGTGACTGCACGGCGATCTGGTCGGCCGCCGTGTTGAGGGTGAAGAGCGAGGTCGCGGTGTCGTTGTGGCCGTCGTTGTTGGTGTACGCGCCGGCGGTCACCTTGGAGATCACCGGGCCGCCCGGGGCGCCGGTCAGAGCGGCGTCGGCGATGGTCTGGCCGGTGGCGACGTTGTGGCGCAGGTTCTGGCCGGTGTCGCTGATCACGCGCAGCCGGTCGGCGGCCGGATTGAAGTCGACGCCGAACGAGGTGCCCTTGAGGGAGATGCTGAGCTGGGAGACCTTCGTGACGACGACGTCGGGCACGGTCGGCGTCGGCATCGTGATCGTGTAGATCCCGCCGTGGTTGCCGACGGCGTAGAGGTTGCCGTCCTGTACGCGGAAGTCGATCCCGATCACGAAGCGGTCGGTGACCAGCCCGGAGATCCGCCTGAACCAGTCGAGCTGCTGTGGATTGTCGGTGAGGAAGGTGGCCATCAGCTTGCCGTCGCTGGAGATGCCGTAGGCGCGCAGCGGAGTGGTGGTGGAGGTGGAGGTCGCCGCCGTGCCAGGGGCGGCCGAGCCGACCGTGATGGCCGCGGCCGCCGCCAGTGCGATCGCTGCGGCCATTCCTCGCTTGATGGGTGCCTGCATGGTTTCCCCTGTCATGTCGCGCCGGAGAGTTGTGGTCCGGCACCGGCCTGATCTGGATGCGTCGATGGTGTCGACGGCATGAGCATTGCCCAGAGGCGACGGCATTGTCGTCGTAACAGGTGGTGAAGCATGTGGTCAGCGGAAAGAGCCGGATTGCCATTGCACGCAATATTGGCGAGGGCCGGATTTCCCAAGTCCTGCCGTCTTGACAATGACGGGCATTACTGCCGCCGACCCGCTTCGACACGTATCAGAGCCGTTCATGACAACCGTCTTCACCGGCGTACGGGCTAACATGAAGGCGCGCCCGTGCCAGGCCACTCGAAAAAGGGAGACGTCGATCAGCATGAGCGATCTCATGCAATTGTTGATGAAGCGGTCCGGTGAAAACGCACGCGCCGAAGTGAGCGTGTACATGCGCGAGTTGCCGGAATACCGCAAGGAGGTGGCCGATCCGAAGGCGTACGCCGACACGCTGGACTACGCCGTCTGGTTCCGGCGGCGCACGGTCGAGCGGGTCAGCGAGGATCAGCCGTTGCTGGCGGGGGATCTGTCCTTCATCGCCGACATCGGCAGGCAGCGGGCGCGGCGCGGTTTCTCCATCGACACGGCGCAGCGTGTGCTGACCCTGCATGCCAATCTGATGCTCCGCGAGATCTACGACGCGGTCGAAGGGCACGGCGTACAGGACCTGATGCATCTGATGTCGTGGTTCGGCGACCAGGGCGCGCGTGGCACCGACGCCTACCTGACGGCGTTCATGCAGGAGCAGCACCTGCACCTCACGGTGGCGACCAGGGTCCGCACGCTCACCCGGCTCCTCCTCGAAGGCAACACCACCGTCGCGCCGAGCCTCGCCCGCAGCCTGGGCGTCGACCTGCACGAGCACTACCTGGTGGTCATCGTCAGGGTGCCGGGCCGGCTGTTCAGCCGCACACCCGCCACCACCGACGCCATGCACGACGACCTGGTCGCGAATGTGTTCAAGAGCCATCTGGTGCCGCTGTGCTGGCAGCAGCCGAACGAACTGCTGGCCCTGGTGCCGCACGACGACCTGGCGTCGCTGTCCCCCCTGTCGTTGTCGCCGATGGCGTCGGGGAGCGATCGGCTCATGAGCCTGGTACGCGACATCGTGGAGCGCGTCGAGCGCCCCTGCGCGGTGGGCACGGCCGCGGGCCCCGTGGGCACCCTGGCCAGGACGGCCGAGTTGGCCAGGCGCGTGGCCCATGTCGCCCCGCTGGAGACCACGCCGAGCACCCTGCACGGTGTCGCCGACGTGTTCGTCGAACTCGGCGCCGCGCAACTGCCCGAGGTCGACCCCTGGCTGCGCGAGATCGCCCGGCGTCTGGCCGGCGGCCCCGACCTCGTCCTGACCCTGGACGCCTACTACCGCGCCGACATGAACCGCCTGGCCGCCGCCACCGCCCTGCACATCCACCCGAGAACCCTGGACTACCGCCTCCAACGCGTCCGCGAACTCACGATGGTCGATCCTGGTTCGGTACGCGGCGTCCGCATCCTGAGCACCACCGTCGCCCGGGTCCGAGCGGGCACGTGGACGTAGCGACGAGCACCTCGAAAGGCAGTTGAGTTTGCACAGCACTCCCCCGTTCCCCGCCCACGACCAAGCAGAGCTCCTGGACACGCACGGCTTCTCGCACCAGTTCGCCGGGACGTGGATCGAAGGCGACGACATCGAACGCGTCGCCGGGATTCTGCGTGCCGATCCCGGCAGCAGGCTGGACTGCGACCTGCCGACGGCCATGCGCTGGTACGACCCCCACGCGTACTCGTCCGACGAGGTCGTGTGGATGGGCGCGCATGCTCCAGGATGGCTGCACGTCATCGGCCTGCGAGGCCCCGGCGTATTCCCGGAACCGCTCAGTGCGGATGGCGCCCGGCTTTTCTATCTGGAATACGGTGAAGACGGAGTTCGGGGCCTCACCTATTGGCGTGACGGAGAAAGCAGAGGCCAATATGGGCGCGACGCCAACTTCTCCGGCGAGTTGGACGGCATGTTCACCGAGCACGCCGTCGACCTCACGCCCGGCGAGGACGCGCAGGACGAGATCAACGACTATCTGCTGCTGATCGGCCGTGTCACCGGTCGTTTCATCGATCCGGACTGGTTCACCGGCGATCGAGCGCTCTTCCGCATCCCAGAAGGCGCCTGGGCCTGATAGGAGAGGCAACTTGCCTGGCCCCCGATGGGATGGTCGCCAGGCAAGTTTCTCGGTCGGTCAGATGACGCGGACCTGGAACTGGTCTCCGTCCAGGACTCGGGACTTGTAGTAGAAGGCGCCCAGGTCGGATCCGCCGAGGCTGTTCTCGGCCAGGGGGATCATGCAGACGCTGTAGCCGCCGGAGTCGTTCGGTGTGCGGTTCGGCAGCCAGGACGCGCCGCAGTTGAACTCGTACCCGGTTCGCCAGTTGAACAGGAAGATGTTGCGCCCGTACGGCTGGCCGGCGGCGCCGTTGTAGGTGGACTTGTAGGGGTACTCGTCACACGACCAGGTGCCGGGCGTCGTCGGCTTGGGATGGCCTGGCGGGCAGGCCGTGGCGTAATTGCTGTCGATGAGGGCCTGGTTCTGCGTCCTGGTCAGGACGTCGGGCATCTTGAAATGCTTGGTGGCGAGCTGGACGTGGTAGGCGTAGGCCGGATAGCGATACGTCAGGATGTCGTGCACCGGCCGGACGGAATCGTAGACACAGCCTCTGGGATATCCGGGCAGCGCGTCGTCGCACCGATGGGCGACGGGCGAGGTGACCGAGGGCACGGTCGTCGGGTTCACCCACGCCGAGTTGGCGAACCAGTATTTCATCCCGCCGCGCGCGCCCCACTTGTAACCGCTGAGCGGACTGGTGAAGTACGCGGTGGCCGAGTGCACACGACCGGGAAGCGCCGATCCGCCGACCAGCCCACTGCTGGACACCGTACAGCTGGCCTGGCATTGCGGTTCGGCGTAGACGAACGTGTCGAGCACTGCGGGAATCGCCGGACCGGCGACTGACTTGGCCTGGTAGTGCCACGACTGCGTCCATTGCAGCGAGCCGTAGTCCAGGGTGGTCAGACTGGAGGCGGTGAACTCGATCGAGCCGATGACGGCTCCGCCCGGCACGGTGAAGATGAGGACGATGCCGTCGTCGATCACGCATGCGGCCGTTCGGGTGAGTGTGGGCTGCCCGCCGCAGATATCGGCGGCGACCGACTTGACCCCTGCCTTGACCTGACCGGCTTTTCTGGCCTGCTTTCGTACACAGGTGGCGGTCCCGGATTTCCCGGTCTCGGCGAGCTTCGTCGCGTACTGTTTGAGGTCGGGACCGCATTCCTGGGCGGCGGCGGATTGCGGTGCGGGCTGATAAGGTGCCGCCGTTGCCGGGGCTGCCGGGATGAGCAGGGATGACAGTCCTAAAACGAGGACCGCGATCCCCGCTTTCCATCGGGACACGCCTTACTCCCTTCGTGAAGAAACGTTGGACGAAGGGAAGCGTCGGCCTCTGGACATACTCTGGAATTCAATTGAACGCCGCTATTACACTATGGCGATGCTGGTCATCCAGGTGCTCGGCCGCCTTCGGGTGTGGCGCGATGATCGCGAGGTCGATGCCGGGCCGCCCGCCCGCCGGCTGATGCTGGGAGTGCTGGCGCTCAACGCCGGGCGGCTGACCACCCGCCGCGAGCTCATCGAGTCGCTGTGGGGCGACCGGCCGCCGTCGAGCGCGGTCAACGTCCTCCAGACGCACACCAAGCACCTGCGCCGCCTGCTCGACCCACGGCGCAGCCCGCGTGACCAGGGCGGCGTGCTCGCCACCGTCGGCGACGGCTACCTGCTGCGCCTGGCGGAGGGCGCCCTCGACCTGCTGCGTTTCCGGAGCGCGGTGGCAGCCGCGCACAAGGCCGAGACCGGCGGCGACCCGGCGCGTGCCGCCGCGCTGTTCCAGGAGGCGCTGCGGCTGTGGGAGGACGACGCGCCCCTGTCCGACGTGCCCACGCTCGAACACCATCCCAAGGTGTGGGGGCTCAAGGCCGAACGCCGTCGCGCGCAGCTGTCGTACTGGGATCTCATGCTGCGGGCCGGACATGCCGCCGAGGTCGTCTCGGCGCTGGCGGTGCAGGGCGCGGCGAACCCGCTCGACGAGGCGATCCAGGCCACCCTGATCCGCGCGTACCAGGCGACGGGCCAGCGCACGGCCGCCTTCGAGCGCTACGAAGCCACCCGTCTCGTGCTGGCCGACGAGCTCGGCGTCGACCCGGGCCTGGAGCTGGAACGGGCGCATCGGCAGCTGTTCGAGGAGCAGGAGGCCAGGGGCGCGCCGAGGATTCCGCGGCAGCTCCCGGCGCCGGTGCCCGACTTCACCGGACGCGCGGGCGAGCTGGCCCGGCTCGACGCCGTGCATGCCGACCGCCCGCCGGGCATCGCGGTCGTCTGCGGCACCGCGGGCGTGGGCAAGACCGCGCTCGCCGTGCGCTGGGGTCACCATCGGCGCGACCTGTTCCCCGACGGGCGTATCCACCTCGACCTACGCGGCGACGACGCCGAACACGCGCTGTCGCCGTACGAGGCGCTCGGGCGGTTGCTGACCGCGGTGGGGGTACCCGATCAGGCCATTCCCGCCGACACCCAGTCGCGGGCCGCGCGCTGGCGCACCGAGACCGACGGCCGGGGGCTGCTCGTCCTGCTCGACAACGCGGCCTCGGCCGAGCAGGTACGGCCGCTGCTGCCCGGCACGCACGACACCCTCGTGCTGGTCACCAGCCGGGACAGGCTGGCCGCCCTGGTCGCCCTGCACGGCGCGCATCGCATCGAACTCGACCTGCTGCCCCTCGGCGACGCCGTCCACCTGCTGCGCAGGCTGCTGGGCGAGCGGGCGGGCGGCGATCCCGGCAGCGTCGACGCGCTCGCCGCCATCTGCGCCCGCCTGCCGCTGGCCCTGCGCCTGGCCGCAGAGTACGCCGGGGCGCAGGCGCACCTGCCGCTGACCGGCGTGGTGGCGCGGCTGCGCCGGGCCGGGCCGCTCGACCTGCTCGACCTGGGCGGCGAGGCGGCGATCCGGCATGTCTTCGGCTGCTCGTACCGGCTGCTCGACGCCGAGGCGCAGCGCCTGTTCAGACTGCTGAGCCTGAACCCGGCGTCGCATGCCACCACGGCCTGTACGGCGGCGCTCTCGGGTGTCGACGAGAGCGGCGCGGCCCGGCTCCTGCACCGGCTGGCCTCGGCCCACCTGCTGCGATGCGACGCCTCGGGGCGTTACGGGTTCCACGACCTGCTGCGGGCGTACGCCGCCGAGACGAGCCTCGCCACCGACGCCGAGGCCGAGCGGCAGGCGGCCGTTGACAGGCTGCTTGAGCACTACTGCGGCATGGCCGTCGAGGCGAGCAACGCCCTCTACCCCGGGTGGAGCGAGTGCTGGCGCCATGCCGGGCTGGCCCTCAAGCCGGGCGGCGTCGCCCTCTCGCCGGACGCGGCCCTGGCCTGGCTGGACGGCGAGCTGGCGTCGTTCGGCACGATCTGCCGTTACGCGGTCAGACAGGGACGGCCGGAACGCGCGGTCGCCCTGGCCGCGGCGCTGCACCGCTACCTGGAGTCCGGGCACGGCACCGAGGCCCTGTCGATCTACGCATGCGCCGTCGAGGCCGCGCGGAGCACGGGAGACGCGGAGGGCGAGGCGCACCTGCGCACCAACACCGGGGTCGTCCTGCGGCTGCTCGGCCGCTACGCCCCGGCCGTCGCGGAGCTCGGCGAGGCGCTGGAGCTGTGCCGCAGCATCGGCAACCGGCACGGCCAGGCCCGCTCGCTGTCCAATCTGGGCATCATCGAGGAACGCCTCGGCGAGTTCGCCTCGTCGGCCGCCAGGCACGGCGAGGCCGTCGCCCTGTACGGCGAGATCGACGACCCCTTCGGCCAGGCCGGGGCGCTGACCAATCTGGGCAACCTGGAGGAGTCGCTCGGCGCCTACCCCGAGGCGGCGGGGCACTTCCTGGCCTCGCACGACATCTATGTCGCACTCGGCGACCGCGCCGGGCAGGCCGTCGCCCTGTGCAACCTCGGCCAGGTCCACAGCTCGCTGGGCGAGAACGACCTCGCCGTCGTGCGGCTGCGCGAGGCGCTCGGCCTGTTCCGCGAGATCGAGCACCGTGACGGCGAGGCCACCGCCCTGAGCAACCTCGGCACCGCCCTGTGCCACCAGGCACACTTCGAGGAGTCCCTGTGCCACCTGGAGCAGGCGCTCCAGATCTTCCGCACGACCAAGCACAGGTACGGCGAGGCCAGCGTCCTCAATGCGATCGGCACGACGCTGCGCGCCATGGGCCGTGCCGACGAGGCCGCCCAGCACCACCGCCTGGCCCTGGCGATCGCCACCGAGACCGGCGACGAGGACGAACGCCGGCGCGCGGCCGTCGCACTCCAACACCTCGGGTGAGAACGCGACTCTGGTGCTTCTCCTCGACAGGATTTCCTTTCATGACCAAGCTTGCCGCAGATACCCCGTTCTAATGATTGCGGGGATATAAATGAATGCGATGAAGCGCACCACGGACCGCTGAACGCAAATACGATGCGATTCCGGCTTCCGGCCCGGTCGTACGGCCGTGCCGTCGCAAGAGGAGGCAGCGGCGAACACGATGCAAGAGTCGCAGGGCCGCGACGTCTGGCAGCGGCTCAACGCCTACAGCTATCTCAGCGCGCCGGAGCGGCTGGAATACGTGGCGATCATGAGGGTGTTCTGTGCGACGCTGCTCGCCGACCTTGCCGCGCCTGACGTGCTGGCGAAGCTGGCCGGCTCGGGCGGACCGGCGTCGGGCCTGGACGCCGAGACGCTGACCTCCCGTCTGGAACAGCTCGTACGCTGGGGAAACCTGCTGCGCGGCAGCCACACGGTCAAGGCGGTGAGCATCGCCGACTATCAACGCGCCAGGGCGAGATACCAGCTGTCCAAGACGGGCGAGCAGATCCAGCGCGACGCCGACGAGGTCCTGGCCGGAGCCGACGCGGCACGTGAGGTCAGCAGCGAGTTGCTGGCTCTGGTCGAGCGCGGGCTGCGCGAACTCGCCGGACTCGTCGGCGATCGCGATGACATCGATCCGCAGGATGTCCTCGAAAGAGTCAGCACGGTCTTCGTGCAGTTCACCGGATTCGCCGAATCGGTCAGGGACTTCTACGCCTACCTCGGACAGGTACTGGCCAGGTACGACCTGGACGGCGCCGAGTACCAAGGCTTCAAAGAATTGCTGCTCGACTATGTCGAGGCCATCACGGAAGACGTCGCGTTCCGGGCTCCGAGAATCGCCTCATTGCTGGAACGGCTCTGGCCGGAGCTGCCGGGCCTGCTCAAACGCCTGGACGCCCACGCACACGGCCTCTCGGGGGCGGCCGTCTCGGCTGCGGGGCGCGAGGAGACCCGCGTGCAGCGCAGCCGTGGCCGTGAGCTGTCCGACTGGGAGGGCCTGCGCGGCTGGTTCAGCGACCTGGACGGCCACGGCAGCCAGGTGGACCAGCTGCGCAACGCCACCCTGCGGGCGCTGCAGTCGCTGCTCGCCAACGCCAAACGTATGCTCCGCTCGGCCTCGGGCGAGATGTCGAGGCGCAAGGACCTGCTGCGGCTCGCCTCCTGGTTCGACACGGCCGGCCCCGAGGAGGCGCACGACATCGCGGTCGCCGCCTTCGGCCTGTACAGCGCCAGGCATCTGAGCCTGCCCCCGGACGCCGACCAGGCGATCCCCGCCTACTCCAGCTGGTGGACCGGGCCTGTGGTCGAGGTGCCGGTCGCGCTGCGCGAGCGCGGCAGCCGTGCGCAGCGCGGCCGGACGGCCTCGGTCGAGGACCACTCGGCGCAGAAGCGGCGGCTGCGTCAGGCCGCACGCGAACAGGCCGAGGCCCGCGACGCGTCCGCTGCCGAACTGCGCAGCGCCTCCGGGCAGTTCGCCGACACGAAGCTCACCTCTGCCGCGCTCTCGCTGCTGCTGGAGCTGCTGGCGACGGCCTTGGGGAACGCTCAGCTGCGACGGGAGTCGCAGGGCTTCGACCTGGAGGCGGCATGGAGCCAGGAGCCCGACCTCGGCATCCGGCTCACGGTACGCCGGGTCGGCGGCGCGCGTACGGTGCTGCGCTCCGTGGACGGCGTCCTCGTGCTGGACGATCTGGAGCTGACCGTCGAGGGCCTCGAAGCGGAGGTCGGTGCGGGCGCCGGATGAGCGTCCCTTCGGCCCACGACGCCGCACTCGGCGCGGAACGGCGCGCCGCCGCGCGACTGCTGCTCGCCCATCCGCTGGTGAGCGCGAACGGCCCGCACGCGGACCTGTTCCCCCTGGTCCGCAGGCATGCCGACTGGCTGACCAAGCGCTTCCAGCTGGTGCTGGGGTATCGGCTGCTGGTCGACACCTCCTACGCCCGGCTGTTCAAGGCCGGGCTCGGCCCTGCGGCGGGGCATCGGTTCGAACGCGCCAGCGGGGCGCCGTTCACTCCCCGTACCTACGCTCTGCTGGCGCTGGCTCTGTCGGTGCTGGTGACGGCCCCCGAGCAGCTGCTGCTGTCCCGGCTGGTCGCCGACATCAGGGCCGCCGCAGCGGACGCCGAGATCGAGCTGGAGGAGAGCGGCCGGGCCGCGGAGAGGCGGCCCCTGGCCGCGGCCCTGCAGCGACTGGTCGCCTGGGGCGTGCTCACCGAGACCGAGGGGACGGTGGGCGTGGTGGCCTACGAGGACGGCGGCGAAGCTCTGCTCACCGTGGATCGCGAGATCGCACGCGCCGTGGTGGCCGGGCCGCTCGGCCAGAGCCGGAGCGGTCCCGATCTGGTCCTGCGTGCCGCCGACCCCGGGGTCGGCGGCACTCGCACCTACGTACGCCGGATGATGGCGGAACGGGCGGTGCTCTACCTGGACGACCTGACCGACGCCGAGCGCGACTGGCTCCGGACCAGGCAACGCCGTGAGGCGGTGGCCTTCTCCGAACTGTTCGGTCTGGAGGCCGAGATCCGGGCCGAAGGCGTGGCGCTCGTGGACTCCGACGACGATCTGACCGACCTGCACCTGCCGGGGACCGGCACGGTCGCCCAGGCGGCACTCCTGCTCGTGGCCGGGCTGGTCGAGCGACTGCGTCCCGAGGATCCCGGCCATCCCGCCACCGGAGGACGACTGGTCGTCGGCGTCGCCGTACCCGAAGGGCTGGCGGACGAGGTGCTCGCCGAGCTGATCACCGAGTACGGGCGGCGCGGCAACTGGCAGCAGGCCTATGTCGACGACCCGCCCGCCCTGCGGGAGGCGGCCATGGACCTGCTGGCACGGATGCGGTTGATGGCCCCGGCCGGTCCTTTGCGCGCCCAGGGACACGGCCTGCACGAGGAGTACGAGGCGCCCTCGGTCGAGAGCCGCTCGGTCACCGACGTCACCGGAGCGCGTCCCGGCACCGGTGGATGGGTGCTGCTGGCGGCTGCCGCGCGATATGCCGCGCACGTCACCGTGAGGAAGGCCGCCGAAACAGCCGGTTTTCAGGAGGAGCTGCCACTGTGACCACCGACTCCCCCACCCTGCCGCGCTTCCGGCTGCACCGGGCGGGCATCGCCAACGTCTGGCAGTACGACGAGCAGGAGTTCGCCTTCGGTGACGGGCGGCTGCTGCTGCGCGGCAAGAACGGCGCGGGAAAGTCCAAGGCCCTGGAGATGCTGCTGCCCTACCTCCTGGACGGGGACGCGCGGGCGCTGGACGCCACCGGGACGGGCCGAACCACGCTGACCTGGCTGATGCTGGACGGGTTCGAGCAGACCAATCGCCTGGGCTACCTGTGGGTCGAGTTCCGCGGCGAACAGGACGGAGCGGCCAGGTACCTCACCCTCGGGGCCGCGATCCGGGCGTCGAGGTCGACGAAGAAGGCCTCCCCGTCGTTCTTCGTCACCCCGCTTCGGGTGGGGGAAGGCCTGCGGCTGGTGGAGGGCGGGACGCCGCTGCCTGTGGAGCGGCTCAAGGAGGCGGTCGGGGCGGCGCACGTGACCGAGCGCGCCGCCGATCACCGTGCACGGGTGGCCCGTGAGCTGTTCGGCATCACCGACACCGCCAGGTACCGCAACCTCACTCACCTGCTGCACCAGCTGCGGCGCCCCACCGTCGGCGACCGGGTCGAGTCGGGCGGGGTGGCGGCCCTGCTGAGCGAGACGCTGCCGGGCCTGGAGGAGGAGGTGGTGGAGAAGGTGGCCCGCAACCTGCAGGACCTGGACACGGTCAGACAGGACCTGGGCCGCCTGGAGAAGACCGACGCGGCCCTGCGTACCTTCCTCGTCGCCTACCGGGGCTACCTGACCGGCGTGCTGCGGCGGGCGGCCGAGGCGGTGGGCCGGGAGCTCGACCTGCTCGGCCTGCGCCGCAGGGAGGCCGGTGACGCGGTGAAGCGGACGAGCGGGCTGCGCAACCGGGAGAACGAGGCGGAGCACGCGCTGCGGACGCTGGGCGAGGACCTCGAACGATCGCGGGCCGAGCTCTTCGCCCTGCGCTCCAGCGACGCCTACCGCGACCTGGGCAGGCTGGCCGACCTGCGGGCGAAGGTCGAAGCCCTGCGTTCCACCGCCACCACGGCCTTCACCTCGCTGCTGCAGGCGCACGGCGCCGAGGAGCAGGCGGCCGACCGCCTCGCCGAAGGTGTCGCCCGGCTGCGGGGCCGACTCGGCGAACTGGCCGACGAACACCGATCGCTCCTGGCGGAGGCTGAGCGCGCCGGGGTGGCGGCAAGCCATCTGGGCGTCCCCGTCGCCCTGCCCGTCGACCGGGCGACAGGCCATACCGAGGAGGAGCTGGTCGACCCGGCGGGCGGGCGGCAGACCGTACGGCACCGGCGGGTCACCGCGGCCGACACCGAGGCCGCCGAGGCCGCGCTCCGGGCGTGGCGGGACCGGATGACAGGGGCGGCGACGGTCGTGAAGAACCGAGGCCGTGCCACCGATGAGGTCACCGATCTCGTCGGCAAGGCCGAACGCGCCCAGCGCAAGGCCGTCGGCGAGGAGGCCGAGCGCTCACGGCTGGAGGACGAGGCCGAGGAGGCAGCCGAGACAGCGGCGGCACAACGGGACCAGGTCATCACGGAGAGCATCGACTACGCCCACGGGGTGACCGGCTGGGCACAGCGCACCTTCGCCGCGCTCGGACCCGGCCGTCCAGCGCCGGACACGATCCTGGCCACGGTCGATCTCTCCGCCTCCGCTGACGCCCCCTTCGACGAGCGGGTGCTGCCCGCCGACGCCGACGCGCAGGCCGGGCAGGCGGCCGACGCGATCCTGGACCCGTACGACACGCGGCTCACGCAGCTGCGCGACGACAGGGCCCAGGGCGTTCGTCTCCTCGACGAGGCGGTGCGGACCCTGATCGCGGAGCGGGAGTCCCTTGAGCGCCGCACCGATCCGGAGCCGCCCACGCCGCCATACCGCAACGCCGAACGCGCACCGGGCACGGGAGCGCCGCTGTACCGCCTGGTGGACTTCGCGCACGGCACGACGGACGGGGAGCGTGCCGGGCTCGAGGCCGCCCTGGAGGCGAGCGGGCTGCTGGACGCCTGGGTCACCGCGGACGGCGTGACGCTCGACCCGCTCACCCGTGACACCCTGCTGGCTCCCGGAGCCCCGGCTCACTCGGACGCCAGGCTGGGCGAGGTGCTGCGGCCGGTTCCGATGCCCGAAGGCGGGGTCACGGCCGAGCAGGTCGAACAGGTGCTGGCCGCGGTGGCCTTCGCCCCCTTGCGGGAGACCACGGCGCCCAACGCCGTGTACCACGACGGCGGCTGGCGGCTGGGGCCCCTGCGCGGCCGGCATGCCAAGGACTCCGCCGAGTACGTGGGCGCCGCCGTACGGGCGCGGACGAGGCTTCGCAGGCTGGCCGAGCTGGATCGCCGGATCACCGAGGAGCGGGAGGCGCTGCGGGCCGCGGAGCAGCGGCTGGAGGAGGTGGAGGTGTGGCGGCGTGCGGTGACCGACGGCCGCCGCAGCCTCCCCAAAGCCCGTGCGCTCGCCTCCGCCTGGGCCCGCCTCGACGCCGCCGACGCCGCGGTCCGCACGGTGACAGGCAAGGCGGCCCAGGCGGCCAGGAGGGCTGCCGACGCCAGGACCGCGGCGGTGTCGGCCAGGCGGATCGCGGAGGACACCGCGTCGGCCCACGACCTCCCGGCCGCCCTGGACGGCCTGGCCACGATCCGGAACGCACTGAAGTCCCTGAGCTCCGGCCTGGACCGCCTGGGCAGGACCACGGACAGGACGATCGGCGGACTCGACGGCAACCGCGGTGAGCAGAACGGGCACAACAACGCCCGGCGCACCCGGGGAACGGCGCAGACCGACTACGAGACCGCGCTGGAGCACCTGCGTCCCGAGGACGGCAGGCTCCGCACCCTGGAGGCCGCGGTCGGAGCAGCCGAGGCCGAGATCCTGAACCGCGAGAAGGACGCCGAACGACGGATCAGCGGGTTCGCCGATCGGCTCCCCCAGGCGAGAAACGCGCACGCCGATGCGCGCGAGCAGCGGATCCGCGCGGAGGAGACGGAGAAGAAACAGCTCACGACGCTGGAGGCGCAGGAGGAGGCGGTCATCGCGGTGGGCGGCGTCCTGCGCGGCGCGCTGGGGCGCCCGGAGGTGCTCGGCGGAGCCGGTCTTGACGCCTCCTCCCTGCTCGAAGGACGGGCGGACGACCCCTCGGCCGCGACCCGTACCCGGATCCGTGCGCTGCGCGAACTGGCCGACGTGCTCCAGCAACGCCTGGACCGGCCGAAGAGCGAGGTGTCCGACAGCGCGCTGCTGAACCGGCACACCGAGCTGCGCGACCACCTGGCAGGCGGATACGACGCTCAGGTGGAGGAGCATGACGGGATCAAGGTCTGCCGCCTGATCGACGACCACGGCACACACGACGTGGCCGTCGTGGGAGAGCGGATCGCGGCCAGGGCGGCCGAAGCCCGGGGCCGGCTCACCGAACGGGAGAGCGAGGTCTTCCAGCGCTTCCTCACCGGAGAGCTGGGCGACCACCTGTCGGAGCAGGTGATCGCCGCCGCCGATCTGGTCGCCGCGCTCAACGACACCCTGCGTACCGTGCGGACCTCGCACGGCCTCGGGGTGGAGCTGCAGTGGCGCCTGCACGAGGACGTCGACGCCGATGTACGGGCCGCCGTCGAGCTGCTGCGCAGTCCCTCGCGCCTGCGCAGCCGCGACGAGACCGAACGGCTGCGCGACGTGCTGCAACGGCGTATCGAGGACGCGCGCAAGGCCGACCCCTCCGCCGACTACGCGGCCCATCTGCAGACGGCCCTGGACTACCGGGACTGGTTCCGCTTCGACACCTTCGTGGTCGAGGACGCAGCCCCCGGCCGCAGGCGCAAGCTCAACAACCGGACCGGTCTGAGCCAGGGCGAGCAGCGCGTGCTCTCCTACCTGGTGCTCTTCGCGGCTGCAGCCGCCCACTTCACCACCCTGGGCGAGTCCGCACCACATGCTCCCCGGCTGATCCTGCTGGACGACGCGTTCGCCAAGGTGGACGAGCCCACCCATGGCAGGCTCGGGCGCATCCTGGTGGAGCTCGATCTCGACTTCGTCCTCACCAGTGAGCGGCTCATGGGCAACTGGGCCGAGGTCCCGGCCTTGGAGATCTACGAATGCCTGCGCGATCCGCATGTCCGGGGGGTGGCGACCCTGCACTACACCTGGAACGGGCACCGGCGGCGTCTGGTCGCCGGATGAGTGTGATTCCCCCCGAGACCAGGCAGTGGCTGGCGCTTCCCGCACTCGACCGGCTGTGGAAGGCGGCGCGCGTACGGCTGGAGGGCAACGGTCTGCTCGCCACCGGCTCGCTGCGGCTGACCGGACTGGGGCACGCCGAGCGAATCGTCCTGACCCAGTTGCTCGGCCGTACGGTCACCGGTGCCGCTGTGACCGTACGGCTGGACATGCTGGATGCCCGGCTGCGGGCCTCGGCCGCCGGGGTCGGGCTGGTGGAGATCCTGAATGCGCTCGGGCCGCCGCTCACCGACCGCCGGGCCGTCAGGGCGCAGGCGCGGGCACGGCGCGACCGGACCTGGTCGGAGGTCTCCGTGGCCCTGAGCGCGTCCGCGCTGGCCCATGCGGAATGGACACAGGAGTGGCTGGAGGCGTTGCGCCGGACGGGCCTTCCGGCGGGAGTGCCGCCGGAGGTCGCGGCGCGGACGCTGCGACAGGCGGTCGCGGTCCTGAGCGCGCTGCTCGGTGACGCAGGAGGCGATGGAACGACAGGGCCACGAGGCCGCGGTGAGCTCGCCGCCGAGGCGACCGGGTCCGCGCACGGGCTGGACGACGGGACCTGGCTGGCCCGACTGGTCCAGCGTGGCCTCGCCCTGGCCCATGGGGTCGCCCTCCCGGACGACGCGGCAGGGCGGCGGGCGCTGTGGCGGCTGGCCGAGGTGGCGCCCGACGAGGTGTCGAGCACGGTGCTCACGTACGGGCTGCGGCCCGAGGGCGGCGGCTGGCGTGAGCGTGCGTTGCGTGAGCGGGCCGAGCATCATGCCGAGAGCCAGCTCACCCTGCGCGACCTGCGCGGCCTTCGGCTGTCGGTGCCCGCCGGAACGGTGATCCGGATCTGTGAGAACCCCCGGGTGGTGGAGGCAGCCGCGGACGCCGCCTGCTCCGGTGCACTGGTCTGTACAGCGGGCAGCGCGGCGACCGTGGTGCTGGTCCTGCTGGATCGTCTGGCCGACGCCGGTTGCCGCTTCGCCTATCACGGGGACTTCGACTGGCCGGGTCTGCTGCTGGCCAACCGGGTCGTCCGGCGTTACCGGGCATCGCCGTGGCGGATGTGCGCCGACGACTACGAGCTGCTCGCCGAACGCACCCGGGCCGCCGGGATCCCGCATCTCCCGCTCACCGGGCGGCCGGTGAGCGCGGACTGGGATCCGGCCCTGGCCCCGGCCATGACGGCTTTGGGCGCCGCCCTGCACGAGGAGGCCGCGCTCGACCTGCTGGTGGCCGATCTCGGCTGAACGTGGTGGTCGGGGTGGTCAGGAGGTCGCTGCCGTGTAGGCCTTGGCCAGGGGGACCCAGGTGGCGGGGGCGTCGGTGTCGGAGTAGAGGCGGTTGGTGAGGACGACGAGGGTGACGCCTCGGGCGGGGTCGGTGGCGCCCATGGAGGTGAAGCCTCCGTAGCCGCCGGTGTGGCCCTGCCAGGTGCGGGTGCCGGTCTTGACGCTGAAGGTGGCCAGGCCGTACGTGGTGCCTGCGGCGACCGACTGGGGGGAGGGGGTGGTCATCGTGGTGAGGGTGGCGGGGCGCAGGACCTTCTTGTCGACGAAGAGGGCGTTCAGGAAGCGGGCGGCGCCGTAGGCGGTTCCGGCGAACATGCCGTCGCCGAACGGGAGGCCGAAGGCGTCGCTGGGGATGCCGGTGGCGCCGAAGGCGGTGAAGTAGTCGGTGAGCTTGCCGTTCTCGGCGAAGTAGCCGTGGGCGAAGCGCGGGAGGTCGCTCGGGGAGCGCTTGGCGGTGAGCTGGTCGCCGCGTTCGCCGGTCCTGGCGAGGAAGCGCTTGACGTCGCGTTCGAGGGCGTGTGTGCCGCCCGCCAGCTTGGTCAGCACCTGGGCCAGCAGGATGAACCCGGTGTTGGAGTAGGCCCAGCTCTTGCCGGGATCGACCGGCTGACGCACGCCGGGCGCCAGCATGTCGAAGGTGAAGGGCCGGTCGGGCTCGTACTTCGCGCCGGTGGGCATGAGCTCGGCGACGTCGGGCTGGGCGTAGATCTCCGGGTAGCCCGCGGTGTGCGACAGGAGCATGCGGGGTGTGACCACCCGCGCCCCGGCGACTTTCCTGCCGACATAGGCGGAGATCGGGGTGTCCAGCGAGAGCTCGCCCCGGTCGACGAGGTGCAGCGCGTACGCCCCGAGGATCAGCTTGCCGAAGCTGGCCAGGCTGAACATCGTCGTCCCGGTGACGGCGGCGGGCGGCTCCTCGATCGCCCTGCCGATCTTCGCCGACCAGATGACCCTGCCGTTCCGCATGGCGACGGCCTGGACCGCCTGGCCGTCCGCACCGCCGCTCGCCTCGGCGAACGCCTTGTCCAGGGCCTCGCGCACCCGCTTGTCCGTGCCGCCGGTCGTCGACGCCAGGGAGGCGTGGGGTGCGACGCCGACCAGGGTGGCGGCCAGCAGGGTGAACACCACCAGGTGCTTTCTCATTGCGGATGCTCCTTCGCGATGTCCCGTCCGGACCCGGCCTTCGATCGGCCGGGCCGGAGAGGGGATCAGTGGGATGAGGAGGCGCCTCCCTCTGAGAATCGCAGCGCGTGCCCGGGCGTTCGTCCTTCGCCCGGACGAAACCGGCCATAGGGCTGTCAGCCTGGCGGGGCAGACTTAAGACGTACTCACCGGTCGAGTCCCAGCAGCCGTACGCCCTCCTCGCGCATCTCCACCTTGCGGATCTTGCCGGTCACCGTCATCGGGAAGCCGTCCACGACATGCACGTATCTGGGGATCTTGTAGTGTGCGAGCCTGCCCGCGCAGAACTCCCGCACGGCCTCCGCGCCCAGTGCGGCGCTGCCCGGTCGCAGCACGATCCAGGCCATGAGCTCCTCGCCGTACTTCTCGTCGGGCACGCCGACCACCTGGACGTCGGCGATGTCCGGATGCCGGTAGAGGTACTCCTCGACCTCGCGCGGATAGACGTTCTCGCCGCCTCTGATCACCATGTCCTTGATGCGGCCGACCACGTTGACGTACCCGTCGGCGTCCATGGTGGCCAGGTCGCCGGTGTGCATCCAGCGGGCGGTGTCGATGGCCTCGGCGGTGCGTTCGGGGTCGTCCCAGTAGCCGAGCATCACCGAGTAGCCGCGGGTGCACAGCTCGCCCGGCTCGCCGCGTGGCACGGTGCGACCGGTCTCCGGGTGAGTGATCTTGACCTCGACGTGCGGCATGACCCGGCCGACGGTCTCCGTGCGCCGGGCCAGGCTGTCGTCGTGACCGGTCATGGTGGAGACGGGCGAGGTCTCGGTCATGCCGTAACAGATGGCGACCTCGGTCATGTTCATCTCGGTGACGACGCGCTTCATCACCTCGACCGGACAGGGCGAGCCCGCCATGATGCCGGTGCGCAGGCTGGACAGGTCGTACTGCCCGGCGAGTGCGAGTTCGGCGATGAACATGGTCGGCACGCCGTACAGGGAGGTGCAGCGTTCCGACTGTACGGCGAGCAGGGTGGCGGCGGGGTCGAAGCCGGGTGCGGGGATGACCACGCAGGCGCCGTGCGAGGTGGCGCCGAGATTGCCCATGACCATGCCGAAGCAGTGGTAGAAGGGCACGGGCAGGCAGACGCGGTCGTGCTCGGTGTACCTGAGGCCCTCGCCGACGAAGTAGCCGTTGTTGAGGATGTTGTGGTGCGAGAGCGTGGCGCCCTTGGGGAAGCCGGTCGTGCCCGAGGTGTACTGGATGTTGATCGCGTCGTCGGCGCTCAGCGACGCCATGCGCTCACGCAGACGTTCCACGGGTACGGTCTGCTCCAGCAGGCGGTCCCAGCCGGGGTCGCCGAGGAAGACGACGTCGGTGAAGCCGATCTCCCGCACCATCGCACGGTAGTCGCTGCCCTTGTGCGTGAGCGCGCTGATGAGCAGGCGCAGGCCGGACTGCCTGACGACGTAGTCGAGTTCGTGCGCGCGATAGGCGGGATTGACATTGACCAGGATCGCGCCGATCTTCGCGGTGGCGTACTGGACGAGCACCCATTCGGCGCAGTTCGGCGCCCAGATGCCGATCCGGTCGCCCTTGGCGATGCCGGACGCGAGCAGGGCCAGGGCCAGGCGGTCGACGTCGGCGTCGAGTTCGGCGTAGGTCCAGCGCCTGCCCGACGGCACGTCGACGAGGGCCTCGCGCTCGCCGAAGCGGCGCACGGTCCGCTCGAAGTTGTCGCCGATGGTCTCGCCCAGCAGTGGGGTCGGCGCGACGGCGCTCGCGTAGGACGTCATGTCAGGAACCTCCATTGAAGATCATCGTGTCCCCGAGCGGCCAGCCGGGGTCGCCGGTGCGGGCGAAGCGCACCCAGGCGGCGTGCATCGCGTCGGCCACGGCCTGCGGCGCATCGGGTCCCGCCGTGCGTCCGACGCCTGGCGCGTCGAGCACGTCGAAGACGAAGGGCAGGTCGAGGTTGTGCACCGCGCCCACGCGTCCGCCTCCCACCGGGCTCTCGACGGGCGACTCCCACCGGAACTCATACCCGTAGGCGGGCCTGGCCTCGCGGATCCACTGCGTCTCGCGGGTGAACAGGTGCTGGGTGAAGGCGCGCCCGACCCGCTCGGCGGGCGTGAGGCCGGGCTCGTCGACCTGTATGCCGAGGTGGTCGGTCAGGGCACGTGCCGAGGCGTCGTCGAGATCGCCGGCCAGACGGCGTACGAACACGTCGGCCTCCTGGGAGGTGCAACCGGCCAGCAGTGCGACGTCCGCGCCCGCGCCCGCGCGCAGGGCGTCGAGCGGGACGGCGGGGATCAGGTCGCCGTCGACGATCGGCTTGACCGGCACCGACTTGGTCAGCCCGCCCGCGTCGCCGGTCAGCGGCGGCGGCTGTTCGGCGACCAGCGCCTCGGGGGAGAGCGCGGCGAAGGCGGACCTGGTCGGGGCGATGCCCAGCTCGGCGGCGAGGATCTCGGCGTGCTCGCGCGCCTCCTGCTCGGTGGCGACCAGCGTGGCCGAGCCGCTCATCACGATCGCGTGCCGGAACAGCCCGGCCGCGCGCGGCATCGTCAGCAGGGTGGCGACGGCCGCGCCGCCCGCCGACTGCCCGGCGATCGTCACCCGGGCCGGGTCGCCGCCGAAGGCCGCGATGTTGTCGCGTACCCATTCCAGTGCGGCCAGCCAGTCGAGCACGCCCCGGTTCAGCGGTGCGTCCCGCATGGCCAGGAAGCCCTCGAAGCCGAGCCGGTAGTTGACGGCCACGCAGACCACACCGTCGCGGGCGAAGCGGTGCCCCTGGTGCCAGGCCGCGCCGTTGCCGCCGATGGAGAACGCGCCGCCGTGTATCCAGACCAGGACGGGCAGGCCGGCCGCGCCGGTCTCGGGGGTGTGGATGTCGAGGTTGAGGCAGTCCTCGCCGGTCTCGAAGACGTCGGGCGCGTACAGTCCGACGTCCTCGCCCGCCGCCTGCGGGGCCGCGTGGCCACGGGTGCGGGCCTGCCGTACCCCCTGCCAAGGCGTTGGCGGCGCGGGCGCGCCGAAGCGGTGCGCACCGAAGGGCGGGGCGGCGTACGGCACGCCGATGAAGGCGAGCACGCCCTCCACCGTCCTGCCTTCGACCAGCCCGGCGGTGGTCGAGACGATCATGCGCGACTCCATCCGGCCGTCCCTTCGACGATGCGGATCGCCGCCCTGGTGAGCGGTTCGAGTCCGGCCTCGTACACCTTGTCGATGGTGTCGGCCGAGTCGAACAGGTACATGGGGGCCGACAGGAAGTGCACGAGCGGCACGCCTTCGGGATGGAAGAAGGCCCCGTCGGTCGGCGGCATCGGGAAGAAGGCGTCGGGCGGCAGGACGAACGAGCGCCTGAGGTCCTCCGCGACGAGGGCCGAGGCCACCAGGCTCTCCAGCTCCGGCTTCCTCGTGGTGAACCACCAGCCGGGTTCGGGGTCGTCGGTGGGCACGAGCACGCCGTCGACGACCACGCACCGCCTGGCCGCGTGCTCCAGGTGGAGCTGCAGGACGACCTCGCCCAGCAGGTCGCGGTTGTCCTCGATGAAGGCCCTGGTGCCCGCGGCGTGCGCCATGTGTCCCGCGGTCAGCAGGAAGATCATGTTGTGCGGCCTGTCCCGCTCGGGCACACCGGCCCAGTACTGCGCCGCCGCCAGCACCAGGGCGATCCCCGAGGCGTCCTCGACGGCCGAGGCCCAGGGCGCGTCGTGGTGCGAACCGATGATCACCCACTGATCGGAGCGGCCCGGCAGGGCGCCGACCACGTTGTGCGAGACGACCGGCCGCGTCAGCGCCTCGACGGACAGCGTCCCCGTGCAGGGACCCGCGTCGACCAGGTCGAGCACCCGTCGCGAGTCGCCGCCCGACAGCCAGACGGCGGGCAGGTCGCGCCGCACGGCGTCATAGGGCACGTAGTAGTCACGCGTCTCCCACGGCACCCCGGTCAGCGCTCCGGCGAACGCGGCGGCGCCGCCGTCCATGACGCCCTGGACGACGTCGAGGTAGTCGAGCTGGAACGGCAGCGTCTGGACCAGGTCGTCGAACACGCCCTCCGGATCGTGCACGGCCGTGGCCAGGTCCCTGACGAAGGACTGCGGCAGCTCGGCGAAGGTGTACTCCGGCACGACGATCGCCCCCGGCACGATCTCCCTGCTGACCGGCCCGCTCACGACGGCCTCCGGCCTGGTGTACGGCAACGCGGACGCCGCCACCCGCACGACCCGCGCGGGATCGGCGTCCGCACGCACGACGAGGGAGGCGGACACCGGCTCCCAGCACGGCAGTTCGACCGGCGTCAGCCGTACGTCGCGCAGCCCGAACTCGGTGAACCGCTCGGCGGCCCAGGCGGCGGTCCAGTCGTCTGCGGGGTAGCCGGGACGCCTGATGCCCCGCGAGGTGACCGTCGCGATCCACTCCATCATGCGCGCGGTGTCCGGGATCATCGTTTCAAGCCTCCGAAGGTGAGCCCCGCCACGTAGTAGCGCTGCAGTGTCACCATCAGGATGAACGGTGGCACGGCGGTGACCAGGGCCGCGGTGGTGGTCAGGTGGTAGTTGAAGCCGACCTCGCTCTGGAAGTTGGCCAGCCCGACCGGCAGCGGCCACAGGTCCTGCTCGTTGGCCACGATCAGCGGCCAGAGCAGGTTGTCCCACTGCGCCAGGAAGTGCACGAGGAACAGCGTGATGAGCGCCGGTTTGAGCAGCGGCACGGCGATGCGCGAGAAGATGCGCAGCTCCCCCGCGCCGTCGACCCGCGCGGCCAGCAGCAGCTCCTTCGGGATGCCGAGCGCGAACTGCCGCACCAGGAACACGCCGAACGCGCTGATCATGCCCGGCACCATCATGCCCTGGAAGGTGTTGACCCAGCCGAGCTCCTTCACGATGAGGAAGACGGGGATGACCAGGACCATGGGCGTGAGGGCGAGCGTGCCGACGACCAGGGCGAACAGCACGCGGCGGCCGGGGAAGGACAGATGGGCCATCGCGTAGCCCGCCGCAGCCGAGAAGAACACGTCCAGCACGCCGGTGCCGACGCACAGGATGAGGCTGTTACGCAGATAGGTGGGCAGATTGCCCTCGCCGAACAGCACGGCGATGTTCTCCGGCAGATGGAACCCGTTGAACACCAGCCCGCGCAGATCGGTGTCGTCCGGCGCCGAGGCGACGACGAGCATCGAGTAGACCGGCAGCAGCATGAACCCGACCGCGACGACCAGCCACACCGTGCGCAGGGCCGTTCCCGCCCTCATTCGTCGCCTCCCTTCAGGAACCCGAACTGCAGCGCCGAGACGATCACCATGGCGACCAACAGCACCATGCCCATCGCGGCGGCGTAGCCCATGTGCTCGTAGGGGAAGGCATTGGCCCAGATGTAGTACGGCAGGACCTGGGTGGCGTCGGCGGGCCCGCCGCCGGTGAGCAGGAAGGCGGGCACGAAGGCCTGCATCGACCCGGCCACCGAGATGACCAGGACGAACAGCAGGGTCCTGCGCAGCAGCGGAAGCGTGATCCGGGTGAAGGTGGTGACCGGGCCCGAGCCGTCGATGGCCGCGGCCTCGTACACCTCGCCGGGCAGTGCCTGCAGCCCGGCCGTCAGGATGATCACGAACAGGCCCATGCTCTTCCACACGACCATCACGACCAGGGCCCAGATGGCCAGGTCCGAGCTAGTCAGCCAGGCCTGCGGTTCGATGCCGACCAGGCCGACGAGCGTGTTGGCCAGGCCGCGGTCGGAGTAGATGATCACCCAGACCATGGAGGTGGCGGCCAGCGGCATCACGGCCGGGATCATGACGAGCGCCCTGAGCCGGCGGTTGAGCCGTCCGGGCCTGCTCAGCGGCACGGCCACCAGCAGGGCCAGCACGATCGTCGGGACGACCGTGCAGACCGTGTAGACGACCGTGATCCACGCCGAGTTCAGGAAGCCGGGATCGGCGAACATGCGCTCGTAGTTGGCCAGGCCGATCCAGCGGGGCGTTCCGGCCATCTCGTAGTCGGTGAAGCTGAGATACACGGCGGCCAGGAAGGGTACCAGCCAGAACACGACGAAGAACACCGCGACCGGCAGGGTCAGCGCCACCCCCGCCACAGCCTGGGGCCCTGCCCTGCCGCTTCTGCCGAGCACGCTCACAGGGCGGGTCGCACGGTGGAGTCGAAGGTGGCGGCGGCCTGGGCGGGAGTCGCCTTGCCGTGCGCGACGGAGTCGACGGCGCTGGAGGCGGCCTTGGCCAGTTCGAGGGTGGCGGGGATGACCGGGCCGAAGTCGACGTCGGGCAGGCTGTCGGCGACGATCTTCATGATCTCGGACTTGCCGCGCGGCCCCGCCTCGCGCCAGCCCTTGGCCGGGATGATGATCCCGTTGTCGAGGTTGGCGGTCACGGCCGGGGCGCCCTGCAGGTAGTTGACCAGGTGCCAGGCGGTGAACTGGTTCGGCGAGTCCTTGGCCACGCCCCAGCCCCAGGTGTAGGCGGGCACGACGGTGGTCCCGCCCGACCAGGTGGGCATGGGGGCGACGCCGTACTGCTTGCCGAAGGTGAGGGTGTCCTTGCCGAGCTTCTCCAGCGCGGGGCCGAGGAAGGCGCCGCTGACGACCATCGCGGCCTCGCCGGAGTAGAACAGGCCGAGCGCGCCCAGCGGGTTGGAGAGCTTGGGGTTGCCGAGTCCGGCCATGTACGTCAGGGCGGCGATGCCCTGGTCGGTGGCCAGTGACGCCTTCGTGCCCCCGTCGGTGACGAGGTCGCCGCCCTTGCCGCGGATGAGGGCGGTCAGCGTCATCAGGGCCCATTGCGGGTCGCCGTACAGCCATTGCAGGCCGACCCGGGTGCGGTCCGCCGAGGTCAGCCTGGCGCTGTACTCGGCGATCTCCTCCCAGGTGGCGGGCGGCTTGTCGGGGTCGAGTCCGGCCTGCTCGAAGCGGTCCTTGCGGTAGTAGAGCATGCAGGGGTTGAAGTCGATGGGCACGCCGTAGGGCACGTTCTGATAGGTGAGAGGGGTGAGCGTGCCCGGCTCGTAGGTCTGCGGCGAGAGCGCCTTGGTGTCGACGGGCGCCAGGCGTTGCTTCTTGGCGTGCGTGGGGAAGCTCCAGTGGCCGATCTTGAAGACGTCGGGCGGTGCGCCGCCGCTGAACGCGGTCAGCAGTTTGGCGTCGAGCTGGCCCACCGGGAGGTAGAGCAGCTTCACGTCGACCTTGAACTCGGCGATGTAGCGGTGCACGAGTTCCTGGAACTGCCTGCCGGTGTCCTGCGAGCCGTGCAGCCACACGGTGACCTCACCGTGCGGCCTGCCGTCCACGGCCTGCGGACGGGGCCGGTCGTCGCCGCATCCGGCGAGCAGGGTGAGCGCGCCGGCGGCGAGGAGACCGCGCCGCGTCAGATCCGCCATGGTGCTGCTCCTAGGTGAGGTTCTTGAGCGCCTGGTTCTGCCAGGCGGTGTTGGTGGGGAGCTCGGGCCCGGCGCCCGCGAACGCGCCCCTGGCCGTGGTGTCGGCCATCAGGCGATACCTCAGCCAGGCGGCCACGTAGCCGAGGAAGGCGCCGCCGGTGTTCTGGATGTCGTTGTGCCCGGCGCCCTTGAGCAGCGCCTTGCCCGCACCCGCCGTGGCCTGGTCGTAGTAGCCCTGCAGGGTCCCGGCCGAGGAGATCAGCCAGTCGTTGGCGCCGCTGAGGAAGAGCACGGGGCAGGTCAGGGCGGCGACGGAGAACTCGTCACCCGGGCTCGCCATCCACTGCGCGGGCGTGGCGATCGGCACGACGGTCTTGATCAGCCCGGCGGAGTTGTTGGCCGCGTTGATGGAGCCGCCCGCGCCCTGGGAGTGGCCGACGGCCGCGACCTTGGCGGTGTCGAGCTTGCCGTGGAAGAGGCTGGTGGGATCGGTGTTGAGCCCGGCCAGGTGCTGGGCCGCGGCGAGGATCTCGGCGCCGGTGCCCGTGGTGGTGTCGGTCGAGGCGACCACGGCGAAGCCCCACGACGCGAGGTGGTTGAGCAGCCCCGGATAGTTGTCCGGCGTGGCCCACGAGCCGTTGCCCCAGGTGACGATCGGATGGCTGACGCCGCCCGAGCCCAGGGTCGAGGGGTAGTACAGCCGGTGGCCGCCGGAGGTGCCGGTGGCGACCGCCCACGGACCCGCTGCCTTGTAGGTCGTCTCGATGGTCGAGGCGGCGTTGGCCTCGGCGCTCCACGACAGGAATCCGGCCGACATGAGGCCGAGCGCCCCTGCCCGCAAGGCCTGCCGACGGGTGAAGTTCTCCATGGTCACCTCGTAGATTATTTGGAGACGTGAACGTCTCCTAAGAGAGGGAAGTACGATCGGTGAGCGATGTCAAGAGATGAACAGAAGGAAGTTCCGGCAGCCAGGCCTCTGCCGAGAGGGCGGCACGGACTCTCCCCCGACACGGTGCGCACCTCGCAGCGCGACCGCCTCGTCGAGGCCATGCTGAGGCTCGTCGCGAGACGCGGCTACGCCGCCACGAGCGTGCCCGACGTGATCGCCGCCGCGCGGGTCTCGCGCAACGCCTTCTACGCCCAGTTCGCCGACAAGGAGGCGTGCTTCCTCGCCGGATGCGAGCGCGACCTGCCCGAGATGGTGGAGTCGATCGCCGCAGCCGCCGCCGGAGCGGGCGAGGACTGGCGTGCGGCCCTGTGGCTGGGCACGAACGCCTACCTGCGGTGGTGGCAGGAGCGTCCCGAGTACGCGCAGGCGTACTTCGTGGAGTTGCCGAGCGCGGGTGAGCGTGCCGTCGAGCAGCGCGACGCCGCCTACCGGCCCTTCGTCGACATGCTCGCGGCCCTGGCCGCACGGGCCAGGCTCGAAGACCCCTCGCTGCCGCCGCTGCGTGCCGCGGTGCCCCGCCTGATCGTCTACGGGAGCACCGAGTTCATCGCCTCGGAGGTGCGCGAGGGCCGCGCCGCGACCCTGACGTCGACGGCGGACGACCTCTACCACTTCACCGTCACCCTGCTCGCCGAGCCCCCTCACGGCATCGCGACCACCCCTTCCGCCTGAACCACCCAGCCGTCCGGGAAGCACCCCAGCGCCGCCATGTGGGCGACGGCGGCCAGCAGACCGCCGTTGCCCGGCAGGTAGAGGGGAAGCAGGCCCGGCCACTGGTGGTTGTGGCCGCTGGCCAGGTAGGTGTTCTTCGGGGCGTCCATCATCAGCGCGTCGACGGCCGTGCCCGGCTCGCCGAGCCTGGCCGCGCACAGGGCGAGCATCGGGTAGTCCCAGCCCCAGGTGCTGTCCAGGTCCCAGTCGGCCAGCACGTCGTGCAGCGTGGCCCGCATGATCTCCGGGTCGATCAGCGGCGTGGGCGGCACGACCCCCAGCGCGGCCGTCATCGAGGGATGATCGGTCCTGATCGTGTACGGCTGCACGCCGATGGCCGCGTAGACGCCCTCACGCACCAACGGCCTGGCCAGGCCGTCCTGGACCCGCGCCCACTCCGGGTCGGGCCCGAGGCCGAGCAGGCCGCGCCAGCGCTGGGCGGTCTCCAGGCCCCACCACCAGTACGCCAGCTCGAACGCCGGGTCGCGTACCGTGCGCCTGGCCTCGTAGTAGGACTCCTGCGCCGGGACGAGCGGTGGCCCGAGATGGCCGTCGCGTGCGTAGGAGGCCATGAACTCGGCCGTCTCGAACACCAGGTCCCGGTAGTCGTGCAACGCCTCGGGACGGGCCCGGCGCAGCAGTTCGGCGAACGAGATCAGATGCGGCTGCTGCCAGATGATGAACGCGCCGATCTCGCTCGGACTCTCCCTGCCTTCCGGGCCCACCTGCTTGGGCCATCGGGCGCCGCGAAAGCCCTGCCGTGCCGCCGTCGCCCTGGCCTGCGGCAGGATCGAGCGGTACCAGGGCAGGCTGCGCTCCAGCAGTTCGGGCCTGCCCCACAGGGCGAAGTGCGCGGCGTGCCACCAGTGCATCTCCAGGTGGAACTTGCCGCTCCAGGAGTTGACGACCAGCCCGGTCTCCTGCGGCGGCGTCGACCCGGCGCAGTTGACCGCCGTGAGGTACTGCGACAGCACGACCCTGCGTTCGAGCTCGGGCGCGCGGGGGTCGGTGCTGCCCTCGAAGCTCACCGCTCCCCCGCTGCTCCAGAACCGCTCCCAGTGGGCCGCCGCCGCCGCGGCGACCTCGGCGAAGGAGGGCAGCTCTGCCTCGACGGGCTCGCGTGCGAACGCGACGACGAGTTCGAGCTCCTCCCCCTCGATCAGGTACACGTGCGCGCCAGGCGAGGTGAACCGCGCCCGCCCCGCCCACTGCACGGCCACGTGGTAGCGGTCCGCGTCGAGCACCCGCGTGAGGTCGCAGCGCGTGCCGGTCAGCTCGTGCGTGGTGGTGTGCCGGTCGGGGGCCTCCCAGTCGGCCGTGGTGTGCCAGCCGTCGCTGGCATAGGGGAAGGCGATCCTGACCCCCGTGCCGCCCACGACCCGTACGGCCAGCAGGTCGCGCTTGGGATGGCAGAGGGTCCGCACCTCGTGCGGCACGCCGTCCAGCTCGAAGGAGCTGGACAGCAGGCCCGTCCACAGGTCGAGGGTCTGCGCCTGCCCGCCGAGCGTGGCGTCCGGGTCGGCGTCGAGGCCGATCCGGCCCAGGTGCAGCCGGTGCGGGTTCACGTGCAGCCAGCCGCCCGCCTCGGTCGCGGGGTACAGGTCCGGATAGCCGACGCCGTCGTAGTCGGTGAGCGCGTCGGCGAGCACGTGTCCTTCGGGGTTGGGCATCGTGTGCCAGCCCCACTGCGCCTGCGTGCCCAGCGGCTCGAAGGTCTGCAGTCCCGTGGCGTCGGCGGTGAAGGCGAACTCACCGTTGCCGACGGTCAGCGGACACCCGGCGTCGGCGATGGTGTGCCGACGCACGAGCGTCCTTCTGTCCAGGCTCACACACACCCCGGCGTACCGGAGGCGCGCTGCTGACGCATGGTGGTCACATCGCCCGCGACGGCCGACTGGGCCATCGGGCCGAGGTCGAGCACGACGTCGGTGAAGGCGAGCGACGCCTTGCGCATCACCGGGATGTCGAGCGCCTCCGCGCCGAACTGCGGCGAGAACAGCGTCTTGGGCGCGGCGATCGGCGAGATGACGGGCAGCAGATGCTGGTTGTACGGCGTGCCTTCGCCACCGAATCCGCAGTGCCGCGGCACGGTGGTCATGTCGGCGGCCGACAGGCCCTTCAGGATCGCGGTACGCCGGACGTCCCAGTGCTGGATATGGCCCTTGACCAGCTCACGCAGCGGCGTGCTCTCACTGACGGGCACCCACAGCAGCTCGGTGAGCGAAGGGTTGGCGACCAGCTGCTTGCCCGGCAGGCCGTTGGGCCTGGCGACCGCGTCGTAGCGCTTGGCGCCGAGGTGCTCAAGGACGACGACCGACGAGACCTTGCCCTGGTCGTACTCGGCGTCGAGCATGGCCGCGAGCTGACCGGCTCCGCCCTCGCGGACGTTGGGGCCGGTCAGGTGCTGGTAGAGGTGACCGGTCACGAAGGCGAACTGCACCGTGCGCGGACGGCACTCCACCGGCAGCGTCGACAGGTAGCGGGCCATCTCGATCATGGTGAGCGGGCCGTTGTCCCACACCGGGCTCATGCCGTCGGTGTGGCTCTCCACGACGATCTTCTGAGCGCTCCCGCCGGGAAGCGTCGCGAGCACGGTCCGGGTCGTGGTCGGGGTCCAGGCGGCGTTCACGGTCAGCGCGGCCTGCACCGGCTGCCCGGCGGCCAGCGCTTCCTTGATCTGCTTGCCCTGGTCGGCCCCGACATAGGCCCCGGGCACGCCGTACGGCAGGCCCTCGTAAGGGGCGTACATGCCCTCGATCTGGGCGTGCGGGAGCTGGCTGACCTCGATCACGCCGAGCGCGCCCGCACTGGCCGCCGCCTTGAGGTCGGCGTCGGCGGCCGCGGGCGCCTCCATCGACTCCGAGCCGAGCAGGTTGATGGTCATCCCCGGGTCGTACATGGAGTAGCCGAGGCCGAGCGGATAGAAGAGCAGGTTGGGGACGTTCGTCCACGGCAGGTCCCTGACGACGATCTTCCCGGCGGCGTTGGCCGCGGTGATGTTCGTCCCGGCGGGAATGTGGACGAGAGGCGCCGAGACGCCGCCCGCACCCGTGGAGGAGGAGAACGGCACGGGCGCCGCGACCTGCACACTCGTGCCGCCGACGGTCAGACCGGTGCCGAGGCTGTCCCAGCGGTCGATGGAGTAGGGCAGCGAGGAGAACTGCAGGCCGGGAATGGAGGCCATCTCCTGCTCAAGCCAGGCGACATAGTCGGCATGCGCCGCGGAACCGGTCGGCCTGGGGCCGAACGCCTCCTGCTGCTCGGCCAGTTGGGTCAGGCGCGCCTCGGAGGCGAACGCGGCGGGGTCGACCCGTACCGGGCACGACAGTGCGGCCGACTGGGCGAGCGCCGGTTGCGCGGGCGCGACCAGCGGGAGGAGGAGGGCGAGGAGAGCGAGGCGTCTCACGTGGGGGTCCTTCCGTCGAATCGTTTTAAAGCGTGGGCCGCGACAGTCCCCCGACCTGCGGTCTTCCTCAGGGACGAGGCGGCCCGGTGGTACCTCGGACGATCAGCGTGGGCGACACCGACGACGTCACCGATCGGGCACGTCCTTCGATGCGCTCGACGAGCAGGCGCGCGGCGGTGGCCCCGATCACCTGTCCGTCCTGGTCGACACTGGTGAGCGAGATGCGCTTGAGCGAGGCGATGCCGATGTTGTCGTACCCGGCGACGGAGAGGTCCTCCGGCACCGAGAGGCCCGCCTCGTCGGCGGCGCGCAGCACGCCGAGCGCCGCTATGTCGGCCCCCGCGAAGATCGCGGTGGGCCGGTCGTCGCGCGCGAGCAGTTCCCGCGCGCCCTCGAAGCCGCCCTCCTCGGTGAAGGAGGTGGCCAGCACGTCGTCGGCGAGCCCGTGTGCGCGCATCGCCTGGCGGTAGCCTTCGGCGCGCACCGTGTGCGGCAGTCCCTGGGCGCGGGCGCGCTCCAGGTGGGTGATGTGCGCGATCCGGGTGTGCCCGAGCCCGACCAGGTGGTCGACCACGAGTCGCGCGCCCATCACGTCGTCGTCGACGACCGCGTCGTAGGCGGAGGCGGCGCCGTGCCTGCCCACCACGACGACGGGGGTGGCCGTCGCGATGGCGGCGAGTTCGGCGTCGCCCATGACCGGTGAGATCAGGATGAGCCCGTCCATGCTTCTGTCGATCATGGCGTCGGTCATCCTGGCCTGCGTCTTGGGCTCGATCCCGCCCGGTCCGAGCAGCACCTGGTACTCGGTGTCGCCCAGCCGGCCGATGACGCCCTCGATGATGTCGGGGAAGAACGGATTGCGGGTGTCGGAGAGCATGACGCCGAGGGTGTAGGTACGTCCTCGCAGGGCGCGGGCCGCGGCGTGCGGGCGGTAGCCCAGCTCCTCGATGGCCTGCGTTACCTTGGTCTGCATCTCCGCACTCACGCCGTAGGCCCCGCGCACCACCTTGGACACGGCGGCCGTGGAAACACCGGCACGCCTGGCCACATCGGCGATCGTCACCCGTCCGCTCGTCACACGCCGTCCTTCATAGAGTTTTCGTAGAACGAACTACACACTCTTTACGAAACTGAGGCTAGCCCGCCGCGACTCCTCAGGTCTACCTCTTGACCGACGATTCTCTTGTGCCCTAACAATGGAGAACGTTCTACACAACACCCCCCTTGAATGAACAGGAGCATGGGCGTGAAAGCACCATCTCGTCTGCTCGGCGCGGGGATCGGCGCCGTCCTCGCCCTGTCCCTCGCCGGATGCGGTTCGTCCGCCCCGGAGGGGACCGGTCAGGTGAAGCTGACCCTCTGGCACAACAGCGCGGACCCGGCGCCGCTGCTGGAGATGTACAAGAAGTTCGAGAAGCAGTCTGGACACAAGATCGAGCTCGTGTCGATCCCCTCCGACGGCTTCGAGGACACGACCCAGACCAAGTGGGCCACCGGCGAACGCCCGGACATCCTGGAGTACCACGCCACGGTGAGCGGCCTGCTCGCCCTCAATCCGACCCAGAACCTGCGCGAGCTGACCGGCGAGGCGTACATCGCCAGGTCCGGCGACCTCTACCAGGCCGCGGGCGCCGTCAACGGCAAGGTATACGCCGCCATCACCGGCTTCCCCCAGGTCTTCGGCCTCTACTACAACAAGAAGGTCTTCACCTCGGCCGGCCTCACCCCGCCGACCAGCTTCGCCGAGCTCGCCGCCGCCTGTCCCAAGCTCAAGGCCGCCGGGGTCACACCGGTCTTCGAGTCCGGCGGCTCCATCTGGCCGGTGCAGATCCTGCCCATCCTCTACATGGCAGGCGCCAACCAGGGCAACGCGTACGGCAAGGCCATCTCGGGCCACACCAGCACGCTGTCCGACGCGGGCTCGCCCTTCGTCGCGGGCCTGACCGCCTACGCCAAGCTGCAGTCCGACGGGTGCTTCAACAAGGACATCGTCACCGCCAAGTTCGAGGACTCCATGAAGGCCCTCGTGAGCGGCAAGGCGGCGATGGTCGCCCAGCACTCCGACATGCTCCCCGCGCTGCTCGCGGCGGCGGGCGGCGACCAGAAGACCGTCGACGACTCCGTCGGCTTCGTCGGCCTGGCCAGCGACAAGCCCCTGGTGACCTACGCGCCCGGCCCGATCGGAACGTTCTATCTTCCCAAGACCGGCGACGCGGCACGGGAGAAGGCCGCGCTCGACTTCGTGCGCTTCATGACCGGCCCCGCCTACGCCGAGTACATCACCGCCTCCAAGACCTTCCCCGTGCTCAAGGACGTGCCCAACCCGCAGGGCGTCTCCTCGGTGCTGCAGGACGTCAAGAAGGCCTACGACACCGGCGCCGTCATCGCCTTCAACTCCGACATCCCGGGTATGGGCGGACTGGCCCAGCTCATGTCCGAGCTGATCGCCGGGCAGAAGGACCCGCAGAAGGCGGCGACCCAGCTGCAAGGACAGGTCGAGCAGGCGGCCAAGGCGGCAGGGCTGCCCGGATGGTGATGCGGAACAGGGCGGCCTGGCTGCCGTGGGCGTTGCCCGCGATCGTGCTCGTCATGGTCTTCTTCGTCGCCCCGTTCCTGCTCAACGTCCGGTTCGCCTTCTCCTCGTGGACGAGCTTCCGTGCGGAGATCACCTGGAACGGGCTGGAGAACGTCCGCACGCTGATCAACCAGGACCTGCTGGCCAACGCGGTCACCGTGACCGTGCTGTACGCGATCCTGTGCATGGCGATCCAGAACACCGTCAGCCTCTCGCTGGCCATCGCCCTGCAGCGCACGAGCAGGATCAACACCGTCTTCCGCTCGGCCTTCTTCCTGCCGACGCTCATCTCGCCGCTGGCCGCCGGGTACATCTGGCGCGGGCTGCTCGCACCCGACGGTGCGGTCAACTCCTTCCTCGGCATCGAGTGGGCCTGGCTGGGTGAGCCGTCCACCGCACTGGTGGTGGTCGCCTTCATCGACGCGTGGAAGTGGAGCGGGCTGATCACCCTGGTCTACATCGCGGGGCTCAACTCGATCCCGAAGACCCTGCTGGAGTCGGCGACCGTCGACGGGGCCGGGGTGTGGACCAGGTTCAGGCGGGTGGTGTTCCCGCTGCTCGCCCCCGCACTGACCTTCAATGTGGCGGTCACCCTGGTCGGCGCGCTCAGCGCCTACGACGTGATCGCCGCCACCACCGGCGGCGGGCCCGGCGACCACACGCGGGCCCTGAACGTGGTGATGCGCCAGCAGTGGGGCCAGGGCTTCTTCGGCTCGGCCAGCGCGCTGGGCTTCACCGTGACGCTGCTGGTGATCGCCACCGCCGTACCCCTCGTGTGGTGGCTGCGGCGCAGGGAGGTGACGGGATGAGAGCGGTCCTGAAGTACACGGTGCTTTCGCTGTTCGCGATCCCGTGGGTGGTCGTGCCGATCTGGCTCGTGGTCGTCAACTCCTTCAAGCCCGCGGGCGAGGCGGCCGAGCTGGGTCTCGGCCTGCCCAGGACGTGGGCGATCGCCGAGAACTACGGCACCGTGCTCGACAAGGGCGGGTACCTGCTGGGGCTGTTCAACAGCCTCAAGGTGACCGTGCCGATCGTGCTGGCCGTGGTGCTGCTCGGCGCGGCGGCGGCCTGGGCCTTCGGGCGCAGCCGGTCGCGGTGGCTGCAGGCGGCCTACTTCGTGATGGGCCTGTCCATCCTGCTGCCGCCGTCGATCATCCCGACCGTCTACCTGCTGCGCGCCCTGTCGCTCGACGGCGGCTCGCTCGGCTACGTGCTGACGATGACCGGCTGCAGGCTCGGTGTGGTGATCTTCCTGGCGACCGGGTTCGTCAGGGCGTTCCCGCGCGACCTGGAGGACGCCGCCTCCATCGACGGCGCCTCACGCCTGCAGGTCTTCGTCCGCATCCTGCTGCCGCTGCTGCGGCCGGTGCTGTTCGTCGGCGGCGTGATCCTGATCATCAATGTCTGGAACGACTTCTTCTTCGCCCTCTTCCTGCTGCAGGGCAGTGCGAACGCCACGCTGCCGCTCAGCCTGTTCCAGTTCGCCTCCGGCACGCTGCAGAGCCTGAACTGGAACCTCGTCTTCGCCCACGTCCTGCTCACCACGCTGCCTCTCGTGGCGGTGTACGTCGTCGCGCAGAAGCGCGTGCTGGCCGGCCTTACGGAAGGTGCTCTCAAGGGATGACCACTCACGACATCGCGCTCGACTGGGTCAGGCGCGAGATCAAGGAGGGGCGGCTGCCGTGCGCGGTGTTCGGCGCCGCCACCTCCGACGGGATCCAGGTGCTGGAGGCGTTCGGCGAACACGACGGGCGCGAGACCAGGACCGACGACCACTTCGCCCTGTTCTCGGTGACCAAGCCGCTGACCGGTCTGATCGCCCTGCGCCAGGTCGAGCGCGGGTTGCTGTCGCTGCGCCGCCCGCTGCGTGAGGTGGTGCCGCACTTCGCCAGGCCGGACGTCACGCTCTGGCACCTGCTCACCCACACCAGCGGCATCGCCGAGCAGACGCTCACCCCCGACGACCTGGTGCAGCACCTGCTCACCGCGCCGTCCATGTTCGAGGCGGGCACGCTCAGCCAGTACTCGAACCTGGCCTTCGCCGGAACCGCCGAGATGGTACGCGACGTCACCGGCCGCGACCTGGCCGACCTGATCGACTCCGACCTCAACTCGCTCGTGCCCGGCGGCGGCCGTATCACCTTCGACCCCGCGTGCGACGCGGCCGAGGTGCACGGCCTCGACCTGCTCGGCCCTGGCTTCGACTTCGAGAAGTTCGTCCGGCTGCGCCATCCGGCGGGCGCGTTGTTCTCCCGTGCCGAGGACCTCCTGGCGCTGGGCGGCGCCCTGCTGCGCGGCGACCGCGCACTGATCCACCCGACCACCCTGGCCGCCATGACGACCCCGCAGACCACGGGCCTGGTCAAGCTGCAGCCGGACCCGGTCAACGCCGGGCAGGACTGGGGCCTCACCTGGAACCTGCGCCACTCGGCCCCCGGCCTGCTGGAGCGCCGGCTCTACGGGCACGGCGGCGCCTCGGGCTGCCAGTGGTGGATGTACCCGGAGCAGGACGCGTGCTTCGTGCTGCTGATCAATGTGATGGCGCCGAGCCTGTCCGGCGTCGACATCGACGGCCTGCACAACGCCTTCACGACCGGGCTCGATGCGTGAACCGCGAATCGGGGGTGCTCGGGATGCAGGTCTCAGGCGCGCAGACGCCGTTCGTCCGCTCGGCAAGGCCCACGTCGCTGACCGCTCTGACCTGCGGCCTCACCGATCCGGTGGGCGTGGACGAGCCGTCGCCCCGGCTGTCGTGGGCGGGCCGGCTGGGCGCGGCGGCCACCGTGGTGCTGTCGTCGGGCGGGCGCGAGGTGTGGCGTTCGGTCGTGCCCGCCGGGTCGCACGGCGTGGACGTGCCCGACGCGTCGCTGGCGCCGCTCACGCCGTACACGTGGGAGGTGGAAGGGCGGGCGACCGGTGCGTTCACCACGGGGCTGCGGGCGGGTGGGCAGTGGGACGCGCCCTGGCTGGCCGGTGATCCACGGGCGGCGGTGAGCCTGCGCGGCTCGTTCGCCAGGCCCGCGTCCGGGCGCGTCTGGCTGGCCGCCACCGCGCTCGGCGTCTACCGTGCCCTGCTCAACGGGGTACGGCTGGGCGAGGAGGAGCTGGCTCCCGGCTGGAGCGACTACGGCCATCGCACGCGCTATCGGCTGCTGGAGCTCACCGGCCTGCTGCTGCCCGGCGACAACGAGATCGAGCTGTGGCTGGCTCCCGGCTGGTACGCCGGTCATGTCGCGGGAGGCGGTCCGCGCCGCTACGGCGACCGGCCCGCCGTCAGCGCGCAGGTGCTGCTGCGCGACGACGACGGCATCGGCCGCGTGCTCGCCACCGACACCACGTGGACCAGGCACGACCTCGGCCGTCCGCGTGCCGATCTGGTGATGGGCGAGACCGTCCAGGTCCCCTTCGCCTCGCAGGCCGTGCCCGCCGTGACGACGGCCGCTCCCGAGATCCTCGTCGAGGCCGATCCCGCTCCCCCGGTGCGGGTGATCGGCACGGTGCCCGCCGTACGCGTGAGTGAGCCCGTGCCCGGTGTGCAGGTGGCCGACTTCGGGCGCAATGTCGTCGGGCGGATCCGGCTGCGGGTCGAGGCGCCCGGTCAGGTACGCGTCGTGGTGCGGCACGGGGAGGAGCTGACCCCGACTGGGCGGCTCTACACCGACAACCTGCGCAGCGCCGACCAGCGCGACGAGTTCGTGCTCGGTCCCGGCTCGCATGTCGTGGAGCCTGCGTTCACGCTGCACGGGTTCCGTTATGCGGAGATCACCGGCTGGCCGGGCACGCTGACGCCGGACGACCTGGAGGCGGTGCTGCTGTCGTCCGCGCTGGCCGCGACCGGCTCGCTGACCGTGAGCGATCCCGCCATCGGTCAGCTCATCGCCAATATCGGCGCCTCCGCCGACGGGAACCTGGTGAGCGTGCCGACCGACTGCCCGCAGCGCGACGAGCGCACCGGCTGGACGGCCGACATCTCGGTGTTCGGTTCGACGCTGAGCTTCCTGCGGCACACGCAGGCCTTCCTGTCCGGCTGGGTGACGACGCTGATCGACGGCCAGCGCGCCGACGGCGCCGTGCCGCATGTCGCGCCGGTCCTGCCCGAGTACGGCTACGACTCTCCCGTGTGGTCCGACGCCCTGGTCGAGGTGCCGTGGCTGCTGTGGCGCCGCTACGGCGACGACCGCACCCTGCGCCGCGCGTACGACCCCATGCGCCGATGGCTCGACTACTGCCTGGCCCAGGCCGAAGGCGGCATCCGGCCGGGCAGGGCGCTGGGCGACTGGCTGGCGCCCGGCACGGTGGAGACGCCCAGGAGCCTCATCTCGACCGCCGCGCTCGCCCGCAGCCTGCGCCTGGTCGCCCACGTGGCCGACGTGCTCGGCGAACCGCACGCACCCGAGTACGGCGAGGCGTTCACCCGCGTGTCGGGCGCCTTCCAGCGGGCCTTCCTCAGTGGGCCGAGGCTGCACACCGAGACGCAGACCGGTTACGCCGTCGCTCTGGCCTGGGACCTGGTGGCGCCCGAGGACCGCGCCGCAGCCGCGCAGGCGCTGGCCGACCTGGTCCGGGCCGACGGGCATCGGCTCATGACCGGTTTCGTCGGCACGCCCCTGCTGCTGCCGGTCCTGTCGGAGACCGGTCACCACGATCTGGCCTGCCGCGTCTTCAACCAGGAGGGCTATCCGTCCTGGCGTTACCAGGTACGCGCCGGGGCGACCACCATGTGGGAGCGCTGGGACGCCTGGCACCACCGGCACGGCCTGCAGACTCCCGCCATGAACTCCTTCAACCACTACGCCTACGGCTGTGTGGGCGACTGGCTGTTCCGTCATGTCGCCGGGCTGGGCGACGACCCCCGGGGCACGGGCGGCGCCTTCGGCGAACTCCTCCTGCGCCCCGGCCCCGTCCCCCTGCTGCGCGAGGCCCACGCCCGTTACGCCAGCGCCTCGGGCACGGTGGAGTCCGGCTGGCGGGCCGGACCCGACGGCATGCAGTTCACCTTCACGGTGCCCGAAGGCGTGAGCGCCCGCGCGGTCCTGCCCGTACGCGGCGCCTGGGACGGGATGACCGTCAACGGAACCTTCCTCATGGGCCTGAACGAGGAACTCCCCACCCAACGCCTCCCCGACGGCGGCTGCGCCCTGAACCTGCCGCCCGGCCGCTGGTCGTTCACCGCACCCGGGGCGGCGATGGGCGAATGGGTGGAAAGGTGGGACGAGCTGGGCTAGACACCACAAGGGCGAGCGCGCACCCCCGTCCTGCGCCTCGCCCTGGGGTGGGTCAGGTCGTGGTGGCGGCCCAGTGGCGGCAGATGGTGAGGGCCTGCTGGGCGGTCGGGGGGTCGGGCAGCGGGGGCTGGGCCGGGGTGGTGCGGAGGCCGTCGAGCAGGATCTGCAGGTAGCGGCGGTAGAGGCCGGGGTAGGTCGGGGTGGAGTGCTGGGCCAGGTCGGTCACCAGCCAGAGGATCATCGTCACGTCGTCGCCGACGACTCCCTCGCGCAGGTCGCCTTCGGTCCGGGCCCGGTCGAGCAGGTGGCGCATCACGTCGGCCACGTGTTCGGCCGCCGATCTGCCGAGTTGCCAGCCGCCTCCGCCCAGCGCGACGTCGCGCAGGCCGAGGTTGTCGACCAGGAGTTCGGCGATGCGGCGCAGCAGCAGGTCCAGGCCGTCCCAGGCGCGTTCGGCCTCGACGGCGCGCCCGGCGACCTCGACGAGTTCGGCCAGCGGTTGTTCGAGCGCCGCCCGGATGAGCTCCTCCTTGTCGGCGAAACGCCGGTACACCGTGCCGACGCCGACGCCCGCGTGATGGGCGACCTCGTTGAGCCCGACGGTCAGGCCGCGCTCGGCGAAGAGCTCCTGGGCGGCGCGCACCACGCGTTCCCGGTTGCGTTCGGCGTCGCGGCGTAGCGCGCCACGCTTGGCCGGGTCGCGGTCGGCAACGGGGTGGGGCGTCACGCCTTCGAGAGTACCCCGAGGCGAATCGGTGGGATCAACATCACATCTCGCCCTCCGGTCGAAGCGGATAGGTCGCATCCGCCTCTGGCTAGACTGGCAAATCCGGATGCTTTGTATCCGTTTCTCCGTTTGCCGGTTTTCGCACGTCACACCATGCGCCGGGCCCAAGAAAGCGAGTCCACGATGGCCGAACTGCTCTACCGGCTGGGCCGGTTCGCCGCCCGCAGAGGCTGGTTGGTGATCATCGCCTGGGTCGTGGCACTCGCAGTGGCCGGTGGGGCCTTCCTGGCCTTCGGCGGGACCATGAGCTCGACGATGACCATCCCGGGCACACCCACGGCGCAGGTGACCGACCGGCTCAAGACCGAACTGCCGGTCGCCAGCGGCGGCACCGGATCGGTCGTCGTACGGTCCGACGACGGCGGCGAGCTCACCGGCGCCCAGCGCGAGGCCGTCAGCGCCGCACTGCGCAAGGCCGGGGACCTCGAAGGCGTCGACCAGGTCGTCGATCCGTTCGTCTCGGCGGCCACGCGCGCCGAGCAGTCCAAGAAGATCACCGACGGCCTGGCCCAGGTGAAGCAGGGCCGCGACCAGCTCGCCGCAGGCCAGAAGCAGCTCGACCAGGCACGTGCGCAGACCGAGGCCGCCACCGAGCAGGCCGGGTCCACACCGCAGCTCAAGGCGGCGGCCACCCGCCTCGCCGCACAGCAGGCCGAGCTCGACAAGCAGCGCGCCACACTGGAGGGCTCCGAGCGGCAACTGCTCGTCGGACGCGACCTGGTCACCATGTCGGACGGCATCCGCACGGTGTCCGCCGACGGATCGACCGCGACCGCGACCGTCGTCTTCGACCTGCCGCAGCAGGAGATCACCCCGGAGACCAAGAAGGCCGTCACCGAGACCATCGACGCCGCACTCCCCGACGGCGTCGGCGCCGACTACTCCGCCGAGATCATGCAGGGCGAGATGCAGTTGGGCGGTGTCGGCGAGGCGGTCGGGCTGCTCGTGGCGGCGATCGTGCTCGTCGTCATGACCGGGACGCTGGTGGCCGCCGGGCTGCCGATCCTCAACGCGCTGCTCGGCGTCGGGGTGGCCGTCGCGGGGGCCATGGCGCTGTCCGGGACCATCGAGATGACGTCGGTGACGCCGATTCTGGGGGCGATGCTCGGTCTGGCGGTCGGCATCGACTACTCGCTGTTCATCCTGCACCGCCATCGCCGTCAGCTGAAGGTGGGCATGGCCGTACAGGAGTCCATCGGGCTGGCGAACGGGACCAGCGGCAACGCCGTGGTGTTCGCCGGAAGTACCGTGCTGATCGCGTTGCTCGCGCTGAACGTCACGGGCATTCCGTTCCTCGCGCTGATGGGCACGGTCGGCGCGGTGGCCATCGCGGTCGCGGTGCTCGTCGCCGTGACCATGACTCCGGCGCTGCTCGGCCTGCTCGGGCACCGGCTGCTGCCCCGGCGCGACCGGGCCGCCGCGCAGGCCGCCGCTCCGGCCGCGCCGAAGCCGGTCAGGCCGATGACCGGCGGGCGGGCCGTTCTGCGCATTCTGATCGGGGTCGGCGCACTGGCGATCATCGCGGTGCCCGCCGCCTCGATGCGGCTCGGGCTGCCGACGGGCGCGTCCGAGGCCGCCGACTCCACGCAGTACCGGGCCTACAGCACGATCACCGAGAAGTTCGGCGCGGGCGCGAACGGGCCGCTGATCGTCGTGGCCGACCTCGCGAGCGGTGCGAAGGGGGACGACCTCACCCCCGCGCAGGCCGAGCTCGGCAAGCAGCTCATGACCGTCGACGGCGTGACCGCGGTCGCGCCCGTCGGGGCCAACGACGCGGGCACGGTCCTGGTGTTCCAGGTGTTGCCGACCGGCGGGCCGACCTCGGAGTCGACCGAGGACCTCGTGCACGACCTGCGCGGCCGTACGCTCGGCCTCGCCTCGGGCGAGGTGAGCCTGTCCGTCGCGGGCAGCGCCAGTGCGAACATCGACATCTCGGCCAAGCTCTCCGACGCCCTGCCGGTCTATCTCGCGGTGGTCATCGGGCTTTCGCTGCTCATTCTGGTGGTCGTCTTCCGCTCGATCCTGGTGCCGCTCATCGCGACCGGCGGCTTCGTCCTGTCGTTGTTCGCGGCGCTGGGCGGGGTCACGGCGGTCTACCAGTGGGGATGGCTCGGCCCGCTCTTCGGTGTGACCGATCCGGCGCCCATTCTGAACTTCCTGCCCACGTTGCTGGTGGGCATTCTGTTCGGGCTGGCCATGGACTACCAGCTGTTCCTCACGTCGGGGATGCGTGAGGCCTATGCGCACGGGTCTTCGGCGCGGGAGGCGGTCACCGAGGGGGTGCGCGCGGGCCGGGCTGTGGTCACGGCTGCCGCGGTCATCATGATCTCGGTGTTCGGCGGCTTCATGTTCTCACACATGACCATGATCCGCCCGGTCGGCTTCGCCCTCGCCTTCGGCGTGCTCGTCGACGCCTTCGTCGTGCGCCTGCTGATCATCCCGGCCGTCATGCACCTGGCCGGGGACAAGGCGTGGTGGCTGCCCCGCTGGCTGGACCGCCTCCTCCCCGACGTCGACGTCGAGGGCGCCAACCTCGAACGCCACCACCCTGTCGCCCTGACCGAGCCCGTGACCCATTCCTCCACTCGGGGTAACCAGGCGAATTCCCGCTGAATTCTTCTGGCCCTGTTAATCGCACGGAAGAATGCCCGCCTATTTCGTGCGACATACCTCCATAATTGACTGCATTGTTCAGCGGAACGGGGAGGCCCGCGCACATGCGTCAACTGGACGACTACCTCGTGGAACATGTGCTCGCCGACAGCAGGACGGCCACCGTCTGGGCGGCGAGGGACGGCGAGGGCAACCGTGTGGCCGTCAAGCTCTTCCACAGCGAGCTGGAGGAACCGGGGCCATTCCTCGATCGCGTCGAACGGCTGAAACGGGTGGAGGCCTTTCACAGCGCCCAGATCCTCGACGCCGGATTCGCCGACGGCAAGCCGTACATCGTGTCGGAGTTCGTGGACGGGGTCAGTCTTCGGGAGGCGATCGAGGGGGGCGGGCCTTTACAGGGGGCGGCGCTGCATCGGCTGGCGATTGCCACGATGACGGCGCTGGCCGCCATTCGCCAGGCGGGTGAGCGGCACGGGGCCTTCCGGCCAGACAATGTGCTGCTCGGGCCGGACGGGCCTCGGGTGATCAATGCGGGGGTCGCCTCCGCGGTGGGGTCGGCGCTGGCCACCCAGCGGGTCGCCGCGCCCGAGTACCTGGCTCCGGAGCAGTTCGCTGGTGAGCCGGGTGACGACCTGTTCGCCTGGGGGTCGGCCATGGTGTTCGCCGCCACCGGCCGTGCGCCGTTCGCCGCGGCCTCGCTGCCCGCCACGATGAGCCGCATCCTGCACGACGAACCCGACCTCGGCGGTGTGCCGGAGCCGCCGCGTCAGGTGGTCGCCGCCTGCCTGGCCAAGGAGGCGGCGCTGCGGCCGAGTGCGAGTGAGGCGCTCATGCGGCTGGTCGGTCACTCGATGCTCACCGATCTGCCGCCCGCCGTGGCCGCGCCCGTACGCCGCCCGCGTTCCGGGCTGCCGCTGCTGGCAGCCGCCGGGCTCGCGCTGGCCGTCCTGGGCGCGGGAGGCGGGGTGGCGCTGGCCCGTGCCGTTCCCGGGCCGGACGCGCCCGTGCTCGCGGGTCCGGCCACCCCGACGCCGGTGACGAGGGTGATCCCCGTGCTCCCCGATCCCGCTCCGCCGCCGGAGGCGACGTCGCGGATCAAGGTTCCGGGGGTACGGATGACGCTGGCCGAGCATCCGGCCGATCCGGTGCGCCTGTACGCCTACCGGTGGGGCAAGGACACCTACCTGCGTGAGGGCGACACGTTCGTCAAGCATCCGGTCGCGGACGCCGAGCCGTCGTTGTCGCCGGACGGCAGGAGCCTGGCCGTCCTGACCGGCACAACGCTCACCGTGTCGGGCCGGACGATCCGGCTGGCCGGGCTGGGCGGCGAGCCGAGGTACCCGACCTGGTCGCCGGACAGCCGCAGGCTCGTGGTCAACCTCATGAACGACACCGAACCGGAGAAGACGCTCGCCTATGCCCTGGTCGACGCCGTGTCGGGCGCGGTCACCACGACCGGCATACCGCCCTCCCCCCGCAACCTGGCCTGGCTGCCCGACGGCTCCGGCCTGGTGGGCGCGCTGGACGCGGGCGGCATCGTCGCCAGGGACCTGACCGGCAAAGAGCGGTGGCGGCGCGACTGGGTCGGCGTGCCGTACGGGCGGCGGATGTTCACGCCTTCGGGCAGGGCCTTCCTCACCTTCTGCCCGAGCGGCGGGACCCTGTGCCTGTGGAGCACGGCCGACGGCGGCAGGGAGGCCAGCATCGCGATCTTCAAGCCGAAGGGCGGCGTGCTGTTCGGCTGGTACGACGAGCATCGGCTGATCATCACCGAACCCTTCGACAAGGAGATCGGCACGCACAAGGTCGTCACCCTCGACCTCGCGGGCCGGGTGGGACGCACGCTGGCCGAGGTCGCCGCGGAGTACGACACCGATCGGCTCAACCTCTACTACGGGAAACGGTGAGCGGTATGTCGCCCACTCTCGCCGACCAGGTGGCCGAGCGCGGCCCTCTGGCCCAGGACGCCGTGCACCGGCTGGCCGTCGCCCTGCTCACCGAACTCGCCCCCCTGCACCGCGCCGGACGCGTACACGGCGAGGTGAGCCCGGCGACGATCGCCATGACCGCCGACGGCCCCCGCTTCACTCGCGCGCCAGACCCGGAGGCCACGATCGGCTACCGGACCCCGGCGACGCCCGCCGACGACATGTTCGCCTGGGCCGCGGCGCTGGCCTTCGCCGTGTCCGGCCGCGCCCCCTTCGGGCTGAGCACCGCACGCGAACGGTACGGCGCCGCCGACCTCGGGCCGATGGCCGGGGTGCTGCGTGAGGTGGTCGCCGACTGCCTGGCCGAGGACCCGGGCGAACGACCGGCGGCCGAGGAGGCGCTGTTACGCCTGCTCGGGCACTCGGGCGCGCTGGAGACGGCGATCCCGGACCTGCCCGAGCCGCAGCCACGGCGTGGCCGTGCCCTGGTGTTCGGCGCGGCGGCGCTGGCGATCGTCCTGGTCACCGGCACAGTGGGCTACGCACTCGCCCGTGTGCCCGCCCCATCGTCCACCCCTGTCGCCGCCTCGCTCCCGGCCGCCGCCAAGCCGATCGCCATGCTCCGGCGCACCGGCGAGGTCGTCCTGCCCGACGGCGCCGGAGTGCTGTACGAGCAGGCCTCGGACCCGGTGCTGCTCACCTCCTACGCCGTCAGAGGCGGCAGGAAGGACGCGACGTACCTGCGTCAGCCCGGCGCACCCGCCTTCCGGCTCGCGGGCGAGGCCAACCACAGCGCCGCCCTGTCCCCGGACGGCCGCTGGGAGGTGTCGGTCGACCAGCTGCACTTCTTCGCCAGGCCACGCCTCGACCTCGCCTTCACCGACCGGGCCACCGGTGAGAAGGTCGTCATCCCCACCGTCACCGCGCCGGAGTGGGTGGTCGACCCGCAGTGGGCGCTCGACAGCCGCAGACTGCTGCTCACCCTGCTGGCCCGCAAGGGCGAGCCCGACACCCTCTACGTCAAGGGCTTCCTCATCGTCGACGTGGCACGCCGCACGACGACGGTCGTGCACACGATGAAGCCCGACGAGCTGGACAAGCTGCTGGCCAAACCCGCCGCCGAACGGCTCGGGTGGGGCTTTCGCTGGGGGCCGGGCGGCCGGAGCGTCACCAGCGGCTACACGACCGTGGAGAGCGGCGAGGGCATCCGTTTCGTCAGCCTGGACGGCAGGTCGGTCCGGACCATGCACTGGGTGGGCCGGGTCGCGGGCGAGCACATCTACTCGCCTTCGGAACGCCGCTTCTTCACGACCGGCTGCGGCAAGGGCTACGCCGTCTGCGTGTGGGAGACGCACACGGGCAACCGCGCGGCCAGCCTCGTCTTCGACGAGCCGGGCGCGATCTACTCCTGGTACGACGAGAACCACCTGATCCGGGGCCTGCGTGCGACCAAGGACCGGTACGAGATCGTGGTCGTCGACCTCACCGGCAGGACCGTGCGCAAGCTGGCCGACCTCGCCCTGCCCGAGGACGGGTTCGCCGAGCTGCTGTTCAGCAGGGCGCCGTGAGGCCGGAGCGCGTCAACGGCTACCTCGTCACCGGCGAGCTCGGCGTCGGCGGTCAGGGCGTCGTGTACCGGGGCGAGGCGCCGGACGGCAGACCGGTCGCGATCAAGGTGATGAGGAGCGTCGCGGGCCATCCGCAGCTGGCCGAGCTCTTCCTCAGGGAGGCCAGGGTGCTGCCCGGCGTGGCGTCGTTCTGCGCCGCCCAGGTGCTCGGCGCCGGGCGCGACGAGCACGGCGTGCCGTACATCGTGAGTGAGTTCATCGACGGGCCGACCCTGCAGCAGGCGGTGCGGCAGCGTGGGCCGCTGGCCGGGCGTGAGCTGCGGCGGGTGGCGGTGGCGACGATCACCGCACTGGCCGCGATCCATCGTGCGGGAGTCGTGCACCGCGATCTCAAGCCCGCCAACGTCCTGCTCAGCCGGGAGGGGCCGCGGGTCATCGACTTCGGCATCGCCGCGGTCGCCCGTACCGAGCCGACGCTCACCGGGGTTCTGGGCACTCCGGCGTACATGGCGCCCGAGCAGTTCGAGGGGCGGCAGCCCGACTTTCCCGCCGACCTGTTCTCGTGGGCGGCCACGATCGTCTTCGCCTCCTCCGGCAGGCCGCCTTTCGGGCAGGACTCGGTCCCGGCGATCGTGTATCGGCTGCTGAACGAGGAGCCTGAGCTCGGCGACGGCCTCGACGGCGAGCTGCGGGAGCTGGTCGCCGCCTGTCTGGCCAAGGATCCCGCCGAGCGGCCACGCGCCGGTCGGGTCCTGCTGCGTCTGCTCGGTCATCCGCAGGACGCGCCGATCCGCAACGCCGACCTGGCCAGAGGTACGGCCGTGGCGGCGGGGCGCGGGGCCCGGTGGTGGCGCAGGCGTCCCGTGCAGGTGACCGCCGGTGTCGCCGCCGCGGCCGTCCTGCTCGCGCTCTTCGTCCCGCGTGGACCGGCGCCCGGTGACGCGGCTCCCGCCCCTTCGGTGAGCCTCGCGGTGAGCGGGCCTCCTCCGGCGGACGTGCGCCAGATCAAGGTCCCGGAGCTGTCGGCCACGCTGCACGAGAGCCCGCACGACCCGGTCAAGCTGACCTCGTTCGTGGTCCAGCAGGACCTGCTGCTCTCGCCCGGTTTCGTACGGGCGGCCGGGAGCGACCGGTTCGAGCGGCTGCCCGACTACCGCGAGCCTGTCGTGTCGCCGGACGGCCGGTGGGTCGCCTCGGTCTACAACTCCGCCGGGTACACGCAGGTCGAAGGGTTCAACGATGTCCAGCTCACCGCCAGGGGGTCGACGGCGGCGACCATGATCCCGACCGTGGAGCTCCCTCTCGCCGTCAGGCGGCCGTCCTGGTCGAACGACGGGCGGAAGATCCTGCTGACCGTCCACGACAGGAAGCGCACGCGTGGTTTCGCCGTCGTCGATGTCGCATCGCGGACCACGACATATGTGGAGATCCCCGGTGCCACCACGGCCACTCCCCTGTTCTACTGGGCTTCGCCGTCGCAGGTGTACCTGCTCGGCGACGCCTCCCCCGTGCGCGTCTACGACGAGGCGGGAAAACTCGTGCGGGCGATTCCCGACCTGAAGACGGCCTACTTCCGCGCCTCGGGCGTCGTCGGCGAGTGCGCTGGCCCCGCGCGTGCGGTGTGCGTGGTCGGCGGCGGACGTGTCGTCTCCAGGTTCGCCCTGCCGGAGAAGGTCGCCCTGTGGGGCTGGTTCAACGCCGACCACCTCATGCTGTACGACGCCCGTACCAGCCCCGCCAGGGTAGAGATCGTCGACACCGCGGGCCGCCCCCGGCGGCTGCTGGCCACCCTGGGCGTGCCGTCCACGACGTTCTGGGTTCTGCACTGGGGTTCGTAGCCATCCGAAGTCGGCACGTTCGTACAAGCCGACCAGGCCGGGTGCGGCGCATCCTGGTGGCTCGCGCATGGGTGGTGAAGGGGAGGGTCGCGGTGCTGAATCTGGCGGTCGTGCTCGAGGACAGTGCTCATCATGTGCCGGACCGGGCCGCCCTGGTCTTCGGGGACATGCGGCTGTCGTACGCGCTGGTCGACTCCATCGCCAATCAGGTGGCGCATCTGCTGGTCGAGCGGGGCATCGGGCGGGGGGACAAGGTGGCGTTGCTCTGTCCGAACGTGCCGTACTTCCCGTTCGTGTACTTCGGCATTCTCAAGGCGGGTGCGACGGTCGTACCGCTGAACGTGTTGCTGCAGACGCGCGAGATCGCCTATCACCTGCACGACAGCGACGCCAAGGCGCTGTTCTGTTTCGAAGGCTCGCAGGAGCTGCCCATGGGTGCGCGGGGGCGGGCGGCATTCGACGAGTCCGATGGATGCGAGCACCTCATCGTGCTTCCCGCCACGGCGCTGGCGATCGAGTCGGAGCACGGCGAGTCGTTCTGGGCGGCGATCGACGGCCTGCCCGGCGAGTTCGAGACGGCACGGACCGAGCCTGACGACGTGGCGGCCATCCTCTACACCTCGGGCACGACCGGACAGCCGAAGGGCGCCGAGCTGACCCACGCGAACATGGTGACCAACACGATCGTCGCCGACCAGATGTTCCCCGCCGATCCGGAGGGCGACGTCTCGCTGGCCGTACTGCCGCTGTTCCACTCCTTCGGCCAGACCGCGGTCATGAACGTCAGCCTGCGCCGCCGCGCCACCATCGTGCTGCAGCCGCGCTTCGAGGCGGGCGAGGCGCTCGAGCTCATGCGCAAGGAGAGCGTGACGATGTTCGCGGGGGTGCCGACGATGTTCTGGGCGCTGCTGGCGAAGATCCACGGCGACGGGGCCGAGACGCCTTCGACGCTCCGGGTGGCGGTGGCGGGCGGCGCCTCGTGCCCGGTCGAGGTGCTCAAGGACTTCGAGGCGACGTTCGACGTCCCGATCCTGGAGGGGTACGGCCTGTCGGAGACCTCGCCGGTGGCCAGCTTCAACCAGCTCGGCCGTCCCACCAAGCCGGGCACGATCGGCTTCCCGGTGTGGGGCGTGCGGATGCGCCTGGTCGACGACGACTGGAACACCATCGAGGGCGAGGGCCCTGGCGAGATCGCCATTCGCGGCCACAACGTCATGAAGGGGTACTACGGCCGCCCGGAGGCCACCGACGAGGTCCTGCGCGACGGCTGGTTCCGTACGGGGGACGTCGCCACGAGGGACGCCGACGGCTACTACGCGATCATCGACCGGACGAAGGACATGATCATCAGGGGTGGTTTCAACGTCTATCCGCGTGAGGTGGAGGAGGTGCTGATGACGCATCCGGCGGTGTCGCTGGTGGCGGTCGTCGGCGTGCCGCACGCCTCGCACGGCGAGGAGATCAAGGCGTATGTCATCCCGGTGCCCGGCTCGACGGTGAGTGAGGACGAGCTGGTCACCTGGAGCAAGGAGAACATGGCGGCCTACAAGTACCCGCGTACGGTCGAGCTGCGGTCGAGCCTGCCGATGACGGCGACCGGCAAGATCCTCAAGCGCGAGCTGCGGTAGCCCGGCTCAGGGCACCCAGTCGATCGCGGCGGCCAGCTCCGAAGGCCGGTTGCCGAAGGTGGCACGGAAGACCCTGGTGAAGTGCGGCCCGTCGGTGAACCCGGCGCCGTGCGCCGCACTCGTCAGCGTCTGGCCCGAGGCCACCAGCCCGATCGCCGTCCGCAGCCGCAACCACCGTACGTACGGCCGCAGCGGGATGCCCACGTGCGCGCCGAACAGATGCGCCAGCCTGCTCGGCGACAGGTGTACGGCGGCGGCCACCACGGGCAGCCGCACCGGGCCACGCGGCAGCAGCCCCGGAATCACGGCGACCGCACTCCGCACCGCATCGGGGAGCGGTGCGGCCTCGGCTCCCTGCCGCCCTCCCGTCCACGCCTCGACCCGGCGCAGTGCGAGCGCCGCCTCGCCCGAGCGCGCATGCCCGACCGGCGGCTCGGCGAACATGAGCGGCCGAACCGGGCCGACCGCGTCCTGCGGCACGTGCGCCAGCCCCCAGCTCGACGCCGCTACCCCCGCACCGGAACGCGCGAGCAGGGCCAGCCCCGGCGAGCTGCGCGGATCCAGATGGACGAGCAGCGCCTCCCGCGCCCCGGCCAGCACCGTGTGCCGGACGTCCGGCGGCACCACCGCCACCCGCGTGGTCAGCCGCTCCCCACCCCCGTCCGCCATGGTGAACGGCTCTCCCGAGACGATCATCTGGACGGCGTGATGGGCGTGCAGCCCGTTGCTGCCCACCGTGCCGCCGTACAGCAGGAGCCCGGGACGGAGCAGACACCAGCCGCGCCAGGAATGCGACATCGTTCCCGCTCTCGCCGCGTATGGAATACCCCGCAAGCGTATCCCGGGAACGCGGAAAAGATCAGTCGGCCGCCTCCTCCAGCGCGAGCCGCAACGCCCGCACCCCCCTGATGCGATCACTGCGCAACCAGACGGACGCCTTCTCCCCCGGCGGTCGCGAGATCGACGAGAACCTCGCCAGCAGCGCCGTGAAGGCGATCTCCGCCTCCATCCGGGCCAGCGGCGCGCCCAGGCAGTGGTGTATCCCGTGCCCGAACGCCAGATGCCCGGCCGGGACACGCCTGACGTCCAGAACGTCGGGCGAGGCGAACCGCTCGGGGTCGCGGTTGACGGCGGTCAGCGACACCTGGACGATCTCGCCGGCCGGGATCTCGGTGCCGCCGTACACCACGGCCTCGGTCGTCACCCGCAGGCTGGCCTGACTGACCGGCCCGTCGTAGCGAAGGAACTCCTCGACCGCGCCGGGGATCAGCGCGGGGTCGGCGCGCAGGGCGGCGAGCTGCTCCGGGTGGTCGAGCAGGGCGCTCACGCCGTTGCCGATGAGGTTGACGGTCGTCTCGTACCCGGCCACCAGCAGCAGGAACGCCGTGGAGATCAGCTCACGCTCGGTGAGTGCGTCGCCCTGGTCGCGGGCGTGGACGAGGGTCGAGAGCATGTCCTGGCCCGGGTCGGTGCGCTTGGCCGCGACCAGCGCGGTCAGGAAGGCGACCATCGAGGCCGACGCCGCCGCCTTCTCCTGCGGCGGCGCATGGCCGATGAGCGTGTCGGTCCAGGCCTGGAAGTCGCCGCGTTCGCCGCTCGCGATGCCGAGGATCTCGCAGATCACCGTGATCGGCAGCGGCGCGGCGAACCCCTCGACGAGATCGGCGACGCCGCCGCCCGCCCGGCTCCGGGCGGCGAGCGCGTCGAGCAGGTCATCGGCGATCCGCGCGATCCTGGGCCGCAGCGCCTCGATCGCCTTCGGGGTGAACGCCTTGACCGCGAGCCTGCGCAGCCTGGTGTGGTCGGGCGGATCGGAGTTGATCATGTTCTGGGTGAGCCAGGCCCCACTGATCAGCGCACGGGCGCCGTGCTTGGCCAGCACCGCCTCGACGTTCGCATTGGCCTTGGACAACGCCGGATCCGCCAGAGCCGTACGCCCTTCGGCATAGCCCGTGATCAACCAGCCCGGAGTCCCACCCGGCGCATCGGCCAGCCACTGCACCGGAGCCGCCCCACGCCACTCGGCGTAACGCGTGTGCGGATCGTCGTAGAACTCCTCGTCCATCCGGAACACCCTCCGTCGGCAGAACCCCGATGCTGGCACGCCGTACGGGGGTGCTCCAGTGACCTTGGTGCCAGGATGCGGTTACGTCGCGGGGGAGGTCAGCCGAAGTTGCGCCGGACGACGGCGGAGACGAGGTCGCCCCTGTCGGCGGGCCGTCGATGCCGGGGCTGTGCGCCGAGCCGGTGGGATAGCGGCCTTCGCCATATATCTGTCAGATATCTCTGCCAGATAGTACGCTGCCCTTCATGTCGAGAGTTCGTGAGATCGATGCCATCCGCGCCTTCGCGCTGCTGGGCATTCTGCTGGCCAATATCGGGTATCTGGCCGATCCGTCCCATGCGGCGGTCGGGGCGCTGCCGCCGGTGGACGAGCCGGTCGGGTTCGCCGTCAGTACGCTGGTGCTGACCAAGTTCTATGTGATCTTCTCCTTCCTGTTCGGGTACTCCTTCACGCTCCAGATGCGCTCGTGGAGGCCGGAGGAGGTGCGCGGGCGGATGGTCAGGCGGTGTCTGGCGCTGTTCGTGCTGGGGGTGGCGCACGGGTTCTTCCTGTGGTTCGGCGAGATCCTCACGCTGTATGCCGTGCTCGGGCTGGTGCTGCTGCTGATGCGCAACGTCAGGACGCGTACCGCCGTCGTCGTCGGCTGCTCCGTACTCGGCGTGCTCGCCCTGCTGTGGGCGGGGCTCGGGCTGCTGTCCTCGCTGGACCCGGCCGCCGGTGCGATGGCCGTCGCCGACCCGGCCGCGGGGGCCCGGGCCACCCGGCTCGTCACCGACGGGCCGCTCGGCTTCCTCACCTTCCAGGCCGAGAGCTATGTGCCGTACGCACTGTTCGTCTGGGCCTTCCAAGGGCCGACCGCACTGGCCTGCTTCCTGTTCGGACTGGCGGCGGGCCGGGTCCGGCTGCTGGAGCAGCGTGAGCGCTGGGCACATCTGGCGCCGAGGCTGCTGTGGGTCTGTTACCTCGTAGGACTGCCCGGCGCGGTGTTCTTCGCCTGGTCATCGGGCCGCCCCGACGAGGTCGCCCTGTACGGCCTGGCCGTCAACACCGTGACCTCGCCCTTCCTCTCGGTCGCCTTCGTCCTCACCCTGCTCGCGGCGTTGCGCCGTTTCCCGGTGCTCGTCGACGTGCTCGGGCCCGCCGGACGGGCTTCGGCGTCCAACTACATCGGGCAGTCCGTGCTGATCGCCCTGGTCTTCACCGGGTACGGCCTCGCCCTGGCCGGGCAGCTGTCGCCGGTCGCGGTGATGGGCGTGGCCGTGCTCGTCTACGTGGTGCTGCTCGGGCTGAGCTCCTGGTGGATGCGCGCACACCGCTACGGACCGATCGAGTACGGCCTGCGCGTCGTGACACAGGGCACCAGGACGCCGGTCAGCCGGTAGGAGAACCCTCCGAAGATCTACAAACCCCGCCAAATGCCAATAAAACACCGCCCTACCTGCACTTACTACTGAATGCTAATATCTGCCACCTAGCGTGTCCGGTCAGGCAGAGAGGCGCCGCAGTGGACCTACCCACCCCCCAGCAGGTCTCCGGCGAGCGAGTGCTGATCATCGGGGCGGGGGTGGCGGGGCTGGCGGCCGGGCGGGCGCTCAGGCAACGAGGACACACGGTCACGATCCTGGAGGCGCGCGAGCGGATCGGCGGGCGGATCTGGACCGACGACCAAGGCGTCGACCTGGGCGCGCACTGGATACACGGGACCGAGGGCAATCCGATCACCGCCCTGGTCGAGGAGCTGGAGATCCCCTACAGCTATGTGGGCGGCAACAGCTCCTACACCGGCGGTTTCGACAGCCTGCACCTGTTCGGCGCCGACCGGCGGCTCACCAGCCAGAGCGCCAAGGGCCGCACCCTCGAACTGGCCGACGAGGTGCTGCACGAGGTGGAGCAGCGGGCGGGACTGGCCAGACGGCTCGGCCATCCCGACCTGCCGCTCGGCGAGGCGATCGCCCAGGTGCTCGCCGCCCGCGACCTCGGTCCGGACGACGAGCAGGCGGTCCGCTACCACCTCAACATCATCGTGCGCGAGGACGTCGCCGAGGACGCGTCCCGGCTGTCGTTCAAGCACTGGGAAGAGGGCTACCTCATCTACGGCCAGGGCGACTGCGTCCTGCAGCACGGCTACGGCTCGCTGGTGTCCGCGCTCGCCGACGGCCTGACGATCGAACTCGGCCAGGTCGTCACCGCCGTCGACCTCGGCGGCGACACCGGCCCGGTGCGGGTCACGACCGACCAGGGCACGTTCGAGGCCGACAAGGTGCTGGTGACGCTGCCGCTCGGCGTCCTGAAGGCGGGCACGGTGCGCTTCGAGCCGCCGCTGCCCGAGGCCAAGCGCACGGCCGTGGCCAGGCTCGGCTTCGGCACCCTCAACAAGATCGCACTGCACTTCGGCGACCGCTTCTGGCCCGACGACCAGTACGTCTTCGGCTACCTGTGCCGCGACACCGACCGCTACCCCACCGTGCTCATCAACATGTGGAAGTCGCACGGCAAGCCGATCCTGGTCATGCTGCTGGGCGCCTCCCTGGGCAGGGAGGCGGAGAGCTGGAGCGACGAGCGCGTGGCCGCCTACGCCGCCACCGTCGTCGGCGACATGTTCGGCCCCGACGCCCCGGCCCCCGAGCACATCTCCCGTACGGCCTGGTCCTCCGACCCCTTCGCCAGGGGCTCCTACGCCTGCATCGGCGTCGACGCCTCGCCCAAGGACCTCGACACGCTGGCCGAGCCGGTCGCGGGACGGCTGTTCTTCGCCGGGGAGGCGACCAACAGCTACCACTGGGGCTGCGTGCACAGCGCCTACGAGTCGGGCCTGCGCGAGGCCGCGAGGATCAGCGGCGACACCTCCCTCTACAGCCCGCCCTCGACCGAGACCTCACGCCGCCAGCAGCGCGACATCGACCGGATGCGGCGCTTCGCCCGGATGCGGATCAGCCACATCGACGAGGACGAGCTCGGACGGCGCGCCGCCTGCCTGCGCTCGGCCGCCGACCCCTACGGTGTGCGGCTGTTCGAGCTGCTGGTCGACGCCGAGCTGGAGACGCTGGCCTCGATGTTCGACGAGCTGACCTTCGTCGCGGGCGAGAGCGTGTGCCGTGAGGACGACACCGCGCGCGGCCTGTTCCTGGTGGCCGACGGCCAGGTGGACGTCGACTTCGGCGGTATCTACGAGCGCGTCACGCTGGGTGCCGGCGCGGTGCTCGGCAGCCACGACCTGTTCTACAACGCCAGGACGATGACCGTGACGGCGGTGGACGACGTCACGATCTACCACCTGGACCAGCACCGCTACCGCACGTTCCTGTGCGCCTTCCCCGACGTGATGATGACGATGCTCGCCGACCTCGTCTCACGCTGGGAGCAGCTGGAGAGCGCGCTGGGCGCCCAGACTCTCGCGGGCGCCCAGCGCATCGGGGTACGCGCTCCCGCGACCGACTCCTAGCCGGGCCACGCCTGGTAGGCGCGCACCGCCCGCGCGATCTCGGGCGGTGCGCCACCCGCGCAGACCTGACGGCCACACCTTCCTATCCCAGCCGGACCGGCTCCTCGACGACCGGCATACCGGGCGCGTCCCGCCAGCGAGGTGTCGGCCTGGCGCCCCTGACGCATGCGGCGAGCGTCAGGGCCAGCAGCGGCAGGCACAGTGCGGTCAGGAAGCACACGACGCTCATGTGCCTGGTCACCTCGACCCGCCCTTCGCCCAGCAGGACCAGGGTGAACTGCGCCCAGACCATCACCGGCACGACGACGGCCAGCCGTGCGACGGCTCCCTCGGCCGCGCCGACGCCCCGGCGCAACGCCGCGATCCCGGCGGCGAACAGGGCGAGCCACACCACGACCAGCAGGGCGGGCGCCCCCTTGAACACACCCCACAGGAAGCTGTAGACGGCGACCCTGTTCTCCCGCTCCCCCGGCGCCCGCCCGGCGTCCGGCGGGTAGGAGCCCAGGTAGTCGGGACGCAGGAGCGCCACCCCCTCAAGCCCCCAGCCGAACGTGCGCAACGCGTGCCCGGGATGGGTCAGGTAGAACCACACCAGCCGCTGCGGCGTCACCCGCTCCTTGAACGCGGCGTAGCCTGGCCCGAAGGCGACCGATCCCTTGCTGGTGATCGCCGTGCCCGCCGCCTTGGCCAGAGCGGGGTCGAGCCCGAGGTCGGCCAGGTCGCTCGCCGCCGCCGGGTTGTCGTACAGCAGCGAGGAGAAGACCACGTCATAGGTGGCGACCTCGTGCTGACGTTCGGGCTGCAGGCTCAGGTTGTACCCGGAGGCGACCGCGAGCAGCACGGCCACCGCCAGGGCCGGAGCCCTGCGCACGACCGGCCGCGCCCAGCGGTGCAGCCGGGGCAGCCATCCGGCCGAGCCCCTGTGCGGCAACCACAGCAGGGCGAACACCACGGGAACGGCGAACGAGATCATCTGGATCTTCGCCCCGATCACGAATGCCGAGGCCGCCGCGACCAGCAGCAACCTGGGCACCGTGCTGCGCTCGCCCCGCCAGAGCAGCAGCAGGGCGACCGCCAGGGCGCCGAGCCCGAGCAGTGCGGCGGGTTCGGCGTAGGGCGAGACGAAGTACCCGGCGAAGGCGGCGTCGGCATAGGCGAGACCGACCGCGCTCGCCACGCCCGCGCGCACCGCCAGGCGTCCGGGCAGGACGAGGACGAGCAGGCCGCAGATCACCCCGGCCAGCAGCGCGCACACGACGCCGAGCGCCCGCGTGTCCACGACGCCCGGCAGGCCGAGCGGCCCGTTGACGAGCTTGGCCGCCGCGAGCAGGAGCAGTTCGCTGGAGCGGTAGCTCTCCCCCGAGCCGTCGGCGCCGCAGGTCTCGCCGTACCAGGTGTGCGGTGACCAGGTGGTGTAGATGTGGCGCCACAGGTGGGCGTTCCAGGGGCGGTCGTTGGCGGCGCCGAGCGTGCACAGCAGGCGTTTGCCGTCTCCCTGGTCGGCCAGGCCGACGACGCCTCCCGCGAACAGGCGGACGAGCAGGACGGCGCTCCAGGTGAGGCCGGTGGCGAGCGCGACCGCCCGCGGGGTGAGCCTCACAGGTCACGTCCGCGCAGGGTCGTCGTGGTGACGGCGCCGTCGGCGTGCCGCAGCCAGCACCCGGCCTCGCGCGTGTGCGCCGTGACCCGGTCGAACGTCACGCGCAGGCCGTTCAGCGATCCGCCGGTGTAGGCCTTGGCGTTGCTCTCGCACTGACGTCGCACGAGGGCGTTCGCATCGGCCGCGTCGAGGCCGGAAGGCAGGCGGACGGGTGGCTCGACCCATTCGCGGTCGTGCGGGCGTGCGCAGACGGTGTCCATGGCGGCGTAGCGGCATCGGCGTACGACGGCGGAGCCGGGGCGGCGCATGATCGAGCGCAGCGGCGCCGCGATGCTCGGCCCCTGGGCCGCCTTCAGCGTGGGCGCCAGCAGGTCGCACCGCACCCGCCGATCGCCCGCCGCCCACTGCGCACGCGTGGGGTACCTCCCCCAGATGGCCAGCCCCCACTGGCTGTCGAGTGCGCCCGCTCCCAGGTACGGCCTGACCGGGCGGTAGTCGCAGGCCTTGGCCACGGCCGGGGACAGCTGTTCGGGGCCCGGCCGCTCGCGCAGGGCGGCCAGCGGGCCGGTGAGGCGGGCCAGCAGGTAGGTCTCGCTCTGGTGCGGTTCGGTGCAGGGCACGGCCGGTGCGGTGTCGCTGCCGGTGTACAGCTCCTCCGGCTGCGCCATCCGATGGCAGGAGCCGACCGCCATGGCCGCCTCCTCCATCGCACCGGCGCGTGGCAGCGTGCCTCCGGCCTGCGCCTGTGTGGTGCAGGCGGCCGTCAAAGCGACCAGCGCGCAGCCGAGCATGCGACGTGACGACATCCGAACCCCCGGGTTGAGAAGACGTCGCCGAACGTTAGTGCGCGCTCGCGACCGCGTCCGGGGGACACGCGCGGGCCTCCCCCCACGGGGTGAACGCCGCTTCCGCCGCGCGCCGGACGCCGCGGGCCGCCGCTACGTTGCGTGGCAGCCATCACGGATCGCCGTCTCGGAGGACGCATGACCGCTCGTGCCCGCCCCGCTCTGACCCAACGCCGAGCCATCCACATCCTGCTGCTGGCCGTGCTGGCCGCCGCCACCGGTTTCGTGCTGGGGGCCGAGCAGCACGTGCGGGCCTGGGAGGCGCTGGTCGCCAGTGACATCGTCTCCATCGGCGCCCGTACCGAAACCGGGGTCAATCCCTTCCTCGCCATCGTCTCCTTCAATCTGGAGACCGGCTCGCCGATCGGGCTGAAGATCACACCTGAGTGCACCTCGGCCTTCCTCGTCCTGCCGCTGCTCATCGTCACCGGCCTGCTGGTATGGCTGCGCCGCCAGGTGAGCGTGTGGCCGTTCGTCGCCCTGGCCGTGGCGACCGTGCTGCTGCTGGCGACCAACCAGGCACGCATCCTGGCCGTCGTCATCCTGATCAAGGGCATGGGCTTCGAGCCCGGCTACTACTGGGGGCACACGATGGTCGGCTCGGTCATCAGCATCGTGGGCATCGGCGCCGCCCTGATCGCCTACGCGGTGCTGGCCATCGGCAAGGGCGGCGCGCGCCGCAGGGTCGCGGGGGTCCGGGCATGATCGGCCCCTTCGGTTACGCGCTCGGTCTGACGCAGGCGTTCGCGCTGTTCCTCAGCGTCATGTTCCTCACCTACGTGCTGACGATCCTGCGGCCCTACGTACGGCAGCGGCCGGACCCGGCGGGCGATCCCGGCGCGTTCGGATGGCATTTCTTCATCCCGTGCCGGGACGAGGCGGCGGTCATCGGCCAGACGCTGGTGTACCTGAGGACCACCTTCCCCGCCGCCCGTGTCTGGGTGGTCGACGACGCCTCCGACGACGACACCGCCGCGATCGTGGCGGCGATGGCCTCGTCGGACGACATGATCCACCTGCTGCGCCGCCACCGGCCGCAGGCACGCACCGGCAAGGGCGACGCGCTCAACACCGCGTACGCCGCGCTCGACGACTGGCTGGGCGAGGGGGCCGACCGTACCCGTGAGGTCGTGTGCGTGCTCGACGGCGACGGGCGGCCCGCGCCCAACATGCTCGCCGTGTGCGCGGGGCCCCGGCTGTTCGCCGACGCGTCGATCGGCGCGGTGCAGGTCGACGTGTGGATGGTCAACCGGGCCGAGCGGCAGCCGTACCCGGGGCGTGGCAGGGTGCGCAACCTGTTCGGGCGCACGCTGGTCAGGATGCAGGACCTGGAGTTCCGCGGCGCGATCTCGGCCATCCAGCTGAGCAGGCGCCGCAGCGGCACGGTCGCGATGGGCGGCAACGGGCAGCTGTCGAGGCTGAGCGCGCTGGACAAGCTGGCGGGCGGGGACCGGACGCCGTGGGGCGGGTCGCTGCTCGAGGACTTCGAGCTCGGCATCCAGCTGCTGCTGGCGGGCGAGCGTAACGAGTACACGCCCGACACGTGGGTGGAGCAGGAGGGCCTGGCCTCCTTCAGGCGGCTGATCACCCAGCGCACGCGGTGGGGGCAGGGCACGATGCAATGCGCGAAGTACCTGCCCGAGGTCTGGCGCTCCAAGCACTTCAGCGGGCTCGGCGCGCTGGAGGTGCTCTACTACCTGTCGCAGCCGTGGCTGCAGCTCATGGGCACGCTCATCTATCCGATCCCGCTGATCTACCTCGTGGTACGCGTCGTGGGCGATCCGTCGGGCATGGCGGGCTGGCTGGCGGGCGGCGGGTGGATCCTGTTCGCCACCTACGCCTCGTTCGGCATCGCGCCGTTCCTGGTGTGGGGGCCGTTGTACTGGTGGAAGTGCGAGCCGGAGACCGGCCTGGCGCGCAGCCTGGGGTACGGCCTCGCCTACTCGGTCTACATCTACAACTTCTATCTGACCTCGTGGCGTGCCGCCTTCCGCATCGTGCGCGGGCGCAGCGGGTGGGCCAAGACCCGGCGCAACAGCGAGATCCACCTGCCGGGACGCCCGGTGGCCAGGGAGTCCTGAGAAGCGCGAAAGTAATTCACCATTACTGAAGGGACCCGGGCCGAGTGCCCGGGTCCCTTCTTTGTCAGGAGCGTCGGAGTATTACGCCAACTTTCTGAGCCGCACCGTGCGGACTATGAGCATCCCGCCGATGATCAATGCCGCGGCCATCGCCACCAGCAGCATGACCGGCAATCCGGTGAGCGGGAGTTTGGAACTGCCTCCGTACATCAGCACCTCATCCAGTTGAACGTCATTTCCCGAGCGTCACACGCACGGGCCGATATCGGGGTGGCGCGACACCCTCACTTCACCCCGGCGGGTGAAAGTCACGCGGTCTGGCGTTGACGCCGAGCAGCCAGCCACAGGCCCGCGCGGTGCGCTCGGCCGCCCTGCCGTCGCCGAACACGCACGGCCGCGGCCGTCTGACCCTCGGGCCTCGGGCGTGGTCGAGGATGACGGAGGCGCTCTTGAAGATCAGCTCCTCGTCGGTACCGACCAGGTGGACGTGCGGGCTGTCGAGCGCCTCCGGCCGTTCGGTCGACTCGCGCATGACGAGCATCGGCAGGCCGAGGCTGGCCGCCTCCTCCTGGACGCCGCCCGAGTCGGTGATCACCAGCGTGGCCCGCATCAGCGCGTGCACGAACCGCGGGTAGGCCATCGGCGGTGCGCACTCGATGTTCTCCAGGCCCCGCGTGTGCTGCTCGAAGATCGCGCGCACGGCCGGGTTCATGTGCGTGGCCACCATGATGTCCACGCCGGGCCAGGCCTTGGCCAGCCGGGTCACGACGCGGGCGATGCGGTGCATGGGCTCGCCCCACGACTCGCGGCGGTGCGCGGTGACGACCACCAGGGGCCTGCCCCCGCTCCGTACGGCCCTGCCCTTGGCCGCTCTGCCCTTGGCGGCCATGCGCATCAGCGCGTCGACGACCGTGTTGCCGGTGAGTACCACCTTGCCCGGTGCGATCCGCTCGCCGAGAAGGTTGTCCCTGGCCTCCCGTGTGGGGGCCAGATGCAGGTCGGCGAGCGGTGCGATCAGGCGCCTGTTGGCCTCTTCGGGAAACGGATCGGCCCGGTAGCTGCGCAGGCCCGCCTCCAGGTGGGCCACCGGGATGTGCGCCAGGTGCCCGGCCATCGCGCCCGCCAGGGCCGAGGTGGTGTCGCCCTGGACGAGCACCAGGTCGGGCCCGAGGCGCTGCAACTGCTCCCCCATGCCGGTCAGCAGCGATCCGGCCAGTGCGGACAACGCCTGCGGGCGCTCCTGCCCGCCGCCGGGCACCCTGTGGTGCACGGCCGCCTCGAACAGCGCCAGCACCTCGTCGACGACCGTCCCGTGCTGGCCGGTGCCGAGCACCGTGACGTGCGCCCACGAGGTGGCGCGCAACGCCTCGACCACCACGCCGAGCTTGATCGCCTCGGGTCTGGTGCCCACCACCACAGCCACATGCTGTCGGGTCATCGTCACTTGCCCCCTTCTCCTGTTGTCGTCGCCCGGGTCCGGCCGCTCAGCGCGAACGGCGTGTCTGGGCCACACCCGCCTGGCTGCGGCCGAGCGCCACCGCGATGGCGTGCGCGCGGTCGCGGGCGCCGGTCTTACGCAAGATCGCTTTGACGTGGCTCTTGACGGTGTCGTTGGAGATGCACAGCCTGGCCGCGATCGAGCGGTTGTCCAGGCCGAGCAGGACCTCCTTGAGCACCTCGGACTCGCGGGGGCTGAGGCCGAAGCGCACTCCCGCGCTCTGGAAGCCGCTGTCGTTCCAGACCGCGGCCGAGACCCTCTCGTCGATCACCATCTGCCCCGCCAGCACGCCCTGCAGGTAGAACAGCAGGTCCTCGGGCGGCGAGATCTTGAGCAGGTACCCCGCGGCCCCGGCCCTGATGGCCGAAGCGGCGAGAATCTCGTTGTTGGTGGCGCTCAGCACCACGGGAACGGTCTCGGGGCTGAACAGCTTCACCCAGCCGCACAGCTCTAACCCGCTCTCGCCCGCGATGCTGGACTCGCACAGGAGCACGTCAGGACGCTGCTGGAGCACGGCGTTGCGCGCCTCGACCACCGATGTCGCCGAGGCGGCGACCTTGAAGTAGCCGTTCGTCTCGAAGATGGCTCGCAGGGCGATATGAGTAAGTTTGGATTCATCCACGATGACGACACGGCATTCCCTTGTTGTCACCTTTGCGCTGGAAAGCAAATGAATCTCCTTTCCGCCTATCCTGCCAAATCCGGCATTAGGCTCCGATCGCGTACGGCCCGCTCAACAATGTAGTCCTGTCAAATCCGCCGCTTCGAAATGACACTCACCCCCTGGAGTGATTAAGCAACTGTTAGTCACTCCAGGGGGTGAGTAACGCTTAAATATGCAGCGTTGTCAATCCCCTCCAGACATAACCTCGGCGATCGTCCGACATAACGTCTAAGCACGCTGGAGAATGGATGAGAATTCTGCCCAAGAGGGCGCTCACGCTGGCAGTGGTGAGCAGCGCCTGCCTGCTCATGATCACCGGGCGGGCCGCGGCCAGCACCGATGTGCGCGCCTTCGGCATTCAGGCCACGCTGGTGGGCGCGACGGTCGGTCCCACACCGGTCGCCACGCTCGCCGACCGCAACGCCACCGTGGCCAGCGTCTCGGGAGGCGGCGGCGCCAACACCGTGGGCGCGGGCGCCGTCACCGCGACCGTCACGCAGGACACCGCGGCCGGCACCGAGACCGCACGCGCCTCCGTGGCCGACCTCAACGCCGCCCTGCTCAGCATCGGCATCACCGCCGACAGTGTGGTGGCCACCTGCAGCGCCACCTCGGGCTCGGCGACCACCGGCTCGGCCACACTCGGCAACGCCCGCGCGGGCACCGTCACGCTGGCCGCCAACCCGGCGCCCAACACCACGGTCCGCATCCCGCCGTCACCGCTGCCGGCCGTGATCGAGATCATCCTGAACGAGCAGATCGTCTCGGCGGGCAAGCTCACCGTCAACGCCATCCACGTCAAGGCGCTCAGCGGCGTCGGCGACCTCATCGTCAGCTCCGCCCAGTGCGGCCCGGCCACGCTGGAGGAGCCGAACCCGATCCCGCTCGCCTCGGGAGCCGGGCTCTACCTCGGCCTCGGTCTCGCGGCCGTAGCCACCACCGGCCTGGTCACCGTCAGGGTGCGCAGGCGCGGCTCGGCGCTGAGCTGAACCGCCCATGGCCCGGCGGCACTCACCGCCGGGCCATCTCCTTGTCCAATTACTGAGAAGAGATGGCATGAACATGCGCTCTTGTGCAAATCTATACGCATGTCCAAGGTACTCACCTCCCTGCCTGTAGGTCAGCTCGTCGGAATCGCCTTCTCCGGAGGGCTCGACACCTCCGTGGCCGTCGCGTGGATGCGCGAGAAGGGGGCGGTGCCCTGCACCTACACCGCCGACATCGGGCAGTACGACGAGCCCGACATCGCCTCGGTGCCCGGACGGGCGTCGGCCTACGGCGCCGAGGTCGCCCGGCTGGTCGACTGCAAGGCGGCGCTCGTGGAGGAGGGCCTGGCCGCACTGGCCTGCGGCGCCTTCCACATCCGCTCGGGAGGCCGGGCCTACTTCAACACCACCCCGCTCGGCCGGGCCGTGACCGGCACCCTCCTGGTGCGCGCGATGCTCGACGACGGCGTGCAGATCTGGGGCGACGGCTCCACCTTCAAGGGCAACGACATCGAGCGGTTCTACCGCTACGGCCTGCTGGCCAACCCCTCCCTGCGCATCTACAAGCCGTGGCTCGACGCCGATTTCGTCAGCGAGCTCGGCGGGCGCAAGGAGATGTCGGAGTGGCTGCTCGCCCGCGACCTGCCCTACCGCGACAGCACCGAGAAGGCCTACTCCACCGACGCCAACATCTGGGGCGCCACCCACGAGGCCAAGGCCCTTGAGCACCTCGACGTCGGCATCGAGCTGGTCGAGCCGATCATGGGCGTGCGCTTCTGGGACCCGATCGTGGAGATCTCCCCCGAGGACGTCACGATCGGCTTCGAGCAGGGCAGGCCGGTCACCATCAACGGCAAGACCTTCTCCTCCGCCGTCGACCTGGTCCTCGAGGCCAACCACATCGGCGGCAGGCACGGCCTGGGCATGTCCGACCAGATCGAGAACCGCATCATCGAGGCCAAGAGCCGCGGCATCTACGAGGCGCCCGGCATGGCCCTGCTGCACGCCGCCTACGAGCGGCTGGTCAACGCCATCCACAACGAGGACACGGTCGCCAGCTACCACAACGAGGGCCGCCGCCTCGGCCGGTTGATGTACGAAGGCCGCTGGCTCGACCCGCAGGCGCTCATGCTGCGGGAGTCGCTGCAGCGCTGGGTCGGCACGGCCGTCACCGGCGAGGTGACGCTCAGGCTGCGGCGCGGCGAGGACTACTCCATCCTGGAGACGACCGGCCCGGCCTTCAGCTACCACCCGGACAAGCTGTCCATGGAGCGCACCGAGGACTCCGCGTTCGGCCCGGTCGACCGCATCGGCCAGCTGACCATGCGCAACCTCGACATCGCCGACTCCCGCGCCAAGCTGGAGCAGTACGTCGGCGTCGGCATGCTCGGCAGCCCGCAGCCGATGATCGGCGCGGCCCAGGCGGCGGCGACCGGCCTGATCGGCGCCATGCCCGAAGGCGGCGCCGAGGCCATCGCCTCCCGGGGCAAGCCGGACGACGACGAGCTGCTCGACCTGGCCGCCATGGAGTTCGGCACCGACTGACCTTCCTGACGCCGAGGCCTCCGTCCCCCCATCGGGCCGGAGGCCTTCGCATGCGCGGGCACGGACCCGGAACCCGGCCCCACGCCCCGGACAGGAGAAGGGTGTGGACACGACCCTGCGGACCCGGATACGGGACGGCGACGCCGACGCGTTCGCCCAGCTGTTCGACGCGTGCGCCCGAGCGGTCTGCAACCACGCCTTCCGCCTGACCGGCGACTGGGCGAACGCCGAAGACGTGATGTCGCTGACCTTCCTCGAAGCGTGGCGGCTGCGCGGACGCCTGGACCCGGAGGGCGGCTCGCTCAGACCCTGGCTGCTGGCCATCGCCACCCAGGTGGCACGCAACACGCGCAGGGCGGCCAGACGCTACGACAACGCCCTGGCCAGGATGCCGAAGGCCGAAGGCGTGCCGGACTTCGCCGACGAGGTGGCCGCCCGCCTCGACGACGCCGAACGGCTGGCCGCCCTGCGCACGGCCTACGGCTCGCTGCGCAGGCAGGAGCAGGACGTGTTCGCACTGTGCGTGCTGTCCGGCCTCGGCTACGCGGAGGCGGCCGAGGCCCTGGGCGTGCCCGTCGGCACCGTACGGTCCCGGTTGTCCAGGGCGCGAAGGAAGCTGGCGGCGGCGGAACCGGAGCGGACCGGCGGACAGGAAAGAGGTGACCGCGACCACGCGGCCCGGCCCGCGAAGGAGGACACCCGTGTACATCCCCGACGAACGTGATCTCCCGGCGGACCGGCATCGGCAACTCAGGGAGTTCGTGATGACCGAGATCCAACGCCCACCGAAGCGACGCCTGACCCGCACCGCCATCCTCGCGCCCGCACTGGGCCTGGCCGTGGCGGCGGCCGTGGCCCTGCCGATCCTGCTCGGCCCGGGCACACCCGCCTACGCCGTGGCCCGCAACCCCGACGGCACGATCGACATCACCTTCCACGACGCGAGGAACGCCGAAGGCCTGGAGCGCGACCTGCGCGCCATGGGCTACGCCATCGAGGTCGACTACGTCCCGTACGGCAAGCAGTGCAGCCCGAAGCCCCGCAGCGACGCCTGGGTGCCCAAGGAGCAGGCCCGCCTGTCCGTCTTCCCCGCCACGCCCGACATGACGGAGCCGTCCTTCAGGATCGACCCCTCGGTCATCGCACCCGGCCAGACGGGTGTGCTGATGTTCAGCATCGGCGCCTACAGGGGCGCGCCGAAGCAGGGCGACGGCCTGGAGCTGGTCGTGGGCGGCATCTGGGCCAGGGTCTCCGCCGGGCCTGTCGCCCCCTGCACGCTGGTCGACTCCGACGGCGCACCGCTGAGCGAGGACTACTGACCCACCCCTACCGGAGCGCGTCGACCGGCTCCATCCTGGCCGCGCGCAACGCCGGGTACAGTCCCGCGAGCAACCCCACCAGCGCCCCCGCGACCGGCGCGAGAACGGCCAGCCGTACGTCGAGCACGGGTGTCCACTGTTTGGCCGCGCAGACCCCGACGATCACCACGATGCCCGTGGAGGCGCCGATGACGCCGCCGGTCAGCCCGGTGAGCGTGGACTCCAGCAGGAACTGACCGGCGACGTGCCTGCGGGCGGCGCCCAGCGCACGGCGCAGGCCGATCTCGGCGACCCGCTCCATCACGGTCACCAGGGTGACGTTGGCGATCCCGACCGCCCCGACGACGAGCGAGACCAGCCCGAGTATCAGGAACAACGCGTTGACGTCGCCCTCGACGGCGTCACGCGCCCTGGTCGGACCGGCGGGCGAAAGCACCTGCAGCAGTCCCTCGTTGCCGGGGCTCAGCGCGGTCGGCGCCTGGCGTGCGACCAGGTCGGCCGCGCCGAGCCCGGTGCCGACCAGGACCCTGCTCACGGTGCTGAGCCCGTAGCGCCTGCCGACGCTCGGCGGCAGCAGGACGGCGCTGGCCAGGCTCTTCTCCCGCTGGAGGTCGCCGAGGACGCCGATCACGGTGTAGGCCTGTCCTTCGACGAACACGGCGGGCGCCCGCGCCACCCCGGTGACGCCCAGCATCTTGGCCGCGTGCCCGCCGAGCACGACGACCCGGTCGCCTCTGGTGATGTGACCGGCGTCGAAGTAGCGGCCCTCGACCATCCGGCCCCGTACGGCCGCGGGCAGGCCGGGACTGGTGGCGACCACGGTCAGGCTCTGGTCGGTGACCCTCGTGGGATCCACGACGTCGTTGGCGCGGACACTGAGGTTGGTGCTCTGCTCGGACTCCGCCAGCGCCGCCACCGCGACGACCCCGCGCAGCCTGCTCACGCGTTCCAGATCGCCCCAGCGCACCAGCGGTGAGGGGTGGTCGGGTACCTCGACGGTGACGGAGGTGGCGGTCAGCTCGTCGAAACGGCCGACGATCTGGTTCCCGGCCGTCGCGGCGACGCCCAGGGTGACCACGAGCGTCGTGATGCCGAGCACGGTGCCCAGCGTGGTCAGGGCCGAGCGGGCGGGTCTGGCCAGCAGCCCGGCCATCGCCTCGGTCAGCAGGTCGCGCGGATGCACCGCTTCACTCCTCAGCCAGGATGCCGTCGGTGATGCGCACCCGGCGTTCGGCCCGGTCGCTCACCTCGTTCTCGTGGGTGATGACCACGATGGTCATGCCCTGGGCGCGCAGCTCGTCCAGCAGGTCGAGCACGGCGTCGGTGTTCCTGCTGTCCAGGTTGCCCGTCGGTTCGTCGCACAGCAGCAGCGAGGGCTCGCCCATCAGCGCCCTGGCGATCGCCGCCCGCTGCCGCTCGCCGCCCGACAGCCGGCCCGGCGCGTAGTCCACGCGGTGGGCCAGCCGTACGCGTTCGAGTGCGGCCAGCGCGCGGTCGCGTCTGTGGGCGCGTGGCGCCGAGCCGTAGACCTCGGCCAGCATGACGTTCTCCAGCACGGTGCGATGCGGCAGCAGGTGGAAGGACTGGAAGACGAAGCCGATACGGCTGCCGCGCACGGCGGTCCTCGCGCCGTCCTTCAGCGTGGTGGTCTCGACGCCGTCGATCCGGTAGCTGCCTTCGCTCGGCCGGTCCAGCAGGCCGAGCATGTTCAGCAGGGTGGACTTGCCCGAGCCCGAAGGCCCGACGACGGCGACGTACCCCGACCGCTCCACCCGCAGGTCGACGGCGTCGAGCGCGACGAAGGGCGGGTCGCCGGGGAAGCGCTTGGTCAGGCCTTCGAGCACGATGACGGGCTCATCCACCGTTGACCACCACCCTGTCGCCCGGCTTCAGCGCGCCGCTCACCTCGACGGCTCCGTCCGCGGCCAGACCGGTGCGCACCTCGACCTCCTTGATCGTGTCGGGCGCGGTCTCCACCTGCACCCTGGCCCGGCCGTCGGCCGCCGTGACGATCGCGGCCGAGGGCACGACGAGCACGTCGCCACCGGTCGCGCCGATCGTCACCCGGACGGTGACGGGCGCTCCGGCCAGCTTCCTCAGGCCCTTCATCGACGACGGTGTGATCACGATCGGCACCGCGCCCTTGGCGTCTCGCCCGCCGAGCGCAGTGACCGTGCCCGGTACGGTCTGCCCCGCCTCGGTCTCGATGCTCGCCTCGAACCCGGCCTTCAACCGCCCCGCCTCCTCGGCGTCGACCGATCCCGAGACCACGAACGCCGAGCCGGTCACGGTGGCGACCGCCCTGTCGACCGGCTGCCCCGCCTTGACGCTCACCTTGTGCAGCCGCACCGGCAGCTTGGGCAGGAAGACGATCTCCCCCGGCGGGATGCTGGTGCCGTACGTCCGGGAGAACTCGGCCAGCAGCGCACGCGCGGCGGCCAGGTCGCTCTCGGCGCCCGCGACCTTCAGCCGGGTGGGCGACAGCTGTCTGGCCTGCCTGAGCGCCTGCTCCGCGGTGGCGACGGCCTCCTCGGCGACCCTGACCGCCTTCTTCAGCTCCTCCAGCCGTTTGACCCGCGCGGCCTCGGTCTCGCCGAGCACCCGGTCGAGTGCGTCGTGCGCGGCCTCCAGGTCGGCCCGGGCGTTGGCGATCCTGAGTTCGAGCAGCCGGGTGTCGACCGCCGACGGCGTGGGCGTGGGCGACGGGCCCGGGGTTGGCGTGGCCCTGGCCTGGGCGAGCTCCTGCTCGGCGGCGAGCAGCCGCTCCTCGGCCGCGCGGATCGCGGCGCGCGCGGCCTCGACCTCGGCCTCGCCGCCGCCGGTGCGGCCCTTGGCCAGGGCCTGGCGGGCCTGCTTCAGGTCCGCCTTGGCCCCGGCCAGTCTGAGCTTGAGCGGCAGGACGTCCATGCCCTGCTCCAGTGTCCTGCGTTCGGCGGCGAGCGTCTCGCGTGCCGTCTGCACGGCTCGGCGCAGGTCGTCGTACTGGCGGCGGGCCTCGATGCCGGGCCGCTGCGCCTCGTAGTCCCGCTTGGCGTAGAAGCGCGTCACCGCCTCGATCGTCGCCTTGTCGAACACCCGGGTGACGGGGGCGCGCAACGCCTTCTGCAGCTGCCCGACGTCCTCGCCCTTGGCGCCGGGCAGCAGGGTGCGATGCATGGGCACCTTGCCGGGGAAGACGAACACCGGCCGCCCGTTCACCTCCATCAGCACCGCACCGGACGCGAGCGTCCCCTTCTTCGGCGCCCGCGTGGCCCGCTGGACCGCCTCATCGCCGCCCACCACCCCGGCCAGCGTCACCGGGTACGGCGAGCCGTACTCCAGCGAACCGCTGACCACGACGGTGCTGACCAGTTCACGCCGCTCGACCGCGACCGTGACATGCGACGGCCTGGGCGGCTTGCGCGCGGCGGCCTCGTCGGCGGGCGAGCGCAGCTGCGTGCTGACCCCCCACCCGGCCCCCGCCACCACCAGGACCGCGGCCAGCACGAGCAGCAGCCTGCGCCGGGGAGAGCCGATCACTGTTCGCTGTACCCGAACTTCACCCTGGCCTCGTTGTTCAGCCGGGTGCTCAGCGGCAGGAAGGCGGCGTAGAAGTCCTTGCCGCACTCCAGGTCGGCCAGCGCCGAGGTGACCTCCTTGGCCAGGTACGGCCTGGCGACCGCGGCCGTGATCTTGCCGTTCTTGAGGAGCTTCTCCGCCTTGCCGCCCCAGATCGTCATGCCCCGGTAGCTCAGCCCCAGCGGTGTGGCCGACTGCACCTGCTCGCCCTTGGACTTCAGGCACTCGGCGAAAGGCCCGGCGAGCGCGACGAGGTCGCTGTGACCGTCGAGCTCCTTGTCGATGCCCTCGATGGCCTTGCTCATCTGGTCCTGGTAGTCCTCGACCGAGGTGACCTTCAGCCCGTTGACCTTGCGCAGGGCGTCGACCCGGCAGGTGTTCATCGTCTTGGTGTAGGCCAGCCGCTCGGCCTCGGGCAGAGCGTCGATCGTGGCCCGGTTGGGGTCTGGCGCCTGCGCCTGGCGCGGGGAGGGGTAGACGAACTCGGAGAAGACGCCGAAGCCGTACTTGGCCCTGGCCTCCTTCATCGCCGCGTAGTCGCCGGTGCCGCCCGGCGCCTTCTTCCTCGGGGCGGGGACCGAGGCGACGTAGGTGAAGCCCTTCTGTTTCATACAGGTGGCGATGACGCTTTCGCGCTCCCTGGTCTTGTCCATGGAGGCGCCCGTCCCCGCGGTGCTGCCAGGCGGCGCCGGTTCGGCACCGCATCCGGTCAGCACCGCCAGGCCGAGCAGGCCGAAACACACCAGCATTCGCATCCAGAACTCCTCAGTCAGTGGTGATGCGCCGCTTTCGCGGCGCCGTGGCCACTCTGGAGCTCTCGCTCAGCCGTCCTGCGTTGGCCGCATGTCGGCCCGCGCTCAGCCGTGTATCGGCTGGGCATCGGCCGCCGTGCTCACAACGCCCGGTACACCAGGACCAGCCCGACACCGTCGAGCTCCGCCGGATCGCCTTCGGCCACGAGCCGCAGCGGGCCCACCCTGAGGCCGGGCGTGCGCAGCAGCACCCCCTCCTCCAGGGCCGCACGCCGCTCGCCGTCGACCAGGAGCCTGCCCTCCCCTGCGTAGGTGGCCAGCAGGGCGACGATCTGACGCCCCTGGAGCCCGGGCAGCGTCCCCTCGGTGATCGGCAACACCAGCTCGGCGCCCTCGCCCGCGACGAAGCTCTCCCACTCCACCGGGAACTCGGCCGCGACATCGACGAACCTGGCCGCCTGGTACGGCTTGAGCATGCCCTCGACCGCGTTGGCGAAGACCGCGCCGCCCTGCTCGGCGACGTACTTGACCACGACCGTCACATCGACGACATCGCCCGCGGGCGGCTCGGCGCACTCCAGCCGCCAGGTGGAGACCGCGCCCGTGCCCTCGAACGGCAGGTAGCGGTCGTCGTCGTAACGCAGCTCGAACAGGCCGCTGTTGTCGCGGAACGGCTCCAGGTCCGACAGGGCGATCTGCTGCCCCGAGCGCCAGTCGGCGCGTACCGAGTCGGGCATGTCGCCCTTGCCGTCCAGCAGGAACCTGACCGCCTTCAGATCGGCGGCGAGTACCGTCCTGTGGCCGAGCTGGGTGAGTGTGGCGTTGACGGCGACGGGCTCGCTCCCACCCTCGAACGTCACCGAAACGGTCTTGATCCGCCGCCGGTAGTGCCCGGGGAAGTCCCGGTCGAACAGCGCCTGGGTCAGGGCGAACTCACACCGCCCCTCCGCCTTGAACCTGACCATGGCCAGCGGGTCGAGTCCCAGCAGCGACACCCGCTTGACGATCTCCAGCCCTCGCGAGTCCCCGTCGCTCCACGCCTTGGACAGGCGTTCCAGGTCGACGGCCAGGCTCTCGCCCGCCAGCACACCGGCACGCCTGCCCTCCCAGGAGCCGGGCTGGACGAAGGAGGAGGAGACGCCGCGTTCGTACTGGTAGGCGCGTTCGGCGGCCTTCGCCGTGTCGTGGGCCAGCGTGTAGGTCTGGAAGTACATGGCCGCGAGCCTGGCCGACATCCACTGGTACAGCTCGGCGTTGCTGAACTTGCCGGTGAGGAAGGTCGTCACGGCCTCGGCGTGCGCGATCTCCCGTTCGGCGGTCGCGAGCTCCTGCCTGGCGGCCGCGAGCTGGTGGCCGCTCGCCACGACCTGGTGGCCGATCTGCACGACGTCGGCCTTGGCCAGGGCCAGCTGGTAGCGCCAGTCGTCCTCCTGGCGTGCCTGGTCGGCGCGCACGCCGAAAAGCTCGCCCGTCACGCTGAAGCCCTCGCCCAGCGACTCGGCGATCTCGGCGCCCTTGTCGAGCACGGTGCCGACCTGCTTGCCGCCGTACTCCGAGCCGGTGATGAACGGGCCGACATACGCCTGCGGCACGGCGTAGGCGATGGCCGAGCCGATCTTCAGCCCGCTGGAGGTGAAGTGCGCGACGGCGGCGGCCGTCATCGAGCCGATCTGGGCCAGCTGCAACGGCGTGAGCCCGGCGTCGATGAGGTCCTGGTAGTAGGCGGCACGCGCCCGCGCGGCCTCCAGTGCGGCCTGCGCCTCCCGCAGTCCCGCGCCCGCGACCTCGACCTGCGTGCGCCGCACCTCGCCGACCAGCGCCTGGATCTCGCCGTCCTGCCTGGCCCGCAGCAGGGCCAGCTCCTCGCCGTCGCGCCGCTCCAGCACGCTGAGCAGGTCGCCGCCGAACTGCCGCAGCCTGTCCACGAGCTCCTGCGCCCTGCGGCAGACGACGGCGAACCGCTGGTGCGGCACCACGCCACCGGCCGTCGCGACCGCCTGGCCGGGCGTGAGCCCCGAGGCGACCCCGCGTACCAGCGCCATCACATCGGCGGGCGGCTCGAACAGCGGCAGCGGCCTGCTGACGCCCATGATGTCGAGCGAGGCCCTGATCTTGCGCAGCCTGTCCTCGACCCGAGTCCAGTAGTCGCCGAGCACGTCGTTGCCCGGGATGTAGAAGTACGCGTGCGCGACGCCGCCGTGCACGGCGCCCATGCCGTCGAGCATGCGCCCGCCCGCCGTGATCTTCGCCGCCTCCGGGTTCTCGGCCTCGCGCAGTTCGCCGTAGGACAGGGCAGGCGGCAGTGTCCGGTCGCCGACGCTGTCGGGACGCCGTCCCAGCAGGTCGTAGGCCAGGACGTAGAGCATCCTGGCCTCGTCGAGGCTCTCCATCGTGTACTGCCTGAACAGCAGGTCGCCCCAGTCGAGCAGGTTGTCGACATAGGCCATCACGACCGCGCGCCGGTAGGCGGTCGGCCGCAGCCCGGCGATGGCGTGCGGGTCGAAGGGGTCGTCCAGGTAGGCCCTGAGCAGGGCGCCGTGATCACCCATCAGGTCGTACTGGCGGCGCAGCCTGGCGATCATCCCGACCTTCTCCCGCAGCGGGCCGCCCGCTTCGAGGCCGGCGAGCTCGTCGTCGATCGCCCGCAGCCCGCCGGAGGCCAGCTCCTGCAGCAGGCCGAGCTCCTGCGGTGTGGCCTGGCGTGCCTGCTCGAACACCTCGGCGACGGCCTCGACCCGGACCAGGATCGGTTCGAGCGCCTCCCGCACGCTCGCCGAGCCGAGCACGTCGAGATCGGCCGCACAGGCGGCGACCAGCGCCCTGACGTCGATGGCGAGGAAGGGCAGGAACCGCCAGTACCTGTCGCCTTCGGTCGGGTCGAAGACGTACTCGTACCAGCGTTTGGCGTCCTCGAAGCGCTGGGCGGTGTTGAGCGCCTGGGCGATCAGCAGGGGCGCGTGGAAGAAGATCTCCCAGTAGTAGCGGCCGTTGGCGCTCTGGAAGTCCAGGTGCGAGCTGACCGGGATGCCGGTGACCTCGGGCCTGACCCGGATCGTGGCCGGTCCCGACCCGACAGGGCTGAACATGGGCAGCTCGTCGACCTCCTGCGTGCGAGGCGAGAGCAATGCGGGCACGCCCCCGACGAGCAGCCGCCTGTTCAGCTCGTAGGCCGTGCTCGACGTGAGCCTGACGATCTCGTGCGGCAGCGAGGCGAACTCGTAGGGCCGCACGACGGCCGCGTCCTTGGCATAGACGACGTATCTCGCCCCGAGGAAGAACACCAGCTGCCCGGGTGTGTCCAGCGCCCCCGTCAGGGCTTGGCCGAACCCGGCGGGCAGCGCGCGCCAGTTGCGTGCGATGTCGTGGAAGTCCTCCGCCCTGAGCGTGTCGAGCTCCTGCCCCTCCTCCAGGACGGCATAGCGCCCGCCGCCGAACACGTAGCGGTTGCCGCCCCTGCTGAACACGGCCTGTACGCGTTGCCGCATGGGCTTGGGGTAGCCCTCGTCGACGAAGTCGGGCACGGCGCCGTCGGCGGTGAGCGTGTAGCGCACGTACTCGGCGCCGCTGGTGAGGTGGAGCCTGCCGTCGGCGACGTAGGCGGCGTCGACCACACCGGTCCTGGTGATCGCGGTGGGGACGCGGCCGAGGTCGGCGCTCGGCTGCGGCGCGGCGGCGGCCTGGGCGGTCGCGGCGCCCTGCCAGATGTAGGTGTGGGCGGTGTTGTCGAAGAAGTAGGCGCCGTCCGCGTAGCCGAAGGCCGCGCCCAGCACCGGCCAGCGCGGCAGGTCGTCGCCGTTGGCCGCCAGCGGCCTGGGGTATCCGGCGTCGGGCCCGTCCGGTCCCGAGTAACGCAGGTAGTGCTCGCCGTAGAAGACGAACAGCCTGCCCTGACGCAGCAGGAAGGCGTCGATCACGGCGCCTGCCGGAACCGCCCACCGCTCGCTCACCGGCCTGGGCGTGCCGAGCGCGCCGGAGACGACATAGCCGCGCTCGGCGGCGTAGAAGTACTCCTTGCCGTCCGCGGCGGTGAATGCGGCGTCGATCCTGGACCAGCGCGGCAGCCCTTCGTCGTTGGTGGCGATCGGCCTGGGATAGCCGGGGTCGACGGGCCCGAACGGCCTGCCGGTGAGGCGGAGGTACTCGGCGCCGGAGAAGACGAAGATGTGCTCGCCCCTGACCAGCACGGCGTCGACCACGCCCGTCCTGGCCAGTGCGGTGCCGACCCGGCCCCACCTGGCGGGCGTGCTCTCGTTGCCCGCGCGCAGCCTGCCCCTGGTCCGCACCTCCAGGTACTCGGCCGCGGCGCTGTCGAAGAAGTATCGGGTGCCGTCCGGCAGTTCGAAGGCGGCGTCGATCCTGTCCCATTCGGGCAGCCTGGCGGTGTTGCCCTTCAGGTCGAGCACCGCGGGGTCGTCGGCCGCCGCGACGGCGATCGGCCGGCACAGGAAGCTGCCGCCCTTGTGGTCGACGCTGAACCAGGGACCGTCCTGCGAGGTGACCGGGCTGTTGAACGGCACGACGGCCGAAGGGCGTATCCGCTCGTCGAAGATCTTCGACAGCTCGACCATCCGGGCGGGCTCGGCCACGGCACCGACCGGCACGGCATAGAGCTCGGGCGTGAGGGCGTAGGCGTAGGACACCTTCTGCACGACCGTCTGCGTGGCGACCTGCGCCGTCTTCGTCACGTCGTAGGAGCAGGAGACGACGATCGAGTCGTGCGGCACGACGGGCTCGGCCGCGAGCGGCGCGCCGCCGATCGGCTCGCCGGGCAGCACGTCCGAGGCCTGGACGAACAGCCGCACATCGGTGATCGGCCCCTCCTCCAGCCGGCCAGGCGGCAGCTCCTGTGCGGGCACCCACTCCTTGGTGAGGTTGCAGAAGGAGTAGAAGACGCGCACCCGGTGCTTGGGCGGCGGCGCGGCGACGCTTCGCCGGTCGCCCTCCTCGTGGGTGACGAGCGTGGTGACACCGGTGTCCTCGGGCGGCACGGTCTCCACGACCGACCAGAAGACGAAGACGCGGCCGAAGGCGTGCACGGGGTCGACGCGGTCGGCGTCGATCTGGATGCCGACCTTGACCCACGGCTCCCAGGCGGCCGACAGCTTCTCCCCGTCGCGGAACTCGGCGCTGCGGTAGTAGTGCCTGCGCGGGCTGGTCCTGGTCCGGCCGAACAGCACCAGCCGCCTGGCGTCGTCGGCCTCGCCCGGGTAGACGTAGGCCCCGGCGATCGCCAGCCTGGACACCTCGGTGTACTCGTCGAGGTAGCGCTTGTAGACGCTCTGCACACGGTCGGCGGTGATCTCGCCCTGCAGCAGGTCGTTCTCCAGCTCGCGGAAGGCCGGGGTCTTGGTGTCGCGCAGCTCGGGCCTGATGTAGTTCTCCGGGTAGAGGAAGACCTTCCTGTTGGCCTCCCAGATCCGGTAGTTCTTCAGCCACGACCACCAGGTCCTGACCTTGGCCCTGACCTCCTCCTCGTCCACGCCGTCCGGCGGCGTCAGCCGTTCCAGGTCGAGCAGGTAGCGGTGCAGGTACAGCTGGGCCGCCGCGATCGCCTCACGCACGGGCGACGTCTCGGCATCGGCTCCCATCTCGACGTCGATCAGCATGCGCTCGTACAGGCCGCGCACGTCGTCGAGGTCGGGGTCCCGGTCGAGTACGGCGGGCAGCAGCGCGTCGCGTCTGAGGACGTTGAGCTCGTTGTGCACGACCCTGGACAGGCTCTTCCACTCCTCGGGGCCGTGCCTGCGCTCCAGCATGAGCGCCAGCGCGTCGGCGGGGTCCTCCTTGGTCCACGCCTCGGCGTACAGCCGCGAAGGCCCGACGCCGAACAGGCGTGTCACCTCGAAGAGCCGGATCAGGCCGAGCACGAACTCGATCTCGAACCGCTCCTCCTGCACCGGGAACTCGGTGATCAGCCCGGCGTTGCGCTTGACCCAGCGCAGCTCGTCCACGTCCCACCCGAACAGCAGCGCCAGCTCCTCGTACGGCTCGGCCGCGCCCTTCCCGAGCAGGTCGACGAGCGCGGGACGCAGCCTGGCGGGCTCGGCGAACCTGGTGATCGTGTGCACGTCGGTGAGCCGGTAGTCGGCCGAGCCCGTCCAGCGGTGCCGGAAGGCCTGAGGGAATGTGCGGTCTACTTGGTCGTATCCATCGGTATAGCGTACGTATTGGTCGGCCCGGACAAGATAGGTACGTCCGGCCAGGACGAAGGCCCCGGTGATGCCCGCCTCGAACCCGGCGGGCAGGTCGCCCCAGTCGTCGTCGATCGTGCGGGGGAAGCCCACGTCGACGACGTCGAGCGCGCCGCGGCGGTAGCGGATGTACTGGTCGGCGCGGAAGACGTACAGCGAGCCGTCGTCCGCGACGAATGCCGCGTCGACCGGGCCGCCCGAGGCGAACTCGTCGCGGATCCTGCCCCACTGCCCGGCCAGCGGCCTGACCGTGTCGCCGACCAGGAAGTGCCTGCCCTTGAACAGGTACACCCGGCCGTCCGGCATGCGGAAGGCGGCGTCGAGGGCGTGCTCGAACTCCTCCGGCAGGGCGGGCAGGCCCAGTTCGGCGGGCAGCCAGGCGGCGATCGAACGCGGGTAGCCGTCGTCGACCCGGTCGTAGTCGCCGCCCGTGTAGCGCACGTACTGGTCGCCCGCGAGGAGGAAGGTGTGCCGGTCGCGCACCAGGGCGGCGTCGACCCTCCCGGTGTCGGCGATCACATTGCGCACCCTGCCGAGCGCGGCGATGCCGTACGTGGCGGTGGGGGTGCGCGAGACGACGTGCAGGACGCCGCCGACGACCAGATAGGCGGTGCGCCGATCGGCCACGGCGGCGTCCAGCACGCGTCCGCTCCCCCGGTCGGCCACCGCGTCCTCGAACGACTCGGCCAGGTTCGCGAACGCCGGTTCGGCACGCAGGTTGACCGCGATCGGCTTGGGATAGCCGGGGTCCACATAGCGGTAGGCCGATCCGGTGTACCTGACGTACTGGGTGCCGGAGAACAGATAGGTCGTGTCGTCGCCGAACACGATCGCCGCGTCGACCGTCCCGGTGCCGTCGTCCGGCAGGAACGGATTGACCGATCGGCCCCACCTTTCGTTGATCGGCGCGGGCGGCCCGAGCACCCGGTCGGCGTAGCGGGCGTAGTGCTCGGTGAAGAAGAAGTACGTGACGCCGTCGGCGGCGGTGAAGGCGGTGCGCAGCGTGTCGCCCGGTTCGAGCCCGGCGCCGAAACCCCGCCAGATCCGCTCGATCGGCCTCGGGTAGGCCCACCGCCCGGTCCTCTCGTTGTACTGCACGCAGTGCTCGCCGTGCAGCAGCAGCATCGTGTCGCCCTCGAACAGGACGGCCGCCGGGATCGGGAAGCCGTCAGGCGCCTGCCAGAAGCTCGCATCGGCCGGGGCCGGGTAGCCGGGATCGGGCTCCAGGTAGGGGCCGTACTCGCCGGTGTAGAGCAGGTGGCGCATCCGGCCGTGCTCGTCCGGCCGTTCGAACAGGTGGGTGACGCCGTGCCTGACGTAGGCCAGCGCGACGCTCGTCAGTCCGGCCCAGTGCTCGGCGATCGGCCTGGCCTCGCCCTCGATCGTGTCGAGGGAGTCGCCGTAGACGACGAACTGGTCGCCGCTGAACAGATACGTCCTGCCGTCCCTGCCGACGAAGGCGGCGTCGACCGTGTTGTCCTGGTAGATCGTGTTGCGCGGCCTGCCCCACTCCTGGGTGTGCGGGTAGTCGTGGCCGATCGCCGTGTTGTAGCAGTCGGGCCCCTTGAACAGGTACGTCGTGCCGTCGGCTCCGGTCAGGACGGCGTCGAGCCCACTGCGATACCTCTCGGGAACCGTACGCAGGGTGAGCGGCCTGACCGGCGTCGAGCCCGGCGGCCCTTCGAGCGCCGTGCGCCGCAGCCACCTGCCGCCCTGCTCGACGAGCACCGAGCCGTTCTCGACATAGGCGCACGACAGACCGCCGAGGTCCAGGCCGTCGTCCTTGCGGTAGAGGACGTCCGAGACGACATGCCACTGCCCGCCCCTGAACAGATACACGTTGCGCCGATCGGCGAAGGCGGCGTCGACGCCGTCCAGCGACACCGGCAGCGCGGCCATCCTGGGCTCGGTCCGCAGGGCGGAGAGCGGGCGCGGGTAGCCGTCCTGCACGGTCGTGTAGTCGTGATCGGCGTAGCGGACGTACTGCTCGCCGGCGAACAGATAGGTGTAGGTACGCGGCGCCTCGACGCCGTCGACGGTCTCGATCACATCGAGCACGAGCGTCGCGTCCACCCGGCCGGTGCGGGCGATCGTGTTGGCGACATGGCCCCAGAACCCGCCGACGCTCGCCGGGAAGCGGTCGTCCACCTGCGTGTAGTCGCCCGTGGAGTAGCGGACGTAGGCGTCGCCGCCGAAGACGTAGGTCTTGCCGTCCCTGCCGACGAAGGCGGCGTCGACCCGGTCGAAGGGGATGCTGTCCCAGTGCTCGCGCAACGAGCGCGGCTCGGACCACCAGCGCCGCCTGGAGTCGAAGACGACGAAGCGCTCACCCGAGAACAGGTACGTCTGCGCGTCCCTGCCGGTGAAGACGGCGTCGATCCTGGTGAAGGCCGGATCGGCGACCAGCGTCGCGGGCAGGTTCCACCAGTTGTCGGCCAGTGGCCTGGGGTACCCGGCGTCCGGGACGGTGTAGTCCCTGGTGGAGTAGCGCACGTGGAAGGCGGTGTCGTCGCCCGAGACCCTGATGCGCTCGCCCGCCCGGCGGATGGTCAGCACGATGGCGTGCTCGGCCGTGACCTGCCACTGCGGCGCGACGCCGGTGACGGGCGCGTCGGCCGCCACGCTCACACCGTGCTCGCGCAGCCTGCGGCGCAACGCCGTCGACAGCCAGCCCTGCGCCAGCTCGGCCTCGTAGTCGGCGGGCAGGTCGAGGATCTGCCCGACCGGGCCGAACAGATGCGTGGCACCGTCCAGCACGAAGGCCGCGTCCACCCGGTCGAGGCCGCCCCAGTCGCCCGCTACGGCACGCGGGAAACCGGGATCCACGACGGAGTAGTCGGCCGTCGAGTAGCGCAGGTAGCGTTCGCCGCTGAACAGATACGTCCTGCCGTCGAGCCCGGTGAACGCGGCGTCCACCCGGCCGGACGGCAGCACGGGGGCCAGGCGTCCCCACCGCTCGGCCGTCGGCGTCACCGGGCCGGGCCCGCCGGGGCCGAGCGCCACGGTCCTGCCGTCCTTGAACAGGTGCACGGTGCCGGAGCCGTCCTCGAAGGCGGCCTCGATCGAGCCCTCGAACTCGGCGGGCACATCGGCACGCCACGCCTCGATCGTGCGCGGGTAGCCGTCCGCCGCCCTGACGCCGTCGCTCTCCAGGCCGTCGGTGTGACGCACGACCTGGTTGCCCGCGAACAGCAGACAGCCCTGGCCGTCGGCGTACGCGGCGTCGATGCGCTCGGCCCCGTCGAAGGTGTTGCGCACCCTGCCCCAGCGTCCCGCCGCGGGTCCGGTCGTCGTGCCGTCGTGCCACTGCTCGCCCGTGAAGACGTGGGTACGGCCGTCGAGCCCGTGGAAGGCCGCGCCCACCGCACGGCCGAACACCTCGGGCAGCGGCGTGTCCCGCCCTTCGCCCGTCCACCAGTCGTCGATCGAACGCGGGTAGCCCTCGTCTGCCAGCGTGAGATCGTTTCCCGAGTAGCGGACGTACTGGTCGCCGCAGAACAGGTACGTCCGGCCGTCCACGTCGGCGAAGGCGCCGTCGATGCGCTCGGGGTCGGCGAAGTTGTTCCTGACCTTCCCCCAGACCTGCTCCTTCGCACCCCATCTGGTGCCGCCCGGCACCCGGGTGAAAGCGAGCGAGGCACCGCCCGCCCCCCTGCCCACGATCCACTCGGTCCCGTCGGCCTGGACGAAGGCCGCGTCCACCCCCGTGAGTACGGCCAGGCGCGGCGACAGCTCGCTCAGCGGCTTGGCCCTGGGATCGGCCAGGGTGTGGTCGGCGGCCGAGTACACCCAGTAGCTGGTGCCGAGGAACAGGTAGATCCTGCCGTCGCCTCCGCTCAGCAGGGCGTCGAACCGGTCGACGCCCGGCGGCAGCGTCAGCGGCTCGGGGAACTTGCCCGCCAGATCCTGGTCGCGGAAGACCAGGTCGACCGCCGCCGCGTCCAGGCCGAGCTTGGCCGCCAGCCTGGCGAACCGCCTGATCCGCCGGTAGACCCGCACGTCGACGGGCGCCACGCCCAGTGCGGGCAGGACCAGCAGGTCGAACGCGTCGGGCGCGACCGCCTCGCAGAGCACATCCACCACGTCGGCAGGCACGCCGAACCCGTCCTGCAGGACGGTCAGCACGGTCTCGCGCTGGTCGGCGGCCAGGCGTTCCAGCCGCTCCACGATCCACCCGACGGCGGCCGACGTCTGCCCGGCCACCTCGTGCAGCAGGAAGAACACATCCATGGTGTAGTCGGCGAAACCGGGCAGCGTCAGGTCCAAGGCGTTGCCGACGGTGGTGAAGTAGGCCAGCCGATCGCCCGGCACGCCGTACGCCTCGTCGAGGTGTCCCGCCTCGACGAGTGCGGTGAGCAGGCGCTCGCGCTCCTCGTCGTCGAGGCCGAGGTCGCTCAGCGCCTCCGGGTCGAGCCGGTAGGGCCGCTGCGCCTCCAGGATGGTGGCGATCCTCCGGCGTACCAGCTCGGCGTCGGCCTCGGTGAAGCCGTCGCCGAGGTCGAGTTCGCCCGCCGGGTCGGTGAACAGCGCCCTGGCCTCCTGCCTGACCCGGCCCGCCTCGGTGACCTCGCCTTCGAGCCGCTCGGCCACCCGGCCGGCCATCGCCTCGTCGGCGATCGGGACGAAGTCGTCGGTCCTGAAGGCGTAGAGCTCGGCGCGTGCCTGCTCCAGTTGGCCGCGTATCGCCTCCAGGATCGCCACGCGCACCGGGTACAGGTCCAGCGGCAGGCCGAGCGCGTCGACCGTGAGCTCGGCCGAGGGGTCGGCGAAGGCGTCGTCGGCGGTCAGGACGCCGTTGAAACGCAGGCTGTCGGTGAGCGCGGCCAGGTGTTCCTCGCTCAGCCGCAGGTCGTCGAAGACCCCGAGGTCGATGGTGATCTCCGCCGTACGGAAGCGCTCGACGCGCTCGCGCAGCGCGGCCAGCACGCCTTCGGCGACCTCGTCGAGATCGGCCGAGGCGGTGAACAGCTCGGCGTTGGCCGGTTCGGCGAAGAACTCGGGCGCGAGCAGCATGCCCTCCTCGTCGACCCAGCCGTTGTAGAGCAGGTTGTCGTACACCTCCGCCTGCTCGGCGGCCGTCAGATCGGGGAAGAGCTCGGCCAGGTCCGAGGGGTAGAAGGCGCCTTCGCCCGCGGCGACCGCCTCGAACAGCCCGGCCGACAGGTCGGTGTAGTCGCCCGCCACGGGCTGCCCGTCGGGCAGGTCCTCGGTGGTGAGCAGGCCGTCGGGGTCGAGCAGGCCGGTCAGGACCAGGTTCGTGAAGACCTTCTCGGCGACCGGCCCCTCCAGGCCGAGCCCGAGGAAGTCCTCCAGGGCCAGCACGCCGAGCTCCGACACCGCGTTGCGGGCCGCCTCGTGCGCCGTTGCCAGGTCGAGGCGCAGCAGCCGGGGGTCGCTCGGCGAGACCACGCCCGCGTCGTAGGCGACGAGCACGTCGTGCACGACCGTGGCGCCGCGCTCGTCGAACAGGTCGGACACCATCGTCTGCCCGGTCAGGGCGACGGCCTCGAACCTGTCCCTGATGCCGGTGAGCACGCCGACGAGTTCCTCGTCCGACTCGGCCGTGGCGGGCCCGCCCAGGATCTCCGACAGCTCCTCCACGCCGAAGCCCGCCTGCGTCGCCCAGGCGTTGACCGCGAACAGCGTCTGGGCCAGCCACAACGCGGCCTGCGGATCGTCGCCCGCCAGGATGCGGAAGCAGTCGCCCTCGCCCGCGTCGAGCACGGGAAGCACGGGAAAGGTGGAGTACCCGCGCAGGGCCGGGTCGGCCTCCAGCGCCGTCAGCAGCCCGAACAGCTCCGCCACCGACACGCCGAGCGTCGCCGTCAGCCGACCGGCGCGATGCAGCAGCGACAGGGCGGGCAGACCGGTGCCACGGTCGAAGGGGCTGTCCTCGAGCGGCCCGTCGTAGCGGTCGCGGTAGCCCTGGACGACCTCGGCGATGTCGCTCTGCGTCATGTCGAGGGCGAGCGACAGATGCAGGCGGTAGTCGCGGTTCTGCGGGGCGAGAAGGTCGCCGGGCGGCGGCGGCACGTCGTCCACGCTCACCGGAAGCGTGCGTGCGGTCAGCGCCGCGAGCACGTCGAACGGCACGTCGTGCTCCCGGTGCAGGTGCAGCGCCGCCGCGAGGACCCGCAGCGCCGCGACGTCGAGCCTGCCGGAGCAGCAGGTGGTCAGCACCAGGTCGAGATCGGTGAACGACACTCCCGTGCGCCGCGCCAGCCTGACGAACCTGTCGGCACGGTCGAACCACTCCACGGGGATCGCCCCCTGGCCGTCGGCCCGTACCAGGGTGCGGTCGTCAGGTCCCACCCGGACGACCGGGCCGCCCGCGTGCACGAAGAACGCCTGTGGGGAACGTTCCAACGCCGGGTCCTGGTAGAGCAGCTCGCGCAACTCCTCGCCCGTCATCGAGGCCGCGTCGAGGAACACCTCCACCCGGACCAGCTCGGCGAGCGTCCTGCCGTAGGCCGCCTCGACCGCGCCCGCGTCGCCGCGCGCGGTCGTCACGATCTCCACCTCGTGCGCCGTCAGCGTCAGGTGGTCGCGGGCGATCCTGTCGCGATCGGCACGCGCCGCGAACAGCCTGCCGTACTCGACCGGGTCGACCCCCAGATGCCGCAGGTACGTCGCCACCCGCGCGTCCTTCAGCGAGAACGGCCGCCTGGCCGTCTTCAACGTCTCGTACGGCTCGGCCCCGAGCAGGCCTTCGAGGACCCGGACGACGACGTCGAGGTAGGGCATCGGGGTGAAGGTGTGGGCGGTGTCGAGCGGGATGGCGGCGAGGTCCGGTCTGCGGCCGAGTATCGAGGCGTCCTCGAAGGAGTCCTGCAGCAGTTTCAGCAGGTCGCTCAGATAGGCGGCAGGCGAACAGACGGACCTGGCCTCCTCGCCCTTACGCAGGTCCAGTGTTCCGAAGAGTCGTTCATAACTGGGCAACCACGTTTCACCGCGCACGATTGCCGTCCCCTTCCGCCATTTCCGACCCGGGCTGCCCCATGGTCCCTTACGCCTTGGAAAGGACCACGACGCAGGAAGGTGACAACTACGTCGTGTAGGAGATCTAACTCCGCAACGCCACCGCACATTGACCCACCTGCGACGATCACGTAGCGTGACGGGTCGCATGCCCTCAGAAAGGCATTCCGATGAGCGAGAACGACCTGAATTCGCCGCCTCGAAATCGACCGGGCAAAAGGCCTGCGGAAAGCTCCCGCACCACTCGTCTCAGGAACACTCCACCCTCGACTCCTCCGGCGATCGCCTCGGCCGAACTCGTCACCGGCCGGGGCGGCAAACGGAGACGCCCGTCGCCCGAGGCCGAGCGCAACGACCAGGAGGGGGATGACGGCGCCCCGATCATCATCGAACCGGGAGACGGCCGGCCGGGCATCGCCCTGCTGACGGCCCAGCCCTCGATCGAAGCGCGGAACGGCGACCTCTTCCAGGTGCTGACGAAGATCTGCACCAATCCGCTCTTCGACGAGCTGATGCTGGCCGTACGCGAATCCAGGGGTGGAAGCTGGGCCGAACTCGTCGATGCATTTCGCGCGCTCCCCGAAAACCGGCGCGGCAATGACGCGACACTCCACATCCTGGAGAAGCTGGACGACAGCGTCGCCGTCGCGGTCGTCGACGCCGGTAGTTACGGGAGCACCGGGCCTCTGATCAGCTTGGGACGTTTCACTCCCGGCCTGCATCAGATCGACCTCTATCCAACGGACAATTCAGCGACCAGCCCCTACTGGCAGTACTTTCACAGCGCCCTCTTCGAACTCGGAAACGCCGTTTTCGCCCCGGTCACCAAGAAGGTCGACGCCGAAGCCGCGGCCGGGCGGGTCGACCCCGTCAGCTTCGTCCTCGCCATCGAGGCGCTGGAGGCCGCCAACTCCCAGCGGTATCACACCGTGCTCTGGCGTCAGGTGCTCGCGGATCCGGACCTCCGAACCGTCTATCGGCCGGGAGCACACGAGCCTGTCGTTCTCGAACCTCCGACCGGACTTCTCGCCCAGTCCTATCCGAGCTTCGAGCAGCAGTTGGACGTGGCCGCTGGGACCGCGCACCCGTCGCATTACCTCCAGTTCTGGCAGGCCAACTACGCGATGGCGTACGAGCGGGAGAACCCGCGAGCCCACGGGCGGCTGCTGCACTGGCTCCACACGAACGCGAACCCGGAGTTCGACGTCGAACAGCAGGTCATGAACCTCACGGGCCTCGCGGTGACTCCTGCGGCCAAAGAGCAGTTCCAGTCCTATGTCTGGACGAGGTACGACCGCCAGCCTCCCCCTCCTCCACCAGGACTCTTCGTGCAGCCCCGGAAACCCCGCAAAGGCAGGACCAAACACCATCGAAAGGCGGGCTGATGAGCGAGAAGCAGGTAGAGACCGATCCTCCTGCGACGTCGAAGCCGTCCGGCAAGCCGCCGCCCAAGCGGAGCTCGCGCAGTAAGCGGGTCGGCAACGAGGTCCGGGCGAAGCGTGCGGCGCCGCCGCCCAAGCGGGCTCCCGTCGTCCAGCACGACGAGGAGTTGGAGAGCTCGGAATCGGAAGAGGAAAGTCAGGGTACGAAGCGCAAGGCCCCTCCCTCTTCCTCCTCCAGCAGCAGTAGCGCCCAGGCGCTCAAGCGAGCACGCTCCAGCACGCCGAAGCCTCCACCGAAGGACGAGAAGGAGGCGGAGGAGGAAGAGGAGGACAGCGACGGCGACGGCGACAGCGGGCCCAAGGTGGGCGGGGAGCGGCCAGTGATCATTTCCAGTGCGGATCGCCGGCTCAACGTCGCCCTGCTCACCTCCGAGGAGCAGAGCATGAAGGACATGCAGGGCGACTACCTCTACCAGGTGCTCGCGAAGATCGTCAGCAATCCGATCTTCGCCGACCTGATGGCGGCCGTGGCCAAGGCCAGGACCGAGCCTTGGGCCGATCTGCTCGCCCGGCAGCGTGCCGAGGAATACCGCTACCCCGACGAGGTGCTGGCCATCATGGACCATGTGCCGGAGGAGGTCGCCGTCACGGTGATCGACCGTGTCGGCTTCGCGCTGGACGACGGGCCACGCGATCCCGCCGCCAACTACAGCACCGGTCTGCACACCATCGAGGTCGGGCAGGTACGCACGGCCAAGATGGCGGTCAGCGCGAACGAGACGGGCCGCTACTGGACCTACTTCAAGAACACGCTGTTCGAACTCTGCAACGCCAGCCAGCGCCAGGCCATGCAGGCGGTCCACGACGGGGCGGCGAGCGGCCGGGTGGATCCGGCCACGTTCGCCCTCGCCGTGGAGACGCTGGAGGACAGGAGCGGCGCCCTCTTCGACCACCTCTGGCCCATCCTGATCGCCGACCCGGACTGCCTCAAGATCATCGACGAGGACTCGGGCAAGCCGAAGAACCTGGTCGCCTCCCGACGACTCCAGGAGACGCTCTTCCTGAAGGAGCACCCTCGGCGCATCGATCGCCTGCGCAAGCAGATCGGCGACCAGCACGCGCAGTTCTACCTGGACATGTGGAAGGAGCTCTACGCGGCGAAGTACGCCGAGCAGAACCCCGAGGCCCAGCCGAAACTCACCGCCTGGCTGGAGGGCAAGACCCCGATCCCCTTCGACCTGAAGGCGAACGTCCAGGCGCTCACCAATATCGAGGTGGGCGCGGACGAGGCGAAGATGTTCGCCAGGTACGCCCCCAGCGGCTATCAGGGGATAATCCCGGCCGAGTTCGAGCAAGAGGAGAGCGAGAGCGACGACGACGGCGACTTCGACCCGTCGAACAAGCAGAAGGCGAAGACCACCTCGACGAAGCGCGGCTCCACCACGCAGAAGGGCAAGAAGAAGCCCGCAGGCCGAGGCCGGACCGGAAGCAAGTAGCGGTCGGGCGAGACGCTATACCGCACATCATTTGGATAGAAAAGAGGTGTTACCCGACCGAGACAATGATGCCTACGCTGGTCCCAGAGCGCCCAACCGCACAGGCACGACGTACGGATCAAAGGACCACGAGCATCCTCGGGAGCCTCCAGTGACACGCGCGAGAACAGCCTTATATGCCCTTCTCATCGCCTGGGTCTTCATTCCCTCCTCCCCTGCCGCCGCCGGTCAGGCGGTGTTCGCCCTGTCCAGCGCCGCCTTCGTCAACGGCGGCGTCATTCCCAAGGTGCACGAGTGCACCAGCGGCGGCAGCGACCCCCGCCAGCGCAACGAGTCGCCGCCCCTGGCCTGGTCCGGCGGTCCGGCAGCGGCCAGGAGCTATGCGATCGTCATGCGCGATCTCGACAACTTCAACCTCATCCACTGGGTCATCTACGACATCCCGGTCAGCACGACCTCGCTCCCCCAGAACGTCGAGCACGCCTATCGGCCCGCCGTACCTTCGGGGGCCAGGCAGATCTACTACCGGGGAAGCGCCAGCCTGTACGGGTACCAGGGGCCGTGCTCGCCCTCGACGGTCAACACCTACGAGTTCGTCGTGTACGCGCTCAACCGGGCGTCGCTGACCACGCTGACCTCGAGTTCGTCCACGCAGACCGCAGCCAGAGCGATCACCGCGGCCTCGATCGGCTCGGCCAGGATCAGCGGCGAGTCCTGACCGCGCCACGTCGCCCCGCCGGTCGCGGCGGGGCGACGCGACGAGGCGGTTACGGCAGGGTGCGCAGGTAGGTCGGCGGCTTGCGGACCTGGCCCGCCTGCTCGAACGCGTAGCCGATGGCGATGAGCGTCGGCTCGGAGTACTTTCCGGCGAAGAACGTCACGCCGAGCGGCAGCACGCCCCTGGCATAGCCGCCGGGCACGGTCACGGCCGGGTAGCCGGACACCGCCGACGGGGTGGAGGAGGCGACGAAGCCGGTGAAGTCGTCGCCCTTGACCAGGTCGGTCTTCCAGGCGCCGTTGTTGGTCGGCGCGAGCACGGCGTCCAGCCTGTTGGCCGCGACGACCGAGTCGATGGCCTTGCGGGCCAGCGAGGTCGCCTTGTCCCTCAGTGCGCGGTACTCGGGGTCGTTCAGGTCGCCGGTGGTGGCCTGGGAGGCCTCGAAGAGCTCCTGGCCGAAGTAACGCAGTTCGGTCGAGGCGTTGCGCTTGTTGAACTCGATCAGGGCGGCCAGGTCACGCGGGTGCCGTCCGGGCGTGGCGGCCAGGTAGGCGTTCAGGTCGTGCTTGAACTCCGTCATCAGCGCGGGGAACTCCGCCTCGCCGACCTGGTCCAGGCCTTCCAGTTCGAGGTTGTCGACCACCGTGGCGCCGCGTGCGCGCAGGGTGGCGACGGCGGCGTCGAGCGTGGCCAGCACCGCGGGCTGTCCCGAGGCGGCCGAGCGCCACACGCCGATGCGCTTGCCGGTGAGCGCGCCCGGCTTCAGCGCCTTGAGGTAGTCGCGCTCGCCGCCCGGCTCGGTCGCGGGGTCGCGCGGGTCGACGCCCTGGATGACGGAGAGCACGGCGGCGGCGTCGGTGACATTCCTGGTGATCGGCCCGGCGGTGTCCTGCGCGAGCGAGAGCGGTACCACGCCGCCCCTGCTGACCAGGCCGATCGTGGGCTTGATGCCGACGACGCCGTTGGCCGCGGCGGGGCAGACGATGGAGCCGTCGGTCTCGGTGCCGATGGTGACGGCGGCCAGGCTCGCGGCGACGGCGACGGCCGAACCGCTGCTCGACCCGCAGGGATTGCGGTCCAGGACGTACGGGTTGGCGACCTGGCCGCCCACCGCGCTCCAGCCGCTGGAGGAGGGGCTCGAGCGGAAGTTGGCCCACTCCGACAGGTTCGCCTTGCCGAGGATGACCGCTCCCGCCGCCCGCAGCCGCTGGACCAGGAAGGCGTCGCGCGAGGGGCGCGATGCGGCCAGCGCCAGCGACCCCGCGGTCGTACGCAGCGGGCCTGTGGTGTCGATGTTGTCCTTGAGCAGGACCGGCACGCCTTCGAGCGGGCCGCGTGCGCCGTGGCGGCGGCGCTGGTCGCTGCGCGCGGCCTCGCTCAGCGCGGCGGGGTTGGTCTGGATGACGGCGTGCAGCACCGGGTCGATCTTGCGAATGCGTTCGAGGTAGAAGCCGGTGAGCCTGACCGAGTCGAAGCGGCCCTTGTCCATGGCGCGCTGCAGGTCGAGCACGGTCGCGCGGTCGAGGTCCAGTCCGCGCAGCAGGGTGTCCGAAGGCCGCGTGACCGCCTCGTGGGCTTGTGCCGGCGCGGCCACGGATAAGCCGGCGACGAGGGTGAACGCCGCCAGCCAGCGTGCGGGATGCATGGAAGTCATGGGTGATCAGCGTAGCGACAATGCTTCATGATGAAAATGTTCCAAATTCAGGCATTAGTGCAGGACAGGAGCCCCTCGCCGACAAAGCCATGATGGAACGGTAATCGGCGGCACCTCACAGGGATTTCTGGTTGTGAACGATCCCCGGCAACGCTTCATCGCACTCTACGACCGGCACTACCGCAGCGTCCTCGGGTACTCGTTGCTGCGTGCCGAGCGGCAGTCCGCCGAAGACGTGGCGGGAGAGACCTTTCTCATCGCCTGGCGGCGACTGCGCGAGGTCCCCGAGCCCGCACTGCCGTGGCTGCTCGGCGTGGCAAGGAACCTGCTGCGCAAACAGCACGCCTCCGGGCTGCGCGGCCAGGCGCTGGCCATGCGGCTGGCCGAACTGAGCCCGCACGGCGAAGGCGACGTCGCCGAACACGTGGCCGAACGCCATGCGGCGATCACCGCACTGGCCGGACTCGGCGAACTCGACGTCGAGGCGCTGATCCTGACCAGCTGGCACGGCCTGGCGCCGGCCGAGGCTGCCAAGGTGGCCGGCTGCAGCACCAAGGCCTTCGCCGTACGCCTGCACCGGGCCCGTCGCAGGCTCGCCGAGGCGTTGAACGACACCGTGTCCACGCTGGAGGAGCGGCGATGAGCCCCTCTCCCTCACCCATCCCTGGAGGAACACCGATGACACCCGACGACGTCATGCGCGCTCTTCGGCCCGACGACCTGCTGGAGGAGTCCTACCGGCGACGCCGTGAGGTCGACCTCGCCGCCGCCTTCGCCGCCGCACGCCGTCCGCGGCCACGGCCTCGCCTGCTCGTGGCCGTGGCCGGGCTGGCCGTCGCCGCCGCCGCCGTACCGGTGGCCATGTCGGGTACGGCGCCGCCGGCCTCGCCGTCCGGTGAGCGGGTGGTCGCCGTCGTGCCCGCCAACCCGGTGCCCGTCGTCACGCTGGACGCGCGGTCGCTGCTGCTGGCCGGGGCGGAGAGCATCGCGGAGGCGCCCGTTCCCGGGGCGAACGTCTGGTACTCCAGCACGCGCACGTTCGAGCCGGTCGCGGGAGGCGGCGTGCTGGCCACGACCAGCGAGACGTGGAGCGGCGACAAGGGCGTACGCCTGATCACCGGCAAGGACGCCGCCATCACGTTCGCCGAGGTCGACGACCAGAACACCTGGCGTTCGCAGGGCGGCAGGCTGCCCACGCAGGAGACGCGGGACGGCGTCCCGATCACCCTGAGGACCGCCATCGGCGGACGCAGTGTCGGTGACGCCGAGGTGATGGCGCTGCCGGGCGACGCGCGCTCCCTTGAGCTCTGGCTGCGCGACGCCCAGCGCACACCCCAGCGCGACCTGCCGAAGGAGGCGGCCGAGGCGATCAGGACACAGCCGTTCCCGGTCTTCGTCTTCGACACGGCCGCGTACCTGCTGAGCTCGCCGGCCAAGGCGTCCACCCGGGCGGCGACGCTCCGCCTGCTGGCCGCACAGCCCGGCCTGACCATGACCGGCGCTATCACCGACCCACTGGGCCGGGAAGGCGTCGAGCTCAGGATGAAGGGCAGCCACGTCCGCCTCGTCGTCGACCGGAGCGGAGCCAGGCTGCTCGCCTCGGCCTACGACGGCCCCGACCTGGCCGAACACCGCGAGGGCAACGCGGTCAGAGCCGCCGAGGTCAAGGGCCGCCTCGTCGCCTACCTGGCAGCCACCTGGGTCGACAGCATCGGCACCCGCCCCTGACCCCGATGCCGCACGCCTCCAGCACCCGGCGTGCGGCAGGTGTGGGCATCACGTCGACAAGAGATGGAGTGGTATGGAAAGGGGGCTTTGACGGGTTTGGTGGGGCGGATAGCGTGAAGATCATGGGAAATCTGTCAGGGGTGTGACAGGTGGAGCCGCGGCATCTGGTTCGCCTGTGGACGGGCGGCGGTGAGGCGGTCGCGAGGGGTGGGGCCGGGTATCGGATCGGTCCCACGCTGGTCCTGACGGCACGCAGCACGCTGCTCGGCAGGGAGCCGGACGCGCTCGGGGTGACGCTGGCCGGGCGGCGGGTGCGGGGGGTACGGCCGGTCTGGGTGTCGGACGGGGAGATCGACGCGGCCCTGGTACGGATCGGGGATGCTCCGGCGTTCGGGGGCGGCGCGGTGCGATGGGGTGAGCTGGACGGCGGGGCGGTGGCGCTGGCGGGGGACGGGTTCCGCTGTTTCCCGGTCCCTGCCGCCCTTCCGCTCGCGCTGAGCGGGACGCCGCTCTCCGGTGCGGCTCTGTTCAGCGACGGTCCACAGGCTGTGGACGAACGCCTGCTGGTCGCCGTGGTGAGCTGGGCCGGCGGCGAGCCCTCGGCCCAGCCCGTGGCGGCCCTGCTCGATGATGCGGGATTCGCCGATGTGCTCGGCGACGACCTGGGCGGCGCTCTGCCCGTGGTCGAGTCGGTGCGGCTGCATCGGCTGCTCGCGCCGGTCCGCGTGCGGGAGGCGCAGGGCGGGTGCGACGACGTCGTCGCCGAGGTGCTGCGCTGGTGCGGAAGCCCGGAACGCCTGTCGGTACGGGCGATGACGGGCGCGGCCGGACGGCACAAGAGCCGGGCGGCCCGCGAGGTGCTCGGCCGGGCCCCTCGGGGCTGGACGGCCGGGTTCCTGCGCACGGGCGACCCCCGTGACGCCGATCTGCCGGAGTTGGTGCGGCGCTTGCGCACGGGCCCGAGGCCGGTGCTGCTCGTCGCCGACCAGACGCGGGTGCCCGAGTGCCGGGTACGCGCGGTCGTCGAGGCGCTGCTCGACGCCGAGGTACGGCCGACCGTGCGGGTGCTGGTGCTGACCGGCGACGACCAGGACTGGTGGGAGCGGCTGGCCGCGTCGGCGCCGTCGGGCGAAGGGCTGTTCGCGCCCGCGCTGCGCACGTCGCTGGAGCCGGACCGCTCCGGCACTCCGGAGGCGGGCGCGCTGGCCGTGGCGGCGCTGGGCCGTGCGGCCTGCCTGGAGGACGAGGACAGGATCGAACGGGCGTCCGCCGCTTCGGCCGAGGCGGTGGCGTTGCTGCGCGGAGCGCTCTCGCGCGAGGGCGATCTGACGGGCCTGCTCGGCACGGCCCTTCGCGCGCACGCGAGGCTCCTGGAGCGGCGCGAACGCCAGGACGAGGCCATCGGCTGCCTGCGCGAGGCCGTCGCCCTGCTGCGCGCGGCGCCGGGCACGGACGCCGCCGAGCTGGCCGGAGCGCTCGGCGAGCACGCCCTGCTGCTGGCCGCGTCCGGACGCGGCGCCGAGGCCGTGCCCCCGCAACGCGAGGCCACGCGACTGGCCAGGCGGCTGGCCGAGGCGCACCCGGCACGCCACAGCGAGGCGGCGGCCGCCACGCTCGGCCACCACCTGGAGATCGTCACGAGGTACGGCACGCACGAGGAGGTCATGCGGGTCGCGGGCGAGACGGTGGCCTTCCTCCAGGGCTGGGCCGAGCACGACCCGCGACGCGCCGGGCCGTACCTGGCCCGTGCCCTGAACAGATATGTCGGACTCAGGACCGCCGATCCGCCGGACGCCGCCCTGCTGGCCCTGTCCGCCGAGGCCGTGCACCTGCACCAGCGCATCGGCGCCGCCGATGGCCTGGCCACCGCGCTCGGGCACCACGCGGCGCTGCTGTCGGCTTCGGGCAGGTACGGCCAGGCGATGGTGTTCTGGGAGCGCGCGACCCGGGTGCTGCGGGCCGACGACGAGCATGCCGTCGCCTGCAACCGGATGCTCAGCGCCTACGCCGAGGCGGAGGTCGCCGAGCGGGGCCGCCGGGTGCTGCGGCCGCTGCGCAGGGCCAGGGCCGCGGCCGAGTTCTTCGCCGGGCGGCACGCGCAGGACGAGAAGGCGTACGCGCTCGACTACGCGCGTGCGCTCTCCTCCTACGGGTTCGTGCTGCTGATGACGCGCAGGGTGGTGCCGTCGGTGCGGCCTCTGCTGCTGGCCGCGGCGCTCTGCCCGGCGTTGCCCGACGGCGGCCCGGCGGTGTCGGCCGAGGTGCGCGAGCGGTTGCGCGCGGCCTACCGGGCCAGACCGCGCGCGGTGGCCGACCGCTACGAGGAGCTGACCGGCACGCCGATCCCCCGCCACCTCACGGTCAGGTAGGCGTCGTTCACTCCCGTACGAGCGGAAGCGTCGAGCAGTGCAGCCCGCCGGGAAAGCGGGTGATCTCCGAGTAGTCGATCAGGACGGGCGTGATCCCCCTGGCTTCGAGCTCGGCCGCGATGTCGGCATCGGTGTCCTGGAGCAGGAGCCTGTCGGGAGCGAGCGCCACCGTGTTGACCGCGAGCGAGCGCACCTTCTGCTCGTCGACCACGATCAGGTCGTAACGCGACTCCAGATAGGCCCGGCTGCGCGCGGTGAACGCGGCCGGGTTGTAGAGCCCGACCCCGGGCCCGGCCAGTGTGAAGTGCACGTCGAGGTGGACGACGCCGGGGTGCGCGAACTCCATCTCGACCACACGCCTGTCGATCCCGGCCGAGGCCAGCGCCTCGCGGAAGGCGGCCACGCCCGCGGCGTCGGTGCTGTCGCCGACGCCGACCAGCACGTCGTCGTCGGTGACCAGCACGTCGCCGCCCTCGATGTGACCGGCCGCGAGCTCGCTCACCTTCGACAGCCGGGGCAGCAGGTGGGACAGGCCGAGCTGCTCCCTGCGCCTGATCGGATTGGCGGGCCTGGCCAGGAAGAACACATCGTCGACCACGAACCCCATGTCACGCGTGTAGAGCTGGATCAGCGAGTCGGCCAACCGCACCCAGTGAATGACGACGCCGTGCTCCTCCAGCACGGACACGAGCCGGGCGTGCTGCTCGGCGGCGACGGCCGGATCGGGCGCCTCGACCGGGAACCTGGCCAGCACGGCGAGCGTGGCCTCCTCCCCCTCGGGGTCGGGCGTGGCCGCCGACTCCACGAGCAGGTCGTCGAGCGTGAACGGCTTGACCGGGCCCAGCACGACCTCGCGCAGCCGTCCGATGTCGCTGGTGACGCTGACGTCGATGGTGGTCTCACTCATGTGTCTCTCCTTGATGACTCGGCGCGCTGGGTGCGGGGACGAGCCCGCTGTCGGTGAGCCGGTGGAAGAGGTCCTTCCAGCCGGGATGCTCCCTGGTGATCCCGGCCAGCCCGACCAGGTACGGCCGGTCGGCCCTGGCCAGGGCGACGCAGGTCCAGAACGTCGGCTCGCGGTTGCCCGGTCCGAACGCCTGCTGGACGGCGTGCAGCCGGGCCGTCAGCTCCTCGACGCCCGCCTCGCCCGCCAGGCATCGCCTGATCGCCTCGCGCATGTCCTGGTCGGCGCGGCGCAGGGCGAGCAGGCGGCGTAGTTCGCCCAGCGGGTCGGCGTGGTCGTCGACGCGGACGTCGACCAGGACGCCGTCGGAGTGCTCCGCGCCGACGACCAGCACGGCCGCCGCCTGGCGTCCGCGCACGTCGCCGCCGAGGTCGTCGGCCGCGCGCAGGGCGAGGGTCAGCCGGTCGGCCAGCTCGCCGGGCGTCGCGAGGAACGTCTCGGCCATGGCGTCGACGACGTGCCCGCCCGCGAGCATGTTGCCCTGCGCGGCGAAGCCGGGCCCGGTGCGCTGGGCGGCGTGGCCGACGCACCCGGCGCCGGTGTGCGCGGCGGACCCGCCCAGCGCGTCGACGACGCCGACCTGCCGTACGGCCGACCACGCGTCGCCCGCCAGCACCTGGGTCAGGGCCGCGCCCGGCCGGACGCCTCCGGCGAGCAGGCGGGGCAGGTCGGCCGCGTAGAGCGGGCTGTGGATCGACTGGGTGGCTCCCGCGCCGACCCCGGCCACGGCCCACGGCACCACGGCGCCCACGCCGAACGCGTGGGAGGCGACCGCCGCCCCGAGCGCGCCGGTCTCGGCGCAGCGAGCCACGATGGAGTACGTCACGACGCCTCCTCGCGCACCGCACGGCGGCCGATCACACGGTGGGCCAGGTCGGCCAGGGCGCGTACGCCGAGCTCCAGGTGGTCGGCCCTGGTGTCCTCCTGTTTCGTGTGGCTCAGTCCGGCGAGGCTCTGGGTGAAGATCATCGTGGTGGGCACGCCCGACCTGGCGATCTCGACGGCGTCGTGCAGCGGGCCGCTCGGCATGGCGTGCGCGACGCCGGTGAGGTCGGCGACCGTCTCGGCTGCCAGGGCGGTGAGCTCGGCGTCGAACCTGGCCGGTGCGATGCTCCACAGCGGTTCCCAGGTGATCTCGACCCTCTCGCGTTCGGCGATCCGCCTGGCCGCCGCCCGGGTGCGCAGCAGCAGGCCCGCCAGTTCGACGGCGTCGTGGTGGCGCAGGTCGAGGGTGAGGTCGACCTCGCGGGGCACGGCCGTGGCCACGCCTGGCGTCGCCGTGAGCGAGCCGCACGTGGCCAGGCCGGAGCAGGCGAGGGCCAGCTCACGTGTCTCCAGGACCAGAGCGGCCGCGGCGGCCATCGGGTCGCGGCGCTGCCGTAGCGGCGTCGCCCCGGCGTGCGCCGACTGGCCGCGCAGCCGCAGCCGGTGGCGTTGCACGCCGAGTGTGCCGGTGACCGCGGCCAGCGCCAGGTCCGCCGCCTCCAGCACGGGGCCCTGCTCGATGTGCAGCTCCAGATAGGCGACCGCGCCGCGCAGCCGTTCGAGCGGGCGGCCGAGTGCGGCCAGGTCGACGCCGTGTGCGGCGAGCACGGTGGCGGCGTCCTGGCCTTGGGCGTCGCGCAGCCGGCCGAGTGCGGTCACGTCGAGTGCGCCCGTCGCCGCCGCGGAGCCGTACAGGCTGCGGCCGAAGCGGGCGCCCTCCTCGTCGGCCCAGTCGACGAGTCTGACGGTGAGCGGCTGCGGTCCGGCGTTCGCACAGGTACGCAGGACCTCCAGACCGGCGAGCACGCCGTAGCAGCCGTCGAGGCTGCCGCCGTCCGGCACCGAGTCGAGATGGCTGCCGATCACCACGGCCTCGGCGCCGCGGCCGGGCAGGCTCGCCCAGAGGTTTCCCGCCTGGTCGCGTTCGATCTCGACGCCGGGTATGGCCTCGAGCTTGGCCGTGAGCCATTCGCGTGCCGTGACCCAGGTGTCGCTCCAGGCGAGTCGCTGTGCGCCCGAGTCGTCGGCGGTCAGCGTGTCGAGTTCGACCAGCTCGGCCAGCGTGCGCCCCGGCGCGACCGGCAGCCTGGTGGCCTCGTGGGCACGCGCGTGCCCTTCGAGGAGGGCTTCGAGCGGCCGGTGGCCTTCGACATGGGCCAGGTGCCCGGCGCCTGGCAGCACGGTCAGCGGCACGCCGAGCGCGTCGGCGAGCGGCCGTACGGCGGTCGGCGGGCAGGTCAGGTCGTCGGCGCCGGTCGCCACCAGCACGGGCCGCCACACCCGCGCGGCCAGCGGCAGCACGTCGGCCCCGAACGCCTGCCGCAGTACGGCGAGCACGGTGGCCGCGTCGTTGCGCGAGGCCCGCTCGACCGCCGCGGCGACGACGCCGGGATCGGCCTCGCGCCCGTAGCCGTGCGAGGCGAGCGCCCAGGCGAAGAAGGCGCGCACGCCGACCGAGGCGATCTGCTCCTCGATCGTGCGCACCGTGTGCGAGTCCCCGCCCGCGGCCGTGCCGAAGGTGGCGACCGTACGGACACGGGCCGGGTGCTCGGCGGCCAGCGCGAGTGCGGCGGCGCCGCCGAACGACGTGCCCGCGACGTGCGCCTCGGCCAGGTCGCATGCGTCGAGCACGGCGAGCGCGTCCATGGCGTAGTCCTCGGCCGAGTACCCGGGCCCCTGGGCCGAGCCGCCGTGCGCGCGCAGGTCGAAGGCGACGACCCTGCGGTGCGCGGCCAGCGCGGCGGCGACGCCGAGCCAGTCGTCGGCGGCGCCGTTGACGCCGTGCACGAGCAGCAGGGGCAGCCGGTCCGGCCGTGCGGCGGCGCCGATGCGCCAGCCGGTGAGAGGGCCTGCCGGGCCTTCGATCGTGAAGCGTTCGAGCCTGGCGTCCATGTCACCGGCCGCCCATGAGGCCGGGGGTGTGCGGGGAGCCGTGGTAGTGGGTCATCTTCCAGTCCTCGCCCCTGCGCTGCCAGACCTCGGTGCCGCGGAAGACCTGGTCGAGCTTGCCACCCGCCGCCTCGCCGTTCGGGCCGAAGTCGACGACGAGCCTGGTGAGGTAGCTGACGACGGCCAGGTCGCCGCTGAGCTGGACGCGTTCGTCCCACGACGTCGAGACGATCTCCTGCGCCGCCGCCTCCCCGGCCATGGCGACCAGCTGCTCCCACAGGGCGACGATGCCGTCGAGGCCGAAGAAGTTGCTGCCCATCGTGTTCCACATGACGAAGTCCTCGCGGCCCGACGGCGCGATGTGGGCGCGCAGCCAGTCGATGTCGCCGGTGCCGTTGGCGCGTACCCAGCCGTGGTGCAGGTCGGATACGCGCTGGATGTCGGTCTCGGTGGCGCTCATGGGCGGGGTCCTCTCATCAAGGCCGGGCGGCGGCGAGCAGGGGCAGCAGCTCGGGCAGCTCGGAGGGTGGGTTGATCAGGTTGATCGACAGCTCGTCGATGCCGGTGGCCGCGTAGGCGGCGAGAGCGTCGGGCAGGGTGTCGGGCGTGGCCGCGAGGCCGAGTCGTGTGACGACGCCGGGGGTGAGCAGCGGCCCCTGCTCCCCCGGCGTCGCCACGGCCTCGAACACGTCGGGCGCCAGCACACCGAGCGCGGCGGGCGAGAACAGCCCCAGCGCCTCGGTGAGCATGGCGACCGCGCTCTCCTGCCTGGGCGCGACGGCCCCGAGCGCCATCGCGGTGATCCGGAAGTCGGACCGCTCCCTGCCGCTGTGGGCGAGCACCCGCTCTACGTCGCGCACGGCCTGGGTGAGATAGCCGAGCGAGGCGCCGGACGACAGCGAGACGCCGTCGCCGACGCGTGCGGCCAGGGCCAGCATCTTGGGCCGCAGCGCCATGACGTCGACGGCGGGCGCGGGGTCGACGGGCGCGATCCGGTAGGCGTCGAAGCGGTGCCCGCAGTACGTGCCGGTGACCTGCTCGCCCGCGAACAGCTCACGCAGCACGCCGACGAACTCCTCGACCTGGCGCAGCCCTTCGGTGAAGGAGCCGCCGATCATGCCGACGAGGAACCTGTCGCCGAGTCCCACCTGGACCCTGACCCGGCCGGGCCCGAGCTCGGCCAGCGACGCGAGCTCCATCGCGAGCAGGCCGGGATGCCTGCCGACCGGCGCGAGGCCGACGATCCCGGCCTCCAGGCGCTCGGTCGCACCCAGGAAGCAGGCGCTGGGCACGACGGCGTCGTGGAAGCCGACGTGCTCGGCCGCCCAGACCCCGTCCAGCCCGGCGCGCTCGGCCGCGCGCACCGCGTCGACCATCGGCGCGACGGGACCGAAGCCGCTGTAGGAAATGCTCAACCGCATGTCAACGCCCCTTTTATCTCGGACATCTGTCCAGTTATAACCCTTCGATCGACCATCGGTCAACGTCGACGACATCGGAGGCAGCCATTAGGCTGGCCGGTATGCCGAAGATCGTCGACCACGAGGCGCGCCGGGCCGAACTGGTCGACGCGTGCTGGCGCGTCATCTCCGGCAAGGGCATCGCGAGCGCCACCACCAGGGAGATCGCCAAGGAGGCGGGCGTCGCGCACGGCATACTCGCCCACTACTTCAGCGACAAGGACGAGATCCTGCACGCGGCCCTGCGCCGGGCCTTCGAGCGGCTGGCCGAGCACATCGAGAGCCGCATCGCCCGGCTCTCGGGAGCCGCCGCCCTGCGCACCGCCCTGGTCGAGGCGCTGCCCATCGACGACGACCGCCTGGTGAGCGCCCAGGTCCAGCTCGCCTTCTGGGGCCGGGCCGTGGGCGATCCCGTCATCACGGCCGAGCGGCACTCCGGCTACGAGCTGTGGCGGGGCACGCTGCTGAGCCTGGTGACGGCGGCGCACGAGGCGGGCGAGATGCCGGGCGCCGAGGACGCCTCGGTCGTCGCCGACGTTCTGGTGGCGGTCGTCGACGGGGTGGTCGCCGAGGGGGCGCTGTACCCGGAGAAGTTCTCCGCGCGCCGTCAGAGCAGGATCGTCGACAACGTCCTGCGGGCGTACGGCGTGGACGTCGCCGCTGCCCGCAAGGCCGCCTCGCGCCGCTAGCAGGGCCTTGACATGGGACGACGCTTGGCCTGACATTGGACAAATGGCCAATGAAAACCCGGTCTTCACCACCGCATCCCCCCATGCGGCCGCACCGGCCCCGCGCTACTACCTGTCGCTGACCACGGCCAGCACGGCGGTGTGGACCGCCCTGCTCGGCCCCCTCCTGGTGCTGCTGCCCGACCAGACCGCGACGCTGGCCGGGACGGGCAAGGAGGAGAGCTACGCGTTCGTCGCGGGAGTCGCGGGACTGCTCGCCATCGTGACCAATCCGGTGCTCGGCCGCATCTCCGACCGGACCAGGTCGCGTTTCGGCCGTCGCAGGCCGTGGATCCTGGCCGGAGGCGCGGGCACGGCCGCCGCCCTGCTCTACACCGGGCAGGCCGGAGGCGTCGCCGAGCTGCTGGCCGGGTGGACCGCCGTGCAGATCTTCGCCAACCTCGTCGTCGCCGGACTGTCGGCGACCATTCCCGACCAGGTGCCCGAGAGCAGGCGCGGCACGGCTTCGGCCTGCGTCGGCGTCTCGTGGGCGGTCGCGCCGGTGCTCGGCTCGGCGATCGCGGCCTCGCTCGACGACCCGTTCGCCGCCTACGGCGTGCTCGGGGGGCTGGTGCTGGTGGCGTGCGCCGTCTTCGTGGTGCTGGTCGCCGATCCGCCGCCCGCCTCGGGAGGCGATGCGCCCTCCTCGCTGCTCGGGATGTTCTGGGTCGACCCCCGGCGTCATCCGGACTTCGCCTATGCCTGGCTCACCCGGTTCTGTGTGGCGCTCGGGCAGAACATGGCGATCGCCCTGATGTTCTTCTACCTCACCGACGTCATCAGATACGAGGACCACCATCCCGGGCAGACCGCCGCCGACGGCATGGTGATCACTACCCTGCTCTACGCCGTCACCGTGTCGGTCGCCGCCGTCGCGGGCGGGCTGCTGTCCGACCGGATCGGCAGGCGCAAGATCTTCGTCACCGTCGCGACCGTCGTCTTCGCCGTCGGCACCGCGCTCAGCGCCGTGAACCCGACCTGGACCGGCGTGCTCGTCCTCGCCGCGATCACCGGTCTCGGCTTCGGCGTGTACGAGGCCGTCGACATGGCGCTCGTCACCCAGGTGCTGCCCTCGCAGCAGGATCGGGCCAAGGACCTGAGCCTGATCAACATGGCCACGTCGCTCGGCATCACACTCGGGCCGATCGCCGCCATCCCCGTGCTGAACGCGGGCGGCTATCCCGCCGTGTACCTGGTCTCGGGACTCGTCGTGCTGCTCGGGGCGCTCTTCGTACGGCCGATCAAGGGGGTGCGCTGACCGCTCGGGGCGTTCAGCCTCCCGCGATCATGTCGCCGAACGCACGGGCCGCCGTCGGCGAGGTGAGCAGCCGGTCGAGGCGGGCGCGGGCCAGCCTCCGGCGGAACGGACCGGCCAGGGTGGCGTCGCCCGCCTCGTGGGTCAGCTCGGTCAGCCAGCGCGAGAACTCCTGGTGCTGCCACACCCGCCGCAGACACGTGCGCGAGTACGCCTCCAGCCCAGCCTCGTCCCCGTCGCGTACGGCGGCGCGCAACGCCTGGGCCAGGACGTCGGCGTCGGCTATGGCGAGGTTCATGCCCTTGCCGCCCATGGGCGTGATGATGTGCGCGGCGTCGCCCACCAGGAACAGCCTGCCGTACGCCATGGGTTCGGTGACGTGGCTGCGCATCTCCACGACCGAGCGCTCGGTGATCGGGCCTTCGGGCAGGCCGGGTTCGGCCAGGCGCAGGCGTAGCTGCGACCAGACGCGCTCGTCCGGCCAGGCGTCGGGCTCGGCGTCCGGCGCGCACTCCAGGTAGAAACGGCTGGCCATCGGCCCCCGGGGGAAGTGCGCGGCGAAGCCGTACGGGCTGATCGCCAGCAGGGGATGGCGTGGCGGCTCGACGTCGGCCAGCACGGTGAGCCAGCCGATGCCGTGGTCGTAGGTGTAAGCGGTCACGGCCCCCGGCGGCATGCTCGCCCTGCTGACACCGTGGAAGCCGTCGCACCCGGCGACGTAGTCGCAGGCGATCTCGTGCCGGACGCCGTCCCCGTCGCGGTAGGACACGACGGGCTCCCGGCCGGCCACGTCGTGCGGCAGCACCTCGGCCGCGTCGAAGCGCAGGTCGGCGCCGCACTCGTCGAGGTGGGCGAGCAGGCGGCCGACCAGGACCTGCTGCGGGACCAGCCTGCCCCTGCGACCGCCGGTCAGCGTGGCCACGTCGAGCACATGGGGCTCGCCGTCCACGCGGATCTCCAGCGTGGCGTCGTAGGGCATGCCGGCCAGGACCTCGTCGGCCAGTCCCCACCGCTCGAACACGCGGGCGCCGTCGTACTCCAGCACGCCGGCGCGCTGGCGTCGTAGCAGGTAGGCACGGCTCTGGCGCTCCAGCAGGACGAAGGCGACGCCTGCCCTGCCGAGCAGGCCGGCCAGGGTGAGCCCGGCCGGGCCTGCTCCGACGATGACGACCGTGGTGCGCTCCGGCATGGGCGCTTCCTCTCCGGGTCGGTGCGCGTGCGGCCCGCTCATCGTCGTTCGGGACGGCGCCTCACTTCAAGCCGTAGGCCAGCAGAACCGAGCCGTGCGGATTGGGATACGGCGTGAAGTTGTAACCCGACTGGATGTAGAGCATGCCGTGCGCGACCACCGCACCGCCTCCGCCGGACACCGCACCGCCCCTGCCGGGCAGGCCGTTGACGCCCTGCACGACCTGCATGGTGTCGTGTGTCCACACCACCTTGCCGGTCTCGGCCGAGTACGCCCGCATCTTGCCGTCCATGCTGCCCTCCCAGACCAGTCCCGGTGTGGTGGACACCGCCGGGGTGTGGCCGAGCTGGCAGACCGCCGGGTACTGCGCGGCGCCGCCGGTGGTGCAGCCGTCGGCCGGGTTGGGTGTCTGCCAGAGCAGATGCCCGGTCGCGGGCTCGAAGGCGAACAGCGTGCCGGGATTGGCCATGTACGTCGCGACGTACAGCCGCTCGCCGTCGAAGCTGGTGCCCCACTGCACGCCGGACAGGCCGCCGCCTGGCATGGGCGTGGACAGCTGCCGCTGCCAGACGATCTTCCCGGTCCTGGCGTCGAGCACATGGAAGACGCCCGACTTCTGGCCGATGCCGACCAGGCTGCGGCCCTTCGCCCTGAACAGGTTCGGCGAGGCGCCGAGGTCGAAGTCCAGTGCGGTGCCGTCGGGCAGGTTGGGGCAGAACTCGCGGTCCTGCGGCGTGGGCAGCGAGCACTCCAGACGCCAGGTGTCGACGTCGGTCATCTTGCGCGTCCAGCGCGGCCTGCCGGTGTCGGCGTTCAGCGCCAGGACCGAGTCGAAGTGCCCGGCGCTGCCGGTGTAGTTCTGGCCGGTGCCCACATAGATCGTGCGGGTGGCCGGGTCGATGGCGGGCGAGCCCCACACGCCGCCGCCCGAAGGGGCGAACCTCTTGCGGCCGTTGGGCCAGGTGCCGTCCTCGCGGGACTCGGGCACGGTGTAGAAGCGCCAGATCTGCCGCCCGGTGTCGGCGTCCAGGGCGTTCAGATGGCCGCGGAAGGTGCAGCACTCGTGCTCCCTGCCCATGATGTTCTCGCCGCTGGAGACCCCGACGTAGACGCGGTCGCCGAACACCAGTGGGGAGCTGGTCACGATCGCCGTCGGCTTGGTGTCGAGCCTGCGGCTCCAGACCAGCCTGCCGGTGCGCTGGTCGACGGCGTAGAAGTAGCCGCGCACGTCGCCGAAGTACACCTTGCCCCTGGCCACGGCGGGGCCGTCCTGGACCTGGGTGAAGCCTTCGCCGACCGTGGTCAGGTCGAACTCCCACCGGGCCGCGCCGGTAACGGCGTCCCTGGCGTAGAGCTTGCCTTCGGGCGAGCCGAAGTACACGACGCCGCCGACCACAGCGGGCTGGCTGCGCGGGGTGCCGGCCTGCTTGGGGTAGGCGAAGGCCCACTTCAGCTCCAGGTCGCCCACCGTGCGCGGGGTGATCTTCCGCTCGGCCGCGTTGTGGCGCAGCCCTTCGGTGCTCTGCTGCCACATCGGCCAGTCGCCGCGGCGCGGTTGCCCGCCGCCTGACGCCTCGACGGCCGGGGCGCCGAACACCGCCAGGCACAACGCGCCGAGTGCTGCCGCCACCCGGACGAGCCTTCTGCCGATCATGTTCCCTCCTCGTCAGCGTAGGGGGTGTGCCGTTGCCAGAAGTCGCAGTGGTGCTGCCTGGCGATCTCCCGGGTCGTCGTGCTGTCACCCGCCGGGGCCAGCGACATGACGGCCGGGTCCGACCTGGTGTACTTCGGCCACAGCGGCGTGCCGTCCACGGCCGGGTCGCCGGTGCGGGCGAATCCCGTCCACTGGGCGACGAGCTGGGCGCCGAACGTGCGCTGGTTGGGGCTCGCGTCGGCGACGTCGGAGTAGAGGAAGGGCGCCTCGCTGATGTGGAAGGCGCCGTTGGGCTTGGTCTGGTCGAGGAAGAACATCGGCGGGGCGTCGGTGTTGTCCACCTGGAAGGCGAACACCGGGATGCGGCCCGCCAGCCGCCTGTCGTTGAGCAGGGCCGGGCACACCGAGTTGCTGTCGGCCATGATCGTGCGGGAGGCGATGAAAGCGGCCGGCTCGGGGAACCTCTTCAGCGGGTAGCGGGCCAGCACCTGCTCGGCCAGGTCGCCGTACTGGCTGCGGACCAGCGCGTCGAACTCGGCGGGCGTCGTGGCGGGCGCGAGTTGCACCTCGTCACGGCCCACCCCGTGCATCAGGGCGACCTTGTTCACCCTGCCCTTGGCGAAAGCCTGGCCGGGCGACATGGTCAGGATGCGGCCGTCGACGACGGGGGCGATCGTGCCCTTGTCCGGGCCGAGGCCGTCGCCCGACTGGTCGAGCAGCGCCTTGACCGGCAGGCCTCTCAGACAGGCGGCGGCGTCGCCCTTGCCACAGCCGAGCGCCTCGGCGAAACGGGCGCCCGTCTGCTGGGCCTGCGTCTGGGTGGGCAGTTCGGCCGCGCAGTCCTGCGGCTGCCAGAAGGTGTTGACGCCGCGCAGGGAGTTGTACTCGCCGCTCTGCACGATGCCCTTGTGGAACAGGCCCTTGGCCGTGGGCGAGACCGTGTGCGCGCAGACGCTCGATCCGCCCGCGCTGGCGCCGAAGATCGTCACATTGTCCGGGTCGCCGCCGAACCTGGCGATGTTGCGCCGCACCCAGCGCAGCGCCTCCTGCTGGTCGCTCAGCGCGTAGTTGCCCGAGTGACGGCCGAACGCCCGGTGCGAGAGGAAGCCGAATACGCCGAGCCGGTACCCGACTCCGACGTGCACCACGCCACCCCGCTGGGCCAGGTACGACCCGTCGGCGGGCGCGCCGTACCTGAAGCCGCCGCCGTGCAGGTCCACCATGACGGGCAGCCTGCCGACCGGAGGCCCGGCGGGCACGACGACGTTGAGCTTCAGGCAGTCCTCGTTCTCCGAGGCCGAGCCGAGCAGTGCCGCCTGCGGGCACGGGCTGCCCCGCTCGGTGGCCTGGCGTACCTCGCTCCAGGAGGAGTGCGGGCGCGCCGGGGTCCAGCGCAGGTCGCCCAGGGGCGGCGCGGCATACGGGATGCCGAGCCAGGAACGGGTGCCGCCGCTCGCGAGTCCGCACACCGGTCCGGTGTCGGTGGCGACGGTGGAGGTAGGGGCGCAGGCGGGGGCGAGGGCGGGAGCCGACGCCTGCGACGGGGTCATCATGCCGAGCAACGCGATCACAACAAGCGCGCCCGGCCCTTTTCCAGGCCACATCGTGCGCTTCCCTTGGTCGATCGATCGGGGACTTTACGCACGGTTTCACTTTGAGTCAGCCCGATCAATGGGACAACCTCATATCGACAGGTCATCACACGCCCGCCGGGGTTTCGGCGGCCCGCTCCGGGCAACCCCGGTGGGTGCGGACACGGAGCGACAGAGGGAGCCACGGTGCGTTTCCACGCCGACCTGCACATGCATTCCAGGTACGCCTACGCGTGCAGCAAGAACAGCGACCTCGCGCACCTGACCTGGTGGGCCAAGCGCAAGGGCGTCACGCTGATGGGCACGGGCGACTTCACGCACCCGGCCTGGCTGGAACGGCTGCGCGCCGATCTCCTGCCCGCCGAGCCCGGCCTGCTACGGCTGCGCGAGGAGGTGGAGCGGGAGATCTCGGCCACGCTGCCCGCCAGTGTGTCCGCCGCGCCGGTCAGGTACATGCTCACCGTCGAGGTCTCCACCGTGTACCGGCAGGACGGCAGATCGCGCAAGATCCATCACTTGGTGCACCTGCCCGGCTTCGAGCAGGTCGAGGCGTTCAACCGGGCGCTGGGCAAGCACGCCGACCTCGGCGTCGACGGCAGGCCGACCGTGGCGATGAGCTCACGCGACCTGCTGGAGCTCACGCTGGGCTGCGGCGAGGGCGCCTACCTGGTGCCCGCCCACGTCTGGACGCCGTGGTTCGGCGTTTTCGGCTCCAGGTCGGGCTTCGACACGCTGGAGGAGTGCTTCGGCGATCTCACCCCTCACGTCTTCGCCCTGGAGACCGGCCTGTCCAGCGACCCGGCGATGAACTGGCGCGTCTCGCGCCTGGACGGGTATCGGCTGGTCAGCTACTCCGACGCGCACTCGCCGCCGATCGTCGGCAGGGAGAGCACGGTGTTCGACACCGACCTCGACTACTACGCGCTCCTGCGGGCGCAACGCACGGGCGAGGGGCTGGCCTCGACCGTCGAGTTCTTCCCCGAAGAGGGCAAGTACCACGTCGACGGCCACCGCAGATGCGGAGTACGGCTGCAGCCCGCCCGCACGCGTGAGCTCGGCGGCGTCTGCCCGATGTGCGGCAAGCAGGTCACGGTCGGCGTGCTGAGCCGGGTGGACGACCTGGCCGACCGGCCCGCGGGCGTGCGGCCCGAAGGCGCGGCCGACTACCGCAACGTGGTGCCGCTGCCCGAGGTCGTGGGCCAACTGCTCGGCGTCGGACCGAAGAGCAAGAGGGTGGCCGCCGAGGTCGACCGGCTGGTCGCGGCGCTCGGCTCGGAGATCGCCATCCTGGACGAGCTGCCCGAGAGCGCCATCGCGGCCGAGGCGCCCGCGCTCGCCGAGGCGATCGGCAGGCTGCGCAGGGGCGAGGTGACGGCGGCGCCCGGCTACGACGGCGAGTTCGGCGTGATCAGGGTCAGGGCGCTCCCTCCGGCCTAGGTCCGAGCACGTCAACCCTGGGGTGGATGATCGCCGGGAGTGCGTCGTGCGGCTCATCGCCGGGTCGTCCCGAGGGACGAGTCGCCGCGATCGGGGCGCTGGAAGCCTTGAGGCATGAGGAAGACAACGGCGGCTTCGGCCGTACTCGCCCTGACTGTGTTGATCGCTCCGGCCGTGCCCGCGAGTGCCGATCCGCCGCCGCGCGGGCTGAGGGTGTCGCTTCCGGCTCCGGGCGGGCCGTACCCGGTCGGGACGGCGGAGGTGCGGCTGGTCGACGCCTCGCGCGGCGATCCGCTGGTGCCGTCGAAGGACTACCGGGAGCTCATGGTGAGCGTGTGGTACCCGGCGGCCAGGGCGTTGCCGCCTGTCGCGCAGATGCCGCCGCTGACGGCCGCCGACTTCGACGCGAACACCGCGCCCGACCTGGGCATCAGGCCCGGCGCCGTGGACTGGGCGGCGACCAGGACGCATGCCGGGAGGGGCGCGCGGGTCGAGGTGCGGGCCGGGCGGCTGCCCGTGGTGCTGTTCTCGCCGGGGTTCGAGGCGTCCCGCACGCTCAGCACCGTGCTGGTCGAGGACCTGGCCTCGCGCGGATACGTCGTCGTGAGCGTCGATCACACCTACGAGGCCGAGCAGGTGCAGTTCCCCGGCGGGCGGCTCGAACGTTCGAAGCTGCCGCCCGTCACCACCGAGGAGGAGCAGGCGAGGCTGTTCGACGTCCTGGTCCCGGCCAGGGTGGCCGATCTCCGGTTCGTCCTGGACCGGCTCGGCCGCATGCCGCTGCCCGCCGGGCTGCGCGAGCGGCTCGACCTGTCCCGCGTGGGCGTGTTCGGCCACTCGATGGGCGGCAGCACCGCCGCGCACCTGCTGCGCGACGACCGGCGCGTCGACGCGGCCGCCAATCTCGACGGCAGGTACATCGGGTCGATCGGGCGCACCGGCGTCGCCAAGCCGTTCCTCCAGGTGGCGGGCGGGAGCACCACACGGCAGAGCGAGCCGACGTGGCAGTCGTTCTGGGCCGCCTCCAGCGGGTGGAAGCGCGAGGCCAGGGTCGCGGGCACGCAGCACTTCTCCTTCTTCGACCTGCAGGCGATCCTGCCGCAGGCGGCACCGGTCGTGCAGGGGGTGCCCGTCGCCGAGCTGATCGGCACCATCGACCCCGGGCGCTCGGTCGCGGTCCAGCGCGCCTATCTGGCCGCCTTCTTCGACCTGCATCTGAAGGGCGCCCGCACGCCGCTGTTCGACGGACCGGCCAGGGCCTATCCCGAGGTCAGGCTCATCCCGTAGCCGGATCTGCAACCAGGGTCGTAGGGCGATCTCGGTCGCAGGGCGGAGCCCCGCCGTGCGCCCGCTGCCTATCGTGGAAGGCGTGTCAGGCACCTCGCGCAGGCGCACGGCGCCCCCTCCCGCCGCCAGGGAAGCCCTCGTCCTCGCCCCTTTGGTGATGTTCTCGGTGGTCCAGGTGGTGGGCTTCCGCGACCCGGGGGCGAGCGCGCTGCCCGTCAAGCTGGCCCTGACGGCGGCGCTGCTGCTCCCGCTGCACTGGCGGGCCAGGCTGCCGGTCCCGGTGTTCGCCCTCACCGCGCTGGTGAGCTTCGCGCAGTGGACGGCCGGGGTCGAACTCATCGGCGCCAACCTCGCCGTGCTCGTCGCCATGTACGGCGTCGCCGCCCGCCGTACGCCGCGCTGGGCGGTCGCCGCGGGTGCGGTCGCCGAGCTCGGCGTCCTGCTGCTGGTGCTGCGGCCCGGCACGCCGCCCGCGGTGCTGGCCAAGGAGTACGCCTCCTTCTCGGTCTTCGTGGTGGCCGTGCTGCTGGCCGGGCTGTACTCCGCCACCAAACGCCGCTATGTCGCCGCCCTGGTCGAGCGGGCCGAGCAGGCCGAACGTGAGCGCGACCAGCAGGCCGTCATCACGGCCGCGACCGAGCGCGCCCGCATCGCACGCGAGCTGCACGACGTGGTGGCGCACAACGTCAGCGTCATGGTCATCCACGCCAACGGCGCACGCTACGCCCTCGACGACGAACCGGACGAGGCCCGCCGCTCGCTGTCGACGATCTCGGCGACCGGCAGCCGCGCCCTGGCCGAGATGCGCAGGCTCGTGGGCGTGCTGCGCGACGACGGCGCCGAAGGCCAGGACGCGCCCGAACCCGGCCTGGCCGAGCTGGACGAGCTCGTCGAACAGGCCAGGGCCTCCGGCCTGCCGACCGCGTTCGCGGTGCGCGGCACGCCGCCCGCCGATCTGCCCGAGGGCGAGGAGCTGGTCATCTACCGGATCCTGCAGGAGGCGCTGACCAACAGCCGCAGGCACGGCGGGCCCGGCACCAGCGCCGCGGTCGAGATCGGCTTCGGCCGCGAGGAGATCGAACTGCTGGTCCTCGACGACGGCGGGGGCGCGGCCGCCGCGCCGGGCGACGGCGGCGGGCACGGCCTGGTCGGCATGCGCGAGCGGGTGGCGCTCTACGGCGGCAGCGTGCGGGCCGCGCCGAGGGCCGACGGGCCCGGCTTCCGGGTGCACGCCCGGCTGCCCGTGCACCCGTCGCCGGACGGTGCGCGGTGATCAGGATCGTCCTGGTCGACGACCAGGAGCTGGTCAGGGTGGGCTTCCGGCTGGTCCTGCGCTCGCAGCCCGACATGGTGCTGGTCGGCGAGGCCGCCGACGGGATCGCCGCCGTCGAGACGGCACGCGCGGTCGAGGCCGACGTCGTGCTCATGGACGTGCGCATGCCCAGGATGGGCGGCGTCGAGGCCACCCGGCTGATCCGCGCCCTGCCCGCTCCCGGCCCGCCGAACGTGCTGGTGCTGACCACCTTCGACCTGGACACGTATGCCTTCGCCGCGATCAGGGCGGGCGCGTCCGGCTTCGTACTGAAGGACGCGCCTCCCGAGGACCTGTTCAGTGCGATCAGGTCGGTGCACGCGGGCCGTGCCGTCGTCGCGCCGAGCACCACGCGACGCCTGCTCGACCGGCTCGCCGTGCACCTGCCGACCGGCGAGAGGCAGCCGGGCGCCGCGGACGTGCTGACCGCCAGGGAGCGCGAGGTGCTGCTGCACGTGGCCAGGGGGCTGTCCAACACCGAGATCGCCGATGGGCTCGGCCTCGCGGGCGCGACGGTGAAGACACACATCAACCGCATCCTGGCCAAACTCGGCCTGCGCGACCGGGCCCAGGCCGTGGTCTACGCCTACGAAAGCGGTCTGGTCCGGGTCGAAGGCAGCAAAGATCGGCAAGGCATGGCATAACGCGTGGGAGCCGCATACGCTCCGCTGGTCGAGATCGGGGTCAGCAGAGTGGAGCGTGTGCGATGTCCATGCATTTCGAGCAGGCGAAGTTAGGCCCGTTGCCCATTGCGACCGTGCACAAGGCCCTGGAGCCCGCCGATGCCGCCCAGCTGTACACGTCGCTGACGAAGGACACCACGCCGATCTGGCCGAAGTTCGCCGCGCTGGACGACGAGCCCAGGACGTGGGCGCTGCACGCCCTGAGCCTGTACGCGGGCAACGCCGCCGCACTGCCCGGCGGGTTCGACCATGCCGCCGCCGTCGCACGCCTGCTCGCCCATGCGCCCGGCCACGTCTCGTCGCCGCAGCAGGCCACCGGCAGCCGCCGGTTCGAGCACGAGGTGCTGCGGGTCACCGGCTGGCTGGCCGCCCTGCTGCCCGGGGCGCTGGCCGTACCCGAAGAGGGGCCGCTCAAGGCGGTGCGCGCGCTCTACGACCCTCCTGTGCTGGAGGAGAAGGGGCAGGCGCACGCGCAGGAGGGCGGGGCCACGACGACGAGCGCGGGCGAGCAGCGGCCGGCCGAGTGGCGCGACCCGCTGGCGCCCGGCCTGGTCGGCGCCGGGAAGGTGAGCACGACCGGCTCACCCGAAGGGCCGGGCGGATCGGGCAGGCCGAAGGCGGCCGTCCTCGATCAGCTGCGCGAGCCTCTGGCCGCGCTGATCGCGCAGGAGGCGGCGCACTGGCGCTCCGACACGCCGCCGCGCCCTGCGGCCATCGAACCGGTCAGGACGGTCGCCGACTTCGTGCAGAGCTGCGTGCCCGTCGTCTTCGCCCCGTACGGCGACGCCCGGCTGGACGGGCCATACGGGCAGGGCTTCCGCTACGCCGACCGGCTGCGCAGCACCTACGACATCGAGGTGACCGCGCAGGAGCGCATCGGCCATCTGTTCAACCGGGTGCAGGTCGTCGGCTGGGCGGCTGAGCACGGGAGGCTGCTGGCCAAGGCAGGGTACAGCGACGCCAGGTCCGGCGACGCCCAGACGCTCGTCGACCTGGTCACCCTGTGGGACGAGCAGTACCCGGCGCTCTCGGCCGACGTCAAGCTGCTCGTGCAGCACACACCGCAGCACGCGGGCGCCAAGGGCCTCATCTACGTGCCGCCCGTGCTGCCCGGACAGGCGTGGGGAGGCGCGCTCGAATGGCGCTGGCGCACGGTGCGCTCGCTCGCACACGAGCTGATGCACCAACTCGCGCACCCGGCCTTCACCGCCAAGGCCTCCGGCATCGCCAAGGGCCAGATCGTCAAGGAGGGCTTCGTCGACCTGCTGGCCGTCGATCTGTTCGCCAGCCTCGCGGCCAAGGCGCAGGCGAGCGAGGCCATGCGGCTGAGGCTGTTCGAAGGCCTCGAAGGCTATGTCGAGCCCGCCGCCGACCTGTCCACGATCGGGTACGGCGACGCGGGCCGTGCCGCGGCCGAGATCCGCGACGCCGTCGGCGACGACCGGGTGCGCGCCGCCTTCTTCCTCGGCCTCACGTCGCTCGTGGGACTGTGAGACCGAGCTCCCTGGCCGCCGCCGGGAGGTGATCCAGCTCCTCGAAGATCGCCAGCGCCGCGGCCACGTCCTCCCGCCGCCCGTCCTCGGTGCGGGCGCGGGAGCGGGCCAGCAGGGCCAGGCCCTCGTGCAGCCGGTAGCCGTGCGTCCTGGCCTCGGCCAGCGCCAGCTCGGCATGACGCAGGGCGGAGCGGTGGTCGCCCGCGGCGGTCGCGGCCTCCGACAGCCCGATGGTCGCCTTCACCTCGGGGAACCTGCTGCCCGCCGCCTTGGCCGTGCGCAGGGCCAGCAGGAAGTGCTCGGTCGCACCGGCGGTGTCGCCCCTGCGCAGGTGGATGCGGCCGAGGGTGAAGCAGGCGTCGGCGATCAGGCGCCGGTGGCCGGTCTGCCGTGCGCCGGTCATCGCCTGGCCCGCCAGGTCGAGCGCCTGCTCCAGGCCGCCGGTGTCGCGTTCCACGGCGGCCAGGTTGCGCAGGGTGTCGGCCTCGTTGCCCCGGTTGCCGACGTCCCGGTGCACGGCGAGCGCCGTGAGCAGCGTCGCACGTGCCTCGTCGTGGCGGCCGAGGCCGTGCAGCACCTCGCCGAGCAGGGCCAGCGTGTTGGCCTCGCTCGCCCGCTGGGCCAGGCCCCTGGACAGCTCCAGCGCCTCCCGCAGCCGGTGCTCGGCGTCGTGCAGCCTGCCCATCTCGACATAGGCGCAGCCCAGATTGCCGAGGTTGACCGACATCGACGCCACCCTGCCGAGCTCCCTGTTCAGGCGCAGCGCCCGCTCGAAGCAGTCGACGGCCTCGGCCAGTCTGCCGCTGTCTGCGTAGGAGACGCCGAGATTGCCCAGCGAGGAGACACGGCCCTCTGGCCAGCCGGTGCGCTCGCAGAGATCGGCCGCGAGGAGGTACTGCTCGATGGCCTGGCGCTGGCGGCCCTGGAAGCCGTGCAGCCCGGCCACACTGACCCGCAGGATCGCCTGGGCGCGCTCGTGCCCGGCCTCGACCGCTGCGCCGAGCGCGGCCTGGGTGATCGTCCACCAGTCGGCGGCGTTGTGGCGCATCATGAAGTAGCCGCGCAGCGTGTCGGCCAGCCGCCAGGCCAGCTCGGCCGGGCCGTTGCCCGCGGCGTGCACGACGGCGGCCACCAGGTTGGGCAGCTCGCCGTCGAGCCAGGCCAGCGCCGACGCGTGATCGGCGAACTCCTCGGCCGAGCCCGGCGGCTCAAGACGCAGGTACTGCGGATACAGCACGCGTGCGGCGGCGTCGGCACGCTCCAGGTAGTGCGTCAGCAGTCCGGCCAGCGCGCCGCCCTCGCGCTCGGCCACGGCGTACTCGGCCGCGCACAGCCGCAGCAGGTCGTGCTGGGTGAACCTGCCGGGCACCGGCTCCTCCAGCAGGTGCGAGGAGCGCAGCACCCTGGCCATGGCGGCGGAGTCGGCCCCGGCGAGCGCCGTCATCGCCGCCGTCGAGATGTCGGGCCCCGGCACCAGCCCGAGCAGCCGGAACAGTCGCCTGGCCGGAGCGGGAAGCGCCGTGTAGGACAGCTGGAAGGCCGTCCTGACGGCGGACTCGGCGTCGCCGGGCACCTGAAGGGCGTTGAGCCTGTCGCCCGCGCGCAGCTCCTCGGTGTAGGCGCGCACACCGGTGAACGTGCCTCCGGTCAGATTGGCCGCCGCGATGCGCAGGGCGAGCGGGAGGTGGGCGCACAGCTCGGCGAGTTCGGCCGTGGCCTCCGGCTCGGCGACGACCGCGCCCCTGCCGAGCAGGCGGGTGAGCAGGGCGCGCGACTCCTTGCCGGTCAGCGCGTCGAGCGGCATGACCTGGGCGCCGTCGCGCACGACCAGGCCGCTCAGCGTGTCCCTGCTGGTGATCAGTGCGAGCGAGCCGGGACTGCCGGGCAGCAGCGGCCTGACCTGTCCGGGTTCGGCGGCGTTGTCGAGCACGACGAGCACGCGCCTGCCCGACAGCAGGGTCCGGTAGAGCGCCGCCGCCTCCTCCGGGTCGGTCGGCACCCGCTCGGGCGCGACGCCCAGGGCGTGCAGGAACCTGGCCAGCGCGTCGATCGGCCGCAACGGCTGCTCGACGGCGTAGCCGCGCAGGTTCACGTGCAGCTGGCCGTCGGGGAACAGGCGTCTGGCACTGTGCGCCCAGTGCACGGCCAGCGCCGACTTGCCGACGCCCGCCGTACCGGTGATCACCGCGATGGCCGGGGCGTCGCGTCTGGCCGCGGTGGCCAGCATCCGGTCCAGCCGTCTGAGCGGCGCGCTCCTGCCGGTGAAGGTGGGCATGCCAGCGGGCAGCTGAGCGGGTACGGCGATCGCACGCGCGGCGGGCGGCGGGCCTGACGGCGGGCTCAGCGGCTCGGCCAGGCCCGTCACGATGCGCTGGTGCGCCTGGCGCAGCTCGGAGCCGGGCTCGACGCCCAGGTCGTCGTCGAGCCTGGCGCGCATCTCGGCGAACAGCCTGAGCGCCTCCGCCTGCTCGCCCTGCTCGGCCAGGGCCAGCATCAGCCGGGCGGTGAGGCCTTCGTGCAGCGGCTCGTCGTGCACGATCGGCCACAGCACGGCCGTCGGCCGCTCGGCGCACTCGGCGTGGGCGAGTGCGGTCTCCACACGGCGGCGGGCGGCGGCGACGGCGACGGGATGGCCGCGCAGACGGCTGGGCGAGCCTTCGAGCACCGGGCCGCGCCAGCACGCCAGCGCCGCGCCGAGCAGGTCCTGGCTGCCGCTGAGCTCGTCGAACCTGGCCAGGTCGAGCGAGCCCGCAGGCAGGTCGAGCACATAGCCCGCGGCCGACCTGCGGATGCACGGATCGCCGAGCCGGGCGCGCAGCCTGGCGACATAGACCTGGATGAGGTTCGCGCACGTGCGGGGCGGGCGGTCCTCCCAGAGCACGTCGACGATCTCCGCACCGGAGACGGGATGCCCGGCCCGCAGGGCGAGCAGGCCGAGCAGGGCCCTCGGCATGGCGCCGCCGACCGCGATCTCCGCATCGCCCCTGCGCACCGACAGCGGCCCGAGCACACCGACCCACACACCGGTCGGCGGCTCGGCGTCGAACCCGGCCAGCAGCGCGGCGCGTTCGGCGCCGGTCAGCGGCAGAGCGGCGGCCAGCCGTTCGAGTGAGGCCCGGTGCGGGCGGCGTACCCTGCCGTGCTCGATGTCGCGGATGGTGCGGACGGCGACCCCGGCCCTGGCGGCCAGGTCCTGCTGGCTCCAGCCCGCCGCCGATCGTCGCCGCCTGAGCGCTTCGCCCCCCGAACTCTGCCCTGTCATCCGCCGTTCCTGCCGGTGTTTTCTGCCGGTCCGATGGCCTCGCATGGGCGTTTCGCCAGTTCGGTCCCCGTTCGATCATCCTCGCAAAAGGGTTAACAACCTTTCCAGAGAATGCGCGAACCCGATTCCTAGCCTCCTGGACATGGAGTATGTGGCGATCGCCTGCGGGGTCATCCACGTGGTGGTGTACACGGCCGCCGTCGTCGGCAAGGTCCGCGACCTGCCGGGCTTCGCCAGGTCGCTGACCGGGACGCGGCTGGTGCCCGCCAGGTGGCGTACTGGGGCCGCCGCGGGGGTGCTGGCCGCCGAGGCAGCGGTCGTGGTGCTGCTGCTCGTGCCAGGCACGGTCAGGCTCGGCTTCGCCTCGGCCGCCGCGCTGAGCGCGGTCCTGGCCGGTGTGGTCGGCCTGACGCTGGCCCGCGGGAAGGAGGCCTCCTGCCTGTGCTTCGGCGGTACGGCCAGGCCGATGGGCGCACAGCACCTGATCCGCAATGTGATCTTGACGCTCGCGGGACTGCTCGGCCTGGCGGCGGCCGGAGGGGGCGGCTCGCCCGGCCTCGAAGCCGGGGTGGCGGCCGGGCTCGCGGGCGCGGTGTCGGCGCTGCTGCTCATCAGAATCGACGACCTCGGGAGCGTGTTGCGATGACCTACCTGGTGATCTTCTGTACGGCGCTGACACTGGTGAACCTGCTGCTCCTGCTCGGCGTCATCGCCAGGCTGCGGGCCAGGGCCGAGGACCCGCCGCCCGGCGACGTGCCGAGGCCGGTGCTGCCCGCGGGGTCGAGCCCGGCGCCGTTCCGGGCGACGACGCTGGACGGCGACGAGGTCGACGCGCTCAGCGCCAGGCTGGTCGGCTTCTTCAGCCCCGGCTGCTCGGTCTGCCACGAACGGCTGCCGCAGGTGCTCGACTACGTCGCCGCCAACCGGCTCGGCCGCGGCGACGTGCTCGCCGTGGTGGCCGGCTCGCCCGGCGAGGTGGAGGAGCTGGTCGAGGCGCTGAGCCCGGTCGCCCGCGTGGTGGTCGAGGAGCCGCTCGGGCCCGTCTACACGGCGTTCGGGCTCAAGGGACTGCCCGCCCTGCACCTGTTCGACGGCAAGGGCGTCGTGCGCGCGTCGGGGACCACGATGAGCGGCTTCCCGGCCGTGGAGCCGGTATGAGCGGGCGCGCACGCCGGGAAGGCGGATTCGACCGGTCGGTGCTGACGGCCGCCGTCGCCCTGGTCTGGCGGGGCGGCAGGGGCGCACTCGTCCTGCAAGTGGTGCTGACGGTGGTGGCGGGTGTGACGCCCGTGCTGGCCGCCTGGTGCACCAAGGTCGTCCTCGACCGGCTGTCCGGGCCGGGCGCCGCCATGGACGCGCTGGCGCCGGTCGTGGTCGCCCTGCTCGTCCTGGGGGCGTTCGGCGGGGCCGTGCCGCACGTGATGCGTTTCGTCCAGGCGGAGCTGGAGCGCCGGGTCGGGCTGGCGGCGCGTGACGAGCTGTACACCGCGGTCAACGGGCTGCCGGGGCTGGCCAGGCTGGAGGATCCCGCGTTCCAGGATCGGCTGCACCTGGCCGAGCAGGCGGGCAGGTCGGGACCCGGCCGTCTGGTCTCCAGCGCGCTCGGGTTCGGCCAGGCGGGCGTGATGATCGCCGCGTTCCTGGTGACGCTGCTGCACGTGAGCCCGGTCGTGGCCTGGCTGGTGACGCTGGCGGCGCTGCCCATGGTGGTGGTGCACCTGCGGCTGAGCCGGGCGCAGTCGCGGCTGCTGCTGAGCACCGGGCACGGCAGGCGCAGAGAGGACTTCTTCGGGCGGCTGCTCACCATGCCGCACGTCGCCAAGGAGATCAGGCTCTTCGGCCTCGGCCCGTACTTCCGCGACCGCATGCTGGCCGAACTGCGCGCGGTCAACGCCGAGGAGCGCGTGGTCGGGCTGCGCCAGGCCAGGGGGCAGAGCCTGCTGGCCCTGCTGACCGCGCTCATCGCGGGCGCCGGGCTGGTCTGGGTCGTCGGCGAGGTCGTCGCGGGCCGTGCCGGGGTGGGCGACCTGTCGGTGTTCGTCGCCGCCGTCGCCGGAACCCAGGCGGGCCTGGCCACCGCCGTCGAACACCTCGCCTGGGCCCACCAGGCCATGCTGATCTTCCAACACCACCAGAACGTACGGCGAGCCGAACCCGACCTGCCGATCGGCGTCCTGCCCGCCCCCGAACTCACCCTCGGGCTCGAACTGCGCGACGTGTGGTTCCGCTACGACGACTCCCAGCCCTGGGTGCTGCGCGGCGTCGACCTCACGATCGGGCACGGCCGCTCGCTGGCCCTGGTCGGGCTCAACGGGGCGGGCAAGAGCACGCTGGTCAAGCTGCTGTGCAGGCTCTACGACCCGACACGGGGCCGCATCCTGTGGGACGGCGTCGACCTGCGCGACATCGACCCGGCCTCGCTGCGCGCCAGGATCGGCGCGGTGTTCCAGGACTTCGCCGCCTACGACCTCACGGCCGCCGAGAACATCGGCGTCGGCGACCTGTCGGCCGGCCAGGACGGCATAGAGGCGGCGGCACGGCGTGCGGGGGCGCACGAGATGGTCGAAGGACTGCCGCTCGGCTACACGACCCTGCTCACCAAGATCTTCTTCAGGGGCGCCAGCGGCGAGGACGACCAGGTCGGCGTCTCGCTGTCCGGCGGGCAGTGGCAGCGGCTCGCCCTCGCCAGGGGCCTGCTGCGCGACCGGGCCGACCTGATGATCCTGGACGAGCCGAGCGCCGGGCTCGATCCGTCGGCCGAGCAGGAGGTGCACACGGCCCTGCGCGCACACCGCCGTGGCCGTACCACGCTGCTCATCTCGCATCGGCTGAACGCCGTGCGCGAGGCGGACACGATCGCGGTGCTGGCCGAAGGACGTATCACCGAGATCGGCTGCCACGACGAGCTGCTGGCGCTGGCCGGGGGCGGTTACGCCGGGCTGTTCACCGCTCAGGCCAGGGGCTACGCGCACGCCGGGGACGCGGCGTGAGCGCCGTGCTGGCCGTGGCCACGGTGCTGGCGCTGGCCGGGCTGGTCGTGGCACTGCGGCACCGCTACCTGGCGGTGACCGTACGCGGCCGGAGCATGGAGCCCGCGTTCGGCCACGGCGACAGGCTGCTGGTGCGCCGGGCCGGGCTCGGGGCCGTGCGGGCCGGGCAGGCGGTCATCGTCGCCTCGCCCGAGGCCGGATCCGGGCTGCTGGTCAAGCGGGCGCTCGCCGTACCTGGGGATCCGGTGCCTCGTGCGCAGGTTCCCGTGCTGCCTCCAGGGGTCGTCGTGCCCGCCGGCCGACTGGTCGTGCTCGCCGACAACCCCGTGGACGGCCTCGATTCCCGCACGTTCGGCTATGTCGCCGCCGCCCAGATGCTCGGCGTGGTGGTCGGCCGGCTGCACAAAAGCTCCGCCCGGCAGGTCGCCGGGCGGTTGAGATGAAGGAGACACTCATGTTCAAGCTGGGTGAGAAGGTCCTGGCCGCCGTGCTTCCGCAGGCCACGGCCGAAGCGGCGGCCGGCTGTCAGCCGGAGACGTGGTGCGAGTGGTGCGGCACCAGCTTCTACAAGCGCTACTGGCTGCGCTCCAACTGCACCGTGACGTACGGCGACTGCACCAGCTGCTAGTCCATGCGTATGGCGGGCCGACCCCTCACCACTTCCCCGTGGCCAGGCCCGCCATGCGATAACCGGAGTACTTCGTGGCGAATCCCGAGGCGGGGATCAGCGCCAGGAAGGCCAGCACCACGGCGAGGCCGGCCTCACGCTGGGCCTCCCAGGCGAAGGGCACGGCACGGGCGAGCGCCCGTGCCGTGCTCGTCGCGACGACGGCGCCGGGCGTGAGCGCCTCGGCCGCCACCGGTCCCACGCCGTAGAAGTCCGACAGGGCCGCTCCGTTGACGTGTCTGAACGTCGCGTGCACGATCTCCCTGCTGACCGGCCGCAGCAGTCCGGCTGGCGAGAACAGCTCGACCGTGGCCGCGACCGTCGAGGTCACCAGCGCCTTGGAGTTGACGTCGGGCGCCTCGTTGGTGGCGTCGATGACGTCCTGGATCCTGGAGCGTGCGGTGTCGTGGTCGATGATGCCGAGGAAGAAGGCCGGGTCCAGGCCGAGCAGGTAGCCGATGTACCACCAGGTCCGGTACAGGTCGGCGATCTCGCTCGCGGTGAGGTCGTGGCCGAGCGCCTCAAGGGCGCGGTAGGAGACGGGCAGGAAGTCCAGCCAGGTGCGGGCGATCTCCACCTGGCCGATCGGCATCCCGAGCGCCGAGGTGTCCCATCCGGCACGCAGCGCCCGCGCCCTCGCCTGGGCGTGCAGCAGCCGTACCTGGAGGGTGGCCACATAGCCCTTGCCGCCGGGTCGCAGGCTCTGCGGGAGCATGCAGCGCAGGACCCAGTCGGTGGTCTCGATCAGACGGCGTCTGGTCGACTGGATCAGCTCGCCCGTCCCCACGAGCACCTTGGCGATCGCGGGCGAGCCATAGGTGTGCGTCAGGGCGGCCAGGCCGAGCGCCTGGGCGTGCGAGGGCAGCGGGATCGACATGAAGGTGTGCGAGCCGCCGATGTAGGTACGGGGCGTCACCCACGGCGGCACGGTCTCGGCCGCGCGTAGGAAGGCGGCGACGGCGGGCGGCGGGTCGTTCAGCGAGCGCAGGCCGCGCTCGATGCCCTGGCGCAGGGCGACGCGTGCCTTGGGCCCGACGGCTTCGAGCTCGGCGACGACCGCGTCGGCCAGGGGGTCGCCGACGTGCAGCCGGTCGCCGACGAGTCTGCCGCGCTCGCCGAACCTCCGCACGACGGCCTCGCCGTCTCCTCGCCTGCTCGGCCACGCGGGCGGCGCCTGGCCGCCCGCCGTACCCGGTGGTGCGGGTCTGAGGGGGGTGCGGGCGGCTGCGGGCGGCGGCGAGGCGATGCCCCAGCCTGCCCCGATGGCCGCTCCTGTCGTGAGGACGATCGCTCTACGCCTGCTCAGCGCTTCGTCGCGCATGGCACCACACCCCGTTGCTCGGATTTACCCGGTGGGGATACCCGGGTGATCGCCAAGCGTGTGATCGCTGCGGGACAAGAGAAGGGCAGGACATACGGCAGCGTGCCCGGCACGGGGGTGTGCCGGGCACGCTGTGGGGGGACCCCGGGTGGACGGTGGGTCACACCCGGGGGGCTTGGTCGGCCGGGTCGGCCTCGGTCAGCCGACCGTGAGGGTCAGGCCGTAGACCGAGAGGATCTCGTTGACCGGCTGGTGGTAGGTCGTGCCGCCGGAGCTGCAGTTGCCGGAGCCGCCCGAGGTCACGCCCTGGGCCTGGCTGCCGGAGATGAACGAGCCGCCGGAGTCGCCCGGCTGGGCGCACGCGCTGGTGCGGGTCAGGCCGCTCACGGTGCCCTGCGGGTAGGTCACGCTGGAGTTGTGCTGCTGGATGGTGCCGCAGCGCCAGCCGGTCGTGGAGCCCGAGCGGCAGATCGAGGCGCCGACGGAGGCCTGGGTGGAGCCTCGGACGATGACGTTCTGGCCGCCGGAGCCGCGTACCCACGGCCTGGGGGTGTTGCCGGGAGCCGCGACCCAGGCGTAGTCGTTGCCCGGGAAGGAGGAGCCCTGGAAGGTGCCGGTGGGGCTGGTCGTCCTGGTGCCGGTCCTGCCGCAGTGGCCCGCGGTGACGAAGCCGGGGGTGCTGCCGCGGGTGACGGCGAAACCGACGCTGCATCGGCTGGAGCCCGCGTAGTAGGCCGCGCCGCCGATGATGTCGATGAACGGCTGGGGACGCTCGGCCGAAGGCGTCACCTTGACGACGCTCTTGTCGGCGCCGGAGGCGGCCACGAGGGCCTCGGCCGCGCGCCTGTCGGCGGCCAGGACGGTGACGCTGTTGGTGGTGACGTCGACGTACCAGACGGCCGCACCGGTGCGCACGCGCGTGGAGGCCCGGTCGAGCTGGTCCTTGACGGCGGTGAGCTGGGCCAGCGAACGGGCGACGACCACGGCCTGCGCGCCCTGCGCCTCGATGGAGGCGACGGCTGCCCGGTCGGTGGTGGCGACCTGCAGCTTGGAGGCGTCGGCGTTCAGCCAGGAGCCGCCGTAGGAGGCGCCCAGCGTGGTGGTGAGCCCGGCCTCGACGACCGCGGCCCGCTGCTCGTTGGCCAGGCGGGTGATGGCCTGCTGCTCGGTGAGGCCGAGGTCGCGCTCCATCGCGTCGATCATCGCGGGCGGAGCGGACTCGGGGGCGACGGGAGTGGGTTCTGCGTTGGCGGGGGTCAGCGGAGCCGCTAGACAGAGCGCGAGGATCGCTGCGCCGATGAGAGCGGTACGTTGACTCGACATGTGCACTCCTTTGTGGGGGGTCATGTCAAATTAACGGCTGAGCCACCGTGAGCCTCATACCAGCTGGCCCACTATTACCGCGTTATGGATGCTCTGACGTGCAATTTCCTGCCAAGAGGCCATCCATGTTGAAATTTCACCTCGATTCGGTCATGGGGCGATCTTCGTCAGACTTCCTGTCATATCGTCGCGGCCACCTTGGGCTCCCGGCGTCGCCGTACGACCGTCGCCCGAAAGATAGCCGGAGCTCCAATGACAGCGAACCCGTAGCGGCACACCGCCCCCACCTGCGGTTTCCCGATCGGCATGGGACAGATGCCGCATTTCGCTTACTAGCGCGCTCGGTACATCGCCATTTGCGGCTAGAGGGACGAACGCCAGCTGTAGCACGATGAATCCAGCCAGTAGTCGGAACGTGGCTGATTCGGGTGGCATGGGTTAGAACATGTGGATTGGAGGCAGGGGAACGCCGCGCGAAGAGGCCCCTCCGGTCTCCGCGCGAGCGAGGCCGGCGGCACGCGAAGGGAACCAATGGACGGATCATCCCCGCTCCGCCCAGTGGGGATAGCAGCGCTATCGCCGATGTGGCTGTGCGGGCTCACGCTGGGAGCGGGAATCGCGAGCCTGTCCGGACTGACCGTGGTCAAGGTCGCGGGCGGCGGGTGGAGCACCGTGCTCGCCGCGGCCGCGATCGTGGCCGCCGTGGTCGTCCTGCACGTGCGGATCCTGGTCGTCGTCATCAAGCGCAGGCGCACACCGTGGTGGATGACCAGTGCCAACACGGTCGCCACCTGGGCCCCCATCACCGTGTTCGGTATGGGCTGGGCGCCTGTCCTCTGCCTGTTCGCCGGCGGCCTCTTCGTGCTGGCCGACCGGCTGCGCTCGTGGGCGTTGCTGCTGGCCGCCCTGGCCTGCGGGCCGCTGCTGCTGCTCATCCCGACCTCGGGCGCGGGTCCCGGCCTGTGGGTCGTGGGCGTGCCGCTGGTCGGGCTGGTGGAGTACTCGCTGATCATCATGACCGTGCGCACCCACTGCCTGGGCGCGGTGCGCGGCCAGCAGGTCGGCCAGGCCGTACGGCAGGAGCGGCGCAGGCTCACGCGGGATCTGCACGACCTGGTCGGGCATCGGCTCACCGTGCTGAGCCTGAAGATCGAGCTGCTGCAGAAGCTGCTGGAGACCGGCGACCGCAAGGCCCTTGAGGCCGTGGGCGAGACGCTCGACCTGGTCAGGTCGGTCACCGGCGACGTGCGCTCAGTCGCGCACGGGCTGCCGCTGCCCTCGCTGGCCTCCGAACTGGACTCGGCGCGTGCGGTGCTGGAGTCGGCCGACGTGCGATGTCAGGTGGAGGTGAGCTGCCCGGACGTGCCCAAGGCCGCGGCCGAGGTCCTCGTGCACATCCTGCGCGAAGGCACCACGAACATCCTCAGGCACGCCGCCGCCGGCCACTGCTCGATCCGTCTCACGACCCGCGACGGAATGGTGCGCCTGTCGATGCTGAACGACGGGATCAATGACGACGGCACCGCGCCCGGCCAGGGGTTACGCAATCTCAGGGAGAAGGTGACCGAGCGCGGCGGCCATTTCGAGGTGTCCGTTCTGAATGACCGCCTATTTCAAATCTCAGCCCTTATCCCGGTATCACACAAATGAATTGTGCAGACCACACAATAGGCTGTGAAGAACGCCCGGTCAGGATGTGCTCCATGTGACTAGACGCCACCACTCCGTATTCGCCATTCTTATGGAGCAAGCGAGACGGAGGTGGCAAAACATGGAGCAGTACGAACTTTATTGCCTGGCCGACCAGCACTTCTACGACACTCTTGACGGCACACTTGACGGCGAGAAGACGCAGGAGGCATTGTTCGAGGCGGCCCGCAGGCCGGTGCCCGACAATTGGTCGCACCACGCCAGCGACACCTGGTTCTACTATGCGCCGAAGAATGTGCCGCCGCTCCCCGAGCAGGGTTGGAAAATCCACGTGTCGGCCCGGGTCGACGACGCCGAGCGGGCTGTGGCCGCCGTCTGGGACTATTGCGTCTCGCGGAACATCGCCTTCAAATTCCTCCGCGGCCTCCCCGTGCTCGTCATGCTCAACTCCAAGGCCGCCTCGCGTGCCTCCAGCGGCAAGCTGGTCACCATCTACCCTCGTGACGAGGCGCAGCTCGAACTGGTGCTGAAGGATCTGCACGAGCTGCTGCACGGCGTCGAAGGCCCCTACATCCTGAGCGACCTGCGCTTCGGCGAAGGCCCGCTGTTCGTCAGGTACGGCGGGTTCGCCGAGCGGCACTGCCTGTCCGACAGCGGCGAGCGGGTGCTCGCGGTGCACGACGCCGAAGGCAATCTGGTGCCGGACGTCAGGCACGCCGTCTTCTCCGTGCCGCCCTGGACCACACTGCCCGCCTTCCTCGAGCCCCATCTGAAGGCCCGCGAGTCCGTGCGCATGGACGACGTGCCGTACCAGGTCGAGAGTGTGCTGCACTTCTCCAACGGCGGCGGCGTCTACCTGGCTCGCGACAAGCGCAGCGGCGAGCGGGTGGTGCTGAAGGAGGCCAGGCCCTACGCCGGGCTCGACGCGGCCGGTCGTGACGCCGTGGCCAGGCTCACCCATGAGCGCGACATCCTGCAGCGCCTGGCCGGACTGGACTCGGCGCCCGCCCTGCTCGACCACTTCGTGGTGGGCGAGCACCACTTCATCGTCGAGGAGTTCGTCGACGCCACCACGCTGCAACGCCGGCTGGTGCGCCGCTACCCGATGACGAGTGCGACGTGCGGGCCCGACGACATGGCCGAGTACACCCGCTGGGCGCTGGACACCCTCGACCAGGTGGAGGCGGCGCTGGCCGCACTGCACGGGCGTGGCGTGGTCTTCGGGGACCTGCATCCCGACAACATCCTGCTGACCGAGGACGGGCGCGTGGTCCTCATCGACTTCGAGGTCGCCACGCTGGTCGACGACCAGGGGCGCTCGGCGCTGGCCCACCCGGCCTTCGCCGCACCGGCCGACAGGCACGGCACCGAGGTCGACGACTACGCCATGGCCTGCCTGCGGATGGGGATGTTCGCCCCGCAGTGCACGATCATGCTGCCGCTGCACCGGGCCAAGATCCGGCACATCGGCGAGATCGCCTCCGACCTCTTCCCCATGCCGCCCGACGGCATAGCGCCCGCCGTCGAGACCATCTCCGACGGCAGCGTCTGGCCCGCCGACCTGCCGATGCCGGGCACCTCGCCCTGGCCCGAGGTACGCGAGGCGATGCGCAAGGCCATCGAGGCGAGCGCCACCCCGCACCGCGACGACCGGCTCTTCCCCGGCGACATCGCCCAGTTCAAGCCGGGCGGCGGGCTGAACATCGCCAACGGCGCGGCGGGTGTGTTCTACGCCCTGCACGCCTCCGGCTGCCCGACGCCACACGTGGACTGGCTGCTGGCCAGGGCCAAGTCGCCCGCGCCCGGATCGGGACTCGGCCTCTATGACGGGCTGAGCGGCCTGGCCTACGTGCTCGACCTGCTCGGGCATCGGCAGGACGCACAGGACGTGCTGGAGATCGGCCTGCGCGAGCGGTGGCAGGAGCTGGAGTCGGCCATGTACTCCGGGCTGTCGGGCATCGGCCTGACGCTGCTGCACTTCGGTCGGGACGAGGCCGCGCTGAAGGCGGTCGACATCTGCGCCGACCGGCTCGGCGGCCCCCTGGACGTGCCTGAACTCAGCGGCGGCAGCAATCCGCGCGCCGGACTGCTGCACGGCTCGTCCGGACCGGCCCTGCTCTTCCTGCACGCCTACGAGCGCACCGGCGACAGTGCCCTGCTCGACCTGGCCGAGACGGCGCTGCGGCAGGACCTTCGCCGCTGCAAGACGTCCGACGACGGCTCGCTGCAGGTCAACCAGGGCTGGCGGCTGCTGCCCTACCTCGACGAGGGGTCGGCCGGCATCGCGATGGTGCTGGCGCGCTACCTGGCGCACCGGCCGCAGGCCGAGCTCATGGCCACCCTGTCCGACCTCTCCCTGGTCGCACGCTCCGGCTACTTCGTCCAGTCCGGGCTCTTCACCGGCAGGGCGGGCATCGTCGCCGCGTTCGGCGCCGGCGCCGACCCGGGCGGCCTTCGCTGGCACGCCCTTCCCCACGGCGGCGGTCTCGCCTTCCCCGGCGACCAACTGCTCCGCCTGTCCATGGATTTCTCGACTGGTTCGGCCGGTGTCCTGCTCGCCCTGGCGTCACTTCAGCCGGGCTCCGCGGCGCACCTGCCGTTCCTCAAGCCGCTCACAAGGCGGACAAGCAATAACGAACCCACAAAGGAGGTGTAGACAAATGTCCCTTTTCGACCTGCAGGGCCTGGAGGCTCCCGCGAGCGCCGACGTCGCCAGTGGCGGCAGCACTCTCACGGTACTCACGTGCCACTCCGGCAAGCCGAGCAACCTGAGCGTCGCTCTTTGCCACTGATCGGATGACCAGGTCCCGGGGGGCGTTCACCGTCCCCCGGGACCTTTCCCGACTCTGGAGGAGTCCATGCGAACGGCGGACCGGCTGATCACCAAGGCCGTGCGCGGCAGCGCGCCGTGGCCCGTCGTCCTGGCGTTCGCCGCGACCACGGGCGCGGTGGCCGAGCTCGCCCTGCCCTTCCTCATCGGCGCCGCCATCGACGACTTCGTCCGCAAGGGCTCAGGCGTCACGGTCTGGTACGCGGTGGCAGCCGTGGCCGTGGCCGTCGTCTGCGAGAGCCTCACCGTGTGGGCCCGAGGCATGAACGGCGCACGCGCCGCCGCCTGGGTACGGCACGCGGTCCTGAGCCGGGTGCTCGGCGCCGGGCCCGCGATGACACGCGCCCACTCGCCCGGCGACCTGGTCACCCGAGCCGGGCTCAACGCCGAGGAACTCGGCAGGGCGCCCGAGGCCGCGATCAGCGCCGTCTCGCTGCTGGTCCCGACGGCCGGTGCGCTCGTCGCGCTCACCCTCATCCATCCGCTGCTCACCCTCACGCTGGGGGTGGGCATCGTGCTCATCGTGCTCGTCCTGCGGGCCTTCCTACGCGTGAGCGGCGCCATCTCGGGGGCCTACCAGCAGGCACAGGGCGAGATCGCGGCCCGCATGATCGACGCGCTGGAGGGCGCCAGGACGATCGCCGCCGCCGCGACCACCGAGCGCGAGGCGCGCAGGGTGCTCGGCCCGCTGCCCGACGTGCGCGCGCACGGTCTGCAGCTGTGGCGGGCCACCGCGTCCGCCGGTGTGCAGGCCGGGGTCATGGTGCCGGTCCTGGAGATCGCCGTGCTGATCGCGGGCGGGTTCCTGCTGGCCGCCGGGCAGCTGACCGTGGGCGAGCTCTACGCCTCCGCCAGGTACGCCGTGCTCGGGGCCTCGCTGAGCGGGGCGCTCGGCTTCGTCGGGCAGCTGGCCAGGGCGCGGTCGGCCGCGGCGCGTGTGGAGGAACTGCTGGCCGTACCCGTCACCGAGCACGGGACGTCGGCCGCGGCGCAGGGGCCCGGCACCGTGGTCTTCAGCGACGTGGTCAGCGGTGAACTGCGGCTGCCGCATCTGGTCGTGCCAGGCGGGTCGCTCACCGCGGTCGTCGGGCGGTCCGGGTCGGGCAAGTCGTTGCTCGCGGCCCTGGCGGGGCGGCTGCTGGATCCCGAGCAGGGCCGTGTGCTCCTGGACGGGGTCGCGCTGCCCGCGTTGTCGCATGCCGAGCTCAGGCGGGCGGTCGGCTACGCGTTCGAGCGGCCCGTGCTCGTCGGGGCGACCGTGGCCGAGGCGATCGGGCCACCGGGCGCCGACGTGACCGGCGCGGCCGTCGCCGCACGCGCCGACGCCTTCATCAGACGCCTGCCCGACGGGTACGGCACCGCGCTCGACCAGGCGCCCCTGTCCGGAGGCGAACGCCAGCGCATCGGCCTGGCCAGAGCCTTCGCCCAGGCCGAACGCCTGCTCGTGCTCGACGACGCCACATCCAGCCTGGACACGATGACCGAACGCCTGGTCGCCGAGGCGCTCACCGGCGAACACGGCGGACGTACCCGGCTGATCACCGCACACCGGCAGGCGACCGCCGCACGCGCCGACCTCGTCGTCTGGCTGGAGGACGGCACGCTGCGCGGTCAGGGCACGCACGACGAGCTGTGGCGCGAGCCCGGCTACCGCGCCGTCTTCAGGCAGGACACGTGAGCGGGCCCGGCGCGGTGCTGCGCCACACGCTGGCGAGCAGGCCCAGGGCGCTGGTCAGGATCGGCCTGTGGTCGGTGGCCGAGGTGCTGCCCGCCTTCCTCATCGGGCACGCCATCGCCCGTGCCATCGACGACGGTTTCGCCGCGGGCCGCCCGCTGACCGGGCTGGGCTGGCTGGCGCTGCTCGGCGCCGCCTGGCTGCTGGCGGCGGGGGCCGCGCGGCAGGTCATCCTGGCCGTGGCCTCGATCGCCGAGCCGTTCCGTGACGAGTTGTTGCAGCGGGTCGTGCACACCACCCTGCACGACGTCACCGCCTCCTTCCGTGCGCCTCCTCCCGCGAGCGCGTCCGTCACCCGGATCACCCTGCAGGTGGAGCTGGCGCGTGACGCCTTCGCCGCGCTGGTCACCGTCGTGCGCGGCTTCGCCTTCACCCTCGTCAGCGCCGGGCTCGGCGTGCTCACGCTCGCGCCGGAGGCCGCGCTGCTGGTGCTGCCGCCGTTCGCGGTGGGCGTGGCGCTTTTCCTGCTGTCGCTGCCCGCGCTGGTGCGCAGGCAGCGGGCCTTCCTGCTCGCCGACGAGGCCACCACCCAGGCGATGACCACCGCCTCCTCCGCGCTGCGCGACATCGCCGCGTGCGGGGCCGAGGAGCGGGTCGGCGCCGGGCTCGGCCGGCAGGTCGACGCCCAGGCCGCCGCCGCGCGCAAGCTGGCCGGGGTCACCGCCGCGCGGACGACGGCACTGGCGATCGGCGGGTGGCTGCCCGTGGTGCTGGTGCTGCTCTGGACGCCCTATCTGCTGGAGCGCGGGCTGGCCGTCGGGGCGATCATCGGCGTGCTCGCCTATGTCACCCAGTCGCTGTCGCCCGCGCTCGGCGGCCTGGTCGAGGGCCTCGGCGTGAGCGGTGTACGGCTGTTCGCCGCGCTCGAACGCATCCTGCGCCCCGCGAGCGCCACCCCGCAGGCGCGCGAGGCCGAGCCGGACGGCGTCACGGTCGAGGCGTCAGGCCTCACCTTCGCCTACGGCGAGCACGCCGAACCCGTGCTCGACGGCCTGGACCTGCGTATCCCCGAAGGCGAGCACCTGGCGATCGTCGGACCGAGCGGCACCGGCAAGTCCACACTCGCCGCGCTCATGGCCGGCACCCTCACGCCCGGCTCCGGCGCGATCCTGCTGGGCGGCGTGCCCGCCGAACACGCGCGGCCGGACACACGCGTGCTGATCCCGCAGGAGGCCTACGTCTTCCGCGGCACACTGCTGGACAACCTGACCTACCTGGCCGACGCCGCACTGCCCGAGGTGGAGGCGGCGGTCGCGGAGCTGGGCATGGGCGAGCTCGTCGCCAGGTGCGGCGGCTACGACGCCGTCCTCGACCCCGGCGTCCTCTCGGCGGGCGAACGCCAGCTCCTCGCCCTGGCCAGGGCCTACCTCACCACCGCCCGGCTGATCATCCTCGACGAGGCCACCTGCCATCTCGACCCCGCGGCCGAGGCCAGGGCCGAAGAGGTGTTCGCCCGCAGGCCGGGCACGCTGATCGTGGTCGCGCACCGGGTCACATCGGCACTGCGCGCCCGCCGGGTGCTCGTGCTCGACGGAGCCGCCGCGAGCCTCGGCAGCCACGAGGCCCTTCTCACGACCGTGCCGCTATATGCCGAGCTTGTCGCCGGCAAGGAGCTGATCCCATGAGATACCCGGACGCCCATCGCCTGCCGCTCGTCGATCGCCCGCACGGCAGGGCCGTACCCGATCCCTATCGCTGGCTCGAGGACGCCTCCGACCCGGCGACCGTGGCCTGGCTGGCCGGGCAGGAGGCCCTGTGGCAGGAGCGTGCGACCGGGCTGCCGTGGCGTGAGGAGTGGCGTGGGCGGCTGGCCGAGCTGAGCGACGCCGGTGTGGTGACCCCGCCGGTCTGGCGCGGCGAACGGCACTTCCACGTACGCCGCTCCGCCGGGCAGGAGCACCCGGTGCTGCTGCTCGACGACGAGGTGCTGCTCGACCCCATGCGGCTGGACCCCTCCGGACTGACCACGCTCGACGACTGGCAGCCGGACCCGAAGGGCGGCCTGCTGGCCTACCAGGTGTCGCGGCGCGGCGACGAGCGCTCGGAGCTCTACGTCCTCGACACCGCGACCGGGCAGAACGTGGAGGGCCCCATCCACGGGTGCAGGTACTCCCCCATCGCCTGGGCGGCGGGCAGCGAGTCCTTCTGTTACGTGCGCTTCCGCGAGGGCGTCTACCGGCACGTGCTGGGCACACCCGCCGAGCAGGACACGCTGGTGTTCCGCACCGGCCACGAGTCCACCTACGGGCTCGGTGTCAGCGCCGACGGCCGCTGGCTCACCCTGTCGGCGGCGCCCGGCCCTTCGGCGCCGAACGAGCTGTGGCTGGCCGACCTGGCCGAGGACGACCTGCGCGAGATCCAGCCCGCAGGCCTCGCGCACAGCGCCGCCGCCGTGGGACCGGACGGACGCCTCTACGTGCTGACCGATCTCGACGCCCCCAGGGGCAGGCTGTGTGTGGCCGATCCCCGCACACCGGGCGAGTGGCAGGAGCTCGTGCCCGAGGACCCGCAGGCGGTGATGGGCGCCTTCACCATCCTGGAGGGCGGCGTGCTGCTGCTGTCGAAGGTCAGACACGCGATCACCCAGCTGGACCGGCACGACCTGGCGACGGGCGAGCGCACCGGCGCGGTGGAACTGCCGGGCGACGGCACGGTCGCCTCGCTCACCGGCAGGCCGGACGGCGGGCACGAGGCGTGGTTCCTCTACACCGACGCCGTCACGCCCGCATCGGTGTGGCGCTACGACGCCCGTGCGCACAGCACGACGCCGTGGGCCCTGGCGCCCGGTGGCGTCGCCGTACCTGGGGTGGAGAGCAGGCAGGTGACGTGCGTGTCGGCCGACGGGACCACGATCAGGGTGGTCGTGGTCGCCAGGACCGACGGGCAGGCGGGGCCGAGGCCGACGATCCTGGTCGGGTACGGCGGCTTCGGGGTGCCTCTGGTGCCCGGCTACGCGGCCGACTCGCTGGCCTGGGTCGAGGCGGGTGGCGTGCTGGCGGTCGCCGGGCTGCGTGGCGGCGGCGAGGAGGGCGAGGCCTGGCACCGGGCCGGGATGCGGGCCAACAAGCAGAACGTGTTCGACGACTTCGCCGCCGTGGCCGAGACGTTGATCGCCGACGGCCTGACGACGCGGGAGCAGCTCGGCATCTGGGGCGAGTCGAACGGCGGGCTGCTCGTCGGGGCGATGCTCACCCAGCGGCCCGACCTGTTCGGCTCGGCGGTGTGCTCGGCGCCGCTGCTCGACATGGTCCGCTACGAGGGCTCGGGGCTGGGCGCGGGATGGCGCAACGAGTACGGCTCGGCCGCGGTGCCCGCGGAGCTGGACTGGCTGCTGTCGTATTCGCCCTATCACCGGGTACGCGCCGGGGAGTGCTATCCGGCCACCCTGTTCACGGTGGCCGCCGGTGACACACGGGTCGATCCGATGCACGCGCGCAAGATGTGCGCGGCGATGCAGTGGGCCGACGCTGGCGAGGAGCCGATCCTGCTGCGTCACGAACCCGACGTCGGGCACGGCGCACGCGCCGTCAGCCGGTCGATCGCGCTGACGGCCGACGCGCTGGCGTTCCTCGCGGCCAGGACCGGGCTTTCGGACCGTGCCAAAGGATCACCGTGAGGCGTCAGATCCAGCCGGACTCACGCGCGATGCGGATCGCGTCGATGCTGCTTCGCGCGCCCAGCTTCGAGCGGGTGCGCCCGAGGTAGTTGCGCACGGTGCCCTCCGCCAGGAAGAGCGAGGCGGCGATCTCGGGGATGGAGGAGCCTTCGGCCGCCGCCTCCAGCACGTTCAGCTCGCGGGCGGTGAGCGGGGCGTCGTCGGTCGTCATCGCGGCGATGGCGAGCGCGGAGTCGACGACGGTGCCGCCGCTCGCGATCTTCCTGATGGCGTCGGCGAGCTGGTGCGAGGGTGAGGCCTTGGCGAGGAACCCGCGCACGTGGGCGTCGATGGCCCGTTTGAGCGAGCCGGGCGTGCCGACGGCGGTCAGGATGAGCACCTTGCACGAGGGCAGGTGGTCGTGCAGCTCCTGCGCCGCCGTGAGGCCGTCCTGACCGGGCATGGCCAGGTCGAGCACCGCGACGTCCGGCTTGGAGGCGCGGGCCGCGGCCAGGATGTTGTCGCCCCTGTCCACCTCCGCCACCACCTCGATGTCCGGCTCCATGGCCAGCAGCGCCGCGATCGCCCCTCGGATGAGGTCCATGTCCTCAGCGAGCAAAGTACGGATCACTGTCGTCCTCTCGCCTCAACTGGAAAGGTGTTGACCCTCATCCTGACCAAAGCGTCAGATTCTGAAAAGTCGAGCGATCGAGATGTATGACCAATAAGTGACAAAGGCGCGACTTTCGGCGGTGCCAGCTGATTTTCGGTACCGCAATCTCCGCAAATCGCAGCAATATTCGACTGCCCCAATTCACTGTCCGTCCGTACATCTTGCTGGAATATCATTCGGTTATTTGGGGCCCCTGACGGGGTGGCGCACGCCTGACGGCAGGCTTCCGGCCTGAGGTCTTCGCGAGGACGACGTGGCACGCTGGGAGACGGCCAGCATCACCCCGTCACCCGATGCCCATGGAGTCAGCCCGTGCCAGGCCCCACCCGCTTCCGGCCTCCCGATGTGCGGCGCAGGCAGATCCTCGACGCCACGACCGAGGGCCTGCTGCTCGACGGTTACGACCATCTCACGGTGAGTAGGGTCGCGGCCAGGGCCGGAATCGCCAAGGGCACGGTGTACCTCTACTTCGCCGCCAAGCACGACCTGATCCGCGCCCTGCGGGCCGATCTGTGGCAGGAGATGTGCCGCGGGCCCGCACACCTGCTCGACCGGCCGGGCCTGAGCTGGGCCGATCGGCTCGACGCCCTGGTGGCGGGATGGGTCGCCGGTGCGCGGGAGCGGCCCGCGCTGCACCATCTGCTCGTGCACGAGCGCGGTGCGAGCGGTGAGGGGGCGGACGTCGCACGCGACCTGCTGGCGGCCGTGCTCGCCGAAGGCACGGCCGCGGGCGAGTTCGACGTCGCCGATCCGGCCTTCGCATCGGCCTTCCTCCTGCACGCCTATGCCGGGCACTGCCACCATGGCGACGAGCGTGACGTCACCGCCTCCGTACAGGCGCTGTTTCGCCGGGTGGCGGGAGGCGGGGCCCGGTGAGGGCGGGCCTGTGCCTGCTGGTCGTGCTGGTGGGGTGTTCGCCCGCGCCCGCGGCTCCGACGGCTCGGCCTTCGCCGTCGGCGTCCTCGCTCTGGAGCAGTGTCAAGCCCGGTGGGCTGTCGTCCGCCGTGACCGATGTCGTGGTGACCGGGCCGAGGCAGGCCTGGGCCTCCGGGTACCGCGACGACGGCGGGCTGCTCATGCGCTGGGACGGCACGAGCTGGAGCTCCTTTCGCGGTCCCCGGCCCGGCCTCACCCACCAGGCGCTGACCGCGACGGGCCCGGCCGACGTGTGGACGTTCGACAACCACTCGGCCTGGCGCTGGAACGGCGAGCGCTGGTCGCGTGCCGAGCCGATCGGCGCCGACCACGTCACGACCGCACTGGCCGTCGGCTCGGGTGAGGTCTGGGTGTCGGGCCTGCGGGGCGAACGGCCCTTCATGTTCCACCGGACCGCCCGCGGCTGGCGCGCGACGCCGTCGCCCGAGGGGCTGCACATCGACGAGCTGGTCGCGGCCGGGCCTTCGGTGCTCTACGCGATCGGCGGGGCGGACGGCCGCGAGGAGCTGCTGCGCCTGGACGAGGGCGGGTGGCAGGTCGTGGACCTGCCCGGACAGGCGCAGAGGCTGGGTGACGTCGCCGCGCGCTCGGCCGACGACGTGTGGGTCGTGGGCAACGTGGTGGGCCAGGGGTGGACGCGTGCCGTGGCCCACCACTGGGACGGCGTGCGATGGCAGGCTGTCGAGTGTCCGGCCGAGTACATGTATCTCACCGCGGTGACCCCCGACGGCAAGGGCGGCATCTGGGCGGGCGCCCAGCCGTGGGAGTCGACCCGCAGGCTGCTGTGGCACTACGACGGCGTCCGATGGAGCTGGGAGCGGGCCCCGAAGGCGTCGGCGCCCGCCGTGTTCGACCTGGCCGCGACCCCGGACGGCACGACGGTCTTCGCCGTGGGCGGCAGCCCTTCACACGACGAGGACTCCAGCGCCTGGATCTGGACCCGCGAGCGGTGAGCGACGCTCAGGCGGGAGCCGTGGCCCGCATCCGGGTGAGGACGAGGACACACGCCAGGCCGAGGGCCAGCTCCACTCCGGCGGCGATGACGAGACCACTCACCGGAGCCCCGTCGACGACCATGCTCAGCCCCCTGGACAGCGCGTAGGCCAGGTAGAACGCCGCCCCGGTCGCCGCCGCCGCGAAGCGTAGCCGAGGCACGAACGCCCCGGCGAGCATGACCAGCCCGGCGACCAGCACGCCACTCCCGGCCGCCCGGACTTCGCTGAACATACTGGGATTAGTCCCCAGATTGATACCATTAGTCGCATAAAAGGCGACCGGTAGGAAAAGCGACGCTATCCCGATGGCTATACCGACAAGGCCAGAGATAAGTAGTATGCCGATCCGCAGTTTGGAATTGTTCATCGCGTCCACACCCCCGACGCCGCAGTAGCCGTACAGAATCCGGTGAAATCGCGCGGTTGCCTGTCGAGCGCCTCCTGCACGCCCTCGGCGAGCACGGCATTGCGGCCGTCGAACACCTCCCGGCACAGCTCGGTGAGCAGATCGGCGTAGGCCGGTCCCATGCTCGCGGTGATCCCGGCGTGGAACTGCTCGGACGTGAGGGCCGCGTAGCTCACCGGCAGGCCGGACGCCCGGGAGATCTCGGCCGCGGCGTCGTGGAAGGTGAGCAGGCGCGGGCCGGTGAGTTCGTACAGCCGGCCCGAGTGGCGGTCGTCGGTGAGCGCGGCCACCGCGACGTCGGCGATGTCGTCGACGTCGACGAACGGCTCGGCCACCTCGCCCGCCGGAAGCGCGATCACACCGTCGAGCACGGAGCCGAGCAGATGGCCTTCGGAGAAGTTCTGCGCGAACCAGCTCGTCCTGACGATCGTGTGGTCGAGACCCGAGACGCGCACGATGTCCTCGCACCGCTGGGCGTTGGCCTCGCCACGGCCCGACAGCAGCACCAGGCGCCTGACGCCCGCGTCCGCCGCACAGTTCACCAGCGTCTCGATGGCCTGCGGCGCGGCGGGCGAGGCGAGGTCGGGCACGTAGGAGACGTAGACCGACCCGACACCCGCGAGGGCTTCGGGCCAGGTGGAGGGGTCCTCCCAGTCGAAGGGCGGGTCCGACTTCCTCGACACGCCTCTGACGGCATGGCCGCGCGCCGTCAGCAGGGCGGCCACGCGCCTGCCCGTCTTACCCGTTGAACCGATGACAAGAGTGGAAGCTTTTCGCATGTCGTCCATGCTGCTCAGCCGGAGCTGGACGCACCATCACCCACAGTCCGGCCTTCTTTGCCCATCGTCCACAGCTGTGGATGACCGGTGGACGACATGCGACGATGGGAGCATGCCGAGCACTGCCCGCCGCCACCCGCCGCCGACCGACCTGCTCGGCGAGGCGCTGCACCTGCTCAGACTGACCGGCACGCTGTACTGCAGGGCCGAGCTCACCGCGCCGTGGGGCGTGGACGTGCCCAGGCTCGACGACGTGATGACCTTCCAGGTCGTGACGTCGGGCGCGTGCTGGCTCGAGGTCGAGGGCGACGAGCCGAGGTTCCTGCGCCAGGGCAGCCTCACACTGATCCCGCACGGCACCCCGCACCGCATCCGCAGCGACCTCACCGCCCAGGCCAGGCCGCTGTTCGACCTGCCCGTCGAGCCGATCAGCGAGCGCTACGAGATCATGCGGCACGGCGGGGGCGGCGAGCTCACCCACGTGACCTACGGCGTCATGGACTTCGACCACGTGGTGGCCAGGCGGCTGATCGCCCAGCTCCCCCGCGTGCTGCACATCGACAGCTGGGACGACGACGACGCGAGCTGGCTGCACAGCACGCTGCGCTTCATCTCGCGTGAGGCGCTCGCCCTGCGGCCCGGCGGCGAGACCGTCATCACCAGGCTCGCCGACGTCCTCGTCGTGCAGGCCATACGCTCCTGGCTCGACTCGGCGCCCGAGGCCAACCAGGGCTGGCTCGCCGCGCTGCGCGACGAGTACATGGGAAGGGCGCTGGTGCTGATCCACCGCTCGCCCGAACGCGAGTGGACGCTGGCCGAGCTCGCCGCCGCGGCCGGGATGTCGCGTTCGGCGTTCTCCGCACGCTTCACCGAGCTCGTGGGCGAGCCCGCCATGCACTACCTGGCCCAGTGGCGCATGCAGCTGGCCCACACGCATCTGCGCCAGAGCGACGAGCCGATGTCGCTGGTGGCCAGGCGATTCGGCTACCAGTCCGAGGCGGCCTTCTCGCGGGCGTTCAAGCGCACGTTCGGCACGCCGCCCGGTGCGGTCAGGGCGGCGGGCGCGACGGGTGCGGGCCACGGCGTGCCGCGTCAGCAGGCCGTCACGGCTTGACCTCGCGCAGCCGCCCGGTCTCGACCTCGTAGACGAAGCCGCGCACGGAGTCCTTGACCGGGATGAACGGATCGGCCTTGATCCGGGCGATCGACTGCCTGACATCGGTGTCGAGGTCGTCGAACGCCTCGGCCGACCAGTCGGGCTTGATGCCGACCTCCTCGCGGATGCCCTCCTTGAAGGCGTCGTCGGTGAAGGTCAGCATGCCGCAGTCGGTGTGGTGGATGAGGATGATCTCGCGGGTGCCGAGCAGGCGCTGGCTGATGGCCAGGCTGCGGCGCTCGTCGGCGGTGACGACGCCGCCCGCGTTGCGGATGACGTGCGCGTCGCCCTCGTTCAGGCCGAGCACGCCGTAGACGTTGAGCCTAGCGTCCATGCAGGCCAGGACGGCCACCTGCTTGGCCGGAGGCAGCGGCAGGTGGCCCTTGTCGAAGGCGGCGGCATAGCGGTCGGCATTGGCGAGCAGCTCGTCGGTGACGCTCATGAGATCCCCTCACTACGAATGGTGAACGCCACCACTTTTTCCAAGAATCCCTACATAGTCAATAGGTAATTACCTTGGGTAATCAGCCCTTGATGTGCTCACTCACCCAGTCGACGATCCTGGTGCTGTAGTCGGCACGGAAGGACGGCTTGCCGTCGACGATGAACTGGTGCGACGAGTCCGGGTACAACACCATCCTGGCCGGGACACCGCGCACCCGCAGCGCGGAGAACCACGCCTCCGACTGGCCGACCGGGCAGCGCTCGTCGTTGACCGCGTGCAGCAGCAGCGTGGGCGTGCCGACGTGCTCGACCCGCTCAAGAGGCGACTGCGCCCGCACCAGCTCGCGGTCGTCGTGCGGATGCGCGCCGAACTCGAGGCTGGCGAACACGTGGTTGAGGTCCGACGTGCCCGCCGCACTGACCAGGTCCGCCATCGGCCCCGCCACCACGGCCGCGGCGAACACGTCCGTACGCGTGGTGAGATGCGCGGTCATGAACCCGCCGTAGGAGTAGCCGCACACGGCCAGCCGCGCCGGATCGGCCACTCCCTCGATCACCAGCTGCTCGATCGGATCGAGGAAGTCACGCTCGTCGCCGTGCCCCCACGCGCTCAGATTGGCCCGGTAGAACTCCTCGCCGTAGCCGTCGCTGCCCCGGGGATTGAGCAGCAGCACCGACCACCCCCGGGCGACCAGCAACTGGTGGTAGGGATTGGCCAGCTCGACGTTCGGACCCCACGCCAGGTGCGGCCCCCCGTGCACGTCCACGAGCAACGGCCCCGGCCCGCTCACCCCGGGATCACGCAACAACCACCCGTGTACGGCGACGCCCTCCGCCGTGTTGAACTCCCGCTCCTGCGCGACGACCAGCTCCACACCGGGCAGCGCCGACGCCGTGTGCGAGGTCAGCACGCGCGGCGCGCCTCCCGCCAGGTTCAGCACCGCGATCTCGCCGTAGGACTCGGGAGTGATGAGCATCGCCGCCGCCCTGTCGACGTTCGCGGCCAGCGAGACGCCCGACACGACGAGATCGGCCGAGGCCAGCAGCGGCCTGGGGTCGCCGTCGTGCAGGTCGGCGGTGTAGACGTGCGTGCGCCCCTGGTCGGCCACGCCGAACACGACCGTCCTGCCGTCCAGCGTGACCTGGGGGAAGGCGCCGTACCAGCCGCCGACGCCCGGCCGTACGTTGCGGTCCAGGCCCGCCGTCAGCTCCACGGCCGCGCCGCCGTCGAGCGGCACCCGCGACAACGACAGATGCCCGATGCGTACGGCGGGCGCGCCCACGACGAGCAGGGCCGAGCCGTCGGGGTCCCAGGTGACGCCGTCGACGATGCCGTCGGCCGATCCCACCATCCTGGGCCCCTGGCCGCCCTCCTTCGCCTCGACCACGAAGGCGGCCGATGCCAGCGTGAGGTCGGAGGAGGTGCCGCAGGCCGAGGGATAGGCCAGCAGGGAGCCGTCGGGCGACCAGGCGGGCGTGCCGGCGTCCCGCTCGCCGTCCGTCAGCCTGCGCAGGCCGCCGGAGGCCAGGTCGAGCACGTGCACGTGCATGCGTACCGAGCCTCGGTAGCCGACGCCGTCGGCCTTGAAGCCGAGCCTGTCGATCACGAGCGGCCCGGCCTGGCCGGCCGCCGCGTCGACGGGCGCGCTGAAGGCGACGGCCTCGCCGTCCGGGCTCCACACCGGGCGGCCCGCGCCCAGCGGAAGCGTGGTGTGCTGCTCGGGGTCGCCGCCCGCCATCGGCAGCGTCCAGATCTGCGGCGGGCCCTCCCCCGCCCGCAGGAACGCCAGCCGCCTGCCGTCGGGCGACCAGGCGGGCGCGGAGTCGGCCGGGCCCGAGGTCAGGCGGCGCGGTGGCACCCCGCCGTCGGTCGGGACCAGCCAGATGGAGTAGCGGTCGGCGTCGGCGTCCCTGTCGGTGGTGCGCAGCACATAGGCGACCAGGTCGCCGTCAGGGGAGATGGCGGGCTCACGCGGCACCTCGAAGGCATAGAGGTCGTCGATGCTCAGGGGGCGGGCCATGTCCTCACCCTTTCTGTAGGTCGGTCACGATCGGCGGACGGTCTGCGGCCAGGGTGCAGGCCGCCCAGTGGGAAGGGGTCTGCAGGAGGACGAGCGGCTCCTGCTCCGCACACGAGGACAGGCGCACCGGACATCGCGGATGGAAGCGGCAGCCGCTCGGCACGGCCGTCGGGTCGGGCGGCTCGCCCTGCCGGATCTCCGGCCGCCTGCGCAACCGGGGATCGGCCTGCGGGATGGCCGAGACGAGCGCCCGCGTGTAGGGGTGCACGGGATCGGCCACGACGTCCTTGGCCGGGCCCTGCTCGACGATCCGGCCGAGATACATGACCGCGATCCGGTCGGCGTGCTGCGCGGCGACCGACAGGTCGTGCGTGATCATGAGGATGCCGAGACCGGAGCGGCGCAGCTCGTCCAGCAGGGCCAGCACACCGTCGCGCACGGCGACGTCGAGCATCGAGACCGGCTCGTCCGCGATCAGCAGGTCGGGTTCGAGTGCGAGCGCGGTGGCGATGGCCACCCGCTGACGCTGCCCGCCGGACAGCTGGTGCGGGAACCTGTCGAGGAAGGACTCGGCCGGGGTGAGCCCGGCCCGCTCCAGCGCGGCGACGACCCTGGCGTGCCGGTCGGCCGCGTCGGCGCCGATCCCGTGCACGACCAGCGGCTCGGCGACCGTGCGCCTGATTCGGAAGCGCGGGTCGAGCGACTCGTAGGGGTCCTGGTAGATCATCTGCATCCGGCGCCTGACCGGCTTCAGCGCCCTGCGGCCCAGATGCGTGATGTCCTGGCCCCGGAAGGTGATGCTGCCCGCCGTCGGCTCGACCATCCGCATCAGGGCCTGGGCCGTCGTGGTCTTGCCCGAGCCCGACTCGCCGACCAGGGCGACGAGTTCGCCCTCGCCGACGTCGAAGGAGACGCCGTCGACGGCGTGCACGACCCGCCTCGGCTCCCTGCGCACGGCCGCGACCAGCCCCCTGGCCAGAGGGAACCTGGTGACCAGGCCCTCGACTTCCAGCAACGCCGTCATACCAGTACCTCTTCCACACGGCCCGACCGCACGATGCGCCCGCCGCCCATGACGGCGATCCGCGTGCAGACCTGGGCCACGACGGGCAGGTCGTGCGAGACGAACACGACCGCGAGCCCGAGTTCGTCGCGCAGCCTCTCGATCAGTTCGAGCACCTGCGCCTGGACGATCACGTCGAGCGCGGTGGTCGGCTCGTCGGCGAGCAGCACCTTGGGGTCGCAGGCCAGCGCCATGGCGATGGCCGCGCGCTGGCGCATGCCGCCGGAGAACTCGTGCGGGTACTTGCCCGCGCGTCCCGGCGCGATGCCGACCAGCTCCAGCAGTTCGCCGACCTTGCGTGCCGCCTGCTTGCGCGTCATGCCGCAGTGCATCTCCATCGGCTCGGCGATCTGCCTGCCGATGGTGGCGACCGGGCTGAAGGCGTTCATCGCGCCCTGGAAGACCATGGCGATGTCCTTCCAGCGATGCGGCCGCAGTCCGGCCTCGCCCTGGGCCAAAAGGCTCTCGCCCGCCAGCCGTACCTCTCCCGAGACGGTGGCCGAGGGCGGCAGCAGGCCCATGAGGGCGAGGATCGCGGTGGTCTTGCCGCATCCGGAGTCGCCGACGAGACCGAGGCCCTCGCCCCGCTCGACGGTGAAGTCGACCCCGCGCAGGGCGTGCATCTGGGTGCCGTCGTCCAGGTCGAACCTGACCTGCAGACCGGCCACCTCCAGCAAGGGCCCGCTCATCGCTCGACCCGGAACGTACGCACCGACAGATGACCGCCGCGCAGCCGTGGATTGAGCCGTTCCTCCAGCGCCCTGCCGATCAGCGTGCACGAGACGATGAGCACACCCACGGCCAGTCCGGGCGGCACGATGGCCCACCAGGCGCCTCTGGACAGCGCCTGGCCGTCGAAGGCGTTCTGGATCAGCCGTCCCCACGAGACCGCCGAGGGGTCGCCGAGACCGAGGAAGGCCAGTGCGGTCTCGGTGAGGATCGCGTTGCCGACCGCGAAGATCGTCAGGGTGGACAGCAGCGGCACCGTCTGCGGCAGCACGTGGTGCAGGACGACCCGCAGGTCGCCGACGCCGATCGACTGGGCCCGCTTGACATAGACCCGTTCCCTGACCGTCATCGCCTGGGCGCGTACGACACGGGCCGTCCTGGTCCACGACAGCAGACCGATGATCAGGATCACACTCGTCAGGCTCCTCCCCCACACGGTGGCCACGATCAGCAGCAGCGGGATGTCGGGGATCACCAGCATGTAGTCGGTGACCCGCATGGCGACGGCGTCGACGCGCCCGCCGAAGTACCCGGCCAGCAGGCCGATCGCCCCGCCGACCACCATCGCGATGGCCGCGGCGGCGAACCCCACGAGCAGCGAGGTACGCGCGCCCCACAGCAGCAGCGTCGTCATGTCGATCCCCGCGTCGTCGAGGCCGAGCGGATGGGCCGACGACGGCGGCGCGTAGACCGCGCCCACCTTCTCCCCCACGTCGTAGGGCGAGATCACCGGAGCGAGCAGGCCGAGCAGCACGATGGCGCCGAGTACGGCCAGCCCGAGCGCACCGCCCGGTTGCCTGCGCGCCGCTCGCAGCGCCACGGTCGCGGTGCTCATGTCGTCACCCTCGGGTCGAGCCGCCGATGCAGGACATCGGAGGCGAGATTGGCCAGCACGATCGTGACCGTGAGCAGCAGGAACCCGCCCTGGAGCACCGGGTAGTCCCGGTTGCGCACGGCCTGGTAGAGCTCAAGCCCGATGCCCGGATAGGAGAAGACGGTCTCCACCAGCAGCGCACCGGCCACCAGGTACCCGGCGTTCAGGAAGATCATCGTGACGATCGGCGGAAGGGAGTTGCGCAGCGCGTAGCGGCGCATGATCTGCCAGCTCGACAGCCCCTTGGCACGGGCGGTGAGAATGTAGTCCTCGCCCAGCGACTCCAGCAGCGACGAGCGCACGATCAGCGCCCAGATGCCGCACCAGACCAGCCCGATGGCCGCCGCCGGGAGAATCATGTGCTCGGCCCTGTCGGTCAGCACGTCCCACCAGGAGGGGTCGCGGAACCTCAGATACGGATCGGAGACGCCCGCCGCGGGAAGCAGATCGCCGAACAGCAGCAGGAGCACCAGGCTCACCCACTGCACCGGCAGCGCGGAGAGGAACAGCGAGACCGAGACCGGCGCCCAGTCGGCCACCGTGCCCCTGCGCCAGGCCGAGACGATCCCGGCGACCATGCCGAGCGCGAGCCCGAGCGTCATACCGAGCACCAGCATGGGCAGGGTGTTCAGCAGCGGGCCCGCCAGCTCCTCCCAGACCGGCTGACGGGTCTGGAAGGAGGTGCCGAGATCGCCTCGCACGAGGTCCTGCAGGTACAGCAGGTACTGCTCGGGCAGCGACCGGTTCAGCCCGAGCTCCTGCCTGAGGTGCTCGCGGAAGGTCGCACTGCACGTGCTGCACGCTTCGTACTGCGACGACGCGTCACCCGGCGCCGCCCGGAAGATGATGAAGTTGATCGTCGCCGCGATCCACACCGTCACCAGGGCGAACACCAGTCGTCTGGCAAGGTGTTCGCTGCGGCTCATCGTCAGCCCTCGTTCCTGTGCGCCTGGGTCCAGAGGTCGGTGCCGTAGCGCTGCGGCTCGATGCCGGTCCACGACTTGGACACGATGTGCACACTGTCGGGGTGGTAGAGCGGCAGGGTGGCGCGGGCGTCACGGACCACCATCTGCTGCATCCGCTCGACGATCGCCTTGCGCGCGGCCACGTCGACGGTGACGCGCTGCTTGGCGTAGAGCTCGTCGTAGGTCTTGTCGCAGTATCCGGCGAAGTTGGAGTCGTTCCAGGCGTCGCAGGTGTAGATGCGCAGCGGCAGGTTCGGGTCCGGGTCGAGATAGCTCCAGAAGGAGAAGGCGAAGTCGAAGTCGAGGTACTTGCCGTCGGGCGCCGTGACCGTCTTGGTGTACTCCTCGGTGATCTCCGGCTTCAGCGTGACGCCGATGGCCTTGAAGTTCTTGGTCAGGATCTCGGCGACCCGGCCGAGCTCCCAGACCACGAGGGAGTACTCCATCTTCTTGCCCTCGGGCGTACGGCGGACGCCGTCGGCGCCTCGCTCGTAGCCGAGGTCGTCCAGCGCCTTGTTGGCACGTTCCGGGTCGTAGGCGTCGGCGGCCAGGGCGCTCGGGATCCAGGCCTCCTGGGAGGGCACCACGATACTGCGGCCGGGCTTGCCGAAGCCGCTGAGCTCGACCTCGATCAGCTCGGGCCGGTCGATGCCGAGCGAGAGCGCCTCGCGTACCTTGACGTCCTTCAGCTCGGGGTGGTCCGGCTTGGCCGGGTTGGAGTTGATGTTGAGCATCGCCACCGCCGTCGACGGCGCCCGCAGCACGGACACACCGGGCGCGCCCTCGACCGACTTGGCGATCGTCGGGCCGTCGGAGTAGCCCCAGGCGAGGGTGTTGCCCGACTTGAGCGCGCGGGCCAGGCCCTCCTCGTTCTCGTAGACCTCGAGGCCGACCGCGTCGACCTTGGCCGGCTCGCCGTAGTACCCGGGGTTGCGCTCGAAGATCGTCGCGCCGGTGCCGTTGAACTCCGTCACCGTGAACGGGCCGCCCGCCACCATCGGCAGCTTGTCCTCGGGATGGAAGGCCATCAGGTCCTTGCCGTCGTTGCCCGCGTGCGCCGACCACACGTGCTGGGGCAGCACGCTGAAGTAGGCCAGCGAGCTGAGCGAGCCCGCCGCGAGCGGATCGGCGTAGGTGACCACGAACGTCTGCGGATCGGGCGCGGCCACCGACTTCACACCGTCGAGGGCGAAGGCCACCAGCCCGGCGGCGCCGTCGGCGTACTTCAGGATGGTCTCGGCCGTCCACACGGCGTCGGCCGAGGTGAGCGGCTTGCCGTCGGACCAGGAGCCCTTGCGGAGCTTGAAGGTGTAGACCCGGCCGTCGGGCGAGGCGCTCCAGCTCTCGGCCCAGGCGGGCTTCACCTCCGAACCGTTGAGCTGGATCAGCGAGGGGTAGATCATCTGGCGGGCCAGCCACGAACCGAACAGCGTGCCCGTCATCGGGTTGAGCGATTCCAGCCTGCCGAGCTCGGCCGTGACGCCGACCCTCAGCACTCCGCCGGTGACGACCTCGCTCTGCGCGGCCGGTTTCGGCGCGCTCGAACATCCGACGGTGAGCACGGCCGCGACGGCGAGCGCTCCGATCGGCCTGAGCCATGTGGACATGACATTCCTCCTTTCCCGCCGGCCGTTACCACGCGGCCAGCGGTCCTGCAGCCTTGACGTTGATCCGGATCATCGGTTCGAGCAGGTAGGACAGCGGGGTCTCGGTGATCTCCACCACCCGCACGGAGTCGGGGTCTGCCCCCGCCTGTACGGCTCTGCGCACGGCCATGTCGCCTGCCTCCTCGACGGCGGCACGCCTGCCGTCGCCCGCGGGCGTGAGCGTCTCCCATCGGCCGCTGGCCAGGGCGATCGCCGCACCGACCGCGTTGGCCACCTCGCCGCGTTCGGGCCTGAGCACCTTGGAGGCGCCGGGCACACTGTCGGGGATGAGGAAGGAGCCGCCGCCGACCGCGACCAGAGGCCGGTCGGTACGGCCCAGCGACATCCGCTCGACCGCCGAGCCGATCATCTCGTCCGAGACGCCGAGCGCGGCCTGCAGCAGCGCCCTCGTCTTGGCCGAGCGCTGCGCCGGAGCCGTCCTGCCGACCGCGCCCCGGCCGCTCAGCACGGCCGCGTCGGTCAGCGTCGGGGTGGCGCCGCCGAACACCAGGCCCTCGGTCGCGATGCGGTAGCCGACGGACGACGGGCCGACGGCGGGGGCCTGCGGGGAGCCGCCGAGCACGGTGCCGCCGCCGACGGCCAGGCTCAGGATGTCGGGCATCCTGAAGTTCGTGGTGATGCCGCCGATGTCGACGGCCAGCGCCGACTCCCGGGGGAAGCCCCTGACCAGGACGCCGAAGTCGGTGGAGGTGCCGCCCACGTCGGCGACGATGGCCTCCTCGACGCCCGCCAGGAAGGCGGCGCCCCTGATGGAGTTGGCGGGGCCGGAGCCGATGGTGAGCACCGGGTAGCGTGCGGCGTAGTCGAGCGACATCAGCGTGCCGTCGTTCTGGGCGAAGAACGCGGCGGCTTCCAGGCCTCTGTCGTCGAGGACCGTGGTGAGCGCGTTGGTGACGTCGCCGGCCGCGCCGTACAGGGCGGCGTTGAGGACGGTGGCGTTCTCGCGCTCCATCAGGCCGAGTGCGCCGATCTCGTGGCTCATCGAGACGGGCAGGTCGGGGCCGAGTTCCTCCGCGACGATCGCGGCGACCCTGAGCTCCTGGTCTGCCACGGCGGGGCTGAACACCCCGGTGACCGCGATCGCCTCGACCCGGCCCGCGAGCGAGCCGAGGAAGCGGCGCACGTGCGACTCGTCCAGGGGGGCGATCGGCCAGCCGTCGACGAAGTGGCCGCCCTCGACGATCACCGATCCGGCGACGACGGTCTCGGCCAGGTCGGCGGGCCAGGTGGTGAGCGGGGGCACCGCGGTCGTCGCCGGGGCCCCGATCCTGATGACACCGACCCGGCCGAGGCCGCGCCGCTGCAGGATGGCGTTGGTGGCGTGCGTGGTGCCGAGCATGACCCGGCCGACCCTGGCGCTGTCGGCGCCGAGTTGGCCGAGCACCTCCGACAGTGCGGCACGCATGCCGCCTGCCACGTCGGCCGTCGTCGCCTGCTTGGTCCACGCGATGATCGAGTCGGACCTGTCGAGGACGACGGCGTCGGTGTTGGTGCCCCCGACGTCGACCCCGACCTTCAGGTCGCGGGCGGAATCAGATGCCGGCATGCTGGAGCTCCTCCACGGGGCGGTAGGCGATGTCGTAGCCGAACGCGGCGGGTCCGGCGATCTCCAGGCCCTTCGGCGTACGCCAGAGGGGGTCGCACGGCCAGGCCAGCACGCTGACCCGCTGGCCGTACCTCAACATCTCGGTGGAGATCGCCGTCGCGGTCTGGGTGTCGACGATGGTGATCAGGTCGGGCACGCTGGCGAGGACCTCGCCGTCTTCCAGTGCGACCAGGTTCTCGTTCTGCAGTTCGACGCGGAGCATGCGGCCCCTTGAGCCGTCGGTGCCCTCGATCACGACAGAGCCGTGCACGAAGCCGCCGCCGGTACGCCGCTCGACGTCGCAAATCTTGCCTTCGATCAGGTGGTGCGCGCCCAGCTGGGCGCGGAGTGCGGCGAGCGGGTCCGTGGCGCCCTCGACGCTGCGGCCGATCGCCATGGCGGCCGAGACGCTGCCCTCGATCACGGCGCCCCTGGCCTGCGCCGCGGTCATGATGTAGCTGGCCATCAACGACGTCGCGCCGCTGGCCACACACAGGGCGCGGGCCTGGCGCTCGGCCCACACCGCGTTCCTCGGGCGGAGGGTGGCGACATTGCCCACCACGTCCGACATGACGACTACCTCGATGACCCGGCCCGCGACGTTCATCGAGACCATCTGGACCTCGGGGAAGGCCCGGCCCATCCCGTCGGCGTCGAGCAGCGGCAGGCCGACCTGCGCCGCCCACGCGACCGGCTCGACGCCGTTGCTCCCGCCGATCTCGGCCGACATGACGGCGGCGACCTTGCGGCCGAGCACACGCTCGACCTCCTCGCACAGCCGTTGCGGCTGCTCAAGACTGCCGAGCATCTCGTGGCTCACGGTCGGAGCGCCGATGCCGGACAGCGGCACGATCAGGTCGTCGTCGGCCAGGTCGTCCAGACCGATCACCTGGACCGGCCCGTAGCGCCTGATGGCCTGCAGCGCACTGGGCACCGCGGTCTCGACGGCTCCTCCGCCGCCCGTTCCCAGCACTGCGCATCCGCGAGCGAGTGCCGGCAGTTCTGCCTCGTTCAGCTGCATGTCGACGACTATCCGCCTACCGGCAACCAGAACCAATATGCTCTGGCCCCAATGGTTACCGGTCATACTGTGGCCATGACACAGTCATCGCCGCCCACGGTGGCTCACCTTCTCGCCCATCCGGTGCGATTCGGACTCACGCTGCTGGCCGGTCCCGGCACCGGAAGGCCGATCGAGAAGGTCACCGCGGTCGGGTCGCTGCCCGGCGTCGCGCGTGCGGCCGAAGGCAGTCTCGTGGTCATCCTCGAACCGCCGGGCGCCGCACCGACCGGCTACGAGGCGGACGTGGCGATCAGGCACGCCGCCGACAGGGGCCTGGCGGGCATCGTGCTGGCCGCGCCCGTACGGCTGCCGGTGACCTCGCAACATCTGGCCAAGCGCGCCGAGATACCGGTGCTCGGCTCACAGGTCGCCCAGGACGGCGCCGAGCTCCTCCTGCAGATCGACCGGTATGTGCGCGGCGGCGCCTCCGACACGCTGGCGCGGGCCGCCGCCGCCATCAAGGCGGGCCAGGACGCCGCCGCGGGCGACTACGCCGACCCGGTCGCGGCCGTGCTCGCGGCGGCGGGCGACGCGCTCGGCTGCACGGTCGAGCTGCGCGAGAGCCCGCCCGACGACCCGCGTGCGCCGGGCGCGGTCGTGATCGGCGAGCAGACGGTCGCCGAAATCGTCGCCGAGACACACGACGAGGCGGCCAAGGTGGCGCTGCCCGCGCTCGCCGCCCTGATCGCCAGGGTCAGGCAGAACGAGCTCAACAGGCGGTTCGCCGCGACGATGACGAGAGCCGAGCTCATCGTGCAGATCGTCATGGCCGAGCGCGCCCAGCTCCCCCAGCTCAGCGCGCAGGCGCAACGCTCGGGCCTGCCGGTGCAGCAGACGCACGTCGCGGCCTGGATCAGGATCGAGACGGCCGACGGCAACGCGGTCGGCCCGTTCAGGCAGCGTCAGCTCATCGGCGCGCTGGAACTGCTCGCCCTGCAGGCGCTGGACGCCAGGCCCGGACTGTGGCACGTGGCGAGCTTCAGCGGCGACCTAGTCGTGGTCTGCACCGACGCCTCGGGCGGCGCCGCCATGTACGGCAGGGTGCGCCAGGAGATGCGCACGCTGCTCGCCGCGCTGATGGAGCGGGGCGACGCGCTGATCACCGTGGGCATGGGCACGCCGCAGACCGGGCCCGAAGGGCTGCGCCAGTCGGCGGCCGAGGCCAGGGTCGCCGCCGACTCGGCCGCGGTGGCGGGCAGGCGCGGCACGATCGCCGACACCGACGCAAGCGGCCTGCGGCGCATCCTGGCCGACCTCTACTCCTCGCCGCTGTCACGCGGCCTGCTGACCGAACTGCTCGCGCCGCTCGACGCGCTCGGGCCCGAGCGGTCGCTGATCGGTGTGGTGACGCTGTCGGCCTTCCTCGACGCGCAGGGCTCGCCCACCAAGACGGGCCGAGCCCTGCATCTGCATGCCAACGCCGTGGCCTACCGGCTGCGCTGGATCGTCGAGGCGCTCGACGCCGACCTCGACGACCCCGATGTGAGATTCGCCCTGCAGATGGCCTGCAGGGTCAGGCTGCTGGGAACGTGAACGGCGTGGCTCACACGCCCTTGCGCCAGCTCCAGCCGCCCGCCAGCATCGTGGCCGAGACCACCGTCGCGCGCAGGGCGGCTCCCGAGGCCGTGTAGGGGTCGGTGTCGGCCACGACCAGGTCGGCGACGTCGCCCTCGGCGAGCACCGCCCGGCCGGTCCTGGTGGAGGCGGCCAGCGCCGCCGCGATCGGCATCTGCTGCTCGGGATGCCACGGCTCGCGCTCGTCCCTGCTCCGGTCGACGGCCGCGGCCAGCGACACCCACGGGTCGAGCGGCGCGACGGGCGCGTCCGAGCCCAGTGCCAGCGGCGCTCCGGCCTCGTACAGGGCGCCGTAGGGGAAAGCCCTGTCGGTGCGACCGGCCCAGTGGTGGTCGGCCACGTCCCGGTCGTCCATGGCGTGCTCGGGCTGCACACTGGCCACCACGCCGAGCTCGGCGAACCTGTCCAGGTCCGAGCCGCTCAGCAGCTGGGCGTGCTCGATGCTGCCGTGCGCCCCGACGAGTTCGAAGGCGTCGAGCGCCAGCGTGTTGGCCTTGTCGCCGATCGCGTGCACGGCCGGGCGCAGGCCGTGCGACCAGGCCCTGCGCATGAGCGGGACCAGCTCGTGCGGCGGGACGACGAGCATGCCGTAGGGGTGTTCGTGGCCCTCCCTGCCCGGATACGGGTCGTGGCAGTAGGCCGTGCGGGTGTTGAGCGAACCGTCGGTGATCACCTTGAACGGGCCCATCTCCACCAGTCCCGACGTGCCGGGCAGGACGTCGCCCGTGCGCAGGCCCCTGGCGATGGCCTCCTCCAGCCTGGCCGGCCACACGCCGCACGACACGCGCAGCGACCTGTTGCCCGCCCTGACCCTGCGTACCCAGGAGTCCAGGTGCCAGGGCGCCTCCAGCTCGACCACGCCCACGACACCTCTGGCGGCGGCCGCCGCACTCGCGTCCAGCGCCCAGGCGTCGAGCACCGAGGCGGGCAGATCGGCGATGTCCTGCGAGACGGCCTGCCATTCGGTCTCGCGCAGGATGCCGGTCGGGTGCTCGCCGTGGCCGTAGTGCCCGGCGGCCGCCGAGTTCAGCCAGCAGCAGTGCAGGTCGCCGCTGACCAGGACGATCGGCACGTCGGAGGAGACGGCGTCCAGCATGTCGCGGTGCGGCTCGTCGCCCCACAACGCGTCCCTGAACCCGTAGCCGACCAGTGCGAGCCCCGCCTCCGGCGGCTTGACGGCCAGCCGTTCGGCCACCAGTCGCACGGCGTGCGCGGCCGACTCGGCTGCCGACAGGTCGAGCCGTTCCCTGGCCAGCGTCCACTGGTCGAAGTGCACGTGGAAGTCCCACAGGCCGGGAAGCACCGTGCGCCCGTCGACGTCGACGACCTCCCAGCCGGGCTCGGGCGTGATGCCGGGTGCGATGAGCGCGACGCGCCCGTCCGACACCAGCACGTCGGCGAGCGCGTCGCCGGGGCCGAGCCTGGCCGAGCGCAGCAGGGTCTTGGTGTCGTCGTTCATCGGCTCTGCCCCTTCGTCCACACCTTGCGCATCTCGTCGGCGAGTGCCGGATTGCGGTAGTGCTCGTCGGTCTCCAGCGCCTCGATGACGCGCCGGGCGGTCTGCTCTGGCTTGTCCTGGCTCAGCTTGGCCTTGCCCAGCACCCGGCCCGGCCGCAGCCTGAACCCGGCCACCCCCTTGGCGACGGGCCCCGCGTAACCGTCGTCGAGGTGGTACGGCTCGGGCCGCACGTGTTCGAAGCGGTCGACGGTGTCGGTGAGCACCTGGTAGGTCTCGTCGGCGTCGAGCAGCTCCGGCGTGCCGTACAGGTGGACGGCCAGGTAGTTCCAGGTCGGTACGGCGGGAGCGCTCCAGCCGTACCAGCCGGGCGACACGTAGCCGTACGGGCCGGTGACGACGAGCAGCACCTCGTGCCTGCCGAGTTCGTGCTGCGCGTCGTCGGGCCTGCCGAGGTGGCCGACGACCGACAGGCCGGGCCCCTCCTCCAGCAGGACGGGCAGGTGCGAGACGACGGGACCGCTCGTGGTCGCGCTGACGAGCATCGCCCAGGGGTTGGCCGCGATGAGCTCCCGGATGCGCCGGTCGTCGTCGAGCAGGTAGTCAGGGTTGTGTCGCACGGCGATGTCCGTGGCTCTGGGTGCACATGCCCACGACTATCCCCCGCCTGTGCGCGGGGCGGCCAGATGGCCTCGCCACAGTGCGACCCGGCATTGTTGTGCTCAGGCCACAAGGTCAGGGGATGAGTTTCACCTCGGGATACCTCGCGCTCGGCCCTTCGAACAGCGGTGTCCTGCGCCCCTTGAGATGCAGGTCGAAGAAGGCGGTCAGATAGGCCCGCTGGGCGGCGACGGCCCTGGCCGGGTCGATCGCGCCGATCGCCGCGGCGGGCGGCCTGACGGCGACGGCGTCGGTGAAGGCGTAGTGCGCGGCGCCGGTGAAGCGCAGCTCACGCTTCCATCCGGTCGAACGCTCCCAGAAGGTACGCCAGCTCGGGTCGCTGTCGCGGGTGTGCGCCTCGGCCGCCATCTGCAGGAACGGCTTGGCCACCCCGGTGCCCGCCACCGCTCCCCTGTGCCCACCGTCGAGGTTGACCCCCGCGTCGACCCTGGCGTCGTCGTGCAGGAGCTCGGCCGCGGCCGATCCGCCCATCGAGTGGCCGAACACGCCGACCCTGCTCATGTCGAGGTCGAGCCCGGCCTTGCGCGCACGGGCGCCGAGCCGGTCGAGCACGAACCTGAGGTCGGCGACCCGTACGGCGAGCGCCTTGGCCATGTCGTCCTGGGTCGGCCTGGCCGGGACCCTGGCCCGCTCCAGCCTGCCGCCGGGGAACTCCACCTGCGCCGCCTCGTAGGTGTGGTCGACGCTCACCACGGCGTAGCCGCGTGCGGCGAGGTCCTCGACCAGGGCCGTGCCGAGCGTCCTCGGTCCGCCGAAGCCGGGCGAGAACAGCACCACGGGCAGCCCCCTGCCGCTCCCGGCCGCGGGCGCGCCCACCCGGGCATGGGTCCTGGTCGCCGCCCAGTCCACCTCACCCGGTGTGGTGCCGAGCAGCGCGGGCGCGAGCGTGCGGTCGAAGTCGGCCGCGGCCGGCGGCGTCATGTGCGGCGCGAGAGGCCGCCCGTGCGAACGCCTCGCCGGGTACCAGACGCTCACCATCAGCTCGCGGTAGGGCCGATCGGCCACCCAGGGGTCGGGTCTCGACGCGTCGACCAGGTGCACGGCCACTGTGCCGATCGGTTGCGGGAGGGTCGGTCTCGGCAGCGCGACGGTCGTGGCCGCCATGATCAGACTGAGGACGACGCCAGGCATGAATCGCTCCTTCGTTGGGTTCTCCAGGAGCCTTTCAGCCGGTGATCGGCCTGCCTTCGTGCCTGCGGACGACCTGGGCGTGCGACTTCCGTAGCCCGCGAAGATGATCATCATCCGGGAGCGGCACTTGTCCGTCAGCCCCAACGGGCCGCCCGCGCTTGGCCGATCGTCCATGGTCACGGCCGTCGGCGCGTACCTAACGTGGAGCACACGTTGTCGACGGCACGAAGGGCTGCACCGCATGAGCGTTCTCGACACCCTGGACGAGCTGCTGGCCAAGGCCGCGCAGGAGGCGGGCGCGCCGGGTGCGGCCTTCGCGGTGAGTGCGGGCGGACGGCTGTACGAGGCCGCGACCGGCGTGCTGAACCTGGAGACCGGCGTGCCCGCCACGACGGCCGCGCTGTTCCAGGTCGGCTCGACGACCAAGGTGTGGACGGCGGCGCTGGTCATGCAGCTCGTCGACGAGGGGCTGGTCCGGCTCGACAGCCCGCTGCGCGACCACCTGCCCGGCTTCGCGCTCGCCGACGAGGAGGCCGCGGCGCGCGTCACCATCAGGCAGCTGCTCACCCACACCGGCGGCTTCGAGGGCGACGTCTTCACCGACACCGGCCGGGGCGACGACTGCCTGGCCGAGTACGTCGCCCTGATGCGCACCGCCGGGCAGATCGACGCGCCCGGCCGGAGCTTCTCCTACTGCAACGCCGGGTTCAACCTGCTCGGCCATCTCGTCGCCACCCTGCGCGGCACCACCTGGGAGCAGGCGATGCGCGATCGCCTGTTCACCCCGCTCGGCGTACGGCACGGCGCGCTCATGCCCGAGGAGGCGATCCTGTTCGCCACCTCGGCCGGGCACCTGCCGGACCCGGAGACCGGCGAGCCGGTCGTGGCCCGCCCGTGGAGCATGCCGAGGGCGACCGGCCCGGCGGGAAGCGTGCTGTGCCTGGCGCCGAGCGAGCTCGTCCGCTTCGGTCTGATGATCCTCAACGACGGTGTGTGCGAGGACGGCACGAGGATCCTGTCGAGCGAGTCCGTGCGGGCGATGACCGGCCCGCAGTTCGCACTGCCGCCCTTCCCGGGGGTCGGCTCGCACTGGGGGCTCGGCTTCCAGCTGCCCGACTGGGGCGGCAGGCTCTACGCCCACAGCGGCGGCACCTTCGGCCAGTACACCCACTGGTGGACCGTGCCCGGGCACGACGTGGTCGTCGCCCTGTCGATCAACGGCGGCGACATGGGCCCGCTCGCCGATCTGGCCGCCTCGCTCATCGCCGAGCTGACCGGCCTTCGCCGCCCGGACCTGCCCGTGCCGCCGGACTCGCCCGAGCCGGTCGACCTGTCCCCGTACCTGGGCAGGTATGTCACCACCGTGATGGACAACGAGGTCACCGAGGCCGACGGCCGCCTGCGTCTGACCAGTGTGCCCAAGGGGCTGTTCGCCGAGCTCGACCCAGCGACCAAGGTCACCGACTTCGTCCCCTACCGCGAGCACGGCTTCATCGCGCCCGACGCCGTGCACGGCGCGCACCGCGTCATCACGTTCGTGGTCGAGGACGGCACGGCCACCCATCTGTTCGAGGGCAGGGCCGCCCCTCGCGCCTGAACCGCCGTCCCCGCCGCATCGTTTCCGTGGTCGTGCCCTGAGATCCTCTGACGCTGGGAGGATCGGCGACGATCGGCGGGAGAGAGCGCATGCACGAGTCCAGGCTCAGACGGCTGCTGAGCGAACTGCGCGCGTGCGAGCCCGCGACGCCGGGCGAGGACGTGCTGCCGCGCATGCTGACCGCGCTCGCGGCGGTGGTCAGCGCCGACGTGGTCGCCTACAAGTCGGTCGACCTCAGGATCGGCGAGGTCGAGCAGCACCCGTGGCCGCCGGTGGGGCTCAGCGAGACCCTTGAGCGGACCTTCGTCAGGCTGCTGCCCGAACATCCCCTGCTCGGCCCGCTGGGACGGGCGGGCGCCGCCGTCGGCCCGCTGCGGGTGAGCGACGTGGTGACACCCCGCCAGTGGCACGGCCTCGACCTCTACCACGAGTTCTACCGGCCGCTCGGCATCGAGTACCAGATGGCCGGGGTGCTGAGCGCACGGCAGAGCGTGCTGTCGATCATCGCGCTCAACCGGGTCGACGCCGACTTCAGCGACGCCGATCGGCAGCTCGTCGAGGTCGTGCAGCCCTACCTCGCCGCCCTGGTGCGCGCGGCGCATGCCACCACGTGGCTGGAGTCGGCCCTGGTCGCACTCGACGCGCTCGACGACTCCAGCCACGGCGTGCTGCTGCTCGGCCCGCACGCCACGGCCAGGTCGGTCAACCGTACGGCCCGCGTGCTGATGGCGGCGCACTTCACCAGGCGGGCCAGGGACGGCGGCCCGCTGCCCGATGAGCTCACCGGCTGGCTGGCCGCGCACCGCGGGGCGGCGGCGCCCGGCGGGCCCGTGCCCGATCTCGTGCTGCAGCACGGCGACAGGCGGCTGACGGTCAGGCTGATCCCCTACGGCTCGCACGGCGCGCTGCTGCTGTCGGAGACGACGACCAGACAGGCGAGCGCCGGCCCCCTGTCGGCAGCGCTGTCGGCGACACTGTCGGCGCGGGAGTGTGACGTGCTGCGGCTGGTGGCGCTCGGCCGGACGAACGAGCAGATCGCCAGGGCGCTCGGGATCAGTCCGCGCACGGTGGAGAAGCATCTGGCCAACGTCTATCCGAAGCTCGGCGTGACCAACCGCACCGAGGCGGCGATGCGCGTCTTCGGTGGCGGCGAGCGCGCCTTACCATGATCGCTTTCATTCGACGACATCCCACCTGACCCCACCACGAACATTATGTATTGACGCTCCCGCAGCTTGCGGTTAACGTCATCTCAAAATTAAAAGGAAACCTTACTATTAGTTTCCTGATGACGTTCTCCCATCCCACCCCCACAACCCCCCAATCGGATGTCGGAGCATCATGAAAAACAGCGTCCTCAGTAAGTTCCTCGTCGGTGTGGCCGTATTAGCCATGCCGCTGACCGCCGCGGTCGTCGTGCCGACCGGGGCTTACGGCTCCACGTCGTCCTCGTCCGTGGCCGCCTTCGCCGCCTGGGCTCCGTACACCGCCTACGCGACGGGTGCCCGGGTCACCTACAACGGGACCGAGTACGAGTGCCGTCAGGGGCACACCTCGCTGCCCGGCTGGGAGCCGTCGAACGTCCCCGCTCTGTGGAAGGTCGCGACCGGCGGCGGTGACACCCAGGCCCCCACGGTCCCGGGCAACCTGCGCTCGACCGGCGCCACCAACACCAGCATCACGCTGGCGTGGAACGCCTCCACCGACAACGTCGGGGTCACCGGCTACGACCTGTACCGCGGCGGCACGCTGGTCACCACGGTCACCGGCACCACGTACACCAACACCGGCCTGACCGCCGGCACCGCCTACAGCTTCACCGTCCGCGCCAAGGACGCCGCGGGCAACGCCTCGGCCCAGAGCGCCGCGGTCAGCGCCTCCACCACGGGTGGCGGCGGCGACCTCGAGGCTCCCTCGGTGCCGGGCAACCTGCGCTCCACCGGCGTCACCGCCGCCAGCGTCTCGCTGGCGTGGAACGCCTCCACCGACAACGTCGGCGTGACCGGCTACGACCTGTACCGCGGCGGCACGCTGGTCACCACGGTCACCGGCACCACGCACGTCGACAGCGGCCTGACCGCGAACACGGCCTACACCTACACGGTGCGCGCCAAGGACGCGGCCGGCAACGTGTCGGCGCACAGCAGCTCCGTCACCGCGACCACCACGGGCGGCGGCGGCGACCTCGATGCCCCCTCGGTGCCGGGCAACCTGCGCTCGACGGCCGTCGGCTCCAGCAGCGTCTCGCTGGCCTGGAACGCCTCCACCGACAACGTCGGGGTCACCGGCTACGACCTGTACCGCGGCGGCACCTTCGTGCTGACCGTCACCGGCACCACCCACACCGACAGCGGCCTCAACCCGAGCACGGCCTACACCTACACGGTGCGCGCCCGTGACGCGGCCGGCAACCTGTCGGCGCACAGCAGCTCCGTGACCGCGACCACCACCCCCGGTGGCGGCGGCGGCAACAAGGTGCTCGGCTACTTCGTGCAGTGGGGCGTCTACCAGCGCGCCTACCACGTGAAGAACATCGACACCAGCGGCTCGGCCGCCAAGCTGACGCACATCAACTACGCGTTCGGCAACGTCCAGGGTGGCCGTTGCACCATCGGTGACTCCTACGCCGACTACGACCGCTTCTACCAGGCCGGCGAGAGCGTCGACGGCAAGGCCGACACGTGGGACGCCGGCGCCCTGCGCGGCAACTTCAACCAGCTGCGCAAGCTCAAGGCGAAGTACCCGCACATCAAGATCCTCTTCTCCTTCGGCGGCTGGACCTGGTCCGGCGGCTTCGGCCAGGCCGCGCAGAACCCGACCGCCTTCGCCGACTCCTGCTACAACCTGGTCGAGGACCCGCGTTGGGCCGACGTCTTCGACGGCATCGACATCGACTGGGAGTACCCGAACGCCTGTGGTCTGAGCTGTGACACCAGCGGCTTCGCGGCCTTCAAGACCCTCTCGCAGGCTCTGCGCACCCGCTTCGGCAACAACAACCTCGTCACCGCGGCCATCACCGCCGACGGCACCAGCGGCGGCAAGATCGACGCTGCCGACTACGGAGGCGCGGCGCAGTACCTCGACTGGTACAACGTCATGACCTACGACTTCTTCGGCGCCTGGGCGAACACCGGCCCGACGGCCCCGCACTCCCCGCTGACCAACTACACCGGCATCCCCACCCCCGGCTTCTACACCGACAACGCCATCCAGAAGCTGAAGAGCAAGGGCGTCCCCGCCAGCAAGCTGCTCCTCGGCATCGGCTTCTACGGCCGAGGCTGGACCGGCGTCACGCAGGCCGCTCCCGGCGGCACCGCGACCGGTGCGGCTCCCGGCACCTACGAGGCGGGCAACGAGGACTACAAGATCCTCAAGACCCGCTGCCCCTCCAACGGCACCATCGCGGGCACCGCATACGCCCACTGTGGCAACCAGTGGTGGAGCTACGACACACCGAGCACCATCGGCGGCAAGATGACCTACTCGAAGAACGAGGGCCTCGGCGGCGCGTTCTTCTGGGAGCTCAGTGGTGACACCACCAACGCCGAACTGCTCACGGCCATGAAGAACGGCCTGAACTGACACCGAGCGCACCACACTTGGTTCCTTAGGCACTCAGGCGTGTAGCACCTAAGAACCGAGCCAGGGCCGGCCCCCCGCGATCCGGGGCCGGCCCTTCTCGTTGCCTCACCAACATTTACAGATATGTACGGAAATCACGCCTAACCCGCGTCAACATCACTGATATCGCAGCAAAAGCGGAAATCGACGATGAAGGACGCGGCGAAAGTCAGCGAATGGCGGTGAACAGCGTGTGCGTCGCCGATCTGGTCAGGTCGTGCCGCTTCACCTGGCCCAGGCCGGCCCCGGTCAGCCAGCCCTCCACGGTCGCCGACGACGACACGCCGCCGCCCTGCGTGTGCCACAGGTTCAGCGCGAACCCGGCCGTGAAGGCCGCCTCGGCGGCTCCCGCCCGGTGCTCGGCGACGGTCTCCAGGATCAGCACCTGACCGCCCTGCCTGGTCGCCGCCACGGCCTTGGCCACGATGGCGGCGGCCTGCTCGGCGGAGAAGCTGTGCAGCACGTTGCACATCAGCACGACGTCGTACTCGCCCTCGACGGGATCGGCGGTGAGGTCGCCCTCCTGCCAGCCGATCCGCTCGTGCCCGCTCCTGCCGAGCGCGCCGGGCAGGTCGAACACGGTGGCGTTCAGCAGCGGCGAGGCCTCGCAGAACGCCGCACTGTAGGCGCCGTGCCCGCCACCCAGGTCGAGCAGCGACAGCGGCACCCCTTCGGGCAGGGTGACGAGCTGCGTCACCTCACCGGCCAGCCAACCGGCCAGCCCGCCCTGCAGCGACTGGAACCGCTCTGAGAGCGCCGGCCTGCTCTCCAGCCACGCGTAGAAGTCGCCCCTCGGCTTGCCCGTCTGCACGGCGGGCGCCAGGTCGGTCCACAGATCGGCGAGTATGGTCTGCCAGATGAGCAGCACCTGGCCGTACTGGGAGGGCGACGACGCGCACAGCCAGGCCGTGGCCACGCCGGAGTTGGCGTAGCGGTCGCCGGTGCGCTCCACATAGCCGGTGGCCTGCAGCAGGCCCAGGAGGTTGCCGAGACCCTCGGCTCCGGCGCCGACGGCCTCGGCCAGGTCGGGGAGCGTACGGGGTCCTTCGGCCAGCGCGTCGAAGACGCCGAGCCGCAGGCCGGTGGCGACGGCATGGGTCGCCATCGCACCGACCAGGTCGAGCAGGGGCGCCGGAGCCTGCCCCTCGGTGAAAGCGACGGCCTCGTCGGGGGGCAGGTTGAGCGGCATGCGATGTCCTTCTCGTGTCGGGTGTCACCCTGAGGCGACGGGATCCGGCTTCTCGTTCTTCTCTTCGACGGCCTCGTCGTCGGCGACCGTGTCGGGCAGTGTGGCCTCCAGCGTGCGCAGGCCACGGGTGAAGGCGGTGATCGCGGCGAGCGCGGCCAGCAGGACGGCGTCGAGCAGCAGCACGAACGCGATGCCCCGCCCCTCGCCGACGCCCACGACACGCCCGACACTGTCGGCGAGAGCGCCTCCGGGCAGCAGCAGCGGCCCCGTGACGAACTCGGCGACCGGCGCGGCCAGCAGATAGGCGATCGGTGTGGCCGCCGTGCCGAGCGAGTGCGCGGTGCCGAGCACCCTGCCCAGCACGCCGGGCTCGACCTTCGTCTGCAGCACGGCCTGCGAGGAGCCGCCCACCACCGGCAGCGTGAACAGGAACGCGGCGGCAGCCGCGCCGACCAGCCAGGGCGAAGGCTGCAGCGTGTGCAGGAACAACGCCACGGCGCCGATCGCCATGAACAGCGCGATGCCCTTGATCCTGGCCTTCGGCCCGCCCCACAGGCCCATGACCAGGCTGCCGCAGAACATGCCCGCGCCTCCGGCCAGCATGAGCACGCCGAGCACGTCGGCCGTCGCGAACGACAGGATCAGCGGCTGGACGAGCACACCGGCGGTGGCGAAGACGAAGTTGAAGCCGGTCTGCACGAACACCAGATTGAGCAGCTGCGGCTTGGTCCGCAGATGCCGCCACCCGGCGACCACGTCGGCGCGCAGCGTCGGCGCCTGCGCGTCGCCCGCCGGGCGCAGCACGGAGGCGGGCAGCCTGACCACCAGCAGCGTCAGCACCGCGACGGCGAAGGTCGCCAGGTCGATGAGCAGCACACCGGCCATGCCCACCGCGACCATGAGCGTCCCGGCCAGCACGGGCGCGGCGATCTGGGTGGCCCACGAGATCTGCATGATCCCGTTGGCCCGGCCCAGGTGCCGCTTGGGGATGAGCAGCGGCGTCATGGCCTGGTACGTCGTGGCGTGGAAGGTGCCGCACGCCGCGCCGATCGCCGAGGCCACGTACAGGTGCCAGATCGCGAGCGAGTCCTCCCTGATCAGGAAGAAGATGGCGATCGTCGGCAGGGCGGCCAGGCAGTCGGTGACGACGAGCACCCAGCGCCTGTTGAACCTGTCGACCACGACCCCGGCGAAAGGCCCGATGAGGATGCCGGGCAGCAGCCCGCACAGCATGACGAGTGCGAACTGCGTGGGCGACCCGGTGGTCTGGTAGGCCCACACGCCCAGGACGAAGCCGGTGAGGCTGGAGCCGACGCCCGACAGCAGCGAGGTGATCCAGACGACGGCGAACCTGAGCACGTCGCCCGCTCCCTTGGCGGGTGCGGGCGCCACGTCCTCTTCCACTGTGCTCATGAGCGGATCACCTCTACTACGCCGGAGATCGTGGGGTTGTCGAAGAAGTCGTCGAGCGGCACCTCGACGCCGAGGCGCTTGCGCATGCGCGCGATGATCTGGGTGATCGTCAGCGAGTGGCCGCCCAGGTCGAAGATGTCGTCGTCGAGCTCGATCGGCGACATCTCGAGCACCTCCTCCCAGATCTCCCTGATCTGGAAGGACAGCGGGTCGCCGTCAGCGGCGGGAGCCTCGGTCCTGACCTCGGGCGCGACGACCGGCGCGGCGGAGGCGGCGGGCAGGTTGGGCAGGTCGAGCACGACCGGCGGCGCGATCTCGGTCAGCAGGCCGAGCGGCGCCAGCGGGTCCGTGGACACGGCCGCGAGCAGCGCACGAAGATCTTCGGCGAATCTGCCCACGTCGATCCCTTCCGCGGGGTCATGGCGCACACTGGCAGTGACGCTCTCCGCCCCCGCGACGAACTGCAGCTGCAGCGACCCCCTGACCGCGTGGTTGAACGTCAGCCAGTCCACCGCGCCCAGCCGCGACTCGCCCGCCAGCCGCCGATAGCTGATCGAGACCGGCGTGAGCGCCGCGTACGGCTTCAGCCCCGAGACCGCCCTGGCCATCGGCACCTCACGGAAGCGGTAGACCTGCCTGAGCTCGGCCCGCACCTCGGCCGCGAACGCGGCGAACGGCGTCTCGGCCGAAGGGCTGGTGAACAGCGGCAGCTCGTTGACGTACGGTCCGACGAGCCCCTCCTCGCCCTGCTGCCTGGTCGACAGGTCGAGCGCGGTGACGACGTCGGCGTTGCCGTAGGCGCGCAGCAGCGTGTGCACGGCCGCGACCAGCACCTCGAACCTGGTCAGGCCCTCCAGCGAAGGCACGGTGCACGCGAACGTCAGCTCCGCGCCGTCGGAGGCGTGCCGCGAGCTCAGCACGGCTCCCGGCACCACGGTCGAGCCGGGCTCGCGCCAGCGCGACTTCCAGAACGCGCCCGCCTCCTCCAGCAGCGCCTCGACGCGTCCGCGCTGGGCGGCGGCGTTGTGCGCGAAGTCGGTGCGGTCGAGAGCGGCGGGCGTGCCGCCCTCGTACAGGGTGGCGAGGTCGGCGACCAGCACGTCCTTGGACAGGCCGTCGAAGACCGCGTGGTGGGCCACGACCAGCAGCGACCGCCCGGCCAGCGCGAACCTGACGAGCGGGCCGCTCTCCAGGTCGAACGGCCGGGTGATCTCCGCCTGGAGGAGCTCGCGGTCCTCGTGCAGCACGACGAGTTCGGGCGCCGTGGCCGCGGGGACCAGGTGCAGGACGCCGTCGCGGTCCTGCAGCGCCTGGCCGAGCAGCGGATGCCGCTCCACCAGCGCCTGACACGCCCGGCGCAGCGCCTGCTCGTCCGCCTCGCCGTCCAGCTCGATCAGGATCGGCATGTGGTGCACCGATCCAGCCCCGGTCAGCTCGGTGATCCACATGCCGTGCTGGGCGAAGGAGACCTGGCTCATCTGCGGCGAACGCTTGGCCTCCTCGATCGCGCCGCGCAGCGACGAGGGCGCCCGGTCGCCGAAGCGCTCCAGGTAGACCCGCATGTGGTCGGGCGCGTCGGTGAGGAAGGGGAAGTCGCTGGCGACCATGTGCCTGATGCCGAGCAGCGGCACCGGGCTGCCCAGCGGCAGGAAGTCCGGGTTCCACAGCCCGCTCTTGGGCGGCGGTCCCGGGTAGAACTCGCCGACCATGAGCCCGGCCGTCACATAGTCGGACTTGAGCTCGACCTGCGCCTTGTCGATGACGTCCGCGGCCTTGTCGTCGGGCAGGTCGGGGAAGAGCACCAGGATCGTGCGGTACTGCGGCGAGACGCCGGGCGGGGCCACCAGGCGCTGGAACCAGTCGCGGTAGCCGCCGAGCGTCTTGACCATCTCGGCGGGGGTCGGCTCGCCCTCGAAGACCGCCATGTAGAAGGTGCCCTTGTCCAGCGCGGTCTGCGCGTACGGACAGACCGGGCCCTTCCTGCCGAGGTCGGGGTGGGGGTTGCAGAGGTACTCGCGGGCCCAGGACACGATGCGGGTGAGCGGCTCGCGGTAGCGGACGACGACGTCGTGCTCGCCGTCGAGGTCGCTCTGCTCGATCAGCAGGCGGGAGGGGTGGGTGGGATCGGTGAGCATGGTGTCAGTGCCCCTTCCTGACGAGCTTCCTCAGTGCGGCGACCGCGGTGAGACCCGCGAGCGCGGCTGCGCTCCAGCGCAACGCCCTGTCCTGCCGCCTGGCCTTCGCGAGCGCGTCGCCGTACGGCATCGTGGTGTGGGAGATCATCGTGTACAGCGGGATCCAGCGGCCGGGCAGCACCCTCGACATGAGCAGGTCGGCCTGCCTGCGCGCCTTGTGCAGGGGGGAGCGCACGCCTTCGCGCAGCTCGATGAAGTTCGCCCGCGACAGGTCGTCGAGTACCTCGGTGTGCGGCTTGCGGCGGCTCTGGAACGCGGCGAACGCCAGGTCGGGATCGTCGCCGTGCTCGTCGAGGCACTGGTCGAGGATCAGGCAGTCCTCAAGGGAGGAGTTCATGCCCTGGCCGTAGAAGGGGTAGACGGCATGACAGGCGTCGCCGATCAGCACGACCTTGCCCTCGTGCTGCCACGGCGAGGTACGGATCGACACCAGATGGGCGATCGGATGGTCCTCGTACTCCTTGGCGAGGTACGGCATGACGCCGAGCGCATCGGGGAAGCGCTCGGCGAAGAAGGCCTCGACGTCGGTGACCTCGGCGAAGCTGCCCGGCCCTTCGTAGGGCAGGAAGAGGGTGGCGGTGAGGGAGTTGTCCCTGTTGGGATGGGCGACGATGAGGCCGTCGCCGCCCGGCCACACGTGCAGCGCGTCCAGGCGCACCCTGGCCGAGCCGTCGTCGGCCGCCGGGATCGACAGCTCCTTGTAGCCCCAGTCGAGGAAGTCCTGGTGGTGGTCGGCGCGCAGGCCCTTGTGCAGGTTGGTGCGCACGGCGCTGAACGCGCCGTCCGCCCCGACGACGACGTCGGCGCCGACCCGCCTGCTCTCGCCGCTCTCCTCGTCGACCACCTCGACGGCGGGCGCCTGGCGGTCCAGTTCGACGACGCGCTGGCCGAAGTGGAAGCTCACGCCCGGCTGCGCCGCCGCGTGGTCGATGAGCAGGGCGACGAGGTCCCGGCGGAAGACCGAGTGCAGGATCTCGTCCTCGCGGCTGCCGTAGGCGTGGAAGATCGGCTCTGCGGCTCCCCTGTGGATGACCCGGCCGCGCATGGGGACGGTGAGCGGCCAGATGCGGTCCATCAGGCCGATGCCGGTCAGGGCGCGTACTCCCCTGGCCGACAGGCCGAGGTTGATCGACCTGCCTTCGGACTCGAAGTGGCCGCGCGGGTCCTGGCGGCGCTCGTACACCGCGACCTCGTGACCTCGTCTGGCCAGGTAGCAGGCCAGCAGGGTGCCCGCGGGCCCCGCGCCCGCGATCAGGTATTTCATCGCCACTCCTGGGTGGTCCACGCGGTCGGCAACATCGCGCGCGGAGGCGCTGGTTCTGGGCGGGTCTCCAGCGAGTCGCCGTCGTCCTGCCGGGGGGCGAGTGACTGCGGGACTTCAGCCATGTCTCTCCTTGGAATCGGCGGTCCCTGCCAGGACGCCGGTGGCGATGAGATGGGCGAGATGGCCTTCGAGCAGGGTGGATGCGGGCGGACACACCAGTCCTGCCGAGGCCAGCGTGCGTTCGGTGAGCGTGCAGTCGAAGGTCGGGCCCTGGGCGCCGCCGTACTCGGCGAAGAAGCGCGGGAAGGCGGCGACGGGCAGGGGCTCGCCCGCCGCCAGGCGCTCGCGTACCTCGGCACGCCAGGTCGCGCCCGGCACGAGGGTCACCGGGAAGCCGTGCGCCCGCAGTCCGTCGGCGAGTTCGGCCGAGCCGAGTGTGAGCTGGTTGTAGTGGTGGAACTCGCCCTGTACTCCGGCCCTGGCCAGACGGCCGATGGCGGCGGAGATGTGGTCGACGGGCGACATGTCGAGGTTCTCGCCGTCGGGCACACTGCCCATGAGCACACAGGTGGCGAAGAACCTGCCGAGGAAGTCGCCGGGCGGGCACGCGCCGGTGTCGGTCGCGCCCGCGATCCTGGCCGGCCTGTGCACGGTGACCGGCAGGCCGGTCTCCCTGGCCACCTGGGCCAGCCGGTCGCCCACCCACTTGCTCTGGTCGTAGCCCGGGTGCAGCCGCTCGGGGTCGGGCAGCGGGTGCGACTCGAACACCACACGCGCCCCCGGCGTCAGATGCACGCCGAGCGTCGAGACGACATGCAAAGGCGTCGTGACCGCGCCACGGCAGGCCAGCCTGATGACCTCCAGCGTGCCCAGGACGTTCGCCGGACGCAGCCGCTCGTACGGCCTGACGAAGTCGACGAGGCCGCCGCTGTGCACGATGAGGTCGAGTTCGTCGGCCAGGGTGTCGAGCCGCGCGGGCGTGAGGCCGAGCCCCGGCAGGGCAAGGTCGCCCTGCTCTGCGACGATCCTGGCCTCGTACTCGTCGCGCCAGAGCCCGTATCGTTCCAGGTTGAGGCGCACGCGCTTGACGGGCGCCTCGCCGCGCACGAGGCAGTGCACGGTGGCCTCGCCGTCGCTCAGCAGGTCGGCCAGCAGGTAGGCGCCGAGGAACCCGGTCGCCCCCGTCAGCAGCACCCGGCGCGGCGGCCCCACGGGCACCGGCCCGCCCGACACCACCAGATCGGCGGGCAGCGTGGCGTCGCCGTACAGGTCGGGCGCGGGCGCCTGTACGGCGACGCCGTCGATGCGGGCGGCGAGGTCGGCCAGGTCGGTGGCGGCGAAGAAGACGCCGAGTTCGACCGTGACACCGGTGCTCGCGGCCAGGCGGTTGACGGCCTTCGGGGTGAGCAGCGAGTGCCCGCCGAGGTCGAAGAAGTTGTCCCTGCGTCCCGCCCTGACCCCGAGCGCCTCCTCCCACACGGCGGCCACCGCGCGCTCGGTCGGCGTGCGCGGGCTCTCGTAGGGCACGCTCTCGGCCTCGGGCTCGGGAAGCGCACGGTAGTCGATCTTGCTGTGGGCGGTCAGCGGCAGCGCGTCCAGCATGACGACGGACTGCGGCACCATCGCGGCCGGAAGCCGGTCGGCCAGGTAGGCGCGTAGTTCGGCCCTGGCGACCGGCTCGCCGACCAGGTAGGCGACGAGCCTGCCCGCGACGGCGGTGACGACGGCCTCGCGCACGCCCGGGTGGGTCAGGCAGGCCGCCTCGACCTCGGCGGGCTCGATCCGGACCGCGTTGATCTTGAGTTGCCTGTCGACGCGGCCGAGGAAGTCGATCTGGCCGTCGGCCCTGCGCCTGGCCAGGTCGCCGGTCGCGTACATGGTCGCGCCGGGCTCGCCGGAGAACGGGTCGGTGACGAACTTCTCCGCCGTCTGCTCGGGCAGCCCGAGATAGCCGAGCGCCAGGCACGGCCCGCCGAGGAAGAGCTGCCCCGGCACGCCGATCGGCGCCAGGGCCCCGGCGGCGTCGAGCACGTAGGCCCGGACGTGCGGCAGCGGCGTGCCGATCGGCAGGTGGGTACGTCCGGCCAGCTCGGATGCGTCGACCGTTCGGTAGACGGTGGCGCACACGGTGGCCTCGGTGGGGCCGTAGTGGTTGAAGAAGGCGAGCCTGCCACCGGTCAGCCCGGCCCACGTGCGTACCCGCTCGACTGGAACGCTCTCACCGCCGACCATGACGGTGGACAGGGGGCCGGGGTCGACGCGTCCCCGGTCGGAGAGGTCGTCGACCCACTGCTGCCAGAGCGCGGAGGGCACGTCGACCATCGTGATCGTGTGCTCGGCGCACAGGGCGAGCAGCTCGGGGCCGCCGAGCGCGACCGGGTCGGGGTGCAGCACGATGGCCGCGCCCCTGATGAACGCCGGGTACAGGTCGCCCGCCGAGGCGTCGAAGCTCAGCGGCGGCACCATCAGCACCCGCTGTCCCGGCGCGAACCCGTGCAGGTCGGCGAAGGCGTTCGCCAGCCTGACCACCGTGTCGTGCCCGACCACCACCCCCTTGGGCGTGCCGGTGGAGCCCGATGTGTAGATCACGTACGCGGGGACGTCGCCTTCGCGCGGCGGGCGCTCGGTCGCGGGCTCGGCGCACAGCTCGGTCACCGTGACGACCGGTGTGCTCAGGCCGAGGTCGTCGGCCACGGTCACGACGGCGAGCGGCGCGCCGCAGTCGGCCAGCAGCGCGGCCAGCCGTTCGACCGGCTGCGTCGGGTCGAGCGGCACGTAGGTGGCGCCCGCCTTGAGCACGCCGAGCAGGGCGGCGATCGCGTCGGGACCGGCCTTGGCGATCAGTGCGACGGCCTGGCCCGGCCGTACCCCGCGAGCCGCGAGGCCGTTCGCGACCGCTTCGGCGCGGGCGTCGAGCTCGCGGTAGGTGGTGGTGCCCGCGAGGGTGACGACGGCGGCGGCGTCGGGTGTGCGGGCGGCCTGCTCGGCGAACAGCGCCTCCAGCCTCGGCTGCGGCTCGGCCGCGATCGGCCTGGCGCCGTCGAGCAGCACCCCGCGCTCCTGCTCGGGGAGCATCTCCAGCTCACTCAGCCTGGCCTCCGGCCTGGCCGCCATCTGGCCGAGCAGGCGCTCCAGGTGCCCGCTGATGCGTTCGATCGTGGCACGTTCGAAAACCTCGGCGCTGTAGGAGAACATGAACTGCAGCGCGTCCGGATAGACGACGACATCGAGCGCCAGGTCGAACTTGTTCGAGGCCAGCCCCGACTCCACCGCCTCGCCGCGCAGCTCGCCCAGCTTCAGCGGCTCGCCGTCGGGATTGCCGAGCATGACCATGGTCTGGAAGACCGGCGGGATCGCGGGATCACGCTCGACGCCGAGCTCGCCGACCACCCGCTCGAACGGCACCGCGGCCTTGCCGAAGCCGCGTAACAGGCTCTTGCGTACCTTCTTGAACAGATCCCTGACAACCGGGTCGCCCGAGAGGTCAGCCCGGACGGCGAGTGTGTTGATGAAGAGGCCGAACACCCCTTCGAGCTCCTCCTCGTCGCGCCCGGCGATCGGCGTTCCGACGCAGAAGTCGTCCTGGCCGCTGTGACGCCGCAACAGCACCTGGTAGGCGGCCATCAACACCATGAACGGCGTGCACCGCTCGGCCCTCGCCACCCGCGAGACGTCCTCCCACAGGGCGATCGGCATCCGGTGGATCACCATGCCGCCCTCACCACCGCGTACGGCCGGGCGGGGGCGGTCGATCGGCAGCTCCAGGATCGGCACGCCGGTCAGTTCGGCCCGCCAGAAGGCGAGCTGCTCACTGTGATCCCGGTCACGCTGAGCGGCCGCGTAGTGGCGGTACGGCGGGCCCGGCGGCGTGTCGATCGGCTGTCCGGTCGAGTACGCGCTGTAGAGGCGGTCCAGTTCGGGGAACATGACCCGTTCCACGGACCAGGCGTCACCGATGATGTGGTGCATCACGATGACCAGGACGTGCTCGTCGGCCGCGACGCGGATCAGGCTCACCCTGACCAGTGGGCCCTCGGCCAGGTCGAGTGAGGCGTTGGTGCGTTCGGCCACGAGGGCGGCCAGCGCCTGCTCCCCCGCGCCACCGAGGTCGACCATCTCGATCACGACCGGCTCCGGCGGCCTGACGACGGCCACGGGGGCGCCGTCGACCTCGGGAAAGACCGTTCGCATCGACTCGTGTGCGGCACTGAAGTCGCTCAGCGCCCTGGCCAGCGCGCTTTCGTCCAGTGGGCCGCGTAGCCGTACCGAGACGACCATGTTGTAGCTGGAGTCGCCTCCGGCCAGTTTGTCCAGGAACCACATGCGTTCCTGGCCGTGGGACAGGACGGAGGTGACCAGGTCACGGGGGATCTGGTCGCGCGCCGCGGGCGGGTGTTCGGCGGCAAGGGACATCCTGACCGTCTCCCTCATGGGTGGATCTGTCAGCGGGGTGTCACAGGGATTTCTGACTGGAGACTTGACAAACCATCTCTTAGGAAAGTTTCCTATCAGTTAATCGGCCTGATGGTACACACTGAGGTCGAAGGCGGACAAGCGCCTTCGGCCGACCGACCATGCCACCGCCACAATGGAGGAAACAATGGCAAGCCGGGGTGCCGGGAGAGTCGAGAGCTCCGACCTGGCCGCGCTTGCCGACGCCGTGCTTCAGCCGGGATTCGTCGGCACCACCCTGCCCGAATGGGTTCGACGCCGCCTTTCAGGTGGTTTAGGGGGCATCGCCCTTTACTCGCGCAACATCGTGTCAAAAGACCAGGTGAAGGCCCTTACTGCTGCCATCAGGGCGGAGAACCCCGACGTCGTCATCGCCACCGACGAGGAGGGCGGCGACGTCACCCGCATCGAGGCGAGGACCGGCAGCTCCCGCCCCGGAAACCTGGCGCTCGGCGCCGCCGACGACCCCAAGCTCACCGGGCACGTCGCCAGGGGCATCGGGCTCGAGCTGGCCGAGGTCGGGGTGAACCTCACCTACGCCCCCGTGGTCGACATCGAGGGCGACCTGGACAATCCGGTCGTCGGCACCCGTGCGTTCGGCGCCGATCCGGACCTGGTGGCCAGGCATGCCGCCGCCTGGGTACGCGGCGTGCAGTCGGCCGGGGTCGCGGCCTGCGCCAAGCACTTCCCCGGGCACGGCGCCACCTCGACCGACTCGCACGACGACCTGCCGAGCGTCACCTACAGCCTGGACGAACTCGGCCGCCTCGCGCTGCCGCCGTTCAGGGCCGCCGTCGAGGCCGGGGCGAAGGCGGTCATGACGGGGCATCTGCTGGTACACGCCTACGACAGGGAGTCGCCCGCCACGGTGAGCGGGCGGCTGCTGCAGGAGCTGCTCAGGCAGGAGCTCGGCTTCGACGGGCTGATCGTCACCGACGGCATCGAGATGGCCCCCATCTCCGGGCGCTACGGGCTCGGCGGCGCCGCGGTCAAGGCGCTGGCCGCCGGGGCCGACGCCATCTGCATCGGCGGCGAGAACGCGTCCGCCGGAGCCGTCGGACTGATCCGCAACACCATCCTGGCCGCGGTCGCCGACGGGCTGCTGTCCGAAGAACGCCTCGCCGATGCCGCCGAACGCAACCGCCGTACGGCCGAGTGGGCACGCGAGCACCAGGGGCACGACGGCGAGGGGCTCGCCTCGGCCGGGGCCGCCGAGCTCGCGGTCGCCCGCCGCGCGTTGCGCCTGACCGTCAACGAGCAGCCCACCCCCGGCACGGCCGGTCCGCCGCACGTCGTCGAACTCCTCGCGCCGACGAACCTGGCTATCGACCCCATCACGCCCTGGGGGGTCGCCACCCAGCTGGCCGCGTTCGCACCCGCGACCACCGTGGACAGGTTGACCGAGCCCGACACCGAGACGCTGCTCGCAGCGGTCAAGACGGCCGACGACCGGCTGCTCGTCATCACCGTGCGCACCGCGCACCGGCACGCGTGGGTGGCGGCGGCGCTGGAGACGATGCTGGCCAGGAGGCCGGACGCGGTGGTCGTCGAGATGGGCACACCCACCGACGCGACGCCCGGCGCGGTGCACATCGCCACCTACGGCGCGACCCGGGTATGCGGCCAGGCCGCCGCCGAAGTGATCACCGACCTGGGACTGCTGGGCGACTAGACCGCTCTCCGCCGTGTGAGCCGGGGTGAGCGGGTGTGGGTGGGTGTGAGGACGCGTGCGGGGGGACCTGTCCTCGCGCGGGGCCGCGGGGACGCGCGGCCTCGTGCGAGAGGCGTGCGGGGGGACCTTGCCTCGCGCGGGGACGTGTGCGGGGGACCTTGCCTCTCGCACGGGGCTTGTGGTTCCCTGCGACATAGCTGTAAAGGTTCTTTCCCGTTTTCTCCGATACCCCCGGCGGCCGCCCCGCCGTGGGGTGAGACCTGGCGAGGACATCATCACCGAGCTCACTGTGCGCTTCCAGGGACACACCGAACGTCAAGGCCCGCTGACCATGGGCCAGGCCAACATGGCCCGCTGTGTGCGCAGGGATCCCCCCGCGCACATGAACTTCCTGGTGATCAAGCGGCTGCCCAGGCGGGCGACCATGGCAGGCGTCGAGAGTGCCACCGCGACGCTCCTGGCCAGGCACGAGGGCCTGCGCACCACCATCGACGGCGACCGCCAGCACGTGCACGGCGAAGGCGCGATCGCGGTGGAGGTGATCAACCCGCAGGGCGAGCCCAGGGCATCGGCCGAGGAGGCGGGCGCACGACTGCAGGCCGAACGCTTCGACCTCGCGAGCGAGCTGCCCGTCAGGGCCGCCGTCGTACTCGAAGACGGCGTACCCCGATTCTTCGTCTTCGTCACCACGCATACCGTCGTCGACGCCATCAGCCTGGCCCAGGCCATGCGCGAGTGGGACCGCCTGCTGCTCGGCGGGTCGCCGACCGGTCCCGAGCCGGTGCAGCCCGTCGATCTGGCCGAGACCGAGCACACACCGCAGGCCCAGCGCAGGGCCGAGGCCACCTTGCGGCACTGGCGCTCCGGGCTCGGGCGCGGGCCACAGTCGATGTTCCCGCTCACGTTCGACACCGAGCACGCCATGCTGCCCCGGCTCCGTATCCGCTCGGCCGCCGTCGCCGAACCTCTGGAACGTGCTAGTCGGCGCACCGGGGCCAGCGCCTCCGTACTCGTCATGGCGGCGTTCGGCCTGCTGCTCGGGCACCGCACCGGACAGCCGACCTGCCTGCTGACCTCGCTGTCGAGCAACAGGACGCATCCCAGGCTGCGCGCGCACATCGGGCCGCTCGCCCAGGACGCGCTGATCGTGGCCGACCTGACGGCGAACACGTTCGACGAGGTCGTGGCCAGGTTCAGGGTCGCCTCGCTCAGCGGGTACCAGCACAGCAGGTTCGACTCCGAACAGCTCTGGGAGACCATCCACGCCGTCGACGCCGAACGCGGCACCCGCTTCGCCAGAGACTGCGTGTTCAACGACATGAGCCTGCAAGGCTCGGCCGGAGGCGAACCCGCTCCCGGCTCCGACGTCGAACTGACCTGGCTGCCCGCCGCCTCGCTCCCGGCCAACCTCTCGCTGTGGGTGCAGCGCCTCGACGACGAACTCGACCTGGTCCTCTGGACCAACCCCGAGGCCCTGCCTCGCGAGGACGCCGAACGCTTCGGCGCCGGCCTGGTGCACCTGCTCGTCCGGGCTGGCGACGACGCCGTACACCTGAGCGAACTGGAGAAGATCACCTCGATCGCCCCTCCCGCCTACGGCCCCGAGTGGGTACGCGCCTCCGGCTCCTGGGTCAGGCTCGACGCCGTACGCCACCTGGTGGAGCAGGCCGCTCCCGGCCACGTCGCCCGCATCGCCGTCGCGCCCGACTCCTCCCTGACCTGTCACCTCACCACGCCCACGAACGACGCGCCCGACCTGGAACGCATCACCAGGGCCTGCCTCGACCTGCTGCCCGCACACGCCGACGCCGTCGCCCCGAAACGCTATGTCGTGCACACCGACGACGAAAGCGCACAACGCGTTCTGCTGCAACCGAGCGGCCCATATTCATAAGCCGCTGGCAATGGCCGTGTCCGCATGCGGCCAATCATTCTCCCGGGGTTGACTGTGCGTCGCCGGTCAATAGCCTTGAGATCGACTTTCCGGATTCCCAGAAAGTGTGGCAGAGGGAGAAGCATGGCCAAGTACAAGACCGAGATCCAGTGGGGCGGCCGCAACGCCGAATGGCATGCGGACTCCGACCTGAACATCTCCATCAGCAACCGGGCCGAAGTCGTGCCTGGTAGCGGCCAGATTCCCACCGGGACAACCGTGTCCTGGTCCGGCCCTCGCGGCAACGGCACCGTCACCTTCTTCGACGACGGCGCGTCGTTCCAGGGGACGGCGCAATTCGCTGGCGAAGGTCCGGTGGGGTATCGGGGGGTCCGGGCCTGATATTGGGCTGATAATCCAAGAAGAGCGCGTCGCCGTTGGGGGGCGCGCTTTTTTGGGCGCTTTTTGGGGGACGTTTTGTGGTCGTCTTTTGGGGTGTCTTTTTTTGGGGCGTTTTTGTGTGGGGGGTAGGTGTGGAGGGTTGTTGGGGGTGGGGTGGTTGGTTGGGAGTGGGGTGGGTGGTTGGGGTGGTTGGTTGGGGGTGGATCGGCTGGGGGGCGGGTGGAGTGGTCTGGTGATGTGGCTTGGCGAGTAGTCGACATCCACTTCTCGGGCCTTTCCGGCGCTACGCTCGCGACGCCTGGGGCGGGCCTGGGGTACTGACCTTGAGGTCCCAGCAGGGGCGCCCCTCTGGCGACACCTTCACTCAGCGTCCCCTCACACGGCCTGTACGAACGCAACGCCTTGACCGACGCCCACCCCCGCACTGGTTGAGCGCTCTTGGGGCTCCAGCACAATGAGCTGCCCTTCAGGGACACCACACACATCCTGCACGTCCTGCACAGCGTGCACAGCGTGCACGTCCTGCCTTGCGTAGCCTGCACGTCCTGCCTCGACTTACCCTTGGCCGCCCGCCCCGCCCCGCCCCACCATCAGCCGCCCCGCCCCGCGAGGCCCCGCGACGCGACGCGACGCCACGACACGAGGACGGCGACACTCCCCACCCAGCCGGTATCCCCCGAGTAGGATCGGCCAATGACCGAAATGACCGAAACCACGCCGGGCTGGCTCGCTCCAGAAGAGCTGGAGGCGGCGCGCGCTCGGATGCCGATCCTCTACGTCGACGCCGTACCCGTACGAGTGGACGACGCCGGGGTGGTCACACATGTCGGACTACTGCTGCGCATCAGCGCGGACGGCACGGTCAGCCGTGCCCTGGTCTCCGGCCGCGTCCTGCACCACGAACGCGTCCGCGACGCCCTCATCCGCCACCTGGAAAAGGACCTCGGCCCCGTAGCCCTCCCCCGGGTCCCCACCTCGCCAACCCCCTTCACCATCGCCGAGTACTTCCCCACCCAAGGCGTCACCCCGTACCACGACCCCCGCCAACACGCCGTCTCCCTCGCCTACGTAGTCCCCGTAGCCGGCGACTGCCGCCCCCGCCAGGACGCACTCGACCTGGTCTGGTTCACCCCGGAGGAAGCCTCCTCCCCCATGGTCCAACAGGAAATGACCGGCGGCCAGGGCGTCCTCCTGAAGCAGGCACTAGCCCACGTGGGCTGCCTGTCCTAGGTCCCCCAGGGGACGCGGCACTGGGGACCTGCTCGCGAGGGCTGGTTGATTGTCGACGACTCCAGACAGAAGAAAACCCAGCCGCTCACACCTCGGCAACCACCAGCAGAATCGTCACCCGAAGCACGTCCGCGTACGCCCCGTCAGGCAAAGCCGTACTTCCGTCGAATCAAGGCAGCCTCGTCCTCCGCGACCTCAACCGGCGTGCGACTCAACGCCTGACGAAGCTCGTCCATGACCGCCTGCCCGGAGGTACGAGCCCGCGTGCCGTACTGGGTGAGCTGTGCGTCGAACTGCTTGGCGGTCGGCCCGGTCCAGACCTTGCCGGTGCGAAACATCAGGCAGGGCTGCTCGATATCGGCGTCGATCTTCTCGACCATCGGGCCGACCACGCGGATGGCCTCCTGAAGCGCCTCGTACAGAGGGTTGCGAACCATCGCCGCCATCGGGCTCAGCCTCCCGTCTTCGCCGGGGACGGGCTCGTCCCAAGAATCAGCTTCGGCGCGATCAACTTCATCAACGCCACCACGTCAGCAGCGTTGTCCCGCCCTTTGACGCCTTGTATCAACTCGACGATCAGAAGGTTTTCCCCGAGCACGAGTATCGCTGAGGCCCGACTGTCAGTGTTGTCATCCTCGCCGTAGTAGCCGACCGAGCCTGGAACGACTTCCGGAAGACGCCGGGCCCCCTGACTGATCTGGAAATCCACCTCCTTTTGCGATCCACCCGGGGAAAGGGTAACGTTCAGAACCTTCGCCTTGTTGCCGGTCGGCTGGTAGACGAAACACCCTCCATAACCCCAGTCTTCCTCTCCTGAAAGACTGAAGCGTCCCCTGACGATGGGATCGTGTACTCCGGTCATCAGTCGCACGGCGTCCAGCGGCACAAGATCACAGATATAGGGGGAAGTCGCAACTGAAGGTAGCGACGCCTTGTTCACTGGAGGCTCCTCTTGCTGGCATGCGGTTACCAGCACCAGTGCACTCAGTAGCGCACCTCCCCACGCAAGAACTGGCCTCATGACGGCTTGTACTCCGCGAACGCACTTTCGAACCCTATGTTCAGGTTGGCCGCGACCTTCTCCCAGGAATTTCCAGGCACACCGTCGTAGAGCCACCGTTGATAGGCCTGGAGCCGAGGGTGGACATCACTCTGGTACGGAGCCATCTCATGCATCGTCATCAGCGATCTGCCATCATCCTTCAGGAAGTTTCTGGGTGACATCCGAGGATCCTCGCCTTTGTCCAGTCCTTTCAAAGAACCCCATGGGTGCGTGGCCGCTACAGGAGTTGCCTTGCCGAACAACTCGTGTTTGAGCATGGCATCGACAGCTATTTGATCGAGCAGGAATCGCGCCTTCTCCTTCGCGGCGTTGGCGTCAAACGTCGCCTTGCCCGCATTCTTTTCGGATTTGGCGGAGTCCTCGATCATGCCGCTCCAAGCACCCACGATCCCGGCGGTCATCGCCCAGGGGGCTGTCTGCGGAATCGCCAGCCCAGTGTTGACCACCGCCAAAAGAATCTTCATGTTCCGTTCCTGCGCCTCATCCAGCTCCTTCCCTCGTTGGATCGTGGCGAGCCCACTGGCGTCGGTGATCAGACCGAATCCCGCACCGGCTTCCTGTGCGTTGATACTCAGAGCTTTGACGCCCTTACCTGCCGCGGCCTGCTCCGCTCCGTAGTCCAGCAGCTTTCTGGACCATGCGGTCTCGGCGGCCAAGATCGTGGTCAAGGCCTTGGCGTCATGCTTGAACGCGTCTTCCATGACCTTTCGCAATTCCTCCTTGTCGAACTGCGCACCCCAGACCTGATCCTCTTCTGGTTGATACGCGCGATCAGGTTCATAGACTCGCGAGTCACGAGCATCAGGGATCCTGGCCGAGCGGTTGACATCGTTGATGTACGCAGCCAGGAGGCGGGCCGTCGTACCCGTGGTCGCGAAAGAAGTGCCTTCGAGGCCGGCCAGGACTCGTTGGGCTTCCCAATGGATGAAATCTGAGGCGATCTTGGCCGACGTGAGGCCGGGCGACGGGTTCTGGATGGTGCCGTCCCCGTCGCGATAGGTCATGGTGGCGGCTTCCACGGCCTTGCCGAAGGATGCCCCGTCGTCCATGTGGCGCTCGGTCAGGTATCGCTTCAGCACGCTGGGGTCGCCGATGAAGAAGTCCTGTGCCGCTTTCGGGTGGTTGGCCAGTGCCTTCATCACGCCGATCATCGGATCGTGCAGGCTGTTGGCCGAGAAAGCGTCTCGCGCGGTCTTCCGATCCAGTGTCTCCAGTGTCTTGGCCGTTGTGACCAGGAAATCGCGGGTGAATGTGCCGTGGGGGAGCAGGGCGGCCAGGGCGTGTTGGTCGACGGGTGCTCTGAGGTTGTCGAGGAGTTCTTTCCGCCATGCGGGGCTCAGTTTTGGGCTGGCCGCGCCGAGGGCCTTGCCCAGGGCTGTCTGGGCGCGTTGTTTCTTGGAGTCGTCCTGGTAGACGAGGGCTGCCATGAGGTGGCGAAAGCGGGTGGTGCCGAGGGTGTTCATCAGCGATGTGGCGAAGTCTGCGTCGCCGGCGCGCTTCTCCAGTTGGGCGACGGTCTTCTCGTCCAGCTCGCCGGAAGGGGTGAGTGCGCTGAGGGTGGCTGCGGCGGCGTAGACGTCGGTGTCGCCTGCGGCGGCGCGGTAGAGGGATTCGTCGAAGGGTTTCATGCTGCCGGGTGTCGCCGGACCCCATTCCTTGCCCACGGCCTGGATGGTGTCGTTGCGGCGGCGCAGATCTGGACGGGTGACGCCGATCCAGTTGCCCAGTTCGCGTATCGCGGTCAATCGTGAGGTGTCGAGGTCGAGGTTCTGCAGGGTACGGCGGATCAGCGGTTCGTTCTTGTCGATGGTGTCTTTCGCCCGGCCGAGGTCACGTTCGAAGTCGCCCATCAGATGAGGATCGATCCCCACGTATCCCCAGTCGGGTGATATCCCGCCCGGAGGGGAAGTCGGAGAGGGAGGAGTCCCCGGGGTAATCGCGGCGCGATTCGGCGGATCGCTCGGAGGATGCGCCGAAGGTGGCTCGGGAGGCGGCTGAGGAGCCGGTGAAGGCGTCGTCATGGCGGATCTCCAGCATGCTCGACAACAGGTGGAACTCCCACGGCCAAAGCGCACGAAGTGACGGCATGCTCCCCCGCCTGCCCATTCGGCCTACTGCGGAATCTCGCCTCATCGCGAATTGCGTCACCCCGTACAAATCTCGGCATTTTCGGGCACAGGCTTAGGCCCCCATCCATGGATGCCGCGCACGAACCCATCCTCGCATGATCCTTCTCCGTTGATTAGACCGTTTCCTGAATGGCGATTGTGAGTGGCGGCTACTGGTGGCGGCCGATCGGCTCAGCGTCCGGCCGGTACGACTGCCGCGAGCTGTGATGCCGCTGAAGCCAGGCGGGCCAAGGAGGTCTCGTTCGAGGCGTCGGGGAGGGCGACGATGATGTGGTCGATGCCTTGTGCGGCGAACTCGGCGCAGCGTTCGACGGTTTCGTCGGTGCCGGCCGTGGCGGGGACGCGCATGTGGAGGGTTTTCTCGATTGCGCTGAACGGCCGGCCCAGGCGTTCGCAGTGGGCTCGCAGTACGGCGAGTTTGCGGGGGACGTCGGCGCTGAACAGGAGGTTGCTCGCGTCGGCGTACTGGGCGACCAGGCGGAGGGTTTTGTGTTCGCCGCTGCCGCCGATGAGAATCGGCGGGTGGGGCCGGCTCAACGGCTGGGGCGAGTTGAGCACCCGATCCAGGGTGTAATGCCGACCGCGGTACGCGCCGTCGTCGTACGGGTCCCACATGCGCTTGGCGATGCGCAGCGTTTCCTCCAGGCGTTCGAAGCGTTCGGCGAGGGGCGGGAACGGCAGGCCGAGGCCCCGGGCTTCGGCCTCGTGCCAACCGGCGCCGATGCCGAGGACGGCTCGTCCGCCGGACAGGACGTCGAGCGTGCTGACCTGCTTGACCAGGAGTCCGGGGTCGCGGTGGTTGACCCCGGTGACGAGGGTGCCGAGGGTGACCCGGCTGGTCAGCGCGGCGGCGTAGGACAGGGCGGCGTACCCCTCCAGCATCGGGTCCCCGGCCTCGCCGAATCCGGGAATCTGCCAGAAGTGGTCCATCACCCACAGGCTGGCCAGCCCGGCCTCCTCGGCCCCTGTGGCGAACGCGCCGAACCTGTCGGCGATGACGCTCTCGCCGCCGCTCCAGTCGAAACGGGGACAGGTGAGTCCGAGCTTCATGCGAACACTCCATTTTCTGGCATGCCGAAGAGAACGGCGGTGCCGGGCGAATCGGGTTTCAGGCGAGGCGGGACCGACCAGGGTCGTATCGGGGAAGCCGGGCGGTGTGTGCACACCCGGACGACCGATGCCGCACCTCAATTTTACCATTCGCCCCGGCGACTCCCGTGTTTGACTGTGGGGATGCCGGAGAAGCTGACCGCGCAGCGCCTGGGGTGGGCCGTCGACGAAATCGTCGGGGCATTCGCGCCTGAGCAGCTCGCTCATGTCAAGGTGGTGGCCGGTGAACACCTGGCGGCCATTCTGACCACCGCCGTGCTGGGCCGCGCTCCCGTGAACATCGACACCAACGGCGGCCCCGACCTGGTCTTCCGCCTCGACGGCCACTATGCCGACTTCGAGGTGAAATCCCTTCCTGGCCCCTGGCGAAGACAGGGCGGCGACCCGGTTTCCGGTACGCCCGCCAGAACGGCCGACGACGTGCTCCACAAGGAGGCGCGTACCACGTTCGACGCGGCGACGGCACAGCTGGCCCGGAAATCCGGTGAAGGGCACTCGCGCAACATCTTCCTTCTCGTGGAAAGCGCCGAGCCATTGCGTTCCGGTCCTTTGCCCGGCGCTCCTCCGGGTATTGACGGCATCGACAGTGTGTGGGTTCTGTGGGGCTTTTCTCATCTCATGAAATGGACGGCCGCCGAGCGTAGATGGAGCAGTCTCCTCGTCGAGGACGATCTGCTGCAGCGGATGGAGTCGCGTTTTCTGGTCGGCTCGGGCCATGCGACCAGTTCGCCGTTCACATTCGGCTTCACGCCGCATTCACCTTCCGACTGACCTTCACGTTCAACCACGTTCAACTTCACACCGCCTTCATCTTCCGGCTGAGGAGGCCAAGGCCCGTCTCGCTCACCTTCCGGCTGAGGAGGCCAAGGCCCGTCTCGCTCACCTTCCGGCTAAGGAGGCCGAGGTCCGGCTCGCTGGTCATACCCTGCCGGGCTATGGTATCTATCTCGTACATCAGTGTACGACTTAGCGAGGATCATCTCATGGCACACCTCTCCCCGTCAGGCCCGCATCGCTGGCGGGCGCTCGCGCTGATCTGTGCGGCGCAGTTCATGCTGGTGCTCGACATCACGGTGGTGAATGTCGCCCTGCCCGACATCGGGGCCGATCTGGGGCTCGGCCGCGGTGCGCTCACCTGGGTGGTCACCGCGTACACACTGTTCTTCGGTGGGCTGATGCTGCTCGGCGGGCGGCTGGCCGACCGGTACGGCCCGCGGCGGCTGCTGCTGGCGGGGCTGGTGGTGTTCACCGTCGCCTCGCTGGCCTCGGGGGTCGCCGCGAGTGCCGGTCTGCTGATCGCCGGGCGGGTCGGGCAAGGGATCGGGGCGGCGATGATGTCGCCCGCCGCACTCGCGACCGTCACCACGTCCTTCCACGGCGACGAGCGGACCAGGGCGCTCGGGGTGTGGGCGGCGGTCGGCGGCTCGGGCGCGGCGGTCGGGGTGCTGCTCGGCGGTGCGCTGACCGCGGGTCCGGGCTGGCGATGGATCTTCTTCGTCAACGTACCCGTCGGACTGGCCCTGCTCGCGGCCCTCCCCCTCGTCATCCGCACGGGGTCCCCCGCCCACGAGCACGCGCCGCACCGGATCGACCTCCCGGGCGCCCTCCTCGTCACCGCGGCCACCGGCGCCCTGATCTACGCCCTGGTCGGAGCGGGCGACCACGGCTGGGCCGATCCCCTCACCCTGGGCGCGCTCGGCGCGGCGGCCGTGCTCTACGCGGGGTTCGTGGTCGTGGAGCGGGTGGTGCGCACACCGCTCATGCGTGTCTCGCTGCTGCTGCGGCGTCCCGTCCTGGCGGGAGCCTTCCTCATGCTGGTGGCGACCGGGCTGCTGGTCGGGATGTTCTTCCTCGGCTCCTTCCTCCTGCAACGGCAGCAGGGCCTCAGCGCGCTCGTCACCGGAGCGCTGTTCCTCCCGGTGGCCGTCGGCACCGCGGTGGGCGCGCACCTGGGCGGCAGGGCGGTCGGCAGGTTCGGCGCGCGGGTGCCCGCCGCGTGCGGTCTAGCCCTGACCGCGACCGGCGCCGCGTACGTCGTGCTCGCCGGGCTCGGCACAGCCGCACTGGTGATCGGTATGACCGTGGCATCGGCCGGACTGGGCGTGGTCTTCGTCGCGGCGACCACCACCGCGCTCGCCCTCGTCACGCCGCACGAGTCGGGAATGGCGTCAGGCGTGGTCAACACCTTCCACGAGCTCGGCGCGGCCGTCGGGGTCGCCGTCGTCTCGACGATCGCCGCATCCAGCCTCGCCGGTATCGCACCCGGCGGCTACCCGGCCGCATTCGCCACCTGGTCGGGCATCGCCCTCGTCTCGGCCGCCGCCGCCCTCACCCTCGTCCCGGCAGGCCGCCTCCCCACGCTCGAAGGCCCCTTCGTCCACTGAACCCGGACCCGCCCGGGCCTCCCCCTCGACTACCCTCAGGGTCCATGACGTCTGCCCGGCAGCGGCCCGTACGGCGTGCGGACGCCGAGCGCAACATCGCGGCCATCCTCGCCGCCGGTCTCGACCTGCTCACCAGGAATGCCGACGCGAGCGTCGCCGAGATCGCCAAGGCGGCGGGCGTGGGCCGTGTCACCCTCTACGGCCACTTCCCCAGCCGGGAGGCCCTGCTCGAAGCCGTGCTCGAGCACGCGGTCGCCCTCGCCGACGCCGCGCTCGACGACCCGGCCTACGACACCTCGCCCGCGCCGGAGGCGCTCACCCGGCTCATCTCCTCGTCGTGGACGATCCTCGACGGCCACCGCAGACTGCTGACGGCGAGCGACCGTTCGCTCCCGACCGAGCGCATCAGGCAGCGCCACGACCAGGCGCTGACCAGGGTCGAACGCCTGATCGTCCGAGGCCGGGAGGAGGGCGCCTTCCGCACCGACCTGCCGTTGAGCTGGCTGGTCGCCCACTTCTACGCCACCCTGCACAGCGCCGCCCTCGAGGTCGAGGCGGGCCGGCTGGCGCAGGGCGAGGCGGCCGGGGTGCTGATCGAGACCGTGCGGGCCGTACTCAGGCCGGTGCCGGAGAATGACACTCGGTCTCGTTAAGGTGTGAGTGCCGTTCGGCTACCATGTGGCCATGGTCACGCCGCCCGACGACCGCTCGCTGCCGTTGCGCGAGCGCAAGAGACTGCGTACCCGTCGGGCGCTGGCCGGTACGGCACTGCGGATGTTCACCGAGCGGGGCTTCGACGCGACCACTCTGGACGAGCTGGTCGACGAGGTCGAGGTGTCGAAGAGCACGTTCTTCCGCGCCTTCCCGGCCAAGGAGGCCGTCGCCATCGAGGCCGAGACGGAGCTCTGGGCGGCCTATCTGACGGCTCTGCGCGACAGCGACCTGGCGGGGCCGGTGCTGGCGGGGCTGCACGACGTGCTCGTGGCCACGGCGCAGGGCCTCGACCCGGATTGGGACGAGCGTTATGTCGCCACCCGGCGGCTCGTGCTGACCGCGCCCGCGCTGCTTGCGTATGTGGAGCACCATCGCAACGGCGTCGAGCGCGATGTCGTCGACTGCCTGGCGGGCAAGCTCCGCATCGACCCGGGCGACCTGCGCCTGCACGTGCTGGCGGGGCTGACCACCACCGCGTGGAGCGTCTCGGCGCGTGACTGGGTGCGTCGTGACGCCGAGGGCGGCAGGCAGGCGCTCGTCGCCCGGCTGTCGGGCGCCTTCGCCGCCATCCCGGCCTCTCTCACCCTGAATGCCGACCACCTCTGAGCACATCCGGCATGCGATTCCCGGTGACGTTCCGCCAGGTGAAACAGGTTGTTCACCCCGGTGTCGCCGTCGGCGAACATACTGGTTAAGGTTCTCTTATGTCGCATGCCGCTCATAATGCGCGACGATGACCATTCGGTATGGTTACCTCAGGCCATAGCTCCGGGCTATAAACCCGGGATGAGGATAAATTGATATATCTAACTCCTCGTGTCGAGTCGTTACGTTAACGACACACCCCCCGATATGAGGAGAGTCCCGATGGCTCGCAAACACGTCGTGGGCGTGAGTGTCTCACTCGCGCTCGCGCTGGTGATTGCCCCAGCCGTGGCCATGGCCTCGGCAAACGAAAACCCTCAAGCAGCCAAGACCCCCTATGCGATCGCCCTTGAGCAGGCGAGCCTGGTGGCAGACCCCGACCAGAGAGTGATCAGCGGTCTGCAGCGTGACCTCGGTCTGACGGCCGACCAGGCCGCCGCCCGACTGGTCAACGAGAGCGCCGCGGCTCAGGTCGAGCCCGTGCTCAGCCACGTCGCCGGCGCCGGTTTCGCCGGTGTCTGGGTGACCGGTCCGACCTCGTCGCTGGTCGTCGCCACCAACGACGCCAGCAAGGTCGCCGCCATTCAGCAGATCGGCGGCACGCCCGTCGTGGTCAAGCACTCCCTGGCCACCCTCGACGCCGCCAAGGCCAAGCTCGACTCGCTGGCTCGCAGCCTGCCGAAGACGGTGCCCGCCTGGTTCGTCGACGTGCAGACCAACAGTGTCGTCGTCCTGGCCCGCAACCCCGCGCAGGCCCAGGCCTTCCTCGACAAGAGCGGCGTCGACCGCAACCTCGTCCAGGTCCGCAAGACCGACGAGCAGCCCCGCGCCCTGTACGACGTGCGCGGCGGCGACGCCTACTACATCGGCAGCGGCAGCCGCTGCTCCGTCGGCTTCCCCGTCACCAAGGCGGGCAGCCAGGGCGGCTTCGTCACCGCGGGTCACTGCGGTAACACCGGCGCCACCACCAAGGGCTCCAACCAGGTCGCGCAGGGCACCTTCCGCGGTTCCTCCTTCCCCGGCAACGACTACGCCTGGGTCGAGGTCAACTCGCAGTGGACGCCCACGCGTTACGTGAACGCCTACAGCCAGGGCCTGGTCACGATCACCGGTTCGCAGCAGGCCGTCGTCGGCGCGTCCATCTGCCGTTCCGGCTCGACGACCCAGTACCACTGCGGCACCATCCAGCAGCACAACACCAGCGTCACCTACAGCCAGGGCACCATCACCGGCGTGACGCGCACCAGCGTCTGCGCCGAGCCCGGCGACTCCGGAGGCTCCTACTTCTCCGGCAACCAGGCCCAGGGCGTCACCTCAGGCGGCTCGGGCACCTGCAGCTCCGGCGGTACGACCTACCACCAGCCGGTCAACGAGATCCTCTCCACCTACGGCCTCGCCCTGGTGAGCGGCGGCGGCACCCCCTCGCCGACCGGCACCAGCACGCCGACCCCGACCACCACAAGCCCTGGTGGAACCTGGGCGGCCTACACCGCTTACGCGGCCGGCGCCACCGTGACCTACGGCGGATCTTCCTACCGGTGCCTCCAGGGGCACACCGCGCTTCCGGGCTGGGAGCCCCCGAACGTTCCCGCCCTCTGGCAGCGTCTCTGATCTTTCCTGAGGTCCCTGACCTGCAGAAAGATCCATCCCCGTTAGGGTGATGAATAGCGTGGACGCGCCCCCGGTGGATTCTCCGCCGGGGGCGCGTGCATGCCTGCGTTCGCCCAGTCGCACAGCGGGGAGTGGCATTGTCCGGGGACCAGCACACCGATTTCGCCGATTTCCAGCAACGGCTCATCGAGGAGTTCCGGGCCAACGGCGGGAAGGTCGGTGGGCCGTTCGAAGGCTGGACGCTCATCCTGCTGACCACGGTCGGGGCCAGGTCGGGGCGCAGCCGTACCACTCCCCTGGGGTTCGTGCCGGACGAGGGGCGGCTGCTGGTGGTGGCGTCGGCGGGTGGCGCCGATGCGCATCCCGGCTGGTACCACAACCTGCTGGCCCATCCCACGGTCACGGTGGAGATCGGCGAGGAGAGGTACGAGGCGAGGGCCACGCCCGCGGGCGGCGAGGAGCGCGAACGGCTGTTCGCCAAGGTGGTGGCGGCCGCGCCGGGCTACGACGACTACCAGAAGATGACCGCCAGGGTCATCCCGGTCGTGGTCCTGGAACGCCTCTGACAGCGGGGCTACCCCTCGTGCCGGATCGGCCAGACCTCGACCTCGCGGGTCGTCGCGGCGGGCAGTTCGGCCGCGATCTCCAGGGCTCTGGCCTCGTCGGCGACGTCGAGGAGGTAGAGGCTGGCCATGTACTCCTTCGACTCCAGGAAGGGGCCGTCGGTCACCGCGGGCAGCCCGTCGCGCACCCTGACCGTCCTGGCCGCCTCGGCGTCGGCCAGGCCGTAGGCGCCGAGCAGCTCGCCGCTCTCCCTGTGCTTGGCGATGAAGGCGTCGAACGCGGCGACCTGCCGCTCCCACTCCTGCCGCGGGATCGACTCCCACAGCTGCTTGTTCCCGTAGATCATCAGCATGTATTTCACGGGACGAGGATCCTCCGTCGCCGCCCTCAACGGAAATCGGCCACGTGGTCCACCGCCCACTCGGCATAGGTACGCGCCTTGCGGCCGAGCACCTGCTCCACGTCGGGCCAGGGCCGCATCAGCGCCTCCCACTCGTCACCGGTCTCGCCCGCCCCGGACTCCGTGCCGTCGTAGTCGACGAAGCCCAGCAGGAGGTCGGCGTGCTCGGCCGCGAAGCCGCCCTGGGCCCTGAGCAGGTCGCGGGCCCGCTCCCTGGTGACCTCCTCGTAGCGCACCTCCTCGCCGAGCGCCGCGCCGATGGCCGCCACCTGCTCGCGCACGCTGACGAGCTCGGGCCCGGTCAGCGTGTACGCCTTGCCGTGATGGCCCTCCTCCAGCAGGGCGGCGACGGCGACGGCGGCGATGTCGGCCTCGTGCACGAGGTTCATGCGCTGGTCGCCGAACGGATAGCGGACCACGCGCCCGGCCCTGATCGAGGGCGCCCAGACCTGCAGCAGGTTGGTCATGAACTCGGCCGGTCTGACATGCGTCCACTCCAGACCGGACTCCTCCACCACGGCCTCGACCGGGTTGACGTGCACGCCGACGGTGACGGCCGCCGCCGACAGGTCCACGATGCGCCGCACGCCTTCGGACACGGCGAGCGCCACCACCTCGCGGGCGCGGTCCTCCACCGGGAACAGGTACATCGCCTCGACGCCCGACAGCGCCTCGCGCATGCTCGCCAGGTCGGTGAGGTCGCCGCGCACCACCTCGACCTCGGCGGGGAAGGCGGCCTTCGCCGGGTCGCGGGTCAGCGCGCGCACGCTCACCCCGGCCTCGACGAGCTGGGTCACCACATTGCGCCCGACGAATCCCGTCGCGCCGGTCACCAGGATCTTCACTGTGCTCTCCTTCGTCCGCATCGCACGTTCGATGCCCACGTTAGGAGCGAACTAGGTCAGAACCTGACCGCTGCTCAACGCCTGTCGAACCTGATCGCGGCCACCCGGTCGGCCTGCGCCCTGGTGAGCACGACCGCCCCCGCCGCCGGTGCGACCCGCCCGGCCCTGACCCGGCCGAGCAGCGTCATCCATCGCCGGTTGTGCCTGGCGAACAGCGCGTCGGCGACCACCCGGCCCCTGGCCCGCTGCCCGGCGATCGCCACCTCGGGCGCGACGTCCAGCAGCAGCAGATGCAGCCGCGCACCCGCCCGCGCGGCCAGCCACGCATATCCCCTCAGTACGGTGACACCGCACCCCCTGTTGTGCGCGACCACGGCCCGCCCCTCGCGCAACGCCCTGCCGATGCGCCAGACGTGGGTGGCCCAGACCAGACCGGTGCGCAGCGGTTTCGGCGCGCGGCCCAGCGATCCGGCCCACCGGTTGCGCGACTGGGCCGAGTCGATCACCACGCCCTCCGCCGTGCTGACGGGCGCGCTCTCGGTGCCGTCGAGGCCGTAGACGCGGCGCATGAACGTGCTCTTGCCCGCGCCGGGCAGCCCCGTGATGATCACCAGTGAGCCCGGCGGGAAGCGCAGGGTCTCGGCCGACACCGGGATGCTCACGTCCGGCCTCCCTCTCGTGGCGCGAATGGCCCGCACGGGCGGTCGAAGTATAGGCGCACCGTATGAGCGGCTAGCCGACCGGCGCTCCAGCTGTCTGGGGATCGGCCAGCGCCGGTAGCTCGTTGCGGAGCAGCAGTTGGTGGGCCAGCATGATCGGCCCGTCCTTCCTGACCGTGATCGTGGCCCTGGCCAGGGTGAGGCCGTGGGAGGCCGCCCGGTCGTGCTCGACCGATTCGGCCAGGTCCGACAGCGGCTTGCCGCCCAGCTTCGTGGCCGGTGCCAGCCTGCGGCTCAGGGTGTCCAGCGCCTTCGGCTCCTTGGGCAGGACGCACACGACATTGACCGCGTTGTCCCCCACCGCGCCCGGACGGCGCAGGCCGACGCCGTACAGGGTCACGCCGCCCGGCTGCCCGGGCACGGTGACGACGGCGGCGGCGACCTCGCCCAGGCAGGTGGCCATCGCGGCGTGCGCGGGACTGGTGTCGAGCCTGGCACCCGCGCCGAGCGCGGCGCTCACCGGGGCCGCGGCCGGGCCCGCCGCCAGGGCCGAGTCGGTGACCACGACCTGGTTGAGCTGGTTGACCAGGCCGAGTCCGGCCATCGGGCCGGCCAGGTCGATCTTGTTGTCCTCGGCGAAGGACAGGCCCTCCTGGTCGCCGAACGTCCTGGGCCTGGCGCCGAGTGCGGTCAGCTTGCCGCTGATCGTCTCGGCGTTCAGCGTGCCCTCGATCCTGACGGCGGTGGCGGGCGGCATGCCGATGATCACGGCCCGGTCGGCGGTGTAGACGTTGACGCCCGTCTGTTCGGCCAGTCGTGCTCCGTTGATCGCGAGGTCGCCGAAGCCCGAGGCCACGGCGCCGCGCCAGCGTCTGTCGCCCGTCACGCCCTTGTCCGTCACCACGCCGAGCTCGCGCCACGCGGCCATGTCGCCGTACTCCAGGTAGGAGGCGGCGGGGCCTTCGGCGCTCAGGTTCGCCATGATCGTGAGGAGTCCGGGAGCGGGGTCGAGCATGCCGCTCGGCCCCTTCGTCTCGATCCCGGCGCAGCCGGTCAGCAGGAGCGCCGTCGCGGCCATGATGCCGATCGTCCCGATTGCCCGCATGATCCGGACTCTAGCCAGCCATCCCGTCCCGAGGGTGCACATGGGACAACATCCCGATCACGAACTCCACCCGCTCGGCGACCGGCCACGGCCGCGCCCGGCCCTCCGGTCACGACGACGTACGTCCTGTCGGTCATGGTGTGCCCCTTTCTGGTGTCCCGGTCGATCGGTTGACAATCGGAGCGATGCTCCGTTTATTATCTGGAGCATCGCTCCGGATAGCACGGAGCCGGCAGAGGAGAGCTCATGGCGACACCGAAGATGAAGGCCGTCCGCATGCACGAGACGGGCGGCCCGGAGGTCCTGCGCGTCGAGGAGGTCGAACGGCCGACGCCCGGCCCCGGGGAGGTGCTGGTCAGGGTGCACGCGGCCGGGATCAACCCGCCGGACCTCTACACACGCCGAGGCTTCTCCAACATCCCCGAGCACCTGCGCCCCGCCCTGCCCCTCCCGCACACGCCGGGCTCGGACGTATCAGGCGTCGTGACCGCGACCGGACCCGGCGCCACACCATGGCGGGAAGGCGACGCGGTCTTCGGCCTCCTGCGCTTCCCGAGCCCGCGCAACTCCATGGCCGACGGCGGCAAGGGCTACGCCGAGTACGTCACCGCACCGGCGGAGCACCTGGCGCGCAAGCCCGAAGGGCTGGACCACGTCGCGGCGGCGGGCGTGCCGATGGCCGGGCTGACCGCCTGGCAGTTCGTCGCCGACCACGTCGGACTGGAGAAGGGGAAGAGGGTGCTCGTCAACGGGGCCGCCGGAGGCGTCGGGCACTTCCTCGTGCAACTCGCCAAACTGCGGGACGCCCACGTGATCGGCGTGGCCTCGGGACGGCACGAGGCGTTCCTTCGCGACCTGGGCGTCGACGAGTTCCACGATCACACCACGACTCCGGCCGAGAACGCGTTCCGCGACGTCGACCATCTCTTCGACGCCGTCGGCGGGCCCGACGGCCACAGGTTCCTGTCCGTCGTCAGGCCGGGCGGCACGATCAGCCCGGTCTTCTTCGGCGACTACCACCCCGACCGGGCGGCCGAGCTCGGCATCTCGTTCGCCTCGGGCCAGGTGCACTCCAGCGGCGAACAGCTCGCCGAACTGGCCGTCCTGCTGGGCGACGGCGCGGTGAAGGTGGGCCTGGACGGCGTCTACCCGCTGGAGGAGGTGGCCAGGGCGCACGCGAGGGCCGACGAGGGACACGTCCAAGGCAAGATCGTCCTGCGCGTGGCCGGGGACTGACCCGGTCGCCGAAGTCGGCTACCTTCGAGTGATCACGGCACGACGGGACGAGGGGACACCGCCAGGCATGAGCACACGTTCGCACGACCCCGGCGCCGCATGAGCACCCCGGCGCGGGCGCGGCGGCGGCTGACGCGGTCGGCGATCGTCGCCCAGGCCCTTCGTGTCGTGCGCACCGAGGGCCTGGCCGCCGTGTCGATGCGCAGGCTCGCCGACGAACTCGGCACCGCGCCGATGTCGTTGTACCGCCATGTCGAGGACCGGCAGACCCTGCTGGTGGCGATGCTCGACGAGGTGGCGCTCGGCATCGACCTGCCGAGACCGGTGGCCGACCCGCGTTCGGAGATCACCGCGGTGCTCACCGCCATCCACGACGCCCTGCGCCGCGACTCCTGGGCCGTCCAGCTGATCGTCAGCGACAAGCTGGCGGGCCCCTCGATCCTGCCCGCCGTCGAGCGGCTCTTCGCCGCCCTGCGCCTGGCCGGGCTGACCCCGCGTGACGCGATGGTGGCGTACTCGCTGCTGTGGCACTACGTGGCCGGCGAACTGCTCGACACTCATCCGAGCACGCCCGCCGACGCCTACTCCCGGCAGATGGTGCGGGCGGCCGATCCGGCCAGGTACCCGGCGTTGTCGGAGTCGGTGTCGTTGTTCATGCCGGGCCCGCCCGGCGACTGGTTCCCCGAGAACCTGCAACGCCTGCTCGACGGCCTGCTGCCCCCGATCACCCCCGGCCCCGCACGCTGATCTCCGGCTGGAAGTCCTCCGGCCGCCCCGACGTGGTGCCGATGCCCAGGCTCAGATGGCCGATGCCCGGCACCCTGTCGACGACGTCGTCCACGTCCACGAGGATCTGCACGGCCTTGGCGACATCGGCGTTGATGCCGTCGATCTCGTCCTGGCGCTGCTCGGCGCTCGCCTGTCTGCCTCCTGTCCAGGTGCCGTGCTCGGCCACATGGGCGATGGCCGCCTCCCGTAACCTCACCTCGTCCGTCACCCTCACCACCAGCTCGATCTCGATGCGCACATGCCGTTCGGGGGACTGTGTCTGGCTGCTCATGTCACCAGAGTAGGCACGCTGGGTAGTCATTCGGCCGCGAATCGTCATTTGTCTGCCGAGCGACCCCGAGGGAAATCGGTTGCGGCCGAGGTCGGTCCTGGCCAGGCTGGCGTCCTTCTCGCTTCGGAGGCTCTTCATGACATCCCTTGGCGCACTCGCCGACCTGGTCACGCCCATGGCCGTACGTGCCGCCGCCACGCTGCGGCTGGCCGACCACATCGCAGCCGGTACGGCAGGCGTCGCCGAGCTGGCCGAGGCCACCGGCTCGGACGCCGACGCCCTGGAACGGCTCATGCTGCACCTGCTCGGCCAAGGCGTGCTCGGCCGCGACGGCGAAGGCCGCTTCCACCTGACCGCGCTGGGCGAGGAACTGCGCGACGACCACGAGGGCGGGCTGCGCGCCATGCTCGACACCGGCAGTGCGATCGGCAGGGCGGATCTGGCGTTCACGCATCTCACCGAGGCCGTGCGGACCGGGCGTGCGTGCTTCCCGCTCGCGTACGGGCGCTCGTTCTGGGACGACCTGGCCGCCGATGCCGGCCGTACCTCCTCCTATGACGCGCAGATGGGCGTGGACGTGAGCGGGGACGCGCCCGCGATCGTGGCGGGATACGACTGGGGGTCGCTCGGGAGCCTGGTGGATGTTGGCGGCGGGGACGGCTCGCTGCTGGCCTCGGTGCTCGCGGCGTACCCGGGGCTGCGCGGCACGGTCTTCGACCAGCCCGCCACCGCGCGTACGGCGGCGGCCACACTGGAGGCGGCGGGACTCGCCGATCGGGCCGGCGCGGTGGGCGGCAGCTTCTTCGACGCCCTGCCGCCGGGCGCGGGCGGCTACCTGCTCTCGGCGATCGTGCACGACTGGGACGACGACTCGGCCCGCGCCCTGCTGCGGCGCTGCGCCGAGGCTGCGGGGAGCGGGGGGCGCGTCTTCGTGGTGGAGAAGGTCGGCGCCGAAGGCGAGAGCATCCGGACGGGGATGGACCTGCGCATGCTGGTGTACTTCGGCGGCAAGGAGCGCACGGTCGCCGACCTGGTCGAGCTCGCACGCGGGTCCGGCCTGCGCCTGGTCGCGGTGCACCCGGCCGAGCACACCGCGATCGTCGAGCTCGCGGCCGGCTGACGTCGGCTGCGGGGATGCGCGTCGCGGAAGGCCCGCTGGGTCAGCTCCTGGGGTGCGCGTCGCGGAAGGCGTCGAGGCTCCTGCGGAAGAAGCCCAGGTCCTCCTCCAGCCGATGCCGGGTGAACCTGCCCGGGTCGCTCCGCCACGCCGATCCGCCCATCTCGCTCCAGAACGCCGAGCCGTCCAGCTCGCCGGCCCCGTCGGGCAGGAAGCTCAGCGCCTGCGTCAAGGCGGCGGCCGCGAGCCGCCAGCCGTCCTCGACCGCCGAGACACGCTCGTCCGCGACCGGCCGGGGCTCGGCCGCCAGGTGCACGCCTCGCTCCAGCGCCCTGCGGGCGTAGACGGCGCCGATCAGCACCCACTGCCCGGCGTCGACCAGCCGCGAGCGGCCGGGGCCGAACATCAGGCCGTCCCTGCGTGCGACCAGCTCGGCGGCGAACGGCACCACGACCTCGTGCCCGTCGAGCGTGATCCGCCACGCGTCCTCGATCTCGGCACGCGTGGCGCGCTCGGTCGAACCCGGCCTGCCGATCGCCAGGTCGAGGTACAGATAGGCCTCGGCGAGCGTGCGGGCGCGCACCGGCTCAGGCATGATCGGCGGCGAGATCGCGGTAGGTGTCCCTGACGACGAGCAGTCTGTCCAGGTCGAACCGGCCCGGCTCCTCCTGGTGCAGCTCCTGGCCACGCTCGGACCAGAACGCCTCGGGCGGCACCTCCTCCGAACCGGGCGGGATGAACTTCACCACCTCCTCGACCGCCGCCGCGGCGACGGCGAGCGTTCTGAGCGCCTCGGCCCGGTCGTGTGCGGGCACGTTGCTCGCGGTCAGGTCGGCGACCCACAACCACTCGCCGGGGTCGAGCAGCTGCGAGGGCTCACTGCCGCCGAACGTGGGAAACCCGGCGGGCGGCGTCGGCCTTTCGGGCAGGCCGAAGAGGAACTCACGGTCCGCGCCGCACTGCTCGCACGTGCCCGTGTACTGGTTGGCCACGGCGCCGTCGACGCTCACCAGACCGCTGTCCCACGTGGTCTCGACCGAACCGCACCGCTCGCACGGGTGCAGGTCGAGATAGAGCTGCGCCTCGTCCCTCGTACGTGCCACGGCGAACGTCATGGCTGCCCCCTTCGTCTCGCGCCCGGCTCCTAGGATGCCCAGGAGGCCGGAATCTGTGTCGGACGATAGCCGCATCGGCACGGCTCGTCGTCGGCGCACAGGCACCTGTGCGGCAGCGGCCAGCCCGATGCGTTGGCCGCCTTGCGTCCTCTTTCCGCCCGTTCGTGGCGCACGGCGCCGTCCACGAGCACGCGCAGCTCGGTCCGCAGGTCGTCCGGCAGGGCGCTGCGCATGCCGTACCTGTCGGCGTAACCGACGCCCATGTCCTCGGCGAGGTCGACCAGCACCCGCATACGCGCCGCACGCTGCTCGGGGCGCGCGGTCCGCACCTGGCGCACCGCCTCGCGCAACTCCGCCACCGCCGCCGCGTCGCGCACGGTGAGCGGGCCGCCCTGGGAGCCGGGCGCGATCGCGGGAGCGCCGAGCGGCAGGCCCTGGGCGTGGGCGATCGGCACGGCGATGGCCCTGGCCAGCGCCCTTTCGATCGCCGCCGTCGGCGCGCCCGGGTCGACGAGGAACGTCCTGACCCCCGAGACCGTCGTCGTCGTGACCGGGTTCTGGCCGGGCAGCGGGTCGGCGACCACCTCGACGGCGATCGGCCGCCCCTGCGCGGGCACGATCTCCAGCAGGCCGGGCCCGTAGAGGCGTACCTCGGCCCCGAGCCCGGCGGCGGCCCTCGCGATCGCGCCCGCCGAGGTTCTCAGCACCGCCGTGTGCTTGCCGCCCAGCCCGTCGAAGGCGTAGAGCGCGGCGATGTCGGCGGGCGAGAGCAGGCCCGCACGCGCCGCCACCAGCATCCGCGCCGCCGCTCCCCGCCTGCTCGGCGTGAGCCCGGCCCCGTCCAGCGCCAGGACGAGCGCCCGCTCCATCATCGGCTTGCGTACGGCAGGCGCCCTGGTCAGCGCGTCGACCAGCCCGCGTACCCGGGCCAGCACCGCGAGATCGCCGACCGACAGCGAGAGCGGCCCCGGCGTCACGCCGATACCGGGCAGCCGCAGCCCGCCGGGCAGACCGGCGACGAACCCGGCCTGCCCGGCCAGCATCGCGGCCAGCTCGATCGCGACCCTGGTCCCGTCGCCCAGCGACACCCTGACGGCCAGCACGGAGGTCGAGCCCGAACGCGTCGGCTCCACCCGGCCGGGACCGAGCTCGGGCCCGGCCTCGACCAGCAGGGTGAACCGCCCGGCGAGCCCGTCGACGGCGAACACCCCGGGCCCGGTCACGGTGACGGCGTCGAGCCCGGCGATCCGCGCGAGCGCGGCCAGCGCCTGCGGCGTCGTCTCCAGCGCGCCGATGCCGCCCACCGGCTCCGCCACGCCCGCCAGCAACGCGGAGATCGAGGCCGCCTGCCGCTGCTCCGCCGCTGGGGCCTGCTTCCACGGCCTGCCCTCGTCCTGCACACCCCGCCTGACCAGGTCGTCGGCCACGGCGTCGAGCGCCTGGACCAGCCTGGCCCGCCGTACGGGGTCGGTGGTGGTGATCAGCATGTCCTCGAGCATCTCCAGCTCGTCCTGCCTGGCCATCGTGCACGCGTCGACGCCCTCGTGCACATGGCCCGACTGGGGCAGCACGCCTCTGACCATTCCCTGCTGCGCCGACGAGGCCGTCGCCTGCTCGTGCTGCAGGGTGTGGGTGATCTCGTGCTGCAGGGTGACCTGCACGATCACCGGGTCGATCCGCGTGGCCACGACCACCACGTGCGGGTCGTCGGCCGTGCCCGCCCTGAGCCTGGTCTCGGCCAGCCTGCCCGGCTTGGGCGCGCCAGGGGTCAGCAGGAAGTGCCTGCCGTTCTCCACGACCACCGGGCCGCGTGCCGAGAGGTAGGCGTCGGTGAAGTACGCGGCGTCCGGGCCGGTGAGCGCCGCGAGTTCGGCCGTGTCGAGGTCGGGCAGGTAGTGCGCCCTGGCGCTGGCGTCGAACGGGGTGCCCGGCAGTTCGGGCGAGGCCACGGAGGCGCCGCCGTCCGGCGTGGCCGAGCCCTGCACGCGGCTGCCGGTCGCCACCGCGTGCTCGCCCGTGGTGGCGACCGGCCAGCTCGGCGCACGGCGCTCGGCCACGGCGACGCCCGCCGCCTTCAGCGCGGCGCGTACCTGGTCGGAGAAGGTGAGGTCGCCCCTGGGGGTGCGGTGCAGCTCGCGCAGGTCGATCCGCGCCCGGTCGGCGAGCTCCGGCAGGCCGGGCGGCAACGAGGCGAACGCCTCGGCGAACCCGCCGTCCGGCGTCTCGGCGTGCAGCGTGCCCGATCGGGTGGCGAGGTACAGCCTGACCGTGCCGTCGCTGTCGCGTACCTCGACGCGGATGTCCGTGCCCCGGGCGTGCGCCTCCATCAGCGCGGCCCGCAACGGCGCCGACGGGGCGCCCCGGGTGGCGAGCAGGGCCAGATGGATGGTCACGGGAGCGCCCGACCGCTCTCCGGCCAGCACCCGGCCGCCGCCCGGCGCGCTGTTCTCCATCCCGGTGACCATGTCGCCGAGCGCATGGCTGAACGACGAGATGGTCGCGCGCCCGCCGGTCACCCACGAGGTGTGCGCCGGGCCGATCGGCCGCAGCTCGCCGTTCGGCATGCGCTTGAAGCGCTGGGCCGTCGACAGGTAGGACACGTGGACCCTGACGACCGAGCCGTTGCCCTTCTCGAAGCCGCTGGTCTCGTCCCTGTTGCCGCTGGAGTCCGCGACGCTCTCGCTGGTCTGCGCCCCGGCCGAGAGGCCGCCGCCGAAGCCGGACCCGTCGTGCGAGAGGCCGGTGCCGCCGCTGAGCGGGGTCGCCCTCGTCCTGGTGCTGGAGATCGCCGCCGTCTCCTGCCAGCGTTCGACCGAGCCGAACTCGCTGTCGGACATCGGCCCGATCACCACCCTCGCGCCGGACGCGATCGCCTCGGTGGTGAGGACGACGACCTCGTCCCTGCTGCCCCTGACATTGAACGTGCCCATCTCGACGCCGCCGGGCACCAGCATCCGGCGGAACTTCGCCAGCCGGTTGCCCGCCGCCGCGACGCCCTCGATGGCCGCCTCACGCTCGTAGACGCCGCGCGGGCCGAGCAGGTCGGGATGGCTGAGCATGGCGGTCAGCCCGGCGTGGTAGCCGACGGCGGTGGTCGAGTGCACGGAGAACTTGCCGCGCGGATACACCCGGCGCAGGTCGATCGGCCCGTCGTCGGCCTGGACGGGGACGCTGCCCTTCGGCCTGGTCAGACCGGTCGGCACCAGTCGGCTGATCGAGCCCGACACCGTGAACCTCTTGGCGGCCCGATCGCGGGGAATGCCGGTGCGTCCCGCCCTCGACGGTTTGGCGATCACCTCGAAGCTCAGTGTGATGCCGTGCTCGACCAGGTCCATGCCGCCGAAGTGCGCCTCGCGCTGCAGGGTGGTGAGCTGGGTGTCGGTCGAGGCCGCGTTGGAGCTGCCCCGATGCGTGGCCAGGCTGCCGTCGGCGCCCTCGCCCGTCTGGCCGGCGTTCGCCCCTCCGGTGACGCCGTGACTTCTGCTGGTCGAGACCGACCGGCCCGACTGGAGGTAGTCGTAGTCCTGGATGATGTCGCCCTCGACCTTGGTGGCGCCGCGCTTGACGATCCTCTCGGAGTCGAACGCCGCCTTGATCCGTACGGTGACCCGCTCGGTCACGCCCGGCCTGCCGGTCGGCACGTCGATCTCGGTGAAGTACCCGGTGTCGTCGAGCATGTCGTCGATGTGGCCGGTGAAGAGGTCGCCCGAGAGCTGGTCGTAGACCTTGGAGACGAGCACGGGATCGTCGCGCCTGGCATGCGGCACGACGTCGGCCAGGGCGTCGAGCAGCTCCTCGGCCATGTCGACGTGCTCGGTGCTCTTGTTCTGCCTGCCGTCCGCGACCGGCTCGCCGTCCTGGTCGACCTCGACGACGTCGGTCAGCGTGAACCTGTCGACCAGCGAGACGCCCATCGAGTCGAGCAGGTCTTCGGGCAGGTCGACGAGCCGTTCCACCGCGGCGATCTCCTGGGCGGCGGTGAGCTGGCGTTCGGGGCCCTGGTCGCCGTGCGTGTCCAGGACCGAGCTGAGCTCCGGGTCCTTCAGCAGTTGGGCGACGAGCGCCTCGGGCGTGTGCAGGTCGGCCAGGGGCGGCCTCGGCGTGCCGTCGACGTCGGCCTGTCGCAGTGCGCCCAGGTAGTGGGTCACCAGTGCGACGGCCAGGTCCCGGTCCAGGACGAGGTTGCCGTTGAGGAATCGCTCGATCGCGTCGGAGACCAGCTCGATCGGCAGGGCGAGCTCGCCGCGCAGATGCATCTGCAGCGCCTCCTCCTCGCCCACGATCATCTGGACCGTCCCGCCGTCGAGGCGCTGCCTGGCGCCCTTGCCGGTCGCGGCGTCGGTCACACTGACGTCGAGTCCGATGTCGGCCGTCAGCTCGTACTGCACGCCGAAGTTGATGCGCAGGCGCTCCCTGCCGCCGATCTTGAGTGCGTACTCCGATGTGGAGCCGCCGCGTGAGGTGCCGAGTTCGGGGCCGCCGCCCTGCTTCTGGCCGTCGCCCAGCACGCCGCCGCCGTTGCCCGACAGGCCGGCGTTGCCGCCCGACGAGCGACTGGAACTGTTGGAGTGGCTGGTCAGCCGCAGGTTGATGGCGCCGTTGACCCCGGGGCCCGCATTGACGACCCTGAGCGTGCCGAGCACCGGTGTGACCGTGACCTCCGACCGGCCGGGCAGCAGGCCGTTCGGCGACATCACGGTCTGGCTGCGCATGGCCGGGCCGGACCAGCGCAGGCTGGTGATCAGGCTGCGCGGGTTCAGCAGCGCGGCCAGGTGCTGGAAGGCGGGCGAGCCGGGGCGCATCCTGTTCGGCATGAGGGCGGCGGCCCGGTCGAGCAGGTTGCCGGTGTCGAGGTTGACCAGGGTGGCCCGGTGCAGCACGCCCGCGGTCAGCGGCTGGCTGGTCGGGGTGAAGGGCTGGACGGGAGGTGACAACTGCGCGGGCAGGATGAGCGTCACCCGGCTCGGCGCGGTGAACACCGACGGCTTGCCCGACCCCGAGCTGATCTCGGCCGTCAGCCCGCCCTCGATCTCCCACAATGTGGAGCCCTCGAACTCGGCCAGGATCACCCCGTTGACCGTGCCGCCCTGGCTCTCCCCCTGGCCGACGCCCCGGTTGTAGCCGCCTGACGCGCCGCCCTCGTAGGAGCCGCCCGACTCGCCCTCGGCCGGGCCGTTGCCCAGCGAGGCTCCGGCCCCGACGTTCACACCGCTGGAGACGCCGCTGCTGGTGCCGGTCGTGTTGGAGCCGATGTCGAGGTTGACCACCGCCTTGGCCGTACTGAAGCCCCGGTAGGCGTCCGTCAGGTTGCCCAGCTCCTGCTTGATCCTGATGCGGATCGTCAGGTGCTCGGGCGCGTGGCCCGGACGCTGCCTGACCAGGTCGAGCACGATCCCGTCCTGCGCGGCCTGGCTGTAGCCGGTCTCCAGGGCGATCGCCGAGAACTGTCGCGTGACCTCCAGCATGTTGGCGATCTGGCTCTCGCGCTCCAGCCTGCTGCCCTGCGGCACGGGCATGCCGAGCGCGTCGAGCTCGGGCAGGAAGCCGACGCTGCGCAGGTGTTGCTCGACCTGGTTCCTGAGGTTCTCGGCGCCGGTGAGCCCTTCGACCAGACCGGGGCCCTTGCCGCGCATCTGGTGCTCGCCGGGGCCGAGCCAGGCGGGCGGCCTGGCCGTACGGCCGGGCGGTGCGTCCGTGTCGGGGTCGTCGCGCAGGCGGATGGAGTTGTCGGGATTGCGCAGGGGGTCGTTGTTGGCGTCCCTGACGATGATGGCGGCGTCGACCGGGAGGCCGAAGTGGTAGGCGTCGGCCTCGGTCATCCTGGCCAGTGCCTCGGCCTCCACGTCGACCGGGGCGAGCGTCCTGCCCTCCTCGATCATGTGGACGGTGATCGTGTGCACGAGCTTGAGCCGGTAGCCCTGCGAGTGCCCGGTCTGGCGTTGCACGCTCGGCTCGATGGCCGTCGTGCCCGCGCTCGCACCCGACGAGCGCGAACGGGAGAAGCCGAACTTGCCCTTGATGCCGACATTTCCCCGGAACTCGCCGCCGCCGGGCACGACGTCGGCGCCGGACAGTGCGCTCAGGCCCGGCTTGAGCTCGCCGCCCACATTGACCGACTGGCCGAACGACCTGCCGCCGCCGATGCTGGAGAACCACACGCGCAGCCGTTCCAGCCAGTGCGCCCTGCTCGGCGCGCCGACCATCTCGCTCTCGTCGACGACGACCCTGGTCTCGACCCTGACCAGCGCCGCCGGGCGGGCGCCGTCGGTGATCACCCGCTGGACCGGGTGGCCGAGCCTGCCCGGGACCTCGGCGGCCATCATCGTGCGCAGCTGGGCACGGCCGATCTCGCCCATCCTGGTGAGCTCGTCGCCCAGCAGTTGCGCCGCCGCGTCGAACAGCTGCTCCGTGTTCGTCACCGATGCGGCCATCATCTCGGGGACCCGCGTGGTGCGTTCGGCCTCCGGCTTGCGGATCGTGTCCTCGGGCGCGGTGTCGGTATAGGCATGGCCGATCATGAACCGCCCGGTGGCGGAGTCGCCCGGCATGCCCCTGTCCACCACGCTCGAAGGCCCCCACGCCCCGGCCGTCGTCCGTACGGCCACGCGGTAGGAGGAGGTGCCGTCGAAGTAGGTGGACTCGCCCCTGTTGTCCTCGACCGCTCCACCACGTGCGAACGTCGTGCTCGACCCCGTCACCGAACGCGGCCTGGCCGCTCCCACGGACACGCTCGGCCCGAAGAGCGCGGAGACGGTGGCGACCACGGGATCGAGCGAGAGGAACTTCGCGAACGCCGTCAGGCCGAGCCCCGTCCGCACCGCACCGGCATGCGACCGGGTCACACCGCTGGACCTGTTGCCCTGCCAGAGCTGGCCGAGCATCACCTCGGAAATCGTGGTCGGCAGCCCGAGCACCTCGACGAGCTCGCTCACCGTGAGCTCGATCCGCACCTCGCCCTTGACCGTGACGCCGACCGGGATGATCACACCGCCCGGCGTGGTGAGATGCCTGAGCTGCGACTTCAGCCTCGTCTGCAGCGTGTCGGTGGTGAACCTCTCGTCGATGCCGCGATCGGCGAGCATCCGGTTGACCCGCTCGGTCACCGCGCCGAGCAACGGCAGCTCGCCGGTCAGCACCGCGCCGGGAATGATGTCGAGCGGCGGAAGCGCGGCCCGGAGCGCATCGGCGTACGGCGTGAGCGCGGCCTCCGCCCTGGCGGCCAGTGTGAGGGCCTCCTGGCGTACGACGTCGATCGCGGCGCCCGCCTGGGCGAGCTGCTCGACGCCGCTCAGCAGGGCGTCGTACGCGGCGCTCGCCGCGATGGCCTCCTGCAGCGCGGCCTCGTAGCGTGCGGCCTGGCGAGTGTGCCTGGCGCGCGTCACCTTGGCCGCTTCCTCGCTCGCCTCCGCCTGTCTGACCCGCTCCTCGGCGAACCTGTCGCGCTCGCTCCTGGCCTTCGTGGCCGCCTTCGCCGCCTCGACCGCGGCCTTCCTTGCCTGTTCGGCCTGCTCCTCGTGCGTGCGTACCCGTCGGCGCAGGGCCTCGACCGACTCCTGGAGGGACTGCGCCATCCTGGTCGTGTGCTCGGTCAGCACGTCGAGCTGGGTGGGCGGAGCCGCAGGGGTCTGCTGGGTCTGCTCGGCCTGCCCGAGCGCCGGGTCCGCGCCCGTCCACGGCAGGCGCGGCCTGACCTGGCCGCGCGCCTCGATGTCGGCGACCACCGCCTCGATCTTCTGCTCGAGCGCCGTGCGTTCCATGCCGGGCGGCTTCTGCGCCCACAGTCTGGACAGGTGCCTGAACTCGTTGTACCTGGCGACCACGCACTCGTCGCGCGACTCGGTCGTCCTGGACGTCATGCGCCTGAACACGCCACGCGCACCGCCGTCGCGGGCCCGCTCCAGGACGGTCATCGTGTCCGACAACTCGTGCACGAGCGTGGTGGACAGCTGGTCGGCGGCGATGCCCGGGGCCAGCGTCATGACATGCGGATCGGTCGCCTCGCCCGTCCGCACCTGGACCGAGGCGATCCTGCCCCTGCCCGGCGGGCCAATCACCGGCCGGAAGTGCTGCACGCCCGTCGTCGTCACCAGCAGCAGCGTGGGGCCGTTGTCGGACCACATGACGGCATGCACGCCGCCGCCGAAGTCGGCCGGACTGATCGTCCCGGCCAGGATCAGCGCCTTGATCTCGTCCCGGCTCAGTCTGGGCTGGCCGATCGGGCGGCCTTCGGCCGAGAACGGGGTGTTACGGATCTCCCTCGACGTGACCGGGCGTCGTCGTGCCGGCGCCTGACCCGGCTGTACGCCCTGCGGTGCGGCCGTGCCCGTCCTGGGCTGCGGCGCCGGGGCCGACGGATCCGTCATGTCGGTCAGCAGTTGCGAGATCTCCGCACCCGCCGCCGTGTGGAAGCCCGGCCTCAGCAGCCAGTCGCCGTCGATGCCCGTGTCGACCAGGCTGGTGGTCGCGTCCGGGTTGTCGGCCAGCACGTCACGGGCCACGCCCGCGGCCTCCAGCGCACTGCCGGAGGAGGTGTCGGCGAGCCTCTCCAGCGAGCGCAGCGCGCCGTCCACGCGCGACTCACCGCTCAGCGCCGCCACCTCGGCCCCGAACCTCGCCACGGCCTCGGCCCGCAGCCGCCTGGCGCCGACACCGTCCCTCGCTCCGGCCCGCAGATCGGCGAGCACCTGGGCGACCGTGGCCGCGGGGACGACGAGCGGGCGGCCGGAGGGGTCGGACGTGCGCACACTGCCGTCGGCCAGCGCGATGGCATCGGCGGCGACGACCGTCATCGCGGTGGCCATCGCGGTACGGGCCAGGAGGGCGGGGTCCTCGGCCGGGGTGGTCTGGAGAGCCGGATTCTGGGGAGCCGGACTCTGAGGAGCGGGAGCGCCTTCGGCGGCGGGTGTGTGCTGCGTCTGGGGGCCGGAAGTGGGAGGCGCGGGCGCGGGCTCGCCCTGAGGCTGGGAGGCGGCCTGCGCGCCGGGGTCGCCTTGGGTCGCCGGGTCTCCCTGAGGCGCCGGGTCGCCCTGGGTTGAGGGTGCGCCTTGCGCGGCGGGGTCGCCCTGCGCCGCCGGATTGCCGTGGGTGACGGGATCGCCCTGCGCCGCCGGATTGCCCTGGGCGACGGGATCGCCCTGCGCGGCGGGAGCTCCCGGGGCAGCCGGGTCTCCCTGCGCCACCGCCGGGGCGGCCGGAGCGCTCTGCGTCCGTCCTCCTGCCTCCTGCTCCCCCTGAGGCCCGGACTCGGCGGCGTTCTCCGGATCGCCTTCGGCCTCCTCCTGGGAAGTCCGTGCGGCAGGGTCGCTGTTCTGGTTGGTACGGCGCGTGCCGGGATCGGCCTGCTGAGGGTCGACACCGTCAGGCCTGCGCCCCTGTCCCCCGGTGGCAGGGTCACCCACACCAGGAGTACGCCCCTGCCCAGGCACGACAGCCTGCCCCTCAGGCGCACCAGGCGCACCAGGCGCACCAGGCGCACCAGGCGCACCAGGCGCTCCGGGTGCCCCGGGTGCTCCAGGCGACGACGGATTGCTCTCCCCTCCGGCCGCAGGCCCTGCGGGCCCCTGGGTCGCCAGGTCCGTCCAGCGATTCCCCCCCTCCCGAAGCGAAGCCCCCGGCCGTAACACCGCCTCGATGGCGTCAGGGCTGAACGGACTGGTGGTCACCCCTCGGGCGGCACCGGTCAACGCGCCACCCGCCAGCGCCACGAGCGACAACTCGGGCGCCTGCTGGTACACCAGCACCGCGGCGGCCAGCCCGGCCACGGGATTGACGAAGACGTTGATCGCACCGCTGGTCAGCATGGTGCCGGGCGCACGCGCGAACGCCGTACCCCAGCCGGGCCCCCCGGCCCCGATCCGGTTGAGCTGACGCAGCCCGGGAAGCGAGTTGAGCTGGTCGCCGAGCCGCGCCCCCAGCTTGACCCCGACCAGCCCGCCCACCAGACCGCCGACGCCCGCGGCCGTGAACTGCTTCAGGTCGAACGAGGCCCCGGTCGAGGTCTGCGCCTTGTAGTTGGCGAACAGCTCCTCCGCCGTCTCCTCGAACCCCTCCCTGACCATCGGGTTGCGGACGACCGCGGCCAGTGCCGTGATCGTCCGAGCCCCGAGCAGCGTCCTGAGCCCGGCGGCTCCCCGCCCGAGATACCGGATGCCCGCCACCCCGTTGAGCCAGGCGAGCGCCGCGGCCATCGCCGCCCTCGCCCGCACGGCGAGCGGCCCGATGAGCAGGGTGGAGGAGGCGGCCGTGAAGAACGCGGCGACCAGCCGGATGAGCGCCGCGATGAGGAAGATCCAGAACAGGATGTTGATCTCGTGCTTGGTCTGCTCGGTGTTCTTGCCGAAGGCCTCGCACTGCTGGGTGTAGGCGACGGCCATGTCGAGCAGCGCCACCACGCCCGACTCCTCGCCGAGCAGGGTGATGACCCGCTCGCGGAACTCCGGCGTCGCGGGCGAGTTCCACCCCTTCAGGATGGTGTTGACCGAGCCGACCATGGGATCGACGGTGGCGGCGAACAGGACCTGGACCTCGGCATTGGCCTGCGACAGCTCCCACATGCCCGACTCACTGGACTTGGGCCAGGCCTGCCCGGACACCAGCCAGGGGATCACGGCATTGCACCAGCCGGGCAGGTTCAGATTCGACCAGGCAGGCTCCACGTCGCAGGTGGCGCCCCGCCAGCCGGTCGCCGACCGTACCTCGTGGTTGGAGTAGATGCTGCCGTTGGTCGTGCCTGCCACGCCGCCCCCTGCTCTGAGTCGTTCCGCCCGCCCCCCGGACGGCCACCTTTCGCCTAGGCGAGCAGGTGCTTGAGGCGCTCGGCCTCGGCCTCGTCGGTCGCCAGCGAGTTGGCGATGGTGGTACGCATCATCGGCGGGGCCTCGGTGAGCTGCCCGACGACCTCGGTGCCGTTCTTGAGCAGGACGTTGGGCCCGTTGGAGGCGAAGTACGCGCGGCGGAAGCTGGCCCCTTCGGCGCCGTCTCCCCACGGGGCCGCCTGGTTCAGCGCGTGCAGCCTCATGGCGAGCGCGGGCCAGCCCTTGGCGAGCGGTTCGACCACGGTCTGCCATTCGGACAGGCCTCTGGCCACGACCTTCTCGTGCAGGAACAGGGTGTCGTCGGTCTCGGGCACGGTCGTCACCTCTTCCAGGGCAGTTCGTCGCCCATGATCTCCATGGCGATGTCGAGCTCGCCGTTCAGGTGGGCCTGGAGCTGGTCGCCGGGGATCATCGGCTCGAAGATCTCCACGACGCGCTGCTGCGCCGATGCCGCCGCCTTGAGCACGGTCGCGGCGATCGTGTCGGCCAGGTGCCTGGCGTCGGGGCGCCGGTAGATACGAGGGTCGAGGTCGAGCCTGACCAGGTCGCCCCGTGAGCCGACGGTCGCGGTGACCATGCCGTCTGGCGAGGTCTCGCTGACCTGGACGGCCTTGGCCTGGGCATGCAGCTCGACGGCCTGTTCCTGCATCCGCATGAACGTCGCCTGTAACTCCTCGGCGTACGCCCGCAGCTCCCCCATGTCGGATGAGTCCGAAGTTTCCATGCCGCCCCCTGACCGCATGCCAACAGACTGCATGGCACAGTCACATGCCATACATTTCAGGCTATTTTCCGCCTTGTTAACGACAGACGACAAGAGCCACAACAGAAAACGTTGTCACGGGAGCATCAGGCGTCCAACCGCACCACATGGTCATACACGTCGACGAGCTCCCCCTCGGCCACCCAGCGACGATGCACCCCGCGCTCCACCCGGTCGAGCCCGAGCGCCTCGGCCACGGCCGCCTGCCCGCCGAGATAGTGCAGCAGCACCTCGCCCGCACGCGAGTCCACCACCGCGAACGACTCCTCCCGCCAGCGGCACCGCACGCCCACGTGCTCGACCGCCTCGCACTCGCCGACCGGCACCGGCCGCACGTGCCTGCCGGGCCCGGCCTCCTCGAACCCCTCGGCCGCCTCCTCGCTCAGCAGCCGTATCCACAGCCCGTCCGCGCGCTGGTCGAGCGCGGCCTCGTAGCACTCGCCGCGCCAGAACGCCCGGTAGCTCACGACGTCTCCTCCGGCTCGCCGTCCTCGCCCGGCAGCACCACCCATTGGCCCAGGTCGGCGTCCAGGACGAGCCGCCTGTGCTCGACGCCTTCGAAGGTCAGCTCCACGATCTCGCTGGTGTGCGGCAGGTCCATCACATCCACCCGATACTCCCTGACGAGGTAGCCGGGACTGGCGTAGAACCCCATCCCCACGAACGGCTCCTCCTCGGCCGCCCACCCCTCGACGCCGACGCCGTAGGGCACCCGGTGCAGGGCGGGAGCCGCAGCGGGCCAGCGCAGGAGGTACAGCGAGCCGGACGCGGTGACGGCATCGCGCCGCAGCAGGGCCTCGGCCAGCACCGACGGCGTAGCGATATGCCCGACATCGCCCAACCGGCAGCAGTACCCCGACACCACAGCAGGACCGGCCAGCAACGCCTCGAGCTCGGGCACGCCCAGCACCTTCTGCATGACGGGCACCCCCGCCTCCGGCTCGACGGCGATGCCCGTGGCCAGCGAGGGCGCGACCAGCCTGGCGACATGAGCCGCCTCGACCAGAATCTCGTACGGCAGGCCCGCATTGACGGCCAGCCCCCAGGCCGGGTCCGGCCAGGTCGAGGCGAGCTCGGCCATGGAGGCGACACGGAAGGGCATCTCGCCGAAGATCGACCGGACGGCCTCGTCGGAGGTGTAGGCGGCGATCCAGCTCCTGCCCCCGATCTCGACCGTGCCCCAGGCGGGCCCCTCCTCACCCCGGACGGCCGCCTCGGTCACGGGCAGCGCGAAGTCGGCGACCGTCAGCAGCCTCAGACAGGCGGCCAGGTCACCCGCGTCGAACGCCGCCCAGAGCTCCTCTTCGAACACACCCGCCGGTTGCACGATGATCAGAGTAGGCGATCACGCCAGGGCGTCGAGCGCGGCCGACAACCGTTCGAGTGCGGCCAGCGTCTGACCGAGCTCCGCCACGCCGAGCTCGGCGGCCAGCCGCTCGGCCATGGCGGCATGCGCCGGTGTGATCCGTGCGAGCGCCGCCCTGCCCTCGGCCGTGGGCGTGAGCAGCTTGGCCCGGCGATGGGCCGGATTGGCCTGGTACTCGGCCAGGCCGCGCTCCACCAGCAGATCGGCCACCCGCTGCACGCCCTGCCTGGTCATCCCCATGACCCTGGCGATGCCCGCCACCGGCAGCGGCTCACAGAGCACGGCGCCGAGCACCTGCCACCACGCGGCGGTGAGGCCGACCGGCCTGGCCAGCCCCTCCGCCATGTCGAGGAACTGGCCGTTGAGCCTGAACACGGTCAGCGCCGCGCCCGCCATGAGCTGGGGCGCCGGCTCACTCATGCCCACCCCCCGCGGCCATCAGCACCCCGAAGGCGCTGGGGTCACTGTGGGCGTAGAGCCGATACCACGCGTCGATGACCTCGGGGGTGCCGATGTCCAGCCTGGCGAGGATCTCGCGGGCGAACTCGACGGGCGCGGTCGGCCCCGCCGTGATGAGGTCGCCGTCTGTCACGGCCGCCTCGTCCTTGTAGTGCGCTGCTCCGCCGTACCCCTGGGCCTGGAGGTATTCGACGACCGCGCTGGTGTGCGCCCGGTCGTCGAGCAGGCCCGCGCGGGCCAGGCCCGCCGTCGCGCCGCAGATGGCCGCGACGGGCACACCGGCCTGGAGGAACTCCGCCGCCTTGGCCGCGAACACGTCGTTGTCCTGGCCGGCGTCCCACGCCGACGCGCCGGGCAGGATCAGCATGGCGCTGTCGGCCGGGTCGAGCCGGTCGAGGGTCAGGTCGGGAACGATGCGCACGCCGCCCATCGTAGTGATCGGCTCGGCGGTGGCCGCGACCGTCACGACGTCGTAGCGACCCGGCTGCTTGTGCCAGTCGCCGTTGCGGATGTGGGCGACGGCGTGACCGCTCTCCCAGTCGGCGAGCGTGTCGTAGACGGCCAGGTGGACGATCTGCTTCGTGTTCTCGTTCATGGCAATATCTTGTCATGTTGGCAACATGCTGTCAATACGACAGTGTGTTGTCATATCCGAACAGGTGGCGGTGAGCGCCAGGACCAGGGAAGATCGGAGATCGAACTCCGGGGGGCACACGGGATGGCACAGATCGTCGGCGGCGGACGACCGGTCAACGACGCCGAGCGGCGGGTCATCGCCCATCTCAGGGACAACGCGCCGCACGACTGGCTCCTCCTGCACAACATCGAGGTCCCGCGCGGCGACGACGTGTTCGAGGTCGACCTGGTCGTCCTCACCGGCCACTCCCTCGTCCTGGTCGACGTCAAGGGCACGCACGGCCGGATCGAGGTCGCGGGCACCCGGTGGTTCCCCACCCGCCGTGCCGCGTTCGGCTCGCCGGTGGCCAAGCTCAGAGGCAACGCCAGAGCGCTCAAGGGCGTGCTGGTCGAAGGGCACAAGGAGCTCGACCGGGTGTACGTCGACTCCCTCGTCGTCCTGACCGCACCCGACGCCGAACTCGTCGACCCGGCGGGCCGCGACCGGCGCCACGTGACCGACCTGGCCGGGCTCATCCCCACGCTCGGCGACCCGCGCAGGGTCAGACGCGGCTACACCACCGACGCCAAGCCGTACGGCACCGCGATCGTGGAAGGCCTGCACACCAGTGTCAGGCGGTCGACCGCGCCGCCCAGGTTCGGCAACTGGGAGGTCGAGGAGGAGCTCGGCGGCGACAGCAAGGTCACCGAGTACCGTGCCGTCAACGCCACCGCGCCCAGCAGCGAGACCGTGCTGCTGCGGGTCTACCGCGCCGATCCGATGGCGGCGCAGGACCAGCGGGCCTCCGAACGGCTGCGCATCGCCAACGCCTACCAGTCGCTCACCCGCATCCCCTCCCATCCCGCGGTCGTGCGCTCGCGCGACTTCTTCGCCATCGACGACGAGAGCAGGTTCGTCCTCGTCCTCGACGACGTGCACGGCCAGGCCCTGCACCTGCACCTCACCGACCTGCCGTCGCACTCCAGGCTCGACGTCGTCGAAGACGTGCTCGACGGCTTGGCGCACGCCCACGCCAACGGCGTCGTGCATCGCGCGCTCAGCCCCGCCGCCGTGCTCGTCGCCCAGGGCAGGGCCCTGCTGACCGGCTTCGACTACGCCAAGCCCGGTCCTCGCGCGTACACCGTGGCCAACGAACTACCGGGCGTGCTCGACGTGCACTACGTCGCACCCGAGTGCCAGGCCAGGCCCGACCGCATCACCGCCTCGGCCGACGTCTACGCCGCCGGTGTGATCGCCCACCAACTCCTCACCGGGGACCTCCCCGACCCCTACGACACCTCGCTCATGACCTCCCCTCTTCCCCCGGCGCTGACCGACCTCCTGCGCGGGATGCGCGACCCCTCACCCGCCAAACGCCCCACCGCCACCGCGGCCCTCACCACCCTCCGCGCCACCCGCACCACCGCGCCCCCACCCGAACCCCCCAAACCCACACTCCTCACCCGCCTACGCTCCCTCTTCTCCTGACACCCCTTCCAAAACCCACACCCCTTTACGGCAAGCCGCCCCCAGCGCCTCCACCCCGGACACAAGGGACGGCTGTGTCCTCAGACGGCCAACTTCTCAAGACCGGTGCGACCTCGTGGTCGGGCCACCGGCGTCGAGACGGCTCCCGCCCGGTCGACCACCACACTCGCGACGACGCCCGCACGGCGCTCGCGACCTGGGGACCCGCGCCTCCCCCAGCACCGCTGCACCTGGACCGCACCCGCCCCTGATCGCGACTGCATGATCTGGACACACGGGCACACGGGCGCACTGCGCATCCCGACACGACTGCATGATCCGGACGCACCCCCGTCCCGCGTCACCGCCCGGCCGGGACCGTGTTGCGTTCGAGGAAGGCGTCGACGAGTGGGGCGATCTCCGGGAGGCGTTCCTCCAGGGCGAAGTGGCCGGTCGCGAACAGATGCACCTCGGCGTCCGGCAGGTCGGCCAGGTAGGCGTAAGCGCCCTCCGGGAGGAAGAACGCGTCGCCCTCCCCCCACACGATCAGCGCGGGCGGCAGGTACTCGCGCAGCCATGCCTGCCATACCGGATAGAGGGCGACATTGCTTCTGTAGTCGAGCGCGAGCTCCGTCTGGGCGCGCAGTCGGCCGGGGCGGTCGAGGAAGTGCTGGTCGAGGGTCCAGCCGTCGGGCGAGATGAGCGAGACGTCCGAGGCGCCGTCCTCGTACTGGCCGCGGGTGACCGGCAGGGTGAACAGGGGGGCGACGTCCTCGGCACTCGCCGCGACGGTCTGCCTGGCCAGGTCCGACAGCCCTTCCTCGTAGGCGTTGGCGTTCTGCACGACGAGTCCGGCGATCCACTCGGGATGCCTGACGGCCAGGCGCATGCCGATCGGCCCGCCGAAGTCGAAGACGTACACGAAGAACCTGCGCAGCCCGAGGTGCTCGACGAAGGCCTCGGTCACGTCGGCCAGGCTGTCGAAGGTGTGGACGAAGCCGTCGGGCGTCTCGGTGTGCCCGAAACCGGGATAGTCGGGTGCGATCAGCCGGTACTTCGTGCCGAGCGCGTCCATCAGGCGGGTGAACTGGTGCGAGGCCGAGGGGAAGCCGTGCAGGAGCAGCAGGACGGGAGCGTCGCGCGGGCCGGTCTCGCGGTAGAAGACCCGGACGCCGTCGAGGTCGGCGTATCCGTGCCTGATCGCGGGAATCTCCATGTTCACATGCCTCCTTGGCGTGATGATACATTAGATATAGCGTTCCGCTCTCTAATGTGTCAACACGGTGATGTAGCATTACAGGCATGGAGTTCCTGACCGGCGAACCGCTCGCCCTCGACCTGGTCAACACCCGTGCGCACACACCGGAGGGCGACATCGACGCCCTCGCGACCGTCGACTCCTTCAGGACCTGGCTCGACCTGCAGGCCGGACGGATCACGCTGTCGGCCCAGGCAGGCGCCGACGAGCTCGCCGGTCTGCGCGCCCTGCGCGAGCACGTGGAGGGCGCGGTCGAGGCCGCCAGGCGCGGGTTCAGGCTGGAGCACGACGACGTCGCCGCGCTCAACGCCGCCGTGCGGGCGGCTCCGCCGTACGTGGAGCTCAATATCGCGGGGGACGCGGTGGAGGGGCGCGGCGGAGGGCCGGTGGAGCAGCTGGCGGCGCAGTTCGCCGAGGCGGCGGTCGAGTTGATCGCCGATCCGCTGGTGAGCAAGGTGCGACCGTGCGAAGGGCCGGGGTGCCGGGTGGTGTTCCTGGCCACCAATGCGCGGCGGCGCTGGTGCTCGCCCGCGCTGTGCGGCAACAGGGTCAGGGTCGCGCGCTACTACGAGAAGCAGCGGGCGGGGAACAAGCCGGGCATGCCGTTCGTCAGCTAGGCATGCGAAGCTCTCTTTTCGGCAATCTCGACACCGCGCAGGTGCCGGGCAACTTCGTCCTGCAGAACAGCAAGATGCTGCGCGTGCAGCTCCCGCACGAGGTACTCGCCAAGCAGGGCTCCATGGTCGCCTTCCAAGGTCAGATGGACTTCGACTACGAAGGCTCGGGCGGCATGGGCAGGCTGCTCAAGAAGATGGTCACCGGCGAGGGCACGCCGCTCATGCGCGTCAAGGGCCAGGGCCTGCTCTACCTGGCCGACAATGCCGACGACATCCATCTGTTCTATCTGGAGAACGAGGGCCTGACCGTCAACGGGCGCAACCTGCTCGCCTTCGACCCGTCGCTGACCTGGGACATCACCAGGGTCCAGGGCGCCGGAGTGGCTGCGGGCGGCCTGTTCAACACCACGGTCAAGGGCACCGGCTGGGTCGCGGTCACCGCGCACGGCGCACCCGTGCTGCTCGACACCGGCCAGGCGCCCACCTTCGCCGACGGCCAGTCGGCCGTGTGCTGGAGCGCCCACCTTCAGGTCGGCGTCAACCGCACGATGAAGGCGGGCGCGCTCATCGGCAGGGGCAGCGGCGAGGCCATGCAGCTCGCCTTCCAGGGCCAGGGCTTCGTCCTGATCCAGGCCAGCGAAGGCGCACCCGTCATCCCCTCCTCCTGACCTGCCGAGCTCCCCAGGTCAGGAGACGGCGTCGATGATGTCCACGACGTACACGATCGGTTTGCCGGGCGGGACCGCGATGCCGCCGGTGGTGGCGGTGAAGCCGCGGGTCGCCCGCTCCGGGACCGTGATCGCCACCCTGCTGCCGACCCTGCGCCCGGTGAGCGCCTCCACCCAGCCGGGTGGCACGGCCTTGCCGGTCAGGCTGAAGCCGTTGGGCCCGCCGCGCGAGTAGGAGGAGTCGAACACCTTGCGTTCGGGCCACTGCGCCCCGACGTACTGCACGACGACCTTCGCACCCGGGCGCACCTGCGGGCCCGAGCCGTCGATGAGGGTACGGGCGGCCGACGCCATACGCAGGTCGCCCGGCAGTGCGGGCAGCGCCTGGCCCATCAGCCTGGCGTCCGACGGGTACCCGCCCAGGATGTCGAACACCACGACCAGCGTGTCCGAAGGCGAGACGCCCGCCGGGGCCGTGCCGCCGGGCCCGAAGCCCTTGGTGGCCGGGCTGACCAGCAGGACCCTGCTACCGGCCGGCCTGCCGATCAGGGCCTGCTCCCAGGTCTTGGACACGTGCTCGCCGTCGAAGACGACCGTGGTGGGCTGGTTGGCGTCGTAGGTGTTCAGGTACGGCTTGTTGCCCTGCCAGATACGGATGTCCACATCGGCGACCACGGTCTCGCCCGGCCGGGTCATGGGGCCTTCGCCGCGTTCGAGCACGGTGATCTGCGGCTCGTCCGACGGCGGCGTCTTGGGGATCTCGACCACGGGCTTGACGCCGAACAGCCCGGTGATCTTGGGTAGCCGTTCGTCGTCGCCTTGGGCCAGGCCACAGGACGCGACGAGCATGAGCGTGGCCAGCCAGAGCACGCGCAAGGGTTCCTCCAGGTGGGACAGGGCCCGTGGATCCACACGCCCACGGGCCCCTTCGAAACGGTCTGTCCTACTGCGTCAGGCCCGGCGTGACCACGTCGTCGGGCGCCGCGTACAGCGCCGCCGCGTGCCCGACCGTCACATCGGCGACATTGCTGCCGAGGATCGTGGCGTGAACGGCGTTGACGTAGCCGCTCTTGGCGTTCGGGTCGTAGTAGTACTCACCCCGGCGCTCGGTCGGCAGGCCCTTTGCGTCGGTCGTCACCTGCTCGTTGGTCACCGCCTGGGCCAGGACCGGCAGGTTGTAGTCGGCCGGAATGCGGATACCGAGGTTCGTCGGCCACTCCAGCGGAATGTCGACGATCTTCTTGCCGAACGACGTGAGCGCGGCCGACGCCACCTTGCCGCTGAACTTGATCGGCCCATCGGGACCCGTCGTGGCCCGGACGACGATGCCTTCGGCCTGCACGCCGATCGGCGAGAGCGGCACCTTGCCCAGCGGGTTGGAGACGAACGGCACGCCGATCACGACCTCCGCGCCTCCCGCCTCGGCATAGGCACTGCACGGCGCCGGCTTGAAGCCACCGCCGGGCCCCGTGGGCAGCTTGTCGCCGACCGCCTGGGTGAACAGGCCGCCGACCGAGCCGAGACCGACGCTCGGCAGGCCGTTCACACCCGGCACGTAGAGCTTGACGAGGTCCTTGAGCCCACCCTGCGACTCCGGCGCCTGCGGCGTCGCCGGGTAGTGCGCGCCGAACAGCGTCGTGTCGACGGTCTTGAGCAGGCCCCGCACGCGGACGATCCACGAGTGGGCCTGGACGCAGCCCGCGTTCTCCACGACGACACCCCAGTCGTCGGACGAACGGTCCTGCTGCTGTGCCGACGCTCCGGAGAGCGTGGCGAATATGGCGGTGGCGGCGATCGCGGCGGTGAGACCGGTCCGACGCCCCAAAGTGCTCCAAGACATGGCTGGATGCACTCCCTTGCTGGTGATGTGAGCACGCGCTCCGCACCTGGGTGCGGGCGATAACACTTGGTTATTTGCCGATTCCGCGAAAAGTGACTCTTCGGGGTTTCTAATGGTTGTTTCGGAATATGCGGGGCTTACGACGAAGCAAAAGGGTGACGGAAGGCGGTATCCGTCACCCTTTGCGTTGAGCGGGTCCCTGTGTTCAGCCGATCCCCGCGTTCAGCCGGTCAGGGGGTGACCTCCTCCTCAGGCTCGATGCCGGGCGTCTCGTAGTCGTCGGTCGGCTCGATCACCGGCGGCTCGATCACCGGCGGCTCGATCACGGGCGGCTCGACGATGGGCGGCTCGATCACCGGCGGCACGACGACGGGTGGTACGACGACCGGCGGGGTCCCGGGGCCGCCCTGGAGGACGGCGGCGTGCCCGACCGTCACGTCACCGGCGTTGCTGCCCAGCACGCTGACGTGCCCGGCGTTGACATAGCCGCTCTTGGCCCTCGGGTCGTACCTGGGCGTCGGCCTGCCGGTGCCGTCGGTGGTGACCTGCTCGTTCAGTACGGCCTGGGCCAGTACGGGGAGCACCGGGCTGGTCGGGATGCGCACGCCGAAGTTCGGCGGCCAGTCGAGCGGCACATCGATGATCTTGAAGCCGAACGACGTGATGTAGGCACGCGCCGCCCTGCCGGTGAACTTGACCGGCCCTTCGGGCGTGGTCGTGGCGCTGACCGTGATGCCCTCGGCGTGCACGCCGAACGGCGACAGCGGGTACTTGCCGATCGGGTTGCTCACGAACGGCACGCCGACCGTGATCTCGGCGCCGCCCGCCTCCGCGTACCCGCTGCACGGCGCCGGCCTGTTCTCCAGCGGGCTGACCGGCAGCTTGTTGCCCATCGCCCGGGTGAACAGCGCGCCCGCCCGGCCGATGCCGATCTTCGATGCGCCCTTGCCAGGGACGGTCAGGTTGATCAGGTCCTTGCCCGTGCCCGACTGCTCGGGCGCCTGCGGTGTGGCCGGGAAGTGCGCGCCGAACAGGGCGGTGTCCACCATTCCGGCGAACCCCCTGACCCTGGCCACCCACGAGTGCGCCTGGATGCAACCGCCGTCCTTGACGACGACACCCCAGTCGTCGACGGGTCCCGCCTTCTGTACCCGTCCCAGCTCGTCCGGCCTGGCCTCACTGGCCGCCAGCGAGGGCGAAACCGCTACCGCCAGCGAAAGCAGTGCCGCCGACGCGGTCACTCCTGCGATCCTCCAACGCATGATCTCTCCTCCTCGGGGTCAGTTCGTGATTCCGGATGGCCGCACGGCCGATATCGAGACGACCGTTCGCCGCCCCAAAGTGCTCCAATGCATGGTGGATGCACTCTCCTTTTGATGTGGAACGTACGAACGCAGGCAGACCGAAACGATCACACCTACGCCGTACGGCATACCTGGGTTATTTGCCCATATCGCCAAAAGAGAGTGGATCACCCAGCTAACGGCCCCACAAAGCCACAAACCCACCAGCCTTCACGCCACACCTTGATGGGGCCGCCACCGCACAGCTCACCCAGTCCACATCGCACACCACAGCACACCTCGCCCAGTCCCCTGCGGGGCCGCCACCGCACACTCCGCCCAGTCCCCGGTGGACGCCACCGCACGGCTCGCCGTACGGCAAGCTGGAGCCGTGAGTCGTCCCAACCTCGCGCGCCGGGTCGCAGCAGCGGCCGAGATCGCGCTCACCACACGGAAGTACGTCACCTTTCTCGACGTGGCGGGACACCTCGGCTGGGTGCGTACGCGCCATGTCGAACAGTGGCGTCAGGGCAGGTCGGCGACGCTGGCCGAACTCGCGGCCGTCGACGCGGCCAAGCTGCACGACGCCGCCGACCACCTGCGCCGATGGGCGGGCGCCCAGGGCCTGCGTCCGGTCGAGACGCCGTACCTGTCGGGCAGCAGGGACAGGCGCGAACTGCGCTTCACCGACACGGGCGACGAGTCGCACTTCCGTACGCACTGGGTCTCGCCCGATCTCAGCGAGGCCCGCGTCAGACAGCTCACCGAACGACAGGCCAAAGCGCCCGACCTCGTGGTCGTCGTGCCCGACTCCGCCTGGACCTGCGCGGCGTGCGGCGACACCGGTCCGTACCTGATCATGGAAGAGGATCGGCCGCACTGCCTGACCTGTACGGACCTGGATCATCTCGTCCTGCTGCCCGCCGGTGACGCCGCCCTCAGTCGCAGGGCCAAGAAGGAGAGCGTGCTGGCCGCCGTCGTGGTCGCCTACAACCGCCGCCGCAAGGTCTACCAGCGCCAGGGCGTACTCGTGGAGGAGGCCGCCCTCGCCAGAGCCGAGGAGCAGTGCCTGGCCGACGAGGAGGTCCGCCTCCGCCGCCGCGACCGGGACCGCGACCGCCGCGCCACCCAGGACCTCGACTACCAGAGCGCCATGAAGTCCCGCATCCTCGACCTGTTCCCCAGCTGCCCTCCCGAACGCGCCGAATCGATCGCCCAACACGCCGGACAACGAGGAAGCGGACGCGTGGGGCGAACCGCCGCAGCCAAGGCCCTGGACGAAACGGCCATCACCCTGGCAGTGGTGGCCTCCATCCGACACCAGGACACAAGGTACGACGAACTCCTGATGTCCGGCGTCCCCCGCATGACAGCCCGCGCCTCAATCCGCGACGCCATAGACACCAAACTCACCGAACTCCGCCAAACCCCCTAGCCCGACCACCACCCCACCCCTCACCACCCCTCCGGAAACGCCCTCCTCAACCCCACCCCCTCCCCGCCCCTCCCCTCCCACCGAGACACCCCTCCTCGAACCCCACCCCTCCATCACCCAACCAGCCGCCAAGTGCCCGCCGAGACCCCCCTTCCTCGACACCACCCCCTCCGCCACTCGACCATCCACCACGCACTTCCCGAGACGCCCCAACGTCACGCACCCCCCGAAGCGCCCCCCGCCCTCCCCGCCACCACCTCGACCACCGGCCGCCAACGCTCCAACTCAACGAGCGCCTCCCGCCCCAACCCCACGACCTTCCCCAGATCATCAGCCCTGCGCAACACCACAGCCCCACCCCCGTACGGCGACGCCTCGAACGCCGCCACCTCCTCCTCACCCATCAGACCACCCTGCAGCGCCAGCGTCCGCGCACTCTCCGGCGACAGGGCGCGCTGCGGCGCGACGGCCGCCAGGTAACGCTTGGCCTCCACATGCAGCCCGACGAGCGCCGCCACCCGCTCCCCCAGCAACGGCCGCACCGCCAGCGCCGCCGCCTCGGCATGCCCGGCCTCGTCCCCAGGGTTCAGCAGATGCCCGATGTCATGCACCAGCCCGGCGACCTGCAACTCCAGATCATCCGGATGCCACCCCTCCAACACAGCCGCCACCTGCAGCCCATGATCGAGCAACGGCACCGGATCCCCACTGCGATCAGGGGTATCCCACGCCCCCTCACACCGCGCCAGAACCGCCATCAACTCATCCACACCCACGACGCCCCTCCCTCACCCACGAGCCGATCACACACCGACCGGTCCACATATCCACAGACACGGACACGGACACCGGCACATGGCACAGACGGCCCAGCCATCCACAGAAGGGCCAGCCATCCACAGGCAGTGCAGCTATCCACAGGCAGTGCAGCTATCCACAGCCAGCCCGGCCGCCCACAGGCAACCCGCTCATCCACAGGCGCCCAGCCGAGTGTGCGCGTTGTCCACAGCTCGACGCCACTGCCGACTTTTCGATGGCCGCCATTGCAGAATGACCGCATGACAGATTGGCACGACGTCAGGGCCGAACTCCGTACCTTCGCACTCGGGCTGCCCGAGGCTCATGAGGAGTTCCCGTGGGGCGAACGGGTGATCAAGGTCAACAAGAAGATCTTCCTGTTCCTCGGCCTGGACGAGCCGACCGACAAGTGGGCCCCGACCTTCGGCCTGAAGCTTCCCGCCTCCCACGGCCACGCCCTCACCGTGCCCGGAGCCGCCCCCAGCGGCTACGGCCTGGGCAAGGCCGGCTGGGTGACCATCCCCTTCCAGTCCGACCTCCCCGAAACCGAGATCCTCCTCGACTGGACAGAGGAGAGCTACCGCGCCATCGCCCCCAAGCGTGCCCTCAAACTCCTGGACGACCAGCCCTGACGACCTACCGCACGGCCGGACGACCTACTGCACAGCCAGTCGCACCGCGAACCCAACCAGCAGCACACCCGTCAGCCGCTCCACACGCGCCCGCACCTTGGGACGGCGAAGCCAGGCGCCGACCCTGTCGACCACCACGTTGTAGAGGCTGAACCACACCAGGTACAACCCCGCGAAGATCCCCGACAACAGAAACGCCTGCCCCAGCGTGTCCCCCCTCGACGGAAGAAACTGCGGCAGAAACGTCACGAAGAAGAGCAGCACCTTGGGGTTGAGCAGGTTCGACAGCAGCCCGTTCCGCACATGCCGCAACGGCGACGCAGGCCCGGCGGCGACGACGAGCGGCTCTTCGGCGATCGCGCCCCGCCGACTGGCCAGCAACGCCTGCGCGCCCAGCCACAGCAGGTACGTGATGCCCATGACCCGAAGAACGACGAAGGCGGTAGGCGAGGCGAGCACCAGAGCCGACAGCCCGACCGCGGCGGCGGCAGCATGCACCACGAGCCCGATCAGCCCACCGACCATGGTGAGCATGCCGCCCAACCGTCCGTGAGCGAGAGCACTACGCATGATCAACGCGGCATCCGGCCCCGGGATCATGATCATGACAAGAGCGGTGACCACGAAGGTCGGCAGCATGGCGGGGATCTCCCGTAGAACTGAGAGCGCACTCCCGCCAACCCGCCGATGCGCAGGCCGCACGAAAGAGCGGACGAACAGAGTGAATGCCTTGTGGGCAAACCACATGCTAGTAGCCCCTTTGGACCGCTCTACTGGCGGGTAGCCAGCAGCGCCCCTCCCGCGCCGCCACACCCCCACAACCAACACAAACCGCTGCCGTCGACACAACGACGGCAGCGGTTCGAGAGAAGAGAGCAAGATCAAACAGGGCCAGAAAGACGAGAAAAGAGGCAGATACGGCTTAGCGGGCTAGCGGGCGCTGTTGCGGAAGGGCTTGGCGGGCTTGGTCAGGGTGGGGGTGCCGAGGAGCTTCTTGCTGGAGACGGCGTAGATGCCGTCGTTGGTGAAGACCCAGACCAGCTTGCGGTCCCACTCCACGTAGATCGCGTGCGTCTGGTTCCCCAGGGCGTAGTCGGGCACGTCCTTGCTGAACCCGGACGGCACGAACTGCGCGGCGATCTTCGGCTTGCGCAGGTCGCTGGTGTCGAAGAACTGCACGCCCGCGTTGTAGAAGGCGTACGGCAGCAGGCCCTGGGCCGGGTCGCCGGGCGAGGTGTAGGCGCCCGAACGCTTGGGCCCGAAGCTGCCGCCGCGCTGGCAGTAGTCGGCGAACTTGGCGCTCGCGGCCGGCTTGGGCCTGGGCAGTGCGCCGACGATGCGAGGCGCGCGGGGGTTGCGCGCGTCGATCTGGAAGATGTCCTTGTACGGCTCGTGGCAGTCCTCACCCAGCGGGTAGCCGGAGACGTAGATCATGCCGGTCTTCTCGTACTGCGAGACGTCGACATTGTCGGCCTCGGTGCCGCCGACCGACATCGGCAGGTCGAGGTGCGAGACCTCCTTCATCTCGGCCGGGTTGGAGATGTCCAGAACCGACAGCCCGTACCCGCCCAGAGCGGCGAAGGCGTACTTGCCGCCCTCTTCCACCGGCTTCGGGATGAACAGCGGCATCCGCGCGCCCATCCACGACGTCTGGTTGCCGCAACGCGGGTTCTTGGCGTACGCGGCCGACTCCGAGGCGATCTGCCCCTTCTTGTGCCACTCGCCGACCTTGACGGGCTTGGCCGGGTCGGACATGTCGTAGGCCTGGTACCCCGCCGAGTAGAGGTAGGTCGGCACCTCGGTGTTGCTCCAGGTGTCCAGCGGCGCGGCGGCGACGAACATGTACTTGCCACCGGTCCAGTACGGAACGTCCAGCGAGCCCGAACCCTGCTGCGCGCCGGGCGCGGCGTTCAGCGGGTTGGCGTAGGAGGCGTCGGTCGTGACGGTCGACAGCAGCTTCCAGTCCTTCTTGCGAGGCCCGTCGAGCCGGTACACCTTGAAGCCCTTGAAACTCGTCTGCTCGCGCAGCTTCTTCACACCGTCCGCATTGTGGAACTTCGAGTGCTCCACACTGTCGCCGAGCTCGCCGACCTGACGCTTCTGCTCGAACGACTGCACCATCACGTACGCCTTGAGCGACGGGCTCCACTGGATGGTCGAAGCGCCCCAATAGTCGTAGGCGTCCCAGTCCTTGCTCTTGTGCAGTTCGACGTTCTCGCCCCACTCGACCTTGACGTCGTCACGGCTGAGGCTCTCGACGATCTTCACCTTGCGTACGTTGGTGACGTCGTACACGCGGCCCACGCTGCGGTCGTACTGGAACAGGTAGCGGCGTCCGTCGAAGTCGACGATGTTCTGCCAGGTGTGGAAGTAGTCCGGGGTGTACTGCGGGCCGCGGTAGGCCGCCTCCACCTTGATCGGTCCCTGCACGTAGGCGGCCGGGTCGTACCCCTTGCTCTTGGGGAACAGGTCCTTGGCGCCGCCCGGGAAGGAGAAGCGCTCCTCACCGGCGGGGGTGAGCGCCGGGTGCCTGAAACTCCCGTCGAGCTGCATGCCGTACGTTCCGGCGCCCGGCTCGTCGGGACGCCTGTCGCCGCAGACGGAGGGAATGTTCTCGTCGGCCCCGTCGGACTGTACGGCGGCGCCGGACACCGCGGTGCCGGAGGTGAGCAGGAGGCCGAGCGCGCCGGTCGTGACCAGGGCGTTGCGGAGAAGGTGGCGCATCGCGACCCTTCGGAGCTGGGGGGTGGGTTGCGGCTTAGCGTGGCGTCTACCGGGCCCCGCCCCAATGCCGCGTTCCATCACACGGAACCACTCACGTTCCGCCCACCGGAACCCTTACACACCCAATACGCCACGAAACCGCCCGCCGCTCCACGCAGCCAGTCGACGCACGCGGCAGTCGATCGGCGCAGGCGGCGCGAGATGAGCGCAAAGCGAGAGAAGGCGCGAGATGGGCGCAAGGCTCGGACGGCGACACTCGCCCTCTCGGACGACGAGCCGCATCCTCTCGGGCGGTTCAGCCGCATCCTCTTGGGCGGTCACTTTAGCGTCCGCTTGGACGGTCCGAAGAGTCCTCCTGGACGCTCCAACAGCCCGCCCGGTGAAGAGACCAGCACAAGAGGCCCAAAACCCTCCGCGAGGGCGCAATCCCGCAGAACCGCGCCCTCCCCCTCACTCCCTCGCCCCTCACTCCCTCACGTGACAGCGAGACGCTGAGCGTAGGCCGGATCGCGCCACAGTTCCTTGGACAGCACCTCGATCACCGTCGCCGCGGCGTCGTACACATCCACGTAACGGATGTAAAGCGGGGCGAACCCGAAGCGAAGCACGTCGGGGGCGCGGAAGTCGCCGTGGACGCCTCGGTCGATGAGGGCTCGCATGACCGGGTACCCGTCGGGGTGCTGGAAGGCGACCTGGCTGCCGCGCCGCTCGGGGTCTCGGGGAGAGACCAGGCGCAGGTCGGTCCCGGCTTCGACGAGGTCGATGAACAGGGACGTGAGCGCCATGCTCTTGGCGCGTACCTGCTTGAGGTCGACCCGGTCCCACATGTCGAGCGCGGCCTCAAGACCGGCGAACGACAGCACGTGCGGCGTACTGACCGTGAAGCGCCTGATCCCGTCGGCCGCCCTGAAGCCGGGCTCGAAGGCGAACGGCTCGGCGTGGCCGTACCAGCCGGACAGGACGTTCTCGGCGTCGGCGTGGTGGCGCGGGTTGACGTACAGGAAGGCGGGGGCACCGGGACCGCCGTTGAGGTACTTGTACGTGCAGCCGACGGCGAAGTCGGCGCCGGACACGTCGACCTGGAGGGCTCCCGCACTGTGGCAGACGTCCCAGATCATCAGTGCGCCCGAGGCCTGGACCCGCGCGGTGACCGCGTCGACGTCGTACCGCGCGCCCGTGCGGTAGTCGACCTCCGCCATGAGCACCGCGGCCACCGAGTCGTCGAGCACGTCGTCGAGCTCACCCAGGTCGCGTACGGTCAGCCCGAAGCTCTTGGCCAGACCCTCGACGACGTAGCGGTCGGTGGGGAAGTTCGCCAGGTCGGAGACGACCACGGTACGGCCGGGCCGAAGGCGTACGGCCGCGGCGACGGCCTGGTAGATCGCGATCGAGGTGGTGTTGCCGACAACGACCGTGCCCGGCGCCGCGCCGATGAGCGGGGCGAGCCTGTCGCCCGTGGTGAGCGGCTGGGCGTACCATCCCGCGCTGTTCCAGCCGCCGACGAGCTGGCGGCCCCACTCCTGTTCGACCGCCTGGGCGACTCGCTGGGCGGTGGCGCGGGGCAGCGCCCCGAGGGAGTTGCCGACCAGGTAGATCACACCGTCGGGCAGGACGAACTCATCCCTGAACCCCTTCAGCGGGTCCTCGGCATCCAGCCCAGCACACTCTTCACGATTCATGCACGTATCCAATCAAAAGCACATATCCACTTAAAGTACGAAAAAACACCCCCACCCCCCAAGCCCACCAACCTGGAGGGGTCGAAGGGGTCGACGGGACTGAAGGAGCTGAGATCCGGCCCCCGTGCCCAATGTCCAAGTCCAGACCCGAATGTGGGGCTCAGGCTGGGGTTGAGGCGAGGCTGTGCTTGGGGCTGGGCTGGAGCTGGGTCGGACTGAGCTTGGCCTGAGCTCGGGCTCGGGCTGAGCTTGGGCTTGGGCTTGGGCTTGGGCTTGGGCTTTGGGCCGGGGCCGGGGCCGGGGTTGGGGCTGAGCTTGGGCCGGGGCCGGGGCTGGGGTGAGGTTGGGTTTGGGTGGAGGGTTGAGGTTGGGTTTGGGAGTTCGGGGCCGGAGAAACCGCGAGACCTGCAGTACCGACCAGGCCCACCAGCTCCCCCTTTCCCTCAAGCCACCTCCACCCCGCCCCCCAAACACCCGAGCGCCCCCCGCACCTCCCGCACCGTCCCATCGGCCACCACGCGCCCACCCTCCAACGCTGTGACATGCGAAGCGCCCCCGGCCACCACCCCGAGATCCCGCTCCACGATCACCACAGCCAACCCGCCGGGCAACCGCCCGATCAGCGAGGCGAAGCGGGCACGCTCGCCGGCCGACACCCCGTGAGCAGCCTCGTCAAGCAGCAGCAGCGAAGGTGAACACGCCAATGCCATCGACACCTCCAACCGCCGCCCCTCCCCACGCGACAACGCGGATGTAGGCTCCCCGGCCTGTCCGGCCAGGTCCATCAGCGCCAGGTAGCGCTCCGCCTCCCTGAGCATGGCCAACCGGCGTGCGGCCGGTAACCACGTCCCGGCGTCAACGCCCTCGCGCGTGCGGATGCCCATCGAGACGTTCTCCAGGCAGGTCAGCCCGGCGAACAGGGTGCTGTGCTGAAAGGTCCTGGTCAGCCCGAGGCGGACCCGCCTGGCCTCGGGCAACCGGGTGACGTCCTGCCCGGCAAGTTCGATCGTGCCGAACGAGGGACGCAGGCCTCCGGCGATCAGTCCGAACAGGGTGGACTTCCCGGCCCCTGGCGAGCCGATCAGCGCCCGCCGTTCGCCCCTGCGTACGGTCAGATCGACGCGGTCGACGGCCTTCAGTGCGCCGAAGCGCATGGTGAGGTCGCGGGTGCGAAGGACGACGCTCATGGGATCTTCCGCTCCTGGCGCACGGGAGGCTCAGCCGATGAACCGCTCGGCATTGCCGCCGAGGATCTTCGCCCGTGCCGTCTCCGACAGGAACCCGGCCCCGCGCACGAGCGTCCCGACGGGCGACTCGCCGAGCGGATAGGGGAAGTCGGAGCCGAGCATGACCCGGTCCTCCCCCATCGTGTCGACGAGCAGCCGAAGGGCGCGTTCGTCGAAGACCACCGAGTCCACACTGAACCTGTCGACATAGTGCGAAGGCGGGAACTCGCTGACGCCGATCACGTCCCCCCTGCGGTGCCAGGCGTTCTCGAAGCGCCCGAGCCAGAAGGCGAACGACCCGCCGCCGTGCGCGAAGCAGATCTTCAACGACTCCGGCACCCGGTCGAAGACCCCGCCGAGGATCATCGACAGGATCGACAGATGCGTCTCGGCGGGCATGCCGACCAGCCACTGCGCCATCCAGCGGTTCAGCCGAGGACTGCCGGTCATGTCCCACGGGTGGACGAAGACCGGCGTGCCCGTCGCCGCGCAGTGCTGCAGGAACTGCACCACGCCCGGATCGTCCAGGTCGCGGTCGCCGACGTGGTTGCCGATCTCGACCCCGACGTGCCCGGAGGCCAGACACCGGTCCAGTTCCTGGCACGCGAGGTCGGGATCCTGCAACGGCACCTGACAGAACGGTACGAACTCATCGGTCACGAACATCTCAAGCGCGAGATCGTTGAAGATCTTCGCCACCTGTACGGCCTGCGCCGCCGGTCTGTCGTACCCGAAGAAAACCGGCGTGGGCGAGACGACCTGCCGGTCGACGCCGTCGGCGGCCATGGCCTCAAGCCGTCGCTGCGGATTCCAGCAGTCGTCCTGGATCCGGCGGAACTCGCGGTCGCCGAGCAGGATCATCGCCTCGCGCTCGGACTCCACCCTGAGCCTCGGCGCCTCACGCCAGCCGAGTTCGGGCCAGCCTTTGGGCACGTGGTGGGTGTGGACGTCGACGATCATTCGCGGCTATCCCTTGCCGGGGTGGAGCGCGCCGCAGGCGTCGCAGGTACGGGCCTTCTCGTCGTCGTAGAAGGACTGGAAGACCGGAGGCAGGTCGGCGACGATGTCACGGACCTGGAGTTCGACCTCGTGCACCTTGGCGTTGCACTCCAGGCAGTACCACTGGAACTTCTCCAGGACGCCCTCGGGCCTGATCCGCTCGACCAGGAAGCCGACCGAGCCCACCTCGGGCCGCTGCGGCGAGTGCGGCAGGTTGGGCGGGAGCAGCCACATCTGGCCCTCGCGGATGTGCACGGTGTCGGGCCCGTCGGGGGTCATGACATTGACGTGCATGTTCCCGCGTACCTGGTAGAAGAGCTCCTCGTACGGGTCGACGTGGTAGTCGGTGCGGGCGTTGGGGCCGCCGACGACCATGACGATGAGGTCGTTCGAGTCCTCGAAGATGATCTTGTTGCCGACGGGCGGCTTGAGCAGGTGCTGGTGCTCGTCGATCCACTGGTTGAAGTCGATGGGCGGGATCATGATGCTCGCTCCTCCGGGTGATGGGCGACGGCTTGGATCTCGATGAGCAGGTGCGGGTGCGGGAGCTGGTGTACGGCGACGGTCGTGCGGGTCGGGCCGCTCTCGTCGAAGAACTCGGCGTAGACCTCGTTGTAGCCCTTGAAGTCGTTCATGTTGACGAGGTAGGTGGTGATCTGCACCAGGTCGGCCAGCGAGGCGCCCGCCGCCGTGAGGATGTCGCCGATGTTGGTGATCACGGCCCTGGTCTGGGCCCTGATGTCGAGATCGGTCGCGCCGAACTCGTCGACCGAGACGCCCTCGAAGCTGTTGTCGGGCCGGCGCGAGCTCGTGCCCGAGACGTAGAGGAAGTCCCCTGCCCGCCGTACGTGCGGGAATCTGCCGCGCGGGGTGGCCTTGCCCTCGACCAGCATCAGGCGCCCGCCGTCCGGAACGAGGCCGTGCCGAGGCCCTGCACGGTGACGCTGACGTGCAGGCCGGGGCTCAGCGGCTCGGCGGGTGTGGCCGATCCGGCCAGCAGCAGTGCGCCCTCCTCGATGACGACGCCCTGCGCCTGGGCCAGCCTGGCCGCCTCCACCACGGCCCGGCGCGGGTCGCCGAGGATCGCCGCCGTCGAGCCGATGTGCACGGGACGGCCGTCGAAGGAGAAGACGACGCCCAGGTTCCACTGCGCCGGGTCGTAGGGCTGCCAGGGCCCGACGACGTATCCCGCGGCCGAGGTGTTGTCGGCGATCACGCTCTCCAGCGAGAAGCGGAAGTTCTCGTAACGCGAGTCGATGATCTCCAGCCCGGCCGCGACGGCGACGACCGCGCCGGGCGCCAGGGCGTCGGACACGGTCGCGATCTGCCGTCCGACCAGGTAGAACACCTCCGGCTCGACCCTCGGATGGATGAAGTCGGCCACGTCGACCAGGTCGAGCCTGGCCATGTCCTCCGTCACCCGGCCGAGGATCAGGTCGTGCACGCCCATCTGACGGCGCTTGCCCTCGCTGGTGAAACCGAGCTTCACACCCGTCACCCGGCCCTCGCGCAGCCGTACGACCTCCTCCTGGACCGCGTAGGGGTCGGGGACCGAGGCGTGCTGTGCGATGGCGACGGCCTTGCGCCTGGCCTCGTCGAGTTCGTGCGCGAGGCTCATGCCGCGCCCTCCTTGGCCAGGTCGAGTGCGATGTCCACGATCATGTCCTCCTGGCCGCCGACCATACGCCTGCGGCCCGCCTCGGTCAGGATGGCCCTGGTGTCGACGCCGTAGCGCGACGCGGCCGCCTCGGCGTGCCGCAGGAAGCTGGAGTAGACCCCGGCGTAGCCGAGCGTCAGCGTCTCCCTGTCCACCCGCACCGGCCGGTCCTGCAGCGGCCTGATCAGGTCGTCCGCGGCGTCCATCAGCGCGTACAGGTCGCAGCCGTGCTCCCAGCCCATGCGGTCGGCCACCGCGATGAACACCTCGATCGGGCAGTTGCCCGCGCCCGCGCCCATCCCGGCCAGCGACGCGTCCACGCGCAGGCAGCCGTTCTCCACCGCGACCACCGAGTTGGCGACGCCGAGCCCGAGGTTGTGGTGGGCGTGGATGCCGATCTCGGTCGCGGGGTCGAGCGCGTCGCGGTAGGCGACGATGCGCTCGCGCACGCCGTCCATGGTCAGCCCGCCGCCCGAGTCGGTCACATAGACGCAGTGCGCGCCGTAGGACTCCATCAGCTTGGCCTGCTCGGCCAGCACCGAAGGGGGCGCCATGTGCGACATCATCAGGAACCCGGCCACGTCCATGCCGAGTTCGCGGGCCAGGGCGATGTGCTGGGCGGAGATGTCGGCCTCGGTGCAGTGGGTGGCCACGCGCACGGAGCGCACGCCGAGGTCGAAGGCCCTGCGCAGGTCGTGCAGGGTGCCGATGCCGGGCAGCAGCAGGGTGGTGAGCTTGGCGTTGCTCACCGCGCCCGCGACGGCCTCGATCCACTCGGCGTCGGTGTGCGCGCCGGGCCCGTAGTTGAAGCTGCCGCCCGCCAGGCCGTCGCCGTGCGCGACCTCGATGGCGGCCACGCCGGCCGCGTCGAGCGCACGGGCGATCTCGACGGCCTGCTCGACGGTGTACCGGTGCCGGATGGCGTGCATGCCGTCCCGCAGCGTCACGTCCTGTACGTAGATCATGCCGTCGCCAGCCTCTCCGCCGTCCGCAGCGCGGCCGACGTCATGATGTCGAGGTTGCCCGCATACGCAGGCAGGTAGTGCGCCGCGCCCTCGACCTCGAGGAACACACTCACCCGCACCCCACCCTTGGCCCCGGGCACCAGCGTCCAGATCGGCTCGTCCTCCGCGATCTCGGTGAACTGCACCTCCTGCTTCAGCCGGTAGCCGGGCACATAGCCGCGTACCCGCTCGACCATCTCGTGCACGGCCGCGGTGACGGCCGCCTGGTCGCACTCCTCGACGAGGCAGTACACGGTGTCGCGCATGATCAACGGCGGCTCCGCCGGGTTCAGCACGATGATCGCCTTGCCGCGCTCGGCGCCGCCCACCTGCTCGATGGCGCGCGAGGTGGTCTCGGTGAACTCGTCGATGTTGGCCCGGGTGCCGGGCCCCGCCGACTTGGACGCGATCGAGGCGACGATCTCGGCGTACCGCACGGGTGCGACCGAGGAGACCGCGGCGACGATCGGGATCGTGGCCTGGCCGCCGCACGTGACCATGTTCAGGTTCTGCTCGCCGAGATGGGCTTCCAGATTGACCGGCGGGATCACATAGGGCCCGATCGCGGCCGGCGTCAGGTCGATGATCCGCTTGCCGTACGGCTTGAGCACCTCGGCGTTGTGCAGGTGCGCCTTGGCCGATGTGGCGTCGAGCACCACGTCCACGTCGGCGAACTCGGGCAGGGCGACCAGCCCTTCGACACCGTCGGAGGTGGTGGCCAGGCCCCTGCGCGCGGCTCTGGCCAGCCCGTCGGAGGCGGGGTCGATGCCGGCCATCGCGACGACCTCGATCGTCTTGGACAGCAGGGCCTTGAACATGAGGTCGGTGCCGATGTTCCCCGACCCGATGATGGCGATCTTCACGCGAACACCGCCCTGACCGAGCCGAGACCCTCGACGTGCGCCTCGAAGACGTCACCAGCGACCGCCGCGACCATCGGCCCCAGCGCTCCGGTCAGCACGACGTCGCCCGCCCGCAGCGGGAAGTCGGTCTCGGCCAGCGTGTCGGCCAGCCAGACGGCGGCGTTGAGCGGATGCCCGAGGCAGGCGGCGCCCGCACCCGTCGACACCTCGACGCCGAAGCGCGTCATCGTCATCCCCGCCAGCCGCAGGTCGAGGCCGAGCGGCGAGACCGGTGTGTTGCCCAGGACGAAGGCGCCGCTGGAGGCGTTGTCCGCGATGGTGTCGGCCAAGGTGATGTCCCAGTTGTCGATCCGGCTGTCGACGATCTCGATCGCGGGCAGGACGAAGTCGACCGCCCTGATCACGTCGGCCACGGTGAAGGGCCCGCCTTCGAGGTCGCTCTTGAGCACCAGCGCCACCTCCGCCTCGGCCTTCGGCTGCAGGAAGCGCGAGGTCGGCACCGGCAGCCCGTCCAGGTAGGCCATGTCGGCGAACAGCATCCCGAAGTCGGGCTGGTCGACGCCGAGCTGCTTCTGCACGCTCTGCGAGGTCAGCCCGATCTTCCTGCCGACCAGCCTGCGCCCGGCGGCCAGCGCCCGGCGCGTGTTGATCTCCTGTACGGCATAGCCGTCTCGCGCCGTGGCGACCAGGTCCCTGACGGGAGCGCACGGCTTGCCTGAGCGCTCGGCGTCAAGCAGCCGGTCGGCCGCCTGGGCGCGGACGTCCACGGCCTCTGACCACTCGTCATTCATCGGGCTGCTCCAGCTTGATCGTGATCGTGGTTGGCTCTGAGTAGAAGTCGAGCGACTGGGTGCCGCCTTCGCGGCCGATGCCCGACAGCTTCACGCCGCCGAACGGCGTGCGCAGGTCGCGCAGGTACCAGGTGTTGACCCAGACCAGGCCCGCCTCAAGGCGCTGGGCGACGCGGTGCGCCCGGTTCAGCGAGCCGGTCCACACCGTGGCCGCCAGGCCGTACTCGCTGTCGTTGGCCAGGGCGACGGCCTCGGACTCGGTGTCGAACGGCGTGATGTGGCAGACCGGGCCGAAGATCTCCTCGCGGTTGACGCGGGAGTCGTGCGGCAGGCCGGTCAGGATCGTGGGCTCGACGAAGTAGCCGCCGTCGCGCTCGTCGCCGAAGTGTGGCACGCCGCCGCCGAGCAGGACCTTGGCGCCTTCGGACCTGGCCAGTTCGAAGTAGGACAGCACCTTCTCGCGGTGTGCCTGCGAGATCATCGGCTGGGTGGCGAAGGCCCGCTCGGCCAGCCGTGCGCAGAACTCCTCGAAGATCGGGCGTTCGACGTAGAGCCGTTCGGTGCACAGGCAGACCTGGCCGCCGTTGGTGAACACCGAGCGCACACTGCCTTCGACGGCCTGCTCCAGATCGGCGTCGGCGAAGACCAGGCCCGCGTTCTTGCCGCCGAGCTCGAACGAGACCGGCTTGACCCGGTCGGCGACCGCTTTCATGATCGTAGTACCGGTCCTGGTCGAGCCGGTGAAGGTGACGCCGTCGACGTCCTTGTGCTCGACGAGGTACTGCCCGGTGGGCCCGTAGCCGTAGACGATGTTGAGCACGCCCGCCGGAAGGCCGATCTCGGCACACACCTCGGCCAGCAGCGCGGCCGAGCTCGGCGTGTTCTCCGACGGCTTGACCACCACCGTGTTGCCCGCGACCAGCGCGGGGCCGAGCTTCCACGTCATGAGCAGGAACGGCAGGTTCCACGGCACCACGACCGCGACCACGCCGAGCGGCCTGCGCACGGTGTAGCTCAGCACACCCGGCAGGTGGAAGGCGTCGTCGGGCCGCTGGGCGGCGATCTCGGCGAACGCCCGGAAATTGGCCGCTCCTCGTGGGATGTCCAGCGTCCTGGTCTGTTCGACCGGTTTGCCGGTGTCGGCGATCTCGGCCGCGACGAAGTCGTCGAACCTGGCCTCGATCCCGTCGGCGAGCCTGCGCATCCACACGGCCCGTTCGGCCACGGGCGATTCGGCCCAGCCGACGGCCGCCGCACGGGCGGCTCGCACCGCCCGATCCACGATCTCCCGGTCCGCCTCGTGGACCTGCCGGATCACGGCGCCGGTCACGGGGTCGTACGCGGGGAAGAGCGGACCCTCGGCGACCTGTTGGCCACCGATGAAGTGGGTCACCTGGTCAAACAACGCAGTCTCCTCATCTGTCCGTGTCTATGGGTATAGATCCGATCACGGGTTATGGACAACAATGAGTTCCGTGACACGGAACCCCGACCGGCTCTCGATGCTGGAGAAGTCATGGTTGGTCCTCGACGCGTTCCGCCCCACGGGCGGGCCCCTTCGTCTCATCGACGTCGCCGAGCGCTGCCATCTGCCCAAGACCACCGCCTTCCGCCTGCTGACCGAGCTGACCGAGATCGGCGCGGTCGATCGCCGCGAGGACGGCTACTATCTCGGCCGCCGCCTGTTCGAACTCGGATGCATCGTCCCCCTCGAACGCGACCTGCGCCACGCCGCCCTGCCGTTCATGCACGATCTGTACGAGGCCACGCACGAGACCATCCATCTGGGGGTGCGCGACGGGCTCGACGTGGTGTACGTGGAGAAGATCCGGGGGCACGAGTCGTTCTCGCTGCCCTCGCGGGTGGGCGGGCGGCTCCCGCTGACCTGCACGGGGGTGGGCAAGGCGCTGCTGGCCTACTCCGGGCCCGAGTTCATCGACGAGGTGCTGGCCAGGCCGCTGCGCCGGCTCACGCCTCACTCGATCATCGACGCCAAACGGCTGGAGGAGGCGATCGGCCAGATCCAGGCGGCCGGGCTCGCCTACGAGCGTGAGGAGGCGCAGCTCGGCGGCGCCTGCATCGCCGCTCCCGTCTTCTGCGACGGCGCCGTGGTCGCGGCGCTGTCGGTGTCGGTGCCGCTGGCCAGGTTCCATCCGACCAGGCTCGCGCCCGCGGTGAAGACGGCCGCGCTAGGGGTGTCGCGGGCCCTCGCCCGGTCGATCTAGCTGCTTGCGCAGGGCCGTGAGCTCGGCCAGGAGCCGTTCGGTGGCGTCGTTCTGCGCGACGTCCGAGCGCAGGGCCGCGGCCTGCAGCCTGGCGCCGAACCAGGAGGCGGCCGACGCGGTCACCGCGCCGATCAGCGCGATGCCGCCGAGCATGACGAACGCCGCGACGAACCTGCCGAGCCCGGTGACCGGATAGGTGTCGCCGTACCCGACCGTGGTGACGGTGGTCAGCACCCACCACAGCGCCTGGCCGAGTGTGGTGATCGTCGCGCCCGGCGCGTCCCGCTCGGCGTTCAGCACGGTGATCGCTCCCGCGAAGCCGAGGAACACCACCGACACCACGCCGTACATGGCGACGAGCCGCTGCTCCGGCATGCTCGACGAGCGGCGCTTGTGCAACGACTGCAGCAACGGCACGACCCGCAGCGACCGCAGCAGCGGGATCGCCAGCGTCAGCAGCGCCATCGGATTGCCGCGCACGAACGCCCATCGGTCGTCGGACAGGCGCAGCATGACCGCGTAGTCGAGGATGTAGGCCACCCACACGGCGATCCGCACGACGGCGCACACGTGACGCCAGAACGGCGCCAGGTCGACCTGGAGGATCGGCCAGGCGTAGGCGGCGTAGAACAGCAGTCCCGCCAGCAGGAGCGGCACCTCGGTGCGCTGACGCCAGCGAGCTGTGGTCATCGCCCCAGCATGCCGAGACCGGCAGGTGTTTCAAAGCCCCCCCGCCGCAGTCCATCCTTGATGACCATGCAGCAGCGGATCGACGCGCACGACGGCGCCTTCGACGTGGAGACCTGGCTTCCGCCGAGCGGACACGGACCCGGTGTCGTGCTCATCCAGGAGATCTTCGGCGTCGGCCCCTACATCCGGGCGGTCGCGGCCGACCTGGCCGCCATGGGGTACGTGGTGGCCGCGCCCGACCTGTTCTGGCGGCTGCGGCCGCACTGGGAGGCCGAGCACACCGAGGCGGGCGTCGCGGCCTCGATCGAGCTGTCGTCGCGCTTCGATCCCGAGGCGGCGATCGGCGATCTGGAGCTCCTGGTCGACCGGCTGCGGAACATGCCCGAGGTACGCGGGGGTGTGGGCGTGCTCGGCTTCTGCCTCGGCGGCTCGCTGGCCTTCACCCTGGCCGCCCGGGTGCCGCTGGAGGCCGTGCTGTCCTTCTACGGCTCGACCGTGCCCGCGAACGCCGATCTGCTGGCCGTGATCGAGGCGCCGACCTTGCTGGTGTTCGGCGGGAGCGATCCGTACATCCCTCGTGACCAGGTCGCACGCGTGGAGCGGGCGGCCGAGGGACGGCCGGGCGTGCGGGTGTACGTCGCCGAGGAGGCGGGGCACGCCTTCCACAATTTCGTGGCGCCGATGTTCCATCATCCGGAGGCCGGAGAGCGGGCTTGGCGGGTCGCCACGACCTTTCTCGAAGGCCACCTTCCCGTACCTTAAGACCTGGAGCCCCAGACTCGGATGACTCAACTTTGGAGCATGTGGGGACATGTCATGATCGGGGCACTTTTGGCGGTGCCCCTCGCCGTCGGCGTCGCCTGGCTCACGGCCCGCGCCCGCCGGTATTTCGGCCATCCCTTCCCCACCCGCACGGCCGTCGCCGACACCGTGCTCGTCTTCGGCACCGCGCCCTGGATCTGGATGATCCTCACGCCCGCCACAGGCGCGGAAGGCATGCGGCTCGTCCCCTTCGCCGACCTGGCCGCCGTGCTCACTTCCTCGCCCTGGACGGCGTTCGTGCAGGTCGGAGGCAATCTCCTGGTCTTCGCCGCACTCGGGGCCATGCTTCCCGTGCGGTCGGCGCGCCTGGCCGGACTGCTCCCGGTGGCCGGTGTGGCGGCGCTCGGGTCGGTGACGGTCGAGACCCTTCAGCATGTGCTGCATCTCGGCCGGGTCAGCTCCGTCGACGACGTCCTGCTGAACACTCTGGGTGCGATCTTGGCTGCCGCCCTTAGCCGTCCGTGGTGGATAACGGCAATACCGGCCAGGACCGTTCCACACTAACGGACTGCGAAAACCCCCGAAGATCACCACACAGGCACGATCCACTCAAAAGAAGCACGGGACCAACCTGCGTATCTGTGCGATCGTGGACAAGGCGGGGCAAGTTCTCTGGAGACGCCAAACCCGGTTGGTGACAGAGGGTGATCGAACGTGTCTGAAGTCCCGGTACCCCACGAGCCCCCCATCTATCGCAGGATCGCCGACAGCCTCCGTGACCGGATCCTGTCCGGCGAGTTGAGAGATGGGGATCGGCTACCGGGCGAGAACGCGCTCATGGCCGAATACACGATCGCTCGCGCCACGGCCAGGCAGGCGCTTGCCGTACTGATCAACGAAGGCCTGGCTGTGCCAAAACGAGGCTCGGGGGTCTATGTGCGACAGTTCAAGCCCATCCGAAGGCACGGGTCCAGGCGTCTGTCCCGCGAGCAGTGGGGACAGGGCCGGGCCATCTGGGACGCCGACGCCAGAGGCAGGTCGGTGGACGTGGACGAGGTGGAGGTCGCCCGCGAGCGCGCCGCCACCGACGTGGCCGCCGTGCTGGCCAGCGAAGAGGTCTGGGTACGGCGCCGCCGCTACCTGGTGGACGGCAGGCCGGTCCAGCTCGCGATGTCCTACTACCCCGCCGACCTGGTCGAGGGAAGCGCGATCACCGTGCTGAACACCGGCCCGGGAGGCGCATACGCCAGGCTCGGCGATCTCGGTCATCCTCCCGCGCACTTCACCGAGGAGGTGCGCGCCCGGATGCCGCTGCCGCGCGAGGCGCTCCTGCTCGGTCTGCCGGGTGGCACGCCCGTCATCGCGATCTCGCGCACGGCCTACACGGCGGGCGGTGAGCCGGTCGAGCTCAACGAGATGATCCTGGACTCAGCGTCATACGTACTCCAGTACGACTTTGATGCATAAGTCAAGCGATAGGTTGACCTGTCCCTTGCGATCATTGATTTCTCTAGAGATGTACCGCACCGTCGGAGGAGGAAGCGTCGCGTAGCGGGCCCCGGGAAGGGTGACCAGATGTCATTTGACAGGCATCTAGCGGAAATCGCCCGGGAGTTCCCGCTATGGACCATCTGGCGGAGTGACGCAGGCCGCTGGTGGGCCACGCGGCACCGGCCGCTGAGCGCGGAGCAGCGCGAGGCGGGCTGCGCCATGACGATCGACGCCGACGACCCGGAAGGGCTCAAGGAACAGCTGCTCGACCAGCAGCGACGAGCCGACGAACCGCCCATTGGTCCCGCCGACGACGCCGGGACCGCCCAGGGGCCCACCGAGCCCGTCGACGAGCACGACATCGTCGATGGGAGCGAGGAAGGGCCAGGAGATCCGGCCGACGACAGCGGGCAGGCCGGATCGCCCCCATAGCGCGTGCCGTGGATCGTTCCGGGCGGGGGATCCACGGCACGTGCCCGAAGCAGCCCGGTGCCGGGTTCAGCGTCTCGGCGGCCCCGGCACCGGGCCCCCAGGCGCGGAAGCCTCCGACCCTATCGGGGGCGGGGGCTTCCGCCCTGTGAAGACAACCCTCCCTGAGGGCCCCTCCGGCGAAGGCTCCGGCGTGCGACGGCTCAGTGCCTGATCGGTGAGAACGGGTTGTCCGCCTCGGCAGTGCGCTCTCTGCCGAGGTCGACATCGGTGTCTTCGGAGCTCTCAGCGCGCCCCTCGCCGGCGCCCCCGTGCTCCTGTGTCCCGCGCTCCAGGGCCGCGTGCTCCTGGCCCGTGCGCTCCTGGTCGTCGTCGACGATCACGCGTACGGCCTCGACCTCCGACTCGACCTCCGTCTGCTCCAGTGCGGCGGGCGCCTGGACCGGCGGCAGCGTGCGGGCCTCGTCGATCAGCGGTCCGGCGACGCTCTCGCGCTGCATGAGGTCGCCGAGCACCGAGCCGATCTCGGTCAGCCTGCGGACCACCTCGCCGTGCGTGTCGGTGAGGTAGGACACCCTGCGGCCGGTGTGCTCGTCGAGCGTGGCCGCGCGCTGCTGGGCGCTGCCGAGCGTGGCCTCGGCCTCCGCACGCGCCGAGGCGAGCGTCGTCTCCGCCTCGTGGTTGGCCGTGCTGACCGTGTGCTCGGCCTCCGCCTTGGCCGCCTCGACCATGCGCTCGGACTCGTTCTTGGCCGAGGTGAGCACGCGCTCGGCCTCGGCACGCGCCATCTGCAGCGTCTCGTCGGCCTCGGCGCGAGCGGTGGCCAGCGTCTCCTCGGCGTCGGCGCCCGCCTGGGCGAGCATGCGCTCGGCGGCCGTCGTCGCCTCGGCCACCCGGCGCTCGGCCTCGGCCTGGGCCGAGGTGAGGATCTGGTCGGCCTGCTCACGCGCCGACGTCAGCATGCGCTCGGACTCGGCGCGAGCGGTGTCCCTGAGGTGGGTGGCCTCGGACTCGGCGTCCTCGCGTTTGGCCGCCGCCTCCTCCTCGCCCAGCTTGAGAATCTGCGCGAGCCTCGGGCTGAGGTCCTCGTAGTTCTGCGGCGATTCGACCATGCGACGGCGGGCCTCGGCCAGCTCCATGCGACCCTGCTCGGCCTGGTCGATCGCCCTGGCCAGCCGCTCCTCCAGGTCTCTGACCTGATTGCGGCTTCGGATCATGTAGTCGTGAACCTGACGGCGGCTGTAGCCGCGCATGACGACTTCGAAGGAGTCCTCTTGCATCAGGTCGGGGAAACTGTCGTGCTGGTTCGTCATGGGGTTTACCTAGGGGTGGGAGGACTGCGGCTTGTGAGGGTCCGACAGCGAGATGTCAGGAGACGACTTTCCTGCTATCTGCCCAAGTCCGCAACCGGAACGCCGGACCTGCCCGGGAAATATGGGACGACTACGATGTGCCAGGTGTACATCGCTGCATTGGACGACAACGCGCTACCTGACATTCACCCTGAGGCGTACATAGCGCCCGGAGCCGTGGTCGTCGGCCGCGTGCACGTGGGCGCCCGGGCCAGCATCTGGTACGGCTCGGTGCTGCGCGGCGACGACGAGCGGATCGAGATCGGCGAGGAGTGCAACGTGCAGGACCTGTGCTGCCTGCACGCCGACGAGGGCCAGCCCGCCGTGCTCGAACCCAGGGTCAGCCTCGGTCACAAGGCGATGGTGCACGGCGCACACGTCGAGACCGGCGCGCTGATCGGGATCGGCGCGATCGTGCTGGGCGGCGCCAGGATCGGCGCGGGCACGCTGGTCGCGGCGGGCGCGCTCGTCGGGCCGGGCAAGAAGATCCCCGAAGGCGTGCTGGTCGCGGGTGTGCCCGGCAAGGTGGTCAGGGAGCTCACCGACGCCGACCGGGCCTCCTTCTCCGGCACGCCCGACGGCTACATGGCCAAGGCGCTCAGACATCGGCGGGCGTCAGCAGTTTCGTGAGCACGGCGTCCGGCACCTTGACCGGGTCGGTCAGGTCGAGTCCTTTGGGCTGCGCCGGGCGCATGAACCTCACGTAGTCGACGCTCAGCCTGAGGTCGGGGCTGCCCTTCAGGATGCCGGCGTTGGCCTTGACCGGGTCCTTCTTCAGCGGGCCGAAGCTGTCCCAGTCGGTGAAGGCGATCACACCCCACTGCAGCACGCCAGGCAGCTCCGGCCTGGTCCAGCGGCCGGCCAGCTGCCAGGCGCCCGCGTCGCCCGCGCGGTAGAAGGCGGCCACCACGCCGCCCGCCCTGGCCAGGACGAGTTGCACCCAGCCCGAGCGCACCGGCGCCTCCTTGGTCGTGGAGCCGTCGTCCTTGGTGCTCTTCACCTCGACCGTGCTGGGGCGCTCGCCGGTGCCCGTCGTGATCGACAACCAGCGCTGGGAGCCGGGCTCGCGCACCATCGCGCCGCCGAGCGAGAACTTGCGCAGCGGCGTCGCCGCCTTGACCCCCTGGGCCCGTACGCGCATGTGCATGACGATGTCGCCGGCGAGCTCCTGGTAGAGCATGGGGCCGCGGAAGCGCTCGAACCAGGCCGACGTCTTGGGCTCCAGGTAGAGGGAGTGCTTGACCGTGGTGTCGGCGTCCAGCTTGGTCAGCAGGTCCTGGCCGCCCTCGGTCTCGTTCAGCCTGGTCCACGCGCCGAGCTCGGCGGGACCCGCGAACTCGCTCGACGCCGAGCCCACCTCCCCGCCCGTGATCGGCGCTCTGGCCTGGGCGAGTGTCAGCGTCGCTGGGGCCGAAGGTGCGGCAGAGGGGCCTCCGGCCGCACACCCACTGACAAGTCCGACAATGCTCAGAAACAGCACGATCTTTGGGCGCATGGTGCACATTCTGTATCGCGTGACTGAGAACTGACTTGTGGCCTGCCAGTAGCATGACGCCGTGCACCCAGCAGCGGCCTCGCCGTACTCCACGGTCGAGGCCGAGGTGCGTGCCACGGTGGGCGACCCGCGCTGGAGCGGTCTGCCTGATCACGTGCGCGCCCGGGTGGTCGCCGAGAGGTCCCTGGTGGCCGCCGACGGGTCCCGCTGGCTGTTCGGCGCCCATGCCAGGTGGTATCTCCTGGACACCTACGACGGCCGCTGGCACCTTTCGCCGCCGCCCCTCGACGACCGGGCCAGGATCTCCGCGCTGACCGTTCCACTGCCCGCGCAGCTGGTGCCGCAGGGGCCCGACTTCGCCCACGAGCGCGGCTCGGTCCAGGCCTTCGTCGGGCCCGACGTTCCGCACGGCATCGTCGACGCCGTGCGCGACCTGGTCAGGGCCAACGCCAGGCGCGATCACGGCGGCAGGCGGCCGGGCACGTTCGTCGCGGAGTTCGCCGCCGACGTGCCCGACGTCATCGCGGCGGTGTGGGGCACGATCATGTGGTGCGCCTACGCGCCCGCCTTCGACGGCAACGAACGGCTGCTCGGCGTGTTCGGCGAGTTCCTGGTCAGGCCGCTGCCCGGCGACGAGTGGGTGCGCTGGCTGCGGCCCGTCGCGCTGCTCGACCTGGCCGCCCTCCTCACCGAGTGCCTGCCCTCGCCGTCCACGGGCCAGGGCCTGCGGCTGCTCGCGCTGATCGCCGACACCGCCCACGTGCTGCGGGCCGACCGGCGTTTCCGGGCCAAGGCCGACGCCCTGCTGGCCATGGTCGAGCCCGCGCTGCACCGGCCCGGCCTCGACGACCGGATCGCCGAGCACGGCCCTGAGGCGGTCAGGGACGTGTGGCTGGCCAGATGTCCCGATCGGCACCGCCTCGCCGTACTCGGGGAGAGCGATCCCGGCGAGCACTTCAGGCACACGCTGTACGACCTGATGACGGCGCTGAGCTTCACGTCAGCGCCCAAACAGAGCGCGGCGGCACTCCTGGCCGCCGACATGGGCGAAGGGCCGCTCTCCCCACGTCTGGAGGCCTGGCTCGATCCGGAGAGCAGACGGCTGGTCCGCGAGGTGCTCGCCTCTCCCGCGCATCCGCTGCGGCGCTGGTGCGACGTCGACGTCCTGCGACCGCCCGACCGCGACTCGGCGGCGGCCGTCGTCGGGGCCGCATACGCGACGGGACTGGCCAGGTGCGCGCTGACGCTGGACGAGCCGCCCGCCGACGGCTTCCCCTCGGCCGGTGTGGTCGTCCCCAGGCTGGTCCACGAGCGCGACGACCAGCCGTGCGCGTGAGCGGCCAGGTCACGGGCCCAGGAATCCCCCACGACGACATTTGTCCCTTACTCCGCACATACCGCTATAAGACCTCACACATCCGCCAGTTCACAGAATCGTGATCCGAGATTCGGGAAATGATCCTCGTGGGGCGGCGAGGGCACCGGAAGGAATGACCCCGATGGGCCATGTCGCAGGAAGGGCCTCAGCCGTAACCTCGGAGTGGGTGTGGACTGCGGAAGGAAGGACGACGCGGTGGGGCACGACGACCTGGACTCTCGGGTCCACGACCGTGTCGCGTTGGACGAGATCGCGCTCTATGCCGAGGTGCTGACCGCGGTCGCTATCAGCGAGCAGCGGCTGACCTTGGACGAGCTCGACGACGCGCTCGGATTGCGGACCTCGGCGAGTTGCTGAGGACCATCACAATTACCTAGTCCCGGGCTCCACAGGGGTCCGGGACGCTGGTTTTCCCCGGCCTTGCGCACGGCCATGTGACTAGTCCTACGATCTGACCAGCCTCGCGATGGCGGCCGAGGCCTCCTTGACCTTCGCGTCGGCGTCGGGGCCGCCGGTGCTGATCGCATCGGCCACGCAGTGCGCGATGTGGTCCTCGAGCAGCCCCAGCGCCACGGCCTGCAACGCCCGCGTCGCCGCCGAGACCTGGGTGAGGATGTCGATGCAGTAGGCGTCGTCCTCGACCATGCGCTGCAGACCCCTGATCTGCCCTTCGATGCGGCGCAACCTTGTCTGGTAAGCCTGCTTGTCCCCGCTGTAGCCATGCATGGGTCAACGGTACCCGGCTTCAGCGCAGGTCGGAGATCATCTTCTCCCACTGCTCGGCGACCTCTCCCGCCGCGTGCCGCCTGGCGGTCTCCAGCGCTCCCGCGGCGAGCGACCTGCGCCGCAGATCGTCGTCGATGAGCGTGAGCAGCGCCGCCGAGAACGCCGCGAGCTCGCCCTCTCCCTCGGGCACGAGCACCCCGTTGTAGCCGGTCACCACCCGCTCGCCCGGCCCGCGCGGGCTGTCGAACGCCACCACGGGCACCCCGCACCCCAGCGCTTCGAGCACGGTCATGCCCATGGCCTCGCTGCGCGAGGTCGTCGCCACGATCGACGACTTGGCGAACTCCCCCGCCAGGTCGGACGTCGTGCCCATGAAGTACACGTGGTTGTGCAGCCCCAGCTCACCCACCAGCGACCTGAGCCGCCGCTCCTCGGGCCCCGAGCCGTAGAGCCGCAGCCGCCAGTCGGGCCGTTTGTCCGCCACCCCGGCGAACGCCCTGATCAGCCGGTCGTACGCCTTGACCGGCACCCACCTGCCCCCGGCCGCGACGATCCTGTTGTCCATACGCGAACGCGGCCACAGCCCCCTCGGCAGGACGTCGGGCAGCGAGTGCACGACCGGCCCGCCCTCGCCGAGCAGTCGCTCCCAGTCGCCTTTGGCGTCGTCGGTCGAGGCGGCCACGGCGTCGAGCCTGGGATAGAAGCGCTGCACCGGCCCCGGCACCGACGGCCTGCCCCACTCCCTGGCGATCCGCACGACCTCACGGGGCGCGTGCCTGGCCGCCTGCACGCCGATGCCGGGCCTGGTGGTCACCAGCACGTCGGCCTTCAGCGTGCGCAGCAGCCGCCACAACGCCACCTCGGTGCGCATCTGGCCGCGCGGCAGCAGGTGGCGCACACCGGGCCTGGCGTCGATGAGCGAGCGCATCCTGACCTTGGGCGCCACGGGGAAGAACGGCTTGTCCCGCTGCCGCCTGACGCTGACCACCTCGACCTCGTGCCGCGAGGCCAGCTCGCCCGCCAGGTTGAGCGTCGAGCGCACATCACCCCGCATGCCGTACGCCGAGGGCAGGACCAGGCAGATCTTCACCCGCCTACCTCGATCCGCAGCTCGTCGTCGGCGGTGTAGGAGGGGCGGATCGGCACGCCGTCGACCTTGGCCGCCGGGTAGTGCACGCGGCGGCGTTTGCCGTCGATGTCGTCCAGCCGCGAGCCCAGGCGCAGCGGGGTGGCCACGCCCTTGACCTCCAGCGTGGGCTCCCACGTGCCCGAGCCTTCGGGATCGGCCGCCAGCACGTCGACCAGCGAGAGCGCCGCGTGGAAGCGCACGCCCTGCACGGTGGCGACCGCGGCCACCTCGGCGGCCGGCTGCCTGCGGTGCAGCGAGAGCCTGGCCTCGTGCCGCGCGTCGTCGTCGTCGAGCCCGGTGAAGGCCAGCAGCCCGGTCACCTCGAACCTGCCCTCCCGAAACCACACCGCGCGCACCTCGGCCGCAGGCTCGGCGTCGCTGACCTTCACCGCGAGGAAGCCGTTGCGAGTGCGGTAGGAGCGGTAGCACAGCGTGCGGCGCGAGATGGCATAGGCGTCGAGGTGGTCGAGGGAGAAACCGGGATCGACGCTGGCGAGCCTGACCCGCTCGTTGCCGTGGCGCAGATAGGTGTCCCAGCGCCCTTCGCTGAGCGTCAGCGGCGCCAGCGAGACGGCGAGCGAGGAGTCGCGTACGGCGGCGCCGATCGCGATCACGCGTTCGGTCCCCGCGGCCCGGTGGCGCAGCACCAGCTCCGTCTCGTCGGGCAACGGCTCGTCGAGCGACAGTCGTAGGGAGAGGACGTCAGCCAGGGTGACCTCGGCATCGGTGACGACCACTCGCATCACCAGCCCCCTCCCCGTCGAATGAGCCGTGCGACGTTGAGGTTACCGTGATTTTCCCGTTATGTGGATGCCGGATTTCCCGTACCCGACCCCTCTGACGTGCGGAAGTCCTCCACAAGATCTGTGGAGGACTTCCGACAGAACAGGTCAGGACGCGCCCTTGACCGACTTGATCAGGAGCTGCGCGACGTCCACGACCTCCAGGCTCTCCTTGGCCTCACCGGCGTTCTTCTTCTCGTTGATGGCGTCGCCGAGCATGACCATGCAGAACGGGCACGCTGTGGAAACGGTGTCCGGATCGGTGGTCAGGGCCTCGTCCACGCGCTCGGTGTTGATGCGCTTGCCGAGACGCTCCTCCATCCACATGCGCGCCCCTCCGGCGCCGCAGCAGAAGCCCCTGTCCTTGTGCCGATGCATCTCCTGGGTCGTCACGCCAGGCACCTTGGCCATGATGTCGCGTGGCTGGGAGTACACCTTATTGTGGCGGCCGAGGAAGCACGGGTCGTGGTAGGTGATCTTCTCCTCGATCGGGGTGATCGGGGTGAGCAGGCCCTCGTCGACCAGCTTGGACAGCAGCTGCGTGTGGTGCACGACCTCGTAGGTGCCGCCGAGCTGCGGATACTCGTTGGCCAGGGTGTTGAAGCAGTGCGGGCAGGTCGCGACGATCTTCTTGACGCCGGCCTCGTTGAGGGTCTCGATGTTCTGCTGGGCGAGCATGTTGAACAGGAACTCCATGCCCAGCCGCCTGGCCGGGTCGCCCGTGCACGCCTCGGCCGGGCCGAGCACGGCGAACTTCACCCCGGCGATGTGCAGGAGCTCGGCGACCGCCTTGGTGGTCTTCTTCGCCCGGTCCTCCAGCGCTCCCGCGCAGCCGACCCAGAACAGGTACTCGGTGTCCTCGGGCATCTTCTCGTCGACGAGTTCGACCTCGAAGTCGAGCTCGGCGATCCAGTCGGCGCGCTTCATCTCGGACATGCCCCACGGGTTGCCCTTGTTCTCCAGGTTCTTCACCATCACTCCCGCCTCGGACGGGAACGACGACTCCACCATCACCTGGTAGCGGCGCATGTCGAGGATGTGGTCGATGTGCTCGATGTCCACAGGGCACTGCTCGACGCAGGCGCCGCAGTTCGTGCACGACCACAGCACGTCGGGATGGATGACGCCTTCTTCGCCGACGAGCGGCTTGTCCAGCAGCGCCAGCACGTCGGTGCCCGCGTGGGCGCGCTGCTCCTCGCTCATCATGAGGTACGGCGCGACCTTGAAGGCGTGGTCGCGCTGGTCGAGGATCAGCATCTTGGGCGAGAGCGGCTTGTCGGTGTTCCAGGCCGGGCACTGCGACTGGCACCGGCCGCACTCGGTGCAGGTGTAGAAGTCGAGGAAGCCCTTCCAGGTGGTGTCCTCGATCTTGCCTCTGCCCAGCTTGTCGCCGTCGAGGTCCTCGTCCTCGAAGTCGACGACCTTGCCGTCGATGCGCATCTCCTGCGCGGCGCCGAGCCCGTCGGGGCGGCGCGAGAACATCACGTTGAGCGGCGCGGTGAAGATGTGCAGGTGCTTGGAGTTCACCACGATGACGGAGAAGACCAGCATGACGCCGATGTGCAGCAGCAGTGCGACGCCCTCGAACGTCTCGCTCGTCGGCAGGATCTTCGCCACGGCCAGCGAGGCGAAGGCGCCCGAGTCGTAGGGGAAGTTGCCGGTGTTGACCGCGGCGCCGCGGGCCAGGAACAGCGTCCAGATGATGTTGAAGATCATGAACAGGACGACCCAGGCGCCACCCAGGTGCGAGCCGGAGAAACGCGAGCTGCGGCCGAGCCTCTTGGGCGAGTTCTTGATCCGGATGATCGCGAAGGCGAGCAGGCCGAGCAGACAGGCGACCGCGATGAAGTCCTGCAGGAAGCCCAGGATCGGCCAGGTGCCGATGATCGGGATGTGGAAGTTCGCATGCCCGGTGATCGCGCCCTGGATGATGGCGCCGTACGCCTCCACGTACACGGTCAGCAGGATGAAGAACGCCCACATGACGAAGAAGTGCGCGACGCCGGACGCGGTCCACTTCAGCAGCTTCTTCTGGCCGAACACCTCGACCAGCTGGGCCTTGATCTCGGTGCCGACATGCGTCCTGGCATACTCGATCCGCTCAGGGGCGGGTGGCCCCACGGTGGCGAGCTTGAAAAGGAACAGCACCCGCCTGCCCGCCACGGCGACTGCCACGGCGGTCATGACGAACGCGATGATGGCCACCCAGAGCACGGGTCCTCCCACAGACTGCATTGGCCGCGTTGGCTGCCAGCGTACGACCGCCGGTCATCCACGGTGACGACGAGGTCTCCCGGAATCCTACCGATGGGTAACAAATACCCACCAGGAACTCGGGCGTGACCGTGGTCACCATATGGTCAAGACCACGGCCAGAACAATGCTCTACCCCTCGCGCGGCGTCCTACGCCTGCTCGGCCTCGGGTGTCAGGTACCTCTGGATCGTGGGGGCGACCAGGGCGACGACCTCCTCGGTGCCGGCCGAGGCCAGCGGCTCGATCCTGATCACATAACGGGCCATGACCAGGCCGAACATCTGCGTGAACGCCGCCTCCGCCCGCAACCTGGGCACGTCGAGCGCCTCGGCCAGCCGGAACAGCAGGGCGTTGGTCACGAACTCCCGCACCATCGTGGCGGCCTGCTCGTTGGTCAGCGCCGAACGGATCAGCGCCAGCGCCGGTTGGCGGGTGTCGGCATCGGCGAACAGCTCCAGCAGGAACCTGACCAGCCGCTCCCCCACCTGCTCCCTCGGCCCCGCCACCACCAGCGGCAGGATCGTCGCCGGGCTGACCGGGAACTCCATCGCCGCCGTGAACACCCCCTCCTTCGTCTCGAAGTAGTGGTGCACCAGCGCCGGGTCGACCGCGGCCTCGCGTGCGATCCCCCTGACCGTGGCCTTGTCGAAGCCCTTCTCGGCGAACACCCTCCTGGCCGCCACCAGGATCTCGCCCCTGGTGTCGGCCGAGCCCGGCCTGCGTCCCGGCCGCCTGCCCACCGTGCTCATCGGCCCACCGCCAGGTAGACCCGCATCGGCACGCGCAGCACTCCGCCGGGGAAGACCCGCAGCAGGGCCGTGCGCTGCTCGCCGACCAGCGCGTCGGCCGCGGCGGGCGGCATCGCCGCCATGTAGGAGTGCGAGCGCAGGTCGAGCAGGAAGTCCTCCACGTCGACGATCCTCGTCCAATGCAGCCACCGCTCGCCCACGTCGAGCGCGTCGGCGATCCTCGGCACGCTCCAATGCGGCAACGCCGGTCCCCAATACGTCGGGCACGCCTCGGCCAGACGCACCTCGTAGGCGGCAAGCCAGTCGGCCTTGGCGGCGTCGGTGGTGTTCCACCAGGCGGCTACGGCGCCGCCCGGCCTGATCACCCTGCGGGCCTCGGCGATCGAGACGGCCGGGTCGAGCCAGTGCCAGGACTGGGCGTAACACACCAGGTCGGCCGCGCCGCCGCGCAACGGCAGCGCGTTGCCGTCGCCCTGGACGGCGACCAGGGCGTGCTCGCCCTCGGGAGTACGCGCCCTGAGCCTGGCCAGCATCGGCGCGCCGGGGTCGACGGCGACCACCCTGGCGCCCCTGGCCCTGAGCGCCCTGGCCGAGATGCCGGTGCCCGCCCCGACGTCGACCACCGTGGCGCCGTCCAGGCCGAACCCGCACAGCTCGGCGACCGCGTCGAACAACTCGTCCGGATAGCCGGGCCGTGCGGCGTCGTAGAGGTCGGCGACCGCGTCGAACACCCTGCCGAGCCCTCTGGCCGGGCCGGGCGCCACCTCGGAGGGCGGCTCCGCGACGCTCACCCGCTCACCTCGGTCCCGACGCCAGGAACAGGCGGGCGAACGCCAGCGCCTCCGCCAGGTCGTCGACGCGCTCGGAGCGGCTGGCCGCCTTACGTGTGTTGATCTCCAGGACCACCAGGCCGTCGAAGCCGGAGCCCGCGAGCCGCTCCAGCACCTGCGCGCACGGCTGGTTGCCCCGGCCCGGCACCAGGTGCTCGTCCTTGTTCGGCACGCCGAGGCCGTCGGCCAGATGCAGATGGGCGAGCCTGTCGCCCAGCTTGGACATCATCTCCAGCGCGTCGGAGCCCGACACCGCCGTGTGCGAGAGGTCGAGCGTGACCTGGGGGAAGGCGTAGTCGGTGGGGTCCCAGTCGGGCGAGTAGGGCACCACGTCGTTGCCCCTGGCCTTGAGCGGGAACATGTTCTCCACCGCGAAGACCACATCGGTCTCCTCGCGCATGCGCGCCAGCCCGCTCTCGAAGTCGCGTGCGTAGTCGCGCTGCCATCGGAACGGCGGATGCACCACCACCGTGCGGGCGCCGAGCCGTTCGGCCGCCTTCTGCGCCCGTACCAGCTTGGCCCACGGGTCGCGCCCCCACACCCGCTGGGTGACCAGCAGGCACGGGGCGTGAATGGCCAGCACGGGCACCTGGTAGTGATCGGACAAGCGTTCGATCACATCGATGTCCTGGCTGACCGGATCGGCGCCGACCATGATCTCGACACCGTCGTAGCCCAGGCGCGCTGCCAGCTCGAACGCGTCGGGAGTGCGCTCTGGATATACCGAAGCCGTGGACAATGCGATCTTCGCATTGGGCACGCGGATGACGTCTGCCACGTTGCCAGCCTAAGCCGGGCGAAGCCGATATGGCGTGCGAGCCCCTACGGTGTGTGCATGCCACGGATCGCGAAGGGCGCCATCCCCAGCCCCAACATCTGGAACACGCCGCAGACATACGAGGTGGAGAACCGCGCGGTCGACCCCGAGGGCAGGGTCAACACCCGTATGCGCGAGATCCGCTCGTGGCAGGGCGCGACCGTGCTGGACATCGGCTGCGGCACCGGGTACCACCTGCCGATCTTCGCGGCCGAGGCGGCCAAGGTGATCGGCGTCGAGCCGCACGGCGACCTCGTCGCACTCGCCCGCCGCCGCTGCGCCGGACTGCCGGACGTCGAGGTGCACGCGGCCACCGCGCAGGACCTCCCGCTGCCCGACGCCTCCGTCGACGTCGCCGTGGCACGCTGGGCCTACTTCTTCGGCCCCGGCTGCGAGCCCGGCCTGCGCGAACTGTCCCGCGTCGTACGGCGAGGCGGCGCCGCGTTCGTCGTCGACCTCGACGCCACGCGGGGGGCGTTCGGGCGATGGTTCCAGGACACGGTCCCCGCGTACTCGGCCAGGGCCGTCGAAGACTTCTGGTCCCGGCACGGCTGGCAGAAGGAGCGGCTCGACCTGCGGATGTCCTTCCAGCGCAGGGCCGACCTCGAAGCGGTGCTGCGGATCGAGTTCACGCCGCCCGTGGCCGAGCGGGCCATCGCCGAGACACCCGGCCTCGACCTGGCCTATCCCAACATTCTGCGATGGCGTCTGTTCTGATACGGCCCTGCTTGACCTTTACACAGGTGTCAAGGTTTAGCGTGGGTGCATGCGGATCGGCGAATTGGCCAGGCGAACGGGCGTCAGCGCTCGCTCCGTGCGCTATTACGAGGCGAACGGCCTGATCAGGGCTAGGCGCGCGGCCAATGGCTACCGCGAGTACGACGAGGCGGACGTGCGTCTCGTGAGCGAGATCAGGGCACTGCTGACGGTGGGCTTCACGCTGGAGGACGCCAGGCCGTTCGTCGACTGCCTGCGCGCGGGGCACTCGTCCGGGGCCTCGTGCGCCGACTCGGTCGCGGTCTACCGGCGCAAGCTGAGCGAGATCGACGACGAGATCCGTACCCTGCTCACCCGGCGTGCGGAGGTCTCCGCGCAACTCGACGCCGCCTGTCCCGGCTGCTTCTTCCAAGGAGAATCATGATCACGCTCAATGCCGAGAACTTCGACGAGCAGGTCCTGCGCAGCGACAAGCCTGTGCTGGTGGACTTCTGGGCCGAGTGGTGCGGCCCGTGCCGCATGATCGCGCCCGTCCTGGACGAGATCGACGCCGAGCAGCCCGGCCTCACGATCGGCAAGCTCAACTACGACGAGTTCCCCGAGATCGGGCAGCGCTTCGGCGTGCTCGGACTGCCGACGCTGCTGCTGTTCTCGGGCGGCGAGGTCGTACGCCAGATCGTCGGCGCCAAGCCCAAGCGCCTGCTCCTGAAGGAACTCGAAGGGCACGTCACGGTGTAGCGCGGGAAGTGGGGGGCACGTCACGGCGTAGCGCGGGAGGTCGGGGACACGTCACGGCTCGGCGCCAGGAATCTCGAAAGGCGCGTCGCCGCGTAGCGCGGGAATGTCGGTGGGCTCCGCTAGCCTGCCGGGCATGGCCAAGGTTGCGCAGAAGCCCGGATACCGCTGCGGCGAGTGCGGGTGGCGTACCCCCAAGTGGGTGGGGCGCTGCGGGGAGTGCCAGGCGTGGGGTGCGGTCGAGGAGGAGGGGGCCAGGGGCGGCGTCAATGTCGTCCAGCCCGGCGCCACGACCGCGCCCGCGGTGCCGATCGGCCAGGTCAAGGCCGAGGTGGCCGCCGCGAGGACCACGGGCGTGCCCGAGCTCGACCGGGTGCTCGGCGGTGGTCTGGTGCCGGGCGCGGTGCTGCTGCTCGCGGGCGAGCCCGGCATCGGCAAGTCGACCCTCCTGCTGGAGGCCGCGGCCAAGATCTCCGAGCGCGACACCGTGCTCTATGTGACGGGCGAGGAGTCGGCCTCCCAGGTCAGACTGCGCGCCGACCGCATCGGCGCCATCCGCGACCAGCTCTACCTGGCCGCCGAGACCGACCTTTCGGCCCTGCTGGCCCATGTCGAGCAGGTCCAGCCCAAGCTGCTCGTCGTCGACTCGGTGCAGACGATCGGCTCGGCGCAGGCCACCGGCGTACCCGGCGGTGTGACGCAGGTCAGGGAGGTCGCGGGCAACCTCGTCCGGCTGGCCAAGGAGCGCAACATGGCCACCGTGCTGGTCGGCCATGTCACCAAGGAGGGCTCGATCGCGGGCCCGCGCACACTTGAGCACCTGGTCGACGTCGTGCTGCACTTCGAGGGCGATCGGCACTCCAGGCTGCGCATGGTCAGGGCGATCAAGAACCGCTACGGCCCCATCGACGAGGTCGGCTGCTTCGACCTGCACGAAAGTGGCATCGAGGGCATCAGCGACCCCAGCGGCCTGTTCGTCTCGCGTCGCAGCGAGCCCGTGCCCGGCACCTGCATCACCATCACCGTGGAGGGCACCCGGCCGCTGCCCGCCGAGGTCCAGGCCCTGGTCGCCCGCACCGAGGCGCAGCAGCCGCGCCGCTCGTCCTCCGGGCTCGACACCTATCGCGTGCAGATGATCCTGGCCGTGCTGGAGCGCAGGCTCAATGCCAAGCTCGGCGGCTGCGACGTCTTCACCGCGACCGTGGGCGGCATCAAGCTGGCCGATCCCGCCATCGACCTGGCCGTCATGCTCGCCGTGGCCAGTGCGGCCGGTGACAAGCCACTGCCGTCCGGCCTGATCGCGCTCGGCGAGGTGGGGCTGGCCGGTGAGCTGCGTCCGGTGCGTGACGTGCGACGCCGCCTCACCGAGGCCTCGCGTCTCGGTTTCACCCGTGCGCTCGTCCCCACCGGGTCGCTGGAGCAGCACACGCGTCGCAAGCCGGACGAGCCGGCCAGCCTGGTGCCCGTCGGGCCACGGCCGTTCGCGGCCGGTTTCGAGGTCGTCGAGGCGGAGAACGTCTGGGACGCGCTCGGCCACATCACCTGATCGTCCGGAGAACCGGTCGCTCCCGACGTTCGGATTGGGCCAGGCCGCCAAGTGGCTGCATACAGGGGCACACGCGGCATTGTGCGGGGTCAGAAGGGGGGTGCGGAGGCCGGAAGACAGGAAATCGGCCTCTATGCATCCTTCGCCGGTAAGCTGAGGTGGACTAGTGACACGGGGGTCAGGTGGCAAACGACAGGAGTCTCGACGAACGTCGTCGCACAGCCCTAGCCACAGTGGCTCCAGGAACCCTGCTGCGTGACGGCCTTGAGCGCATCCTGCGCGGCCATACCGGCGGGCTCATCGTGCTCGGCTACGACAGTGTCGTCGAGGAGATCTGCAGCGGCGGATTCGAGCTCGACATCGAGTTCTCCGCGACCCGGCTGCGCGAGCTGGCCAAGATGGACGGCGCGATCGTGCTGCGCTGCGACGACCACAAGATCGTGCGGGCCGCGGTCCATCTGGTCCCCGATCCCTCCATCCCGACCGACGAGTCCGGCACCAGGCATCGCACCGCACAGCGCGTATCCCGGCAGACCGGCTTCCCGATCATCGCGATCAGCAAGTCGATGCGGATCATCGCCCTCTATCTCGACGGCACGCGCTATGTGCTGGAGGAGTCGGCGGCGATCCTGTCCAAGGCCAACCAGGCGCTGGCCACCCTGGAGCGCTACAAGCACCGCCTCGACGAGGTGTCAGGCACGCTCTCCGCCTTGGAGATCGAAGACCTGGTCACCGTGCGGGACGTCTCGGCCGTGGCGCAGCGGCTGGAGATGGTCAGGCGCATCTCCGACGAGATCGACGGCTACGTCGTGGAGCTCGGCACCGACGGGCGACTGCTGTCCCTGCAGCTCGACGAGCTGGTCGCCGGTGTCGAGTCCGAGCGCGAGCTGGTCGTACGCGACTACCTCCCCGCCCAGGCCGGGCGCAGGCCGCGCGCCTTCTCCCAGGCGCTACATGACTTCGACAAGCTCTCCGCGAGCGAGCTGCTCGACCTCGCGGCCGTGGCCCAGGTGCTCGGCCACAGCGGCGGCGACTCGCTCGACACACCCGTGAGCCCGCGCGGCTTCCGCCTGCTCGCCAAGGTCCCCCGCCTGCCCGCCACGGTCGTCGACCGCCTGGTCGACCACTTCGGCGGCCTGCAGAAGCTCCTCGCCGCCAGCATCGACGACCTCCAATCCGTAGGCGGCGTAGGCGAAGCCCGAGCCCGCAGCGTCCGCGAAGGCCTCTCCCGCCTCGCCGAATCCTCCATCCTCGAACGCTACGTCTAACCCCAAACCACCCCTACCGACCCCAGGCCCCCTTTACGGCAAGCCCACCATTGCTCCCCTCACCGCCCATGGCCGGCCCCCACCACACGACGCCCCTCAAGCGCCGCTGGCCGGCCACCGCAACGTCGCCCCCCAAATCCCCAAGCCAATCCAAGCCCCCGCACCAAGGCCGACAGGCTAAGCGCTGCCCTCGACCGCCGGACAGTCGTCGCCCGAGCGCGAACACCTACCGCAAATGGAACACAGTCTTGGGGCTGCGGAGTACCTCGGAGCGCACCACCGCCACGTACGTCCCCGGCATGGCCTCCGGCCGCTTCCCGCCGCACTCGGGGGCCGATCGGCGGCGGTCCCAGTCGAGGCTGCGGACGTATGGGATGCCGCGTTCCATGCGGCGGACCTCGGTGCCTTCGCCGCTCACGCAGTCGGATGTGGACCACACGCGGTCCTCGCCCGACGTGATGCGGATCTCCATCGTGCGTGGTCCGACGTCGGTCGTGCACATCACGGGACCGGTGTTGACCAGCGTCATCATGAAGTTCGGCCGACTGCCTCCGCCGTAGACGTCCTGCCTGCCCTGCAAGTTGAGGACCAGGTCGTCGGTTTCGCACGGCTCGCCGGGACGGCGCTTGCGTTCGGACTTGACGGGAGCGGGCTTGGCCGCCTTGGGTGCGGCCGAGGTGCTCGCCGAGGGCCCGGCGGACGGCGTGGCCGTACTGCTCGGGGTGGGTGTGGGGGTGGGCAGGCCCGCGAGGAGCGGGTCTGCCAGAGGGGCGCCAGGGATCTTGGTCTGCGCGCTGGAGGTCTGGTTGGGACCGCTCGATCCGCTGGAGCACGCCCAGGCGACGACGGCCACCACGACCAGCACTCCGACCAGCACGGTCATGCGACGGCGCCAGTACACGTCGCCACCGTCGGCACGCATTGTATCCGGATCCATACGCACAGTATGGAGAGTCGTTGTGCACGTTCCGTGACGACCCGCCGACGACGGCGAGGGCTTTGCCTTACCCGGTCAGGCGTAAGTGCGGCGCATGGCGGCGCGGCAGACCATACGCTGACGGGGTGAGTCTCCATGGTCCGGTTCTCAGGTGGTATGCGGAAAATGCTCGGGATCTGCCCTGGCGGCAGCCCGATGCCTCGGCCTGGGGCGTACTGGTCAGCGAGATCATGTTGCAGCAGACGCCGGTCGTCCGCGTCCTGCCGATCTGGCTGGACTGGATGCGCCGATGGCCGACCCCCAAGGACCTGGCCGTCGAGCCGCCCGGCGAGGCGGTGCGGCACTGGGGCAGGCTCGGCTACCCGCGACGCGCGTTGCGCCTGCACGCCTGCGCCAAGGCGATCGTCTACGAGCACGGCGGCGAGGTGCCGGACGACCACGCGACCCTGCTGGCCCTGCCGGGCATCGGCGAGTACACCGCCGCCGCCGTGGCCAGCTTCGCCTTCGGCGGCAGGCATGCCGTGCTCGACACCAATGTCAGACGTGTGTTCGCCCGAGCGGTGACCGGCGTGGAGTACCCGCCCACCGCCACCACCTCGGCCGAACGCCGCCTGGCCAACTCCCTGCTCCCCGAGCACGACGCCCCCACCTGGGCGGTGGCCGTGATGGAACTCGGCGCCCTGGTCTGTACGGCGAAGACCGCACGATGCGAGGAATGCCCGCTCTCCGGGCAGTGCACATGGCGCCTGGCCGGCAAACCGCCGCACACCGGCCCCGCCCGCAAGGGCCAGACCTACGAGGGCACCGACCGGCAGTGCCGAGGCCGCCTGCTCGCGGTGCTCAGGTCGGCCAGGGGCGCAGTGCCGAAGGCCGCACTCGACGTCGTCTGGCACGACGCCGTACAACGCGAACGCGCGCTGGACGGCCTGATCCACGACGGCCTGGCCGAGGTCCTGGACGACGACACCTACCGCCTCCCCCACTAGCCGCAGCCTGACGCTCTCCCGCCAGGCATGCGAGCCAAGGCCCAGAGATCAAGCCGCCATCCGCAGTCCGACGCTCCCCCGGACGTGCCCCCAAGGCACCGCCGGCGACTAAGCCGCCAGCTGTAGCCCCAAGCTGGTCAGATTGCTGCGGGCCCAGTCCAGCTCCTCGGCCAGCAGCGACACCAGCGCGCCGGGCCCCTTGGCCCGCTGCGGCAGGGCCAGGCTGTGCGCCTCGACCTCGATGTGCGCGGTGCCATTGACCGCGCCGGACAGCATGGCGTTGAGCGTGTCGTGCAGCACGCCACGGGTGCTCGGCGTCTCGCCGGTGTGGTTGTGCACATGGCCGAGCTTGACGACGGGAGCGCCGACGGCGGCGAACCCGCGCAGCGCTGCGCCCGCCTCCTCGGTGCCGCAGGCCAGGTGGCAGGCGTCGAGACACACGCCGAGGTGGTCGGAGTCGATGCCGCCGACACGCTCAAGGGCCTGCTCGGTGGTCTCCAGCACGCAGCCGGGCCACGGCTCGAAGCCGACCCTGATCGTCTTGCCGGTCACACTGTAGATACCGCGCAGTTCCCTGGCCAGCCGCTCCAGCCGCCTGGTCGCTATGGCATGCAGATCGGTGGGCCAGTCGCGCCGCCAGCCGATCGGAATCGTGGAGATGCTCCCGTAACGCACGTCCTCGGGCAGCAGGAACGCCAGGATCTTGGCCAGGGCCATCGTGTAGCGGTAGCGCTCGGGCTTGGCCCAGTCGGGCCCGGGGGCCTCCTGGTTGCGCCCGCCGGTGCCGTTGAGGCTGACCACTTCGAGGCCGCGCTCGTCGAGCGAGCGGCGTAGCCGTACCAGTTCGATGCGGTCGGCCGACAGGTGGTCGGCGACGCTGGGCGCCAGCCACAGCCCGACCCCCATGCGCTCGACCCCGAGCCGCTTGCGCACGGGCACCGCGTAGCGGGTCAGGTGGGCGATCAGGTTTTCCAGGTCTTCGGCGGGATGGACGCCGGCGTTGTACGCCAGGTGAACGAGCGTGCCGTCGTCATGACGCAGGCGCATCGGCTTCCTCCACGGGCTTGCGCTGGTGTTGAGATTGCATTGGCCCCACCCTCGATCCGGACCCGTTCCGTGCTGACACCAGGAGCGATCATCCAGCGATGGGCGAGGGTGCCGCGTCCGCCCCGGGTTGATTCCTTACTACGCCCCAGGGAGCAGGGCCGACCCTAGGGACACGCTCTTGTGAGCTACTTGGACCAGACTTGGTGGACCACCCAAGCTCTACGCAGTGTAGTACTACTCATCGTGGCGGGATAGCGGATCAGGTAACAAAACAGCAAGCCCCTGAACGTACGGCAGGCGAGGCGGCCGTGGCCGGGCACGACAAAAGACCCGCGTGAGCAAGCTCACGCGGGTCTTCGGGTCAGGCGTCAGTTCTGGATCGGCTCCGCGATGGCGGCAGCCGAGTCCGGAACCTGGGACGGAGCGTCCTCGCCGACGAAGATGAACTTGGCGTTGTCGCCCTCGCCCTCGATGCTGATCTTGACGATCTGCCCGGGACGGAGCTCGCCGTAGAGGATCTTCTCCGACAGCGTGTCCTCCAGCTCGCGCTGGATGGTGCGGCGCAGGGGCCGAGCGCCCATGACCGGGTCGTAACCGCGGTCGGCGAGCAGCTGCTTGGCGTCCTGCGTCAGCTCCAGGCCCATGTCGCGGTCCTTCAGACGCTGGTCCACCTGGGCCAGCATGAGGTCCACGATCTGGATGATCTCCTTCGGCGTGAGCTGGTGGAAGACCACGATGTCGTCGACACGGTTGAGGAACTCGGGCCGGAAGTGCTGCTTGAGCTCCTCCTGAACCTTGCCCTTCATCCGGTCGTAGTTGGACTCGACATCGTTGGACTTCGCGAAGCCGACGCCCTGGCCCTTGGAGATGTCGCGGGTGCCGAGGTTGGTCGTCATGATGATGACGGTGTTCTTGAAGTCGACGACCCGGCCCTGGGCGTCGGTCAGGCGACCGTCCTCCAGGATCTGCAGCAGCGAGTTGAAGATGTCGGGGTGGGCCTTCTCGATCTCGTCGAACAGGACCACGGAGAACGGCTTGCGGCGCACCTTCTCGGTGAGCTGGCCGCCCTCCTCGTAGCCGACATAGCCGGGAGGCGAGCCGAAGAGCCTGGAGACGGTGTGCTTCTCCATGAACTCCGACATGTCCAGCATGATCAGAGCGTCTTCGTCGCCGAACAGGAACTCCGCCAGCGCCTTGGACAGCTCGGTCTTACCGACACCCGAGGGGCCGGCGAAGATGAACGAGCCACCGGGGCGACGCGGGTCCTTCAGACCGGCGCGCGTGCGGCGGATCGATCGGGACAGACCCTTGATGGCGTCGTCCTGACCGATGATCCGCTTGTGCAGCTCGTCCTCCATGCGGAGCAGTCGCTGCGACTCCTCCTCGGTCAGCTTGAAGACCGGGATGCCGGTGGCGGTCGCGAGCACCTCGGCGATGAGTTCCTCGGTGACCTCGGCCACGACGTCCATGTCGCCGGCCTTCCACTCCTTCTCGCGCCTTTCGCGCTTGAGCTGGAGCTGCTTCTCCTGGTCGCGCAGCGCGGCGGCCTTCTCGAAGTCCTGCGCGTCGATCGCGGACTCCTTGTCGCGCCGCACGTTGGCTATCTTCTCGTCGTACTCGCGCAGGTCCGGGGGTGCGGTCATCCGGCGGATGCGCATCCTCGAACCGGCCTCGTCGATGAGGTCGATGGCCTTGTCCGGCAGGAACCGATCGCTGATGTAGCGGTCGGCCAGCTGCGCGGCGGCCACCAGGGCGCCGTCGGTGATCGACACACGGTGGTGCGCCTCGTAGCGGTCGCGCAGGCCCTTGAGGATCTCGATCGTGTGGCTGAGCGAGGGCTCGGCCACCTGGATCGGCTGGAAGCGGCGCTCGAGCGCGGCGTCCTTCTCCAGGTGCTTGCGATACTCGTCGAGGGTGGTCGCGCCGATGGTCTGCAGTTCGCCGCGGGCCAGCATCGGCTTGAGGATGCTGGCGGCGTCGATCGCGCCCTCGGCCGCGCCCGCGCCCACCAGGGTGTGCAGCTCGTCGATGAACAGGATGATGTCGCCGCGCGTGCGGATCTCCTTGAGCACCTTCTTCAGGCGCTCCTCGAAGTCACCGCGATAGCGGGAACCGGCCACGAGGGCGCCGAGGTCAAGCGTGTAGAGCTGCTTGTCCTTCAGCGTCTCGGGCACCTCACCCTTGACGATCTTCTGGGAGAGGCCTTCGACGACGGCGGTCTTGCCGACGCCCGGCTCGCCCACCAGAACGGGGTTGTTCTTGGTCCTGCGGGACAGGACCTGCATGACCCGCTCGATCTCCTTGTCACGGCCGATCACCGGGTCCAGCTTGCCCTCACGGGCGGCCTGGGTCAGGTTGCGGCCGAACTGGTCGAGCACCAAGGAAGTGGAGGGCGCGGCCTCCTGCGGACCGCCTGCGGCGGCCGGCTCCTTGCCCTGGTAACCGTGCAGCAGCTGGATCACCTGCTGGCGCACACGGTTGAGATCAGCTCCAAGCTTGACGAGCACCTGCGCCGCCACACCCTCACCCTCACGGATGAGCCCGAGCAGGATGTGCTCGGTGCCGATGTAGTTGTGGCCCAGCTGCAAAGCCTCACGGAGCGACAGCTCAAGAACCTTCTTGGCCCGCGGGGTGAACGGAATGTGCCCCGACGGAGCCGACTGGCCCTGGCCGATGATCTCCTCGACCTGCTGGCGCACACCTTCAAGGCTGATGCCGAGGCTCTCCAGAGCCTTGGCGGCTACGCCCTCACCTTCATGGATCAGACCAAGAAGAATGTGCTCAGTGCCGATGTAGTTGTGGTTGAGCATGCGGGCCTCTTCTTGGGCCAGCACGACAACCCGCCTTGCTCGGTCGGTGAACCTCTCGAACATCTCGTCGCTCCTCACAGAGCGGTCAGTCAGGCCCGGGTCATCCGGTCCCGTCATCCCGCATGCTAGCCCTGGCTCGGCGGACCGTGCCTTCTGCCGCTGACACGCTCTATAGCAGACACGTTCCCCGAGAGCAGGGCGTTCACCCTCCATCCAACTACCGATCGGGGGCTGCGTGTTCCCGATACGCCGCAAGCGAACGGTGTTTAGCAGACCCCCGAAGCGGCCGGAAATACGATCATGCGCCTATGACCGCCGCCGGGGTTCTAGGCGGCCGTCATAAGCGCATGGTCGGTGGGCGACTAGTGAGCCGCTTCGTACTTCTCTACGACGGTGGAGGCGATACGTCCGCGCTCGCTCACCGGCAGCCCGTGAGCCTTGGCCCACTGACGGATCTCGGCGCTCTTCTCGCGGTTGAGAACTCGCTGGCCGCCTCGCACCTTCCGGCGGGCGGTCGTGGCGCCCGAACGGCGAGCGTGCTGCACGAAAGGCGTCAGCGCGTCCCTCAACTTCTTCGCGTTGCCGTCGCTGAGGTCAATCTCATAGGACGAGCCGTCAATAGCGAAGGTGACCGTCTCATTGGCCTCGCCGCCATCGAGGTCGTCGATGAGAATCTCCTGGATCTGCTTGGCCATCTACGCAACCTTTCCGGAGCATTGTTTCATTCGCAGAGCAAACATATACCCGAAAAGGCGAAGTGACAATTTCCGCGCGAGGGTGATAGCGCCGTGGCGGCTGCTCAGTTGTGGTTCTCGGCCCGCTCGGCGGATTCCGCCCTGCGTCCGGCCTGCTCCGATCTCACCAGCTTCACCACTGCATAGATGAAGGCTCCCCCTACTACGACGGGGGGTGTGAGAGCTGACAATACGTCTACAACGGCTTGCATTCGTCCTCGACTCCGTGGGCCGGCCTTGAGGGGGTACGCACCTTAAACACCCGCGACACGGGAGGTGTCGTGCGAGGTCGCGGGTGAGATGCCCATCACTCGACCATAGCGGCCGATGGGGGCGACACGTGTGGCGGGGGCGGCGTTGCGCCACTGTCCCGGCGGCAGCAGCTTAATGCCAAGTCATCAGCCGCCTTACCGGATCATCTACCCCATAAATACGAAAACCCCTTAAATGATCTTCACTCCTCCTAGAACACCTGCAAAGCCGCACGTCATCGCACGTCCCGTACCACCACACTCCCGGCCAACCTGTCATGCAGACCACGCATCCAGGGCCTATCGACCAGGAGGAACAGTCCCACCGCGAACACGAAGATCTCGGCAGGCAGATTGACCAACGGAATGCCCATGAGAGCCAGTGGCCCGGGATAGATCAGCACCCGTTTGAACACGTGCACCCGTGCGGTCCCCTGCGGGATCACGCGGATCTTCATGATCTTCTTGCCGAACGTGCGCGCTCCCCCTGAAAGCGCCCACCACTCGTAGACCGCATAAGCCAGGCCTGCTGCCGTCCAGGCCAGGAGCTCGGCGGACCCGACAGTCCGCAACAATCTCCACAGGAGTAGCAGCAGAATGTAAAAGACCACCCCGAAGACCAGCCCCTCAATGAGGCGGGCACCGAGCCGCTCCCACCATTCGGCCGGGGCCGAGGGCTGTCCGCGAGGCACATCGACCATTACGTCACCCCGCGGTGACCTTTTGCAAGAGCTATTCGGACCCTACCTCCGACACGGTTTAGGCGCGCGGGGTCCGGGCAGTCCCCTTTTCCGCTTCATGCAACTTCCGCTTCATGCAACAGGAATCGCCGCAGGCACGAACGAGACCGGGTTCGAGGCTACCTCCGCCGCTCTTTCAGCAGGCCCGCAACAGAGGGCAGGACCACCCTTTCGGATGGTTCAGACCGGATCGCGCCCGGCATTCCCCCAAGACCAGAGCTTTGCCGTGAGCTGACACTTTCCTGAACGAGCGGGACGCATGCGAAAACGGGTCCATGGCCCCGAGAAGACGGCACACGACCGAAATCCGCCGCGCCGAGGAGCAGTACCGGGGAGTGGACACGGGCCCGCACGCGAAAGCAGGGACCGGCCACCAGGCCGGCCCCTGCTTCTTCGTCCCGCTTGAGCTACTTGATCTTCACAACCACTGTTTCAGCCACCTTGTCGGCATAGGTCTGCGCCAACGGCTTGTTCCAGAACTGTGAAGCACCGTTGACGCCGATCCCCGCCGCGGCGAGAAGGCTGAACACCGGCGCGAGGATGAACGAGCCGAGGGCGTAGAACACATATGCGCCCCACGTGACGCCCGCCCGCTTGAGCGCGACGCCACCCTCCAGCCCACCGGCGGAGGGAACGCTGCCCACGGGCATGATCGCGATCCCCATCACCATCTTGCCGACCGTCTGGCCCTTGGCCTTGGTCAGGAAGTACTCGTAACCGATGTAGAGCACGGTGATCACGAGCCCCGAGATGAAGCCGATCAGCTTCAGCCCGAACGGCACGTAGATCTCACCCGTGGTGACGTCGAATCCGCCACCCGTCGCGATGAAGATCCCCAGGATCAGGGCGAGGACGAAGTTGATGATCGCCCCGACCACGCCGACGATGATGCCGTCGATGATCCTGGCCACCAGGCGCTGCCACCACTCCGCGAGAGGCGCGGGCGCCCCCGGAGGCTGGACGCCCGTCACGTGGCCGTAGCCCTTGTTCCCCTCGTAGGCGGGCGCCTGGCCGTAGCCCTGCTGCTGGTGCCCGTACGCGGCCTGCTGGTCGTAGCCCTGCTGCCCTGAGGCCGCGTACGGCTGCGCCTGGGCGGCCTGGCCGTAGGCGTCCTGGCCGTAGCTCTGGCCGGAGGCCTGCTGGCCCGATGCGGGCTGCTGGCCGTAGCTGTACTGGCCGGAGGCGGGCTGCTGTCCGTAGGCCTGCTGCTGCCCCGAGGCCGGCTGCTGACCATAGGCCTGCTGGCCCGAGGCCGCCTGGCCGTAGGACTGCTGGCCCGAGGCGGGCTGCTGACCGTAGGACTGCTGCTGTCCGTAGCCCTGCTGGCCGTAGGCGGCCTGCTGGTCGTAGGACTGCTGGCCAGAGGCCGCCTGGCCGTAGCCGGGCTGCTGTGCGGCCTGCTGGCCGTACCCCTGCTGCTGACCGTAGGCCTGCTGGTCGTAGGAGGCTGGCTGCTGGCCGTAGCCGGGCTGTGCGGCCTGCTGGCCATAGCCCTGCTGCTGACCGTAAGCCTGCTGGTCGTAGCCCTGCTGGTCGTAGGACTGCTGGCCAGACGCCGCCTGGCCGTAGCCGGGCTGCTGTGCGGCCTGCTGGCCATAGCCCTGCTGCTGACCGTAGGCCTGCTGGTCGTACGACGCGGGCTGCTGGCCGTAGCCGGGCTGTGCGGCCTGCTGGCCGTACCCCTGCTGCTGACCGTAGGCCTGCTGGTCGTAGGAGGCTGGCTGCTGGCCGTAGCCGGGCTGCTGTGCGGCCTGCTGGTCGTAGCCCTGCTGCTGACCGTAGCCCTGCTGGTCGTAGGAGCCGGGCTGTGCGGCCTGCTGGCCGTAGCCCTGCTGCTGCTGACCGTAGGCCTGCTGCTGGCCGTAGCCGGGCTGTGCGGCCTGCTGGCCATAGCCCTGCTGCTGGCCGTACCCCTGCTGCTGACCGTAGCCCTGCTGGTCATAGGAGCCGGGCTGCTGGCCGTAGCCGGGCTGACCCTGGGAGCCGGTGTCTGTCCGGTAGCCCACGATCGTCACGTCTGGATCGGGCTCGCCCTGGGCGTGACCCGTGTACTGCTGTCCGTATTCAGGCGACCCCGATCGATGGGAACTGTGCTCTGGATCGTCCTGTGGATACGGCGGCTGTCCGGTGCTCACCGTGTCACCTCGCTTCGACTGCGCATGCGGCACATGTCAGGCAGCATGCTTGCTGTGCCCAACGTATCGACATAGGTATCAACAATCACCTTTCCGGCGAGTCAACACCTACGTCATTAGTTGGGAGATGGAGCAACATCCGGGTGTTCCCGAGCGTGTTCGGCTTCACGTGTTCAAGATCGAGAAACTCGGCGACGCCCTCGTCATAAGAGGCCAGAAGCTCGGCATAGACCTCCGGAGCCACTGGTGTGCCCTGGATGGGATGGAATCCGTGCCCGGCGAAGAAGTCCACCTCGAATGTCAGGCAGAACACACGCCGCAGCCCGAGATCCCGTGCGTGCCGAATGAGCGAGGCGACGATGCGATGACCGATGCCGAGCCCCCTGCACTCGGGGTCGACCGCGACCGTTCGAATCTCCGCCAGGTCCTCCCAGAGCACGTGAAGTGCTCCGCATCCCACCACGCGGCCCGCGCGCTCGGCCACCCAGAATTCCTGGACATCCTCGTAAAGCGTCACCGTCGCCTTCTCCAGCAGCCTTGGACCGGCGCCGGCATAGGTGTCGACCAGGCGTCGAATCCCTCGCACGTCGGGCGTGCGCGCACGCCGGACCACGATCTCCACGTCCGGGACAGCCAGTTCGACGACCTGCTCCATGACCGCTCAGCCTAGCGATCCCATTACGGTTCACACTTAACTCATGACCCGTCGGCCTCATGTGACTTTCAGTAAGTGATTAGTCACGTTACGAATTTCAGGATTCTGCCGGGCGCAGACCTGCATGGACCGCCTTGCCGTACCCCGAAAAGCCATGAAAGTGCTGCAAAAAGGACACCTTACGGCCTGCAGAACGTGATCTCCTCGTGTCCTTTCAGTTGTGAAAACTCAACAGACTTGGCAGTTCTGGTTGAGCACGAACCATCCGGTGCACTAGTGTCCAGCGACGATGTCACCCGTACGGTCTGCATCTGACCAGGCGGGAAGGCGCGCCTAATCCCCGCTCGCGGGGAGCCGGGGAACCATCGACGGCCGTGGCCGTCATCGGGGTGAGTCCGAGCCCGCGCTCGGTAGGGCTGCTCCGGCCCGAACCCGTCAGCTAACCCGGTAGGCGCCGATGAGAGGAGCTGGTTGGTGAAGCGGACGCGTGCCCGTGAAGGGAAGCAGGCGGGCAAACACGCCCGCCCTCCGGAACGCGTGTTCCACCCTCGTAGGTTCGCGATCGTCGGCGTGGCCGTGGCCGCTCTGGCCTTCTGCGCCCCGCTGGGCTCCGCCGCGGCCGACCCGGAGCCGACGCTCAAGGAGCTCTCGGCCAAGGTGGAGAAGCTGCACGAGCAGATCGGCGTGCTGAGCGAGGAGTTCAACGGCCAGCGCGAGCGCCTCAAGGACGCCAAGACCCGCTCGGAGAAGGCCAAGAAGGTGCTTTCCACCAGCGAGGCCGATCTGGCCGCCAAGCGGGAGAAGGCCACGCTGCTCGCCCAGAGCGCCTACATGTCGGGCGGCCTCACCGGCGCGCTCGCCTTCACCAACTCCGCCGACCCCGACGCCTTCCTCGACCGCGCCGCCACCACCTACGCCCTTGAGCAGCAGCAGGGCGAGGAGGTCCTGCAGGTCGCCAAGGCCATCGAGGACGCCGAGCGGGCCCGCGCCAGCGCCAAGACGCGCATCTCCGAGGTCCAGAAGATCGTCGACGACCTCGAAGGCAAGCGCGACAAGATCCGCAAGCTGGTCGGCCAGGTCGAGAGCGACCTGTTCAGCCGGGCGATGGGCGAGGCCGGCCGTCCCGGCACCAGGGCGGTCAGGGTCAACCTGCCGGTCATCGGCAGCGGCAAGGCGGCAGGCGCCGCACGCTGGGCGCTGACCCAGCAGCTCAAGCCCTACGTGTGGGGAGCCGAGGGCCCGAGCTCCTTCGACTGCTCCGGCCTGGTCATGGCCGCCTACGAGACGGTCGGGATCAGCCTGCCGCACTACACGGGCGACCAGTGGACCGCGGGCACGCACATCTCCAAGGAGGAGCTGCGGCCGGGCGACCTGGTGTTCTTCTACAACGACCTGCACCACGTCGGGATCTACATCGGCGGCGGCATGATGGTGCACGCCCCGCGCACCGGCGACGTCGTCCGCATCGCCAAGATCGACGGACGGCCCTGGGCCGGCGCGGTCCGCATCGCCGACTGAGGCTTGTCGCGCACGCGAGCCGGCTAAGGCCTTTTCGCGCACGCGAAGAGCGCGCACGGCACGGGTGAGCGGACACGGCAGTGCCCGCGCTCACGAAAGGGGCGGCCCCCGCCGGCTGCGGGGGTCGCCCTTTCGAGTCACGGTCCGCGTCCTTGTGGGACACGGGCGATCGAGGATGGAACCGGGGTGCGTCACACCGTCGCTGACCTGGGCCGAACCGTTTGGGAGCGGTCCAAAATCAGCTAGATCAAACGACGGCGAGCCGCCCAGGCGACCGCCTCAATGGCAGTCGCCACCCCAATTCGATCGCAGATGCCGCGCAAGCGGCGTCGTACCGTTCGTCCACTGATCTCCAGGCGCCGCCCAACACGGTCGACCGTCACGCCTTTGGCCAACTCCGCGAGCAGAGCCAGGTCGTCCGGGCCCAAAGCCACATCCACATCGGGATAAGCCATCGGGAGCCCTCCCCCCAACGACGGAACTCATCGACGTCTCGGCGCGAGCAATCTTGCTCGTCTCCGCGACGTTAAACGTATCGGCGAAAGGTCGTCAAGCGCCGCCATAAGGGCGGCACAACGAGCGCTATTGACGTGATCGCCACGGTGTGAAGTACTCACGCTATGACGGCGTACGCCATAACACAATGACGTCTTTGGGGGCTATCCCTGCCATTTTTCAGGGATTTGATCGGTTTGTCCCGGATTTCACTGACGATCCACCGAGCGGCCGCAAGCTGTTCCCCTGCGTCGCCCAGACGACCTCATACAGCGTCATACCGGACCCGCGCCGCCTCCACTTCCTCGATATGCACCTGTGACCAGGCCTTGATGGCCTCGACCAGCGGCAGGAGGGTACGGCCGAGCGGAGTGAGGTCGTAGTCGACACGGACCGGCACCGAGGCCGTGACCTCGCGTGTGAGCAGTCCGTCACGCTCCAGCGCGCGTAGCGTCTGGGTGAGCATCTTCTGACTTACTCCGGCGATGATCCTGGCCAGGTCGCTGTATCTCTTCGAACCGTCGGCGAGTGCGTTGAGCACCAACGTGACCCATTTGTCACTGAGCGTGTCGAGCAGTTTGCGAGAAGGACAGGTGTCGATATAGGCGTCGTAGGCGACTTTCGCGGCCTCACGGCGCTGGGCGGCGTTCATGGTCGCCATACGGTCCTCCGGGTGGGTTACGCACCTTCGGGTGCCTTCTTTCCGCTAGAGAGTAGCTCTCCTACGGTTCACGGCATGACGACAACGACACGAGCGCTCATCGCCAGGAACGGCGTCCTCGAGATCGGCCGCACACCGCTGCCCCGCCCGGCCGGCCGCCAGGTGCTCATCCGGGTCGAGGCGTCCGCCGTACAGCCGGTCGACCTCATCACCGCCTCCGGCGCCCTGCCCGGCTACGGGCTGAGCGACCCGTTGGAGGAGTACGCGCTGGGCTGGGACGTGGCGGGAGTGGTCGAGGCCGCGGGGCCCGGCAGTGCCTACGGGCCTGGCGACCGGGTGATCGGCCTGTCCACACGCCTCATGGCCGCGCTCAAAGGGCAGGCCGAGCGGGTGGTGCTCGACGACGACGCGGTGGCGCACGCGCCAGAGGGGGTGGACGCGGTGGCCGCCTCGACCCTGCCGCTCAACGCGCTGACCGCCTGGCAGGCGCTGGACGCGAGCGGGCTGACGAGCGGGCAGACCCTGCTCGTCACCGGCGCTGCGGGCGGCGTGGGCGGCTTCCTGGTCGAGCTGGGCGCACGCAGAGGGCTCAGGGTGGTCGCGGTGGCGGGGAAGGACGACGAGGGCCTCGTACGCGACTTCGGGGCCGAATGGTTCGCCGAGCGTGGCCCCGGGCTGGCCGAGCGGGTACGTGCGCTGGTGCCGGGCGGTGTGGCGGGTGTGGTGGACGCGGCACTGGTCGGGTTCCAGGCGCTGGACGCGGTGCGGGAGAGCGGGGCCTTCGTCACCGTGGCGGCGGGCGCGGCTCCGCCTCCGCTGCGCGGGATCAGGGTGAGCACCGTGTTCGTACGGGCGGACGCGGCCCAGCTCGCCGAGGTGTCGAGGCTGGCCGCCACCGGCGCACTGGCCATGCGGGTGGCGCGTACCTACCCGTTGGAGCAGGCGGCCGAGGCGCACGCCCTGCTGGCCAAGGGCGGCCTGCGCGGGCGGCTGGTCCTGGTGCCAACGGCCTGAGACACGCGGAAGGGCGGCTCCCCCGGACACCTGGGGAGCCGCCCTTCGCACGTGCTCAGCTGGACGGCTTGACCAGCGGGAAGAGGATCGTCTCCCTGATGTTCCTCCCGGTGAACGCCATGACGAGCCTGTCGATGCCGAGGCCCATGCCCCCGGTCGGCGGCATGCCGTACTCAAGGGCGGTCAGGAAGTCCTCGTCGAGCTGCATGGCCTCGGCGTCGCCTCCGGCGGCCAGCAGGGACTGCTCGGTCAGGCGGCGGCGCTGCTCGACCGGGTCGACGAGCTCGGAGTAGGCGGTGCCGAGTTCGGTGCCGAAGCCGATGAGGTCCCACTTCTCGGTCAGCAGCGGGTTGTCGCGGTGCTGGCGGGTCAGCGGCGAGGTCTCCAGCGGGTAGTCCATGACGAACGTGGGCTGGATGAGCGTGTGCTCGACCAGCGCCTCGAAGATCTCCTGGACCAGCTTGCCCTGACCCCACTTGGCGTCCCAGTGGATGTCGCGGTCGTCGGCCAGCTTGCGGACGTGGTCGATCGGCGTCTCGGTGGTGATCTCCTCGCCGAGCGCCTCGGACACCGAGCCGTAGAGCGTGATCCTCGGCCACTCGGCCAGGCCCAGGTCGACCTGGTGGCCCTCGTGCTCGACCACGGAGGTGCCCAGTGCGGAGACGACCGCCTTCTGGATCATCCGCTGGGTGAGGTCGGCCATGTCGTTGTAGTCGAGGTAGGTGCCGTAGGCCTCGAGCATGGTGAACTCGGGGTTGTGCGTGGAGTCCGCGCCCTCGTTGCGGAAGTTGCGGTTGACCTCGAAGACCTTCTCGATGCCGCCGACCACGAGCCGCTTGAGGTAGAGCTCGATCGCGATGCGGAGGTAGAGCTCCATGTTGTAGGCGTTGATGTGCGTCTTGAAGGGCCTGGCCGTCGCGCCGCCGTGTATCGGCTGCAGCATCGGCGTCTCGACCTCCAGATAGCCCTCTTCGTGCCAGAAGTCGCGGATGGCGCGCACGACGGCCGAGCGCGTGTAGGCCATCCTGCGCGCGTCTTCGTTGACGATGAGGTCGATGTAGCGCTGGCGGACGCGGGCCTCGGGGTCGGTCAGGCCGACGTGCTTCTCCGGCAGCGGGCGCAGGCACTTGGCGGTGATCGCGAAACGGTCGGCCAGGATCGAGATCTCACCGCGCTTGGAGGTGATCACCTCGCCCTCCACACCGACGTGGTCGCCGAGGTCGACGTCGCGCTTCCAGGCCGCGAGCGCCTCCTCGCCCACCTTGTCGAGCGAGAGCATGACCTGCAGGTCGCCCGAGCCGTCGCGCAGGGTGGCGAAGCAGAGCTTGCCGCCGTCGCGGCGCAGCATGACGCGACCGGTGACACCGACCCTGTCGCCCGTGGCGGTGTCCGGCTCCAGCCCCTGGTATTTGTCCCTGATCTCGGCGTTGGTCGCCGTGCGCGGGAACGTCACCGGGTAGGGGTCGACGCCCTCGTCGCGAAGGCGCTCGAGCTTCTCCCGCCGGATGCGCATCTGCTCCGGGAGATCCTGTGCTGGAGTCGTGGATTCGGTCACAGACAAAGGTTACCGATTAGGCGAACTGCAAGAGGCCGACGGTGGCATGAAGGAGAGGTGCAGGGGGCTTGCAAGCGCCCGCCTTTATCAATGACTTACAGAGCCCGGGGGGGACCGGCAGGGCGCCGGACCAGGGAAAGGGCTCATGGAGAGAGTCATGATCAAGAAGCTCGCCGCCGGTCTCGCCGCGGTCGCCGCCGCCGGCGCCCTCGCCATCGCTCTGCCCACCTCCTCCGCCAGCGCCACCACCGCGCCGGCCAAGGCCGGTTCGTCCAACTCCTACGACTGGGACGACTTCTGGGGCGCCTACTACTCCAAGCACCACCTGGCCAAGGTCAGCGGCTGGATCGGCGTCGACTGGAACCACGACCAGGACAGCAACAGCGTGCACGTCAAGGGCCGGCTGTACGACCTCGACAACCGCACCTACAGCCAGGGCGGCAAGTGCGCGTACGTGAAGTTCCAGGTCTCCTACTTCGACGACGACTACGACTGGAGCGACGCCTACAGCAAGAAGTACTGCGGCTACCCCGGCTACAAGTCCTTCAGCTTCCACGACGAGGACGTCTACAGCGTGCGGGTGAAGGTCTGCCAGGTCACCAAGTCCGGCGGCTACGTCACCAACTGCCGCCCGTGGAACTACCTCTACACCACCGAGAGCGAGTGACCCCATAGATGACCGACGCGCCCTCCCCACCCGAGCGGGGAGGGCGCGTCGGCATGTCATCCGGCGTTGCGGTTGTAGATCAGGCGCAGGCCGATGAGCGTGAGCCACGGCTCGTGCAGGTCGATCGAGCGCGCCTCGCCGACGACCAGCGCGGCGACACCGCCCGTGGCCACGACCGTGACCTCGTCGGGGTCGTCGGCCAGCTCGGCCGCCATGCGCTCGACGATGCCGTCGACCTGGCCGGCGAAGCCGTAGATGATGCCGGACTGCAGGGCCTCGACGGTGTTCTTGGCGATGACCGAGCGCGGCCTGATCAGCTCGACCTTGTGCAGCTGGGCTCCGGCCGCGGCCAGGGCGTCGACCGAGATCTCGATGCCGGGCGCGGTGACCGCCCCGACGTACTCGCCCTTGGCCGAGACCGCGTCGAAGGAGGTCGCGGTGCCGAAGTCGACGATGATGCACGGCCCGCCGTACTGGTCGATGGCGGCCAGGGCGTTGACGATGCGGTCGCTGCCGACCTCCTTGGGGTTGTCCATGCGGACGGGCACGCCGGTGCGGATGCCGGGCTCGACGATGACCGCGGTGACGTCGCCGTAGTAACGCCTGCACATCTCGCGCATCTCGTTGAGCACGGAGGGCACCGTCGAGCAGATCGCGATGCCTCCGATGTCGGCGCCCTTGAGCAGGGGCGACTGGCCGAGCAGCCCCTGCAGCACGACGGCGATCTCGTCGGCGGTGCGGCGGGCATCGGTGGCTATGCGCCAGTGCTCGATGACCTCCTCGCCCTCGAACAGGCCGAGGACGGTGTGCGTGTTGCCGACGTCGATCGTGAGCAGCACTATGCCCCCCGTAGATCCAGTGCGATGTCGAGCGCGGGCGCCGAATGCGTCAGCGCTCCCACCGCAAGGTAGTCCACGCCAGTTTCTGCCACATCACGGGCAGATTCCAAGGTCAATCCGCCGCTGGACTCAAGCCGTGCCCTGTTATTGACGATTTGTACGGCCTCGCGAAGCATGGGCACGGTGAAGTTGTCGAGCAGGATCTCCTGCGCGCCTTCGGCGAGCACCGGTTCGATCTGGTCGATCCGGTCGACCTCGACCTCGATCGGCAGGTCGGGATAGCGCTCCCGCACCGCCCTGAACGCCTCGGCCACGCCTCCGGCCGCCACCACGTGGTTGTCCTTGATCAGGGCGGCGTCGGAGAGCGACATGCGGTGGTTGACGCCGCCTCCCGCCCTGACCGCGTACTTCTCCAGGCCGCGCAGGCCAGGCAGCGTCTTGCGGCTGTCGCGCACGCGGGCCCGGGTGCCGCCGACGGCCTCGACCCAGCGTGCGGTCTGGGTGGCGATGCCCGACAGGTGGGTGAGGATGTTGAGCGCGGTGCGCTCGGCGGTGAGCAGGTCGCGGGTCGAGCCCTGGACCGTCATCAGCACGTCGCCCCTGACCACGCGCTCGCCGTCCTTGACCCTGCGCTCGGCGACCTCGGCGCCGAGCCTGGCGAAGACCGCCTCGGCCACGCCGAGCCCGGCGACGACGCCGTCGGCCCTGGCCACCACGTCGGCCGTGGAGACGTGGTCGGCGGCGATCGTGGCCAGGCTGGTGACGTCGCCCGGCTCCTGGAGGTCTTCGGCCAGCGCGCGGTCGATCACCGCGTGCACGTCGGCGGGGTCGAGCCCGGCCGAGGCCAGCTCCTCGGCCAGCCGCGAGGGCAGCGCGTCCCCGTGCGGACGGTAGGTCATGGTCAGTCCTTCCTCGGTGAGCCTGGCGTCGAGATGGCCGAGCCACTGCTGATCGTCGCGCTCGGGGAAGTCCTCGCGCCAGTGCGACCCTCGGGTCTCCTCGCGGTGCAGTGCGGCCGCGACCAGGACGGACGCGACCGTCAGCAGGTTCGTCGCCTCCCACGACTCGGTGCGGGCGGGCACCGCGACCGGCGTCCAGCGCGCGTCGCTCAGCGCCTTGGCGGCCTCGGCCAGAGAGGTACGGCTGCGCAGCACGCTCACCCCCCTGCTCATGTGCGCCTGGACGCGCGGCCTCGAACGCGGGTCGACCAGGGCGTCGAACGCCGTGGGCGCGACCGGCAGGCGTCTGGCGGGCCTGATGTCGGCCGCGATGCGCTCGGCGAAGACCAGCCCCTCCAGCAGCGAGTTGGAGGCCAGCCTGTTGGCGCCGTGCACGCCGGTGCAGGCGACCTCGCCGCAGGCGTAGAGCCCCTCGATGCTCGTACGCCCGCTGAGATCGGCCCGCACGCCGCCACTGGCGTAGTGCGCGGCGGGAGCCACGGGGATCGGCTGTACGGCGGGGTCGATGCCGTGCTCAAGGCAGACCGCGTAGATCGTGGGGAAGCGTGTGCGCCACTTGTCGGCGCCGAAGTGCGTGCCGTCCAGGAAGACGTGCTCGGCGCCGCTCCCCCGCATGGTCCGCATGATCGCCTTGGCCACGACGTCACGCGGCGCCAGGTCGGCGAGGTCGTGCACCCCGGCCATGAACGCCGTGCCGTCGTGGTCGCGCAGCACGGCGCCTTCGCCGCGTACGGCCTCCGAGATGAGCGGCTGCTGACCGGTCGAGCCTTCGCCGAGCCAGAGCACGGTCGGGTGGAACTGGACGAACTCCAGGTCGCGCACCACGGCTCCGGCCCGCAGTGCCAGCGCCACACCGTCGCCCGTCGAGACGGCCGGGTTGGTGGTGGCGGCGAACACCTGGCCCATGCCGCCCGTCGCCAGCACGACGGCTCCCGCGTGCACGGCGCCGACGCCGTCCCGCGCGCCTTCGCCCATGACGTGCAGGGTCACGCCCGCGGCCCGGCCTTCCGCGTCCTTGAGCAGGTCGAGGACGAGCGCGTGCTCGATGACCTCGATCCTGGGCTCGGCGTGCACGGCCTGCACCAGCGCCCGTTGCACCTCGGCCCCGGTGGCGTCGCCCCCGGCGTGCACGATCCGGTCACGCAGGTGCCCGCCCTCACGCGTGAGCTGCAACTCGCCCCGCTCGTCGGTGTCGAACCTCGCCCCCCGCGCGATCAGCCGCCGCAGCGCACCCGGCCCTTCGGTCACCAGCGTCCGTACGGCGGGCACGTCGCACAGCCCCACCCCGGCCACCAGGGTGTCGCGCAGATGGTCGGCCGGGCTGTCGTCGGGGTCGAGCACGGCCGCGATGCCGCCCTGCGCCCAGCGTGTGGAGCCCGATGAGAGCACGTCCTTGGTGACGACGAGCACCTTGGCCTCGGGGTGCAGCTCGGCGAAACGCAGGGCGGTGGTCAGCCCGGCGATGCCGGATCCGACGACCACGACATCGGCGGCCACACTCCACCCCGGGCTCGGCGCGGTCAGTCTCAAGGGGATCGGCGGTGCACTCATGGGAGCCTCCTCGGGCTTTCGTCACTATGACGATAACGCCTCGCCCGGAGCTCGCCGTCAGGCGGGTAGGTGAATCTCGTCACCCCTGAGCGTGCCCTCGACCGGTGCGCCCAGGTCCGTGCCGAGCTCGACGACGCGGTTGGCCGCGTCGACGTGCACCACGCGGGGCACGAACACACGGGCCTCGGCGTCCTCCAGCTGGCCGTACGCGATGATGATCACGAGGTCGCCCGGGGAGACCAGGCGGGCGGCGGCACCGTTGATGCCGATGACGCCGGTGCCCCTCGGGCCCGCGATCGTGTAGGTGACCAGGCGGGCGCCGTTGTCGATGTCGACGACGTGGACCTGCTCGCCGGGCAGCAGCCCGGCCGCCTCCAGGAGGTCCTCGTCCACGGTGAGCGAGCCGACGTAGTGCAGGTCGGCCTGGGTCACGGTGGCCCGGTGGATCTTCGACGTGAGCATGGTCCTGAGCATGCGGGATTCACCTTTCGCCGGTCGCGCCGCTTGCCGCGTGCACGCCTCGGAGGTTCTGCGCTGGATGTGTCTACGCAGGATTCAACGTCAGGACAACGTTGTCGATCAACCGGGTAGTCCCGACTTTCGCCGCGAGGGCGAGAATCGCCTCCCCGGTGTGGTCGTCGGCCACCTCGGCGAACGTCGAGGGCTCGACCAGCGCCAGGTAGTCGAGCAGCAGCGGCGGATCGAGCCTGGCCGCGTCCTCGAGCACCGCCTTGGCCGCCTCCAGCACCTGGCGAGGCGTGTCCTTGGCCGCTCCGGCGCGCAGGGCGTGCGACAGCTCCAGCGCGGTCGCCCGGTCGGCGGCCGTCAGGTAGCGGTTGCGGCTCGACATCGCCAGGCCGTCCGGCTCGCGCAGGGTGGGCGCGCCGACGATCTCCACGGGCAGGTCGAGGTCGGCGGCCATGCGGCGGATGAGGGCCAGTTGCTGTGCGTCCTTCATCCCGAAGACGGCGACGTCCGGCTGGACCAGGTTGAGCAGCTTGAGCACCACGGTCAGCACGCCGTCGAAGTGGCCCGGCCGGAACGCCCCCTCGACGATGGCGCCCATGTGCCCGGCCGACACGCCCACCTGACGGTCGGGCAGGTACATCTGCTCGGGGCTCGGACTGAACACCACCTCGACGCCTTCGGCCGCGCAGACCTCCAGGTCGGCCTCGAACGTGCGCGGGTAGCGCGAGAAGTCCTCGCCGGGACCGAACTGCAGCGGATTGACGAAGATGCTCACCACGACGTGGTCGGCACGCTCGGCGGCCAGGCGCATGAGCGAGCGGTGCCCCTCGTGCAGGGCGCCCATCGTGGGCACCAGCGCCACTCGCCCGGCGCCGCGCGCCTTGACCAGTTCGGCGCGGTCGCCCGCGACGATCACGTCCATATGTTGCCTCCCAGGGCGTCCAGGAGCCGCTCGGCGGCCTCGGGCTTGAGCAGTCCGGCGGCCAGCGCCCGGTCGGCCGTGAGCCTGGCGAGTGCGACGTAGGCGTCGGCCGCCTCGGGCGCGGCCAGGATGAGGGCGTCGACGTGCCTGCGCACGGTGCCCGCGTCCCCCCTGACGACGGGTCCGGTCAGCGCGCCGATGCCCATCCGCAGCACGTTGTCGAGCGCGGCCCCGAGCAGCGGCCCGAGCATGCGGCCCGGATGGTCGACGCCGATGCGGGTGAGCAGCTCGGACGACTCGGCGATGAGCGTGACCATGTGGTTGGCCGCTCCCGCCAGGGCCGCGTGGTACAGCGCGCGGTCGGCGTCGGCGATCCAGACCGGCTCGCCGCCCATCTCGATGACCAGGGCCTCGGCGATCGGGCGCAGCACCTCGGGCGAGGTGACGCCGAACGAGCAGCCGGTCAGCCTGGTGAGGTCGTCGTCCCGGCCGGTGAAGGTCATGACGGGATGCAGGGCGAGCGGCAGTGCGCCCTCGTGGGTGGCCGGGTCGAGCACCGAGAGGCCGTAGGCGCCGCTGGTGTGCACGAGCAGCTTGCCCCTGAGGTCGGCGCCGGTCGCGACCAGGCCGGACACCAGGTCGGGCAGCGCGTCGTCGGGCACGGTCAGCAGGATGAGCTCGGCCGCGGCGACGACGTCGTCGGCCCGGCTGGTGGCGACGCCGAGCCGTTCGACCGCCCAGCGTTGCGAGCTGTCGGACACGCCGCTCGCCGCGACGACACGGTGTCCGGCCTGCGTGAGTGCGGCGCCGAGCACCGATCCGACCTTGCCGGCACCGAGCACGCCTACGGACAGCCGTGCCGGCCGATCACCTACGTCCATGACGCCCCGATTCCTCCGACCCAGGTGGCACTGCCGTCAGAGTAACGGGCGACTCGGAGATCCAGCGTGACCGGGGTTTTGCCGCATGTTGAGGTCACGACATATCGGACACGGGCATACAAATGACATAACCCCCTGTCGGAGGAACGCAAGAGGGGAGACGAACGGGCGCCGAGCCCGAAGTGGACCCGACGCCCGCGCACCTCACTCGGCCGGCCAACCGCCGACTGACCGGCCACGCTTTTCCCGCCCATCCGGGCCCGCCAGGGGCTCCGCCGCCCCGAAGGACCCGGGTGGGCTCATGTCATGCTCGCCGGGTCAGTGCCGCTCGACCTCGACCGAGGCGCCACCCTGGCAACCGGCGATGGCCGTGCCGAGGATGCCGATGGCGTTGCCGCAGACGTTCACCGGGATCGAGATCGGGGCGAAGATCTGGTTGCCGGACACCACGCCGCTCTTGCCGCTGGTGATGTCGGCGTGCGCGGGTGTGGCCAGGGCCGCCATGGCGACGATGCCGGCCAGGACGAGGGTCTTCTTCAACACTGGGGTTCCTTTCGGGGTTCGGCTGCTCCAGGGCCTCCGGCGACCGAACCGCGCCCGATGGGGGACGGGCCGGGGCGGGTGCACCGGGTGGCTGCGAGTAACGCTAGCGCAAAAGAATCACAATACGTAGTAACGACATCACTCAGCGTGTCATGAGATACCGTTCCCATGCATGTGGCTCAGCTGGCGTGCCGCCATGGAACACGCGCTCTACGGCGAGGCCGGCTTCTACCTCACCCAGCGCCCGTCGGGCCACTTCCGCACCTCGGTCAGCGCCTCCACCGCGTTCGCCGACGCCGTGCACACGCTGCTGCGCCAGGTCGACGAGGAGCTCGGCGGCCCGGCGGTGCTCGACCTGGTCGACATCGGCGCGGGCGAGGGCGCGCTCGTCACCCACGTGCTGGCCGCCGCCTCCCCCGGCCTGCGGGCCAGGCTGCGCGTCACCGCCGTCGACCTGTCGCCCAGGCCGGCCCACCTGCCCGCCGCGATCGGCTGGCGGCACGACCTGCCATCGGGCGTCACGGGGCTGGCCGTGGCCAACGAGTGGCTGGACAACGTGCCGCTCGACGTGGCCGAGCTGACCTCCGAAGGGCCTCGGCTGATCGAGGTGCACACCGGGACCGGGGCCGAGCGGCTCGGCCCGCCGCCCTGCGCCGAGGACGTGCGCTGGTTGCGCCGGTGGTGGCCGCATCCCCGCGTCGGCACCCGCGCCGAGATCGGCCGTACCCGTGACGCCGCGTGGGCCGCGGTCCTCCAGCGGCTGACCAGAGGCAGGGCCGTGGCCGTGGACTATGCACACCCTGTGGAGGACCGCCCGCCGTACGGATCGCTCACCGGGTATCGCGACGGCTCCCTGGTCAAGCCGATCCCCGACGGCTCCTGCGACATCACCGCGCACGTGGCGCTCGACGCCTGCGCCGAGGCGGGCCTGCGCGCGGGGGCCGCGACGAGCGAGCTGACCACGCAGCGGGCGGCGCTGCGCGCACTCGGCCTGCTGGGCGCGAGACCGCCGATCGAGCGGGCGGGCACCGATCCACGCGGCTACCTGCGTGCCCTCGCTCGTGCCTCCGAGGAGGCGGAACTGATTGACTCGTCCGGCCTGGGCAGCTTTGGGTGGTTAAACCAGCTACGTTATTAGTTGTGGAGATCGAACAGACCACCCTGCCGGGAATAGGGCTCAAACACGAGTTCACCACCCAGTCGGGACGCCGCATCGCGATCGTGTCGCACCGCACGGGCCGTCGTGACCTCGTCATCTATGACAAGTCCGACCCCGACCGCGCGTGCGAGGCCGTCAAGCTCAATGACGAGGAGGCCGACGCCCTCGTCGAACTCCTCGGCGCTCCTCGCATCGTGCAGCGGCTCAACGCCCTGCATCGCGAGGTCGAGGGCCTGGAGAGCCTCCAGATCCCGATCGCGCCCGGCTCGCCGTACGCGGGCAGGCCCATGGGTGACGCCAGGATCCGTACGCGGACGGGAGCGTCGGTGGTCGCGGTGGTCCGCGCGGGTCAGGTGCACGCCAGTCCCACACCTGACTTCGTCTTCGCCCCAGGCGACGTCGTGGTCGTCGTCGGCGACCAGCAGACGACCACCGGCGCCGCCGACATTCTCACGGACGGCTAGTGCATACGGCGATTCTCTTTCTCGAACTCGGCGGGGTCATTCTCGCCCTTGGCGTGCTCGGAGCGCTCGCGCTGCGCTTCGGAATCTCCCCCATCCCCCTCTACCTCGTCGCCGGTCTCGCCTTCGGGACCGGCGGCATCCTCCCCCTGGCCACCAGCGAGGACTTCATCGCGGTAGGCGCGGAGCTCGGCGTCATCCTGCTGCTGCTGACGCTCGGACTCGAGTACAACGCCAGTGAACTGGTCGGCAGCCTCAAGGGCAGTGCCGTGGCCGGTCTGGTCGACATGGTGCTCAACGCGGCGCCCGGCGTGATCGTGGCGCTGGCACTCGGCTGGGGGCCCGTCGCGGCCGTCGCCATGGGTGGCGTCACGTACATGACATCGTCCGGCATCACCGCCAAGGTGCTGTCCGACCTCGGCTGGATCGGTAACCGCGAGACGCCCGTCGTGCTGTCACTGCTGGTCTTCGAGGACCTGGCGATGGCGGTCTACCTGCCGGTGCTGACCGCGATGCTGGCCGGGGTCGGCTTCGTCAGCGGCGCCGTCACCGTCGGCATCGCACTGGCGACCGTCACCATCGTCCTCGTGGTGGCGTTGCGCTTCGGGCGGTTCATCGAGGCCTTCGTGGCCAGTCCGAACAACGAGGTGCTGCTGCTCAAGGTCGTCGGCCTGGCGCTGCTGGTGGCGGGCATCGCCCAGCAGTTGCAGGTCTCGGCCGCCGTCGGGGCCTTCCTCGTGGGCATCGCCCTGTCCGGTGAGCTCGCACACGAGGCGCGTGCCCTGCTGATGCCGCTGCGCGATCTGTTCGCCGCGGTGTTCTTCGTCTTCTTCGGTCTGCAGACCGACCCGTCCAAACTCGGGCAGGTCGCCGGGCTCGCCGCACTGCTCGCGGTGATCGGCATCGTCACCAAGCTGCTGACGGGCGCCTTCGCGGCGAAGAGGGCGGGAATAGCCAGGGCGGGCCGGGTACGGGCGGGCATCGGGCTGATACCCAGGGGCGAGTTCAACATCGTCATCGCCGGTCTCGCCGTGGCCGCCGGTGCGCATCCCGACCTGGGACCGCTCGCGGCGGCGTACGTGCTGATCCTGGCCGCGTTCGGACCGCTCGCGGCCAGGATGCTGCAACCGTTGATCGCGCGGATCGCCCACGCGCAACCCGGCTGATCAGATGGCGACGTCCAGGGAGCGGAGCCCTCGGATGACATAGCCGGGATTCCACACCGGCTCGGCGAGCAGCTCCATGTTCGGCGCCTTGCGCAGCAGGGCGCCGAACGACTCCACCAGCTCCACCCTGGCCAGCGGCGCGCCGAGACAGAAGTGGATGCCCGCCCCGAAGGAGATGTGCGGGTTGTCCACCCGGCCCACGTCCAGCCTGTCGGGCTCGTCGAACACCTCGGGATCGCGGTTGGCCGAGCCGAACAGCAGCGCGACCTCGACGCCCTTGGGGATGGCCACCCCGCCGACCTCGATGTCCTCCAGCACCCAACGCTCGAACATCTGCAGCGGGGTGTCCCAGCGCATCAGCTCCTCGATCGCGGTCGGGAGCAGCGAGTGGTCGGCGCGCAGCCTGGCCAGCTCCTCCGGATTGCGGAACAGCGACCACCAGCCGTTGCCGGTCACATTGACCGTGGCCTCGTGCCCGGCGTTGAGCAGCAGCACGCAGGTGCCGACCAGCTCGTCCTCGGTCAGCCTGTCGCCCTCGTCGGCGACCTGGGCCAGCAGGCTGATCAGGTCGTCGCCCGGGTTCTTGGCCCGCTCCCTGGCCAGCACCTTGAGGTAGTCGGAGAACTCCTGTGCGGCGCGCACGGCGGTGTGCTGGGTCTGCTCGGAGGGCTTGAGCTCGTACATGCCGCAGATGTCGGCCGACCACGGCCGCAGCAGGTGCCTGTCGGACTCGGGCACGCCCAGCATCTCGGCGATCACCGTCACCGGCAGCGGCTCGGCCACCTCGGAGATCAGGTCGCCGCCTCCCTTGGCCACGAAGGCGTCGACCAGGCTCTCGGCCATCTCGTGCACCCTCGGGCGCAGCGACTCCACCATGCGCGGTGTGAACGCCTTGGAGACCAGCCTGCGCAGGCGGGTGTGGACCGGCGGCTCGACGTCGAGCATGCCGGCCCTGACCACCCGCCAGAACGGCTCCTGGAACTCGGGCTCGCCCTGCTGCCCGAACTCCTCGTGCGAGGCGACGTGCAGATAGGAACGGCCGAGCCGCCGATCGCGCAGCAACGCGTTGACATCGGCGTGCCTGGCCACCAGCCACTGGCCCGTCGGCTCGAAGAAGCTGACCGGCGCCTGCTGCCGCAACTCGGCGTATGCGGCGTACGGGCTGGCTACGAAATCCGGATTCCAGGGATCAAAGCGCACCACTTCATGCTAGTCGGCCGACTCCGTGCTCTGACTTTCGACCGCCTTGGCCCGGCTGCGCACCCTGATGTTGAGCAGCTCCACAGCCAGCGAGAACGCCATGGCGAAGTAGATGTAGCCCTTGGAGATGTGCTGCCCGAGGCCCTCGGCGATGAGCACCACGCCGATGAGGATGAGGAACGACAGCGCCAGCATCTTGATGCTCGGGTGCTTGTCCACGAAGCGCGAGATCGGCCCCGAGGCGAAGAGCATGACCAGCACCGACACGATCACGGCCGCGATCATCACACCGAGCTCGTCCACCATGCCGACCGCGGTGATCACCGAGTCGAGCGAGAACACGATGTCGAGCACCATGATCTGCAGGATCACCGAGGTGAAGGACACGGGCTTGCCGTTCTTCTTCGACCCGTGCTCCTTGTGCTCCATCGCGGAGCCGATCTCCAGCACGCTCTTGGCCAGCAGGAACAGACCGCCGAACAGCAGGATGAGATCCCGGCCCGATATCTCCTGCCCGAGCACCACGAACAGCGGCGCGGTGAGTTTGACCACCCAGCTCAGGGCGAACAGCAGAGCCAGGCGGCTGATCAGGGCGGCGGCCAGACCGAGCACGCGGGCCCGGTCTCGCTGTTCGGGCGGGAGCTTTCCCGCCAGGATCGAGATGAAGATGATGTTGTCGATTCCCAGCACGATCTCCAGCGAGACCAGTGTGAGGAAGCCGATCCAGATTTGCGGGTCGGTCAGCCAGTCCATGACATGCCTTAACGAGCGAAGGTTTGCAGAAGTTCGCCGATCTCATGATCACATCTGGACTTGCGGAATCGGGCCAAGCGTCGGTTATAGTTCGGGCTGTAGGTCATGAGTGCCAGCACACAGCCCCGGCTTGCTGGCCGGCAACCCTCGCGCTCGCGGCGGGGTGCCCCGGGTGAGGACCTGGCCTGTCACGAGGTGTGGCAGGCAAGCGCGGGCCAGCCGACATCGCCACGGCCGAGGTCCGATGACCTTCTGGAGGCCTGGCGTGTCCACTCTGACGATCTTCAACGGCTCCGTACCCGCCCAGACGTCACCCGCCCAGACGTCCGTCGTGGCCGACGTGCCCGACGCCCGGGCGCTGCCCGCCGTGCTCGGGGCCGATCTAGAGGTGCCGGTCAAGGGGGGCCGGCTGGTCTCCTACGCCAACCTCGACTACGCGGCGAGCGCGCCGTGTCTCGAGCCGGTGAGCGCGGCCGTGGCCTCGGCGCTCCCGGCCTACTCCAGCGTCCACCGCGGCGCCGGTTACGCCTCGCAGCTCACGACCGCACGCTACGAGCAGGCCAGGCACACCGTGCGCGCTTTCGCCGGGGCCAGGCCCGACGACGCCGTCGTGTTCACGCGCAACACCACCGACGCCACCAACCTGCTCGCCTCGTGCCTGCCCGAAGGCACGACCGTCGTCGTCTTCGACACCGAGCACCACGCCTCGCTGCTGCCCTGGCCCGATGCCGTGCGTCTCGCGCCTCCGGCCTTCCCCGGCGAGGCCGTGCGCGCCGTCGACGAGGCGCTGGCCGCCGTCGAGGGGCCCAAGCTGCTGGTCGTGACCGCCGCCTCCAACGTCACGGGCGAGCTGTGGCCGATCGCCGCGCTGGCCCACATCGCGCATCGGCACGGCGCCCGCATCCTCGTCGACGCCGCCCAGCTCGTCCCGCACCGCAGGCTGAACCTGACCGCGCTCGACCTCGACTACGTGGCCTTCTCCGGGCACAAGCTGTACGCGCCCTTCGGTGCGGGCGTGCTGATCGGCAGGCGGGACTGGCTGGCCGACTCCGAGCCGTACCTGCGGGGCGGCGGCGCCACCAAGGCGGTCACCGACGAGGGCGTGGAATGGGTGCAGGACGCCGAGCAGCTGCACGAGGCGGGCACGCCGAACGTGCTGGGCGCCATCGCACTGGCCGCCGCCTGCGACGCGCTGTCGGCGACCGGCTGGAACGCCCTCGTCCGCGAGGAGGAGCGCCTGATCGCCAGACTGCGCGCGGGCCTGGCCGACATCCCGGCGGTGCACGAGCTGTCGCTGTGGGGCCCCGAGCACCCGAGGGTGGGCATCGTCTCGTTCGTCGTCGACGGCTTCACCGCACGCGAGGTGGCCGAGGCGCTGTCGTCGGAGTACGGCATCGGCGTGCGTGACGGGAAGTTCTGCGCCCACCCCTTCGTCAGGTACCTGCTGGACGCCTCCGACGGCGGCTGCGAGGACGGCACCGCATCGGCCGTGCGCGCCTCCATCGGGCTCGGCTCCACGCAGGAGCACGTCGACCGCCTGGTGACGGCCCTGCGCGAGCTGACCTCGCGCTGAGCCGCCGCCGCTACGTGCGCGGTTCCTGCTTGTGCTGGTCGGCGAAGAGGGCGTCGATGTCCCTGAGGTCCTCCTCGCTCCACTCCTGCCCGCCGGAGGTGGCCCTCGGCCCGGGTACGGCGGGCTGCGGCGCGGTGGGGTCGTCCATGACCTGGGCCTGCCTGCCCTGCTTGGGCAGCGGCAGTTCGGGAGCCGCCGCCGGGTCGGGTGTGATGACCGTGACGCCGGACGGCGGTTCGGGTGCGGCACGCCGTACCTCGGCCTGCTGTTCGGCCGCCCGGCGCTCGGCGCGCCTGCCGAACATGGCGGCGAAGATGCCGTCGATGCCGATCCTGCCTCCGCCGAGCGCCAGGAACAGCACGCAGGCGGCGGCGAGCGAGCCCACGAGCTCCCAGCCGTTGTCGGTGACGAACACCCCGTTCATCCCGTGCACGTACACGATCGCGCCGACCGAGACCACCAGCAGCGCCAGCGCGGCCAGCCTGACCAGCAGGCCGAGGATCAGGAAGGCGCCTCCCACCATCTCGGCCAGCGAGGTGAAGGTGGCGGCCAGCTGTGGTTGCGGCACTCCCGCCTGGGTGAACATCGTCGTCGTCGCGTCCAGGCCCGCGTCCCACTTCTTCCATCCGTGCGCGACGAAGATCACGCCGATGGTGACACGAGCGATCAGGGCGGCGATATCAAAGGTGACTCGCTTCATCCTGAAACTCCCCCCATTCACGACATTTCTCCCCGCTTCACCTGCGAAGATGCGGTTTCATACCGTTCCTTGACCATTGACCGTGCTGGCCCCCGTCCACCGCCGGTGGCAGCATGGCGGGTATGACAGAACGGGTGGTCGGAATCGGCGCCGGTGCCGCACTGGTCGGCACGCACGCCGACAAGGAGCTCGCCACCGAGGACATGATCCTCAACATCGGCCCGCAGCACCCGTCGACACACGGGGTGCTGCGCCTGCGCATCACGCTCGACGGCGAACGCATCAGCGCGGCCGAGCCGATCATCGGCTACATGCACAGGGGCGCGGAGAAGCTGTTCGAGGTCCGCGACTACCGCCAGATCATCATGCTGGCCAACCGGCACGACTGGCTGTCGGGCTTCGCCAACGAACTCGGCGTCGTGCTGGCCGTCGAACGGCTGCTCGGCATGGAGGTGCCGGTCAGGGCCGTGTGGGCGCGCACGCTGCTGGCCGAGCTCAACCGGGTGCTCAACCACCTGATGTTCCTCGGCTCCTATCCGCTGGAGCTCGGCGCCATCACCCCGCTGTTCTACTCCTTCAACGAGCGCGAGCGGGTCCAGGCCGTGATGGAGGAGATCTCCGGCGGGCGCATGCACTACATGTTCAACCGGGTCGGCGGGCTCAAGGAGGAACTGCCGGCGGGCTGGCTCGGCCGCGTCGCCGACACCCTCACCGAGGTACGCCGCCGCCTGCCCGACATCGAGAACCTGCTCCTCGGCAACGAGATCTTCCTGGCCAGGACCAGAGGCGTGGGCGTCCTGCACCGCGACACCATCCTGCAGTACGGCGTCAGCGGCCCCATCGCCAGAGCCTCCGGCGTCGACTTCGACCTGCGCCGCGACGAGCCGTACCTGGCCTACGCCGAGCTGCCCGTCAAGGTCGTCACCCGGACCGAAGGCGACTGCCTGGCCAGGTTCGAGGTGCTGCTCGAACAGGTCAAGGTCTCGCTCGACCTCGCCGAGATCTGCGTCGAGCGGCTGCGCGAGCTGCCCCAGGGGCCGATCAACCAGCGACTGCCCAAGGTGCTGAAGGTCCCGGAGGGCCACACCTACGCCTGGACCGAGAACCCGCTCGGCATCAACGGCTATTACCTGGTCTCCAAGGGCGACAAGACGCCGTGGCGCATGAAGTTGCGCTCGGCCTCGTACAACAATGTGCAGGTGCTACGCGAAATGTTGCCAGGCAATCTGGTCGCCGACATGGTGGCGATCCTCGGTTCGATGTTCTTCGTGGTCGGCGACATCGACAAGTGAAGACCGAGCGCGACAAGTACGTCGACTGGCTGCGCGCCCTCAGCCTGATCGTCGTGGTGGTGTGGCACTGGGCGTTCACCATCCTGCAGTGGGGTCCCGAAGGGCCGTCCCCGACCAGTCCGCTCGGCTTCACCTCGGGCCTGTGGATCCTCACCTGGCTGCTGCAGGTGCTGCCGCTGTTCTTCTATGTCGGCGGGCACGTCCACCTGCTGTCGTGGCAGCGCGCCCAGGCCCGCGGGGTCGGCATCGGCGCGTTCGTGCTGCGCCGGATCAAGGCGCTGGCCGTGCCCGCGCTGACGCTGTCGGGCGTGTGGATCGCGATCGGCGTGACGATCACGCTGATGTTCCGGATCGAGTGGGTCTGGCGCGTGGTGCTGCTCGTGCTCAGCCCGCTGTGGTTCCTCGGCGTCTACCTGGTCCTCATCGCGCTGCTGCCGATCTCGCTCTGGCTGCATCGGCGCTACGACGTGCTGACCCTCATCTGGCTCGGCGGCGCCGCGCTCGTGGTCGACGTGGTACGGCTGCGCTACGGGGTGGAGTGGATCGCCTGGCTGAACATGCTGTTCGTCTGGGGGCTGGCCCACCAGGCCGGGTTCTTCTACGACCGGGTGGTCGCACTGCCACGGCGCTACGACTTCGCCGTGCTGTGGACCGGGCTGTTCGCCCTGGTCGGGCTGGTCTACTCCGGGCTGTATCCCGGCTCGATGGTCGGCGTGCCCGGCGACAAGCTGTCCAACATGGCGCCGCCGACCTTCGTCATCGTGGCGCTGCTCATCTTCCAGATCGGGCTGGTGGAGGTGCTGCGCCCGGCCATGGAACGCCTGCTGGAGCGTCCGCGCTGGAGCCGGGTCAACGAGGTCATCAACCGATTCGCCCTGCCGTTGTTCCTCTTCCACACCACCGGCATGGCCATCGCGCTGGCGCTCGGCTGGTGGCTGTTCGGGCACCTGGGGCAGGAGGTGCCGCCGGACCTCGTGTGGTGGCTGGAGCGCCCTCTGGCCATCCTCGGGCCGCTGCTGTGCACCCTGCCGGTCATCTGGCTGTTCGGCAGGCGCACGACGCGCTGAACGGCCGCTACGGCCGCTCGGGCTCGCTCGGGTCCTTGGGCGCGCGGCAGCAGTACTCCAGATAGAGGGCCGCCGCGATGAGGACCACGAACGCCAGGAAGGAGCCGGTGGCGATGAAGAAGTCCTCGCGCGGCCGCTCGCGGTCGAGCAGTTGCACCGTGTGCAGGGTGAAGCCGCCGAACAGGCCCGCGAAGATCGCCCCCGCGTAGGCCGACGCCTTGGCCAGGGCCGCCAGCCTGGCGACGGCCAGCGGCTCGACGGGCTTGGTGTCGGGCTTGCGGGCGATCCTGGCCCTGGTCATCGAGCCGGTGTAGGCCTCGCCGACCGCCAGCAGCAACACCGTGGGGATGGCCGTCCACGGCACCATCGGCAGCGTGGCGTAGAACATGCGCACGATCATCCAGGTGAGCAGCGCCACGACGACGACGATGACGGCGAGCGGCGCGACACGTGTCGGCTTCACGACGGCCCCTGGAGCGTGCGATCGGTGCGCAGCCGCACACCCTGCTGGTCGAGGCCGGGCAGGATCTGGGCGATCTGGCCGTGGCCGGGGATGACGGCCACCGGGTCGAGCAGCACCCACGGCACGAGCACGAAGGCGCGCTCGTGTGCCCTCGGGTGCGGCAGGGTGAGCTCGGGGTCGTCCGAGACGGTGTCGCCGACCAGGATGAGGTCGACGTCGATCGTGCGCGGGCCCCAGCGCTCGGAACGCACCCTGCCGAGTGAGTTCTCCACACCCTGGGTGCGGTCCAGCAGCGTGCGGGGGTCGAGGGTGGTCTCGGCCAGCACGACGGCATTGAGGTAGGCGCCCTGCTCGGGGCCGCCCACCGGGTCGGTCTCGTAGACGGGCGACACGGCGGTGAACTCCAGCCCTGGCGCGTCGAACAGCGCGTCGATGGCCTGCTGGAGCGTGTCGAGACGGCGGCCCATGTTGGAGCCCAGGGCGATGACGACCTTCATAGCGACGCTCCCCTCGGAAACGGGCTTGTCGATGCCTGGTTTCCGGTCCTCGTGCGATCTCTCGTGTGCCGGGGACCTACCCGTACACGACAGGTCATGCGCGGCTCCGGCGAATGGTGACGATCACATCGTCGAAGGGCAGCGGGATGGGGGCGCTCGGCTTGTGCACACTGACCTCGGCCTCGTGCACGAGGTCGCTCGCCAGGCAGACGTCGGCCAGGCGCTGGGCCAGCGTCTCGATGAGGTCGACCGGCTCGCCCTCGACGACCTTCGCCAGCGCCTCGGCCAGCTCGCCATAGTGCACGGTCCTGGTCAGGTCGTCGCCCGCCGCGGCCGGTGCGGTGTCGAGGAAGAGCGTGACGTCCAGCACGAACTCCTGGCCGAGCTCCCGCTCGGCGGCCAGGACGCCGTGTCTGCCCCTGACGCGCAGGCCCTTGAGCGTGATCCGGTCAGCGGTCAAGGTCGCCCTCCTCCTCGTCGTCGTCCTCGCCCTGCAGGACCGGGGAGCCGTGGTGCATCCACAGCCGCCAGCCGGTGCCGGTGCGGATGTAGACGTTGCTGGCCACGACCTTGCCCGCGGCGAAGCTGGAGTCGCCCTCGTCGCCCGCGGTCAGGATGTTCTCCACACAGGTGAGGACGGCGGCATCGCCGAGCACCTGGGTCTGCACGTCGGTCAGCACGAACTGGATGTAGGTGGTGTTGGCCATGATGAGCGCCCACGAGCGCAGCACCTCGCCGCGCCCGGCCAGCAGCGACCAGCCGGGGTGCACGCAGCTCACCTGGCCGTCGGCCGAGTCCTCGGCCCAGATCTCGGTCATGCGATCGAGGTCGCCGTTCTCGATCGCCGTGTAGAACGACTGGTTGATCGTCTCGATCGCGGCCGTGTCGACGCTCATGCGCCCTCCTCCTGACCGCGCTGAGGAGTCCCGGACTCCGCACGCTGCACGACTGGCTGGCTCATGTGCCCCTTCCCAAAGGCGCCGCTGGACAAGGCAGAATCAGCGGGGACGGCGGCGGCCCTGCTCAGCGCTGCCGCGCGCCAGGCCGCGGCGACCCTGACGGCGTCGGCGTTGGCGCTCACGTCGTGCACCCGCACGCACCAGGCGCCCGCCTGCGCGGCGAGCGCGGTCACCGCGAGCGTGGCGTCGTCGCTGTGGCCGAAGGGGCGGGGCGTGCCGTCGGGACCGGCGAGCAGGCGGCCGAGGAACCTCTTGCGCGAGGCCCCGATGATCAGCGGGAAGCCGAGCTCCTCCAACTGGCCGATGCCGGCGAGCAGGTCCCAGTTGTGCTCGGGGTGCTTGGCGAAGCCCAGGCCGGGGTCGAGCACGATCTGGCTCTCCTCGACGCCTTCGGCCAGCACCAGCGCGACCCGCTTGGCCAGCTCCTCGCGCACCTCGGCGACGACGTCGGCATAGACGGCACGCGAGTCCATGTCATGGCTGTGGCCACGCCAGTGCATCACCACGTAGGGCACGCCGGTCGCGGCGACCACCCTCGGCATCTCGGGATCGGCCAGGCCGCCGCTCACGTCGTTGACCAGCCTGGCGCCCGCCTCGACGGCCGCGGCGGCGGTCTCGGCGCGCATCGTGTCGACGCTCACCGCCACGCCTTCGGCGCTGAGCGCCCTGATCACCGGCACCACCCTGGCCAGCTCCTCCTCCAGGCCGACGCGCGCGGCGCCGGGCCTGGTGGACTCGCCGCCCACGTCGACGAGGTCGGCGCCCTGGCGGACGAGCTCGAGGCCGTGCTCGATCGCGGCGCGCTCGTCGAACCAGAGACCGCCGTCGGAGAAGGAGTCGGGGGTGACGTTGACCACGCCCATGACGAGGCAGCGCTCCTGCGCTGGCAGCCCCGGCACGCTTTTCATGCCGACAAGACTAGGTGTTCGGGCATGGCCATCCACGTCGCGGGTCCAGGGTTGTGGATAACGAACGATAACGAATCAGCGGCCGATGATCAGCGACATCGCCTCTGCGCGCGTCTTGTCGCTGTTGCGGAAGTCGCCGCGCACGGCCGATGTGATGGTCTTGGCGCCCGGCTTGCGCACGCCGCGCATCGTCATGCAGAGGTGCTCGCACTCCACGACGACGATGACGCCGCGCGGTTCGAGCACGCTCATCAGCGCGTCGGCGATCTGCGAGGTCATGCGCTCCTGCACCTGCGGCCTGCGGGCGTAGAGGTCGACCAGGCGTGCCAGCTTGGACAGGCCGGTCACCTGGCCCTTCTCGTTGGGGATGTAGCCGACGTGGGCCACCCCGTGGAAAGGGACCAGGTGGTGTTCGCAGGTGGAGTAGACCTCGATGTCGCGCACCAGGACCATCTCGTCGTGATCGACGTCGAAGACCTTGGTGAGAACGTCTTCCGGCTTCTGGTGCAACCCGGCGAACTGCTCGGCGTAGGCCCGCGCCACCCGGCCCGGGGTGTCGAGCAGGCCGTCACGGTCGGGATCCTCACCGATGGCGAAGAGGATCTCGCGGACGGCCTTCTCGATCCGGGCCGAGTCGACGTTGTCGTGCTTGGTCACGCACTTTCCCCAGACGGCAGAGCGTCCTGCTGGCCGGAGGTGAGCGAGCCGTTGCCGTTGGCCGACTGCTCCTTCGGCGTCAGGATGGGCGGCCGGTCCGAGGGCAGGCGCTTGCCGTAACCCGAGTAGGACGGGCGGTGCTCCTTGACGACCACGGAGGAGAAGATCTCCACCACCTGCTGGCGGGAGAGCGTCTCCTTCTCCATGAGCTGCAGGACGAGGTTGTCGAGCACGTCACGGTAGGTCACGAGGATGTCCCACGCCTGGTCGTGCGCGCTCTCGATCATCCTGCGGACCTCCTCGTCGATCGTCGAGGCGATCTTCTCGGAATAGTCACGCTCGTGGCCCATGTCGCGGCCGAGGAAGACCTCGCTGTTGCCGCTGCCGAACTTGCGCGCGCCCAGCTGCTCGCTCATGCCGTACTCGGTGACCATGCGGCGGGCGATCGAGGTGGCCTTCTCGATGTCGTTGGAGGCGCCGGTGGTGGGCTCGTGGAAGACGAGCTCCTCCGCGGCGCGACCGCCGAGCAGCATGGCGAGCTGGTCCATCATCTCCGAGCGCGTGGCGAGGAACTTGTCCTCCATCGGCAGCGTCATCGTGTAACCGAGTGCGCGGCCTCGCGACAGGATGGTGATCTTGTGGACCGGGTCGGAGTTGGGCAGGGCGTGCGCCACCAGGGCGTGGCCGCCCTCGTGGTAGGCGATCATCTTCTTCTCCGCGTCCGACATGACCCGCGTCTTGCGCTCGGGTCCTGCCATGACACGGTCGATGGCCTCCTCCAGCACGCTCATCGTGATGAGCTTCTGGTCGGCACGCGCGGTGAGCAGCGCCGCCTCGTTGATCACGTTGGCCAGGTCGGCGCCGGTGAACCCGGGGGTACGGCGGGCGATGACGTCGAGGTCGACGTCGCCGTCGAACGGCTTGCCCCGCCCGTGCACACGCAGGATGCCCTTGCGGCCTTCGAGGTCGGGCCGGTCGACGGTGACCTGGCGGTCGAAACGACCGGGACGCAGCAGCGCCGGGTCGAGGATGTCGGGCCTGTTGGTCGCGGCGATGAGGATCACGCCGCCCTTGACGTCGAAGCCGTCCATCTCGACGAGGAGCTGGTTGAGCGTCTGCTCGCGCTCGTCGTGACCGCCGCCGAGCCCGGCGCCGCGGTGGCGGCCGACGGCGTCGATCTCGTCGATGAAGATGATGGCGGGCGCGTTGGCCTTGGCCTGCTCGAACAGGTCGCGCACCCGGGAGGCGCCGACACCGACGAACATCTCGACGAAGTCGGAGCCCGAGATCGAGTAGAAGGGCACTCCGGCCTCACCGGCGACCGCACGGGCCAGCAGCGTCTTGCCGGTGCCTGGCGGGCCGTAGAGCAGCACGCCCTTGGGAATCTTGGCCCCGATCGCCTGGAACTTGGCCGGGGCCTGGAGGAACTCCTTGATCTCCTGGAGCTCCTCGATCGCCTCGTCCGCGCCTGCGACGTCGGCGAAGGTGGTCTTGGGCGTGTCCTTGGTGATCAGCTTCGCCTTGGACTTGCCGAAGTTCATCACCCGGGAGCCGCCGCCCTGCATCTGGTTCATGATGAACAGGAAGAGCAGCACGATGATGACGATCGGCAGGAAGCTGACGAGCAGCCCGACGAGGAAGTTCTCGCTCGGGTTCTCGCTGGTGTAGCTCTTGGTCGGGTCCGCCTTCACCTGCTCCTGCAGCATGTTGGCGATCTCGACGCCCTGGCCGGTGACCCAGGGGGCCTGAATACGCGTGACGTTGGGCTCACTGCCGACCTTGATCGCGGTCTTGAGCGTGAGCTCGGTCCGCTGGTCCTTGTCGACGACCTTGCCGCTGGTGAAGTTGCCCTGCTGGATCTGCGTGATGACCGTGGAGGTGTCGGCTTTGACGAAGTTGCCATCGCCGCCCCACATGGTGGTCACGAGCAGGAGCAGTACGACGATGCCCAGGATCCACAGCAGTGGCCCACGTGTAAATCGCTTGAGATCCATCCGATGCGGAACCCCTTGCGGGCCCGTCCCTTCCTGACCAAGGCCTCAAACCCCGGGTCTAGCCGGGGCCGCGGCATCCGAAACCGCTCCAACTGACTACCCGAAGGGGACACGACGTCACCCCTCGGTGTCCGAAGGTACACCGGCAGAGCGCGCAGGGTCACTGCCCGGACTCCACCGGCCTTGCCCTACCAACGTACGTCAGGCTGCGCCGTGTTCCCGCTCGCTACGGGCAATGTCGCCGCCGCGTCTTCACTCGCCGCCGTAGACGTGTGGGGCGAGCGTGCCGATGAAGGGCAGGTTGCGGTAGCGCTCGGCGTAGTCGAGCCCGTAGCCGATCACGAACTCGTTGGGGATGTCGAAGCCGACGTACTTCACGTCGATCTGCACCTTCAGCGCGTCCGGCTTGCGCAGCGCCGTGCAGATCTCGACCGAGGCCGGGTTGCGCGACTTCAGGTTGTTGACCAGCCAGTGCAGCGTCAGGCCCGAGTCGATGATGTCCTCGACGATCAGCACGTGCCGTCCGGCGATGTCGGTGTCGAGGTCCTTGAGCAGGCGTACGACGCCCGACGACTTGGTGCCGGCGCCGTAGGAGGAGACGGCCATCCAGTCCATCTGCACCGAGACGTGCAACGCTCTGGCCAGGTCGGCCATCACCATCACGGCGCCCTTGAGCACTCCGACGATGAGCAGTTCCTTGCCTGCGTAGTCGGCGTCGATCCGGCCCGCCAACTCCTTGATCTTGGCCTGGAGCTCGTCCTCGGGGATGAGGACCTTCTCCAGGTCACGGCCCATGTCGGCTGCGTCCACCGTGATGTTCCTTACGGGATGGGGCTGGTCGCGACGCCGTCGCGCTTGGCGAATATCAGGGTGCCATACCGCCGGACCATGACGATCCCCCCGGGCAGGTCAGCGGGCCCCTGCCCACGCCAGTCGCGGATCGGGGCGTCCATGGCGAGCGTGTGGGTCGCCGACAGCGCGCCCGCGTCCGCTCCCGCCGCGACGGCGGCCCGGCGCAACACCCTGCGACGTACGGCCACCGGCAGTCCTTCGAGCTCCGGGACGGGCAGACGCACACCGTTGATATCGCTAAGAGCGCAATCGTCATAGGCCTTCGCGGCCCACTCGTCGAGCGCGTCGGCGTCGTCGCGGCACAGCGCCGCCGTACGGGCGAGTGCGTCGGCCACGCCGGGGCCGAGTTCGGACTCCAGGACCGGCAGGACGCGCTCGCGGACCCTGACCCGGGTGTAGCGCGTGTCGCGGTTGTGCGGGTCGTGCCAGGCGAGCAGGTCCAGCGCGTGACAGACGGCCAGCGTGCTCTGCCTGGTCAGATCGAGGAACGGGCGGCGGTACAGGCCGGAGCGCGCGGCCATGCCGGACAGCGAGCGGGAGCCGCTGCCTCTGGTCAGGCGCAGGAGCACGGTCTCGGCCTGGTCGTCGCGGGTGTGTCCCAGGAGGACGGCCGAGGCGCCCAGTCCGGCGGCCGCCTCGTCCATGACCTGGTAGCGGGCCTGCCTGGCGGCGTTCTCCGGGCCGCCTTCGACGCCGACACGGGCGGTGAGCGCACGCGCGGGGTCGAGGCCGAGCCCGGCGGCCATGCGGACCACGTGGTCGGCCTGCAGCCTCGATCCCTCCTGCAGGCCGTGGTCGACGGTGAGCAGACCGGCGCGCAGCCCGGCGCGCGGTGCGACGAACGCCAGCGCGGCGGCCAGCGCCAGCGAGTCGGCGCCGCCGCTGCACGCGACCAGGACGAGGTCGCCCTCGCCCAGGTCGGCGACTGCCTGACGTACCGCCCTGCGCGCGTCGGCGACGGCGGGATGTGGACCGGCCATGACCCCATTGTCCCCGGCGGCGCGGCGCCTCAGGCGGGCAGGGCCTCCTGACCTGCGACGCGGGCGATCCAGAGGGAGGGGTCCTGGATCTCGGCCTGGGTGGGAAGCGTCTGCGGCGAGGTCCACACCTTGTTGAAGCCGTCCATGCCGACCTCGGTGACCACGGCCTTGACGAAGGCCGAGCCCTCGGCGTACTGCTTCATCTTCAGGTCGACGCCCAGCAGGCGGCGGATCGTGCGGTCCAGGCGGGAGCCGCCCTCGCGCCGATGGCCGAACTTGGCCCTGATGTCGGCGACCGAAGGCACGACCGAGGGGCCGACGGCGTCCATCACGTAGTCGCCGTGCCCCTCCACCAGCGTCATCACCGCGGTGAGCCGGTCGAGGATCTCCTTCTGCTCCGGCGTCTGGATGGCGTCGATGAGGTTGCCCTCGCCGCCGCGCACCACCTCGGCGACCGTGTCGGCGGCGTTGCGCAGCCGTTCGAGCAGGGTCGGCAGGTCGATGTCGGAGGCCAGCAGGAACTCCGTCATCTGCGACCTGACGTACTCGCGCAGCCAGGGCACGCCGGTGAACTGCACGCGGTGGGTCTCCTCGTGCAGGCAGACCCAGAGCCTGAAGTCACGCGGGTGCAGGCCCATCTCGCGCTCGGCGTTGACGATGTTGGGCGCGACGAGCGTGAGCCTGCCGGTGGCCGCCTGGCCCGAGGGGTCCGGCGGCAGGAACAGTTCGTACTGGCCGAGCACGCGGGAGGCGAGGAAGGCCAGCACGGCGCCGACCTCGACGCCGGTGATGCGGGCGCCCACGGCGCTGACGATGGCGGGCGGCGGATTGCTCCTCGCGCCCATGCGCTCGGTCAGCGGCTCCAGGACCACCCTGAAGCCCTCGACATTGGCCTTGATCCAGCCTGGCCTGTCGACGATGGTCGCGGGCTGCGGCGGCGTGGCCGTGTCTATCTTGGTGAACTCGCGCACGTGGCCTTCGGCCTCACGCGAGAGGGCGCGTAGCTCGGTGACCGCTTGCTTGGCCTCGGAGCGACTCACTTGGGGACCGGGGCGCACGAGGCGCGTTCCGGTCGCGACGGCCAGATCCCAGTCGATCACCTGCATACCGTCCACCGTACGTGCTCGGCTACGAGCGCGCGACGATGGCGGCCAAGCGGTCGAGAACGGCTTCGGCTCCGCCGCCCATCGGCGTCCTGTCCGCCATGAAGGCGAACGTCACGAGCCTGCCGTCCTTGGTGGTCGCCAGGCCCGCCAGGGTGTTGACGTTGTTGAGCGTGCCGGTCTTGGCCCGGACCAGGCCCGCCTGGCCCTTGGCGTCGGCCTCGGTGAAGCGCCTGCCGTTGCCCAGCGTGCCGGTGAACCCGGCGACCGGCATGCCGGAGGCGATGGCATGCAGGTCGGGATGCGCCGGTGAGGTGGCGAGGGCGACCAGGCCGGCCATGGCGTTGGCGCTGATGCGGTTGCGCGGCGACAGGCCGCTGCCGTCGAAGACCTGAACGCCCTTGCCGACGCCCAGACGCCGCAACACCGACGGCACGGCCTCGATCACGCCGTCGAACGAGGCGTCCTTCCCCTCCTTGATCGCCACATGTCTGGCCAGCGCCTCCGACAGGTCGTTGTCGCTCAGCGTCAGCGCCCGTTCGACCAGGGCGTAGACCGGGGCCGAATACACCTTGGCCAGTTCGGTCGCACCGGGAGGCGCGGTCGCCGCCCGGATCGACTTGCCCGTGCTCACGCCGTACTTGGCCAGGGTCCTGGCGAAGGCCAGCGCCGCGTGCCTGGCCGGGTCGGGGACGCGGGGCTGGGAGTGGGCGGGGTTCAGCCTGCCCTCGTCGATCGCCAGCGCCGACACCGGGGCCACATTGCCGTCTGGCACGTAGGACGGCTTCCATGTCGGGCTCTTGGACGGGCCGACGAACAGCGTGGCGTCATAGGACAGCGTGACCCTGGACACGCCCGACTCCTTGAGCGCCTTGGCCGTGCGCATGGCCAGCTGCGTCATCGAGGCGGCGCGCGGGTAGGCCTCGGCCTTGGCGCTCGGCCCGGCGAGCGTGGGGTCGCCGCCGCCGACCAGGACGATCGACGACGGGCTCCGGCCGCGCACCACGGTCGTCGCCAGGCGCGTGTCGGGGCCGAGCGAGGCCAGCGCGACGACACCCGTGACGACCTTCGTGGTGGAGGCGGGCGTGATGCCGGTGTCGGCGCCGGAGGCGAAGATCGACTCGCCGGTGGAGGCGTCGAGAACCACGGCTCCCACGCGCTCACCCAGCGCTTTGTCACCCAAGGCATCGGTGAGCGCCTGCGTCAAAGTACCCTTGGAGGGGAGAGGTCCGTTCCCGCCCGCGGCCAGCACAGGTCCAGCGGTCATCACGGGGACGGGGGGAGGCTCGGCCGACACGATCGGACGTGGCGTGTCTCGCGTCAACGCACTCAGGCTGAAGTCGCTGGTCACCGCGTAAGCGCCGGTGGCGATCGTCACGGCCTGAAGCATGGCGAGAGTGGTCAACGCCACCCACCGCTCGCGCCGTACCACGTCGCCGCCTCTCTCCAGGTATGGGTATTCGTCTACGAGACATTAACGCCCGTCCGGGGGTGCCCGGGGGCTTGAGCGGAGGAACCGCGGTGGAGTTCGACGTTGTCGTTGAGATTCCCAAGGGACAACGGAACAAGTACGAGGTGGACCACAAGACCGGGCGCATCAGGCTGGACCGGCTGCTGTTCACGTCCACGCAGTACCCCGCCGACTACGGCTTCATCGAGAACACACTCGGTGAGGACGGCGACCCCTTGGACGCCCTGGTGCTGCTCCAGGAGCCCACGTTCCCGGGCTGCTACATCACCTGCCGCGCGGTGGGCATGTTCCGGATGACCGACGAGGCGGGCGGTGACGACAAGGTGCTGTGCGTGCCCGCCACCGACCCGCGGATGGAGCACATCCGCGACATCCACCACGTGCCGGAGTTCGACCGGCTGGAGATCCAGCACTTCTTCGAGGTCTACAAGGACCTTGAGCCCGGCAAGTCGGTCGAAGGCGCCAACTGGGTCGGCCGGGTCGAGGCCGAGGCCGAGATCGAGCGTTCGTTCAAGCGTCTGGTCGACAAGGGCGAGGACCACCACTAGTGAGCCGGGTGGTCCTGCGGCAGGGCGCGATCACGAAGGACGGGTCGCGCCCACCAGGTCCCTGCGCCACATCGAGGCGATCCTGACGACGTCTCCGGTCTGGGGCGCGTGCACCATGAGGCCCCTGCCGATGTACATCCCCACATGGTGGATGTCGCCGGGGTTGCGGGTGATGCGCCCGAAGAACAGCAGGTCGCCACGGCGCAGCTGGTTCAGCGGGATGTGCGGGCCCGAGGTCCACTGGGTGCCGGTCCAGTGGTCGATCCGCACGCCGACCCGCTCCCATGCCCGCATCGTCAGGCCCGAGCAGTCGAAGCTGTTGGGCCCCTCCGCCGCCCAGACGTAGGGCTTGCCGAGCTGGGCCAGCGCCCAGTTGGCGACGACGTCCCCCCTGCTCGACCCGGTGCGCAGGCCGCGGCCCGCCCCCAGCCCCGGACGGCTGGACGAGGCCGTCGCCGCACGGCGTGCCGCCTCCTCTCGCTCCTTGGCCAGTCTGGCGAGCCTGGCCCGCTCCAGCGCCTCGGCGCGTGCCCGTGCGAGGCGCTCGGCCTTGCTCCTGGCCGCGTCGACCTTCTCCTGCAGTTCCTTGCGCTCGGCCGTGATGCGACCGGTCTCGGCCGTCTGCTCGGCCACCGCCTTCTGCGCCGCCGCCTTGGCCGACTCGGCCCTGGCCGCCGCCTCCTGCTGCGCCGCGTGCGCCTTGCCGGCCTGCTCGCGCAGGATGGCCGAGACCTCCTGGGTGGCCCGCATCTGCTTGAGCGTCTCGCCCTGCTCGCCGCCGAGCTGCGACAGCACACTGGCCCGGTGCAGCAGGCCTTCGAGGCCGCCGGTGTCGGACAGGACGGCGACCAGGGAGCGGCTGAGGTCGACGCCGCTGTAGTTCTGCGCCGCGATGACGCCGACGGCGTCCCTGGCCTCGCGCACGCTGGCCTCGGCCAGGCGCAGGCGCTCCTTGGCCTCCTGGTGGGTACGCTCGGCCGCGGCCAGGCGCACGCGTTCGCCGTTGTACGCCTCGACCATGCGACCGGCCTTCTCGGCGAGTTCGTCGAGCCTGGCCTGGGCGTCGGCGAGCTGGGCGCTGGCCGCGCCGAGCTGTTTCGCCCTGTCCTTCACGGCCTGCCGTGCGTCGGCGACCTCTCCTGCCGAGGGGCCTGGCTCGGCCTGGACGGGGGTGTTCGCCGTGGCGACGGCTCCGATGGGCATCGCCAGGACACAGGCCAGTAGCAGTCGCGCTTTGACGGAATACACCCGTCCCCCTCACACCGCGTGTCGCTGCGTGACATTTGGTCACTCTACGCACACAGTTCCCCGTCGTTACGTTCCGCACACATAAATCTCACGCAACGTCATCACCGCAGGCGGAAGAGGCGTTCCAGCCATGGGCGCATGCCGATCGGCGGGGGCAGGGTGTCGCGGGGGTAGGTGAAGACCGGCGTCTGGTGCCTGGCCGCCTGGCACCAGTCGGCGCTCACCCGGGTGGCCGCCCAGGCGGCGGCGATGGAGGGGCGGGTCTCGGGGTGGCGGTCGTAGGTCTGCTGGAGGGTCATCGTGGCGTGCGCGGCGTGGTGGCCGTCGACGGGATAGGCGGTGCCCGCGAGGTAGGGCGCCGTGACCCTGGCGCCGTAGGAGGTGCCGAGCACCCAGGTCCAGTCGGCCATGACGAGGGCGAGCACGGCGTCGGGCACGGCCGCGGCGGCGCCGTACATGCGTTCCTGGCGGAGGCCGGTGAGGCGGCGGCACGACCACAGCCAGTCGTGGTCGTCGGGAGGCTGCCCTGCCGCCAGCCAGGACAGCACGCTCAGGCCTCTGGCCGTCTGCAGGCGGCACAGTTCGACCACATCGCGGATCATTCTGGGGCCGGGGTCGAGCCAGGTGGGCCAGTCGATGTGGTGCACCCGGGGCACCAGGTCGGCGAGATCCCTGCTGACAGGGAGCGGGCATACCCGGTGCCCCAGGTGGGGGTCGACGCGTACCGCGTAGGCCTCCACGGGGGTCAGACGCTCCCGGCGGCCTCGTCACGAAGCGGCGCCGCCACCATGGGGGGCGGCTCTTCGGCCGGTCGTTCTGGGGTGGCCGGGGTGCTTTCGTTCAGGGGGGTCGGGGCGCGGTGGTGTTCGACCGGCGGCGGCGCCGATGCTCCGCCCGCCGGGGGCGGGGTGGAGGCCGGGGGCTCGCTCGGCTGCTCGGTCGGGGTGGGCTTGGGTGTCGGCTTGGGCGTCGGCCTGAAGGTGGGCTTCTGGGTGGGCCTCGGGGTCGAGGTCGCGGTCGCGGTGGGCGTGGGCGTGGGCTGGACGGTCGGCTTGCGGCACGGGGTCTCGCGCGGGCCGTGCTGGTGATCGCGTGGACGTGTCGTGGGCTCGGCGCCAGGCTGCAGCGGGCCCGGCTCCTGCTGCGTCGGGGTCGGCGCGGGGGTAGCGGTCGGAGGGGCCGCGGTCGGCTTCGGTGTGGCGGGCGCGGCGGTAGGCGTCGGGACCGGCCTCGGCTCCAGCGGGTCCGCACCGGTGTCGACGATCGGCGCACGCGAGTAGTGCGGGCCGACCGGCACCACGCCCGGCCCGTCGTGGATGGGCGCCAGCCGCACGCGGGAGTCCTGCGGCTCGGGCCGCCACGGCAGCCTGATGCCGGGCGGCTCCCCCGTCGCGGGGAACGCGCCGGACGCCAGGCCCACCAGTCCGCCGTCGCGCTCGGCGCCGAACTGGTTGAACATCACCGCGATCACCGCTGCCGCAGCCACCGCAGCAGCCGCCCCGGCAAGCGCGTGAGGCCACCGGCGAGGGCGGCGATCCCCCGAGAGGGGAAAGCCGGCCGCGTCCAGCGACGCCGACCTGCGCGCCACATATCTCCGGTACGGCAGCAGCTCGGGATCGAGGAAGCAGCTCAGCACCCTGACCCTGAGCGACTCGGGCAGGCTCACGGTGGGCAGCAGCTCCACCACCTTGGCCGCCGACACCTGCCTGGCCCGATGCGGAGCGCACGTGCGACAGCCCGACAGATGGGCGATGACCTGCCTGCGCACCTCGGGCGTGAGCTCGCCGGTGAAGTCGGCCAGCAGCGCGGCCCGCGTCGTGCAGTCGTAGGGCCCCTTGCGGGCCAGCACCTCCGCCGTGATCGCGTCGCCGAGCGCGTCGCGGGCGCTCATGTGCGCGGCCTCGACGTGCTTGGCGGTCGCGCCGAGCACGGCCGCGAGCTCGGAGGCGGTCAGGCCGTGCCTGTGCACCAGCTCCAGGATCTCGCGGTCGGCCGGAGGCAGGCTCCTGATGGCGTTCCAGGCCATGATCCGCAGATCGGCCTCACCCGGGTCGCCCCCCGCCGGGGCCTCGACGTGCGGCTCCTCCTGCTCGGTGCCCTGCTGCCTGCGCAGGCACTCGACCCTGGCCAGGGCGTGCAGCCACGGCCTGAGCCTGCCGGGGTCCGACAGCTCGGCGATGTGCGACTCGGCGGCGATGAGCGTGTCGCGCAACGCCACCTGGGCGCTGTCGGCGCTCATGAGAAGAGACCAGCAATACCTGTAGATGCTCTCGGAGTGCGAGTCGTACAGCGCAGCGAGGGCACCCGGGTCGCGGGCACGCAACGCCTCGACCAGGACGCGATCATTCATGTGACCGACGGTAAAGGTTTGGTAACTCGCAGTTCTACCGATTCGCTCTAATGACAGCAGCAGTAGTGCCGAGTCAGGACGCGAGTGAAGATCCGTCGAGCTCGTCCGGCACCGGCAGGCCGAGCCGGTCGAACACGGTCGCCGCGACGTCCACCAGGCGTGCGCCGGTGCGTCGTACCCCTGCGGCGATGCCCGGTCCCGCGGCCAGGACGAAGATGCCCCGCTCGGCCGCCGACGCGCCGCCGTGACCGCCCTTGTCACGATGGCCGTGGTCGGTGGTGACGATCACCGTCCAGTCCTCGGCCGCGTAGCCCGGCCTCGCCTTGATCGCGGCGAACAGCCTGCCGAGCGCCGCGTCCATGGCGGTGATCGCGTCGAGGTAGTCCACACCGGAGGCGCCGAGCCTGTGCGCGACCGAGTCGGTGTTCTCCAGGTGCAGGAACGCCACGTCGATCCGGCTCGTCCGCAGCAGCCCCGCCGTGCGTTCGACGATGAGCGCGTCCTTCACCCCCTGCCCGTACGGCGTGCGGTGGCCGGTGGCGTGCCAGTCGACGAGGCCGCCCACCGCGCCGGTGTCGACGAGCGAGCGCCATGCGGCGACGGCGACCGTGTGCAGGTCCGGGTGCAGCCGCTCAAGCCGCGTCAAGAAGTCCGGATATTTCGTGAACTTGCGCCCAGCGAAGGAGTTGTCGCGTACGCCGTGCTTGGCGGGTTCGACGCCGGTCAGCACGGTCGCCCAGCCCGGACCGCTCACCGAACGCACATGCCCCTTCAACGGCAGCACACCGGTCGCGAACGTGCCCTGTCGCATCATCTCGCGCATGTTCGGCACATACGCGCTCAGCAGCCTGTCGTACCTGACGCCGTCCATACCCACCACGAGCACCTTGCGCTCCCGTGCGACGGCTGCGGTGGAGGTAGCGGTGGTGGTGGTCGCGGCGGTGCTGGTGGTCGTGGTGGTCAGCTCGGGTCCGACGGTCAGGGCGGGGAAGGCGGCCTGCCGTGGCGCCGGGTGTGCGCACCCGGCGAGTCCCAGCAGCCCGGCCGCCGCCGCACCGCACGCCACCAGCCTGCGCGCGAACGACACGACGGACGCGCACAGAGGTGACGACCGAGACGGCTGGGACGGCTGGGACGGCTGGGACGGGTGGGACGGGTGAGACGGGTGAGACGGCTGGGACGCGGGGAGGGCGTGCGGCCCTCGCCGCGCCCGGCTCACTGCTGCTTGGCGGCTGCGGGGAGCGCCTGCCCCCTGCGGTCCTTGGCGAACGGCTCGGTCGTCGGCTTGGCCGTGTGGACCGGCAGTGCGCCGCCCAGGGCCAGCTCGTCGTACGGCCTGCCGGTCGAGCCCCACGTCCTGGCGACCACCTCGGTGGCCTTGACCTCGGTCTGCGGCGCGACGCCGTCGATGGTGAGGATGAAGCGCGGCTTGTCGGTGCCGCCCTCGACGTCGTCGACGAACGTACTGGCCCCTCCCACCAGCTTGCCGCCGGTGTCGCGCAGCAACGCGCTGACCACCAGGCTGCTCGCGGGCAGGCGGTAGGGGTTGGCGACATACCCGGTCACCAGGTACGAGCCGTTCTTCTGCCGCTGGGTCAGCACCCGGCTCACGGGGAACGGCTTGAACGCCGACGTGATCCGCGCCGCCGGTCGCCACTGGGCCGGGCGGTACTCGATCGTCACCTTCTCCGGCTTCTCCGCCGCCACGGCCTGCCCGGTGAAGGCCAGCGACCCGGAGGGCGGGACGGCGTCGAGCGACTGCTCCATCCTGACGACCTCGCCGCCCTTCGCGTCGCGCCCGACGACGGTCGCCACCACGTGCTCACCGAAATGCCAGGGGTTGCGGTTGTTCAGCACCCCTGCCCAGTTGACGATGTAGCCCGCGTCGGCCTTGCTGACGCTGGAGGCCTGTTCCTTGAGCGCGAGCGGCTGCAGCGGCGTGGGATCCGCCTCCTGTCCGGAGCAGCCCGCGAGAGTGATCGCCCCCACTGCGAGGACGCTGACGATTCGACGACGAAGGATCACTTTGCCGTCATAGCCCGGCTTGGGCACGGCGAAAGCGGGACACGCCCCTGCCGTACCCAATCTTTAACGCGGGCGGACCACCCGCGACTCATCCCATACCGGCTCGGGCGCCTCATAGACCCGCCCATCACTGCCGAACACCAGGAACCTGTCGAAGTCCTCGGCGAACCACCGGTCGTGCGTGACGGCCATGACCGTGCCGTCGAAGGCGTTCAGGCCGATCTGCAGGGCCTCGGCGCTGGCCAGGTCGAGGTTGTCGGTCGGCTCGTCGAGCAGCAGCAACGTCGAACCGGACAGCTCCAGCAGCAGGATCTGCAGCCGGGCCTGCTGACCGCCCGAAAGCGTCTCGAACCGCTGGTCGGCGATCAGCCCGGCGAGTTCGTAGCGGCTGAGCGCCTTCATCGCCTCGTTCTTGAGCCTGGCGTGCTCGCTCATGACGATCTCGCACGGCGTGCGACCGCGTAGCTCGGGCCGGGCATGGGTCTGGGCGAAATGCCCGGGTACGACACGTGCGCCGAGCCTGGCCACACCCTCGTGCCTGATCGCCTCGCCCGCCAGCAGGCGCAGGAAGTGCGACTTGCCCGACCCGTTGGAGCCCAGCACGGCGACCCGCTCGCCGTACCAGACCTCCAGGTCGAACGGCTTCATCAGGCCCGACAGTTCGAGGCCTTCGGCGATGACCGCGCGTTTGGCGGTGCGCCCGCCCTTGAGCCGCATGGTGATCGCCTGGTCGCGCGGCGCCTCCTCGGGCGGCCCCGCCTCCTCGAACCTGCGCAGCCTCGTCATCGCCGCGTGGTACGGCGCGGCCATGCCGTCGTTGTAGGCGGCCTTGTTCTTGAGCATGTTGACCAGGCGCTTGAGCTTGGCGTGCTCCTCGTCCCATCGCCTGCGCAGCTCGTCGAGGCGTTCGTTGCGCGCCTTGCGGGCCTCGGCGTAGCTACGGAAGCCGCTGCCGTGGATCCAGATGTTGCCCTGCTCGACGGTGATGATGCGATCGGCCGCGTTCGCCAGGAGCTGGCGGTCGTGGCTGATCAGGAGCACCGTCTTGGGCGTCTCCCTGAGCTGCTCCTCGAGCCAGACCTTGCCCGGCACGTCGAGGTAGTTGTCGGGCTCGTCGAGCAGCAGCGTCTGGTCGGGCCCACGCAACAACGCCTCCAGCACGAGCCGCTTCTGCTCACCGCCCGACAGCGTCGAGGTCTCCCGATACTTCACCCTGTCGTACGGCATGCCGAGCGCGGCCACCGTACAGGTGTCCCAGAGCACCTCGATGTCGTAGCCGCCCGCGTCGGTGTAGTCGGTGATGGCCTGCGCGTAACGCATCTGCGTCTTCTCGTCGTCGCGCTCCATCATGACGAGCTCGGCCGCTTCAAGGCGCTCCGCCGCCGCGCGCACCGGCGGCGGCGCGACGCTCAGCAGCAGGTCGTGCACCGTGCTGCCGTCACGCACACTTCCGATGAACTGCCGCATCACACCGAGCCCGCCCGAACTGGCGGTGCTGCCCTCGACCGGCTGGATGTCGCCCGCGATGAGCCGCATCAGCGTCGTCTTCCCCGCCCCGTTGGGCCCGACGAGCGCCGCCTTGACACCCTCCCCGATCCTGAACGACACGTCATCAAGCAACGGCCGCCCATCCGGCAACACATACGTCAGATGCCCGACCTCGACGTGTCCCACAGCGGTTCCCTCCCTCATGTCCCCGCCGCAGGCTACAGGCCGTCCCAGCCTCCCGGCCTCCCGATTTTCGCACCACGACACGACCCGGCCGATCGGGGTCGAACGACTACACAGAGCGATGTCTATGCGATAGATGCATAGTACTATGCATCTATGAGGGAGACTCCGCCCCTGCTGCTGGCCCTGCTCCGGTCCAACATCGTCGGCGAACTGCTCGCCTGGCTGTACCTCCATCCGGAGAAGGAGTACTCGACGACCGATCTCGCGCATCGGGTGAAGGCGTCCCAGTCGACCGTGAGCCGCGAGGCGGACCGGTTCGCCGCCGCCGGGCTGATCAAGGAGAGACGGCACGGCAACCTCCGCCTCATCCGCGCCGACACCGACACGGTCATCGCCAAACCGCTCACGGACCTGCTGGCGGTGACCTTCGGCCCTGTGGCCGTCCTGCCGCCCCTCCTGCAGCCGATCTCAGGCGTCGACGAGGCCTACATCTACGGCTCCTGGGCCGCCCGGCACGCGAACCAGGCCGGGCCACCCCCGCGTGACATCGACGTCCTCGTGGTGGGCTCCCCGGACGAGGACGAACTGTACGACGCGGCACGAGCGGCGGAACGCGTCCTCGGCCGTGAGGTGAACGTCACCCGGATCTCGTCGGCGTCATGGCATGCCGACGAGGGCGACCCGTTCGTGACGTCCCTGCGGAGCAAGCCCCTTCACCCCCTGATCCTGAACCGGAGCACATCGTGAGATGGATGCAAGGACGCGACCGGATCGACGCGATGCTGGCCGCCGGCCAGGTGGAGCGGGTGCCACCGAGCCGGGACCACGCCGACACCATGATCATCCAGGCCGAGCGGCACATCGCCCTCGCCCGCAGCGGTGTCGGGACGGACCCCACAGGGGCCTACCAGCTCGTCTACGACGCCTCACGGAAGGCTCTCGCGTCGATCCTGGAGAACCAGGGACTGCGTGCCACGAGCCGTGGCGGGCACCTCGCGGTGCTGGACGTGGTGACGGCCCAACTCGACCCGCCGCTCGGGCAGGCACTCCGCTCCTTCGACCGGATGCGCCGCCGTCGCAACAGCGCCGAATATCCACGCCCGGACACGCCGGAGATCACTCCTGATGACGTCCTGCGCGACGTGGAGAGGGCCGAGCAGTTCATCGCGCTCGCCGCCAAGGTGCTGGACCAGATGAGCCCGTACTGAGGCGTCTCTCGAGCCTGTCTGAACTGCTTCCGACAAGATGGGAGCGTGACGACGAAGAGCTTTCGCTCCAGCGCGTTTCTGCGTGGTCCCTCCCAGGCGCCGGCCGAGGAGCTTCCATGGGTCGCCTGGTTGCCCGAGACCGAGCGTGACAGCTGTGTCAGGGAGCTCCTCGACCAGTTGATCGCCGGAGCCGACACCGGCGAACTCCTCCCCTTCGACCGCGCCCTCGCCTCCTGGCGCTCGACCGCCGTGGCCTGGAGCGACCCCCAGCTCGCGCGCGACCTCCAGGGCCCCTTCCCCGGCGACGGCCCCGAGGTCCCCCGCCCCGGCCGGGCCGCATGACAGGCCGAGGCGGCGAGGTCCCACGCCCCCGCTCATTGCGGTCGTCAGGGCCAGGCCCGGCCTGGTGGCTGGTGCGCACATCGCAGGCCGGGCGCGCGGGCTCGTGGAATGCCGATCCCGTCGCCTACGAGTCGGCTTTGGCTGCCTTCGTCAGCAGGTTCAGCATGTGATCGATCTGGTCGTTGCGGGAGCTGTCGATGCTCTTGGCCAGGGTCATGACCTGCGGGTTGACACCCGTCGCGGACTCGACCCTCGCCATCTGGACGGCGTCGTCCTGGTGCGAGATGAGCAGGTTGAGGAAGTCCCGGTCGAACTCCTTGGCCTTGCGCAGCCTGTCGATCTGCGCCTTCTCCGTCTCGGGCATGCCGCCGTGGTGGGCGTGGGCGTCGCTGGGTGCGGTGAGCGGCTGCTCCCACTGCTGCAGCCATACGCTCATGGTCTGCACCTCGGACGTCTGGGTGGCCTCGATGGCCGCGGCCATCTGCTGGATCTCGGGGTTCTTGGAATGGCCCTTGGCCAGCTTGACGATCTCGATGCCCTGCCGGTGATGGGGGATCATCATCTGCAGGAACATCACGTCGTCGGCGTCGACCGAGCCTGTGGCCGCCGAGGCGAGTGCTGGCGGCTCGCCGTACCCTCCGCACCCGGAGAGGGCCAGGATCGCGACGGCTGCCAGGGCTGCGGCGCGGTGTCTCATGGGGGGCTCCTGAGCTGCGTGCCAGCCCCGCCGCCGGCACGGCGGGGCTGACTTGTCTAACGACGCTGCGCTACGCGAGGTACGGCGTGCGAGGTCAGACGCGACGCCACAGGGCGGGGACGTTGGACGGCTCCCACCCTGCGTAGGCGGTGTGCGGCTGCACACACTCGTAGGTCGACCCGTTGTAGGTCACCCGGTCGCCCGCACGGTAGGCGGTGCCCGCCTTCCACGTGCCGCTCTGGGTCACGGTGGGCGAGGGGCTCGCGGTGACGGTGGGCGAGACCGTCGGAGAGGGGTCGACGGTGGGGCTCACGGTCGGGGTGGGGCTGGGCGAGGGGGTGGTGCCGCCGCCGAAGTCCACGTCCGAGCAGGTGTAGAAGGCCTCGTTGCTGCCGACCACGCGCTGCCAGATGGAGTACAGGATGTGGCGGCCCGACCGCTGGGGCAGGTTGATCGTCCAGTTGGTGAACGTGGTGGGGTTCTGGTTGTTGAAGTTCTTGATCGAAACGAGGTCCGACCACTTCAGCGGCATGGTGGGGTTCCAGCCGTCACGCGTGATGTAGAACTCGAAGTGGCTGTTGGAGTGCGGGGCCGACGCGTGGTACGTCACGGTCAGCGGTCCGGGTGCCACCGATTTGGCGGGCCAGTCGGCACGCTGCAGGTCGAGTCCCCGGTACTTCTCCCGGCCGGCGCTGCACAGCTTGCCGTCCGGAATGAGCTGGCGGTGCCTGCCGCCGGCCTCCAGCAGGGAGACCTCGTTCCAGTCGTAGTACGCCTGGGGGCCGCCCGCGGCGACGGCGGCCTTGCAGGCGTCGGACTTGGGCGTCTCGGGCCCTTCGTTCTTACAGACGTAGACCCTGCTCGGCGGGTTCGAGAGCGTGCCGTGCGCGCTGGCCGGAGAGGCCGGGAGCAGGACGATGGCGGTGGCAAGGGTGACGGACGCGGCAAGGGCAGCCTTGGTTCGCTGGTGCACCTGTTCCTCCATGTGCAAGGGGGGTGGGAGGTCATCGGCTGCGGCTGGTCAGGCCGTCGGGAGCAGCGCCATTGAAAAGGAAACCTTCTTAAGAGTTAACGATACGACCGCGTTAACGCAAGGGGAATGACGAGGAATGGGTCCCCCGTTGCGGTGGCTTTGTCCCGGATTGGCGGCGTGGTGGCACACTGGACGCATGATCGCTGTGACAGGGGCCACCGGAGAACTCGGCGGCAGGATCGCCAGACGCGTGGCCGCCTCCGGATCGCCGCAACGCCTGGTCGTACGCGACGCCTCCCGCGCGCCCTCGCTGGCCGGCGCCACGGTCGAGCAGGCCTCCTACGACGACCCCGACGCCTTCCGCGACGCCCTGGCCGGGGTGGGCACCCTGCTCCTGGTCTCGGCCACCGAGCAGGAGGGCCGGGTGGCGCTGCACACCGGCGCCGTGGACGCGGCGGTCGAGGCCGGCGTCTCGCGCATCGTGTACATCTCCTTCCTCGGCGCCGCGCCCGACGCGACGTTCACGTTCGGCCGTGACCACTGGAGCACCGAGCAGCACATCCGCGCCTCGGGCGTGGAGTTCACCTTCCTGCGCGACAACCTCTACATGGACGTCCTGCCGTACATGGTCGGCGAGGACGGCGTGATCAGGGGCCCGGCGGGCGACGGCAGGGCGGGGGTGGTGGCGCGTGACGACATCGCCGACGTGGCCGCCGCCGTGCTCACCTCGGCCGGGTACGAAGGCCAGACCTTCGACCTGACCGGCCCCGAGGCGCTCAGCATGGCCGAGATCGCCGACCTGCTCGGCGCCCGCTACCACGCGGAGACGGTCGAGGAGGCCTACGCCTCCAGGGCGAAGTACGGCGCGCCGCGGTGGGAGGTCGACGGCTGGGTGACCTCCTACACCGCGATCGCGGCGGGCGAGCTCGACGTGGTCAGCGACACGGTCGAACGCGTCGCCGGGCACCGGCCGCGCTCGCTCGCCGAGCACCTGCGCCTGGCCGGATAGCCGCTACACCCGGCCCAGCAGGTCGAGCTCGTCCTCGGTCAGCACCAGGCCGGCCGCCGCCGCCGAGTCGCGGATCGACTCCGGCCTGGTCGAGCCTGGGATCACCACCGTGGTGTGCGACAGCGCCAGCATCCAGGCCAGGCACACCCGGTGCGGGCTCACGCCCCTGGCCGCCGCCACGCCGACGAACGGACTGCCCGGCTCGGCCACACCCGCGAACGTGCCCCACGGCAGGAAGGCCAGCCCGAGATCGGCGCACAGCCGCAGCTCGGCCGCCGCCGCGCGCACCGAGGGCGCGAACTCGTTCTGCACCGACACCAGCCGCCCGCCGAGCACCTCGTTCGCCTCGTGGATCTGGGCGGAGTCGACGTTCGAGATCCCAGCCATCAGGATCTTGCCGTCGTCCAGCAGGTCGGCGAGCGCGCCGACGGACTCGGCCCACGGCACCTCCGGGTCCGGTTTGTGCAGCTGGTACAGCCCGATCGCCTCGACGCCGGAGTCGGCCGTGTCGACCAGCGTCGCACCGGCCTCGACCGCCGCCCGCACGGTGGCCAGTGCCCTGGCCGGGTCCGGCCTGCCCTCGATCGACAGCGGCATCGCGCCCAGCCCGACGACCCCGACCTCCACCCCGCCGATCCGCCGCGGCCTACCCTCCCGCGATCACGTCGGGCAGCCAGTCGGCCACCTTCCTGAACGGAAACCCCAGCGCACTCGCCCTGGCGTTGCTCATGCCGTACGGCGTGGCGAAGGAGTAGGGCGAGGTCTCCTCCCCCGGCTCGGCGACGCGCCACAGCGGGGTGCCGCCGAATCCGGCGACCAGGTCGGTGACGTCGAGTTCGCCGTCGGAGCAGGCGTTGACCGGGCCGGTGAAGTCGCCCTTGGCCGCCCACAGCAGGAAATCGGCGATCTCGCCGTAGTGGATGTAGGTCGAGGGGTGGTTGTCGGCGTGCACGACGATCGGGATGCCGTCGCGTACCCGATCGGCGTAGTGGGCCAGCCTGCCGGTGAAGTCCTCGGCGCCGCCGCCGAGCACGTGGGCGCAGCGCACGGTGACCACGTCGAACGGCGCTCCCTCGGCGCTCAGCACGGCCTCGGCCTGGCGCTTGCCCTCGCCGTAGCCGCCCTCGACGCCGTAGACGCGGGCGATGGCCTGCTCGTCGTGCCAGGGCAGGTCCAGGCGCACCGGCCAGGCGGTCAGGTCGACGGCGTCCTCGGTGACCGGGGCCCGCCTGGTCACCCGCTCGTACACCTCGATCGTGGAGGTCATGACGTAGCGCCGAGTGCGCCCGGCGAAGACCCTGCGGGCGATGTCGGCCTGGGGCGGCGTGTAGAGCACCTGGTCGACGACCACGTCGAACGTACGCTCGCCGATCGCCTCGGCCAGGGCGCTCTCGTCGTCGCGGTCGGCGACGAGATGCGTGGTGCCCTGGGGCGCCGGAGCCGATCCCCTGTTGACGACCGTGACGTGCGCGCCCGCTTCCTGCAGGAGCACGATCAGCCGCTTGCCGAAATAGCGGCTGCCACCGATGAGGCAAACTTCCTTCATGACGCCAAGTCTTCCGCTGTTGCACGGCCGATTGAAGGGGCATTCATGACTGTTGACGCGGTTTCCCCAAAAGATCCACGGCATCTTCGGGATATCCCCCACGATTCCGTGGACCTGCATCTGCTGGAGCTGGTCCAACTGGAAGGCCGCATCACCCTGAGCGAACTCGGCCGAAGGGTACGGCTCAGCCCGGCCGCGGTCGCCGAGCGCATCCGCAGGCTGGAGGCGTCGGGCACGATCACCGGCTACACGGCGCAGGTGTCGGCGGTGCGGCTCGGCTATCACCTTCAGGCCTTCGTCCGGGTGAACCCGCACGGCGGCTTCTCGCTACGCCATCCCCGTACCCAGGACGTGCTGGCCCGGATGGAGATTCGGGAGGTGCACCACGTGGTGGGCGAGGACTGCTGGATCATCAAGATCGCGGTTCGGGACACCTCCCACCTGGAGGAACTGCTGGAGCAGCTGTCCACACTGGGCCGGACGACGACCTCGATCGTCATGTCGTCGCCGGTCGAGCACAGGGTTCTGCTGCCGTCCGAGACTCATTGACAAAATTCATTTTTACGTACAAGCTTGATTTTGCGATGAGAGACGTCCTGTACCTGGAAGAGATCGAGCAGGCCGAAGCCCTGCTCAAGCCCCAGCGCATCGAGGTGCTGAGGCAGCTCGCCGAGCCCCGCTCGTGCGGCGAGGTCGCCGCCGTGCTCGGGCAGACCCCACAGCGGGTCTACTACCACGTCAAACGGCTCGTGGACGCCGGCCTGGTCACCCAGGTGGGCGAGCGCAAGGTGCGCGGCATCCACGAAGGCGTCTACCAGGCCAGTGCCCGTTCCTACTGGCTCTCGCCCCGGCTCGTCGGGCGGATCGGCCTGCACAGGCAGCAGGAGGAGATGAGCCTCGGCTACCTCCTCGACCTGATGGAGGAGGTCCAGGCCGACGTCGCCGCGCTCGACCGCACGGCGCCCGAACTGCCGTCCGTCGGTGTGTCGGGCGAGATCCGCATCAAGGCGGACCAGCGCGCCCAGTTCTTCGAAGACCTGCAGCACACCCTGCAGGAGCTGTTCACCCGCTACGGCGGCGCAGAAGGAGACGCCTTCAAGCTCGCCGTGGCCTGTTACCCCAAGGGAGATCGTCATGAGTGACCCGATGAAGATCGGCGTTCGTATCGCCGCCCCCGTCAAGCAGGTGCACCACGCGCTCACCGACCCGGAGGCGCTGCGGGTCTGGCTGGCCGAGCACGCCGAGGTCGAGCTGCCGCACCGCTATGAGTTCTGGGGTCGCTTCACGCCCGAGGGCGACGCGCCGCACCAGCGCCTGCTGCACGCCGACGAGCACACGATCCGCTTCGCCTGGCTGCTCGACGGCGTCGAGACGACGACCGAGATCACCCTGGCCGAGGGCGAGGACGACAGCACCGTGCTCACCCTGTCGCAGTCGCACTTCAGCATGGAGGAGGCGCTCAGCGAGTCCACGATCAGGGGCGCCCTGCAGACGTACTGGTACCTTTCGCTCGGCAACCTCGCCGACTACGCCGAAGGCCGTCCCGTCGGCGCGCGCACCGACTTCACCAGTCCGGAGCTGCGCGCGGAGTACCTCATCGGCGCACCCGTCGCCGAGGTCTACGACTCGCTGACCTCGTCGGAGAAGACCACCGCGTGGTTCGGCTACCCGATCGGCATCGAGCCGCACGTCGGCGGCAGGTTCGCGATGGGCGGCCTGGACAACGACCCCCACCCCGCCAGGATCGTCGAGCTGGAGCCCGAGGCGCGCATGGTCATCGACTGGGGCATCATGGGCGTCGCCACCTGGGAGCTGGAGGAGTCCGGCGGCCGGACCAAACTCACCTTCGTCCAGAGCGGCTTCAAGACCGACGCCCCGCCCTACGCGGGCTGGACCGGCATCCTCAGCGGCATCGTCGAGCTGCGCCGCTTCAACGAGGTGCCCGACTGGACCCCCCGCTGGATCGAGGAGCCCGCGGCCTAGGCCTTCGACCAGTGCGCCGGTCTGGAGAGCGATGGCGACACCCGGGTGGCGTCATCGCCTCTGGCCGCGTCCAGCTGTGACTGCAGCAGGAACAGCGCGCCCGTCAGATCGGCCCCGCGCAGATCGGCGTTCCTGAAGTCGGCCCCGATGACGTCGGCCGAACGCAGGTCGGCCTCCCTCAGGTCGGCCCCGATGAGGTAGGCGCCCCGCAGGCTCGCCCCCCGCAGATCGGCCTTGCGCAGCTTGGCCCCGATGAGGTCGGCTCCCCTGCGGTCCTTGCCCCTGCCCTTGGCCGCCTTGGCCCTGACCAGCTCGCTGGCCCGTAGCAGGAGCGGGTTCACCGCCTGGCGCAGGGCCCCGGCATCGGCCTTCAGCACGGCGTCCGCGCCCTGGTTGGTGATCGCCTCGATCTCGGCGAAGGCCCGATCCAGGTCCTGGTGCACGGCTCGCGCCTGCGGCATGGCCCTGGCCTCGGCCAGATAGCGCAGCAACTCGTGCAGATCACGCATGACGGGGAACACGGCGTACATCCGCTGCGCCGACCCCGGATCGGCACGCCAGTCCCGCCCCTCGAACGTCACCTGCGACACCTGCTGCCCGGCCCCGAAACAGTCGTAGACCGTGCATCCGGTGAAGCCCTTGGGCCTGAGCTCGGCGTGGATGCCGCATCTGAAGTCGCCGCCCAGATGGGGGCAGGCCGTACGGGCGGGCTTGTCGATCGCGAAGTCGGCCGAGGCGGCGAACGCCGGAACCACACAGCACAATCCGAAGCACCTGGAACAGTCGGCCCGCAGCCCGTCGATCGCCTTCACCACCGGGAAAGTCTACGGTTCGCCGCGACGCCTCCCCACCCCTTTCCCGCGCCCTCGCCACCCCTTCCTGCCCCCCAGCAGGAAGGGGGCCAGCAGGAAGGGGGATGGCCCGGCGAGGGCGCGGGAGCTCTGGGATCAGCCCTCTTCGTACGGGGCCGGGGGCTCGATGGCGGCGCAGGCCTCGAAGGCCTTACGCTCCTCGGGCGAGCCGGGCTTGACCTGCTTGAAGCCGGCGGGCTTGTCCTCCTTGCCGACGGGCTGCCACACGCCGCCCTTGCGCAGGCACTCCGCCCATGCGGTGAACTTGGCCTCGTCCTCGGGCGAGGTCGGCTCGGCGCCGCCGAGAATGACGGAGTTCCACTCCTCGCACGCCTTCATGGCGGCGTCGAGCTTGGCCTGGGTGACCTTGGTGACGGCGCTGGTGTCGAGGTCCTGGCCCTTGACCGGGTCGGGGATGTCGATGCCGTTCTCACGCATGCACGAGGCGAACTTCAGCGCGGTGTCGTGCCAGCTCGGCTTGGCCGCGCTCCCGGAGGCCGCGGCGGGGGCGTCGGCGCCGGTGCTGGCGAAGCTCTGGGCTCCGCAGGCCGCGCTCAGGGCGAGGGCGGGGATGGCGGCCAGGACGGCGAGGCGCCGCTTGGTGATGAACACGTGTCCTCCATGGGTCGCTTTCCGCCAGCAGGTCGCTGACTGCCCATCACCCTGCCGATCCCCTGTACGCGGCCCGTCCGCGCGATGTCATGAACACGTAATAGCTTCCAGGACCGGACAAACCGCAACGCAGCGCCGCCGATACTGGAACGCATGGCCCGCGTGTTGCTGATCGAGGACGACCCCAGCGTCAGGGACGCCCTGACGCTCGCCCTCAAGGGCAGGGAGCACGAGGTCGAATCGGCCGCATCGGGCGAGGAAGGCCTGGCGCGATTGGCCCGCTTCGCCGCCGACGTGGTCGTGCTCGACCTCATGCTGCCCGGCATCGACGGCTTCGAGGTGTGCAGGCGCATCCGCGCGACCACCTCCACCTCGATCGTCATGCTGAGCGCGCGCGGCGACGACTTCGACGTGGTCGGCGGCCTCGAAGCCGGAGCCGACGACTACGTGGTCAAGCCGGTACGCCCGCAGGTGCTCGAGGCCAGGATCAGAGCCGTGCTGCGCCGTACGGACGGGGTCGCCTCGCCCGTGGAGAGCCACGGCGACCTGCGGGTGGACCGGGCCTCGCTGACCGTGACCAGGGCCGGGCTGCAGGTGACGCTGCCGCCGATGGAGCTACGGCTGCTGCTGCACCTGTCGGCCGCGCCCGGACAGGTCTTCAGCAGGCAGCAACTGCTCGAATCGGTGTGGGAGCACGACTACCTGGGCGACTCGCGGCTGGTCGACGCGTGTGTGCAACGGCTGCGCGCCAAGATCGAGGACGTGCCCGCCGAGCCGAGGTACGTGCAGACCGTGCGGGGATTCGGCTATCGCTTCGGACCGGTATGAGCTGGCTGCGAGGTCTGCGGGCCCGGCTGGTGATCACGTTCGTGCTGGTCGGGGGGCTGAGCGCGGTGGGAGCCGCCGGGCTGACCTATGTCAAGGCGCGGGAGAACCTGCTGGCCGGGGTGCAGGACCGGCTGCTGCAGGACTTCAGGAACCGCGTGCTGCTGCTGGCCCGCGACGTCGCACTGCCCGCGAGCGACGGCGAGCTCGCCCTGCTGGCCGAAGACCTGGAGGTCGGCGACCGCAAGGTGTACGTGGTCAGGGACGGCGCCGTGCCCAGCGACGCCCGTATCACCGCCGAGCTACGCGAACAGGTCCGCACGCGATCGGCCCTGGCCTGGCAGCGCGTGACCCGCGACGGCGTGCCGTACCTCGTGGGTGGCAGCAGGGTCATGCTGCTGGCCGGTGGGGAGCCTTCGGGGATCACCATCTACCTGGTCGAGTCGCTCGCGCAGGCCGCGTCCGACGAGGCCGCCGTGCTGCGCGCCGCGCAGACCGCCGCACTGCCCGTCGTCCTGCTCGCCGTACTGGCCGGGCTGCTGGCCGCGCGTGGTGTGCTGCGTCCCGTCGCCGATCTGGACCGTGCGGCCACCCGGCTGGGCGAAGGGCGCCTGGAGACCCGGCTGCCCGTACGCGGCAGCGACGAGCTGGCCAGGCTGGCCGGGCGGTTCAACGAGACCGCCGCCGCGCTCGAACGCTCGGTCGGTGAGCTGCGTGAGATGGAGGCCAGGTCGCGGCGGTTCGTCGCCGACGTCTCGCACGAACTCCGTACGCCCCTGGCCGCCGCCACCGCCGTCACCGACGTGCTCGAAGCCGGGGCCGACCGGCTCGACTCCGACGCCGCGACCGCCGCCCGGATGGTCACCTCGGAGATCGCCAGGCTCACCACGCTGGTCGACGACCTGATGGAGATCTCGCGCTTCGACGCGGGCGCTGCCGTACTCAATCTCAACGACGTGGACGTCGGCGCCGCCGTCGCCGCCTGCCTGCGCTCGCGCGGCTGGACGAGCACCGTCACCGCCGACCTGCCATCGGGGGTACGGGTGCCGCTCGATCCACGACGCCTGGACGTCATCGTCGCCAATCTCGTCGGCAACGCGTTGCGGCACGGGGAGGCGCCGGTCACCGTGCGGGTACGCGTCGAGGCCCGGGCCGTGGCCGTCGAGGTCGCCGACCACGGTCCCGGGCTGGCCTCGGACGTGCTTCCCCATGTGTTCGAGCGCTTCTACAAGGCCGACGCCGCACGCGCCCGCTCCGAAGGCAGCGGTCTCGGCCTGGCCATCGCCCGCGAGAACGCCCTCCTGCACGGCGGCGACCTCACCGTGGCCCCCGGTCCCGGCGCCGTCTTCACCCTCACACTGCCGAGGAGCCGGCCATGAGAGCCCTGCGCCTGCTCTGTCCGCTCCTGGTGGTCGCCGCGTGTGGCGTCGGTCCCACGTCCGTCATCGACGCCGGTGAGCCCGCGCGCGGCTTCATCCAAGGCACGCGTCTGTACTTCGTCGTCGACGGCAACCTCGCTCCCCTCAGCCGTCCCGAGGGCCCGTTGACCGCCTCCGAGGCCGTCACCCTGCTGATCGCCGGGCCGACGTCGAAGGAGCGCGACCGCTCGTTCGACACCCGGTTGCCCAGGAATCTGGCGGTACGCGTGAACGACACCGGCTTCAAGCTGGACAAAGGCGTGCCGATGCTGGTGGATGACCGCTGGCTGCCCCCCGTCTCGCGCCTGTCGGACGTGGCCACCGGGCAGCTCGTGTGCACGATCGCTTCGGCGACCGCGGCTCGGCGTGGGGTCGGGGTGGAGGAGGTCGTGGTGGCGGTGCCGGACAAGGGGGACGTACGGTGCTCGGACTACGCGTGAGGGGGTGGCGGTGGCTCGGGGCGGCGGTAGCTCGATGGTGCCCGGAACGGGCTTGGCGGCTGGGGTCATGCGCCCGAAATATGGACATTCGATAGCTCCTCGCCCAAGCCGATCGATGTTCCCCTTGTGGTGACCGCCGTACCTCATGAGCCAGCCTGGTTCTTCGGGCCATGAGGTCGTCGCTAGTTGATTCAGTCTTTGCGAGTTGATTCGCCCCGGTTCTCCCCCACCAGTGCGAGGAGTCCCCGCATGAAGCTCGGCCACCTGCTCACCGCCGCCCTGCTCACCACCGCCATCACCACCGGCACCGGCACCGCCGCCACCCTCACCACCCCCGCCTCCGCATCCACCTCCCCTCCCACCGGCGTCACCCAGTCCGCTCCCCTACCTCCCGACTGGTACCGCGTAGGCCCCTACGCCACCATCACCGAATGCCGCACCGCCTTCCTCGACGCCGCCGTCAACGGCGACTTCACCGGCGTAGGCGCCTGCTACTGGGACCGAGGCTTCCCCGGCCGCTGGCCGGCGGGGTACTACTTCACGGTGTACATTCCCTGAGGCCCTTCCCTCGCCCCTGCGCCCTGGCCATGGGCCACACGATCCAGCCCAGTGACGAACTCCCGACAGGTCAGGGCGCAGACGGCGAGCGTCCCAGAGGTGATCACCACCGCGCCGTCACGAACGGGTACGCCGATGGCACGTAGCTCGCGAGGCTTGTCCTTCGCCAGCTGGTGCGGAGTGAAACGCCCAAGCCCATGCGCGACGGCGTTTCGGACGACGAAGCACGCCTCTAATGCTGTACTGCCCTCGACCAGGCCGACATCGATTTCGTGACGTTTCTCCAGGGCCTTCTTCACCTCGGCCCACCCGTGAGAAGCCTTGCCCTGCCCCTCTCCGTCAAGGCGGAGGAGAAGCGCCTCGGCGTAGATCTCCACGACGCTGACCATGCGCAACCAGCAGGCCGCCCGATCTGTCGCCGTCGTTCCGGCCCTGGCATGGGTCGCGATGAGCTCTTCCAGCGCATTTTCGGTGATGTCGAGAATCACAGGTTCCAGGGTCATGACGGGGCCAGAATCGCGGCGTGCATGCCGCCCTCGTCCCGAACGGCGTCGTACGCCTCCTGGGTGACGAACCCACGCTCGCGCAACCGCCGTAAGGCCACCAGGTACCAGGACAACAATGCCCATGGTTCCTGGTCGAGGGCACGCGTGACCTCCTGGGGGTCGATACGCCCGGCTGCCGCGAGGACAAGCGCAGCCTCGGCGCGTACGACAGGCTCGAAGCGTCGCCCGCGATGGCCGTCCACCCAGGCGGACAACGTCTCGGTATCGGCGAGCCCCAGATCCCCGATTGTGCGGAGCACACAGAACCGCTGCCAATCGCTGAGGCTCACATCCGTGGTGATCGCCTCCATCGTTCTGATCACCGCAGGCCGATCGAGCCCGGCCATGGCCCGCAGGTACTGAAGGACGTACGGCGTCACTGACGGGAGAAATCCGACGATGCTCTCCATCTTGGGCAGCACCGACAGCGCACGCGGTTCCGTCGGATCGGCCAACCGCAAGAGCGCCCGCCGGACGAACCTGATGTCGGAACGATCTGCGTTACGCAGATTCGTCTTCTCGGAGGTCGAGTCGTCGGCTCCGCCGTCGCGGGGCGTGACGGTCGATTCGAGGAATTCGATGGCCCACCCGGGGTCACCAGTGAGGGACTCCTCGAAGTAGTCGGCCACGAAATCCGCTGGATGAGACTGCATACCTGTTCGTGGCAGGTTGACGTCAACCTGGCCGATCACCGTCTCGCGCCAGTAGCTGGCGATCGACGGCGTACGGGTCTTGGACTCGTTCAGGATCAGGCCATTGTCCCGAGCAGCCGCCGTCAGATCGTCCAGCGCCCGCTTGACCTCCTCGAATGTCTCGACCGCGATCCGGAAATCGTCATTGAAACGCCATGCAGGCCACTGCTTTCGCCGCAGGGCCCTCAACACCCGAGTCGCGTACACATCGGAAAGCCGATCGGAGGGCTCAAGGAGCTGGGGAAGCCCGTAACGCCTCCCCTGAACATCACCGAGCAGGTCCAGAAGGCACTCGACAGCAGCATGGTCGGCTGTACGGATCAGCAACTCCCGGCCGAGAATGTCATGATCGACGTAGTCGTAGAACGACGCAATGTCAGCCTTGACGACATATTGAACGATCGCCTCATCGGGCCAGACCCCTGCGAACAGAGTGTTTTCTTTCTCCGGCCGAGGGCCAAGCTCCTGCGCATATGCCATCGGCGCGTTGACGAAATCCCGATACCGCTCAGGCGAACGGTCCACCTCGTACTTCGCCGATGTCATCAGCAGATCGGTCAATGCCCTGTAGGTGACCCGCTCAGGAAATCCCCAGATCGCGACCGCCCGGCTACCGGTGACCGGTTTGGCCACAGACACAACCACCCCACACCCACTCGGCAACCCCGCCCGAAGCTGCCCACCCAGCCAGAGCGCGAACGCCACCCTCCCCTTCCTCATCTCCACCGCACCCGGCGACACCGGAACCAACGGCTCAACAGCATCAGCCTCCCGCCCCACAGCACCTTCAAGATCAAGGCGCGAAAGAACCTCCACCGGAACCGGTCTCATGATTCGCATGAAAGCACCAGCCGAGCTGTCTGCCAATGCCCAAGCCGGTCGTCACATCTCTTCGGCCGTTCGTCCTCCGATCGCAAGACTCCTCCGGCCGCAACGCTATTCCTCATACGGCTGTCTTATGCGCCATTGCTGAGTACGGAGCTCACCTTCGCTCCCTTGACATTCAGCCAGCCTGAGTGGCCGATCCAGGGCAAATTCGGTCAGGCAGAGATCGGGTTCCACTTTGGGCCTCAGGGAAAAGAATCCAGATCTGCCCGAGACCGGCCTAAAGATCCAGTGCTGACTATTTTCAAGACCGTCCGTCCCATGCAGCCCATCCGGCTGCCTGACGATGGAGACGTCCGATCCTGTCACATCGAAATCCACTACATATTCGTCGGTATACCCTGCTTCAATTAAGAAGTCACCGTCCTCGTCCCAATCCCAGAGCACCCATTTCGTCTCCGGCGTATCGGCACCAGGAGTCAGGATGCTAAGCAGCGGACGCTTCTCCGGACTCTTCTTGCCGCCGGAGATGACATGGTCACCATCGATCTCGAAAACCACAGAAGTGCCGTGCGTCAAATTCGCAGCAATGGGATTCCGCCTCGGCGTCCCCGTTTCGGGCGCGCCCTGCAGGATCGCAATCAGGATGGTGACACCTATGCCAAGTATGCCCACCAGGGCTCCGATTCCCTGCCAACTGGGCTTCGAAAGCCATTGCGGCCGCTGAGGCCCACTACCACTCTGGCTGGGCAGAGGCTGAACGACGGGCGGAATGGGCGCTTTACCTAAAGCACCTTTACCTAAAGCACTCCGCTTCCTAGACCGCTTACCTTTAGCAGGGCCGCCCATTCGGCTACTCCTGACACAACAGTGAAGGCGAAAAACGGAAGGTCACCTGCAAAGTCGCTTACCGCTGCCGCAAGTATTCCTCGATCGACAAGGCCGTGCAAGCAGCACCTTTCCTTCAGACGGACCACAGTCGTCCGGAGAGCATCAGCGCGGCGACGACGCTCTCACCCCGAACACGCAGAAGCCCCTCAAGGTGATCCCTTGAGGGGCTTCCAGCCACGAGCCGCCTTCGGGATTCGAACCCGAGACCCCTTCATTACGAGTGAAGTGCTCTGGCCGACTGAGCTAAGGCGGCGTTGCCGTATGGCTTGCAGCAGTCTACAGGTAATCGAGGGGTTCTCGCTCCTCCAGATCACTGGATGTCGGCACACAGTGTCCCCTCGCCGGGGACCATGCCCTCCAGGATGTACGCGTCCACGGCGGAGTCGACGCAGTTGGACCCGGCGCGATACGCCGTGTGGCCGTCGCCGTCCAGGCCGAGCAGCACGCCGGACTCCAGCTGCTCGGCCAGGGCCTCGGCCCACACGTACGGCGTCGCAGGGTCGCGCAGGGTGCCGACGACCAGGATCGGGCCGGCGCCCGAGGCTGTCAGCGGGTCGGACGGCGCGACGGGGGCGGGCCAGAAGGCGCAGGGCAGGGAGCTCCACATGATGTACGCGCCGAAGCCGGGTGCGGCGCTCTCGGCGGTGGCGGCGGCCTTGGTGAAGGCGGGGACGGTGGCGGGGTAGGGGCTGTCGACGCAGTTCACGGCCATGTTGGCCTCGGTCTGGTTGGTGTAGGCCCCGCCGGGCGAACGGCCGAACAGCTGGTCGGCGAGGCTGAGCAACGTACGGCCTTCGCCCTTCTTGGCCTCGGCGAGCGCGTCGGTGAGGATCGGCCAGGCGCTGCGGTCGTACAGCGGGTACAACGCCCCGATCGTGGCCAGCGCCTCGGTCACCGGACGCGAGCCGCGCAGGGGCGTGACGTCCACGCGCCGGAGCAGGGCGACGAGTTCGGCCTGGGCGCCTTCGGGCGTGCGACTGGTGAACGGACAGGCGGCCTGGGCGAAGCAGTGCCGCGCGTAGGCCAGGAAGGCGGTCTGGAAGCCTTCGGCCTGGGTCTGGTTCTGGGCGGCGCGGCTCATCGCCGGGTCGACGGCGCCGTCGAGCACGAGGGCGCCGACCTTGGCGGGAAAGAGCTGGGCGTAGTGCGCGCCCAGGTACGTGCCGTAGGACTTGCCCAGGTAGGTGAGCTTGTCGTCGCCGAGCGCGGCCCGCAGCACGTCCATGTCGCGGGCGGCGTCGGCGGTGCCGACATGCGGCAGGAGCTCGGCCGAGTGCTCCTCGCACCCGGCGGCGAAGCGGCGCGAGGCGGCTTCGAGCTCGTCCACCTCGCCGGGCGTGTCAGGCGTGGCGTCCACGGCGAGAAAGGCGTCGAGCGCGTCGTCGTCGAGGCATTCGACCGGCGAGGACTCGCCCACGCCCCTCGGGTCGAAGCCCACGACGTCGTAGCGGGCCCTGATCGCACTGCTGAGCACGGTACGGGCGGCCCTGCCATAGCCGATGCCGGAACCGCCTGGCCCGCCCGGGTTGATCAGTATGGAGCCCCGCCGCGAGCCGGGCCCCGCCGCCTTCAGCCGGATGACGCTGATGCGGATCTGCCGGCCTTCGGGGCGCTCGTAGTCGAGCGGGACCTTGAGCTTGGCGCACTGGAAGCCGTCGCCGCAGTCGTCCCAGTCCAGGCGCTGGTCGTAGTAGGCGTCGAGCGAGCCTTCGGCATCCTGCGACGGGCGCCGCGACTCGCCCGCGGACGGCTCCGGCAGCGGCACGTCCGCGACGGGCGGCGTGAGCGGCCCCGCGGTGCCCCAGGCCTTGCTCTGACCGGTCGTCGCGTGCGGCTCCTGCGTGCCCGCGCAGCCCGTCATGGCCAGGCAGAGCGTCAGGCCCATCGCCACCTGCCACCGTGTCACGCCGACCTCGCTCCCGCTCCGCCCGTTCCCGACGGGTCGAATCGTAAGTCCTGGCTTCGGCCCGTCGCCCGGAGTACGGCGAGAATGGTGGAGATCAGGCGGTGCCGGGCTCCTCCTCCTCGGCACCGTACATCTTGTCGTGCTGCTTGCGCGGCGCGCAGACCGACGCCGATGGGCAGGCGCAGCGGCGACCGCCCTCGTCGAGCCGCACGGTGAGGGAGTCGGAGGGCACGTTGCGGCTGAGCACCGTGCCGTCGCCCTCGGGGGTGCCGACCCGCGAGCCGACCTTGGGCATGCGGTTGTGCGTCTCGACGTACAGCGGGTGCTCGTACTTCAGGCAGCACATCAACCGCCCGCACGCCCCCGCGATGCGCAGCGGGTTGACCGGCAGGTCCTGGTCCTTGGCCATGCGTACGGAGACGGGCTCGAAGTCCTTCAGGAACGTCGCACAGCACAGGTCACGGCCGCAGGGACCGATGCCGCCCTGCAGTCTGGCCTCGTCGCGTGGGCCGATCTGCCTGAGCTCCACCCTCGCCCGCAGGTTGCGCGCCAGGTCGCGGACGAGCGCGCGGAAGTCGACGCGGTGCGGCGCGGAGAAGTACACGGTGTAGATGTTGTCGGCGTCGAGGTAGTCGACGCCGACCACCTTCATCGGCAGCGTGTGCCGCCTGATCAGCCGTTTGGACACACTGCGCGCCTCGGCCCTGCGGCGTTTGTTGCTCTCGTCGCGGCCGAGATGCTCCTCCTGCGCCATGCCCGAGCAGACCGGCAGGCCTTCGATGTCCTCGCTGCTCCATTGCGGCGCCCATACGCACTCGGCGACCTCAGGGCCGGAATCGGTGGGAACGAGCACCTTGTCCCCGACCTTGGGGGTGTGCCCTCCGGGATCCAGGTAGTAGAGCCGCCCATAACGGGTGAAGCTCACGGCCATGATCATTCCCATGGGCTCGCGCTCGCCTCCTGGCCTCGGGGGTCTTCCGGCCTGCGTCCCTCACCCTACGCGTAGGCGCGTGCCGATCGTGAGAGGCACCAGCAGCTGTCTTCGCTCCTCCATTCCCTGGACAGGGCCATCGCCACACCTGCCACGGAGAATCAGGGGCGGCGCAGGCCCAGCATCATCGCCTCGACCGCGATCTGCGGATTGACGTTCGCCGCGAGCCGCTCACGGCACTGCATGATCGTGTCGATGCGCCGCAGCGTCTCCTCCGGCGTCGAGGCCTTGGCCAGCGAGTCCAGGTCGAAGCGGTGATCGTCGTTGGCCAGTTCGACGGCCGCGCCGAACTGCATGGCCAGGACGTCGCGGTAGAAGGCGACGAGTTCGAGCAGGGCGCCGTCGAGGGAGTCGCGCTTGATCCTGGTGGCACGCGACTTCTGCCGGTCCTCCAGCTCCTTCAGCGCGCCCGCTCCGCCTCTGACCAGGCCCCGGTTGAGCCCCTTGCCGGTGGAGCCCTCGCCGTACAGGCGGCGCAGGTCGGTGGTCTCGCTCTCGTTGAGCGCGGCCGTGGCCGACGCGGCCTCCTCCTCGGCGGTCTTGACGAGGTGCTCGGCCGCCGTGATGCACTCGCCGACGCCGGTCAGCGAGCGCGGGATGCCCAGCACGGCCTCGCGGCGCGCCCTGACCGAGGGGTCGAGTGCGAGCTTGCGCGCCCTGCTGATGTGCCCCTGTGCGGCACGCGCGGCGAAGGCGGCCATGTCCCACGGGATGGAGTCGCGCGTGGCCAGCACGTGCGCCACGGCCTCGGTCGACGGCGTGGCCAGCGTGACGACACGGCAGCGCGACCTGATGGTGATCATCATGTCGTCGGGCGAGGGCGAGCACAGCAGCCACACGGTCTTGGGCGCGGGCTCCTCGACGGCCTTGAGCAGCGCGTTGGCCGCGGCCTCCGTGGCCCGGTCGGCGTCCTCGAACAGCATCACACGCCAACGGCCCATCGTCGGCGCCCCGGCCGCGCGCAGGATGAGCTCACGGGTCTGCTTGACGCTGTAGGACAGGCCCTGGGGGCGTACGGCCTCCAGGTCGGGATGCGAGCCGATGGCCACCTGGTGGCACTGGTCGCAGTGCCCGCAGCCGCCGTCGGGGCACAGCAGCGCCGAGGCGAACGCCCTGGCCGCCTCCTCGCGCCCGGAGCCCGGCGGGCCGGTGAACAGCCAGGCGTGCGTCATGCCGGTGCCCCTGCCGCCAGCGACGACCTCGGCGGCGGCGCCCGCGGCGCGGGAGAGCACGCCGGCGGCCTGGTCCTGACCTACGAGATCGTCGAAGACACCCACCACGCCAACCTACACGCAGGGCTAGTCGCGGATCGCCGGGATCGTGCCGGTCACGTCTTCGGACTCGGTCGGCACGGGGTCGGGCAGGATGTCGCGCGCCCGGTCCTGGATGAGGCGGGAGATCTCCTCCTGCGCCAGCGTGCCGTCGACGACCAGGTAGCGCTCGGGCGCGGCCGAGGCCAGCGCGCGGAACTCCTTGCGCACCCGCTCGTGGAACTCCACCGGCTCGGACTCGATCCGGTCGGCGGCCCCGCCCAGCCTGGTCAGCCCGATCGACGGCGGGGTGTCGATGAGGATCGTCAGATCGGGTACGAGCCCGCCGGTCGCCCAGGCGTTGACCTTGGAGACGTCCTCGGGGTCGAGCGCACGCCCGGCGCCCTGGTAGGCGAGCGAGGAGTCGACATAGCGGTCGGAGATCACCATCGAGCCCCGGTACAGGGCGGGCAGGATGACCTTCTCGACGTGCTCGGCGCGGTCGGCGGCATAGAGCAGGGCCTCCGACCTGGCCGAGAGCCCGGCCTGCGCGGCGTCGAGCAGGATCGCGCGCAGCCGCATGCCGACCTTGGTCGAGCCGGGCTCACGCGTCTGCACGACGTCGAAGCCCTGGTCGCGCAGCCAGATGGCCAGCAGCCTCGACTGGGTCGTCTTGCCCGACCCTTCGCCGCCTTCGAGTGCGATGAACACGCCCCTGGCCTGCTCGGGCGTCTCCGGCACGAACCGCTGACCGCGCAGCGCGGAGTACAGGTCGGTGGCCAGCGGCACGCCCTTGCGGTCGTCCATCTGACGCAGGGCCAGCAGACCCACGGCGGCCGCGAGCACACCGCCGAGCAGCAGCACGAAGTTCGACCCGTCGAACCGGTAGACCGCGCTGCCGAACGCGATCGGATGACTGCCGAACAGTCCGGCCAGCGGGTTGGCCACCGCCACCACGAGCAGCAGCACGACCCTGGCCGTCGACTGCAGGAAGGAGAACGTACGGCCACGCAACGAGTCGTCGACCTCTAGCCCGATCAGCGTGTAGCCGATGATCCAGGCGATGCCCGCACACGCGCCGAGCACGGCGGTGAGCAGGACGACGATCACCAGGTTGTGCACGAGTGCGATGGCGGCGAGCACGACACCGGCCACGACGATCGACAGGCCGAACAGCCGCCGCCTCGACAGCTCGCGCAGCAGCCTGAGCCCGAAGAACATGCCCATCGCCATGCCGACGAACACCGCACCGAACACGACGCCGTAGGCCGCGTCGCCGCCGCCCAGCGCGACCACGTAGATCTTGGCGACGCCGACGACCGTGCCTCCGGCGGCGAAGGCGCCCAGCATGCCGATGACCAGCCCGCGGATCAGTCTGTTGCCGCCGACGAAGCGCCAGCCTTCGAGGATCTGCTTGATCACCGAGGGCGTGGCGACCGAGGGCGCGCTGCGCTTGGGGATGTCGCGCAGCGTGAAGATGAGGACCGCGGAGACGGCATAGGCCAGCGCGTTGACGACCAGCGCGAGATCGGTGGAGTCGGTGCCCGCGAGCACGGGCAGCACGCTGCGCAACAGTTCGCCGGTGAGCGACAGCACGGCGAACAGCAGGGCGGCGATCGGCGCGGTGCCGTAGGTGACCAGCAGGTTGAGCTGGTTGGCCTCTTCGAGACGCTCCCTCGGCACCAGGTTCGGCACGGTGGCGTCCTTGGCCGGGACCCAGAACAGGTTCACGCACTCGACCAGGAAGGTCGCGATGATCACCCACTGGTAGCTGCCGACCAGCGGGATCGACAGCACCAGCGCGAACCTGGAGACGTCGGCGACGACCATGGTGATACGCCGGTCGAACCGGTCGGCGAACGCGCCCGCGAGCGGCCCGAGCAGGATGGCAGGCAACATCTTGGCGACGAAGACGCCGCCGATGGCCAGCGACTGCGCCTGGTATCCGGAGCCCGCGGTGAGGTTCCCCGCGAAGGCGGTCAGGGCGAGAATATTGAGCCAGTCGCCCAGACTGCACACCGACATGGCCGTCCACAGCCTGCGGAAGGGGGCGTTAGCCAGCACATGTGCGGGTTTGCGACGGCCAGGCGTGGTCATAGTTTCAGCGTATCCAGATGCTCGCTCGACAGGGAGGGCGGCGAAGTTAGCCGGAAATGCCCGGCTCCTCGTCGCCTGAGGGTATACGTCCGGACCTCCTCCGCGCAGGGTTCACCCGGCGAATAGGCCCCCCGAAACAGGCAGGTGGAGCCTGCGCTTTCCCCTCAGCTCCCTGGAGTCAGCTCCAGCACAGTGATCTCAGGCGGTGCGCCCACACGCACGGGCGGTCCCCAGAACCCCGCGCCCCTCGTGACGTACACCTGGACGTCGTCCACCGTGCCGAGGCCCGCCACCACCGGCTGCTGGAAGGGCACCACCAGATTGAACGGCACCATCTGCCCGCCGTGCGTGTGCCCCGACAGCTGCAGGTCGACGCCGAACTCGGCCGCCTGCCGTACCTGGACGGGCTGGTGGGCCAGCAGGACGGTCGAGCGGGTGGTGTCGCGGCCGCCGAGCGCCCTGGCGAAGTCGGGGCCCTGGCCGAACTCCACGCCGCCGATGTCGTTGACCCCGGCCAGGTCGAGCACGGCGCCGTTGTGCCTGATCTCAACGCGTTCGTTGGCCAGCGAGCGCACGCCCAGGTCGCCGAGCTCCTCGATCCACTCGGCGGGGCCGTTGGCGGTGTAGTACTCGTGGTTGCCGGTCACGAAGTACGCGCCGTAGCGCGACTCCAGCCCGCGCAGCGGCCTGGCCAGCGGGCCGAGCTCGGCCACCGTGCCGTCGACCAGGTCGCCGACGATCGCCACCACGTCGGCCTCGACCTCGTTGATCATCCGTACGATGCGGGCCGCGTGTTCCTTGCCGGTCAGCGGGCCCAGGTGGATGTCGCTCACGACCGCGAACCGCAGACCGGCGAGCCTCGGGTCGAGCCTGGGCAGCTTCACCCGCACCGACTCCAGCACCGGATCGCCCAGCGCGGTCGGAATGCCCGACCCCACCGTGGCCAGCGCCCCCACACCCGCCGCCGTCGCCAGCGTGCGATTGAGGAACAGCCTGCGCGAGACCAGGTCCACCGGCGCCTCCGGCAGGCTCTCGGCCACCGGCTCCCCCGCCTGCGGCACCAGCACCGGCACCGGCACGGCCGCCTCCGCCTTACGCCTGGAGGTACGGCGCAGCACCAGGTTCGCCACCGCCCTGGGGATCTCCAGCACCACCAGGAAGACCACCAGATAGAACATGACCGCCACCCACATGAACCCCGGCCAGGCCAGCCAGTGCAGGCGCTCGTCGCGCGAACCCAGCAGCGTCACGGGGACCAGCACGGCCAGCACGACCATGACCCAGGTCAGCACCCGCCTGGCCCGCCCTCGCCCGGTCGTCGAGCGGACCAGGCGATGCCAGAGGTACAGGTGCAGGGCGACGACGAGGGCGAGCATCACGCTCACGAATCCGACCACTCCGACAGCCTATGAGCCGGAGTGGTCGGCGCGAGCTGAGATCGTTCTCAGGATGTGGTGCTCGTCTTGCTGCGCGACGTCGTCGTCTTCGCGGTGGCCGCCTTCGTCGTGGTCGCCTTCTTGGCGGCGGCCGGCTTCTTGGCGGCGGGCTTCTTCGGCGCAGGAGCGCGTTCGCGTCGCTCGGCGAGCAGCTCGGCCGCCCGCTCGATCGTGATGTCCTCGACCGCGTCGCCCTTGCGCAGGGAGGCGTTGGTCTCGCCGTCGGTGACATAGGGCCCGAAGCGGCCCTCCTTCACCACGACCGGCTTCTTGGAGTTGGGGTCGTCGCCCAGCTCACGCAGCGGGGGCGCGGCGGCGGCCCGGCCCCTGCCCCTGGCCTTCGGCTGCGAGAACAGCTCCTTGGCCTGCTCGATCGTCACCGTGAACATCTCGTCCTCGGAGGCGAGCGAGCGGGAGTCGGTGCCCTTCTTGACGTAGGGGCCGAACCGGCCGTTCTGCGCCGTGACCTGCTCGCCGTCGAGCTCGCCCACGACCCTCGGCAGCGCCAGCAGCTTCAGCGCGTCCTCCAGCGTGACCGTGTCCAGCGACATGGTCTTGAACAGCGAGCCGGTGCGCGGCTTGGCCGCCTCCGCCTTCTTGGTGCGCTTCTTCGGCGCGGCCGGGTCGGCGGGCGGGTCCTCGGGCAGGACCTCGGTCACGTACGGGCCGAAACGGCCGTCCTTGGCGACGATCTTGTGGCCGGTCACCGGGTCGGTGCCGAGCTCCCTGTCGCCCGTCGGGCGCGAGAACAGCTCCTCGGCCTTCTCCGCGGTCAGCTCGTCCGGCGTCATGTCCTCGGGGACGTTGACCCTGGCGCCGTCGCGGTCGAGGTAGGGCCCGTAGCGGCCGACGCGGATCATGATGTCGGAGCCGCGGATCGGGAACGAGCTGATCTCCTTGGCGTCGATCTCGCCGAGGTCGGTGACCATCTCCTTCAGGCCCTCGTCGCCGTCCTCGCCGAAGTAGAAGCGCCGGAGCTCCGGCACCCGCTCGGCGCGGTCGTTGGCGATGTCGTCGAGGACCTTCTCCATGTCGGCGGTGAAGTCGTAGTCGACCAGGTTGCCGAAATGCTGCTCCAGCAGGTTCACCACGGCGAACGCCAGGAACGAGGGCACCAGCGCGGTGCCCTTCTTGAAGACGTAGCCCCGGTCCAGGATCGTTCCGATGATGGAGGAGTACGTCGAGGGCCGCCCGATCTCGCGGTCCTCGAGCTCCTTGATCAGCGAAGCCTCGGTGTAGCGCGCCGGAGCCTTGGTCGAGTGGCCCGACACATCCAGCCTGGTCAGGTCGAGACGGTCGTTCTCCTCCAGGTTCGGCAGGCGCTTCTCCTGGTCGTCGCGGTCGCTCGACGGGTCGTCCGCGCCCTCGACGTAGGCCTTGAGGAAGCCGTGGAAGGTGATCGTGCGGCCGGAGGCGCTGAACTCCACCCGCTCGCCGCTCGACGACTCCCCCGCCACCTTGACCGTGACCGACTCGCCGACGGCGTCCTTCATCTGCGAGGAGACCGTGCGCTGCCAGATCAGCTCGTACAGGCGGAACATGTCGCCGCTCAGCCCGGTCTCGCCCGGCGTGCGGAACTCCTCGCCCGAGGGGCGGATCGCCTCGTGCGCCTCCTGCGCGTTCTTCACCTTGCTGGCATAGACGCGCGGCTTGTCCGGGACGTACGCCGAGCCGTACAGCTTGATCGCCTGGGACCTGGCCGCGGCCACGGCGACGTCCGACAGCGTGATGCTGTCGGTACGCATGTAGGTGATGAAGCCGTTCTCGTAGAGCCGCTGCGCCACCTGCATCGTGTACTTCGCGGAGAACCCCAGCTTCCTGCTGGCCTCCTGCTGCAACGTCGTCGTGCGGAAGGGCGCGTAGGGCTTACGTGTGTACGGCTTGCGCTCGACGGACTTGACCGCGTAGGCCGAGCCGCGAAGACGTGTGGCCAGCTCGCCCGCCGCGGCCTCCGACAGGTGCAGGGCGTCGTTCTTGAGCACGCCCGAGCTGTTGAAGTCGCGGCCCTGCGCCACCCGCCTGCCGTCGATCGTGGTCAGCGTGGCGGTGAAGTCGCGGGGCGTCTCGCCCGCCTTGCCGGTGTCGAACAGGGCCGCCAGATCCCAGTAGTGGGCGGCGGTGAAGGCCAGGCGCTCGCGTTCGCGCTCGACGACCAGCCTGGTCGCGACCGACTGCACCCGGCCGGCCGACAGGCCCGGCTTGACCTTCTTCCACAGGACCGGGCTGACCTCGTAGCCGTAGAGGCGGTCGAGGATGCGGCGCGTCTCCTGGGCGTCGACCAGGCGCAGGTTGAGGTCGCGCGGGTTGGACACCGCGTCCCTGATCGCCTGCTTGGTGATCTCGTGGAAGACCATGCGGTGCACCGGCACCTTGGGCTTGAGCACCTCCTGCAGGTGCCACGCGATGGCCTCGCCCTCGCGGTCCTCGTCAGTGGCGAGGTAGAGCTCGTCGGCGTCCCTCAGCAGCTGCTTGAGCTTGTTGACCTGAGCCTTCTTGTCGGCGTTGACGACGTACAAGGGCTCGAACTCGTGCTCGACGTTGACGCCGAGCCGGGCCCACGGAGCACCCTTGTGCTTCTCCGGGATGTCGTCGGCCTTCACGGGAAGATCCCTGATGTGGCCGATGCTTGACTCCACCGTGAACCCTTGCCCGAGGTACTCAGCGATCTTCTTCGCCTTGGTCGGCGACTCGACGATCACCAGGCGGGTTCCGCCGGCGCTGCCGTTGTTGGCTGGCACGCTGCTTCCTACCTCGCTGTTCGCTCTACGTATCCCCCTGCCGGGATCCGGCACAGACTTGAAAGGTAACCCGACTCGCGGGAATTCCTTCCCTGCGGGTTACCCGATCTCCTTCGGGTCCACCCACAAGCACGCACAATAAACCTCGTCCCCCGAAACCGTCACGGAGACCAATCGCCTTGCCCGACTACTCCTACATGGAAGTCCACATCCCTCGCGGCATCTCACGAGAGGCCGCCAGGCAACTGCTGACCGAACATGCCGAGTATGGCCAGTGGGAGCTGGACCGCCTGCGACTGTATCCCGACGGGAGTCGTCGCGTGCGGTTGCGCCGCAAGATCATACGCGTTGTCCGAACCATGTAGCAGCAGTCAGTCTCGTCTGTCAGGTCGCCTTTCGGGGGGATCCGGTCGTGTGTCGAGCGCCTTTGGGGGCGCTTTGGTGCGACTTTTGGGTCCCTTTTGGGCCCTCCGGAGCACACCGCGGCCGCAGTGCCACCCGCCCATGGCTGGGGCGCGTGCGCGCTCGTGGTCGAACCTGGTACGGCGGATGCCCGAGATGGGCGGTCCGGGTGCCGTGTCCTGCTCGTTGTTCCGGGTCGCGTACTCGTTGTTCCGGGTCTGGCACGTGGAACGCTGCGGGTGTCACGAGGGGTTTGTGGGGTGTTTGTTGCGGGTTTGCGGGGTGTTTCGGGACGGCCTGGGTGTTGGTCCGGGCGTGTCCCGAATGGCGCGAATCCGCTGAGATCACTCCCGAAGCAGGATCTCAGGCTGTCCGAATCCCGTCACCCTCAGCAAGCCCCCACACCTTCGACACGGCCTCGATTCCCAGCCTCTCGGGCTCGGGTCCTGCTTCCGGCCTCTCGCGGCTCCAGCCCCTTCTGGTCCCAGCTCCGTCGTACTGCTCGGGGCCGGGCCTCTCGTTCGAGGGTAGCCCCTGGTGCGGGGTGTTCCCTGACGCGGCTCGGACATGGCTCTGCCCGTCCTGGGCCGCGCCCCCAGAACGGGCAAAGCTTTCTCTCGCTCCGTCCCACGGGATCGCCTGCGGTTGCCGGTCGATCCCATGTTGATCGGACGAAGCTTCATTTTTCGGCCCCGAAGTACGGAGCCCCTCAGCTACACACCCACTGGCTGCGGGCGGAGCCGTTCATGGACCTGCTGGTGTCTGACTCGGGCTTACTTCTTGCCGAACCCGAACCGGCGGGTGGTGGCGAACAGGGTCGCCGAGGCGGCGAACATGGCGCCGAGTACCAGCGCGAACAGCGAGCTGGAGTTCATACCGGCGACGCCGGCCGGCTGAGCGGCGCTCATCAGGCCGAGGTCGCCGACGGGCAGCGCGCCACCGACCGGGGTCGAGGCGACGAGCTGGGTGGCGGGCGCGAGAGCCGAGACGGGGCTGCTCGCGGGAGCGTGCTTGCCCTGCTTGGCAGGGGTCGCGGGCGAGCCGGGCAGGCCGGGCATCGCGGGCAGGGCCGGCAGGCCGAGCGTCTGGGTCACGTCGCCGACGACCGGCAGGGCGGGAAGCCCGGCGCCGCGCATCTGCTGGGTGACGTTGCCCACATCCTGCAGCCCGGCCATCGCGGGCACGACAGGCAGCGCGGGAAGCATGCCGCTGGTCTTGTACCCCTTCACCTTGCCCTTGGGACGGGTCCAGTGGTCGTAGCCGTCGCCCGGCTCCTCCACCGGCGGGCCGACCCGCGAGCCGCCCAGGCAGCCTGCGGCGGCGTCACCCAGTACGGCGACCGCGTTGCCGCACACGTTGACGGGAGCGGTGATCGGGGCGACCACCTGGTTGCCTGCCAGCACGCCGGACTTGCCGGACGTGGTGTTGCCACCGCCGCCGACGCCGCCCCCTTCGGGGTTGACGGTCGCGCCGCCCTTGCAGTTGGCCTCGGACAGGCCGAGCGCGGCCACGGCGTTGCCGCAGGCGTTGATCGGAGCGGTGATCGGAGCGATGACCTGGTTGCCAGCGCCCACTCCGGACTGGCCGGTCGTGGAGTTGCCGCCCGCGCCCTTGCCGCCGTTCTTGACCTCGACGCCGCCCTTGCACCCGGCGAACGCCTCGCCCGCCAGGGCCACCGCGTTGCCGCACACGTTGATCGGAGCGGTGATCGGGGCGACCACCTGGTTGCCTGCCAGCACGCCGGACTTGCCGGACGTGGTGTTGCCTCCGGCGCCGGTGCCGCCGCCCGAGTTCTCGACCGAGCTGCCGCCCTTGCATCCGGCGGGCGCGTTGCCGACCGCGTTGCCGCAGGCGGTGATGGGCAGGCTGATCGGCGCGATCACCTGGTTGCCCGAACCGGCGCCGAAGCGGCCGTCGGTGTCGTTGCCCTGGGAACCGCCGGGGCCCGCCTGGTAGCCGGGCTTGGGTCCGCCGCCGGGGCCCTTGTCACCGCCGCCGCCCTTGCCGCCACCGTTGTTGGTGACGGAGGAGCCGCCCTTGCAGCCGGAGAACGCCTCGCCGAAGATCGCGATCGCGTTGCCGCAGATGTTGATCGGGCCGCTGATCGGCGCGATCACCTGGTTGCCGCCCAGAGCGGCGTTCTTGCCCGACGTGGTGTTGCCGCCGGCGCCGAGGCCGGTGTTCTTGACCGACGAGCCGCCCTTGCAGCCGGCCGTGGCGTCGCCGAAGATGGCCAGCGCGTTGCCGCAGGCGTTGATCGGGGCGCTGATCGGGGCCAGCACCTGGTTGCCGCCGAGGACGCTGCTGTCGCCGTTGGTCTTGTTGCCGCCCGCGCCGCCCTTGCCCGCCGTCTTGACGGAGGAGCCGCCCTTGCAGCCCGCGTCGGAGCTGCCGAACAGCGAGATCGCGTTGCCACAGGCGTTGACGGGAGCGCTGATCGGCGCGTTGACCTGGTTGCCGCCGAGGACGCTGTTGTCGCCGGAAGTCTTGCCGGGGATGCCCCCGGTGGTGGTGTTCTCGACCGAGGCGCCGCCCTCAGAGGCCGCGGTCGACTCGCCGGCCGCACCCACGGCGTTGCCGCTGATGTCGATCGGCAGGGAGATGGGCAGGTTGACCTGGTTGCCGCCACCGACGGAAGAGTTGCCCGAGGTGTCGGCGACAGCGGTGCCGCTGCCGAGAGACATGACCGCTACCGCGAGCAGAGCCGCGGGGGCCGATGCCTTCGCCCACGTACGCATGATGAATGCTCCTAGTGGTTCTTGGGGGGAATACCTGACAGCTCGCGGGCGCCGAGATCGTGCGAGATCCTGATCCGCGCACAGCGGGACCTCGATGCCGGTACGAGCCAAGGAAACGACTGACGAATCACCCACGCGCGAAGCGTTCGACCAGGCCCCGGACCAGTTGCCCGGCTTCCTGGGTACGCTCGGCCTCCACGCTTTCCGGATGTGCGACGTCCTCGTGCGCCTGCCTGTGCTTCCGGCCTGCGTCCGACGAGTCCCACTCCTGGACCAGCTGGCCAACCCCCAGAGCCGGTACGACGCGTACTTCCCGTACGTCGCCTTCCTGGCCTTTCCTGGGCGCCTCGGACCTGAGACGAGCTACCGCTCTCCGCCTCGTGGCCTGAGGTGAGGTTCAGATCTCCGCCTCGTGGTCTTGAATCTGAGGCGAGCCACTGATCCCCTGCCTGGGGCCTGAGGTGAGCTCTTGCTCTGTGTCTCGTGGGCTGTCCTGTGGTTGGGGTACTCCGTGTCCTGCGGCCCCAAGGCCTGCTCCGCGGGCCCGAGCCGGTAGGCCACGGGACCGGGAGCTTCGCCTTGGCAGCCTGCGCCGTTCGGCTGCGGATTTCTCAGCCTGCGCCGCTTGGCCGCGGTGTTCGGGAGTGCGTCTGCCCTGATGAGCCACGCCGATCTGCCGGTTACCCGGCGACCGGTGCGGCCGGCCTCGCCAGCTTCATCGGCCTCACCGGCTTCGTCGCCGGTTGGTCCGATGATCGGATGACCGGTCAGCCAATCGGCCGGTCAGCTGCGGACTCGGGAAGCTTCGGGAACCTGTCCCCCATGGTCGGGAACCCGCCCCTACGGTCCGCGCCGGTAAGCCGCGGCCTTGAGAACCCCGCCCTTTCGGCCCACGTCACGACGTCGCCGGTCTCGGGACTCTAGCCCTGCCGGTCGGCGTCCCCGCGTCGCGGATCTCGGAACCTCGTCCCCAGCGGCCGGCGCCGTACTGACGCGAACCTCGGAACCCCGGCCCCTGCGGTCTGCGCCGGTAAGTCGCAGGCCTTGGGGCGTGGCGCCATCGGTCTGTGCCGGTAAGTCACAGTCCGACGGGAGCCGCTGTAGCCGTTGATCTGTCGCTGGTAGTGCGCAGACCTGAGAGCTGGGTTCCGTCCGTCCGCGCCGGTTCGCGGCGCAGACCATGGGGCTTGGTTTCCTCGACCCGCGTCACCTGGGACACGGACCTTGGGGGCTGGTCTCCTTCGACCTGCGCCGATCGAGACGCGGACTCCGGGGCTTGATCCCGTAGGGAGCCGGTTCCTTCGGCCGGGCGCCGGTGAGGGCGTCAGGCCTGGGGAGCTGGTTCCTTCGGTCCCGCGTCGACTGGGACGCGAGGCCTGCTCAGGGGGTCAACCACAGGCGGCCGGTCTGGCCGCGCTCCGCGACCGGTGGCTCGACTCCTGATGGACGAGCCTGCTCGACCCTCGAAGGGTGAGCCCGGTCCACTCGCCGGGGTCAGTCAGGTGAGAAAGACGGGTCGTCAGCCGCTGTGCGGACGACCGGGGGCAGCACGCGCGCCAGGGGGGCGCGCTGTGCCGTGAGACGCGGGTCGAAGGACCTCGCGATGTCCCCCATGCCTGGCCCGAAGGGGCCGTTGCCACCGCTGCCAGGCGCCAAGCCATTGGCGCCCATGTCGCTGGCGGTGGAAGGTGCTGGGACGCCGGGCTTCGACTGGCTGGTCAGCCCGTCTACACCACGCCCGGCCATTGCCTCGGCGTTGTCCGTCGCCGAGACGGCGTCGTCTGCCGTGGGGAAGTCGCCCGAAGGCGACCCGGAGACGACCTGAGAGATGCCGGCGACCGGAGAGACGACCGGATGGGGCAGGTCCGCCTGTGGAACGTCGGCAAGAGCGACGTCCTCCCGCGGAGCGACATCTCGCCAGGCGGCCGCTCCTGGAGCGGTTGCCTGCGGTGTGTCGGCTGGACCGGCCTCCGCCTGCGAGACGCCCGTCTGCCGGGCGTATGCCTGCGGGGCTACGGCGGTGGTCGCCGAGTGATCGGCGCCTTGCTCCGCCGGGTCGTGTGCCCCCATGGCGTCATGGGTGGTCACCGGGGTGTCGGCCCCTGTCGCCGCGGTGGGATCCGCGGCAGCCGGAGCGGCTCCTAGGAATCCGAAGAGCACTGCGAGCAGCCAGCCGGCGGCCATCAGGCCGCCTACCGTGGACGCTCGTGCGAAAACCTTCCGGGTGCCGGCCGCGAACCGCGCCATCCGAGCGGCCCGAGTGGTCAGCGCACCCTCTTCGGAGACGGCCACGGGCACGCGCCGAACAGCAAGGGACGATGTCCCCTGCTGCCGCACCGGCATGCGTGCCACGTGACCTCCCGAGCTCCAGAACCGACCTCCAGAGAGCCTCCCGGCCCTCTGCGCCGAGGTCAGTCCGTGGACTCACCCCTCAACGATCCGTAACCGTAACAGCACTCCACGTCATCGCAACGTGTTTTCCGCGAAGGAATCAGCAGCGATCCAGGAACCGGTCAAGTACCCGTACCCCAAATGCCAGCGAATCGGTCGGGACTCGCTCGTCCACCCCATGGAACATCCCCGAGAAGTCCAGATCGGCGGGCAACTTCAGCGGCGCGAAGCCGTACCCCCTGATCCCCAGCCGGTCGAACGCCTTGAGGTCGGTGCCACCGGACAGCGTGTACGGCACGACCCTGCCGTCCGGGTCCTCCTCCAGCAGGGCCGAGGTCATCGCGTCGACGAGCGAGCCCTCGAACGCGGCCTCCAGGGCGATGTGGTGCTGGATGAACTCCCTGCTGACGTTCGGGCCGATGAGGGTGTCGATCGTGGCGAAGAACTCCTCCTCGAGGCCGGGCAGGAACCTGCCGTCGATGGTGGCGCTCGCGGCCTGCGGGATGACGTTGGCCTTGTACCCCGCTTCGAGCATCGTCGGGTTCGCCGTGTTGCGCAGGACCGCGCCGATCATCCTGGCCAGCGGCCCGAGCCTGGCGACCGTGGCCTCGGCGTCGGCCTCGTCGAACTCCACGCCCAGCGCGTCCGACGTCTCACGCAGGAACGTGCGCACCGTCGGCGTCAGCCGTACCGGCCATTCGTGGCGTCCGATGCGGGCCACGGCCTCGGCCAGTTCGGTCACCGCGTTGTCGTCGTTGAGCATGGAGCCGTGCCCGGCCCTGCCCTTGGCCGTGAGGCGCATCCAGGCCATGCCCTTCTCCGCGGCCTCGACCAGGTACAGCCTGGTGGCCTCGTCGATCGACACGCTGAACCCGCCGACCTCGCCGATCGCCTCCGTCACGCCTTCGAACGCCTCGGGGTGCTTGTCGACGAGCCAGTGCGCGCCGTACGTGCCGCCCGCCTCCTCGTCCGCGGTGAACATCAGGACGACGTCACGCGGCGGCCTCCTGCCCTCGGCGAGGCGCTGCCTGACGACGGCCAGGATCATCGCGTCCATGTTCTTCATGTCGACCGCGCCCCGGCCCCACACACATCCGTCGGCCACTTCGCCGGACATCGGGTGGTACGTCCAGTCGGGCGCGTCGAAGGGTACGACGTCGAGATGGCCGTGCAGCAGCAGCGCGCCCCTGCTGGAGTCCTCGCCCTCGATCCGCGCGACGACGTTCGCCCGCCGCGCGTCCGACTCCAGCACCCTGGCCTGCAGCCCCACCTCGGCCAGCTTCTCCGCCACGTACTCCGCCACCGCCCGCTCCCCGGGCCCCGCGTTGTCCCCCGCGTTCCTGGAGTCGATCCTGATCAGGTCGCGACACAGCTCGACGACCTCGTCCTCACCCTTGAGCACGGCCATGGCGGCTCCCTCGATTGATCCTCTTTACCGCCCATCCTGCCTTCGGCCGGGCCGCCTCGCATTAAGCGGTATGACGCACCCCTCAGAGTTTGCTAACCTTAGGCACGCCGACGCGGGATGACGGTCCCGCGTGCAGGCACCAAGTCCGGGTGGCGGAATAGGCAGACGCGCTAGCTTGAGGTGCTAGAGCCCTTTACGGGGCGTGGGGGTTCAAGTCCCCCCTCGGACACGCAAGTACCCCATATGCGGGGTCAAGCTCGGTCTACGGACCGGGCTTTTTGCTTTCCAGCGACAACCCTCCGCGTCCACCAGGCGGTAGCCGTACGGCGGGCGCCCGCCCATGTACCTGCCCTGCTGGGCCGCCTGCACCCGCATCGCCGCCAGCACCCGGTGCCCGGCACGCACGACCTCGCGCTTGGACTGAGCACCCAGGACCGTCGTCAGCACCCGGTGCATCGGGCTGTCCACCTCCACCGGACCGGCCACCTCCGGCAGCCACACTTGAACCCCGTGCTCCTCCAGCCAAGGCAACAGCTTGTTAAGTTGGTCATCGAAGAACGCCCGCTCGTACTCACCGACCACGATCGCGTCGATGGGGCGGCCTGGCCGCTGACAAGCGCCAGCAGCTCCGATGCCTGAGGACGTTCCCGCCGTGACACCCCGATGTCGAAGAACTCCCCGAACGATCCGTCCGTGCCCCACGACCAGATCCGCGGCAACTTCCTGCTGCCAGCCGCGCGAGGTCCACCGGTCCTGGAGCCGTTTGGTCGAGGTCAGGCCGTAGAACGCGAACCGCAGACCGGGTTCGGCTTCCTGACTCCCGGGCGGCCGCCGACGGGTTCCTCGACGTGCCTGCATGATCCAACCGTCGAGGTGTGGTTCGGAGGGTGTAGTCGTCATGGCACTGCCTCTCCTCGCCGCTCTCCCAGCCGACGAGGATCTGACCTCCCTATGACGCGAATCCCTCGCAACACCTCATACCGCCCGTGACATAGCGGCCTCCTCCATCATGCGCCTTAGTCTTCAACATTAGTGTTGCATTAGTGACGCACTTGAGAGGTAGTCTGGAACCATGAAGACGTTCCCTTTCAGCGCGCTGGCCCGTGACCGCAACGAGGTCTTCCCTGAGCTCGACGCTGCAGACGTCCTCCTGGAGCGCCGGGACGCCGAAAACGTCTGGCTGGTCCGCGACGAGCGCTACCAGGCCGCTCGCGGCGCCCTTCTCACGCTGGCCCGGTCCATGACCATCGTCGCCCGTGCCAACCGAGTCCTGGCGGAAGAGGCCATAGCCGAGGACCTTCCGTGGCTGACCTGGCTGCCCGAGAACGAGCGCCCCCAGTGTGTTCGTGAACTCCTCGCTCATCTGCTGGCTGGAGCCGACACGGGGGAACTGATGCCCTACGCCCGAGCCCGCCGGTCGTGGACTTCCACCGCTCTGGCCTGGAGCGATCCTGAGATTGCCCGTGACCTGGCCAATCCGTTCGACGGCAGCGGCGGACAGTCGGTTGAGAGTGCCGAATGAGTGGCCGGGGCGAGGAGATCCGCCGACCTACCGGATGGATCGTACGCGCCGCCAACGCCAAGGCTTGGAAGGCCTGGCGGGAGCTACGGGCCCAGGTGCCTGGTAACTGTGACCGCTGCTGCTGGTTGGACCTCACCGGTGATCCGCGCCGGGTCGATGACCGTCAGCATCCGTTGTCTGGATCGCTGGGCACCGTCAAGCACGACAACCGTGATCTGGAGCAGTGGCAGTACGAGATCACCTCCGGGGGACGCGTCTGGTACGCCATCGACGACGACGAAACGACCATCTGGCTCACCAAGGTCGCCGCCGGCCACCCCAAGGCATCCGAACGACGAAACCGCTAGTCGACCCTGAACCCACGCATCGAGGGCACTCTTTGATGACATCGATGACGCGGCCCACCTCGGACACCCAACAAGACCTGCCTACTTGAGCATGTGTCCGGCCCTGACCACGCAGCCACCACCCGGGTTCAACAAGTGCTCGGATCGCCCTGATCCGCAGAAAGCTCGCCGGGCTGGCGCGGGCCGACTCGGTCTACTACGACACCATCAGCCAGGTCGTCGCCCCGCAGTGGAGCAAGGGCCGGGTGGTGCTGCTCGGAGATGCGGCCTGGTGCGTGACGCTGTTCGCCGGATACGGCTCCTCCCTGGCCGTCGGCGGTGCCGACCGCCTCGGCGCCGAACTGGCCGCCCACCCCGGCGACCTCCCGGCCGCACTCGCCGCGTGGGAGGCCGCCATCCGGCCCGAGGCGGAACGGAAACAGAAGCTCGGCCGCCGGGTCAAAGGTGTTTACGCCCCCGCCAACTCCCTGGTGCTGTGGCTGAGCCTGCTCCCGCTGCGCCTGGCCTCGTTGCCGCCGGTGCGCCGGTACATGACCCGCCGCTTCATCAAAGGCTGACACTCGCCGCGTGTCGGGGATGGCGCAGCGTGCCGACGGCCGGGGCGTGCCTCGATCCGGTCAGTACGGCGCATGCGGCATCAAGGATGCGTAGGGATCGAGGTCAGGCGCGCAGGTATCTCGTATGAGCGACGGTCGCAGGTGGAGGGGTGCTTGAGAGTGGGAGCCGTCACCCGTAGGAGGAGCGATGACGGTGCGTACCCCCGAGCGCGGCCAACCCCCGGATACCCGGACGATCCAGGGCCGGGGCATGGAGCAGTTCCATCACCCGCGGCCGGTTCGCGAGATGTCACGACCCACCAGGCAACGAGCGCAGCTGCTCTCCGGCCTGACGGGCACCGTCCTGGAGCTGGGGGCCGGTGACGGCGTCAAGCTGGCCTGCTACCCGGCCGGCGTCGGCGTCGAACGGATCGTCCTGGTGGAGCCCGACCCGTTCCTGCGGGCCATGGCCGAGCACACGGCGCAGGATCTTCCGGTGCCGGTCAGCGTGATCGACGGCGATCTCACCCGGCTGCCCGTTGCGGAGGCGTCGTGCGATGCCGTGGTCTGCTCGCTGATCCTTTGCTGTGCGGCCCGTCCGGCGCAGGCGCTGGCCGAGGTACGGCGTGTGCTGCGACCGGGCGGGCAGCTTCGCTTCTACGAGCACCAGCGATCCGGCAACCCGTTCCTCGCCCTGGCCGAGACCCTGGCGACCCCGGTCTGGTCACGGGCCTCGGGCGGCTGCCGCCCGGCACGCGACACCATGGCGTGCATCGAGCGGGCCGGTTTCGGGATCGAACGGCTCGAAAGGTTCGACTATCACCGCGTCCCCCACGTCCTCGGCGTGGCACGCCCGCGCTAGAGGCACCGGCACGGCGGCTCCCGTCGGCACGTACCGCGCCGCCCCTCACGTACCAGGAGTGCCTCGGCGGGCGGTCACGACTTTCGCGTTCCGGGCGCCCCCCTCGGTCCCCCGGCGCCTCCACCTCAAGCGTGCCACCAGCCCCGCCGCCGCGACCAACGACACAGCCCCCAGCCCCCACGCATCCCACACATTCCCTCCCAACGGCAGATCCAGAACGTGATTGGCCGCATGGAACGTATTGGTGACCAAGAACCCGCCCAACACGGTGGCGACCACATCCCGGCACCACAAAGCAGCCAGCAGTGTCAGCCCGATGCCGATCTGGAAAACGCCGGCGTCGTGCAGGAAATGGAGGTGGTTGGGCCAGTTGGTGAAAGCGGCGAAGGTGGCGGGGGAGAGTCTGGCCCAGATGCCGGTGGTGAGCATGGAGGCGGCGGAGAGCAGGACGGTGAGGCGTACGAAGGTGGTCATGGGGTGTCGATTCCGGCGCGCGGGCGCCAGGTGAGGTCGTGGCGGGCCTTGTCGTTGGAGACGTGCAGGGTGGTGTCGATCATCAAGGCGCCCAGGTAGGGGACGAGGCGGCGGAGCAGGGGGCCGGGCAGGCGTAAGGGGAGGCGGCCTCGGGCCGAGGCGGTGGCTTTGGCCATGTCGCCCCAGGTCGTGGAGTGGTCGGCGACGATGTTGTACGCCTCGCCCGGACGGCCGTGTTCCAGGGCGGCGACGGTGGCGTCGGCCGCGTCGGCGGTGTGGATCCACGGGACCAGGCCGCCGCCGTTCCACGGCACGGGCGTGGAACGGCTGCCCGGACGCGGGTCGAACCAGGTGCCGGGCCCGTGGAACAGGCCGTAGCGCAGGGCGATGCCGTCCAGGTGGCGTGCGGACAGGACCTGGTGCTCGGTCGAGCGCAGGCCGTCGAGGACGAAGTCGGCGACCGTGCCCCGGGCGACGGCGAAGGGCGCCTCCTCGGTGAGTACGGTGCGGCCGTGGTCGGTGTAGCCGTAGCCGAGCGCCATCGACTGGGTGACGAACCGGGTGGCGCCCAGCGACTCGGCCGCCTCCAGCAGGTGTGCGGTTCCCCGGCTGCGCAGGAGGGTGTTGGGGTCGTTCGCGTCCAGGGTGCGTCTGGGTCTGCTCAGGGAGGTGAGCTGGTGGACGACGGCGTCGGCGGACAGGCCTGCCACCGCGTGGAGCAGGGCGTCGCGGTCCAGTGCGTCGGCTCGTACGGGCTTGGCGCCGAGCCCGGTGGCCGTCGCCTCGGCGGTCTCGGTGCGGACGAGGGCGAGCACCTCGTGCCCGGCGGTCGTCAGCGCGCGGGTCAGCGGCCTGCCGATGGCCCCCGTGGCACCGGCCAGCAGGACCCTCATGTCAGGCACTCGGCCATACGCCCGAACAGGACCCTCACCTCAGCCCCTCGATCCCGTCCCGGTACGTGCTCATCGCCGGAGTCCACCCCAGTTCCGCCTTGGCCTTCGCGTTGGACAGCCGGTAGGTGCCGGTCATGACGGCGTGGATGTACGGCATCGCCCGCAGGAACCAGCCGGGAACGGCGCGGGGTGTCGGAGCGCCGATGCGGGACGCGACCGCCACGTAGTAGTCGCGGAAGGAGGCGGGCAGGTCGTCGACGATGTTGTACGCCTGGCCGGGGCGGCCGTGTTCGAGGGCGGCCACGGTGGCGGCGGCGGCGTCGACGACGTGGATCCTGGACATGAGCCCGCCGTGCGGCACCGGCAGTTTGCCCTGCCGTACGGAGTCGATGGTCGGATCGCCGTCGGCGCCGTAGAAGATGCCGTAGCGCAGGGCGATGCCGCCGATCGCGTACGCCTGCTGCTCGGTGCTGTGCATGGCGGCGATGTGCTGGTCGAATCGGCCGAATCCCGGCTTGCCGAACGGGTCGTTCTCGGTCAGTGGCCGCTCCCCCAGGTCGCCGTAGCCGTACCCGAAGATCATCGACTGGGTCAGGAAGCGGGTGGCGCCTGTCCGCCGGGCCAGTTCGACCAGGTTGGCCGTGCCTTCGACGCGCAGGCGGTTGGTGGCGGCCATGTCCTTGTGCCGCATGGGCGCCTTCTTCAGTGCGGTCAGCTCGTGGATCACGGCGTCGGCGCGCAGGCCGTCGGCCGCCTTCAGCAGGCCGTCGCGGTCCAGAGCGTCGCCGACCAGCGGTTCGACGCCATCGGTCAGAGTGTCGCCGCCGCGGCGGGTGAGGGCGACGACGTCGTGGCCCGCGGCGAGGAGCGCCCGGGTGAGGGGGGCTCCGACGGCGCCGCTCGCACCGGCGAGGATGACTCTCATGGTGGTGCTGCTCCTTCGATGTCTTCCGTGTCTGGATGCCGTGTCCGGCTTCGGCCGGTCACCACGTTAGGAGCGGGCGACGGCCTGCGGTATCGGGCAATTGCCCTGCTCTCAGGTTGTGAGGCGTCGTGTGCGTGAATTAGGTTCTGCACGTGCTTCACGGCAGGCAATCGGAACAGCAACACATCGCACGGCTCCTGTCAGAGGCCGAAGACGGTCACAGCTCGGCCCTGGTCGTCATCGGCGAGCCCGGCGGCGGTAAGACCGCGCTCATGGAGCACGCCGCACGCCTCGCATCGGGCGGCTTCACCCTCCTGCGGTGCACCGGGATCGAGAGCGAGTCCGAGCTGCCTTTCGCCGCGCTGCACCTGCTGCTGTCGCCGGTGCGTGAAGGGGTCGACGCGCTCGCCGTACCGCAGGCCGATGCGTTGCGGGCGGCGTTCGGGCTGGCCGCGCCGGGGGGCGCCGATCGCTTCCTCGTCGGGCTGGCCGCACTGTCGCTGCTGGCCGACGCGGCTGCCGCGGGGCCGGTGCTCTGCCTGGTCGACGACGCTCAGTGGCTCGACCAGCCCTCGCTCGAAGCGCTGCTGTTCGCCGCCAGGCGGCTGGCCGCCGAGGGAGTCGTGCTGCTGTTCGCCGGGCGGGAGGAGCTCGTGGCGCCCGGACTGCCCGAGCTCCGGCTGGCGGCGCTGAGCCGGAACGCCTCGCGCGACCTGCTCGCCGAGCACGCGCCCGACCTCGAACCGGGGGCACGCGACCGGGTGCTGGCCGAGGCCGCGGGCAACCCCCTGGCCCTGCGCGAGCTGGCGCATGCCGACGTCGACTCCCTGGCGGTCGGGCCGCTGCCGCTGCCGCGCCGGCTGCAGGAGGCCTACCGGCAGCGGATCGCCGGGCTGCCCGAGCACACCAGGACGGCCCTGCTGGTGGCAGCCGCGCAGGAGACCGACGAGCTGGACACGGTCCTGCACGCCATGGCCGATCTCGGTCTGTCGGCCGAGTCGCTGGCCGAGGCCGAGGAGATCGGCCTGGTGACGGTCTCCCATCACTCGATCGCGTTCAGGCATCCGCTGATCCGGGCGGCGGCCTACCAGGGCGCCTCCTTCACCCGGCGGATGGTCGCGCACGCGGCGATCGCCGCCCGGCTGAGCGATCCCGACCGGATCGCCTGGCACCGGGCGGCGGCCACGGCCGGGCCGGACGAGCGGGTCGCCGCCGAGCTGGAGGCGGTAGCCGTACGGGCGAGGCTGCGGACCGGGTACGCCACGGCGGTGACGGCGCTGGAGCGGTCGGCCAGGCTCACGCCCGAGGACGGGGCGCGGGCGCGGCGGCTGGTCACGGCGGCGGAGACGGCCGTCGACGCGGGACAGCCCGACCGGGCGCTGCGGCTGGCCGAGCAGGCCCAGCGCCTGCCGCTGAACGTCAGCGAGGCGGCGCGGCTGGCCGGAGTGCGCTCATGGATCGAGTTCGAGCACGGTTCGCTGGAATCGGCCTACGACGTCCTGATCGCGGCGGCGGAAGGCGTCGCCGGGCACGACCCGGACCTGGCGGCGGCCATGCTGGTCGACGCGGCGAGGGCGGCCTGGACGATCGGCAGGGCCGAAGGGGTCGTCCTCACCCACAGGAGGCTGGCCGAGCTGCCGCAGGACGCCGCACGGCAGATGCACCTCCAGATCGCCACAGGGCTGGTCGGGCTGCTCTCCGACGACGCCGAGAGCGGGGTGGCGCTGCTGGGGCGGATCGTGGCCGAAGGCCGTGACATCCGGCCGGGCCTGACCTCGCTGCGGCTCAGCCTCTCCCTGCTGGCCCAGCTCGTCGGCGACTTCGACACCGCGAGGGAGATCGTCGTCGCCCTGGCCGACGAGTGCCGTACCCACGGCATGGTGGGCTGGCTGCCGCCGGTGCTGTGCACGCTGGCCCTGGCCGAGGCCAACGTCGGCCGCTTCCGCGACGCCGCTTCCGCCGCCGCCGAAGGCGCCCAGGTCGCCAGGGACACCGGGCAGCCGAGCCGGGTCGCCCAGGCCGACATGATCCTGGCCTTCGTGGCCGCGGTCGACGGCGACGAGGAGCGCTGCCGCGAGCTGGCCGGGCGCAGTCTGAGCACGTTCGCCGCCGAGTCCAACACGGTGTCGGCGGTACGCGGCGAATGGGCGCTCGCCCTGCTGGAGCTGGGGCTCGGTCGCAACGAGGCCGCGCTCGACCGCATGGAGACCGCCTTGCGCGACATCGGCCCCTGCCGCGGCAACGTCCTGCTGATGGCCGCCGACCAGGTGGAGGCCGCGGTCAGGGCCGGGCAGCCCGAACGCGCGGCGGAGCCGATGGCCGCCGTCGAGTGGTGGGCGCGTGTGGTGCCCGCCGACTGGTCGCGTGCGCTGCTGCTGCGGTGCCTGGCCCTGCTGAACGGCTCGGAGGCGGCCTTCCTCCAGGCCGTCGAGCTGCACGCGGGCGACGAGCGCAGGCTGTTCGACCGGGCGCGTACCCACCTGGTGTACGGCGAATGGCTGCGCCGCGAACGCCGTAAGAGCGAGGCGAGGGCCAGGCTGCGCGACGCGCTCGAAACGTTCGAACGGCTCGGCGCGAAGCCCTGGGCCGAGCGCGCCCGTGCCGAGCTGCGAGCCGCCGGTGAGGGCGCCATCCAGCCTTCCGGCACCGATCCGGCGGGCCTGCTCACGCCTCAGGAGCTCCAGGTCGTCCGGCTGGCGGCGACCGGCGCGACGAACAAGGAGATCGGCGCCCAGCTCTTCCTCAGTCCCAAGACCGTCGGCCACCACCTCTACCGGGCCTTCCCCAAGCTCCAGGTGTCGACGCGCACGGAGCTCGCCACCCTTCGTCTCGGCTAGGCGCTCACCTTGGGGCCCAGGTCGCCCACCACCCTGGCGAGCGCGCGTACCCGCTCGTTCTCGGCCTCGCTGCGCCAGACCAGGCCCCACCGGGCGGGCGGGCTGTCGCGCATGAGCAGGTAGGCGACGTCCGGCCTGGCGTGGTAGCGGGTGGCGTGCGCGCTCAGCGGCTGTACGGCCTGCCCGGCGCCGACCAGTGTGAAGATGTCCTCCAGCGTCGCGACCGACTGCGCTCCCCGCTCGACCCGGCGGCCTTTGGGCGTGTGGAAGGGCGTGAAGACGTCCTCCCAGTACTCGGGGACGTTGCGCCTGCCGTTCACCCGGCCGTCCAGGACCGGGAAGTCGCCCAGCGCCTCGCTCGACACCGACGTGCCCCGTACGGCCAGGCAGTGGTCGGCGGCCACCAGCAGCACGCGGGGCTCGGTGAAGACGACCGGGCCGACGGTGAAGTCGGGCTCCTCGACGGGCAGCCAGGCGACGAGCACGTCGACATCGCCCCTGCGCAGGGCCGCGAAGGCGTCGACGAACGGGTTGTGCCTGATCTGCAGCTCCCACTGGGGGTGCCTGGCGCGGAAGGTCTCCCAGAACGGGCGAAGGTCGTAGGCGTTGCTGGGCAGCATCCCGACCCGCACCACCCCGCGCAGTCCACGGCCGGCCGCGATCGCCTCGGCGATCACCTGCTGGGTACGGGCGTAGGCGGGACGCAGGTCGGCGTCGAACCTCTCCCCTGCCGGTGTCAGCGTCACCCTGCGGGTGGTCCGGTCGAACAGGGGGAAGCCGAGCAGGCGTTCGAGCTTCTTGATCGTCTGGCTGACCCGTGCCGTGGACACCGTCAACCGGTCGGCGGCCCGGCCGAAGTGCAGCTCCTCGGCGACCGTCAGGAAGATCTCGATATCGCGCTGTTCCACCTTGATAACTCCTACATGACCATTAATCGCCAGCTTAACGACTGTTGCGAAATCTGCTCTTTTTCCCGGTCAGGCGCCCGGTCCATCGTTGGCAGGGGTCCGCCCACGCGGATCATCACGAACCGAGACAGGAGCCACACCATGGAGATCAGCGTCAACACCTTCGTCAGCCTCGACGGTGTCATGCAGGGGCCCGGCGGCCGCACCGAGGACCAGAGCGACGGCTTCGACCGAGGCGGCTGGCTGGTGCCGCACAGCATGGACGGCCAGCTGAACGCCGTCGCCGGATGGTTCGGCAAGGCGGACGCCATCCTGCTGGGCCGTACCACGTTCGAGATGATGCGCGGGTACTGGTCGCAGGTGACCGAGCCGGACAACATCGTGGCCACGGCGCTCAACACCTGGCAGAAGTACGTCGTCAGCGACACGTTGTCGGACGAGCAGGCGGCGTGGGGCCGTACGACGGTGCTGCGCGGCGACGTCCTCGACCAGGTGCGCAAGCTCAAGGAGCAGCCCGGCGGCGAGCTGCAGGTGCACGGCAGCTGGCGGCTGGCCCGCACCCTGCACGACGCCGGGCTCGTCGACCTCTACCGGCTGATCCAGGTGCCGGTGGTCGTGGGCGAGGGCAAGCGGCTGTTCGCCGACGGCGCGGTCCCGGCGACGTACCGGGTCACCGAGGCCGAGGTGGTCGACGGAGGGTCGGGCGCGGTCGTGCTGACCCTGCGTCAAAGTGCGTTCGGCACCGCGGGGGCGGGCGAGTTCACGGTGAGCGACGGCAAGGAGGACGTCGCCTGAGGACCGTCGCCCCTCCCCCGATCGAAGGAGACCTCCGTCATGTTCGACCTGACCGGCCCCTGGGCGCGTGTGCTGGCCGACACGAGGCTGCACCACGGGCCCGCCATGCAGTCGCTGGCCGTTGACCCGGTCTCCCACGAGCTGTACCTCGTCCAGCTCCGCGACCCCCGAGGCGTCGACCTGTGCGTCAACCGCGTCTCGCGCGTCACCGGGCAGGTGCTGGACTGGATGCACCTGGACGGCTTCGGCCACGGCTACCAGATCGGCGCACAGCACATCGGCGGGCGTACTCATCTGTGGTCCGAGACCGCGCCCGTGCGCAAGGGGTTCGGAACCAGGGTGGCCAGGTTCCCGTATCTGCCCGGCCGGACCATCGGCCCGGCCTCCGGCGAGCTGACCAAGCCGTACTCCCCCGGTCCCGACACCCTGACCTGCGCGCCCGCCGTCGACCCGATCGGCAACTGGCTGACGCTTCGCCACCGCAGGCCCGGTGGCCTCTTCTACAGCCGTCATCCCGTCGACCCGGCCACCGGCAAGGTCTCGGGCACCGCCGCCGCCACCATCGCGCACCCGGCGTCGGTCGTGGGCACCTTCCAGGGGTTCGCCACCGTCGGCGATCTGCTCTACCTCTACAACGGCAGTCCGTCGGACTCCTACGAGAGCGGCGACGCGCGCATCTCGCTGCTGTCCTGGCGGCATCCGGACCGGCCTCCGGTCGTCACCCCCGTCACCGCGCTGCCCGGCCTGGCGCATCGCGAACCCGAGGGGCTCGCCGTCGAACCGCTGGGGCGGGGCCGGGCGCGGTTGCTGTTCGGCTTCAGCGGCGACGCGCCGAAAGGGCGGCTGGCCAGCGTGTGCGCCTTCACCTCCGATCCGCCGGTCCAGGGGGTGAAGGTGCTGGCGGACTGGGGTGAGCTGGCGCTCGGCCGCGCGTTCACGGCGCACACGGGCGGGCGGGTGCCGCGGGCCCGGCTGGTCAGCGTCGGCGGGGTGACCCAGCTCCAGCTCCGCGGCTCGCTCGGCTGCCCGGACCTCACCGGGGCGGCGGACTTCGCCGACCTGCCTCCCTGGCTGACGCCGAGCCTGCCGGTGCGCTCGGCCGTACCGCGCAACATGAGTCACGGCCGTGCCGCGTGCCAGGTGGAGGCGCTGCCCTCCGGGCGGCTGCGGGTCTCGGGCGCCGGTTCCGCCCATCCGCTGACCTGGATCGACCTCGACAGCTTCACCGCGCCTTGGAAGTGACGGAACTCGCCATGTCATCGCCTGCTCGCCGTACCGTGCTCACGGCGGCCTTCGTGCTGCCCGCCCTCTCCCTGCCCGTGCTCGCCGCCGGGTCCTCCGTTTCGGAGGTGGTGTTCGACTGGCAGGCCGTCAGGCTTTCGGGTACGGCGAAGGCCGTGGCGGGCGGGGAGCCGCAGGCACGGGTGGTCAGGGTCGCGGGCACCGATTTCCTGCAGTTGCGTGGTGCCGTGCGGGTTTCCTTGAGCGCCGACGGCGTGCTGGGGACGCTGCCCGCCGGGCTGCGGGCGCCGAAGCTGACGCGCGGCCTGTGTCCTCGCAATCGCGACGCCGGCCGGGGTCTGGACGTGTGCCGGGTGGAGGCCGACGTCAGCGGCGCCGTCGTCGTGCTCGGCGCCACCGTCGCGAGTCCCATCACCTGGGTACGGCTCGACGGCTTCTCCTCGGTGCTGTCCTGAGCTGCCCGGCATTTGGATTGACTTGAGACACAATTAAATGTAATTATCGCTCCATGGAAAGTGGTCCGGCGGCCAAACGCCCCTACCGCCTGGGCGCCCGTGCCGCCGCCGTGGAGGCGACGCGGGCGCGGGTGATGGAGGCCGCGGCGGCCCTGTGGACGCGGCGCTCCTACTCCGACGTCACGTTGCAGGACATCGCGGTCGAGGCCGATGTCTCCGTCCAGACGATCGTCAACCGGTTCGGCAGCAAGGAAGGGCTGGCCGACGCGGTGGCCGACGGGATGGGAGAGCGGGTGCTCGCCGATCGGCAGGCGCCCACCGGGGATGTCGCGACGATCGTGCGGGTGCTCTTCGCCGACTACGAACGGCACGGCGACGCCAATGCGCGCTGGACGGCCGAGGAGGGCGTTCCGGCGATGGCGCGGGCCATCGCCGGGGCGCGCAGGATGCATCGGGAGTGGCTGGAGCAGGTGTTCGCCGATCGCCTCCCGGCGGCCGGAGCCGAGCGCGAGCACGCGCTGCACCTGCACTACGCCGCCACCGACGTCACCCTCTGGAAGCTCTGGCGCCGCGACCTCCAGCTGTCACGCGAGGACGCCGAACGAGCCATGCGCGACCTCTTGCATGCGATCGACCCGAGAAGGGGCCACCATGAGTAGGCGATTCCTGTTCACCACCTGGTCCGGCGGCGGAGCCGTGCCCCCCGTGCTCTCGGTGGCCCGAGCCCTGCACGAGCGCGGGCACAGCGTGCGCATCCTGGCCGGTACGGCGGAGCTCGCGGATGTCGCCGCCACGGGCGCCGTGCCCGTCGCCTGGACGACGGCGCCACACGGTGACCCCGCCGATCCGGCGACCGACGTGCTGAAGGAGTTCGAGAGCCGGACACCGCTGGGGGCCTTCGCCCGGCTCCGGGACCGGCTGGTGTGCGGGCCCGCGGCGGACTTCGCCAGGGACACGCTGGCCGAGCTGGCGGCCCATCCGGCCGATGTGCTGGTCACCGACTTCGCCCTGCTCGGCACGATCGTCGCGGGTGAGGCGGCGGGGGTTCCGGTGGTCTCGCTGGGCACGACCGTCTATCCGTTCACCACGCCGGGCGCGCCACCGTTCGGGCCCGGGTTCGCGCCCGCCGCCGGACGGCTGGGGCGGCTGCGCGATCAGGTCGTGGCACGGCTGATCGACCTGCCCTGGTCGAAGGGGCTGCCCGCGCTCAACGCCGCCCGGGTCGCGAACGGACTGGCGCCGGTGGAGTCGGTCGTACCGATGTTCTCGCGTATCGACCGCTTTCTGGTGCTGTCGCCGCGGGCGCTCGACTATCCGGGCCGCCGCTTCCCCGAGCACGTACGCCATGTCGGTCCTCGGCTCGACGACCCGGCCTGGGCTGCGGCGGACCTCGGGCAGGTGCCGGAGGGGGAGGCGCCGTTGGTGCTGGTCGGGTTGAGCTCGACGTTCATGGAGCAGGGCGCGCTGCTCGCCCGGATCGCGCAGGCGCTCGGCACCCTGCCGGTGCGCGGGCTGGTGACGACCGGGCCCGCGGTGGACCCGGCGACGATCCCGGCGCCCCGCAACGTCCACGTCACCACCGCCGTGGCGCACAGCGTGGCGCTGCGGCAGGCCGCCGTGACGCTCACGCATGCCGGTCACGGGACCGTCGTGAAGTCGCTGGCCGCCGGTGTCCCGCTGGTCTGCATACCGCTGGGCCGCGACCAGACCGAGGTCGCCAGGCGCGTCGAGCAGGCGGGCGCCGGTGTCACCGTACGCAAGGGCGCTTCGGCGGGCACGATCGCCCACGCCGTCGAACGCGTGCTCGGCGACCCGTCCTTCCGCCGGGCGGCACGACGGCTGGCGACCGAGATCGCCGAGGAGACAGCCACCGACCGGGCGGTCACCGAACTGGAGAGCATCGCCGCCGCCGTGTGAGGGCGATCGCGGGTCGCATGGTCGCCGTCTAGAGAGCGTCGATGACGAGGAAGCGGAACGGGCTGCCGGAGAGTTCACCGACTTGTCAAAACTTGGATGGTTCGTTCTCTTGAACTTGTCGTGTTTACGCCGGTAGGTTGGCGCGCATGACCGCATCCCAGCCCCCCGCCACCACCGCCGAGGAGCTGCGTGGGGCCGGTCTGCGGGTGACGGCCGCGCGGGTTGCGTTGCTCGAGGTCGTCAGGGGTGGCGATCATCTCGACGTGGAGGCCATCGCCTCGGGGGTGCGCGATCGGGTGGGCCACATCTCGTTGCAGGCCGTGTACGAGGCCCTGCACGCGCTGACCGCCGCGCGGCTCGTACGCAGGATCGAGCCGCCTGGCAGTCCGGCTCTTTTCGAAGGACGGGTGGGAGACAACCACCACCACATCGTGTGCCGGTCGTGCGGCGCCGTGGCCGACGTCGACTGTGCGGTCGGCGAGGCGCCGTGCCTGACGGCCTCCGACGACCACGGCTTCGCCATCGACGAGGCCGAGGTCATCTATTGGGGCCTGTGTTCCGGCTGTAGCAGCGCCCGCAGTGCTTGAGGACTTTGATCGTTATTCCGGAGGGATTCGCATGACCGACAACCACGACGCACTCGTCACCGAGGACGTGCCCACGAGCGGGGACGGCTGTCCTGTCGCGCACACGCGCGCCTCGCACCCGACGCAGGGCGGCGACAACCGTCAGTGGTGGCCCGAGCGGCTCAACCTGAGGATCCTGGCCAAGAACCCGGTCGTCGGCAACCCTCTCGGCGCCGACTTCGACTACGCCGAGGCGTTCAAGAGCCTCGACCTCGCGGCCGTCAAGCGCGACATCGCCGAGGTGCTCACCACCTCGCAGGACTGGTGGCCCGCCGACTTCGGGCACTACGGCCCGTTCATGGTCAGGATGGCGTGGCACAGCGCGGGCACCTACCGCATCAGCGACGGCCGAGGTGGCGCCGGAGCCGGTCAGCAGCGTTTCGCCCCGCTCAACAGCTGGCCCGACAACGCCAACCTGGACAAGGCCCGCCGCCTGCTGTGGCCGGTCAAGAAGAAGTACGGCCAGAAGCTGTCCTGGGCCGACCTGCTGATCCTCACCGGCAATGTCGCCCTGGAGACGATGGGCCTGCCGACGTTCGGCTTCGGCGGCGGTCGCGCCGACGTGTGGGAGGCCGAGGAGGACGTCTACTGGGGTCCCGAGACCACCTGGCTCGCCGACGAGCGCTACACCGGCGACCGCGAGCTCGAAGGCCCGCTCGGTGCGGTCCAGATGGGCCTCATCTACGTCAACCCCGAGGGCCCCAACGGCAACCCGGACCCGCTCGCCTCGGCCCGCGACATCCGCGAGACCTTCCGCCGCATGGCGATGAACGACGAGGAGACGGCCGCGCTCATCGCGGGCGGTCACACCTTCGGCAAGACCCACGGCGCCGGCCCCGCCGACCATGTGGGCGGCGACCCCGAGTCCGCCTCGATCGAGGACCAGGGCCTCGGCTGGAAGAACGCCTTCGGCAGCGGCAAGGGCGGCGACACCATCACCAGCGGCCTTGAGGGCATCTGGACGAACACTCCGATCACCTGGGACAACACCTTCCTGGAGATCCTCTACGGCTACGAGTGGGAGCTGTTCAAGAGCCCGGCTGGCGCCGACCAGTGGCGGCCGAAGGACGGCGCGGGCGCCGGCACCGTGCCCGACGCGCACGACCCGTCGAAGAGCCACGCCCCGACGATGCTGACGACCGACCTGGCCCTGCGGGTCGACCCGATCTACGAGCAGATCACCCGTCGCTGGCTCGAGCACCCCGACGAGTTCGCCGACGCCTTCGCCAGGGCGTGGTTCAAGCTGACCCACCGCGACATGGGCCCGGTCGTGCGCTACCTCGGCCCCGAGGTGCCCTCCGAGGTGCTGCTGTGGCAGGACCCGCTGCCCGTGGCGTACTACGAGGGCATCGACGCCGACGACGTCGCCGCGCTCAAGGAGCGGATCGCCGGCACCGGCCTCACGGTCGCGCAGCTCGTCTCGGCCGCCTGGGCCTCGGCCGCCTCCTACCGCGACAGCGACAAGCGCGGCGGCGCCAACGGCGGACGCGTACGGCTGCAGCCGCAGGTCGGCTGGGAGGCCAACAACCCCGGCCGGCTGGCGACGGTGCTCAACGCGCTCGAAGGCGTGGAGCAGGCCTTCAACGCGGGCAGGACCGACGGCAAGCGCGTCTCGATCGCCGACCTGATCGTGCTCGGCGGCGTGGTCGGCGTCGAGCGTGCGGCCAAGGAGGCGGGCTTCGAGGTCGAGGTCCCGTTCACGCCCGGCCGGGTCGACGCCTCGCAGGAGGAGACGGACGTGGAGTCCTTCCACGCCCTTGAGCCCTCGGCCGACGGCTTCCGCAACTACCTGGGCAAGGACGCCAGGCTGCCCGCCGAGTACCTCCTGATCGACAAGGCGAACCTGCTGTCGCTGAGCGCTCCCGAGACGGCCGTGCTCGTCGGCGGTCTGCGCGTGCTCGGCGCCACGCACGAGCAGACGCCGTTCTCGGCCTTCACCGACAGGCCGGGCACGCTGACGAACGACTTCTTCGTCAACCTGCTCGACCTGGGCACGACGTGGTCGGCCACCTCGGGCGACGCCAACGTCTTCGAGGGGCGCGACGCCACCGGCGCCGTCAGGTGGACCGGGAGCCGGGCCGACCTGGTGTTCGGCTCGAACGCCGAGCTGCGCGCGCTCGCCGAGGTCTACGCCAGCGACGACGCCGCGCAGAAGTTCGTGACGGACTTCGTCGCCGCCTGGGCCAAGGTCATGGACCTCGACCGCTTCGACCTGGTGTGACGCCGAGCGACCGCCTCCCCCGCTCAGTGGGAGGCGGTCGCCTCGACGAAGGCGGCCAGTCTGGCCCTGGTCGCGGGCGCCTGGTCGGGCGAGAAGCCGGTGAGCAGCGCCTCGGCCTGCCTGACGATCTCACGCGCCTCCTCCGTCCTGCCGCCCTCGTGCATGACCTCGGCCAGCCGGCTGAGCGCGTCGGTCTCGTCGAACCTGGACTGGCCGCGCCGCAACGCCAGCGCCGCCTCGTAGTGCGCGATGGCCTCGTCGTAGCGGCCGAGCCCCCGGTAGACGAAGCCGAGGCTGTCGAGCGAGCACGCCTCGCCGACCGGATCGCCGATCTCGCCCAGGATCTCCAGCGCCTCGACGCAGTGCGCCAGCGCCTCCTCGCGCCTGCCGAGCTGGGCCTTGCTCCAGCCGATGTTGTTGAGCGCCATGCCCTCGCCCGGCCGGTGCCCCACCGCACGGCACAGGGCCAGGGCCGCGGTGCCGTTGTCCAGCGCGTGCTCGTGGTCGCCGAGCGCGGTGGCCAGGACCGCCCTGTGGATGTGCGCGGCCGACTGGCCGATGTTGTCGCCGAGCCGCCGGTAGAGGTCGAGTGCGGCGTCGAGGTGGAAGGTCGTCTCCTCCCACGCGCCGAGCCTGCTGAGCGCCTGCCCGAGACCGAAGTGGCAGTAGGCGATCGCCGAGACGTCGCCGAGCCTGCTCGCGGCTTCGAGGCCGATGCGGTGCAGGTCGGCCTGCTCGTGGAAGTGGCCCCACTGCTGCAGGAACGTACGCAGCGTGCGGGGCAGCTGCCAGGCGTAGTCGTCGTAGCCCGCCGCCCTGGCCGCGTCGACGGCCGCCACCAGCGTGCCGAGCTCCCTGTGCAGCCAGGTCAGCGCGGCCCGGTCGTCCTTCGGCCGGATCACCGTCACGTGCTCTTCGGGCGGCGCGATCGTCACGGCGAGCTGGTAGTTCGGATTGAGCGTCTTGTCGCACTGATAGGCCGTGTGCAGGTAGTGGTCGAGCAGCCCGCGCAGGGCGTCGTCGCGTACGTTCTCCGGGTCGTGGGCGAGGGTCAGCTCCCTGGTGTAGGCCCAGACCAGGTCGTGGCAGACGTAACGCTCGGCCGACACCATGGTCAGCAGGCTCGCCCTGGTCAGCTCGGTCAGCAGGCGGCGGGCCCGCTCCAGCGGCACGCGGGCGAGGCTGGCCGCCGCGGCGGCGGTCAGGTCGGTGCCCAGGTGCAGTCCGAGCAGGCGGAACAGCCTGGCCGCCTCCTCGCTGAGCGCCAGGTAGGACCAGGAGAACACCGCGCGCAGATCGGTGCTCGCGTCGCCGCCGTCGAAGGCGTCCAGCCTGCTGCCCGCGACGCCGAGCTCGTCCAGCACCTGGCGCAGGGCGATGGCCGGTCTGGTGACCGCCCTGGCCAGCACGATGGCCAGGGTCAGCGGCAGGCCGTCGCACAGCGCGACGATGTCCTCGACCGCCTCGCTCTCCGCACTCGCCCTGCCGATGCCCACCCTGCGGACGACGAGCTCGCGGGCCTGGGCGTCGGGCAGCAGGGCGAGCGGCACCGGCAGTGCGCCGTCGAGTGCGACCAGGCCGCCGAGCTCGTGCCTGCTCGTCACCAGGATCAGGCAGCCGGAGGAGTTCGGCAGCAGGGCTCTGACCTGGTCGGCGTCGCGGGCGTTGTCCAGCAGCAGCAGGATGCGGCGCCCGGCCATCTTGGTCCGCAGCAGGCCCACGCGCGCCTGGAGCGTGTGCGGGATCTGGGCGGGCGAGAAGCTCAGCGCCTCCAGGCACAGCCTGGCCGCCTCCGAAGGCGGCATCGGCTCGTCGACGGGGCCGAACCCCCTGAGGTTCACGTACAGCTGCCCGTCGGGGAAGCGCTCGCGTACGGTGTGCGCCCATTGCACGGCGAGCGCGGTCTTGCCGACGCCGCCGCTGCCGGTGATGAGGCCGACGGCCGGAGCGCCGGACGCCGGGTCGCCGGGACCGCGCAGCAGGGTGTCGAGCAGGGCGAGTTCGGCCGCGCGGCCGGTGAAGTGGTCGGTGCCGGGAGGCAGCTGTCTCGGGATCGGCCCGTCCGGCGGTTCGGCTGGGAGGGGTCCCGCGGTCAGGGTGGCGACCGGTCTGCCGTTGAGGACGTCCTGGTGCGCCTGCTGCAGGGCGTCGCCTGGTTCGATGCCGAGTTCGTCGGCGAAGCTCTGCCGTACCCGCCGGAACAGCTCCAGGGCGTCGGCGCGTCTGCCTGACAGGGCCAGTGCCGACAGCAGCAGGACGGCCAGCCGCTCCCTGAGGGCGTGCTCGGCGTGCAGGGCGGTCAGGTCGGCGACCACCTTGTCGTGCCGTCCGGCCCGCAGTTCGAGCAGGGCGTGCTCCTCGAGTACGGCCAGGCGCTCGTCCTGGAGGCCGGGCGCGACCATGTCGTGCAGCCATCTGCCCGCGACGTCGCCGAGCGCGGGGCCGCGCCACAGGGCCATGGCCTGTTCCAGCCGGTCGCCCGCCGTCTCGCCTTCGAGCTGCTTGGCCTCGGCGACCAGGGCCCTGAACCGGTGCAGGTCGATCCGGGCGGGGTCGGCCTCCAGGCTGTAGCCGTGCGCGAAGGTACGCAGCTCGACGCCCTCGCCCGAGGCGAGCAGCATGCGCAGTTTGGACACCTGGACCTGCACGGAGTTACGCGCGGTGGCCGGTGGGGCGCCGCCCCACAGTGCGGTCGTCAGCCGCTCGACGGGAACCGTACGGCCGGGTTCGAGCAGGAGCATCGCCAGGACGGTCCGCTGCTGCGCGGTGACGGGGCCGACTCGCTGTCCGTCCTGCCAGATCCCCACCGGACCCAGAAGACGAAATTCCATGGATGCGCCACCTTGCCCTTCGCTGGAGCAATGATCCCGGATTTCAGCGCCCGATCAGCCGGATTTCAGGGCCCTCCGAAAATCTGACAGACCACGGCCGTGCCCAAGGCGGCCGGTGAGCGCCGAGGAGGGCCGATGGAGATCCGTATCCTGGGATCGGTCGAGGTGGTGACACCGGGCGGACCCCTCGGACTGCGCTCCGAACGTGCCCGCAGCCTGCTCGCCCTGCTGGCCTGGCGCCCGAACGTCCTGGTGACCGACGAGACGGCCATCGAGGAGATCTGGGGCGAGAACCTGCCCCAGCACCCCCAGGACGCCCTCTACACCTGCGCCAACCGGGTACGGCAGGTGCTCAGGACGGCCTCCGGCGAGCGGCCGTGCACAGTGGTCAGGCAGACGGGCGGCTACCGGCTCACGGCCGAGCCCGACCAGATCGACCTGCACAGGTTCCGCGCCGGGACCGAGGCCGCGTACTCGGCCGCGCACGACGGCAGGCATGCCGACGCGCTCGGTATGTTCGACGCGGCACTCGGCCTGTGGGGCGGCCCGCCGCTCGCCGATCTGGCCACACCGTGGGCCGAACGGGTCCGGGTCGCCCTGTGCCGCGAACGGCTGAGCGCGCAGACCGGCAGGGCCGAGGCGAGCCTGCGTCTCGGCCGGCATCGGGAGATCGTCCCGACGCTCGCCCAGCTGGCCGACGAGCACGCCCTGGACGAGACGATCGCGGGCATGCACATGCTCGCCCTCTACCGCAGCGGCCGCCAGCCGGACGCGCTCGCCGCCTTCGCCCTGATCCGCCGCAGGCTGATCGAGCAGGTGGGCGACGAACCCGGACCCGACCTGCGGCGGCTGCATCAGCAGGTGCTGCGCAGGGACCCCGCGCTGGCCCGGTGGCCCGACGCCCTGGTGCCCGCCTGACCGTGACGACGGCCTTCCCCCTGCGGAGGCGGGGAAAGGCCGTCGTCGTCTCAACCGGCGACTACAGCGGACGCGCGCACGGCAGCCCGCCGCCCGCGTGGTTGATCAGGTCCTGGTAGACGACGGACTTCTTGATGGGAGTACGGCTGGTCACGCTCTGCACGGTCTTGCCGTCACGCTTGAGCTCGAAGACCGGCGTCGTGCCCGGCACCATCGCCACCTTGAACGACACCATGCCGGGCGAGGTGACCTCCTTGGTCCGCACGTCGTCGCCCTGCCTGACGACGAGCGTGCCCGCCTGCTTCACGAACGCGAGCAGCTCGACGGTGTTGGTGGCCGGGTCACCGTACGGGATGGAGATCGGGCCGATCGTCTGCTTGGTCGCGTCGAAGGGCGCGTCGGTGCGGTGCGAGCGGTGGAAGTAGTACAGCGCGTCACGGACCACACCGGGCTCCTTGCCGGTCTTGTACCAGGTCGTGTAGTACGCGATGACATCGGCGGGGGCGTAACCGCGCTCGACCGAAGGGGCCACCCAGGACTCGGCGTAGTCGTTCCACGTGATCAGCGAGATCATGTCGGCGCCGCCCTCCATCGCCTTGGCGAACGACTGGCGCAGCGTGCCGCTGTTGGACGGCTCCCAGTAGCGCTTGTCACGGGGGCGCACGTCCTCCAGCGCGGCGGGGGCCATGTAGAACCGGCCACGCTTCTTCGCCTCGACCGCCGCCTTGCGCAGGCCGTCGGTCGAGCCCTGCCAGCGGATGCCCCAGGAGGAGTAGCCCGCGACCGAGTCGTTCCACTCGCTCTTCCCGCTGCCGCTCCAGTCGAGGAAGATCGGCACCAGGACGGTCTTCATACCCTTGTCGGCCAGCTTGCCGCGCAGGGCGTCCCACCAGGCGGGCGACTGGCGCTCGGGGTAGAAGGGCGCGAGCGGGATCGTGCCGTCGGGCAGGTGGTAGAGCGAGGGGTGTCCCTTGGCCATGAGGACGTCGGAGATGACCTTGTCGGGGGCGGCTCCCTTCTCGGTGGGGAAGTCCGGGCTGAGCATGATCCGGAATCCCGGGTCGACCGCCTTGGCCGCGGCCAGCAGCAGCGGGAACTGGTTGAAGCGCTGGTCGGAGGCCGAGGTGTGGTGCTCGTAGATGAAGCCGTCGAGTCCCATGGCGATGGCCTGGCGGATCTCGACCTCGAAGTCCTGCTGACGCCAGTCGGCGCCCTTGCGTGCGGGCCTGGGCAGCGGCCGGTCGCGCGAGTGCCCGCCCTGGGCTGCGTACAGGCCCTTGGAGCCAGCCGGGTCGAGCCAGGAGGCGTACTGGTCCTTATCCGGGTCCTTGTTGTCGATCGACAGCGGGTAGGGCGGGAAGTAGAAGGCGAAGACCTTCTTGCCGAAGGATCGCAGCGTGCTCGCCGCCGGCTTGTCGAACGGCAGGCACTGGCCGCCGTTCGTGGGCTGGGGAGTCGGGGTCGCGGTCGGGGTCGGGGTGGCGGTCGGGCTGGGCGTGGGGGTGGGGGTGGCCGTGCCCGGCGTGTAGCTGATCTTCAGGCGGGGGCCCTTGCCCGCCGCCCTCGACGAGTGCAGCACGGCGACGGGGCCCGCGCTCGCGGTCAGGCCGAAGGAGTAGGAGCCGTTGCCCGTGTACGCCGACGAGACGTCGAACTCGGCATAGGACTCGGCGGTGAAGCCGGTCCGGGTGTCGAGCACGGCGCCCAGACCCGGCCTGGAGTTCCACGAGGTGGTCGTCTGGCTCCAGGCAGCGGTGATCTTGTGCGCGGAGACCGTGGTGGTCGTCGTCCTGGCCGCCCGCACCTGGAGGATCAGCCGTACGTCACCGGCATTGGCCGGAATGCCGGACACGGTGAAGCCGGTCAGGGCACGGCGCTCGGTGTCGGGCGTGTTGTTGCAGGTCTTGGGGCATACCGACAGCCACGCGGCGTCCTTGTAGACGGTGGCGGGCGCGGCCTGGCTGATGAAGACGTCCTTGGCCGAGGCGACCGTGACGGTCGTGACAGCGGCCGTCGCGGAGGCGGGCGTGAGGCCCAGAGACAGGACACACACGACGGCCGCGAAGGTGCCGAGCAGAGCTCGCCTTCGATGGGATGACAATGTTCCTCCACATCTTTTCTTTCGGAAAAACGAGCTCATCGTAGCCACCGAATATGTGTGGAGAAGGGCTTGCAAAATTTGGAACGCGCCATTACCGGATGGCGGAAGAAATAAGAAAGACGGCCGCACGAAAAAATGCGGCCGTCGACGTCCGAATGGTGGCCGGACATATGTGCCCGCCATCCTGCCAGCCGGATCTGTCGCGTTTCTTTCAGCTCTTTCAGCTCTTTCAGCCGAGCCGCACGGTGACCGTGTTCGAGGCGCCGCCTCGTCCGGCCAGCCTGCCGAACCTCAGCGTGAGCCCGCCGCCGGTCGTGGCGCGCTCCAGCACGCGGTGGCCGCGCAGCAGTGCGCGCACCGGCCGGTCCCAGGTCACGGTCAGGTCCTCCAGCGCCCTGCGCGGGTCCGAGACGGTCACGGTGGCGGTGCCGTCGCCCCGCTCGCGTACCAGGAGCGCGCACGGGGCCGAGACCGTCAGCCCTCCGGCGGAGCCCGGCTGCCAGAAGGCGAGCGCGGTGACGCCGAGCGAGGGCACGCGGACGCCCTGCGCGCCGGTGTCGTTGGCCAGGACCTCGAGCCAGCCCCTGTCGGCCGCCCGCGCCTCGGTCGCGGCCCGGTCGGCGCCGGGCATCAGCAGGTAGAGGTACTCGCCCGCCGTGGGGTCGACCCCGTGGTCGAGCCACAGCGTCACGTATCCCCTGCTCACCGTGCCGTCGGTGCGGTCCTCGCGCCTGGTGAGCAGGCGTGGGCAGCTCATCGGGACGTAGCCGCCGTGCCCGTCCAGATGGGCCCAGCCCGCCATCTCGTCGGCCATGAGCAGGGCGCCCGTCCGGCGGTTGTCCACGATCGTCTCGACCGTGCTCCCGTCGGCGCAGGTGATCCCCGCGCCCATGCAGATCACCGCGTCGTCGAGGAACACCCACGTCTTGAACGCCTCCAGCGTGCTCTCCAGCCCGCCCAGGTGCTGGGCCGCCACCGCGTGACGCCCGTCGCTCGCGCCGCCCACCCATTCATAGGGAGTCCGCGCCTGGCCCCACGCCTGTCCCGCCCCTTCGGGCAGCCTGCGGGCCGACACCGTCGTGCCGGGCAGGCGGTAGGGGTCCACCGTGCTCCAGAAGGCGTCGGAGTACTGGTCGCCGTGGCCTTCGGCCCACCAATAGAGCATGCCGGAGCCGGTGTGCCAGCCTTTGAGGTTCTCGCCGTTGCCGTACTCGTAATGTGCGATGCGCGCGGAGGCCATGCTGAGCGCCGCGCACCAGCCTGGGCGTCTGTGCACGGCCCTGGCGCTCATGGCCAGCAGCCTGTGGCCGGGCGGCTCGGCGAGCGCGGGCACGGCGGGATCGTCGAGCAGGGCGGCGAGCCTGGCATGGAAGGCCAGGTCCTCACGCTCGGCCGCCTCCAGCATCGGCACGTGGGTGCCGCGTACGGCCCAGCCCTTGACCATGCCGGGCCAGTGGGCGCGTTCGGCCGCGGGCGCCGATCCGGCCAGCAGCAGGACGGCCGCGGCGATCTGCCTGCCCCTCCGGTGGTCGCCGAACGCCTGTCTGCCGATGCCGCGCCCGCTCACCAGGTCCATGCAGAAGCCGTCGTGCACGAACGGCGCGAACGACCTGACCACCATGTCGGACACGACCCGCCCCGCCACCTCCGCGAGCGCCCACGGCGTACCGCGCAACACCGCGAACAACCTGGCCAGCCCTTCGAGCAGCACCAGCCCGTAACCCCCCTGGTACGGCACGGCGGTGTGCTGCAGGAAGGAGCCGTCGCGGTAGAAGCCATCGCCTTCGCTGACATAGCCGAACACCGGCGACAACGCGCGCACCGCATGCCCGGCCGCCGCCTCGTCACCGCGTAACGCCGCCAGCAGGAGCAGCACCGTGCACAGGTCCACCCGGTTGGCGCCCGTACTCGTGCCCGAGTAGTCCGCCACTCTGCTGCCCGGCACGAAGTGCGCCACGGCCTCGCCCAGCGCCCTGCTCCGCTCTTCGCCCAGCGTCGGGCCGATCAGCAGCGCCGCGTCGAGCAGCCGCTTGGGCGCGCCGATCTCCCACTCCCACCAGTTGCCCTCCGGTTCGGCGCCTGCCGTGTAGCGGTGCCGCCCGAAGTGCTCGATGCCTTCGGCCACCGCCTCCCCCAGCGCCGCGTCGCCCGTCACCCCCGTGCCCGGCAGCGCGTAGGCATGTGCCATGTCCTGCAGCCGTCCGGGCACCCGCGTCCATCCGGGGCCCGAGTACGGCAGGTCGGGCCACAGGTGCTCCGGGGTCGCCGTCGTCATGGTCTCGCGCAGGCTCAGCGCTCTTCTGCCCGCCTGGGCCAGCCTGGTGGCGTAGGGCTCGGCGGAGGGGTCGAATCCCTGCCCGGCCGATACCGCTCGCCATTGTTCGCGCAGCAGGGGAAAGGGGTCGGGGGTCGGCCGGTGCCGCGGCAGGAATGGGACGAGAGCGCCCAGCGTGAGCACGGAACGCCGTGATAATCGCCGCATGCCGCGATTATCGCGTGCGCGGCACGAGGGAGGGAGAACACAGCGATGGGTGCCGTCGCCCACTCGCTCCGGCACCCATCGCCCACCGCTTGCCGGAAGGCCCCCGCATGCGGGAAGGCCCCCGTATGCCGGAAGGCCCCTGTATCCAGGAAGGTCAGTACCCCTGCTCGCGCAAGGTCTTGGCCTCCGAGCCGTGCACGGTGAGCGCGTAGAGCACCAGGCCGTCGACGATGATGGCCAGGATCGACCACCACGGATAGAGCGGGATCGACACCATCTGGAACACCGCGTTGAGTGCGACCAGGATGATGCCCACCACCCTCGCCCACGTGGCCCCGGTGGCCAGCGCCGCACCGACGACGATCAGCAGGACGCCGATGATCAGGTGCACCCAGCCCCAGCCGGTGACGTCCAGGACCAGGACACGGTCACGCCCCTCGACGAAGAACTGGTCGTGGAACAGGGCGGTCAGGCCGTTGATGGAGTTGAAGATCCCGTTGACGATCATCATCATTCCGGCGAACCAGATCCAGCCGACCCAGCCCGTGACACGTTCCGCTGCCATGCGATCCTCCTCGCAGAGAACTGATGCAGGTAGTGATCCCCGGGCGAGGTCAATTTCCGGAAAAGACAGCCTTTCGCCAATGCCAGGATCTTCACGTGCCGCCCGCCCGACGCCAGGACCTGCACAGACGTGTCACATGATCAGTAATGTCCTGCCCTTCGTCCGGCGTTCCTCGACTCACACGACCAGCAGTGTCCTGCCCTTCCTGTGCCGAGACTCGACTCAGACGACCAGCAATGTCTTACCCTTCGTCCGGCGTGACTCGATCGCGTGGTGGGCGCGTGCCACCTCGGCCAGCGGCACCAGCTGGCCGATGTGGGGGCGCAGCAGTCCCTTCACCGCGAGGTCGAGCGCCTCGGCGCTGTAGGCCGCGGCCTCGACCGGTGTGGGTGCGGGCGAGTTCACCAGGGCGACGCCGCCGGTGTCGGAGTCCTCGCCGCTCGCCATGCCGTACACGCTGGCCCTGCCGCCCGGTCTGAGGGTGCGCAGCGCCTCGGTGCCCAGGGGGCCGCTGACGCCGTCGAAGACCAGGTCGATGCCGAGCTCGGCGGTGTGTTCGGCCCAGCCTGGCCGCGTGTAGTCGACATAGGCCGAGGCGCCGAGCGACGTCACCAGGTCGCGCTTCGTCTCGCCTCCGGCCGCGCCGACCACCCTGGCGCCCGAGGCTGCGGCGAGCTGGACGAGCATGCTCCCGACGCCGCCTCCGGCCGCCGTCACCAGCACGCCTTCGCCCGCGCGCACCCCGGCCGCCCGGTGCAGGAGCACGGCGGTGCGCCCGTCGGCCATCAGCGCCACGGCCTCGCGCAGGCCCAGCCCGGCGGGGACGGGGACGAGCTCGTCCGCCTGGGCGACGGCCAGCTCGGCGTATCCGCCGACACCGCCCGTGGTGCTCACGACGACCGCGCCGACGAGAGCGGGGTCGGCATCGGGCCCGACGGCGACGACCGTGCCGCCGACGCCGTTGCCAGGTACGCGGGGAAGCGGCGGGCGCCGTTTGGCCGGAGGGCCGCCGCCCGCACGCACCTGCGTCTCGACGAACGTCACACTGGCGTACTCCACCGCGATCAGGACCTGGCCCCTGCCCGGCTCCGGATCGGGCACCTCGATCACCTGGAGCACCTCGGGCCCGCCGTACTCCTTCATCACCGCTGCGCGCATGTCCGCCCCCTTCAAACGGAGTGAAACCATCCGATTGACACGCTATAACGGAGTGAAGCACTCCGCAACAGGTAGGATGGAGGGCATGACCGCACCCGCTCCTCGCAAGGCGCCACGGCATGCCGAGGCCGAGCGCAACGACAGGGCCCTGCTCGACGCCGCCCGCGACGTCATCGCCATGGACGGCGTGCACGCCTCGGTCGCGGCCATCGCGGCCAGGGCCGGTGTGGGCATCGGCAGCCTCTACCGGCGCTATCGCACGAAGGACGAGCTGTTCCAGCGTCTGGCCGAGCTCTCCCTCGGCCAGTGGATCGAGATCGCCGAGCAGGGGCTGGCCCATGCCGACCCCTGGGCCGGCCTGGCGGGCTACATCACCTCGGCCGTCGAGTTCGGCGCCGGTTCGCTGGGCCCGCTCGCGGGGACGATCGAGGTCTCGCCCGAGATGGCGGCCAGGGCGGCCAGGTCAGACGAGGTCGCCGACGCGCTCGTGGCCAGGGCGCACGCGGCGGGCGTGCTACGGACCGATGTGACGCCGGTCGACATCTCCCTGCTGATCGAGCAGCTCAGCAAGTCGCCGCTGATCGAGCAGCTGACCCGGCAGGGCAAGGACGACCTGCTGCCCGCGGCCCATGCCGCCCGCACCCGCCTGATCGCGATCGCACTCGACGGCCTGCGCCCACACCCCGGCGCCGCGCTGCCGGGCGCCCCACCCGGCCAGGAGCTCTTCACCGCCCGCTGGGAGCACGACGCCTAGACGGCGGGCTGCTCCAGCGACGCCTCGTAGGCGGCCAGCACCTGCTTGCGGCGCTTGGCCGGGAGCCTGTCGATGTAGAGCGTGCCGTCGAGGTGGTCGCACTCGTGCTGCAGGCAGCGGGCCAGCAGGCCGGTGCCCTCGACGGTGACGGGCTCGCCGGTGACGTCGAACCCGGTGACGGCGGCGCGGTCCGGGCGGGCCAGGACGGCGCGCTGGCCGGGCACCGAAAGGCAGCCCTCGTCGTACTCCTCCAGATTGCGCTCGCCCAGCGCGGGGACCACGAGCGTCGGGTTGACCACGACGCCCTTCTGGTACACCTCGTCGGCGTCGGGGCAGTCGTAGACGAAGACCCTGAGGCCGATGCCGATCTGGTTGGCCGCCAGCCCCACGCCCTGTGCGGCGTACATGCTGGCGAACATGTCGTCGACCAGCGTGGCGAGCTCGTCGTCGAAGGTCGTCACCGGCTCGCACGGACGGTGCAGGACCTGCTCGCCGACGTAGGTGATCTGCCGGACCGTGCCCGTGCGACTGTCGTCCACTGTTCTCCCTGCCGCGCTGCGATCTTCCATTGCTGTCAAAGGCCAGATCTTCCATTGCTACCGAAGGCCAAAAGACAGGATAGGCATCACCGCGCCCGCCTGAGACAGGGCTTCAGGTCCACCGGCGTACGCGCCGGCCCCGTCCGCAGGCACACCAGGGCCGCGCCGAGACCACACACGGCGGCCAGCAGGTGCCCCAGGTTCCACAGGGTGTGCGTGACGACCATCGGCGCCACCACGCCGAGCACCATCGCGCCCACCCCGGCGACCAGCCACCACCCGCGCATGAGCAGCACGGCCGCCGCACAGCCCGCGACCATGATGTAGCTGACCCCGACGTCGGTGGTGTAGGCCAGTGCGGCGGGCGCCCTGCCGGTCTCGATGGCACGCCACTCCACCAGCGCGGTCAGCAGCGAGCCGAGCACGTGTCCGGCCAGCCCGATGACGATCGTCCGGGGCGTGCCGTACCTCCGTTCCGCCCAGGCGACGACGCTCGCGTACACCAGGACGTAGAGGATCAGGCCCGCGCCCCTGTCGGCCACCCACAGCGCGCTGTCGACGAGGGCGACGAGCGGGCGGTCGGTGAGGTGACGCAGGTTCGTGCTCTGCAGCCTGGTCAGGACCTCGATCAGCGTGGGCGGCGCCGTACGCTGCACGAAGGTCGAGCTGACGAAGATCGCGACGTACGCGAACGTCGCGGGCGCCGACAGCACCCAGGCATGCGCCGCCGCGGTGTACGGCGAGAGCCTGGCCACCAGCCCTCGCGCCCGCACCGACCAGCGGGCCGAGCCACGCAGGAGGTACCAGCAGCAGGCGAGCGCGACGAGCACGATCACCGGCGCGCGGTCCTCCCGCCGAGGAACTCCACGACCGCGAGCAGGAACAGCACCAGCACGACGAGCCAGCACACCACGACCGCGCTCGGGTGCTCCCACAGCAGCAGGACGACCACGGCGAGCACCACGCTCAGCGCGCGCAACAGCCCGGCGTTGTTCCGTACCCAGGCGCCGACGCTGCCGGTGTCCAGGTCACCGCGCAGCCGGGCGATCCCGCCGCCGAGCAGGGCCCGCGTCCGGGTCGCCGTGACCGAGTGCCCGGTGAAGAAGGCCGCGAGCGCGACCGCGGCGCCGATCGCCAGCAGGGTACGCACCCCCGCCTTCAGGAACCTGGCCAGCGTGTCGAACAGATCTCCGGCAGCCGCCACCGAGAGCCCGCCTTCGGCCACGGCGTTGAGGTACACCGCACGCCCCACCGCGAGCCCGGCCGCCACGACCAGCATGGCGACCACCAGCCCGATCCCCGCGCCCACCAGCGCACGCCGATGCGAGCCCGCCACGTACACGCCGATCGCGATCAGCAGGAGCGACAGCACGGGCAGCACCCAGCGCAACGTGTTCAGCCAGGTGTAGGCGCTCTGCGCCTTGACCAGGTCGGCGGACTGCAAAAGCACGATCGAGGTGTGGATCGGCGGGATCGCGGAGGCGATGCCGAGCCCTCCCGCGACCAGTCGCTGCTTGACCTGCTCGACGACGGGCGCCAGATCGAGGCTGACCGTGTCGCCCGACACCTGCAGCGCCTGGCTGCCCTGACCGGAGAGCACCGCGTTGAGCTGCTTGCTCGCCGCCCGGTTCGCGCCCACCCACAGGGTCGCGAACGCGTCGCTGCGCACGACGGCCAGCGTCTGGCGGTCGACGAAGCCCTGCACGCCTCCGGCCAGCGCGCCGGACAGGCCCTCCAGCTTGTCGCCGACCTTCGGGGGCAGGCCCCGGTCCTCCAGCGCGCCGACGACCTCGCCGACGATCTGCGGCACGTCGATGGCCCGCATCACCTCGGCGCTCACCCGGGCGGCGACGGCGTCCTGGATGGCGGGATCGGAGGCGAGCGGCGTGACGTTCTCGACATACCGCTCGGTGTCGGTGATCTCATTGCTCACCCACACCCCGACGAGCGCGAACGGCGCCAGCACGCACCCCACGACGATCAGCACGGTCGCGACCACCGCACGCCACCGCCCCCGGCGCCCGCTCAGCCGCTCCACCTCGGCCCTGAGCCGTACCAGTTCCTCGTGCTCGTCCATGGGCGACTCCCGTCGATCACCTAACCTCCCTCGTCCCCCAGCCCCCGCAAACCGGACCCCCGCACACCCCCATTTCCCCCCAATACGGCAAGCCGCCCCCAGCGCCTCCGTCCGCACCCCACCCGTCCCTCACGCACGCACCCCCAGCGGGACTCCGCTCACCGCAGGCAACGTCCCCCGTGCATCTGGGCAATGACCACGGAAAACGCGGGGTGGCGACGGGCGGAGACACCACGTCGAAGTGGGACGGTCTCCTCAGTTCAGTCGTCCTACGGGTGTCGGGGTATGTCGAACGAAAAAGACACGTCAGCCGACAGCGGAGCACATCTCACCGCCAAAGGGCTGTCACTGAAGGGCTCACGCGGCTGGGTGTTCCGCGACGTCCGGCTCAGCGCCGAGCCGGGCGACCTCGTCTGCGTGTGCGGCGAAGGCGGGAGCGGCAGGACCAGCCTGCTTCTCACCCTCGCCGGGCGGATGCGCCCGACGTCGGGAAGTGTGCGCATCGACGGCGAGAGCCAGCCGCGCAGGCTGCACGAACTGGCCGCGCTCGCCGTGCTGCCCGGCGTCAACGACCTGGAGCCGAGCCTCACCGTCGGCGAGCACTTCCACGAGCGGCTCACCGGACAGGGCTGGATGCTGGGGCGCACGGTCAGACGCAGGATCGACGAGGCCATGGCGGCCGTCGGGCTGGAGGTCGACCTGCGGGCCAGGACCGACTCCCTCGATCCCGTGCAGATCGGCCACATGGGAGTGGCGCTCGCCCTGCTGCAGAAGCCTGAGGTGATCATGGTGGACGACGTGGGCAGAGGCGTGCCGCACGAGCGCCGCGAGGAGGTGTGGGCGCCGCTGTTCGACCTGCCGGTCACGGTGGTGGCCGCATGCGTCGATCCACATCCTCGGGCCCAGGTCGTCGTCACCCTCCCCCTCGACCGCACGATCAGCCATCCCAGGTCCAGGACGCCCCCGGGCCCGGCGCCCGAACCGGCGGCGAACGGCGCCGAGGAGGGTGAGCCCGCCGAGCGGCCCGAGACGCGGCCACGCGGTGACGGCGCCCAGTCGGCGCTCGGCCTGACCGCCTATCTGGGCGGCACGGCATGAGTCCGTCGCTGGGGCTCGGGCGCCTTGAGCTGCGCAGGTTCGGGCGCAGCCGGTTGACGCGGGCCGCACTGGCCACGATCGTGCTGCTGCCGCTGCTGTATGCCGGGCTGTACCTGTGGTCGTTCTGGAACCCGCAGGGCAATCTGGACCGGCTGCCCGCCGCGATGGTGATGCTCGACACGGGCGCCACGCAGGACGGCAAGGAGGTCAACGCGGGCCGTGACCTCGCCGACAAGCTGGAGGAACGCCGGATCTTCGACTGGCGCGACGTCACACCCGAGCAGGCCGAGCAGGGCGTCAAGGACGGCGAGTACTACCTCTCGCTGACCGTGCCCGCCGACTTCAGCGCCAGGATCGCCTCGGTGTCGGACCCGGAGCCGCCCGAGCCCGCCTATCTGGACGTGCACATCGACCAGGGCCGCAGCTATCTCATCGAGACCATCGCCAAGGCGGTGTTCGCCGAGGTGCAGGCCACGGCGGCGCGGTCGGCCATCAGCGAGTACCTCGACAAGATCTTCCTGTCCTTCTCCGAACTGCACGAGAAGACCGGCGAGGCCGCCGACGGCGCTGGCGAACTCGCCGACGGCTCCGCACGGGCGCAGAGCGGCGCCGCCCAGCTCGCCGACGGGCTCGGCACCGCGCAGAAGGGCACAGGCACCCTCGTCGAAGGCACGACCAAGCTCAGGGCCGGAGCCGGCCAGCTCACCTCGGGCCTCGGCACCGCACACACCGGCGCCGCGAAACTGGCCGCCGGCCTGGGTACGGCCCAGCAGGGCACGGGCACGCTGGTCGACGGCGCGACCAAGCTGCGGAAGGGCGCGGGCACCCTCGACCAGGGTCTCGGCACGGCCAGAACCGGCGCGGGCACCCTGACCGACGGCCTGCGCACCGCGCACACCGGCGCCGGGACCCTGGCGAGCGGACTCGGCACGGCGAAGAACGGCGCGCACACCCTGGCCGGAGGGCTGGACTCGGCCGGACAGGGCGTCGACCGGCTGGCCGCCGGGTCGGTACAGCTCGACGAGGGCGCGAGACAGCTGGCCGAAGGCAGTGCGGAGATCTACCGGCAGGTGCACACGGTCGTGCCCCAGGTGGACGAGGCCATCGACGTGGCGGTGCCGTTCCTGCGGAAGAACGCGCCGGAGATCAGGCGGATGGCGCTGTTCGTCCAGAAGGCGGCGGCCTTCCTCGCCGACTGCCTCGAAGACCTGCCCGCCCGGGTGGAGAGGGCCAAGATCAAGGCCGACAAGGCCTACAAGGAGCTCAAGACCTACCTCGACGCCCATCCCGATCTGGACCCGGTGCTCACGGACCTGCTCAAGGCCGCGGTCGCCGGGGCCAAGCGGCTGGCCGAGCTGGCCGAGTGGCTCGACAGGTTCGTGGGAGAGCATCTGGGCGACCTGAAGAGGTTCGAGCGGGAGGCGCAGGAGGTGGCAGCGCTGGCGATCAGGCTGGCCGACGCCGCTCCCGGGCTGGCCGACCGGCTGGAGGGCGCGCGGACCAAGCTCGACGAGCTGGACGCCGGGCTGCTCAAGCTGGCCCAGGGCGCGGCGAAACTGCACCAGGGCACGGGAGCCGCCGTCTCCGGCGTCGGCGAACTCGCCGCGGGCATCGCCAAGCTGGACGGCGGCGCGCACACGCTGGACGCGGGCCTGGCCAGACTGCGGACCGGCGCGACGACACTCGACTCCGGGCTCGGCAAGCTGGTCGCCGGGGCCTCGTCGCTCGACTCCGGGCTCGGCAGGCTGCAGACCGGCGCCGGACAGCTCGACGCCGGGCTCGGCACACTGACCGGCGGCGCGCGCAAACTCGACGGCGGCCTCACCCGGCTGTCCGCAGGCGCGGGCACGCTGAACTCGGGCCTGGGCCAACTGCAGAGCGGCGCCGTACGGCTGGACGGGGGTCTGGTCAGCCTGGCGACCGGCGCACGCAAGCTGGGCACCGGCATCGGCAGGCTGAACGAAGGCGCCGAAAGCCTGGACAGGGGCCTCGGCGACCTCGACAAGGGCGCGGGCAAACTGGCCACGGCGCTGAGCGACGGCGCCAAGCAGATCCCCGACTACGACACCGCGCAGCGCGACGGGCACGTCGACATGATGAGCGAGCCGGTCAGGGTGAACACCCAGGTCGACGATCCCGTGCCGAACTACGGCACCGGGTTCGCGCCCTACTTCCTGCCGCTGAGCCTCTGGGTCGGCTCGATGCTCACCTACATGCTGCTGCGCCCGCTGAACCCGCGTGTGCTGGCCGGCTCGACGCCGAGTTGGCGTGCCGCGCTCGCCGGGTGGCTGCCCGCCGCCGCCATCGGGGTCCTTCAGGTGGCGGCCATCTCGATCGTGCTCAAGTGGGGGCTCGGGCTGCGGGCCGAGCACTGGGCGGGCATGATCGCGCTGCTCGTGCTCACCGCGATGGCCTTCCTCGCCATCGTGCAGGCGGTCAACGCCTACTTCGGGCCGGTGGGCAAGGTGCTCGCGCTGGCGTTGCTCATGCTGCAGCTCACCTCGGCGGGCGGCACCTATCCCATCGAGACGTCGGCCGGATTCTTCCAGTCGATCTCCAACTGGCTGCCGATGACGTGGGTGGTATCGGCGCTGCGCAGGCTGATCAGCGGAGGCGACCAGACGGCCGTCATGCAGGCCGTCGTCGTCCTGTCGCTGTGCCTGGCGGGCGGGCTCGCGGTCACGACGCTGGCCGCGCGCAAGGGCCGGATGTGGACGCTGTCCCGCCTGCACCCGGTGCTGTCCCTGTGACCCGCCGACCGGGCTTCGAATTGACCTGACGCCGGGCCTCCCCTCACCAGGAGGCCGGCTCGAAGTCCTTCAGGAAGCAGCCGTAGAGGTCTTCGCCCTGCTCGCCCCGCACGATCGGGTCGTAGACGCGTGCGGCGCCGTCCACCAGGTCGAGCGGAGCCCTGAAGCCCTCGTCGGCCAGGCGCATCCTGGTCGGGTGCGGGCGTTCGTCGGTGATCCAGCCGGTGTCGACCGCGGTCATGAGGATGCCGTCGCTCAGCATCTCCTCCGCGCTGGTCCTGGTCAGCATGTTGAGCGCGGCCTTGGCCATGTTCGTGTGCGGGTGGCCCGGTCCCTTGTAGGCACGGCTGAACTGGCCCTCCATGGCCGAGACGTTCACGATGTACTTGCGTCGCGCACGCGAGGCGGCCATCGCCGGGCGTAGCCTGCTGACCAGGACGAACGGGGCCGTCACATTGCAGAGCTGGACCTCGAGCAGCTCCAGCGGGTCGACCTCCTGCACGTGCTGGGTCCAGCTGTTGACCGAGACCAGGTCCGGGACCAGGCCTCCGGCGTCGATGGCGGTGCCGGTGGCGATCCGTTCGGGCGAGGCCGAACCGCCGGTCAGCGCGAGTGCGGCCAGCGCGTCCGGGGTCGGTGCGAACGTCGGCCTGACCTCTTCGAGCAGCCCGACGCCCGACGTCTCGGCGCCGGTCGGCTCGCTCCTACCGGTCGCGGCCAGGGCCGCCTGCCGTACGCCGCCGAACGTGATCACTTCGGGCAGCGGGCCTTCGGGCAGCGGCTCGGACTCGGCGGCCACCAGGTGGTGGTAGGAGCCCGCCGTACGCTTCACGGTCTGGGCGGCGTTGTTGATGAGGATGTCCAGCGGGCCGGCGGCGCTGACGGAGTCGGCGAGTGCGAGCACCTGGGCCGGGTCGCGCAGGTCGATGCCGACCACGCGCAGGCGGTGCAGCCACTGGTCGCTGTCGGGCATGGCGCTGAAACGGCGTACGGCGTCGCTGGGGAAGCGCGTGGTGATCGTGGTGTGCGCGCCGTCGCGGAGCAGGCGGAGGGCGATGTACATGCCGATCTTCGCGCGCCCGCCGGTGAGCAGGGCCCTGCGACCGCTCAGGTCGACGCTGGCGTCCCTGCGGCCCCTGTTGCGCTGGGCGCAGGCCGGGCAGAGCTGGTGGTAGAAGGCGTCCACGTCGTGGTAGCGCGTCTTGCACGTGTAGCAGGAGCGGGCCCGCTGGTAGCTGCCGACCGTGCCCGAGGCGGCGGTCGTCAGGCCGAAGCCCTCGGTCTCGTCGTCGAGCCTGCCTGGGGCCGCGGTCGCGGTGGCCGCCATCACCGCGCGGTCCGCGGCCGTCACGGCGGCACGCTTCTCCTTGCGGCGCTGCGTCTTGGCGCTCTTGAAGATCGCGGCGGTGGCGATCCTGACCCTGACCGCGTCGGGATGTTCCGGATGCAGGGCCTCGACCTGGGACAGCACGTCCAGGCACACCTGAAGGCTCGCCGGGTCGATCCCGGTCGGTCGGTCCTGGTCCACGTGTCCCCCTCGAAGTCGGCGAGCCCCGGAACTCTACGCAGTCAGGCCCTGGGCCGCCAAAAGCAATGGCAGCGCGTCACAGCGGACGCCTGTGTCTGGCCGCCGACACGGGTACGTCGGCGTCGTGGTCGTGGTCGGGCTGGGTGCGGGTGCGGGTGCTGACCAGGGCGGCGAGTGCGGTCGTGATCGGCACGGCCGCGATGAGGCCGAGTGTGCCCACGACGCTTCTGACGATCTCGGTGGCGATGACCGGGTTGGTGAGGACGTCGCCGATCGGCTGGTCGCCCACGCTGATCAGCAGGAGCAGCGGCAGCGAGGCGCCCGCGTACGCCAGCACGATCGTGTTGATCACCGAGGCGATGTGCGCCCTGCCGACCCTGGCCGCCGCGCGGTAGAGGGCGCGCGGGCCGTAGGAGGGATTGGCGTGGGCGAGTTCGGACACGGTGGCGGCCTGGGTGACGGTGACGTCGTCGAGCACACCGAGCGCGCCGATGATGATGCTGGCCAGCAGCAGGCCCTGGGTGTTGATCTGGTACCCGACGTCGAGGTAGAAGGCCGCCTCGTCGGTGATCCCGGTGAGTTCGGCCATGCCGATCGCCAGGTACGACAGTCCACCCGTCAGCGCCAGCGCCAGCAGTGTGCCCACGACGGCCATGGACGTGGTCAGCGAGAACCCGTGCGTCAGGTACAGCACGGTCAGCATGATCGCCGCCGCCCCCACCACCGCGACCAGCAGCGGCGGCTCACCCCCCAGGATCGCCGGGATCACGAACATCAACAGCAGCACGAACGTGATCGCCAGCCCCGCCAGCGCGCTCAGCCCCCGCCACCGCCCGAACGCCACCACCGCCAGCGCGAACGCCACCCCCAGCCACACCAGCGGCGCCGACCGGTCATGGTCGGACAGCCGGTACGGCGAGACGTCGAGCGTCTCCTCCGGGGAGTAGAGCAGGATGACGTCGTCATCGACCGCGAACCGCTGGGCGCCCGGCCCGCTGGGCAGGTCGGTGGTGATCGTCTGGCCCTCGTTGGCACCGCTGGTCAGCCTGACCGTGGCCGTGCCGCAGGTCGCCGGGTCGGGCGCCTTCGGGGGCGCGACCGTGCCGTCGGCCGAGGGTTCGGTTGGGGGTTCGGTTGGGGGTTCGGTCGGTGGCTCGACCGGAGGTTCGGCCGGGCAGGGCTGCAGGGTGATGCCCGTGATGCTGCCCGAGATCCGCTCCAGGCCCGGCGGCGGCGTGGCGCCCTCGGGCTGTCCGGACGGCCACAGCAGGACGAGTGCGGCCAGCGTGAGCAGCGCCAGCGGGACGATCACGGCCACGGTGGCCCGCACCGCACCCTTGGACGCGGGCGCGACAGGGCCATGCGTGTGGTTGCCACCCATGGACGGCTGGGCTCCTTCTCGGGGTGTGTTGCTCTGGGCTGAGCCGGGTTCACCAATCTAAGGTCGCGGGCCCGTCGGTACGGTGCCGGTCCGCGAAAGAGAATCAGCCTTTAAGCCCGAAAAGGTGCAAAGTATGCATAAACTACACACCAAGCAGCCTGGCGAAGAGGTGACCCCATGCAGAAGATCGTCCACGTCCGTCCCCTGGACGACGTCATCGGCCACGAAGAGTCGCACGAATGCATCTGCGGCCCCACCGGACAGGGCGTCCACAACGACGCCACCCAGAAGATGGTCGGCGTGATCTTCCACCACCACGCCGTACGCCCCTGCCATGAGTGGGAGTCGTCGCTCTCGGCTTGAGGCTGAAGGCTGGGCCTTGTGTGGGCAAAGCTTGGGATAGGTCCGATGCGTTGCCGGGTGGCCGGGTAGTTGGTCATCCATGGGGGAACATCCGCTCGACTACCGGCCTGATGTCGACTTCCTTGGGGTACTTGCCTGGGGTGGTGGGGTTGGTGGGGTTGCTGATGTCGGAAAGCTTGGCGGGGTTGGCAGGCTTGGCGGGGTTGGCAGGCTTGGTGGGGTTGGTGGTGCTGGTGAGGTTGGGCTGGAGGGGCTTGGGGCTGGACTGGATGGGCTTGGGCTAGATGGGCTTGGGCTAGATGGGCTTGGGCTAGATGGGCTTGGGCTAGATGGGCTTGGGCTAGATGGGCTTGGGCTAGATGGGCGTGGGCTAGATGGGCGTGGACTGGATGGGCTTGGGCTAGATGGGCTTGGGCTGGTTGGGGGGTTCGGTGGGGGTGGGGCGTTCGACTCGCTGGAAGTAGCGGGCGTGGTGCTGGAGGCAGCGGGGGTGGTGTTCGTCTCGCGCCCTCCTGTCGGAGTGTTCGTCTTGTCCGGTTTGGCGGGCACGGCTGATGGGCTGGTGGGCCAAGCCCGTGAGGGTGCTCTGACTTCCGCTTCTGCTGCCGTGCTCGCCTTCGCGTGTAGTGGTGGCGGCGACACGATTGCGACGTTCTAGAGATGCGCAGACCGGCGATGCGCAGTCGAGGCGCGTGCGATCCAGGGATGCACGACCGAGGCGAGCGCGAGACGCCGCCTCCGTTCCCCGGCACGCATACCAGCCCCGGCCCCCCTGGCCTGCGCCTGCGCGTGGGCCTGGGCCTGGGCCAACATAGCCGCCACCGGCACCACCGGCACCACCGGCACCACCGGCACCGGTAGCCGTACCTACATCGCCACCTCGGTGCAACCCGCCCCTGTGCATGTCGGGGCGTTGTCGCTTGTTCCTATGGACGGAGCGTGCTTGTGACTGCCGACTCGACGTCCCCGACGCCTCCGACGCCTCCGGTCGCTGCCTCGCTTTCGGCCAGGACGTTGATCGCATTGGTTGTTCCGGCTGCCCTCGTGGGGGCCGGGTCGGCCTTGGTGCTGATCGCGTTGAGTGTGACGGCGGGGTGGCTTGAGGACTTCTTGTGGGACGTGCTGCCGGGGTGGGCGGGGGTGAGTGGGACCTCCGGATGGTGGATCGTCGTCGTGCTGACGGCTGTCGGGTTCGGTACGGGACTGGTGTTGTGGAAGGCGCCGGGGCGTGGAGGGCCGGATCCGGCCACCGAGGACCTGGTCGCGCCGCCGATGCCGCTCGGCGTACTGCCGGGGCTGGTGGTGGCGACGTTGCTCACGCTGGCCGGTGGGGTGAGCCTGGGACCCGAGAACCCGATCATGGCGATCAACATCGCGCTGGCGTTCGCGATCGGTAGCAGGGTCATGCCGATGACCAAGGCGCCGCTGTGGCTCGGACTGGCGGCGGCGGGCACGATCGGGGCGCTGTTCGGTACTCCGGTGGCCGCGGCGCTGATGTTGTCGGAGTCGCTGGGTGGTGGGCAGGATCAGCCGCCGTTGTGGGATCGGCTGTTCGCCCCGCTGGTCGCCGCGGCCGTCGGGTCGATCACGATGCTGACGCTGACGAACGAGTCGCTGACGCTGAGCGTTCCGGACTATCCGGGATTCCATGTCGGGGACCTGCTGAGCGCCTGTGTGCTCGCCGTGCTGGCCGTACTGCTGGGGATGATCGCGGTTCATGCCTTTCCCCATGTGCATCGGCTTTTCCGGCGTATTCGTCATCCGCTGTTGATGGCGACGGCCGGTGGGCTCGTACTCGGGCTGCTGGGGGTGCTCGGCGGGCCGATCTCACTGTTCAAGGGGGTCGACCAGGCGCGGGAGCTGGTCGACCCCACGTCGTCGTTCACCGCGCTGCAGCTGGTGCTGATCATCGTGGTGAAGCTGGCGGCGCTGGTGGTCGCGGCGACGTCGGGGTTCAGGGGCGGGCGTATCTTCCCCGTGGTGTTCACGGGGGTGGCGCTGGGGCTGCTGGCCAGTACGGTCGTCGACTCGGTCCCGCTGTCGCTGGCCATCGCGGCGAGTGTGATGGGGTTCGTGCTCGTCGTCACCAGGCAGGGGTGGGTCAGCCTGTTCACCGGGATCGTCATGGTGCAGCAGGCCGAGCTCATACCGATTCTCTGTGTCGCGATCCTGCCCGCGTGGCTGCTGGTCACCAGCGGGCCTCGCATGCTGATCACCGAGGAGGAGGGGTAGGCGTCCACCACTTCCGTCACATTCCGCAGTAGTGTCACTACCGTTCGTCATCTTCATTATTCGGGGGAATCATGAGCAACCTGGTCGCCATCGCCTATCCGGACGTCGCCACCGCAACCACTGTTCGCGACCGGCTGTTCGAGCTGCAGAAGCAGAACCTGATCACGCTGGAGGACGCGGCCGTCGCCGAGCGCAAGGAGGACGGCAAGATCAAGCTGCACCAGGTCAACAGTACGATCGGCGTCGGCGCCGCCGGGGGCGCGCTCTGGGGCGGGCTCATCGGCCTGCTGTTCTTCATGCCGCTGCTCGGTATGGCCATCGGCGCGGCCGGTGGCGCGGCGGGCGGCGCGATGACCGATGTCGGCGTCGACGACGACTTCATGAAGGAGCTCGGCGAGAAGCTGCCCATCGGCGGCGCCGCACTGTTCCTGCTGGTGGCGGGCAGCACGCCGGACAAGGTCATCCCGCAGATCGCACCGTACGGCGGCGAGATCATCAAGACCTCGCTCGGCAACGAGGAGGAGGCCCACCTGCGCGCCGCCGTCTCGGCCGCCCGCGGCCAGCAGTCCCACGCCCAGGCGCAGGCCCAGGGGCAGGGGCAGGGGCAGGGGCAGCCGCAGGCGTAGTACGTATCGCTTGGCCACACGAAGGTGAGAGGCGCCCCCGTGCGGGGGCGCCCCGACCAGCGAGGAGCAACCAGCATGGGTATCTTCTTCCGGCCCCGCCGTCCCCTCATGCGCCTGGCCACCGGCGCCGCGACCGCCACCATCGCCTACCAGGCGGGCAAGAGCAACGCCAGGCAGCAGGGCTACAACGAGCAGGCCGAGGCCGCCTACCAGGCGACCCAGGACCAGCAACAGGCACAACAGGCCCAAGCCCTGGCCGCCGCACAACTCCAAGCCCAGCAGGCCCAGCAGACGCAACAAGCTCAGCAGGCTCAGCAGGCTCAGCGGCAAGGCTCCGGGGATCCGTTGGCCGAATTGGAGCGGCTGGCCAATCTGCATGCGTCGGGTGCGCTGACCGACAGTGAGTTCGCCGCCATGAAGGCCCGCCTCATCGGCGGCTGAGTACGACACCGGGGATGGACCAGACATGACTGCTGTACAGGCTGGACAGATCGTGCTCGACGCCCTCAAGGCGACCGCGACCGGCGACGTCGCGGCCATCGAGGCGCTGTACGCCTCCGACGTGACCGGCTGGACGGCGGGCCAGGAGATCACCTCACGCGACGACCTCCTCACCGAGGCCGAGGGCCGCGCCACCGGCCTGTCGGAGGTCACGATCGAGGCAGACCCGATCGAACTGCCCGACGGCACCATCGTGGCCGAATGGCGCCTGACGGCCAGGCACACCGGCCCGATCGCCCTGGAGGAGGACGCCTTCCTCCCCGCAACCGGTCGTCCACTCGACCTACGCGGAGCCCTGTTCGCCAAACTGTCAGACGGCCAGATCACCGACTTCCGCCAGTACTGGGACGAGGCCGACCTCCTCGAACAACTCGGCCTACTCGGCGACTGACCAGCACGCCGTACACACTGGCGGACGAGCAGCGCCCGCTTACCGACAAGCAGTCCCGCTGGCCGACGAGCCGTGCACGTCGGCCGACGACTGCCCCGCAAGGCACACGCGCGGCCCGACGAGCACTGCCGTCGGCCAGCAACTGACACGCGAGCACTGCCGTCGGCCAGCAACTGACACGCGAGCAGTGCGCGCCGGTCAGCCACTGACCTGCGAGCAGTGTGCGCCGGTCAGAGCAGTGTGCGCTGGTCAGAATGGCGGCATCCGACCGGCCCGCCTCCACCGCCCCGGCCGCAAACAGGGCGGCGGGTGAGGACACCACGTCCCACCTGCCGCTTTCCGGCGCCCTCACGCCGACGTTCTCCAGGCATCATCGCTGCCCGCCCCTCCCGACCGCCCGAGCCACCCAGTGGGGCAGCCGCCCAGCTGTGGCCACTCCTGTCGCCCCAGCCGTCGCCGCCACCCGCCCTCCGCACCCCACGCTCTGGATACGCGCCAGTCGAGACGACCCCAAGCGCCGCCCCGCGCCCCACCCCCCAGAGGCCCGAAACGATCACCCCGCCCGCCCAATCCTCACCCCCGCAAAAACAATCCTACCCCCGCAAACCCCCACCCCACAGCCCATCCGCGAAACGATCAAGCAACCCGCAACCAAACTGCAATGTCCGTCTAAGACCATATACGTGATGATTTATCCCGCAATAACGGTCACCTCTGCATGGCCGTATCCCGCCACCCCGCTCCCCGACGAGCGCGTATGAGCGAGTTCCTCCAAGCCGTCCTCGCCTTCCCTACCGTGGTCTTCACCTTCCTCCTCCTCGTCGTCGTCGCGTACTGGACGCTGGCCCTGCTCGGCCTGACCGACCTGGAGGACGACCTCCCGTGGCTCGGCCTGGCGGGAGTGCCCGCCGCGGTCACGATCTCGTTGGTCGTCGCGCTGGCCTGGTTCATCAGCCTGGCGGGTGGCGCGCTCGTCGACGGGACGCCGCTGCTGATCGGCGTGCTGGTGCTCGCGCTGGTGGGCGGCTGGGCGGGAGCCAGGATGCTGGTCTCGCCGATGCGCCGCCTGTTCCCGAGTGCCGCCGCGCCCACCCGTGCCGAGTTCGTCGGACTGCGCTGCGTCGTCAGGACCGGCCGGGCCACCTCCGACTTCGGCCAGGCCGAGGTGACGGCGGCGGACGGCTCCTCCGCGCTCGTCCAGGTGCGTACGACAGGGTCGGACACCCTCGTACGCGGCGACAGCGCCCTGATCTTCCAATACGACCGCGACGGCGAGTTCTTCTGGGTCATGCCGTACGAAAGGGATTTGTGATGGACGTCATCTCCACTGGGTTCGGCATTCTGCTGGCCGTCGTCGCGCTGGTCGTGATCGCGTTGCTCGTCGTGATCAGCCGGCTGTTCCGCAAGGTGGAGCAGGGCAAGGCGCTGATCGTGTCGAAGGTCAACAAAGTGGACGTCACCTTCACCGGCGCCATCGTGCTTCCCGTCGTGCACAAGGCCGAGACGATGGACATCTCGGTCAAGACCATTGAGATCGCCAGGACCGGCGGCGAGGGCCTGATCTGCCGTGACAACATCAGGGCCGACATCCGCATCACGTTCTTCGTCAGGGTGAACAAGACCGTCGAGGACGTCATCAAGGTCGCCCAGGCCATCGGCACCGAGCGGGCCAGCGACGAGGGCACGCTGCAGGCGCTGTTCGCGGCGAAGTTCTCCGAGGCGCTCAAGACCGTGGGCAAGCAGCTCGACTTCGTCGACCTCTACACCAAGCGCGACGAGTTCCGCGACCAGATCGTGCGGGTGATCGGCACCGACCTCAACGGCTACAGCCTGGAGGACGCGGCCATCGACTACCTCGAGCAGACGCCGATGACCAAGCTCGACCCGGCCAACATCCTCGACGCCCAGGGCATCCGCAAGATCACCGAACTCACCGCGGGCGAGAACGTCAAGACCAACGAGTACCGCAGGCACGAGGAGAAGGAGATCACCCGCCAGAACGTCGACGCCCGCGAGGCCATCCTCGAACTCGAACGCCGCCAGGCCGATGCCGAGATCAAGCAGAAGCGCGAGATCGAGACCATGCGCGCCCGCGAGGAGGCCGAGATCTCCAGGGTCATGGCCGAGGAGCGGCTCAAGGCCCAGGCCGCGGCCCTCAAGACCGACGAGCAGCTCGGCGTCCAGACGGAGAACAAGGCCCGCGAGGTCGCGGTCGCGGAGAAGAACCGCGAGCGGGTCATCGCCATCGAGACCGAGCGCATCGAGAAGGACCGCATGCTGGAGGTCATCGCACGCGAGCGCGAGACCGAGCTGTCACGCATCTCCAAGGACAAGGAGCTGGAGAGCGAGAAGCGCTCGATCGCCGAGGTGATCAGGGAGCGGATCGCGGTCGAGAAGACGGTCGCCGAGCAGGAGGAGAACATCAAGCGCCTGCGCGCGGTCGAGGAGGCGGAGCGGCTTCGCCAGACCACGATCATCCAGGCCGAGGCCGAGGCGCAGGAGGCCCTGGTCAAGGACATCAAGGCGGCCGAGACCGCGGAGGCGACGGCCAAGCACAAGGCCCGTGAGGAGCTGACGCTGGCCGAGGCCAGGCAGCAGACCGCCGAGCTCGACACCCGCGCGAAGATCAGGCTCGCCGAGGGCATCCAGGCCGAGGCGGCGGCCAGGGGCCTGGCCGAGGTGCAGGTCAAGGAGCGCGACGCGGAGGCGATCGAGAAGGTCGGCCGCGCCGAGGCAGTGGTGGAGCGCGAGAAGGCCATGGTGGTGGCCGACCGGCTCAAGGCCGAGGCGGAGGGCGAGCGGGCCAAGGCGGTCGTCGTCGGCGACCGGCTCAAGGCGGAGGCCGAGGGCGAGCAGGCCAAGGCGCTGGCCGCGGCGGCGGCCGTGGGCGAGAAGCTGAAGGCCGAGGCCGAGGGTCTGACCGAGAAGGCCGCGGCGATGGCCGCGCTCGACGACGCCACCCGCGCGCACGAGGAGTACCGCCTGCGCCTCGAGGCCGACAAGGAGGTCAGGCTCAAGCAGATCGACGTCCAGCGCAAGATCGCCGAGTCGCAGGCAGGCGTCCTGGCCGCGGGCCTGGCCAAGGCGAACATCGACATCGTCGGCGGCGACACCATGTTCTTCGACAGGGTCGTCGGCTCGATCAGCGCCGGAAAGGCCGTCGACGGCTTCGTCCAGCACTCGGAGGTCACCAGGACGCTGGCCGAGCCGTACCTCAACGGCAGTGCGAGCCTGCCGCAGGACCTGGGCCTGTTGCTGGGCGGGATCAGCAGCGAGGACGTCAAGAACCTCACGCTGTCGGCGCTGCTGGTCAGGCTCATCCAGGACGGCGGCCCGCAGAGCGGCAAGCTCGGCGAACTGCTGGAGACCGCTCGCAGGCTCGGCGTCGCCGACTCCCCCGTGGCGGCCCTGACGGCGGCGAAGGGCTGACGTGTCCCCGGACGAACCCCACACGGGTACGGCGAGCACGGCCGGGCTGGAGGCGGGCACCTATGAGGTGTTGCGCGCCCGCCTGGCCACGCAGGCCGCCGCGCTCGCGGCCAGGGCCGAGGCGGTCAACGCCGATCGGCTGCGCGAGTTCGGCGGCGCGGAGCTGCGGCTGATCGGCTCGGAGCGCATCCGTACCGAGAACAACTGTGTGCCGCGCGACATCGTCTCCGTCGGCGAGACGATGGTGTTCGGCTACAACGTCTTCATCGGGCTCAAGCCCGAGACGACGGTCGGCGACGTGTTCGCCGCGCACACCTTCACCAGGGACGGCGACACCTTCAGGTTCGACGAGGCGCGGTCGATGGAGGCGCTGCGCGATCCCGCGTTCGTCAAGGACTTCGCCGAGCTCTACAGGTACTACAAGGAGACGAGGCTGCTGCAGCTTCGTCGCCTGGACGGCAAGCTGCTCGCGGTCTTCCAGACCGGCCCGAACGACACCCGCGTCCTGCGCTGGACGATCACCAAAGACGGTGTCACGAAATATCAGGACAGCCGGGGGGAACGCGATCACGTCTTCCCACCGTCGCACGACTTCGAGTGGATCCCGGCCACCCGTGACGACCACGTGCTCGGCCGGCACCCGCACATCTCGATCGAGGGCGAGGTGTTCGTCGAGACCGTCGGCGGCGACCTCACCATCAAGATCGAGAACAACACGGAGTCAGGCGAAGGCATCTACCGCGAGCCGGTCAGCGAGCCGCTGCAGAGCCTGGCCGACGCCGACGTCGAACACGCCAGGGTCGGGCCGCTGATCCTGCTCAGGGTCAGGCCGTACAAGGAGAGCGAGTGGCGGCACCTGGTGTTCAACACCAGGACCAAGGCGGTGACCAGGCTCGACGGCATCGCCCTCGCCTGTCAGCGGCTGCCCGAGGACCAAGGGTTGATCTTCCCCGGCGGGTTCTACCTGTCGACGGGGCTGGCCAGGACGTTCGACACCGATGTGACCGACCTGGAGTTCGAGCGGGTCGTGCGCTCGCCCAACGGCGAGGACGTGCTGTACGTCTTCCATGCCAAGGGCGAGGGCCGTTCGCTGCTGCTGCCGTACAACGTCATCAGGAAGCAGGTCGCCACGCCGATCCCCTGCCACGGGTTCTCGCTGTTCGACGACGGGACGCTGGTGGTCTTCCGCGCCACCTCCGACGAGCCGACGCGCGTGCACCCGATGCAGGTCTGGCAGACGCCCTACACCTCCGACACCTTCGCCGCCGCCCAGCCGGTCGGCACCGGGCCGCTGGCCAGGATCGGCAATGCCGAGCTGGTCAGAGGTGTCTCCGACTGCCTGTCCGTGGCCAGGATGGGCGAGGAGATGACCGCGTCGGCGGCCATGTTCGAGGCGCTGATCGCCGCGTGCGCCAGGGCGTTCGACCACTACCACTGGCTCGCCGAGCAGGGCCTGCACGAGCCGCTCGCCGCCGTGCGCACCACCGCCGAGCAGGTGCTCGACGAGTACGAGAAGGTGGAGAGCCTCACCCGCCAGGCCGCCGATGCCCTGCGCGGCGCCCAGGAGGAGACCACCGCGCTGATCAGGCAGGCCAGGGGCGAGACGCTCACCAGCGCCGACGCCTGGGTGGCACGCCTGGCCGCCATGCGCAGGGCCCAGGGCCGCCTGGTGACGTTGCGCGAGACGCGCTACCTCGACACCGCGGCCCTCGACGCGCTCGGCGCCGAACTCGCCGAGGAGACGAGCTCGGTGGGTCGCCGTGCGGTGACCTTCCTCGAAGGCGCCGAGGCGTTCGCCGGGTACCAGGCCGAGGTCGGGCAGCTGGCCGCCGAGGCCGCCGCCCTGGCCACGGCGGCGCAGGCCGGGCCGCTGCAGGAACGCATCGGCGCCCAGTCGGAGGGCCTTGAAGTCGTCACCGAGGTCGTCGGCTCGCTCGACATCGGCGACGCCACCGTGCGTACGGCGATCCTGGAGCGCATCGGCGAGGTGCTCGGCGGGCTCAACCGGGCCAGGGCCGTACTGGAGGGTCGCAGGCGCGAGCTGCTCGCCACCGAGGGCAGGGCCGCCTTCGCCGCGGAGTTCGCGCTGCTCGCCCAGGCGATCACCGGGGCGCTGGCGATGGCCGACACGCCCGAGCGCTGCGACGAGCAGCTCGGCAGGCTGATGCTGCAGCTGGAGAATCTGGAGTCGCGGTTCGGGGAGTTCGACGACTTCCTGGCCAAGCTCACCGCCCAGCGCGAGGACGTCTACGAGGCCTTCTCCGCCCGCAAGCAGGCGCTGCTCGACGAACGGGCCAGGCGGACCGACCGGCTGGCCGCCTCCGCCGAGCGCATCCTGACCAGTGTGACCAGGCGGGTGGGCACACTCGGCTCGCTCGACGACGTCAACACCTACTTCGCCGCCGATCCCATGGTGGCCAAGCTGCGTTCGGTGGCCGAGGAGATGCGCTCGCTCGGGGACGCGGTGCGCGCCGAAGAGCTGGCCGGCCGGATCAAGGCCGCCCAGCAGGAGGCGGGACGCTCGCTGCGCGACCGGCTCGACCTGTTCTCGGCCGACGGCGAGACGCTGCGCCTGGGGCGGCATGCCTTCGCCGTCAACACCCAGCCCATCGACCTCACCCTGGTGCCGTCCGGCGGCGAGATGACGTTCGCCATCACCGGCACCGACTACCGCTCGCCCGCGCCCGCCGCCTTCGCCGACACCCGTCCCTTCTGGGACCAGCTCATCGTCTCGGAGAGCGCCGAGGTCTACCGGGCCGAGCACCTGGCGGCGACGCTGCTGGAGGCGGGCGTCGAGAGCGATCTGCTCACCGCCGTGCGCAAGGCCGCCGAGGAGCGCTACGACGAGGGGTACGAGCGCGGGGTGCACGACCACGACGCCGCGGCCATTCTGGACGCGCTGGTCAGACTCGCGGCCGGAGCGGGGCTGCTGCGCTATCCCCCGGCCGATCGGGCCGCGGCGCAGCTGTACTGGGCCCATGAGCTGGACGACGTTTCACGTAAAACATTCTCCACACGGGCTTCTGCGCTCGCACGGGTCAGATCGGCTTTCGGGGCGACGCCCGCCTGGGGGCTCCTGTGCAACGAGCTGGAGGCGGCGATCGGCTCGCCAGGCGGTCTCGGCGGGGAGTACCTCGCCGAGGAGCTGAGCTCCTCCTCCGCCGGATTCGTCACCAGCAAGGCGGCCAGAGAGCTCATCGACCGGTTCCGCAGGCAGCTCGGCCCGGCCAGGGTGCGCGAGTTCGACGACGATCTGCGCCTGCTCGACCTGCCCGCCAGGCGGCAGCTCGCCGAAGCCTGGCTCGGCGCGTTCGAGCCCGGCCATCCCGAGCTGGCCGAGGCGGTCGCCGTCCTGCTGTGCGACCTGCCCAGGCACGACAGCAGCGCCACCCTCACCGAGACCGTCTCCGGCCTGCTCGGCTCGCACCCGAGGATCAAGGACAGGCAGCTCGTCCTCCGCCTGGACGAGACGCTGGCCAGGACCAGGACGTTCAGAGTGCGGCAGGTGCCCGCCTTCCGGGCCTACCAGAAGCGCAGAGCCGAGCTGGTCGAGGCCGAACGCGAGCGGCTCAGACTCGGCGAGTACCAGCCCAAGGTCATGAGCGCCTTCGTCCGCAACCGCCTGCTGGACGAGGTGTACCTACCGCTGATCGGCGACAACCTGGCCAAACAGCTCGGCGCGGCCGGAGCAGGCAAACGCACCGACCAGATGGGCCTGCTCCTGCTCATCTCACCGCCCGGGTACGGCAAGACGACGCTGATGGAGTATGTCGCCAGCCGCCTCGGCCTGCTGTTCGTCAAGGTGAACGGGCCCGCGCTCGGGCACGGCGTGACCTCGCTCGACCCGGCCGACGCGCCGGACGCCACGGCCAGGCAGGAGGTGGAGAAGATCTCGTTCGCCCTGGAGTCGGGCAACAACACCCTGCTCTATCTCGACGACATCCAGCACACCTCGCCCGAACTGCTGCAGAAGTTCATCTCGCTGTGCGACGCCCAGCGCCGCATCGAAGGCGTGTGGAACGGCCGTACCCGGACATACGACCTGCGGGGCAAGCGCTTCGCCGTGTGCATGTCGGGCAACCCGTACACGGAGTCCGGTCAGCTCTTCCGTATTCCCGACATGCTGGCCAACCGGGCCGACGTGTGGAACCTGGGCGACGTGCTGTCGGGCCGGGACGAGCTGTTCGCACTCAGCTATCTGGACAACGCCCTCACCTCCAACGCCGTGCTCGCCCCGCTGTCCACCCGGGCCAGGGGCGATGTCGAGCTGCTGGTCAAACTGGCCAGAGGCGACGAAGGCGTACGGCAGGACCAGCTCGCGCACGCCTACTCCAAGGTCGAGCTGGAGCAGGTCCTCTCGGTGTTGCGCAAGCTGGTCCGGGTGCAGGAGGTCGTGCTGGCCAACAACCGGGCCTACATCGCATCGGCCGCCCGCAGCGACGAGTCGCGCACCGAGCCGCCGTTCCGGCTGCAGGGGTCCTACCGCAATATGAACAAGCTGGCCGAGCGCATCGTGCCGGTGATGAACGACGCCGAACTCGAAGCGGTGATCGACGACCACTACGCGGGCGAGGCGCAGACGCTCACCACCGGCGCCGAGGCGAACCTGCTCAAGCTCGCCGAGCTCCGCGGCCGGCTGACCGAGGAGCAGGCGGCGCGCTGGGCGGCGGTCAAGGCCGCCTACGTGCGCGGCCTGGCGCTCGGCGGCGGCCAGGACGACCCGATGACCCGTGCGGTCGGCGCGGTCGGCCTGCTCGCCGACCGCATCTCCACCTCCATCGACCGGGCGGCCGACCGCTTCACGGCATCCTGACGCCCGTCGTCGTTCAGGCCGCCTGCCGCTCCTCCAGGCGGCCTGCTTCCAGGTCGAGCCTGCGGCCCTCGAACGAGGCCCGCAGGCGGCGGTCGTGGGTGACCACGACCAGGGCTCCGGTGTAGTGGGCCAGGGCCTGCTGCAGGTCCTCCACGAGGGCCGGAGACAGGTGGTTGGTCGGCTCGTCCAGCAGGAGCAGGTCATACGGGCTCGCGACCAGGCGGGCCAGTTCGATCCTGCGGCGCTGGCCGACCGACAGCTCGCCGACCCTGAGCGCCAGGTCGGCCGGGCCGAACAGCCCGGTCGCCAGCAACGCGTCGGCATGCTCGTCCAGGTCGCCCGGCCGCCCCTCGGCGTAGGCGCGCAGCACCGAGCGCCGGGGGGCGAGGACGGCCTCCTCCTGGCGCAGGAGCCCGGCCCTGCCCGCCACCCGCACCGCACCGGCGTCGGGGGCGAGTTCACCGGCCAGGACACGCATGAGCGTGGTCTTGCCCGCGCCGTTCGGACCGGTGACGAGCACGCGTTCGCCGGGTGCGATGCGCAACCCCTCGATGTGCAGCCGCCTGCCAACCCTGACCCCGGCCAGCTCGGCCAGCACGCCGCCGAGTCCCGGTGTGGCCTGCTCCAGGTCGGCGGTGAAGCTCAGCGGGCGCGGCGGAGGCGGCACCGGGTTGGCCGTCAGCGTCTGCAGCCGCTCCTTGGCGTTGCGGATCCTGCTCATCGCCCCGTGCGCCCGCGACCTGGCCCGGAAGGCGCCCGCGCCGCTGAAGGCCGCGGGGGCCTTGCGCGGGATGGCGCCGAGCCTGGTGATGTTCGACTCGGCCAGGCCGGTGTGCCGTTTCACCTCGGCCTTCCACTCCGCGTGCGCCACGGCCCAGCGCTGGCGGGCCGCCGCCTTGGCGGTGAGATAGCCGCCGTAGCCGTTGCCGTAGCGGCTGACCGCGCCCCGCTCCACCTCGAGGACGGTCGAGGTGATGCGTTCGAGGAACACACGGTCGTGCGTGACGGCCACGACCGTGCCCCGGTGTGCCCGCAGGTGCTCTTCGAGCCAGCCGACGGCCTCGTCGTCGAGGTCGTTGGTGGGTTCGTCGAGCAGCAGCAGTTCGGGTGCGGACGCCAGGGTCGCGGCCAGGGCCAGCCGTGAGCGCTCACCGCCCGACAGGGCGCCCAGCCGTCGCCGCCTGTCCAGAGCCGGAAGGCCGAGACCGTGCAGGGCGACGTCCACCCTGGCGTCGGCCTCGTAGCCGCCCCTGGCCTCGAACGCGGTGACCAGATCGGCATAGGCGGCCAGCCCGGCCTCACCGCTGTCGGCGAGCGTCGCCTCGGCCGTACGCATCCGGGACTCCAGCTCGCGCAGGTCGGACAGGGCGTCGTCGATCACATCGGCCACGGTCGCCGTGAGCGGGAGTCCCAGGCTCTGGCCGAGATGGCCGATGCCGCCCGGCGCGACGACGGTGAGCTCACCGTTGTCCGGGCGCTCGACGCCCGCGATGAGCCTGAGCAGGGTGGACTTGCCCGAGCCGTTGTCGCCGATCACGCCGATCCGCTCGCCGGGAGCGACGCTGAGGCTGACCTGGTCGAGCACGACACGGGTGTCGTAACGCTTGGTGACATCGAAGAGGGAAAGGTGTGATGGGGCACGCATAGCGAAACCACCTCCGGATTCTCGTCATCGGATCGATGGCGGGCCGCACGGCGGAGCATCGCTCGACGCCGTCGCGGTCGTGAGAATCACAGGAAGTACAGACACATGGGCATGACCATAGGCATGGTTAGGGCCGATGTCCAGTGGATATTCGGTCGGCCGCTCCCTCCTGGAGCAGGTTCGCCCTGGTCAGGAAGTCGACGACAGTGGCGAGTTCGGCATCGGAGTAGCGGGTGAACAGCGCCTGCCGCCCGTGCGCCAGGTCGGCGGCGACCTCGGCGAACCCGGTCAGCCCGTCCGGCCCCGCCTCGACGATGACCCGGCGCCTGTCCCTGGGGTCGCGGCTGCGCCGTACCAGCCATTTGGCCTCCAGCCTGTCGACCACTCCGGTGACCGAGGCCGGGGCCAGGCCGCTGCGTTCGCCGATCTCGCCCGCTGTCAGGGGTCCGGCGGCGCGCAGCAGGTCGAGCACCCGCTCCTCCGAGCCGCCGAGCCCGATCCAGGCGCTGACCTCGCCCCGGTACCGCACGGCGGCGGCGTCACTCCTGCCCATGGCCGAGACGAGTTCCGCCATGAGCGCTTCGCGGGATTGTTTCGTTCGCACGAAGGAAACAATAGCGATCTTGTCGACTAGCATCGAGGCATGGACGAGCCCCAGCGCTTCGCACTGCCCAACGGCCGCGACCTCAGCTGCACCGCCTGTGGCAACGAGCTGTTCCATCGGGCCAAATGGAAGCTCCAGACGACCGGCATGACGTTCTTCGGCATGGACTGGGCCAATCGTGATGCCACCTGCATGGTCTGCTCCTCCTGTCGCCACATCCACTGGTTTCACATCTGACTGCCACCTCTTTCCATTTGTTGTGGTGAATGTGGAGAAACGGCCGCCACTTTCCAGATAAGTGCCCATACTGGAAAGTGCTGGCCAAAGGGCGTCATCGGAGTACGATCATGCGGAAAACCCCCGAACGCATGACACCGGAGGAGGGGCCGAACGCAGCCCAGTTCCTCCAGCTCACGGCCGTTGACTTCAACGGCGTCTACGCGGTCCACCTTGCCGCCAAGGAAGAGCGCCTCAAGATGACCAGGCTCGCCATGAGCCTGCTCGCCACCCCCTTCGCCGCCACGATCGCGCTGGCGAGCACGAAGGTGCTCGACCCCGGCGCCCTGACCGCGTGGAGCACGGTGCCCTGGTACCTGTTCGCCCTGGTCGCGGTGTTCGGGCTGCTCACCACACTGCCGTTCCTGCGGCTGATCGAAGCGGTGAACACCCACGCCAGGACGGCCAGGGCGATCAACAACTTCCGCCTGCTCTACATGACCAGGCTGAAGGAGCACTTCGACGACGCCGGCTGGACGCAGAGCCTGCCCGTCGATCCGCACTACCCCGAGACCTACGCCCCGCTGGCCTGGCCCGGTGTCAATGTCATGATGCTGGCCCTGGCCAACGGCGCCTACCTGTCGGTGGGCGTGACCGGTCTCAGCGGCGCGAGGCCGCACTGGCTCCTGGTGGTGACGAGCGTGCTGCTCGTCGCCCTGGTGCACTACCTGGTCTACTACGTGCGCTGCAATGTCACCAGGCGCCGCCGACTGCCCCACAACCCCTACGGATTCACGAATACGGAGACGTGATGCCCGACCCCGACGCGACGGCGGGGATGCGACAGTGGAAGTCCTGTGGGGAGGCATGGATATGGCTCATGCGCCATGTCTGGACGACCGGCACACCAGCCGACGACGACAGAGGCCCGGTCCTTGAGGCCCCGGCCGTACTCTTCGAGATCACCGATGTGCGATCGGACGACCCGATCCTGACCCGGCACGGCGAGGCGGACAGGACGGCGCTCTACGCGCGCAAGTTCACCGAGAACGAGATCGTCACCCCCTTCAAGTACAGCTACGGCGCCAGGCTCAGGCCGCAGATCGGCTGGGCCGAGCAGATCCTGCGGCGCAAGCCGTACAGCAAGAGTGCGTGGATCTCGCTGACGCGGCCGGGCGAGCCCTGTGACGCGGTGCCGTGCCTCAGTGCGATGGCCGTCAGGATCAGGGACGGCACGCTCGTGCTGACCGCGGCCTTCAGGTCGCAGAACGCCTTCACCAGCTATCTGAACTACGTGCCGCTGAGCGGCGTCCAGGCGGAGATCGCACGCGATCTCGGCCTGCGGCCCGGCCCGATGCGCGTGTTCGTCGACGTCCCCCACCTCTACCTGTCCGACCTGCACGAGGTACGGCAGGTCATCAGGCCGGGCGTCAAGCCCTCTGCAAGCGGTCATGACTACCTTGAGGGGAATGAAGGCCCGAATTTCGGAAATATCCACTTACCTTCCTGAGGCGACCCTGACCAGCGCCGAGGTGGAGGCGAAGATCGTCGGATGGCGTCCGCCGTCCGGGATCGTCGAACGCCTGACCGGCATCAGGCGAAGGCACGTGGCCGCACCCGGCCAGCAGGCGTCCGACCTGGCCGCGCTCGCCGCCGCCGGACTCGACCTGAACGGCGTCGATCTGCTGATCTTCGGGTCGGCCTCCCAGGACATGGTCGAACCCGCGACCGCACACATCGTCAGTGCCAAGCTCGGCCTGTCCTGCCCGGTCTTCGACGTCAAGAACGCCTGCAACAGCCTGCTCAACGCCTTACAGGTGGCCGAGGCGCTGATCAGGACCGGCGCCCATCGCAAGGTGCTGGTGTGCACCGGCGAGACGCCGTCGCGGGCCGTGCGCTGGCACGTCGCGGATCGGGCCCAGTTCGTCGACTCCTTCGCTGGGTACACGCTGTCGGACTCGGGAGCCGCCCTTCTCGTCGAGGCCGACCAGGCGCGGGGCGTCTTCCACCGCGAGTTCAGCGCCGACAGCACCGCATGGGCCGTCGGCACGCTGCCCGGCGGCGGATCGGCGCATCCGCGCGACCCGGAGTACTCCTACTTCAGGGGCGACGGGCGCAGGCTCAAGGAGGCCTTCGAGCGCGTCGGGCCGGACCTGTTCCTCAACGCGCTCAAGCGCACCGGCCTGACCTGGGACGACTTCGCCGTCGTCGCCGTGCACCAGGTGGCGATGCCCTACCTCGACTTCCTGGCGGGCACGCTCGGCATCCCGGCCGAGCGGCTGGTCACCACGCTGCCCGAGCACGGCAACTGCGCTTCGGCCACACTGGCCCTGCAACTGGCCGAAGGCGGCTGGAACAGAGGAGACAGGGTGGCGTTGCTGGGACTCGGCGGCGGCATCAGCATGGGCGTCATGCTGGCGGAGATGTGAGCGCCTCCGGGAGAAGAGGAACGGCAATGGATCTGTGGGTCGTGGTGCCCGCCTACAACGAGGAGGCCGGCATCGCCCACACGCTGCGCGCACTCCACGCCCAGCAGGACCGCGACTTCAGGCTCGTGGTCGTGGACAACGCCAGCACCGACGCCACCGTCGAGGTGGTCAGGTCCTGCACCGACCTGCCGATCGAGATCGTGCACGAGTCGCGCAAAGGCACCGGCGCCGCCTCCGACACCGGCATCAGGCATGCCATCGCACGCGGCGCCACCCACCTGGCCAGGACCGACGCCGACTGCCTGCCACGCCCCGACTGGACCCGCAACATCCGCAGGGCCTTCGACGACGGCCTCGAACTCGTCGGCGGCAAACTACGCGCCCGCACCGACGAGTTCCCGCTGCGCTTCTGGGAGCGCCGCCTCATCCCCGCCCTGGTCGAGACCGCCGCCTTCTTCGGCAAGGTACGGCCGAGCAACCGCTCCCCCGACTACCTGGGCCCGTACGTGATGATGCCGGGCGCCACCCTGGCCATCACCGCCGACCTCTACGAACGCACGGGCGGCTTCCCCCGCACCGCGATCGAGGAGATGCACGAGGACCGCGAGCTGGTCAACCGGGCCCGCAGGCTGACCGGCGCCTACGCCTCGCGGCGCGACGTCGTGGTGTTCGGCTCGGTGCGACGGCTGCGCGCCTACGGCCTGGTCGGGACCCTCGCCTGGTACATCGACCACCACTACAGCCCCGACGTGGTCGACATCAGATGAGCCCGCTGTCCGGGGAGACGCGGCTGCACCTGGCCGCCCATCCCTTCGCCTATCCCCTGCTGCGGCTGCTGGCCAGGCGCGGGCCCGTCGTGCGGGCGCCCGGACTCGGCGTGGTGGTCAACGACGCCGTCGTGGCCCGCGAGGTGCTCATGGACGGGCGGTTCCGCAAGGACGGGCCGGGCTCGCCCGGTGATCTGTGGACGCCAGTGCTCGGGCCTTCGGTGCTGCTCAACATGGAGGGCGACGGGCACACGGCACTGCGCCGCAAGCTGGCCCCGCTGTTCACCCCCGCCTCGGTCGCCGCGCTGGTCGCCGACGTGCTGGCCGGGCCGCTCGGCACGCTCGCCGAACGGCTCGACGCCGGGGCCGAGGTCGACCTGGTCGACGCCATGCGGCTGATGGCGGGCGCGGTCGTGTGCCGGGTGATCGGACTCGGCGAGGTCGGGCCCGAGCAGGCCAGGCGGCTGTTCGAGGACGGCGAGCGCGTGGTGTCGATGGTCTCCCTGCGTACCCGGTCGCTGAACCCGCGGCAGATCGGCGTCGCCAGGCAGGTGCTCGACCGGATCGGCGACATCGCCGAGGCCGCCTACCACGCGGGCGACGAGTCGACCGTGATGGGCCGCATGCGGGCGCTCGGCCTGTCGGCGGCCGAGGCGAGGGGCGCCGCTGGCGCGTTCTTCCTGACCGGCACCGAGACCGTCGCCACCTTCGTGCCCCGCCTGATCGCCCTGCTGCACGACCACGGCACGGCCACGGCCGATCTGCCGCTGGACGCGGTGATCGACGAGGCCATGCGGATCACGACGCCCACGCCCGTCATGTTGCGCTCGGTCGCCGAACCCGCCACCGTTGGCGGTGTCGCCGTGCGACCCGGGGACCGGGTGGTGATCGCCACCCATACCTGCGCCCGCGCACACGGGCCCTTCGACCCCTCGCGGGGGCATCCGCCCGAGCTGCGGCTGCTCTGGTTCGGGGCCGGGCCGCACTTCTGCATCGGCTATCCGCTGGCGATGGCCGAGATCAGGGCGGTGGCCTCGGTGCTGGTGCCGCGCGAGCCGCGGGTGACCCGGCGGCGCGCGGCCAGGGGTGTGCTCCTGCCGACCTACTCAGAGTTGTGGATCACGATGAGATGACCGACATCGTCACCGACATCCTGGCCGCCGCCTCCTGTGCGCCTTCGGCCACGGCGGTCATCGGGGCCGACGGCTCGACGCTCACCTTCGCCGGACTGCGTGAGCGGGTGCTCGCCGTCGCGCACGCCCTGCGGCCCGCTCGCGCCGAGCCCTTCACCGTGCTGTTCGCGGTCAGGCCGGGCCCCGACGCGGTGGCGCTCGCACTCGGCGCGGTGGCCGCGGGCGGCACGCTGGTGCTGGCCGATCCCGGTCTCGCACCCGGTGTGCTGGAGCGCCGGTTGGAGCTCACGCGGCCCTCGTGGGTGCTGGCCGAGTCGCTGCTGTACCTGTTGAGCGGGCCGTTGAAGCGGGTGGCCAGGCGCAAGGGGCTGCATCTTCCCGCGCTGGCCGATCCGGTGCCCGGCACGCCGCCTCGTCACCTGCACACCGGGCCGTGGCTGCCCGGCGTGCCGCGCGGCGCCGTGAGCCTGCGCGCACTGCCCAGGGCGGACGCCGAGCCCGGCCGGGTACGCCCGGGGCAGCGTGCGGTCGTCGTCTTCACCTCGGGCACGACCGATGCGCCCAAGGGCGTCGTGCACACCAGGGGCTCGCTCGCGGCCGGGCTCGCCATGTTCCGCGCCGCCGTGTCGGTCGCGCCCGGCGACGTCGTGCACACCGACCAGCTCATGCTCGGTCTGGCCGCGCTCACCACCGGGGCCACCTGGTCGCTGCCCGGCGCCGGGCCCTACGCGGAGGAGCTGGCGGCGCGGCGGGCCACCCATGCCTTCGCCGTGCCCGTGCACCTGGACAGGCTGGCGGAGACGCCGCTGCCCGCCACCCTGCGCTATCTGCTGCTCGGCGCCGCGCCCGCCCCGCCCGCCGTCCTGCGCAAGGCGCTCGCCCTCGCGCCCGGCGCCGAGGTGCTGTCGGTCTACGCGATGACCGAGGCCCTGCCGATCGCCGTCGCCTCGGCCCGCGACAAGCTGGCCCAGCCGTACGGCGACCTGCTGGGCGCACCGCTGCCCGGCGTGGGGCTGCGGCTCGCGCCCGACGGCGAGCTGCACGTCAGCGGAGCACACCTGGCACACGGCTACCTGGAGCAGGGTCTTCGTGAGCAGGGTCTTCGTGAGCAGGGTCTTCGTGAGCAGGGTCTTCGTGAGCAGGGTCTTCGTGAGCAGGGCGATACGCCGATGGACGAGGTGGGCACCGGCGACCTGGCCAGGCTCGACGCACGGGGCCGGATCGTGCTGCTCGGCCGCAAGAAGGACATGATCCTGCGCGACGGCGTGAACATCTACCCCGGCCTGTACGAACAGCCGATCGCCGCCCTGCCCGGCGTGCGGGAGGCGGCGATCGTGGGGCTCGCCGATCCGCGCACCGGCGACGAGGAGGTCGTGCTCGCCCTCGTCACCGACGACGGCTACGACGAGCAGGTGCTGCGCAAGGCCCTGCCCGACATCGTGGACGCGGCGGCGCTGCCCGACAGGATCGAGGTGCTCGGCGCACTGCCGAGGGCCGGGCGCACCGACAAGCTGGACCGCCGTGCGCTGCGGCTGCTGCTGGGCGGGAAGGGCTCGTGAGGGTCGCGGTGACGGGCGCCTCCGGATTCGTCGGCGGCGCGGTCTGCCGGGCGGCGGTCGCACGCGGCTGGAGTGTGCTCGCCTTCGGCAGGCGGGCACGTGTGGACCCCGCGCACGTGGGCGGCTCGCCGTACCGAAGGTGGGATCTGCTGGGCGGGAGCGCGCCCGGCGGGCGGGTGGACGTGGTGGTGCACTGCGCCGGGAGTGTCACCGACTGGGGTGATCCCCGGGCGATCTGGGCGGCGAACGTCGAAGGCACCCGTGCGGCGCTCGCGGCCTTCCCCGGGGCCGCGTTCGTCCATGTGAGCACGGCCAGCGTCTACGACCCGCGCGTGCCGACCGTGCGGGCGCGCGAGGAGCAGGCGCCGGTGCGCAGGTACGTCAACGCCTACGGCGCGGCCAAGGCGTCGGCCGAGCACGTGGCGGCGCGTGCGGGCGCGACGATCCTGAGACCGCACGCCGTGTACGGGCCGGGCGACACGACGCTGCTGCCGAGGGTGCTGCGCGCGGTCAGGGGCGGGCGGCTGATCGCGGTGGGCGACGGGCGGCAGCTGGTCAGCCTGACCTCGGTCGCCAATCTGGTCGACGCCTGCCTGCTGGCCGCGGAGAAGGGTGTGCCCGGCGCGTTCAATGTGAGCGACGAGGCCCCCGTGGTGCTGGACGACGCGCTCAGGACGCTCCTGCGCCTGCGCGGCATCGCCGCCGAGCCGTGTTACGTGCCGCTCGCGGTGGCCGGGCCGCTGGCCGCCGTGGCCGAGACGGCGTTCCGCCTGGCGGGCAGCGCCGAGCCGCCGAGCCTGACGCGGTATGCCGTGGGGCATCTGGCCGTCGAGCGCACGCTGGACATCGGCAAGGCGCGACGGCTGCTCGGTTACCGGCCGAGTGCCACGTCGTTCGCGGGCGCAGGCACTTGGTGAAGTCTTTCCTCGCCGCGCCCCTTCCTTTGCCCCAGGCACCCGCAAACCGTTACTAATCTGTGACAGGTCTGCTGGAGACGGGGGATGGCGCAGGATGAGTGGCAAAGGCCGTGGCTTCAGCCTCGGGGCGAGCATCGCGATCACCGTGGGCTCGGCCGTGTTGTGGGGGCTCGCACACTTCTTCACAGGCCGGACGCGAACGGGCGCCGTGCTCGCGGGGGTCTACGCCCTGCTGATCGCCGCGGCGCTGACGGCGGCGACCTGGTTCAGGGGGGATCTGCTGGCGCTGGCCGTACAGCCCGGGTGGCTCACCGCGGCGACCGTGGCGGTGTGTCTGGTCGCCCTGCTCTGGTCCGTGGTCATCGTGTGGTCGTATCTGCTCGTCCGGCCGGACGATACGGGTACGAAGGCGGTGTCCGCCGTCGTCGCCGGTCTGCTGTGCCTGCTGGTCGTCGCGCCAAGCGCCTACACCGCCAGGCTGGCCTACGTCTCGCATGACGTCGTCACCAGTGTGTTCGCCTCCGGCGGCAAGGCGCAGCCGGTCGGGCGCGACCCTTGGAACGGGGCCGAGCGGGTCAACATCCTGCTCATCGGCGCCGACGCCGCACCGCACCGGCCCGGCGTGCGCACCGACAGCATGACCGTGGCCAGCGTCGACGTGCACAGCGGCGCGACCGTCCTGCTCAGCCTGCCGCGCAACCTGGAGCACGTGCGGTTCGCCTCGGGCCCGGCGCGCGAGCGCTTCCCCTACGGCTTCACCGGCGAGCCGCCGTACACACCCGGCCTGCTCAACGAGGTCTTCCAGTACGCCGAGGACTACCCGGAGATGGTGCCGGGCCTGCCGTCGGGCAGACGCGGCCCCGCCCTGCTCAAGCAGACGGTCGGCGCCATACTCGGCATCCCGGTCGAGCAGTACGCCATGGTCGACATGAAGGGCTTCGCCGAGATCATCGACGCCATGGGCGGTGTGAAGATCACCGTCAAGGAGCCGATCGTGTACGGCAGGCAGAGCGAAGGCCTGATCCCGGCGGGCACCCGCACCCTGTCGGGCGAGGACGCGCTCTGGTACGGCCGATCGCGCACCAACACCGACGACTACAGCCGGATGGGCAGGCAGAAGTGCCTGCTCAACGCCGTGGCCAAGCAGGCCGACCCGATGACCGTGCTCAACAGCTTCGAGAAGCTCGCGGGCGCGGCCAAGCGGGCGATCTCCACCGACATCCCGCAGGACCTGCTGCCCGCGCTGGCCGAGCTCTCGCAGAAGGTGAAGAGCACCGAGATCAAGAGCCTGCAGTTCGTCCCGCCGATGATCAGCACGGCCGACCCGGACTGGGACCTGATCAGGAACAAGGTCACCCTCGCCCTGGCCGACCGCCCGAAGGCGGCGACGGCGCCCAGCGCGAGCACCGCCGCCCCTCGGCCCGCCGAGAAGAGCACGCCCCGCCACGACACGGTCTCGCTCGACTCCACCTGCGGCTGAGGCCGCGTCAGCGGCGGCCCTGGCGCACGTACACGGGGTCGCCGTTGCGCACGAGCTTGAAGACCTTGTCGGCGGTGTGCAACGGAATGCGCACGCACCCGTGCGAGGCCGGGCGCAGCGGCACCGAGACCGAGCCGTGCATGGCGATCCCGCCCCTGAAGTACAGCGGCTTGTACATCGCGCCGAGACGTCCGACGTCCCAGCCCTTGACTCGGCGGTTGACCTTGAAGTCCCCGACCGGCGTGATCGCGAAGCCGCAACGCCCGCCCGCGCAGTAGGAGCGCCTGGCCCCCGTCGAGATGTGCGTGACGAGGGCCAGCGTGCCCCTGTCGTAGACGAACAGCAGCTGGCGCCGCAGGTCGATCTCGACGCGGTCGCGCCCGCCCTTGCGGACGAGTGGACGCACCTTTTTCGGGTGCTCCATCGCCCGCCACGTCCTGGCGTTGGTCCGTGAGCGTGGCTTGAGCCGGTTCAGCTTCTGGAAGCCCCACAGGGCGGTGAGCGTCTCCTCGCGGAAGGCCCCGTCGAGCGGTCCGGGGTCGAAGCGCAGTGCCTTGAGCCTGCGCTGGAGGTCGTACACCTCCTCGCCCGAGTCGCCGAGCCGGACGTCGGCCAGCGCCGGAGCGCTGAGCAGCAGGGACGCCGTGATGACCGCGAGCGGAACAACGATCTTGCGCATGCCCCCGACGTAACCATCTCTTGTACCGGTCCAAGTCGTGACACGCGAGGACTTGACACTTTCGCGGCTGTGCCTTTTGATAACCCCATAACCGACTTATTAAGTAGGAATTAGGAGCAAAGATGAGCGCGGTACGCAGGGTGGTGGCGGCGGTCGCCGTCGCAGCGATCACATCCGTGGCCGCGGCGTGCGGGGGCACGGAAACCGCGGGTACGACGACGAACGACGGGAAGCCGGCGGCAGCGGCAGAGCTCCGCCTCGGCTTCTTCCCGAACATCACACACTCCACCGCCCTGGTCGGCGTGGAGAAGGGGCTGTTCACCAAGCACCTCGGCAGCGGCACCAAGCTGACCACGAGTACGTTCAACGCGGGCCCCGCCGCAATCGAAGCCGTCTTCTCCGGCGCGATCGACGCCACCTACATCGGCCCGAACCCGGCGATCAACGCCTGGGCGAAGTCCAAGGGCGAGGCCATCAAGATCATCGCAGGCGCGGCCTCGGGCGGCGTCTTCCTGGTCGTCAAGCCCGAGATCAACGCCATCGAGGACCTCAAGGGCAAGAAGGTCGCCACGCCGCAGCTCGGCAACACGCAGGACGTGGCGCTGCGCTACTACCTGCAGGAGAAGGGCATCAAGACCGACACCAAGGGTGGCGGCGAGGTGTCGATCATCCCGCAGGAGAACTCGCAGACGCTGCAGACGTTCGCCACCGGCGACATCGACGGCGCCTGGGTGCCCGAGCCGTTCGCCAGCCGTCTGGTGCTGGAGAGCAAGGGCAAGATCCTGCTCGACGAGCGCGACCTGTGGCCGAACAAGCAGTTCGTGATCACCCACCTGATCGTCAGGCAGGAGTTCGCCAAGCAGCACCCCGTCCTGGTCGAGAAGCTGCTGCAGGGGCACGTCGAGGCCACCGAGGCGATCACCAAGGACCCGGCGGGCTCGGCCACGGCCGTCAACTCCGCGATCGAGAAGCTGACCGGCAAGCCGCTCAAGCCCGAGGTGCTCGACGCCGCGTTCAAGAACATCACCTTCACCAACGACCCCATCGCCTCGTCGCTGGTCGGCAGTGCGGACCACGCCACGAAGATCGGCCTGCTCGACCCGGTCGACCTCAACGGCATCTACGACCTGGCGCCGCTCAACAAGATCCTCGCCGCGAAGGGCCAGACGGAGGTAGCGGACAAGTGACAGCTCCCCTCACGGAGCAGGCCGAGAGCCGGATCGAAGGGCGTAGGCCCGCGGTCCGGCTCGACGCCGTCTCCAAGATCTACGGGCACGGAGGCAACAGCCTGCTGGCCCTCGACAATGTCAGCCTCTCCGTCGATCCGGGGGAGTTCGTCTGTCTGCTCGGCGCCTCGGGATGCGGCAAGAGTACGATGCTCTCGCTCGTCGCCGGGCTCGACAGGGTGACCGCGGGCGCCATCGACACCCACGGCAGCCGCATCGCGATGATGTTCCAGGAGCCGGCCCTCTTCCCCTGGCTCACCGTCTCGGCCAACGTCGAGATGGCCCTGCGCTCGCAGGGCGTCGCCCGCAAGCAGCGTCAGGTGAAGGCCCAGGAGTTCCTGGAGATCGTGCACCTCGGCGGATTCGGCAAGAAGCGCCCGCACGAGCTGTCGGGCGGTATGCGCCAGCGCGTCGCCCTGGCCAGGGCCCTGGCCCAGGACGCCGACGTGCTGCTCATGGACGAGCCCTTCGGCGCGCTCGACGCCATGACCCGCGACCTGCTGCACGACGAGCTGGAGCGCATCTGGCGCGAGCGTGAGCTGTCGGTCCTGTTCGTCACCCACAACGTCCGCGAAGCCGTACGGCTCGGCGATCGGGTCGTGCTGCTCAGCAGCAGGCCGGGCCGGGTCGTGGAGGACTTCCCGATCACACTGCCCAGGCCGCGCCGTACCGACTCGCCCGAGGTGGCGGCTCTCGCGGCGACGATCACGGACCGGCTGAAGGAGGAGGTGATCAGGCATGGCGGTTGACACCCACGCCAAGTCGCTCGCGGGCCTCGACGCCCTGGAGCTCGTGACCCCGCGCAAGCAGAGCGCCGCCTCACGGGTCTGGGGCCGGGCCTGGCCGATGGCGCTGGCCGTCGCCCTGGTCGGCATCGTCTGGGAGGTGGTCGTCCTCAGCGGCTGGCGGCCGGAGTACGTGCTCGCCGGGCCGGTCACCACGGCCGAGGAGCTGCTCAAGCGGCTCGGCGATCCCGAGTTCTACCAGGCGCTCGGCGTGACCATGCGAAGGGCGGTCACCGGGTTCGCGATGGCCGTGCTGGTCGGGCTGGTCGTCGGGGCCGCGGTGTCGCGGATCAAGCCGCTGCGCGCGGCCGTCGGCTCGCTGATCACCGGACTGCAGACGATGCCGTCCATCGCGTGGTTCCCGCTGGCCATCCTGCTGTTCAAGCTGACCGAGAGCGCGATCCTGTTCGTCGTGGTGCTCGGCGCCGCGCCGTCGATCGCCAACGGCCTGATCGCCGGTGTCGACTACACCTCGCCGCTGCTGCTGCGGGCCGGGCACATGATGGGCTTTCGCCGGTTGCAGCTGTACCGGCACGTGATCCTTCCGGCGTCGCTGCCCTCGTTCCTGGCCGGGCTCAAGCAGGGATGGGCGTTCGCGTGGCGTTCGCTGATGGCGGGCGAGCTGCTGGTGATCATCGCCAACCAGCCGTCGATCGGCGAGCAGCTGCACTACGCGCGTGAACTCGCCGACTCGCCCGGACTGCTGGCCACGATGATCGTCATCCTGGTGATCGGCATCGTGGTCGACATGCTCTTCGAATGGGCCGACGGCGCACTCCGCCGCCGTTGGGGTCTCGACCAGCGACCCGCCTAGGCATGCGGATCTCCGCACGAACTCAGTACGCCCTGCGCGCGGTGGCCGAACTGGCCGCCGCGCCGCCGGGCCCGGTCCCCGCGGAACGCATCGCGGTGACACAACAGATCCCACGGCGATTCCTGGACAACATCCTGCTGCAGTTGCGCAGAGCCGGTCTGATCCACAGCCAGCGCGGCCCCGAAGGCGGCTACTGGCTGGCCAGACCGGCCGCCGACATCACACTCGCCGATGTGATCATCGTGGTGGAAGGCGTGCCCGAACGGGCGGAACACGGAGGCTATCCCGGCGTCGCCCAGCCGCTCGCGGACGTGTGGAGCGCCCTGCGCGAGCACGAGGAGACCCTGCTGACCGAGATCACCTTCGCGCAAATCGTGAAACCCGATCACTGAGCGTGCCATGATGGATGGGAAATGATTTTCATCGTCATGGAGGTCCTCCAGTGCGCGTGGCATTCGTCGGCAAGGGCGGCAGCGGAAAGACCACGATGTCGGCCCTCTTCGCTCGCTACCTGTCGAGCCGGGGCGCCCCCGTCGTGGCCGTCGACGCCGACATCAACCAGCACCTCGCGATGGTGCTCGGGCTCGACGAGCCGCCACCGGCGCTCGGCGCCCACCTCGACGAGATCAAGGACTTCCTGCGCGGGGACAACCCGCTGATCCCCTCCGCCTCCGCCATGGTGAAGACCACCCCACCGGGCCGGGGCTCGCGCATCCTCACCACGGCCGACCTGCTCGACTCCTCCTACACCGCCGGCACGCCCGAAGGCCCCCGGCTGATGGTGAGCGGGCCCTTCGCCGAGGACGACCTGGGCGTCGCCTGCTACCACTCCAAGCTCGGCGCGGTCGAACTCCTGCTCAACCATCTGGTCGACGGGCACGGCGAGTACGTCGTCGTCGACATGACCGCGGGCGCCGACTCCTTCGCCTCCGGCCTGTTCACGCGCTTCGACCTCACCTTCCTCGTGGCCGAGCCGACCCGCCAGGGCGTGAGCGTCTACCGGCAGTACAAGGACTACGCGGCCGACTTCGACGTGCCGCTCGCGGTCGTCGGCAACAAGGTGCAGGGGCCGGACGACATCGCCTTCCTGCGCGAGCACGTCGGCGCCGACCTGCTCACCTGGGGTGAGCACTCCACCGCCGTCCGGGCCATGGAGCAGGGCCGCCCCTTCGCGCTCGGCGACCTCGAACCCGCCAACCTCGCGATGTTGTCGACCCTGGCCGACCACCTCGACGCCCAGCAGAAGGACTGGGAGGGGTTCGGCCGTCAGACCGTCGAGTTCCACCTGCGCAACGCCGAGGCCTGGGCCAACAGCGCCACAGGCCGGGATCTCGCCCTGCAGATCGACACGGGCTTCGAGTACGGCCCGGCGGCACTTCACGCACTGCACGGCTAGACGACTCTCGCCTGTACGCCATATGGAGCCGACCGGCTTCGCCACCTAGCGTCCGTATTGTTCCCCTTCGAGAGGAGACAGCATGTCGCTGACCGTTCCGAACGATCTGCTCGACCAGGCCAGGGCGGGTGAGATCGACGACGCGGCGTTCCTCGCCTGCGTGCGCGACTCCCTTCCCTACGCGTGGTCGATGATCAGCGAGCTGGTCCAGCAGCGTGATCAGAGCGGTGCCGTGTTCACCGACAACCAGGTTCCGCCGCCGGACGAGGAGGCACGCGGCCAGCTGCTGCGCTGCCTGGCGAGCGACTCGATGAGGGGCGCGCTCGAACGTCACTACGGCGTGCGCCTGGCCTTCCAGAACTGTCACAGGGTCGCCGTGTTCGACCCGACCGCCACCGAGGCGCTGCGCGACTTCGTCAGCCCGCGCGCGCAGATTCTCAACCAGAAGCCGGAGCTCGTGGACTGCTGATCCACGGCAGCACCTCGGCGCCCAGGCGCCTGATGTTGTCGAGGGTGCGGGCGTGCTCGCCCGTGCCCTCGACCATGAGGATCAGCCGGTCCAGGCCCGTGGCCACGGCCGTCGCCCTGATCGTCTCGACGCAGTGCTCGGCGTCGCCCACCGGATGGGTCCGCGTCAGGAAGTCGGCATAGGCCGCGACGTCCCTGGCCGGGCGTGGTCCGGCGATCGACACATATCCCTTGAGCCCCGGTTCGAGCCACCGCGGCAGCGCCTCCCGCATCTCGCGCCTGGCGTGCGCGGTGGAGTCGCCGATGAAGGCGAGCGCGGCTCCCACGTGGCCGACGGCCGTCGCGTCCGCCCGGTGCTCGCCGTACGTGTGGATGGCCTTGGCCTTGTCCTCGTCGCCGATGTGCATGCCGAGGAGCATCGGGAGGGAGCGGGCGGCGGCGAGGGCGACGGTCGAGGCGGAGGTGCAGGCGACGATCGGGGTGAGGCAGGCGCCCGGCACGACCTCGACCTCGCGGAAGGCGAAGAACTCGCCCGAGGCGGAGACCCGTTCACCGGGCAGCGAGGCGCACAGCAGGTCGAGGGACTCGGCGAAGCCGCGTTCGTAGCGGTCCAGGCCGGTGCCGAACACCTCCAGGTCCACCCACGGCCCGCCCCTGCCGACGCCGAGTGCGAACCGCCCGCCCGACAGGTGGTGTGCCGTCGCGGCCTCCTCGGCCAGTGCCACCGGATGGCGGGTGGACAGCACGCTCACCGCCGTGCCCACCGTGATGACGCTCGTGCGCGCGAGCGCCGCGACCGCGAGCATGGTCGCGCTCGGGCACACACCGTAGGACATGAAGTGGTGCTCGGCGATCCAGGCGCTCTCGAACCCCGCCTCCTCGGCGGCGACGACCGCCTCGACGGTCTGCCTGAGCCTGAGGCCGGGGTCCTGGCCGGGTAATCGCGTCGCGAGGAGGAACACGCCGATCCGCATGCGGGCAGACATTCCCCGCGGGCATCCTGGACATGCGACCGCCGCGACGCAATTGGAGTGCGTCGCGGCGGTCTATCCCTTTACTGAGTCGCACGGCCTCCTCCCGCGCCGGGTCCTACTTGTACAGCTCCCCGTTGGGGCCGACGATCTTGCCGGACCACAGGTTCTTCGCCGCGTTGTAGACCGCCGCGGTCTCACCGTCGAAGTACGGCGAGGAGATGTAGTCGACGCGGTCGTTGCCGTCCTGGTCGTTGAAGGTGCTGGTGACACCGTTCACGTAGCCCAGACGCTTGGCGTTGCTGTACTTGATGAGCCACGGAGCGCCGTCGGCGCCCGAGGTCAGCGCCGCCTTCAGCGCGATGTGCTCCTCGATCTTCTTGGCGGCCGAGCCCACGGTCTTGGCCGAGGTCTTGCCGTAGACCCACTTCGGCGTGACACCGGTGTAGGGCTTGCTGCCGTCGGGGTGCGGGGCCGCCGGGTAACCGAAGACGAAGACGTTGAGCCCGGTCTTCTGGTTGTAGGCGAAGCCCTGGCCACCGACGGCGTCACCGAGACGACCCGCGTCGACCGAGAGCTCGATGACGAACTCGTCCTTGTAGTACGTGATCGAGACGCCCTTCTTCACCCAGAGGTTGAGGAAGTACTTCTCGACGATGTAGTTGCCGCCCGCGTCCACGAACTTGAAGCCGGGGCCCGTGTAGGCCTCGTAGTCGCTCTTCGTGGCGAAGGTGTACTGACGCTTGAACCGCTTGGTGTAGTTGCCGGGCTGGAAGCCCTCCCAGTGCGGGGCGGCGTCCACCGTGGGCTCGGGGGCGGCGAGGTACTTCTCCCTGTCCACCTCGAGCGAGGTGCGCTCGGTCAGGCGGTGGTCGGGGCTGCCGACCTCCTGCGTGGCGGCGGTCTTGGAGTAGTAGCCGTTGGTCTCGGGGGCGTTGACCGGCCCGCGACCCTTCTCGTACTCCTCCTTGGTGATGGTGGAGGTCTTGATGTACTTCGGCCCGACGAACTTGGCGTACTCGTCGGCGGTGACGGTCTTCGCGCCGCCGAACTTGATGCCGTTGTAGACCGTGACGAAGGCGTAGTCGCGGTCGAAGTCCTCGTAGACGTCGTAGTCGTAGTGCGTGAACGCCTGCTTGCCGACGAAGATGCCGTACGGCGCCTTGCCCTGGTAGTAGGCAGGGACGAAGACCCACTTGTCGTAGGCCGAGTTGGTGTCGGGGTTGTACACCGCGTGGCCGGCCGTGATGACCAGGTTGCGGTAGTGCGACTGGATGGAAGTGGCGCTGGCCCACTTCTTCTCGCCGGTGCCGTCGACCCAGAACACCTTGCCGATGGTGCGCGGCAGGTTGATGTTCTTGACCTTGCCCGCGGCCTTCTTCTCCTCCCCGATCGGGGGAACGAGGCCGGGCTTGCCGTCAGGGGTGTACCCGCCCTTGGAGACGAGCTTCTTGACGTCCTTGGCGTCCCAGTAGTACGCCGAGGCGGCCTTGAGGGCCTCGCCGTTGTGGGCAGCCCAGAACTGGGCGACCGAGTAGGCCTCGGCGGTGTTCTTGGCCAGCGGGTCGGTGCTGGTGTCGCCGCTCGCCTGGGCGGAACCGGCGAGGCCGGCGGCGAGCAGGCCGGTGGCGAGGACCGCGCCACCGACGGGGAGGAAGATGCGCTTCAAGGGGAAACTCCTTGGGCTGTCGTGGAACGCCTCATGCGTCCCATGCGTCAGAGAAGGACTGACGCAAAACATACACAGCCGATAGGAAATACCGGAATGGTGGTAAACTGTGATCTGGATCACAGTTTCACCCGAACAGTGACAGCTGCCCTTCGCCGGCGGCCGCGTCCCTGTGCCTTTTGAGGTGCCGCCACTGCGGAAGATCGTCCAGGTAGGACCACGACAACCGGTGCAAAGGCGTGGGTCCGAGCGCGGTCAGCGTCTGCACGTGCTGGGGCGAGGGATAGCCCGCGTTGTCGGCGAATCCGTAGTCGTCGAACCCGACCGTGCCCATGTACGCGTCGCGCCTGACCTTCGCCAGGACCGAGGCGGCCGCCACCGAGACGCTCGCCTGGTCGCCCTTGATCTCCAGCCTGACCGGCCAGGGCGCGCCGATGTAGTCGTGCTTGCCGTCGAGGATCACCACGTCCGGCCGTACCGGCAGCGACTCCAGCGCCCGGCGCGCGGCCCTGCGCAGGGCCTGCGTCATGCCGAGCGCGTCGATCTCCTCGTGGGTCGCCTCGCCGAAGCCGACGCCGCTCGCCCACTGCTCCACCTCACCCGACAACGCACTCCTTCGTGCGGCCGAGAGCTGTTTGGAGTCGGTCAGACCGGCGGGCGGCGGCGACAGGTCGGTGACCACCGCGCACACGGTCACCGGCCCGGCCCAGGCGCCTCTACCGACCTCGTCGACCCCGGCGACGATCCGGGCGCTGCCCGATGCGAGCAGCAGGTTCTCGATGTCATAGCTGGGCGGCATGCCAGCAGACGCTACCTGGAGGCCGGCGTCACCGGATCCAGATCGGCCGCCAGGTACCGGGCGGCCACGTGAATGGCCCGCAACGTCACCGAGACCGACGGCCGCGAGACGCTCGACCCCCGCGCGACCGCCAGCACCTCCCGCGTCACCGGCCGCCCGGGAAACTCCCGTACGGCGATGCCGCGCACCCCGGCGGCCAGCGCGAGCGAGGGCACGGCCGCGATGCCGATGCCCTTGGCCACCAGGCTCAGGATCGTGCCGAGCCCCTCGAACTCCCACGGCACCGGCCTGGTGCCGCCCACGTCGGCGAAGATCCGGTCGACGGCGAGGCGTGAGGGTTCGCCGTCCGGCGTCGCCATCCACGGCTCGTCCCGCAGTTCGCGCAGGTCGAACGGCTCGTCGGGGGATGCCAGGCGGTGCCTGCGCGGCACCACGAGCACGATCGGGTCGTTCAGCAGCGGGTAGACGCGCAGGCTGTCGTTCTCGCGCACCCGCCCGTACCAGTCGTCGACCAGGGCGATGTCCACCTCGCCCGACTGCACCTCGCGCATGCCCCTGCCCGAACGCGACTGGCCGAGCCGCAGCGTCAGCCCGGTGTGGCGGCGCAGGGAGCGGGCCAGCGCGGGCGCGAACGCGACGGCGGCCGTGGGGAAGGCGGTGACCACGACACGCCCCGAAGGCGTCGCGGTGTGCGCCGACAGGTCGGACTCGGCCTCCTCCACCATCGACAGGATGCGCTCGGCGTGCACGACCAGCCTGCGCCCGGCGTCGGTCAGCTCCGCGCTGCGCGCCGTGCGGTCGAGCAGCGCCGTGCCCGTCTCCCTCTCCAACGCGGCCAGCTGCTGGGACACGGCCGACGGACTGTAGCCGAGCGAGTCGGCCGTGGCCGCGATACTCCCTCGCCTGGCGAACTCGCAGATCAATACCAAACGCCGCAGATCGAGCATCGGACTTCCTTATGCCTACCCCTGAAAAGCCTCGCTTGTCGTGATGCCTTCATCCAACCACCCTGGGAACGTGACAAACATGACCTTGACCCTGTCGGCCACGCTGGCGGCCAACGAAGACATCGCGCGAAGACGAAGCGCCGGGGAGCGAGTCCTGCACCTGGCCTTCGGTGAGGCGGGACTGCCCGTGCACCCGGCGCTGCGCGAACGCCTCATCGCCGCCTCCGAGCGCAACGGCTACGGCCCCGTCGCGGGCGCACGGGAACTGCGCGAGGCCGCGGCCGGCTACTGGAGCAGGCGCGGCACCCCCACCGACCCCGACGCCGTCGTCTGCGGACCCGGCAGCAAGCCCCTGCTGTACGCCCTGCTGCTGGCGATCGGCTGCTCGGGCACACCCGGCGACATCGTGCTGCCGATGCCCAGCTGGGTCAGCTACGCCGCCCAGGCCGACCTGGTGGGCGCCAGGCCGCTGCTGGTTCCGGCGCCCCCCGGCGAGGGTGGGGTGCCGGACCCCGAGCGGGTGCGCTCGGCCGTGCTGCTCGCACGGTCGCAGGGCCGTGCGGTCGGCTCGGTGCTGGTGACGCTGCCCGACAACCCGACGGGCAGGCTGGCGACGCCCGAGACGGTGGCCAGGCTGGTCGAGGTGGCCCGTGACCTGGACCTGACGATCATCTCCGACGAGATCTACCGCGACCTCGTGCACGACCCCGCGCCGCCGTACCTCTCCCCTGCGGCGCTCGCGCCCGAAAGGACGGTGGTGACGACCGGGCTCAGCAAGAGCCTGGCGCTGGGCGGGTGGCGGATCGGCGTGGCGCGGCTGCCCGAGGGGGCGCACGCGCTGCGGGCCAGGCTGCTGGCCGTGGCCAGTGAGATCTGGTCGGCTCCGGCGGCGCCGGTGCAGGAGGCCGCCGCCTACGCCTTCGACGAGCCGGACGAGGTGGTCAAGCGCGTCGAGCAGAGCAGGCTGCTGCACGCCAGGGTCGCACGGGCGGTGCACAGGAGGTTCGCCGACGCCGGGATCGAGGTGGACGAGCCGCAGGGCGGGTTCTACATGTACCCGGACTTCGGGCGGCTGCGTGAGCGGCTCGGCGCGCACACCTCGGGCGAGCTGGCCCACCTGCTGCTCGACAGGTTCGGCGTCGGCGTCCTGCCGGGTCAGGCGTTCGGCGACGACCCGGCGGCGCTCCGGGTCAGGGTGGCGACCAGCCTGCTCTACGGCGAGTCGGCCCAGGAGCGGCTGACCGCGCTGACGAGTGCCGATCCACTCGCGCTGCCGTGGATCGCGGGCGCGCTCGACCACCTCACCGAGGCCCTCGCCGGGCTCAACGCGATGCGTGCGGCGACGCGCAGGGCGGGCACGCCGACCTTGGTGCCAACGGCGGTGCACGGCTGAGCGTCGTTTTGGCGAACCTTTGCTCACGGGGGGCTTCGAGCACGCTACGATCTCCCCGCTGAGCTGGGGAAACACCGGTCCGCGCAGACCTGCAGAAAGTTGCAACGTGTCACATGGTGCGAGGGGTGTCCTTAAGCCCTCATCATGTGCACATGCCCGCTTTTGTCACCCTGTCCGGGCGCTCTGTGCGCCTGGAACCTCTCAGCCTCGCGGTCGTCGACGACCTCGTCGCCGCGGCGAGTGAAGACCGCTCCACCTACACCTTCACTCGCGTCCCCACTGGCCGGGACGAGATGGTCTCCTATGTGGAGGCCGCTATGGCTGAGCAGGCGGAGGGCCGCACGATGCCCTTCGCCATCCGGTGGCTGCACACCGACCGCGTGGTCGGTGCCACCCGTCTCATGCACCTGGAGTACTGGCAGGGCCCCATGCCCTGGCCGCCGGGCGCACGCGGCGCGGTGGGCGAGGTCCCGTCCGTCGCGGACATCGGTTACACCTGGCTGGCCGCTTCGGCCCAGGGCACGGGTGTGAACCGGGAGAGCAAGTACCTCATGCTCTCGCTCGCGTTCGAGACGTGGAACGTCCACCGCATCACGCTCAAGGCAGACGTACGCAATGTGAGATCCCGGCTCGCCATCGAGGCCCTCGGCGCGCACCTCGACGGTGTGCGGCGAGCGGACAGCCGAGGCGCCGACGACACGGTCCGAGATACGGCGTACTACTCGATCCTCAGTTCCGAATGGCCCGCGCTGCGAGAACGCATGCTGATGCGCCTCGGCCTGGTCGAGGCGGCGGCCTAGGTCCCTCTCCCCTGCGAACCTCGAATACGTGGACACGAAGGCCCCACCCGCCCGACGGGTGGGGCCTGGTGTTCTTTGCGGCCCGAAAATTCTCGGGGGGCGTGACCGCCCCCGTGGAAAATGGGGCCACGCCCTACGCTCCTCAGCATCCCCAGGCCCGTTCAACAGCGGATCAACGACAAATCAACGCTTCGGTTAACGAGTTGGCCTGCACCTATGTCGCAGGCAACGAAGGATCTATCATTTGGTAGCAAAACATCCCATTGCACTGGAGACTCGCGGCATGGCTGATCAGGGCGTCGAAGGCGGGCTGCGGTTCGCCGTACTCGGCCCGGTCCGCGCGTGGCGCGGGGACAACGAGCTCGATCTCGGCACCCCTCTGCAGCGCTCCATTCTCGGCATGCTGCTCCTGCGCGAGGGCAGGGCGGTCACGCCGGGCGAGATGATCGACGGCGTCTGGGGCGAGGACGCGCCGCCCAGGGCGCTCGGCGCGTTGCGCACCTACGTCTCGCGGCTGCGTACCGTGCTGGAACCCGACAGGTCGCCGCGCTCGCGGCCCGAACTGCTCACCTCGGTCGGCAGGGGCTACGCGTTGCGCCTGGCCGAAGGCTCGCTGGACCTGACCAGGTTCGAGCGCGGCATCCACGCCGCCGAGAGCGCGCGCAAGGCCGGGCACACCGCGCGGGCCGCCGACACCCTGCGTGAGGCGCTCGACCTGTGCGAGGGCGAGCCGCTGGCCGGAGCCGTCGGGCCGTTCGCCGAGCACCAGCGCGACCGGCTGATCGAGTCGCGGATGGGCGCCATCGAGGTGCTGATGGACCTCGACCTCGAACTCGGCAGGCACGCCGCCGTCGTCTCCACCCTCATCGCGCTGACCGCCGACCATCCGTTGCGTGAGCGGCTGCGCGCCCAGCTCATGCTCGCCTACTACCGCTGCGGACGGCAGGGCGACGCGCTCGCGGTGTTCACCGAGACGCGCGAGGCGCTCATCGACGAACTCGGCATCGAGCCAGGCCCCGAGCTGACCGCACTGCACCACCGCATCCTGGCCGCCGACCCGGCCCTGGCGGGCGCGCCCCCCGCGCTCGGCCCGGCCGACCCCGCCGAGACCCCGGCCGACGACGCCCTGCGGGGCGACGAGCTCGAACTGCCCAAGCCCGCCCAGCTGCCCGCGGCCGTAAACGACTTCACGGGCAGGCGCGAGGTCGTCGGCAGGCTGCGCACCCTGCTGTCGGCCCAGTCCGCGACCGAGGGCGTGCCCGTCGCCGCCATCTGCGGCATCGGCGGCGTCGGCAAGACCGCGCTCGCCGTACACGTGGCGCACTCCGCCGAAGACCTCTTCCCCGACGGGCAGCTCTACGCCGACCTGCGTGGTTACGGCGAGATCCCCACCGCGCCCGAAACCGCGATCGGCGCTTTCCTGCGTGCGCTCGGCATCCCGGCCGACGTCATCCCCGAAGGCCTGTCCGAGCGCTCGGCGCTCTACCGCTCGCTGCTGGCCGATCGGCGCATCCTCGTCCTGCTCGACAATGCGCGCGACGCCGCCCAGGTCGGGCCGCTGCTGCCCGGCTCGCCCGGCTGTGCCGCCATCGTCACCAGCAGGCACAAGCTCGCCGACCTGCCTTCGGCCAGGCTCATCGACCTGGACGTGATGGAGCCGGAGGAGGCGCTGTCGCTGTTCGCCGCCGTGGCCGGTCCCGAGCGGGTGGCGCCCGAGCGCGCCGCGGCCATGGACGTCGTCGCCGCCTGCGGGTTCCTGCCGCTGGCCGTACGCATCGTGGCCGCGCGGCTGGCGGCCAGGCCCGCGTGGACGGTCGCGTCGCTGGTGCCCAGGCTCGCCGACGAGGCGCGCAGGCTGGACGAGATGCGCGTCGGCAACCTCGCCGTCGAAGCCACCTTCGCACTCGGGTACGGCCAGCTCGACCCGGAGCAGGCGCGTGCCTTCCGGCTGCTGTCGCTGCCCAACGGGGCCGACATCTCCGCGGCCGCCGCAGCCGCCGTGCTGTCGCTGAGCACGCTGGACACCGAGGACCTGCTGGAGTCGCTGGTCGACGCCAGCCTGCTTGAGGCCCCCGCGCCGGGCCGCTACCGATTCCACGACCTGCTCAAGCTGTTCGCCAGGCGCATCCTGGACAAGAGCGAGAGCCAGCAGGACCGGGCGCTGGCCCTGCGCAGGCTGCTCGGCTACTACCTGGCATCGGCCAAGGAGGCGCACCGCCTGGCCTACGAGGGCAGCCTCATCGCCGACAACCTCATCGAGATCGGCAGCGGGCGCGGCTTCCACTCCGCCGACGACGCCGTGGCCTGGCTCACCGTCGAGGGCGACGCGCTGTTCGCCGTCATCGCACAGGCCGCGGGCTCCTCGCCCACCGCCTCCTCGCTGCTTCCGGCCGCCGACCTGCTGCTGGCCATGGAGCCGCTGCTGGAGTCCGGCACGCACACGCGGGAGTTCGACCTGTCCACGCGGGCCGTCCTGGCCGCCGCGCGGACGATCTCCGACAGTGCGAGCGAGCTGCGCTGCAGGTACGTGCTCGGCAGGGTGCTGTTCGGGGCCGACCGGCTGCCCGACGCCGAGGAGCAGTTCCGGGTGGCGCTCGACCTGTCGGGAACGGGCGACCGCATCGTGACGGGCGAGGTGCTCAACGCCCTGGCCGTCGTCGCCGGGCGGCAGCGCAGGCATACCGAGGCGCTCACCTGGTTCGACTCGGCGACCAAGTTCTACCGTGAGATCGGCGCGCCCGCCGGTGAGGCGCTGGTGCTCAGCTACTCCGCGCGCGACCACCTCGGTCTCGGCCGTCCCGACGACGCCATCGCCGCCGCCGAGCAGGGCCTGGCCATCTTCAGCGAGGTCGGCAGCGGAGCGGGCACCGCACGGGCCCGCTACCACCTGGGCATCGTGCTGTCGCGTGTCGGCCGTTTCGCCGAGGCCGTGCATCACCATGCCGAGTGCCTGGCCTTCTTCAGGGCCAGCAACCAGCGGGTGTGGGAGCAGCGCGTCTGCTGCCGCCTGGCCGAGACGTTCATCGCCGCAGGCCGCTTCGGCGACGCCGTACGCCATGCCGAGCAGGCGCTCAACGTCAGCCGCGAGATCGGCCACCCGTACGGCGAGGCGCTGTCGCTGACCGTGCTCGGCAAGGCCCTGCGGGGTCTGGGAAGCACTGCTCGAGCCATCGACTGCCTACGCCGGGCCTATGACATCTTCAGCAGGCTCGGCACCCCCGAAGCCGGAGACGTCCGCGCCCTTCTCGAGGTCGCCGAGCGGGTCGAGACCTGAGTAGAGGTCGTCGTCGAGCCGGGTCATGCGTACGTGGTTGATCATGGTGTGCCCCCTTCAGTCGGGATGGGGTGTGTCGTCCGGCCGGCCGTCTGACCATCGCGCTTCGCTAGGGGGCCCGGTTATCCGGATGCTCCACGCAATGGCTAGCCGCCTCACATCGACGACCGGCCGGACCTGGCACGAACCTCGAACCCCCCAGGTCCGTGCCCACATCCACACCATCTCGGGGCGAGCTCAACAAGCAATCAACGCCCGATCAACAGGGTCCTGACTCCCTGTGGACAAAACCCATCAAAGCCTGAAGTACCCCTCGGCGATCAAGGGTCTGAGCACGTCGGCGGCCAGTTGCTCGTCCTCCGCGCCGATCAGTTCGGCGATGACATTGAGCAGCGGGCCGAGCGCCAGTTCGCCGTCGCAGACCCCGGCCAGCGCCGCCTCGACCGTGCCCACGTCGGTGGCCCTGCGCAGCCCTCTGGTCTGGCGCAGCACGATCCGCGAGGGGTCCTCGGCTCCCGGCTCGCCGATGCGCTCGTCGAGCAGGCCTTCGGCCACACGCAACCGCGCCTGCTCCAGGCCGCCCGCCCGGTGCGCGGTGGTGATCGCGTCGAGCACCTCGTGCACGTAGCCGCCCACCGGGAGCTCCACCTGGTGGGTCAGCGCCTCCAGCCTGACGACCGGGTCGAGGGTGCCCGAGTTGTGCAGGGTGATCCACCCGAAACCGATCGCCTCGACGCCGAGCGAGTCGAACCAGCCGAGCCACCTGTCGTAGTGCTCGGCATAGCCGGGCGTGCCCTGCTCGGCGGCGTCGCGCAGCCACAGCTCGACGTACTCGGCCGGGTCCTGGACGTCGCGTTGCACCACCCAGCCGTCGCACCCGGTCTCGGCCAGCCAGGATCCGACGCGCTCACGCCAGTCCTCGCCCTTGACGTGCAGCCAGTTGGCCAGCAGCTGGGCGTGCCCGTCGGGGGCCAGGTGGCTGGGCGCCCTGCGGACGAGGTCGCGGACGAAGGAGTCGGCCTCGTGACCGGACTCCCGGTAGGTCAGCCCCTCCCCCTTGGGCGAGATCACGAAGGGCGGATTGGAGACGATCAGGTCGAACAGCTCGTCCTCGACCGGCTCGAACATAGACCCGACCCGGCCGTCGACGCCCGTGACGCCGGACAGCCGCCAGCTCAGCTTGGCCAGCTCGACCGCTCTCGGGTTCACATCGGTCGCCACGACGTGGTCGGCGCGATCGGCCAGGTGGAGCACCTGTACGCCACAGCCGGTGCCCAGGTCGAGGGCCCGTTCCACCGGGCGGCGCGAGACGAGCTGGGCCAGGTTGGCCGAGGCTCCGCCCGCGCCCACCACGTGGTCGGCGCGCAGGCTCGGGTCGCCCGGCCGTACCTTGCGGTCGGAGACGACGTAGCCGCCGGTCTCCCACGGCTGCAGGTGCACGCTCGACCTGATCGCCTCGCCTTCGGGCACGACCAGGCCGGACTCCAGCAGCTCGTGCGGCACCTCGTCGGCGTCGACGGGCACACCGAGCCACAGCAGTCTGATCAGGGTGTTCAGCGGGTCCGCCTGCCTGGTCGCGCGGAGCGCGGGGACGATCTCCTCCCTGGCCAGCGCGGTGGCGGCCACATCGCCGAGCCGCTCGCGCACGCCGTCGATCGTGTAGCCGGCCTTCAGGAGGTGATCGCGTAGTCGTTCCACCCCGGGCACCCTCACATCTCACAATGAGTCACAAATCGTTACCTTGTGCGGCAAGCGCTTCGCAAGCAGCAGACAAGTCTCCCGCGATACACCTGGGCTTTGACCGCACTCCTAAGGATCCGGCCATGTTGATCCCCTGCCTCGCCTGTGAGACACGCTTCAAGCCCGACGAGTATTTCAGCGCCTGCTCCGACTACGACCGCGGTCTCGATCGGCTGTGCTGGACGTGTCCGCGGTGTGGCAACCGTGACGACCTGCGGGTCTTCACGGGCGAGCTCGGTTTCGGCACGGCCGGGCTGCGCAGGTTCGACGTGCACGACCGGGTGGCGGTGCCCGGTCTGCGGCGTCAGCGACTGGAACTGCGGCTGGACATCTCCTGGGAGTCCCATGTGTGGCGGGTGCCCAGCAGGGCGTGTCTCACACCGGTGTAGGCGCCGCCGCGGTGATGCCCTTCAGCAGTCTGACCATGTCCTCGACGATCGCCATCGCCCTTTCGGTCCGGCTCTCCTGGGTCGCCTCGCCCAGCGAAGGGGTCAGGACGACGTTGCGCAGCCTGGTCAGTGGATGGGCGGGGTCGAGCCACTCGCCCTCGAAGTGGTCGAGCCCCGCTCCCGCCAGATGCCCCCAGCGCAACGCGTCGACCAGGGCGGCCAGGTCGTGCAGCGCCCCTCGCGAGGTGTTGAGGTAGACCGAGCCGCAGCGCATGGCGGCGAACTCGGTGTCGCCCATCAGACTGCGCGTCTCGGTCGTCACCGGCAGGTGCAGGGAGACGACGTCGGCCTCGGCGAGCAGGTCGGCCAGCGTGTGGGTGACGTCCGAGGCGAGGCCGAGCGGGTCGCAGGTGATCACTCGCATCCCGAGGCCCTCGGCCCGCCAGCACACCGCCCTGCCCTCGTCGCCCAGTCCGACGACGCCGAACGTACGGCCCACCATGCGCAGGCCGCGGTGGCGCTCCTCAGGGGGCAGGCGTCTGCGGTAGACGCGGCCTCGCCGTACCTCCCGGTCGGCGGTGACGAGGTGGCGGGCGACGGCGAACATCAGGGCGATGGTGAGTTCGGCGGCGGCGTCGGCGTCGTACTCCTCGGCGAGGACGACCGGCACGCCGCGCTCGGCCGCGAGGGCCAGGTCGACCCCGGCGGCCGGGCCCAGGCAGGCGACGGCGTCGAGAGGCAGGGCGAGCACCGATCTGCCGATCTCGTCGGCTCCGGTGAACAGGATGCTGGCGCCGGTCTCGATGACGAGGTCGGCCAGTTGCTCGTCGCCGTAGCCGAGCCGGGGCCGCAGGACCGGCGCGGTCACCACCTCGGCCACCTCGGCGAGACGGGAGGCCGCAGGCTCCGGCAGATCAATGAGGACCAAAGCACGTGGTTGGCTCACAAACGTGACAATAACACCACGGACTGTCACGCCTCAGTCGCTTCGTGTAGCCTGGCCACGCCGGGCTGCGGAGGGGCAGCCCGGACTCGACTTCCCCGCGTCGCGGGGGCTATCGCTGGCGCAGGCTCTGCCAGGCGGCCTCACCGAGGTTCTTGATCTCCTCGTCGGTCGGCTGGTGTGCTCCCGCGAACCACAGGCGGCACATCTCCTGGGTGGGGCCGAGCCACAGCACGTAGCACATCGTGGCGTGCACCGGCTGGAGCAGGCCGTTCTTCATGTGCGGCTTCCACCAGTCGGCGACCTGCCTGAAGAAGGCGCGCCTGGCGTCGGCCACCTCGGCGCCGCCCGGCTCGTGCTTGCGCGGCGGGCGCTCGCTGACCAGCAGGCGAGCACGCTCGGGGTGCTCGCCCGCCCAGCGCATGTGGAAGGCGACGATGGCCTCGATGCCCGCCTTCGCGTCCTCGTGGCTGACCAGTTCGGCGAGAAAGGCGCTCTGGTAGGCCGCGGAGATCTCCGAGTAGAGCACCCCGAAGACATGCTCTTTACTGGCGAAGTGGTGGTAGAAACTGCCGACACTGACGCCGCTTTCCTCGCGGAGACTCGCCAGGGTGGTAGCCGAGACCCCGTCCTGACTGAAACGGCGCAAGGCGCCTTCGATGATCCGGGTCCGGCCGTCTCTGCCGTTCTTGGCACTCTTCACAAGGTCAATGGTGGGCCAACAGAACCTTGTTCCGCAAATATTGGTGCCGAACGGATCTTAGCGCTTACCGCAACGCTTCCGGAAGCCGCCTTCATGACGGCATCCGGCCAGGTTCTTCGGATTAAGCCGAGTACCCGGCGATTCTCGCCAAGGACGTCCATTTCCACGGTGTTCGCGCCTTTCGCCAGGGCGCTGACGAGCAGGAAATCGATCATCACGCTGCCCAGGCCGCATCCCTGCCATTGATCGGCGACCACGACCGCGATCTCGACGTCCTGCTCGCCGCCCCTGATGCTCATGGCATGGGCGATGATCTCGCCGCCCAGGGTCGCGACCAGCACGTCCCTGCGGTCGTCGACCGTCAGCAGGGAGCGGACGAGCGCGGCGCCCGGACGGGCGATCCCGGTGAAGAACCGCAGGGTCTGCGTGTGCAGCGAGAGGCCGGTCAGGAAGTTGGCGATGCGCTCCGCGTCGTCGGGTCCGGCCGGTCTGATCTGAGTTCCTATCACGAACTCAGCATCCCGTTCCGCTCCTGAGTTCGTCAAGTGAACTTAGGTGCACGGCGAAGTACCATGCGAGGTATGACCGTGCCCTTCCGGGTGGACAACTGCTCCATCGAGCGCACGCTGACCGTCGTCGGCGAGAAGTGGACGTTCCTGGTCCTGCGTGAGGCCTTCAGCGGGATACGCAGGTTCGCCGACATGCAGGCCACGACGGGCGCGCCACGCCAGGTGCTCAGCGCCAGGCTGGCCAGGCTGGTCGACGAGGGACTGCTGCGCAAGGTGCCCTACCGCGAGCCCGGCCAGCGCCAGCGCGACGAGTACCGGCTGACCGACAAGGGCCGCGACCTCTATCCCCTGCTGGTCGCGCTCATGCAGTGGGGCGACCGCCACCTGGCCGGAGAGTCGGGCCCGCCGGTCCGGCTCACCCACAGGGGCTGCGGCGCCCCCGTCGAGCAGCACCTGGTCTGCGCCGAAGGCCACGACGTCGCGGGCCCGCGCGAGATCACCCCGTTGCAGGGCTCGATGAGCCTGAAGAGCGCCTGACCACCCGGCGCTCCCTCCGGGGCAGATTCAGCAGGCCCGCAGGCTCCGGCGGAAGTCCAGCACGGAGAACACCGCGACCGAGCCCAGCAGCACCGCCACGACCACCGTGCGGACCAGCAGATAGCCCTGTGTGCTCAGGCTGACCAGCAACCACAGGCTCAGCGCCCCGTTGCCGAGCTGAGCCACCCCCCACACCAGCGACTGCCTGGTGAAGAACGCGCGCATCGCCGGATGTGCCACCACATGTCCGGGCAGCGGCACGAGATCGGCCGTGATCCGCTCGGCCAGCGGCCTGCACCCCCTGGCCGTGGCCAGGAAGGCCACCCCGACACAGCACACGCCGAGCGTCGGCGGCAGGAAGAAGAAGATCCCGTTGTGCGTGACGACCGCGACCACACCCCTGGCCGTGATCGCACATGCCGCCAGCACCACCGTGCCCGGCACCGCCACCCGCCTGACCAGCCGCAGCACGACACCGCCGTAGACCCACAACGCCGAGGCCGCGATCCCGCCGCACAACCCCGCCGTCTGCCCGAACGGCGAGCCGAGCGCCATGCCCGCCCAGAACAGCAGCACCGGCAGCAGCATGCTCTCGAACACCCGGGGAGCCGCGTGCCTGAGCAGCGTCCCCAGCCGGGGCAGCGAGAGCGGGTGCGCCGATGGCCGCGCTACGAGCATCACCATGAGGTTCGTGCAGCTCCTGAGGGGGTGGAGCGTTCCGGGGACAGCATCCGACCGTACGCGATGACCAGGAGATTGGTAAGGCTTTCCACCGGATCGGTCGGCGGGCGAGCGCCGAGGGGCGACGGCGGGACCGGTGCCGGGTGTGCCTACTCTTGAAGGCGTGTACCGGTTCCTCCTGACCCGACGATGGGTGGCGCTCCACATCGTGGTGCTGCTGGTCATCCCCGCGTTCGTGTTCCTGGGCCAGTGGCAGTTCGGCCGGTACGAAGAGCGCTCCACGAGCGGCGACCTCGTCACGCGCAACATCGAGGCCGCGACCGTGCCGATCGGCCGGGTGGTCCCGCCCGGCGGCACGGTCGAGGACGGCCAGCGCTACCGCCGGGTCGAGGTCAAGGGCACGTTCGACACGGCCAACGCCATGCTGGTACGGCGTCGGCCCCAGGACGGCCAGACCGGGTACTACGTGCTCACGCCGCTGGTCACAGGGCCAGGACAGGGCGTGCTGGTCAACAGGGGCTGGGTCAAGGCCGGGGCGACGGCCGACACGCCTCCCGTGGTGCCGCCCGCCCCGACCGGCGAGGTGACGGTGACGGGCCGCCTGCGGCTGAGCGAGTCGCCCGAGACGTCCGGCATCAGGGACCGCGCCGGGCTGCCCGCCGGACAGGTGCTGCTGATCAACGCACCCGCCATCGGGGCGCGCCTGCCGTACGACGTGCTCAACGGCTACGTCGAGCTGGTGGAGCTGCGCCCCGCCGCTTCGCCCGCGCCCGCGCCCGTCCCCGCGCCCGACCTCGGGGGCGGCGGGGGGCTCAACCTGGCGTACGGGGTGCAGTGGTGGCTGTTCATCGGGATCGCGATCGGCGGCTGGATCCTGCTGATCCGCCGCGAACTCGCCGACCGCAAGGCAGCCGAGGCGAACCCCGGCAAGGCCGGGGGCGCTGAAGGAGCTGCGGGAGGGGTTGAAGCGGCTGCCGGAGGCGCTGAAGGCGCTGCGCGCGCGGGCACGGACACAGGCACGGGCCGGCACGCGGACACGAGCCAGGCCGAGGGGCTGGAGGCCGAGGGGCTGGAGGCCGCGGAAGCGGCCGACACCAACGCCGAACACGCCAGAACGCCTTAACACCCGCGCCGCGCCACCCTCGCACACCACCAAACCACCCTCGCGCAGCACCAAACCGCCCTCCCGCACCCCACGCCCGCGCTCCTGGGCACTCCCCTCCCAGCCAGCCTCCGCGCCCCCGCCTCCCCCGCCCACCCCGCTCTCCCCCCAGCCCGAGACCCCCTACCCCCTGATCTTGCGGACCGATACCCCTATCCCGCCCTCACCCCTACCGTCATCCGCCGGATTTGTCGGCCCGAAGATCTAGCGTGGCCTCATGCTGCGTTCGCTGGTGTGGGTGAAGGACGAAGGCGCGGAGTATGCCGAGGTGCGGCTCGCGGGTGGGCTGCGGGCGTCGGGGCGCGCGGTGGGGGCGGGGCCCGTGCCGTACGTGCTGGAGCACACGCTGACGTGTTCGCCCGAGCACGTGACCGAGCGGCTCACCGTGCGTACGACGGGGCTCGGCTGGTGGCGTGCGCTGGACCTGCGACGGGAGCGGGACGGCAGGTGGGCGATCGACGCCGAGGGCATGGGCGAGCTCGAAGGCCCGCCTCCGGGCGGCGACGCGGAGGCGCTGGCCGGGGCGGTGGACTGCGACCTGGGGCTGTCGCCGCTCACCAACACGATGCCCGTCCTGCGACACGGCCTGCTGACCGAGCCGGGCAGTGTGGAGCTGGTCATGGCCTGGGTGCGCGTGCCACAGCTCGCGGTGATACGCCATCCGCAGTCCTACACCCACCTCGACCCGGGCGTCGTGCGCTACGAGAGCGAGGGCTTCAAGGCCGATCTGGTCTACACGCCGGAGGGACTTGTCGCCGATTACCCAGGGCTCGCCCGGCTTGTACGCTGAAGATGTGATCCGTCACATCGAGTTCGACCGGCTGTACAACTTCCGCGATGTCGGCGGATACCCCGCGCACGACGGCCGTTCGGTGGGCTGGGGCCGGCTGTACCGAGCCGACTCGCTCGGCTGGCTCGACGGCGACGACGTGGCGCGCTTCCACGCGCTCGGCGTGCGCACGGTCATCGACCTGCGCCATCCCGACGAGATCAAGCGCAACGGCCGGGCGCCCGAGATCGAGGGCCTGCGCTACCACAACCTGCCGGTCGAGGGCCGCAGGTGGGACATCGAGCGGTTCGCGCCCGGCCACGACATCGCCAGGTTCCTCGCCGACCGCTACGTCGAGGTGATCGAGGACGGCGTGGCCGAACTGCGCTCGGCGATCGAGACCATCGCCGCGCCCGCGTCCGCCCCCGTCGTCGTGCACTGCGCCGCGGGCAAGGACCGCACCGGCGTGCTGACCGCGCTCGTGCTGTCGCTGGTCGGCGTCGACGAGTCCGACATCGTCGAGGACTACGCGCTGACCGGCCTGGCGACCGCGCGGATCATCGACGAGTGGCGCACGAGGCGGCCGGAGGCCGTGCTGTGGCCCGGGTTCGGCAAGGCGCCCGAGGAGGCGATGCGGCTGCTCCTCGCCGAGCTCGGCGAGCGGCACGGCTCGGCGAACGGCTACTGCTCGGAGGTGCTGCGCATCGACGCGGCGACCGTCACCGCCTTGCAGAATAATCTTCTAGAGTAAGAAGTCGCATTCATCCGTCATTTCATTGCATGAGGCATTTACCCGGTATGAAGCCCACCCCGGTATGAGGCCGACCGAACGCGAGTTCACCGACCTCTACGAGGCGCACTACCGGAGCGTCTACTCCTACGCCGTCAGCAGAGCCGGTCGCCAGCTCGCCGAAGAGGTGGTCAGCGAGACCTTCCTCGTGGCCTGGCGGCGCATCGACGACCTGCCCAGGCACCGTACGCTGCCCTGGCTGCTCACCGTGGCGCGCAACGTCGTGCACGAACGCATCCGCGAGCACGCCAGGCAGTCCTCGATCCAGGAGGAGCTGCGCGCCTGGACCGAGGAGGCGGGCGACGACGTGGGCGAGCAGGTCGCCGACCGGGTCGCGGTACTGAAGGCGCTGTCGACGCTCTCCGAGGACGACAGGGAGGCGCTCACGCTCATCGCCTGGCACGGCCTCGCACCGGGAGAGGCGGCCCAGGTGCTCGGCTGCTCGCGCGCCGCCTTCTTCGTCAGGCTGCACCGGGCCCGCAGGCGGCTCGGCGAGGCGATGTCCGAGCGGGAAGTCAGGAGCGGGCGATGAACGACATCATGGACGTGCTCGCCGACGCCAGGCCGCCCCGGCTCAACCCACCGGGCGCCCCGCCGCCCCTACGCCTGCCCGCACGCGCCGAAGCGGCCGCGAACCGTGCCCGCCGTACCCTGATCATCGCGGGGGCCGCCACGGTCGCGCTGGCGGTCGCGGGGCTGGGGTCGGCGGTGGGGGTGTTCGCGCACGGCGACCGGAGTGCGCCCACCGGGCCGCCGCAGGCGATGTCGGCCGCGGGCGTGCTGATGACGGCGGCCGAGCGCACGGCTGTACGGCAGGACACCGGGACCGTGTGGCACGTGCGGCGGCTGTTCAGGTCGACCACGGTCGTCGGCGCGTACGCGATGACCAAGACCGAACGCATCGAGTACTGGCTAGGCGCCCAGGACGGCCTGCAGATCGTCACCGACCTCGGCGCCGAGCCCACCACCCCGGCCGACGCCGCCGCCTGGCGCGCCGACGGCAGCCCGACCACGTGGCGGTTCACGGCATACGGCCAGACCTTGCGCCTGGAGTCGCGACCGGGCGCGTCCGAACGCCGCGAGGTACGGCTCGGCACGACCTCGTGGTCCAGCACGATGCCGCCTGTCGGCCTGCCGATGGCCGGACTGCTGGCCCTGCCGCAGGACCCGGCCGGGCTCGACGTGTACCTGCGCAGGCGCTTCGACGGCCCGAACACCGACGGCGACGTCTTCGGCTCGCTCCTCAGCCTGATCTACGACCTTCCGGTCAGGCCGGGCACCCGATCGGCCGCCTACCGGCTGCTCGCCGAGCGGCACGACCTGCGTGCCCTGGGCGCGGTCGAGGATCCGCTCGGCCGGGCGGGGGTCGCCATCGGCATGAGCGGCGCCCCGCACGAGCGCGGGCCGACCGAAACCCGATTGATCATCGATGAGCGCACGGGCGACCCGCTGGCCTGGGTGGACAATCTCACATCGACCGGTGTGCCGGTCTACGCGCACATCATCGAGAGCGCGCGGTGGACTGACTCGATTCCCCGCGGGTAGCGGACTTCGGGGCCTGTTGGCAGCACCCTCGCGCAAGCGGGTCCCACGGGCTCGGGGCCGCCTCTGCCCCCTCTTGGGCGGTCCCGAGCCCGCACGATCTGGTCCTCGGAGTAAGACAACTCTCCCTCCGAGTGAGATAACGGATACCAACCGGAGACCTCGCAGCTTGTTCGACGTTATGCCGCCGTCGTACCGTTGCCTGCGTGACTACGCCGCTGCTTCCTGATCCTGATCCGCGGCGGCGCGACTATGTGATCATCTCTGCCGACGATCATCTGATCGAGCCGCCCGACCTCTTCGAGGACCGGGTGCCGGAGAAATACATCGAGGCGGCGCCCAAGGTCGTCGAGACGGCCGCCGGTCACCAGGTCTGGCGCTACGGCGGCTCGACCTTCCCGTGTGCGGGGCTGGACGTCGGCGCCGGGCTGCCGCGTGAGCAGTGGACGCTCGACCCGGTCAGGTTCGAGCACATGCGTCCGGGCTGCCACGACATCGAGGCCAGGATCGACGACATGGACAGGGCGGGCATCTGGGCCGCCCTGTGCTTCCCCGGCATGCTCGCCCTCCAGTCCGGCATGCTGTTCGCCAGGACCCGTGACCAGGACCTCGGCCTCGCCCTGGTCAAGGCGTGGAACGAATGGCACATCGACGTCTGGGCCGGCACCTACCCCGAGCGGATCATCGGCCTGCAGCTGCCCTGGCTGCCTGATCCCGACCTCGCCGCCAAGGAGATCAGGGCCAATGCCGCCAAGGGCTTCAAGGCGGTCGTCTTCCCCGAGTTCCCCACCAGGTTGCGCCTGCCGTCCATCCACACCGGCCATTGGGACCCGTTCTTCGCCGCGTGCGAGGAGACGGGCACCGTCGTGTGCCTGCACTCCGGCGCCTCCAGTTGGTCGCCGGTGCCCTCGCCTGACACCCCCATCGAGGCGATCACCACGCTGATGCCGGCCAGTGCGATGTTCGCGTGCGCCGACTGGCTGTGGTCGGGCGTCCCGCTGCGCTTCCCCGGGCTGCGCGTGCTCATCGTCGAGGGCGGCGTCGGCTGGCTGCCGATGCTGGCCGAGCGGGCCGACTACGCGCTGGACCACCCGGTCGCGAGCGAGACCTCCTGGGAGGGCGGGCTCAAGCCGAGCGAGGTGCTGCGCCGCAACTTCTTCTTCGGCACGCTGGACGACCAGGCCCTGTCCGGGGTGCGGCTGGCCGTCGGGCTCGACCACGTGCTGCTGGAGAGCGGCTATCCGCACTCCGACTCGACCTGGCCCGACACCCAGCGCTCCGTGGCCAAGAACCTCGGCGCGCTGCCTCCCGCCGACATCGCCCGCGTCGCCTACGGCAACGCCGCCCGGCTGTTCGGCCATCCGCTGCCCTCACGCGCGTGGCTGCGCATGGAGCAGCTCTAGGTGCACTCGGCCCCGATCGGGGGCGGGCTCACGCCTCGGGCGCGAGCTCGCCTCTGATCACCTTGTGCTCCCAGTCGAGATAGCGCCCGCTCTCGCCGAGCATCGAGCCCATCAGCCAGAGGAAGACGCCGAAGTCGTCCGCCACCCCGACGAGCACCAGGAAGTCGGGGATGACGTCGATCGGCGAAAGAATGTAGACCACGCCTGCGGCCAGCATGAGCAGCTTGCTGCGGCCCATGCCCGGGTAACCGCCGCGCGCCGCCGCACCGAGCATGCGGGGCAGCGCCCTGAGCCTGGCCACAAGTCCCGGCGTGCCGGGCTTGGTCACCTCACGGTATGTGCGCCAGGTCGCGGCGGCCTTGGTCACCTTCGCCATGTCGAGCACCTCCTCGGCTGTACAACGCACTACCCTCACCGGACGTTCCTAACGCATCGCCCCGTGCTGGAAGGGGCTCGCGGCCTCGATCCGCGCGGCGATCCGCACCAGGAGGTCCTCGCGTCCCGCCGCCGCCACCAGTTGCACCCCCACCGGCAGCCCCTCGGCCGTCCGGTGCAGCGGCAGCGAGATCGCGGGCTGCCCGGTCGCGTTGAACGGCGAGGTGTAGGCCACCGCCCGTGCCGTACGCCCCTGGGACACGCTCATGTCGTCGTCGGGCAGCCAGCCGAGCGGGAAGGGCGCGACGCCGACCGAAGGCGCGAGCAGCAGGTCGTAGCCGTCGTGCCACCATGCGGCCATACGCCTGCGGTAGTCGTCGATCCACTGGGTGGCCAGCAGGTGCTCCACCGCACTCCTGGTACGGCCGAGCCCGGCGAGCAGGCGGTTGCGCGGCTCCAGCTCCTCCAGGGTGACGGGCCTGCCCCGCCAGGCGCCGACGTTCTCCATCTCGAGGGCGACATGGGCCGACACCACCGCGCCGAACCACACGGGGAAGTTCGCGTCGCCGAGCGCACGCGGGCAGTCCTCGGTGACGTCGTGGCCGAGCCGTTCGAGCAGCAGGGCGGCGGCCGTCACGGCCGCGGTGAGGTCGGGGTCGGCGGGCACGTCGCCCCGGGGATGGGTGGTCACGAAGCCGATCCGCAGCCGGCCCGGGTCGCGACCGGCCTCGTCGGCGAGCGGGCCGGGCAGGGCGGGCGCGTCGTAGGGGTCGCCGTGCCTGAACCCCGATATCACGTCGAGCAGGGCCGCCGTGTCGCGTACGGTCCTGGTCACCACGCCTGCGGCCGAGAAGCCGTTCCAGCCCTCGCCCGTCGAAGGGCCGTAGCTGGAGCGCCCTCTGGACGGCTTGAGCCCGACCACACCGCACAGGCTGGCCGGGATCCTGATCGAGCCGCCGCCGTCGCTCGCGGTGGCCACCGCGACCATCCCCGTGGCCACCGCGACGGCCGACCCGCCGCTCGACCCGCCGCTGGAGATCCCCGGGTCGTACGGATTGCGCGTGGGCCCGTAGGCGTGCGGTTCGGTGGTGATCGTCGTGCCCCACTCCGGGGTGCTGGTCCTGCCGACCACGACGAACCCCGCCTCGCGCAGCCGCCGCACGCCGTAGCCGTCGGCGGCCACCCGCACGCCTTCGAGCGTGCGCGAGCCCGCCGTGTACGGCTCGCCCGCCTGCGGCCAGCCGAGGTCCTTGAGCAGGATCGGCACTCCGGCGAACGGCGCGTCCCTCGGCAGGTCGGCGCTCGCGGCCTCGGCCAGCGCACGCTCGAACCTGGGATGCACGACCGCGTTCAGCTCGCCGTCGTGCGCCTGGATCGCGGCCACGGCGGCGCCGACCAGCTCGGCCGGAGTGAGCAGGCCGTCGCGTATCGCCGCCGCCTGGGCGGTCGCGTCCAGTCTCAGAACGTCGTGCACGCCTTCATCCTCCGGGTTGCGTCAGGAGGCCGCCGTCGGAGCCAGGGACCTGACGGCCTCGTCGATCGAGACCTCGCCACCGGGTATCGGCGCGAGCACGGGCGTGGTGAGCCCGTTGTCCACATACTCCTGGACGCGGGCCCGGCAGGTCGCGGCGTCGCCGTGCACGACGAGGGCGTCGACCACCTCGTCGGGTATCGCGGCCAGTGCCGCCTTGCGCTCGCCCGCCGCCCAGGCCTCGTGCATCGGGCGCAGCGCCTCGCCCCTGCCCAGCCAGTCGTGGAAGGCGGCGTAGGCCGGGACGGTCAGATAGCCGGCCAGCATCCGCCTGGCCATCGCGCGTACCCTCTCCGCGTCCTCGCTCACACAGACGAACAGCCTGGCGATCAGCTCGGTGTCCGGCCCGATCTCCGCGCGCACGGTGCGGACGTCGTCGGGCGAGAGCCAGTTGGTGATCGCGCCGTCCGCCTCCTCGGCCGCCAGGCGCAGCATCCTCGGGCGCAGCGCCGCCAGCACGATGCCCGGCGGCTGCTCGGGCGCGCGTTCCAGCCTGAACCCGTCGACGGCGAACGTCTCGTACCTCACCGTCACCTTCTCCCCCGCCAGCGCCCGGCGCAGGAAGCGCAGGGTGTCCCTGGTCCTGGCGTACGGCTTGGCGAACTCACCGGCGTTCCACCGCTCGACGATCGCCGGGGACGAACTGCCGATGCCCAGCACGAACCGGCCGGGCGCGAGGTCGGCGAGCGTGGCGGCCGACATCGCCAGCAGGGCCGGGCCACGCGTCGAGACCGGGACGATCGCGGTGCCGAGCCGTACACCCAGCGCCCACCCGGCGGCCAGGGCGAGCGGGACGAAGGCATCGGCGCCGTTGACCTCGGCCGACCAGACGTCGGTGTAGCCGAGCGCGGGCAACTCGGCGACGAGCTCCCTGGCGGCGGCGGGCGAACGGTCGTGGAAGGGCAGTGTCATGCCCCATTTCTGGGTCATCGCGAGCCTCCGGGGAGTCTGATGCGGCTTGTCCTGGTACGCGGGGAGGGGTGGGCAGGTTGACCATACCAACCAGGCGGTATGTGCGCGGCACGCTGATCTTCGGGTCACCGAAAAGCCGGTCCTGAGCTGCTAAAACTATCCAAAGTGAGACCACGTAGACTCCTTGCGGCCGCTGTGCTGACGACCGGAATCGTGCTGCCGTTCGCAGCGACCGTCGCCGTGGCCGCGACCGCCGCCTCTCCGCACTCCGAGCCCGGCAAGCGAGGTGGGGCGGGCAAGGAGCGGCGCTCGCCTTGGCCGGTGTGCCCGCCCGGGAGTGTCGAGGCCGGGGCGCCGTTGATCTCGCTGGAGGTGCTCTGCACCGACATCGGGCTGGTGTACCCGGGGATCGGCGGGCCGCTCATCGCGATCAACCTGCCGTCGTTCCCGCCGGTCCTTCCGCCTTCGCCGCAGGACGAGCTGCCTTCGCCGCAGGACGAGGTCACGCCCGAGCTGCCGCCGACGCCCGAGCCCGATGTGACGCCCGAGCTCACGCCCGAGGCGGATGTCACGCCGGAACTCACGCCCGAGCCGACGCCGTGTCCCGGCAATCCGGGCTACTACGTGGACGAGCAGACGCCCTGCCCGGCGCTTCCGACGCCGCCGACCTGCCCCGGGCATCCTTCGTACGTCATCGACGAGCAGACGCCGTGCCCTCTGCCGCCCACCCCGGCCGTCCTCGTGCTGCCGCCGACGCCTACTCCCACACCCACGCCTACGCCCTCCGTCACGCCCACGCCGAGCCCCAGTCCGACCGTGAGTCCGAGTCCTAGCCCGAGTCCGACCGTTTCGCCCAGTCCTGCGGTTGTTCCGGTGTCCCCGGTCGTGGCCTCGCCGACCGTCTCGCCCGTCGTTTCGGTCACCCCCTCGACGGCTCCCAGTACGCCGCAGGCGCCCTCGATCGGGCCTCCGGTTGTCGAGGTGCCTCCGGTCGTGCCGAGTCCGCAGAATCCCGCTGAGCCCGTCCGGCCCACGAGTCCCGCCGTGGGGCCCCTCCCGCCGGTCTTTCCGTTCCTACCGGTTCAACCGGTTCAGCCTGTTCGCCCGGTCCAGCCGCCCGCGCAACCGGCGCAGCCTGCCGTACAGGGGCCGGTCGCGGTTCAGCCCGCACAACCCGCACAACCCGCACAGATCATCGCCCAGCCGGCCCAGCCCCCCGCACAGCGGCAACCCCAGCAACGCCCCCAGGCCAAGCCGCCCGCCAAACCCGCTAAACCGGCTGAACCAGCCCAGCCAGCCGAGCCCGAGAGCGACTACGACGTCTATGCCGCGCAGGAGGAAGAGGCGGTGCTGGAGCGGTTCGAGGAGCGCAGGGAGGGGCTGGACCGGAAGAAGGCGGTTGTGGTGATCTTCAGTGGCGTCGTGGGCGTGGCCACGCTGTCGGCGCTGAGCACGCGGGGGGCCAGGACCTCGGCCAGGGGCGGCGGTACGCGCCGCCGCTGACCGCGGGTCCGCGCGTCATCGTGGCGGCAGGTGCTTGTCGATCTGGTCGTACTGCTCCTGAGCCGCCACGAACGCGTCGGGCTGCACCGCGCCGGGCCCGGAGAACGGATGCGCGGTCAGCTGGATGATGATGATGCCCACGACGACCACCCCGACCCTGACCAGGTCCGACACGACCGACGGCAGGGTCGGCCTGGCCCCGGCGAACCACGGCAGTGCGATCACCAGCAGGCCGGAGAGCACCATCGAGACCATGAAGATCGGGTCGAGTTCGGTGCCCGCGTCGTCGGCCCTGATGGAGCGCGCGTGGCTCACCTCGGCCGCCCGGCCGAGCGCGTCGCCCCTGGCCTCCTTGCCGGGGTCGTCGGCGGGCCTGAGCTTGATGATCGCCGTACGCATGGTCTCCAGCGTCGACGCGGGCACGGGCGACAGCTCGCCCTCCGACATCAGCGGCCAGTCCAGATCGATGGACTCCGTGGTGTACGCCCTGATCTGACCCCTGATCGGATCGGCCTCGGGAATGGAGGCGACCGACCAGTACAGCTCGGTCAGGCCTTCCGCCTCGGCCGCCGCGTCGGACTCGGAGGCGCCGATCGCGTCGTTGCCGAGCACGGCGGCATAGGCGAGGACGAGTAGATACACCGCCAATGCCAGGTTCGCGGCGAAGTCCAGCGAGGCGGGACCGTGGTCCTCGTCCTCACGTCCTCTGCGGCGGAGCACCACCAGTGCGATGAGAAGTACCGCGATGGCGACCGCCACCGAAACCCACGCCATGTCCGACCCCCGATAGTTCGCGTGACTACCGAGAGTAATTGGATCAAGCTCGAAGCTCGTGGACCACCGCGATGAAGTCCTTGGCGATTCCCCGCAGGCCTGGCAGATGCGACAACCCGACCAGTCGGTCGACCAGCGGAACCGTGGTCTCGATCAGCCGATATGTACGCTCACAGCCGGGCGAGGTGTCGTGCACCCAGAACAGCACGATGCCCATCGACATCAGCCAGAGCAGCTCGGGCAGCTCCTCGCGCAACTCGGGATCCATCCGGCCGTGCGAACCCTCGACGACCTGCCGGTAGATCGCGATCGACGCCTCGCGCGCGGGGGTGGACTCGGCGCTGAACGGGCTGAGCGGATTGGACGGCTCGGCCGCGTGCTTGAAGAACTTCACCGCGAACGCGTGGTACGGCTCGGACACGCGCACCCACTCACACAGCACACCGCTCAGCCTGGCCCCGAACGACCTCTCCGTCGCGAGCAGCTCCCGGCAGGCGATCTCGTGCTCGATCTGGGCACGGTCGTAGTACGCCTGGATCAACGCTTCTTTGGAGGCGAAGTAGTAGTAGGCGTTGCCCACGGAGACCCCGGCCTCGGCGGCGATGGCCCTCATCGTGGTGGCATCGAAGCCGCGTTCCCGGAACAGCCGCAACGCCGTCTCGACGATGACCTCGCGGGTGCTCTCCGATCCTCGGTTTCGGGGTTCGGACACGTTCGTCACTTTACGTGATACGAGCCGCTTAGGTCATGGAGCGGAACGGTGATCACCGCCACAGGGCAAAGATCCGCTTCGTGGAGGGATCACCCGGTCCGAACCGTGGGATTGATGTCTCTGGCGGAAGGGCTATCCGCGAGAAGGCGTACAACATGTTGATACGTGGGACTGCGCGACTCGTCATGGTCGCACTGTTTGCCCTGCAAATATCCATCATCGCGCTCGTGTCCGCCGCTTCCGCGGCACCCGCACCCGCCCCGAAGGACGCAGAGCGCAAGGCCGCGAGGCCGATCGTGCGCACGTATGAGATCGAGGGGGTCGTGGAGTCGGCCCGCTGGTACGCGTCGAGGCTGGCGCAGGTGAAGGCCAGGCTGGCCAAACTGAAGATGGCCAAGCAGCGCTCGGCCAAGCTGAGCCACGACCACGCGATGACCAGGCTCAAGCAGGCCGGACTCGGCTGGAAGTCCTCAGGCGGCTGCGCCGACAAGCGCATCCGCGTGTGCACGTCCCTGCAGTCGGTACGGCAGGGCACGATCTACGAGGTGATCCAGCTGAAGCGGCAGAGCGGCTGCGCGATCGTCGTCACCGGCGGCACGGAGACCGGGCACGCCCCCGGCCCGCACAGCCACAGCACCGGCTACAAGCTGGACATCGAACACAACACCTGCATCGACCGCCATGTGACGAAAAATCACGCTAAGGCGGGCGTGCGCGGGGACGGCTCCGCGCTCTACCGGGCCAGGAACGGCACGGTGTTCGCCGACGAGTCCGACCACTGGGACATCCTGTTCAAGTGAGCTCTTCGAGCGGGCTCTTCACGTGAGCCGCCTGCTCACCCGATCCGACAACGATCGAGCCGGGTGATCCGACAACGATCGAGCCCGGCTCCCCGCGAAGGGGATGCCGGGCTCGGTCGTCGTCGGTGGAGCCGCGCTACGAGAACTCCGCCGCCACCAGCTCGGCGATCTCGGCCGCGTTGAGCGCGGCGCCCTTGCGGAGGTTGTCGCCGCACACGAACAGGTCGAGGGTGTTCGGGAAGTCGAACGCCTGCCTGATACGCCCCACATAGGTGGGGTCGGTGCCCACGACGTCGGCCGGGGTGGGCCACACGCCGTTCTCGGGGTCGTCCATCAGCACGACCGTGGGAGCGGCGGCCAGGATGCGGTGCGCGTCGGCCACCGTGATCTCACGCTCGAACCTGGCGTGCACGGCCAGCGAGTGCGTGGTGATGACCGGAACCCGCACACAGGTCGCGGAGACCTTGAGGTCGGGGATGCCGAGGATCTTGCGCGACTCGTTGCGCAGCTTGAGCTCCTCAGAAGCCCAGCCGCCCTCCTTCAGCGACCCGGCCCACGGCACCACGTTGAACGCCACCGGCGCGGGGAACGGCGAGTCGTCGCCGAGCTTGTTGGCCAGCGTCTTGCGCACGTCGCCCGCGACCTGACCGACCGTGCGGTCGCCCGCGAGCGCCTCGATCTCGTCGTAGAGCCTGGCCGAACCGGCCACACCCGCGCCCGACACCGCCTGGTAGGAGGCGACGACGAGCTCCTTGAGCACGTACTCCTCGTGCAGGGCGCCCATCGCGGCCATCATCGACAGCGTGGTGCAGTTGGGGGTCGAGATGATCCCCAGCGGCCTGGTGGTCGCGTCGCCCGGGTTGACCTCGGGCACCACGAGCGGCACCTCCGGGTTCATCCGGAACGTGCCCGACTTGTCGATCGCGATGGCCCCGCGGGCGGCGGCGACCGGCACCCACTCGGCCGAGACCTCGTCGGGCACATCGAAGATCGCGATGTCGACGCCGTCGAACACCTCGGGGGTCAGCGCCTGGACCACGACGTCCTCGCCGCGGACCGGCAGCACCTTCCCGGCCGAGCGGGCCGATGCGACCAGACGGATCTCGCCGTAGATGTCGGCGCGATTGGTGATGATGTCGCGCATGACGGTGCCGACCGCACCGGTTGCGCCGACGAGAGCGAGGGTGGGCTTGCGCGAACTCATCGTCCTGATCCTCCGTACACCACAGCTTCAACCTGGTCCGAGTCGAGGTCGAACGCCTTGTGCGCGGCGTTGACCGCAGCGTCGACGCCACCCTCCCCGACGATCACCGAGATGCGGATCTCCGAGGTGGAGATCATCTCGATGTTGACGCCCGCGTCGGCGAGCGCGGCGAAGAACGTCGCGGTGACGCCCGGGTGCGAGCGCATGCCCGCGCCGATCAGCGACACCTTGCCGATCTGGTCGTCGTACTGGAGCGACTCGAAGCCGATCTCGTCCTGGATGCGCTTGAGCGACGTCAGGGCCGTCGACCCGTCGGACGTGGGCAGCGTGAAGGAGATGTCGGTGCGACCCGTCGCCGCGGCCGAGACGTTCTGGACGACCATGTCGATGTTGACACCGGCGCCGGCCAGCGTTTTGAAGATCGCGGCAGCCTCGCCGATCTTGTCGGGGACCCCGACAACTGTGATCTTGGCCTCGCTCCGGTCGTGCGCGACGCCGGAGATGATCGGCTGCTCCATCTCGGTTCCTTCGGTCTTGGGGTCGGACACGACCCACGTGCCTTCCTTCTGGCTGAACGAGCTGCGCACGTGGATCGGCAGGTTGAACCGGCGAGCGTACTCGACGCACCGCAGGTGCAGGACCTTCGCGCCCGAGGCGGCCATCTCCAGCATCTCCTCGTAGGAGATCTTCGGGATCTTGCGCGCCGCGGGGACGATGCGCGGATCGGCGGTGAAGATGCCGTCCACGTCGGTGTAGATCTCGCACACGTCGGCGCTCAGCGCCGCGGCCAGCGCGACGGCCGTCGTGTCCGAGCCACCGCGGCCCAGGGTGGTGATGTCCTTGGTGTCCTGCGAGACACCCTGGAAACCGGCCACGATCGCGATGCTGCCCTGGTCGAGGGCCTCACGCAGGCGGCCGGGTGTCACGTCGATGATCCGCGCCTTGCCGTGCGCCGAGTCGGTGATCACGCCTGCCTGCGAGCCGGTGAACGAGCGCGCCTCATGGCCCAGGTTGGCGATGGCCATCGCCAGCAGGGCCATGGAGATGCGCTCACCGGAGGTCAGCAGCATGTCGAGCTCGCGGCCCGGAGGCAGCGGCGACACCTGCTGTGCCAGGTCGAGCAGCTCGTCCGTGGTGTCGCCCATCGCGGAGACGATGACGACGACGTCGTTGCCGGCTTTTTTCGTCGCGACGATCCGCTGCGCGACCCGCTTGATGCAGGACGCGTCGGCGACGGACGAACCACCGTACTTTTGAACGACGAGTGCCACGAGATCTCTCCCAGTCTGGACTGTGAGCTTGCAGTCTACTGGCGAGGTCTGATGCGCCCGATGGTACGGCCCACTATGTGGACGATCACACAGATGTGGCCTCTTCGACGACATCCAGCCGGGTGTGTGCCACAAGCGCCTGAAGTGCACGCATGGCGGCTCCTGCGTGGTTTCCCCACGTATTGAAGTAGGAGTACTGCCACCACCACAGCGCCTCGCCCGGACGGCCCGCACGGTAGTGCCGCAGCCCGTGAATCAGGTCGGCGGCGATCATCGTCAGGTCGTCGGAGAGCCGATAGGCGGTCACACCCGTGTCCTTGTACGGGTCGAACACCTCGGCGTAGTCGTCGACAGGGCCGAGTCGCTCGGCCAGTGCCTGCCGTACCCCGTCGACGTCCGGGTCCTCGCTCAACGGGGGCTCCCAGTTGCCCGACAGGATGACGTCCTGGCTCGCGCCCAGCCTGGCGCCCGCCAGGCTCACCTGGGCCACCTCGACCAGCAGCAGCGGCAGCAGGGCGTCGCCACCCTCGCCGCCGGCGACCCTGGTCAGGCCGTCCACGTAGTTCTGGGCGTGCCCGGCGATCTCTTCGGCGAGCTCGCTCCACTGGTCAGACATCCAGGAGCCTCCGTCCTTCGAACGCGCGGCCCAGGGTGACCTCGTCGGCATACTCGAGGTCACCGCCCACGGGCAGGCCGCTGGCCAGTCGTGTCACTTTCACACCCATCGGCTTGACCAGACGGGCGAGGTAGGTGGCCGTCGCCTCCCCCTCAAGGTTGGGGTCGGTGGCGAGGATGAGCTCGGTGACCTCGCCGTCGGCGAGACGCACCATCAGCTCGCGAATGCGCAGGTCGTCGGGCCCCACGCCGTCGATCGGGCTGATCGCGCCGCCGAGCACGTGGTAGGTGCCCCTGAACTCGCGCGTCTTCTCGATCGCGACGACGTCCTTGGACTCCTCGACGACGCAGATCACATGGGGATCGCGACGGGCGTCACGGCAGATCCGGCACTCCTCTTCGGAGGCGACATTGCCGCAGACCCTGCAGAACCGGACCTTCTCCTTGACTTCGAGCAGCGCATGGGCCAGCCGCTTGACGTCGACAGGGTCGGCCGACAGCAGGTGGAAGGCGATGCGCTGCGCGCTCTTCGGACCGACGCCGGGCAGCAGGCCCAGCTCGTCGATCAGGTTCTGGACGACCCCTTCGTACATGGCCTAGAACCCGGGCAACTGGCCGAGGCCGCCGCCGCCGAGGCCCTGTGCCAGGGGGCCGAGCTTCTCCTGCTGCAGGTCGGCCGCGGCCCTGACCGCGTCGCGGACCGCCGCGATCACCAGGTCGGCGATCGTCTCGGCGGTCTCCTGCGGGTCGGCGGCGTCGACGACCTCCGGATTGATCTTCAGCTCCAGCAGCTCGCCCGACCCGTTGACGACGGCCACGACCATGCCGCCCCCGGCCGACCCCTCGATCTGCGCGTCGCTCAGCTCCTGCTGGGCGCTGACAAGCTGCTGCTGCATGAGCTGAGCCTGCTCCAGCAGTTGCTGCAGGTTGACATCCCCTGGATTCACCGTCGTGCGCTCCTCGTGGCTCCGCGTCCGTGACTGCCACGAGCCTACGGTGTCGAGGCGTCCAGATGCACCGGCGAGCCCGCGTGTTTCCCCCGTACGCATTGGCCTCACCTTTTGCGTCACCTCATCGGGGGGTGTGGGGGGTATGACGACATGAGCGATCGGCTGGGCGGTCGCGTGGTGGGGCTCTGCCCGGGAGGGTGGGGGGTAGTCCTCTTTTGGAGGGGGTGTTCGTGGGGCGGTTTCGCGGGACGCATTCCCTGGGGCCTCGTTTCGCGGGACGCGCTTCCTTGAGTCTCTTCGTCAGACTTGGGCCTCCTCGTCGCACGGCATGCGCAAAACCCGTCAGGGCACGAGCGCCCCACAGCGGCCTCGGCAACACCCCAACAGGCCCGTCCAGCCTCTCCCTCACACCGCAACCACACCCGCATTCCGGCCGACCGATTCCACCCCATCCGAACAGCGCACGCCGACTCGCGCCTCGAAGGAGTTTTGGCCGGGTCCCGGCCCCCCTCCAGCGCCCGGGACCCAGCCACACGCCGACCGGAGCGGCCGCACCACGACGGCGTGTACGCAGGAAGGTACTGTCGCCGACGTTGCACACACGTTGCAAGCAATCAATCACCCTACGCAAACACCGGAACCGGTTGCGCGAACCCCTCCTTTACCCGGATGCTTCGCCCCAGAGGGTTGACTACGAGGAGTGGCCGATGAGTAACCCGAGCCGGCTCCGCCTCATGCATGAGGCGGCTGTGACCGGCGAGTGCGGCCCGAGCCCGCGCCGGTTGATCTCCGCGTCCTGGAGGCGCTCCCTGGATGCGGCGGTCGATCCAGAGATCAGCGCCGCCCCGCTCGTCTACGACCGGGCGGACATCGGCGACATGCGCGCCGCCCACCCCTTGAGCCCCCTGCTGCCCATGCTGGCCGCCACCCTCCGCCAGGCAGCCGACGAGAGCGCCCACGTCATGATCGTGACCGACTCCGCAGGCCGTATCCTCTGGCGCGACGGCAACCGAAGCGTCATGCGCACCGCCGACGCGGTGGGCCTGGCCGACGGCTTCGACTGGGCCGAGAGCGCCGTCGGCACCAACGGCATCGGCACGGCGCTCACCACCCACAAACCGGTACACGTCTATGCGGCCGAGCACATCATGCGCGCTCTACACGTGTGGTCGTGCAGCGGTGCGCCCATCGTCGATCCCGACAGCGGCGCCGTACTCGGGTGTGTCGACATCAGCGGCAAGTCGAACACCCTGCATCCGGCCACCCTCGGCCTCGTCAACGCCGCGGCCAAGCTCGCCGAGACCCACCTGGCGCTGCGCATGCACGAACGCGACGAGCGCCTGCGTCTACGCTACGACGCCCTGCCCGGCAGGCCGGGTGCGCTGGTCACCGGCACGGGCCGGATCATCGCGGGCGATCCCTCACGCCTGCTCGGCGACCGCCTCACGCTCCCGGCGGGCGACCAGTCGACGGTGAGCCTGCCCGACGGCACGTCCGGGCTGCTGGAGCCGTTCTTCGACGGCTACCTGCTGCGCGTCGGGCCCGACGGCGTCACCGCCCCGTCGCTGCGCCTGGCCTTCCTCGGCGCCGGGCATCCGGACGTACTCATCAACGGGCGTCGTGTGACGTTGTCGCTGCGGCATGCCGAGATCCTCGCCCTGCTGGCCCTGCATCCGCGCGGCCTCACAGCCGAGCAGCTGTCGTACTGTCTCTACGGCGACGACGGCAATCCCGTGACGATCAGGGCCGAGATCCATCGCTTACGCGCCCAGCTGGGCGGCGGCATCGAAGCCAAGCCGTACCGGCTCGACATCCCGCTCGAAGCCGACTTCCTTGAGGTCAAGCACCTCCTGCCCGCCGCCGCCCCAGCCGCCGTCGCCCGCTCCTACCCCGGCCCGCTGCTGCCCCGCTCCGAGGCCCCCGCCATCCGCCGCGAACGCGAAGAGCTCGAAGGCCAGGTCCGAGCCTGCCTCCTGCGCAACGGCTCCCCGGAAGACCTCTGGTCCTACGCCCAGACCCCCAGCGGCCGCGACGACATCCAGGTCCTCGAATCCGTGGCCGCCGCCCTCCCCCCCACCGACCACCGCGCCGTAGCCGCCCGCTTCCGCCTCCTCTCCGACTAACCCCCACCCCTTCACATCCCTCTACGGCAAGCCAGCCCCAGCACCGCCGTCCCCTCCACCTCCCCCTCCATCCCCGGCGCCCCTCCAGCGCCGCCCCACCCCAGCCCATCGCCCCCTGCACACGGGGCTTCCGCACACCTCGGGCCCAAGCCCGCCTACGTGTGGTCGATCTCGCCGATGACCTGGGCGCCGAGTTCGCGTTGGAGGAGGGCCATGCCGCTCAGCTCGTCGACATCGGCGTTGGCGTCGTTCAGGGGGTCCACGTCGTCGGCCTCAGGGCCCTTGGTCCGTGCCGGAACGGCGTCGGGCCAGCCGCTGTTCGTCGCGCCGTGCCGTACGCCCTGGCGAGGGCCTGCCTGCGCTGCCGCCTTGGCGGCGGATCGGGCGGCGGCCAGGCCGGTGCTGGGAGCGGCGGGGCGTGCGGTCGCCGTGCCGGGGTCGGGCATGGGCTGGGAGCCGTGGCCCGGGTCGTCGTCGGGCGCCGACGGCCAGGACTCGTCGGTCAGCTGCGGCCCACCGGCCCCTCCGCCGCCCTGCACCGCCGTTCCCTGTGCTGCCGTTCCCTGTGCTGCCTGTGTTCCCGCCCCAGGAGCTACCGCCCCGACCGAGACGGCAACCCTCTCCTCCACCGCGACGCCGGCCCCGCCACCACCGACGATGCCCGCACCGGCACCAGCGGCCTTGGAGCCGGCCGCCACACCTGCCGACGCGGCATCGATCACAGCCGAGGCAGCCCCACCATCAGTCGGCGAGACGGTGACCGCCCCACCGGAGCCACTCGCCAGCACCACACCACCACTGGGCGCCCCACCCTGCTCAGGCCCATGCCCACCGGGCCCACCGGCAGGACCGCCACCCCCGGCAGGCGGCTGCGGCCGGTTGGGCTGCCCGCCGCCGCCGCGCGGAGCGGGAGCCCCGCCGACGACCGCCTCGACCTTCCAGTTCCCGCCGAGCACATCGCTCAACGCCAGGGCGACGACGGCGTCCTTGCCGCCACCCGTGAAGTTCTTCATCGCCCCGACCTGGGCGAACCCCAGGGTGACGACCTTGCCCTCGACACCCACCACCTGGGCGTTGGTGTTGACATTGGCCCAGACGACGATGCTGCGCTGCTTGAGTGCGGCGAGCACGGCAGGCCACTGCTGCTGCAGCGCCCCGGCGCCACCGGGCGACACCCCTTGGGCAGGGGCCGCATGCCCACCGGACGGCTGCCCGCCCCCAGCACTCTGAACGGGCGGCGCAGCCTGAACAGGCGCCCCAGGCCGTACGGTCTCCGGCCAGTCCTCACCCACCGGAGCCGGCGCCGACGGCACACCCCCACCGGAAGCCTGCCCCCCAACAGAGGCAGGAGCAGGAGAAACAGGGGCAGCAGCAGGAGCAGGAGCAGCGGCAGGCACCACCGGCGAAGGCGGCGCCACGGCACCACCCCCGCGCGTCGCGCCGCTCCCCGCCGCCATCTGCGCGACGACTCCCCCGCGCTCCAGCCTCTCCAGGCGAGCGAGCAACGAGCCCTCGTCCAGCGCAGCACCGGGCAGCAACACCCGAGAACACATCAGCTCAAGCAACAACCGAGGCGAAGTAGCGCCGCGCATCTCGGTGAGCCCGGTGTTGAACACCTCGGCCGCCCGGGTCAGCTCGGCCGGTCCCATGGAGGCGGCCTGCCCCACCAGGCGTTCCAGCTCGTCGGCCGGGCGGTCCAGCAGTCCGCTGGACGCGGCCTCGGGCACGTTGGCCAGGATCACCAGGTCGCGGAAGCGTTCGAGCAGGTCCATGGCGAACCTGCGTGGGTCGTGCCCGCCCTCGATCACCCGGTTGACCGCCTGGAAGACGGCCGCGCCGTCCCGCCCGGCGAACGCCGCCACGACCTCGTCGAGCAGATCCCCGTCGGTGTACCCGAGCAGGGAGACGGCCTTGGCATACGTGATGCCGTCGTCGTCGGCCCCGGCCAGGAGCTGGTCGAGAATGGACAGCGAGTCACGCGCCGACCCCGCGCCCGCACGCACGACCAGCGGCAGCGCGGGCGGCTCGAACGGCACGCTCTCGGAGACGAGGATCTCCTCGAGCAGCGCCTTGAGCGTCGCGGGCGGCATCAGCCTGAACGGGTAGTGATGGGTACGCGACTTGATCGTGCCGATGACCTTCTCGGGCTCGGTCGTCGCGAAGATGAACTTCAGGTGCGGCGGCGGCTCCTCGACGAGTTTGAGCAGCGCGTTGAAACCCTCGCGGGTCACCATGTGCGCCTCGTCGATGATGTAGATCTTGTAGCGCGCGGCCACGGGCGCGAAGAAGGCGCGCTCACGCAGGTCGCGGGCGTCGTCGACACCACCGTGCGAAGCGGCGTCGATCTCGATGACATCGAGGTGGCCCGGCCCGGTGGCGGCCAGCGCCACACACGACTCGCACTCGCCGCAGGGGTCGGGGGTCGGGCCCTGCTCGCAGTTCAGGGATCTGGCCAGGATGCGCGCGCTCGACGTCTTCCCACAGCCTCGCGGCCCGCTGAACAGGTAGGCGTGGTTGATCCGGCCGGTGCGCAGTGCCTGCCGCAAGGGATCGGTGACGTGTTCCTGGCCCTTGACCTCCGCGAAGGTGCCGGGCCGGTACTTGCGGTAAAGCGCAAGGCTCATGCGACCATCCCGCCTGCGAGGGGCTCACAACGAAAGAGACCCCCCGCACACCCGCCAGAGCCCGCTTATCCTTGCTGCCTTCCGGCCCTGGGGAGGTTCACAGGATGACGCCGCGCGAGGGGTCCTACGACAGTCTAGCCCCGTTGGGCAGTGCTTGCGGCCGTGAATTCGTGGTCACTTCATCGCCAGGAGTCCGGTAAGCTTCGTGGCGGAGGATTCGCGTAGTGGCCGAGCGCGCACGCTTGGAAAGCGTGTATGGGGCAACCCATCAGGAGTTCAAATCTCCTATCCTCCGCCACCTCAGAGGGGCCGCACCGATCTCGGTGCGGCCCCTCTGGCATTTCCCCGGCCCGGCCACCTGACGCACCGGCCCGGCCACCTGAGGCCAGAGACGCCGGACATCCCGCCGCCCGGCCGTCCGGGCCGAGAAGCCCACCCAGCGTCGAGCGCGCCCCCTTTCTGCTTTGGCAGCAAACCATCCACGTTTGGCAGGAATGACTGTCGATCAAGACGATATTTACTAGTTAATCTGACAGCATTCCACAAAGAATGAAATGGGGTGCACGACACCATGCGTACAAAGATTCTCAAAGTGGCCGCAGGAGCATTGGCCGCGCTCGCGCTGACCACCGCGCCGACCTACGCCGCCACCACCGCGACGACCGCGAAGACGGCCGGGACGTCGGCGTTCGCCTGTGGCTGGGACCCACAGGGCGCCATCGCGAGGTACAACCACTGCAACTCCAACGTCAGCGTCTGGATCCGCGTCGAGCGGACCTTCGACCGCCCGGGATACGACCAGTGCGTCGAACCGGGCGTGACCATGCTGGGGCTCACTTACGACATTCTGTACGCCTGGTACAAGGGCGAGACCTGCTGATTACCGCACGGCAAAAGCCGGTAAAGCCGGACCGCCCTCGCGGTCCGGCTTTACCTTTCTCAGCACAGGCCGGATGAGGACAAAGGGACGCGCGCCGCCTGCGGATCGCCCCGGGATGCGTCATCCTGGTCCGGGCGCCGGGCGCTCGCGCGTTCCCGACCTCGCGAGGTGACCTCTGTGACGTCCCGATCCACGCTGACAGCCTGGCTCGCCGATCTCGAAGCGCCACGACTGGCTCGCGTCCTGACCCTGCGCGAGGACGCCACCGCCCCCTCCGAACCACGCTCGCTCGAGGAACTCGCGCAACGCCTGCAACGGCCGGGATCGGTCATGCTCGCCATGGCACGCCTCCCCCTGCCCTGCCTCCAGGTGGCCGAGGCGCTGGCCACATCGGCGACGCCCATGCCGCGCGACGCCCTGGCGAGGCTGCTGGGCGTGACGCCGCCCGCCCTCGCCGAGTCCCTGGAGACGCTGGCCGACAACGCCCTCGTATGGCCGGATGAAGGCGAAGGGCTGGACATGGCCCTCCCCCTGCGGCAGGCGTGGGAGGCGCCCTTGGGCCTGGGCGCTTCCCTGGAGCGGACGTTGGAGGGCACCACCTCCGAGGAACTGCGCGGCATGCTCGCGACCTTGGGCGTCAAACCTCCGGGCACCAGGCAGCAGCGCATGGCCGCTCTCGTCGCCCATCACAGCGACCCGGTACGCGTCGCCGCGGTGCTCGCGCAGGCGCCCCCGGCCACGCGGGAGCTCCTGGAACGTCAGATGAGGTCAGCGCCGCGGCGTACGGCATCGGTCATGTTCGGGGCCTTCACGGGCGAGGTCAGGCCGGGCGAGCGGTGGGCGCTCGACCGAGGCCTGCTGGTGGGCGATCGGCACGGCTTCAGAGCGGCGCGCATGCCGAGGGAGATCGCGCTGGCGTTGCGCGGGCCGCACTGGCATGCACCGTTCGACCCGGTTCCGCCCGTCGCCGAGCTGGTCGCCGTCCCCGCCGCCGAGGTGAACAGGGAGGCCGCCGCCGCGGCCACCGCCTTCGCGGCGCATGCCGCCTCGGTCCTGTCGGTCTGCTCGTCCGCCGCACCGGCCGCCCTGAAGTCCGGCGGGATCGGCGCACGCGAACTCGGCCGTCTGGCCAAGGCCGCGCAGGCCGACGACGCCGTGGTACGCATCACCCTGGAGACGGCGCGCCCGGCCGGGCTCCTGGCCAAGGACGGCGACCGCGTCGCCCCCACCAAGGGCTACGACGCCTGGGCGGCCCAGGAGCCGTCGGCCCGGCTCGCCGTACTTCTCCAGGCCTGGTGGGAACTGCCGCTCACCGCGTCCCGGTCCTGCGACGAGTACGGGAAGACCCGTCCCGCCCTGGCCGGGGAGCAGCCGTGCGACGGCTGCCTGCAGGGCCGGAAGGGGCTGCTCGCCGCAGCGGCCGAGCTCCCCGAGGGACAGGGCGCGCGGGTCCCGGCGGACCTGGGCGGGCTCGTCGCCTGGCACCGGCCGCTCGCCCATCCGTATGCCCAGGACGCGACGCCGTTCGCCACCGTCGTCCGCGAGGCCGAGCTGCTCGGCGTCATCGCCAGGGGTGCGCTCTCCCCGCTCGGCGCGGCCCTGCTGTCCGGCGACGCCGAGGCCCTGGTGACCGCATGCGAGGGTGCGCTGCCCGAGGCCACCGGTACGGCACGGCTCGGCGGCGACCTCACCGCCGTCGTCGGAGGCACGCCCACGGCACGGCTGGCCGGACTCCTGGACGCGACGGCGGACCGGGAGAGCAGCGGCACGGCCTCGGTGTGGCGCTTCAGCGCGGGCAGCATCCGAAGGGCCTTGGACGCCGGACGCACCCCGGACAAGATCAAGGCCGCACTGACCGCCATCGCCGAAGGCTCCCCGACGGGTCTGCCGCAGGCCCTGTCCTATCTCATCGCCGATGCCGCACGCCGTCACGGCCGGGTGCGCATCGCACCGGCGGGCTTCGTCGTGCACGGCGACGACCCCGCGCTCCTGGCCGAGCTCGCCGCCCATCGAGGGCTGGCCGCGCTCGGGCTGCGGCAGCTCGCCCCGACCGTGCTCGTCGGCTCGGGCACGCCGGAGCAGGCCCTCACCGCACTCAGGGCCAAGGGGTACGCGCCGGTCGCCGAGACGCCGGACGGCATCGTACGCATCGAGAAGGCCGCGCCTCGGCGAGCGCCCGCCACCCGCGCGAGACGCCCGGCGGCGGCCCCGGCGGCCGTCGACGCCCACACGCTGGCCACCCGGCTGCTGAACACCGCCCCGACGGCCCCGCAGCCCGACTCCCGTACTCCCGACTCCCGTACCGAGGAGATCGTCGCCCGATACACCAAGCGACTCCCGTACTCCGACATGTGCCAACTCGTCCATGCGCTCACCAGCGGCGGCGCCGTCACGATCGCCTATGTCGCCGCCTCGGGCGAACACACCGTGCGCACACTCAGCCGCCTGGCACTCGACCCGCCCTACCTCGAAGCCTGGTGCCACCTCCGCAAGGACGAACGCGTCTTCGCCCTCTCCCGCATCCAAAGCGTCACCCCCGCCTAGAACACAGAGCCCTGCCTAGAACACAGAGCCCCATCCAGAACACAGAGCGCGACAGTCGGACACGAAGAGTAATCGTCCCACTACGAGGGAAGGATCCCGGTTCGAGGCCGGACGCCGGCCGGTCGGCGAGGGGGACGCCAGACATGCAGTTCGACGACGACGCGCAGCTCGACCCGTCCCAGGTCGAGGATGTCAGGGCGAGCGGCAGGCAGCAGGGCGGCGGCCGCAGGGGGGCCATGCCCGGCGGATGCGCACTGCCGATCGGCGGCAAGGGCGGCGGGTGCCTGCTGCTCGTGCTCGCGGTCGCCGGACTGCTGCTGTTCAAGATCATGCCCACCGGGTTCGTCGGAGGCGACCAGGGCACCCAGCCGGGCGGCCAGGCCGTACCCTCTCCCGTCGGGGCGACCGCGTCGGGGCTCAGCGAGCGATGCCGCACCGGCGCCGATGCCGACCAGACCCAGGACTGCCGCGTGGTCGGCACGGTCAACAGCATCCAGGCGTACTGGAAACAGGCCTTCGCCCAGCGCAACGGCAAGGCCTACACACCGGCCAAGACCGTGCTGTTCTCCAGGGCGGTGAACACCGCGTGCGGCGCGGCCGACTCCAACGTCGGGCCGTTCTACTGCCCGGCCGATCGCAAGGTGTACCTCGACCTGACCTTCTTCGACACCCTGCAGCAGGACTTCGGCGCGAGCGGCGGGCCGTTCGCCCAGGCGTACGTGATCGCACACGAGTACGGCCATCACGTGCAGAACCTGCTCGGCACCATGGACAGGGTCGGCAACTCCCGCCAGGGCGCCTCCAGCGGAGCCGTACGGCTGGAGCTGCAGGCCGACTGCTACGCGGGCGTGTGGGCGAACAACGCGGTGCGCACCGGCTTCTACGACGGCCCGTTCAGCGCGGCCGACATCGACGAGGCGCTCAGCGCGGCCGCCGCGGTGGGCGACGACAGCATCCAGAAGCGGGTCCAGGGCCGGGTCACCCCCGACGCGTTCACGCACGGCACGTCGGCGCAGCGCGAGAAGTGGTTCACGGTCGGGTACCAGAGCGGCGACCCCAAGCGCTGCGACACCTTCACCGGCGCCATCTAGCCGCACCCGCCAGGTCTCAAAGCCCGCTTTCCGGGCAGGAGAGGTCGCCAGCACCCGAGAAGGGAACTGGCGATGGACTTCAAGGACGACGTCAACCTCGACGCCTCCCAGGTGGAGAACCGAGGCGGAGGCGGCGGCTTCCCCGGCGGCGGGCTGGCGGTGGGCGGCGGGATCACCGGCATCATCGCGCTCATCGTCGCCGCGATATTCGGCGTCACCAACCTCACCGGCGGCGGCGAGCCCGCCGGACCCGACGCCGGCTCCGACCTCGGCAGCGAGTGCCGTACCGGCGCGGATGCCGACCAGAGCGAGCGGTGCAGGGTCGTCGGCATCGTCAACAGCGTGCAGAACTACTGGGGCGAACGCGTCGACGGCTACGCCAAGGCCAAGACCGTGCTGTTCACCGGCGGCGTGCAGACCGGCTGCGGCTCGGCCGACTCCTCGGTCGGCCCCTTCTACTGCCCGCCCGACCAGCAGGTCTACCTCGACCTCGCCTTCTTCGACACCCTCGCCCGCGAGTTCGGCGCCAAGAACGGCCCGCTCCCGCAGGCGTACGTGATCGGCCACGAGTACGGCCACCACGTGCAGAACCTCACCGGCGTGATGGAGCGCGTACGCGAGGGCACCGGCGCCGAGAGCGACGCCGTAAAGCTGGAGCTACAGGCCGACTGCTACGCGGGCGCCTGGGCCAAGAAGGCGGTCGAGACCGGCTACTTCGCCAAGCCGTTCACCGATGCCGAGATCAAGGACGCCATCGACGCCGCCGCGGCCGTCGGCGACGACAACATCCAGCAGCGTTCGCAGGGCCGCGTCAATCCCGACGCGTTCACGCACGGCACTTCCGAGCAGCGCGTCACGTGGTTCAAGACCGGCTACGAAACCGGCGAGCCCGGACCGTGCGACCCCTTCAAAAAGGGCGTCTGAGCTGGTCAGGAGCGGCGGAGAACGCAAGAATGCGAATTCTCTCCTAAAATCAATGGGTGATCTTTAAGTTGGTCGGCGACGGACGCCCTTATCCCGAACACGGTCTGTCCCACAAAGACTGGGCACAGATCCCGCCGAGGCAGGTCCGGCTCGACACGCTGGTCACCACCAAAGCGATGCTCGACTTGCACTCCCTGCTCGCCGCCGACTCCACGTTCTACGGCGACCTTTTCCCGCACGTCGTGCAGTGGCGCGGCGAGTTCTACCTGGAGGACGGCCTGCACCGAGCCCTCAGAGCCGCACTGCACCAACGCTCAGTCCTGCACGCCCGTGTCCTCGACCTGCCCACATCCTGACCCACGCCCTCGAACACACGACCTCGAACACACGAAGGGCCCTCGATCCGTTCGCTGGATCGAGGGCCCTTCGTCGTGGCGGTGGTGGTGGGATTTGAACCCACGGAAGCTTGCACTTCACACGCTTTCGAGGCGTGCGCCCTCGGCCACTAGGCGACACCACCGTCGAGCAGCTTACCGGATTCTTCGGGCAGCGAAGAACTCCTTGAGTACGGCGGCGCATTCGTCGGCCAGGACGCCCATGATCACCTCGGGTCTGTGGTTGAGCCGCCGATCCCTGACGACGTCCCAGAGCGACCCCACGGCCCCGCCCTTCTCGTCGACCGCGCCGTAGACCACACGCTCCACCCGCGAAAGCACGGCGGCGCCCGCGCACATCGTGCACGGCTCCAGGGTGACCACGAGCGTGCAGCCGCTCAGCCGCCAGGTGCCGAGCGCGCGGGCGGCGGCGCGCAGGGCGAGTACCTCGGCATGCGCGGTGGGATCGGCCCCGGCCTCACGGTCGTTGCCCGCGGCGGCGATCGGACGCATGGCGGCGTCGAGCACGACGGCGCCGACCGGCACCTCGCCCCGCTCACCGGCGGCGACCGCCTGCTCGAGCGCGAGACGCATCGCCCGCTCCTCACCAACGGCAGGCGCGGGGTTCACGGAGGACGACACCCCGTCGACGCTATCTCAGCCGGTCCAGCTCGTCGGCGAAGCCGAGGCGTTCGGCCAGGACCGAGAGCACGTCGGCGGGCAGCACGCCCTCCTCCATGCTGAGCTCCACCAGCTCGGCCGCGCTCACCCCGAGGTCGGCCAGCAGCTCGAAGTCACCGGCCGGACGCACGCCGATGTCGGTGCTCTCCTTGTCCGGCGCCACCCCGGCCAGCTCGGCGAACAACTCGCTGAGCGTGTCGAGCGAGCCGGTCTGGGTGTCGGAAAGGAACGCACGAGGCTCGGCGTCGCCCTGGTAGCGGACGATCGCGAACCATTCGTCCTCGGCCTCGACACACAGCAGGGCCAGCTCGTCCCCGTCGAGCCCCAGACTCTCCTGTACGGCGTCGGCGAAGTCGTCGACGATCTCGGCCGCGCTCAGGTCCACCTCCTCCCCGCTCCAGCCGTCGGGCAGCCGGACGAACCCGGCGGAGAAGAGGGCGCTGGCAGGCATCAGCGGGCTCCCGAGGGTCAGCCGAAGACCGAGTCGATGGCACGCTCGAACGGCTCGGAGAAGCCGAGCCGCGCGGCGATGCTGGACAGCACGTCCTCGGGATGGAGATCGATGTCCCCGGACAGGATGCCCAGCTCCATCTCGTCCAATCCGAGATCCACGAAGATCGATAGATCGCCCGCGGGCAGAACGGTCTCCTCGTCCTGGAGGATCTCATCCAGCTCGTCCTCGTCGGGCACGGGAACGTCCAGGTAGTCCAGCACCTGCTGGGCCAACGGGAAGTCCCAGGAGGCCGCGATGTCGGAGAGGAACACGCTCACCCGCTCGCCCAGGACGCGCAGCGCCACGAAGAACTCGTCGCCGACGGCGATCAGCCCGATCGAGCCGTTGACGCTCGGCTGCTGCCTCAGCGCGTGAACCAGGCCGTGCAGATCCGATGTGAGGGCGACCGGGAGCATCTCCGCTTCCCAGCCTTCATCCTCCCTATAGACCACGATGGCGAAGTCAAGCGCGTCTTCGTCGTTCATCGTCCACCCCACCGACGCGGCCTATGCGGTCTCCAATGCTTTCAGACCTGACCGCGCACTGCGGCCCGGTCCGACCAAATTGTGATCAAATCCGGGCGCGGAACGTGTTGGTACCTCCACTACAAGCTAGCCTTGTCCGTTATGGAAACCCTGGTTGTCGATCACCCGCTGGTCGCGCACAAGCTGACCGCGCTGCGGGATGTTCGCACCGACTCGCCGACGTTTCGCCGCCTCGCCGACGAGCTGGTGACGCTGCTGGCCTACGAGGCCACTCGCGACGTCCGGGTCACTCCTGTCACGGTCGAGACGCCGGTCGCGCCCGCGCACGGTGTTCAGCTCGCCAGGCCCAGGCCCCTCGTGGTGCCGATCCTCAGGGCCGGGCTCGGCATGCTCGACGGTATGACCAGGCTCCTGCCCACGGCCGAGGTCGGTTTCCTCGGGATGATCCGCAACGAGTCGACGCTGCAGGCCGAGACGTACGCGACCCGGCTGCCCGACGACCTGTCGGGACGGCAGTGCTACGTCGTCGACCCGATGCTCGCCACCGGCGGCACGCTGGCCGCGGCCGTCCAGTTCCTCTTCGACAGGGGCGCGGAGGACGTGACCGCGCTGTGCCTGCTGGCCGCGCCCGAGGGCCTGGCCCACATGGACGAGGTGTTCGCGGGATCCGGCAGGCCGATCAGACTCGTCACCGCGGCGCTCGACGAGCGGCTGAACGAGCACGGCTACATCGTCCCCGGCCTCGGCGACGCGGGCGACCGGCTCTACGGCGTCGTCTAGGACCTCGTCCACCCCTGTGTCGCTGCCCTGGACTTCGCGTCTTTCCGGCGCGTCGGTGTAAATCGCTGGCTGACGCGCTCTTTCCCTCCCCTAGGCCCAGCCGTTCGTTACATACTGTGTTGGCATGGGTACGAAGAGTAATGAAGGCATCTCTTCCGCGTCCCATTTCCGGGGGCGAACGTATGGGAGCACCATGAGTGAGCGAAGCAGTGGACCCGAGGCCGAGCCGACACCCTACGCGGATGTCGAAGCGGCCCTGCGCGACGAGTTCGCGGAGGTCCACACGCCGGCGACGGTGACTCGCTGTGTCGAGGCGGCGCACTACGGTGCGCTCGAGGTGACGGGCTATGCCCATCCCGGTCTCGTCGAGCGGATCGCGCGCAAGCATCTTCACGTGCTCGCTCTCGTCGCGAGCGAACGCGGATAGCTCAAGATCAGAAAAACCACGGGAGTGTTCCCTTTACCCGGGCATTCGGGTGGGTAATGTATCCGGTGGGTGTAGTGGGTACGTGGGTAGTGGAGGCGACAGTGCAGGTCAAGAAGGTCCTCACATACACGGGTATCGCGTTCGTCGCGTATTACCTGTTCGCACGACCAGCTGACGCAGCTGATGCGGTCCGAGGAGCGTTGGACAGTGTGTTCAACGCGGCCGACTCGCTGGCTCAGTTCTTCAACAGCCTCGCATGAGACTTGTGACGCATGGGGACTCTGCCCCGTCGTCCGTCAACCGCTACCTACTCCCCCACGAACACCAGGTCATCATGGTGCGGCGACACCCAGCCGTGCTGCTCCGTCCGGTCGCCGAGGTCTTCGGCGGCCTGATCATCGCTGGACTGCTCAGCAAGTTCTTCGGCGACAAGGACGCCGGATCCGCCCTCGTCGTCGTGTGGTGGCTCTGGCTCCTGTTGCTGATCCGTTTCGTGTGGAAGGTCGCGGAGTGGTCGGTCGACTACTTCGTGGTCACCTCCAAGCGCATGCTCCTGACCACGGGCCTCATCACCCGTAAGGTCGCGATGATGCCGCTGCAGAAGGTCACGGACATGAGCTTCCAGCGCTCGCTGCTCGGTCGCATGATGGGCTACGGAGAGTTCATCCTGGAGTCGGCCGGTCAGGATCAGGCCCTGTCGACGGTGCCGTACATCCCGTATCCGGAGACCCTCTACCTCGAGGTCTGCCAGATGCTGTTTCCCAGTAAGGATGATGGGGATGATTAGCCCCTATTCCTGGCGTGGGGATACCCGATTCGGCCGCTTCATGCAATCATGGCGAGACGTTGACCGTACTTCGCCTTGAGAGATGAGATGCCCAGTCAGGGAACCATCGGTGACCGCGTACGCGGATTGCGGCTGAACAGGCGGATGTCGCAGGCCCAGTTGGCCGGCCCCGACCTGTCCGACAGTTACGTCTCGCTCATCGAGTCCGGTAAGCGCACCCCGACTCCCGTTGTGGCGCGCTTGCTGGCCGAGCGTCTTGGCTGCACTACCGAGTTCCTGCTTCATGGCATCGAACCCAGGCAGCGCATTGACACTGAGCTTGGACTCCGTCACGCCGAGCTGGAGCTGCAGCACGGCGACCCCATGGCAGCCGCCGAACGCTTCACCGAGATCGTCAAGGCGGCCGGTGAAGAGAACGCCATGCTCGCCGCACACGCCAGGCTTGGCAGAGCCCGCGCGTTGGAGGCACAGGGACGCATCGGCCCGGCCGTCGAAGCCTTCGAGAGACTGCGCAGGGAGGCCGCCGCCCATCCCGAGCGGCTCGCCGACCTGCCACTGACCGTCGCGCTCAGCCGCTGCTACCAGCGCGCCGGAGACAGGTTGCGCGCCCGCGACCTCGGCGCACACGCCCTTGAGCAGGTCGAACGCCTCGGCGTCAACCAGGGCGAGATCGCGGTCGACCTGGCCGCCGCCCTGGTCGAGACGCAGGGCGCCGGAGACAAGGGCTCGCGCGAGCTCGCCTACGTGCACCGGGTGCTGTCGGCGGGCGACGTCGCCGACGCGGCGGACCGTTCCGCCGAGATCCACGCCCTGTGGCAGGCGAGCATCGTGGCCGCGGCGGGCGAGGACTCGGCGCTGGCCGTACGTCTGGCCGACGACGCGATCGCCGCCGGCAGGGCCACGAGGGTCGCGTTGCGCACCGCGCGCATCGCGCTCGACTGGGCCAGGCTCGACCTTGAGGGGTCCGAGGCGCTGGCGACGATGGCGCACCGCGTCTTCTCCGGGTTCCCCGGTGCGGTCAAGGAGCGCGTCGAGAGTCTCGTCGGTCTCGGCAAGGTCCGGCTCAGGGCAGGAGAGCCGGTCAAGGCGGGAGCGCTGGCGAGGGAAGCAGTCGACCTTGTGCGTGATTTGTCGGGAACGGTCCCGGCCGCCGCGCATCTCTTGACTGCGGAGGTCGCCCTGGCTACTGGCGGCGATGCGATTGCATCGCTCCAAGCGGCCAAGGCCCAGCTCAGCGCCCTGAACACCCCGCTTTACGGCTCCGACAGGCAGGCAGCAAGGACCTGGCGCGAGCTCGGCGACCTCTATGGCCGTGCGGGGATAGTCGAGGAGCAGACCGCCGCGTATCGTAAGGCCCTTGAAGCCGCCGGAGTCCGCTCCGCGATGGCCGGTGTGACGGTCGACGCCGCTCTCGTACGTTGACCAGTGGATTTGTCTTTCCGGGGCGGGAATAATTAGGGTCTACCAGTCATTGACTCATAGGATGATTGGGTTCCCCGGAGGAGGCGGACTGTGAGTCTGCGTACGGCGCAGCGAGCTTCGCTCGTCGACCAGGTGATCGATCAGCTCAAGGAGCAGATCACCTCAGGTTCGTGGCAGATGCACGGCAAGATCCCCACCGAGACGGTGCTCGCCGAGCAGCTCGGCGTGGGGCGCAACACGGTCCGCGAGGCCGTGCGCGCCCTCACGCACGCCGGGCTGCTGGAGTGCCGCCAGGGCGACGGCACCTACGTGCGGGCCACCAGCGAGCTCTCAGGCGCCATGCTGCGGCGCCTGCGCCAGGCCGAGCAGCTGGAGATCCTCGAAGTACGGCGGGCCCTGGAGGTCGAGTCGGCCAGGCTCGCCGCCGCCAGGCGCACCGACGACGACATCCGCCGCATCGAGACCGCTCTCGCCGAGCGCGACCGGGCCTGGGAGCTCCAGGACTCCGACGCCTTCGTCGAGGCCGACCTCAACTTCCACATGACGGTGGTGCACGCGACGCACAACCTGGTCCTCATCGACCTGTACGAAGACTTCTCCGCGGCGCTGCGGGCCAGCATCACGGCCGCGGGGACGTCGTTCAACAGCAGCTACATCCCGCACGACGCCATCGCCAGGGCCATCGCAGCCGGTGACGCGGCCGCGGCCGAGCGGGCCGGACACGCCTGCATGGAGCACATCCTGATCGCGCTGACCGACCAGGAGTAGCGCAGGCCAAGGACACGAGAAAAGGGCTCCCGCCCAGGCGGGGGCCCTTTTCTCGTCTCAGGAAGCGGTCAGGACAGGCGCAGCGACATGACCAGGTAGCGGAAGGCGGCAGGCTCGTCGCCGGGCGGCTCGGTGATGAGGGCGGCCCTGGTGGGCGACTCCATGTTGATACGGACGATCTCGCCCTCGACCCCGGTCAGGCCGTCGAGCAGGAACTGCGACTGGAAGGCGATCTGGATGTCGTCGCCGTGCAGCTCGCAGTCGAGCACCTCGGCGCCCCTGCCGATGTCGCCGCCTCCGGCCTGGATGAGCACCTGCCCCCGCGTGAACGTCAGCCGGATGGCCGTGTTGCGCTCGGCCACCAGCGCGACGCGCTTGATCGCGTCGACGAAGGGCGCGGCCCGCAGATCGGCGTGGATCGACCAGTCGGCGGTCAGCCGGGCCCGGTAGTCGATGAACTGCTCGTCGAGCAGGCGGACGGTCGTGCTGCGGCCGACGCTCTCGAACCCGGCCACACCGTCGCCCAGCGCGATCGAGACCTCGCCGCCGCGCAGCGACTTGGCCACCTCGACCAGCACACGGGCGGGCACCATCGCCGATGTCGCCACGTCGGGCGAGATCGGACGCCAGGCGAAGTCGCGCGCGGCGATGCGGTAGCGGTCGGTCGCGGCCATGGCCACCGTGTCACCGGCGAGATCCACCCTGATGCCGGTCAGCATCGGCAGCGTGTCGTCACGGCTCGCGGCGGGCGCGACCTGCCCGACGGCCGAGGCGAACACACCGCCGCCGACCGCGCCGACCCTGGCCGGCATGACCGGCAGCGTCGGGAAGTCCTCGACCGGCATGGTGACCAGTCCGAACTCGGCGCTGCCGCACGTGAGCACGGCCTCGGAGCCGCTGGTCATGATGTCGACCGGCTCGGCGGGCAGGCTCCTGCTGATCTCGGCCAGCAGCCTGCCGGGAATGAGCACCTTGCCCGGCTCCGACACCTCGGCCTCGATCCGCGCCCGCGCGGAGACGTCGTAGTCGAAGGCCGAGAGGCTGAGCTCGTCGTCGGCCTCCAGCAGCAGGCCCGACAGGACCGGAGCGGCCGGGCGGGCAGGCAGGACACGGGCCGCCCACGCCACCGCTTCGGCAAGAACATCGCGGTTCACCCGGAACTTCACCTGATCCGCCCCTTCTGTGCATCGTTCGCTCCTCTGACCGTAGCCTGCGCCACTGACAGAAGCGCAGGCAGGCCGAGCAGCGGAGCGCGATCAGCGGTTGGCGGCGTTGAGATAGGCGAGTACGGCCAGCACCCGGCGGTTGTCGTCGTCGGAGGGCGCGAGGTCGAGTTTGCCGAAGATGCTCGCCGTGTGTTTGGCCACGGCGCTCTCGCTCAGGAACAGCCGCTGGGCGATCGCCGCGTTGGAGCGCCCTTCGGCCATGGCTTCGAGCACCTCGCGCTCACGCGGGGTCAACCGGCCGAGCGGCTCGTGGCGCGCGTTGCTGGCCAGGAGTTTGGCGATCACCTCGGGGTCCATCATCGTGCCGCCGCCCGCGACCCTGCGCACCGCGTCGATGAACTGCTCGGCGTTGAACACCCTGTCCTTCAGCAGGTAGCCGATCGCCCCCGAGCCGTCGGCCAGCAGTTCGCGCGCGTAGAGCTGCTCGACGTGCTGGGAGAGCACGAGGATCGGCAGGCCGGGCACCGCGCGCCTGGCGGCCAGCGCGGCCTGCAGCCCCTCGTCGGTGAAGGTGGGCGGAAGGCGCACATCGACGACCGAGACGTCGGGACGCAGCTCGACCAGGGCCTTGAGCAGCTCGGGACCGCTCTCGACGGCGGCCACGACGGTGAAGCCGTGTGCCTGGAGCAGGTGGACGAGGCCGTCTCTGAGCAGGTAGAGGTCTTCGGCGATGACGACGCGATTCAGCATTTCCCGAACCATAGCCGCCGCGAGACGTCCGCCTCCACCTGCAGTCGTTTGGTATGGGTAGCGGGCAGCATGATGGCCAGCGTGTACATCAGCGTGCCGAGGACGACCATGAAGATGATGGCGGGCCACTGCCACGGGTCGGGCAGGTAGAGGGCGAGGAACCACGCCTTCTCCTCCGAGCCGAGGATCTTGAAGATGCCCGCGACCACGCCCTGCGGGAAGGTCGGGCACCATGCCGTGCAGTACAGGAAGAGCACGAGCGCGGTCTTCCAGCGCGGCATCTCGGGCAGCGTGTTGCCCCAGGGCTTGGGCAGCACGCGGGGCACGTGCATGACGACCGTGGTGGGCCCGCCGGGCGGGCTCTGCAGGGCCAGGACGCCGTCGAAGGCGGCCAGGCGTCGTTCGATGCCGAGCAGGCCGCTGCCCTTGGCCGGGTCGGCGCCGCCCTGCCCGTCGTCGCTCACGACCACGCGCAGGTCGCCGCCCACCTGGCTGATGTCCACGATGGCCGCGTCCGCCTTGCCGTGCCGTACGGCGTTGGAGAGCAGCTCGCTGACGGCGAAGTAGATGGCGGCCTCGACCGGCGACTCGGGGCGGTGCGGGAGGTCGACGTCGACGGTGACGTGCAGGGGGCTGTCCATGGCCAGGGCGCGTACGGCGTCGGCCAGGCCGCGTTCGGCCAGGACGGGCGGGTGGATGCCGCGTACGACCCTGCGCAGTTCGGCCAAAGCCTCGCCGGAGGCCTCCCTGGCCTTCGCCAGCAGGGCCTTGGCGGCGTCGGGGGTGGTGTCGACGAGTTGCTCGACCGCGCCCAGCATCATGCCGAGCGCGACCAGCCTGGCCTGGGCGCCGTCGTGCAGGTCGCGCTCGATCCTGCGCATCTCGGCGGCCTGGGAGTCGACGGTGATGCTGCGGACCTCGGTGAGGTGCTGGACGCGTCCGGCCAGCATGTTGGCCTCGGTCGGCGCCAGCAGCAGCTCGGCCCACAGTCCGTAGACACGCAGCACGCGCCCGGGGAAGAGCACCAGCGGGATCGCCAGCACCAGCTTGACCGCCGGGTCGAGCACGAGCCACAGGTGGTCGCGCCAGGTGGCGGGGTCGCCGACCAGCCACTTCCAGCGCGCGTTCCACGCCGGGATCCTGGGCGTCTTGTAGAGCGTGCGGTCGGATCGGTACCAGCCGTCGGACTGCGGGCGCGGGGGCGGCGGCTTGGGCCGGTAGGGCGTGGGGATGTCGACCCCGGTCCACGCTCCGGCCAGCGCCCTGGTGCGTTCGGCCACCCTGCGCACGAGCATCATCTGCGGCGGCACCAGGAAGACCATGCCCAGACCGAACGACAGCAGCAGCATGACGAAGCTCACGACGATGACGGGGATCTGCACCACCAGCAGCGCGAGCAGCGCGAGACTGTGTCCGGTCTTTCGAAACATGCCCCAAGTCTGCTTGACCGGACCGAGAACCGGCAGTGGTGCTAGGTACACCTTCCCGCTCCTCCCACCTCCACCTCTGTACGGCACGCAGCCGCATTACGCCGCAGGCCCGGAATTTCTACCGTTTTAGCCATGAAGGTCATCGAGGTCAGCAACCTCCACAAGCGCTACCGCGACCATGTGGCGGTGGACGACGTGTCGTTCGCCGTCGACGAGGGTGAGATCTTCGGCGTGCTCGGCCCCAACGGCGCCGGGAAGACCACCACGGTCGAGTGCGTCGTCGGCCTGCGCACCCCTGACAGAGGCACGGTCCGTGTGGCCGGGCACGACCCCCAGCAGGACAAGGACGCGGTGCGCCGGTTGCTCGGCGTGCAGCTGCAGAGCGCGGCGCTGCCGGAGAAGATGAAGGTGTGGGAGGCGCTAGACCTCTACGCGTCGTTCTATCCCGACCCGGCCGACTGGCGTGAGCTGCTGGAGCGCGTCGGTCTCGGCGCCAAGCGCGACACCGCGTTCGGCAAGCTGTCGGGCGGTCAGCGCCAGCGCCTCTCGGTGGCGCTCGCCCTGATCGGCAGGCCGAGGATCGCGGTGCTCGACGAGCTCACCACCGGACTCGACCCGCAGGCCAGGCGCGACACCTGGGAGCTGGTGGAGAGCGTGCGCGACTCCGGCGTCACGATCGTGCTGGTCACCCACTTCATGGAGGAGGCCGAGCGCCTCTGCGACCGGATCGCGCTCATCGACTCGGGCCGCGTGGTGGCCACCGACACGCCCGCCGGGCTGATCGCCCAGGTCAACGGCGAGCAGCGGCTGAGGTTCAGGCCTTCGGCGCCGCTCGACGACGCGCTGCTGCTCGCGCTGCCCGGCGTGACGGGCGTGAGCCGTACCGGGGGGCAGGTGGTCGTGACCGGCACGGGCAACCTGCCGCATGTCGTCACCCTCGCCCTCGCGGGCAACGCCATCGTGCCCACCGACCTGCGTATCGAGCAGGCCTCACTCGACGACGCCTTCCTCGCCCTGACCGGGCGCAGCCTTTCGGAGGAGACCTCATGATCAAGCTGTTGGCAGTGGAGATCAAGCTGCACCTGCGCGACTGGCCGGGGCTGCTGTTCACGATCGGCCTGCCGGTGGGGCTGCTGCTGATCCTCGGCAGTATCCCGGACTTCTCCAAGCCCGATCCGGCCCTGGGCGGGCAGAGCATCAACGACACGCAGATGCCGGCGATGATGACGCTGCTGGCCCTGCTCACGCTGTCGCTCAGCGTGCTGCCCGCGGTGCTGACCGGCTACCGGGAGCAGGGCGTGCTGCGGCGGATGTCGACCACGCCGGTCGCGCCCGTCAAGCTGCTCGGCGCGCAGTTGCTGGTGAACGCGGCCGTGGGCGCCGTCTCGGTGATCGTCTTGATGACGGCCGGGTACTTCGTGCTCGGCACGTCCTTCCCCAAGCAGTTCGCGGGGTTCGTCGCGGTGCTGGTGCTCGGCATGGCCGCGCTGCTCAGCATCGGCCTGGTGATCGCGGCCGTGTCCAAGAGCAGCAAGATCGCACCGGCGATCGGCTCGGTCGTGATGTTCCCGCTGATGTTCGTGGCCGGGATGTGGGTGCCGAAGGAGTTCATGCCGGACCTGCTGGCCAGGATCAGCGACTTCTCCGTCGCCGGTCCCTTCGCCCAGGCGCTGCGCGACACGTGGGCCGGGCAGCCTCCGCAGCTGCTGCACCTGGCGGTCATGGCGGCGGGCGTGCTGGTGTTCGGCGGGCTCGCGGTGAAGTTGTTCCGCTGGGAGTAGGGCATGCCGCCCGGGTCCCTCTCGCCGCCCGGCCGCCGCACTTCGCGGTGGCGGGCGGCGAGCGGCGTTCAGGCCCCCGTGACGTTCAGCATCAGGGAGTACAGGCTGGAGGAGGCGGTCACGAACAGGCGGTTGCGCTTGGGGCCGCCGAAGGTGAGGTTGGCGACCTCCTCGGGCAGCAGGAGTTTGCCGATCAGCGTGCCGTCGGGGTCGAAGCAGTGCACGCCGTCCCCGGCCGCGGCCCAGATCCGGCCGGTGTCGTCGAGCCTGATGCCGTCGAGGTTGCCGCAGGCGTTGGTCGCGAAGACCTCGCCGCCCGCCAGGCCGCCGTTCTCGCGTACGTCGAAGAGCCTGATGTGGTTGCGTCTGGTGTCCACGACGTAGAGGCGCGAGCCGTCCAGGGAGAAGGCCAGGCCGTTGGGCCGGACGAAGTCGTCGGCGACGACGGTGACCTCGCCGCTCGCCGGGTCGATGCGGTAGACGTGGCAGCCGTCGATCTCGGCATCGGCCTTGTGGCCCTCGTAGTCGCTGAGGATGCCGTAGGGCGGGTCGGTGAACCAGAGGGAGCCGTCGAAGCGTTCGACGACGTCGTTGGGGCTGTTGAGGCGCCTGCCGTTCCAGTGCGAGGCGAGCACGGTGAGGGAGCCGTCGTGCTCGGTCCTGGTGACGCGGCGACCGCCCTGCTCACAGGAGATCAGCCTGCCCTGGGCGTCGCGGGTGCCGCCGTTGGCGTAGCCGGTGGGCTGGCGGAAGACCGCGACCGTGCCCGTGGGCTCGTCCCAGCGCAGCATCCTGTCGTTGGGGATGTCGTTCCACACGAGGTAGCGGCCCGCGGGGAAGTAGACGGGGCCCTCGGCCCAGCGGGTGCCTGTGTACAGCCGTTCGACCCGGTTGTCGCCTCCGACGGCCTTGAAGCGCTCGTCGAGGACCTCGAACTCGGTGGCGATGGTGTCGGTCATACGTCCAGCAAAGACGACCGGATGCTGTTTGGTCAAATCCAGAAATTGCAGGATATGGTTTACATATGGACGACATCGACAGGACGCTGATCAGCCTGGTGCAGCAGGACGCCACCCGGTCCTACGCGAGCCTCGGCCAGGCGGTCGGGCTGTCGGGGGGCGCGGCGCACGAGCGGGTGCGCAAGCTGCGTGAGCGCGGTGTCATCCGGCGTACCACCGTCGAGGTCGACCCCGTCGCCGTCGGGCGTGGCGTGCTGGCCTACGTCATGGTCGACGGAGGCGCCTGGATGGGCGACACCTCGGCCGCGCTGGAGGCGGTGCCGGAGATCGAGGAGGCGCATGTGATCGCCGGACCGGCGTCGGTGCTGGTCAAGGTGCGCACGGCCGACACCAAGGCGCTGCAGGACGTGCTGCGCAGACTGTTCCAGGTCGAGGGCGTCACCGGGACCCAGACGATCGTCGTGCTGGAGACGTTCTTCGAACGCCCGACGTCGCCCCTCTAAAGTGAGCAGATGCTGATATTTGCCCATGTGAGTGATATCCATCTCGGTGGCTCCGACGACAGCGTCGAACGGGCCGACCGGCTGCTGCGGCACCTGGAGAGCCTGCCCGGTCCCCTCGACGCGATCGTGGTCACCGGCGACCTCGCCGACCACGGCACGCTGGAGGAGTCGCAGCTGGCGGCCACGTTGTTGAAGTCCCCCATCCCCTTGATCACCTGCCCGGGCAACCATGACGTACGGGCGGCTTTCGTCCAGGGCGTCGGCCCGGTCAACCAGGTGCTCCGACTGGAGCGGGCCACGATCGCATTGGCGGATTCCAGCGTGCCGGGCGCCCATCACGGTCATCTCGGCGACGAGAGCCTGGCCTGGCTCGACGAGGTGCTCGCCGAACGGCCGGACGTGCCCGCCTTCGTGGGCATGCACCACCCGCCGGTCGCCCTGGGCATCCCGTACGTCGACGAGATCCGCCTGGAGAACGCCGAGCGGCTCGCCGGGCTGGTCGAGCGGCATCCGCACATCGTGGCGCTGCTGGCCGGGCACGCGCACACGGGGGCGGCGAGCACGTTCGCCGGAAGGCCGCTGATCGTGGCGCCCGGCTGCGTGTCCACCGCGCTGACCACGGCCGAGACCACGGACGCCGTCCCGCTCGACCACACCCTGCCTCCGGCGTACGCGCTGCACCTCTTCGATGGGGTCCGGCTGATTACCCATTTCCGGCCGATCGCCCGCTAGCTCGAACAACGGTTCCGTGAAAGGCATCAAAAGAGGGTGAAAAGCATTAGGTGACCGCCGGTCGCCCGGTGTCCGAAGCCGCGGATGCACAGGGGCCGTCCGCGTCCCGACGGGAGCAGTTCTTGCGCGCACGCGTTCTTCGATGGCACCTCGCGGCCGGCCTCGTGGCCGCCACCTTCCTCATCGTCACCGACAGGCCGCCGGACGCGGCCAGGCCCTCGCTCGCCTCGGGCAAGGGCGTGGCCGTCTGCGACTCCACCCAGTTCGCCGCCGTACGGCCAGCCGAGATCATCGCGGGCCGGGTGAACTTCGTCGGCCTGCCGCCCGTCGACCTCGGCCGTGACATCGACTGGACCGCCGATCCGCATCGCAACCGCTCATGGGCGCTCAACCTGCACGCCCTGCGCTGGATGGGCCGCATGGTCGTCGACCACGAACGCACCGGCCGCGCCGACTACCTGGCCAGGGCCACCGAGATCGCCCGCGACTGGGTGAAGGACAACCCGCGCGGCGGCAAGGACGTCAGCCCGTGGGCCTGGGCCGAGCACCCCATCGCCCTGCGCGCGCCCGCCCTGGTGTGCCTCAGCAAGTACGTCAAGGCGGACTGGCTGGCCGAGAGCCTCGGCGAGCACGCCGAACTGCTGGCCAGGCCCGGCCTGTACAAGAAGGGCCACAACCACGGCCTCGACCAGGACATCGCCCTGCTCGGCATCGCCTGCAGGCTGGACGAGGGCCGCTGGAGACGGCTGGCGCTCAACCGGATGACCTCCTCGGCCGCCTACGCCATCGACGACCAGGGCGTGCTGAGGGAACAGGCGCCCCGCTACGGCATCTACGTCCACAGGCGGCTCGGCGTCGCACTGAACGCCATCAAGGACTGCCGCATCACCCCGCCCGCCGCCCTCACCGGCAGGCGGCGGCTGCTCGAGGACTACATCGCCCATGCCATCCAGCCCGACGGCCGTATCGTGGCGATCGGCGACAGCCCGGCCGACATGCGGCCGATCGGCTTCGGCCGTCAGGCCGGGGCCACGGTCAAGGTGTTCGACGGCGGCTACGTCTTCGGCCGCAGCGCCTGGCAGCCCGGCGCCTCGTACTACTCCATCAGGTTCGGCCCCGGCAGGAGGGCGCACGGCCACGAGGACCACCTGGGTGTCACCTACCAGGCGCAAGGCCGCGATCTGCTGGTCGAGGCCGGGTTCCACTCGTATGAGAAGACCGCGTACCAGCGCTGGACGGTCACGCCGCAGGCGCACAACGTGCCCGTGGTGGTGGGAGCGGCCTTCCGTGAGGAGAGCCCGAGCCGGCTGATCCGTTCCTCGCTCGGCTCGACCCGCCAGAGCTACCGGCTGACCGACCGGGCCTACGGCGTCGCCCGTACCCGGTCGGTGCTCGTCGACCAGGAGCGGGACCTGCTGGCCGTGGTGGACGAGGTGCCGGGCCCGGCCAAGGTGCAGCCGATCTGGCACCTCGCACCGGGCCTGCGCGCCGCACCCGCCGCCGCGGGCCGCGTCGTGCTCTCCTCCGGCGCCTTCCGCGCCGCCCTCGTCCAGGTGGAGCTGCCCTCCTGCCGCCCCCTCACCGGCCAGCGGGTACGGCGGGGCCAGGTCTCGCCCGGCTTCCTCAAGCGCGTCGAGGCGCCCGTCGTCACCGCCGATCCCGCGCGGTCGGTGCTGACCGTCGTCGTGCCCGGCGTCGCCGATCCGCGTCTGACGTGCGAAGGGACGAAGGTCGTCGCGCACACGCCGAAGGGGACGGTGACCTTCGACACGGCCAAGGGCTGACCAGCCGGACGAACGGACATCAGAGGCGGATGTCTGGACATGGCCCGGCGCGGCGCCCGGCGACAGGCTTGAGGCATGACTTCAGAAGCGACTCACGACGACCGCCCGATCCTCGTCATCGGCGGCACGGGCAAGACCGGCAAGCGCGTGGTGACGCGGCTGCGCGAGCGAGGCCTCCCGGTGCGGGTGGCCTCGCGCTCGGGCGACACGCCGTTCGACTGGTACGACAGCGGCACCTGGGCCGCCGCGCTCGACGGGGTGCGTGCCGCCTACGTCGTCCAGCTCGACGAGACGCCCTCCCCCACGCAGGCCCTGGTCGACCAGGCCGTGGCCGCGGGCGTCGAGCGGCTGGTGCTGCTCTCGGCCAGGGGCGTGGACGTGCCCGGCTGGTTCGGCGAGTCGATGGAGGGCGACGCGCCGCACGTCCAGGGCGAGAACGCCGTACGCGCCTCCGGTGTCGAGTGGACGATCCTGCGGCCCGGCTGGTTCGCGCAGAACTTCGACGAGGGCATGTTCCTGCTGCCGGTCCTCCAGGGTGAGGTCGCCCTGCCGACCGGCGACGGCGCATCGGCCTTCGTCGACGCCGACGACATCGCGGACGTCGCCGTCGCGGCGCTCACCGAGGACGGGCACGCCGGGCAGGTGTACGAGCTGTCCGGTCCTCGCGCGCTCACGATCGAGGACGCACTCGGCGAGATCGCCAAGGCCGGAGGGGCCAAGGCGGTCTACGTGCCGATCGAGGAGGCCGACTTCCTGGCCACCCTGACCGAGGGCGGCGTGCCCGCCGACGAGGCGGCGGTGTGGGCCGCCGCGCTGACGCCGATCAGGAGCAACGCGGAGGCGGCCGTGGCCGACGGCGTCCAGCGGGCGCTCGGGCGCGCCCCTCGTGACTTCGCCGACTACGCGAAGGCGGCCGTCGCCCAGGGCGCCTGGCAGAGCTGACCGCCCGCGGGCGGTGCTATCCCGCCGGGACCTCGCGCTCGTGCCCCGATTCGGCCGCGGCGTCCCGGCGGTAGGCGGTCGGGCTCACGCCCTGCACCCGTTTGAAGGCCGCGCTGAAGCCGAACGCGTCGGCGTATCCCACCCTGCGGGCCACCGCCGCCACCGTCATCTCCGACTGGCCGAGCAGGTCGGCGGCCAGCGTCATACGCCATTCGGCCAGGTAGGCGGCCGGCCCCTCGCCGACCAGGTCGGTGAACCTCTTGGCCAGCGTCGTGCGCGAGACGCCGACCCTCGCGGCCAGCTCCGTCGTCGTCCACGGATGGGCGGGATCGGCATGCAGGGCGCGCAGGGCCGGGCCCGCCACCTCGTCGCCCAGCGCCTGGTACCAGCGGGGCCGCTCGGCCTCCGACCGGTCGAACCAGTCGCGCAGCGTGCACACCAGCAGCCAGTCGAGCAGCCGGTCGAGCACGATCTGCCGTCCGGGCCTGCCGCCCGCGATCTGGGTCTCCAGGTAGTCGCGCAACGGACCGCAGTCCTGCTCGTCCGGCACGACCAGCACGGGCGGCAGCAGCCGCAGCAGGCGTCTCGGCGCGAGCGCCCGCACGTCGTAGGCGGCGGCCATGAGCACCGTCGGCCCGTGCAGCTCCTCGTCCGAAGGCGGACCGCCGTCCTCGACCACGCCGAACCGCACCTCGCGCACCGGCGCTCCCCCGGTGGCCGGGTCGTCGGTGAAGACGAACGGCGCCGGGCCGCGCACGATGGCCGCCTCGCCCAGCCGTACCTGCCTGGGCCTGCCGCCTTCGGGCACCAGCCAGCCGCCGCCGCGCAGGGGCACGCACAACGTCAGGTAGGCCTCGTCGGTGAAACGCAACGACCACGGCGGCCACAACACCGAGCGCCCGAAGAGCGCGCCCCTGCCTCTGACACCGCGCAGCAGTTCGTCGAACACGTCCATGACGCCCACCCTAGGCGGGCCGGACGTCGTGCACGGCGGTCCGGACGATCGCCTATGCGTCGCGGACACGCGCCCATGTCCCGGCCTCCGGCCCCCGTGGTCGACTCGGGACATGACCACGAACATCCTTGTGCTCGGCGCCACCGGCAAGTCCGGAAGGCGGCTCACCCCACGGCTGCGCGCGGCCGGGGCGACGGTGAAGGCGGCCTCCAGGAGCGGCGGGACGCGCTTCGACTGGACCCTGCCCGCCACCTGGGGACCGGCCCTGGCGGGAGCCGACGCCGTCTACCTCATCGCACCGTACGAGCCGTCCGGCGTGCGGGACTTCGTCACCGAGGCGGTCGCGGCCGGGGTACGGCGTTTCGTCATGCTGTCGGGGCGCGGCGTCGACCGGGTCGGGGACGGCTTCGGCGCCGGGATGCTGGCGGGCGAGGCCGCCGTACGGGAGTCCGGCGTGGAGTGGACCGTGCTCAGGCCCGGCAACTTCTTCCAGAACTTCGACGAGGACCTCTGGCACGCGCCGCTGGTGGCCGGGCGGCTCGGGCTGCCGATCGGTCCGACGCCCGAGGCGTTCGTCGACGTGGAGGACGTCGCCGAGGTCGCCGCCGCCGTGCTCACCGGCTCCGGGCACACCGGGCGGACCTACGAGCTGTCCGGGCCGCAGAGCCTGACGTTCGCGGACGCGGTGCACGCGATCGGCGAGGCCGCCGGGCGGACGATCGTGTACGAGGAGCTGACGCCCGAGGCGTACCTGGAGGAGCTGCTGGCCGAGGGGTACACGCGTGAGCAGGCCGAAGGGCTCGGCGCGATGTTCGCCATGCACAGGACCGGCCACACCAGCGACCCGGTCGACGGAGTACGGCAGGTGCTCGGCCGGGCGCCTTCGGCCTTCGGTCCCTGGGCCAGGCGCGTCGCCGCCCAGGGGGTCTGGGGCTGATCGGCCCGCGCATGACCGGTCTCAGGGGCGTGTCAGTGCCGTGACAGCGATGGGCGCGAATGTTGGCGACATCAGCCCGACGCCCTGACATCCGGTCAGCACCCTGAGGAGAACGAACGCCATGCTCGCCTTCGCCGCCACCCTGCAGTTGCTCATCGCCCTCGCCTTCCTGAGCATCCCGGCCGTGCGCCACCGCTACGGCGGCGGGGCCAAGGCGGCGGCCGAGGCCGAGCTCGCCCGCCAGGGCGTGCCCGCGAGCGTGCTGGCCGACAATCGGATCAGCTTCGACGCGAGCGGGCACGAGACCGTGGTGCCCGCGACCGTCGCACTCGTCATGACGGTCCTGGCCGTGCTCAACCTGTCGGGCAGCGCGTGGGGCACGACGCTGTCGTGGGTCTTCCAGCCGCTGGTGCTGGCCGGGAACGTCCTCATCCTGCACAGCCAGCTCACCGCCGCCACGTCGGTGCGCAAGGCGTTCGAGCGCAAGGGCGACCCGATGCTGGCGCGCATCGACGTCCGCGCCTTCCTGACCGCCGCCGAGCGCGCCTTCCCCACCTGGGTGATGCCCGTCCTGCAGAACGCCAGGCACGCGGTCGTCATGGGCGGCTCCCTCCTCGTCATCGCCGCCCTGATCCTCGCCTGAGGCGCCTGCTCAATGTTGGGCCATGTCGACGAAGCGGCTGTAGTGGCCCTGGAAGGCGACGGTCACGGTGGCGGTGGGGCCGTTACGGTGCTTGGCGACGATCAGGTCGGCCTCGCCCGCCCTGGGCGACTCCCGCTCGTAGGCGTCCTCGCGGTGCAGCAGGATGACCATGTCGGCGTCCTGCTCGATGCTGTTGTGCACGCTGACGCCTTCGGCCACGAAGTTGTGCGTGCCGAGCACGGTGGCGTCGTAGACGGGCTGCTCGCCCAGGTACTCGACCGAGGCGACCTCGTCCCAGAACACGTCGTTGGTCGCGAGCAGCTCCAGGCCGGAGTCGTCGAGCACGGCGGCCACCCGGCCGATCGCAGGGGCCCCGGCCATGGCGAGCCGGCGCTCCGGGGTATCGGTGAACACGCCCTTGAGGCGGTCGTGGAGCACCTCGGGAGTGCCGCCCGCTGCTCCGGGAAGCGCACGCAGGTGCCCGGCGCAGACGACGGCCTGGACGGCGTGGAGCTGGGGGACGCCGACGTCGTCGAGGAAGCGGAGCTGGTCGGCCGTGCCTTCGACGAGGAGCTCGTGCTCCCCGCCCGGCGTCCGCTCGATCCTGGTCATCACATTGAAGCGCAGCAGCAGCCTGGCCACGTCGTCGACGAGCCTCCTGCCGGAGGAGACGCACGAGACACGGGCCTCGCGGGCGCCCTCGTCCCAGCGCAGACCGCCGTGCGCGGCCCACACCCGGCGCAGGAAGGACGCGACCTGCCGCTTGGGCGCCGCGAACACCGGCACGGGCACGCCGGAGCCCGGCGCGAACTCCTCGTGCTCGGTGAGGTCGTGCTCGGTGAGGTCGTGCCCGGTGAAGCCGTGCGCGGTGAGATCGTGCTCGGCGAGCGCCAGCGGCGGCGGCACGTGGCGAGGGACGGCGACCTTGGTGCCCGGCGGCAGATCGCCGACCGGCCGCCAGCCGTCGTAGGTGAGGAACGGGTGGTTGGCCGTCGCCTCGACCTGACGGCCCGAGCGCAGCGTCACCCTGTGGACGCCCTTGACGCCGCTGGGGAAGACGTGGGTCATCGTACGGGGAACCAGCCTGAGCCGGTCGTCGAGCGACCAGACGGGGATGTCCCTGGCGCCGGAGGCCAGCAGCTCGCCCAGGGTGACCTCGGCGCCGGTGTCGGCGCGCATGATGCGGGTGCCCGCCGTCAGGCAGCCGGACTCACGCAGGTCGCTGACCGCGGGACGCTTGTCGGTGCGCTGCTCGGGACCACGGTTCAGCTGGGAGATCGCGATGACCGGGACCTCCAGCTCCTTGGCCAGCAGCTTGATCGCACGGGAGATCTCGGAGACCTCGTTCTGCCGGCTCTCGGTCTTCTTCGGCGAGCTCATCAGCTGCAGATAGTCGATGACCACGAACCGCAGGTCGTTGCGCTGCTTGAGCCGACGGCACTTGGCCCTGATCTCCATCATCGACATGTTCGGCGAGTCGTCGATGAACAGCGGGGCCTCGGCGACCTCGCTCATCCGCCTGGCCAGCCTGGTCCAGTCGTCGTCGCTCATCAGGCCCGATCGCATCGTGTGCAGGGCGACCCTGGCCTCGGCCGAGAGCAGACGCATGGTGATCTCGTTGCGCGACATCTCCAGGGAGAAGACGACGGTCGTCATCTGGTGCTTGATCGCGGCCGAACGGGCGAAGTCGAGGCCGAGCGTGCTGTTGTGGGTGGGTACGCAGGACCGGCTCGCCAGGTACAGGTGGTCGGCGTTGTCGACCTCGACGCATCGCACGGGCCGCGAGGCCACCGGCCGCACACCGACGATGCGACGCGCCCTGGCCGGGGTGAGCTCGACGACTCCGGGCCCGCCGAGCCTCGCGCCGTGCCCGAGTCCGAGCGCGAGCTCACGAAGGTCGCCCGCGAGCCCGTCATCGCCGCCGACCGTGACGACGACCGTCCCGTCGTCCCGCACCCCGGCGGCGGCCGTGTCCAGCACACCGCCGAGCAGGGCCCCGCGCTGCGCCTTGGAGGCCCGCAGGAAGGCCTGAGGGATACGCCCACCGGCCTCGGCCAGGCGCCGCCCCCATGCCCTGGGGTCACCCGGCAGGTCGTCGCGCTCGGGCAGCTCGAAGGCCGAGGCGAGGACGACACTGTGCGCGGGCGCCCCGTCGGGCAGCAGCAACGTGTCCGCGATGTCCACCGTGGTCAGCACCCGGCCGCCGGACGAGACGCCGTCGCCGGACGAGACACCGTCGCCGGACGAGACGCCGTCGCACGCGACGGCTCCGGTCGCCGCCGGGACCGGACCACGCGCACCCGCCACCGTGCGGACGAGCCACTGGTGCTGCGCGTCGACCTCGGAGCACGGGTGAACGAACCGCCGGTGCTGCGCGTCGCCCCCGGAGCCCGAGTGCACCAGCCACTGGTGCTGCGCGTCGGCCGTGATGGTCGTGCCGTCGTCGAACTCGACCTCGTAGCACGGCCGGTCGTGCATGACCTCGGTCGCGGCGAGCACGGTGGTGGGGCGGCCGTCGGCGCCGAGCAGCAGGTCGCCAGGCCCGACCTCGCCCATCGTGGTCCAGCCGTACGGCGTGGGCAGGGCGGTGTCGAGGGTGAGGGCCTTGCCGATGGCCGGGCGGGCGGCGACGACGATCATCTGGCCGGGGTGCAGGCCGTTGGTGAGGGCGTCGAGGTCCTGGAAGCCGGTGGGCACGCCGACCATCTGGCCGCCCCTGCTGCCGATGGCCTCCAGCTCGTCGAGCGCGCCGGGCATGATGTCGGCCAGCGGCGCGTAGTCCTCGGACGTGCGGCGCTCGGTGACCTTGTAGATCTCGGCCTGTGCCCTGTCGACGAGGTCGTCGACCTCTTCGCTCTGCCCGCCGTAGCCGAAGCCGACGATCCTGGTGCCGGCCTCGATGAGGCGGCGCAGGATGGCCTGCTCCCTGACGATCTTGGCGTAGTAACCGGCGTTGGCCGCGGTGGGGACGACGGCGGTCAGCGTGTGCAGGTAGGCGCCGCCGCCAACGCGTGCCGCCTCGCCCCGCTTCTGCAGCTCGTCGAAGACCGTGACGGCGTCGGCGGGCTCGCCCCTGCCGTAGAGATCGGTGATGATCTCGAAGACGATCTGATGGGCGGGCCGGTAGAAGTCGTCGGAGCGAATGAGCTCCACGACGTCGGCGATGGCGTCCTTGGACAGCAGCATGCCGCCCAGCACCGACTGCTCCGCCTCGATGTTGTTGGGCGGTGTGCGCTCGAACCCCGGGCCCGCGCCCGACTCGTCATCCATGCTCACGCCGCACCTCTCACCTAGCAGGCGGTCGCATACCCCCGTTTGTAGTCGACCGGGCTGACAGTTTCCCCGGTATCCCGCCCGAACGGCAACGCGGCCTGAGGACAAGGCTGTGGACAAGCTGTGCAGGAACCCCCCGAACATGTGGGGAGCCTGGGGACGAAGCTGTGGACAACTCCTGTGCACAACTTACGATCATGGCTTGACCTGCGGAAACTTCATCCACTGCCTGTGGAAGAAAGAAAGTTCGGGCGACACGCCGAAGGACCCCCACGTAAGTAGCAAAATAGACCTGTGCCACTTACCATCCAAGACCGGGAGATTCTGCGGCTGGCCGTGCCCGCTTTCGGGGCCTTGGTCGCCGAGCCGCTGTTCCTGCTGGCCGACTACGCGATCGTCGGACACGGCCTGGGGACCGACGCCGTCGGGGCGCTGGGGGTGGCGGGAGCCGTACTCGGCACGGTGATCAGCCTGTGTGTGTTCCTCGCCTACGGCACCACGGCGTCGGTGGCCAGGCAGATCGGCGCGGGCAACGCCGAGCGGGCCATGCGCAGCGGCGTGGACGGCATGTGGCTGGCCGCCGGGCTCGGCGTGCTGCTGATCGTGTGCTGCTGGCCGTTCGCGCCGATGATCGTGGAGTGGTTCGGCGCCACTCCGGCCCTGAGCGCCGAGGCCGTGACGTATCTGCGGATCAGTCTGGTCGGCACGCCCGCGATGCTGGTCGTGCTGGCGGGCACGGGAGTGCTGCGCGGGCTGCAGGACACCGCGACGCCGCTGCTGGTCGCGGTCGGGTCGTTCGCTCTCAACGCGGTGCTGAACGCCTGGTTCGTCCTCGGGCTGGACTTCGGCATCGCCGGGTCGGCATGGGGCACCGTACTGGCCCAGACGCTCGGCGCGGCCGTCTACCTCGCGGTCGTGGTCAGGGGGGCGCGCAGGCTCGGCGTCGGGCTCGGGCCGGATCTGGCCGGGGTCAGGAGCGCGGGCACGGCGGGCCTGGCCCTGCTCGTGCGGACGTTGTCGATGCGCGTGGTGCTGATCGTGGCGACGGTGGCGGCCACCAGGATGGGCTCGGCGCAGCTCGCCGCGTTCGCCATCGCCACCCAGGTATGGTCGTTGCTGGCCTTCGCGCTCGACGCCATCGCGATCGCCGGACAGGCCATCACCGGGCGTGCGCTCGGCGCCGGAGAGGTCGAGGCGGCCCGCTCGGCGACCCGGCGGATGGTGTGGTGGGGTGTGTGGTCCGGCGTGGTGCTCGGATTGGCCGTGCTGGCGAGCCGGCCATATCTTCCCGGCATTTTCGGCGCGGATACCCTGGTTTCGGAGCACTTGGTGGCGGTGTTGTGGCCGGTCGCCTTGCTCCAACCGCTGTCCGGTGTCGTGTTCGTGCTCGACGGCGTGCTGATCGGCGCGGGCGATCAGAAGTACCTCGCGTGGGCGTCGGTGCTGGCCACGCTCGCCTACCTGCCCGCGGCGGCCCTGGCCACCGGGTTCGGCCTGGTGGCGCTGTGGTGGGCGCTCGGCGTGTGGATGCTCGCACGCATGATCACCTTGGTGCTGCGGGCCCGGGGTTCGGCCTGGTTGGTCACCGGCGCATGACACCCATAACACCGAGACGCATGATCAGCGTCATGCCCGCGTGATCAGGTCTTAACGGCGGCGTGCTTGTCGGGATTGCCGGTGTTCATGCACTGTGGGGTCCCCTCCAGCGATTGGTACACCGTCGTGTCGATCCTGCGCCGCTTACCCCCCGAAGCCACAGGTCCACCCATCGGAGCTCGTCACCGCCTGGCACAGGTCTACCGTCCCGCCGATCTCATCGTCCTGGGTCTGGGCGTGATGATCGGGGCGGGCATCTTCACCGTCGCGGGCCGTCAGGCCGCGACGACGGCAGGACCCGGCGTCATCCTGTCGTTCATGATCGCCGGAATCGCGTGCCTGCTGGCCGCACTCTGCTACGGCGAACTGTCCTCGCTGATGCCGACCGCGGGAAGCGCCTACACGTTCGCGTACGTCATCTTCGGCGAGGTCTGGGCCTGGATCATCGGCTGGGCGCTGATCCTGGAGATGCAGCTGGCCGCGGCCGTGGTGTCCAGGGCCTGGTCGCTCTACGCCCAGCAGGCGCTCACCGACTTCGGCGTGCACGTGCCGATGCTGTCGGACCCGCTCACCCTGGCCATCCTCGTCCTGGTGACCGGCGTGGTCGCGATGGGGGCGCGGGTCGGCCTCCGCGTGCTGTGGGTCATCGTGGTGGCCAAGGTCCTGGCCATCGGCGCGGTGATCGTGGTCGGCGCCGGGCACTTCAACGAGGCCTACGTACGCGACCTGCCGCCGCCGCGCCCGCCCGCCGCCTCCGACGGCGGCGACACCGTGCTCGGGCTGTTCATCGGGCAGAGCGACGTGTTCGGCTGGTTCGGCGTGTTCGCGGCGGCGCCCGCGATCGCGTTCGCCTACATCGGCTTCGACATCCTGGCCACGGCGGCTGAGGAGACCGTCGACGCCCAGCGCAACGTGCCCCGGGGCATGATCAGGAGCCTGGTCATCGCCACCGTGCTCTACATCGCCGCCGCCGTCGTCATGGTGGGCATGGTCAGCTACACCGAGATCTCGCTCGACGCCCCCCTGGCCAGCGCGTTCAGGGCGGCGGGCGAAGGGGTCATGGTGCACGTCGTCAACATCGGCGCCGTGCTCGGCCTGACCACGGTCATCCTCGTGCTGGTCGTCGGCCAGACGCGCGTGCTGTTCTCCATGGCCAGGGACGGCCTGCTGCCGCGTTCGCTGGCCCACATCAGCCGCAGGTACGACAGCCCGACCCGGGTCACGCTGGTGATCGGCGTGGTCGGCGTGCTGCTGGCCGAGTTCGTGCCGGTGTTCACGCTGGAGCCGCTCGTGGTGATCGGGACGCTGTTCGCGTTCGTGTTCGTCGCGGCCGGGGTCATCGTGCTGCGCCGATCGCGTCCCGACCTGCCGCGTGGCTTCCGGGTGCCGCTCTCGCCCTCGGTGCCGCTGCTGTCGATCGTCGCCACGCTGTGGCTCATGGTCAACCTCAAGGTCGAGACCTGGGCGTACTTCGCCCTGTGGATGGTGGCGGGCCTGGCCGTCTACCTCGTGTACGGCAGGCGGCACAGCCTGCTGGCCGCCTCCGAGTCCGCCCCCATGACCGGCAGGGGCCGCCACCGCCGCTGAGCGCCCGCTACGGCCGCAGCCCCAGGTACGGGAAGGCCGAGGTGACAGGCACCGAGGGCCCCGTCACCTTGTCCTGCTGCCCTGCGACCAGCGCGGGCGCGCCCGGACCTGCGGGCTCGCCCATCAGCATCCTGAGCTGGATCGTGTGGATGTCGTCACCCAGCCTGCGACCGTTCGGATACCCCTGCGGATCGCCGCCGAGCAGGCCGAACCTGCTGGGCACGCGGGAGGGCGCGATGTCCATGTTCAGCCGCAGCTCGTCGCTCGGCACGACGGCCGCGGGATCGGCGTCCCTGTTCAGCACATGCGCGTTGAGGTCGTCGCGCACCGTGCCCCTGATCGGGCCCGTGGCCTTGGCGATGCCGGTGAAGTACACCTGCCACAGGTCCGCACGCGGGACGGGCGGCACCCGGAACGCCCAGTTCTGCAGCTTGATCAGCGCCGGGGCCGTCGGATAGCGCACGGCGCCCGTCAGCCAGATGTTGCCCCTGTCCTCGGTCGGCGTGCTCGTGTTCAGCCGCTCGCCCAGGGTGAACGACGTCAGCACGTCCATCGCCGGACCGGCCAGCCTCGACATCTGCGGATAGGAGGAGCCGAAGAGCGATTTACGGCCCGCCGTGGCCCAGATGCCGACGACCGGGTTGCGCACGGCGTCGCCGTTCAGGGCCAGCGCGCTCTTCGGCACCTGCAGCACGGTCGCGCTGACCTGGCCGTTGAGCACCTTGACCAGCTCGATCGGCGGAATGATCGGACTGCCGGTGAGCGTCATGCCGACGATCCTGGCGTTGCTGTAGAACGGGTCGGCAGCCTTCGTCACGAGGGTACGGCCGCCGCCCGGCAGTGCGGCCGTGGCCCGGACGCGCTCCTGGGCGAGTCCGGCGCGCGACAGCGCCGCCACGCCGTCCTTGACCAGCACCTTGCCCGCCACACCCGGACGCAGCTCCTCCAGCACGTACCTCTGCACGCCCGCCGCGTCCGGCCTGGCGAACGTCCAGCGGTAGGTGAGGTCCGGCGTGCCGGTGCCGCGCTGGTCGACGTGGATCTCGTACCTGGCGTCATGGGCGAAGCCCTTGCCCGCCGCGAGCAGGGTCGGCGCGTAGTCGGCGATCAGGCAGACCAGGGCCGGGTCGTCCGGGCAGACGAAGGCGTAGAGGTCGGAGCCGTCCATCTGGGGGTCGAGGATCAGCCTCGGCGCGTCGACATGGCTGGCGGCGCGTACCGTGCCCGTCGTGGGACCGGCCAGCAGTCCCGTGGTCAGCAGCCCGGCCGTCACGACAGCCGTCGAGGCGGCCAGGACGGCCGTCCTACGCGGAACTCTCATCTCTCCCCGATTCTTCACAACTCGACCATGGCCGTTCGGGCCTGGGCGACTCTGAGGGGGGAGAAATACGGATTGGCGGCCAGCGCCGCCGTCATGCGCGTGCGGAAGGCCGCCTCCCTGCCGAGCGAGCGTTCGATCTGCGCCCGGTGGAACTCGCGCAACGCGTCGACACCGCCCAGGCGTGCCGCCCTGCGCGCATAGACCAGGGCCTCGGCCGATCGGCCGGTCCGGTGCAGGGCCCAGGCCAGGGCGTCGGCCACCTCCACGCTCGATCGCGAACGCCACTCGGCCCGCAGCAGCCCGAGGCCCTTCGCGGGGTCGCCGTGGTCGCTTTCGTAGCGGCCGACCGCCAGGCGGTCGCCTGTGGCCTTGAGCAGGTCGAAGCTGGCACGGGCGGCCTGGCGCTCGCCGAGGTACAGCTGCAGCTCGCCCAGCTCCAGGATCGTCTGCGGCATGGGCAGTCTGGCGATCGCCGTCGCGTAGCGGGCCTTGGCCTCGCCGTACCTGCCGAGTGCGGCCTCGGCCCGGGCCAGGCCCGCCAGGGCGGGAACGTAGCCGCCGTCGGCCGCGAGGGCGCGTTCGAAGGCGTCGAGCGCCTCCTGAGGGTGGCCCGCCTGCCAGTGCGACTCGCCCATGCGGTGGTGGCAGTACGCCAGGTCGGCGGGGTCGGCGGCGGCGTCGGCCGCCCTGCGCAGGGCGTGCTCGGCCGCCTGACGGTTGCCGCGCAGCTCCAGCAGGTGTGCCGCTCGGGTGAAGGAGGCCACGTCGGGACGCATCGCCAGCATCCGGGCGAGCGCGCGGTCGGCCGTGCGGTAGTCGCCCAGCTCGACGGCGGCGTCGACCTGCATGCCGTACCCGGACGAGCGGTAGGGGTCGGCGCGCAGGGCGCGGCCCGCCCAGCGCAGGGCGTCGGCGAACTCGTGTCTGAGATTGGCCAGGGCGGCCAGGCCGAGCAGGGCGTCGGCATTGGCCTCGGGCCGCTCGGCCAGCGAGCGTTCGAGCGCGCCCTGCGCCTTGAGCTGGTAGGCGGGGTCGCCGGTGCGGCGCGCACGCTCGACATACGTGTTGCCGAGCGCGGCCCAGGCGCGGGCGTCCCTGGGGAAGGCGGTGACCGCCGTCGCCGGGGTCGGCCACTCCTCGGCCAGACCGCCGGGACCCGACAACGCCAGCACCAGCGCGGCTGTGGCGCCGAACGCCAGAACATGGACCTGCCTCACCGGTCGATCATGATCGTCTCGATCATGCCGATGCAATCGACACAGGTCAGCAAGGGGTAATAAGTACACAGCCCGGGGCACGTCGCTCGGCTTTCGGCTGCGGCTCGGTGCCAGGATCCTGGCGGTGAAGGTTCTCGTACTGGCCCTGCTGATGTTCCATCCGCTGGGCGACTTCTCGGTCAATCACTACCACGGGCTGGCCTTCCATCCCGATCGCCTCGAAGACACCGCGATCGTGGAGAGCGCCGAGATACCCACGCTTCAGGAACGGCCGCTCGCCGACACCGACGGCGACGGCGCCATCACCCCCGCCGAGGCCGCCGCCAGGAGCACCGCACGCTGCGGCGAACTCGTCTCGGGCATGCGCGCCCAGGCTGGCCGCTCGCCCCTGGAGTGGCAGGTCAAGGCCAGCACCCTGGAGTACGGCACCGGCAACGCTGGCCTGGCCACCAGCAGGCTCACCTGCCGCCTGGCCGCCGCGCTGCGCGTCGAAGGGCCGGTGTCCATCACGTTCGCCGACCACAACGCCGCTCAGCGCATCGGCTGGCGTGAGATCACCGCGACCGGCCACGGGGTACGGCTCACGCGCTCGGACGTGCCGTCCGCCAGTGTGTCCAAGCAGCTCACCGCCTACCCGGACGACCTGCTCACCTCGCCTCTCGACCAGCGCAGCGCCACCATCGAGGCGGCGCCGGGCGAAGGCACCGCGATAGGGTCGGCCCTGGCCAGGCTGCCGCTGCCCACGTCGTGGCTGACCGGTCTGGAGTCCACGCTCGGCGGCCTGGCCACCTCGGCGACGCTCACGCTGCCCGTCGGTCTGCTGGCCGTCCTGCTCGCCCTGGTCCTGGGCGCGGCGCACGCGGCACTGCCCGGGCACGGCAAGACGGTGATGGCCGCCTACCTCGCCGGACGGCAGGGCGACGCCCGCGACGCCGTACTGGTCGGCGCGACCGTCACGCTGACGCACACCGCCGGGGTGCTGGCGCTCGGCCTGCTGCTGACCGTGTCGTCGTCACTGGCCGGTGAGACGGCGATGGGGTGGCTCGGGGTGGCCAGCGGGGTCCTCGTGACCGGCATCGGGGTATGGCTGCTGGTACGCCGCGCCCGCACCGGAGCTGCTTCCGCCTCTGTTGGTCATGGTCACGGGCATGGTCACGGGCATGGTCACGGGCATGGTCACGGACATGGGCACGGACATGGGCACGGGCACGGACATGGGCACGGGCACGTGTTCGGGCGGCGGGGGCTGGTGGGGCTTGGGGTGGCCGGGGGGTTGGTGCCCAGTCCTTCGGCGCTGGTGGTGCTGCTGGGAGCCGTCGCGCTCGGGCGTACCGCCTATGGCGTGGCGCTCGTCGTCTGCTACGGGCTCGGGATGGCCGCGGCCCTGACCGTCGCCGGACTCCTCCTGGTACGGCTCGGGCATCGCGTCACGTTGCCGCGCTGGACCGATCGGGTGCGCCCCTGGGTACCGGTGCTCACCGCCACGCTCATCGCCGGGGTCGGCGTACTGCTGATGCTCCGCGGGGTGACCCAGCTCGGGTGAGTCACGCGTCGTGGGATCTCACGCGGTCAGAGGCGGCCCGCCTGGAGGACGCTGTGGAGGAAGGCCTGGGTTCTGGGGTGCTGGGGGTCGGTGAAGATCTGTTCGGGGGTGCCCTTCTCCAGGAGGACGCCGCCGTCGAGGAAGCACACCGTGTCGGCGATGTCGCGGCAGAAGCCCATCTCGTGCGTGGTGAGGATCATCGTCATCCCGCTCTCCTTGAGCTCCCTGATGACGCCGAGCACCTCGGTGACGAGGGCGGGATCCAGTGCCGACGTCACCTCGTCGAGCAGCATCAGCCTCGGCTGGGTGGCCATCGCCCTGATGATCGCCACCCGCTGCTGCTGGCCGCCGGACAGCTGGTCGGGATAGGCCTTCGCCTTGTCCGACAGGCCGAACCTGGCCAGCAGTTCCCTCGCGTGCGCCTCGGCCTTCGCCTTGCCGACCTTGTGCACCTGGCGAGGGGCGAGGGTGATGTTGTCCAGCACGCTCATGTGCGGGAACAGATTGAACGCCTGGAACACGATGCCGAGCCGCTTGCGTACGTCGTCGACGTCGGCACGCGGGTCGGTGATCTCCCTGCCGTCCAGGTGGATGGCGCCGTCGTCGACCGTCTCCAGCAGGTTCACGCAGCGCAGCAGGGTGGACTTGCCCGAGCCCGATGCGCCGATCAGGCAGACCACCTCGTGCGAGGACACCTCCAGGTCGATGCCGCGCAGGACATGATGACCGTGGAAGTTCTTCCACACGCCGTCGATCGTCAGCACGCTCATCGCGTCTCCTCCCGCCGTCATGCCCCGCGCCGCCGCTGCGACCGTGCGGCCAGGTAGTCGGTGAACCTGGCCATGGGAATCGTCAGCAGGATGAACAGCAGCGCCGCCACCAGGTACGGCGTGTAGTTGAACGTGCTGGTCGCATGGATCTGCGCCTGGCGCAACGCCTCCAGCGGCCCGATCGTCGCCACCAGGGCCGTGTCCTTCTGCAGCGAGACGAAGTCGTTCAGCAACGGCGGTACGACCCTGCGGGTGGCCTGCGGCAGGACGACGAACCTCATCGTCTTGCCGTGGCTCAGCCCGAGCGACCTGGCCGCCGCCACCTGACTGGGATGCACCGACTCGATCCCCGACCTGAACACCTCGGCCACGTACGCGCCGTACGACAGCGTCAGGGCGATGATGCCCAGGGTCGCGAGGTCGGTCGGCATGCCCTGCAACTCCAGCGCCGGAAGGCCGAACCCGATCAGGTAGATCACCAGGATGGTGGGGACGCCGCGGAAGATGTCGGTGTACAGCGTCGCGAGCGCCCTGACCGGGAAGAAGATCGGCGCCTTCAGTCCCCTGGCCAACGCGACCAGCAGCCCGACGATCAGGATGAGCGGCTCCGCGATCAGGAAGATCTTGACATTGAGCAGGAAGCCGTTCAGCACGTCGGGCAGCGCCGCCATGAACTGCTCAGGGTCGAAGAACGTCTCCTGCACCCGGTCCCAGCCCGGGGAGCTCGTCACCCCCCAGACCAGCAACACCAGGAACACGACCGTCGACGCCGTCGCGATCGAGGCGGCCCGAGTGCCCCGAGACCTCCGCACCTTCTCCCGATCGAGCTGCCGCTTGCTCTTCACCCAGCCGTCGGCGGCGGGCACCCCCTCCGGAAAGGCCACGAAATGGGTGCTGGGCCGCGCTTCGGGGGTGGTGGTTTCACGGGAAACGGAGGTGGTGGCGTCCGGCGCGGCGGGTGGCCCGTCGTGCTCGTTCGGCATGGGGGTGGCCTACTTCAGCTCGGGCGCGCCCGCGGCCGAGCCGAGCCACTGCGTCTCGATCTTCGCCAGTTCGCCGTTGGACTTCAGGGCCTCGACGGCCTTGTCCACACACGTCTTCAGCGGGCTGTCCTTCTGCAGGACGAGTCCGAACTCCTCGGGCGTGTCGCCCGTCGCGGCGAACTGTCCGACAATCTTGGAGCCTTCGACCTGCGCGGCGGTGACGTAGAAGGCCGTCGGCAGGTCCACGACCAGGGCGTCGACCTGCTTGTTCTTGAGGGCGTTGACCGCGTCGATCTGCTCGTTGTAGACGTTCAGCTCCTGCGTGGGCTGGATGACGCTCTTGACCGCGCTGAGCGCCGTCGTGCCGACCTGGACGCCGATCTTGGCATCCTTGAGCCCGGCCAGGTCGGTGGCGCTTGCGATCTTGGAGCCGTTCAGCGCGACGACGGCCTGCTTGACCGTGTAGTAGCCCTTGCTGAAGTCGACGGCCTTTTCCCTGGCGGGCGTGATCGAGACCTGGTTGATGTCGAAGTCGAACTGCTTGGCGCCCGGCGCGAAGGCCGAGTCGAACTTGACGACGTTCCAGGCGACCTCACTGCGGTCGAAGCCCATCTCGCCCGCCACGGCGAACGCCACCGCGCTCTCGAATCCCTGCCCATTGCTCGGGTCGTCGTCCTTGAACCAGGGCTCGTAGGCCGGCTTGTCGGTGCCGATGGTCAGCTTGCCCGCCGTCGTGAGCTTGAGCTGGTCCTTCGTGCAGGCCGTTGTGGCACCTGCGGCAGGCGTGGCGGAGGACGTCGTCTCGGACTCCGGCGCACACGCCACCGTAGCCGTCGCCAGCACCCCAAGCGCGAGCAGCACAGCGGGACGAACCATGACCAAGCCTCCAGCCAAACAACGAGAGCAGAACGTCCAAATTCTACGCGTCCGAAAAGACGAATAGATCCCGGCCCAATGAGGGAGGCGGGAGGGGCGACGGGGGCGGCGTTTCGGGGCTGGGGCGGGGCGGGCGAGCGGGCGGGATGGGAGGGCAGGGGCCGAGCGGGCGAGTGGGGTGGGTGGAGAGGGCAGGGGGCCAAGCGGGCGAGTGGGGGGAGCGCCTCCCGACTCCGCCTCCCGACCAGCCCACCCGCCCCTTCCTGCCCGTCCTGCCTGCCCGCCTTCTCGCCCGCGCGGCCCTCGGCGGGAGGCAGAAGGTGGGAGACGGTGCCGGGAGGGCTGCGAGGGAGGCGGGAGTGGGAGGGCCTTGAGGGGCGATCGAGCTGACGTTCCAACACGATCGAAGACACCGCCCGCGAAACGCTCAAGGACGACTCGCGACACGATCACGGGCGTCCTGTGGCGTTGCGATGGCGGCGCGGAGATGCTCCGCACGCCGTCGCACGCTTTGGTCGCCGGTACGTTGCGGCGGGCAGGCGAAGTCCTGCTATGGACGCGTGAGTGATGGAGCCCGGCCACGTGCGGACGGAGGCGCCAAGGAGGCTTGCCGTAAGGGAAGGCGAAAGAGGCTTGCCGCATAGGAAGCACGGGCGGGCTTGCGCAAGGAGCAGGCTTGCCGCGAGCGAAGCAAGGGGCTTGACCTATGGGGCTTGTCGTCGAAGACGAAAGCGCGGGCCTGTCCTTGCGGAAATCCCCCGGGGAAGCCGAAAGCCCCCCAGAGCCGGAGCTCCAGGGGGCCGAAGACGAACGGAGGGGTCGCCTAGCTGGCGATGACCTCCACGTCGACCGAGGCCGAGACCTCGGGGTGCAGCTTGACGCTGACCTTGTGGCTGCCGACGCTCTTGATCGCGTTGACGATCTCGATGCGGCGGCGGTCGAGGACGGGGCCGCCGGCGGCCTTGACCGCGTCGGCGATGTCGCCCGTCGTGATGGAGCCGAACAGGCGGCCGGTGTCACCGGCGCGCGTCTTCAGCTTGACCTTGAGTGCGCCGAGCTGGCCGGCGACCTCCTTGGCCGTGCCCAGGTCGCGGATCTCGCGGGCGTCGCGCGCCTTCTTGATCGAGGCGATCTGCTTCTCGCCGCCGCGCGTCCAGAGGATCGCGTAGCCGCGGGGCAGGAGGTAGTTACGGCCGTAGCCGTCCTTGACCTCGACGACGTCGCCAGGAGCGCCGAGGCCCGAGACCTCGGTGGTGAGGATGATCTTCATATCGCCAGGCTCCTTAGCGCGCGGTGCTCGTGTAGGGCAGCAGAGCCACCTCACGGGCATTCTTGATCGCGGTCGCAACGTCGCGCTGGTGCTGGGTGCAGTTGCCCGTCACCCGGCGGGCACGGATCTTGCCGCGGTCGGAAATGAACTTCCGCAGCAGCGCCGTGTCCTTGTAGTCGACGTAGGAGATCTTGTCGTGGCAGAACAGGCAAACCTTCTTCTTGGGCTTGCGCAGTGCCGGCTTAGCCATCGTGGTGCTCCTTTCAGAGCCCCGCAGTGATGCGGGAATGGACTCGGGCTATGGACAGATGGATCGGAAGACTAGAAGGGGGGCTCGTCGCTGAAGTCGCCGCCGCCGCCGAAGCCGCCGCCGCCACCCTGCTGCTGCTGGCCGCCACCGTAGTTGCCGCCACCACCGCCGCCGCCGCCGAAGTTGCCGCCGCCACCACCGCCGCCGTAGTTGCCGCCGCCGCCCTGGGAAGGGGCGGGCGAGGCAGAGGCCCACGGGTCGTCGGCGGGGCCGCCGCCGAAGCCGCCGCCACCACCGCCGCCCTGACGGGAGGTGCGGTTGACCTTGGCGGTCGCGTTGCGCAGAGACGGGCCGATCTCATCGACCTCGACCTCGTAGACGGTCCGCTTCTCGCCTTCCTTGGTCTCGTAAGACCTTTGCTTGAGCCGCCCCTGCACGATGACCCGCATGCCGCGCTGCAGGCTCTCGGCGACGTTCTCGGCCGCCTGACGCCATACGTTGCAGGTCAGGAAGAGGCTTTCGCCGTCCTTCCACTCATTGGTCTGGCGGTCCATGAACCGCGGAGTGGAAGCGATACGGAACTGGGCCACGGCTTGCCCCGTTGGGGTGAAGCGCAGCTCCGGGTCGTTGACGAGGTTGCCAACGACGGTGATTACGGTGTCGCCTGCTGCCATGGCTAACGATCGCCTTCCTGCACGTCTTCGCTTGGGTTACGGCTCAGCGTACGGCTCGCCCCCGACAGAACGCCGGGGATCGGCCTAGTGCGCGTCGGGACGCAGGACCTTGGTGCGCAGGATGCCCTCGTTGAGGTTCATCTGGCGGTCGAGCTCCTTGACCGTCGCGGGCTCCGCGGCCAGGTCGATGACGGCGTAGATGCCTTCCGACTTCTTGTCGATGTCGTAGGCGAGGCGACGGCGGCCCCAGACGTCGACCTTCTCCACAGTGCCGCCGTCGTTGCGCACGACGGTGAGGAACTGGTCGAGGGACGGCGCCACAGTGCGCTCATCGAGCGAAGGGTCCAGAATGACCATTACTTCGTAACGACGCATGCGGACTCCAACCTCCTCTGGACTCTTGCGGTCACGACGATCTGCCGTGACAGGAGGACGCTGACGTGTCGAATGGAGCCACCCCTGATCGGCGCTCCACCCGCGCCATCGGTGAGATGGTCACAACGCAGCTGTGCCAGGTTACCAGCCGCCCGAGGATGGGAACGCCTGAAGGAAACGAGGGGGTGGTTGTAGTGCCACACGTACTTCGTCCCACCGGCGACCAGACGTCCCCGTGGGCGCTCAACGGAGACGGCAGATCCCATCCGCTGCAGAACGCCCTGGCCATCGGCACGCTGGTCTGCGGCGTCGTGGCCTTCGTCGCGGCGTACTTCTTCGCGCCCGAAGGCCACGTCGTCGCCTCATGGGTGGGTGCGCTCGGCTTCGGCGGCGGGCTCTACTCGCAGTTCGTCTCCGACACCACGGGCGAGCGCGTTTTCAACATCGTGGGCATCGTGGCGTCCTTCGTCGGCGTCGCACTCGGCATCGCCCAGGGCGGCTTCCTGCCCTGAAGCCATGCCGACCCGCTGGCGGGAGGCTCGTTTTAGCCGCCCAGGCGCAGGTCGACGCCCAGCAGGATCAGGAACCAGAGGAAGACCGCCAGCAACGCCTCGGCGATGTCCTTGAGCAGCGCCGGGGTGATGTACTCGTGCACCCAGGCGACGTAGATACCGATCAGGATGTAGATCAGGAAGACCAGGCTGATACCACGGCGGTAGTAGGCCATCGTATTCTCCTCGTATCGGGGGGCACCCCGCGACTGCCCTTCTGCCCTGCCGCCAAACAAAAGCGAGGCGAGCACCCCGAAGCCCCGATGCGTCTAGGCTCGACGGCATGGTTCGCATCGGAGCACACGTCGACCAGGACGACCCCGCGGCCCACGCCGCCGCACGTGACGCGGAGGTGGTGCAGTTCTTCCTCGGCGACCCCCAGGGCTGGAAGGGCCCGGTCCTGCCCGGCAAGCCGATAGAAGGCGTCGACGTCTACATCCACGCCCCTTACGTGATCAATGTGGCGACGGCCAACAACCGCGTCCGCATCCCGAGCAGGAAGCTGCTCACCCAGCACCTCCAGGCAGCCGCCGGCCTCGGCGCCAAGGGCCTGGTCGTGCACGGCGGCCACGTCGGCAAGGACGACGACCCGCAGCTCGGCTTCGACAACTGGCGCAAGGTGTTCGAGCGCATGGAGCAGCCGATCCCCGTGCTGATCGAGAACACCGCGGGCGGCGGCAACGCGATGGCCCGCAAGCTGGAGCGCATCGCCAGGCTGTGGGACGCGGTGGGCGAGTTCGGCGTCGGCTTCTGCCTGGACACCTGCCACGCCCACGCGGGCGGCGAGGAGCTCGCCGACGTCGTGGAGCGCGTCCTGGCCATCACCGGCAGGATCGACCTGGTGCACTGCAACGACTCGCGCGATTCCTTCGACTCGGGCGCCGACCGGCATGCCAACATCGGCCAGGGCCAGATCGACGCCGAGCTCATCCTGGGTGTCTGCCGGGCCGCTGGAGCCCCGATCGTGGTCGAAACACCGTTCGAAGGCCAGGCCGAGGACATCGCCTACCTGCGCAAACACCTCTGACCCCAGTTACACACAGCCTGTGGATAACTTTTCTGGATTACGCAGACGAAAAGCCGGGTAGAGAGTTCTACCCGGCTTTTCCGATGAAGGATGAAGCTAGACCGCGGGAGCAGGCAGCGGCTCGTCGTCGGTCTTGGCGACGGGCTCGGTCCGGTTGAGCATCTTCAGCGGCAACCGGTCGGGCGCGTCGGCGAACACACCGCCCGAAGGATCGTCGGCCCCGCCCTTGCGCACGACGTCCTTGTCCGGCTTGAGGATGTCGCGTACGACGAGTGCCATGAGCAGCAGCACGGTCAGCGCCCGCGCCCACACGGCGGCGAAGTAGGCCCCGTCGCCGATCCCCAGATGCTTGGTCTCCTCCGAGATGCCGACCAGATAGAGCCAGATCGCGAAGAAGTACCACACCTCCGCGGCCTGCCACAGCGCCAGCGCCTTCCAGTTCGGCCTGGCCAGCACCGCGAACGGCACCAGCCACAGCACGAACTGCGGCGACCACACCTTGTTGGTCAGCATGAACGCGGCCAGGGCCAGGAACATCAGCTGCACCAGCCTCGGCCGCCTGGGCGCCAGCCACGTCAGCAACGCGATCCCCAGGCACAGCAGCGCGAGCACGGCCACGCCGAGGAAGCTGAGCTGCTCGGCGTCACCCAGGATCGGCACCTGCTTGACCTGGAAGAAGAACCAGAGCGACCCCCAGTCGGCGCCGCGCTCCTGACTGAAGACGTAGAAACGGCTCCAGCCCTCGAACGCGCCGATCATCACCGGCAGGTTCACCGCGACCCAGGCGATGACGGTGGCCGCCATCGTGACGCCGAAGGCCCGCCACTTGGCCGTACGGACGGTCAGCAGGAACAGCGCCCCGACGAACATCAGCGGATAGAACTTCGTCGCGATCGCCAGCCCGAGCAGCAAACCGGCCCAGATGTGGCGACCACGCGACCAGGCCAGCAACATGCCGAGCGACAGCGCGCCCGCCACCAGGTCCCAGTTGATGTAGGCGGCCAGGATGACCCCGGGGGCCAGCGCGTACCAGAGCGCGTCCCACCTGCGCCCGGGACCGGCCAGCATGCCCATGAGCACCACACCGGCGATCAGCGAGAGTGCCATCAGCACGACGGTCAGGTCGTAGAAGCTCTCGGGCGGCAGGCCGAACGTCCTGGTCACCCACGAGATGAAGTTCATCACCTCGCCGAGCACCACCGGGTACTCGACCTGCTTGTCGTAGGGCACGTCCGCGAAGTACGGGATCATGCCCTCGTTGAGCCTGCGGTCGAAGTACAGCGGATAGATGTCGGTGTAGCAGAAGTTGGTGAACTGGGCGGTGCCGCTGTTCCACGCTCCGCCGAACCGGCACGGCCACTTCCACAGATAGGCCAGCACCGCCCCCAGCCAGGCCAGCAGGGCCAGGGGCAGGTAGACCTGGACGCGCAGCGCGCGCCGGTGGTCGAGCCCGGTCATCGCTCGTCGCGCTTCGTGGCGTCGGGAGCCGGGACGGAGGCCCCGCCCGAGCCCGGCCCACCGGCGGGGATGTCGCCGAGCTGGTCGGTCTCGGTGGGCTCCTGCGCCGGGTCGCAGTTCTCCAGCAGCGGCTGGCACTCGCCGTCGTCGTCGGGAATGCCGTCGTCGATGGTGCCGTCGTCGTCGAACGGATCGCTCGGGTCGTACGGCGTGGTCGGGTCGACGCTGTCGGTCGCGGTGGGCGACGGGGTCGGCTTCGGCGCGAGGTTCTCGGGCGTGCCCGCGTCGGCCTTGGCCGGGAACTGCTCGACGTCCTTGTTGGCCATGGCCGCCGCCATGAAGTCGTGCCAGACCTCGGTCGGCTTGCCGCCACCGCCGATCTCGCCGGGCAGCGACTCCTCCTTCCACAGGACCGGGTACTTGGGGTCCTTCTCGAGGATGGCCAGCGTGCCCGCCTTGTTGTACTTCAGCGGCTTGGTGCCGTCCTTGTTGTAGGCGACTTCCTTGTACATGCCGACCGCCGTGGACAGCTGCGGGGTGAAGCCGACGAACCAGGCGTCCTTGGAGTCGTTGTTCGTGCCGGTCTTGCCGGCGACGGGACGGCCGAAGTTGGCCGCGCCGCCGGTGCCGCCCTTGACCACGGCCTGCATGGCGAACGTGGCGTCGGCGGCGGCCTCCTCGCTGATCACCTGGCGCTCGATCTTCTGCTCGGGCAGCACCTCGAGGCCGTCGAACTCCTTGACGGAGATGACGGTGTGCCAGTCGGTGTGCTTGCCGGCGTTGGCGAAGATGGAGTACCCGGCCGCCTGCTCGACGGCGGTGACGGTGGCCGAGCCGATCGTGACGGCGTACTTGTGCTCGTCGATCGCCCAGTCGACCGAGTTCTTGCCGAGGTCGCGCGAGGCCTGCTCGCCGACTCCCGCCTCCTTGGCGATCCTGGCCACCTCTTCGAGGCCGACCTTCTCCCCCATCTGCACGAAGACCGTGTTGACGGAGCTCGCGGTGGCCTTGACGAGGTTGATCGCACCGAAGGGCTGCATGCCCGCGTTGCTGATCGGCTTGGTGCCCGGCGCCTCGTAGGTCTTCTTGCCCTCGATGTAGCTGTTGAGCGACCAGCCCTTCTCCAGCCAGGCGGCCAGCACGTAGGGCTTGAACGCCGATGCGGCCTGCTTGGCCGCGTGGAAGGCGCGGTTGTTGAAGTCCTTGAGGTAGTCGTCACCGCTGTAGAAGGCGACGACCCGGCCGTTCTTCGGGTTCACGGCTGCGAGGCTGGTGTGCACCTGCTTGCCGTACTGGGCGGTTCTGCCGTTGACGGCCTTCTTGGCGGCGAGCATCAGGTCGCGGTTGAAGGTGGTGATCACCTTGAGGCCGCGGCTGTTGAGGTCGGCCTCGCTGATGCCGCGCTTGGCCAGTTCGAGCTCGACGATATTGAGCATGTAGCCGCGCAGGCCCTGGTACTTGTCACGGCTCTTGGTCGGGGCGAACTTGAGCTTCTCGAAGGGCGCGCCCACGAACTTGGCGTACTCGGGGATCTTCGTCAGCTCACGCATGACGTAGTCGTAGCGCTCCTTGGTGGGAGCGAAGTTCTTGTTCGCCTCGGCCTTGTCGAACGTGCCCGGGTTCTGGATACGGCCGGCGAGGTAGGCGGCCTCGGGCACGGTCAGGTTGGTGACGTGCTTCTTGGGGCCGAAGTAGGCCTGCGCCGCCGCCTCGATGCCGTAGGCGCCGCGGCCGAAGTAAATGGTGTTGAGGTAGTTGGCGAGGATCCAGTCCTTGTCCTTCTCCTTGGACAGCTTGACCGAGACGAAGATCTCCTTGACCTTGCGGCTGATCGAGACGTCCTTGGACAGGCCCTCGTAGTAGTTGCGCGACATCTGCTGGGTGATGGTCGAGGCGCCCTGGATCTGCTGGCCGGTGACCGTCATATAGACCGAACGGCCGAGGCCCTTGAAGTCGATGCCGGAGTTGTCCCAGAAGCTACGGTCCTCTGCGGTGATCACCGCGTCCTGGACGTGCTTCGGGATGTCCTTGAACTCGACGATCCTGCGCTTGGTGCCCAGCTCGGCGATCTTCGTCTTGCCGTCGCTGTAGTAGATGACGCTGCCCTGGGCCACCGCCTCGTTCTGGGTGGTCTCGGGGATGGGCGTGTTGGCGTAGGCCACGGCGATCATGCCGAAGCCGCCCGCGGTGAGGACCACGAAGCCGACCAAGACGATCTTCCAGCTCGGCACGAACCGCTTCCAGCCGCGCCGCCTGCCGCCGCCGTCGTCGTCCCCGCCGTCGTCGGAGGCGCGTGCGCTCTCACGCGGGCCGCGGGGAGGAGGCGCACCACGCCTGCCACGACCGCTCCGCCCACCGGACGTCGGCGCTTCTTCCCCGAACGAGCCGGACGCACCGGATGCGCCGGACGCGCCCGACGCGCCGGAGGAAACGGACGAGCCCCGGCCGCCTGGCGGCCGGTCGAGGCGCTGGGTGCTGTGCTGGGGGTCGGGGGCCTGGGCGCCCTCCATGGCCGAGCGCGTCACCGGCGCGGGACCCGACTGGATCGCCATCGTGCCGGTGTCCTCGTAGGCGGCCTCGGGCCTGCGCCCCTGAGGACCGCTGGGCCGGCGCGCCGAGCCGTATGTGGAGCCCTGGTAGCCGTCGGGCGCGTAGGCCGAGTCGGCGTAGCCGCCCTGGCGCGGCTGCGGGCCGGGCGCGGCGTAGGGAGAAGGCGCGTTGTAGGGGGAGGCAGGCTGCTGGGCCGTCGGCTCACCCCAGGTTTGCGGCGCCTGTGGTGGGGGGACGGAACGTCCTGAGCCAGAGCGACGCCGACGCCCAGGGCGCTCGGGGCGTCCGGCTTGCTCGGAGCCATTGCTGCTGTTACTCACACGTCCTCGCATCGTCATCGGGTGGCGCGGGCGGGCGTGGGGCACCGCCCTCGGTTCACGGGTTGCCGACGAGGTCGGGTGGTCCGTTGCCAAGGACGAACGAGACCGTCAGGTGGTTCCACGAACAACCCTGACAGACCTCGACGACATGGACCCGGAACTCCTCGTAATCATGGGCCATCGCGGCGAGCTCTGACGCGGCCTTTGCCCGACCGGCATGACGTCCTAGGGAATCCCCGTAGACATAGGTCACGTTGGTGACGTTCTCCCTCTCGCATACCGGGCAGAGGCGCCTCGTCGCCTCTCCGAAGTGCTTGGCGGCGCGAAGGAGGTACCGCTGTGCGTCACAGGCCTCACGCGTGGAGGCATGACCGGATCGCAGCGAGCGCACTGCGGCCCGCTTCGCCAGTCCGTAGTCCACCACCCCGCGCTGTGACCACATGAGCGTCAGACTACGGCTTTTTACCGATTGCTCCCAACCTCTTGGGAAAGTCATTAATTGCGTACATATAGCGGAGCGACGTATCCTCAAGATGTATCGGCTCGATACATCGACCTGAGAGGGAGGCGGGGGACCATGGCTGCAGCGAAGAGCAACGTCCTGGAACTCGCCGTCCTCGGGTCGCTCCACGAGACTCCGCTTCATGGGTATGAGCTGCGCAAACGTCTCAATTCCCTGCTCGGCATGCTCCGCGCCATCTCCTACGGCTCGCTCTATCCCTGCCTGCGCTCCCTGCTCACGGCAGGGCTCATCGTGGAGGAGCAGCCGACGCCGCCCACTCTGGTCGGCGGCCGGTCGAAGATCGTCTACAAGCTGACCGCCGAGGGCAAGGAGCGGCTCCAGGACCTGCTGACGCAGGCCGGGCCTTCCGCATGGGAGGACGAGAGCTTCGGTGTGCACTTCGCTTTCTTCAGGCACACCGAGGCCGAGGTGCGCCTGCGCATCCTCGAAGGGCGCCGCAGCCGTCTCGAAGAGCGCCTCGACGGCGTCCGCACCGCACTGGCAAGGACGAGAGAGAAGCTCGACGCCTACACGCTGGAACTGCAGCGCCACGGGCTGGAATCGGTCGAGCGCGAAGTGCGCTGGCTGAACGAGCTGATCGCCACGGAACGACGGGCCAACGAGCCCGCGAAGGATAGAACATCACCTGATGAGTAAGGGAGCGAGTGCGATGGGTTCGGTTCGCGTTGCCATTGTCGGTGTCGGCAACTGCGCGTCGTCGCTGGTCCAGGGCGTGCACTACTACAAGGACGCAGACCCGGACGTGCGTGTGCCGGGCCTGATGCACGTCAAGTTCGGCGAGTACCACGTCGGCGACGTGGAGTTCGTCGCGGCCTTCGACGTCGACGCCAAGAAGGTCGGGCGCGACCTGTCCGAGGCCATCGTCGCCTCGGAGAACAACACGATCAAGATCTGCGACGTGCCGCCGTCCGGCGTGATCGTGCAGCGGGGTCACACCTACGACGGTCTCGGCGAGTTCTACCGCGAGATGGTCGAGGAGTCCGACGAGGTCCCCGTCGACGTCGTCCAGGTGCTCAAGGACAAGCAGGTCGACGTCCTGGTCTCCTACCTGCCCGTGGGTTCGGAGGACGCCGACCGCTTCTACGCGCAGTGCGCGATCGACGCCAAGGTCGCCTTCGTCAACGCGCTGCCGGTCTTCATCGCCTCCGACCCCGAGTGGGCCGAGAAGTTCACCGAGGCCGGTGTCCCGATCGTCGGCGACGACATCAAGTCGCAGGTCGGCGCCACCATCACGCACCGCGTCATGGCCAAGCTGTTCGAGGACCGCGGCGTCGAGCTGCTGCGCACGTACCAGCTCAACTTCGGCGGCAACATGGACTTCATGAACATGCTGGAGCGCAAGCGCCTGCAGTCCAAGAAGATCTCCAAGACCCAGTCGGTCACCTCGCAGATCCCGCGCGAGATGGGCAAGGGCGATGTGCACATCGGCCCTTCGGACCACGTGCCGTGGCTCGACGACCGCAAGTGGGCCTATGTCCGCCTTGAGGGCCGCTCGTTCGGCGACACCCCGCTCAACCTGGAGTACAAGCTGGAGGTCTGGGACTCCCCCAACTCCGCCGGCATCATCATCGACGCCGTGCGCGCCGCCAAGATCGCCAAGGACCGCGGCATCGGCGGCCCGATCCTGTCGGCCTCGTCGTACTTCATGAAGTCCCCGCCCGTCCAGCACTCCGACGACGAGGCCAGGGAGTACGTCGAGAAGTTCATCCGCGGCGAGGTGGACCGCTAACCCCCACGAAGTACGGCGAAGCACAGGCCGGGCCACCGCGTGGACTCCGGCCGGGCTCCGTCCATCACGCATGCTCCAGCAGGACTCCGGCCGGGCGACGCGACGTCGCCCGGCCGCGTGCGTCTAGCGGGCGGCGGGCGGCAGCTCGGAGTCGGGAGCGGGCTCCCAGCCCAGCGGATCGGCGCCCAGCTCGTCCAGCAGCGGCACCTGCTCGCGGCACCAGGGCGAGATGGCCAGCAGATCGCTCATGACCCCGTCGGTGAACTCCTTCCACGGCATCCAGTGCACCTCGCGCACCTCCAGCGGATTGGGCGCGACGGGCCCGGAGACGACCACCCGGTAGACCGGGCACAGCTCGTTCTCCACGATGCCGTTGCCCATGACGGCACGGTAGGCGAAACGCGGCAGCATCAGATCGGCCCGCTCGACCCGCAGCCCGAGCTCGTAGCCCAGCCTGCGCAGCACCGCCAGGTCGAGCCGCTCGCCGGGCAACGGGTGCCCGCAGCAGCTGTTGGTCCAGACGTCCGGCCAGGTGATTTTGTGGGAGGCGCGGCGGGTCAGCAGCACGCGCCCGGTGTCGTCGAAGACATAGCTCGAGAAGGCCAGATGAAGAGGCGTGTCGGAGCCGTGCACTGACATCTTGGGCGCAGTGCCGATGGCCTGGCCCTCGCCGTCGATCAGCACTACGTGTTCATCAGAGGTCACGCAATGAGATTACGTGATCATGTCGAGATCACCGATACCTCTTTACCACCTGTCACACCAACCTCCTGCCCGAACGCGCCTTCGTAGCCCGCCGACTAGGCTGACCGGGTGTCTTACGTCGCCGATCTCAGGGCCGTCCTCGAAGGTCGGAACTTCAGACGCCTGTTCAGCACCCGCCTGGTCTCGCAGTTCAGCGACGGCATCTTCCAGTTCGGGGTGGCCGGGTTCGCCTTCTTCTCGCCGGAGAAGCAGACCAGCGCACTGCAGGTGGCGCTCGGTTTCGCCGTGCTGCTGCTGCCGTACAGCGTGCTCGGGCCCTTCGTCGGGGTGTTCATCGACCGGTGGTCGCGGCGGCAGATCCTGGTGATCGCGCCGCTGGTGCGGGGGGCGTTGCTGCTGCTGGCCGCGCTCATCGTGGGCACGGGGCAGCCGGACGAGGTGTTCTACGTGGCGGCGCTGGCGGTGCTCGGCGTCAACAGGTTCTTCCTGGCCGCGCTCGGCGCCTCGCTGCCGCACGTGGTGCCGCGCGAGAAGCTCATGATGGCCAACGCGGTGACGCCGACGTCGGGCACGGTGGCGACGTTCGCGGGCGCGGGGGTCGGCTTCCTGCTGCGCGCGGTGTTCGGCGGCGACGACAGCGGGGTGGCGCTGCTGCTGGTCACCTCGGGCGTGGTGTTCGGGCTGAGCGCGCTCATCGCCCGCACGATGGACCGCGCGCTGCTCGGCCCCGACCTCGACCCGGCCAGACCGCAGGCCCGCCAGGCCGTCGGCCATGTCGTACGCGGCCTGGTCGAGGGCGCGAGGCACCTGGCGCACCGCCGCCGCGCCGCCGCCGGCATGGGCGCCATGGCCACCCACCGCTTCATGTACGGCATGGCCACCGCCCAGTCGATCATCCTCTACCGCTACTACTTCACCTCGGGTGACGCCGACGCCGCGCTGGCCGGGCTCAGCCTGGTGATCGCCTCGTCGGCCGCGGGCTACGCGCTGGCCGTCCTGGTGACGCCGTGGGCGACCGAGCGCTTCACGATCGAGCGGTGGGTGCCCGCGATGCTGGCCGCCTCCGGTGTGCTGTCGGTGGCCCTGCTGGCGCCCTTCCACGAGTGGGGGGTCATCCTGGGGGGGTTCGTCCTGGGAGTGGCCGGGCAGAGTGTGAAGATCTGCGCCGACACCGCCGTGCAGCGCGATGTCGAGGACGCCTATCTCGGCCGGGCCTTCTCCCTCTACGACATGCTGTTCAACGGTGTGTTCGTGGCGGCTGCCGCGCTTTCGGTGGCGATCCTGCCCGCCAACGGCAGGTCGCTGCTCGCCGTACTGATCGTCGGGCTGGGATATGTGGCGGGCGCCGTGCTCTATCGGGTGGCGATCAGGGAGCGTGCCGTCGCCTCAGGCTGACGTCGCCGCCACCATCGCCTGGGTGATCATGGCGAGCTCGGCCGGTCCGGTGATGTAGGGCGGCATCGTGTAGACGAGCCGCCCGAAGGGCCGCAGCCACACGCCGTGGCCGACGGCGATCTCGGTCACCTTCGCCACGTCGACGGGCTCGTGCGTCTCGATCACGCCGATCGCGCCCAGCACCCGCACGTCCTTGACGCCCGGGTGCCCGGCCGCCGGGGCCAGTCCCTCGATGAGCGCCGCCTCGATGCCCTTGACCTCCGCCCGCCACGGCCGCTCGGCCAGCAGGTCGAGGCCGGCGTTGGCGACCGCCGCGGCCAGCGGGTTGCCCATGTACGTGGGGCCGTGCATGAGGGTGCCGATCGCGGCCGCGACCTCGTCGGTGCACAGAGTGGCCGCCATCGTGAGGTACCCGCCGGTCAGCGCCTTGCCCAGGCACATGATGTCGGGCCTGATCCCCGCGTGGTCGCAGCCGAACAGCTCGCCGGTGCGGCCGAACCCGGTCGCGATCTCGTCGGCGATCAGCAGCACGCCGTGCCGTGCGGTCAGCTCGCGCAGCCGCCGCAGGTAGGCGGGCGGGTAGAAGTGCATGCCTCCGGCGCCCTGGACGATCGGCTCGACGATCACCGCGGCCAGCTCGCCCGCGTGCGCCGCGATCAGCGTGTCCAGGTCGTCGCCGCCCGCTTCCTCGACCGATGCGGCATGCCAGCCGTAGCCGCCGGGCGGCCTCGCGGCGAAGACGTGCTGGGGCAGCGCGCCGCTGAACAGATGGTGCATGCCGTTGACCGGGTCGCAGACGGCCATCGCGCCGAACGTGTCGCCGTGGTAGCCGCCGCGCACGGTCAGCAGCCGGTGCCTGCCCGTCGCCTGCATCGCCATCTTGATCGCGACCTCGACGGCCACCGACCCGGAGTCGGCGAGGAACACCTTGCCCAGCCCGGTCAGCTCGGCCAGCCTGGCCGCCAGGCGCACGGCGGGCTCGTGGGTCAGCCCGCCGAACATCACGTGCGCCATCCGCGACAGCTGCCCGGTGACGGCGGCGTTGAGCCGAGGGTGGTCGTAGCCGTGGATGGCCGCCCACCACGACGACATGCCGTCGACCAGCACACTCCCGTCGGCCAGCGTCAACCGTACGCCGGAGGCCGAGACGACCTCGCGCACGGGGGCGCCGGGCGCGGCGTAGGGGTGCCAGACGTGGGCGGCGTCCAGGTCAGGCGTCGAGGACACCCAGCTCCTTCGCCCAGGCCAGCAGCGCCTCCGTGGCCGCCTCCTTGCCGAGCACGCCCTGGTCCAGGCGCAGGTCGAGCAGGAACTTGTACGCCTTGCCGATCACCGGGCCCGCCGGGACGCCCAGGACGGCCTGGATGTCGTTGCCGTCGAGCTCCGGCCGGATCTTGGCCAGCTCCTCCTCGTCGGCCAGCCGTGCGATGCGCTCTTCGAGCTGGTCGTAGGTGGCCGACAGCATGGCCGCCTTACGCCTGTTGCGCGTGGTGCAGTCGGCCCGGGTCAGCTTGTGCAGACGCGCGAGCAGCGGCCCGGCGTCACGCACGTAACGCCGCACCGCACTGTCGGTCCACTCGCCCGTGCCGTAGCCGTGGAAACGCAGATGCAACTCGACCAGACGCGAGACGTCGGCCACGACGTCCTTGGGGAAGCGGAGCTCGGCCATGCGCTTCTTGGTCATCTGGGCGCCGACCACCTCGTGGTGGTGGAAGGAGACCCGGCCCGCCGCCTCGTGCCTGCGCGTCTTGGGCTTGCCGACGTCGTGCATGAGCGCGGCCCAGCGCAGGGTGCGGTCGGGCGTGCCGTCCTCCTCCTGGGCGATGGCCTGCTCCAGCACGATCAGCGAGTGCTCGTAGACGTCCTTGTGCCGGTGGTGCTCGTCGATCTCCAGCCTGAGCTTGGGCAGCTCGGGCAGCACGCGGTCGGCGAGCCCGGTGTCGACCAGGATGCGCAGGCCCTCGCGCGGATGGGCGCCGCACAGCAGCTTGTCCAGCTCGTCGCGGATGCGCTCGGCCGAGACGATCTCGATCCGCTCGGCCATCGCGCTCATCGCGGCCAGCACACCGGGCGCGACCGTGAAGCCGAGCTGCGAGGCGAAACGCGCGGCGCGCAACATGCGCAGCGGGTCGTCGTCGAACGAGCTCTCCGGCGTGCCCGGCGTGCGCAGCACCTTGGCCTGCAGATCGGCCATGCCGCCGTAGGGGTCGACGAACTCATGGCCCGGCAGCCGTACGGCCATCGCATTGACGGCGAAGTCGCGGCGCTCCAGGTCGGCGTCGAGGGTCTCGCCGTAGACGACCTCCGGCTTGCGCGACTTGGGGTCGTAGGACTCGCTGCGGTAGGTGGTGATCTCCAGCAGCCAGCCGCCCTTGCGCACCCCGACGGTGCCGAAGTCGATGCCGATCGTCCAGATCGAGTCGGCCCAGTCGCGGACGATGTCGAGGACCCGCTCGGGCCTGGCGTCCGTCGTCAGGTCGAGGTCGTTGCCGATCCTGCCGAGGAAGACGTCGCGCACCGAGCCGCCCACGAGGGCCAGTTCGTGGCCCTTGGCGGCGAACAGGTCACCGAGCTCGTCGGCGACCGGGGCGATCTTCCTGAACAGGTCGGTGACCGCCTGCTGCTGGCTCTGGGTCAGATTTGAGTCGGACAAGCTGGGTAGGTCCTTCGATTCCGGAACATATCCCCCGAGCCATACCTGGTCCGGGTTACCGTCGGAAGACCGACGGGGGCCGTGCGACGAGGCAAGGAGCGCTTGTATGAAGGACGCCCTCGCGATCCACCGCTGGCTCCTCGCCCACCAGGTCCACCATGAGATCGTACGCCTTCCCCGCCCCATGACGTGCGTGGCGCAACTGCCCCAGGCGCTGGCCGAGCCGCCCGGCCGATGCGTGGCCGTGGACGTCTTCGAGGTCAGCGCGGCCGGATCCCGCGAGGCCGTCGCCGTCGTCTCCCTCCTGTCCGCCCGCCCGGGCCCCGCCGCCGTCGCCGCCGCCCTCGACACCCACCGGGTACGGCAGGCGCCCGCCTTCCTGGTCAATGCGGCGACCGACTACGCCGACGGGCTGGTGGCCCCGTTCCTGCTGCCCGACGACCTGCCCGTCCTCGTGGACGAACGGCTGCACGCCGACGAGGAGATCGTTTTCACGGCCACCGGGGAGCGGCACACCGCACTCGCCCTGCGCGCCCTCGACCTGGTCACCCTCGTGTCAGGAAAGACCGTGGACCTGACGATCACGCGACCAAGGCGTGCCCGCCAGGCGGTCGCGCTTCCCCACTGAGCCCGTACCATTGCGGGCGTGTGCCGTACTCCGCCCCGGGCAGACACGTGATCAGGAAGACCGCGCTGCTCGCCGCCCTCTCCGCCGCGCTGCTCGCCCCCGCGGTGGTGGCGACGACGGCCGGCACCGCGACGGCGAGCACACCCGCCCAGGTCAGCGCCACCCAGAGCAGTGTCGCTCGGGCCGGCGCCAGGCTGACGATCGAGTCGATCACGCCGGACGCGCCGCGTGAGGCCACCACCGAGATCAAGATCTCCGGTTCCTTCGCCAACACCGCGACGGCCCCGCTGTCCAGCCTGCGCATCCGCGTGCGTTTCTCCAACCAGCCGCTGACCGACCGCACCCAGATCGCCGGGTATCTTGCCGGCCAGGGCCCCTGGGACGCCGCCTGGGAGAGCACGACGACGCCCGTCCCGCTGGTCGAGGCGTCGGGCAGCGTGCCCTTCACCTTCGCCCTCACCCCCGCGCAGCTGCAGATGTGGGCGTTCGGCGCCTACCCGCTCGCGGTCGAGGTCGTCGACTCCTTCGGCAACCAGCTGGCCATCCAGCGCACGTTCCTGTCCTATGCGCCGAAGACCGCCGAGGTGCAGCGGACCAAGGTGGCATTCGTCCTGCCGATGGTCGACCAGCCACGCAGGTCCGACGACGCCAGCTTCGTCGACGACGCCCTGCGCACCTCGCTCATCGGCAACGGCCGGCTGGCCGACCTGCTGAAGGTCGCCAAGCTGAAGCATAAGGACGTCACCTGGTACGTCGATCCCGCCCTGCTCGACGACGTCAGGGCGATGACCAGGCCGTACTCCGTCAAGGGCAAGACCGACAAGCGCCCGGCCGACGCCAGCGCCACCGCCTGGCTGGACGAGGTACGCGCCGCGCTCACCGGGGTGCCGCTGTTCGCCTCGCCCTACGCCGATCCCGATGTCACCGCGCTGGCCCATCAGGGGCTCGACGCGCTGCCCGCCCAGGCGCTCGCCAAGGGGGCCGCAGCCGCCAGGGCCGCACTCGGCCGTGACGCGCCCACCACGACGCAGTGGCCGGTCGGTGGCCAGATCGACGCCGACGGGCTCGACCTGCTGGCCGTGGGCAAGGTCGACACCGTGCTGCTCAGCCCCGACGCGCTGGCGCCGCTGCAGCCGCTGACCTACACGCCCGACGCCGCCGCCACGCTCGACACCGTCATGGGCCCGGTCACCGCGCTCACCGCCGACATCGCGCTCAGCCGTACCCTTGAGGTCGAGGCCAAGGTGGTGGGCTCGGCCGTGCTGCAGAAGCAGCGCTTCATCGCCGAGACCGCGGTGATCGCGGCCGAGCGGCAGCCGGTGCCCCAGGTGCGTTCGCTGGTGATCGCGCCCTCGCGGTACTGGAATCCCGATCCGGCCCATGTCAGCGCCCTGCTCAAGACGGCCGCCGAGCTGCCCTGGCTGACCTCGGCGCCGCTCAGCACGGTCAAGCCGGGCAAGGCGTCGGTGCCGCGGGCCGCGCTGAGCTACACCGACCAGGAGCGCAAGGTCGAGCTCGGCAGGAAGTACCTCGACGGCGTGGCCAAGATCCAGGCCCGTTCCGTCCTGACCTCGTCGGTGACGCGGGCGGCCGAGCCCTCGCCGTTCGCCACCTCGGTGCTGCGCCTGACCTCGTCGGCCTGGCGCGGGCGCACCGGCATGGCCACCCGGGTCGCCAAGCAGGTCGACGAGTCGGTCGACAAGCGCATCAAGCAGGTCTGGATCACCGGCGTCGACCCCGAGGTGCCCAGGCAGCTCGCCGGAGAGCGCGGCGCGGTGCCGATCAGTGTGCGCAACGGCCTCGACCAGGAGATCGTCGTCGACGTCGAGGTGACGTCCAACCAGCAGAAGCTCCTGCAGATCGGCGACTACAGCAAGCAGAAGCGGCTGAAGATCGGCCCAGGGCAGAGCGGCACCGTCCAGGTGCCCATGTCGACCACCACCAACGGCGACGCGGCCGTGACCGTTCAGCTCTTCACCGCCGACGGCCACGCCTACGGCCCGGCGAGCAGGTTGGTGGTGCGCACGACCGGCTACACCGGCATCGCCCTGGTGATCGTCGGCGCCGCCCTGACCGTGATGCTGGCCGCCGTGGTCATGCGTGTGCTTCGCCGCAGGACCACCCGCAAGCCCGCGCGCTCAGCGCCCGCGGCTAAGGAGAGCGAAAAGGTATGACCACCGAGCGCGACGCGGCCACGCACGCCTGTGAGCGGGGTGCGCGGCTGTCATGAGTCGACTGTTGCGGGCCAGTGCGATCATGGCCGCCGGGACCCTGGTCTCCAGGGTCACCGGGTTCATCCGCTCGATCATCCTCGCCTCGGCCATCGGCGTCTCGCTGCTCGGCGACGCCTACCAGGTGGCCTACACCATTCCCTTCGTCCTGCTCGACCTGCTGATCACCGGTGTGCTCAGCAGTGTGGTCGTGCCGATGATCGTGCGCGCCCAGCAGCACGACGCCGACGGCGGCCGGGCCTACGAACAGCGGCTGCTGACGATCACCACGGTCGCGCTGACCCTGGTCGCGGCGGTCGCGGTGGTGTGCGCGCCGTTCCTGGTCGGGCTCTACACCACCAAGTGGGACGCCTCCGCGCGTCAGGTCGCCATCGATCTGGCCAGGCTGATCCTGCCGCAGCTGGCCTTCTTCGGCATCGGCGCCATCGCCGGGGCCATCCTCAACACGCGTGACAGGTTCGCCGCGCCCATGTGGGCGCCCGTGTTCAACAACCTGGTCATGATCACCGTCGGCCTGATCTACATGGCCGTCGGGCACCAAGGGCTCGACCAGGTCACCGCGTCCGACAAGCTGCTGCTCGGGCTCGGCACGACGGCGGGCATCGTGGTCCAGGCCGGAGTGCTGATCTTCGCACTCAAGCGGGCCGGTTTCCGTTTCGTCCCCCGGTTCGACCTGCGCAACGCACGCCTCGGCGAGATGGGCAAGGCGGGCGTGTGGACGCTGGCCTATGTCGGCATCACACAGGCCGGTCTCGTGCTCACCACCAACCTGGCCACCTCCGCGGGCCTCGCCGCCGTGCAGGAGGACGTCGGCTACGGCGCGGGCATCACGGTCTACAACTTCGCCTTCCAGCTCCTGCAGCTGCCGTACGGGATCATCGCCGTCTCGGTCATCACCGCGATGCTGCCGAGGATGAGCAGGTCGGCGCACGAGGGCAGGTTCGACGAGATCCGCGAGGAGTTCTCCTCCGGGGTGCGGATGGTCTGCTCGATCATGGTTCCGGCCTCGCTGCTGCTGATGGTGCTCGGTCCGGCGATCATGGTGCCGATCTTCTCGCACGGGGCCTCGTCGGTCGCCGATGCCATCTACATGGGCAATGTGCTGCAGGTCTTCGGGCTGGCGCTGGTGCCGTACTCCGTCTTCCAGTTGTTGTTGCGGGTTTTCTACAGCTTCAGGGACACGCGCACGCCGGTGTTCGTCGCGGCGGGCACGACGGCGGTCAACGCGGTGCTCAGCCTGGTGCTGTACTGGGTGCTGCCCGCGCAGTACGTCGTGATGGGGCTGGCCTTCGCCTTCGCCATGGCCTATGTGATCGGCGCGGCCCTCACCTGGATGCTGGCGGCCAGGCGGGTCGGCGGGCTCAACGGCTGGGCGGTGGGGGCCGGGCTGACCAGGATGTACTTCGCCGCACTGCCGACGGCCGTGGTCGCGCTGGTGGCCGTTTTCGCCGTCACGCAGCTCGCCGGAGGCCTCACGATGCTGACCTCGTTGATCATTCTGGCGATCGGCGGGGGGCTCGGCGGGGCGCTGTACCTGTTCGTCGCGCACCGCATGCGTATCCCGGAGGTGAACTCGATCGTTGGAATGGTCGCGGGAAGGGTAGGCAGGTAAAGGCGAGTGTCGCCGACCCAGGACCGGTGTCTGTCTGACAACGAGAACGCGGACGGAACTCGCACGGCACTACCATGGTGCGCGACACGCGGCGAATGGAAGCAGGAGGGGCGTGGGCGAATCCACCCGGCATAGCGTGCCTGTGTGGCATTGCCTCACGCAGGTGATCGAGTTATGAGCGCGGCCGAGCCAAGCGAGGCCATGAGCACCACGGTGGAGCCGGGCAAACGGCTCGCCGACCGATTCCGGCTCGAAGACCGGGTCACCGAGTCGGGCGGAGCGACCCTGTGGAAAGCCATCGACGAGATCCTGGCCCGGCCGGTCGCCGTTCATACCTTCAGCGATGACTTCCCCAGGGTCGAAGAGGTCGTCACCGCCGCCAGAGCCGCGAGCCGGCTCACCGATCCCCGGCTGACCCAGGTCTTCGACGCGGCCGAAGAGGACGGCCACGCCTATGTCGTCAGCGAGTGGGTTGCGGGCGAGACGCTCGTCGACCTGCTGGCCAACGGCCCGATGGACCCCGAACGCGCCGCCGCGCTGGTCGCGGAGGCCGCCGAGGCGCTCGCCCATGCCCACGAGGCGGGCATCCACCACCTGTGCCTGCGTCCCGAGCACCTCGTCTGGACCACCGGCAACACGGTCAAGGTGCTCGGCGTCGCCATCGAGGCGGCACTGGCCGAGATCACCGTCGACGATCCGGCCCGCGAGGACGCCGAAGGGCTGGGCCGTCTGCTCTACGCCGGGCTGACCGGCCACTGGCCGGGCGACGAGCAGGAGGGCGGGCTGCCCGCGGCCCCGCTCGACGACGGTCGTTTCTGCACGCCTCGCCAGGTCACCGCCGGAGTGCCCGGCTTCCTCGACACCATCACCTGCCGTGCGCTGCTGCCCGAGGCGCGCAAGGGGCAGCAGCCGCTGCAGTCGCCCGCCGACATCGCCGACGCGCTGGCCGACGTGGCCAGGCCGGTCCCCGTGTCCTACACACCGCCCGCGACCATGCTGGCCGCCTCCCGCACCGAAGGCGTCGACACCGCCTCGCACCCGCCGCCCCCGCCGCCGCAGCGGATGCCGCAGCAGCACCAGCCGCATCACCATCCGCAGCCCAGGCCCGACAACGGCAGCACGCTCAACCGCGTGCTGATGACGGTGGTCGTGCTGCTGGTGATCGCGGCGGTCGGGTTCGGCGCGTGGACGCTCGGGCGCAGCATCGGCACGCCGTCCTCGACCACGGCGCAGAGCACGCCGACGCCCACCGCCTCGACGCCGCCGCCGGTGACGCTCAAGCCGCTCAGCGCGGCCGGTTTCGACCCGCTGGGCGACGACCAGGAGGAGCACCCCGAGAGCGCGCACCTGGCGATCGACAGCAAGCAGGACACGTTCTGGAACACCACCACCTACAACAGCGCCGAGCTCGGCCGCCTCAAGGAGGGCGTCGGCCTGCTGCTGGACATGGGCAAGTCCACCCAGATCGCCGACGTCATCGCGAAGATCGCGGACGCGCCCGGCGCGAGCGTCGAGCTGAAGGTCGGCGACAGCCCTGAGCTGGGCGCACTCAAGACCGTCGCCAAGCAGAAGAACGTGTCGGGAAAGATCACCCTGGTCCCCGACAAGGCGGCAAGCGGCCAGTACGTTTTGATCTGGTTTACGCGTCTTCCGGCGGATGCTGGCAAGTTTCGTGGCACCATCTATGACGTAGTGGTACATAGTCCCGGATCAGCCTAATCAGGAACCCCTTTGTGAACTCCCCACCCGAGCCACCGTCCCCAGCGGCTGTTACCGACGCCGAGCTGCTGACCCGGCACATCGGCGGGGATCCGCATGCCTTCGGTGAGATCGTCAAACGCCACCGAGACCGCATGTGGGCGGTCGCCCTGCGCACGCTCGGCGACCCCGACGAAGCCGCCGACGCCGTACAGGACGCCTTCGTCTCCGCCTACCGCAAGGCCGAGAGCTTCCGCGGCGAGGCCGCCGTCACGACCTGGTTGCACCGGATCGTGGTCAACGCCTGCCTGGACCGCATGCGCCGCAAATCCGTGCGTCCCATCGCCGACGACGAGCTCATCGAGGCCGCCGAACGCGACACCCCCGGGCCCGACCAGACCGCCGAGCGCGAGGTCTCCATGGAGGTCACGGCCGCGCTCAAGCTGCTGCCCGCCGACCAGCGGGCCGCACTCGTCCTGGTCGACATGATGGGCTACTCCGTCGAAGACGCAGCTCAGGTGCTGTCCGTCCCCGCAGGCACGGTGAAAAGCCGCTGTGCGCGGGGCCGCGCGAAACTTGCCCCAATTCTTTCGCATCTGCGGAACCGAACAGACCTCAGTCGCGTCTCATCCGCGAAGGGAGCAGAACTTCGTGACGGGTGATACGCACTACGACCTGGAGATCTTGGCCGAGTTGGCCGAAGGTCTCCTTGACGCCGGCACGGCCCGCCAGGTCCGCGAACATCTCGCGGTATGCGACCCCTGTGGGGAGCTCCTGGCCGACCTGGCAGCGGTTCGAGAGGTGCTCGCGGCGACCCCCACACCGGCCATGCCGATGGGAGTCGCTCTGCGCATCGACAAGGCATTGGCCGCAGAGGCCGGGTCCACAGCTGTCCGCCACGGCGGGCTGGCCGTGGTCCCCGACTGGGACGAGCTGATGCGCGACTCCCCCTGGGAGCAGCCCTCCCCGCAGGAGCAGGCGCCCGAGCCGCTACGGCTCGGCGTGGTCGCGGGCGACGGCACCGTGGTGCCCGCGAGGCGACGCAGCGCCAGGCGCCGCACGTGGGCCATGCCCGCCGTGGCCGCCGCCGCTGCCGCCGCCATCGTGGGTACGGCCGCGCTGTCCTCCGGACTGCTCACGGCCGGAGGCGGGCAGGCGCCCGCACCTCAGCAGGTGGTCGCCGAGCCCTCTCCGTCGAAGGAACCGCAGGTCTCACGCGGGTACTTCATGGCGCAGAGCGACTACATCTACGGCGACGAGGACCTTCGCAAGCCGATGGTCAACTACTTCGGCGCCGCGCCGATCATCCAGCAGCTGGACGGATCGGTCGACGCGCTCGTTGCCGCCTGCGTGCAGAAGGTGTCCGACCGGATCAACGCCAAGCCACTGGCCGTGGACCATGCCGCCTACAACGGCCAGGAGGCGACCATCATGGTCTCCTGGAAGGACCAGGCCAAGAACAAGGTCCGCATCGACGTCCTCGACCTGAAGTGCAAGAACCTTCGCAAGCCCAGCGTGGGGAGCTGGAACTAGGCTTTCTTGCTGTGAGGCTTTGATCTTTCGTGATCTTTCGTCGATCTTTCGTCGTGGCCCGGGTCCTTTCTTAGGAGCCGGGCTTCGTCGTTGTTGCGCCGTTGCGCCGTTGCGCCGTTGCGCCGTTGCGCCGTTGCGCCGTTGCGCCGTTGCGCCGTTGCGCCGTTGCGCCGTTGCGCCGTTGCGCCGTTGCGCCGTTGCGCCGTTGCGCCGTTGCGCCGTTGCGCCGTTGCGCCGTTGCGCCGTTGCGCCGTTGCGCCGTTGCGCCCTTGCGCCCTTGCGCCCTTGCGCCCTTGCGCCCTTGCGCCCTTGCGCCCTTGCGCCCTTGCGCCCTTGCGCCCTTGCGCCCTTGCGCCCTTGCGCCCTTGCGCCCTTGCGCCCTTGCGCCCTTGCGCCCTTGCGCCCTTGCGCCCTTGCGCCCTTGCGCCCTTGCGCCCTTGCGCCCTTGCGCCCTTGCGCCCTTGCGCCCTTGCGCCCTTGCGCCCTTGCGCCCTTGCGCCCTTGCGCCCTTGCGCCCTTGCGCCCTTGCGCCCTTGCGCCCTTGCGCCCTTGCGCCCTTGCGCCCTTGCGCCCTTGCGCCCTTGCGCCCTTGCGCCCTTGCGCCCTTGCGCCCTTGCGCCCTTGCGCCCTTGCGCCCTTGCGCCCTTGCGCCCTTGCGCCCTTGCGCCCTTGCGCCCTTGCGCCCTTGCGCCCTTGCGCCCTTGCGCCCTTGCGCCCTTGCGCCCTTGCGCCCTTGCGCCCTTGCGCCCTTGCGCCCTTGCGCCCTTGCGCCTGCGGGATGGTACGGGCGTATCGCCCTTCGGCGGGCATTCGGCGGGTTCTTTTGTGTGCCGTGGCTCATCCGGGTAGGTGAGGGAATCAGGGCGGCCTAGGATCTGTTGTCGCCACTGGCATCGAGCAGATCGGAAAGGCGCAGAGACGTGAGCGACGTCCGTAACGTGATCATCATCGGGTCAGGCCCCGCCGGCTACACCGCAGCCGTCTACTCCGCACGGGCCGAACTCAAGCCCCTCGTCTTCGAGGGCTCGGTCACCGCGGGCGGCGCCCTGATGAACACGACCGAGGTGGAGAACTTCCCCGGCTTCCCCGACGGCATCATGGGCCCCGAGCTCATGGAGAGCCTCCGCAAGCAGGCGGAGCGCTTCGGAGCCGAGCTGGTCGCCGACGACATCGTCGAGGTCGACCTGAAGGCCACGCCCAAGGTCGTGAAGACCGCCACCGACACCTACCTCGCGCATTCGGTCATCCTCGCCACCGGCTCCGGCTACCGCGAGCTCGGCATCCCCAACGAGAAGCGCCTGTCCGGACACGGCGTCTCCTGGTGTGCCACCTGTGACGGCTTCTTCTTCCGCAACAAGGACATCGTGGTCGTAGGCGGCGGCGACACCGCGATGGAGGAGGCGACCTTCCTGACGCGCTTCGGCCGCATGGTCACGGTCGTACACCGCCGCGACGAGCTCCGCGCCAGCAAGATCATGCAGGAGCGCGCCTTCGCCAACGACAAGATCCGCTTCGTCTGGGACACCGAGGTCGTCGACGTACTCGGCGACTCCCGCGTCGAAGCCGTGAAGCTGCGTAACCTCAAGACCGGCGAGGAGAGCGAGCTGGCCGCCGACGGCCTGTTCATCGCGATCGGCCACGACCCGCGCACCGAGCTGGTCAAGGGCCAGATCGACCTCGACGACGAGGGCTACGTCAAGGTCGCCCACCCCAACACCAACACCAACATCGACGGCGTGTTCGCCTGCGGCGACGTCGTCGACCACATCTACCGCCAGGCCATCACGGCCGCCGGCACCGGCTGCGCCGCCTCGCTCGACTCCGAGCGCTGGCTCGCCACCAACGAGAAGTAAGAGGAGATCCAGACCTTGGGCGCCATCAAGCACGTGACCGACAAGTCGTTCGAGGCCGACGTTCTCAAGAGCGACAAGCCCGTACTCGTCGACTTCTGGGCCGAGTGGTGCGGCCCGTGCCGCCAGGTCGCGCCGATCCTCGAAGAGATCGCGGCCGAGCACGCCGACAAGCTCACCATCGTCAAGCTCAACATCGACGAAAACCCCGAGACCCCCCGCTCGTACGGCGTCCTCCAGATCCCGACCATGAACGTCTACAAAAACGGCGAGGTCGTCAAGCAAATCATCGGCGCCAAGCCGAAGGCCATGCTCCTCCGCGAACTGGACGGCGTCCTCTAACCACCCACGCCTCCCCAAAGAGCCTCCACATCCGTGTGGAGGCTCTTTGCATTCCAAAGCCCCCCAACAGGTACGGCAAGCCCCCTCACGCCAAACCACACCCTCCAGGGGCCCACAAAGCCCTAGAAGGGGCCACAGCCGCCCGACCAATCTCCACCCACCCCGGAATGCCCATTCCCACCCCACACCCCCCTACGACCACACCAGCCCCTCCTCCACCCCCACCCAACCCCAATAACCCCAACCCCAACCCCAACCCCAACAACCGCCACCCCCACCACTCCGCCCACCGCCCCTCCCTCTTCCCCACACCCACACCCACACCCACACCCAAGTCTCACAACCGACAACCGAGCTTCACTTCCCCCCGCAGCCAGCCGCCGCGATTCCCCCTCACTGGGGCAACCCCACCCCACCACCTCCACCAGCTAGCCCCACCAGCACCACAAAGCCCACATAAGCCCACATAAGCCCTCAAATACCCCCAAAAGCACACCAGACCCACCACCATGCAGGCCGTACAGCTCTACGCCCACCGCAGAGCCCTTACACCGGCCGCAAAGCCCGCTCCGGCGTCATAGACCCCAAAAGCCGCTCAAGAGCCACCTCCACATCCTCCCGCCAGGAGACAGCCGTCTTCAGCTCCAGCCGAAGCCGCGGAAACCGCAAATGCGGCCGAACCGTCTTGAACCCCACCGACAGCAGATACTCCGCCGGCACCACGCAACTCGGCTCCTCCCACTTGAGATCGCCGAACGCCTCAATCGCACGTACCCCCCGCCGAGTGAGATCCTTCGCAACCCCCTGAATGAGCATGCGCCCCAGCCCACCCCCGGAGAACTCCGGAATGATGTGCGCAGTCATCAGCAACACCGCATCAGCACTGACCGGCGATGTAGGAAACGCAATCGACCGAGGCGTGTACAACGGCGGCGCATACAGTACGAACCCGGCAGGCACCCCGTCGACATAGGCGACCTTCCCGCAGCTACCCCACTCGAGCAGCGTGCCGGACAGCCAGGCTTCCTTCTCCAGCGCCGGATCCCCGGCCGCCGCAGCGCGCTCGCCACCGACCGGATCGAGCTCCCAGAACACACACCGCCTACACCGGCGCGGCAGATCATCGAGGTTGTCGAGAGTGATGTTTGCCAGCCGACGCGACAACTGCGGCCCCAATCGTGACGAGAGGCGTGGTGGAAAAGCGAGCGAATACCGCGTTCCCAGCTGGCATCGTAGCCCAGGGAACGCGGTATTCGCGGGGATCATGCCCGGTCGCAAGATGCTCGTGAGGCTGACGTACTCTGGTTGCTCGGCTCTAAAACGCCCAAACTCCTAGGAGGTGGACCGTGCCGCAAGAGACGGATCACGGTCGGACGCCCGCGACTCAAGGGTCGCGCATCGACGCCTATGTCGATCGGTACGCCGCACGAGCTACCGGGATGGTCGCCTCCGAGGTCCGAGCTCTGTTCGCCGTCGCATCGAGGCCCGAGGTGGTCTCGCTCGCGGGCGGCATGCCGTACGTCACCGCCCTTCCGCTTGACGTCGTCGGTGAGCTCGTCGCCGACCTGGTCGCCAAGCGTGGTCCTGTCGCCCTGCAGTACGGCTCCGGCCAGGGCGATCCGCATCTGCGGGAGCAGATCTGCGATGTGATGCGGCTTGAGGGCATCGAGGCTGGCGCCGACGACGTGGTCGTCACCGTCGGTTCGCAGCAGGCGCTCGACCTGATCACCCGGATCTTCATCGATCCCGGCGACGTGATCCTGGCCGAGGGTCCTTCGTATGTAGGAGCCCTGGGTACATTCTCCGCATACCAGGCCAAAGTCGTACATATCGCTATGGACGATCAAGGCATCGTGCCCGAGTCGCTGGCGCAGACCATCTACGCCCTCAAGGCCGCCGGAAGCAGGATCAAGTTCCTCTACACGATCCCGACCTTCCAGAACCCGGCCGGCGTCACGCTGAACCTCGCCCGCCGCCAGCAGGTCCTCGACATCTGCCAACGCGCAGGCGTACTGATCGTCGAGGACAACCCCTACGGCCTGCTCGGGTTCGACGGTGAGCCCATGCGTGCGCTACGCGCCGACAACGCCGAGGGCGTCGTGTACCTGGGTTCGTTCTCCAAGACGCTGGCGCCCGGCTTCCGCGTCGGCTGGGCCCTCGCCCCGCACGCCATTCGCGACAAACTCGTCCTGGCCATGGAGTCGGCCGTACTCTCGCACTCGTCGTTCACCCAGCTGGCCGTCGGGCAGTACCTCGCCACCCAGCCGTGGCGCGAGCAGATCAAGACGTTCAAGGAGCTCTACCGCGAGCGCCGCGACGCCATGCTCACCTCACTCGAATCCCTCATGCCCGCAGGTGTCACCTGGACCAGGCCGAGCGGCGGCTTCTTCGTCTGGGCCACCCTGCCCGAGGGCCTCGACTCGAAGGCGATCCTGCCCCGAGCCGTCGCCGAGCGCGTCGCATTCGTCCCCGGCCCCGGCTTCTACGCCGACGGCTCCGGCGCCCGCAACATGCGCCTGTCGTTCTGCTTCCCCGAGCCGGACCGCATCCGCGAAGGCGTACGCCGCCTGGCCGGCGTCATCGAACAAGACCTCCAACTCCGCGACACCTTCGGCGCCGCCCCCTCGCCCGACCACATCGGCGTCGACACCCCCGGCCCCGACCTGGCCTAGCCTCACCCCAACCACCCGTACGACCGACGCCCAACCGCGTCGGTCGTACGCTTTCTAGTCGTGCAACCGGCGACGCGGAGACGACACGACGCCAACCCCAAACCCCAGGCACGTACGACCAGCACCTCCGGCCACCGCCCCACACAGCTCCGGACAGGCACCCACACCACCACGTACGCCCATGTCCCCTCACCCCTCGACACGTCGACGTGCGGCACGCCCACCCGCCCGTCCACGACCAGCCCCTCACGCCGGTACGGTGGGACTTCGTGTGCGGCGCCCGCACAGCCATTCTGCGGAGGAATTCTGATGAGCGATCTCGGCCACGTGCTCGTCCTTGCGGGCGGTCTGTCCTACGAGCGTGAGGTCTCGCTGCGCTCGGGCCGCCGAGTGAGCGAGGTGCTGCGTGCCGTCGGCATCGACGTCGAGACCCGCGACACCGACGCCGCCCTCGTACCCGCCGTACTCGCCGACCGCCCCGACGCCGTCTTCGTCACCCTGCACGGCGGCGCCGGAGAGGACGGCGCCATCCGCTCGGTCCTGGAGCTGCTCGGCGTGCCGTACGTCGGCGCCGACCCCGACGCCTGCCGCGTCGCCTTCGACAAGCCCACGGCCAAGGCCGTCGTCCGCTCGCACGGCATCCGTACCCCCGAGTCCGTCACCCTCCCCAAGGAGACGTTCCACGACCTCGGCGCCTCGGTCGTCCTCACCCGTATCGTCGAACACCTCGGTCTCCCCCTGTTCGTCAAGCCGTCCCGCGGCGGCTCGGCACTCGGCGCCTCCATCGTCCGTACAGCCGAGGAACTCCCCGCCGCCATGGTCGGCTGCTTCGCCTACGGTGACACCGCACTCGTCGAGCGCTACATCGACGGCATCGAGGTCGCGGTATCCGTCGTCGACCTCGGCGACGGCCCCGTCGCCCTGCCCGCCGTGGAAATCGTCCCCGACGAAGGCGTCTACGACTACGCCGCCCGCTACACCGCCGGACACACCGAGTTCTTCGCCCCCGCCCGCCTCTCCCCCGAGGCCGCCGCCGCCTGCGCCGAAATGGCCGTCACCGCCCACACCGCCCTGGGTCTCCGCGACGTCTCCCGCACCGACCTCATCGTCGACGCCCACGACAACCCCCACTTCCTGGAAGTGAACGTCGCACCCGGCATGACCGAGACCTCCCTCCTCCCCATGGCCGTAGAAGCCGCCGGCCAAGACCTCGGCACCCTCTGCAGGGGCCTCCTGGAGTCAGCCGCCAAGAGAGGCTGAAAACGTAGCGCGCCAACACGGGCACCATCGCCCCTGAGGCGCTTCCTACCGCACAAGCGCCTCGCCGTATCGGCCCGCGTGCGCACGTCCGTGACGCCAACTCTCTGCTCTCTGCGCGGCCCTTGTCGCACGCATGAAGCGAGCGGGATACGCCGCGCGCTGTCGTCATGGGACCACAGCACCCGTACGTACACGCACGCCACAGATCGAGCCCCTGACTCCAAGAGCACCTACTCCTTCCCCCTCTGCCCCTCCAGCCCACCGACTCTCCAGCTCACAGAAGCACCCGCCCCACAGAAGGATGCGCGTCCCCCTCAACTGCGCTCACAGGCAGCTCCCCCCACACAGCGAGCCCCGACCCCAGAGCCAAGCGCCAAGCGCCGACACCGACACCGACACCGACACCGACACCAGCTTGGCTCCCCTCCCCCTCATCGATCAGTCCTCGCCGCAATGGCGTCGGCCGGTCAGTAGCCTGGCCGCGTGCCGATCGATGCGATGTACCCCAAGAGCTTCGCCAGCGACAACCATGCGGGCGTGCACCCCGCAATCCTCGACGCCATCGCCGACGCCAATCAGGGCGACGCCCCGGCCTACGGTGGCGACCGATGGACCCTCGCCTTCGAGGAACAGATCCGAGAACACTTCGGCGACAACGCCCAAGGCTTCCCCGTACTCAACGGCGCAGGCGCGAACATGGTGGCCCTGGCCCTCCCGCTCGGCCGCTTCGACGCCATCGTCTGCCCCGAGAGTGCCCACATCGCCACCCACGAGTTGGGCGCGGCCGAACGCCTCCTGGGCGTCAAGCTCCTGATCGCCCCCACAGCAGACGGCAAGCTCACCCCGGAAGCCCTCACCGACCGACTCCATGCCATCGGCAACCCGATGGAAGTACAGCCGCGCGTCGTCTCCATCTCCCAGGTGACCGAGCTGGGCACGACCTACACACCCGACGAGATCAGCACCCTCGCCGAGATCGCCCATCAGGCCGGCCTCCTCCTCCACGTCGACGGCGCCCGCCTGTCCAACGCGGCGGCCTTCCTCAACTGCTCTCTCCGTGCAATCACCACGGACGCCGATGTCGACCTCTTCAGCTTCGGCGCCACCAAGAACGGCGCCCTGGCCGCCGAGGCGGTCGTCGTCCTCCGACCTTCCCTCAACGCCGCCGTGCCGTACCTCCGCCGCCAGTCACTCCAACTCGCCTCGAAGATGCGCTTCGTATCGGCCCAACTCTCAGCCCTCCTGACCAACGACCTCTGGCGTACGAACGCCCACCACGCCAACACGATGACCCGCCGCCTGGCCGACGGAATCGGCGACCTCCCCGGCATCACCATCGTCCACCCCGTCGAGTCGAACGCCCTCTTCGTCTCCCTCCCCGACAAAGCCGCCGCCGCCCTGCAAGAGCACTACCTCTTCCATATGTGGGACGAGCCCACCGGCGTAGCCAGATGGATGACCGCCTTCGACACAACCGAAGAACACGTCGACACCTTCCTGGCCGACATCCACAAACACCTCACCGCCTAGAAGCCGCCACATCACCACCCGCCGTTTCACGTGAAACAGAGCTCCACGTCACCCCGTACGGCAGCGCCACCGTTTCACGTGAAACAGCGAGGACGAGGTTTCACGTGAAACACGAACACCCCAACGCCACGGCTGATCCGAATCTAGGGGCGACTCTCGGAGTCGACATGGGCGGCGCGCCAGGCAGGGGGATAGAGCGAGCAGAGCAGTTCGCCAGGACGCCCCAGGAGCACGAAAGGTGAGCTCCCAGGCTGGCTGGACACGGAGCAAAGAAGCCCGGTTGGGCTAGTGCAGCCAGGGGCCGGTCGCTGTCGAGCGTCGAGCGTCGAGCGCTAGACACACCGACGCGGGGAGACGGAAGACCGGACGGCAAGAAGGAGGGAGAGGCAGGAGGAACGGGGGGAGAGGAGAGAGGGGTGCGCGCAAGGAAGAGCAGACGGCAGAAGTAGTAGAGGGTGAACGCTCGGCGCGACAAGACGGAGTCGAGGGTCTAGCAGAATGCAGTAAGTGCCTGCCCATTCGTCACGCGTTTCCACAGGCCGCGCGAGGAGGAGCCAGAAGGTCCCTTGAAGGGCAGCTCACTCTGCTAAACGCTCGTACGCACCGACAAGGTACTCCCAGCGCCTCGCACGCATCGCTGCTCGTTCGGCCTGTTCCACGCGTCTCCATCCGGCGCGCCCCCTCAATCGCTCCCAACAGTGGCAACTGCCTTGTCGCCAGCCGCCAGGCCACACTCACCCGCGCCCCGCCTCACAGTCCCCCGGCACGCACCAGGCCGCCAATCGGCGGACCTGCGCGACATACCCATCCAGGCGGCGACCGGCCTCACCTCACCACCCCGGCCTCCGCCCGCCCCTACTCGCAGCCCGTCCACTACCTAGCCCACCAACGCCCGCCCCCTCACTCCTCCCCTTCGCGAATGGCGTTGGCCGCGTCCGGGGCCATGGCGCTGATGATGCGTTCGAGGTCGTCGATCGTGGCGAACTCCACCACGATGCGGCCCTTCCTCCGCCCAAGGTCGACCTTCACCTTCGTCTCGAAGTGATCGGAGAGCCGATCGGCGAGGTGAGTGAGGCCCGGCATGGACGGCTTCTTCGTGACACGGTCGCGTGGGGCGGCTCCGGCGGCCTTGGCGTCGCCCATCGAGACGATCTCCTCGACCGTACGCACGGACAGCCCCTCAGCCACAATGCGCTTGGCGAGATGCTCCTGGGCGAACGGGTCCTCCAACGTCACCAGCGCACGCGCATGACCAGCGCTGAGCAGTCCGGCCGCCACCCGAATCTGTACCTCCGGCGTGAGGGACAGCAGGCGAAGAGTGTTGGAGATGTGTGGCCGCGACCGCCCGACGCGCTGAGCGAGCTGCTCATGCGTAGCGCCGAAGTCGTCGAGCAACTGCCGATACGCCGCCGCCTCTTCCAGTGGATTGAGCTGCTCGCGCTGCAGGTTCTCGATGAGCGCGTCCCGCAGCAGTTCGTCGTCCTGCGTGTTGCGTACGATCGCCGGCACCACGTCGAGCCCGGCCAGCTTGCAGGCACGCCAGCGCCGCTCGCCCATGATCAGCTCGTAGCGCCCGCCACCCACCGACCGCACCACAATGGGCTGCAGCAACCCGACCTCACGGATGGAGGCCGACAACTCCTCCAGCCGCTCCTGGTCGAACACATCACGCGGCTGCCGAGGGTTGGGCACGATCGCAGTGAGCGCGACCTCCCTGAAGTACGCCCCCGCGACCGGCTGCAGCCCGGTGGACGACTCCCCGGACTGCTCGGGGGCCCCAGGCGCGGCGACCGCGCCCGAGCCGTCCACGATAGGACCGGTCGGGATGAGCGCCCCGAGTCCCTTGCCCAGTCCCCGCCGCTGCTGACTCACTGCGTCTCCTCATCGGCCCGCCGCTTACCGGTCACTCCAGGAGAGGTTACCGTCGCACGCACGCTTGGGTGCCTGGTCGCCACACAGGAACATCGCAACGTTCCACCTTTCCTCCCGCGAACCGCAATCACCCCCACGAAGCCCCCCGAACACCGACAGACACCCACACCCCAAGCACCACCAATCCCCCCAAACCGAATACCGCCCACCCCTCAACCTCACCACCAAAGAATCCGAACTTCTTTCAGCCCAAACCACGCCGCAGGCCGAAGGCCGCACGCCAACCGGACTGTCCCCGTCCTCCCCCATCTGCTCCACCTACTGAGCCCCGGCCCCGGCCGCTCAATCAGCCGCCCACCCGCATACCAACCAACCCACCCCAGAAACGCAATAGACCCTCACCCACGACGTCGATGCGATCAACGCCTCAAGTGAGGGCCTTAACAGCCAAACAGTTCAGCAGCCAAACAGACAGCCCGCCCGGACAGCCGCTTCCAGCAGAAGCAACCCCAGCCCCCCCTCAGCACCAAGAGCTGAACCAGAGGCAGAGCCGCCAACCCGGCCCCCAGCGGCGAACCCGACGTCCCTCGACGCAGCATCGCCCGCGTACGCGACCGCAACCGCGACCGTGGCCGCGTCAGACAGCGGCGCCGCGGTACGCGATCTCGCGAGCGGCGTCCATGTACGCCATCGCCCCACTGGACCCCGGATCGTACGTCATGACGGACTGCCCGTAGCTGGGCGCCTCCGAGAGCCGGACGCTGCGCGGGATGACTGTGTTCAGCACCGTGTCGCCGAAGTGTGAGCGAACCTCGTCGGCTACCTGTGACGCCAGGCGGGTACGCCCGTCGTACATGGTCAGCAGAATCGTCGACAGGTCCAGCGTCGGATTGAGGTGCGCCTTGATCAGGTCAACGTTGCGCAGCAGCTGACCCAGTCCTTCCAGTGCGTAGTACTCGCACTGGATCGGAATCATCACCTCGTCGGCCGCCACCAACGCGTTGACCGTCAGCAGCCCCAGCGACGGCGGGCAGTCGATGATGATGTAGTCGAACTCGACCGCGTCATATGCCTGTAGCGCCCGCCTCAAGCGAGCCTCGCGGGCTACCAGCGAGACAAGCTCGATCTCCGCACCGGCGAGATCAATGGTCGCTGGCGCGCAGTACAGGCCCGGCATGTCGGGCACTTCCTTGACGATCTCAGCCATCGCCAGGTCGTCCACCAGAACCTGGTAGACGTCCGGCACGTCTCCCCTGTGATCGGTGGCCAGCGCCGTGGACGCGTTTCCCTGGGGGTCGAGGTCGACAACGAGTACACGCTGATCGTGCATCGAGAGCGCGGCGGCGATATTGACCGACGTGGTCGTCTTGCCGACGCCGCCCTTCTGGTTCGCGACGCCGATCACCCGCGTCTTGGGCGGACGCGGCCAAGCGCCGTCTCCCCCACGGGCCGAGTTGCCCGCCACAGGTACGGCGGCCGTCGGGGTAGCAGATGTTTCACGTGAAACCACGGAGCTGAGTGCCTCTCGTACCAGCGGCGAATCGCCTGGATTAAGGGGGGTCTGGGTCACGGACGCCATCCTTTCAACCGGCGGCCTCGTGGTGGGAGGAGCCGGGTGCTGCGACACGCCTACTACCGGCCAGCCAAGACCGGCGCGAACATCGTCGGCGCGACTACCGGGCCAACCGAGACCGCTTGGAGTGCCCGGCACAACCGTCACCTCTTTCGTCGGCGCCGACCCCGCTCGGGCGCGCGACCCGCTACTACCCGAACCAAAGTTGCAGGCGGCTCGACTTTACCGTGCCCGACCGAGACAAGCTCGGCGGTCTGTGCCCCACTCGCCGACAATTGTGCCTTTGCTTCAGCTAGCTCCTCGGCAGCCCGCTCGCCCTTCATCGCCAGGAGCTCGCCGCCTTCACGCAGCAACGGCATCGACCACTGCAACAACCGATCGAGCGGTGCCACGGCACGAGCGCTGGCCACATCGAACTCGCGCTTGCCCCTGATCTCTTCCGCCCGCCCGCGCAGCACCTCGACATTGTCGAGCTTCAGCACCTCGACACATTCCTCAAGGAACACCGTACGGCGAAGCAGCGGTTCCAGCAGCGTAACCGTGATGTCCTGCCGAACGATGGCCAGAACCAGGCCCGGCAGCCCCGCCCCCGACCCGATGTCGACCAGCCGTACATCAGCCGGGATCGCCTCGGCGACCACAGCACAGTTCAACAGATGCCGATCCCAAATTCGCGGCACCTCCCGCGGACCGAGCAACCCACGTACAACACCCGGTCCGGCGAGCAAATCCGCAAATGCCTCGGCGCGCCCCCACGCCTCTCCGGTGAACACTTCACGTGCAATCTGCGGTGGAGCCGGCAGCTCGTCGCTCACTGATCGCTTGCCTTTCATTTTCGGCGATACGGACGAAGACTAGTCGTTCTTCGGCGAGCCCCTCCAAGAGGCGCGCGTCGCCCCTACCCCCGGTACGGCTTGGCATCGCCGCACCCGCTGGTCGGAGCCGTGCTGGTGAGGTGAGAGGAAGAGGGGCATCGGAGGGGCGGCGTGCCGGACGAAACGCGGTCGTGTTGGGTAACGCCATGAGCAATTGGATCGGGACAACTGCAAGGTATCCGGAGACGAGCCAACGCGAGACGCAGAGGTCACAGGTCGTCCAAGGGCGGCGACCGGAACCCGGAGGCCGGTCGTAGGTTGCGAGCACTCGCAAGCGAACCAGGTCCAGCGTGGACGAGCGCGGCGAGATCAGGATGGACGAGAGAAGCAGAAGTTCGCAGCGCAACAGGGCGTCAGCAGGGAGCGCCAGGCGGCAATAGGAAGCAGCGGACCCCGGAGGGAAGCAACAAGACGTAGCGCAAACAGAGCAGCACAACTACCGCCCCAGCGCGATCAAGAAAGCGAGACCAACCAGGCCCCAGCAACACCCAACACCGAAACGCCAGATCCTGGAGGGGCGAGGCTCGTGGAGCGTGGAGCGTGGAGCGAGGAGCGAGGAGCGAGGAGTGATGTTGGGCGTTGAGAGGTGAGGTTCGAGAGGCGAGGTTTGGGGTTGAGGGGTGAGGGTGGGGCGTGGGGCTGGAGCTTGGGCGTTGGAGGCTGGGTGTGGGGGGCAGGTGTCGGGGCCGCGCGTTGAGGGGTTGGCGGTTGTTGAGGGGGTGAGCGCTGGGTGTTGGGCGCTGGACGCTGGAGGTTGGGTGTTGGAGGTTGAGGGGTTGGGCGTTGGGAGTCTGGCATGGAGGTTGGGGAGTCAGGCGTTGGAGGTTAGGCGTTGGAGGGTGGAGGTTGGAAGTTTGGGCTGATCTGGTGGTGCCGGGCTTCCGCTGCTTTGCAGGGAGACATCGCCGAAACCCAGCCTCAAAACCTCGGCCCCCAGGGCTCAGTCCTCAGATCCCAACCCAAGTTCCCAACCCCAACCCCAGCGCCAGCCCCAGAACCTCAACACCCTCGAACCCCCACCCACCAGACCCCACCCAGCCCCTACTCCTGGCCGAGTTGCAGCGCCTGCAGCTGCTCAGGCCGATCCCACCAGACCCCACCCAGCCCCTGTTCCGCCCCCTTCTCCCCCACCCGTCACCCTCCACCCCACCAACCAAGCCCCCAACCTCAAAGCCCCAAACACAAAACGGCCCCCAGACGAAGTCCGAGGGCCGTACAACAACCATCACCCAGCCAACAAGCCACCCGCCACCCTAAGCGGGCAGCACCACAACGTACCGCTGTGGCTCCTCCCCCTCCGACTCGCTCCGCAGCCCGGCCGCCGCGACAGCGTCGTGGACGATCTTGCGTTCGAAGGGTGTCATCGGGTTGAGGGCCTTGGCTTCGCCGTTCTGTTTGACCTGGTCGGAGATTTCGTTTCCGAGCTTGGTCAGGTCCGCGCGGCGGCGCTCGCGGTACCCGGCGACGTCGAGCATCAGCCGGGAGCGCTCGCCGGTCTGCCGGTGTACGGCCAGGCGGGTGAGCTCCTGGAGGGCTTCGAGGATCTCGCCGCCGGGGCCGACGAGGTCGATGCCCTTGATGCCGACGACGGAGACCATCGCCCTGTCGCCTTCGACGTCCATATCGATGTCGCCGTCGATGTCCGCGATGTCCAGCAGGCCTTCGACGTAGTCCGCCGCGATCTCGCCCTCCTGCTCAAGGGCGGCGAGGGTCGGAGCGGCGGGCGCCTTCTCCTGCTCGGCCTCAGTCACGTCCGGTGTCTCCTTCGTGCTGTCAGGGTCTGATAAGCGAGTGGGGGTCGTCAACGCCCTGTGGAGGGGGGCACCCGTACCGCTGGAGAGGCTTCGGACCTGCGATCCTGCTTCCCTGGTCCCCCCGGGATGCCGGTGTCGCCCCTCCGTCGTCTCCCCCGTGCGGGTGCCGGTTGTTACGACTAACGCTGTGCTGGTTGTCACAACTAACGCTGTTCGGGTGCCTTGTCGTTACATCCGCCTGCGTCGTTACATCCGCCTGCCCGGATGCCCCTGCTGGAGGCGAGGAGAGGCGGTACGGAGCGGACTCCGACGGTGACACGACATGGCACCCGAAGGTGAGCACGTACTCTTACGACTTCTTGCTGCCGGTGCGCTTGCTGCGGGTCTGGCGCTGCGGCTGCTGCCTGATGACCTTGGGCTCGGGCGCGGCGGGCGGGGCCTCCTCGACGGCGGGCTCGCTCTTCCGGAGTTTGCCGAGCAGGCCGGGCTTCGGCGTGGCCGGGATGACATTGCCCTTGGCGTCGAACTCCGGCATCGGGTGCCTGCTGTAGAACCAGTGCTGCTGGCCGAGCGTCCACAGGTTGGTGGTGACCCAGTAGAGGATCAGGCCGAGCGGGAAGTTCAAGCTGAAGATCGCGAACAGCGGCGAGATGTACATCAGGATCTTCTGCTGCTGCGCCATCGGGTTGTCCGGCATCTGCGCCATCGAGCGGGTGACGCTCTGCCGGACGGTCAGGAAGGTCGTCAGCGAGCTGACCGCGACGAAGATGGCCAGCACGATCTTCGTCTGGATGACGCCGGCGTCGAACGCCTCGATCTGCTCGCCGGACATCCAGAAGCTGGCGGGAAGCGGCGCACCGAGGATGTGCGCCGAACGGGCGCTGTCGACGAGCTCCTTGGTCATCCCGAACTTGGTCTCACCGTGTGCCATGGCGTTGAGCACGGTGAACATCGAGATGAAGATCGGGAACTGCGCCAGCACCGGCAGACATCCGCCGAGCGGGTTCGCACCCTGCCCCTGGTACAGCGCCATGACCTCCTGGTTCATGCGCTGCTTGTCGTTCTTATACCGCTTGCGCAGTTCCTGAACCTTGGGCGCGAGCTCCTGCATCTTCTTGGAGGAGCGCATCTGCTTGAGGAACAGCGGGAAGATCAGGATTCGCATCAGCACAGTGATCGTGATGATGGTCAGCGCCCACGTCAGCCCGCTGTCCGGGTTGAGGAAAGTGCTGTAGCCCTGGTGAACCCAGGTGATGACTTGAGCAACGGCCGTATAAAGCCAGTTCAGCCAGGACAGCTCCACCGAGCTAGCTCCCTTGCATGTCGTGAGATGGGCCCGAGTGGGACCGGACCGGGCGTGGGGGCACGGGGTCGATGCCTCCGGGATGGAACGGATGGCAACGCCCGATGCGCCGAATTGTCAGCCATATGCCCCGCAATGCACCGTGTACGGCTATCGCCTCGAGACCATATGCACTACACGACGGGTAAAAACGGCAGCGCGGACCCAGCATCGGGCTGATGAAGGCCCGATAGAACCGGATCGGGGCCATCAGGACCCGGGCAGCGGGTCCAGGAGGCGGCCCTTGCGGCTGCTCCGTCATCTACGTCCATCCATGGGGACCTGCCGCCTCGACAGACGATCAAGCGCGATATCGAGATCGGCGGCAAGGTGCTCGCTTCGCGCGGACGCGGCCGATGGGTTGGCGCGTACCACAAGCAGGCTACCTCTTGGGAGGCGATGAAGACGGTCGCGGATCAGGTGTCGGAGGCGACGTTTCACCCGGTTGCGCACCACGGCACCCCCCACGGCCCGACTTACGACAAATCCCACCAAAGGTAGTTCGTCGACATCCGGGCGCAGGCGCAGGTGCGCGACGAGGGCCGGACGTCCCGCGCGGTGGCCCTTCTTGACCGCCGCGGAGAACTCCTCGCCCCGCCGCATGCGGGACTCGCTAGAGAGCACGTCAGGACCTTGTAGAGACGCCTATCGCCCGCCGGTCGGGACCGGCGGGCGACGGAGCGATCAGTCGATAGGTCAGGCCGACAGCTTCTCGCGGCCCTTGCGACGACGGGCGGCCAGAATCGCGCGGCCGGCCCGCGTGCGCATGCGCAGCCGGAAGCCGTGGGTCTTCGCGCGACGGCGGTTGTTCGGCTGGAAAGTACGCTTGCTCACGAGTGGACTCCAGGCTTCATGGTGCGCCCTTGCCACCTGCAAGAACGCTGTAACACGTAGGGCTGACTCATCAGGATACGTGAGGGCATGCGAAATAGCCGTCACGCGACAAGCCGACCGTCGTACGTTACGGGCCAAGCATGCTCCAGGTCAAACCGAAGCTACCTGCCGAACCGGTTATCCACTTTTCCACAAGTGGGTTATCCACCGACGATCGGGCATCCACAGTATGTGTACGCAGCTGCCACTAGGCTGTGGACAACGTCTTGAACACAGCTGTGCACAGAGATACGGTCGGCCCTTCGGCCCCGCCCCTCCACCAGGTGGATGTTCGCGAACACCGCTGTGCACAACCTGTGGATGAGTTGTGGATTTCCCGTGGACAACCTGGGGAGACCGCACAGCTGCCACGCTGTGGACAACGAGCTTTCCTGCCGTACGCGGCAGCCGATCGGCACCGTCCGGTGTGGATAACGATCGCGGGGGGCCGCGAAGAGGAAGGAGGGGGAGCCGAACC